>JBFWOL010000008.1:0-14315 GCA_050250535.1 Fimbriimonadaceae bacterium | reverse complement strand
CCAGGGCGTTCGGGACGATGAACTTGCAGTGGCGCAGGTAGTCGTCGTCGTCAGCGGCGAGGCTGCCCACGTTGCCCGCGTCGAGCCGGCCCAGGACCGTCGCGAAGGAGCTCGGGACCACGACCTCAGGGCCGCCAGGTGTACCGTCAATCCAGAACGGAAGATCCTGCGGTGCCGCGGAAACCCCGTTGTCCAGAAGCGGATTGTTCCACGTCACTGTCGAACCGATGAACTGCTTCGCGTCAGCGGGGAGATCGTTGGTCGCACCCTTCTTGGTGAGCGGCGGCTGCCAGGGGCCGCTTGCCAAGGTGCCACCCGCGCTCCATGTGATCCAATACTGTCCCGGAGGCAGCGGTGCCGTCAAGTCCCCCGTGGTGTTCACGACCACTTTCTGGATGCGGCGGAGCGTTCCGGTCAGGTCCGTATCGAGAACCCGGTAGAGGTCTGTCATCGTCACGGTCGGCACGTCTGCGAGCAGCACTCCACCGGACATGAGCGGAGCAGGCGCGGTGGTCGGATTGGCCAAGGCGGCCGCCAAGTCCACGTCGTCGATGCGCCAGCTCAGAGCGTTGATCGTGGCTGCCGTGGCACCGGTCTGGTACATGAAGAAGGTGAGCGCGGTGATCGTCCAGTTCTGGCCAGCCGGCACGACGAAATCGTCGGACATCATATTAGGGCCGAGCGTCTGGGCACCAAAGCCAAAGACGTTGTTACCGAGGGCGGTCTGCAGGGCAGAGGCCCGGTCAATGCCGTTTCCGTGCGTGTCAGTGAAGAGGCCTTCGAGCGTCAGCGTGTGGCCGTTCCCGGTGGCGTTGTTGTACAGCGACTGAGCGTTGGCGGAAGCCACCATCGCGAGTGCGCCGAGAGCAATCAGTGTTCGTTTCATCTCTTTTGCAGTCTCCTAGGTATCAAGGCAACGTGCGACAGAGTCGCCGTCACGGAGGCCACTTTGGGCCCTGGAGACGATTATACAATGTCTATCCTGAAGATTCTTGGCCTTCGTTTACAACCCGGTAGGAATACCTGTGCCATGAGCGAACCCTAGGATAGGGAGATCCGTCGCGGGTAGCATCGATGTGCGCGCGGGCGTAGCTTAATGGTAAAGCCCCAGCCTTCCAAGCTGGTCACGTGGGTTCGATTCCCATCGCCCGCTCCAGCACACGATGGGAAGCCTGTCCGAGCGTGTCTCGGCATCGCTTCGTCCGACTACCAGAGCTCGAGCAGGTTGCCTCGAACGCACTCCGACTCCGGTTGCGTGCGGCTCCTCGTAGTTCGCCCAGCGAGGATCGGAGACCTCGTGCATTGCTGGGTGCACCGATCCCTACGCTCCCATCCCAGGTCTTGGGACCGTTGCTCCGGTACAGGTCCGGACTAACGGAGTGCAGTCCGCTAGCTCGGTCCGTTCGCATTCTCCGCCGGACAGGAACCTCCTAGGGAACGGTGCTCCCGGTCCGGCGCAGCTCTCGTCCCTACGTTCGGACCGTGCTTGCTCTTTAACTCTCTCGCGTTCGTCGTTTTCCTGCCTGCCGCATTGGGGGTCCTTTTCGTCATGCCCGCCCGGTGGCAGCGCCCGTGGCTCTTGGCGGCGAGCCTGGTCTTCTACTCCTGGGGCGGGCTGCGCGACGTGCCGCTGTTGCTCGGCGTCGTGGCATGGACCTACCTCTGCGCCGCGCGATGCCGCGGGCCCAAGGGGCACGCTTGGATGGTTGCCGGAGTGGCCGGGCCGCTCGCCCTCCTCGCCTTGTACAAATACGGCGGATTCGTACTCGCCAACCTCAAGGCCACGGGGCTCGAAGTGTCCATCGCGACCGGGCTGGCGCTACCCGTCGGCATCTCGTTCTTCACGTTCAAGGCCCTGAGTTTCGTCGTCGGAGTTCGGCGAGGGACGGTCGAAGCCGTGCCTACTCTCGGTCGCTACGCGCTGTTCGTATGCTTCTTCCCGCCGCTGGTGGCCGGGCCGATCATGCGGCCCGAAGCGCTGATCCCGCAGCTTGGGAAGGAATTCCGGTTCGACCCCACGAACTTCGTCATGGGCCTGCGCTGGATGCTGTGGGGGTTCTTCAAGAAGCTGGCGGTGGCCGATGTCGTCGCCCCTTTTGTGGACCGTGCCTACGCTCCGGGAGCGTCGCCTCCGGGCCCGGTAGTGGCCGCGGCCACGGTCTTGTTCGCACTGCAGATCTACTGCGATTTCTCCGGCTACACCGACATCGCGGTGGGGGCGGCGCGCATGCTCGGTATCGAGCTCACTCGCAACTTCGACCGGCCATACTTTGCCCGATCTCTGGGCGAGTTCTGGCGACGGTGGCACATCTCACTCAGCACGTGGTTCCGCGATTACGTCTACATTCCGCTCGGTGGATCCAAGCACGGACGGCACCGGACTGCCCTCAACCTTTTGGTCACTTTCGGACTTAGCGGGCTCTGGCACGGTGCCGGCTGGAACTTCCTCTTCTGGGGCCTCTGGCACGGAGCATGGGTAGCTCTCGAGCACCTTTGGAGCCCAGGCAGTCGCGTGCGGACGGCGTTCTTGGCAGTTTGCGTCTTGCCCGTCGTCCTTGCTGGCTGGGTGCTCTTCCGAGCCGATGGCCTCGGGCACGCCGCGCAGATGATCGGTGCGCTGGGCTGGGGCTGGAGCGGGGACATCGCTGGGCACTCTATCGTGGACGCTCTGCCCGGCATCGTCGCTGGTACCGCCGTCCTCGCGTTGCAGGCACGGGGAAACGATGACGGACCGGACGGATCCCTTGGACGCTTTCCAAGGGCGGTCCGCTATTCCGCTTACGCAATCTTGACCATCTGGTGGGCCGTTTTTGGCGCGGAGGGAGGGGATGCGTTCCTTTACTTCCAGTTCTAGGGCCGGTTGGGCGGTGAGGCTCGCGCTCTTCTTGGCCGTGCTGGCACTCCTCGACCAGGTGGTAGGGTCGCTTGCGCGAAGGGCCGCACCTCCCGATTTCCAGGCTGCGGTCGCCGCCAAGGCAGGATTCGAGCTAAACGCGAGCTACGACGTATGGATCGTAGGGGACTCGCTCGCCGCGGATGCGTTCGTGCCCGAGGTCATCCGGCGGGAAACCGGATTGAGTGTCTTCAACTGGGGGGTCTACGCCTCGTCGCCTGCCGAGTGGGAGATCCTGTTGCGCGACCTCGAAGCTAGGGCGCGCTTCCCCCGTCTGGTCGTCCTCGGCGCGAACCCACAGATGCTGCGCAAAACGCCTGGGGCTGGCCCGTACACGCGCGAGTTCGTCCGTTCGCATTTCCTTCGTGCGGAACTGACGAACCTTTCGTTGTTCGAAGACGACTTGGGCGCGGTTCTCGCCTCGGGAAGGAGCCGGCTCCTCGCGCGTTCGGCCCTGCTCGGACTGCTCGGGCGGGGCCAGAAGGCCCGCGTGCACCCGCGTCCGCCTGACGATGGCTACTTGGCCAACACCCGAGTACTTCCCGTTCAGGCGCGGCCCAGGTCCGCTGCCCTGCCTGCAGACCCACGTCGGGCGAGGCTACACCGTGCCGCCTTGCTGCGCATTCGTGCGATGTGCAAGCGGCACGGTGCACTGTTGATCGTTGTCGAACCCCCGGTGGCGCAGCCAGAGGCCGGGCTGCTAGCAGGTGGCCCGTCGGACCAGGCTACGTATCGTGAAGCGATCCATGCGCTGGGTGCCCCGGTTTTCGCCGGGTCGGCTTCGTTCGGCCCGGAAGACTTCTACGACGGCATCCACCTCGTGGATCCTGCTTCTCGCCGATTCTCGCAGTCATTCGCCGATTGGCTCCGCTCCCAGCAAGGGCTGTAGCGTCCAGGCGGACCTCGGTCCAGCTCGATCTGGCTGGAGGCACGGGCCGGAAATTCGGGCCTCGCCCGCAGGCCACCGCGGAAGGCGATTGGCTCGGGCTAGGCTCCAATCAGCGACCTTGCGGGTCTGCTCCTCTTGAGGCTACAATGGCCTTGGCGAGCGGGTGTAGTTCAGTGGTAGAACGTCAGCTTCCCAAGCTGAATGTCGCCAGTTCGAGTCTGGTCACCCGCTCCAAAACAGACTGGGGAAAACACTGCGCGCCCGCATGGTCGTCGAGGCATCCAGTCGGAGTACCCTACCTCTGTGGGTTCATTCGCCGGCTCGTCGCGTTAGCGGTGCTGTGTAGCCCGATTCTTGCAGCGGCAACGACCCCACCCCGCACTTCAACATGGCCGACCGAGACTCCGCCTACGTCGGGTTCCCCCAAAACCTGAATCCCACCCTCGCCCTCGGCAACACGAGCCAGTACGTTACAAAGAACCAGCTCGACGGCCTGATCTACCACCACGTCGAGGCGCTGTTTGAGAAATGGACTGGCAACGACACTGTCGAGGATGCCATTGACCACGCAAATGGCCTCGCGCCGCCCCGCGGCGAACCTATTGTCCTGCCCGGTCTCGTCATAGCGTATCCGCGAGTCGACGCGATCTTCAAAGGCGATGAGCGGACTACGCTGCGCATGGTTTACTTGACGGCAGCAGAACATACCGCCGCGCTAGCTGCAGACGAGTATGTGAACGGCTGGTACTTCGCATGGAAGGAGGACTGAAGGTAGTGACAACACTGATCTTGATGACATCTTTCGCCGCCCAGGACGGCTATAGCGTGCCGACCGACGCGATCCTGGCCAACACCCGTGCGCTTGTCCGCGCCGTCGAACGGCGAGACCAGGGGAGAACCGACCTGTCGGGTTCGCACGTCGCCCGCGCCAGATACTACGGCGAATGGGACAGAAGAGGATGGTGGTCAGGCAACATCGGGAGCAAGGTCCGGGTCATCGCGGCCGCGGACGGCACGATCCGGTCGTTCCGCGTTTCGACGACGCCCGAGGACGAGCTCGCCCGCATAGAAAACACGGTCGGCGAGGGCATCTCTCGCGACGAGGCGCTGGCGGCTTCGAGGGAGTACCTCGAGGTCTTACACCCAGGGATCTCCTGGGAGCCGTTCGTCGTCGAGCTCCGAGGGAAGTCGGGCGTTGGCGGCAGCAACTTTCCCACGAACGCGCACTGGGAAGTCCAGGCGTTGCCGAAGATCGGCAACCGGAGGCTCCTTTACACGTCCAGCGTCCTGCTCAACATCGACTGCGACCGCGGACAGCTGATAAACTACTCGGGCGGGGCGATGCCCAAGCTCGACCTCGCCGAAGCCCCCGTGGTGCCCCAGGAGCAAGCCGAGCGCGCCAACCTCGACGCCTACGCCCGCCACAAGCCCTTCGCCCACGGCCGCATCCGCATGACCTGGCTCGCCGTCGGCGCCGCCAACTTCGCCGGCCCCAACGAGATGACGGCCGAGCAGAAGCGTCTCGCCGAAGAAGACTTTGCAATCCCGCTCTACGTCACCCACATCGACGACGTGGACGGTCTCAACCCCGACACAGGGGCCCCCACCGTGTGGCAGATGGTCTTCGCCGACGCACGGAGCGGCCGCACGATGGGGATCGTCGACCAGTGGCTCTACGGCGAGCCGGCCGCCCCCTCCGGCCGGGGACCGCGCTGGAAGCTGGGCCAGCCTGCCGCCTTGTCCGGGACGGACGCGACGGCCCCGCTCGTGCTCGGGTCGCTCCGGACGGGCGGGTGGCAGGGGACCGGGGTGCCGGCCGTCCTGCGCCAAGGCCCCGAGCTCTGGCACGTGCTCGTCTCGCCGGACGGCAGGCGGCTCAGGTTCCCCGGCGACTCCAGCGAGTGGAGACCGGGCGCCGGCCTCGCCCGCATCATCGCCGACAGGCCATCGAGGCCGGCCTTCGGCTCGCGCTAGCCGCCGAGGGTCGCCCTACGAGCAGCCGGCCTTGCTGGCTTGCGAGTCCTGCGGCTACAGTGGGCGCTGAGGGCGGGTGTGGTTCAGCGGTAGAAGGTCAGCTTCCCAAGCTGAATGTCGCCAGTTCGAGTCTGGTCACCCGCTCCAGACCCGCCGCGGGCCCCCAGCGCTCACAGCCCGGCGGCCTCCCACTCCTTGTAGACCCGGACGGCGGCGGCGCGCTCCTCGGCTGGGAGGTCCGGCAACCTCCTGAACAGTTCGGCCCGCCGGTCGAACCGGTCGGCCAGCTCGCTCCACGTGTAGAACTTGCTCCTGCCTATGCCCTGCACCGAGAGCGTGGCGCCACGCAGACCGCTGGCCTCGAACTCCGCGAGCCGCGACCGCAACTCGGTCGCGTAGTATGCCCCCTTCGCAGCGCCCGCCGGAAATGGCTGATCCGCCTACCTGCGGGCGAGAAGGGAGGTCATCTCCAGATCCAAGACGAGGCTCGGGTGTATTGCCTTCCCGTCAGCTCGGACCGCGAACGCGACGACCGGTAACCGACGACCGTCTGGATGCCGGGCCTCGGTAACATCTAGGTGCCTCGGTCCTTGCTCCTTCTGAGCCGCTTGGGCATGGAGGCGGATGCCCTGGATGGCAGGAGCCCAGATCCTCTCCACGAACTTGGAGAGCGAAGCTTCGTCGACCCCCCCCCTTGCTTCGCTCCTCGCCCCCTACGAACGACGCCATGCACCGGGCGTCGGCCTCGAACATGCAACCAAGCAACGTGCGGGAAGCCTCCGAGGTAGAGCGCTCACACGCCCGAGGGGCGGCCACGAGGACAATGGCCGTGGCGGCCAAAAAGCCGACTGCGGCGAGGAGCGCCCATTGCCTGGAGGCTAGAGCCATGCTAGATGCTGTCGGGAGGGATGCACGTGGACGTGGACACTGGGAGCTGCTCGCAGTGCTTCTTCCACTGCGTTCCGCACAGTTTCCAGACTCCCTGCACAATCGCACAGTGGTTGGGCGCAATGGACTTGCAACACCGAGTGTACGTGTCCCGATTGTTCACCCCGTTGGGGCAAGGGTCATCGTTGTTCCAGCATTGCCCTTGGTTGGTGCATCCTGCCTTCGGGCTGGGCAACGGTTGGGCAAACGCTGAGGACAGGGCAACGCCCGGGCCCAGCCCGTAGAGCCTGGCGTCCGAAGCGGCGAGGCTGAGAACGAACGAACTACAGGCGATAACGGCGGTGAGGGTCAGGCTTCTTAGTTTCATGGTTCGACTCCGCTGCTTAGGGCGGTATGGAGGCGTGCCCAGGCCCGCTTCCCTAGGGGGATCAGGTCAGTTCTCGAGCCGTAACATCGAACCGGCACGCCTTTAGTTGGCGAGTTCGCCGTTCAGGAGAATGGCGAGGAACCGCTTGGTGCGGTATGGATTCAATTGCTCCAACGGTGGTTCAGTACAGTAGGTGTCCATGAAGGCAAGGGCGCGCCAACGGTACTGTGCCAAGTACCCGACGTTGTTGCCGTTCATCTCAGCCCACTTGCTGTAGGACTCGGGAGCCTAGGAAATCTGGTTCCATTTCTTGGACATGAACGTCCCCTCGTAGGCCCGTTTGCATGGCGATTCCACGGTGCGTTCGGGCAACCCGATGAACTCCCACCAGAGGTGCCGCATGTCCCAGCCTTACCAAAGCCCCATTTGAAAGAAGTCGCCGCTGGTGTCGTCGCCGTCCCATTGGTCGCGGTAGAGCTGCAGCGGGAGGTGGCACTGCTTCAACTTCAACACAGACTGAGCAACCTGGGCCCGATCCTTGTTACGGGCAAAGACCGGGGTCAGCAACGCTACGAGCAACGCGACGATGCCGAGGCTGACGAGTACCTCCATCAGCGTGAAGCCCTGTCTCCTCATCCCGTTGCCTCCAAGGTCAAGGGCTGGTCGGGCCCAGGAGAAAGCCCGAGGAACGCTGCGACCCGGCCAGGGTGGCTCTCCTGGGCGAGAACCCTTCGGTCTGAGCCGACCGCGAGGGCGACCGGAAGGTAGTCGGGGACGCTTCTTGGGAACACCGCATCATCCGGGTCAACTACAAACACGCCCCAACCGTCCGGCCCACCTCCGCATGAGAGACGGCAGCGTCTGGGTCGGTGCTGGCAAACACGACCGGCCGGCCCGCGGACGCGGAGGCAAGATAGCCCGCCAAGTCCATGCACCCGCCGCACGCCAAGGTCACGACCCGGAGCGCACCCTTCGGCAAATCCCGCCCGAACGCGTCACGCGCTGGCAACTGCAATTCTCGGCCCACTACCGAGCCCGCCAGGCTTGGAGATCCTCCAACTGGAGAGCCCGTGCACGAGGCGCCCAGCCACAGTGCCGCTCGCCCCGAGTACAACGCGAGTCCGAGCCTCCGCATACCCCCTTTTGTAGGATCCCTGTAGCCCCATGAGGCTGCTGAAAAACATTCTATTTGGTTCTAAGCACCCACGAACTCCCCGCTCAGTCGTGGCGCACTCACAGTGACGAGGGGCGTGTCACCTTCGGAAGCATCGAGCCGTGCTAAGTCAGCGCCAAACTGCGCCATCACCTCGTCCAAGGCGTCGGCAACCGGGCGTCCGTGGCCGTCACTAGCGGAGGCAGTGTGTCCACGTAGCCAGCTCAGGGCCGCCTTCGAGTCCCCTTCAAACGCAGCCGATTCGGCCAGGCTGCCGCTCGCCACTGCGGGGCGCACTCCGTTTGCGATGAGGAAAGCGAGCACTGCGGCGACACCTGTCGCCTGGTTGCCACGGCTGAACGGGGCCAGCCTGCTAAAACCGGCCAGTATCTCGGCCGCCGTTTCAAGCACACCGGGATTCTTGCCTTTCGTATATTGCAAGAAGACTGCCTCTTCCAACCGGGCGTAGTGGTACGCGTTTCGAAGACCGGTGATCCGCTGGTTGAGCCAGAGCGCGTCCGGAACCGTGAGGAATTCTCGCACTGGAACCATTCTGGCAGATCGGCACCTCGGCCCCGCTGGACGCAGACGTAGCGGGCCCGCTTGACCTGAGCAGGTGCCAAGAATGTCGCTCTGCGACGGAGCCCACCCCTGGGCAAGGGTGCGACGAGTGCCGCCCTCAGTTCCCCTGCTCACCCTGTTCGCGGGAAACTCTTGCGCCACGCACCGGACGCCCCCGTGACCGGCACGGCGATGTCCCCAAGGTGCTCCCCCTCATTCATGAAGTTAGCCCTAGGAGAGCCAGGATGCAGCCTGGGGCCGGACCGCCACGCCCATCCCCCACCAGAGTCAGGCTTCCGACTGCGCCTTCAGCCGACTGAGCGCTTCAGCCCAGGCGGCGCGGAGGCCGTCCGCCTCGCCCCGTGTCTGGATTCGCGAAGTCATAACGTTCATCAGACACTTTCCCTTGTTGTCTTGAAACATCACGTCGACTTGCATCGGCATCGTGCAACCCGAGTGTTCCCAGGTAAAGCGCAGGTCTTTGTCGGGGCGGACACGAGTAAACGTCGCTTTGCACCCCGCGTCGCATACGATCTCTCCGCCTTCCTTCACGTCCTGTCTCCCGTTATTGCCGAACATTTCCGTGAACTTCTCTGGGTCAGTCCAAATCGCGTAGACTTTTTCAACTGGTGCACTGATGCCCTTGGTGCAGCAAATCGAGTAGCCCTCTGCGAAGCCGTCCTTCTTCTTGACACCGTGATGCGCCTCGTACTCGACGTAGATGGTCGTCGGCCACCAGCCGTCCTTCGTATCTATCTTGCCTTGGATGTAGTTGGCAGTATCCCTACGCCCCTTGCTAAGCCCCTCAATGCTGTCAATTTCTTCGAACCACTCTTGAAGGGACTTGCCGGTGGCAGACTTGCAGGCGTCATCCGTTACCGGATGATGGGGACTGTTGGTGACTTTCACTGTCCTATTATGGCTCCACGGGATTACAGTACCGAGACTTCATCGGCACTTTTCAA
Organism: Fimbriimonadaceae bacterium; assembly: GCA_050250535.1. Taxonomy (GTDB): domain Bacteria; phylum Armatimonadota; class Fimbriimonadia; order Fimbriimonadales; family Fimbriimonadaceae; genus JADLBH01. The sequence continues at coordinate 4,625 of JBFWOL010000008.1, read as the reverse complement.
ACGTACTGTTTGTAACACGGATAAGAGGGCGATCACCGTCGACTCGCCGAAGATTCGCTTTCGAGTTCCCAGGCAAAACCTAGAGGCCCTGCCAGCGGATGTTTTCGATAGGAGCCTGGGCGGTAAGGCGCGAAGTGTCGCTGACATCATCTACGAAGTCAACCTAGTCAATGACAATATCTGCAAGACTATGGAAGGCATTGTCCCAGCCGCGTGACCTGAGGGATGGCTGAAGTCCCCTTCGAAAGCCAAGACGAAACTAGCGGTGATCGAGTCCTTCCTCGTTTCTTCAAAATGAGTCATGGCCTAAATCGGATGGTACTCAGAGTCGGACTTAGAAGCTACGGTTGTCACAGAAAGTGAAGAGACGGACAGGTTTGAGCACGGCGCCCATGCTGTCTTGGACCAATGAAGCGGCCAGTACGATCGGAGTTAGCAGAGAGTTCATAGCTTCTTTCCGGTGAGATGAGATCGGGTCTTGGGAGCAGACCACTCCGTTCCTTCCCGGAGTAAGCCGTCGTAGTGTGTCCGGAGTTGCGATACCGCAGTATCGAACGGTTCCAGCGAGCGATACGTCTTGGCGAGCATCACAGCGCCTTCCATGACGGTCAGCGTGAAGAGGGCCAAGGAGCGCGGGTCAGTGCCTTCGGGAAACCGATCGATGGCGACATCAATGTTTCCCTGGACAGCCTCCACCCAGTTCTCAAAATTCTCCTGGATGAGGCTCCGGGCTGTGGGATGCGAGTTGCTAAGCTCCAGCGCAAGGTTTCCGATCGGGCACCCGTACTCGAACTCCAGCATCTGCACAAGCTGCCGGTAACCGTCCAGCACGCCGAAAATCCGCTCGACCGGGTCGTCGATCCGTTCGTAGATAGGCTTGAGAAGCCCGTCGTAGATGTTGTCGCGGTACCACTCGAGTACGGCGAGCAACAAGTCTTCCTTCGTAGGAAAGTAATGGTAGAGGCTGCCGCTGTTCGAGCCCGAGGTCTTGAGGATCTGAGCGACGCCGGTCGCGTTGTAGCCTTGCACCAGGAACAGGTCGCGGGCCGTTTCGACCAACCGCTCTCGCGTGGCCTGAGGCGTTGCCGTCACTTCCTCCGGGTTCCAGCTGGCTCGATGGAGACGCGGAGATCCGTCGCCGAAAGGCTGGGGGCCGGCGTCCCGTTGAAAGAAGCGTTCCAGCTCACCGGCACCTTGACGCCTTGGATCGTCTGGAACTTGGTAAATGCCAACCTCAGCGCGCCGTAGTCGCCGCTCGGCCCTCGGCTCCGGGACTCGAGCGCCAACACCTCGCCTGTCACGCTGTTGGTCCACAGCCGGACCCCGGTACCTCCGTGGTGTACGTCTAGCACTCCCTTGCCACGATCCGCGAAGAGGGTGCCTTTGGCCAACGCCTTGATCGCCGCAGGCACCAGCTTGTGGTCCCGAATCCGTACCATCTCGCGTGCCTGGGCGCTAAAAAACGGTTCGCGGCGACCGCTGGGCATTTCGAAGTAGCCCGTATTCTCATTGGCGACCGTACTGACCGTGTCGTCTCCGTACCGGTCATAGTGGGCTAGCTGATCGGGATACATATAGACCCGTCGTAGCTCCATCGGAAGCGCGTTCTCTCCTTGCCTGTAAGATCCTGTGACGACTTCCTCGTATCCGCGTACGTTCCGCAACGCGACGCTTCCGCCCATCCACTTCACCATCTGGTCGAATATCCGCCTTCCCCGAGCCGCCTCCTCTTGGGTCGCGTTCGGAACGGGATCGTCGCGCTCAATCCGGATGTCCGGGCTGGCCATAAATGAGGAGCGGCACCCGTCGCTAGCGAACAGATAGACCTTGCCCCGGTATACGGCGAAGCGGTCAGGCGACCCTTTGCCGGAGAGCGAGCCCATCTTGCCGCATCCGCCGCCGAGCTGGATGTCGTATTCGCGTGATGCGTCGAACTTCCTCTTGTTCTGAGTGTCGGAGAACAGGTAGCGGTACCCGTCGCGGACGGATGAGTAGGCTTCGAAGCCAAGGACGACCTGACCGGTGTCCACGAGACTGACGACATCCACTTTCATTGTTCCTAACAGGTCTGTTGGCTGGATGACGAGCGCGGCAAGCAAGACTGTGTACATGTGAATCTCTTGATTGATCGATCCATCAAGACCGTACCATGTCGGTACGGTGCTTGTCAATGTCCATGCTCAGTTTGTTGTCGGGCGGCACAGCGGGACTCGGTCCGCCCATGTACAGCTTGCAGTCCGGCGAGAGCCAGAGGCCTCTCACGACTTGCTCGTTGGAGGGCTTGACGTCGAGCGCCTCTTCCCCGCTGCTCTGGCGGTGTACCGCATCCAAGCTCCGCTTTCAGCCTTTGTTGGCCGAATAGGGGGATATGGGAGCGGCTGCCCCTCTCGCTGAGTCGAGGCAAAACGACAAAGGCCCGCCGCCCGAGTAGCGGGCTACCACGGCTTCCATGGCCTCGGCGACGCTGGGCGCCGCGTGCCCGTCGCCGGGCCGCACCTGGCCGCGAAGCCACGTCTCAGCAGCCTGGCGGTCGGCCTGGAAGCCCGGGACGGCTTCGAGCAGCTCGGGCTCGCCGACCGCGACGGTGAACCCGTTGGCGACAAGGAAAGCGAGGGCTACCGCGACCCCGGTGGCCAAGTTGGCCCGGGAGAGCGGGCGGTGCCCGGCGAATTCGGCGAGGACGCGGGCGGCCTGCCGCACCGGGTCGGGCTCGCGGCCGTGCGAATACTGCTAGAAGACCGCCTCTTCCAGCCGGGCGTAGTGGTAGGCGTTCCTCCTGCCGGTGATCCGCTGGTTAAGCCAGAGCGCGTCAGAGACGGTGAGGGTCTGGATCGTAGCCACTGCGCCTTTTCTGGCGCACCCAGGAACTGAATGGGCGCAACGGTGTGCCGTACGCTTCCAGTACTAGCCCCGCGGCGTGAAAGGCCCGGAAAACTCCGTTGACACCCCGACCTTCCCCAGGTGCGAGACGGTCTCGAACTCGAGGGACACTTTCGCGCGCCTTCGGCCCACCGATGCACCTGTGAAGAACGCCTCCGCCTCCGCTGCGGTCTTGAAGCCGTGCCTCTCGAACCCTTCTACGAGCTTGTCGCGCAAGAGCTTGCCGACGGTTCCCGGAAGGTCTGACGTCGTTTGCATGTCACCCGTCAATGCCTGCAGTTGGATCGTCTTCCCACTGTTCTCGATACCGGCGAAAAACGCCAAGTACCCGTCTCGGATCGCGTCGGAAGCCTCCTCCACGGCCGCGGCGAACTGGTCCGCGGCGCGGCCCGCAAAGGACACTTTGTCGCGGATGCCCGGCTCCCGGCCCTCAGGCCACGCCAAATCGACCACGATCGCGGGAACAGAGTCAAAGCGCGGCGGAGGAGCAGGCACCGGTTTACGGGTCGCACCCGGTTCGAGCATCGGGTACCGGACAGGAGTGAATCCGCTTGCTCGGTTGACGGCACTGGCTGCGACCCACAGCGACTTGCTGCCCTTGGACAGTTCGTACCATCCGTGGATGCTGAACGTCACGTCCGCGTCGTCTATGGAAGCCGGGCGGTCCGCCGTGTAAGGCCCGGCCCAGGCTATCGCGGATTCGACCTCTTGCCGTAGCCTTCCGCTCAGAGCCCCCACCTTGACTCTGCCCTCCCTGCGAATGGTTCCCAGGGTGGCGACGATCCCTTCGATGTGCTCAAGCTCGGCCCTCAGCCCGAAGAGAGATCGCGGCCAGGCGATGAAGCCGTCCCCCTCCTGCCTGACTTCCAACCCGTGTGCCTCTGCCCAGTTGCGCAAGAGGTCGGGGTCGTCGAGGCTTGCCGCCTCAGGAACCATGCTTGCCGCCGCGCTGGATCGGACGATGGCAACGACGGCCGCACTGCGAGGATCCTTGGCGGCAGGCACGGTGGGGTCGCCGAGCGCCCAAACTGCGAGAAGGCCGGCAAGCACTCCCATCTAGCCGCCCCCTCCTGGCTCACCGCCGCCCGGCCCCTCTTGTCCCAAGCGCTGCCCGGCGAACGTGTGCCAGCTCCGATGGCGCACGGCACCGGTCGCCCCTTTGAACCAAGTCTCCGTCCCCACCTCGTGAGAATAGTCCATGATGACGTGGTACGTCCACCCTGCGGGAACGTCCCAGTCCACAGTCCACGCTGTTTGGAGCTGTGTGCCCGTGAGAGGAGTGAACTTGGCGTTCCACGTAGGACCGCTTTCCGTGGGCGGCCCCTCGAGGCTGGAGCCAGAGATGGACTGAGCTACGTAGTGGTAGCCGCTTGCTTGGTAGTTCATGGTGCCCGGTCCCGGGTTGCCCTTGCTATGCACCGGAGAGTAGGTGAGCAGCAAATTCTCCAGGTAATTGTGCGGGTAGCCTGCGGGGGTCTGGATCCAGCCAGACGGGGTGACGATGCTTGCGGCGAGGAGCGCCGCGCCTAGCCCATGGCCCATGAGCATGACACCTAGCGCCCCAAAACAGTACCCAGTATTTTTTCTTGTTCCGTCTTCTCGTTGCCACAGCATTTTGCGAAACCTGCGAAGCATCGATTAGGCGCTAGCAGAGGCGGTCCAACCGCACCCGACGTGGACCCCTGGGCCAGAGCTACGAGACGAATGTCTGGCTTGGGGGGGGGGGGGGGGGGGGGTGTCCCGGC
>JBFWOL010000007.1:0-34746 GCA_050250535.1 Fimbriimonadaceae bacterium | reverse complement strand
TACCTGGTGCGTCAGACGGGCCCGAGCGTGGTCTCGCTCTGGTGCTTCAACGCCGACCAGTTCACCTGGACGGTCAACTAAGCCTCCCCGCCTGACGGCGGACACGACCAAGCAGGCCCCCCGGCAGTTGCCGGGGGGCCTGCTTCCTTTCTTGAACCAGTTCGGCACGGAGTTTGCCGAACTGAGAGGGACGCTCACCGCGTCGAACCCTGGGGCAAGGTGCGCCTTGCTGGGATGTTCCTATGATTCACCGTCAACGCCTTTTGGTTACCGCGCTCGCGCTGAGTGCGATCAGCATTTCGGTTGCCGCTGAGCTGTCCGTTGCGTCGAGGCTGTCTGCAAAGCTCAAGCCGAGCGCAGACCGGTCTTCCGTCGCTGTCGCCTTGGCCGTTGGGTACGGCAAAGTGCTTTCGCGTAGTAACGACGGATCATGGGTGATCGAACTCAAGGCCGGACTCGTTCCAGCCACGGTTCTCAGCGCCTGGAAGCGCCGGCCCAGCGTCGAGAGTGCCACGAGCCTCCCGCCCGCGTCCCCAACCGAGGATGTCACGACAGGCTCGCTGCGGCGGGCCAAGGATTTTGCAGACCAATATAAGAGGGCGTACCTGCTTCACTATGAGGCGATCGGGGTGAAACCTGAAGACGAGATTCCCGGGCTCGATTTCCTTGAAGCGTACATCCAGCACCTTCAGGTGCGTGCCTACCCGGGCGATACAATCGACTTCACCGGCCACAGAAAGGTCATCGAGGAGCGCATGGCGATCCTCGGCGACCAAACAGCCGCCTCGGCTGGGTGGGAGTTTGTGGGCCCCACCAACCTAGACATTCCCTATCGGACGTACTACGGGCAACGGGCGATCAACGGACGGGTCGGTGCGCTCGCCTACCATCCGACCAATCCTAACACCATCTTTCTCGGGGGTGCCCAAGGCGGGCTTTGGAAGTCCACTGACAGAGGTTTGAACTGGACTCCGATGACCGACAACTGGCCGATGCTGCACGTAAGCGCAATCGCTATCGAGCAGAACAACACGAAAGTGATCTATGTCGGTACCGGTGACTACCATGGCTTCTCGGGCACCGCGATGGGGATCATGAAGTCAACGGACGGAGGAGCGACCTGGACACGACTCGGAGCCACTGAGTTCGGCAACTCTCCCGTGAGCACGATCGTCATCAACCCGGACAACCCCCAAACTCTGGTAGCGTCCTGTGGCCTGAATGGCGGTGGCCGCGTCTATCGCTCGACGGATGGCGGCATTACCTGGTCGGTTTCGATCAATGTAAACGCGGACTGGGACAACCTCGAATTCGGATTGCCCATCGCCGGTAACCGTCAACTGTGGGCGGTCAGTCAGGCCGGCGGTATCCGCCGCTCCAGCGACTTTGGCGCGACATGGAGCGTCGTCGCGGTGCCCGGACTCGGAACCGGCACCCTCGACATCGCGTGCTCCAAGGTCGACCCTCAGGTCGCCTATCTCCTTGACGGCGGGGGGCAAAGAATCTTTAAGACGACGAACAACGGAACGACGTGGACAAACACGACCAACAACTTTCCGACCGGTTACAACTGGACCCAGTCTTGGTACGACTGGCACATCCTTACCTCCTACTTTGCCGACGGCACTGGGAATCATGACGTGGTCTATGTCGGGCTCATTGACGTCGTGATGAGTCGTAACGGCGGGGCCACCTGGCGAAACATGGGCGGATCGAACTGGTCTGCAACCTACAACTCCACCGCGATCACCCATAACGACCAGCATTGCGCGGTCGTCAATGGAACGAACCTCAACGAGGTTCTCATTGGGAACGATGGCGGCTGCTACATCGCTACGTTCAACCCAGCCGCCGACACGATTTCGTGGAGCAACCTGAACCGGAACTTGGGCATCACCCAGTTCTACACTCTCGCCACGCACCCGACCAATGCCAGCGTCATCCTGGGTGGCACCCAGGACAATGCCTCGCCCCACGCCCGCGGCGACCTCCTGAACTGGGACAACCCAGGTGCTGGTGATGGAGCAGGCTGTGCGATTGACCCCAGCCAGACTGCAACGCGGTACGACTCGTACCAAGGACAGAACATCCGGCGGACGGACAACTCGTACACGTCCTCGTACAACATCACTCCGAGTTGGAGCGGCCATAGCACCCCGTTCATCGGCATGCTATGGCTTGACCGGACGAACTCGCGGTACCTGTACGCCAACACGAACTTCATGAACCGGTACGACCGATCCACGAACTCGTGGGTGCTCAGGCTTGGCAACTTCAACTTCGGTACAACGAACCTCAGCTTGGACACCGCGGTCGGAGACTCGAACACGATCTACGTCGGTACGGGCACGGGCCGAATCTACGTGAGCCGAAACTTCGGGGCCAATTGGACGAGCATTGACCGGGTCGGCCAGGGCGGAGGGATCCCCAACCGCGCTGTGACCTGGATCAGCGTCAATCCCTCGAACAAGAACGACGTACTCGCAGTGCTCTCGGGCACAGGCACGGGCAAGGTCTGGCGCTGCACCGACACCACTGCGGCATCTCCGCAGTGGTCCAACGTCGGCGATACCGGCGCAGGCATGCCGGACGTGCCCGCGAACTGCCTCGAACGGCACCCGAACGATCCTCAAAACGTGTGGTTCGTCGGTACCGACGTCGGCGCGTTCAAGACGGTGAACGGCGGAGCGACTTGGACCGACATCAGCTCAACCATGGGACTGCCCAACGTGGAGGTAACCCGGCTGGTGGCAGTGCCGGGTACTGGATATCTCCAGGCGGCAACGTTCGGCCGAGGAATGTGGCGGTTGCCGCTGACCGACCCTGAGGTGGTCGTCGTACCGACCGTGCTGGACGTAAGGCACGGCAGGATCGACTCCGGCAATGTCGCAAGTCTTGCCTCGGACGATGGCTCGGCTCTGCGGATGTGCAAGTTCATCGTCCCGAACTCGACCGTGGCACCCGTCACGGTAGAGGTCGAGGCAGCGAACCCGGTTCCTTCTTACATCGGACTCAGGCTTGCCGTCCGGTTTAAGATGAGCACGGTCGGCTCGTACAACCAGACGCTCGACATGTACAACTGGAGCGCGGCCGCATTCGACTCGGTCGACGTTCGGACCGACGCTCTCACGACCACATACCAGACGGTCGAATTGATTGGAACCGGCACAGTCTCGCGCTACACGAGCGGCTCGGGCCAGTTGCGTGCTCGATATCGAATCCTGCAGACCGGTCCGACCGCGATTGCAAACTGGTGCATTGACCACGACAGGGTGAACTGGATCGTCACCCCGTAACCGTTCCAAGGCTCAGAAGCGGATGGCGGCCGACCAATAGGCAAAGTCGCCGCGGAAGAGCCCCAGGGCGAACGTGACTCCAGAGTCGCGCTCGCCCTGCCCGAGCGGTACATCGAAGGCCACACCTACGTTCCAGTTGTAACCGTCGTGCTCGAGCACCGCCTTGGCACGGTCACCGATGGTCTGACTCACACTGGCGAACCCTCGCCGAAACCGGGTGTCCCCGATGCCGAGGCTCACGTGCGTTCGCTCCGAGGCGTGCCACGTGCCCGCTGCGAAGTAGGATCGGCTCTCGCCGGGGTCTTGACCGTTCGCGCCTTCCCCCTGGGTGCCGCCCTGCCCCGAGACGTCCTGGACCCCTAGCGCGATTCGGACCGGCCCGGTCTGTCTCGGTGGCGACCAGGCCACGTTCGTCGCGAAATCGCCGCGGTTGCTCAAGACCATATGCGACACCGTGGCCGAGCCGAACTCGCCGAGCGGAATACCGAGCAACGCGGTCCCGGTACCGTTGCCGCGAAGGACCTTCTCACTGCCGCGGGGAAACGTAGGCGTGCGGTTCGCACTCAGGTTGCCGATCGCCAGGACGATCTCCCAGTCGGAGAGCGAATAACCGATGGGCGCGCTCAGCGACATCGCACCGCGCAGGTCCACCTTGCCGTCTGCCGACACGCCGAAACCCGAACCCGGCAACCCGCTCATGCTCCGGAACTGCGGGTACTGTCCGGGCCCTCCCAGCTGCGAAAACGCGCACATCGGGGCCAGTAGGACGAGGCTCAAAAAGAGTCGCATTGTGCCGAGTATGTCCCTAAGCGACACCTCAGGTCCAGGGTGAGCCGGAAGGTAACCTCGGATCTTCGCAACCAGCACTCATGGCCACGTCTTCCGCTTCTAACATCCACGTCGAGGCGCTTCGTACTAAGATCCGAGACAAGACCGCCATCGTGGGCGTAATCGGCTTGGGCTACGTAGGGCTTCCGTTCGCGGTCGAGAAGTCCAAGGTCGGCTTTAGCGTGATCGGGTTCGAGCAGAACCCGTCCCGGGCCGAGAAGGTGAACCAAGGTTCCAACTACATTGACGATGTTGCCGACACGGAACTGGCCGACGCCGTCTCACAGGGCCTGCTTCGCGCGACTGGCGATTTCGAAGAGCTTGCAGAGTGCGACGTGATCGTCTTGTGCGTCCCCACTCCGCTCAACAAGAACTTAGCGCCGAACCTCACCTACGTCACGAACGTCACGATCGAGGCCGCCCGTCGGTTGAGGAAAGGGCAATTGATCAGCCTTGAGTCCACCACGTATCCCGGCACCTGCGAGGAGGTGATGCTTCCCATTCTTCAGGAGAGCGGGCTCACAGTGGACGAGGACTTTTTCCTGTGCCACTCGCCCGAGCGGGTGGATCCAGGCAACAAGCGGTACACCACGAAGAACACCCACAAGGTGGTCGGTGGGGTCGGCCCACGCTCGCTCGAGGTGGCCGAGGACTTCTACAGACAGACGATCCAGAACGTCGTTCCTGTCTCGAGTGCGAAGGCAGCCGAACTAACTAAGGTCTTCGAGAACACCTTCCGCGCAGTCAACATTGCCCTCGTCAACGAACTGGCACTCCTCTGCGACCGAATGGACCTCGATGTATGGGAAGTCTTGGACGCAGCGTTCACCAAGCCGTTCGGCATCATGCCCTTCTATCCGGGGCCCGGGGTCGGCGGTCACTGCATTCCCCTCGATCCGCACTACCTCGAGTGGAAGGCGAAGGAGCTTAACTTCAACACCCGCTTCATCGCCCTGGCAGGCGAGATCAACCGGCGGATGCCCGAGTTCGTGGTGGAGAAGGCCGCCCGCGTGCTCAACGAGGCCGGGGTCGCGCTCTCACGATCTAAGGTCCTCGTTCTAGGCGCTGCCTACAAGAAGGACATTGACGACTGGCGGGAGTCGCCTGCCATCGAGGTGATGAAGCTCCTTGCTGATGCGGGCGCCGATCTTTCGTACCACGACCCGTTCGTACCCAGTTTCTCAGAGCATGGGCTCCGGCTCTCCAGCGTCAACCTCGATGTGGCGACTCTGGCCGAGCAGGACCTCGTGATCATTGCCACGGACCATAGCGACATTGACTACGGCGCTGTCACGGCCGGCGCGAAGCTGATCCTCGACACCCGAAACGCCCTCAAAGGCTCCAACGCTTCGAACGTCGTCCGGCTCTAGGGGTATCTCCGTGTCCCGCCGCCGCCAAGCTGCACCGGCTTGTGGTACAGCCTGCTGAACCAGACGGCGGACAGTCGCTGATAGCCGAGGTCGCTCAGGTGAACGTTGTCCGAGTAGTAGGCGGGGTTCGTACCAATCACTCTCATCGCGTCCACGTACGCGATGTCGTGCCCGGCCAAACCCGCGACGAAGACGCATTGTTGGATCGCCGCATCAGCGATTGCGCACTTCTGCAGATCAAAGCTGTCCGGCGACCGGCTGTAGAGCACGTTGGAGAACAAGACCTTTGTGGCGGAGTGCGCTTCGAATATCGAGTTCAAGAGCAACGTGTAGTTCGTATAGACGGCTTGGATATCGAGCGGGTTGGGGTCGTTGCGGCCCACCATGAGGAGCACCACGTCCGGACGGAAGGTCTTCACCCATTGGTCGGCGCTTCCTTCGGTCCGGCCGCTCACCAGGTCGGCGGTCGTCCATCCGCCATGGCCATCGTGTTCTCGATCCGTGAGGGTGCCCGCAAACGCGGTAGAGCTACCTACAAAGTCGATGTCGAACGATCGAGCCGCGCAAGCCAGTTTGAGGAAGAGGCGGTAGCCACCTCCCTGCACGCCAACTCCCGCCCCAAGCGTCAGGGAATCCCCGAGGCACATGACTTTGGTCTGGGGAAGTGCCGTCTGAGGCGCGAGGCAAAGGAGTACTGGCAACAAGCGGCGCACGGCCCACTTTACTAGATGCCCGAATCCGCACCGGCGCAGATGCCAGACTGACGGCATGTCGAAAAGGATCGGAGTGGTCGGGGCTGGGGCTTGGGGCAAGAACATCGTGCGAACCCTGCACGAGATGGGCGCCCTCGCAGGAGTGGCGGAAATGGGCGAGCCTGCGCGCAAGGCCGTGGTCGAGGCATACCCGGAGATCCCGGTCTTCACCGATGTGCACGAGCTGCTCAACCAGGACTTGCACGGTGTCGCAATCGCCGCACCGGCCCCCGTCCACCATTTGGTGGCAAAGGAGGCGCTGGGAAACGGGCTCCATACGTTCGTTGAGAAGCCCATGACGCTGAACTCGGACGACGCCGACGATCTGGTCCAGCTCGCCGAGGCGCAGGACTGCGTGCTCATGGTCGGCCACCTACTGATCTTCCAGCCCGCCATCGCATTCATCAAGCACTTCATTGACGAGGGCCGGCTCGGCCAGACCTACTCGCTCCACCACGAACGCTTGAACCTGGGAAGGGCGAGGAAGGTCGAGAACGTCCTGTGGAGCCTCGGCGTACACGACGTCGCCGTGTGCCTCCACCTCGCCGGAGAGTCTCCCAGCGAGGTCGAGTACTTCGGCCAAAGCGTCTTGACGCCAGGGATTGACGATGACACGATGCTCCACTTGCGCTTCCCCAGCGGCAAGGTCGGTCACATTCACAATTCGTGGCTGTGGCCTTCGATGCGCAGGCGACTCACAGTGATCGGCGAGAAGGGCATGCTCGTCTATGACGAGCCGAACCAGACCGTCACGTTCCACGACAAGGGTGTGAACGCCGACCTGACGAACCGGGACGACGGCTCTCAGGTCATTTTCGAGGGACAGGGCCAGCCGCTACGGACGGAGATGCAAGCCTTCTTGGACGCCTGCGAGACCGGCAAGCGCCCGATCTCAGACGGGCGGTCGGGACTAGAGGTCGTCAGGGTGCTCGAACAAGCATGTCCGCTAGCGTAAAATCTTCGCGCCATGCCTGAGTTCTTCGCCCACGAGACCGCGATCATTGACGAAGGCGCCGAGATCGGGGCAGGCACGAAGGTCTGGCACTTCAGCCACGTTTGCAAGGGGGCACGGCTCGGCGAGAACTGCGTGCTGGGCCAAAACGTCGTCGTAATGCCGAACGTGATCGTGGGAGATCGTTGCAAGATCCAGAACAACGTGAGCCTCTACGAAGGGGTCGAGCTGGAAGACTACGTGTTCTGCGGCCCGAGCATGGTCTTTACCAACGTGCTGATCCCCCGGTGCGAGTTTCCGCGGGCGACGAGCGAGCACTACCACCGGACTCTGGTTCGACGTGGCGCCTCGATCGGCGCCAACGCGACGATCGTGTGCGGGGTCACCCTGGGAGTCCGATGCATGGTGGCGGCTGGCGCAGTTGTCACGAAGGACGTCCCCGAGAACGCCCTCGTGATGGGTGTGCCTGCCCGCCAGGTCGGATGGGCTTGCCGAGACGGCCAGCCAGTCTTCCAGAACGAACTGGACACGCCGGACGGCGTAGCCCAAATGCTCGAGCGCACAGGCGAGATGGGCCGAGAGCTCCTCGAGTTCATCGAGGAGCACACTTCCGGCCCGGTCCGTCGCTAGCTCTCCTGGATCTCGATCGAGACCCCGCGCTTCCTCAGCTCGTCGACAAAACCTTTGCCCGACATCGCGTTTTCGTAGCGGACGGCGCCAGGGCCGACCTTGCCTTCAGCCACTTCGCGCGTAACGATCGCGGCGGAAAAGCCGGTCAGCCTTTCCATCGATGTGAATCCAGTCGCCGGATCCTGCTTGTCGAAGATGTCGATCTGGATGCGGATTGGCTTGCCGTCTCTCGTACCTGTCCCGACCCCTCGCACCGCGCACTGGTCATCGTCGACGAACTCGGCCAGTTTGGGTCCGAACACGGCATTGAACACGTCTTTGGGGACGACCTTCGTGCCCTTGACGTCGACCTCGCTCTCGTTCCAGAACCCAAAGTCCTTGAAGATCTTCATCAACGCGGCGTGGCCGGGGAAGCGGATTGTCTTGTACTCATAGTTCGTGACCGTACCAGCGAGCGTGTGCGGCGCAGTGCTCGTGCCGCCACTGGTCACGAAGGCCTCCATCTGCCCCAGTTGCTTCACGTCGAGTGGCTCGACCTCTGTCAGCGTAGGGACGGTTGAGACCTGGCCCTCCCGGACCACGACCGCGCTGTAGTCGTACTCCGTCACGAGGCCCTCCATGTTGAAAGTCAGCTTGTAGTTGAAGGGCGGCTTGGGGTTCTGAGGCAAGACGCCGCAGTAAAGCTTCACCGATTCGCACTGATCCATAGACTCGACCAAGTACAGGCCCAGGTTGTTGACCAGGCCGGGAGCGAGGCCCGCGTCTGGCACCAGAGTGACTCCCGCTGCCTTGGCTTGCTGATCCAGGTCAAGCGTCTTCATGGTCACATCGGTGTTCCCGCCTAGGTCGACCATGTCCGTCTTCGACTCGATCGCGACCTTGGCGATCTCTGGGTGCATCCAGTAAGGGACGCAGCTGAGTATGGCGTCCACATCGTCGAGAAACGGCTTCAGGCTGTCCTTGTCAAGCGCGTCGACTTGTCGAGCCGTGCACAGGGTCTTGCCCGTAAGCTTGTTTACGCGGTCGGCAGCGGCCTGGGCCTGGGCGAGGTCAACGTCGCCCATCACGACGGAACTTGGGGAAGCGAACTGAACCAGGTCGTACGCAGCAGCAGTGCCCTGCATGCCCGACCCAAGAATGCCATAAGTGTTCTGCATCAATCGAACTCCGGTCAGGCATCGTACCAAAGCGCAAGAGGACCCTCTGGCCGATGGTCGGGCCGCGTGGGCCGACCGCCCCGCAGCCGCCTCGCGAACCTGCTATGATCGACCGTCCGTGGGAGGCCTGCGCAGGCCAGATACCACGGGGGTGAACCTGATGCGCAAAGCTAAACAGAAGAACAAGACCTCAGCTCGATACGCCAAGCTCCAAGAGATGGTGGACAGCGAAAAGCTCTATGAGGTGCAGGAGGCGCTCGCACTGGTCAAGAAGACCGCCAGCACGAAGTTCGCCGAAACCGTGGATCTGGCCATCAGGCTCGGGATCGATGCCAAGAAGAGCGACCAAAACGTCCGTGGCACGACGAACCTGCCCCACGGCACTGGCAAGAACCAGGTCGTGGCCGTACTCGCCAAGGGCGACCTCGCCGCAGAGGCGACTGCAGCCGGAGCTGACGTCGTCGGCGAAGAGGATCTGATCAAGAAGATCCAGGAAGGCTGGAAAGACTTCGACGTCATGCTCGCCACCAACGACATGGCGCCGCAGATCGGAAAAGTGGGCCGCTTCCTCGGCACCAAGACGCCGAACAAGAAGAACGGTACCGTCACGGACTCCATCGGTCAGACCGTGAAGGAGATCAAGGCCGCGACCAGGATCGAGTACAGGATCGACAAGGCCGGGGTCATCCACCTGCCCGTAGGCAAGGCCAACTTTACGGAAGTGCAATTGGGCGAGAACATCGTTGCCGCGCTCGACGCCGTGATCCGGGCCAAGCCGAGCTCTTCCAAGGGCCGATACTTGCGATCCATCACGATCAGCACGACCATGGGTCCCGGCATCAAGCTCGAGCCCGGTCTGGCGTCAAAGTTCAGCGGTCATTAAGCGAGGACGAGCGGCCCGCTGGGTTACCGATTCCCCGGTAACCTGGCGGCACCGATGTCCACGACGCTCGACCGCATCCCCATCCTCGACACCAGGCCCGAGACCGAGTCCATTTGGGACGACCTGATGGCCGCGGTCGAGGACGTGTTCCGAACCGGCCAGTTCATCATGGGGCCCAATGTCACCTCGTTCGAGAAAGAGGTCGCGGAGTACCTGGGGGTCCAGCACGCTGTGGGAGTGAACTCGGGGACAGACGCCTTGATCCTCGGCGTCCACGCGCTCGGTCTGCGACCCGGCGACGAAGTGATTACGACGCCGTTCACGTTTTTTGCGACCAGCGAGTGCATCAGCCACTTCCACGCGACGCCGGTGTTCGTGGATATCGACCCCGTCACGTTCAACTTCCGCACCGAAGACATCGAGGAGGCGATCACGGACAGGACCAAGGGGATCATCCCCGTCCACCTGTTCGGCCACGCGGTGGATATGGATCCGTTGCTCGAGCTTGCAAAGGCCAAGGGCCTTTGGGTGCTGGAGGACGTCGCACAGGCGTTTGGCGGGGACTACAAAGGCCGCAAGCTCGGATCGATCGGCGATGCCGGGGCATTCTCCTTTTTCCCGACCAAGAACCTCGGTGCGTTCGGTGACGGCGGTCTCTTCGTCACCGATAACGACGGTGCCGCAGACCTTGTGAGAATGCTCCGCGTCCACGGGGCGAAGAAGAAGTACAACAACGAAATCGTCGGAGTGAACTCGAGGCTCGATGCGCTCCAGGCCGCCATCCTTCGGTGCAAGCTGCCCCACATTGACGACTGGAACCGGGGTCGGCGTGCAGCCGCTGATCGGTACGCCACACTCCTCGATGGGATCAACGGCCTCCACGTGCCCACGGCCCAAGACTACGCCTACCACGTATACCACCAGTACACGGTCAGGGTCACCGGCGGCCGGCGCGACGCACTCCAGGCCGCTCTCCAGGAGGCTGGGGTCAGCACGATGGTCTACTACGAGAAGCCGTTACACAAGCTGCCGGTCTACAAGGACATGGTCGTAAGCATGCCGGTCAGCGAGCAGGTCGCCTCCGAGGTGATCAGTCTCCCGATCTGGCCGAGCATCGAGCCGCAGATCCAAGAGCGGGTCGCCGAGGCGATCCGGTCAGCCCTCGCGTGAACCCAGGCCATCGCGGCACTCGAGAGACACTGGAGAGTTCGTACGGCTATGCCCGCGAAAAGGGCCTCGCCACGTGGGATCCGTTTGACGTCAAGGGTTGCGCGCTTTCGCTCTGGACGTACCGGAGTCGGTTCGGCGCGCCGGTCCGCAAAGCGCTGCACGCTGCCGACCTTCTTGCGCCTCGGCTTCTAAGAAAGTCCCTGAGGCTCAAGCCTGTCCCTTCGGCGGGCGGAGTGGCCCGGTGGCTTCAAGCATCCCTGGCGATGTCCCGGCTTCGACGACGGGAAGGCGAGACGGACGAGACCGAGATGAGAGAAGCCCGTGCAGCGATGGATTGGCTCGCGCTCGACGCCCGGCCAGGGCCTGCAGGCATGGGTTGGGGGCTACCGTTCGATTGGCAAGCTTTCGTCGTCGTCCCCGCAGGTGCACCGATCGGGCACACAACCATGGCGGTGCTCAACGCCCTGCAAGACGCCCGGGAGGAGGGGATTGAACCTGATCCTTCCTTACTTGCCTCAGGGGCAGACTTCCTGACCGGCGGCCTCAACCATACGGTCAGAGAATTGGGCTCGGTCGCATTGAGCTATACGGCTCTCGACCATAGCCAGGTAATCAATACAAACGCTGAGATCGCGGCCGTGCTCATGCGCCTCGGCCGCAAAGCCGATCAGCCGCTGGTCCAAGCCCTCGTCCAGTTCGTACTCGAGTCGCAGAACCCGGACGGGAGTTGGTTCTACTCGGCCCCGGACGCCGGGGAAGGACGGCAGGTCGTGGACAACTATCACACCGGCATGATCCTGACAGCGCTCATGGAGCTCGTTGCCGAGTACCCCGAGATCGGCCCAGCCCTGGAAAAGGGCTGGCGGTTCCACCTAGACGGGCACTTCGAGCCGGGTGGATGTCCCAAGATGCGTCCGCACTCGCGGTGGCCAGTAGACGCCTACAGCGCAGGTGAGAGCGTCCTTGCATTGTTGAGGGCCGAGTGCTGCGAGACCCTGGAACATGGCCTCCGCGCCGAGTGTCGCGAGGTGCGCGACCGCCTCGTCGGCTTCATCGTCCGCGAGATGGCGTATCCCGGAGGCGGGTTCTTCTATCGTCAGTGGCCGGTGGCGACGATGCGGCTCGACTCGCTGCGATGGGCCAACGCTTTGCTCTGCCAGGCTCTCGCGGAGGCCTGTCTTGCCGAAGCCTGAGGGCGGGTTGTCGGGCCGCTCGCTCGCCTCGGCCGCAATCCGGCTCGCAGCTGGGACGGCCGCGGGCCAGCTCGCGGTCATCGTTGCTTCGCCCTTCGTCACGCGCGTGTTCCGAAAGGAGGACATCGCGACAGCGCTCACGCTCTCGATGGTCGTCACGTGGCTTGCGCCGGTGGCCGGACTGCGGTACGACGCCGCCGTCCAGTCGCCGGAGGCCGAGGAAGACGCCGACAACCTCGTCCGCGCCGCCCTGGCGTCGAGCCTCGCTCTGAGCGTAATGGTCTTTGTCCTGGCCGTAGTGTTGGGCCCAACGATCTCCCAGTATCTGAAGAACGGCCAACTCTCCGTCGTTTTGCCAGTGGTCGCCATCGCGATCCTCGGGCAAGGCGCGTTCCAAGCCTTGAACGCACACGCCCTTCGGCACCGGCACTACTCGGCGACTGCCCGGACCAAGCTCGTGCAGGGATGGGGGACGGCGCTGGTGCAAGTGCTCACCGGGCTCGCTCGATGGGGGACGGCCGGGTTGGTCACCGCCGACGTGCTCGGCAGGGTCTTGGGGATGGGAACGATGGCCGCGGTTTCTCTCAAGGCCAGGCCCTCGCTCCGAAGCCGGTGGAACGTGGCCAAGGTACGCGAGGTCGCCGGCGTCTACCGTGAGTTCCCCTTGTATAACGTCCCGGCAGCGTTGCTTCATGCCGGAATTGCGACTGCGCCGTTGCTCTTGAACAACATCTACGGCCCTGTGGTGTTTGCCTCGTTCGCGATCGGTGTCCGCATGGTTTGGGCGCCGGTGTCGCTCATCGGCCAATCGCTCGCCCAAGCGGTGACAGGGGAGGCAGGCAAGGTGGCTCGCGAGGACGTTGCACGCCTGCGTCCCGCAGTGTTGCGAACGATGCGGAGACTCCTACTGATCGGGCTCGTGCCGTTTGGTCTTCTCGCTGCCGCCGGGCCCGTCATCGTGCCGTTTGTCTTCGGGCAGAAGTGGGTGCTGGCTGGATCGCTGGTCCAGGTTCAGAGCCTTGCGTGGCTGGTGATGTTTGTGGTCGGGCCAGTCTTGCCCGTGCTGGCGATCATGCAACGGGTGAGGATCCAACTCTGGCTCGACGCCGCGGGCTTGGCGATGGTGGGCGGAGCGATGGCTGCCGGGGCTCGGTACGGGTGGCCGATCGAGCGCACCGTACTCACCTTGTCGGCCGCAACAGCATTGACCTACGTAGGCTTGGGGCTCGCCGTACTCGCTGCCTGCCGAGGGCCAAGGAGCTCCGAGTAGAGCGAGAGCAGCGCTGGCACTTGGGTCTGCCAGTTGAACCGCTCGCGAACGGCGGCTTGGCCCAAGGCTCCCATCTCTTGGGACTTGTCCGGGTGGTCGAGAAGGCAGGTGACCGCCGTTGCGATGGCAGCCGGATCTCGCGGGTCGGCATGCACGCCGCATCCCACCTCGCCGACGATCTGCCTCCAATAAGGAAAGTCGCTTGCCACGACGGGAAGCCCCGCCGCCATGTACTCGAAGAGCTTGTTGGGCTGGGACTCGACATGGTTTCGCAAGGGCAGGAAGACCACGATCCCTGCACGGGCCCTCGCCATCGCCTGCGCGACCTCTCCGCGACCGATCATTCCCAGGTGCTCGACCTGAGCCCATCCCGGCAGTGCCTTGAGCCGATCTCCGAACGCCAGTGGGCTAAAGCTCCCTGCGAGCAACAGCCTGGTATCCGGGCAGAGCGGCATCGCCTCCACCATTTGGTGGCACCCTCGAGCCTCTGAAATCCCGCCGACGAAGATCGCGGCCTTCTCCCTCTGGGAATACGACCGGCCCTCAACAGAGTCGATCTCGCCCAGCAGAGGATAGTTCTGGACGAGCACGGTTCGTGGGTTCGAGAACGACCTCTCAATCTTGGGCGTGGCCGCGACGATCCCGTCTAGGGCTCGATCCGCATTCCGCTCTGACCTCGCGACGTGTCCTGAAGCGATCGGCCGGAGCCAGGCCGGCAAATACGCCCGATCCAGCATGGACTCAGCGTGCGACTCGTGGACATCGTAGACCACCCGCTTTCCCCGCCGTTTGAGTGCCAACCCGACGCGAATCAGCTCCGGGTCGTGGAAGTGGTACAGCAACGCGTCCTCGGAGATCGCCGCGCGCAGGCACTGGGCCGCAGTCCCAAGCATCCTTGCCAGCCTCGACCGGGGTCGCTCGATCGGCACTATCCGCACGCTTTGCCTCACTTCCTGGCCGGTGTGCGGCACGACAAGCGAGACGTCATAGCCCGCCGCTGCCAAAGATGCGCACTCCTTGTGGAGGATTCGCACGTCGAACGGCCCGTGGACCGTGGTCAAGTGA
This sequence comes from Fimbriimonadaceae bacterium, assembly GCA_050250535.1. Classification (GTDB taxonomy): domain Bacteria; phylum Armatimonadota; class Fimbriimonadia; order Fimbriimonadales; family Fimbriimonadaceae; genus JADLBH01. Next base: position 20,180 of record JBFWOL010000007.1, on the reverse strand, counting down.
CAGACTCGGCTCACGTCGGCTGGGCCACCGCCCGCGGCTGGCTCGCCTCGGCCTCGATGTCCGTTCCCGGCATCAAGTAGAGCAGTATCAAGGTCATCAAGACCCCGTGGCTGAGCATGGATGTGTCAAGGGATGTGTCGGACCACTTCATCCCGAGGAACGCGGCCATAAAGGCGGGCACGAGGAAGCCTCGGTTCGCGGAGAGACTGTCCATGATGCGGAGCACCACTCCGGCCACTACGCTCGCAAGCGGGATTCCAATTAGGCCAAAGTCGCCGAACGCGGACGCCCAGATGTTCGCGTTCGAGTTGGTCTCGTCACTCCCAAAGTACGTCTCTCCAATGAGCCGCGGGGTCGCCAACTCGTATGTCCGCCCTACGAAGGACTGCAAGATCCCATCGCCCAACAGCGTCGGCTGGTGACTGCTGAAGAACTCAAAGTAGTACGAGGAGAGAAGCCCCTTGACTTGGAACAGCCGCCACGTGGTCAGAGTCGGGATCGTGAAGTATCGCGTCGCCTCGAAGGCCACGTACGCTGCCGCGACAAGCACAATGCATGCGGCCGGAAACAAGACGCCAAACCGAGACCTGTACCTTCCTACGAGCGGCAAGAGGGCGACGAGGAAGAGTGGCAAGAGAGCCGATGTCTTGCTGCCTTCCAGAGAGAAGACAACCAGCCCGGCAAAGACCGAAGCGCCGACGAGCAGCCAAGAGCGGAGCCCGATCCCCAACGCAAAGGCGAACGGCTGGAAAGCACTCGCCACGTTGCCCTTGATGTAGCTCGCGAGGGACTGCTGAACAACGATCTCGCGTGCCGCCCTGCGACGGGCATAGATGTCGGTCAGCCCAAGGTCGAGCCGGAATCCGCCGTAGTACCAGACCGCGAGAGTGAGACCAATCAGGACGGCTGCCGTTGCATTGCCGAACGAGATCGGGGGCCAGTCGGGTCGCGGAATCCGGACAAGTGGCATCGTGGTCGCGATGGACAGCCCGAAAAAGCTGAGCAGGACAACCGATGTATAGACTGCGATCTGGTACGGGTCCACGTCGAGAACCCGGTACGGCATGAACATCGTAGGCACGATCACGGTGCAGTACAGGATCCAGTAGGCGATCTGCGAGGGCCGCTCTACGCGAACCGGTAGCCACAGCCCAGGGACGGCGGCACTCAAGACAGAGAACACAGTCCACCCGAGGCCAGGATCCGCATAGCGAAGTCCGAGGAACCCGAAGACGTGCGAATCCATCGCGGCGTGGCTCAGCATGAGCGCGACGGTGAGGGATGCGCACAGGGCAATGACCGCGATTCTCGGGAGCGCGCTTCTGCCTGCCATGCCCGAGCCGAGGTTACCAGTCCTCGCCAGGCCCGACCGATGGCCATAATGGCCCTGGATGTCGAAGGTTCTGACCGTGGTGGGCGCGCGGCCACAATTCATCAAGGCGGCGCCGGTCAGCAAGGCCCTCCAAGCTGTCGGGTGCCAGGAGTTCCTCGTCCATACGGGCCAGCACTACGACGAGTCAATGTCCGAGCGGTTTTTCCGGGAGCTAGGATTGAGTCCACCGGACGAAAACCTGCACGTGGGCTCCTCGTCTCACGGTGCCCAGACCGGTGCAATGATGGCTGGGCTCGAGCCGATCGTGATGGAGAGGAGGCCGGACTGGCTTCTGGTCTATGGCGACACGAACTCGACCCTCTCGGGCGCTCTTGTCGCTGCCAAGCTCCATATCCCGGTCGCGCACGTGGAGGCCGGCCTGCGCTCTTTTAACCGGGCAATGCCGGAAGAAGTCAACCGTTTGGTTACCGACCACCTCTCGACGCTCCTCTTCGCCCCAACGGATACGGCGATCAAGAACCTCGCATTGGAGGGCATCGCCGGGGACAAGGTGCGCCTGGTGGGCGACGTCATGTACGACGCTGCGCTCGCGGCTCCTCTGGACGGCACCGCCGCCCTGCTTGACCGGCTCAACCTCACCACGAAAGAGTTCTGCCTGGCCACAGTCCACCGAGCCGAGAACACCGACGTCCCCGCTCGGCTTCAGGCGATTCTGCAGGGCCTCGCCGCTGTGGCCGAGCGCATGCCCGTCATCCTTCCGTGCCACCCTCGCACCAAGCCCCTGGTAGGCGATGTCTGCGGGGTCACGGTGATCGAGCCGCTCGGCTATAACGAGACCGCCTGCCTGCTCCGTGCAGCTGCCGTGGTGGCAACCGATTCGGGGGGACTCCAGAAAGAGGCGTACTTCCACGGCACTCCCTGTGTGACCCTTCGGGACGAGACCGAGTGGGTCGAATTGGTCGAGCTAGGATGGAACACGCTGGCCCCGCCGCTGAGCGCGTCCGCGGTCGAGAGCGCAATCCTCGGAGCAGTCGGCACCAATGGCCGGGATGGAACGCCTTATGGTCAGGGCGACGCGGCGGCAAAGATAGCCGAGGCCCTGGCTTGAAGGTTTGGATCGTCAACCAGTACGCCGTGGCCAAGGACCAGCCTGGCGGGGCTCGGCCTTTTGCGCTCGCCCGCGAACTCGCGCTCCGTGGCCACGATGTAACCCTTGTCGCCGCAAGCTTCAACCACTGGACACGCACCGAGACCCGACTCCGAAACGGCGAGGACGAGAGGTTTGAAGATTGTGAAGGCGTCCAGATCCTTTGGCTGCGCGTCCCACCATATCCGGGCTCGACCGTTCGGCGCTTCTTGAGCATGGCCGCGTTCGCCAAGGCGGTCTTTTTTAGCCCGTCCCTACGATCGCTGCCGCCTCCGGACGTCGTGGTGGGGAGCAATCCGCACCTTTTCGGGGCGCTCGCTGCCGAGCGCATCGCGAACGAGCTGGGTGCGGTCTTCGCCTTCGAGCTTCGCGACATCTGGCCGCAAAGCCTCGTGGACTACGGACGCATGTCGGAAGTACACCCGGCAATCCGGCTCCTCCGGTGGATCGAGCGGCACCTCTACCGCAGTGCCAAGGTCATCGCGACCCTTCTTCCAGCGTCCAAGCCCTACCTCGTGAGCCACGGGGCCGATCCGGAGGGGATCGTGTGGGTGCCGAACGGCGTCTACTTGCCTGACTTGCCTGCAGTCGCCCCAGCTCCCAGTAACCGCCCGTTCGTGATCGCGTTCGTCGGGATCCACGGCGTCGCCAACGGGCTGGGAACCGTGCTCGATGCTGCGAAGATCCTCCGGGACCGGGGAGAGAGCGAGACCCTGCTGTTCCGGTTTGTCGGGGACGGAGGCGAGAAGCCATCCCTCGTCGAGCGAGCGCAAGCCCAAGGGCTCTCGAACGTCGAGTTCCTTGACCCGGTGGCCAAGGCCGACGTTCCTAGAGTGATCGCAGAGGCCGACGCCGGGCTCATGATCCTTAAGACCTCGCCCGTATTCCGCTGGGGTGTGAGCCCTAACAAGCTGTTCGACTACTTCGGCGCCGGCAGACCGGTGCTCTTCAGCGTCGAAGCAGGAAACAACCCGGTCGCAGAGGCGGGGGCAGGGATCAGCGTGCAGGCGGACGACGCCGAGGCTTTGGCGGCCGGTGCTCTAGAGCTCGCTCGGACAAGTCCCGAGCGACTGCTCGAGATGGGGCTCGCGGGACGAGCCTACGTAGAGTCCAACCACGACCTGGCAAAACTAGGGGGTACCCTGGAACAGGTACTCGCCGCTGCGGCGGCTCGTGCAGGCAAGGTTCAGTGAGGCCCGACCCCCAGTTCCTCAGCGCGCTACCCCAATTGACATTCTATCGCGGACGGGTCGCCCTGTACGCGATCCTCAAGGCGCTTGGAGTGGGCAGCGGGGATGAGGTCGTCACCCAAGCATTCACGTGCTCCGCTGTGCCCGAGGCAATCTTGGCTACCGGGGCCACACCCGTTTGGGCGGACACCGAGCAAGGAGGGGTCAATGCCTCAGCGGGGACGATCCAACCCGTAGTCAGCCCCAAGTGCAAGGCGATCATTGTTCAGCACACGTTCGGCATCCCCACCGATATGAGGGACGTGATGCCCCTGGCGGAAGAGCACGGTCTTCCCGTGATCGAGGACTGCTGCCATACCCTCGCTTCCGGGATCGGAGACGATCTTGTCGGCACTTGGGGCCTCGGCAGTTTCACTTCGTACGAATGGGGCAAGCCCGTTGTGTGCGGTCTGGGTGGTAGCGCGATCGTGCAAGATGCAGAGCTGCACGCCAAAGTGAACCACCTCTGGAACACCCTACCGGAACCGGGCAGCGTGAGGATGATGAAAGTGGACCTGCAATATGCCGCTTTCCGGGCGATGTACAAGCCAGGCAACTTTTGGCGGCTGAAGCAGGCGTTTCGCCGACTCGCCTCCTCCGGCCTCGCCGAAGGGAACTACGCGCCGGTCGGAGAAGGATCGAAAGGCTTTGCGATGAGGATGACCCAGCCGATGCGCGAGCGCCTCCATGGGGTGTTAGCCAACCTAGACTCGATCATCGACCACCAGATTTGGGCTGGGCAGCTTTATGAGGGTCGCATCCATTCGCCGAACCTGACCAATGTGCGCGTTCCGGCAGGGTCGAACGTGGTTTACGCCAGATATCCGCTGATCGCAGCCAACAAACAGGCGCTCCTGGCGGCCGCCATGGAGGCAGGAATCGAAGTTGCGGATTGGTACACCTCACCGATCCAGCCTCTTAGCCCTCGTGACTGGCCCAAGGTCGGCTATAAGGCGGGGAGCTGCCCCCATGCGGAGACGCTTTCACAAAGCCTGGTGTCGCTCCCGACTAACCAAAAGGTCAGCGAGACGGACATCGAGCGGACGGTCGAACTGATGAACGGCTTCTAGCCGCCGCAGAGCTGGCGATACGTGTCGACGACCTTGCGTACGTAGTTTTGGGTCTCGCGGTAGGGTGGCACCCCGCCGTGCCGACTGACTGCTCCCGGCCCAGCGTTGTAGGCAGCCAATGAGAGAACCAGCGACTCGAACGAGTCCCCGGTCTTGGCGCCGTACTTGTCCAGGTGGCCACGGAGGAGCTTCACAGTGCCATAGAGGTTTTGCTCGGTGTCGTACGCGTTGCTGACCCCGAGTTCCCGGGCCGTACCCGGCATCAGCTGGCCGAGCCCCATGGCACCGGCACTGCTGCGCGATCCTGGATTGAACCCGCTCTCGCACAGCACAAGGGCCATCACGAGCCGGGCGTCGACCCCGAACTGGTCGCTGTATCCCAGAATCCCGGTCGCTATTCGATCCGACTGAGCTTGGCTCAAGCGGCGGTTTTGTCCTCGAATGAAGCTGGAGTAGGCAGAGACCGTGCCGTGGTCTAGCGAACCGCCTGCGGTCGGCCCGAGCAGCGTGCCGGGAACTGCGGGCGGGCGGCCGCCCTTGCGCGAGGTCGAGCTACCGCTCACTCTGGGTTTGGGCCGGTTCGTCTGCTCCCAGGTCGCCATCTGCGATTCGGACGCCGCGCCGAGCAGTTCTGCTTCGAGCGCGCTGTTCTCACCCGTTCGGGTCACCTTCATCAAGAGCCGCGCAGAGGCGTTGGAAACCAGCCAGTCCGGGGCGTCCGGGCACTGCACAAAGAGCTGCTCGCCTCCTTCGCGCTCCAAGATCAGGAGCTTTCGGTCGCCCGACTTCACCACTCCGCGGACGAGGGCTCCGAGTTCGATGACGCGGGTCCCCACGAACGCTTCGAGTGCCGCTCGGTCTGCCTGACGAGAGACCCCGTTCGTCTTTCTCAGCTTGACGTACTCGTCGAAGGTCTGCGCATGCGCGCAGACTGCCGCTGCCAACAGTGCGATCGGGAGGAGGAGCCGAGTTCGCATGACCTGAGAATGGCGGACAGATCGGGATTCGAACCCGAGAGGGGGATTTGGTCCCCCTACCCACTTAGCAGGCGGGCGCTTTCGACCACTCAGCCATCTGTCCGGAACGCCCACATTATGGAATGTTCGGCTCTCGTCTGTCCAGCCCCCAGTCCCGGCAGCCGCTTTGCCTACTTGGAAGCGACCTCGAGTTTGTCGAAAAGCCTGGCTTCGAGCGCCTTGCGCACCGGTTCGATGGAGATCTCTTCGAGTACTTCGGCGGCGAATGCGTAGACGAGCACAGCTTCGGCCCGGTCGTGGGGCATGCCTCGTGACCGCAGGTAGAAGAGCGGAAGGTCTTCCAGCTGGCCGACCGTGGCACCGTGGGTGCACTTGACGTCGTCCGCAAAGATCTCCAATTGAGGCTTGGAGTCTACGACAGCAGCAGGTGCGAGCAGCAGAGCCTGGTTCGTCTGCTTGGCGTCGGTTTTCTGAGCGTCTTGGTGGACGAAGATCTTGCCGTTAAAGACAACGTGCGCCTGGTCGTCGGCGATCTGCTTGTAGATCTCGAAGCTCTCACCGTTGGGGAACGCATGGTCGAGCCGCGTGTGGTTGTCCATGTGCTGGCTACCGTTCGCGACGACCACACCGTCCAGCCTCGTCTTCGTCCCCTCGCCACCGATCCAGATTCCTTGGTCAACTCGGGCCAAGCCCGCACCGAAGCAAACGTTGAACGAAGTGTAGATGCTCTCCGCCTCCTGGGCGGTCTGCCAGTTGGCGATGTGTCGTGCGGCAGGCGCCTCGTCCTGCAGGCGGACGTGCTCGAGTTCTGCGCCAGACCGAACGACCACCTCGGTGACCGGCACTGTCAAGGTCGTTCCCTCGCCCCGCGTCACGTATGTCTCGACGATTTTGCATCGCGAACCCTTCTCGGCAACGATCGCGATGCGAGGCATCATGATCGCCGGGCTTCCTTCGCCACAAGAAACATGGACGATCTCGATGAGGGGCTCGATCGTCGTTCCTTCGGCAATGTGCACGAGGAGCCCGTCCTCGAACGTAGCATCGTTCAGCGCTGCGAACGTGTGCTCGTCCGGCGCGATCTCCCGATCCACCGTCTTGGTGGCCTTCGGCCCCGTCTTCCCCAGCACCGATTCCAGCAATGAAGTTTCGCCGGTGCTCAGATCGTCCCGCATCGAGGCCAGTCTCAGGCCAGACGGCAAGGTGCCTTGGGTACCGAGGTTGCGATCCACCCGGCCGTTCACCATCACGATTCGGATCGCGCCACCGTCAAACTCTGGCAGGGACTCCTCGAACACAGCCGGACCGGGCTCGGCGGCGACCCACTCTGTCTCTGCGATTTCCCGCAACGGGGTGTACTTCCAGTCCTCGTGCTTGGGCGTAGGGACGCCGATCCGGTTGTGGACATCGCGACCCTGCCTCCGAAGGAGCTCCAGCCACTCGGGGCCTGCAAGTTCTGCTGCTAGATGTCCGAACGGAGCCGCCCCGTACCGTTTGGGCCCGGGTGCCACTCGCGATCCCTCCGCTGAGAGTGTCGCGCTCACGCCGAGGAACCTGCCGCGACCTCGTCCTCAAGCCAGCCGTAGCCTTTTTGCTCCAACTCGAGGGCGAGCTCTCGCCCTCCGCTTCGGACGATCCTGCCGTCCATCAGTACGTGGACAAAGTCGGGGACGATGAAGTTGAGCAGCCGCTGATAGTGCGTGACGATCACGAACGCCCGATCGGGCGACCGCAGCGCATTGACCCCGTTCGCAACGACCTTCAGGGCGTCAATGTCAAGTCCGGAGTCGGTCTCGTCGAGCACGCAGAGCCGAGGCTCGAGAACCGCCATCTGGAAGATCTCGTTCCGCTTCTTTTCTCCTCCGCTAAACCCTTCGTTGACCGATCGCTGAAGCATGTCGTCGGTCAGTCCGAGCAGTTTCACCTTCTCCCGCATCATTTTGAGAAAGTCGGCAGAGCCCATCTCCTCCTGGCCTCTCGCCTCGCGGAGCGCGTTCACGGATGCTCGCAAGAAGTAGGTGTTGCTGACCCCGGGAATCTCGACCGGGTATTGGAACGCGAGGAACACGCCCTTGTGGGCGCGCTCTTCGGGGTCGAGCTCGACGATGGACTCTCCTTCCAGGATCACGTCGCCGCCGGTGACTCCGTACGTCTCCCGGCCTGCGATGACGTTGGCAAGCGTACTCTTGCCGCTACCGTTCGGCCCCATGATCGCGTGGACCTGGCCCGGCTTGACGCTCAGCGAAAGGCCCTTGAGGATCTCCCGGCCGTCTTCAGCCACTTTGGCCCGCAGATCGCGAATCTCCAGCATGTCAGCCCAGTCTACGCGCCAAAGGCGGTCCGACTCGGCGATCTTGGGCCCCAATCCTCACAGCTTTGTACAGTTTTAGGGCGCGAAGTTGGGGAACCCGGCTCGAACCTGCCCTTAGGTAACCTGGAGGGACAATGAAGGCTGTCTTCGGCATCGACGTCTCCGGCCACTTCGAGGCGGCCCTCGAGGTCTTCCAAAGGCTTGAGTTCCCGGTGGTCTCTCTCAGACTGATCCACTGTATCGAGCCGCTGATGCCAGACGGCGGCTACCCTGGGACCCAGACTGTCGGGCCCCTCGTCGAGGTCATGGCCGAACTCGAAAGGCTGGGGAACAAGCACTTGGAGGACGTAGCCCAGAACGTTCAGCCGTGGGCTCCGGACGTGGTGACCAAACTTGTGCTCGGCAAGACGGCTCCGACCCTCATTCGGGAGGCCGAAGCCATGGCCGCGGACCTTTGCTGCGTCGGAAGCGAGCGGAAGGGTCCGATCGGCTCCTTCTTCCTGGGAAGCGTCTCTCGCGGGCTCGTGCTCGACTCGCCAGCTTCGGTGCTGGTCGGCAAGCAGCCGATCCACCACGACGGAAAGCTCCGCGTCGCCCTCGCGACGGACCTTTCCGGAATCGCGAAGGACGCCCTGTCCAAGTTCGCACGATTTAACCCAAAGGGCGTGGGAAGCGCCGTGGTGGTCCATGCGATGGATCGAGGAACGGACGAGTCCTCGGTTCAATCCGAGATTGACGAGCTCGCGCAGGTCGTTGGCGGCACGTTTGCGTGCGACACCCGCACCGCGGTCGAGGTAGGTCGGCCCCACGAGGTGATCAACAACGTTATGAAGGAGTGCGACCTCCTGGTCATGGGTGCCCGCGGGCATGGGTTCCTAGAAAGCTGGGCGTTGGGCAGCACCGCTGCCCACCAAGTGGTGAGAGAGCCCTGGAATGTGCTGGTACTCCGACCCTAGTCGGACCGTAGCCAGGCGCACTTGAGATAAAGAGCCTCCGGGAAGTGGATAGGCGCCGGATGATCCGTGTCCTGCATCGTGGTGCGCTCTAGGACGAGCCGGCGGCCACGGTCGCCGGCTGCGAGCCTGCAGGTCTCGATCGTCTCGTGGAGCGAGAGCTGGTACGAGCAGTTGCAGACGATCAGCCGTCCTCCGGGGCTCAAATTGGGCAGTGAGGCGTGGACCAGCTTCCAGATCGCCCATTTGAGCGAGTCGCGCTTTGCCCCGGTCTTGGCGATCGCGGGCGGATCGAGCACGATCCAGTCGAATCCCGCGCCCTGGGTCTGCTGGAGCCACTCGAAGGCGTTGGCCTCGATCGTCTGCGCCTGGAGCCCGTTTGTCGCCAGGTTCTTCCGTGCAAGGTCCAACGCCTCGGGAAGGATATCGAGAGCGGTGACGCTCGCACCAGACCGCGCCGCCTGCATCGCGAAGCCGCCCGTGTAGCAAAACGCGTCGAGAACCTTCTCCTTCGGTCGAACCATCGCGCCGAAGAGGTTTCTCGTGCGACGTTGGTCGAGGTAGTGCCCGGTCTTGAGACCGCCCATGAGCGGCACGCTGTACGCCAGCCCGTCCTCTACGATCTCCGCGTACTCGGGCGGGCTACCGTGGAGCACGCCTTGGTAGGGTTCGAGCCCCTCCTCCTGCCGTCCTGCCATCTCGCTCCTTTCTACGGCGCTCTCCGCGCCGAACACTTCGATCAATGGTTCGAGCCAGATGTCCTTGAGTCGTTCCTGTCCCAGCGACCGTACTTGTACGACGAGGTTGGGCCCATACCGATCAACGATCAGTCCGGGAACCCCATCGGCCTCGCTGTAGAGGACGCGGCAAGCCTCGGTTCCAAACCCAAGGTCGCTGCGGAGATCCTTGGCGCGCTGAAACCGCTGGGCAAACCAGGCCGCGTCGATCGTCTCGTCCTGAAGGCTCAAGACGCGGAAGCGGAAGCGGCTGCGCGAGTTGTAGGTTCCCACCGCGAGAAAGTCTCCTCCCGCGGTGACGAGGTTCGCGACGGCCCCGTCCTCGACACCCCGTGCCTGGCACTCGCCCCTCTGGATCCACGGGTACCCCCGCAAGACCTTCCTTTCTTTCCCCTCTTTGAGCTTGACGACGCCTGCCATGCCTAGGACAGTCTAGCCCTCATGGGACGATCCGGGCCTACTGTGCGTTCAAGGTCTATGGAGCCTAACCCATGACGAAGCTCGCCCTGACGATCGGTGCAGCCATCGTGGCGCTCGTGGCGGTCGGCGCGACCCTCCGAACTGCAGCGCTGTCCTCTGGCGCGACCGAGGCCCAACGCAAGAGCGGAGAAAGAATGAATCAAACCAGCCCGCAGCGACCCGATAAGGTCGTGAAGACCGAAGAGGAGTGGAAGACGATACTGACACCGGAGCAGTACAGCATCCTGCGGGGCCATGGCACGGAACGGCCTTTCTGCGGAATCAATTTGGAAGACAAGGGCGAGGGCTTCTACCATTGCGTAGGATGCGACCTTCCCCTCTTCAAGGCTGCCCGGAAGTTCAATTCCGGCACGGGCTGGCCCAGCTACACCGAGCCGGCCACCGAGGACGCTGTCTGGTACGTCACCGACACAACCTACGGAATGGTCAGGACGGAGGTTCGGTGCGCGCGATGCGACGGGCACCTCGGCCACGTCTTCGACGATGGGCCGCCGCCTTCCCGCCAGCGCTACTGCATCAACGGCACAATCCTCAAGTTCGTGCCCGCGAACGGCTAGAACGCAGGCAGGTCATGGAAGGGGTCGCGGCTCCGCTCCTGCTCAGCGACCTGTGCCGCAAAGCTACGGAAAAGAGCCCAGTACCGCTCGTCGCGATCCATTCCCTTCCAAAAGTTCTCGCTGTTCGCGGTGAGCACGACATAGCGGCCGAACATGTAGCTTGCGACGACGGGCGAAAGCAGGCGCGAATTGACCATCAGCGCCACCTCCTCGAAGAAGCCGGCGAAGTTCCGGCGCACTTGGATCGGTAGCTCCGCGAGGTTCGGACTGTCCTCATGCAACAGCGAGAGGATCTGCTGGAACTCGGGGCTCTCCAAGAATCGCCGCCTCATCAGCACAAACGTCTCGGCGCGGTGCTGGCGGTTGCGCCGTCGGGCCTCCATGGCTGCGCTCGCAAGCGTTGCGACGGCCACGATCCCGGCTACGACAATGCTCGCGTCCTTGACTACCCCGAGCGCTTCACCAGCCATTTCTCGAAGGTACCGCGCCGAAGTCCGGTGCCCAAGGTGTATTCTGGAATCATGTCCGTGAGGCCCGCCCTTTCCTTTTGCGTCCTCGCCATCGCCGCGCTCTGCCCGGCACAGTCGGTTCGAGAATCGTACGACAAGTACGAGTACATGGTGCCTGCGCGAGACGGCACGCAGCTCTATGTCTCTGTGTACGTTCCCAAGGCGAAGCCCGGCCCAATGCCCATCCTCATGGAGCGGACGCCCTACGGTGCCGGGCCGTACGGCCCGGACACGTTCCGCAACGGCTTCCGCGGGTCGACCAAGTTCGCCGAGGCTGGCTACATCTTCGCCTATTCCGACGTCCGCGGTCGTGGCCGAAGTCAGGGAGACTTTGTCAACGTCCGGCCCCAACTCTTGGTCCGGACTGGCCCGCACGACATTGACGAGAGCACGGATACGTACGACACTGTGGACTTCCTCGTCAAGAACGTGCCAAAGAACAACGGACGGGTCGGGCTCTGGGGCATCAGCTATCCAGGGGGGTATGCAGCGCTCGGGGCAATCGACAGCCACCCTGCATTGCGGGCGTCCTCACCCCAGGCACCCACGGCAGAGTGGTTCTTGGGCGACGACGATCACCACAACGGCGCCTTTTTCCTGCAGGACTCGTTCTCGTTCTTTTCCGGCTTCGGCTCGCGAAACGTCCCACAGACCGCTGAACAGACGCGAGGTGTCTTCCGGTTCGACATCGGAGGTGACGCCTACAAGTTCTTCCTCGACCTTGGCCCGGTGAAGAACACCCAGAAGCCCGAGTACTTTGCTGGCGCATACGACTTCTGGAACGACTTGATGCGCCACGGAACGTATGACGAGTTCTGGCAAGCCCGGAGCGTTCCGAACGCGATGAAGGGGGTGACGTGCGGCGTCCTCAATGTCGGAGGTTGGTACGACGCCGAGGACCTCTATGGCCCACTCCATGTTTATGCTAAGACCGAGTCTCAGAACCCGGCGGCGTGGAACGCGATCTGCATGGGGCCCTGGCAACACGGCGGATGGGCTGGCGCGGGGCGATCGCTCGGACAGATTGACTTCGGATCGGAGACTGGCCGTTACTACCAAGACGAGGTCGAGTTCCCGTTCTTCGATGCGTTCCTCCGCGGGGACGGCAAGCCGAACGTAGCCGAGGCTACGGTATTCGACCCAGGCTCCCGCGGGTGGCACAAGTTTGACGCATGGCCGCCGCCGGGCATTGTGGACTCGGAATACTTCTTTGGGCCGTCCGAAACACTGCTCACTTCCACTCCGCCCGCCACAAGAGAGCCCCAGACGGACAGCTACGTGAGCGATCCTGCCACCCCGACGCCCTATGAGGGCGGAACGCTGACGCGCCGCTCACGTACCTACATGATCGCTGACCAGCGATTCGCCGACGAGCGCAACGATGTGCTCGTCTACCAGACCCCGGTGCTGGAGGATTCCGTGACATGGGTGGGCCCGGTGATCGCCGATCTCTGGGCGAGCATGGAAGGCACCGACGCGGACTTCGTCGTGAAGATCATTGACGTGATGCCCCAAGGCGAGAAAGGCGTCTCCGATGCCGACCTGACGAACGCCCAGATCCTGGTGCGAGGCGAAGTGATGCGCGGGAAGTTCCGCAACAGCTTCTCGAATCCGTCGCCGTTCGTGCCCGGCGAACCGAGCGAGGTGAAGTTCGCAGTGCCGGACGTCTTCTACACCTTTAAGAAGGGCCACCGGATCATGATCCAGGTGCAGTCGTCATGGTTCCCGCTGGTGGATCGCAACCCCAACACGTTTTGCGACATCTACTCGTGCGACGAGTCGGCGTTTCGGACGAACAAGGTGACGATCCACCGTTCCGGCGAGCACCTGAGCCGGATCAAGGTCGGGCTGCTCCGCCGGTAGTTGGCATCGTGAGAGTCGGCACGCCCGTCTTTCGGGTGTGCCGACTCTCCTCATCGCCCAGGTCGCGGTCGGGCTCTGGTTCACAGTGCTCTTTGTCCAGTCGGGGCTGGACAAAGTATTCGACTTCAAAGGCAACTTGGAGTGGCTCAGCGGCCACTTCGGCCAGTCGCCGCTCAACGGGGTGGTTCGGCCGATGCTGGCTACGATCACGCTCGTCGAGCTTGCAGCCGGGGTACTGTCGGGCCTGGGTTCCGTGATGCTGGCCCTGCAACAGGGCCCGTTTGTGCTCCAGCTCGGCCTCGGTGCCTCGTGTGCCGCGCTGTTGATGTTGTTCTTCGGCCAGCGTGTCGCAAAGGACTACCCGGGCGCGGCCACGCTGGTGCCGTACTTCTTCCTGGCAGTAGCTGGGTTCGTTCTGCCCGAGCTCGCGCGATAGAACCGGGCAGAACGTGGTACGCGTCTCGGCTAACCGCCGCGGACGATGCCGCCGTGGGAACAGCCTCCGATGTGCTGGTCGCCGTCCTCCATACCGAACGGGGATCCGCCGGCAGCCGGCGCGGGCGGCGCTGCCTTGTCCGGATTCGCGAGGGCCCACTCACCCCAGGCAACGAGGTCTGCATAGTGACTGCGCGCTGCGCGGTCGCTGACGGTCTGCAAGCTCGCTCGGAGCAACGCGACCACAGACTCGAGCTCCGTTCGTGCCACGGCACGACTTCGGTCGGAGGCGGTGAGCTTTGCCCCCAGGGTCTCGATATAGGTCTGGTGCAAGGCGGAACGGAACGGGCTGAGGGGCACAGCAGGCTGACGAAGGTCGGTGAAAACGGCCCCGCGGAGCGTCTGGACCATCTCCTCGATCGCGTATCCCTGGTCGCCCATGGCACTAGCATTTGTAACCATACGGTTAAGACGCGAGCCATTCAGAAGGCTGCTGACTACCCGGCGCTGCAGGCCGGTCACAGTTCCGACGCCGCCGTCCGACCCAAGCTTCCACACCAATTCGGAAGGAAAGAGCCATGTCGGTGCCTCCAGCACATTGTCGCAGAGCCAATCGACAGCCCGCTCCTGGTAGCTGCGCGAGACCGGCGCATATACCGCCCCACCGCGCCCCCCATGGTAGTCGGTCTGAACGACTCCGCCGACCACCGCCATCACATGGCCAATGTAGGTGCCGAACTGTCCGACGAGTGCGCCGTGGAACTTCGAGGTCTCCGAGTAGTCCTCACCGAGCTTCACCGTGCTCGATTCCAAGAAGCCCATGGAGCGCTTCAGGTTTTCTGTCCCGTAGTCGGATGCAGTGACCGCGTCGTCGCCTAAGGCCTCTGCCTGCGCCGTAGGATCGGAAGAGCTGAAGTTGTCATAGAACCGCAACTCAGGATCGTCAACCTGGCGGGAAGCCCATTTGTCCAAGGTCGGCACCTCGTCCCAGGGAGACTTCGCGTTCGGAATCGGCTCATAGCCCCATTGGATCGAAAACTTGTCGTATTTGCCTACCATTGGGATTAGGTTTGCACGGTCGCCAGGCTGTGCCACGTAGTTGAACCTGGCGTAGTCCATGATCGAGGTGCAGGTGCCGTTCGCCGTGGTCCAATCTGGATTCCGTAGCTTCTCGACCGGCACCATCGCCGACGATTTGCCGTTGTGAGGCAAGCCGATCGTATGGCCCACCTCGTGGGCGACGACGAACCTAAGTAGCTCTCCCATCAGGTCGTCGGGCATGGGAAGCATCTGAGCCCTCTTGTCCTGCGCGCTCGCCTGGGAGAAGTACCACCGAGACTGCAGTGCCAAGATGTCGTGCCAGATGATCACGTGGGCACTGAGGATCTCGCCGGAACGTGGGTCGTGCACGTGCGGTCCCACCGCGTTCGCGATCGGTAGCGGTGCCCATCGAATGACGCTGTACCGTAAGTCCTCGGGGCTCCAATTCGGATCGTCCGGAGCTTCCTTGGCGATGATCGCGTTCTTGAACCCGGCCTCCTCGAACGCCGCCTGCCAGTCCTCAATACCTTGCTTGACATACTTGCGCCACTTATCGGGCACCTCTCGGGACACGTAGTAGACGATCGGCTTGACCGGGTCGCTCAGGCGCGCGCTCGGATCTTTCTTCTCCAACCGGTACCTTGCGATGTACCGGTACTCCTTCATGCCGTGGTACTCGGTTCCGTAGTCCTCGACGCGCTCATTGAAATAGCCGACGCGTGAGTCCCACAGCCTCCCTTGCATCGGCTCTTTTGGGAGCAGTACCATGTTGTGGAGAACGGTGCCGGTGCTGCTCGGCCCGCCTCCGGCTCGCCCGAAGCGGGCCGTAGGCGCGGCACTACCGCCAGAGTACGTCACGTCCACATATGCGTTCACATTTTCGGGGAAAGCAACGACACGGTCAAGGAAGCTACGCTCATTGTCCAGGTTGCCTCCCCCGAACGCACCCTTGACATTGAACTCAGCGACGTCGCCTTTCAGGAGCCGCGACACGTCCACGACGAGGGAGCCGTCCGGTGCCGTCGCCTCAACCTTAAGCGCGCGAATGATCGGATCTACGTTGGAGTCGCTTACGGTCGTGGCGATCCGGCCGCCGCCAGTAGCCCGAGAAGTCGTGTTGACCGCGCGCAACAAGACTTTCTCGGCTCGGTGCTCCCACCGAACCATCGTCGTCCCGAGAGCAGTGCCGCTGAAGCTGCCGGGAGGTGTCCGCGTTAGCTCAACCGACCAGAGGAAGACCCTTCCCAGCATTGCCTTGGGAATTTCGTACAGGACGGACTCGCCTTTGGTCCACACTTTGAAGACCCCATCTTGAGACTCAAAGTCTTTGGTCGCCTTGGCATAGGCGTCATCTTGCTTCTGCGGTTCCTGCTTCGTCTCCTCGGAAGCCTTGGCGTCACCTCCCTCTCCAGCCTGGCACCAGGCCATCGGGGAGAGCGTCGCGAATGCAATGAGTGCAACAGCTTTCATGGCTGTCCAGAATCTACCTAGATTCTTGCGAGAACGTTCGGCTACCTCGAGTTCACACTCGCTTCGATCAGCGTTTCGCCCCGGCTGTCCGGCCGGCATGCATGAGCGCAGGGCTCATCACGACCTGCTCGAACCAGTCCCCAGCCAATCACTTTTCGCTGATCCTTGCCAGTGTGAACCCGATGACTGGCGCACTCGGCTCATCGAGCGTCTTGCACTGGGTCGCGGACGCCATGGGCTTTGCGTCGTCACAGATGTGGACGGTCAACGTCGTTGTGCCGCTTTTAGGCGGTGACATCTCCCGAGGTTTGACCTTGCCGAGCCTCCGTGTGGGTAACATCTGCTACGAAAGGACCATGCACGCCCGTCCGTCCGATCTGGAGGAGTTCAGCCCGCCCCAGCCTTTCACTAGGGGCCAGACCGGGGGGTTACCGGCCAGGGCCAAGATGATGAGACTCGCCCGAGACCCAGGGTTCGCGATCAGGGTTCCTCGCGACGACCGCTAGCTGAATCGGCTCCTCGGTCTCCTCCCATGGGAAGGTGCCTCAACCTTTGCCCACGCCCCAAGCCTCGGCGACGACCCTCATGCCGACCGTGTCGTGCTTCGCTAGCTCTCCGCGGACGAACGGGAACATGTCGTTCTGTCCAAAGTACGCTTCCGTGAGCTCGGCGAAGTACTCCATTTGGTTTGTCTCGGCGTATCCGTCCCGTTCTGGC
Source organism: Fimbriimonadaceae bacterium (assembly GCA_050250535.1). GTDB lineage: Bacteria > Armatimonadota > Fimbriimonadia > Fimbriimonadales > Fimbriimonadaceae > JADLBH01. Next base: position 3,351 of record JBFWOL010000007.1, on the reverse strand, counting down.
CCTTTCCAGCCCATCACCCTGGAGTAGAGCCCTTTCTCTTTGGCCGCCTTAAAGGCATCGAGGATTGGCGCATTGTCATAGCCTTTTTCCAGATCTTGGTCATGGTAGGCGTGCGCCAACTCGTGGAGCACCATCCAAGGTTGGTCAAGCGTCCAGGCGAGGAACGTCTTCGCGTCGCCAACCTCGATCCCTTTGGCCATCTTCGGGTTCATGTCGTGCTCGCGAAGGAACTCGGCGCCAGGATGGTACGCCATACATCGAGTCCAGGGTGCCTTGAGGTGGACCCACACGGTGATCCTCCTGATCTTCCCCAAGGCGTCGGCAGGCACCGTCCTCGTGATTCGAAACAACTGGGTGTCCAGTTCATCCTGTACCGCCTCCCAGGTCTTCGTGTCTTCGATGAGGGCCTTGTCTACCTGCAGTGTCCAGCCGCGTAGGGGAATCGCTTGATACTCCGCCTGAGCATCGGCCAGCGCGATCCAAGCGACGATCACGATCGAACCACCTCGAGAGACTCGAGTCTCGGCCCCGACTCGTCGCACACTGCGAACCTGCCCGGCCCAAGGGAAACTCCGGCGAATTGCCCCGCCTTGTTCACCACGTAAAACTGGAGTCCGAACGCAAGTGTGCCGGTCTCGTCCTTGAGCCGGGCTTCCGAGTTGCTCGCCACCCTTCTGAGGGCAACGACTCCTGCGTCGAGGGGGGAGGCGCCGCGGCGCATTTCTTCCACAACAAGGAACGAGCAGAGCCCAAAGAGGTTCGCTTCTCCCCTACCGGTCGAGCCGGCCGCTCCTACCGCACCGTCGGCATAGAGGCCGGCGCCCAGGATCGGGGAGTCGCCGACCCGGCCCGGAATCTTAAAGGCGAGGCCGCTCGTGGTGGTCGCTCCTGCGACCGAGCCGTCGGGGGCCACCGCGTCACAGTTGATCGTGCCATAGACGTGTTCTAGCGGGAACCACCCTTCTCGGGCCATGTCGAGGGCCGCCTGGAGGCCGCCTCGCTTCTTGGGGTCGGGGAAGTGTGCGGGATCCGTCCGCCGCTTCCACTCGATCCAGGCGCTCCGCGAGCGCTCGGTGTTGAGATCGTCCTCGATCGCGAAACCTATCTGCCGGGCAAACTTCTGAGCGCCGTGGCCCACCAAGAGGTGGTGGTCGGTGTTCTCCATGACCGCCTTGGCGACCCTGGCCGGATTCCGCACTCCTTCGAGCGCTGCCACACCGCCTGCCGTCTTCCTGGTGCCGTGCATGACGCTGGCGTCAAGTTGGACGACTCCCTCAGCGTTCGGCAGGCCGCCATAGCCTACACTTGTGTCCGCCGGATCGGATTCCACGATTGCGACTCCGGTGACGATCGCATCGAGTACGTCGGCTCCGCCCACCATTAGGTTAAATGCCGTCTCGACGCACGAGACCTCGCCTCCGTTCTTCGAGGTCATGCCGTTCGAGCTTGCGATGACTACCGGTTTCGCAAGCGGCTTCGGTACCCAGATGTGCGGTCGTCCCCATGCACCTGTCGCGAGCGCGACTCCGCCCGCCAGTGCCTCCCTTCGCGTGACACCCATTGCCAAGACCTTACCGCGAGGGGCGGCAGATCTGCGGCCTCGCTAACCCACCGAGTGCTCGAGGCTGACCGCTAGCAGCTTCTGCGCTTCGACGGCGAACTCCATCGGCAGCTCGCGAAAGACGTCCTTACAAAACCCGCTCACGACCATGTTCACCGCGTCTTCCTCGCCGATTCCGCGCTGAGCAAGATAGAAGAGCTGGTCTTCTCCGATCTTCGAGGTCGTAGCCTCATGTTCCATCTTGGCTGTCGAGTTCTTCACCTCGATATAGGGAAACGTGTGCGCTCCACAACGGTCGCCCATCAGCATCGAGTCGCAGACCGAGTAGTTCCGTGCACCGTCGGCGCCCGCATTGATCTTCACGAGACCGCGGTACGTGTTCTGACCGTTGCCGGCAGAGATTCCCTTACTAACGATCGTCGAACGGGTCCGCTTTCCGATGTGGATCATCTTGGTGCCGGTGTCAGCCTGCTGCTTGTTCGCGGTAAGCGCAACAGAATAGAACTCGCCGATCGAGTCGTCGCCTTTGAGGATAACGCTCGGGTACTTCCAAGTGACCGCGCTGCCGGTCTCGACCTGGGTCCAGGTGATCTTGGACCTGGCGCCTCGGCAAATGCCTCGCTTCGTGACGAAGTTGAAGATGCCTCCTTTGCCTTCCCGATCGCCGGGGTACCAGTTTTGGACGGTGGAGTACTTCACAGTCGCATCATCGAGCGCGATAATCTCGACCACAGCGGCATGGAGCTGGTTCTCGTCGCGACGCGGTGCTGTGCAGCCCTCCAGGTAGCTCACCGAGGCTCCGTCTTCGGCCACGATCAGCGTGCGCTCGAACTGCCCGGTGTTCTCTGCGTTGATTCGGAAATAGGTGCTCAGCTCCATCGGGCAGCGGACGCCCTTCGGAACGAAGACGAAGCTCCCGTCCGAGAAGACCGCGCTGTTGAGCGTCGCATAGAAGTTGTCGCTGTAGGGAACGACGGAGCCAAGGTACTCGCGAACGAGCTCCGGGTACTCCTGCACCGCCTCACTGATCGAGCAGAAAATCACGCCAGCCTGCTTGAGTTCCTTCTTGAACGTGGTGACTACGCTCACTGAGTCGAAGACTGCGTCCACGGCAACGCCCCCGGTAGGCACTCCTGCAGCATGGGCGTCGGCTGCCCCCTTGACATTGAGGAGAATCTCCTGCTCTCGCAACGGGATCCCTAGCTTCTCGAAGGTGCGGAGAAGCTCAGGGTCCGCGTCGTCCAAGGAGTCCAGGCTCGGCTTCTTTTTGGGAGCGGAGTAATAGCTGATCGCCTGAAGGTCGGGAAGCGTGTAGCTGACGTTAGGCCACTCTGGGTACGGCTGGGTCGCGAGGTGGCGCAGGGCCATGAGCCTCCAATCCAGCATCCACCCTGGCTCGTTCTTCTTGGCAGAGATCTGCCTCACAACCTCCTCGCTGAGACCAGGTGGCAACGACTCAGCCTCGACGTCGCTGTGGAATCCCCACTGGTACTCCCGATCGGCGTAGTGCTCGAGGAGCTCGTCGTCTGTCTGCTCGGTACGGGGCAACTGGTCTAGTTCGGTCATGCCTTTTTCCTACTACGAGGTTCAAACCTGAATGTTGACACCACTGTACAGATTCCTGGGTCGGAGGCCTTGACGTAACAGAGCAGGCCCCCCGGCGCTGCCGGGGGGCCTGCTTGGTCGTGTCCGCCGTCAGGCGGGGAGGCTTAGTTGACCGTCCAGGTGAACTGGTCGGCGTTGAAGCACCAGAGCGAGACCACGCTCGGGCCCGTCTGACGCACCAGGTA
>JBFWOL010000006.1:0-79098 GCA_050250535.1 Fimbriimonadaceae bacterium | reverse complement strand
GCGGAGCGTGGCGCCCGTGGCAGGGTAACGAGCGACCACGAGCCTCAGGACAGACGCCGGGTTCCTTGCTTCGGTGCCGATCCGCCCGCACGGCCAGGCATTTTTTTTGCGCGATCCTCGTCCTCGGCTCCGGTACGACGCCCAGACCGCGATCGATGTCTCGTCCCGGGAGGATAGAGCGGTCCGTTGCGAGGCTTTCCCGACCGCTTTGTGGCCGGGAGCCTTCCTCCCACGCGGGCGGGCCGGCACAAGAAAAGCCCCCGCCTTTTCAGGCGGGGGCCGGGTTGTCACCAGAGAGGCCGGTTCATCGCGAGCCTGGCCCTTGGGACCCGGGTGCTAAAACCCAGTTCCTCCCTGGTGGTGTCGTTGACTGTGATCCATTGTCTGGCACCACCTCCTTGCTGTGTAGTAGTCACCGACTTGCGCCGGTGCCATCTTCAAAGACGGTTCTCCGCCCGAAGAAGTTTCCAGGGGCTAGGCCGGGCTAAAGACTTCCAGAACGACATAGATCTGGGTGCCGTTGGGCGTGGTGACCTCGATCTCCACACCTGCGACGGTTCCCATCAGCGCCTTGCCCAAGGGAGAGTCCACTGAAATCTTGTTCTCGATCGGGTCGGACTCGAACGCGCCGACCAACTCGATGGACAATTCCTCGTCCCATTCCTTGTCCCGTACTCGCAGTTTGGATCCAAGCCCCGCTCCCTCGTCCCCCGTCTGACGCTCGACCACCCTCGCCACCTGGAGCACGCGCTCGAGTTCGGAGATTCTGCTTTCCAGCCGTTTCTGGTTCAGCTTGGCCTCGTGGTACATCGCGTTCTCACGAAGGTCGCCGTGCGACTTGGCTTCGCGGATGTTGTCGGCGATCCGTGGCCTCTCGACGCCCTTGAGTTGCTGGAGTTCCTCGCTTAGCATCGCGAATCCCTCTGGCGTAAGAATGACCTCCCTTGACATGGGAAGAGCGATTGTAGCACTTGGTCTGGTTTACTCTCAGCCCGGTGCGGATCTCGGCGATCGTCGTCAGCTATAACACTTGCGACCTCCTTCTCCGGTGTCTGGAGAGCCTGGGCGAGGCCGACGAGATCATCGTTGTGGACAATGCCTCGACGGACGGTAGCGCCGACGCGGTGGCCCGGGCCTTCCCTTCTGCGATCCTAGTCCGCAACCGAGAGAACGTCGGCTTCGGCCGGGCGAACAACCAAGGCCTTGATGCCGCAACCGGGGACTGTGCGCTGCTCTTAAACTCGGACGCGTTTGCCACTCCCGGCGCGATCCCGATCCTCCTGTCCGCCTTGGAGCAGCCGGGTGTAGTGGCGGTGGGCGGCCTCCTCTTCACCCCGCCGGACGAGTCGGCGATCCAGGAGTCGGCTTGCTCGGCGCTGACGCTTTGGGCCGTTTTCTGCGAGCAGACCGGGCTGGAGAAGGCTATCTCCGCGTCGGCCTGGCTCAGCCCGTATTGGCAGAGCCGGCGGCTCGTCGCCCGGGGCCTCGGCACGCACGAGGTCGAGCAGGTGATGGGAGCTTGCCTCGCCTTCCGCCCGGTGGAGCGCTTCGACGATCGGTTTTTCCTGTACTGCGAGGACACCGAGCTGTGCAAGCGGCTGCGGAGACACGGGAAGATCCTCTATGTCCCGCGAGCCAAGTTCGGACACGAGCTGGGTGCGAGCAGCAGCTCCGACCGATGGCGCTCGGTCGCGCGTTACAACCGGGGCAAGGAGCTCTACTTCCGGATTCATGGCAGTCGAGCCGACCAGGCCGTGTGCTGGGTCTTCGACCGGGCAGGAGCCTTCGCCCGGCTCGTCGCGCACTGCCTGATGGTGGGGCGCGGCAATCCAGGGCTGTGGTGGCGTGTGCTCTTCGCGCCGATCGGCGGGCCCAAGGAAGGCTAAGTTCTAGACGGAGGCTCGGTACGCTGCGATGACTTGCCCCACGTCGCCATCCTCGTGCACCACGCCGTCCTTGAGCCAGACACACCGGTCGGCGACCCGGGAGACGGCGTCGAGGTCATGGCTTACGAAGATGATCGTTCCCCCCTCGGCCCGGAACTGCTCGATCCGCTCGTAACACTTCGCCTCGAACTCGGCGTCGCCGACGGCGAGCACTTCGTCAACGACCAGGATGTCCGCGTCCACATGTACCGCGACCGAGAAACCCAGTCGAGCCAACATCCCGCTGGAGTAGGCCCGGACGGGAGCATCGGCAAACTGCTCGATCCCGGAGAACGCGAGAACCGCCGGGGTCCGCGCCAGTGCCTCCGCCCTGCCAAGACCGAGGATCATGGAGTTGAACATGACGTTCTCGCGACCGCTCAAGTCCGGATGGAACCCCGCCCCGAGCTCGAGCAAGGGAGCCAGGCGCCCTTCTACCTCGACGAGTCCTTCTGACGGCAGATACACCCTCGCGAGGATGGAGAGAAGCGTGCTCTTCCCCGCCCCATTGCGACCGATCACGGCAAGACACTGCCCCTTCGGAACTTTGAGGTCGATGCCGCGGAGGACTTCGATCTGCTCGAGCTGGCGGCGCTTCCACCACAACGCGGCGGTCTTGAGCGAACCCTCGCCCGAAAGCGACAGCACGAACGACTTCCTAAGCCCTTGGATGCGGATCGCGTCGCTCACGGCCTCTCGACGAACCTCCACTTCAGACGGTTAAAGAGGCTCAGGCCAAACCACAGCACAAGGACCGACGCGAGGGCCGCCCAGCCAAAATAGGTCCAGTCGAACGGGATCGGAGGCACCTTCCCTTCCGCCCCGCCGACGTCTACCGGGCCTGCCTTCACGAGCGTACGCCGAAACGCCGTCGTGATGGAGACCATGGGGTTCAGATGGTACAGCGCGTAGCCGACCGACCGGTACGCGGCGGGCAGACCGTGCCAAACGTTTTCGACAAAGTACATCACCGGGGTCAGGAAGAACCCAATGTAGAGCACGACCCCCACGACGTACTTCACGTCCTCATAGAAGACGTTGAGCGAGGACACAATGAGGGAGACCCCGGTCGCAAAGAGCAAAGTGACAAGCACCAGGGGGGGGAGGAACGCGACCCGCCACGTGAACGGGCTGTCTCCAAAGCCGGTTACCGCCCAGAGGACGAGCAGGTACACGAAGAAGACGACGATCGCAAGCAGGAAGTGGACGAGGTTGGCAAGGACGGTCGCCAGAGGCAGGACTTCTCGGGGGAAATAGACCTTCTTCACCATCGGCATGGCGGCCAGAACCGACTGCGAGGAGTCGAGGATCGAAAGGTTCACGAACATGTACGGCAGGTAGGCCGCCAGCACGTGCGCGCTATATCCCTCGGACTGGTTTCGCAGAAAGACCTTGAAGACCATCGTCATCACGAGGATCGTGACAAGCGGATTGAGCAACGACCAGAAGAAGCCGAGCGCGCTGTTCTTGTACCGGATCCGAAGCTCGCGCTCGGTCATGGCCCAGAGCAGCTCGCGGAAGCGCCAGAGCTCCCTCAGGTTCTCGACAAGCCCCGGCCGGGCAGCGCTGTTCAAGCGTGCCGGATCTCGCCGGGCGCGAGCTCGCCGGTCACCATGTAATAGACCCTCTCCATGATATTGAGGGCATGGTCGGCGACCCGCTCGACATGGTGCACCGCCAGGAGGACCCACCCTGCTGAGACGACTTGGTCGTGGCTCTCGAGCATGGTCTCGAAGGTCTGGGCACGGAGTGTCCGGTAGAGCTCGTCCACCCTCTCTTCAAGCCGGTAGACAGACTCGATCCCGGTGGCGTCTTTGTTGGTAAAGCCTTGGATGGATTCGCGCAGCATCTGCCGGGCCACGTTTGCCATGAGCGGAACGTCCACGAAGTCTGCGGTGCCCATCTCGGCGCTGAGCTTCATCGCGATCTTTGCGATGTCTACGGCGAGGTCGGCAATCCGCTCGATGTCGGTAGCTATGCGGATGATCGTGCCAATTTCTCGGAGGTCGCTCGCCATCGGCTGTTGGAGGGCGAGGAGCCGCAAGCACCGGATCTCCACCTCCATCTCCTTGTGGTCCACCTCATCGTCCATCTCCAGAACCTGGCGGGCCTCGTCCGCATCTACGAGCCGGAGCGCGTCCACCGCCTGGGTGACCATTTCCTCGGCTCGGCTGGCCATGCCCACGACGTCGGCCTCGAGCAACGCCATCTCGCGCTCGATCATCGGCCGCTGCCCGGTCGATACGGACTGTGCGTCCTGCGGGTTCTCAGATTCGTACGTCAAGTTGCTTCCACTCTAGTATCCAGGGCTTCACCCTCTACGTTCGGGACGTGGCAGGCGGCCAGATGGCCGCCGACCTGGTACCAAGGGGGCTCCGTCCCGGTGCAAACCTCCACGGCGGATGGACACCTTCCCTCGTATCGGCATCCTTGCCAACGAGTGACAGGGTCGGGGGGTTCCCCTATGGCGGGAGGAGGCAGCCGACCCAACTTTGCCAGACTCGGAGTGGACTCGATCAGCATCCTCGTGTACGGGTGCAGCGGCCGGTCGAAGGTGTCCTCGGCCGTACCGACCTCGACGATCCTCCCCAGGTACATGACGACGATGCGGTCGGCGAGAAACCGCACTGTGCCCAGATCGTGCGAAATATAAAGGAACGAGGCGTTGCCTTGTTGCTTGAGGTCGCGCAACAGATTGAGGATCTGGGCCTGGACACTGAGGTCGAGCGCCGCAGTCGGCTCGTCGCAGATAACGAGCGGTGGCTGAAGGGCGAGGGCACGGGCAATCGCGGCCCGTTGGCGCTGGCCTCCGCTGAGTTGGTGGGGGTATCGGCCGGCAAACGACTCGTCCAAGCCCACTTGCACGAGCAATTTGTCTAGGTCGAACTTCGATCCTTTGTAACTTGCGGGCTCGGAGATGGACCGCCCGAGAGTCCAGCGCGGGTCAAGGCTTGCATAAGGGTCTTGCCACACCATCCCCACGTGCTCGGCCTGCCCGGTCTGCACCCCTGTCACTGCGCGACCGCAGAGCCGAATCGAGCCACTCGCAAGCGGCTGGAGCCCAAGGATCGCCCGGGCAAGCGTCGTCTTGCCGCAGCCCGATTCGCCCACGATGGCCAGGGTCTCCCCTTCTGCAAGCTCGAGCGAGACGCCGTCAAGGGCTCGCACCTTGCCCCGCTGCGTAGGGAACTCGACGACCGCGTCCGTGACCTCGACTACGTTCAATCCATGGCCCCCTGTCGGCCCTGGCTCCAACGCAAACGTTGACTCAGCTTCTCGAGGAAGTCGGTGTCGTCCACACAGACAAGACGTACTACTCGGTCGGATCGCGAGACCCTTACGTAGTCTCCGCTCAGGAGGTGCAGGCGCTGCAGCCCGTCGCACGAGAGCACGGTGTCCCCCATCGTCTCGACCTGAATCTCGACGACCGACGACGCACTCAGCACGAGCGGGCGAGACGACAAGGTGTGGGGCATGATCGCGGTCAAGACCAGGGCCTCGATGCTCGGCTCCAAGATCGGACCACCGGCAGAGAGCGAGTATGCGGTCGAGCCCGTCGGTGTGGCGATCAAGACGCCGTCGGCGGGGTAGGTCGCGAGGTGGCGCGAATTGACGATCACCTCGAAGCTCAGCATCCGGCTTGTGACCGAGCGTTGCACCGCACTCTCGTTCAACGAATGGAGCGTCGCCACGGTCTTCCCTTCGCGAATGAGCTCGGTTTGCACCATCATGCGCTCCTCGATGGACGAGGTGCCGTCCACAAAGGAGCTCAGGGCCGCGCCAAGCTCGCTCGGTCGAACCTGGGTGACAAAGCCGAACCTGCCGAAATGGATTCCCAGGACGGCGGGACCGTGGGGGCTCGCAATGTGCGCCGCTCGTAGCAAGGTCCCATCGCCCCCGAACGAGACGACGATGTCGTCCTCGCCGAGGTCGAACGCGTCCATCGGTTCGATGTCGAGAACGGCGGAGGTCTCGCGGTCGGCGGAAACCGAGATTCCATGACGATGAAGCCACGCGGCTGCCTGCCGCGCGGCTTCTATCGCGTCATCTCGAAAGACGTTAACGACGAGGTGAGACCGCAAGCATCATCCTTGGCTAGCTTTGAGTCGTTTGAGGTTGGCGGCGGCGGCCTCGTGCCCGGGGTCGATTGCCAGGCCCTTCTCCAGGACTTGGATCGCCTCTTTCACTCGGTTGAGCCGCTCGAGAGCCAGCGCGAGGTTATTGTACGCCGTAACGAACTTTGCGTCGCTGGCGATTGCCTTTCGGAACGTCGCCTCGGCTCCCTTAGTGTCGCTCTGTCGAAGCTGCCACATTCCCATTCCATTGAGGGCGTTGGCATTGTTCGGCTGCGCTTTGACCACGCTTGAGAAATGGAACCTAGCCGAGTCGTACTCGCCGCGCGCCCAGAGGGCGTTCGCAAGCATGAGCCTGGCGTTGTGCTGGTTTCCGTCAGTCCGGACGATTCGCTTGTACTGCTCGATCGCGCCGTCCATGTCGCCCGATCGGGCCAGGCTGGCTGCGTAGTTGTACATCGCCTCGATGCTGGTTGTGCCGGTCGCGAGCTTGCGGAAGATGGCCAATGCCTCCTCGTTCCGGTTCGTCGCGACATAGTCGAGTGCCAGGTTCTTTTGCGCATCCAGGTCGTTCGGTGCGATGTCGAGGCACATCTTGTAGGCCTTGATCGCACCCTCGCGGTCGCCCGCCTTGTCCATCGCCACCCCCTGGTTGAACCAGTACGCGAGGGCGTTCTTGGAGGTGGCCTGGGAATTGCCGGTCAGGGCAAGTGCCTCGTCCACGTTTCCTTCTCGGATGTAGATCTCCGCGAGTCCGGCCTTGAGATCCGGGTCGTTGTCGCCCAGGCTCATGGCACGAGAAATGTACTTCTTCGCGGCGGCCGTGTCCGAAGCTTTCAGCGCGGCGATCGCTGCGTTTCGCGCGAACTCCTTGGACTGCAAACGGGCATCGCTCGCCTTGCCATAGTGCATCGCGGCACCCGGACGGTCGTTCAAGCCCTCCAGGGCGCGGCCGAGGTTGTTTTCGGCGAAGGCCTCGCCAGGCGAAATCCGAACGGCGGCCATGGCCTCGTCCCGCGCCAATCGGTACTCCTTCTGCATCAAGTACAGCGAGCTGAGGTTGTACGCCGGCTCGAACAGGTTGGGCTGGGCAGCCCGAAGCTTCTTGGTCACGGCGATCGCCTCCGCCACGTTGGGCGGGGTCATCATCGAGTAGCAGTAAGCCAGGTTGTTCATGACCGACGCGTCGGTCGGATCCATGGAGTGCGACTTGGCCAGCGTGGCAGCCGCCTCGGCATAGCGCTCGGCCCGAAGTTGGCGATAGCCGACCCATGCGAGCGACGCCGCGTCGGCCATCCCGCCGCGGTCCAGCGCCATGTACATCGTCTCGGCTTCGGAATCCATGCCGCGCGAGATGTAGGCGCTGGCGAGGGTCGCCATTACGTCTTTCTGGCCAGGCATCAACTTGTTGCTCGTCTCCAAGGCGCGCACGGCGGCGGCCATGTCGTTCGACTTGAAGCTCGATTGGCCGTACATCGCCCAGATCGTCGCGTCTTCCGGAAGGGCCTCGCTCAGAGCGCCATAGACTTCCGCCGCCTCGGCCCATTGCTCGAGCCGGGTGTGGGCGACTCCCAGGTTGGCGAGGACACCCAGGTCCTGCGGTCGAACCGTGTTCGCGCGGTGCAGGGGCGTCAGGGCCGCCTGAGAGCGCTGGTCCATCAAGCGCAGGTAACCCAGCCATGCATTGGCGTCGAAGTCTTCGCCTCGCTCTTCCACGAGCGCCTCAAACTTGGCGATGGCGGTTGCGGCGTCATTGTCCGCCTGGAATTGCTTCGCAGCCTCGGCGACCTTCTTCAGGAAGCCGCGCGGGGCTGTCGGAGCCTTGGGCTCGGTCTGCGGGAACGCGGAAGCGGACAGGGCTAGCACGGCAACTAGCAGACCGGCTCTGCTCATCAATCGAATCATATGTATTGCACCTCGAATCAAACTAGCCCGCGAATGACGGGCAAACAGCGGACACAGGCGTGCCCAGGTCATTGTAGCAGACATCTACCTCGATCTATGGTAGAAGAATTGCCGGGATTGAACCTTCGTATGCGATTCGTAACGCTTCCAACGGAGTGTCCAAGAGGGTCTCCCCGCCTCGTACCGCACGAAGCCGAGCCTCCGGGCCGCCAGTCGTGCCCAAGATTGAGGTGGGCACCCCAAACTCGCCAGCTATGGAGGTAAGTCGCGCCGGATCGGCGGTCTGCGCGACCACTAGCCCGGGAAACTCCCCGAACAGCAAGGCCTCGGCGCCGTACTCGTCTGGTGCCGAGTCGAGAGTGATATGTGCACCGACGACTTGGCCGATCGCGGACTCCGCCAAGGCGACCGCAAGCCCCCCGTCGGAAACGTCCTTGGCCGCAAGCATCACCCCGGCCGTGCCTGCCTCGACCAACGCTTCGATCAACTGCCTCTCCGCGTTGAGATCGGTGGCGCAAGGCCGACCACCGGAGTGGCCCAAGATCGCCTCCGCGTAGCGGCTCGCACCCAGGCCGTGGCCGGGATCGCCCGAACTCCAGGAACCCAAGAGCATCAGCGTCGCCTCTTGCGGCACCCAAGCGGAGCCCACCGCCTTCGTGGCATCCGCCAAAACGCCGACCATGCCGATCATCGGAGTCGGGCGGATCGCGCCGGCCTCGGTCTCGTTGTAGAAGCTCACATTTCCGGACACGACCGGAGTGCCCAGGGCTTCCGCCGCGTCGGCAAGTCCTCGAACGGATCGCTCGAAAGCCCAATAGACTTCGGGGTCGCGTGGATCGCCATAGTTGAGACCGTCGGTCGCCGCGATCGGCCTGGCGCCGGTGCAAGCGACGTTGCGCGCCGCTTCCGCCATCGCGAGAGTGCCTCCGACGTAGGGGTCGGCGGCCACCCACCTGCTGTTCCCGTCCAAGGCGATGGCGAGTCCAACCCCGGTTCCACGTGGGGCGACCACCGCCGCCTCTGCGCAGCCCGAGGCCACGACCGTCTGCGCCATCACCTGCCGATCAAACTGTTCGTACACCCATCGCTTCGAACCGATGCCCGGATTCATCAGGAGCAGGGCAAGGGCCTCTTCTGCGCTCGGTCCAACGCCGTCCGGCGGCCTCCAATTCGCAGACGCGGCGAACCAGGCTGGCTCGTGCCCTCGGCGCTGGGCCAGCGGGCAGTCGTCCGCCAGTGGGGCGGGGTCGAGGTCTGCTTCCAAGATCCCATGCCTGAAGATCCGCACCTTGCCCGTGTCCGTGACCTCGCCGACGACTTCGGCATGTACTCCCCACTTGCGGAAGACCGTCAAGATCTCCTGCTCCCTGCCCTGATGCGCCACAGCGAGCATCCTCTCTTGGCTTTCGCTGAGCATCGCCTCGTACGCGGTAATGTCCCCTTCGCGGAACGGAACTTGGTCGAGATTCACGTCCATCCCGACCCCGCCCTTTGCCGCCATCTCGGTGGTCGAGCAGGTCAGCCCGGCCGCGCCCATGTCCTGGATGCTCTGGACCGCCCCAGAAGCGAGCGCTTCCAGAGTCGCCTCGATCAGCTGCTTGCCGGCGAACGGGTCGCCGATCTGCACATTGGGCCTCTTCTGGTCCGAGTCCTCGTCGAGCACATCGCTGGCAAATGTCGCCCCGTGGATTCCGTCCTTTCCTGTCGCAGAGCCGAGATACAACACCGGATTGCCTACTCCGCCCGCTCCTGCCGTGGCGACGGCGTCGAGACGCACGACCCCGACGCACATTGCGTTTACGAGCGGATTGCCGCTGTAGCACGGATGGAAGTCCATCTCGCCCCCGACCGTCGGGATGCCGATGCAGTTGCCGTACCCTCCGATGCCTTCGACCACGTGCTCGGCCAAGTATCGATTCCGCTCACTTTCGGGAGTTCCTTCGAGGGGGCCAAACCGAAGCGAGTTCAGCAAGGCGACGGGCCGCGCCCCCATGCTCAGAATGTCTCGGATGATGCCTCCCACCCCGGTCGCGGCGCCTTGGTACGGCTCGACAGCCGAAGGGTGGTTGTGCGACTCGACCTTCAGCACCACGCCCCAGCCGTTTCCGATGTCTACCACGCCTGCGTTCTCCAGGCCCTCGCCCTCCATCGCCTTTCGATACTCTCCGAAGTAGGAGAGCACGTTGCGGGAGCTCTTGTAGGAGCAGTGCTCGCTCCACATCACCGCGTACATTCCTAGCTCGACCAGGTTGGGTTCGCGGCCGAGACCGGCGACGATCAGCGAGTATTCTTCGTCTGTGAGACCCATCGCCCGGTGCGGTGCCTCGGCGGTCGGCGGCATGGTGGCCAGTATAGCGACGCTTGGCGCAGCGATCGGGGCCCTGGGCTGCGCAGATTCGCGGCCGTTCCTAGGAGACTGGGTCGGCCGGCGATCCGTACCAAGGATCCAGGGCCAAGACCCATACCTGCGCGAAACCCTGGCGACCGTTACGCTCTCGGTGAGGAAAGACGGGACGTTCACGCTCCGGGAGGAGGGCTTCGAGAAGAACGGGCAGTGGTCGGCCGGCCGGGACGGGCTCACCCTCACGATCCGACGTATACTCGACCGTCCGCTCTCTCCCGACGATCCCATGGGCGGAGCGCGCACGCTTCGCAAGGACGGCTCGGGCGTCAGCCTTCACAGCACCGGCTACGAGCCCGTGGCCCTATCCCCGGCGAAACCCTAAGTTCGGGCCCCGCGTATGCCATAGTCGCACCATGATCTGGCCCATCCTGATCGTCCTCGCTATCCTCCTGTTCGCGTTTATCGGGATGTACAATTCCCTCATCGCCCTGCGTCAGAGGACCATGGCCGCCTGGGGACAGATCGACGTCCAACTCAAGCGGAGATACGATCTCATCCCCAACCTCGTCGAGACCGCGAAGGGGTTTATGTCCCACGAGCAAGACACGTTGGAAGGCGTGATCAAGGCTAGGAACTCGGCGATGGCGGCGGAAGGCGTCGCCAACCAAGCCCAGGCAGAGAACGTGCTCACCAAGGCGATCGGTGGCTTCTTCGCACTTGCCGAGAGCTACCCGCAGCTGAAGTCGGACTCGCTCATGCTCAACCTTCAGGAGGAGCTTTCTGGCACCGAAACCAAGATCTCGATGGCCCGACAGTATTACAACGACACCGTGACCGAGTACAACACCAAGCTCGAGGTGTTCCCGTCCAGCATCATCGCCGGAATGGGCGGTTTCAAGGCTCGCGACCTCTTCGAGATTGACGACCCCGTCCAGCGGGAAGCCGTCAAGGTCAACTTCGACTAGAGAGAATCCTGGACCGGCCCCACCCTCTTGGGCCGGTCTTCAGACTCTTTGTCCCGTTTCGGCCCCTCGGGCCCGCACGGCCGTGCCTAGGCTGCTTGGCGGAAGTCTTCCTCGTCCCTTCCGTGTCCTTCCACGATCCGGAGACGAGGCGTCAACGCGATCTGGAGGGGTGATTCCTCCACTCGCATTGCGGTGACCATCCACAGGGCATAGGCTCCCCCTGCGACGGTCACATATCCGACCGCCACCAACGCCCAAAGCACGTGTAGGTTCAGTGTTGGCCAGTAACGCTATGCGACTGAGTGGGAGATTTGCCGGGTTTTTCGCAAAACCTCCACCCGGCGCCATGCCGATGGCGGGTTTCCAAATCGCTGGGTGAACACCCGGCTAAAGTGGGAAGCGCTACTGAAGCCGGTTTCCTCGGCAATCTCGGAGACGCTCGCCTCGGTGATCTGAAGCAACTCTCTTGCCTTTTCCAATCGGACCCCGAGCAGGTACCGATGAAACGCCACCCCGAGATCCCGTTTGAAGAGGAACCGGAAATGGGAGCCGCTGTAACCGACTTCCGCCGCGACCTGGCTTTCGGTGAGCTTGGTCGCGTACCGACGGTTCACGATGTCGAGCGCCTGGGCGCACGCTGGATCGATCCCAGACCTCGTCTGAGGCAGGGCCGACTTTGCCAGCAACGCAGCGTGCCGTACAGCAAGTTGCGCGATCGATTGCCTGCCCTCAGCGGCGATCAAGTCCCGTGCGGCCTCGAGTTGGGCCATGTGATAGCTCCGAGGCCCCCCCAGTTCCAGCATCGCCGCGCCTACCACGCCAACGAAGGTCAGACCAAAGCTCCTTGCCTCGTCGTCGCTTTCCGCGACGGAGATTGAGGCGCGCAACTGGTCCAGGGCCGTTTCAAACCGGAGCCGGTCGCCAGTCCGCAAGACGGGCCCGATGTCGCGGAGCGGTACCGCGTCGGCGGTGGAGTGGAACGGGCAACCTTCCGCCGCGAGATAGTGGAGCCGTACAGCGGTGACCAGGAAGGAAGTCTTGTCCCCGAGCGTGCCGATCGTCAGGCTGGTAGGGCCCAGCCCTCCGGGCATCTCTAGACTCAGGCGGTCGATTCTCCGACGCACGCCTTGAACCTCCTGCTCACCGATGGACTCGACCCAGGTGCCGTCTCCGTTGAACCGGGTCACCGGAACCTTCGGGTCGGGTTCGTCCCAGTGCAGGCCAGCGACCAGCGGAAGGCTCCACGAAGTTCTCGCTCCACTTCGGACCGACACCACGGCTGCGGCCTCCCCTCGGGCAAGCCCGCCACCCAGCCCCAAGACGCCTTCGATCTCGATCAGGCAAAGCCGTCCGGCTTGGGGCTCCAACGCGAGTTCGAGCCGCCTCAGCCCTCCTTGCCGGCCAGGGCCGAGCCATGCTCCGCCTTGTGGCAGTCCTAGCTCGACCCGAATGCGGTTCATGGTCTAGTCCGAGATTTCGACCGTTGTGTGAGGCAGGTGGCCAAAGAGGGACTCGCGCAGCCCGCTCACCCGGGGACTGATCAGTTCCGCGTCACGCTGGAAATAGATCGGTACCCAAACCGCGTCTTGCAAGGCGATGTCCTCGGCCTGGGCATAGAGCGGCAGGCGCTTGGTCATGTCCATCGTCGTGTCCGCCTCCTTGCAGAGCGCGTCGAACGCCGGGTTACTCATCCCCATCTTGTTCTCCGGCCCATAGATGGCGAGCATGTGGCTGAGGAAGTTCTGCGGATCGAGGTAGTCGGCCGCCCACCGCATGTGGCAGAACGGGAGTCGCTTCGCGTTGTACTCGGTGAGGTACGCGCCCCACTCGCGGGACTGCTGCTTGGCCTCGACTCCCAGGTTGGCCTTGAGCTGGCTCACGACCGCCTCGGCCACGATCTTGACGTCGGGCCGATCCTCTCGGTAGAAGATGTTGAGCGGGGGGAGGCCCTTGCCGCCGGGGTACCCAGCCTGGGCGAGCAGCGCCTTGGCCTTCTCCACGTCGTACGGAAGGGCGTTGGCGTCCTTACGGTCGCCACCCGGGACGCCCGGAGGAACGATGCTGTTGGCCAGCGTGTTCACTCCGCCGAGCAGTTCCTCGACAATGAACCTCTTGTCGATCGCCATCGCGAAAGCCTGCCGCACGCGTTTGTCCGCGAAGGGCGGATACTGGAGCCGGTTCATCGCGACGTACCAGATTGCCGGGCGTTGGAAGAACCGAAGCTGGTCCTTGTACTCCGCGCTCTTCTGGAGGCTCGCAATGTCTTGCCTCTCGAGCTGGACGAGGTCCACCTCGCCCGCCTTGAACTTGTTCAAGCGGGTCACGGAGTCCAGGATCACGGGCCTTTCGAGGCGGGCGATCTTGGGAGTACCGCCGTGGTACTCCGGGTTTGCTTCCAGGGCGACAAGCTGCTGGGGCTTGTATTCGGCGAGCTTGAACGGGCCGGAACCGACCATCTGGCTGACTTCGGTCATGCCCGAATCGGCCGGCACAGACTCCTTGGGCACGACCGCTCCGACGATATAGGTGAGCTTGCCGAGAAAGTACGGCGTGGGCTGCTTGAGCTTAATCTCGACCTTCATCGGGTCAACGACCGTGATGCCGGTCACCGTGTCGGCCTTGCCAGAGACCCGCTCGGTCACCCCTACGATGTCGCTGAGATACGCGTCTGCGATAGGCGAGGCAAGTTTGGGGTTGGTGCAGCGATCAAAGCTCCACTTGACGTCCTCAGCCGTTACTTCGCGACCATTGTGGAACTTCGCTTCCTTGCGCAAGGCGAACGTGTACGTCAGTCCGTCCTCGCTTACTTGCCAGGACTCGGCCACTAGCCCGACCGGCACGTTCTCGGGACTCCAACCGACCAGACCCTCGTAGACCTGCTGGAGCAAGTCAATCGTGTCGCCGTCCTGCACCAGGTGCGGATCCATCGTGGTCGGACTGGTGACGATTGGATATCGGAAGACGTTGGTTCCCGACTTATCCCGGGCTGACTTCACCTTGTCAGAGAAGCCGCCCGAACCACAGCCGACAGCGAGGAGCGCGAGAGCAGGGAGCAACCAAAGTGCACGGCCCATGTCCAGAGTGTAACCGCACTGGTCACAGTCCAGTTGGGGCCCCGGATTCTCCGGCAACCCCAGTGTTATTGCGGAAAGTATATGAAATCGCTCGCGAATCCCTGTTCGATGGTCTTGATCGTGCTAAACTAGTGCAGTCTACGTGGGCGGATTCGCATCACGTTGACTTGTTCTTGTACCGTAGAGAGTGAGAATCATGAAACGAACCCTTACCCTTGCGCTCGCAGCCTCCCTGGGTGCGACCGCTTTCGCACAGACGTTCACAGTCGCGACCTTTGCCGATCCGTCCTCGTCCAGCGCCAACCCGCTGTTCTTCTTCGACACTGTCAACAACACCCTCCAGGGTTCGTGGACCCAACCGGGTCTCACCCTGAACCACCCCGGGTTCAGCGGAGGCGGTTCGAGCTCGAACGTGACCTTCACGACCTCCTTGATCTCCCTGACCAACCTCGGTGGCGGCATCTACCAGATGGGCGGCGGAACGGTCAACTTCCTGGACTCTTCGAGCAATGCGCTGTTCACGATCACCTTCAACGGTGGCTTGTTCATCGATCCGTTTTCCGCGGGTAGCAGCGAAGTCGTCGGGGACGTGGTAAGCTTCGCAGGACCGAATGTTCCGGCCGGTCTGACCCAAGAGTCGTTCGCCTTCTCCCTGGCGAATCCCGATGCTGTCCAAGGCGGGCGAAACTACACCGCTTCGTTCACTTCTTCGGCCGTTCCGGAGCCGGGAACGATGATCGCGCTCGGCGCTGGTCTTGCTGCCCTCGCAGCTCGACGCCGAAACCGCAAGTAACTACGGTTCAACCATCGAATCGTCACTCGAAGGCGCCTCCCGGAGAAATCCGGGAGGCGCCTTTTCTTAGCTGACGTTGAAGTACTTGGCGTCGGGGTGGTGGACGATCAGTGCGCTCGTGGACTGCTCGGGCTCCAACATGAACTCTTCGCTCAGGCTCACGCCGATGGCTCCCCCGTCGAGAAGCTCCATCAGGGCCGTCTGGTCTTCCAGGTTCGGGCAAGCCGGGTAGCCGAACGAATATCGGGAACCGTGGTACTTCGCGCTGAATAACAGCTTCATCGTTTCCGGCTCTTGGTCCGCGATGCCCAGCTCCATCCGCACCTGCCGATGCCAGTATTCGGCGAGCGCCTCTGCCGTCTCCACCCCCATACCGTGGGTGAAGAGGTACTCCTGATAGTCGCCCTGCTCAAACTGGCCCCGTTCCAGCTCCGTCGCACCTCGCCCCACCGTGACCAAGTGGAACGCGGCAACATCCACGACCCCGCTTCCCACAGGCTGGAAGAAGTCGGCAAGGCAGAGCCGCTTACCGGCTGATTGGCGGGGGAATCGGAACCGGTGTCTCTCCGTCGCTTGGTCCTCTTCGTACACGATCAGGTCGTTCCCTTCGCTCTGTACCCAGAAGTAGCCCCAAACGACGGCTGGCCGGAGCACCTTGGCCAACTCACGGCATTTCCGGTCGAATACGGGATCCACGTTCTCAACAAGCCACATGTCGAACTCGGGGTTCGACATTCCCTCCGGCCTGCGATACTGCCATTGACCCCGATATAGCGCGATCTTGTTAATATAGCGGTACAGCTCGAAGACGTCGAACTTTGTCTCTTTGCGAGCACCGTAGAACGGAAGCTTCGGGGGGGCGACCGGCTGAATCTCGCTCTTCGTCCCGTCAAAGCGATAGAGGTCGGCATCCACGACCCCCACGCGGTGAGAGGAGACGCGCTTCGCAGCCGGGCCGCCCGGCTCTGGTGCTAGCTCCTCCCCGCCTGTGATCCGGCCCATCAGATCGAGACCTTCGAAGGCGTCTTGCGCATAGAAGAGCGGCCCACCGTAGACCTCGCGCAGGTCTTGCTCCACATATCCGCGGGTGAGTGCCGCGCCGCCCAAGAGTACGGGCACGTGCCCGAGACCTGCCCCTTGCATCTCGATCAGGTTGTCGCGCATGACAATAGTGCTCTTCACGAGGAGCCCACTCATGCCGATCACGTCCACCTTGTGCTGGTTCGCCTCCTTGAGGATCGTCTGGATCGGCTGCTTGATCCCGATGTTGACCACACGGTATCCGTTGTTGGAGAGGATGATGTCCACGAGGTTCTTGCCGATGTCGTGAACGTCCCCGGCGACCGTTGCGAGCAGGATCGAGCCGCGCTCGGCTCCCTCGACCTTCTCCATCTTGGGCTCGAGGTATGCGACCGCCTGCTTCATGACCTGGGCGCTTTGCAGGACAAACGGCAACTGGAGTTTGCCGGCACCGAAGAGCTCGCCGACCGTCTTCATGCCCTCCAAAAGAATCTCGTTAACGATCTCGAGAGGCGCATATACTTCGAGGGCTTCGTCCAGGCTGGACTCGAGACCCTTCTTCTTCCCTTGGACTATGTGGTTCTGAAGCCGCTGCTCGATCGAGGCAGCCTCTTCTTCCTCGGTCGCTGCCTGCGAGACCAGGCCCTCGAACCGGGCCATGAGTTCTACCAATGGGTCGTATACGCAGACCTCGGACTCGTCCATGGGCCCTGTGAATGTACCGAAGCCAAGCGTCTCGCTAAGGGCCTTGCAGGATGCTGCACACAGTCCATGTCGCTAGCGAGCGGTTCAGTGTGTAGAAGTGAATGCCGGGAGCCCCTCCCGCAAGCAGCTCTCGGCATTGGCTGACGGCCCAGGCGATGCCCAAGTTTTGGACGGCGTCTTCGTCGTCCCCCCACTTGTCCAACCGTGCCCGAAGCGCCGCCGGAACGGTCGCGCCACACATCGTGACGAACCGGTCGAGTTGGGCCAGTTTGGTCACAGGCATAATCCCCGGAACGATCGGAACCGAGATCGCGGCAGCGCGGGCTCGCTGGACAAACTCAAAGTACTTCGAGTTGTCAAAGAAGAGCTGGGTCACGAGGAAGTCTACGCCGGAGTCCACCTTCTGCTTGAGCTTGTCGAGGTCGTCTTCCGCGCTCGGGCTCTCTACGTGGGTCTCGGGGTAGCAGGCGGCACCGATGCATAGGGGCCAGCCGCTGCGCAAGTAGGCTACGAGCTCGCTGGCGTACTCAAAGTCGCCAGCCGGTACGGCCTTGTCTTCCGGTGGGTCGCCTCGCAGGGCGAGGACGTTCTCGATCCCCGCCGCTTGCATCCGAGAGACCGTCTCCGTAATCTGCTCCCTCGTGTGCCCCCGGCAGGTCATGTGGACGACAGGCTCGACCCCGAGCTGGGCCCGGACCCTCTGAGCGATATCGACCGTGTCGGTCCGCGTCCCGCCCATCGCGCCGTAGGTCACGCTGACAAACGCTGGATCGAGTTCGGCGAGGTGTTCGATCGTCCGGAGGAGTCGTTCCTGGCCCTTCAGCGTGGAGGGCGGGAAGAACTCGAACGAGAAGGCTGGCCTCGCACGGTGCAGGGTGTCCAGGATGCGCATCGCGACCACGGGAGTCTACAAGAGCACGACCGCGGGCCTAGCGTGTCGTGGTGCGATAATCAAAGCATGGATTCGAGGTTCCTGGAGGCACTAGGGGAGCGCACCCTTGTCTTCGACGGCGCGATCGGTACCCAGATCCAGGCTGCCGGGCTCAAGACGGCCGACTATGACCTCGCCTCAGTCCCTCCGCCGAGCGGGGCATGGGGTGCCGCCGCAGAGCGCTCGACTCCGGAAGGGATGGAAGGTTGCCCCGAGGTCTTGTGCGTCACCCGGCCCGACTTTGTCACGAGCCTGCACCGCCGCTACCTCGACGTAGGGTCGGACATCATCGAGACCAACTCGTTCGGAGCCACAGCCGTCGTGCTCGCCGAGTACGGCATCCCCGAGCTCGTCCGCGAGTGCTGCCTCGCCGCCGCACAGTGCGCACGCAAGGCAGTCATGGAGAGTGGCAAGGAGGCGTTCGTAGCAGGGGCGCTGGGCCCGGGTACGAGGCTCATGAGCCTCGGCCAGCTCTCGTGGCAGGACGCAATGGCGACCTATACCGACGGGTTCGTCGCCCTGCTCGAAGGGGGCGCCGACTTCCTGCTTCTCGAGACGATGCAAGACCTGCTGATGGTGAAGGCAGGGGTCGCAGCGGCGATGGACGCTCGCGCTACCACCGGGATCGAAGCCCCGATCGTCGTTCAGGTCACGGTGGAGCAGACCGGGACGCTCCTGGTCGGCACCGAGCTTGCTGCGGCGCTCAATTTGCTGGAGTGCTTCCCTGCCGTAGTCGCCGTCGGATTGAACTGTGCGACCGGCCCAGTGGAGATGGCAGGGCACGTGCGCTATCTGGGCGCGAACTCCACGCGTCCCCTCAGCATCCAGCCCAACGCAGGGCTCCCGAGGATGGAAAAGGGCGAGGCGGTCTACGATCTCGATCCGCAGACCTTCGCCGAGCATCATCACAGGTTTGTCACCGAGTCCGGGGCTGCCTTAGTCGGAGGTTGCTGTGGCACTGGCCCGGGTCACATCGCCGCTCTGAGTGCCGCCGTCGCTGGAACCGCCCCCAGCCCGGAAGCCCACTGGCAACGGTCCCGACAGGCCTTTCCAGGATTCGACTTCGTGCATCGGGGTGAAAACCAGGACGCGGCGCTGGCACTCATCGGCTGTTCCAGCCTATACGGCTTCGTGCCGTACGAACAGGACAATAGCCTCCTGATCATCGGCGAAAAGACCAATGCGAACGGCTCGAAGGCGTTCCGGGAGATGCTCGTGGCGGAGAACTGGGACGGCATGGTCGAACTCGCCCGAGAGCAGGAAGCCGAAGGTTCGCACATGCTGGACGTGTGCGCCGCCTACGTTGGCCGCGACGAGGCGCGCGACATTGGGATCCTTTCCGAGCGGCTCAACCTTCACGTCACCGTCCCGTTGATGGTGGATACGACCCAGTCCGATGCACTCGAGGCAGCCTTGCAGCGGATCGCCGGCAAATGTATTGTCAACTCGATCAATTTTGAGGACGGCGAGGATAAGGCTCGAGTGTTCCTTGAGGCGTGCCGCCGGTATGGGGCTGGGGTAGTAGCCCTCACGATCGACGAGGCAGGAATGGCCCTGGAAGCGGATCGCAAGGTGGAGATCGCGGACCGGCTCCTCCGCCTGACCCGCGAGTACGGCCTGCCCGACCACGACGTTTTCATTGACGCTCTGACGTTGACCCTCGGGTCAGGGGACGAGGCCTCGCGCAAGACCGCGATCGCCACTCTCGATGCCATCGCCGAGATTAAGAAGCGTCACCCCCGGGTCAACACTGTGCTTGGGGTCTCCAACGTCAGCTTCGGGCTGAAGCCGGCAGCCAGGTCCTTGCTGAACTCGGTCTTCCTCCGATACGCCGAGGACGCAGGCCTCACTTCGGCGATCATCCACGCGTCGAAAATCCGCCGAGAGAGCGACATCCCGGCCGACCTGTGGGAGATTGCGAGCGACCTGGTCTTTGACCGCCGCAGGTTCGAGCAAGCGGGCTGAAAAGAACGAGGCCCCGGCGACTCGCCGAGGCCCGTTTCTTGTTCTTTCGCTCGGAGCTTAGTTGCTCATCGCCTTGTTGGCGGCGTCCATGAACTTTTGCTTCCACTGGTCAGTGAAGCCGACAATCACGTCGCTCACCATCCCGTCCTTGTCGACAAAGAAGAAGGTCGGAATACCCTGAATGTTCAGGGACTTGGCAAAGTCGTCGTTGCCATAGGTGAAGAGGTAGCCGTAGCCGTGCTCAGCCTTGTACTTCTTCGCATTGTCTGGCCCTTCTGCCCGCTCGAAAGTGTTGGCACCGATTACAACCAAGCCAGACTCGTTGTACTTGGCGTGCAACTCTTGCATCGTCGGGGCCGCCTTCTTGCACGGGCCGCACCAGGTGGCCCAGAAGTCAAGGATGTACGCCTTGCCCTTCAAAGTCTCGTTGTTGACCTTGGTGCCGTCGAGGGCAGTCATCTCGAACTTCGGCATCGTTTTGCCAATGAAGTCCGTCGGGGCCGGCGCCTTCTGGGCCAGCGCAAAGCCACTGAGAGCGAGCCCGGCGAGAGCCAGCGTGAGTTTCATCTTCATATCGTTCGTCCTGGTGCGCGTGAGCGCGACCGCAGTACTTATCATAACGGATCAGGCGCCCGCCAGGTTCCTTGTCGCGGCCATCGGGAGGCAGGATGAACCCAAGTAGACTAGGCCCGTGGCGCGCTTCGCATTGGGTCTGGACTTCGGTACTTCCAGCGTACGCGCCTTGCTGGTGGACGTAGATTCCGGTCAGGAGGCCAGCTCCGCAGTCTCACCCTATGCTTCAGGCGAGGCTGGCGTCGTCCTCAGCCCATCCGATCCATACGTGGCCCGGCAGGTGCCCGCGGACTACCGCGTCGGCTGTCTCGACGCGATCCGGGCCGTCCTCGCCCTGTCGGGCCCGGTCGAGATCGTTGGGATCGGGGTGGACACCACGGCCTCCACCCCGATTCCCATGGGACCTGGACTGACTCCGTTGGCGGACAACGGCGACTTCTCGCAAGAGCCCGCCACCTTGGCCTGGCTCTGGAAGGACCACACGTCACACGAAGAAGCCGCGGAAATCACGGCCCTAGCGAAGGCTCGCCGCGAGCCGTACTTGACGAAGTGCGGCGGCTCGTACTCGTCGGAATGGTACTGGTCTAAGTTGCTCCGAGCAGCGCGCACCGCGCCCGCAGTCTTTGTGGCTGCTGAGACATGGCTCGAGTTGCAAGACTACGTCCCGGCGTGGCTCTGCGGCGAGGCCAGGCCCGTACGCGGGGTATGCGCCGCAGGGCACAAGGGGCTGTGGTCGCCAGCGTGGGGCGGATTCCCGTCTGCCGAGTTCTTCGCAGCCCTCGACCCCGGTCTGGCAGCACAAGCGGCCAAGCTCGACCCGGTCTGCCAGCCTTGCGGCACCGCGGCAGGAGGCCTTTGCGAGGAAATCGCTTCGGCGACCGGTCTGACGCCAGGCACTCCAGTCTCGGTGGGTGGGATTGATGCCCATCTAGGCGCGGTGGGAGTCGGTATCGAACCCGGCACCATGGTCAAGATCATGGGGACAAGCACGTGCGACATCCTCATCGGCCCCGGGAGCGGGCTGGAGATCGAAGGCGTCTCCGGGATCGTGCCAGGCTCGGTGCTTCCCGGCCTTACCGGCATCGAGGCAGGCCAAGCGGCTGTGGGCGACCTTCTCGACTGGTGCGTGCGCCTCCTCGGCCGTGGGCACGAAGAACTCACCAGCTTGGCCCAGGAAGCGCCGCCCGGCTCGGCGGGTCTGGTCGCACTGGACTGGAACAATGGCAACCGAAACGTCTTGGCCGATCCGACCTTGACCGGCGTGATCGCCGGGGCGACGCTCGGCACTGGGCCAGGCGAGCTGTACCGCGCCCTCATCGAGGCCACAGCAATGGGCGGCCGAAAGATCCTGGAGCGGATCGCCGACTCGGGGGTCTCGGTGGACCGCATCGTGGTTTGCGGTGGAGCGCTCGCGCGCAGTCCGCTTATGATGCAGACTTACGCCGATGTCTTTGCCCGCCCCATGGCAGTCGCGGCCACCGAGCACGCGTGCGCCTTGGGAGCGGCGGTGTGCGGGGCAGTTGCGGGCCGGGCCCACGCTGACTTCCCTTCCGCGCTCGCGGCGATGGCCAGCCCGGTAGCCAAGACGTACGATCCGAACCCAGCGGCCGCACGACTATACGACCGGCTTTACGTCAGCTACACCCACCTCCACGATGAGTTCGGAACGGGGGTTCTTCGCGGCACCCTCGCCGCGCTGCGTGAACTCGCCTAGGGCCGCTTCCAGCAGAGGGTGAGCCCGTCGCCGATGGGGACAAGGCAACTCAGGATCTCGCTGTTCGTACCGAGAGCCTGATTCAACGCTCGGATGGCGGACGTTTCCTCGTCGTTCACTTCGTCCTCGCAGACGTGCCCGCTCCACAGCGTATTGTCGAAGCAGACCACGCCTCCTGGTCGGAGCAGCTTCATGCAGCGTTCGAAGTACCCCAGGTAGCTTTGCTTGTCGGCATCCACGAACGCGAAGTCATAGGTGCCGGACCGTCCTTGCGAGATGAACCGATCGAGAGTCTCAAGTCCCGGCCCGATGTAGAGCGTTGCCTTGTCCGCAATGCCTGCCTCGCTCCAATACGACAGGGCTACCTTGGTGAACTCCTCGCTCACGTCGCAGCAGTCCAAGCGTCCGTCCTCGGGAAGCTCCATGGCGACCGCGAGCGCAGAGTAGCCCGTAAACGTTCCCACCTCGAGGGCGCGACGAACGCCCAGCGATCGCACTAGGAACCGAAAGAACTGTCCCTGCTCCGGAGCGATCTGCATCTCGCCGTTGAACCGGGAGGCGGTCTCCTTGCGCAACCGACGCTGGAGGTCGGTCTCCTGGACCGAGGCCGCGACAACGTAGTCGTGCAACTGTGGTGACAAACCAATGGAGCGTGTGGACACGCACCCAGTTTGACAGCATTCCGGACAGCTCGATGACCCCCCTGGCAAAAGGACGGCCAGGGGGGGGCTACCTAGACTCGCTCGGAAACTACGCTGGCCGCAGCTGCGACTTCGACGAGCGCGGTAGACGGCGCGAGCATGAAGATGTCGTCGCCCAACTCTTCCCACGATCCTTCGGCGGTGTAGTTGACGCCAGCCATGAAGTTCTTGATCCGCTCGCGCGTCTCCGGCGGGGCCATTGTGAGGTTGAGGATCTGCTGCTCCCCCCTCTTGAGCCCGTCAGCGGCGGCGACGGCGTCCTGGAAAGAACGGACTTGCCGGCGCACGGTCACCGAGTAACGGTGGGCAGTGTGCAGCTTGAGCGGCACGTGGGCTACGGGGGCGTCATAGTCCTCGCCCTCCTCTAAGGGTTGCGTGAACCAATTGGAAACGCGGCCAAACAGGCCTTGGCGGGTAGCTACTGTATCTTCCATGATGTACCTCGCCCCATCCTTGGGGCATTACCGTTCGCCAAAGAGCGCCGATCCGACCCTTAGGTGAGTCGCTCCTTCCTGGAGCGCTACCCGCCAGTCGCCGCTCATTCCCATGCTCAGCCATGGAAGCCCGCTACCGGCAGCCCTCCTGGCCGCCTCGCGAAACACCCACCGCACTTGCTCGGGGTCAGGAACCAACGGTGCGATGACCGTCAAGCCCCGACAACGAACTTGTTCGCATTGTTGCACCAATTCTATGAACTTGTCAAGCGTTTCTACCGGGATTCCATCCTTGCTCTCCTCGCAGGCAATGTTGACTTGGACGAGGACGTCCGCGCGGCGATCCGCCTTGGCAATCTGTTCTAGCTGCCGTTCGTTCGTTAAGGCATGGATTACGTCGAAGTTCTCAGCTACCGACCGTGCCTTGTTGCTCTGTAGGCGACCGATGAAGTGCCACACCGTTTTCTCCGGCATTTCCCCGAGCTTCGGGAGAGCCTCCTGCAGACGGCTCTCGCCGAAGTGTCTCAAGCCTGCGTCATATGCCTCGAGCATTGCGGAGACCGGCACGGTCTTGGACACTGCGACCAGGGTGACGTCCTCCCTCGACCGACCTGCCTTCTCGCACTCGGAAAGCAGCTCGGCCTCGAACCGCAAGACGGCAGTGCCTATGTCGCCCATGCCCCATTCTGCCTTCCCGGACCCATAATGTCAGTCCATGCGGACGTTGCGCCACGAGCTTCGAGGAGACATCGAGACTCCCCTCAGCATCTACTGGAAGCTCGCCCACGACGCCTCCGCAAGCTTCCTTCTCGAAAGCGTGACAGGAGGGGAGCAACTGGCCCGGTACAGTCTCATCGGTTCGCGGCCCCGCGCGATCCTTCGCGGCAACGGCAATACATGGTGGCTGGACGACGGTGTTCGTCACGAGGGCGACCCCTTGGCCGCACTCCGCGAGCACCTGCCACGGGTCGGGCCCGGCCAGCAAGCCGGCTTGCCGCGGTTCTGTGGCGGAGCGGTAGGCTACATCAGCTATGACTACGTCCGCACGATCGAGCGGCTGCCGAACGTGCCCCCCGACCTGATCGGCACCGACGAAGTCTGCCTCTTGATCGCCGATGACGTCGTCGTTTTCGACCACGCTCGGAGCAGCGTCGCAGTCATTGCCCTCTCAGACGGGACGGAAGAGGGCGACCGCAATGCCGAAGAACGAATCAACGCGGCAGTGGCCCGGATCCAAGGGCCGCTCCCGCCTCTCCCGCCTTTCTCGGGCGAGATCGGGCCAGTGCGGGCCAACCGCACCGCCGAGAACTACATGGAAGCGGTGACGAGGGGAGTCGAGTACATCTATGCCGGTGACTTCATTCAGGTCGTGCCCTCGGTGCGATTCTCCCGCGAGGTATCGGCCCATCCGGTGTCCGTGTACCGGTCGTTACGCTCGCTCAATCCTTCACCCTATATGTTCCTGCTGCGGACGCCGGAGACCGACGTCGTAGGGGCTTCTCCCGAACTTCTGGTCGGTCTCGAGGGTCGCATCGCCACAGTCAGGCCCATCGCGGGCACCCGGCCCCGCTCCGCGGACGAGGAGTCCGACCGGCTCGCGGCCGAAGCGCTCCTCGCGGACGAGAAGGAAAGGGCCGAGCACGTCATGCTGGTCGACTTAGGCAGGAACGACCTGGGCAGGGTCTGTGAGACCGGCAGCGTCGTCGTGGACGAGATGATGCAGATCGAGAAGTACTCGCACGTGATGCACATCGTCAGCACGGTTCGCGGCCAACTGAGGGAAGGGCTGGACGCCATTGACCTCGTCCGCTCCACCTTTCCCGCTGGCACGTTGAGTGGTGCCCCGAAGGTGCGGGCGATGCAGGTCCTCGACGAGCTGGAGCCGGCGAAACGCGGAATATACGGTGGCGCGCTCGGCTACTTCTCAGCCAACGGTGACCTCGACCTTGCTATCGCGATTCGCACCGCGATCTTGAAGGACGGCAAAGCCCACGTCCAGGCTGGCGCAGGCGTGGTCGCAGACTCTCAGCCGGAGCGGGAATGGCAAGAGTGCAATGACAAGGCCCGCGCCGTGTTACGAGCCCTCGAGCTCGCCCATGGCGCGGAATCCTAGTCCTCGTCGTCCAGCTCTTGGCTGGCCTTGTCCACGACGCTCGTCTTGCGCTTGATCTGGCCGTACTGAGAGCCGGCATCAGGCGCTTGTCCGCCGGCAGGAACGGTCTGGAACCGCAGGGCCGCGGTGGCCTTGGCCTGGTCTTGCGCCTGGGCGAGCAGGCCGGCCTCTTCGCCCTTCTTCGCCCGAATCCGCTTGTCCCAGAGGTAGAGGATCGGCACGGCGTTGAAGATCGAACTGTAGGCGCCGATCGTGATGCCGAGGGCCATCGTGAGCATCATGAACTTGAGCTCCGGGGTAGGGGTGCCGAAGAAAAGCAGCACGACTAGTGGAACTATCGCCGAGAGCGAGGTATTGATCGACCGCGAGACCGACTGTGTGACCGAGACGTCGCACAATTGCTCGAAGGACATGTTGTTCCCTAGCTTGCGCAGGTTCTCTCGCACACGGTCAAAGATGATGATCGTGTCGTGAACAGAAAAGCCGATGACGGTGAGCATTGCCGTGACGAACAGTCCGCCGACCTCCCAACCCAGCAAGTGCCCCACGACAGCCGCTGAGCCCAAGACGAACAAGACGTCGTGGATCAGGGCTGCCACCGCCGAGAGTCCAAACTTGAGACCGTTCGCAACGCCGCCGACCGCGACACCGAAGCGGATCGCGAGGAAAAGCATGATCAGGCCGCTGGCGAGGAGCACGCTGATGATTGCGTTCGTCACAGTCTCCTTGCGGATCGCCGGCCCCACGGCGTTGAAGCTGCTGTTCTCCATAGAGAGGCCAGCATCGGTGGCCAATTGCTGCTGAGTCAAGCCCTCCTTGGGCGGTACGGTGATGTAGACCTGGGTTCCGGTGTCAATCGTGGCGGTTTTCACGTTGAAGCCGCGATAGCCTTTGCTCTCCAGGTTGGACCGCACCTGCTGCACGGTGGTGCCTTGCGGGAGGCTATAGATGCCCTCCGTGCCGCCGAGGAACTCCACGTTGTACTTCAGGCCGTTCGTCGCCAGTGCGGGCAATCCGATCAGGATCAGAAGGCCCGAGATGATGAACCAGGTCTTGGCCTTGCGGATGACAGGCCATGCCTTGCTGACCGCTTCCTCCTCCTTGCCTCCCCCGAACCAGTTCGTATTCACCGCGTATGCCGAGACGTTCCTGCCCATGCCGAGCTTGAGTGCGATCTCCATGAGCGAGCGGGTGACCATGAACGCGGTGAAGAACGAGACCATGACGCCCAAGATTAGGGTCGTAGCAAAGCCCTTCACGCTTCCATCCCCGAACGTCAGCAAGACGAGACAGGTAATGACCGTACAGGCGTTGGAGTCCACGATCGCCGACAGGGCGCGCTTGAAGGAGAGCTGCACGGACTTGACGATCTCCTTTCCGGAACGGATCTCCTCCTTGAGGCGCTCGAATACTAGGATGTTCGCATCCACCGCCATGCCGACCGACAGGATGAACGCAGCGACAGAGGCCAGAGACAGCGTCGCCTTGATTGCGAGCAACGCCGCGAAGGTCAGCAACGCGTACATCAGCATCGCGAAGGTCGCAAGAACACCGGGAAGCCGGTAGTAGACCATGAGGAACAGACAGATGATTCCGAGACAGATCGCGCCGGCGACCAGCATCTGGTTCAGCGCGTGCTTGCCGATGGTCGGGTCAACTGTCTGCCTGCTGAGCTCCTCGAGGGGCACTGGAAGCGAACCGGCCTTGATGAGCTCGGTCAGCGTCTTGACGTACTTTGGCGGGAAGTCACCGTCGATGAATGCCGAATCCTTAAGGATCGTGTTTTCCTTGACCGGCGCGATACTGAGCACCCGGTTGTCCAGCACGAAGGCGATTTGTTCGCCTTTATTAATGTGTCGTCGGCTCCAGGCCTCCATCTTTCTCGAGCCTTCGTCGGAGAACGAGAACTCCGGCTGGGTTCTGTTGCCGTTCAAGATGGGCTTGGCGTCCCGAACGTCGGAACCTTCCAGGATCACCTCCCAGTCATTGAGCATCTCCACGTAACCGGGGTCGCCGGGCACGAGCTTCTTATCCGGTGCGGCCGCTTTGGCGAAGGCTACGTAGGACACTCCGTCCTCACCCTCTTCCTCGCCAGCCTGGATGTACCTGCGTTGCCGGGTGGCGGTCGAAACATTGTCCGCCCAGTAGCAGATGATCTTCGCCGTATTGCTGATGACCGCCCGGGCCTCTTCGACGTTTGTGAAGCCGGGGAGCTCGACCACGACCTGATCCGTTCCCTTGGCGGTGACGATCGGCTCTGCAACCCCGAGCGCGCCCGCAGCGCGACCCGAGAGGATCCTGACCATGTCGTTCTGGATCCGCGGCAGCGAGTTATTGTCGAAGTCCTTGAGCTCTTCGGTCTTGAGCCGGAAGATAAAGCGGGAGCCACCCTGGACGTCCAGTCCATACATCGGCTTGAACGCCGAGTCCGATTTTTGGGAGTGCCAGACCGCATACCCTGAGAGAGCGGTCACGATGGCTACGACAGCGATGAAGATGAGACTGCGTTGGGACAAGGTGAAAGGCTCCTCGGCGACGGGCGAGTATACCGACGCTAGACAGGTGCGCAGGGCCTACCAGGAACTTGGCGGGCGATGTTCTGGTAACACTCAGTTACGATGCGGAGCCGGACAGTCCTACTCGCCATCGCGGCCCTCACCGCTGCAACCTCCTCAGCCCAGCGCGCCAGCTTTGGCGAGCCGACCCTCATCAAGGCTGGCGCGCTTCGTGCCCACCTCGAGTTCATAGCTTCGGACGCCTTGGGCGGAAGGGACACTCCCTCTCCAGGGCTCGACATCGCTTGCCTATACGTCGCGAGCCAACTGAAGCTCTACGGGGTCGAGCCTGCAGGCGAAGACGGCACGTACTTCCAGACAATCACGATGAGCCCGGGCGGGGTAGATGCGAAGAAGACCACAGCCTCGATCGCAGGCTCCGCCCTGACATTCGGGGCCGACTACTTTGCGAGCATGCCGGCCGGGACGGCTTCGGGCGGGCTCGTTTACGTCGGGCGCGGAATGGTCAGCGAGGACGGAAGCGTGAATCCTTTTTCCGAGGTCGAGGTCAAGGGCAAGATTGTCGTGGCGTTACAGGGCGGGGGCCGACGGGGCTGGATGTCCGCGGCGCAAGCCGCCGCACAGCGGGGCGCTGTCGGCATCGTCTATGTCCCCAGCACCCTAACGGCGCAAGGGTGGCAGAGCGCCGTCGAGCGAGCCGCCCGGCCCCAAGGACGGAGGGGGGTGGGAACGCTTCCCTCGATCGTCCTTTCGCCGGACTCGGTCGAAAAGCTATTTGAGGGTGAGGCTGCCTCCGCCGAGGCGGTCCTTGCGGCCGGTGACGAGGGGCCGAAGCCGTTCGCCCTCTCCGCGGGCAAGACGGTCTCGCTTACGGTCGCTTCGGACGGCAATGCGACCACGGCGATGAATGTGGTGGGTATCGTACGCGGATCCGATCCTGCGCTCAAGGCGGAAATGGTCGCCTTTGGAGCCCACATCGACCACGTTGGGACGACGACGCGAGACATTCCCGACAGGATTTACAACGGCGCCGATGACGATGGATCCGGTAGCGTCTCGATCTTGGAGATTGCCCGGGCGTTCGCGCAAGGGCCAAAGCCCAAGCGGTCGCTCCTTTTCGTCTGGCACTGTGGCGAGGAAAAGGGCTTGGTCGGTTCCGCGTACTTCACGGACAATCCGACGGTTCCGCTGGACAAGATCGTAGCGCAGCTCAACATTGACATGATCGGCCGGTCGAAACCGGCTGGGGACACGAATCCGAGCAATGCCGTGCTGACAGGCCCGAACGAGGTCTATGTCGTAGGTTCGACCAAGATGAGCACCGACCTTCAAAACACGAGCGAAAGGGTGAACAAGTCGTTCCTAAACCTCTCGTTCAACTACAAGTACGACGACCCTAGCGACACTGAGCGCATCTTCTTTCGGTCGGACCACTACAACTACGCGCGAAAGGGGATACCGATCATCTTCTACTTCAGCGGGATCCATGAGGACTACCACCAACCTGGCGACGAAGTCGAGAAGATCGACTTTGCAAAGATGACCAAGGTCGCCCAGACTGTCTATGCGACGGGTTGGGAGATAGCGAACGCCGTGCAACGCCCAAAGGTGGACAAACCGCTCGACGGATCGTAGCGGGAACCATCACAACGCTTTGTCTGTTGTAGCCGCTATGAGAAGGCACCTCATAGTCGCCGGTCTCGTCCTCGCGCCGGTAGCCGCCCTAACGTGCTGTGTGGCGTACGATCCGACCCAACCGGTGAAACTCGTTGGCGAGCAAGCCTTGATCGTCTGGGACGACGCGACAAAGACACAGCACTTCATACGTCAGGCTTCCTTCCAAGGAAAGGCCGGGGCTTTCGGCTTCGTCGTTCCCACTCCTTCAGTGCCCAAGGTCTACGAAGCCGACGCGAGGCTATTCCAACGACTCCGCGACCACGTTGACCAGGAACTCGACAAGCGTAGGCAAAGAGTGACAGGCCAGCTCACGCCTCAGGCAGCTGCGTCCGAAAGTACGGCCCATGTTATCGAGCAGTACCAGGTAGGCGACTACCTGGCGACGATTATCCAGGCATCGGACGGGGACGCTATGCTCGCCTGGCTTCAGGAGAACGGGTTTGAGCACCGTCCCGCGATGGTGCCTTGGTTCAACCACTACACCGACAAGGGATGGTATTTCGCGGCATTGAAGTTCACGCGCAAGCCCGACTCAACGCGAGAAGAGACATCTGCCATCCGGATCACGTTTCAGACCGACAAGCCGTTTTATCCGTACAAAATGCCGAGCGACACCTGGCCCGCACGACACTATCGCCCGATGAACGTCTATTTCATCGCGAACGCGAAAGTCACCGCCAAGTTCAGTGGCTCGGGCAAACCGTGGGAGGCCGAGAACGAGTTCGACGGACCACTGGGAGACTACATGCGGCACGAGGTACAGCGCCTTGCATCGCTACAAGGGCAAGACATGCCGAGGACTCCAGTCTTGACATCGTTCGTCAATCGCGGGAATCCCATCGGATATGACGAGGACCTGGAGTTTGAACAGGGCCGACCGCCCGTCCACCAAGTGGGTCTCTATGCAGTTGGACCCATCCTGCTAGGCATCGGAGCCTTCGCTTGGATGAACCGTCGGCGCAACGCGCCCGGCCCCCCTCAGCCGAACAGCGGCCCATAGTTCGTGCAGGCGCGGAAATCCGCCGACTCAGGGTCGGCCGTGCCGAACCGTTGCCATGCCGCAGGTCGAGACACCTCGCCCGGCTCAAGGTTGTGCATCTCCACGGGAATGCGCAACATGCTGGCCAGCGCCACGAGGTCCGCACCTACGTGCCCGAAGCAAACCGCCCCATGGTTCGCGCCCCAGCTCGCCATTACGTCGTAGCAACTCGCAAAGGCACCCGAACCGGTCAGCCTTGGAGCGAACCATGTCGTCGGCCAAGTGGGGTTCGTCCGTTCGTCAAGCACTTTGTGGACATCGGCCGGAAGCTCGACGGTCCAGCCTTCTGCGATCTGTAACACGGGGCCAAGCCCGTCGACGAGATTGACGCGGCACATCGTGCACTCAATACTCCCGGGAGTGAGGAACCGGGTGCTCCACCCGCCCCCTGGGAAGTACTCCGTGATCGAAGGGCACCACTCGGTGGCGGACAGGCAGGCGTCCGGGTCGGACTCCCACCACTTCCCCGGCCTACCGGCCCAGTCCAAGGCCGCCGGGCCGGAATTGATCAGGTGGAGCACGCCAGCTCCGGCCCGGCCCTCGAGCCGGTGGCCCGTGACGCGGTGCACAGCCTCGGGGGACCAGTAGGTTCGGACGTCGCAAAACAGCTGCGCCGTGCCGGTGAGCAATTGCCCAAACAGCATCGAGACCGCATTCAGAGAGTCGTTCTCCGTGGCGAAGGCGAAAGGCTCGCGACGCCCGGTCCAGTCAAACGACGACGCTAAGACAGCCTCCATGAAGTCGCCGTTCGGTTGGAAGTCGGTCCACTGCCGCTGCCCTTGGAAGCCGCCCGCGAGGCCGTCGTGGCCCTCAGCGGCCTCGCGGTGCCCGAGTTCGGCGAGTCGCGGGTTGCCGATCATCAGGTCGCGGGCGATCAACGCCATCTTCACCGAGATGTCCCACTCCTCGGTCAGCCGCGAGCGGTCGCGGGTCTTCTCAGGCGAGTTCCAGTCCTTCCCTTCGCGGCACTTCGCGCGCACCCATTCGCGGGCTACCGCAAACTCCACCGGATCGAACACCGAGTGCTCGATCCGGCGCGAGACCTCGGACATATCGACCGCCTCTACGCGCATGCCCAGATAACGGCGAAAGAACGACGGATCCACCATCGAGCCCGCGATTCCCATGCTGGTACCGCCGATCGCTACATAGCTCGTCCCCGGGGTGCTCGCTGCGGCCACCGCCGCACGGCCGAACCGCAGCAGCTTCTCCCGTACGTCCTCGGGCACAGTGGCGTCGCCCGCGTCCTGAACGTCGCGGCCATAGATGGCGAAGGCGGGGACGCCGAACTGGGCGTGGCCTGCCATCGCCGCCGCCAGATAGACCGCTCCGGGCCGCTCGGTCCCGTTGAACCCCCATACCGCCTTGGGCCTGGTCGGGTGCAAGTCCATCGTCTCGCTTCCATAGCACCAGCACGGAGTCACGGTGAGCGTAGCCCCCACGCCCTTCGCTGCGAAGAGCGCATCGGCGCGCGCCGACTCGCTCGCACCCCCGATGCACGTCTCTGCCACGACGCACTCCACCGGGTCGCCCGAAGAGTGTTGCAGCGAACTCAGGATCGTGACGGCTGTATCGGCCATGGCCATTACTTGGCCTTCGAGCGACTCCCGGACCCCGCCGTATCGTCCGTCGATCGTCGGTCGAATCCCGATCTTGGGCAAGGGGCGGCGGTTGCGGCTCGGCACGGCCCGAATCCTACCGTCTTCACCGGCCTGCAGACCCCCCGCCCACCGCGACCAGCCGCCCTGAGTACGATCCCAATACGTGCTCACGAAACAAGACTTCCTGGCCGCGAGGCACTGTGCGAAGAGGCTGTGGCTCGAAAAGAACCGGCCTGAACTTCGCCCCCCCGTGGGCGATGCCGTACGGTTGCGCTTCAAGACCGGAAGGCTTGTGGGCGAGCTCGCCAGGCAACGGTGGCCGCACGGTAGGCACATGCCACCCGGAAACAGCCCCGAGCACGAACATCAGGCCACGATGGAGGCGCTCGCCCAAGGTGCGGAAGTCCTGTTCGAGCCGGGCCTCGCCGCCGGCGGTTCGCACGTCCGGCTCGACGTCCTCGTCCGCGAGAACCAAGGTTTCGCCCTCATCGAGGTCAAACAGAGCACCGGCAGGAACCCGGAAGCGTACGTCGAAGACATCGCGTACCAGGCGCTTGTCGCCAGCAGATCCGGACTCGAAATCCGTCGCGCCGCGCTCCTCTGCCTCAATCCCGCGTACACCCTCCAGGGCGAGATCGATCCCCGTCTGCTCTTCCAGGAGATAGACCTGAGCGAGGAGGTGCACAAGGCCTTGCCCGCGATCGAAGAAGCAAGCCTCGCCTACGCCAAGATTGCCGACGGCCACGTTCCCGCCATCGAGCCCGGAAAGCACTGCACCGACTGCCCCTTCGTCCCGCACTGCTTCGCCAGCGTCCCGCAGGACTCGCTCCTCTACATGCCCAACGTCACCACGAAGAAGATCATCCAGTTTCGGAACGAAGGGTGGGAGACCATTCCACAGCTCGACCGCGCTGCGCTCAGCAACCGCCAAGCGCTCACGTTCGACGCCGTGCTTGCCCAAGGCACGGTAACCGCGCCCGGGCTCCAGGACGAGCTCGAAAAGCTCGCCTTCCCTGCCGCGTTCGTGGACTTCGAGACTCTCTCCGAGGCGGTGCCCCGCATCCAAGGATTCCCCCCCTTCAAGCAACTGCCGTTCCAATGGTCGTGCCACATCCTGCGCCATGCCGAGGCCGAGCCTGAGCACCACGAGTGGCTGGACGATACAGGGGGGGACTGCCGCGAGGAGTTCGTACGCACCCTCGCCCTCGCGCTGGAAGGCACCGCCACGTTCGTCCATTACTCCGCATATGAGCACACGCAGCTCGGCTATCTTTCCCGAGACGGCGTACCCGGCGCCACGAAGCTCGCCGCCGCAGCCAAGAACACCGCGTTCGACCTCGAAGCGGTCGTCAAAGGCTTCGTCGCCCACCCCGGTTTCCAAGGGCGGTCCTCGATCAAGGCCGTGCTGCCCGTCCTCTGCCCCGGACTCGGATACGGAAAGCTCGAGATCGCCGGAGGCGACGCGGCCCAGGCCGCGTACGCGCACGCGGTCATGGATGCCCCCCCTTCCGAGCGCGAAAGGCTCCGGCTTGCCCTCCTCGCGTACTGCCGCATGGACACCCTCGCCATGGTCGAGATCTACCGGGCCCTGCTCGCCCACGCCAAAACATGACAATCCCAGCCAGCGCTTGACGGTGAGAGCCGCGGCCAGGTACAAGTCCACCCATGCAAGGCAAATTGCTCGCCCTCGCGATCGTCGTCTGTGCCATCGGCTGCTCCGCGCCGCAAAACCCGGCCGGCGATCCGGCCACCGCGGACCGGTCCGTCCAGCCTGCAACCGGTAACGAAGTGCCGCCAGGCGACGAGTTCGAAGGCAAGCTTCGCCCGATGCTCGTTACCAGCTGCTCGCCGTGCCACGTCGGCGATAAGCCGCAAAAGGGCATCAATGTCGAGTTCGTCAGCGAAGACGACAAGGACGAACTCAAGGAAATGCACAGCGAAATCGAAGAGGGCAAGATGCCGCCGAAGACCGGCAAGCCGCTCGACGATGCCACCAAGGCCGAGCTTCTTTCCTTGTTAGCCGAGGCCGCGAAGTAGCGAGACCCACCGGCGGGCCCAAGGGGCCGTCCTAGGCAAGCGTATAACCGGGCAACCCGCCCGGCGGCGTTCTCGCATAGCGACAGCCCAAGAGCGCGACCCCGTAGCGCATCCGCAAGCCAAAGGCGAAGCTCCCCCCCTCGCTGGCGCCACCGCACGCCCGCAGGTCGTCGCGTGCGCGGGCCTCGCCGTACGACCTTAGTCGTCGAGCAACCTCCGTAGCCTGGCTTCACGAGTATCGGGCCGAACGAAAGGCAGTCCGAGGCAACGCCCATGACCAGCGCCCAAGTCGAAACCCTTCGAGAAACCAGCCAGCGATCCATGGCCCACAAAGCACGCTGAAACACAAAAAGAGATGGGCCCTCAGGCCCATCTCTACAGACTCACACAGCGAGCGCGTAAGCGTTAGGCCGCTTGCGCCTCGCTGCCAAAGTAAACGACGAGCGGCTCGCTGCCCGCGCTCGTCTGCGAGCCCCGGTGCGCAAAGACCTGGTACACCGCAGCCGTGCTGCCGCTCGGCAGCGCAGAGTCCACAAACGACTTCACGCGCACGCTGCCTAGGTTCATCCACGCCGTCGAGCCTGCGACCTGCCGGCGAACGCTGAAGAACTGTCCGCTGCGCACGGTGCCGTCCCACTCGAGCAGGATCGAGCCGTCGTTCTGGACCGTCGCACGAACGTTGGTCGCGTCGGTCGGCGGGCCTGCGGGGGTGGGCGTCGCGGGCGGCGGGATTTGCGCCTTGGTGTACACCGTCGGGTCGGCGGAGTTCTCGGCCTTAGCGCGTATGGTGCTGATCAGGCTGCTTCCGTATTCCGCCATAACGGCCACGGCGTCATAGTATGTTTGGGTCGCGGCCTTGCTCGCGTTGCGCGCCGCGATGGCGGCGTTGTATGCGGCGCGGGCCGCGGTCGTGTCAGTCGTGATCTGGGTGACCATGGGGGGCGTAAGCCCGATGGCCGCCGCGTTGGTGTTCCACGGAGCGATATGCGCCTCGTAGAACTCGATCTTTTCGAGTTTCGTGTTTCCCGTTATCGGGTCAGATGGCATTTTGATGTTCCTCCGAATGCCCTGGCCGTTGGCGGCGACAGTGCACAAGGGGAGATTCGGTCGCTTGCGCGGTTTCTGGAGGCCGAAAGTCGAAAATCCCCTGTTTTAGTGCGAAATCCAAGGATTGCACGGGGGAAAACAAGAGTTGCCTTGGGCTGTACAAGAGTTGTTCTGGGCTGTACAAGAGTTGTTCTGGGCTGTACAAGAGTTGTATTGGGCTGTACAAGAGTTGTATTGGGCTGTACAAGAGTTGTTCTGGGCTGTACAAGAGTTGTTCTGGGCTGTACAAGAGTTGTTGCAGCCTTTGCGCAAGCCGAACGGGCGTATGAAGCTAGGCGCACCTCCGGTCCTCCCCTGTTCCTCCTCTGTTTCGCCGGAGGCGCAAAGGGGGAGGTGGAGCCCGGCGGCCGACCGGGGGACGGAGGGGGCAAGGCAAAGTGCGAGCAGAGAACACTCCCCCTCCGGCTCTCACGCGCCACTTCCCTTGCTGACCCTTGCGGGCAAGCAGAGGAGTACCTGCTTTGCCACACTCCCCCTCCGGCGCTCTGCGCCGCCTTTCCCACTGGCCGTTGCGTGCACGCTGGGGAGGACTGAAGCCGCACACCGCCCCTCGGCTCGGGAGTTCGCGGTGTGCCCGCCACATCGGGGGTCCCGCGGTGCTATGCTCAGGGTACGGGCGGCCGCACGGGCCAGCCCTGTCTCTACCCTAGGAGCGCACGAATTGAAGAGCTATCCCCCCGAACTGATCAGGAACGTCGCCATCGTGGGCCACGGCGGCTCCGGCAAGAGCATGCTGGTCGAGCACATGCTCTATACGGCCGGGGCCATCGAGCGCGTGGGCGCGATCGACGCCGGAACGACGCAGAGCGACTTTGACGAGCTGGAGCAGAAGCGCCAGATCAGCACGAGCGCGGTGGTGCTGCCGCTGGAGTGGCACGGCCACAAGGTGAACCTGATTGACGTTCCTGGCTTCCCTGACTTTGTGGGCGACCTGCACGGCGTGGCGCGGGTGGCCGACAGCATGGTGATCGTCTGCGAGGCGAAGCGCGATATTGACGTCGGCTTTGACCTGGCCTGGGAGCTGGCCGAGCGGGAAGGCATTCCGCGGTGCATCTTCATCAACAAGCTGGAACGCGACAACGCGGACTATGAGGGGCTGATCGAGACCCTGCACGCTCGGTATGGCAACAAGGTCGTGAACGTGCAGGTGCCGATCGGGACGCAGTCGTCCTTCTCGGGCGTGCTCGACTTGCTGAGCATGAAGGTCTACAAGGGCAAGGACCGCGGGGAGCAGGTGGAGGCCGTTCCCGCCGAGATGGAGGCGCAGGCGGCCTCGCTGCGAGAGAAGATGACGGACGCGGCCGCCGAGGGCGAGGACTCCCTCATGGAGAAGTACCTCGGCGGCGAGCAACTCACGCCGGAAGAGGTGGAGCACGGTCTCATGCTGGGGATCAAGGAAGGCCGGGTCGTGCCGATCTTGCTGGGCTCTGCCGCGAGCGGTCTCGGGGTGGCCCCTTTGCTGGACCGGATCGTGGGCGAGCTGCCCCCGCCGGTCTACCACGACTTCACCGTGGGCGACAAGAAGATGAAGGAGGATCCGAACGGACCGCTCGTAGGCTTTGTCTTCAAGACCACGCAAGACCCCTATGTGGGCAAGCTGAACTATGTCCGCATCTTCAGCGGCAGGCTCAAGGTGGACGACCACGTGACGAACACCCAGACCGGAAAGGACGAACGGGTCCACAACCTCTATTGGCCGCACGGGAAGAACCAAGAGCCGGCGACGGAGGTGGGCGCCGGGGACATCTGCGTGGTCGCAAAGCTGCAGGACACCCACACGGGGAACACGCTCTGTGGAGCCAAGGAGAAACTGGCGATGGCACCGGTCGCTTTTCCCGACCCTATCTATCGTGTGGCGATCAAACCGGTGGCCAAGAGCGACGAGGACAAGTTGGGCGGGGCGCTGGAGAAGATTCTGGAAGAGGACCCGACCTTGCGGTACGTGCGGGACACAGTCGTGCACCAAGAGATCCTCGAAGGGATGGGCGACATCCACCTGGACAACACGATCGACAAGCTGCGGGTGCGCTTTGGGGTGAATGTGACGACCGAGGAGGCGAAGGTTCCGTACAAGGAGACGATCCGCGGATCGGCCAAGGCACAGGGGCGCTTCAAGCGGCAGACCGGCGGGCGCGGCCAGTTCGGCGACTGCTGGCTGGAGGTAGCACCCATGGGACGGGGCGAAGGGTTCTCCTTTGAGAACAAGGTCGTGGGCGGCTCGATCCCCAAGAACTACATCCCTGCCATCGAGAAGGGCGTGGTGGAGACGATGACGGGCGGCTTCCTCGCGGGGTATCCCGTGGTGGACGTGAAGGTGACCGTGTATGACGGTTCCTACCACGACGTGGACTCGAGCGAGGCCGCGTTCAAGACTGCGGCGCGTATCGGGTTCAAGGCAGCGGCGGGCAACGCACAGCCGACGATCCTCGAACCGGTGCTGCAGCTCTATGTGGACGTTCCGGACGAGGCCGTGGGCGACGTGGTGGGCGACCTGAACACCCGCCGCGGGCACATGCAGGGCATGGAGCCGATCGCACCCGGAAAGACCCGCGTGAGCGCGACGGTGCCGATGGCGACCATGCAACGCTATGCGCTGGACCTGCGCTCGATCACTAAGGGCCGCGGAATGTTCCGCACGGAATTTGCCCGGTACGACGAGCTACCGTCGCACGAGCAGCAGAACCTAGTCAAGCACTACGAAGAGCACAAGCACGACGAAGACGAGCACTAGCCGGCGAGCTTCGCCTTGACCCAGGCCAGGCCCTCGGTGAGGGCCTGCGCAACCTCTGGCTTTTCGACCGGCAGGGCATGACCCATGCCTTCGACCTTACGGAACTCGTGCTCCACACCGACCGCGCGCAGTGCCTCGTCGAGCCTATCGACCTGGGCGATCGGCACGAGCGTATCTTCGGTTCCGTGGATGGTGAAGACCGGTGCGCCGCCCTTCACCGCGTGATGGACGGGCGAGAACGCCGCGATCTCATCGGCTGCCTCGGCCAAGGGCTTGCCTAGCACCGCCTTGGAGAACGAGTCTGCAAGAGTGGTTGAGAAGTCCTTCGACACGTCGGTCGGACCGAACAAGTTGAGGACGCATGAAACTTTGCTGGAGGTCTTGGACTCGACTGCCTGGTCGCGCGTCTCCATCATGCCGAGGAGAAGCGAGAGATGCCCGCCGGCACTGGCACCACAGGCACCCATCCGCTGGGGATTGAGGCTGTAGGTGCCGGACTGATCGCGCAAGAACCGGACTGCGGCCTGGCAGTCGTCAATCATGGCCGGCCACTTGTGGGCCGGGGCCAGACGGTACTGGACGGTGGCTGCGGCCATTCCCTGCTCGACGAACGCCTCGCAGATCCTGGCCATGTCCTTCTTGTTTCCGGAGATCCAGGCACCACCGTGGACCACGACGACGACGGGAAGCTTGGTGCCTTCCTCGACCTCGTGGGGCCGATAAAGATCCATCTTGAGCTCGGTCTCGCCCACCTTAGCGTAGACGACGTCCGCATCAATCTTGGGCCCGGAGAGGAGTGCGGTGAAAAGAAGGATGGAGGTCACAGGCCCATTGTAGACCAGTGACCCCCGGAACGACCTAGTTGTCCGAGTCGTCCCCTTCGGAGCTGGCCGCGAGATCCGCTAGCGACATGCCGTCGAACATCTCGGCACCGGTCGGTTCGTCCAAGCCGTCGTCCTCGATGAGGGCGGCGAGCGGCTGCTGCGACCAGGTCGGCTGGCTTCGATCCACATCGATGGCCAGCTCGCGGTAGTCCTTGACGCCCGTCCCGGCCGGGATGAGCCGACCGATGATGACGTTCTCCTTGAGGCCGACGAGCGTGTCGTGCTTGCCTCGGACCGCCGCGTCGGTGAGGACCTTCGTGGTCTTCTGGAAGGAAGCCGCGGAAAGGAAGCTGTCCGTCGCGAGCGACGCCTCGGTGATGCCGAGCAGGATCCAGTTGGCCGTGGCCACCTTGGGGTCTCGCTCCATCTCCTTCCCTTCGACAGGGTCCTTGTACCGCATCTTCTTGCCTGACTCGATCAGCTTATGAACGCGGTCGTTTTCCCTGACGAAGCGGAATCGGTCGACCATTTGGCCAGGCAGGAACGGGGTGTCGCCCGGCTCCTTGATCTGGCGCTTGCGCAACATCTGCCGGAGGATGACCTCAAGGTGCTTGTCGTTGATGTCGACGCCTTGATCCTTGTAGACTGACTGCAGGTTCTGGATAAAGTACTCGTGTACGGCGGCCGCGCCGGCCAGGTCGAGAACCTCGTGCGGATCGAGCGGGCCTTCGGTGAGAGGGTCGCCCTTGATGACTCTCTGGCCTTTTTGGACCGGCAGGTTGCCGAGCGGCGGGACGAGGACGGTGAGGAAGATCTTGACTTCCTTCACCCCGTACTTCCGGAGCACTTGCAGCGTCTGGGTGGACATCTTCTGTCCGATCGTTCGCTCGACATAGACCTTGCCCTTCGACTCGGCGCCTTCGAACTCCTGCTCGGCGATATAAGCCTGTTTGTGGACGACGTCGGTCGGTACGACCGCCTCGACTACGACCCAGCGGCCATAGACGGAGCGCTGGATGTCCATGATCGTTCCCGTGACGGGGCAGATGATCGCCTTGCCACGAGGTTGCTTTCGAGCCTCGAAGATCTCTTCGACACGGACAATGCCGCTCGATTCGCCGGTCCAGGAGTAGAAGAACGTTTTCCTCGACCTCTCCCAGAGCTTCCGGCTGTCGCTGTCCATCTTCTCGGCCGCCTTTTCTGCCGCCTTCGTGGTCTTCTTGGCCTTCGCCTCCTTCTTGTCCTCGGCGTCCTCCGGGCTGAAGAGCCCCTTCACGACCGCTTCCTGGGTTTCCAGGAGCTTGCCGGGGTCAAAGGTGTCCAGGTCGGTGTTCGTGGCTGCCTCGAAGTCCTCTTGGAACTGACGGACGAACTTACCGGTCTTGTACTGGTTCGTTCGGGCAATGGTCTTGGAGCCTGCGACGCCTCCAGTATGGAACGTCCGCATCGTGAGCTGGGTGCCCGGCTCGCCGATGGACTGTGCCGCGATGATGCCGACCGCGACGCCCGCCTCGACCGGTTTGCTCGTCGAGAGGTCGACTCCGTAGCAGTAGGCGCACATTCCCTGCTCCAGTTCGCACGTGATCGGGCTACGAACCTTCATGCCGAGCCGGCCGTGCTCATCCACACGGTATCCCGCGGCCTCGTACTTTTCGCGAATCTTTGCCTGCGCCTTCTCATCCGCGTCCTCGTACAATGCATAGAACGCGTCCTCTACCGAGTTGAGGGCCTTGACCTGCGCCTCGTTCACGAAGTCGCCCGTTGTGACGATCACTTCTCCGGTCTCCGGATCGGCGACGTCCTCGATGCAGTACCGGAACTCGGCGCGATCGCCCATGGTCTCGAGAGTCTTGCCTTCGAACATGAGCCGGCAGGCGTAGACGCCGTCGGTGGTCTCGCAGTCGTCGGCTCGGACGATCACGTCCTGGGCAACGTCTACGAGCCTGCGAGTGAGGTATCCAGCGTCCGCCGTTCGAAGCGCGGTGTCGGCAAGGCCTTTTCGCGCACCGTGCGTGGTGACAAAGAACTCAAGCATGGACAGGCCCTTCTGGAACGAGCTCTTGACCGGCAGCTCATAGATGACCTCGTTGAACTGGTTGAACATGAGGCCGCGCATGCCGCTGAGCTGGGCAAGCTGCTTGACCGAGCCGCGTGCGCCCGAGACTGTGATGATGGACAGCGGGTTGTCCTGGTGCATCGAGTCTACGATCGCATTACCGATCTCATCGTAGGTGCTCGTCCACAGCCTGACCAACGACTCTTGCATCTCGCGGAACGAGATCATGCCGCGGCGGAACTGCTCCAGGACGCGCATGGCCTTTCCGTCCGCCTCGCCCAGCATTTCCTCCCGCCGGGCGGGCGGATCCATGTCGGTCAGCGCGATGCTGATGCCGTACCGGGTCGCCCATTGGAAACCAAGCGCCTTGAGGTCGTCCAGGTACTTGATCGTGCCTTCGGCGCCGACGGAAGAGCGGCAGGCGATGATGGCTTCGGCGATTCCCTTCTTCGTCAACTCCATATCCAGGAACCGCTGGCTGAATCGAAGCGGGTAAGGGAGGATCTGATTGTGGTACAGCCGGCCGGGCGTGGTCGTG
Source organism: Fimbriimonadaceae bacterium (assembly GCA_050250535.1). Taxonomy (GTDB): domain Bacteria; phylum Armatimonadota; class Fimbriimonadia; order Fimbriimonadales; family Fimbriimonadaceae; genus JADLBH01. Next base: position 37,737 of record JBFWOL010000006.1, on the reverse strand, counting down.
ACGATCACGCTCTCCATCTCTTGCGCATAGGCGACGAGCTCCTTGACCTCCTCGCCAAACTCGTTCTCCCGAGTCTCGTAGCGGTACTCGACGCCGGTCTCCGGATCGAGATAGTCCACGCCCTCGCTGCGGAATACGGGCCGAGTGATCCGCACCTTGATGAGGTCGTTCAGGCCGACCTTGTCGCTGACCGGGGACTCGACGAGGTAGTTGATCTCCTCAGGCCCGGCGAATACATACGGTGCCGGGTTCTTCTCAGGATCCTTCTTGTGCGCCTCCTCTTGCTTGGCCAGCCTCTCGGCCGCCGCGCGGTGGGTAAAGGTCAGTGCATAGCATCCGAGGACGATGTCTTGGACCGGCGAGTGCACAGGACGACCGTCTGCCGGAGAGAAGAGGTTCTGCGTCGAGAGCATGAGCACCCTCGCCTCGGACTGAGACTGCAGGCTGAGCGGGACGTGCACCGCCATCTGGTCCCCGTCAAAGTCGGCGTTGTAAGCGTGACAGACCAGCGGGTGAAGCTGGATCGCCTTCCCTTCGACGAGAATGGGCTCGAACGCTTGGATGCCCAGGCGGTGGAGCGTCGGCGCTCGGTTGAGGAGCACGGGGTGTTCCTTGATCACGTCCTCCAGCGCGTCCCAAACCGCCGGGTGGGTGCGCTCGATCATGCGCTTGGCAGTCTTGATGTTCTGAGTGACCTTGCGCTCAACGAGCGTCTTCATCACGAACGGCTTGAAGAGCTCGAGCGCCATCTCCTTCGGCAGGCCGCACTGATGGAGCTTGAGGTGTGGGCCGACGACGATGACCGAACGGCCAGAGTAGTCCACGCGCTTTCCGAGCAGGTTCTTTCGGAACCGGCCCTCCTTACCCTTGAGCATGTCGCTGAGCGACTTGAGTGGGCGCTGGTTGCTGCCGACCACCGGACGGGCGCGCCGACCATTGTCGATCAGGGCGTCCACCGCCTCCTGGAGAAGCCTCTTCTCGTGGTTGATGATGCTCTCGGGCGCCTGAATCTCGATGATCTTTTTCAGGCGGTTGTTTCGGTTGATGATTCGGCGGTAGAGGTCGTTCAGGTCGCTGGTAGCGAAGCGTCCGCCGTCCAACTGCACCATGGGGCGGAGCTCGGGCGAGATGACGGGCACGAAGTCCATCACCATCCACTCCGGCTTGCACCGCGACTGGATCAGGGACTCGGCAAGGTCGAGCCGTTTGATGGCCCGAGCCCTCTTCTGGCTCGTCGTCGTGACGATTTCTTGACGAAGGGTCTTGACCATCGCATCGAGGTCGACCCGGCGGAGAAGCTCGCGCACCGCGTCAGCTCCGATGCTGGCCCGGATGAGCTCGGTCAAGTCCTCCTTGAGTTGGCGGCTGACGAGGTCGAGCATTTTGCTGATCGCCCTCCACTTGTCCTCTTCGAGGAGCTGGTAGATCTCGACCTTGCCGATGATCTCGGCGGCAATGTCGAGGTCGCGGATGCGCTCGTCGGCGTCGCGGTATTCGGCGCGAATCCGGTCGAAGTTGGCCTTGAAGCGGTCGCGGACGAACGACTCGTCGAAGTACTCGTCAGGGTTGTCGCCCATCTCCTTCATGAGACGAGTGAGGGATTCGGTCTCAAGCTCCCGCATCTGAGAGTGGATCGCAAGCTTCTCCTTCTCCACACTCTCGAGGATCTTCGGCAATGCCTCCTGGATCTTGTCCAGTTCAAGGTCGATGACAATGAAGCTGGCGAAGTAAACGACCTTTTCGAGCTGTCTCGGAGAAATGTCAAGGATCAGCGAGATGGGCGACGGTACGCCCTTGAGGTACCAGATGTGGCTGACCGGAGCCGCGAGCTCGATGTGGCCCATGCGCTCGCGCCGAACCTTGCTCCGGGTCACTTCTACTCCGCAGCGCTCGCAGATGATGCCGCGGAACTTGATCTTCTTATACCGGCCGCACGAGCACTCCCAGTCCTTTGTCGGGCCAAAGATCTTCTCACAGAAGAGGCCGTCACGCTCGGGCTTGAAGGTCCGGTAGTTGATCGTCTCCGGCTTCTTGACCTCGCCGTGCGACCAGCTCTTGATGTCGTCGGGGCTCGCTATGCCGATCCGGATCTTGTCGAAGTGCGTGCTGTCTGCCATACTGTTACTTCGCTCGGCCCGCGGCACGACCCAAGCCACGCCGTACGGAGTTGCTCCGCGGCGAGGGGTTCGTGGGGGAGGGGCTCAACCTTGTTACTCTACCTAGCGGGAGGCAGGGACCCGGGGCCCGGTCCTCGTCACCCCAACCACGCAAATGTGCCGGAGTTCCAGCCCGTAACCATGCGTCTGCCCGCGATCTGATCAAACGTGCCCGCCACTCCGAGCCACCCTTTGCTATACTACGTAGGTGCAGGGTAGCTTGTCCTGCAGCCATGGAGACGAAATGAAACTACGAACACTTTTCCTTGCCTTAGCAGCCGTGTTCGCGCCGCTAGCTTCGGCAGAGCTTCTGTACACAGTTCGAGAGGCCGACGATGTGTTGAGCACGATCGACACCGCAACCGGCAACGTGAGCGCGATCGGCGCATTGGGTGTCAACTTTGAGTTCGGCGACCTCGCGTTCGACCAGAGTACGAACACGATGTACGCGGTCGGCGGGTGGGGGAACGGAATCGGTGCCGTTAGCGACCTGTTCAGCGTCAATCTGACAACCGGAGCGGCCACGCTGATCGGTTCGACCGGCCAGCGGGACGTCTTCGGCCTCGTTTGGGATCCGACGACTGGAAAGTTGTTCGGTAGCGCTTCGACGATCTCGACAGGCTTCTTCGAGATCAACAAGACGACTGGCGCAGGATCCCTCATCGGAACTCCTGGCATCAGCCTCGATGCGCTGACCTATGACGGTAGCACCGGAAACATCTTGGGCATGTTTGCAGGGCCCGGTTCGCTCCACTACGTTGACCGCAACACGGGCGCTGCGACTCTCGCGAACGGCGGTTCCGGGTTCGTCAACAACAACGGCATGGCGTATGTGGGTAGTAACAACAGCGTCTACTCGCTCGACTGGTCCGGCGACTTCTATCGCTACGACTTGAGCAACAGCTTCGCCCGAACGACCATTACCAACGTCGGTGCGGCGTACGACGGCCTCGCCGCCGTTCCCGAGCCTGCGACGATGGTTGCTCTGGGCGCTGGACTGCTCGCCCTTGCCCGACGCCGACGCAAGTAACGCGCGGCCTCGACAAAGAACGACGCCCGTCCGGATTCCGGACGGGCGTTTCTTGCGTTCTTGGACACGCCATCCGGCAGTACGGCCGGTCAGCGGAGGGCGGCAGGCCTCAGTCGAAGAACCCGACCGATCGGGCCAGCCTCACGTCGCTTCCGCCCAGCTCGTCCATGTCCTTCAGCGTGAGTTCCTTGTTATTGACGTCCTCGACCGAGACACGCAAGCCGAGGCTTCGTAGCTCGTTCACCAAGATCTTGAACGACTCGGGCACTCCAGGCTCCGAGATCGGCTCGCCCTTGACGATGCTCTCGTAGGCCTTGACGCGACCCATCACGTCGTCCGACTTGATGGTCAAGAGTTCCTGGAGCGTGTAGGACGCGCCATAGGCTTCCAGCGCCCAGACTTCCATCTCTCCGAAGCGTTGGCCGCCGAACTGCGCCTTACCGCCCAGCGGCTGCTGGGTGACGAGCGAGTATGGCCCGATCGATCGGGCGTGGATCTTCTCGTCCGCAAGGTGCTCGAGCTTCAACATATAGATCACGCCGACCGTGATCGGGTTGGGCAGCACGTCGCCGGTCAGTCCGTCGCGCACGATGGACTTGCACGACTCGGGATCGAACCCTGCTCGGCCAAAGACACACTCCTTGATCTTTTCGAGGATCTCCTCGTAGAGCTTGTCGCTCGCCTTATAAGGCTTGCCGCTTTCCGTCGGCGCGTCCGGCTGCCAGCTCTCGGCGTCGATCTTGAGCAGATCCTCCATTTTGAGGGTGCTCGACGCCGCAACGATGCGGGAGACGCGCTCCAATCCATCCTGGTCGAGTTGCCGTAGCCGCTCGGCCACCTTCCCCATCATCGTGTCGAAGTCTGCGTCCGGCCGGAACTTCAACCCGAGGCCAAGCTCCGAGTTCACGTAGGCTTGAAGGGCCTTGGTCCGCATGTGGACCGCCAACCGATGGATCTCTTCCAGGATCTCGTCCTCCGTGGCTCCCTCGAAGGCCGGGCACTCATACCGGACACCCATGTGGTGCCCGACGTATCCCAGGTGGGTCTCGAGGATCTGGCCGATGTTCATTCGGCTTGGAACACCGAGCGGGTTGAGGATGATGTCGACCGGAGTCCCGTCGGCAAGCATCGGCATGTCCTCGACCGGAAGGATCCGGCTGATGACACCCTTGTTGCCGTGGCGGCCCGCCATCTTGTCGCCGACCATGATCTTTCGCTTCTGGGCGACATGGACTTGGACCCGCATGTTTACGCCGGCATCCATCTCGTCGCCCGGGATTTGGAGCAACGGCTCCTCAGTCCGGTCGCAGATCAGGCGGTCGCGCTTCTTCGACTCCTTATAGATGTAGTCGATCGTTGGGCTGAGGTACTTGAACCGGCTGAAGACCTTCACGTCCACGACCGTCCCCTTCTCTCCATGGGGGACTCGGAGCGAGACGTCCCTGGTCTCCTCGGCCTTCTTGCCGAAGATCGCGATGATGAGCCGCTCCTCGGCGGTCATCTCGGTCTGGCCCTTGGGCGCTACCTTGCCGACCAGAATGTCTTCCGGCCGGACCTCGGCACCAATGCGGATGATGCCGCTTTCGTCGAGGTCCTTGAGCGCTTCGTCTCCCACGTTCGGAATGTCCCGGGTGATCTCCTCAGGACCCAGCTTCGTGTCTAGGGCTTCGACTTCGTAGCGCTCGATGTGGATCGAGGTGTAGACATCGTCCTTGACGAGACGCTCGCTCAGGATGATCGCGTCCTCGTAGTTGAACCCCTGCCAGGGCATGAACGCGACCGTGATGTTCTGGCCGAGGGCGAGGCGTCCATCGTCGCAGGTGGCACCGTCTGCCATCGGGTCGCCCTTCAATACGCGATCGCCGGGGAAGACGATCGGGCGGTGGGTGAAGCAGGTGCCCTTGTTGCTCTGGAAGTTGTGGAGCAATCGGTAGGAGTCCTCGGTACCGTCGTCCGAAACGACCCGGATTTCCTCGCTGGTCACGTACGTGACCATGCCGGAACGGCGGGCGCGGACAGAGGCTCCGCTGTCGATCGCAGAGCGACTTTCGTATCCGGTGCCGACTAGCGGCGCATTGCTGCGCAGGCACGGGACGGCCTGGCGTTGCATGTTCGCACCCATGAGGGCGCGGTTCGCGTCGTCGTTCTCGAGGAAGGGGATCAGCGCAGTGGCGACCGAGATGATCTGGACCGGGGAAAGATCCATCATGTCTACCCTTTCGCGAGGAACCGTCGGGTACTGGGCACCACCGAACATCTTGTCGCCGCCAGGACAGCGGCTCGGCACCATGTCCGCCACGATCCGCCCGTCCTTGTCGAGCGCGGTGTCCGCAGGAGCAATTCGGAGTTTATAGTCCTCGTTCGCGGTGAGGTACACGACCTCGTCGGTCACCTTGCCGTCCACGACTCTTCGATACGGCGTCATGATGAAGCCGTACTCGTCTACCCGACCGTGAATGGTGAGCTGGCTGATCAGGCCGATGTTCGGTCCTTCCGGCGTTTCGATCGGGCAGATCCTGCCGTAGTGCGATCGGTGGACGTCGCGGACCTCAAGCTTCGCGCTTGTCCTTTGCAAGCCGCCAGGGCCGAGGCTGGACAGCCTCCTCTTGTTGGTCAGCTCGCTCAGCGGGTTCGTTTGGTCCATGAACGTGCTGAGCTGGTTGCCGCTGAAGAAGCTCTTGATGCTTGCGCTCACCGGCTTGACGCTCAAGATGATGCTGGGCAGAAGATTGTCCGGATCAGCGCTGGTCATGCGCTCGCGGGCGACCTTTTCCATGCGGACAAAGCCGAGGCGGAGCTGGCTCGCCAGGAGCTCGCCGACCGAACGAACCCTCTTGTTCCGAAGGTCGTCGATGTCGTCGTGCTCGGTTCCGTGGGCAATGTAGTTCGCCATGCCCTGGAGCACGCCGGAGAGATCGTCGCTGGTGAGGTTCCGGACCTTGCCGCCGACGTCAATCCCAAGTCGCTGGTTGAGGAACCGACGCCCGACCTTGCCCAGGTCGTATCGGCGCATGTCGAAGAACAGGTTGTAGACGAGCTGGTTGGCCGCGTCCTCGCTGGCAGCCTCACCGGGCCGCATCCGCTTGTAGATGTCGAGGATCGCTTCGCGGGTGCCGGAGGTCTTGTCGGCGGCAAGGGTCGCCTCGACGAGTTCTTCGAGCCGGAGCACGTCGAGCTTCTTGAGACCGAGCTCCGCGACCTTGGCGGCGGTCTCCTCGTCGATCCGGCTCAGTGCGGAGACAATGACCTTGGTTCCAGATTTGACGTCCTCGAGGGGCCGCACTCCCAAGACTGTCTCGGCATTCACCTCTTCGATCGTCTCGGTCTTGCCGAACGCCCACAGCATGTCGTCGTTCGTTCCGAGCGGCGCTTCCATGAGGGCGCTGAGCTCCCTTTCGGCCTTCTTTAGACCGTCCAATACCTTCTGGGTGAGGATCGTGCCCTTGTCGAGAATGACCTCGCCGGTCTTGGGGTCGGCAAGCGGCTCGGAAAGCTTTTTGTGCAGGCTCTCGCCGACGAGCCGCGCCATTCGATGGCGACCCAGGTCGAAACCGTGGAGGGCCTTGATCAACTGCGTGATCGGGAGCTTCTTTGTCTGCGAGATCTGAGCGTTCACGACGCCGTTGGCGTCGTTCTCGACCTCGAGCCACGGGCCCTCGGAAGGAATCACCCTCGCGCGGACGATCATCTGCATCGAAGTGTCCACGTCCTCTTCGTAGTAGACGCCAGGCGAGCGGCTGAGCTGGCTCACGATGACGCGCTCGCGCCCGTTGATGAGGAACGTGCCGTTGTCCGTCATCAGGGGCAGGTCGCCCAGGTAGACCTCGGACTCGATGACCTCGCGCTCTTTGCCACCAAGCCGGACGGTCGCCTTGACCGGCGCCTCGAACGTCAGATCGCGATCTCTACACTCGTCAATGCCGTACTTCGGCTCGCCAAGGACGAAGTCCGAAAACTCGATGTAGTGGGTCTGGGTAAAGTCCCAAATCGGGGAAAACGTCTGGAACAGCTCCGGCAGCCCCTCTTCCAGAAACCACTTGTAGCTGTTGAGCTGAAGTTCAATGAGATTGGGAACCTCGAGCGTCCGACCGATTCGCTTCGAGGATGGCTGAATAGCTCGCATAGAGATACCGGGGGGCTCAGTAAGATACCTGGAGGGCCACCTGGCAGCCGCGGAATCCCGGGACTGACGCACAAACTCCCTGGCCACCTCGGCCAAAAGACCTAATTTGAACCTAGATGTTTGACGACGGCCCGCCCAGTCTCTCTTCGATGCGCTCGGGTGCGGAGGATGACTTCGACTCGAAGGCAAGGAGCACTTGGTTGAGGCGGTCGTTCACGGCAGCGAGCTCCCGCCGCATCTGCGAGACTTCGCTGTCGGCGGCTTGGTTCCGGGGCTGGTTATGGATCAGCTCCGCCATCTTCTGTTGGTGCCGGACGAGGATCGAGACGATGGCTACCAACATGGGGAAGACGATGGCCACGATGGGGATGAGAACGCCGATATCAGGCATCTGACTTCGACTCCAGTCGCTCCTGCAGAGCTGGCGGCGTGGCCCTCATCTCCTGGTCGAGGACGTTGGAGTGAACGAGCTCTTTCAGGCTTGCAACCTCCGTCCTCAGCCGATGGATCTCGCCGAGGAGAGCGTCATTGTTCCGTGGGTTCTCCAAGCGAACCAACTCCGCCATCTTCTGTTGGTGCTTCACGAGGATCGCGACGATGGGGATTGCGAAGATGAGCACCACCGCAGCGAGGCCAATGAACTCTTCAGGCATCGTTCACCCCTTCCCTACCGTTCCGAGCGGAAGAAGGTTTCAAGTCGTATCGTCCCTCCGCCGGATTGCGCTCCCAATCGCCAATCCCAAAGCTCGGAACGCCGCATCCACGGTGTGGACATCGTTCTTTCCTGCAAGCCTCTTCACGTGAAGGTTGCATCCCGCCCCCGAACTCAGTGACCGAAAGAACTCCATCACTCCCTGACAGGGCATCGAGCCAATTCCTTCACGCACCAGTCCGAGATCCAGTTCCAGCCCTGGCCCAAACTGCAGGTCGATCGCTACCAGGATCAGGCACTCCCCGCGGGGAACTACCGCGTGTCCCAAGCCCACGACCTGGTCGCCGGCCTCGCAACAGACGTGGAGGGCAGATCCCAGCGCACGTCCTGCCGCCTCGGCAACGTCCTGAGGGTCGGAACTCGCCTCGGCCTCGATGCTGAGCCCGAGGTCAATACCGGCCTCAAGCGAAAGATCGGCGATCCAAGCATCGAGCACTGCATGGCCTGTCTCGACGTCCCGCCGGGTGCCGCCGTCCAGATCCAGCACGATGTGCGCCCTGGCGAGGCCCGTATCGTCGTCGAGTTCTGCAAACCTCAGGTCTTTGTGCCCCGGCTTCCCCATTTGGAGACATTGTAGCTGGCGTGGGGCTCCTGGGCGCTAGACAAGGCCCGGTATCCTGGTCCCGTGGCGATTCTAGTGGACGAGACGACCCGAGTGGTCGTCTCCGGCATGACCGGAAGCGAAGGCACCTTTCATACACGCCAGATGCTGGAGTACGGTACCAGCATCGTAGCCGGCGTGACCCCAGGCAAAGGGGGCACGGAGCACCTCGGCCTTCCCGTTTTTGACTCGATGGCAGAGGCGGTCAAGGCGACCTCACCCAATGCGGGACTCGTCTTCGTTCCCGCTCCGTTTGCCAAAGACTCGGTGCTCGAGTGCGCGGCCGCGGGACTGCCGTTCGTCACCCTGATTACGGAAGGCGTCCCGGTTCAAGACTCGGTCTCCATGGTCAACCGGCTTCGGTCAGGGGGCAAGACCCGGCTTCTGGGCGGAAACTGCGCGGGGATCATCTCGCCCGGCAAGTGCAAGATGGGGATCATGCCTGGCCACATCTTCACGTCGGGCCCGGTCGGACTGGTGAGCCGCTCCGGCACGTTGACGTACGAGATCGTCTGGGAACTCACACGGGCCGGACTGGGACAAACCACCTGCGTCGGCATCGGTGGCGACCCAGTACCCGGCACCCGGTTCATCGAGGTCCTTGAAATGTTCGAGGCCGACCCGGAAACGAAGGGAGTCGTTCTGGTCGGCGAGATCGGCGGTACCGACGAAGAGGCCGGGGCGGAATTCATCAAGACGATGAGAAAGCCCGTTGTCGGTTTCGTCTCAGGGCGAACGGCTCCTCCCGGCAAGCGGATGGGGCACGCGGGAGCCATTGTCAGCGGCGGCAAAGGTACGGCACAGAGCAAGGTGGACGCCTTGCTCGCCGCGGGGGCGGCAGTCGCCGATACGACCTCGGACGTACCCCGCCTGCTTGCCAGCGCCCTCGCCTCGACCGTGTAACTCCATGCGACCAGAGCACTACTTCGACTACGCTGCGAGCACGCCCCTCGACCCTCGGGTCTTCGAGGCGATGCGCCCGTGGCTGACCGAGAGGTTCGGCAACGCAAGCTCGAGCCACAGCTGGGGGCGGAGGGCGAGGGAAGTGGTCGAGGACGCTCGCGAACTCGTGGCGGAGCTGGCCGGTGCGGAGCCGGAGGAGATTGCCTTCACCTCCTGTGCGACCGAGGCGAACAACTGGATCATCAAGGCTGCCGAAAAGGTCTGGTTCTCACCTTACGAGCACGCGTGCGTTCGAGAGTCGGCGATGGCGGTGGGCGGACAGCCGCTCGAGGTGGACGGCTGCACCCTGTTGCCCCCCCCAGAGCCTGGGCTCGTCTGCGTGATGACGGTGTGCAATGAGACCGGCGCGGTCATTGACGTCCCGGACCTTCCTGCCGGATCGAAGCTCCATCGTGACGCGGTGCAATCCATAGGAAAACTTCCGCTTGGGACGGGCGGCGGAGACACCGCCACCTTTTCGGCCCACAAGATGTACGGGCCCCAAGGGGTCGGGGCTGTCTATGCCGTTGATGGAGACTTCCCCTCGCCGTTGCTCCATGGGGGGGGACAGGAACCGGGCGGAAGGTCGGGCACCTTGAACGTCGCCGGGATCGTCGGAATCGGCGAGGCGTGCCGAATCGCCGCAGAAGAGATGGAGGGCGACCAGGAGAAGGCGGTCGCGTGCAGAGAGGCGCTGATGGAAATCCTATGCGGGGCAGAGGGCGTGGGCATTAACGACCACACGATGAACTCGCCTTTTATCTTGAGCGTCACAGTGATGGGAATCCAGGCAGGAACGCTCGTCGTAGACCTCGACCTTCAAGGGTACGCGGTCAGCGGCGGATCGGCCTGCAGCTCAGAGTCGTCTGCCCCCAGCAAGGTACTTTTGGCCCTCGGGCTAGCCTCCAACCAGGCCACCGCGACCATCCGGGTCAGCTTCGGCCGGTTCTCGAGCGTGGACGCGAGCGCAGACCTGGGAAGGGCGATCCTGGCCACTGCAGCGAGGCTCAGGGGATAAGGCCTTAGCCTCGGACACAATCCGATGCCGAGAGCCGTCTAGCCAATTGGCACGAGTTTTCTTGCATGGAGGAAAGAAACTGGAACCGATACCGGAAACGGGTCGTACAATAGGCTCTGTAACCTCCTGAAACCGGACTAAGTCCCTGGACTGCGCGAGACATGCCCAAAACTAACGAAGAATCTATGCAAGTGGAACCAAAGCAACTGAATCCTGCCCGGCGTGGTAAGTCCATCACCGTCCGCGCAAGCAGCCGCGGGGCGTTCATCGACGCCAACAAGCACATGCTCCTCGACGAGGAGCCGGCAGCCGAGGATCTTCTCGAACTCGAAGAAGAGGAGGAAGAGGAAGAGCAGCAGCAGGACGAGGGCGAAGAGCTAGAGATGTGGATGCGGCAGACCCGCCGCGCCCACCTGCTCACCCCCGCCCAGGAAGAGCACCTTGCAAAGAGGGTGCAGGCCCGCGACCTTGCCGAGCAAGACAAGTGGTCGAACGTCGCCGAACTCTACAACCTGCCCGCGAACTACAAATGGACTGATTTCGACCGCAAGGACGTCATGCGGCAAGGCATGCAGGCCAAGCAGCAGCTCATCGAGTCGAACCTCCGTCTTGTGGTCTCCATCGCGAAGAAGTACAACGCTCGGGGCATCCCACTCGCCGACCTGATCCAAGAGGGAAACCTCGGTCTGATCCGCGCGGTCGAAAAGTTCGACTGGCGAAAGGGCTTCCGGTTCAGCACGTACGCCACGTGGTGGATCCGGCGCGCGATCGCCCGAGCGATCATCAACCAAGGCCGTACCATCCGGATTCCCGTCTACGTTGCCGAATTGATCAACAAGGTGATGAAGACCGCGACCGCGCTCCAGCAGGAGCTCCACCGCGAGGCAACTCCGGAAGAGGTCGCCGAGAAGGTGGGAATGTCCACCGACCGTGTCCAGGAGATGATGCGCGTGGCCGTAGAGCCGCTTTCGCTGGAGACCCCGGTGGGTGAGAAGGACAACAGCTCGATCGGGGACTTCGTACCTTCGACCGCGATGCCCTCCCCTTCGGACGTGACCTGGAACCTGATCCGACGCGAAGAGATCGACTCGATCCTCGGGCGCCTGACCGGCCGCGAACGTGACGTCGTTCGGCTCCGGTTTGGACTGGACGACGGCCGGGCCCGCACGCTCGAAGAGGTCGGGCTCGCTCTGAACGTCACCCGCGAGCGGGTGCGACAGATCGAACTCCGGGCGATGAAGAAGCTGCGCCACATCGGCCAAGAACTCGCTTCGCAAGGGTTCAGCATCACTCCCAGCCCGAACTAGAAGGGAAAAGGCCCACCCATGCCGCCGTGCCCCCATGCAATTACGCTCAACCGAGTGCGGGCGCGGCGGTGGTCAGTTCGGGCCGACCTCTTTGACCGTGTTTGGAACGTGCGAAGCTCATTGGTGCAGGGTGCTCCGGTGAGCCAAGCCGCCTCCGAAGCGGGGCTCTGCCCCCGACACTTCGAACGAGTGTTCGCCGATGTGGCCGGCCAGCCCCCAGCCGTGTTCCGCCGCAACGCCCGGCTCGAACTCGCCCGAAGGGCGATCCTCGAAGGAGCCTCGGTGACCGAGGCGCAGGCAGCTGCGCGGTATGCCAGCGCCTCCACCTTTTGCCGGGAGTTTCGGCGAAGGTATGGCTTGGCCCCTTCCGAAGTCGCCGCTAGAATGTCGCGTTAGGAACACGCGAGAGGAAATCACCTGGGCTACCATGGAAGCAACCATGGACAACGGTTCGCTATGCCACGTCGAGTACTTCGTCACCGACCTTGCCCGGTCGCAGGCGTACTACGCCGCACTCTTCGGCTGGGACTTCCGAGCCTTCGGCGACAGTATGGTGGTGTTTGGGCAGGGGGACTGCCATATCGGGGGCCTCATGCTCAAGTCTAATAGCGAGCTCGCGATCGGGGGCTCGCCGTCGCTCTGGTTCAAAGTAGGCTCGCTCGAAAGGGCCGGTGAGGCTTCGCAGGCCTTGGGTGGCGGTGGACTCTCGGACAAACACCCCGTGCCCGGGGTTGGCATGTCTGCCGTGGTCACCGATCCCGACGGCAACGCCGTCGGTCTGGTGCAGTACGACGAGTAGGCGTCTAAAAACAACGACACCTCCCCAGGCGGGAGGTGGTCGCGTGGATCTCTTGAACTAGACCCGGTGGTTTCCTCTTTCGAGTGATCCTGCGGACTGCGCGTCCTTAGTGGAGATGCGGCTCACAGGCTCCGATCAGATACCGCGAGATCGTTGCAAGAGAGGTTCTCGATCCCATCACCTTTGAAGATGGCGATACGCTTTGCTCGTTCAGATCGCATGGAAGGCGCGACCCTACCATCGCTGACGGGGCTTAGCTCCTGGCGAAAAACATCTATTCCTCGATGCAGGATCAGCGAACCTTGGGCTGGTGCAGGGTCGAACAGTGGATGCCACCGCCGCCCGAGGCGATCGAGTTTATGGTGACCAGCTCGACCTCTCGATCAGGGTATGCCGACTCCAAGGTGTCTCGTGCTCGTTCATCGGCCTCGGCATCGCCGAATTTCGGCGCGATCACGGCTCCGTTCACCAGGTAATAGTTGATGTATCCCGCCGCAAACGTGGCTGAGTCAACACCTTCGGGCAGCTTCGAAGGAGGCGACACGGTGAGAACCTTCCCGCTTCCGAACTCCGACTTCAACTTTGTCAAGTGGCGCTTTGTCACGGAATGATCGAATGAGTCAGGGTCTGGGTCATAGTTGGCAAGCACTCCCCCGCCTGGCAGAAAACGGGCATAGAAGTCCGTGTGACCATCGGTGATGTCCTTCCCTGCTATCCCATCGAGCCAAACGATGCGCTTCAACCCAAACTGCGCTTTGAGCTCTTGATCGATCTGCTTCAAAGACCGCCCGGGATTGCGGTTCTTGTTCACGATGCAACTCTTCGTGGCGATCATCGCGCCCATGCCATCGACCTCGACCGCGCCGCCTTCCATCACGACACTTGAGGCCTTGATGGGAATGCCGAGCTCCGTCGCAATGGTCTTGGCGATACGCTGATCCTTGCTGTAAGCCTGCTTCTTGCCCCACCCGTTAAACCTAAGATCGATGCCCTGGAGCTTCCCATTGGATCCAAGCAGGAACTGCGGGCCGTAGTCTCTGATCCACAGGTCGTTGAACTCGGCTTCCATGACTTCGACATCCTTCGAGACGAGCTTCTTCAGTCTCGAAGCATCGGCCGGAAGGGCGAGCATAACGACTGGTTCAAACTGAGCGATAGTGTTCGCGACAGTGACAAGGTCGCGCCTGACTCCTGGCAGGAGGTCTTCCCAGATCGTCGCCGAGTGAGCCCATGCCATCCAGGTGCACTCGTGCTCGTCGCCCTCATCCGGTATGTGCAAAGCCGAGCCCTCCGGACCACAAGCGAACAGGGGACCAATGCCGGCAACGTAGAGCGTCGATACCGCCCCACGGACAAGTTCTCTTCGCGTAATCATGGGAGGAGGGTACCAAACCGGTTTGGGGCAAGAAAGCTAACGCCGGGATCGTAGCAAATGCCATGGTCGGCCAATCTCACTCGCACCATTTCCGAGGCCGCCCAACCATGCAATCTTCGAACTGGCTACCGAGCTCAAACAGGCGAGATTCTTTCCAAGAAAGTGTTCTCGACCACGTCGTCACCTGGTACGCGTAAGAGGTTTCCTCAAGCGATTACATGGGGAATGCCAAACACCGTATCCGATCGGATCCTATCCCCCTCACCCCCCGCTCGAGCGGGAGCCACGCCAGGTCCAGCACAACCCGACGCCGCTTGCTGAAGCTCCACAGGCCCGAAGTGCCGCGCAAGGATCAGCCGTTATAGCGCGCGACTTCTTCGAGCACCTTCTCCGCCGCCGGTCGCACTGCGTAGTTATCGAGCGAAGTCGCCCATTGGATCTTCTTGTCCCTGCCCACGACCACCGTGGCCGGCTTGAGGAAGCCCTGCGGGTAGCTGCCTGCGTAGTGTGCCGCCAACTTCCCCTCAGGGTCGGACAGGAAGACGAACGACTCTCCTAGCTTCTGCTTCTCCCGCATCTGGAGGAGCTTGTCTGCGCCCTCGTTCGAAATGCAGTACACGATCGCGTTCCGATCCTTGAACTGCGAGTCGAGTTTGCCCAGCTCACCTAGCTGGCGATGGCAGAACGGTCACCACACTCCACGGTAGAAAACGAGCACGACGGGGCGGGAGCCGAAGACTTCGCCCAAGGCGACCGTCTCGCCCTTCTCGTTCTCAACAGCCTCAAACTTGGCCTCGATACCGATCCACGCTTTGCCATGGTCTACTGGCTCCTGCACGGGCAAGAGGGCAGCGAGCGCTACGAGCGCAACCATCATCGTACTTCCATTATTACCGCGATTACGCGCGTTTGAGCGTCGTTTTCGAGACTTGTTTTCCATCCATGATCTGTGTTCCCGAAGTCTCACTGGAGCTTTCGGTCGTGATCTCGATGGGCATGCCCGTCTTGAGGTCGATCTTGGCGGTGCCGGTCGAACTGACGCTCAGCTTGACGACCATCGGGGGCATCGCTACCTCCGTACCGTCCTGCTTCTTCTGTGGCGGGATCTTGACCGTCATGCTCGGTTGCCCGTTCATGGTGATCTTGATCACCGCGATCCCCTTGGCGGTGTCCACCGAGACCAGCGAGTACTTCGTAGGGATCTGCCCGTTCGCCACCGTAGCGGTAATCCCGGGAGGCATCCGGCCGGACATAAGCTTGCCCATGTCAAAGGTCGCCGTCCATGTGTCGCCGGGCTTCACCGCCGTAGCCGGATAGTTGATTCCCATGATCCCGAGCGAGGAGCCCACACCGTTCACCATGGAGCGGACAGAGTCCTCCAAGTCAGGATTCGAGCCTTGCGGCACGCCGCGGGAGTTGTAGACGGCCTTCGAGACCAGCTCGCCGCTCCCTGCCATGATTCCTTTCACCATCTGGGCCTGCGGGTCGTTGGCGTCTCCGGTCACCTTGAGGTCCTTGGTGGTGGACTGAATCTCCGCCACCCCGTCCTTGACGGTGAGGATCTTCAAGGTTACGGACTGCGAAGTGCCGTAGCTGGACTTCTGCGTCTTCCCTTCCGCGCCCTTTCCTTCGCTCGTGATCGCCGCCGAAGCCTTGAAGCTATAGGAGTCGTTCGCCTTGAACGCGAACTTCAGGTCAGCGCTACCCGAGCCGTCCACGGATGGCGGTGGGGTGGGCTCGTTCGCCCCGGCCGGCGGGGCCGCGGAGTTGACGGCCGCGGGCGGTGCGCCTGGAATCGTGGTGCCGCCCGGAGCTGACGCGAGCGGTCCTCCCGGAGCTTCTGAGCCAGGAACACCCCCTTCTGGCGCCTCCGCGCCGCCCGCTGCAGCAGGTTGGCCCGAAACTAGATCGTTGGCCGATCGCGCGGTGTTCTGCTTGGGCCCGCAGCCCGTGAGCGCGAGCAGGGCAACGGCGGCGAGGATCAACGAGAAGGGCTTCACGATCCCATTCTACAAGTTCGGGGCGCAGCCAGTTTCCGAGACCCAGCGAAGCCGCTCGACGAGGCGCTCGGCCAGGGCCTCTTGATCGAGCAGGACATTGCTGGCTGGCGCTGGCACCGCGAACACTTGCGAAGGCGGGACGAGAGGCGGACCGACGGGCACGCTCGCTTGGAGCAGTACCGCTGAACCATAGAGTCGTAGCGCGCAACCACAAACCTTGAGCCCGGTCACAGGCGAGACCACGTCGTTCGGGGAAGTGACCGCGAAGCAGTCGGCCACCCGAACCGTGCCCCGCTCCGCCTTGCAATCCTCCGCGAGGGCTGCAGGCAGACCTGCAGCGGTCAAGGCTTCGACAAGGGGGCGAACCACTGCCCGATAGACGGCGCGTAGCTGGCGCGTCCCGTCATCGAGACCAAGTGAACGGAACCCGGCTGCGATCCCGACTGTGATATCGTGGCCGTGAAGCACCGCCTTGCCGCCGGTCGGGCGGGAAACCCACTGCACCGGCGCACCCGGCAGTAGGGCGTCTTCAGATCGCTGGAACCGACCCAAGGTCACCCACGGCCCGTCCCATCCATAGACTCTGACCGACCAGCCGTCGCCGCATTCGGAGAGTAACGAGGCGTCACGCGCCATGTTGGTGCGGCCGTCGGCAGGGCCGTCCAGCCGCACGCTCACAGGATCTTGCGGAAGAGGTCGATCTTGTACATCGTCTTCGCGGGCAACGAGCGCTGAAATGCGTCTTCGTTGTCCCAAAAGACGAGGCCAATGACTTCGCTTTCCAGGTCGGAGAGGCGTCCGCCCATCCCACCCAGGTATCCGGGCAGGGCACCCAGGACGACAAACACGTCCTTGAGGTCGTCCACGAGGTCGCGCCCGTGCCCCGGCATCGCGGTTCTGACACTGATCGACGCCAGCGTGCCGAGCGGAAACTGCCCGATCTTGACGCCCGCGTTGTGCTCGATTCGAAACCGCTGCCAGTTCGGGGTGTCGCTCATCGTGTCCTGCATGCGATGCAGTAGGTCGGAGCGCGCCATTTGGTCCCAACTCTCGAGCAGCGCCTCCTCGCTCGTGAACTGCGCGATCCCGAGCATCCCGCTAGGATCGGTGGTGGACTGGTACAGCGATATCCCGATCAATCCACCTGTCGCGTCCGCGATGCGCCGAGTCTCAGCGAGCCGAGCTGTCGAAGCCTCCAAGTCCACCGACACGGTGTGATAGCGCAGAATGCTTACGACCTCTTGCATGTGTTACTTATACCGGGGTCGGAGCCGGTTTCTTCTTCCAGGCGATATCGAGGTTCTTGACGGCGGCGGCCTCATCGAGCCTGCCGACAACCTGGGAGGTTGGGGCGGCATGCAGCAGATCGGGCTGGATTCTTGCCTCTTCGCACACGGCAATGAGCGCGTCGCAGAAAGCGTCCAAGGTCTCTTTGGCCTCGGTCTCCGTCGGCTCGATCATGATGGCCTCCGGTACGATGAGCGGGAAATAGTTCGTCGGCGGGTGGAACCCGTAGTCAATGAGTCTCTTACTGATATCGAGCGCGCGGACGCCGATCTTCTTGTACTCGGCAGCGGTCAGCACACATTCGTGCATACAGGGACGGGCATACGCCGCCGGCAGGACTTCCCGCAGCCGAGCCATCACATAGTTCGCATTGAGCACCGCGTGGCGGCTGATCTCGGGCAAGCCCTCCCGGCCATAAGCAAGCAGATAGGTAAGGGCACGGACGGCCATCAGGAACTGGCCGTGGAAGCTCGAAACCCGGCCGATGGAGAGCGGCCGCTCTCGGTCGAGCACTGCCTTCCCTTCCCTGCGGACCAGTGCAGGCGCGGGCAAGAACGGGGTGAGGTGGGACTGTACGCCGATGGCGCCACAGCCAGGCCCGCCGCCTCCGTGCGGCGTGCTAAAGGTCTTGTGCAGATTGAGGTGCATGCAGTCGAACCCGTGGTCGCCCGGCCTTGTGGTTCCCACCATGGCGTTCATGTTCGCGCCGTCGCAGAACACTTGTCCCCCAGCTTCGTGAACAAGGCGGCAGACCTCCTCGATGTTGGGCTCAAAAAGACCAAGCGTTGAAGGGTTCGTGAGCATCAGCGCCGCGACGTCGTCGCCTAACGCTGCTTGGAGCGCCACCAGATCGGTGTTTCCATGGACGTCGGTCTGCACCGTGCGGACCGTATAGCCGCACCGTGCCGCGCTCGCCGGGTTGGTCCCGTGCGCCGAGTCGGGAACGAGCACAACGGACCTCGATGCCTCGCCCCGTGCCTCGTGAAACGCCTTGATCATCTTGAGGCAGGTCATCTCGCCATGGGCTCCCGCGACCGGCTGCATGCTGATCGAGGGGAACCCGGTCAACTCGGTAAGAAAGTCTTGGACCTGGGCGATCGTCTCGAGGGCGCCCGGGACGGTGTGCTCAGGCTGGAGGGGGTGGATGCTCGCAAACCCTGGGAAGATCGCAGTCCGCTCGTTGACCTTTGGGTTGTACTTCATCGTGCACGAGCCGAGCGGATAGAAGCCGGTCTCGATGCCATAGTTCAGGTGGCTGAGATTGGTGAAGTGTCGGAGGAGGTCGAGCTCCGCGATCTCGGGCCACTCGACTTCTCCGCGTAGCTCGCCAAGCTGCGAGAGGTCCACTTCCGGCGTGTCGCACTGCGGCATGTTGCAGCCGATGCGCCCAGCACGGGACTTTGCAAAGATCGGGGTGGGAGTCGGGACTGCCTTACGGGTCACGCCAGCACCTCCCGCAGGGAGGCGGCAAACCGGTCAATCTCGTCTTTTCTCCTCATCTCCGTCACTGCTACCAGCAGATCGTTCTCCATCTCGGGCCAGAACTCGTCGAGCGGCAGCCCTGCGAGGATCCGTTCTTCGAGGAGCTTCTCCTGGACCATCCGCGCCGGCTTGGGCAGACTCAGGACGAACTCGCCGAAGACCGGGGCGTCGTACTTCAGGGCTGCCCCAGCCTCGCACAGCCGCTCGATCGCATATTGCGTGTTCCGGACAGTGGACTCTGCCATTTGCCGTATCCCGTTCTTCCCCAGGGCGCACATGGCAACTGTGCTCGCCAAGGCCATGAGCGCTTCGTTCGTGCAGATGTTGCTGGTCGCCCGCTCGCGACGGATGTCCTGCTCTCGGGTCCTGAGCGTCATCGTATAGCCGGAGCGGCCGTCTCCGTCGGTCGTACGCCCGACCACTCGGCCCGGAATCTGTCGCACCAGCTCGCCCTTGCACGCGAAGAGCCCGAGGAGCGGCCCGCCAAAGCCCATGGGGAGGCCGAGCGGCTGCCCTTCGCCCGTAACGATGTCGGCACCGAGCGCCCCGGGAGGTTGAAGCAGGCCGCACGCCACCGGATCGGCGCTCACGACAAGCTTTGCGCCGACTTCGTCAGCCGCCTTCCGCGCGCCTTTGACATCCGCAACGATGCCGAAGAAGTTGGGGGACTGGACAACCAGCGCGGCCACATCGTCGCCCATTTCGGGAAGGGCCGTCCGCCCGTCTTCCAGGCGGGTCTCCCTGACCTCGACCCCCATGGACCAGCAGTAGGTGCGGATCACGCTGCGATAGTGCGGATGGATGCCTTCGCTGACCACGACCGCCTCACGCCCGGTCACTTGGCAGGCCATCAGAGTTGCCTCGGCAAGCGCGGTCGCACCGTCGTACATGCTCGCGTTGGCGATGTCACACCCGTACAACTCGGCAACCAGACTCTGGAACTCGTAAATCGTCTGAAGGTAGCCCTGGCTCAGCTCCGGCTGGTACGGAGTGTAGGCAGTGAGGAACTCTCCTCGGCTCACAACCGCGCCGACGGAAGCGGGCACAAACCGGTCATAGATCCCGGCCCCGAGGAAGCACGAGCATCGCGCCATGTCAGTGTTCTGGTCGGCTAAGGCCCGGAGGTGGCGTAGCAGACCGGCCTCGTCCATGCCCTCCGGCACGTCGAGCGGTCGCCTCAACCGGAGGTGCTCCGGCACCTCACAAAAAAGGTCTTCGATCGAGCCGACCCCGATGGTTGCAAGCATCTCGCGCCGATCTTGCTCGGTGTGGGGGATGTATGCCATTTGCTGCCCGTATTCTAGGTCTACGCGAGATGAAGGGACCCGGTCGCAATCCCTAGACCGGCCGGGCCGTCCGGCCGGCCTCGCCCGCCTAGCCGATAGAGGCCTTGTACTCTTCCGCCCCGATCAGGCCGGGGGCACCGTCGGAGAAGCGAACCTTCACGATCCATCCCTCGCCGTACGGGTCCGTGTTCAAGAGTTCAGCCTGGGCACCGAGCGCAGAGTTGGACTCGACGACCTCGCAAGCCGCCGGCGCGTACACGTCGCTCACCGTCTTGACGCTCTCGACCGTCGAAAACCCTTCTCCTTGGGCCAAGGCGCGGCCCGGGGACGGTAGCTCGACAAAGACGATGTCTCCCAGTTCGGACTGGGCGTGGTCGGTAATGCCGATCGTGGCGGTGTCGCCTTCGATGCGGATCCACTCGTGGGTCCGCGTGTACATGAGGTCGTCGGGGACGTTCACGGACACGGTTTTACCAGGGTGCGGGGCCCCGAGGCGACCGTGCCAGAATAGGGCCCGATGCAGCGCACCGTCGTCGTCCTCGGAAGCGGTCCAATACGGATCGGCCAGGGCGTTGAGTTTGACTACGGTTGCGTTCACTGCGTGTACACCCTCCGGGAGCTGGGCTTCCGGGCGACCATCATCAATAACAACCCGGAGACGGTGAGCACCGATTTCGACACCGGAGATGCGTTGTACTTTGAGCCGGTCACCGCGGACAGCGTCGCTGCAGTCTGCGAACGAGAGAATGCCGAGGGAGTCCTCGTCCAGTTTGGCGGCCAGACGGCGATCAACCTCGCTGATGAGCTCCATGCGCGAGGGATCCAGGTGATCGGCACCACGCCCGATGCCATCTCACTCGCCGAAGACCGGGAACGGTGCGACGCGCTCCTAGGAAGGCTCGGAATCCAGCGACCGAAGGGCCGAGCCGTACACGGCATCGAGCAGGCTGTCGAGGCGGCCAGCGAGAGCGGCTACCCGGTGCTAGTACGCCCAAGCTTCGTACTCGGTGGCCGCGGAATGGAGATCTGCGAGTCCGAGGCGCACCTTCGAGCCTTCTATTCGGAGGCGGAGGACGCGAATCCGGGCAAGCCTGTCCTTGTCGACCGGTATGTACGCGGACTCGAGGCCGAACTCGACGTCATCAGCGACGGCGTGGACACGCTCGTCCCCGGCGTGATGGAGCACATTGAGCGGGCAGGGATCCATAGCGGTGACTCGATGACCGTCTATCCCCCCGTCGGCCTCTCGCGCAAGGCGCAATCCGAGATGGCGGGCATCGCAATGCAAATCGCCACGGAGATGGGGGTCAAGGGCTTGCTGAACGTCCAGTTCGTCATGGACGGCGACACGCCAATGGTCCTCGAAGTAAACCCTCGGGCCAGCCGGACGGTTCCGTACATCTCGAAGGTGACCGGCGTGCCTATGGTGGCGCTAGCGACCTTTGCCGCGGTCGGCGGGACGCTCCGAGAAGCGGGCTACTCAAGTGGAGTCTGGTGCCCGGTTCCGATTTCCAATACCCATCCGATCTCGACACCGGAGCGTTGGAAACCATTGACGCCAGGCTCGGTCGCCTCCCTCGAACAGTTCGCTGCCTCGGAAGAGCCGGTTTCGCGCATCTATGCGGTCAAGGCACCGGTGTTCAGTTTCCAAAAGCTGGCCCGGGTGGAGCCCGCTCTCGGGCCCGAGATGAAGAGCACCGGAGAGGTACTCGGAGTGGACTGGACGTTCGAGGCTGCGCTCTACAAGGCCCTACTCGCAAGCGGCGTGTCGTTCCGTCCCCACGGCCAGGTGATCCTTACCGTGAACGATTCGGACAAGGACGACGCGGTAGAGATCGCACGGCGCCTCGTCTCCGCCGGGCACACCGTCGCGGCGACCACGGGAACGCGACGGGCGCTCGTCGAGGCTGGCATCGAGTGCGAGCTCTTGAACAAAGTCCAGGACGGATCGCCGAACATTCGCGAACGCCTCTACGAAGGCCGGGTCAGCCTCATGATCAACACCCCGAAGCCCGGAGACCAGAACACTCCGGACGCGGTGATGATCCGTAGCACGTGCATCGGCACTGGTGTGGCTTGCGTTACGAGCATCGACACGGCACGGGCCCTCGCTCGCGCACTGGAGGCCTTCGCCGATCCGACCACGACTTCTTGCATGAGCATCACCGAATACCTGCGCCCGGAGGTGCGCGACAAGGCCGCGAGCCTGGTAACGTAGAAGCATGGCCGATGGCAGGCCGGACGAGCCGGACGATTTAGATAGGCCACCCTCGTTCTTCAGCGACCCTACGGGGGCAGACGACGAAAGGCCGGAGAGCTACGGAGAACCCGTCCGAGTCGAGGTGGAAAGCGTTCTCGCCGAGACCTCGGACGCGGAAGACCTGGAGCGCGCTTTCGTGCTTCTCAGTACCGGGGAGAGAAAGCTTCCGATCGTGATCGGCCCGTGCGAGGCGGCGTCCATCGCCTACGCCCTTTCAGGCCAGCTCCACGACCGACCGCTCACCCACGACCTCATGAAGACGATCCTCGACAGAACCGGGCTCGACATTGCCCGGGTCGTGATCGACGACCTCTGGCGAGGGGTCTACTACGGGAAACTGGTGCTCAAGGACTCGACCGGTGAGGAGCTCGAAGTGGACTGCCGTCCGTCGGACGCGATCGCGATGGCGGTCCGATCCGACGCCCCGGTGTACGTCGCCGAGGGAATCCTCGACCGCGGGCCCTAGACGGACTCGAGGCTACAGACGCCTAAAATCTCGGGGAGCTGCTCGAGAGTCTCAAGGATCGCGTCCGGACTCGGTGCGCCCTCAGGCATCTCCTCGCGCCGCGGCTTGTCTGCGCTGGGCGGGACGTCGCTCTCACGCCGGACCCAGATCGTCTTCCATCCCGCGCGGATCGCGGGGGCGATGTCGTGAGCGTAGCTGTTGCCGACAAAAAGGACCTCTTCGCCTTTGGCATGCGACTCAGCCTCTGCCTTGGCAAAGACGGCCTGGTGCGGCTTGCCTAGCCCCATCTCACCCTCGATCAGCACGGTGTCAAAGTAGGATCCGATATTGAGGGTGGCGATCTCTTGACGCTGGATATCGGCCGGACCATTGGTGATCAGGCCGAGATGGAACACGCCGCTCAAAGCGCGGAGCACGTTCCTCGACTCTGGAAAGAGAACCAAGCGAGAATCCCGTTCGCGACCATAGGTCTCGCTGAGTTGCCATGCGTGGTCTGGATCGTCGACTCCCATGGCGGCGAGGGCCTGCCTCATCATCTCGGCTCTGGTCGTCGCGCCCTCCGTGAGATAGATCTCGTACCAGTGCGACGTCTTCAGTTCCTCGGCATAGCGACGGAACTCCCCAGCCCAGACCTTGAGCGCGTCCTCGAGCTCATAGCCTGGAACGGGATGGGCTTCAAAAGCGGCACGGAGTCCGGCCTTGGCTGCGTTCCAATACGCGCAGAGCGTGTCGTCCAGGTCAAAGAAGACGGCGCGGACGTTACCGAACGGTTCTTGGGGCCTCACCAACGGTGATTATGGGTTGGCCGAACCCATTACACGAGTCGCATGGCCCTGCGCACCTCGTCCATCGTTACCGTTGCGGCTGCCCGTGCGCGCTCGGCCCCTGAAGCCAGGATCGCTTGGATGTCGGCGTCCGTGATGCCCGCCCGGCGCTCTCGGATCGGACGGAGCGCCTCGTTCACTGCCTCGGTGAGGGCCTGTTTGTTCTGCATGCAGCCTCTCTCGCCCCGCCGGTCTTCCTCCCAGAGGCTCTCCCAGTCCGGTGCGTACACGCGCAGAAGCTGGCAGACCGAGCAGCCTTCCGGAATCCCCGGATCGGTCTTTCGCATCTTGCTTGGCGTGGTGAAGGCGCCCTTGATCCTTTGGGCGGTCTCGTCCGCGGACTCGCTGAGATAGATGCAATTGTCGTACGACTTGCTCATCTTGCGCAGGTTCCCCTCAGCGTCCACGTCGAGCCCTGGCACCTTCGACCTCGACTCGTCCTCCGGAATGATGTCCACGAACTCCGGGAAGACCTCGCCAAACTTCGAATTGAAGGAACGGGCGATTTCGCGGCTGAGCTCAAGGTGCGCGGCCTGGTCCTTCCCTACGGGAACGCCGTAGGGCTTGTAGAGCAGGATATCGGCAGCCTGCAGCACAGGATATCCGAGCAAGCCATAGGAGACCTGTCCTTCCGAGCGTGCTTCGTCCCTCTTCTCCTTGAAGGTTGGAACCCGCTCCAGCTTGCCCAGTCCGGTCACCATCGAGAGCAGCAGATGCAGCTCTGCGTGCTCCTTGACATCGGACTGACGGAAAATCGCGCACCGGTCGGGATCAAGGCCTGCGGCGACGAAGTCCTTGGCGACCTCGCGCGAATTGTGGGCAATGTTGATCTTCTCGCTGCTGTCGGTCAGAACGTGCCAGTCCGCAACCATGCAGAACATCTCGTAGTCTCCTTGTAGCGAGATCCAGTTCCGTAGGGCACCTTCGAGATTTCCGATATGCAAACGCTCGTTGGTCGAGCGCATACCGCTGAGGATTCTTTTCATGGGCGAGATATCTTATGCTCCAACAATGATGCGGAAGACCGCTTCACGAATTGGGCCGAACATCTGGCCCAAGGGATCGAACTGATCGGTTCGGAAGAACACGAGGGCAAGGAGAACCAAGCCCCCCACGGTTCGGTTGAACATGTACCACCGCTCGCGCACCCCGTCCGGCAAGAACGCTCCGACAAGCCAATGGCCGTCCAGCGGCCCAAGAGGCATGAGGTTGAAGAGGAACAGGCCGATGTTCGAGTAGACGGCGATCAACAAGAAGCTGAGGAGGCCGTCGTTCAAGACCGTGGGGCCGAGCGGCAGAAGGAACCGAAGCACAGCCCCAAAGAAGCCTGCGATCAGTAGATTGCTCAGCGGGCCGGCGGCCACGGACCAGAAATGGTCCCAGCGCGGGTTTCGCATACGGTTCGGGTTCACCGTGACTGGCTTGCCCCACCCAATCCCGACCCCTGCAATCGCCGTGATGAGAATCATGACCGTGCCGACCGGATCCCAGTGCTTCCAAGGCACGAGCGTGACCCTTCCCATCAGCCTAGGCGTATCGTCGCCTGACATGTCTGCGATCTTCGCGTGGGCGTACTCGTGCACTGAAATGCTGAGAAGGATCACGGCGACATAGATGCCGATCTCGGTCGCCTGAGGCACTACCCTCCCCTCTCCTCTCGGGCGAAAATGTCCTCCAAAGTCTCTCGTCGTTCGATGATCCTTTCCTCGCCGTTCTCCTGGATCGCTACCGTCGCGGGCCTCAAGAACCGGTTGTAGTTGCTCGCCATGGAGGCGTTGTAGGCGCCGGTATGAAGCACCTGGAGCAGATCGCCGGGTGCAATTCCGGAAGGAAGGTGGGCGTCTTTGAACATCACGTCACTCTCACAATGCCGGCCGACCACGGTCGCAGGCTCGCTGGTTTCACTCCGGAAAGACAAGACCGTGTACCGGGCGCCGTACAGCGCGGGCCGGGGATTGTCGCTCATCCCACCGTCCACTGCGACAAACTTGCGGCCCGAGCTCGACCGCTTGACCACCCCGACCCGGTAGATCGTCAGACCCGCCGGAGCCGCGATCGAACGACCTGGCTCGATTCGGAGCTCTGGGCATGGATCGCCCAACGCCTCCTTTGCCGCCTGAGCGACCGATGCACAGTACGCTGTGACTGACACCGGCTCATCGTCGGGCGTGTAGTCCACAGCAAGTCCGCCTCCCAGGTTCACCGTCTCGGGCCAATAGCCTATCGCCCTCTTGGTCTCCTGAGCAAAGGAAGCCATCGCCCGAGCTGCCTCTGCGACCGGGCCAGGAACCGACATCATGGAACCGACGTGGCAGTGAAATCCGATCAGCCCAAGACCATTGTCAAGCGCGGTGCGGACTCCGGTCAAAGCGTCCCCCGTGGCGACAGAGAGGCCAAACTTAGTGTCCGGATGGGAGGTCGAGACCTTGTCCGATGAACCGGAATGGACGTCCAGGGCCAAGCGTAGCGCGACCCGCCCCTTCCAGCCGAGCCTCGCAAGCGTCTCGATCTCGACGAGGCTGTCGGCGACCACCTCACCGACCGCCGCCCGACTGGCGGCAAAGATGTCCTCGTCAGTCTTGTAGTTGCCGTGGAGCCTGATATGGGATCCGGGTACGCCGGCAAGGAGCGCTGCCTCAAGCTCGCCGTTGCTCGCAACGTCCACCGAGAGTCCCTCCTCGTGCGCCCAGCGCAGCAGGGTCAAGTTCGAGTTCGCCTTGCTCGCATAGCTTACGTCGCCGTGCGGCCAAGCTCGGTTGTACTGCCGTGCCCGGTCGCGAAAATGCGCTTCGGAGACCACGTAGAGCGGAGTTCCATATTGCCCCGCAAGGCTCTCGGCATGGCTCAGGTCAAGCTGGAATGGCCGGAGCGCGGCCGCAGACGGCATGGCACATTATGCCGCTTCGCTCACCGTTTGCCAGGCCTGGGCAACCTTGTCGATCTGGTCGATCGGGTCAGGCTCTGAGTTCTCGATTGCAGGCACGGCCGCCAGCTCGAGAACACGGGGATCTAGCTCGACGGTGCAGGGCCAAGACGTGATCCCATGCTTCACCGACTCTGCGTACCAGTCGGCGTACAGCACGCGCGCCGCGATCTGAGTCTCCGCGTTTCGAAGCTCCTCCAAGCAGCCCACGATACTTCTGGGTAGGCCCCAAACTCGGGCGACCGCCGCGGAGAGGGGCTCAATAGGCTCGCCATAGAGCTCCCGGAAGGCTCCACCTAGAGTGCACCGGCGCATGCGTGCCTCGGCAAACACCGTGTTGTACAGTCCAGGATCTACTGCGGCTAGGGCAGCCAGCGAGAGGTCGTGCAAAGCCCCGACGATGAGGGCCTCGTCCGGCGTAACGTCGCCAGACCTGTCCCTTGCCTCGAGCCACTGGACAACGTATCCCACTGTCATTCCATGGTCGGCGAACCGCTTGGGGACGAACATCCGTGCCTCCCGCGAGGCCAACGTCAGGGTGCGTACAAAAATTCCGAGGACGATCAGCCGCACCGCCCGCTCGCCGATCAGGAGGATCGCGCCCCGGGGGCCCGAGGCTTGGGGTCGCCTCCCGCCATAGAGCGCACTGTTCGCGGCACCGACGACGGCGGCACAGATGGCGTCGTCTTCGACGACCAGCTTCTCGAGCCTGGCGGTCTCGGTCTCCTCGCTATTGAGGCACTCGAGGATCTCGATCGCGTTCGGCGGAAGCTTGGGCAGTAGGTCAGGATTCTGGAGCTTGCGCTCCACGACGTCGAACGTGAACAGCCTGCGCATGGGAGGATCGCCTTGATGGTCGTCTCCCCTGAGGTTGATGGTCGGCGGGCCGTACCCTTGCGCTCAGGTAGAACCTGGCCGTGCAGAAGATCGTCGTCCTGGGGGCGACCGGGAGCATCGGACAGCAGACCTTGGACGTTGTCCGAACCCTCCCGGACAGGCTCGAGGTTGTCGGGCTCGCCGCAAGGAGGCAAGGCGACGAGTTGGCCCGGCTCGCGAACGAGTTCGGCGTAAGGAACACCGCTCTCCTGGACGAGGACGCCGCACGGCACCATGGCGTACCGGGAGGCATGGAGGCCGTGTGCGACCTCGCGAGGATGACGGATGCGCAGTCGGTGGTCATCGCGGTCGCAGGGGTGATCGGGCTCTTGCCTACCCTTTCCGCAATCGAATCGGGCAGGCACGTAGCACTCGCCAGCAAGGAAGTCCTGGTCTCCGCAGGAGAGATCGTGATGCAGGCAGTGAACAGGCACGGGACGAGGCTCACACCCATAGACTCCGAGCACTCCGCCATCTATCAGTGCCTGGAGGGGAGGAGCGTCTCTGATGTCGCCGACATCATCATTACTTCGAGTGGCGGGCCGTTTCGCGGAAAGACCCGGGAGGAACTTGCCGCAGCGACCCGGGACGCCGCGTTGAAGCATCCGACATGGAGCATGGGTGGAAAGATCACGGTGGACTCGGCGACGCTCATGAACAAAGGGCTGGAGACCATCGAGGCGTGCTGGCTGTTCGACCTCTCGCTCGGCCAAGTCGACGTCGTGGTCCACCCTCAGAGCATCGTGCACTCGTTCGTCAGGATGAAGGACGGGAGCATGCTCGCTCAGCTAGGGTGGCCCGATATGAGGCTGCCGATCCAGTTCGCACTGCTAGCTCCGGACCGTGTTCCTAACGATCTTCAGCCTTACGATCCGACCCTGACACCCAGCCTTACCTTTGAGAAACCGGACTACGAAACCTTTCCCGCCCCGTTGCTGGCCCGCAGGAGCTTCGAAGCGGGAGGAACAGCACCGTGCGTGATGAACGCGGCCAACGAAGCGGCTGCCGAGGCGTTCCTGGCGGGTCGGTGCGGCTTCCTGGATGTCACAAACCTAGTCGAGCACACCCTGGAGCGTCACAGTCCGGTCGCAGCTGGCCTCGAGGCTCTCTTGGAGACCGATGCCTGGGCCCGCGAAACTGTTAGTGCCGCGCTGCGGTCTTGATACTTGAACGATGGGCGACCCCTCTTCACTGCTGACACTTGCCCGGGGCGCCTTTGCGTTCCTTGTGACTGTGGTCATCCTGGTTGCAGTCCACGAGTACGGCCACTTCATCACCGCCCGCTGGTTCGGGATGCGGGTGAACGCGTTCGCCGTGATGGTCGGCGGCCGGCGGGCGACATCGCTCGCACAATACTTGGACAGGCCCCTCGCCCCCGGTTGGATTCTCTGGGTGGCGCTGGGCCTTGGGGCCTTGGTCGCGATCGTGGCGGAAGGAACGGTCGGACTAGTCGGCCTTGCCGTGGCGGGCCTGCTTGTCCCGGTGTGGGCGGCTGCTCGCCTAGAACGGGTCTACCACCTTCCGGTAGGTACGGCTGCGCGAACTTTGCTCATGGCCGCAGGAGCCGGGATTCTCTTGTTGCTGATGGGCGCCGGGCTCCAGGCGCCACTGAGCTCTTGGCTCGGCGTCCTTTGCGCTGGGGCCGCGGTCGGCCTCTTGATCCTCTACTACCGGCCGGTCCTCGGCAAGTCGGAGGACTCGCCCCAAGGCGTTGGGCAGATCATGATCAAGGGGGAGCCGGTGGAGGTCCGATTCCGGCCGTTGCTGGCGACGAAGGACAAGCACGGCACAGAATTCTCGCTGCTCATGCTGCCTCTTGGAGGCTTTGCCGCAATCCACGGCATGCACCCTCGTGAAGACGGTGGCGAGACCTCGATCGAAGGAGGCTTCTACTCTCGCCCGCCATGGCAACGGTGGTTGGTTCTCTTCGCCGGCCCCCTGTTCAGCATTGCACTCGGTGTCGGCATCCTTACGGCAGTCTTCTCCACGGTCGGCAGACAGCTGCCGGACACCCGCCCCGTCTTGGGCATCGTCGCCGAAGACGGCCCCGCGGCGAAGGCCGGCCTCCAGAAGGGCGATCTCGTGCGCTCGGTCAACGGCAAGCCTGTCACCGAGTTCTACGACATCGTTGTCGCCGTGCGCGACCGGACCGACGGCGCACCGGTCACGATCCAGGTCGAGCGGGCCGGCATCATAGTCGAGGCTACCGTCCAACCGGAGATTGACAAGGAGCCCAGCATCGTCATGGGCCCGGACCTCATGCCGACCCAGGAAACCAGACTGCAAGCCAAGCTCATGGTCGGTCCAGATGCCACCCTCAAGGTCAGTACGCTGCCCGAGGCCTTCGTCCTTGCCGTCAAGCAGCCAGTGGACATGGCCCTGGGCCTTGCCGCGATCGCGGCACGGCCCCAGCGCGCGACGGAGGACTTGGGTGGGCCGGCGACGATTGCGACCCAGTCTGCAGAAGCGAGCAAGCAGGGGATCCTCGGCAGTATCACGTTTGCGGCGCTCCTCAGCATCTCTTTCGGCGTCTTGAACCTCCTCCCGGTCTCCCCGCTCGACGGCGGTCAAATGATGGTGGCATTCGTCGAGATGCTCCGTGGAGGTCGGAGGCTGGCGTTCAAGACCCAAGCGCTGGTGGCCAACGTGAGCTTCGTCCTCATCGGCCTGCTCATCTTGACCGTTCTGACCAGTGACATCCGTCGGGTCGCGACGATGAACTCGCCCGCGTCGGAATCCCAGCAAGGACGCTAGCTTTCCAAGGGCGACATCCTGGTGGCACAGCGCTTGCTGAAAGGATGGTTGCCACATCTCTTTTGGCAGGCCTGAGGCAAGGAGTGCAGTGTCCTCATGGGCAATTGGGCCAGATCGGTCTCGTTACCGATCTTGGCCCTTCTTCATTTCTTCTACGAACTGCGCGAAGTACTTCCGGGAGTCCCATGGGCCAGGAGCAGCCTCGGGGTGATACTGAACCGCGAATGCCCGCTCACCCGGCACCGCGAGACCCTCGACCGTTTCATCGTTGACATTGATCTGGGTTACCTCGCCCGCGGTTCCGTCCAGCGATCCGGGCTCGATGGCGAAGCCGTGGTTCTGGCTGGTCACCACGACCGAACCATCGGTCAGGTCCCTCACAGGGTGGTTGGAGCCGCGGTGGCCAAACTTCAGCTTGAACGTCGTGCCGCCTACAGCCCTCGCCAGCACTTGGCTTCCCAGACAGATGCCGAAGACGGGAACCCTCCCAAGGAGACCTCGAGCGGCGGCGACCACTGGATCAAGCCTTTCCGGATCGCCAGGGCCGCTGGAAAGCAACACCCCGTCCGGCTTCCAACTCATCACTTCGTCGGCGCTACTGCCCGCAGGCAGCACGATGCTGCGCACCCCCAGCGCTGCGAATCGCTTGAGGGAATGCCGCTTCAGGCCACAGTCCAGTACGACCAGGCGCAGCTGGGACGCTCCTTCGGGCTCGGTCACGTCCTCTTTTCCCGAAACGCCCCAGGCGTACGGCCCCTTGGTCGTGACTTGGGCCACGAAGTCGGTCTCGACATACGGCGTGGCGGTCCGCGCCGCGTCGACGGCGGCTTCGGCGCCCTCGGTCGAGACGGCGCACATCACTGCTCCGCCCTCCCGGATGTGGAGAGTGACGGCCCGGGTGTCGACTCCCTCGATCCCGACGATGCCCTTGTCGCACATGTAGTCCGGAAGCGACAGCAGAGAGCGCCAGTTGCTCGGCGTGCGACAAACCTCGCGAGCAATCAGGGCGGTAGGCTGGACCGACTCGGACTCAAAGTCGTCGTCGTTGATACCAGTGTTCCCGATGAGCGGATAGGTGAAGACCACGGCCTGGCCGGCGAAACTCGGGTCGCTCAAGACCTCCTGGTACCCGGTCATCCCAGTCGTGAAAACGAGCTCGCCCGTCGAGGTGCCCGCGGCGCCCAACGACTTTCCTTTCCAACAGGTGCCGTCAGCGAGGGCGAGTACCGCGTCCATCCAATGGACAAGTATGGCCGCCTAGGAGCTGGCTTGGGACTTCTTCGGTCGGACGGTCGCGTCCCCTGCGGTCACGACATCCACTTCGAGCCCGATCGGGGCCGCAATGTTCGAACCGGTGAACATCCGCTGCACTGCCTTGTCCGCGCCGCCGAGTAGGTCGGCGATCTCGCCAATCGCCGCCACCGCGACCGTGAGCTCGCCGCCGGTCATACCTTTCCAATCGCCTTGCAGGAGTTTCTCCACACCCTTTCGGCTGGAACCTCCACCGATCACATCACCGGTGTTCTTAAGGTTGTAGCGCTCCACCAGCGTTCCTAGCATCTTGTCGGCGTCGGCCCTGTCCTCCGCGCTGAGTTTTTCCCCTCTGAGCATTCGGCGATAAAGCTGTTCCGCGTACTTCCTTGCCTCCGGGTCGTCCATCGCTTCGACGACGTGCCTCGCTTCACGCTTTGTGTTCGACTTTGTAAACTCGAAGCTGCCTTCCTTGTTGCCCTTGAGGGCGATCTGGGTACCGTCCGTCGCCGGCAGTTTTCCGAGGTCCACGACCAGGCGAGCGGGCCGGTTGGTCAGGGTGCCCGCAACGGAGCCAGAGCGAGATTGGGATACTTTCGCCTCGACTACCGTCCCTTGACCGATCACGATTCCCTCACCGCCAAGAACGTCCTCCGCCACGACGAAACGAACTGTATCGCCCTCCTTCGACCCTCCCGAGGCGACGGGCGTTACGAGCAATAGCTTGACTGGGGTATCCGCCTTCACTACAACTGGTTGCAGAGGCCGCGGCAGGAGAGGCACTTCGAGCTCGCCCGTGCGCCACTTCGCCGCTCCCAAGATGAAGCCGCCGACCACCAGCAGTCCGATCACCGCCTTGACCCATTTCATACGGATATGTTGACGCCCGGTAGCAGTGACTGGATTCCCGCGCTAGGGCGAGGGGCGCACCGTCGTCGCGACGAGGCGGACTAGCTCGACAGGGTCGGACCGGAGGCCTAGGAAGCTGGAGTGGTACTCCTGCGGGCACCTGCCGTCGAGCCGCCTCAACGCTTCGATCCGCACGCCGGGCCTCGGATCGAGCAAGAAGCTAGCAATGAATCGAAGCGACTCCGGATCCCCCATGATCCCAAGGATCGCGAGTCCCTGCCGTGCGCGGGCCTCGTCGCCTTCGGCTGCCAGCGCACGCGCCGAAGCTTTCCCCTGCTCGCCCAGCTTGGCCAGGAGCGAGATTGCCGCTTCTCGAACGATGGGATCCGGCGCACGGAGCAACGCTTGCGCCGTTCCGGCGCTCTCCGGAGAGGCGATCTGACTGAGAGAGATCGCGGCGGCGCGAGCGACGACGGGATCCGCAGCCAGAGTCAGGCGGGAGAGCCCTTGGACCGCCGCGGATGCCTTGAGGGGTCCGGCTGCCCTGGCTGCGGCGAGCTGGGTCTCTGGCTGCTCGAGCATGGGCGGTACGAGGGCCCCGATGTCCGTAAGCCCGGCTTCCACGGCAATAGCGAGCAAGTTCTGCTTGATCCGCGCGTTCCCGGCCAGGCCCTTTCGGGCTAGCACGACCCCTGCCTCCGAACCGAGCGCCCGTGCAACCGCCACGAAACACCGCCTCTGGAGCCGATCCATCCCCTCGAGCCGGTTCTCCACCATCCATTCGAAAGCGGGGAGCCCGATCTCGGAGAGCAGGTGTACGGTGTCGTCCACCTCTTGCTGGGCCGTGCCGACGCCCCATTGGGTCGCGAACCGGAACAGCCGGGCAAACTCATCGGAGGACACAGCGGGCTTGCTCCCGGCAACGGGAGCGGGCCTTGGGGTGCCCCCTTGCGACGGAGGAGCGCCGCGATAGTCGAGTGCGAGCGCCCAAGTCGGGCGACCTTGCGCCTGACCGTCGCCAAGACCCTCACGATACTTGTCCGCTCCCGCGACGTCCACGAAAATTCCGAGCGAGCCAGTGCCCCGCGAGACCTGGCCGAATCCGGGAGGGCCGTCGTAGCGGTCGTCGCCCTCGGAGTCAACGAAGAGCCCGAGGCCGTTGGCCACTCCTGTTCCTGGGGTGGAGTCACGGGCCGCGTAGATGTCGTTCCCTGCCCGGTCGAGCATGACGGCGACGCCATAGTCGTGCCCGATCGCGAACGAGGCACCGTACTTGACGCCGTACAGGTCGCTCCCGCCGAGATCGAATAGATAGGCAGAAGTCAAGTGCATGGCAGAGGCCTGGGCGTAGTGGTGGGCGGAATAGGTGTCATTTCCGGAGGCGTCATATAGCGACCCGAGCGAGTACCAATAGCTCGCCGCCTGGCAGTACGTCTCGCCCAGATAGTGGTCGTCCCCTAGGTGGTCGCTCAGCAGTCCGATGCCGCCTGCCCAGCCTCCCGTGTCCTCGCGATAGCCCTGTCCGAAGCCCTGGGAGAACGAGTAGTGGACGTCGGCGAACAGGGGCGAGTTCAGGAAGAGACCTCCCGCGCGGTAGACGTCTGCGCCCTTGCGGTCTATGAGCCAACCGACGCCGTCGGTCCTTGCCGAGCCTTGCGACGCGAGCTTGGCAACGTACAGGTCGTCACCGTCCGTATCCGCACAGACACCGATCCCCGCGAGGGCAAATCCTTGGGCGAGGGCGACGGCACGATATTCGTCGTGCCCACCGAACTTGAAAAAGCCCCCGACCCCCGCGAGACCCGCCCCGAAGCAGATCGTCCGCCCTTCAAAGCGGTCGTCCCCGCCCAAGTCGTACGCCAGGCCGATCCCCGTGACCGCAGCGCCGACACTGAGATCGGGCACGTTGTAGCGGTCGTCCCCAGCCACGTCGATCAGCACAGACGAATAGCCGACCCCTGCCCCGTGACGCCCTCGATAGGTGTCGTCCCCTCCGAGGTCGATCACAAGGCGGGCGTTGGTCGAGGTATGAGTGTCGTTCGCCCTCCCCGCTACCTCGACCGGGAGACCGCTTACGGTCAGCTGGACAGGAGCAGGAACGTCCTCCTGGAGCGAACGGAGCTTGGCCACGGCCAGTTCTGATGCGGCGGCCAACCCAATCCCTGCCGAGACGATGCGCTTGACGTCCACCTTGGAAAGGAGGGCCCGAACCCGCTCCGGCGGGGCAGGAGTCGAGCGGACGAAGGAAAACGAGAGTCGAGCGTCCTCGATCGCGTACGGAGCGAGGCCCTCCACCAACTCGCGGGCCTCTTCCGGGCTGAGACGGGAGAGGGCGGTTCGCACCTCGCCGTCCGCGGCACGGAGCGCTCCTACCATTTGGGCCACGACTGCGGCGAGCCCGGACGGAAGGGAGACGGGAGCGTCCGCCAGTGGAGCGGGGTTTGCGGGAGTGTGGCCTTCCAGCGTCTGGGCTGCGGTAACAAGAATCTTGTCCAAAGTGCCCGTCTTCGTGGACTCGTGGGCGGCGAAGAGCTGGCGCGAGGCTTCAAGGGGATCGCCGAGCCCGGTTGCAATCAGGAGAGCAGGCTTGAGGTTGAATTGGGAGCGAGGGAACTTCAGGTCGTCAATGCCCCAGTTCTGAATCGTGAGCGCGTCGCGCAGCCCTCCGAGCTCTGTCGCGGTGAGCTGGGCCGAGGCACCGAGCGGAAGGAGGGCGACGAGCACTGCCGCACGCTTGATCATGCCCGCTATCCTACCGGGCGGCCGCCCTGACGAAGCAGCCGTGCAACCCAGCGCACAAGAGGCTCCGGGTCAGCCATCTGGTCTGGGTCGAGCGCTGCCTCCCACGGAACAGCCTCTGGCGGGCCATGGTGCCAGCCAAACGGGCCTAACGTGCAAGCCGCGGTTCCTTGCGAAAGCCAGCCGGTGCTTCTCTCTCGCCTGGCAAGGTAGGCCTGCTCGTCAGGATCGTCGGTCGTTTCCCAGGGTAGGGGCCCCACGCGGACGGCGAGCGGTGCCTCCCCTCGGAGCGAGACACCGGCGAGCCTGGCGGCGCCTTCGACTGCCCAGTCCGAGGTCTCGACTTTCAGCGGAGCACCGTACCGAAGCACGAGGCGCGGCAACTCAAAGCCAAAACCCGGCGCCCAGGGCCAAAGGACATTGAGGGGGGGCCGTCCTTGGTCACCGCGAAGCCTGTTCGCCTCTGAAGACGCGAGGACGTTCACAGAGTCGTCCACAAAGCGGCGGAGGACGGCCTCGCCGTCTCCTTGCGGGAGCGATGCCTGCCACGGGTTTCCCAACGCCAGAGGCCAGTCCGTCGCCACAAGGTCGGTCGAGCCCTCCCGCCACACCAGCGCATGGTCCGCCGACAGACCGAACATCGGATCGAGCCGGCCCGATCGGAGGCAAGCGGCGAGCCGGCCCGCTTCCTCCGCCTCGTCTGCCGAGACTTCCCCAGGATCGGCGAGCACGCCGTCCGCCAGGACGGAGCCGAGCCTCAGGGCGAAGCCCGTCTCCCTGGGATCGAGCCCTCTGCCGAACCTGGCCACCGCGAGCGGACCCAGGGCGGCACCGGGCAGAGCGGCGCAACCGAGCGAGGCCAAAGCCCGCTCGGCCCGGTCCTCGGGCACCGCGAGGCGCGTGCCAAAGCCGTCGCCCAAAGCCCGCAGCGCAGGCTCGCACAGATCCGCGCTACCCTCACCGATCCAGACGCGCACGCTCAATCGCGCCGCCTCCCGGCAGGAAGCACGAACGCGGCAGCGCCCAGCATGTCCACCGCCACGTCGAGCACGCTCGCGTTCCGGCTGCCGGCGAAGAGCTGGTCCGTCTCGTCAAAGACGGCGTGCGCCCCGGTCCACAGCAGCGCCGCGATTGCCGCCGACCGCCACGACAGGCCCTGTGCCCTCGCCTCGCGCAGAGCAACCCACGCAAATAGCCCATAGCCGCAGAAGTGCAGGCCCTTCCGGCTGGCAAAAACTGCCACCTCCGCCGCCTCCCTCGAAAGCCCGAGAGTCTCGTGGAAGAACCGGTACCAAGGATCGGCCGAGCCCGGAGAGCCCGAAAAGTACGCCACCGCCACCCCCAAGAGCACCAGCAATACCCCCCATACGGAGGGCCGGTCCCCGCCCCGCTGCGAGACCAAAGCCAGGGCCAAGAGCAGAGCAGCCCCCGCCCACACCGTCCCGCGGCCCAGCGCCACTCCCTCCTGGGCAGGCAGCCAAGCCCAGGCAAAGAGCGCGCCATAGCTCAAGCTCCACGCGATCCGGTCGGCGACCGGCCGCCAAGCCGGAAAGCGGCCAGCGACCACCGCCAGCACCAAGCACAGTCCGAACGGAAGCCACAGCGGAAGCAACCGGTCGAACCCGACGCTCACGATCGGGGCCCACAAGAGCCCGGCCGCAAACAGCCGCGCCATCCCCCAACGTCGCCCCGTGTCCATCTCGATCCCTCGCCGCACGCACCCGTCCGGTACGCTCCCCGGAGTGCGCATTTTGGTCACTAACGACGACGGGGCAGGGGCCGAGGGCATCCTAGTGCTCGCCCGAGCCGCGGCAAGCCTCGGCGAGGTGAAGGTCGCCGCCCCAGACCGAGAACGCAGCGCCTGCGGCCACGCCATGACCCTCCGCGACCCCCTCCGGGTCGACCCCTACCCCCTCGAAGGCTTCGAGGCAGTAACCGTGAACGGCTTCCCCGTGGACTGCATCAACGTCGGGCTCACTCTCCTCTGGCCCGAGGGCTGCGACCTCGTCCTCAGCGGGTTCAACCCCGGGCCCAACATGGGGTTTGACGCCACATACAGCGGAACGGTCGCCGGAGCGATGGAGGGGGGGATCAACGGAATCCGGTCCTTCGCCTTCTCGATGTGCCCGTTCGCTACCGGTGCACCCTTCCACTTTGCAACGGGCGAACGGTGGCTCGCAGACAACTGGGACTGGCTGCTCGGGCTGCCCCACGGCGACCACACCTTCTACAACGTCAACGTTCCCGCTATCGAATATGAAGAGCTGGAAGGAAGGGCCATGACCGAGATGGGCAGGAGGGTTTACGAAGACCGCGTCGAACGGCGGGAAGACCCCTGGGGACGCCCATACTTCTGGCAGGGAGGGACGATGGTGGCGTTCA
Source organism: Fimbriimonadaceae bacterium (assembly GCA_050250535.1). GTDB lineage: Bacteria > Armatimonadota > Fimbriimonadia > Fimbriimonadales > Fimbriimonadaceae > JADLBH01. The sequence goes on along the minus strand of JBFWOL010000006.1, from coordinate 295 downwards.
GCGACCGAGAGGGCACCGACATCTGGGCGGTGACGAACAAGCTTGTCTCAGTGACGCCTATGTCGTTAGACTGGACCGACCACGCACTGCTCGCGCAAGCGCGCGTACCGATTTGAACGGTTTTGCCCGCGAAGCCATTTATCGACCGTTCTCGTGCCAACACTTCTCCACTGCCTATAAACACTTTGTCGCTACCGGAAAGAGAGTTGTCGCAAAACTCCTTAGTTCTGTCGCTCCGTCAAGGGTTGATGGGACTGGATTTGGACTTGGAACGACAACGACCGGCCGTTTCTCT
>JBFWOL010000005.1:0-175968 GCA_050250535.1 Fimbriimonadaceae bacterium | reverse complement strand
GGGGGGGGGGGGGGCGCGCCGCCGACACGGCAACCCGGCGGAAGGAGCTCAGGCAGACGGGCAACCCTACCCCCTCGGCGTGAATGGTCCGGAAAACTCCATCGAGTAGCCGCTCACCTTGCCACGCTGCTCGAGGCGGAACTGAATGGTCAACTTTGCGCGTCGGTTAGCGATATCGGCGTTGTTGAAGAAAGCATTAGCATCGTCTCCACTTCGGAAACCAAAGCTCTCGAACTGGGACTCGAGCCTCTTTCTTAGCCGTTGCGCAACTGGACTTGGCAGATCGGTGGCGCGGAGTGCATCCGAGTCCAAGGCTTGCCGGATCCCCTCATTTGAACCTACTGCGGCGGATCGGTAGAGCGCTTGGTAGTTGGATCGGATTGCGTCGGAAGCAGCCACTGTAGCCTCGCGAAACTGCTCTAACGCGAGGGAAGCGGCCTCTGTGCGCTCTCTTACCGTGAGGCTGGTGCCAGGTCTCAGGTGCAGATCGACTGTCACACTCGCGAAGGCGTCAAACTTAAGTTTCGGCCCCGGAGCGACCTCCCGAGGATCCGCCTTGTCGCGTGACTTGCAAATGCCAGGTCGCAAACCGCCCGACACCGAGGCCTGATCGACCACTATCCAAACAGATCGATTGCCGTCGCTCAGTTGGAACCACCCATTCAGGCCAACTGCGAAGTCCATCTCATTCACGCTGGACGGAGGATCCGAGGCGAAACCAGACGCAGTATCCACAGCGCCCACGACGCTGGCGCGAAGATTATGGGGTAAAGCGCGGCCGGCAAGCGACCCGTCCTCTGAGCCAGACCTTAGCCATTCTACGAGGCTGCTTGTCAGCCCGAGTTCGTCTTGCAGACCGCACAAATCGGCTGGGAACGCAATCCAAGTGCCTGGCGTTTCTGTCACCTTAAGATCTGCCGACTCGGCCCAAGCGGTCAGGCCGTCAGCAGTCCACGACGTGGGCTGCTGGTGCTCTCCTCGCTCAGTGCGGACGACGGCAATACTGGTCGTTGCGACGTGCTGAGCCGAGGTCAACTGTAGCGCGCAAAGTATCGTAGCGGTCACCATCGTCTAGCCTCCGCCGCCCTGCCCGCCGCCGCCGGGCTCGATCACGGACGTAGTCTGCTCGATGAACGTATGCCAACTTCTACCTCGGACGGCCGACTGGCCGTTTCGCCACCAAGTCTCCGTTCCCACCTCATGGCTGTAAATCATGTTGACAAAGTGCTCCGCACCTGGGTTGACCGTCCAGCTGACTTCCCAGTTGGTGACGAGGTCTTCGTCAAACAGTGGCGTGAACTTCGCCCCCCAGGTCGGCCCGCTTGTGGCGGGAGGCCCTTCGAGAGCCGAACCTGAGACGACTCGCGGGACCGAGTGCTGTCCGCCGACATTGTGCTCGACCGTCGTCGAGCCCGTGTTCTTGAAAACGTACACGCCGTTGAAAATGACCGGCAACTCCTCATGGTAGTTGTGCGGGTAGCCTGCGGGGGTCTGGATCCAGCCAGACGGGGTGACAATGCTTGCGGCGAGGAGCGCAGCGCCTAGCCCATGGCCCATGGCCCATGGCCCATGGCCCATGAGCATGACACCTAGCGCCCCAAAACAGTACCCGGTATTTTTACTTGTTCCGACTTCTCGTTGCCACAGCATTTTGCGAAACCTGCGAAGCATCGATTAGGCGCTAGCAGAGGCGGTCCAACCGCACCCGACGTGGACCCCTGGGCCAGAGCTACGAGACGAATGTCTGGCTTGCCGAGGGGGCAGAGGGGGAAAGAGTATGTTTGGCCCTCTAACCGTTCTCGCCCTCGTAGTTTCGCCGGTAGACTGGGTGCTGACCACGGAGGAGCACGTCACCGAAGTGAAGTACTACGAGCAAGGTTCGATCCACAATTCCAGCACGCGGTTCTTCCTGTCCCCGCTCGCTTTCACCTTGGACGACGCCCGGCCCTACAACATCACGGGCAACACAACCCAAGATCCGCCGACCTGGGCCGCCTGGCTGCGGCCCTGCCCGCACTACCAAACCAATCTTGCCTTTGGAACTGTGCCTGCGCACTCGATCCCTTGGCAGAAGGCATTGTACTTTGGCTTCAACTGGGATCGGGAGCACGGGCTTCAAGGCTGGTCGCCGGGCGGCGACCTCGAGCTCCAAATCTTCCGAAACGGCGACAAGCACACCAACCCGGTGGTTTTCTATGCTGTCTGGTAAGCCCTCGCCGCCACGCTTTATCATTGCGATTGGCGCTTTATGCCTCTCTTCGAGCCTGTCTGCGCAAAGCCCTGCAGCCGTCCGGGCCGTCGTAGTCTCTGGCACTCCACTCGACCAAGACCAGTTGAACTCGGTCGTGGCAGTGACTCTCGACGAAGTGAAGAAGAACGCCGAGAGGCTCGGCTGGCTCGTGTGGGAGGATGCCGGTCGGGCCGCCGTCATTGATCCGAAGATTCTCCAGATCGAGCGGCGGGAGAGCTACCTCGCCGCGTACGGGGCCATTCGCGAGATCTTGCACACGCCGAAGGAGTTCGGCTCCTTGCCGGCCGGGTTGCAAGGAATGGTTCGACTGGAGATGGAGAGCGTGGGACTCCGATCCAAGAAGTCTCGCGGACGCAGCGTAAAGTGAGCATAGAGTTCTGCCCAGATCCGGGTGGCGGCCGGACGATCGGCACGCACATCTTGCCGTAAGCTTGACCGGCTTTTCACTGCTCGCTAAGCGGCCGTGTCCTGTGGCGTCCCGCTGTGGGCGTAGCGACGTACGCAGGGCTTCAAAGCCCGAAACGACAAAGGCCCGCCGCGCCGAAGCGCGACGGGCCTAAGCCGTAGCGGAGGAAGCTCATGACGCGAACACAGACCGACCTGAGTATGTCGCTCCCCCAGTGGGGTCACGAGTTCTTACTCTTTAGGAGGTGATCCACCCACACCTTCCGGTACGGGTACCTTGTTACGACTTAGTCCCCCTTACCCCCCGCACCTTCGGCCGCTCCCTCCTTACGGTTGGGCCACGGACTTCGGGTGCAGACAATTCGGGTGACTTGACGGGCAGTGTGTACAAGACCCGGGAACGTATTCAACGCAGTATAGCTGACCTGCGTTTACTAGCGATTCCGACATTCATGCAGTCGAGTTGCAGACTGCAATCCGAACTGAGGGCGTATTTTTGGGATTAGCTCCACCTCACGGTATCGCTGCCCTTTGTTGCGCCCATTGTAGCATGTGTGAAGCCCCAGGCATAACCGCCATGCTGACTTGACGTCATCCCCACCTTCCTCCGGTTTGCACCGGCGGTCTCCTACGAGTTCCCGGCATTACCCGCTGGCAACATAGGACGAGGGTTGCGCTCGTTGCTGGACTTAACCAAACACCTCACGGCACGAGCTGACGACAGCCATGCAACAGGTGTCTTCAGGTCTCCTTGTGGGAGAGGACCTACTTTCATAGGTTTGCCATCGATGTCAAACCTGGGTAAGGTTCTTCGGTTATTATCGAATTAATCCACATGCTCCACCGCTTGTGCGGGTCCCCGTCAATTCATTTGAGTTTCAACCTTGCGGCCGTACTCCCCAGGCGGGATGCTTAATGCGTTAGCTACGGCACGTGAGGGGTCGATACCACACACGCCTAGCATCCATCGTTTAGGGCGTGGACTACCAGAGTATCTAATTCTGTTTGCTACCCACGCTTTCGCGCCTCAGCGTCAGGAAAGGCCCAGTGAGCTGCCTTCGCCATGGGTGTTCCTCCCGATATCAATGCATGTCACCGCTACACCGGGAATTCCACTCACCTCTGCCTTCCTCCAGCTTGCCAGTTCGCAAAGCAGTTTCCGGGTTGAGCCCTGGAGATTTCACTTCACGCTTAACAAGCCGCCTACGCGCCCTTTACGCCCAGTAAATCCGGACAACGCTCGCCCCCTACGTATTACCGCGGCTGCTGGCACGTAGTTAGCCGGGGCTTATTCGCCAGGTACCGTCCTAAGTCTTTCCTGGCAAAAGGAGTTTACAGACCTAGATCCTTCATCCTCCACGCGGCGTCGCTGCATCAGGGTTGCCCCCATTGTGCAAGATTCCCAACTGCTGCCACCCGTAGGTGTGTGGGCCGTGTCTCAGTCCCACTCGGGGGGATCATCCTCTCAGACCCCCTACCCGTCGAAGCCTTGGTAGGCCGTTACCCCACCAACAAGCTGATAGGCCGTAAGCCGCTCCCTGAGCGAAAAACCATTTTATCGGCCGGGGATGCCCCCGGCCGGAGTATCCGGTATTGCCCGGTCTTTCGACCGTATATCCCAGTCTCCGGGGCACGTTGCTTACGTCTTACTCCGCCGTTCGCCACTAGGCATTGCTGCCTCGTTCGACTTGCATGTTTTAGGCACGCCGCCAGCGTTCGTCCTGAGCCATGATCAAACTCTCCGAAGAAACTTTTCGCCGGCCCAAGGGCCGGGTCACTGTCTCAAAGGAGCGTCTCAGCGCCCTGAGAAATGGCCCGAAGGCCAGTCTAGGGCTGGACAGGGTCACATGATCTTATCTGTGACTGTTGCGCTGTGTCGCGTCACTATTGAGCTTTCAATCCGCATATGTCCCGAAGGACAAGGAGCATTATAGGCACGCCCATCGGCGAGAGTCAAGGGTCCCGGGCACTTCCGGGTCGAAATCGGGCCGTTATCCTCGCTCCAAGGCAGAAATCCTTGACCGCACCTGGCCGTTCAATGTGCTCATCGGCCACTTCGTACTGTGGTCGCGGTAATTCTGGAGGGCCGCGTGCCGACCTTCCGGCGTGCGCTCCAGAAGCTGGGCCAGCTTGAAAACTGCGAACTCCGCGTCCGAATCAGAAAGGTCCGGACTGGATAAGGCACGCGTATAGGCCCGTTGAGCCGCACCGTAGTCCCCTTCACGGTCCGCAGCCCTCCCGGTCCCCATGTGCACGGAGACAGGCAGAGTCTTCGAGGCCCCCAAAAGCTCAACGAGGCCGGAGTACTCGCTCGCCGGAACCGTCCGCTCGATCGCGGGGAAGGCCGAGACGAACTTGTCGATGAGCGAAGGGTCAGGATGCCGACCGCCGACGACGTCGTGCCGAACGAGCGCCAGTAGAACGCCCAAGTCCTCCGGACGGTTGCGGTGGAGTGCCATCAAGTCCGAGCGCGTGAGTCCACGGAAGTCTCGAACCTCGTCCAGGACGGACATCGCTTCGCCAGCCTCCGCGGAGTCCCGCTTTCCGCCCAATAACATCGTCACCGCCAGGCCGCCGACCGCGCCGCCGATGTGGGCAAAGTTTGCGACGCCGACCGAGCCGAGGAGCCCGAAGATCAGATCGAGCACGAAATATGCCAGCGCGACAACCCAGACCCGGACTTCCCAGGTACCGACGAAGAAGTACGAGAGCCAATAGAAGACTCCGACCCGAGAAAAGGGAAAGAGGAACGCCGCCGCGCCCATCATCGACATCACAGCACCCGAGGCACCCAGGCTAGGGATGCTCCGCTCTGCTTGGGTCATCAGGAGGTGAAGGCCTGAGCCGAGTAGATCCCCGAGAAAGTAGACCGGCAAGAACCGGAGGTGGCCCAGTCGGCCTTCCACCGGCCGCCCGTAAAGCCAGAGGAACCACATGTTCCCGAGCAGGTGCAGGATGTCGCCGTGGAGGAACGAGCAGCTCACCAACCTGAACAGGCTGACGTTGTCTCCGGTGAGCGCAAACGCCTCCACCGCTGAGTCATTTACGACGAGCCCGTTGGACGTCCCTGCGAACGCGGCAACGTTGAGGACGATGAGAGCGATGGTCAGCACGGGGAGCCTTTCGCTCCGAACCCTGAGCTTGAAAGGGATGATCATCGCCCTACCTGCGCGAACTTACCTCGGGCTCCCCGCCGAACGACCGGATTCGCCCCCGACCGCGAGTACGATTCCGGCGTGCGACGCGGTACGAGCCCCTTGGATAATTTGAGGACGCTCCACGTCGCGCTGTGGGACGTATCGTTCGCCACCGCGTTCGGCACGATCGTCTCCGGCTCGTTCCTGATCGGGTTTGTCAAAGAGCTGGGGGGTTCTGACCTGTGGATCGGCCTTGTCTCTGCCCTGCCGAGCCTGTTGGGCCTCCTTCAGATCCCAGGAGCGGTGGTTGGGCGGTCCTTCTCCAGCTTCAAACGCTTCGTTGCACCGGGAGGGTGGGTGTGGCGCCTTCTCTATTTGCCCTTGGTCGCGCTCCCCCTCCTCACTTGGGACAAGGGGATCAAGCTCCAACTCCTGACCCTCTGCATCGCGTTTGCGACGGCAGCAGTGCAGATCGTCAGCCCAGTCTATAACGAGTGGATCGCCGACCTGGTGCCTCCTTCGAGCCGAGGCTCGTACTTCGCGCGCCGGACTGCGGTGAGCACGGTGGTCGCCATGGTCGTCGCATTTGGTGCGGGCATCTTTCTCGACCAGTTTCGCAACGCGGGCCAGACCGAGACCGGCTTCAGCGTGCTCTTTGGTATCGGCTGGGTCTGTTCCATGGCGAGCATGGGCTTCTTTCTGGCGATGAAGGACTCCGTGCGGGAGGCCCCGGTTCGGATCGGCGTCGTCGAAAGCCTGCGCCAGTTCCGTGCGCCAGTCGCCGACAAGAACTTCCGTCGCGTCCTCGCCTATATCTCGGTGTTCGGGATCGGGGCGATGCTGGCGGGCGGGCTGTTTGTCGCGTTTGCGCTCGAGTCCCTGCACCTGTCCTACACGGTGATCCAGCTGACCCAGGTGTCGCACGCCTTGGGGACGCTGGCGACTTCGGCGGCATGGGGGTACATGACCGACAGGTTCGGCAACAAGCCCGTTCTCACCATCCTTTCCGTCGGGACGGTGCTGACCCCGATCGCTTGGATCCTCTGCATCCCAGGCCAGACCGCGTTCAATACGACGATACTCGTCATCGGCCACGTCTATAACGGTGCCGTCTGGAGCGGGATCGGCGTTGCCCAGATGAACCTCTGGCTTGCGACGAGCCCCGAGAAGGAGCGGGCGAACTACCTGGGTACTGCCGTCGCGCTCCAGGCCCTCGCCTCGGGCGTTGCTCCCCTGATCGGAGCCTGGCTGATGCTCGTCCTTCGTCCGGGGTTCGGCGCGGAGTGGGCGTACAAGAGCCTCTTCATCTCGGTCATGGCGATCCGGTTTGCCGGCTTGTTCACGCTGCTGCCGATTCGGGAACCGGGGGCGCAGAGCATCCGCAAAACCTTTCGCAGGCTCGTTGGGGTTCGCCCCAAGGGTCTGATCGCACTGAGGGCCTACCGAGCCTCCGACGACCCAGTGAGCCGCGCACGGGCCGTCGCCGGGGTCGGGTCTTCCCGGTTCTCGATTGGGAGCCGAGACCTCGTAGCCGCCCTCTCCGACCCAGTTCCGAGCGTCCGGCGTGAGGCCGCCCGCTCCCTCGCCAAGCTGGGCGACGACCTTACCGTGGGCGAGATCGCCCGCTTCGTCGAGGAGAACCCGAGCGCGGTGGAAGAGGAGGTGCTGGACGCGCTGGGGTCGAGCGCAGGGCCGGAAGCGGTGCGGGCGCTGTGCAAGTTCTTGACCGATCCAAGGGCGGCCCTTCGGCGAAAGGCAGCCCAGGTCTTGGGTTCGATCGCCGACCCCTCGTCCGCTCCTGAGTTGCGCGACGCGGCCCTCTCGGACGACCCTGACCTCGCCCGGAACGCGCTCCACGCCCTCCGGGCAATCCGCGACTTCGATGCAGCCGACGTCATCGTCCAGGGACTGGCCCACTCCGCGCCTAGTGTCCGGTCGGCCGCGGCCGAGGCCGCGGCCCATCTGGGGAGCCCGCCTTTCGCCGAGCCGTTGAGGGCGGCGCTTGCTTCGAGCGAAGGAAGCACCGTAGGCGAGATCGCTTACGCGTTGGCGGTCGTCTCCGGTCGGGGTGCGGTGCACGACCTAGTCCAGGCGGCGTCTCGTGCCGACACACCGATGGCACGGCAGCGGTGCCTGCTGGGACTGGCGAGGGTGTACGAGGTCGAGGCGCCCCTCTACCGGCTCCTGGCCTTGGACGGAATGGCACGGACCCGCGAACTGAGCCGGGCGCTCGCGCGTGCCGATGCCGAGACCAAGTCTGCCCTTCGGATGGTCTTTGAGGGTCGTGACGCCGAAGCGGTTGCCTTGCTCGCCGAGCGCCCAGGCATGGGCAGCCTACGGGATGCGCCATCGGTCCAAGAACTGGCCCTGGTCGCTCTGCTTGCCTCTGGGCGCCGGGTTCCAGGTAGCCTGGACGTCCCGAGTTCCGCACCATGAAGCAGTCCCTTAGGCGGAACCTGACTATCAACATCGTCGCCGTTCTGGTCGGGACGGTCGCCTTGCTCGTGATTTTCTCGTTCGGTCGGGCCCAAGTGACGGTATCAGACCTTACGAACCGGATCGTCCGCAGCAACGCAAGCGACATCAACGGCCGCCTCGCGAACCTGACCAACGAGGCGGAGCGGACGGGCAAGACCGTGGCCGGCCTGATCGCGCCGAGGGTGGAGGACGACGCCAGGCCCGCAGACGCCTCCAGCTTCGTGGCGAACGCAGCCTGGCTCCTAGAGGCCATGTGGGCAGAGCCAGAGTTCGGGGCGATCCGCGTGACCCTGGAGAAGACCGGGGAGCACGTACAGGTCGTTCAACGCCCCAATGGATCGCTCGTGGTCCAAATGCTCCGGATCCAAGGCGGCAAAAGGGTGCGGGAGGACTTTACACCATTTGGTGAGACCCTGCAGCTCCTGTACTCGGAGGAGGGCGTGGCGGTGGACAATCGAGAGGAGCCTTGGTACCAAAGCGCGAAGGCCACGGCGGAGACGGTCTGGAGCCAGGCGTACCTCCTTCGCAATGTCGCCGGGCCGACCATCCCCGGTGTGACGTGTGCCACCCCGATCCTGGCGAGGGACGGTACGCTGGTAGGGGTCGTCTCGATCGACCTCACAATCGGCGATCTCAGCCGTTTCATCCAAAAGGTGAGAATCGGAGAGCGCGGGTACGCGTTTCTCCTCGAGCTCCGACGAGCAGAGTCGGCACGGATCCTGGCCCATCCTAACCTCAACAAGCTCCTCATTCCCAGCGGGGGCACGACGAAGCTCTCTACCGTGGAAGAGCTCGACGATCCAATCGTCTCGCAGACCGCAGAACGGCTGACCAGCGGAGACTCTCCCCTGCTTCGATCCACCGCCCAGATCTTCCGGGCCAATTCGAACGGCGCCGTCTATGTGATCGGCGCGGCTCGTGTCCAGAGGAGCACCGGCACAGTGCCGAACTGGGTCGCCTGCGCGGTCGTACCGGAAGAGGACTTTATGGGCACGGTATGGCGGTCTGCCCTGTCTGTGGCCCTCATCTCGATTGGCGCAGTCATGGTCGGCGTGGTCGTCTCGCTCTATATCGCCCAGAGGGTGTCCAAGCCGCTCCGAGCGCTCGCGGTCGAGACGGAGCGCGTACGCCTCTTCCAACTGGAGCCCCGTCCGCAGCCTCCTTCGAACATCCGGGAGATCGACGCGCTGGCCGACAGCGTCGAGAGCATGAAGACGGGCCTCCGGTCGTTTGAGAAGCTTGTCCCAGCCGACTACGCCCGTTGGCTCCTCTCGTCCCAACAAGAGGCGAGGCTAGGAGGCGAGCGCAGGGTGGTCACGACATCGTTTGCCGACCTCATCGGCTTCACCCAGCTCAGCCAGCACTTGGAGCCCGAAGCGCTTGTCGAGGTCCTCGCCGAGCACCTGGACGAGCTGAGCCGGGAAGTCCTCGAGGCTGAGGGCACGATCGACAAGTTCAACGGGGACGACATCATGGCGTTTTGGAACGCCCCGGTGCCGAACGACGACCATGCTTACCTGGCGTGCGTCGCTGCGCTTCGCGGGCAGGACGCGTTGGACCGTCTCGCGGTCGAGCTGAAGGGGCGGGGCATGCCCGCCCTTCGGGCCGGGGTCGGAATCGCCACGGGAGAAGTGGTCGTCGGCAACGTCGGTAGCAGGCAACGCATGAACTACACGGTCATCGGTGACTCGGTCAACGTCGCGAGCCGGCTCCAGGGTCTCAACCGCTACTACGGAACCGAGGTCTTGATCAATGGACGTGCGTTTCGGGAGGCCGGAGACCGGATCGTGGCTCGGCTTGTCGACTGGGTCGCTCTCCCGGGCAGGGACGAGGAGCTGCTTGCCTACGAGCTTCTTGCATTGGCCGAGGGGTGCGACCCGTCGCTTCAACGGCTAGTGGCCGCCCACAACCTCGCGATGGCGAAGTACGAGGCACGGGAGTTTGCCGAGGCCGCCCGGATCTGCCGCGAAATCTTGCTCGACCGGCCCGGCGACAGTCTCGTGACACGGCTGCTGAGCTTTGCTGACCGGTACGCCGCTGAGCCGCCCGGGCCGGAGTGGGACCCGAGCGAGAGGATCAGTCCAAAGTAGACCGCCTGCCCATAATGGGCGGTGCATCCCGAGGGCGCCAGTTCCCACTTTATCGCTGAAGCAGTCCGCGCCGACTTAGCTTCGGGACGGTTCGACCGGGTCCATACCCGCTTCCCCCCCGAGCCGAATGCCTATCTCCACATCGGCCATGCCCTGGCCATCCACATTGATTTCGGCGTCGCCCAAGAGTTCGCCGGGCTCTTCAACCTTCGCTTCGACGACACCAATCCACTCAAGGAAGACCAGGAGTTCGTGGACGCCATCCTGGAAGACGTACGATGGCTCGGGGCTGACTTTGGCGGAACCGTCCTCTTCACGAGCGACTACTTCGCCAGGATGTTCGACTGGGCCGTCCAGTTGGTTACAGAGGGCCATGCCTACGTCTGCGACCTGAGCCAGGAAGAGATGCGGGCGAGCCGGGGCACCTTGACCACGCCGGGGACGGACTCCCCCTACCGAGGCCGGAGCGTTGAGGAGAACCTCGACCTCCTGCAGAGGATGCGGGCTGGCGAGTTTCCCGACGGCGCAAAGACGCTGAGGGCGAAGATCGACATGGCTTCGCCCAATATCAACCTTCGCGACCCAGTCATGTACAGGATCCGGCACGCCCACCACCACCGCCAGGGCGACGATTGGTGCATCTATCCCAGCTACGACTGGTCGCACGGGCTCGGCGACTCGATCGAAGGGGTTACCCACTCCTTGTGCACGATGGAGTACGAGGACCACCGCCCCCTCTACGACTGGTTCCTCGACCGCCTCGGGATCTTCCACCCGCGGCAGATCGAGTTCTCTCGACTCAACCTGACCCACACCGTCATGAGCAAGCGACGGTTTGTCGAGCTCGTCGAGGGCGGTCATGTCACCGGTTATGACGACCCGCGGATGCCCACAATCGCCGGGCTCCGCCGCAGGGGCTACACCGCCTGGGCGATCAACGAGTTCTGTCGTCGGGCCGGGGTCTCCAAGTCCCAGAAGACCATGGAGATGTACCAACTCGAGGACTGCCTTCGAGAAGACTTGAACCGGACCGCGCCCCGCCGCATGGCGGTGCTCGACCCGCTCAAGGTCATCGTCACGAACTACCCGGAGGGTCACACCGAGGCGGTGACCGCCGTGAACAACCCCGAGGACGAGACCGCCGGCACCCGAGAGGTTCCGTTCGGGCGCGAGCTTTGGATCGAGCGGGACGACTTCCGCGAGGATCCACCGCCGAAGTTTTTCCGACTGGCCCCTGGACGCGAGGTGCGCCTCCGGTATGGATACTTCCTTCGTTGCGAGAGCCTCGTGCACGACGAAGCCGGCAACGTCGTGGAGGTCCACTGCACGTACGACCCCGAGACCCGCGGGGGGAACGCGCCCGACGGACGAAAGGTGAAGGCGACCCTGCACTGGGTGGAGGCTTCGACCGCCGCCAAGGCCCACGTCCGCCTCTATGACCACCTTTTCCAAGACGCTGACCCGGACGAGGGCGGAGACTGGCTCGGCAGCCTGAACCCGGAATCGCTCCGCAGCGTGGAGGCTTGGGTCGAGCCCAGCGTTCCCCAAGCGGCGGTCGGGACGACGTTCCAGTTCGAACGTCTTGGCTATTTCACGCTGGACAAGGACTCGGGAGAAGGCTCGCCCGTGTTCAACCGTTCGGTTACATTGCGCGACACTTGGGCGAAAGTGTCCCTGGCCGCCAGCCCGGCACCCTAGCCCCAGGCACCGGCCTGCCAAACTGCCGGAATGTCCTGCATCCGTGGCGTCTCGAAGATCTCTGCCGCCTGCAGCGTCCGGTCTTCCTCGTACGACCGCTCAGGCGGGAACGACGATTGGGTCGCCATTCCTGCAGGCGGGCGCAAGACCATCGCCGAGTTTGACGGCCCGGGCAGGATCGTCCACATCTGGACCACGCACTGGTCGCCGAACGACCCGCTCAGCAAGCGAAACCTGGTGCTCCGGTGCACCTGGGACGGCTGCGAGGCGCCGAGCGTCCTCAGCCCGATCGGCGACTTCTTCGGTCAAGGATGGGGGCTCGACTATCCCTTTTCCTCCCTACCCCTCGCCGCGGCTCCACGAGGCGGAAAGTCGCTGGTCTGCTACTTCCCCATGCCTTTCCGCGAACGGGCGGTGATCGAGATCGAAAACGAGTCGAAGCACGACCTGGACCGCTACTACTACTACGTGGACGCCGAACTCGGCTCAGTTGAGCCGGAAGAAGGCTACTTCCACGCCTCCTACCGGCAAGAACTGACCTCCCTCGATTCGCCAGACGGCCTGGAGAACGCGTGGGTCGAAAATTCCACCGACCCCAAAAACCAGAGCGATCTCGCGAACTACCTCTGGCTCGAAGCCCAAGGCCAGGGCCACTTCGCCGGCGTCAACTACTACGTCAACGCCCCATCGGTGCCGTGGCCCGGCGAGGGCGACGATATGTTCCTTGTGGATGGCGAGGCATGGCCAGGGCTACACGGGACAGGCACCGAGGACTACTTCAACACCGCCTGGGGTCCGGACGACGTCTTCTCGCACCCCTACTTCGGGATCGCACATGCGCCCGGGCGGAACAACGACGACCCCAGGTACGGCTGGGCTGGCAGGATGCACTACTACCGCTTCCACCTTGAGGATCCCATCCGGTTTCAGCGGTCGCTGAGGGCGAGCATCGAGCATGGGCACGCCAACGGGATGGCTCTCGACCTCGCCAGCGTCGCCTACTGGTATCAGACCCGCCCCGCCGCCGCCCCCGATCTCCCGCGCGCGGAGCTTCGAGCACCTCGGCCGCTCACGACAGTCGAGGAAGTCCACCGCTGGCGCGCTGCATGGCTCCGCAGCAACGAGCCGTGGGGCCCAAACCCGTAATCCTTCCAGGTAGGGATCGGGCGATGCCACACCCGAGAATCCAAGTGTGGCAAAGCTCCTCCCCACCATCGCCGCACTCGCACTCCTGGCCGGGTGTCAGAGCCAGGTCTCCTCGACCACAGGCACGACCGGTGCGACCCTCTATTCGGCCCACCCCGAGGAAATGCTGAGGCCCGCCGGAGAGGCTGCGCAAGAGCGACCCGAGTTGGTCCTCAAGAACGCATATCAGGATCGCGACAGCGCGGGAAGCCTGATCGCCACCGAGTAGGCGTCTTCGGCGGTAGCATCGCCGCATGCCCAGCCCGCTGGACGGCCTGACCCAGCTATCACCGGCGCGATCAAGGCGGAGTTCCAGCTTCGACCGTTCCGGCGGCAACCGAGACTCGGTTCGAGTGGAGCCCGGCGAAACCCATGTCCTTGCCGACGTCCAGGGTGCAGGAGTGGTCCGGCACATCTGGCTGACCTTGAGCAGCGCAGATCTGCTCTCCAGGCGGAGCCTCGTACTCCGGTGTTACTGGGACGGTCGCGACCATCCATCGGTCGAGAGCCCGCTCGGAGACTTCTTTGGCCAAGGCTGGGGCGAGAAGTACGACTTTTCATCGCTTCCCCTCGCGGCCGCCCCGAAGGAGGGCCATGCCCTGGTCAGTTACTGGCCGATGCCCTTTCGCGAAGGGGCACGGATCGAGATCGAGAACCAGTCCGAGCATGCGGTGGACGCTCTCTACTACTATGTGGACTATGAAGAGGTCGACTCGCTGCCGGCGGGCACAGGGCTCTTCCACGCTTGGTACAACCAAGAGCTGACCGTCCCCGAGAGTGGACGCGAGCACGAGTGGGGCGTACTCGGCGAAGAGCCCAAGAACCAGGGCGAAGGCGCGAACTACCTCCTCCTCGCCACCGAAGGGCAAGGCCATTTCGCCGGAGTGAACCTCTACTACCACTCCCCTGGACCGATGTGGTACGGAGAAGGCGACGACATGTTTCTCGTGGACGGCGAGCCCTGGCCCGGCATCCACGGAACCGGCACTGAGGACTACTTTAACATGAGCTGGTGCCCGGACACCCTGTACCACCACCCCTACTTCGGCTGCGCCCGGGCGCCTGGTAGGGGGAACCAGTCCAGCCGGTTCGGCTGGATTGGCAAGACCCACCTCTACCGGTTCCATGTGGAGGATCCGATCCGGTTCCAGCGCTCGCTCCGGGCCAGCATCGAGCATGGGCACGCCAACAACCTAACGCTGGACATCGCGAGCGTCGCCTACTGGTATCAGGATCGGCCCGCACCGGAGTTCCCTGCGCTTCCCAGCCGGGAGCAGAGGCTACCGAGGCCAGAGATTGGCGTCGTCGAGATCCACAAATGGCGGGATGCTTGGCGTGCCCAACGAGGCAACGGGCGGCTCTGGGGAAACGAGGAGTAGCGGCCCGATCGCGGGAAGGGAGTCCAGGTACATTTCCGGCGGGCTGCGCCCTCGTAGCTCAGTGGATAGAGCGCCTCCGTCCTAAGGAGGGCGTCGGGGGTTCGATTCCCTCCGAGGGCGCCATTGCTTCGAACGTAGAGACCGAGCTGGACCGTGTGCAACGACATAGAACTCGCCAGTCAGATTCGAGCTGTCCTGCTTCGACTCGAGCTTCAGCCCGGCGAAGAGCTTGGCGAGAAGAGGATGTTCGGCGGGCTTTGCTTCACCCTGAACGGCAAGATGCTGGTCGGCCTGGCCAAGGACGGCCGGATTGTCGTCAGACTGAGCTCCTCAGAGCTTGGACAGGCGCTCGCCGCCGGCCGAGCGGAGCCAATGGACTTCACGGGAAAGCCCATGAAAAACTTTGCCTACGTGTCGGCGCAAGAGTTTGAACGTCCGGGCGAGCTCGCGGCCTGGATCGAGCAGAGCGCCAGGTACGTGAGGGAGAACATGCTCGGTACGGCGAGCACCCGACGCAAGGCCCCTAGCGCACGACCATAAGTATGTAGAACGCTAGCCCGCCGATCGAGAGCACCAGCATCACCCAACCGATGATCACGGCGATGTTCGCGCTAGGGTGCCCGGCTTTCTTAGCCTGATAGGCGAGGATGAGCGCGGGAACGTGCGCAAGCAGGCCGCAGCCGCAAACGAACCCGACCGCCATGAGGGCCCACGCCCAATTGAGGTTCGAGGTCCCGGGCGAAGGCTCCTGCTGCACCCCACGCGGGAACGGGGAGCTCGCCCCGGGCGGCAAAGAATAGGGATCGAGGTTCGGAACGGGCTTGGGCGTATAGTTCTCGGGTTGCGGTGCGCCCGGCTGCACCTGCTGCCAGCCGGAAGCCGACTCGGTGGGAGATGGCTGCACATAGCTCTGGGCCGGGGGTGGCGGCTCGGGCTGCTGGGCCGCGGTCGGGGCGTCCGGCATGGGGAAGTCGAGACCTGCTACCATCGTGGCCGGTACGGTCTTTCCGGCGACGACGTCCTCGATCAGCGACTCGGCGGAGATGCGGCCCTCGCTGGCCCATTGGTTCAACGTGACCAAGTCTGCCGGTCCGAACCTACGCCCATCGGGCCAAACGACGTAATAGCTCATCGCCTGGGGCGAATCGTACCGCGAGGGTCTGCCAGAATGAAGCGAGTGCTGCGAAGGATTTCGAACCTTGAGCCGGCCTGGATCGCGGTGGCGGTCCCGCTGGCAGGGTTCTTGATTTCTTGGCTCCCCGGCACCGGCGACGCGTGGCGCGGCGCACTGGCCGCCCGACCCGATCGGTTCGCCCCGTACTCCTGGGTGACCTATCCGGTCACGTTCCCCGGCTTTAGCGTGTTCGAGCTCCTGGGGCTGGTCTGGCTGTTCTTCGTGGCCAAGCTGCTGCATGCCCGGGTCGGTTCGCGGATGCTGGCGTGGATGCTGATCCTGGGAGCGGCGATTCCAGCGGGAGTGAGCTATGCGTTCCACCAGTGGGTACCGGCTCCGGTGCTGTTTGGGACCTTCGTGCCAAGCGCTATGCTCACTGCATACATTGCGGCGAGGGATCCGCAGTCGCCTGTGATGCTGTTCGGGATCGTCCGGCTCACGATGACCTGGATCGCGGTCCTCGCCTTCGCGGCGTTGGTCATCAACTACGGCGCGGGCTCGCCGTTGAGCGGACTGGTCCTCGCTTCGCCCGCGCTGCTCTTCTGGCTCTATGGCTCCAATTGGAGCCCGATGAGGATTGATCGCCGGGTTCAAAGTGGTCGGGGCGGCATGGCCAAGAGCCCAAAGGACTTCGACGACTTCCTCTCCAAAGTCCGCGAGCGAGAGCGAGCCCGAAAGGAAGAGGAGGCGCTCAGAGCGCTCCTGGAGCGCCCGGCGGCGGAAAAACCGGACGAAAAAGCTGACGGCTAGAAGGTTCAGTCGAGAGAAGTGCTAGGTTCGACGCCAGCAATTTTGCCTGAAATGGTTCCGGACCCACGTTATGGCTCGAAAGTGGGTGTATAGTGTCTTCAGCACGGAGACGTGCTTGGCTGGACTGATGTCCGGCTTGGTTTTCAAGTTGGAGGAAACAAGCAAAATGAAAATGCGAACCCTACTCTCTCTGTCTTTTGCGGTTACGGCTGTAGCCGCTAACGCAGCCGGAAACTGGATCAACCAGATCGGCGCACCGGCCGCTATGGGCCCGGCTGCCGACTTTGGCGTCATCCAGATCTTCGGCGACTTCCCGACCTTCAGCGGCATGGCCATCGACAACGTCGATTCGTCCGCCGGCAGCATCCTGACTGAGATCAGCGTTGCCTACGAAGTCACCGACCCGGGCATGGTTCCGGCGAACTTCAGCTGGACCATTTCTGGCTTCACCTCGGCTGGCGCCGCGGTGAGCTCGCTCACGGGCGATGCTGGCAGCCTCTCCGGTCAGACCGGCGTTGCCACCCAGATCTTCGGCGTTCCCGGAACGACCAACCGCACGTTCATCACCACGATCTCGGGCCTTAACCTGAACGTCGCCGGTGCGAACTACGTCGGCATGGCCGTCGAGCGAGACTTCGGTCTTGGTGGCCAGGTCTTCATCCTGAACGGCGTTGCTGGTACCCCCGGCGGTAACAACGGCATCGGCGTCAGCCCCGGTGGCGGCTTCGGCCAGACCCGCTGGGACACCCAGAACAACTTCGCCTACGACGCGACCGTCGTGCCCGAGCCGGCCACGATGATCGCTCTCGGTGCAGGCCTCGCTGCTCTCGCAGCTCGCCGCCGCCGCAAGTAAGCGAAAGCTACGCAGGCATCTAGCCTAGCCAGTCAGGCCTCCGCCCCGAAAGGGACGGGGGCCTTTCTAGTTTGATGGGTGCCGAACTGGCGTCAAGCGAAACATTGCTAGGACTGCAACCCCGAACTGGCACGTTTCGGACAAGTCTGGGCCGCTTGACGCTCTCCAGCGTGGTCTTGATCGCCAGTCCTCGTGCGGTTCGCACTGCCTGTCCAAGAACGAACGAAGCCTGGCGAGCCAGGCTTCGGGTTTCGGTGTCAAAGGAAGCGGCGTCTCAAGGCCGCTACTGCCTAGAACTTGAAAGAACTGCTCGCATAGAACCATAACTGGTTCCGGATCGGACCTGCGACCTGGTTCTTCACGAAGTGGCCCGGCACAAAAAGCGCGGCGCCGAGGTTGATCCCGCCTCGTGCCCCGAGCTTGAGGCCGTACTCAAAGTCGATCTCGGTTCCCAGATCGCGGCCTGATCCTCCGGTGGGGTCAAGAAAGGGCCCGGCCGGGCCGCGGTTCGGCCCGCCGCCCGCGCCGTACCAAGCGTCCTTGGAGTCGAAGAGCCAAAACTTGCGGACTGCGAGCGACATGTCGCTCTGCTCGTCCACGGCAATCTTCGATCTCAGGGCGATCTCTTGCATGTTTCGCCAGCTTACGAGGTCGGCGGAGCCGTAGAAGAGGTGGTTCGTGGGAAAGAGGTTGTCAAACGTCTTGGAATTCCCTGCGGAAGACCCTCCTGATGCCATGTTCGCCTCCAGCGTGACCGAAGCCTGGCCACCGATTTTCCGGGTCAGTCCAGCGTGCAGCGCAAATGCGAAATGATCCTTTCCCGCTGCTCCCCCGGCCTGGATCGCCGCTTCGACCTCGCCTTGCATCTCTCCCACCGCGCCCTTCCAAACGTGGTCTAGCGTATGCACCGTCGTGTTTCCCGCCGGGAGCGAGTCGGTCTTGAGGATGTACGTGGTCTTGCCGCCGTTCCAATCCCGGCTCACGTATCCCACTCGTGCATTGCGCGGCCGGTTGGCCGAAACTCCGATCGCAAAGGCGGCCACGTCCCACTCCCCTCGCTTGTATCGCGCGCCATCAAACGACCGCGCCCGATTCGCCCATTCCAACGGACCGATCAAGCGCTGGTCAGCCAGAACGACCTTCTGTCGGCCGATCGTCACTTGCGTGCCGTCCTTCGAGTACTGCAGGTAAACAAGGCTCGCATCGAGGTCGTTCGTATAGGAATCCGGCCCGGTCTTCCATGTCCGGCCCTCTGTGTACTGGAACTGCAGACGGCCCGTCCATGCCTCCTTCGTCACAGTGACGCCGGGCCGGATCCGAAGGAGCAGTTGCGTGTTCGCGTCGTCCGTCGCTCGAGCAAAGTCTGGGTCGGAGCGACCTTCGAGCCGAGCACGGGCCTCCACATCGGTCGTCGCCTTGATCTGATCTTGGAACTCGGCGGCATACCAGTTCGCGGAGACTAGCGGAAAGAGGAAGAGCATCGTGAGTGCACCTTCCGAGATTCTGCTTTCGAGCCCCTGGCAAAGGTATGACGTCGGTCATAAGCCATGGGAAGCTCTCATGGAGCGAAGCGAATTCATCCGTCCGCCGGTGCTACGAAGGATCGCAGCCCGCCAAGATCTAGGATGCTGATCTGTCGCTCGTGAGTGGCCAGATAGCCTGCCTTCTCCCAGCTTCGCAGCGTCCTGATCGCTGTCTCGACAGTGGTGTGGGCAAGATCGGCTATGTCCTGCCGAGTGAGCGGTACTTCCAATTGCATGCCGCAAGCTGTCCGCTTGCCAAAGTCCTTACCCACGCTCGTCAGGACCGCAAGAATCCGCTGTTCCACCCTCGAGTGCCCAGCGTCCGCTATCGCGTCGTAGGCACGATCCAGTCTGGCAAGGGCCTGCCGACCGATGAGGAGGGCGAACTCTGACGACTCCTCGCACAACTTGCGCGCCAAGGCGACCGGAACGCCGATCGCGCTTCCCCCGGTGAGCGCCCGGGAGGAGAGGCGAAATCCGTCCGCAGTCCAGAACCCGAGGATCCCGACGATCTGTCTTGGCCCGAGAATCGCGACCGTGGCCTCCCGCCCTGAGCCATACTGCTTGGTCTGGAGGACGAATCCGCTCTGGATCGCCCAGAGGTAGTTCCGTTGCGAGCCCTCGATGGTGAGAAGCTGCCTGCGTGAGAATTCCTGCACGACCGCGGCGACCACGAGGTCTGCCTTGAGATGCTTCGGTAGGAGTGAGAAAACACTCTCGTCGAGCCATTCCGAACCCGAGGTCGTGTGCCCGCGGCCCATCTCTACCTCTTTCTAGCCGCCGTCCGGGTCAGGCCCGGAAGCCTTCCGGATGCGAACCGCAGACCGCTTGAACTCCGGGATCTTGCTCACCGGGTCGAGGAAGCGTCCGGTGAGGTTGTTCGCCGCCTTGCGGCCGGGCCAGTGGTACGGGATAAACACGGTATCCGGCCGAATAGTGGTGACGACCTTGGCTTGCAGAGTGACCCTACCCCTTCGGCTCTCTACCGTGATCCAATCAGCGTCGAGAATGCCGTGCTGCCCGGCCAACGTAGGGTGGATTTCGACATAGGGATCGGGGCAGAGCTCCACGAGTCCGCCCAGCCGTCGCGTCTGCGTTCCACTCAGATAGTGCATGACAACTCTGCCCGTGGTGAGGATCACCGGGTACTCATCGTCAATCTCCTCGGCGGGAGGACGGTAAGGGGTCGGGTGGAAGACAGCCCGACCGTCCGGCTTGGAGAACTTGAGATCTTCGAACAGCCTAGGAGTACCGGGATGACCGATCTCTGGGCACGGCCAAAAGACGCCCATCTCGTTCTCGATCCGTTCGTAGGTAATTCCGTAGTAGTCCGCTGTCCCTCCCTTACTGGCGACACGGAGCTCGTTGAAAATGTCCTCGCTCGAACCGTATTGGAAGTACTTCCCACGTCCCAGCCTCTCTGCAAGCTCCAGCAGAATCTCCGTGTCACGCTTGGCTTTGGCTGGGGGCGTGACTGCCTGGCGGATCCGAATGACCCTGCCCTCTGCGCTCGTACTCGTCCCCTCTTCCTCCTCGTGCAACGAGCCAGCCATTACGATGTCTGCATGGTGAGCGGTCTCGTTGAGGAAAAAGTCTATCGCTGTATAGTGCTCAAGCTTCTCTAGCGCCTCGCGGGTGAAATTGGAGTCAGGGAGGGACACGAGCGGGTTGAAACAGATCGAGATCAACGCCTTGATCTCCCCTTCGTGGATCATGTTCATGATCTCTTGGGCGGTGTGTCCTGCCCTTGGAAGCTCGGAATCCTCGATCCCCCAAACTTCGCAGATGTACGCACGGTGCTCCGGGTTTTCGATGTCGCGGTTCCCTGGGAGCTGGTCGCACTTATGGCCGTGCTCTCTCCCGCCCTGACCGTTGCCCTGGCCCGTGATCGTGCCATATCCGCATCCAGGCCGGCCGATCCTACCGGTCGCGAGCACGAGGTTGATGCACGAGAGCACGTTGTCCACCCCCTTGACCTGGTGCTCGATGCCCCGGGCGTGAAGGAGGAAGCTCGTCTTTGCCTCGCCCCACATCCTTCCGGCCTTGACGATGTCGTCAACGTGGACGCCGCAGATGCGACTGGCCTCTTCGAGGCTGGTTGCGAGGGCGTTCTGCCTCGTCTCTTCCCAGCCGTTGGTGTGCTCTCGGACGAACTCCCCGTCCACGTACCCCTCGTCGATCAAGACACGGAGGATCGCGGTCATCAGGGCGGAATCCGTCCCTGGCCTGACTGGGAGGTGCAGATCGCACGTCCGCGCCATGGGAGTGACTCGCGGGTCGATCATGATCAGCTTCGCGCCCCGGTCGCGTGCGCGCCAGATGTAGTCGGTCGTGATGGGGCTGCACTCGGCTACGTTCGTGCCTGTGCAGAGGATCACATCGGCCAGAACGATGTCCTCCCAATAGTTCGCGGCCCGGTCGATCCCGAAGGCCTTCTTGTTCCCGCCGCCAGCGCTCACCATGCACAATCGGCCGTTATAGTCAAGTTCTTTGGTTTGAAGTGCAACTCTTGCGAACTTTCCGACAAGATAGCTCTTTTCGTTCGTCAGCGAGACCCCGGACAAGAAGGCGACCGCGTCTTTTCCGTACTCGTTCTGGATCCGCTGGATTTCTCGAACTGTTGTCGAGAACGCCTCCTCCCATTCGATCGGTGCAAAGCCCTTGCCTTCGACTCGCTTCAGCGGGGAGAGCAATCGGTCCGGGTGATTGTTCTGCATGTACCGCTTCACGCCCTTGGGACAGAGCTTTCCTTTGTTAAAGGGGAACTCCTCCCAGGGCTCGAAGCCGACCACCCGGTTGTCTCGAACCTTGAGCTGGATGCCACACTGCTGGCCGCAGAAGCAACAGTGGGTCTTTACGATCTTGTCCGGCTCACCGCGTCCGCGCCATCCTCCGACGGGCTCGTCGTTCAACGAAGGGCCAAACTCGGAAACGATCTGCTGGATGGGCACGGGAGCCTTGGCCACGGTTCAATTCTTCCCGATTCGGACGTAAGAACGTATGACCCAGGTCATAGGCTTTCGAAGAAGACGAACCCGTGTTTGACGGCCGCGGTGCACAAGACAAGCCCCAATACGATGCGGATCCACACGGGTGGTGCCTTCCGGGCACCAAGGCGACTACCGACCAGTGCGCCCGCCGCACAAAGGACTGCAAGCATGGGGAACTGCGGTGAGAGTTCGAGACTGCTACTGGAATACTTCTCACCGAGTCCAGCAAGCGAGTTGGCGACAATGAAGACCGCGCTGGTCGCGGCGGTCGCCTTTGCACTGCCCCAGCGGAGAAGAAGGATCAGGGGGCTGAGGAAGATCCCTCCGCCCACACCCACCATCCCAGACACGACTCCGATCGCAGCACCCGATGCTAGTGCTGCCACAAATGGAGGGGCGTGAACGTCCTCTTGCTGCGCGGAATGCCAAAACAGCATCACCGCTGCGTAGGCAAGAACGGCTCCCAGAACTCCGGAGTATTGTGCGGGTGCCAGCTCAATGGACGAACCGAAGTACGAACATGGAACCGCCAGAACGAGGTACGGCCAGGTCAACGGCCAAGAAAAGTGCCTTCCTTGGGCGAACGCTATGAACGAGATGCCCGCTACGACGAGGTTCAGCGCGAGCGCCGTGGCTGAGATGGCTGCGCCCACGAGAGTCGTCAGCGAGAGAACCGCCAGATAGCCGGAGGCCCCGCCGTGCCCAACGAAAGAGTACAAAACGGCGACCAGGAACATTCCTGCGGCAGTCGCGATCTCTGCAGCGGTCAATCAGTCCTCCTCTCCGAAGCCACAACGATATCGGTGCCGAGCGCGTGTCGCCTCCTCTTGCGGTAGTACCGGCAAACCGTCACGGGCCAGTCAGATTCTTCGGTGTCACAGCACAGAAACATATGACCCATGTCATAGGCGTGCTTCACCGTGGTTTGCAATCATCGGATTATGCAAGACCAAGCCGTTGGGCGACGGATACTGCTGCTAAACACACTTGCCTTCACCATCTGCTTCGCTGTATGGACGATGTACGGCGTGTTGGTCACCTTCTTGGTCGACCAACAAGTATTGGTGATCGACAAGGCCCAGATCGGCTGGCTCATGGGGATCCCGATCCTCACCGGCTCGATCCTCCGGCTACCGCTCGGGCTCATGACAGATCGCTACGGGGGCAAGCCCGTGTTCCTGGCGTCGCTGCTATTCTCCGCCGGCGCCCTTGTTGCGACTTCCTTCGCCAACGGGTTCGCAATGCTCATGGTGTGCGGACTTCTCTTTGGTGTCGCGGGCGCGACGTTTTCTGTCGGTATCGCATATACGTCGGTCTGGTTCCCGAAGCAAAAGCAGGGCACCGCGCTGGGCATCTTCGGCATGGGGAACGCCGGCTCTGCGATCACAACCCTCGCTGGGCCATTGCTGCTGAGGTACTTCACAAACGGGGGCGAGAACGTCGAGGGTTGGCGCAAGCTGCCGCTGACCTATGCCGCCGCGCTTGTCGTCATGAGCGTCATCTTTGCGATCTTCGCCGTGAACAAGAGCGTGGACGCATCGCAAAACAAGACTTGGGGCAAGATGCTCCAGCCTCTGGGAGACATCCGGGTCTGGCGGTTCGGACTCTATTACTTCCTCGTGTTCGGTTGTTTCGTGGCACTGGCGCAGTGGCTCGTGCCCTACTATCTCAACGTCTACGGGATGTCGCTCGCGATGGCAGGCTTGATGGCCTCCATATTCAGCTTCCCTTCCGGCGTGATCCGAGCCCTCGGGGGATGGGCTTCGGACAAGTACGGCGCACGTTCGACGATGTACTGGGTCCTGAGCACCTGTGTCGTGTTCTTTGCCCTACTCGTTGCTCCGCGGATGGACATCACCTCGCCTGGCCAGGGGGTCATGGCGGACCGCGCAGGGACGGTGACGAGAGTCGCCCCTGGACTTGTCGAAGTCGATGGCAAGCCGTACGCCCTGAAGGCGAAGTCCTCGGCACTACTCTCGACCTCAGACGAAGGAACGCTGATCCTCCCCACTTTCGCTACATGGCAAGAACCTGCCGTCGCAGTAGGGGGCAAGGTCCAAAAGAAGCAGCTCGTGGCCAAGGGCATCACCCATGTCTACTTCCAAGCCAACGTCACGGTCTTCACGATCTTGTTGTTCGCCGCTGGAATCATGATGGGCGTTGGCAAGGCGGCGGTCTACAAGCACATCCCGGAGTACTTCCCCAACGACATCGGCGCAGTGGGCGGATTGGTCGGAGTCATCGGCGGCTTGGGGGGGTTTGTTTGCCCCATCATGTTCGGCTATATGCTCAAGGGAACCGGACTGTGGACGACATGCTGGGTGTTCCTCGCCGCGCTGAGCGTGGTCTGCCTGGTGTGGATGCACATCGTGATCCTGCGGCAAAGCAAGCTGCAAGGGTCGCCGGACTTATGACGCCTGTCATACCCGGACGAGCGTCTATGGTCAAGACTGGTACCGCAATCCGATTAGGTTGATCACATGAAAGAAACCACGCAGGACTCGAGTGCCGGGTTCGCCCCTGTCTGGAACCCTGAAGAACTGGCCACATGGGAAGCCGAAGGCAAACCCGTGGCCTGGCGCACGCTTTGGATCACCACGTACTGTCTGATGCTCAGCTTCACCACATGGTTCATGGTGAGCGCGATCGTAACCAAGCTAAACGGTATCGGGTTTGCATTCGACACCCAGCAGCTATTCTGGATCGCGGCCATGCCCGGCTTGGCAGCCGGCACTCTGAGGATCGTCCACACCTTTCTCATCCCGATCTTTGGCACACGGCTGACGATCACGGCCTCCACCCTTCTCCTGCTCATCCCGGCCGTCGGATGGGGATTCGCGGTCATGAATCCGGAAACGAGCTTCACGACCTTTCTTGTCCTCAGTTTTCTTGCCGGTCTAGGCGGCGGGAATTTCAGCTCGTTCATGCCCAGCACGTCGCTCTTCTTCCCCAAGGCGAAACAGGGTACTGCGCTGGGAATCCAGGCAGGCATCGGGAACTTCGGCGTCAGCGTCGTCCAGTTCCTCGTGCCCGTGCTCATCGGGTTCGGGCTCTACGGCGGCAGTCAGCACTTCATCGATCGCAAGGGCGACGTTATCGCCGGCGAGTCTGACATCTACCTGCAGAACGCAGCGTTCATCTGGGTTCCGCTGATCCTGATCGGCGTCATCGCAGCCTGGTGGGGGCTCCGCTCTGTCCCCGTCAAGGCGAACTTCCGCGAGCAGCTCGACATCTTCAAGAACAAGGACACCTGGCTCATGACGTCGTTGTACGTCATGACCTTTGGATCGTTCAGCGGCTTCGCAGCAGCGTTTCCCACGATGATCGGCAAGATGTTCGGCGAGTTCGAAGGGGGTTCGGAGCCGCTCAAGTATGCGTTTCTCGGCCCTCTCATTGGTGCGACAGTCCGCGCAGCCGCAGGCCCGATCAGCGACAAGCTAGGTGGTGGCCGCGTGACGTCTGTGGCCGCACTCGGACTCGTCGCCTGCACGTTTGTTGCGACGGCGTTTACGAACCCGACCTCTCTCGCGGCGTGGCCCGGTTTCCTCTGGTGCATGCTCGGAATCTTCTTCTTCAGCGGAATCGGCAACGCCAGCACGTTTAAGCAGATGCCCATGATCTTCCCGCCTCGGCAGGCGGGCGGCGTGATCGGGTGGACATCGGCGATCGCAGCCTACGGCCCGTTCCTCTTTGCCGTGCCTATCGGGGCGATGATCAGCCGAACCGGGCACCCAACGGCGTTCTTCCAGATAGCCGGAGCCTTCTTCGTGGTGAACTTCTTCATCAACTGGTGGTTCTACGCCCGGAAGGGAGCACCGCGTCCCTGCTAGGACTGCGGCTTGCCCGAACGGTGTGCCGATTCAGCCAACGAACGGGACGTCATCCATCGCGGCGGTTTGGTTGAGGGCGACCAGCCGCCGCTTTTCTTGCGGCGAGAGCTCTTGGTGCTCTCCGAAGTCCACACCGACTTCCCGCATGATCCGTACCAAGTCGTCGTGGTGCATTTGCGACTGGTACGCCACACCGCTTCGGGCGCACACCGCCTGGGGCCCGGTGGAGCCTTCTGCCTTGTAGTACGCCACACCGAGCTGAGCAGTGCGCTGAATCACGTGGAACAGCTTGCCGAACGGCAACCAGAGAAGCAAGATGATCACGGTAAAGGCGTGGAGCATCGAGATGAACGAGAAGTGCGCACCATCGAGCAGCCTGTAGCTAGCCGTGATCATCAGACCGGTCACAGAGACCGCAAAGAGGAGGAAAAGCGGCATGAAGTCGTTCGTAAACGTCTCCACCGCCTGGGCGCCGCTCTCGAACAGCCTTCGATGCATCGCGATGCCAACGCCCAGTAGCACGAGCACGGCGCTGATGTTCAGGCCGTTGAAGAACAGCAACGCCACAATCCCATCCGGAGGGAACGAGATCACGTGGACGCCGATGAACTCGACCGTGTAGTCCACCCCGTTTGCCCCGATTCCAAATTGTATGAGACCCCAGCTGAGCGGGAACGTGATCGCAAACGCGATGAGGCATCCCCACGCGATGCTCATATGGGCGAGCCACCGACCCTTGCCTCTCTCCACGATGAACTTTTGGACAACGATGTTGTCCACGAGCAGCCGAACCAGCTGGGCAAGGTTTCGGGCCAGCTTGTGCGGACGCAAGAACAAGCGCCAGCCAGCCAGGAAGTACACCCAAGTTGCTGGCCTCTGAACCCACAGCGCATACCGGTACGTGACCGCAAACGCGGCGAGGACCGTCGCCAAGGCGTACGCGGCGAGCGGAGAGTCGAACCGGGAGAACTTTCCAGAGCCGAGGTAGATCAGGAGCGTGACGCCCAGTGCCGCAGCGACCCCGGCGATCAGCGCTGCCTGGCGAGGACGCCGGGGAAACGCCTGACTGTCATGTCTTACCGAGAGACCCTGCGTCACCGTTGGCCCTCCACTCGGTTGATGCCTGCCAGGATCCATACGTTCACGGACAGGATGACGAGGCTAAAGGCGGCCGAAGGGATCGCCGTTGAGAACTTGCCTGTTAACATGGTCTCGAGCGTGCTCACAAAGAGGTAGAGCTGGAGCAGCAGCAGGACGGCCTGGAAGGCCTGGAGCCCGGTATAGACGACGCTCTTTTGCCTTCGTCGGAGTTGCTCGACCCTTCCCTTCCTCACGAATGCCCCCTGTGCGGCAGGAGCCCGACGGCCCAGATCTCGTCGCCCCGAACCTCGAGCTTGATCTGCGGAAGTGGATGGGGCGGTGGGCCTTGCAGCACGCTGCCGTCCTCCGCAGAGAATGCTCCGTTATGGCAAGGGCAGTACAGCCTGTCGTTCGCCTTCTCATAGCCGACTGGGCACGAAAGATGGGTGCACCTCCGCTTGAACGCGGTGAACTGTCCGTCTGGTCTACGAACGAGGAGGCAGATGTCGCTCGAGCGCGGATAACTGAACGGGATTGCCTCGCCTGGCCCGAGGTCGGATGCCATGGCGATCCTTCGAGGCTCCATCGCCGGCCCCTCGGTCCGGACCCTGCTCCAACCCGCTAGGGCAAGGGAGCCGATGGCGAGTCCCCCGCTTGCAAGGGTTCCAAAACGCAAGAACTCTCGTCGGGTCACGTGGTTGTCGTCTTCCCAATCGATCGGAAAGTCGTTTCGAATGTCGTTATTCATCCTTGATCCTCGCAGATTGGATCAGGTCGGTCTTGCGAACGACGGCAGATCCGTCCACCACCATGCGGTGATGGCCCTTCGGCATCATCAGGCTCACCTTGGTCCTCACCGTGGTACCGCCGAATTCGAACTCGTTGATCGGTGAGCCGCGGCGCGACTCTGCGATCTCCTCCGGCGTCGCGTACATGATCGCTTGGGACGGGCACACCGTCGCGCACATCGGCTTCTTGCCGACCGAAGTCCGGTCGTAGCACATGTCGCACTTCATCATCTGGTCGTATCCAGCGTGGTACTTGGGCACACCGAACGGGCACGCAAAGACGCAGTTCGAACAGCCGATGCAGCGTGGCTTGAGCGAAGTCTGGACGACGCCGTCGGGCGTGCGCTTAATCGCGTCGGCCGGGCACACCGCGGCACAGGCGGGATCGTCGCAGTGCATGCAAAGTATTGGAGTGGTCTGGACAGTGTCGCCGCGCTGAATAGTCTCGAGGTGGATCATTGAGAAGCCGGCATGGGTGTCACACTCGGCGCACGCCTCGACGCACGCGTTGCAACCAATACACCGGCTGGGGTCAATGTAGAGCCTCCGCTCGCTCACCTATGGACCGTACCCGGCATGGCAGGGATTGTCCCACCCCGCCCGCGGCCAATACTATGAGCCCCGTCATAATTTCGACTTGTTGGGATGGCAAAAAATAAGCAGCACGGCTCGTCGGGCCGTGCTGCATAGCCGGAGATTGGGTCGTGGGAGATTTCCTCTGCCGAGACTCCGATGGGCCGGATCCAAGGCCTTGAGCCTTGCCGGAGCCATCGCCGAACCCGGGCTACTTGGATTCGGGAAGAAACCTCGCGGTGCTACTCATCCGTTCGAAATGCTTGGACCACTCTTTGTTTGCCGTTTGGCTCGGCACGCGAACGGAGAGCGCCAACAAGCGACCGTCGTTGCCTCGAACCAGCAAGAAGCGGCGAGCCGCGAAGCCTGAGGCATCGAGCACTTCGAACGAAGCGGTCTCCAACCCACTAGCGGTTCTGCCGAGCCGGTAAGGGGTCGGCGTCCCGTTCGATTCGCGGAGAATGAAGTAGAGCGAAGTCTGGTAGAGCTGGTCCCAGGTCTGGCGTCCGGGCGGAGCCGTCATAACACCCAGTTCGCCCTCGGCGCCTTTCGGGCTCGCATTGCGTTGTCCCCAGGACGTTTCCTCGGAGACATCCCAGCCCGTGGGAACCTCAATGACGTATGACGGGGTTTGAACCCGCGAGTACCCATCGCCGAGGTTCGTGACCTTGGCGTCACCGGGAAACTGGGATAGGGCCGCGACTGCAATGAGAGTGATGATCATGTTGTTTGTTCTCGTTCTCGGATAGTTGCCCGGCCGAGGGGCCGGGCTGTCGTTTTATGCAGAAGATCTACTTCGGCAAGAGGACGGTGTCGATCACGTGGATGACCCCGTTCCCGCACTCGATGTCCGTCTTGACGACCTTGGCGTTGTTCACCCTGACACCGTGCTGGTTCTGGACCTTGACGGTCTGGCCCTGCAGGGTCTGCACCGCAGTGCCGTTCTTGAGCTTGAGGACGTCGGCGGCCATGAACTGGCCCGGCACGACGTGGTACGTCAGGATCGCAGCGAGCTTGGCCTTGTTCTCCGGTTTGAGAAGCGACTCCAACGTGCCCTTCGGCAGCTTCTTGAAAGCCTCCTCGGTGGGAGCGAAGACCGTGAACGGCCCTTCGCCCTTCAGGGCGTCCACCAACCCGGCCGCCTTGATCGCGGCTACCAGCGTAGGGAACTGCTTCGACGCGACGGCGGTGTCAACAATGTCTGGCTTCGGCGAAGGCTTCATGGCTGCCAAAGAAAGTGAGGCGACGGCCATTCCGGCCAGGAGGATACTGAGGGTGATCTTCTTCATGTTCGTTGATCCATGGGGTTCGAAGTGACGATGCCGTTTCCATGCACTCTCACTCCTGCAGAGGCACCAAGTCGCTCTGCGGGGCCTGAGAGGCCCCTGTCGAGAGCGCCAGCGATGACGAGAATCCGTCTGATTGCTGCGATCGCGTGCATGGTCTCCACCGTTTCGCCGCTCCCAGAAGGAGCGGGCGATACAGCAGTGAACGAGGTCTGTCTAGGAGTTGTCTCAGGATTGTCGAAATCTATCGAGACGATATGCCTTTGGGCCCAACGTTTGCTTGACGTCACTTCGACAAGACATTCACAATCGGGTCATGGGTTCTTACTATTCGATTCGCGCGGCCGCCGAGGAAACCGGCCTGTCCGCGCACACCATACGTGCATGGGAACGCCGATACGGAGTGGTCGCACCGGTACGCACGGGGACAAACCGGCGCGTTTTTGGTGCGGAGGACATCCGTCGTCTCAAGATGTTGCGCCGCGCAGTGGAATCAGGCCATAGCATAGGCATGATCGCTGCGCTGCCGAACGAGGAACTCGGCCGATTGACCTCAGACGGAAACCGGCAAGACCAACCTGCTTCGGGAGATGCGAACCCGGGCTTCGTAAGTCAGGCCATTCGCGCGCTCCACACTCTTGATGCGAACGCCCTCGAGGCTGCGCTCGTGCGCGCAAGCTATGTGCTCGGCGTCGACGGGCTTGTGGACGAGGTCGTCGTGCCCCTCATGAGGGAGATAGGGCGAAAGTGGGCGTCAGGCGAGTTCAGCATCGCGCAAGAGCACATCGCTTCGGCGATCATACGCGCCCATCTCGAAAGGACGAGACTGCAGATTCAGCCTTCACGCAATGCACCCCGGCTCATTGCCGCGACTCCAGCCGGACAGCACCATGAGATCGGTGCGATTCTCGTCGCAACCGTGGCGGCGCGGATGGACTGGGATGTAACGTACCTCGGCCCGAATCTGCCCGCAGAGGACATTGCCGAGTTTGCGTCGAGGACCAACGCCTCGGTCGTGACGCTCAGCATCGTGCATCCGCATGGCGATCCCGCGGCGGACGCAGAATTGCGGCGGATGGGCACCATCCTGAGCAAGGACTGCCAGTTGCTGGTAGGAGGCGAGGCAGCAGAGAGCTATGCCGGCGCATTGAAGGAGATCGGGGCCACAGTCTGCCCGGACATGGAGTCCACGCGAGAGTGGCTCGATCGCGCCCGGACACTCTGCGCTCGACCCGTTAACAGCTGATTCTCGTGTCCACGCACCAGCCGCTTCCCGGGCACCCTCTCTTTCGCGAGGCTCGACGAGCGAAATCGAGGGTGTCGGCGAGCTCCTGCTCGGTGTCGCTCCGGCAGTGGTCGACTTACAGAATCCTCGCGGAAGGCAGGCTGGGATCCATGTGGGGCCTTCGCTCGCTTCCATGGGGACCGTACCCGGCACTACTCGGATTGTCCCGCTCCACCGGCGGCGAATACCGGGACGCCCTCCAACAATTGCGTTGAAGTGAGATCCGATCGGCGAGGCCTCTTTATCGGCACATTGCAGATTCGTTGCAAGAGGCCCTATCTCCGGATTCGATCGAAGTCGGCTCCCAACAGTGGTGGGCGGTACAGGACATGAACCTGTGACACCTGGAGCGTCATGCGGATCTGGCTGGATACTGAGAGTCACTTGGAATCGACAGACGTCTCAGATTCGCTCAGCTTTGCCCCCCATTGAGTGACCTTTGCGAGCGCACCCAGGCCGCCGCATTCCTCAAGTCTTAACTTGAACTCTTACCGCCTTCGTCCTTCCTACAAGCACAAATGCCGACTGGCCAACTTGGGTCACTCCGGCAGCATTGGACAACCCTTCTCGAATCACTCTAACCTCGGCCTTGTCACCGACGATCGTGATTTCCGTTAAGCGCCCGTTGCCTTCGGCCTGAAGCAAGGTGTTGGGCCCAGAGGTTCGAAGGCCGTCGGGTCTCTGAAACGGCACTGAGGTCTGCAAATCGACGATGGGTCCCGCGCTTCCGTCGGAACTTACGGAGATTCGCGACAGCTTCCCGTTGAAGAAGTTATTGATGTATAACGAGCCATCGGCAAGCAAACTAAGCCCATCAACACCCCGTAACTGCGCGTCGCTCAGCCAGACGTCCACTTCTTTCGCGTCGACCTTGAGACGCAAGATTCGCGATCCGAACGTGTCACTGACGTACACGGTTCCGTCGGCGGCAACCGCCACGTCATTGATGGCACCTTCGCCCGGAACCGGATATGTGGCCTTAGCGGACCCGGTCTTGAGATCGTATGCTTTGAGCTCCATCGGCGGCTTAGGATCCGCGCTCCGTCCGAACGGGGGGTTGGCGCAGACCCACAGCGTCTGCGACTTGTCATCGGCAAGAAGCCCCAGAACATTTGTGAGCGCGCCCGCCTCTGGCTTGATCCAGGCTTCCGCCTTCTCGCTATCTGGATTAGCTCGATAAATAATCCCTTTCGTCGTGCTACCGAAATAGATCGAGCCATCCTTGCTAGATGTAAGGTTTTCTGGCGACACGTTCTCGTCCGAGATGGTGATCTCCGCTCGCCTTTCTTGACTGGTATGGAAGAACGGCGTGAAGCCTCCATGCCAGGAAAACGTGAAGGAGGCAACTCCGCTCCAAAGTGCTAGTCTGAGCAAATCCATCATTTTCTATTCCTCACGGTGCGGGCACGAGTCGGATGATTTTATCCGGCTGGTTCAACGCAACATACACATAGCCGTCGCGACCTACGGCGACCTCTCGAATCCGGCCAAGACCGTGGATCAACTCTTCGCGCTCAACGAGCTTGTCGCCGTCGGTTCGGATGCGATCGAGATTCTGGCCAACAAGCCCGCCGGCGAAGAGGTCGCCGTTCCAATCGGGGAACGCAGAACCATTCCCAACGTCGAGGCCGCAAGCCCCGGTGGATGGAAGCCATCGGAAGACGGGCTGTTTGATCGCGGGAGCGCCCGCCTTAGGCCACGGTGACCACATCGGCGAGTCGTTGTAGTTGATGCTCCAGGCGACCAAAGGCCAACCGTAGTTCGCGCCCTTCTCGATCCTGTTCACCTCGTCACCACCGCGCGGGCCATGCTCGGTATCCCACAGTTCTCCTTTCGTATTCATGGCGAGGCCCTGTGGATTTCGATGGCCAACACTCCAGATTCCCTTCAGATATGGCTTGTCGGCGGGCGCCTTTTCCACGAAGGGGTTGTCAGAAGGAATCGTACCGTCGTCTTTGATGCGGTAAGTCTTACCGAAGGGATTCGTCAGCTCCTGGGCGAGCTCGTTCGTTCCTCGCTCGCCTACCACGAAGTAGATGTGTCCCTTGCCGTCGAACACGATTCGCGTCCCGTAGTGGTAGTTCGCCCTCGTATAGAACTCTTGCCCGACTTCAAAGACGACTTGCTCATCGGCCCACGTCGGTACTCCGGCTTCTATTGTGAGCCTGCCCCGGACGATTTTCGTCATACTTCCCCGGCCTTCAGCGGCGGGATCGGTGAAAGCGAGGTAGATCCATCCATTCTCCCTGTAGTTGGGATGGACAGCGACTTCCATCATGCCGCCTTGCCCACTTTCGAGGCTCTTGGGGATCCCGCTGACCCCAGTCACGGTCGAGCCCTCGATGAGGAGGATTTGGCCCGGACGGTTCGCCACTACCATACGGCCGTCAGGCAGCCAGTCGATCCCCCAAGGCGTTCTCAGGCCCTTGCCTTCTTCGACGACCGTCTCGATCCTGAAGTTGTGCCGTTTGGATCGGTACACGCCGTTCTCTGGCTTTGGCGATCCGTTCTTCGCGCGAAGAGCCCGGCCCTGAAACTCTCGAAGGCGTACCACCAAGCCCCAGATCTGCTCGTCCGTCAGTGAGTCCTTGTACGCGTGCATTGCCGACTCGGGCACGCCGTTCTTGATCGCGTCGAAGAGCGCCTTGTCGTGAGACTGGTCAAACTTCTCCTCGGAGAGGATCGACCGTGTCCCGCCGCCACCTCCTTCACCCGCTTGGCCGTGACAATTCGCGCAATGCTCGGCATAAAGCTGAGTCACTGACTTCGGTCGCTGAAAGCCCTGTGGGCTTTGTGATCCAATCCCGCCAGCCTGGCTCGCCTGGGATTGGCTATTCGGCGCGGCCCCCAACGCGGCGACGATGAGGAGCGCAGCGCTACTCAGAAGTCCAGCTGATTTGATATGCTTGTCCATGGTTTAGATCTCGTCTTTGCTCTATCGCATGAGCCGCGTGAACGTAAGTGCAACCAGCTTCCACGACCCTTCCTCATACACGTACACCTCGGTGACTTCGAACGGATTGGTGACCTCGTTTCCGCCAACCACGGCGAGGAGCTTGATCGTATTCAGAACAATGGCAGTTGACCCCACGATTCTGACCGACGCCTTCTCGATGTCGGCCCTCTTGTAGTGGATTCCTCCGCCACGGATCGTATCGAGCTCCTGCTTCTTCGTCATCGTGCCACCCATGTGGACGAAGATCGCCTCCTCATGAAAGAGAGTGTCGAGCAAGTCAACTTTCTTGTCGGCCATCCATTGCCACTTGTCCTTTGACAATGCGATTAGCTGCTTCTCCTGCTCAGTTTGCGGAGTGGGCGCGGTTTGGGCATTGCCCACGGTGACGAGGGTTAGGAGGATGGCGAGGATCGCCGCCATCGTGAGTTTAAGCGTAGTCATGGTTCCTTGCTTCAGCTAGTTTTAGGAGGAGCTTCGACTCCAGAGAATACGAGAACGGCATCCGGGAGACGCTGTCCTATCACTTCGATTCCTTTCACCGCGGCGTTAAGCTCGGTGAGTTCGCTTGCCGTAAACTGAAGGGAGGCAGCGCCGACGTTTTCAAGCATGTGCTGCATGACCGTCGTGCCTGGGATCGGCACGATCCATGGTTTTTGAGCCATCAGCCATGCCAAGGCGATTTGCGCCGGAGTCGCCTCCTTTCGCTTTGCCCACGACTTGATAAGGTCAACCAGTTTCATGTTTTGGGCAAGGCTCTCTGGTGAGAATCGGGGCGTGACGGCTCGCAAGTCGCCCGGAGCGAACCTGGTGTTGGCGTCGATCCAGTCCGTCAGAAGATGGCAATCCAGGGGCCACCAAGCCACGAAGCCGATGCCCAACTCCTCGCAGAGCGGAATCATTTGATTCTCGGGATCGCGCGTGGCCATCGAATACTCGTTCTGAATCGCGGACAACGGAAGCGTGGCGTGAGCGCGGCGTACCGTCTGAAGTCCCGGTTCGGAAAGCCCCCAGTGCAGCACCTTGCCCTGCACCATCAGCTCCTTGATCGCCCCGGCAACGTCCTCGATGGGAACCTCAGGGTCGACGCGGTGTTGATAGAGGAGGTCAATGCGGTCCGTTCGGAGGCGCTGAAGCATGGCGTCGACAACTCGTTTCACATGATCCGGCTTGCTATTGAGCCCGGCTCGTCGCTGGCCTGTCTCTGGATCGATGTTCCAACCGAACTTCGAGGTGATCTGGACTTTGTCGCGGAACGGTGCGATCGCCTCGCCAAGGATGCGCTCGTTCTCCCAGGGCCCGTAGGCTTCCGCACAATCAAAGAAGGTGACGCCTCGGTCATAGGCGGCGCGTAGAATCGCAACCATTTCCGCGCGGCTCGGAATGCTCGTATCGTACTTGCGATGCATGTTTTGAACGCCCATTCCGATGCTAGAGACTTCTAGTCTCCCCAGCTTTCGCCGCCCTACTGAGCCAGTACTTGAGCTGTGGGCGTGAAACTCAGTTCCTGTTGCGGGCTGCGGTAGGCCCGCGAAGGCAGCGAGGCCGAAACCCAGCCCAAGAATCTCGCGACGGTTGATCAGTCGCTGTTCCTTCCTCGCGTCTTCCATCATCGCTTCTCCAGCCGGAAGGCAGCCTCCTTTCCTGAATTCTACGAACTTCGAGCCGGGAACCGATTGAAAATTCCTCCACGCTTGTTGTCAAATTTTCCAATCGGCGTGCACCCGTGGCGGCTATCTGTAGTAAGAATAGGTCATGGCTTCGATTTCTGATTCACGGAATGAAAGGCACCAGGCGAACGGGCAGGAACTCGTCGAACGACTGAAGCAGCGGATTCCCGCTGACGGGTATCTAGAGCCCGTGCCGGGAGTCCTTTTGGGGCGTGCTTCCAATCCGGGCGAAAAGCTTTACGGTGTCACCCGGCCCTCGTTTTGCATCGTTGCCCAGGGCGCTAAGGAGGTGTATCTGGGCGAAAGCGTGTACACCTATGATGCGCACCGGTGTCTGGTCGTGACGGCAGAACTGCCAATCGTCGGGCGGATCGTTACGGCCACACCAGCAATGCCATATCTCTCCCTCCTCGTGGAAATCGATCCGGCGATGGTCAGTTCGGTCATGATCGAGGCTGGAAACCATCCACCTACAACGCCGACTCCAAAGGTCATCGGTGTAAGTGCTTTGGACAACGATCTTCTGGACGCAACGCTTCGGCTGGTTCGACTGCTGGAATCACCTGCCGACTTTGCTGTCCTAGGATCCTTGGCGAGGCGAGAGATCATATACCGGCTCCTACAAGGCGGTCAAGCGGATCGCATGAGGCATCTGCCGCTGATGGGCGCGCAGGCGGGCCGCATCGCGCAAGCCGTTCATCGTTTGAAGAAAGACTTCGATCAGCCTCTGAGCATGGAGGCGGTCGCTCGGGACCTTGGCATGAGTAGCTCCGCTTTCCATCGGCACTTTAAAGCGGTCACCGACATGAGCCCCCTCCAGTTCCAAAAGCAGATGCGTCTTCAAGAAGCTCGCCGCTTGATGCTTACCGGTGCGTTCGATGCGGCCGGGGTCGGATACAAGGTGGGGTACGACGACCCCTCTCACTTCAGCCGGGATTACAAGAAGCAATTCGGCGAGCCGCCGTTACGAGACGCCCAAAAGCGAAAGGCAGGGACATGACCCCGAGTTCAGACCACCACGTCGGTGAAAGACCAATCGTAGGAACCTCCTAAGTTCATTGTATGGTGGGCGGTACAGGACTTGAACCTGTGACCCCTACAGTGTCATTGTAGTGCTCTACCAGCTGAGCTAACCGCCCGGGGAAGGTCAAGTATGCCGAAGGCCGGGCGGCTGAGTCAAGGAGGGCCCGAGCCTAGGCGTTCTGCTCGGGTGGCGCAGGTTTCCGGGCAGTCGTCTTCCGGGTCGTAGTCCGCTTGCGCTTGGCTGCCGGCTTCCGCTTCGCCCCAGTCTTCTTGGTCGCCCCGACCGCGGTCTTCGAAGTCACTTTCGTCGCCTTGGCGTCCGATTCCGAAGCAGAGGTCTTGGCCGCTTTGCGGACGTTCTCTGAGCTCGCCTCGTCGGCGGCCTTCTCCAGGTCTTCCCCGATTTTGCGGAGCCCTCGTCCAACGGAGCGGAACAGGCCCCCGGCCGACTTCGCGGCCAAGGGGACGATCACGGCGGCCAGGACGGCGACGCCCAAGAGTCGTACAGGTACAGGTCGAATCATCAACCGGGTCTACGGTTCGGGGGCCGGCGGGGTTTCAGCCCGGGGCCCCCGGTCGTGATGACCGAAAATCGCCCCGGCGACCAGCACGACCGCAGCCGCCGTGATGCATACGTCCGCCACGTTGAAGACGGGAAAGCTGATTGCGCGAATGAAGAACATGTCGGTGACCCGGCCGAGCCAGAGCCGGTCGATCATGTTTCCGATCGCCCCTGCGGCAAGCAGGGAGCATAGCACCGTGTGGAGCCGGGCGACCGTCGGCTGTCGCAGCGCCGAGACAGCCGCAGCCCCCGCAATGATCAGAGCGATGGGGGTGAGGAACGTGCCAGCACCTTGGAACATCCCGAACGCGACCCCCTCGTTATAGACCAGCTTCAGTTCGAACACGCCGGGCCACGGAGCCAGGAACACGCGGCCTTCGACCCCGTCGGCGGCCGCCCGAGAGACCGTCTTCACGACCTGGTCGAGCCCGACCAGTGCAAGCGTGAGTGCGACAAACCCGATCCGGCTCCGCGTCAAGCAGTGACCACCCTGAAGTCCCTTTCACTCAGAGTCACCTTCTCGTCTCCCATCACACGCTCGGCGACGTCTGCGCGCCGCAGGCGAGAACGCTCGCACTTCAACCATGGGCTCGTCTTGAAGCCGACCTCCCATTCGCCCACTTCGATATCGATATGGGCCACCCGGAAGAGGATGGCGAGATCGTCGGGATAACCGTGGAGGGCGGCGACGTCTTCGGCGGGTGCTCGGAGTGTAAGGTGAATGTCCTGGGAGTCCTTGGTGCCGCTCTCAGCTCGCCAAGCCTCCATTTTGGCGTTCACCTTCGCCCGTACCTCGAGCACCTTGTCCACTAGGGAGACGTCGGCAGGAGTCCCGGTTTCGGGAAAGACTTCGAAGTGCACG
Organism: Fimbriimonadaceae bacterium; assembly: GCA_050250535.1. Lineage (GTDB taxonomy): Bacteria > Armatimonadota > Fimbriimonadia > Fimbriimonadales > Fimbriimonadaceae > JADLBH01. The sequence continues at coordinate 138,143 of JBFWOL010000005.1, read as the reverse complement.
CTGGCTTTGCGCTCTCGCATCGGAATGCGGGCGTAGACCTCTTCCGCCGTATGGGGGAGGATCGGGGCAATGACTCTGACCAAATCGGCCACGATCGCGTAGCTGGCCGCCTGGGCGCCCCGCCTGGCCGGCGCATCCGCCGCGTCGCAGTACATGGTGTCCTTGACCGCATCGGCGAAAACGCGGGAAAGCTCGTTCACCGCCAAGCTGTGCACAGTGTCGAGGGCCTTCTTGAAGTCAAGCTCTCGATAGGCGGCGGTCGTTGTCCGAATTGCGGCCGCCGTCTTTTCGACCGCCCAGGCGCACAACCCCGGAGTAACCTCCGCCGAGCCAGGCTCGAAGTCTTGCAAGTTTGCAAGCAGGAACCTCAATGTATTGCGTATCGACCGGTACGACTCGGCCGCGACCTTGATCAGGTCGTCGCTGCACGGGGCATCATCGGTGTAGTCCACGCTGGCCACCCAAGCCCGCAGGACGTCCGCGCCGTAACGCTGGCACGTTTCCAGCGGATCTACGACGTTTCCGAGCCGCTTGCTCATCTTCCGGCCGTGCGCATCGAGCACAAAGCCGTGGGTAGCGACCTTTTTGTAGGGGGCAAACCCCCGCAGTGCGGTCGAAAGCACCAGCGAGAGGTTGAACCAGCCGCGGTGCTGGTCGGAGCCTTCCAGATAGAGGTCGGCGGGCACGTCTGCCCTCCACGCGGGCTCGACTGCACCCTCCAGGACGCAGAACGAGGTAGAGCCGCTGTCAAACCAGACGTCAAAGACGTCGGTCTCCTTGCGAAACGCGGTCTCCCCGGTCTCTGGGTGGCGATAGCCGGCAGGGAGGAGCTCGGCGGCCGACTTACTGAACCAAACGTCGCTGCCCTCGCGATCCACGGCTTCGGCGACAGCCTCGATCGCAATCGGGTCGAGGACGGGCACTCCGCTCGGCTCGCCATAGAAGACAGGGATGCCGACTCCCCAGGGCCGCTGGCGGGAAACGCACCAGTCGGGCCGGTTCGCGATCATCCCCACAAGCCTGCCGCGGCCCGAGGAAGGGTGCCATTCCACCTTTTGGTTGATCTCGTCCAGCATTTTGTCTCTCAGACCCTCATGGTCGATCGAGACAAACCACTGTTCGGTTGCGCGGAAGATGACCGGCTTTTCGTCACGTTCTGCGTGCGGATAGCTGTGGTTCACGGTCGTGCGGTGCACGAGCGCCCCGACTTCGCCCAGCCTTTCGACGACTACGGTGTCGCAGTCCGAATAGCGGGTACCGGCGAACTCACCCGCCTCTTCCGTCAGCACGCCGCGGGAGTCCACCGGGCACAGGACAGGCAAGCCGTAGCTTTGCCCGACGTAGAAATCGTCCCGGCCGTGTCCTGGCGCGGTGTGCACGACCCCGGTGCCGTCCTCGGTCGTGACGTGCTCGGCCAAGACACCCAAAGAGAGCCTCGGGAACAACGGGTGGCGGAATGCGGTGCGCTCGAAGGCCTTGCCCGGCACTCGCACGAGGACCGTACCCGTGGCCCTAGCCTGCTCCAAAACCTGACTCACCAAGAGATCGGCCATCACCCAGTGCTCGTCCGCGACCTTGACGACGGCATAGACCGCCTCCGGATGGAAGGCAAGCGCGAGGTTCGCAGGGATGGTCCACGGCGTCGTGGTCCAGATCAACGCCGAAACGTTTTCGAGCCCAGCAAGTTCGGCGGGCGGCGGTGCGGTCTCGACCCCGCCGGGATTCTCCAAGCCCTCCCCGTGAGACAAGGGAAACTTGACCGTGATCGCGGCGCTCTCGACATCGCGGTACACGATCTCGGTATCCGCGAGCGCGGTCTGGGCGGTCGGGGACCAGAGTGTCGGCCGCAGTCCACGAAAGACGTAACCCTTCTCCACCAAACGGCGGAACACACGCAGAATCTCGCCCTCGAAACGGAACCCCATGGTGGTGTACGGCCGCCCCCAATCGCCCCACACGCCAAGCCGCTGGAACTGCTCGCTTTGGAGCTGCAGAAACTCGGCCGCGTGCTCGCGGCACGCCGCGCGAAGCTCGGGGACGGACGGCTTCGCTCCCTGCTTGGCGAGCTTCGCCATGACCGCTTGCTCGATCGGCAGTCCGTGGTTGTCAAAGCCAGGGACGTATGGGCACCGGTACCCGAGCATCGAGTGTGACCGAACTGCAAAATCCTTGAGGATCTTGTTCATCGCGGTCCCGAGGTGGATCGGGCCGTTCGTATAGGGCGGACCGTCGTGCAAGACCCAGTCCGGACATCCCTCCCGCTCGCGGAGGAGCGCCTGGTACGCATCCTCTGCCGCCCATTTGGCCTGGATCTCCGGCTCACGAATCGCAAGATCGGCCTTCATGGGGATCGTGAAGTCCGGATTCGGGAGCAGCAGGGTAGCTTTGAGGTCCATGCGGGCCCCGAGTCTACCGCTCGCCACCGGAGCCTCAGGAACCTACGGCCACGACGCGCTTGGGGGGTGCCTCCGAAACCGGCGAGCGTGCTTGGAGGTACTCGATCAGGGTGTCCGAGTCCACAAGTCCGGTGTCGAACCGATAGCCCTTGGCATCCTTCAGAACGGTCTGGGCGTCGCCGCCTGCGGCGATGAAGCTGTTGGTCACAATGCGGTACGTCTTCCCGAGCTCGAGCGGAGAGCCCCCGATCACGACGTCCGAGACCCTGCTGTTCTCCGGCATTGCGCGATCCGCTCGATACGAGGTTCCTTCTGAGACGGCCAGCAAGCCTAGCCTTGCCGCGCCGTTCTCCAGCGCCTGCTTGATCTCTGCGCCGCTCACTTCCAAGACGACCAAGGTGTTGGCGAAGGGCTGGACCTCGATCACCTGGCCAAAGGTCACCGGACCGGCCGGGAGGCTTGCGCGAACCCCGCCCGCGTTCATGAACGCGGCAACCGTGCTTTGTTGCTTCGTCGCGGCGAGCATGGCATCGGCGATGAAGTTCCCCATCGGCGAATCACCATCGCTGCCGGCGCGGCCGAGTTCCACCTTGAGCTCGCCGGCGGGCTTCGCCATGAGCGCCTCGATGGGCTTCTTGAATGCCCCGATCATCGAGGCGATGGTCCGGTCTTCGTGGAATCGGTCGTCAATCGCGATCGCCTCCGAGCCCTCCCATGAGACGATGTTGCCCGCGTCGTCCACGACCAGTTGGAGCTTCCCCAGCACCTTTGACCACTCCCATGCCTGGACAACAAGAGCGGTCTTACCGTCGGCGTTCTTCATGACCGTCGGATACGGACCGCGAACGGGCTGCTCGTTCGGGAACTGGACGTTGCCGAGGAGCGTGTGGCTGTGGCCGCCCACGACTACGTCCACTCCGCGGAGCTTCGTGGCGTAGTCCTTCTCGACGTCGTAGCCGCAGTGGCTGACTACCACGATCACGTTGACCCCTTGGCCCGCAAGCAGGTCAATCTCCCGCTGCAAGCTCGGCACCAGCTTCTCTACCTTTACGTTCTCCCCAGGGCTGGAGATGAATGGGAGGTCTTCGGTGCAAGCTCCCACGACCCCGATGCGGAACCCCTTCGACTCGATCACCGCGTGAGGTGCGATCAACTCCTTGAGGAGCGGCTCTTGGCTCATGTCGAGGTTGGCCGCAAGTAAGGGGAACTCCGCCAAGGAGGCGAACCGGGCCAAGGCCGCCGGCCCCTTGTCGAACTCGTGGTTACCGACCGCCATCGCGTCAAAGCCGATCGCATTCATCACGGCAGCATCGGCCAGCCCTTCATAGACGTTGAAAAAGAGAGTTCCCTGGAAGGCGTCCCCGCCGTGGAGCAGAAAACACGGCTCGTCCTGTGCCCAGTTTCGCTGGACGGCAGTGGCAAACTTGGCCCAACCGCCATACGCCTTGCCCTTGATCATGGTGGGTTCCATGTGGGCGTGGGTGTCGTTCGCGTGCAGAATCCGGATTCGGGTGTCCGCACTCGCGGTGGCAGAAAGGGCGAGCACCAAGGCCAAAGGGCCAAGCCAGAGTCGCATGGGGAAGGGGTTTACCCTACGGCTTTGACTGCGTGGCTGGGTAGAGTCTCAGCCAGCATTGAATGTACTGAGCCTTGTCCTTGCCAGTGCCACCCTCCCCGCACTCGGCACCAACCTCGCACCTCTCGGGCCCGGAGGGACGTCGTGGCCGTTTTGGGACGTCACCCGCTCGTCGGGATCGTGGACCCGGTCAGGTGCGGTGTGGCGAATGGAATTGTTCGGCGAGGGCACGCCCCACCCGCCATACGGCAAGTTCGTGGCGACGTGGGAAGGGGACGGGACAATGTCTATCGAGGGGGGAAAGCTCGGGGTCACATTGCCAGGGTCCCTCGAGTTCGAGCCGGGCGAGGGCAAGGTGGAGCTCGTCTTCCGGGGCGAAAGCGCCCCGCAGGCGAAGGTCACCGCTCCTGGCTACGACCCCTCGTGGGCCGGGCTTTATCGTCCGGTTTTTCTCCAGCGTGCACGCCTGTATCCCGTGCTACGGCTGGACTCGTGGCGCAGCATCAAGGGCGATGGGGTGGCGATCCCGGATCTGGTGGAGCTGCTCCGGGAGACGCACTCGTCTCCGTGGTTGAGCGTCCGCGCTGGCACGACGGTCGAAGAGACGAAAGTCGAGATCGCTCAATGGGCAGCTCTGCTACCCACTGGCGCCACCGTGATCCTCGACGTCGGTGCAATGGAGACTGACTTCGCGGCGCACTTCGCGGCAGCAAGGGTAGGGCTAGGCTCGGAGAGGACGCTGGTGCGCGTGTTGCGCCTCGACTCCGCAAGTGCCGCTGCCGCAGCGGAAGTCGCGGGACGGGTCTCGGCTTCGGACGCGGACGCTCTCAGCGTGCCGATGCGCTTCGGCAGAACGACCTCGGCATCGAAACCGGCCGAAGCGGCGGCCTGTCTCGCCTCCCTTGGCAACGAAGTGGACGCACTGCTCGCCGAAGCCAAAGAGGTGCGAGACTCGATCCGGCGCAACCGGTGGGACTTGCTCTGCCACGACGGGGGCTTGGAACTTCCCAATCCGGCAGGCGCGACCCAAGAGCAGAAAGACATGCTGGACGGTGTTGCGCGAGACCCAGCGATGAACGGGCTTTATCTCAAGCTGCTCCGAGGCTGGCGGCAGCTCGACGGGTCGCTGTTCTGCCACGCCTCGGACTGCGCCCCGCTTTTCGTGCAGAATCGTGCCGGTGCCTTAGAGTGGATCGAGCAAGACACCATGGCGTCACCTCGCCGCGCAGCCCTCGTGGAATTCGCGCTCTTTCCTGACCGCTGAGCAGACCCTCAGGTACATTTTGGCCTGGGACTCCCCGCTTTGCCCGGTCGTCGTCTGCAGTACCGCGCCGTTTTCGTCTCCGATGTCCACCTCGGATCGGCCGGCTCCATGGTGGAAGAGTTCAAGACCTTCTTGGACGCGGTGGACTGCGAGTACCTCTACCTGGTCGGGGACATCGTGGATCTTTGGGTCGCGGTCAAGGCGAGCAAGTGGCGGGACATCCACACCGACGTCGTCCAGGCCCTCCTGGAAAAGTCGAAGCAAGGAACCAAGATCTACTTCACCCCAGGCAACCACGACGCGTTCCTCCGCCGGTTGAACGGTTCCCAGTTCGGAAACATCGAGATTGGGCACACGTTCGTCCATGAGACCACGGACGGACTTCGCCTCCAGGTAGTGCATGGCGATCTGTTCGACAAGTCGGTCAAGTACGTTCCCGTGGCTTGGCTGGCTGCCTGGGCGTACGAGAGCGTGACCGTATTCAACGGCTGGGTCAATGGGCGCCGAGTCGCTCGTGGAAAGGAGCCGATGGACTTCAGCTCGGTCTTCAAGAAGCGTCTGAAGAAGTACTTCAGCCGAAAGAACGACTTCGAAGGGACGTTGCTCGCACAAGCCATGGCCAACGGCTATGACGGCGTGGTGTGCGGGCATATCCACCGGCCCACGCTACAAATGGACGAGGAAGGCGGCTGGTACATGAACGCTGGTGACTGGGTCGAGCACGGTACCGCGATCGTCGAGAGCTCCACCGGAAGGCTGGAGCTCCTCACATGGCGGGAGATCGAGCGGCTGCTGGCCGAGGGCGAAGGCGGCCCATCCGCCACAATCCCACGGGAGCCCGAACATCGCGAGACATGGATCCGAAGTACCTCGAGCCTCTAGGCCTGCGCGCACTCTATGTAGCCACGTCACGCGCCTTCGGCGACGAGCCCCTGCCTCGGAAGGGCACTCGCCACGACCACACGACCGGCGACCTCCAGCGCCAGATCGAGATCGGTTCCCTATTTCGCAACCTCAACTTCGCCCGCGTCCTCGTCTATGTCCCGCAGATTTGGGCGTGCTGGGTCACCGGCGTGGTCTGGGGGGTGTGGCTGATCGGCTCGTGGCTGCTGGTCCACGTCGTGCTTGCGCTGGCGGAGCTGTACCGGGTGGTGGTCGCAAAGGCGTTGGTACCAGGGGCGGAGGATGGCCCGGCCAGGCCAGCCGCGTTGATTGCGAAAGCCTCTGATCCCGGTTGGTACTTCAGGCCGTGGCCTTTCGAGACGGTCAAGTTCTACCGTGCCCTTGGACAGGACCAGTACGGGACGTTCATCATCTGGATCATGACGACCATCGGGCGGAAGCGACCCGAGTTTCTCGAAGCCCCCAACCGGCGATCCCTCGCCCAGTTCGAGATGACGACGCGAGCGAGCGAGATCGTCCACCTAGTGCTCTTTGCGTCGATGGCCGGAGCCATGGTTGCAACGTTCCAGGCCGGGATAATCGGGCCCGCGGCATGGTCGTGCGTGGTGACATGGGGCGATTTCAACCTTGTCCTGCTGCAGCGCTATCACCGGGTTCGCGCCTGGCCGCTGCTCAAGCGGGCTCGTGAGCGAGCCTTATGAAGATCGTCACGCTCTCTGCATCGACAGGAAACGGCCACATGGCGGCGGCCTACGCCATCCACTCCGAACTGGAGCGACGGGGTCACTACTCCCGGGTCGTAGACGTCCTGGACCACACTGGGCGGGCCTTCCGAGGCTGGTACCGAGGAGGCTACGAGGTTCTTGTGCGCAAGAAGCCCGAGTTCTGGGGCACTCTCTATCGGGCTTCGGACCGACCCAGGGCGGCTTATCTCTTCCAGACCTTGCTCGATTCGGCGTTCGTCGAAAAGATGCGGCGCGAGCTCGAAGGATGGGATCCTGATTGGGTCCTGTGCACCCATTCCCTGCCGCAGCCGGCTCTGCACCGATGGCGCAAGGCGTTGCGGTTCCGGTTCGCGATCGTCGTAACAGACCTCTATCCGCAACGGATGTGGCTCCGCGGCAAGCCCGATTTTGCCTTCGTCCCCACGAAGTGGTCTCTCGATGTATTGCAGCGCCGCGACCCCCGACTCGCGGGATTGGCGGAAGTCGTCGGTATCCCCGTGGATCCCCGGTTCGTGCCCGCCGACAGCAAGTCCGCTGCCCGCGCGGCAGCCGGCCTGGAACCTGGCCTGCCGACTGTGGTCCTCACCGCTGGAGGAATCGGTGGGGGACCGATCGGGCCTGCGATGGAGGCGCTTCGGGACTCGCTACCGGAGGCGCAGGTCGTGGTCGTGTGCGGCCGGAACGAGGCTGCGCTCGAAACGGCAAGGATGATCGCTGCCAAGGGCGGCCCGGTCAAGTTCACGACGACCGGGCACGTGGACACCGAGACGATGGCGGGCCTCCTGCAAGCGAGCGACCTACTAGTGGCGAAGCCCGGCGGTCTCACCACGTTCGAGGCGTTGGGGACAGGCACGCCCTTCGTCGTCTATCGAAAGTTCCTCATCCCCGGGCAGGAGGAGCGCAACGCTCTCTTTTTGCGAGACTGCGGGGCCGGAACCATCGTCGACCGACCCGCGGAGCTCGGCACAATCGTCGCCGAACTGCTTGCTAGCCCGGAGCGCCTTGCCGCCATGAGCCTGGCGGGGCTCGCCCATGCGACCCCGGACTCGGCAGAACGCATTGCGGCCCGGCTGGAGAATCTAAGCCTCGGTGCTGGTGTGACGGTGTGCGATTCGTAAGGACTCGCGTTCGAACAAGTCTCCCATCAGCCGAACCAGCGAGGCGTGGACGAACACGAACTCCAAGGCGAAGGACAGCAGACCCACAGGCACGACGGCCGTGAATGCCGGCAACCATGTGTCAATTGCTGCGAGCGCGAGCAAGAATGCCGGCGCCAGCACTACGATCGCGGTCATGAAGAGCTTGAGGCCCCTCCACTGTAGGGGCAGAAGGTCGCGCTGCATCGCGACGAACCCCCGACCAAACCCGACCTTGCCCCAATAGAACGAGCGGTGGAAGAACGCCCAGATGATCTGGTAGCCGATCGTCGCGCACACGTTGCCGAGCAAGATTGTGACCGCGTAGGTCAAGGTGCCCTTCCCCGGCAGGGTCGTCGTGTACTGGAACCAGGCACCTCCGATCAATCCCAACATCCCGAACGGACCGACCAAGAAATACGCGGCGAACAGCCTCCCGCGAATCGCCTTGGCAAAAGAGAGCGGGTGCTCCCGCAGCTGCTCGAGGTCGCGGTTCTCGAGTGCGTGCTTCGCGGCGAAGAAGTCCTCTCGAATCTTCTTCAGGTGGTAACCGGGCCGGAGGAACCTCTTGAGGTAGGCGCGGACGTTTTTGTCCAGCCTCGCCTCGTTGGTCAAGGCGATCAGATCCTCTTCTACTCGGACTGCGTCGTCCTTGCGCTCGGGCTCACTCATGCGATGGGGCGGTGCAGACGGAGATACGCCTAGGTGCCGGAAATGGTTACCCCGCGTCCCCAGGTATTGTTGCACCCGAGGTGCTTCGAAGCCTAGGCCGAGACTCGACAGCCCTCGTCGTCCTCCCGCTTGTAGCATTGGGCCTCCACTGGGTCTGCATCACTCAATACGGGTTCTTCCGGGACGAGCTCTACTATCTTGCTTGTGCGGCTCGGCTCGACTGGGGCTACGTAGACCACCCGCCGTTCTTCGTCGCCCTTGTCTGGGCGATGAGCCAGTTCGTCGGCGACACGATTGTCGCGGTGCGGCTCCCGCTGGCCGTTGCCTCGGCGGGCACAGTCGCGCTCTCCATGGCGACGGCCCGGCGCATGGGGGCGGGCGGCTGGTCGGTCTGGCTTGCCGGCCTCTTTCCGCTACTCGCTGGCATGTTCCTCGTGCTGTTCCATCTGGGAACGATGAACGGGGTTGACGTCTTTCTCTGGGCGCTTGCCGCCTGGCTCCTCGTACGAATCTTCGAGCGCCCCACGTGGCCACTCTGGATCGCGCTCGGCATGGTCTTTGGAGCCGGGCTCTTGAACAAGGCAAGCATGGCGTGGCTCATGTGCGGCCTCCTCTTTGGTGTCCTACTGACGCCTGACCGCCGAAAGACCCTTGCGAGTCCCCAGCCTTACGTCGCAGTCCTGCTCGGTCTCGGGTTGTGGATCCCCCACATCGTTTGGCAAGCCCATCGGAACTGGCCTACCACCGAGTTCCTCCGCAACGCGCAGAGGCTCAAGATGGTTCCGGTCCCCCCGTGGGAGTTCCTTGCCCAGCAAGCCGTCGTGATGAACTTGGCAGCGGTGCCGTTCCTCCTCTATGGCGCCTGGTGGGCGGTCCGGGACAAGAGGGAGGGCCGCCTGTGGCTTCCGTTCGCGGCCGTGACGATGGCGGTCGCGCTGTTCCTTCTGGTGAACGGTCGAAGCCGGGTCAACTACCTCGCGCCCGCCTACACGTTCCTCTTTCCCGTAGCCGCCTTGGCGACCCAACGGCTCTTTGAGCGAAGGCGGATCCATCCCGGATGGGCGATCGTCCCGGTGACGGTTGTGGGCGCGGCCACGGTGCCCCTAGGGCTACCGATCCTCCCAGTCCACGTTCTGTCCGAGGTGGTGGCGGCGACGCCAGTCCAACCGCCCATGGAAGAGCGCGGCCACAGGTCTCCCATCCAAGGATATGCCGACATGTTCGGGTGGCCCGAGATGGCAGAAGACGCATACGCGGCCTATCTGCAGATCCCTGGTCCTGAGAGAGACCGCGCCGTCGTCATCACGAAGAACTACGGTGAGGCCGCTGCCATCGAGCGGTTCTGGCCTGGGGAGCGCCCCGCCCCGGTCGTGTCCGGGCACAATCAGTACTACCTTTGGGGCCCGGGCGATTGGGACGGCCGGGCAGCAGTCTTCGTGAACGGCCCGGAGCCCGAGACCGCCTCCATGTTCCAGGAGGTGCGGCTCGTTGGCAGGACCAGTCACCGGCTCGCCGTCCCTGAGGAAGGCAATGCCCCGATCTCGCTCGCGTTCGGCCTCCAGGAGCCCGTTCCGGTGTTCTGGAAGAGAATCAAGCAGTTTCGGTAGCCTGCGCAGGTGATGGAGAAACTTCGCGCGATCGATTCGCATACCGTGGGCGAGCCGACGCGCGTGCTGATCGAAGGGCCCGAGATCCCAGGCGACCGGATCGAAGCCAAGGCGGAGGCTTGGGCCGGTCGGCTCGACGGGTTGCGGCGTGCCGTTTGCCTGGAACCAAGAGGGTGGGAGGCGATCGTCGGATGCCACGTCTCGGCATCGACTCGGGACGATTGCGACTACGACGTGGTGTTTTTCAACAATGTGGGCACGATCGGCATGTGCGGGCATGGCACGATCGGTCTCGCCGTCACACTGGCCCATCAAGGCATTGTGCGCCCCGGTCCATTACGCATCAATACGGTCGCGGGTCCGGTGGAATGTAACCTCTTGGACAGTAACACGTGCTCGGTACGAAACGTGGTCTCCTGGTTCGACCGCTGGGTCGAGCATGTGCCCGTCGTCGGACTTGGCCCAGTCTCGGGCAAGATCGCCTACGGCGGAAACTGGTTCTTCCTGGTAGACCATTTTTTCGAGGATCTGGCGGAGACGCCGGTCTCTCAGCTCACCTCAATCGCGTCGCGGGTTATGGACGCGCTCGACCGAGACGGGATTCGGGCCTCTGGCGGGGCTCGCATCGACCATATCGAGCTCTTCGGGACGCCGACGCGTAAGGATGCCGACTCCATGAACTTCGTGCTGTGCCCTGGCCGCGCCTTTGACCGTTCCCCCTGTGGAACCGGCACATCGGCGAAGCTCGCGTGCCTCGCGCAGACGGGCGAGGTCAGCCTCGGAGCCGTCCTGCGCCAACAAGGCATCGCCGGCGGAGTTTTCGATGCGTCGTACGAGCTGGCGGAAGAGGGCGGCGTCGTTCCGACCATCACCGGCAAGGCATGGGTTACGGCCGAGAGCATCCTTTGCTTCGATCCGACCGATGAAATGCGCGACGGACTAGCCTGGGCATGACATCGCCCTAGTTGCCACAATGGGGGCCGCAATGGAATGGATCGGCGTTCTCCCCGCAGTGACCACCCAGTTTGACGCGAGCGGCGAGCTCGACCAAGATGCTGTCAGAAGCCATGCGCAGTGGATGGTGGAATCTGGCTGTAAGGCGATCGTTGCGCTGGGCTCGCTCGGTGAAGGCGCGACGCTGAGCTTCGAAGAAAAGCAGGCTTGCCTCGCAGCGAACATCGAAGGCGCGGGCGGTGCACCTGTCGTCGCCTCGGTGTCTGCGCTCTCGACCAATGAGGCCGTCCGGGTCGCCAAGATGGCGGAGGCAGTCGGGTGCTCCGGTCTTATGGTGCTGCCTCCTTACGCCCATCGCGGGCCCTGGCGCGAGCTGGCAGGCCACTTTGGCCAGGTCTTCGAGGCGACCTCGCTGCCTTGCATGCTCTATAACAACCCCATTGCCTATGGGCTGGACGTCCTCCCCGACCAAATGGTGGAACTCGCGGAGAGGCACTCGGCGATGGTGGCGGTCAAGGAGTCGAGCGCGGACGTAAGGCGCGTCACCGAAATCAAGCGGCTGGCCGGGGATCGGTTGCGAATCTCCGTCGGCGTGGACGACCTGTTTGTTGAAGGGGTCGCCGCAGGTGCGGTCGGTTGGGTCGCTGGACTGGTCAACGCATTCCCGGTCGAGTCCGTCCGGCTGTACGAACTAGCGACGGCGGGCGACGCGGCCACAGCGAGTCAGCTCTACGAGTGGTTCCTGCCTCTGCTCCGACTTGATGTGATTCCCGAGTTCGTACAGGCGATCAAGCTCGTGCAGCAAGAGGTCGGGCGGGGCCATGAGCGCGTCCGAGCACCGCGGATGACCCTGCAGGGCCCTCTCCGAGAGCACGCCCTTGAAGCATTGCGGATAGCACGGTCGGCCTATCCCGCGATCTGAACCGTCTGCCAGTCGGTGAAGAAGTCCCGTGCAACCGTCCCCTGCTCGCGCGTACCGGAACTCGACGCTTTGAGCCCACCAAAAGGTGAGTGCGGATCGACGCCGGTGGTGTCCCCATTGACACGGACGAGGCCCGCCTCGATCCGAGGCACCAGTCGGACAGCCTCGGCGACAGACGCCGTGTAAAGCGCCGCCGACAGTCCGAACTCGACCGAGTTAGCGATCCTAACGGCATCGTCTGCATCCTCGGCCTCCATGACGACGAGGATGGGCCCGAAGAGTTCTTCCTGGGCAAGTGCGTCACCTGGGTCTATGCCCTCGACCACGACCGGTGGAACACCATATCCTGGCGGCGTTTCACCCTTCCACCATGCGTCCTCACCAATCGAGGCGACCACCGCTCCCAAGCGCTGGTGCGCGACTGAGTTGATCACCGGACCGATCGCCACGGAGCCGAGATTCGGATCGCCCGAGGGCAGGGCTTCGAGCGCAGGCTTGAGGGCTTTGAGAAAGGCTTCCTTAGCGCTCCGGACTACAACGACCCGGCTCGTAGCCGTGCACTTCTGGCCGGCAAAGCGCATGGCGCCCGCGGCAATCAGAGCGGCGGCCTTGTCCATCGAGGCGTCCGGCAGGACAATTCCGACGTTCTTCCCGCCCATCTCGGTCTGGAACTTCGCGTTTCGTCCAGCGCAGGTCAGAGCGACCGACTTGCCAGCGGCTACCGAGCCGGTAAAGGAGACTGCCCCGATCATGGGGGATGCGGCGATGGCCTTGCCGGTCTCCGCACCGCCGAACACGGCGTTGAACACTCCCGCCGGCATCCCAGCACGGGCCGACGAGGCGGCGAGCAGTTCCGCGCACGCCGCAGACTCCTCGCTGGGCTTCCACACTACGGTGTTGCCCACCGCGAGCGCCGGCGCGGCCTTCCAAAGAGGAATGGCGTACGGAAAGTTCCAGGGTGTCACGAGACCCACGATCCCGACGGGTCGCTGTACAGCGTATTGGAGGGTGCCAGCTGCCAACGCGGGAATCACCTGGCCCGAGGGTCGGACAGCCTCGTTGGCATAGTAACGCAAAATCGCCACGCACCGGCCGACCTCGCCCTTGGCCTCCCCCACCGGCTTTCCGACTTCGTTTACCAACAGGCTGGCCCACCTTTCGGCTTCGGCCTCGATCACCGCCGCCCAGGCATAGAGCCGAACCGACCTCTCGGACCCGGTCGCAGAGGACCACGGGCCCCGAGCCAAGCCAGCTGCCTGGACTGCCTTCGCGACGGCCTCGGCTCCGCCTTCCGGCACCTCGGCTACGACCTGGTCCGGACGGCTCGGGTTCCGCGAGCTGTAGAACCTCTCACCGATTTCCCTGCCCTCCGCGCCGATCCAGTGCTGTACCGCCATGCTGTCAAGGCTACTCGAATAGCCACGGGCTACAATCCCGCCATGGGCCCCGCCGTCGTCCTCTGCCTCTTGGCAGTGCATCACCCGGTCCAGACTTCGCCTGAGTCGCTCCTTACCGCCGCGGTGCCTAGGGGCGGACGGAGCATGCTGCGAATTGACCCTGTCGAACACGCGCAGGTGGTCGGTGGCCCAGACTCGTCAACCTTTCACCCCAGCTTTGCCGGACTCACATGGACCCACCAATTGGTAGGTGCGGACGGCTGGTTCACTGGATCGGCCTTCTCCAGCGGCTATGCCGCATGGGAGTACCACTCCGAGCGCGAGAAGACCGTCCTGATCGAAGGGCAGGGCCACACAATGGTGTACGTCAACGGGGAGCCTCGCACCGGCGATCCCTACCAGTTCGGGTACGTCTCTTTGCCGGCCCGCATCCGAAAGGGAAAGAACCTGTTGCTGTTCGCGTGCAGCAGGGGCCGATTCCGCGTCAGCCTCGTCGAGGGTGCTGCTCCGGTTTCCTTCGACCTACGGGACGCGACGCTGCCCGATATCGTCCAGGAGTCCGAGGAGAGCGTGCTGGCAGGCATCGTCCTGAAGAACGCTCAGGCCAGCGCCCTGCCTCCCGGATCGGTGACTGCGACGGCTGCCGACGGCACGAGCATCCGTACCCAGGTGGCCGCGATCCCTCCTTTTTCGATCCGAAAGATCAAGGTCGCGCTGCCGCAGAAGCTCGGTGAGATTGAAGTTCGGTATGGCGACGGGGCCAACGGAGCCGCAAAGACGAAGCTCAGCCTCAGGAGGCGCGAACCGGGCCAAGCGCGCATGGTGACGTTTTTGAGCGGCATAGACGGAAGCGTGCAGTACTATGGTCTTCAACCTTCGCGCAGCAAGGCGGCAGGCCAGGCCCTCGTACTCACGCTCCACGGTGCGAGCGTCGAGGCGATCGGGCAAGCCGAGGCTTATTCCGCGAAGTCGTGGGCCCACATCGTCGCTCCGACCAACCGCCGACCATTCGGATTTGATTGGGAGGACATCGGCCGAAAGGATGCCCTAGAGGTGCTTGCGATCGCGCAGGCGTCCCTCAAGACCGACGCGTCCCGCACCTACGTCACGGGTCACTCGATGGGCGGCCACGGAGCCTGGATGTTCGGGGCCCAGTTCCCGGGACGGTTCGCAGCGACTGCACCTTGCGCGGGCTGGCAAAGCTTCTGGACCTATGCCGGCGGCCCCCCTCGGAACGCAGAGGGCGAGATCGCGAAGACCCTACTGCGAGCTTCGAATCAGAGCGATCCGTTGATGATTGGCCAGAACTACCTGCACACTTCGATCTATATCCTTCACGGAGATGCAGACGATACGGTCCCCGTGAGAGAGCCTCGGACGATGCGAGAGGAACTCTCCAGGCTCGGTGCCAGGGTCTCCTGGCACGAGGAGCCCGGCCAAGGCCACTGGTACGACACCGACCCGGAGCCTGGTGCGAACTGCGTGGACTGGCCCCCGATCTTTGACCTCTTCGCACAAACACGGATACCGGCAGCCCAAGAAGTCACACACCTCAAGTTCGCCACGGTCTCGCCCGCCATTCATTCAACCACCTTCTGGGCGACGATCAGCCAGCAAGCGAGCCCCCTCCTTCCCAGCGAGGTGGACCTCCTCGCCCGGCCCCTTCGGCGGGAGATTGCGGGTACGACCAAGAACGTCGCCCACCTGGAGCTGAGGCCGGACGCCCTCGCTGGATCGGGCATGTGGTCAGCGACTCTCGACGGCAAGACCTTCGCAGACCTCCCGGAAGGGGCCCAGTTCTTTGTAAAGGCCGGTGCCGAGTGGCAGCTCGGAAGTCCCCTGCGGAGTGCGGTGCGAAGCCCGAGCCGAGGTGCAGGAATCAAGGAGGTCTTCGACCGAAACGTCGTTCTCGTATACGGCACGGCGGGAACTCCGGAGCAAGACCGATGGGCCCTGGCCCGTGCCCGTTTTGACGCGGAAAACTTCTGGTACCGCGGCAACTCCGGGTGTCTCGTGGTTCCCGACTCCGCGTTCGAGGCCGCAGCATATCCGGGCCGAAACGTGGTCCTCTATGGCGACCAGCGGATGAACAGCGCCTTTCCTTCCGTGGTCGGCAAGACCGAGATTCGGATCGATCAAGGGAGTCTGCTGGTCGGCGACCAGGAGTTCAAAGAAAGAGACACAGGGTTCGCCTTCGTAGCCCCGCGCATCGGTTCGGACACCGAGACCGTGCTCGTCATCGGTGGACTGGGGGAGGTCGGTCTGCGTACCACCGACCGTCTCCCCCTGTTCGTTTCGGGTGCAGGGCTGCCGGACTATGTAGTGCTCTCTGCCCGGGCATCGAGCGAAGGGGAGAAGGGAGTCCTCGCAGCGGGTTTCTTGTCGAACGACGGGTCGATCGAGAAGACTTCCGCTCCAAGGCGGTGACCCGAGGGGCCCTGGTGCGTCAGAATAAGGCATGAGCCTCGCATTGGTCGCTTTCCTGGCGCTGATCTCGCAGGAGCACAACTCACTGACGGAACTGGAGAAGGCCTCAGGATGGAAGCTCCTCTTCGACGGAAGCTCCACCCAAGGCTGGCACAACTACAACGAGAAGTCTGTCGGCTCCGGGTGGAAGGTCGAAGGCGGGCAGCTCAGAATCGCTGACCCGAGTAACGCCGGGGACATCGTCACCGACGAATCGTTCACGTGGTTCGAGCTCAGTCTGGAAGCCAACCTCGATCCTGGACAGAACAGCGGCATCATGGTGCGAGTTGCAGACGGCAGCAAGGCGCCGTGGCACAGCGGGCCCGAGATCCAGCTTTACGACCATGCACCCGAGAAGGGCGTCGAAGTCACTGGGTACCTCTACCAGCTATATACGGCCGAGCACCATGCCGCGAAACCAGCCGGCGAATGGAACCAGATCCGAATCCTATGGAGCAAGGAAAAGTGCGCGACCTGGGTTAACGGCACGATGTACTACGAGTTCGTCTATCGCAGCGAGGACTTCCTCGCCCGAGTCGCGAAGAGCAAGTTCACCCAGTACCCTGAGTTCGCCAAGGCGGAAAAGGGCCGGATCGGGATCCAAGGAGACCACGGAAAGGTGGCCTTTCGAAACATCAAGATCCGACCGATCGAGGACTAGGGCCCCCAGCCGCGCTCGAACGTGGGCTTGATCAGGCCGTCGTACTCGCTCGAACCTTTGACCTTCATGTTCCGGGCGTCCCACTCGAGCTTCGGGCCATCGGCCCAGATCGCGAGGTTCCCGAGCAGCACCGTCTCGGTGAGCGGTGCGGCGTAGTCCGGGAAGTTCGAGACGGCAGGAGGGCCGCCCATGGCTGCACGGGCGAACTCCGCCATGTGCCCAGGCGACTCTTCCACTTCGATCGCAGGCATCGGGTCGCCACCCACAATGTGGAACTCGCTGTTGTCCGAATTCGGGCTAAAGACCGTTGCGTCGCGACAGACCACGATCACGCCGTTGCCTCCGAACTCGAAGCCCGGTGCGAACTCTGCGGGCGCCTTCTTTCCGCCGTCGTACCACGTGAGGTTGAGGCCGGGCCGGCCTTTGCGCTCGCCAAACTCATATTTCACGATGGACCAAGACGGGAAAGACTCACGGTTGTGCCCGCTCGTGGTCGCTTGCACCGTCAAGGGGTCGTGAAGGTCGAGCGCCATGAACGGCATGTTGAAGATATGGCAACCCATGTCGCCCAATGCGCCGGTGCCGAAGTCCCAGAATCCTCGCCAGGCAAACGGATGGTAGCCGTCGCCACATGCCCGTATCGGTCGGGGGCCGAGCCAAAGGTCGAAGTCCACGCCCTTGGGCGGCAACTGCGGGTCGGGCCTCCCGATCCCCTGCTTCCACCAGCCGCCCGCCCGGTCGGTCCACAAATGGACTTCCTTGACCGGTCCAAACGTGCCTTTCCTGATGAGCGCTGCTACCTGACGCATCGGAGTGCTCGCCGTGCTCTGGTTGCCCATCTGGGTGGCGACCTTTTTCGCGCGGGCGAGCCGACCCATCTCCCTGGCCTCCCAGATCGTGCGAGTGAGCGGCTTCTCGCCATAGACGTGGAGCCCGGCTTCCATTGCGAGCATGGCCGCGGGATAGTGGTGATGGTCCGGCGTGCTGATGACAACGGCGTCCATATCGTCCGCCATCGCCGAGACCATGTCCCGGTAGTCAAGGAACGAACCGGCGTGAGGATGCGCCTCCATCGCCTTAAGCCGGTTGGCAAAGTCCACGTCGGCAAGGCCCACGATGTCCCCGTGCTCCGCGGCCCACTCCATTCCGCTCCAGCCCTTTCCGCCGCAGCCGATGATGCCGAACCTCAGCCGGTCGCCCTTCTTCCTCTGGTGTCCTCCGGCGGCCCCTGCCATCGGCACGGCAAGTCCGACCGCGGCTACCGCGGAACCCCGTAGCACGTCCCTTCTCGACAAACCCTGACTCATGCTCTTCCGCACAGACTCAGTGTAGCCCGTACGTGCCCAAAAGGGACGCTTCGCTTATGATAGGGTGCGATGGACTACTTCGCTCACCTGTTCCGCGGCGCTCGGTTCGACCCGGGCGGGCCGGACGACTCGAACAAGGGCAAGCCCAAATCCAGGCTGGAACTCCATGAGCTCCGAAGGGACTTGGATCGACTCGCCCTCGCCGTACAAGCGATCTGGGAGCTGACCAGCAAAGCCCACGGGCTACAGCCCGAAGACTTGTCGAAGCAGATGTACGAGATCGATCTCCGTGATGGGAAGCTCGACGGGAAGAGCAAGTCCCAGAAGCGGATGGCTTGCCCCCAGTGCGGCAAAGTGCTGCAAAGGAACACGCCTAAGTGCATCTATTGCGGCCAAGAGGTCTTTCTCGAGCCGTTTTAGCTACTAGCTCTTACCCCATGGGGGTATCCTCGCAATGTGGACGGCGCAGTGGCCAAGAATCTGGACCGGAGGCTGGCCCGGGTGGAGGGCCAGGTGCGAGGCCTTCGCAGGATGGTGGGCGAAGGCGTTTACTGTATCGACATTTTGAACCAGCTGAGCGCCGTCCAGGCTGCACTCGACCAGTTTGGCGCCCACCTCGCCACCCGGCACGTCGAGACCTGCATCCTGGGTACGGGCAGCGACGGCAAGCACAAGCACTCGGCCGAGATGAGCCGAGAGGAAATGCTCGACGAGCTCCAAAGGACCCTTTCGAGGCTCATGCGATGAGCCTACGGCCGACGACGGGGGCCTCTATACCCTAGACAGGTATTAGAGATTCAATGTAAATGCAAAACGACCGCAAGCTGCCGCACGAGACAGAACTCGAGATCACCGGCCTCCACTGCGGCTCCTGTGTAGCCCGGGTCGAAAAGGCACTCTCCGAAGTGCCCGGGGTCGAGTCTGCGAACGTAAACTTTGCCAACCACACCGCGAGCGTGCGCCACTCTTCCGCAGCCACGGTCCAGAACCTGACCCAGGCGGTCGAGGCAGCGGGCTATGGTGCCCAGGCGCCAGGGATCGAGACCGAGCTTACGATCACCGGTCTCCACTGCGCGTCTTGCGTAGCGCGGGCGGAGCAGGCGCTCTCCGGCGTATCGGGGGTTGAGACCGCCACCGTCAACTTTGCGAGCCAAACCGCAACCGTGAAGCACGCCAGGTCCACGGATGTCCAGAGCCTTGTGGCGGCCGTCACAGAGGCAGGATACGGTGCTCAGGAGACGGACCACGGCCATCACGGCGCACTCCCGGGGGACGACCAAAAGGATCGCTTGGGCCAAGCCCGCAAGAACCTTCTGACCGCAGCCTCGCTTGCGATCCCTACTGTGGCGATCTCGATGCTCTGGCACCCGCGACCAGAAATCGTGAACTGGCTGCTCGCCGCCTTGGCGACGCCGGTGATCTTCTACTCGGGACGTGAGTTCTTCGTCAACGCGGCCAGAGCGCTGCGGCACGGAACCACGACGATGGACACCCTGATCGCGATGGGCTCTGCCGCGTCATGGGGCTATAGCGTGTACGGATTGACGGCCGTGCGAGGCGGGCACGCGATGAGCGGGCACATCTACTTCGAAGTGGGAGCCGGAATCGTGGCGCTGGTGCTGCTCGGGCGGTACCTCGAGACACGCTCGAAGACCCGCATGTCCGGCGCAATCCGCAAGCTGTTGAGCCTCGCCCCCGAGACCGCCACCCAGATCGCGGCGGACGGGAGCCAGACCACGGTCAGCCTCGCACAGGTCAGGGTGGGCGACAACTTGCTTCTCCGCCCGGGCGAGCGAGTCGCCGTGGACGGCACGGTCCTCCAAGGATCCTCGTACGTGGACGAGTCCATGCTGACCGGCGAGCCGGTACCCGTGGAGAAGTCCGATGGATCGCCGCTCACCGCAGGCACGCTGAACGGAACCGGCTCGCTCACGTATCGGGCCGAGAAGGTCGGCTCCGACACCGTGCTTGCGCAGATCGTCAAGATGGTGCAGCGGGCGCAAGGGAGCAAGGCACCCATGCAAAGGCTAGCCGACCGCGTTTCGGCCGCCTTTGTGCCCATCGTGATCGGGATCGCCGTTCTCACCATCGTGGCGACGCTCGTCTTGGGGGGCACGGTGGACGCCGCCATCCTTCGCGGTGTGGCGGTGCTCGTGGTGGCGTGCCCGTGCGCTCTCGGCCTTGCGACGCCCACCGCGCTCGTGGTCGGCACGGGCCGAGGTGCCGAGCTCGGGGTCCTCGTCAAAGACGGAGAGGCACTGGAGCGGGCGGGATCGGTCAAGACGGTGCTGCTCGATAAAACCGGGACGATCACGAAGGGTCGACCCGAGCTGACGGACGTCGTCGCACTGGAAGACCTCTCCGAAGAGCGCGCGCTCGCGATCGCCGCCGGGCTCGAGGCCCTCTCCGAACACCCGATCGCCCGGGCGGTGACCGAAGCGGCGGCAACTCGAGGCGTGTCGGCGGCACCGGTAGAAGGCTTCGAGGCGCTGCAGGGCAGAGGAGTGCGCGGAACCGTGGAGGGAGCCCGGTTCAGCCTCTCGAGCCCGAGCTCGGCCGCAGCCCAAGGCAGAACGAGCCAGAAGGCCGTGGACGCCTTGGCCCGGCTCCACTCCGAGGGCAAGACGACGTTCGTCCTTCAACGGGGAGACGACGCCGTTGCCGTCCTCGCGGTCGCCGACGCCCTCGCTGCCGGCAGCCCGGAGGCAGTCGCCGCGTTGCGCTCGCTGGGCATCGAGGCGGTCATGGTCACCGGCGACAACCGCGCCGCCGCCGAGGCGGTCGCCCGGCAGGCCGGTATCTCGCGGGTGGTCGCCGAGGTCTTGCCGGAAGGCAAAGCCGAGATCGTTCGCAAAGAGTCTCAAGGAGGGTCCGTCGCGATGGTGGGAGACGGCATCAACGACGCGCCCGCGCTCGCGATGGCCGACCTCGGCATCGCCATGGGCCACGGCACCGACATCGCGATCGAGGCCGCAGGAATCACCATTCTCCGAGCCGACCTGCGAGGTGTGCCCACGGCGATCGCCCTCTCCCGTGCGACGCTCCGCACGATCCGCCAAAACCTCTTCTGGGCCTTCGTCTACAACGTTCTGATGATCCCGCTCGCCGCGCTCGGGCTTCTCAGCCCCATGCTTGCGGCGGGGGCAATGGCGCTCTCGAGCGTCTCGGTCGTTACGAACTCCCTGCGCCTCCGGAAATTCGCCTAGCCCCCCCTTGCTGTCGGCACCTTGGAGTGCAGGAAGCGTCCAATGCGCCAAAGGTCGGGCGAGGACTCGGCCATGGTCAGCTCCTCGGTGAACGCCAGGCGGTACCCCGCGGCCCGAGCCTGCGCGGCGACCCGCTCGTCGAACTTTCCGTTGGGATAGGCCAATGCCGTGATCGGTCGGCCCAGCTCCTGTTCCAAGACGGCTTTCGACTCCAGGAACTCCCCCCGCAGGGCCACGTCGTCCAGCCGGGTCAGGTCTTCGGGGTGCGAGACGGTCTGGCTCTCGACCCGGCCGAGCCCGCTGCCGTCCAGCTCGCGCAGCTGTCCCCAATCCATCTTGGGCCGCCCCTGCTCGCTCCCCACGTGACCGGTGTGCATAAAGACGACGAACGGGATGCTCCGCTTGCGCAAGACGGGCCACGCCCGCTCGAACACACCGCGATATCCGTCGGAAAACGTTACGAGGTAACTCGCTGCCGGCAGTTCCTTCCCCTTTGTGAGCCTATCGTCCAAGTCTTGGAGCGAGACAAACGTCCCGCCCGATGCCGCAATGGCTTCCAGTTGCCCGACGAACTCCCGCTCCGTCGTATCGAACCAAACCCCCTTCTCGCCTGCCACGATATCGTGGTACGTAACGACGGTCACCCTCGGCTCCAGACCGGGGGCCAGGGTCGGCGCTCCGGCCGGGGCCGAAGCCAGGCTTTCCTCGTGCTCGATATGCGTAAGGCCGTGATCGGCAGGGGGGGCGCACGCGCAGGAAAGGAGCCATCCCACGAGCACAGACCCATATCCGATACGCGTCACCTCGCCACTGCTTCCTTCATGGTTCCTGGGGAATCTCGTGCTCGACCAGCCGCGACAGCTGCTCCAAGGACTCTTGCCAGCCCAGATAGCACATGTCCAGCGGGATCGCCTCCGGCAGGCCCGTCTGCTCGATCTTCATCTCCGTACCGCTCGCCACCTCGCGCAGCGTCATCTGCATGACGATCTCGCCGGGGAGCGAAGAGTCCTCAAATCGGTCCGTCTGGCGCAAGCGCTCGTTCGGTACGACCTCGAGGTATACGCCGCCAAACGCGTGGACCGTTCCGTTCTCGAAGTTGGTGAAGCTCATCCGGTAGGTACCGCCGGGGCGCACGTCCATCTCGTACACCTCGGCAAGGAAGCCATACGGTGCCATCCAGCGCTCGACCGCCTGGGGCTCGACAAAGGCGCGCCACACACGCTCAGCGGGCGCGCGGAAGACACGGTGGAGACGCACGGTGCGGTCGTCCGACATGACACCACGATTATGCCCGGATCCGTCTCCGGCCCCAGTATCGGCCCGTCCTCGGCCCTGTCGGAACGGGCGCTTTTGCCGCAATTGCGGGGGGGACGTGCTCCGGCGCGAGGAGGGGTTTGCCCCACGGCGGCTTAGAAGCTAAGACCCAGGGATAGAGGGCGCCGCCCCTGACTTGGGCAGGTCGGCCCTTCGGCCAATTTTTGCGGAGCCCTTTGCAGCACGAATTGAATTCCGGATCGAAAAAAACGGCGTTCCGGATCGAAAAAACGTCGCTCCGGATCGAAGGAACGGCGTTCCGGATCGAAAAGACGGCGTTCCGGATCGAAGGAACGGCGTTCCGGATCGAAAAAACGGCGTTCCTGATCTAACAAACGGCGTTCCTGATCTAAGAAACGGCGTCCAGGATCTAAGAAACGGTGTTCCGGATCGAAGAAACGGCGCTCCGGATCGAAGAAACCGCGTTCCAGCCGGGACATCCTGGCTCGTTTCTTCCTGATCAACCCATTATGCCCGGCGGGCCCGTGGGCGGGGGACGGAGCGCAACTCGCGGCCCGCCGACGGGAGGGCGAACGGCGCGATCGCAAGCGCCGCGACCCTACGGGCCTTCCAATCTGGGAACCTCGCGCCGACCCCCATCCCGCCCGACGTGCCCATCGAGGAGACAAAGACCATGAAAGCGCTCCTCCACTCAGCAACCCTGTTCGCCGCAGGGTTCCTCTGCTGCTCGCTCGGGCAACTCCCACCCCCCCCGCACAGGACGAGGTCCGGGCCTTCGTCAAGCCTGCCGGATCGCCGAGCCTCCCCAGCACGAGGTATCCTAACGGCGCTATGCACGTTGCACGTTGCACGTTGCACGTTGCACGCGCTCGGCGCGGGCGTATCGCCCCTCGCGATGGCCGACTGGACCAACGCCCCGGTCGGCTGGCCTTACAACTGGCAGACGCTGGAGAGCATGAATTCTAGCCCCGGGCCGGATCACCTCAACAACGGCGGGAGTGCCGTCGAGATCACGGGGAGCTGTTCCTATTGGCTCTACAGCCGCATTTCGGGAAGCGCAAACACGGCGCCTCCGTGGATAGCGATGTACACGCCTGTGAACGACGCTAGCACCTACGTAACCCGTGAGTACACGAAGTCTCTTCCGGCGGGCAAAGGCGGGCACGTGTACGACAAACTGTGGGTCTCGGAGGGGGCCCAGACCTGGACTGAGTCTGCGACAGTCTGCACTCGCGAACGGCTCGTCTATATCGTCGGCAAACTCAAGTTCCTGGACACGTGGGACTTGCCCCCCAATGGTGGAGGAGACTGATGCTTTCATTACTTGCCGCGTCCGTGGCACTCTGGCCGCAATCGGCCGATCCGGTCCGGCTCGTCATAGGAGTAAGCGCAGGGCCATTGCCTGCCGATTTTCGACCGCTGTTACGCTGTACGACAATGGAAGACCTGTCCAAGCTGGCGGCCGGCAAGGACTTAGACGTCCGCTATTACGAGCCTGAACACACCGCCGTCTTCGTGGTCGGCGACCCGTTCATGCTTGCCGCACGAAAGCGAAGGGCCAAGCTCGTCGAGGCGCTGTCCGGCGTAAAGCCTGGTGCCGCCGTCCGCGCTTCTGACTTAAGCGATGACTCGCGGCAGGGTCTCGCCGAGTTCTAAGACCGTGAGGTGCCCGCGCACTTAGGGGTACGGCCTGCCGGCTTGGAAGGTGCCTCGGTCTCCGTTGGCACCACTTGGGTCGTCACGTTCGAACACCAGGGCCGTACTCGGACGACTGGCCTTGGCGGTGGGCAGGCCGATGCCGCCGTGCTCGGGCCCGTGATTGCCGAACCAAAGTCCGATACGAAAGGGGCTCCGCCCGCTGATTCCAGGCCGGGATACCCCGCACCGAGCACCGTCTTTACGGTCGCAGAGAACACCACTGCGGTCGCTAGGAGAGCGCGCGCAATCTCGCTCTACCTAGCAGAAGTCGAAGAGGATGCTGCTGCGAGCTACGAAGCCTTCGAGACCGCGTCGAAGGCGATCGAGGGCGGGTCAGCGCTCCGGCCCCCGCTGGCTGGTTCGGGTTTTGGAGATCTGGACATGCATTTCCAGCGCTCCCTCCTGGAGAGCCAATCGCAACAGTATCGGCACCATAGCTTCGGCACCCAGGAAGAGTCGGCGAACTGGTTGTCGTCCGCGAAGATCACGTCGGTAACAAGGAACGTCTCGATACGAGTCAAGGTCCAAATGCCGGACGGCACCTTCCAAGGATTTCAGACGACAATCTTGCCGTAGTTACGGTCGGTCATCGCTTCCTCGCCCAACTTCCGAAGCCGAAAGGGACCGGCTTGGCTACGACGGCCGCGTGGCCAGCCTCACGTTCGGCGGTAGCCACCGTGGCGAGTTCGCGATCGAATCCCGGGAGGATGCGGCCTCGATACGGCTGGAAGGCAAACACGCCAGCGTGTCGCTCAACTGCGGCACCGGAACGGCGGATCTTCAGTTGGCAAGCAGCCTCATGGGAGCCGCGCGAAAGTCAGATGGGCTGGCACTGTCCACTGGCAACGACGAGTCCAACCTCTCCGTCCACAGCGGCACGAACAATAACCACCTCGCCCTGCGCGCACTGGCGTCGGGCGCACTCTTTGTTATGCAAAGCCCAAAGGGCGAGAAGACGGTTGGTTGCACGCCACACGGCTACTACGAGAACCAAAGCTCGAAGGGGACGGAGCCGGAAAGCGGCTAGCCCTTCCCCCGTTTGAGGAACGCGTACGCGTTGTGCGCGTGGATGGACACTTCGCTCTCCACCTCGGCCTCGTAGGCGGTGACGCGTGCATCGGCGTCGAGCCGCAACGCCACCTAGCGGATCACGTCCTCGACGAACCGGGGGTTCACGTAGGCCCGGGGTGAGGACGAGCAGTACGCGGAGAGCGAGGGCTTGCAAGCTTCGCTTTGGCACCGTGTATACTCTGTCCGGTATGCGTACTATCATCGGCGCATCGGCGCATCGGCGCATCGGCGCTCCTATGGCTCGTGGCGCTAGCAGCTAGCGCCCAGGTCTCCGGCCCCGGCGCGTGGGTTCCCAGCCGAAACGGCACCACCGGACAGAGCGACCCCATGCCCTTCTACTTCTCCGGGACCGACTGTCGCGCGAGCGGCGAGGCGGTGTGCCCCGGGCTGATCGGTCCAGAAGCGAACTGGATGGTCGAGGCGTGGCTGAGTCTGAACGGACAGAACCTCAAGTACTGGCAGAAGCCGCCCGGCGAGCCCGGCTCGACCACGGTCGACCTCAATCTGGTCTTCGATTCCACCCACTTCCCACCGCAGACGAACGTCGAAGTCCGATTCAAGGCCAAGGGCAGCCACGGGAACTTCTACGAGGCGACGGGGTCGAGCATCGTGAAGAATGCCGCCGTGGCGTTGAACCTGTATGCCTTCAACGGCGTCTGGGGCGGCCTCGGAGCCGCAATCGTAGGCAACGAACTTGCGAGCTCGAACTACACGCTGTTCATAGATCTTGGCCCGGACTGGGACAAGGAGTCTGTCGCGTTCCACCAACAGCACAATGGTGTCTATTACGTGAACAGCCATGGTTCGCAAGGCATCAAACACCAAACCAATGGGATCGTTGACTACGGTGGACAGGAGGTACCAGAGGACGTGTTTTCCTATGGCGCCGTAGACGCGTATGACATCTACAAGACTGATGTGGCGGGAGTCGGGTTGTTCCCCTTCAACTCTACCGGGATCCCCCCGACCCTCTTTGCGCATCTCGACTTTTGCACGGCGATGGAGAACGTGCCTCGGCCCAGCGACTTTGGGGTCTTGCTCTATCCTTACAGCAATGCATACGGCGATCCTCCCGCACGGAACCAGGCAGTTTTCGGATACAACGGCTACACGCTCGTGGACGAGTCGGAGAACAGTGCCTGGCACATGTTTTCGCGCATGGCAGGCGGTGCGACGGCCCACAAAGCTCGAGGGGGGTTCATCATCGCGCAGTTGCAGGGCCATCCGAGAGCAGTACAAATCGGCCCAACGGTGAACGGGCCATTCTCCCGCGTGGACGAGATTGCGGACTGCCCCCTGCTCGGCGACTTCCATACTAGGATCCGGTTCGTGTACACCGGCTCTTCGCTGCTACCTTCAACCTTATGGTACCGATAAAGATGAATCGCAACCAAGCAACTACAGCGATTGTCGCCTTCCTACTCGCCGCAGTGGCCAACGCTCAGCAGATCGAGACTGATCATGGCGCTACGAGAGCCTGCAGGTTGTTTCTCGGTTCGCTTTCCAAGGCGTGGCCCGGGGCAGGTGCGGAGGCTTCAAGGGACAAAGTTGCCGGCACGTCGTACGACCAGTGGAACGTCCAAGCGCGAGATGGAGCCTGGACCGTGTCTTTGGACGCCGCGACCGGCCGCGTTACTGGTTACCATGACCTTGAGCTCGACGCCCGTGCCCGCTCGCTCACCGAGCAAATGACCGAGCCCAGGATCAGCGCTGAAACGGCTTCCCACGCTGCCCGAGCGTTCCTTGAAGCGGCCTTGGGCCCTGGGCACGGGTTCACATTGGCAAGCACCGTGCTACAACCTGCTTCGCCGGGGTACGACGTGCCCTTTTACGAGATCCGCTTCAGCCAGTCGGCCCCGGAGCCTTGGGAAGGCGCAGTGAACCGGTACAAAGTCACGGTTGACGGATTGGAAGGCCGAGTCCTCATGGCAGGCGGCACGGTGCGGCTCCGGTTCTCTCCGCCCAACCGTGTCCTGGACGCTGCGTCCGCCGTGTCCGCGCTACGGTCCGTGTTCGAGGAAGAGCGGGACGCTGCCCGACTGCGCGGTGACGCAACCGCGGAGAAAGCGTGGCAGTGGCCCGGCAACGAGACCGTCGCCCGAACCATGAGGCTAGGAGCCCTGGCCGACGGAGCCCGGACGGCAGGTTCCATCGCCGGTCGGGAGATGACGGACGCCGGCACCGTTCGAGTCGCTTACACCCTTACAATGGATGGCGTGACCGTAGCCGTCGACGCAGAAAGTGGCGAGCCGCTCCTCGCGCAGCGCATCAAGGCCGAATCTGTGACGCCAAGCGCCCATGGCACCCCCGCCGAACGACGGCAGCCGTCGCAACCGATAGGAAGCTGGATCACAGTCGCCGCCATTGCGGCTGTTTTGGCAGGATCCGCTGGTTGGCTGGCGGTGATCAAGCTCCGCTCCAAGCGATAGAGGACTTGGGACGTGCCGTGAGGCACGGTCGTCTTGGGCTTCGATGGGTGCTGCGATCCCGTCCGCCCCCGCCGGAGTCCCACGGCCTGGACACGCGGCGGCAACTTCTTCGCTGCGTGACTGTGGATCGTCCGCTGCCGGAGAACACTACGCCCCCCCCCGAGTCGCGTATCGGAACGCCGAGTACCACGAGCCGAGGTTCGGCATCAAAGGGGTAGTACCGGCGGGCGAGTCTGGACACTTTGCTCGAACTGCGCACAGGCGAAGAGGCGGAAGCCGTTGTCTGAATTGCCTTCGAGGAGGAACCCTTGACACGATGCCCAAGCGCGGGCTCCGTCCAGGTTGTCATGCCTCGCATCGGCGCAACGGTGCTGATCGCGGGCGCAGCCTGCCTCTCGCGAGCTGACGTCCACCTCGTGATCCTGAACGAAGGGCCTCCCCCGCTCTACTTTTCCTCCACGAACGCACGCATCAGTGCGCGGGCTTGGCTCAACAACAACTCGCAAGGCTTCGAGACCTTTCGTCTCAAGCTCAACGGCGAGGTCGTCTACGGGAAGACCTTCACAGAGCAGGAGCGCGAACTCCTCTCCAGTTGGCGTGCCCACGTCATGTTCGACTCGACCCATTGGGGAGCCGGCACCACGAGCTGCGTGGTGCGGCTCGAGGCCAAGGAGGTCGGCCAGCCCGAGCAACACCTTGAGATCACTGTCCCGATCAAGAACCGTACGGCGGGCCATATCCTGAGCCACTTCGTCGCCACCGGCGACTCGCTCACCCCGACCATGGACGCTCTGGAAACCATGGGCTACGTGAACCAGGCCGAGGTCTCGGCACCGAACTGGACGGCCTCCCAGTGCCTGGCCGACATCGCCGGGTGTACAATCTTCTACGTGGCCAGCCACGGGCACTTCGTCCAACCAGGCAAGTCGTACTTCACCGATGACAGGGTGCTCCGCCCCTGCCCACGTGGGCGGACCGGCGGCTAGCCTCCCCGCTTGAGGAACGCGTAGACGTTATGGGCGTGGATGGGCTCTTCGTTCTCCACCTCGGCCTCGTAGGCGGTGACGCGTGCATCGGCGCATCGGCGCATCGGCGCTCCTATGGCTCGTGGCGCTAGCAGCTAGCGCCCAGGTATCCGGCCCCGGCGCGTGGGTGCCGTCTCCCACTGGAATCATGCCGCAATACTTCTCCGGAACATTGAACCAGGCGATGGGCACAGCGGTCTGTCCCGGATTGCTCGAAGGCGAGGCCAACTGGATGGTGCAGGCATGGCTGCTCATTGACGGCCTACATGTCAAAGAGTGGACAAAACTTCCGGGCGAACCGGACAGTACAAGCGTGGATCTGAACGCTACGTTCGACTCGTCGTACTTTCCGGATCAATCCGTCGTCGTGGTGGGCTTTCGTGCCAAGGATAGGCTGGGCAACTTCTACCCGCCTGGCGGCTTTGCGATCGGAACCGCGATTGTCAAGAACAAGGCGCTACTGGGAAACCACAGCTTTGCCGCAGGGCCGGCCCAAATCACGCACCCGAACACGCAGACGCATAATACGGTCCAACAAGGCCTTGCGTCGGCGACTTCTGCCTTTGGGACTGGCCGGTACACCGTCGTGAAAAAACTGTGGGCGGGACTGGAGCTCGACGGTTGGAAGCAGGAGCTTGGCGGCGCAAACTTCGTTTGGGTAACTACCCACGGTACTTCAGACTACTACGAGATGCAAAGTGGCGACGGGTTCACCGACGAGCCAGAAAGCGACAACGACTCGCACAAGGCCGTCTTGATGACGACCGTCGGATCCGTGTTCTCCCCTGGTACCTATCCACCGTATAATCCTTCCGGAGTGCCGCCCTGTAATTTCATCTTCGTGGACTCGTGCCGCACCTTGGACGCCGACTTTTCTTGGACCCTCTATCCCAAGTACAACCTCTTCGCCGGCCCAGGCGGCTTCCAGCCGAAGAACCAGTTCGTCGCAGGCTGGAAAGTGACAATCAGCTCGCTGTGGAGTAAGACGTTCGCAACGAGGACAATGACGTACCTCGCATCCGGGCGCCATGCCCAGTTTGCGGTTGCGCAAGCAGCTGCTGACATGGGGGTGACAGGGTTTTACAAGGTGGACGGCATAGACTTGGACTTCGACCTTCATGGTGCCCACCACGGCGACCAATTCGCCAAAGTTGCCGGGGTGTACACAGGGAACGCGTTGCCGGAGACGGGGTGGGTGCGGTGAGACTCGGTACCAAGGTGGCCGTCACGGGGGCGCTAATGGTTTTGTGCGCTCCTTTCGCCTCTTCCCAAGAGGAGGCCCGTGCCCTTGCTACAGCCCGACGGTTTTTGGAAGGTCTGGGAATGGACTCGGCTTCGGCACGGATATCGGAACGCCGTTTGAACTTGCATGACGACGGCTTGCACTATTACGTAGTAAGCTTCGCCGACGGTGAGGTCCATGTCTCGCCAGAGCCGCCGGAAGTGTGGGGCTTCGTTACCTACCAGAAGGATCGCGAAGGCACCGAAGTCCGGGACCTTGAGTCTGCCGTCCAGCTCGCCCGTGAGCTTTGTCGTCGCGGGGACTGGCCAGAGTTCCCACCAGACCTGCAACACTCTCGCAGTCCACAGCCCGGAAAGGAAGGCGACGTGTTCTACGTTTCTCTGAGAGCGGTGCCCCCCGGCCCGTACGGCGGAAGCAGCGACAGCATAGCGGTCAGTGTCAGGCCGGAAGACGGCTCGGTGGCCCGAGCCACCGCGATCCTAGGCCATACTTACGCCGACCAAGACTTGCGTCTGACGGCTGAGCAGGCTGGAGACCGTGCGACGGTCCGGATTCGCGAAGTTCTCGGCCTCGAGGCCACGCTCGATCGCGTCGAGGGGCCGGTTTGGCTGCCCGACCCGCCCGAAGGCGACGCCCGGGGCGATCTTGCTGACGCGTACGGACCTTCGCGCGGCGGGCCGAAACACTGCCGTCTCGCGCACATCGTACACGCATCGGCACGGGATCGCGATCGGATACAGCACTTCGAGCTCACCGTGGACGCGAAGGACGGCACCGTAATGTCGGGCTTCCTGACGCACGGTTCGTCACCCTCGAAGAAGGATCAGGACGGCACACTGGCCGCAGAGGTTCCGACTGAGCCTGCGGGCGGGCGGAACTTGGCTATGGTGGTCAGTGCCGGCACCGCCGTGGCGCTGGCAGCTGCGGGTTGGTGGAAGCTCGGCCGCCGAAACGCGCCCAAGGTGTAGGCTTACCCGCGCTCGGCCCGGCGAGCGTCCCAACCCGGGCTGAGTCCAAAGAATGCTCCAGCGTCGCGGACGAGACAATCGTGAGATTGCGGTTGGTGTCCGGTAGATGGCTGTTGTGCCACCTCTCGGTGCGTGGCCAGTCATCAAGTCTTTTGTTGACGAGGTAGCACAGTCGGTCGGTGAGACGTGCAGCCGCTGAGAAAATTGTGTTCGTTTCAGTTGCTGGATTCCTCGGCTTGCAGATTGGCTGTCCTGTTTCCAAATAACGCACTCACCCTCGCCGTAGGTACGCATACGCGTTATGGGCGTGGATGGACTCTTCGTTCTCCACCTCGGCCTCGTAGGCGGTAACACGCGGGTCGGAATCGAGCCGTAACGCCACCTCGCGGATCACGTCCTCCACAAACCGCGGGTTCTCGTACGCCCGTTCGGTCACCCACTTCTCGTCGGGCCGCTTGAGCACCGGGTAGAGGGCGCACGAGCCCGACTCCTCGGCCCAGTCTATGAGCTCCTCCAGCCATACGTGCTCGGCCGCCTGCACCCGCAGGGTGACCCAGCCGCGCTGGTTGTGCGCCCCATACTCGCTGATCTCCTTGCTGCACGGGCACAGCGTGGCCACGGGCACCCGGGCGTAGAGCGTCGTCCGGAAGTCGCCGTTGCCTTCGCATTGGAACCCGCACTCGTACTCCATCATGCCCGCCTTGCCAGTGACCGGTGCCTTCTTCTCGCGGAAGAAGGGGAAGGTCACGTCCACGTGGGCGCGCTGCGCGTGAAGGCGCTCAGTGAGGTCGTGGACCAGGGCGGGGAGGCTGTCGGTGCTGACCTCGTGGCCGACCGCGTTGAGCGCCTCGAGGAACCGGCTCATGTGGGTTCCCTTGAACTCCGCAGGCAGGTCCACGGTGAGGGTGAAGTTGCCGATCGTGTGCTGCCGCCCGTTCTCGCGGTCGAGCACGGCGATCGGGAACTTGACGCCGCGCACGCCGACCTTGTCAATGGCGATGTTGCGGTCGTCGGCGGTCTTCTGGATGTCGGGAAGCGGGGTCTGCGGAGTCACGTCTGCCTCGTCGGGCCCTAAGTTGGCCTGCCCTCATACTACGCTCTCGCACGGCGGGAGTTCGCGGTTTGCGTTGCGGGTCCTAGGGGCGCGGTCGGCGCGACGGCTGTGCCGCCACACTTTCGCAATGACGCCCCGCCCTGGCGTCAGAGTTGACAACGACGCGCGGCGGCTGGTACGCTCGTGCGGCGATGCGCAGCATACATTCCGGAGCATCGGCGCATCGGCGCATCGGTGCTCTTCGCCCTCGCCGCCGGCTGGGCTCTCGGCCAGGCCGGGCTTCCGTGGCTTGAGGTGACGTTGGCACAACGGGACTACGTCCTCGACCTGCCGCTGACCGACCGGGACTGGCTCAACGCCGAGAAGGCGGCCTACACCGAGCCCGAGTATCCATCGTCGCCGCTCCCGCAGCGCGGCGTAGCGTACAAGCGCTCCGGGATCGTAAGCCTGTACGTCGTGTTCGAGAACAACTCCTCCACGCGGCACTTGCAAGGGACGCTCACCTTCCGGGGCATGCGCTACGCGATGCCCGACGAGAACGGGGACGTTCCGCCGCTCTACTTGTACAGGCCCGTGAGCGACACCTTCCCAGTGGACCTGCCGCCCAACACAGCCCAACAGTTCCAGGTCTCGTTCGCTGCGCCCAGCTTCGTGAGCCTGGGGCACATCGAAATGCGCTACGACCTCCCGCTCCAGGACGTTGCGACCGGCCATTGCGGCGAGAACGGTACGAACGGCGGCTACGAACGGTGGGAGAAGGCCTTCTTCGTGGACGCCACGCCCGTCGGGCTCCAGGCTACGCTCTGGGCCGACTACCTAGAGTACACCTGCCGGTGGGCCTTCGGCGCGAACGGCGCGGCCAGCCTGCGCGAGAAGATGGCCCGAGGGATGTACTCGTCGTACCGTTCCCCGCTCAGGAAACTGAAGTACGAGCCCGGCGAAGGCGGGAACAAGTTTTTCCTCTACCATGCGAGGGGCGCCACGCCGCGATCTTTCAGGCTCGGCTTCTTAACGTACGCTCTTGACAACGTAGACACGCCGGGCACCGTGACGGCGGATTGCCGGGACTACGCCGCCGCCCTCGCCGTGGCGCTGATGCAGAACGGGCAGCAGGCCGATTGCGTCTGGATGGAGGAGGAGGCGTTCTCCGATGCGGTGTACATCGTCTGCACGCCCATGTGCGCATCGCCACAAGTCCCTGCGGAGTCGCTTCCTGGCAACTACACGAACCCGCCGTTCAACTACCATGTCGTCGTGCTGGCCAGCGGCAAGACCTTCGACTCGTCAAGCGCATACTTCTACGACACGGACGGGCAACCCTGGAAGAAGCCCGCCTACGAGTGGGACGAAGACCCGCACTGGCAGAACCAGCTTCCTGGCGGAGGCTTTGCCGGGCTCGCCGCCTTCCTCACTCCGCCCTACCTCCCCCGGCCCCGGATGGGGCCCACGTCGCTGGACCACCGATGGATATTCAACTAATGCTTGCCTTGCTACTCACCACCTTTGCCGTCACATCTCCGAGCAGCGCGTATCTGGAACAATCCCAACTCGAAGCGGAGGGATTCGTCCGGATCAAGCAATGGATCGTGGAGCCCGACAGGCGGCGCGTAGAAGTGTTCAGTTGCTGGGCTACTACGACCCGTCGTGACGTTCATCTTCGGATCGGCTTCTCCCAGACCCGCGA
Source organism: Fimbriimonadaceae bacterium (assembly GCA_050250535.1). Lineage (GTDB taxonomy): Bacteria > Armatimonadota > Fimbriimonadia > Fimbriimonadales > Fimbriimonadaceae > JADLBH01. The sequence goes on along the minus strand of JBFWOL010000005.1, from coordinate 104,504 downwards.
GGAACAGCGCCGCCGGCTCAAGGCAGGCACGACCTCCCACCCCCAGCTGATCAACGACAAGGAGGAGTCCCCTTCGGGCCTCCCGCTCGGGCGGAACTGCCTCTACGAGGCCTCCTCCGACCCCGTGGGCCGTCCCGGCGGTTCCAATCTGAAGGTCGAGGGGCCGTACGAGTCGTTTTCCGCCAGGATCGGCCCCACCGACTATCTTGACGATGCTGGCAACGTCGTGAAGAACACCCAAGACCTGGCCTTTATGGCCCCCCTGCTCGAGAAGTGGGCGCGGCAGGTCTTCGCGCACGGGGTGGGCAAGCGGCTCAACGAGTCGAGCCCGCGCCAGCTCGCGGGCCGCGAGGTGCGCGCCCGGGCGTGCGCCTTTTCCGGCACGCTCTTCTACGACCTCGAGGACTGGGCCGCCGCCCGGGGCTGGAGCCTCGCCAGGCGCGAGGACGGCTCGGCCGCCGACCTGGCAAGGGGGGGGCGCCCCCTGGTCGTGCCGCTCGCCGGGGGCCAGGCCCTCTGGCGGGGCCAGCCCGTCGAGCTGGGCGACTGCGTGGCCGAAGTCGGCGGCCGGTGGTACGCCCCCGCCCGCCTGGACGACCTGGCCGGGGCGTGATCCCTGCTCCCGCGCGGGCCCGTCGTGCCGCGATCCACGGGTAGCACGGCGCGTTCTGGGCCGGTGCCGGACCGGGGGTCCTCCCCCGTTTCGCCGGAGGCGCAACGGGGGAGGTAGTTCGAGGCGTCAGCCGAGAACCGGAGGGGGCAAGACGACGCAACGCACCCCCTCCGGCGCTCCGCGCCGCCTCCCCCGCTGGCCCTAACGGGCAAGCAGGGGAGGACCGGGGCCGCACCTGTGCGGCACACTGGGCGGGGAGCCCGTCCTCAGCCGCTCAGCGCCTCCTCTAGCACCTCGAGCGTATGGGCGACCCGGACACCCGAGTCCTCGGCTAGGCGGCCAGGGCCGGGGCCGCCGCGCAGGGTGCGCAACGGCGGCGCCCCCTCCCTGAAGATGTTCCTGGGACCCGTGCTCCACGGGAACCGAACGGAGTGGCCAACTTCGCCTTGCTCGCCCCTCGACAAAATGAGACGGTTATTGGAAGTCAGCCGCCTCGGAACCAGCGGCTCGAACAACGAGTCGAACCCGGATTGCGAGTAGGCGCCAGACTGACGAGCGTACTCCTTGCCAGGCTTGCTTAGGGCGTAAGCGTCGCCGTGAATCCGGTCAATGTACCGTCTGGAAGCCTGACCTTTACCCTGATCTGGAGTTGGGCGTCTGACGAACCCACCCTCGAACCCGCGAGCCAGTCAGTTGCGGCTGACGCCGAGGCGAATCCGTACGTTTGAAAATGGGCTCGGCGATTCTCCAAGAGGCGTGCCTGGACATCTGGCGGCAGTGCGTCGAACCTATTTCCAGGCAGGGGCGCACTGTCCCCCTGAGTCAAAGCAGCGTTCTCTATCGCGTTAAGAAATCTGTCATATGCTGCCTGGGCAGCTTCCTCCACCTCTTTCAAGTATCGTTGCATCGCCCTCGCCCGCAGGGCGATCGCAGTCACGTGTGGTGCAACTGTGAAACTAACGGACGGCGCGGGCCGGTCATGGCCCTGGAGGCCGGAGTCCTGGTTCTGCTCTGCGGCTTCTGCTTCCTCCTGTGTCAGGCTTCGCAAGCGCACTTCGCCGATCGATGGCGTGTCGATGGCGGAGCCGCGGACAAAGGTGTGGGCGGTCGAACTGCCCCCCTGAAGCGAAACCGCCCAGCCGACTCCCGAGGCAAACGAGGCGGTAGCAAGAGACTCCGCCTTGGCTCCGTAGAGAGACGTCGCGTGCTCGTCGATGAACTCTGAAACGGCTAACTTTTCGGCATCGCCCATGTCGGCCCAAATCACGGCCGAACCTAGCGGGGCCGAGGTCAGCCGCTCTGCGAGCAACGCCCTGCGCGATCTGGCCGCAAGCCCGAAGGGGTCGCCTGAAACCACCACCGCTGCCCGAACCTCGGGGAAATGGCGAAACTCGAGCCCAGCCTTTTGCGCACGCTCGGCAAGCTTCGCTGCGCTAACTTCCGTTAGCATGGATGCGACGCTCGACTGCATCTTCTGAGCAGAGACCCCGACTACTAAGTCAAGCTTGTCCTGCGCTTGGGCCAAGACCGCACCGGCCAGGAAACAAACGGAACTAACCACCGCCGCCCGACCCTCCTAAGTTCCATATCATCTGGTGCTTCGTCTTCATCTGAATGTACACTAGGCGGTCACGCGTACGCACGGTGCCGCTCCCAGTCCATGTCTCCGTGCCTTCCTTGACCCAGAGCTTATCGTACACGATGCAGCCCTTTTTGCGGGGCAAGCGACTTGGTGTACTCTTGCGTGACCCAGGCACTTGAGTCGTACACAGACGCATAGTTCGTGTTCCACGGAGGACTTCCGTCCGAACTGCCTGTGACCCGACTATAAAGCCAGTACGAGTATGAGCCGGAAACTTGAATCGTTGTCGATCCGTTGTTTAGGTGTTCTGGGCCCGATTGGCTGTTCATCGGCAATTCGCTGGACCAGTAGTGAGGGTAGCCAGTAGGTAGATTCTGCCACTGAGCCTCCGCTTGGCCCGCAAGCAACATTGCAACGGCGAATGCTGAGAAGCCTTGGAAACCGCAGTACGCTTTGTGCATTTGCGCACTTGCAATCGCGATTTGTCAAGACGATCCTAGGACAATGGGTTCAGTATTTCCACGATCCAGAGGAGGGCTCTGAGGCGCAAGCTATAAGGGGAATGTACGAAGTCCGTCGTCTCGGGTCTTCAGCCGTGCGCAATCAAGAAGCGCTGTGCTAACTGAAAGCTCGCGGCACCGCCCCGTGCACGGCACGTGATCAGGTGAGCACCTCTTCCAGGACTTCGAGCGTGTGGGCGACGCGGAAGCGGGTTCCGTGGGCCCTTCCCGCCAGCCAGGAGAGGCATCCGGGGTTTCCAACCAGGAGAACCTCGGCTCCGCTACGAAGGAAGCTCGCCCATTTGCGTTCGAGCAGGGCCCCGGCGGTCTCGGGACGCAGCATCGAAAACAGCCCTGCGCTCCCGCAGCAATGCGGGTCGTCGAGTTCCACGAGCTCTAGGCCGGGCACCGCCGCCAGCAGCTTTCGCGGGGCGGACCGGACGCCTTGGCCGTGGGCGAGGTGGCACGCGTCCATATAGGCCACGCGGACGCCATAAGGGGGGGCGCTGGCGAGCAGGCGGGCAAGACCTTGGCGGATCAGGAACGAGCAGACGTCCTTGCTCCCGTGCAGGTGGCTGCCGCACCCGGCCGAGTTGGTCAGCACGCCTGCCGGGTGCCTCAGGGCCATCGCCCCCCCTTGATCGGCATACCCCGCGTGGGAGTGGAGCGCACCGCAGCACCCCCGACTCCACACTGCCTGAAACCCGACCCGCCTGAGCAGCCTCTCCGTCGCTTCGTGGACATGGGGGAACATCACGTCCATCGCGCAGCCGCGGAGCACCGGTACGGGCTCCCAGCCCTCCGGGCCGTCGTAGGGAGGCCAGCCGGAGTGCGCCGGCGCGGCTGGCACCAGCGCCTGGCCGGTGCACCCGATCCAATGGGACGCCCGTTCGGGCAGCCTGCGGCCGGGCAACAGTCCACCCAGGGTGATCGCGGCCCGCAGGAGAGTCGGGCGCGTCACCATGGCGAGCAGACCCTTGAGCCCCGCACGCGGACGCTTTGCCTCGAGCCGCGAACGGGACTCCTCCAGGATCGCTCCGTACTGCACACCGCTCGGGCAGGCGGTCTCGCAGGCGAGGCAGCCGAGGCAGGAATCGAACGCCTCGACGCCTTCGAGAAACACTCCCTCCTTGGCCAGTTGGATCCGACCCCGGGGGGAGAGCGCTTCGTCACCGCTCAGCACGAAGGTCGGGCAGGCCTCCAGACAGAACCCGCACCGGATGCAAGCCGCGGTGAGGTCAGAAAGTTCGGCCACCCTTGCATTGTGACCGGTCAGTCGGCACGGATGGCAACGGCCCGCCGACGGCGGCTCTGCCACACGCCCAAACCGATAACCGCGAGCGGTACTGCCCAAAGCGGCCACAGGACTATCGAGTAGATGCCGACCGTCCCGGCGAACTGGATGAGCTCGGTGGACGAGGCCTGCGCACCGGCCCAAGCGTCCTTCGACCAGTCGGCGCTCCCGGCCGCCGTCGCGATTCGGTCGCCTTCCAGTTCGAGAGTGATCGTAGACATTGCGGCTTGGCGAGCGAGCGCCCTCCGTTGGCCGTCCATGCTTTCGATCTCACCTCGAATCGTCGAAAGCCGCTCATGGATCCGAATCGAAGCGTCCACGGACCGCGCGGACTTCATCATCTCTTGCAAAGAACCTTCTTCGGCACGCAACGTCTTCAGGCGCGCGTCCAAGTCCACGACTTGCAGCGTCACATCCGTCGCAGACTCGTGAGAGGAGAGGCGCTTGCCCAACGCGCTGAAGTCCGCCATCGCCTGGTCGAACTTGGCCACAGGAACCCGGACCGTCATGCTGGTTCGCTGGACCTGTGCGTCACGGTCACCGATCGTCACCTTCTCGACGAATCCGCCAAAGCCGGCTACGAGAGAACGTGCCTTGCGCTCGACCGAGTTTAGGTCGCTCACGCGTACCGTAAGCTCCCCGGTTCGGATGACCGCTCGCTCGGCAACAATCGGGTTGCTCGCCGCCTCCATGGTCGCCGGTGCCTGTGCGCTGGAAGACTCATAGCCTTCGCCACAGCCGATTGTCGCGGCGGCAGTCAATCCGACTGCCACAAGGGTCGCTAACGAACTGAAGTGCTTCATGTGTAGCCTCCTCGGACGCTACAACCCTGGTGTGCATCCGCTAGTTCCCGCTGCTGCCTCCGAGTCCCGGTTCGAGCCTGCGCCCTGGTTTCGCACGACGAAGGCGGCGCTTGCCCTGGCAGCCCCCGCAAGATCGATCTTGCTCTGGGCCCCCTTCCGCGCGTGTCTCCTCGAACCTATCATAAGGCCGACCCTCCGTGCTATGGATGGAAGTAAGCGAGCTCCTTGACGATCCGCTTCCAGTCCTGCGAGTCGTCGCGGAGCCACGCTTGGACGGCGAGCCGTGCCCGCGCCCGTTCCAGCCTCGGCGCAACCATCAGGAACTCTGGGGCATGGGGCAAGGCGGCCACGTGTTGCGCAACGAAATCACCCATCGAGAACGGGACGCGGGTGGAATGCGAGTCTGGGACCTTGGTGCGGGCAGGCAGACCCATGCCTCCCCCGCCCTTGCCACCCTCGTACTCATACTTCACGTAGGGGCCCGACGAGTTCTGCTCGACCCACGCGGTGCCGAGAGGCTCGTCCAACGCCGCCGCCTCCGCTAGGAGCAACCGGAAGGCCTGCACTCCGAGGAGGGGGCTGTCCGCTGCACGGGCTGCATCGCCGGCCATCCAGACTCGCTCCGTCCAGGTACCGTCCCGCAACTTTGACCGCAAGCTGTCGAAGTGATCCTCTCCGACCTTGCGCATTCCAAGATTGTCCGGCGAAATCCTCAGTGCCCGGTAGACTTCGGGTTCGAACATCGATCTTGTGCCCAGTCGGCGCAATACGTCGCGGTAGGCCTTTGCCGCGGTCGGGTCGCCGGCCGCCGCGCGTTCCGCGACAAGTCTGCATAGCTCCTTGACCAGTTCTTCCCCCGCATCGCCCTGCTGGCTGTCACCGAGGAGCAGGAGTGCCACGTCGGTGATTTCGACAAGCGTCGGCAGCGCCGCCTTGGGATCCCACTTAGCCAACGAATGCGCAATGCGCAGCGCGTCTGCCGCTTGGAAGAAGTCGCTCGAATTTCTGGCGGGACTGTCAGCGGGGTTGGATTGCAGAGCCCTTTGCGCAAGGAGACGGGTCACTTCCGCCCCGTGCTTGGCCCGCAAGGGCTCGCCCGTCATTGCTTCGCTGGGGTCCTTGGCCAACTCGACCAAGGATCCCATCGTCCGCTGTGAATTTGGCTTGGTGAGGTACTGCCCGGCGTTCCGCCACTCACTCGTCCCAGCGTGGTCGTCTCGGAGCACCTCCAGCCACCGCTCGGGCTCCGTTAGGTGCCCTTCTGCCTTCCACCGGGCTCGGAGCGTCGGCAGCCGCTCCTCCGCCGGCAGTGCCTTGACCGTGCCTGCACTTGGCCACAATGCGGTCAGGACGATCCATGCCGCGGTGCGGACGGTGTGCACCGTCCGCTGGGGAAAGAAGTTGCGCCCGAACGACACCGACCGAGTGAACCGGTCGTCGTGCTCGATGACATCGAGCAACATCGGGACGGCGCTCGAACCCTCCTCGACCCATGCCTTCATGACCGGATCCGTGAACCAATCCAGCCCACCGGGTTGGCCCCATTGCTCCGCCTTGACGTCGTCGAGGGCCTCGGCGAGCTTCTGGAGCCTCTGACGCTGAGGAACGTTCTGCAACTCCTTCAAGTCTAGGCCTGGCTTCGGGTAGAGCACTCGGCGCTCCGTGTCCTGCACCAGCGACCGCGCGAAGTCCACAGTGAACGGGGCGGAGTCGCCCGGATAACGGGAAGCGAAGGCACCGCTCGCTTCCGCAAACTTGGCAACTTCGTAGAGCCGCCTCGCCGAATCGAAAGCCTCGTTGTCGCTCCGACGCTTCAGTGCGTCGGCCGCTTGCATGTTGTGCCGGAGACCGACTTGTTGGAGCATCAAACTGGCCAAGGTGCCCACGGTATGCGGGCTGGTCTTTTCATACAGCCGCTCGGCGGTGGTGACGTCCCCATGGACAAGGAGCAACCCAGGAAGCGCCGCCGTAGGCCCTACAATGTTATACGCGCCGTAGCTTCCAGTCGAAAGGTGGTCTTCCTGCAGCCACTCGTCCAAGTTCGCTGCTCCGATGACCGAGGCCACCTCATATTCGAGCCCGTCGACAAGGACGGCACGCCGGCCTCCGGGCAATACCCAGCCGAGGCCCTTCCCCGCCCGCCTCTCCCGCCATGCGGCGTCGCCGACCACCACCTCGACGTGCGAAAGCGTCCCGCCCCTGGGGTCGGCGAGGGCAGTGCCGAGCAAGGCCTGCACGGCACGCACATATTCGTCGTCGAGCTGGCTGACCGGAGGCTGCCACTCGGAGGGTGGCATCGGGCCTGGCTGCATCCGGCTGTTCACGCGGTAGCCAAGAATGCGCTCGGCCCACTGGGCTGAGTAGGGCGGGCTGACGACGAAAGCCATCGCCAGAGCTGTCAATACGGTGCGAGACCAGCCGGTCGCCATACTGCAATAGTACTGCTCCGCCACGGCGGCGCCAATGTCAATCCTTCGTGAGGATTAGGCAAGTGTACGGGCCGAGGTTGACCCCGGCGCTGAAGCCTAGCCCGTCGCACGGGGTGCTCGACGCCTGGAAGCTGGGCTGGAACGTGTTGCCAAAGTCGCTCGAATAGCCGTTCCAATTGGAGTTCAGGGCGACCGACCAGGCCCCCGACCGTGGATTCCCGATCTGGTAGTTGGTGCGGGCCGCATTGGCCCAGTTCATTACCACCACGACGTCGTCGCCGCTCCCGCCCTGGTCATACCGGTGGAAAGCGACGACCTTGTCCGCGTTGTTGACGTGGAAGACGTTCATCCCCTGGCCCTTCGGGCCCCTCGTGGTACCAGACGGGTTGCGCCGTAATCGAATCATGTCCTTGTAGAACAGATTGATCCCCGCATAGGTCGTAAGCTTGCTCCAATCCACCGGGTCCGTGTCCGCAAAGTAGCCGCCCTCCAGGATTTCTTGGCCTTGGAAGAGCATGGGGACACCTGGTGCTTTGAACATGGCCGCTGCGCCGAGCGTCGAGCGCTTACGCGCCCAGTAAGAACCAGGATTGGCCGCGTCGCTTTCGCTGGGTGGGCGTTGCCGCCCGTTCGCGTTCTCATCGTGCGACTCGGTGTAGACCACCCGTTCGAAGGCGTCACCGTTGAACCTTTCGTTCAGGGCGTCGCGCAGCGAGTACATGTTGCGGTCGTTGTCCCAGACCGCACTCATCAATCCCTTGAGAGTATAGACGAATCCCGACCACTGGCTGTCGAACCCCGCCCCCCCCTGGCTAGTGTCCCGGGCCAGCGACGCATCTCCCTGGAGGTCTTCGGCGATGTTGATCTTCCACGGCTGGCGCGCATCGAGGTCGTTGTTGAGCCGTTGGAGCAGGCTCCACCCTTCTGGGTTTGCTCCCCAGTCCGTGACCCGCATGTAGAGCGTCGAGTCCCATCGGAACCCGGAAGCCCGGTACTCCTCGGTCCACATGCGTTGCGAATCAAGGATGTATTGGCGCACCTCTTGTCGGCCGTAGTCGGGCCTGGTCCAGCCCCAGTCCGTCCTTCCTCGTTGGTCGTTGTAGAAGTATGAACCACCCCATTGTCCTTGGAACCAACCGTCAAAACGCCAGAGATCCATGTCATTGGGGCCATAGTGATTATGGACTACGTCGAACAACACGGCGATGCCACGGGCGTTCGCTTAGACGATAAGGTGCCTGAGCTGGTCAGGCGAGCCATAGGCACTTTCCACCGAGAACGGGTACGAGTTGTTGTAGCCCCAGCTGAAGTCTCCAGGAAACTCCTGAATCGGCATGAGCTGGATGCAGTTCACACCCATGGAGGCGAGATAGTCCAATCGTGCCTCGGCCCTGCCGAAGGTTCCGAGAGAGCCACCCGGCGCGTCGTTCAGCGTCCCAATGTGGGTCTCGTAGATGACCAGATCGTTCCAGGCCGGCGTTTGGACGTTGCTCGTCTGCCATGGATACGCGTCCGGGTTGTGCACGACGCTGTTGCCTACAGAACTTGTAAAGTCTTTGGCCCGCGGATCGTTGCGCCAAAGGCTGCCAATGGGCGTAGTGAGATAAAACTTATACTGCGCGCCCGGTTGGACGTTGCGATAGTCGAGCGACCACAAGCCCTCGCCCTTGTGCACTAGCTTGGCGGCGGAAGTGTTCCAACCGTTGAACGAGCCGGGCACCGACACCTGGGTCGAGAAGGGTGTCCACACTCGGAACGTGACTCCACCTGCATAGGGGACGGCGCCCATCCCTGGCCGAGTAGACGCTTTGGACGACACCGCGTTCGTTGAAGTGAACAGGCAGTTCGTTACGGCGTAGATTCCTACGTAGTAGGTGCCTGTCCTGAGGGTTGGGTTCGATGTGCCGTCGAGAATCACAGTCTTTTCCCCGACGGGGTTCGCGCTCCGTGCGTCGTACTGGGTCAGGGTGGGTGCCTGGCCAAATCGAACGTAGAGGTCGGCATTTCCGAGCGTCGGACGCAACGTCGCACGCATTTCGGAGTGCCAGTCGCTCGCCGAGACCGTCACTACCTTCCACTGACCGGCTCCAAGCCCCACCCGCGAGGGCGGCCCGATGGGAACGGGTGACTTCTGCGCCGTGGCGGGGCCGCACGCAAGAAGGGCCAGGAGGGCAAGGAAGGGTCGAAGTCGCTTCATGAACTCGGCGCTGTGTCCGCCATTATAGCTTGGAATACGTATTCTGAACCTGAAATTTCTCCTGCGCCTCTAGACGTTGGCCAAGCTTCTCCTCCAAGTCGGTACGATAGTGCCGTCTCGTTCGAATTGGAGCAGATCCCATGCCCCACCATCGCCCTCTCCATACCAGGATCACCCGTCGGCGACTTTTGCAGTCGGCTTCTGCCCTGGGGGTCGCAATGTCGGTGGACGCAGAGGCTGCCATGAAAGTCATCACCCACAAGAGGGGCCAGGATCCGAACCCGATGGTCCTCCTTTCCCTCCTTCCCGCATCGGACTGGATGACCGAGGCATATCCCATTGGCAACGGGCCGATGGGCGCGATGCTCTTCGGCGGAACCGAAGTCGAGCGCATGCAGTTCAACGAGATCAGCCTTTGGAGCGGTGCTCGTATGATGCAGGACGGGCTGGACGACGAAGGGCAAGACCTGGGCGCGTACCAAGCGTTCGGTGACGTCTTCGTCCACCTTGGTCATGCGTGGGAAGAGGTCAAGGACTACAGGCAGACTCTCGACCTGGACGGCGCGGTGCACACTGTCGCCTACACGCACGCTGGCGTCCGTTACCGGAGGACGACCTTTGCCAGCCACCCGGACAAGGTCGTCGTGATGCACCTCGAGGCCGACAAGTCTAACGCGCTTTCCGGTCGCATCCACCTCGCCGACATGCATGGCGCCGACATCGCTTCCGAAGGAGCCTCGCTTCGGTCTAGCGGACGCATGGCGAACGGGTTCGAGTACGAAGCGCGGGCCACAGTCATCGCCCACGGTGGCGCCGTCCGATCGGGACTGCACCGCAGCACCAACCCATGGAATATTGAGGAGCCACGTTCGTGTGTCGAGTTTGAGGCATGTGACAGCGTTACCATCCTCCTCTCGGCGGGCACCAACTTCGCGCAAGACCACTCGACCGGTTGGCTCGGCCACCACCCCAAGGAGAGGGTGAACGAAGTAGTGACAAAGGCGGCCCAGCGCCCCTTCCGTGAGCTCTTGGACCGCCACACGAAGGACTATCAGCGACTGTTCCGGCGAGTGTCCGCGAATTTGGGAACGACGGACGCCGAGACATTGGCCAAACCTACGTCCGAGCGGCTCGAGGCCTATCGAGAGGGGCACGGTGCCGATCCTAACCTCGAGGCTCTGTTCTTCCAGTTCGGCCGCTATCTTCTCATCTCGTGCTCGCGTCCTGGCTCTCTGCCCGCGAACCTCCAAGGCGTTTGGAACGACAGCAACGAACCGGCCTGGGCAGGCGACTACCACTCGAACATCAACCTGGAAATGAACTACTGGCCGGCCGAGACCGCCAACTTGGGCGAGTGCCATCTGCCGTTCATCCACTACGTCGACAGCATTCGCGAGGTCAGCGCCAAGAACACGCAAAGAAAGTACGGAAAGGTCCGGGGATGGACGGTCCAGACCATGAACAACGCGTGCGGGGTCGGCTTCTGGAAGTGGAACCCGCCCGGTAGCGCATGGTATGCACTACACCTCTGGGAGCACTTTGCGTTCGGGCGGGACGAGGCTTATCTCCGCAATATCGCCTACCCGGTGATGAAAGAAGTCTGCCAGTTTTGGGACGACCGCCTGAAGAGGCGCTCGGACGGCACTTTGGTCGTTCCCGACGGATGGTCGCCCGAGCACGGACCGTCAGAAGAAGGCGTCACCTACGACCAGGAAATCGTCTACGACCTCTTTACGAACACGATCGAGGCAGCCGACGTCCTTGGCGACGACCAGGATTTCCGCAGCTACATCGCCGGTCTGCGCGAGAAGCTGCTGAAGCCCGTAGTCGGCAGCTGGGGCCAACTCCAGGAATGGGAGGCCGACCGCGACGACCCGAAAGACCAGCACCGCCACGTCTCTCACCTCTTCGCCCTGTTCCCTGGGCGACAGATCACTCAGAGAGTCACGCCCGATCTGGCCGAGGCAGCCCGGGTGTCGCTCAACGCTCGCGGGGATGCAAGCACGGGTTGGAGCCGGGCGTGGAAGATCAATTTCTGGGCACGGCTCGGAGACGGCGACCGGGCCTATGCGCTCCTCCGGAGCCTCCTCACCATCACGAGGGAGAAAAGCACCATCTATGGCGAGAAGGGCGGCGGGGTCTATCCCAACCTCCTCGACGCACACCCACCGTTCCAGATTGACGGGAACTTCGGGGCCTCTGCGGGCTATTGCGAGATGCTCCTTCAGAGCCACACCGGTCGAATTGAGTTACTGCCAGCCATGCCGAACGCATGGCCCGCAGGGAGAGTCCGTGGCCTGTGCGCCCGGGGCGGCTTCATCGTAGACATCGAGTGGAAGGACGGTCGGTTGCTCGAAGCCGTGATCCGCTCTCCGCTCGGTGGCAAAGCCACAGTCGTCTGGCGGAGCCATGAGTGGGAGGTCGATTGCCAGCCTGGGAAGCCGCAGCGGGTATCGCCGGAACAGAAATGAAAGTCAGCATCTTCAATGACGTCGTAGGTCCGGTGATGCGCGGGGCGTCGAGCTCACACTGCGCCGCCGCACTACGGATCGGTAGGCTCGCGCGTGACCTGATGGGCGGCACGGTCGACTCCGTGCTGGTCGAGTTCGACCGGGCTGGTGCGCTCCCCACCACCCACGAATCGCAAGGATCCGACATGGGTCTCTTCGGTGGACTGATGGGATGGGAGGCGGACGATGAGCGACTGCCTGACTCGCCCCAGCTGATCCGTGCGCAAGGAACGGTCGTCCAAATCGAGACGGTCGACGTTGGCGATCCCCATCCCAATACATACCGCCTATCCCTTAAGAACAAGTTGGAAGAAGTTCGTCTCACCGCTATCTCTACCGGCGGAGGGATGATCGAAGTCTTGACGATCGACGGGACTGAAGTCGATATCCGAGGCGACTACTTCGAGACGCTAGTACAGTTTTCGGGAGCCGCCAACGAGATCAGAGTTGAGTCCGTTAAAATGGCACTCCCGGACATCGAGGAGATCGCCGTCCACGACGGAATGGTGGAAGTCCGGTCGTCCAGGCACTATTCTGACGAGGAGGTCGGCGCCGCGTTCCCAGGCGTTTCGGTCACCAGGGTCAGGCGCTTGTTCCCTGTCCTTCCGGTACTTTCTCGGCGAAACGTCACTGTGCCGTTCACGACGTGCGCAGAGATGCTCGCATCAGCGTCGGACGCCCCACTGTGGAAACTGGCCGTCCAGTACGAGTCTGCTCGCGGGAACCTCGCCGAGGAAGAAGTCATCGAAAAGATGGTCGAGATCGTCCGCATTCTGCGATCCTCCATCTCGCAAGGAATCGCGGGAACGAGCTACGAAGACCGCATACTCCCGCCTCAGACTCCAACATATCGGGCCAAGCTGGAATCGGGAAAGTTGCTCGACGGTGGGATGCTGAACCGGATCGTCCTCTACGTTTCGGCCCTGATGGAGGTGAAGAGCTCGATGGGGGTGCTCGTCGCCGCCCCCACAGCGGGGGCGTGCGCAGCGTTTCCCGCTGCTGTCATCGGCGCGTGCGAGGAGCTTGGATTGGGACTGGAGGACATGGCCAAGGCGATGCTCGCAGGGGGCCTGGTCGGAGTATTCATCGCCACCGCATGGACGTTCGCAGCCGAGGTCGGAGGGTGCCAGGCGGAAGGCGGAGCGGCAGCTTGCATGGCGGCGGCAGCATTGACCGGACTAGCCGGAGGGTCTGTGTCGGACAGTGTGGCTGCCGCTTCGATCGCTCTTCAAAACATGATCGGACTCATCTGCGACCCGGTTGCCAAGCGCGTCGAGGTTCCCTGCCTGGGCAAAAACGTGATGGCTGCTTCGAACGCACTCGCATGTGCGAACATGGCCCTCGCAGGTTTCGCGTCCGTGGTTCCGTTGGACGAAGTGATCGAGACGGCCAAGCGGGTGTCGGCTCAAATGCCGCGAGAGCTTCGGTGCACGGGACTAGGTGGATTGGCGATCACGGAAGCAAGCCAGGTTATTGAGAAGCGGCTCGAAGCACGCTCCGCACTCGGACTGCGAGTCGTCTGAGCAGAGCACCAGCACCACTTCGCCCGGAAAAATACGATCCCTAGTCTTGTTGCTGGCCTTTATCTCCTTGACGACTCCTAGGCATCGAAAGCTGCCTAGTTCCGTTGGAGGCTTGGTGCGCGGGAAAGGACTCGAACCTTCACGCTTTGTGGGCACTACCACCTCAAGGTAGCGTGTCTACCAATTTCACCACCCGCGCACTCGGGAGAGGTTCAAGGATACCCTGGCCCGCGCGAGGCCGCCAGTAGACCTATTTGCCGAACGAGCGGAGCCCCTCGACGGGACGGGACAGCCATCCCGCTGCTCCAGAGGGCAGAGCGTAGGGGATCCACCCGGCACCGTCCGTCCGCACCCACAGCCGCCCCGCCGCGGGTTCGGCGACCGCTTCTCGCAAAGCGCCTGAAACGTGCACGCCGCATGAGACCCCGTCCGGCCGCTCGGCCGAGCTGGCAGCCAACGATGGCCCCAGCCCAGCCTCCAAGGTGAACGGCGGACGGCCCGGCGCAGCCAGCGCCTTCACCGAAGACGGCTCGAACGGTGGGTCAGGGCCTTGGGGGGCGATGCCGCCCGGAGAGTCTGACGAGAGCATGGTGCCCAGAAGCGCCTGCAAACGTCTCGTCGCGTCCACGAAGTTGATCACGTTCCCTTCCACGGCGTCGACCTGGAATAGGCACAGCTTCAAGGGGTCGCCGTTCTGGCCCGAGCTCGGGTCCCAGATCTTCCCGACGTACATTAGGATCCACTTCTTCTCCTCGAAGCAGCGCTGCTGCCCGTGCGTCCGCTCGTGCGCCGCGTCGAGGCGGTTGTCCGCGATGAACCAGTAGCCGGGCGGCTCGACCTGGATGCGGATGTTGGGCCAGGCCAGATGCCGTTGCCAAGCCGCGAGCACCCTAGCCTCGGCCTCGTGCATGTCGATGGTGGGAACGTCGCCAGGGCGGACGGGGGGCAACGGGGTTCGCGAGATCCAAAGGACCTCCCCAGTCTCTACGCTGATCTCCATCGTTGCTACAGGCCTCCGATAGGGATGAGAACAGCCCTCCGGAGGCATTGACAGCGACACGTTCGCCACACCTGCATCCGTTGGTGACCTTTGAAGCAACAGCGACTCTCGAACACTCGTATGGCTCGCATACAAGCCTGGACAGGGATCCACGAGCTTTTCGTAGGCCAAGATGGCAACTTGCTCTGCCCACGGTGCATCCTCGCCAGGGGCGATTGGTCGTAAGCCGTCACTGTACGAGCTGCCTAATGCCACCATCGTCGGCAGAGGATCCGGAAGTTTGAACTCCACTCGGCTCCCTAGCTCAAAGTAAAGCGTAGCGACGACCACGCCGGGACTCCGCGAGTCAAACTCCACGGACGGCACCGAACTTGAAAGTCGGCTCTCCATGTCATTAGTCTCGAACGCCCTGTCACCGTAGCGTACTACGCGGTTCAAGCGCGGCTTTAGGTGGAGCAATGCGGCACGAGCCTTGGAGACCAGTTCCTCAGGGTCTGCACCGAGCCAGCGCACTACCGGCACGTCCCGGTAGCTGTCATATGAGTCGCTCTCGACGATTGGGCCAGCGGGCGCATGGAGCGCTAGGGCTAAGGGAAGAAGTAGTACCATGTTACGACTGTTCCTTGAGGCACACTGAACCACTCCGAGTTGTTCAAGTACACACGATTGCTTGTGGTAGAGGGGTCGCCGAGATACCGCGCTGGAACGGCAGGGCACATGCCTGTCGAAGCGTCTAGTCCGCGAGGCATGTACTTCGCGTTTGCCGTACTGACAGCGTCACCAAACCGCTTGAGATCGCTTGTATGAATGGAACCGGAACCGCGCGCAATGTCAAGCAGTTTCTCCATGTGCTGGTGAAGATAACCCTTAATGTCGATGTTTCCCTCGCCGTCAAAGATAACATCCCAGAGGCTGACCTCGGCACGGACGTCGTCCAGGATCAAGAAGGCGTGCACCTTTTGGTCGAAGCCCAGGAAGGCCTTGTCCACGGAGTCCTCGTCGATCCCGAACGTGGCGGCCGCCGCCGCGCCGAAGCAGTCGCACGAGTACATCGGAATCAGGTTCGGTAGCGGCACCCCGTTCGCCGTCCGGGTGGAGAGTCCCACATTGAAACCGGCTTCGGCCCAGTCGTACCCGTGCACCGGGTCGTTGTAGTCGTCCATGTGCGAGTCGCAGAAGCCCCCCGGCGCGCCGTGCGTCGCCACCGCCTTCGCGGCGAGCGACCCTAGGTGGACGTCCAGCCCCGGCCGTTCTTGCAGGTCGGCCCCCGAGAGCGACGCGTGCTTCACGTCGTTGAGCTTCGTCCGGGCGCGTTGCGAGAACTCGGTCGAGACCTCCTCCATCGATGGCAAGAACGGGTTCGGCTGCGTCCCGACGGTCGTCCCGAAGGTCAGCTGCTGGTTGTACGCCTTGAAGTTGGCGCTCACCGGCAGCGTCACGTCCATCGATCCTCCGTTCTGGTAAAGCCGGAATGTCGCCTCCATCCATAGGACGACGGTGTTGCCGTCTTCGAAGTTCGTGCTCGCAAACCGCCCGTGGCCCTGCTCGAAGTCGAACGTAACGCCGCCACTAGGCGGGTCGCCCCCTGGGGAAAAGTTCCAAGTGTGGGTCTTTGAGTTGCCGATCTTCGCCCGGATCTTCACCACGTCGGCGTCGTCGAAGGGCTGCGTGCCGCTATAGGGGTACGTCTCCGCCTTGGCAGAAAAGTAAACGTCCACTTAGGTGAAGCTCACCTTGGTGTTCGCTTGGTCGATCTGGAACCGGTTTGACCAGGGTTCGCCGAGCGAAATCTGAACGCTGACTAGTACGTTGTAGTAGTCAGCGTCGTCGTAGCCGTACGGTACGTCGGCACTCGCCCCGACTGCGAGCCCGAGCCCGACTGCGCCACAAAGCCAGCGAAAGACACGGGCCACCCGGCAACTCTACTCTCTCTCTGAGTCGAACGTCCTAGTTTGAACCTACGGGAAGATGCCGCGTCGGGTCGTCGCATCGGCCACACGCTGCACCGCGATGATCATTGCCGCCGTGCGCATGTCGGTCTTGTGCCTCTGCTGCACGGCGTGCACGTCGTGGAATGCCCGTCGCATGATCTTGGCCAGCCGTTCGGTGACCTCGTCCTCGCTCCAGAAGAAGTTCTGGAGGTCCTGCACCCACTCGAAGTAGCTCGTAACAACCCCCCCTGCATTGGCGAGAATGTCCGGTACAACCATCCGACCTTTGTCACTGAGGATCCTATCGGCCTGAAGTGTTGTGGGCCCGTTCGCGCCCTCAACGATAACCTTCGCCTTGATCTCTTCGGCGTTGTGCTCTGTGATCTGTCCCTGGATCGCACAAGGGAGCAACACGTCGCACTCCAGTTCGAGCAAGTCGGAGTTCGACACCTGCTCGCACTCCTTGTAGTTGCGGATACCGCCGTCCACGCCGCTGTAGTTTCGGTACAGTTCCGCCACCGGCAAGCCTTTCGGGTTATAGATCCCTCCGGTCGCGTCGCTCACGGCGACCACCGTCGCGCCCTCCCTTTCGCAGATCTCTGCAGCGACAGAACCGACGTTGCCAAAGCCCTGCACGGCGACCTTGGAACCGCCCAGCTCGATACCTGCCTCCTTGCACGCCTCGATCGCCGAGACCACGACGCCGCGGCCGGTCGCCTCGACCCGGCCCTCTGAGCCGCCTAGCTCGATCGGCTTGCCGGTCACGACGCCGGGAAGCGTGTATCCCGCCTGGATGGAGAGCGTGTCCATGATCCAGGCCATCACCTGGGCGTTCGTACCGATGTCCGGGGCGGGAATATCGCTCCGCTCCCCGACCACGATGTTGATCTCGCTGATGTAGCGGCGGGTCAGCTTTTCAATCTCGCGCTTGCTCAGTTCCTTGACGTTGACCTTGACGCTGCCCTTGGCCCCGCCATAAGGAATATTGACTACAGCGCACTTCCACGTCATCCACATCGCGAGCGCAGTCGTCTCGCCCAGGTCAACGTCGGGGTGGTACCGTATGCCGCCCTTGGTCGGTCCTCGGCTGACGTTGTGCTGGACACGATAGCCCTCGAAGCAGCGGACCTCGCCGCTATCCAGCACCACAGGAAAGTGCACTATGAGCTGCCGCTTAGGGGCGGCGAGCACTTCATGGAGCCCTTCGTCGAGATCTAGGTAGTGGGCAGCCGTCTTCAACTGCTCGCGCGCCATGCTGAGAACGTCAATTTCGCTCATCGATGATCCTAGGGCATTGGCCTGCAGAAGGCTTTGTGCGCCACCACTCCGATCGGAAAGGCGAGCACGCCGTTGTAGACCGCCGCGAGGATTGTATCTTGAAGGAACCCACCCAGCCCGGACGAAGGGGCCAGCAGTACGAAGAGGACCCCGTGTACGATCGTGCCTAAGGCGACGAGGGCGGCAAAGACCGGCGCAGTCACGTTGATCCCCCTTTCGCCCGGCCAAGAGAGCGCGAACCCGGCAAGGCACGCCGCGAGCGAGTGCGCTGCAAGGTCTGCACCCGCGAGCAACCCGGTCAAAGTGCCCATGTACCAACCCGCGACCGCGCCCCCGATGGGCCGAGCGAGGATCGCGAACACAAGGGCCGAGAGCAACGGCAGATCTGGCGCAAACGCCCCGATCCCCAGCACTCCTGGTGCAGCGAACTGAACCATGACCGCGCCCGTGACGAGCAAGAGCCACACCAGCCTGGCGACCCAAATCATCGGAGCACGACGACCTCCAGGGTGTTGCCGACCCTGGCCGCTGGAAGCAGGATTGCCTGCCGGACGCCCAGGCTAGGATCCGTCGAGACTTCCAAGACCGTTCCCACGAGCAGCCCACGGGGAATCGCGGCCGAATATCCTGACGTCACGATCTCCTGGCCTGGCGTGACCTCGCCCTCCTGCAGAAGCTCGATGAGGAGCCGCCCCGGCGTGTACCCTCGGACCAGGCCCGCGACAGGCTTCTCCCCGGCTGTCGTGCCGCCGAACTTGGAGGCAGCCGAAGTGAGGAGGAGCGCCTGGCACTGGCGTGCTCCCACCGACTCGACCAGGGCAAGCAGGCCGTCACCGTTCACAACCGGCATCCCAGGCTCCACCCCAGCGTCGCTGCCGACGTTCAAGGTGAGTCGGTGGGCATAGGGGTTCAGTCCAGCCACCTGCGCACGGATTTGCGTTCGACCAGCGGTGTTGATGCCCTCGATCGCCTCCATCCGTCGAATCTCGGACTCCAGGTACTTGAGCCGCTCAAGGTAAGCAGCCGAGGCTCGCTCTGTGGCTCTCAGCCGCTCGAGTTCCGAGTTCAACCGCCCGGAGTCCATGAGAGACTGCCATCGGGCACCGTTGGCCTGCGCGGTCTGCCGGATTGCGGCCGAGGGGCCCGAGAGCGCCCGCTGGACCATGGCGGTCGCTCCGTCCAAGGAACCGGCACGGCGCGCCCGGTTCTGAACCTGACCGAGCGCGACACCCGCCACAAGAAGAATCACAAGGCCGATCCAATCGGTGCGGTAGGAGCGCTCTAGCTTCGTGACGCCTTCTCCAGCATCCGGCGGATTGCCGGGTCGTCGTGGATCATCTCCAGCATTCGCCCGATTCCGATCGCGACACAGTCGAGGGGGTCGTTCGCGATCCTCACCGGCATGCCGGTCTCTTGTTCCAGCCGTACGTCCAGCCCTCGCAGGAGCGCGCCGCCGCCCGCGAGGACGATCCCGCGCTCCATACAGTCCGCCGCGAGTTCGGGGGGCGTTGCCTCCAGCGTCAGCTTCACCGCCTCGATGATCCCCAGCAACGGCTCCTCGATCGCGGCCCGAATCTCCTCGCTCGAGACTTCGGCGGTACGCGGGAGACCGTCTAGGAGGTGCCTACCAGTCACAGTGCGGTAATGCACCTCGTCCGTCGGGCAACAGACGGCCAACTCGATCTTGAGCTTCTCGGCGGTGCGGTCCCCAATATATAGGTTGTGAGCCCGGCGGACGTAGGAGCCGATTGCCTCGTCAATCTCGTCACCCGCGACGCGAATGGACTTGCTATGAACGATACCGCCAAAGGAGATGACCGCCACTTCGGTCGTGCCGCCTCCGATATCCACTACCATGGAACCGGTCGCCTCGGCTACGGGAAGTCCAGAGCCGATCGCAGCCGCCATTGGCTCCTCAATGACGCTCGCTCGGTTGGCGCCCGCCTTGCGGCTCGCGTCCAATACGGCGTCCCTTTCAACCTCGGTCACGCCGCTCGGGATGCCCACGATGACGTTTGAGACCAACGAGCCTCGAGCCCGAGCGCCCTTCACAAACTTCTCGATCATCTTGTGGGTCAGATCAAAGTCCGCGATCACGCCGTCGCGGAGCGGTCGGACTGCGACAATGTTCGCCGGGGTCCTGCCGAGCATCTTCTGGGCCTCGGATCCCACCGCCAAGACCTCGCTCGTGTCCTTATTGATCGCCACAACACTGGGCTCGCGCAGGACTACGCCGCGTCCTGCGGCATAGACGAGCGTGTTCGCTGTGCCCAGATCGATGCCAATGTCGGTAGTAAAGCGCCGCGAAACGTTGCGCCAGAAGCTGGGGACTGGTGCCATGGCGCTCATTGGATGGGGCGGAGAGTGAGGGGCTGTTTCAAACGAAATGCGACCGTGCCAAAGGTACCTGGCACGGTCGCACTACAGTTGGGAAACTACGGGTACTAGCCGCCGAGCATGTTGCCGGGCTTGGTCATACCGCCGTATCGGCTGTCGCCACCGCCGCCCGCGGGTCGCGCTGCGCTCGGCCGCGCTGCTCCACCGAACCCTGCATTGCCTGAGCCGGCCGGGAGGTTCGAAGTGAACGTGACCGCACCTTCTTGCGGAGTGGCTTCGTCGATGGGCACCACCGCCGGGGGCGGAGGCGTGCTTGGCGTCCGCTTCGTGAAGAAGAGTCCGCAAAAAGCGCCGATGGCGATCACGCCCGCGACGACGGAAACAATCATGTCGTTCTGGTTCTTCACTATGAGTACCTCGGCTTATTGTGACGCATTCAGGAGCGCGAATGGTTTCGTCAGTGCCGAAAATGCCTCGTTCCAGTCAGGATCATCGCCATGCCGAATCCGTCTGCAGCCTCGATCACGGCGGGATCGTTTTTGCTCCCTCCCGGCTGGACGACGCAACTGACCCCCGCCGCCGCTGCTTCCTCCAGGCTGTCTGGGAACGGGAAGAACGCGTCGCTCGCCATTGCCGCTCCTCTTGATGCCTTGCCTGCCTGGGCCAAGGCCAGACGCACGGACTGAACCCGGTTCGGCTGCCCTGCCCCCATGCCGAGCAGGCGGTCGGGCGCTGCGAGGACAATCGCGTTCGACTTCACATGGGCTACGAGAGTCCAAGCAAGCCGGAGCGCCTGCAGCTCGTCGGCGGTGGGCCCGCGCCGGGTTACGGTCGTCCAGTCCAGCCCGGGATCTTCGTCCATGGTCGTGACCAGGACGGCCCCACGCATCGATCGGATCGCAATCGGGGCGGTCCTGGGCGTGGCAGGCGCTTCTAAGAGCCGAACGTTCGGCCCCCAGCCTCCCCTGCCCCGGAATACGTCGAGGGCGTCTTCGCTCCAGGCCGGCGCGATCACGACCTCCAAGAAGTTTCCCTTCTCGGTCATGGCTTCGGCCTCTGCGACGCCGACGGGTTCTCGAAATGCCGCAATCCCGCCAAAGGCGGACACTGGATCGCACGCTTTTGCAATGCGGTAGGCCTCTGCCCCGTCCTTCCCTTGCGCCGCCCCGCACGGGTTGCCGTGCTTCACGACCACGCACGACGCGCCGTCCATGTCGTTCACGAGTTCCCACGCGGCCTCCGCGTCGAGCAAATTGTTGTAGCTCAGTTCCTTGCCCCAGAGCTGCCTTGCTCGAGACAGGCCGGGCTCCCCAAAGGGATCGAGGTAGAGCGCGGCAGGCTGGTGCGGGTTCTCGCCATACCGGAGCTCGGACGACTTTCGCCACCCGACCGTCAGCTCGGACGGGAACTGCTCATCAGTCAGGTACCGCGACACCATCGAGTCATAGAAGGCGGTGTGCCGGTACGCCTTGGCCGCGAGCCGCCTGCGAAGCTCCTTCGTAGCGCCGACTTCCAGCGCTGAGAGAACTTCAGCGTAGTCTGATTGGTCCACTACGACGAGGACGCTCCCGTGGTTCTTGGCCGCAGCCCTTACCATGGCCGGGCCACCAATGTCAATGTTCTCGATCGCGTCTTCCAAGCTGGCACCCTGGAGCATGGTGGCCTCGAACGGGTACAGGTTTACGGCAACGACCTCGATGGGGACGATTCCCGCCGCATCGAGAGCTGCCGTGTGGGCGGGGTTTGCGCGGTCAGCGAGGATCCCGCCATGGATGTTAGGGTGGAGCGTCTTGACCCGTCCGTCCAACATCTCCTGGAAACCGGTCACTTCACCCACGTCCGTCACCGAAAGGCCAGCCTTCGAGAGGGCCGCCGCCGTGCCCCCGGTGCTGACGATCTCGAAGCCCAGGTTCGCGAGACCCTGGGCGAACTCAACGAGCCCAGCCTTGTCGCTGACCGAAAGCAGCGCTCTTCGTCGCCCCACTTAGCCTCTTCCCGTCGTCCTGGGGGGGTCAACGACGGTGGGTTCGCCTTCAGGTTTTGGCGGCTTCTTCACCTTGACCCGGACGCTGTCGGACGTGACCGTCCGACCCTTGGAGTCATAGGCCACGAGCTGGAACACGGTGTCCTCTGTGATCGAGGCCTGGTAGGTTCCCGTGAGTTCCGTCGTGACGTCCTTTTTGCCCGCGTACTGGATTTCTATCCGTGAAGCGCGGCTGACCGTCCACTCGATCGTAACCTCGCCGCCCCCTTCTTCGAGCTCCTTGGGCTCGACGCCAAACTTCACGATAGACGTCTCTGGCTTTTCTACGACCGTCACCGTGGCCCCCGCCTCCACCGTCTCTCCGTCCGCGTTATATGCGATAACTCGAAGCTCGATCTTGCCCGGTGTGTTGGCCTGGAGCTCGATGCTTCGTCCGCGCACATCCAGGTCGCGCTGCATCGGGAAGAGCGTGGCCCTGACGACGGCGTCGTTGCACTCATACCGCAGGAGGTAGCTCTCGCCCACGGCCACCGTGTCTCTTTCCAATGTGACCTTGAGCTGTGGGTCAGGCGAGACTTCCTTGTTCTTGACGAGCACGCTCTTGGTCGCGTCCTTCGCGGTGCGGCGGCCCGAGTAGGCCGTAATTTCGACGGCGAACTCCCCTGTCTTTTCCGGAGTGAACTCAAGAGTCCCGTCCGGCGACAACCGGGTCTTGGCCCAGTCCCCGATCTTCAGGCTCACGGAGTTTGTCCCCGACGTCTCCCACTTGATGTTGATCGGCTCGCCGACCGTCACGGATTCCGGTGAGACCGTGACTCCGTCCACTACCGGCGTCGGGGGCCAGCTCAAAACCCACGCGGCGACCAGAGCAATGAGAAGTACGAAAAAGAAGGCGGTCGCCGGCGCGAACAGCGGCCGGTGCTCGATCTGTCCTGTCGCCGAAGCGCCGACGGCCGGGTGCTCGATGTTGCGCGCAGAAACGGTGAAGTTTTGTAACCGGGCTGCTGCGAACAACGGGTTCTTGGTGGCGGCGGTAGAAACGGAGACGACCCGTTCCTGGCCGGGTTGGACACTGACTTGATCCACCTCGAACTCGAACGCGAACAAGGCGTCCGCGTCCGCTGCAAACAGCTGGACTGTTTGCGCCACGTTTCCCAGGTTGACCACTTTGACCGACATCTCTGCCTCGCGGTGGGTCGCGGACAGGGTAGCTCGGCGAGGCTGAACCTCGATAGACAGGCTGTGGAACGGCTTGATCTCCAGGACGCCTTGCACTGTCTGGACTTCCGCCGTGTTCAGCGAGCGGATTGTAACGACGTATGGATACGTGCCCGCAAGGTTCTCGCTGGTCCTCGAGGGTCGAAGGATCACCCGCTCGGTGGCCGAGCCGCCCGCTTCGATCGAGAACGAAGCTACCGGGATGGCTACCCACTGGGAGTCAAGACCGTCAACCCGTAGCTCGTATTCGTCCGGCTGGCCCGAGTCGTTGGTAACCACGACCCCGACGGGTACCGCCGATCCTGGATCGACCGCGGCGACGTCCTCCGTCAGCTTGACTCCAAAGGCCATTCCTGCCTAGTCTAGCAGGGAGCAGGAATACTGAAGGACATGGGTCTCGCCTTGCTCATGGCTAGCTCCAGCCTGCTTGTCCGGTACTCGGCGACCGAGGTGACGCCCGCGGGCGAGCTTCCGCTCGGAGGCTATACAGAGCGCGGGGACAAGCGAGGCCACAACGACGGAGGCAGCCTTTTTGTCCGTGTGAGCGTCCTAGAGCAGGGCACGGAGCGAATCGCGATCGCGGTGCTCGACGCGCTGACCATCCCCGAGAGCCTTGCGACCGCAGTCCGGGAACGGATCCCTCCTGGAGTCAAGCTCGTGCTGGTCGCGACCCACACCCACTGCGCCCCAGACAGTCAAATGGCGAACGACCGGATGACCCTGAGCGTCCCGGGGATCGCCAACTACAATCGGGAATACGCCGATATTCTCGCTCGCCAGATCGACCAAGCCGTACGCTCGGCCCTGGCCGCCGAGCCTATGCGAGCCGGCACCATCGGTCTCGTCGAAGCCCGTGTGCCGTTCGGCCGGAACAGGCGAGAGGGTGCAGTTCCGGATCCCAGAGCCTTCGCACTCAAGTCAGGAGATCGGGTTTTATTGGCAACTTTTGGGGCTCATCCTACACTCAACGGCCCAGAGCAGACCGCCTACCGAGCGGACTGGCCGGGCTCGCTCGCCTCGCTTCTGAACGCCCCCGTTGCCACAGGTGCGATAGGCGACATCGCCCCTCGTTTCGATGGGCCTACTTCGGACATGAGGAGTCGAGGGATGGCTGAGGGGCTGCACGAGGCCCTTGCCTCGGCAAGATCGAGGCAAGTCTGGTCTCAAGGCAAGCCGCTAGCGATGGTCACTGCCACCTACCAGTTTGCCAAGCCGATCCCGCACCCGACGTTCGCCGAAGCGTACGGTGTCCCAGTACCCCTTGCTGCGATCGCGGTTCAGCGGTTTGCCCCGGCCACCGGCCGGGTCTCTCTGCTCGCCCTCGGCGACTGCGCGGTCGTGTTTCTCCCCGCCGAGCCGACAGTGGCCGTCGCCCACCGGATCGAGCGCACGGTACTCAAGAGCGGCTTCTCGCGTTGCGTGGTGGTCAGCCATGCCGACGGCTGGGCCGGCTACGTCCTGGAGCCGGAGGACTATGACCGAGGCGGGTACGAGGCAACTCTAGCCTTCTACGGAAGAGGCGGGGCCGACAGGCTGGTGGACGCCGTACAAGAGTCCCTCGCGAGCTACCGGTCGATCGTGGCCCGATCGCTCTGCGGCCAAAGTCGATAGTTCATGTCAAAGAGCCGCTTCTTGAGTGCGACGAACGCCTCTTTGGCATGTTTTTGATAGTCCGATCCGTCCTCTGACGTGGCCTGAAGCAAGGGTTGGTCTCGGCCCGTGACCTTCGTGCCCTCCTCGATCCTCAGTTCGAAGAGCGCAGGGACGCTGTCAAAGAAGTGGTTGAGCGCGGCGATCGTGCTGTCGGCCCTCACCAGGGCGTCGGAGCCCCCGAACGCAAAGATAAACGTTTCGCCAAAGTAGACAGAGACTTTGCCATCGTCGTTGGGCCTAAGATCCGCCCGGAGCGAAGTGCTGACCGCGCTCCGCTTGATCGGAACTCCGGCCGCGCCCAGTCGTCTCTGAAGTGCCACTGCCCTTTCTGACGAAGGCGGGTGGGTCTGGTAGATGCCCCAGTCGATTGCCGGCTTCGCCCGATCCCGCAGGGCGAGCCTCTCCATGAATGTGAGGATCCCGACCGGGTTGTACTCGCTGCCTACCAAGTATTGGATCGCCCCGTAGTCGGCCGACTCCTCAGCCTTAACCGACCAGCCGCTCGTTACGGCCTGGTTCAGGAGCCCGACACCCTGGGCAAGGCTCGCCGCGCCCTCGCTGCGGGAGAAGATCGCCGCCAGGATCAGCGGGATGTTCACGATATCGAACTTGCTTTGCTCACGGCGGAGAACGGCGACGTGCCGGAAAGACGCGTGCGCGACCTCGTGGGCAAGGACCCCTGCCAGCTCATCGTCCGACTCGCAGAACTCGACCAGGCCCTCGTAGACATAAATGAACCCGCCTGGAAGCGAAAACGCGTTGACGTCCTCGCCCTTCACCACGGTGAACTCGTAGGTGAATGGGCTCAAGCGTTTGTCACCCCAGGTCACTTCGACCAGGTTCGCGTTCGCGATCGAGGCGACCCGGTTCCCAATGGTCTGGACTCGCTCGATCATCGCGATGTTCTCGCTGGCGGGAAGCTCCTTCCGCACCTCCTCCGAGTATTCGCGGCCCATCTTGACGTCGTTCTCGATGTCTTTCTTGTGGCGATCGTCCTGCTGGCATGGGTAGGTCGCCCCTGTAAGGCTCAGCAGTACGAAAGCGATGAGGATGGAACGCATTCTCTATACAGTTGGACGATCCGCGAGGGCTTGGGGGTCGAGAAGCACAGGCCGGTCCCGAACCCGATCCACCACGCAAAGGATGCCGAACGGAGCCTCGCCCGGGTTCCGAAAGCAGTGCGGCACGCCCGATCTGACCTGGACGACGTCCCCGGTCGCCACCCGGTACTCGCGATCGCCTAAGACCACGACTCCCGAGCCGACAAGGACGGTGACGAAGTGCTCGTGCTCGTGCCGCTCCAAGCTGGTATGACCGCCAGGCCCGATCTCGAAGTACCGTCCCTGAAACTGGCTCTCTTTGCTCTCAAAAAGAACGTGGCGTGTCACTTTGAGCCAGGTTTCGGGCTCGTCTTTATAGGTCTCGGCCGGGACGCCGTCCCAGCCGTCCGAGGTTCGACGGAGAATCAAGAGGTCACGACCATGGCCTTCAGTATCCCTCCGGCCGACATCTCATGATACGCTCCCGGGAGCCCATCCATCGTCACAAACGTACTGACGAGGTGCCGTGCCCGCACCGTTCCTGCCCGGATAGACTCGATCGCCCTGGCCATGTGAGAAGGCCCGCAAGAATAGGACGCAACAAGCCGGACGTCGCGAAAGTAGCTCGAGTGGAGGTCGACCGGAGTAGCCTCCCCTGGCGGCATGGGCGCGAAGAGGACGACGGTCGCGTCGTGGAGAAGATGGGACATCGCGAATCCCATGGCCTCGGCGCTTCCGGGACAAACGAACCAGGTCCGGGCGGGCTCGGCCTCCTCCGGCCGCCGGGCGTCAAGGCCGAGGCGCAAGGCCCACTCGCGCCGCGTGGGGTTGGTGTCGTATCCCACCGAGCCCGGTCGAAGGAGGAGGTGCGCAATCCCAAGAGAGCCCAGCCCGACGACCGCGCACGATCCCTCGCCGCCAGCCCGCTCGACACTCTTGACGACGCACGCGACCGGCTCTGCGAGAGCGGCGTCTATGGCATCCACATCGTCGCACCGATGGCAGTCGGCAAGCCCCACCGCCGAAACCGCGAAACGCTCCGCCATCCCGCCCGGACTCAAGGCATTGGCGCGCCAGGGCGGGCATGCCACTTCGCGGCCCGACCGGCACTCTGCACACTCGCCGCAGGCGGCATGGTGGTGAGGGACGACCAAAGCACCGACTGGAAAGAGCTCGGAGTCAGACTCAACGACCCGACCTGCCACCTCGTGACCGAGCACGTGCGGCGCCTTCGCTTCCATGTACCACGACATCAACTCCCCGGAACATAGACCACAGGCCAACGCCTGCACGACTATGCCCCCGGCCGGCAGCCTCGGCTCTGACGCTTCGACGACTTCCACACGCCCGGAAGTCGTGTACCGTACAAGCTTCATGGCACTAAAGTGTATTTAATGCCCTTTCCCGAGGCGAGGTCAGAGAAGACCTCCACCGCGTCGGACAGGGGCCTCTCTCCCGCGAGGATCGGGCTCGGGTCAATTCCTCCTTCCACGAGCCAGTCCCGCGCTTGGACGACGTCGCGGGTCGTGAAGTGGAACGGGCTGAGGACCCTTGTCTCGGCATAGTGGAGCCGCCCGGTGTCGAACTGGACCAAGCTGCCTGCCGGACATCCACCAAAGAGCACGAGCGTTCCGCCCGGCGCGACGAGCGAGTGGGCCACCTCCCACACCTCTACACTCCCGGTGCACTCCACGACCACGTCAAACTCCCCGTTGGGCGGCCATTGCACCGCACTCGCTCCCTGCTGGGTGCCAACGGCGAGCCGGGCGGGATTCCTTCCTGCCAACGTGACGTTTCGGACACCCGACACCCTCAACGCGGCGACGAAGAGCAGGCCGACCGCTCCAGGACCGATCACGAGCACCCTGTCGTCTGCCCGTGGCTGAGCGGCATCGAGCCCGTGTGCGACGCACGCAAGCGGCTCGAGACACGCTGCGGCGGCATGGCTCAGGTGAGCAGGCTTGCCGAAGACGTGTCGAGAAGCGATGCGGTCCGGCACGAGCAGGTACCGCGCGTAACTCCCCATCACCTTGGTCGACATCACGGTCTCGCAGAGGTTCTCCTTTCCTCGCGTGCACAGTCTGCACTCACCGCAGGGCGCGGAATGGACGCCCATCACTTCGTCACCGACCTCGAACTTTGCCCCGGCGCCGGCCGCCGCTACCTTGCCGCTGTACTCATGGCCAAACCGACAGGGGGTCGGAAACTGAGGGTGTCCCCGCCGGAAGGCTTTCAAGTCGGTTCCGCACGTGTTCGCAGCAAGAACTTCGATGAGGAGCTCGCCAGGCCCGGGCGTCTCCACCTCGACGTCGCGGATCTCCGCCCTGCCAGGTTCGATGAGAACGAGCGCAGACATGGTCGCGGGCAAGACCTTGCCTTTGTCGCCCACTGGTAGACTCAGGTGTCCCGCCATGCCTACGGTCGAAACTACCTCATGGATCGATGCCCCGATAGAGCGGGTCTACGAGATCGCTAAGCAAAACGAGGACTTTCCCGACTTCATGGACGATGTCAGGTCGGTCACCGTGATCGAGCGCGACGGCCCCAGGGTGGTCACGGATTGGGAGGGAGTCGTCCCGACCTTTGGACTCAAAGTGAAGTGGCGTCAAGAGGACGTTTGGGACGATGCCAGCTACCGATGCGAGTTTCGACAGCTCGAAGGCGACTACGACGCGATGTCTGGGAGTTGGCAGATGTCAGAGGAGAACGGCGGCACGCGATTCGACAGCGTCGTAGACTACGAGTACAAGATCCCCGGGATCGGGCCCCTGGTGACCAAGGTCGTCCACAGTCTGGTCGTAAAAAATCTTGCCGGAGTTCTTCAAGCGCTCAAGGAACGCGCCGAAGCCCCATAGAAAAAGAGCAACGGCCCCAGGGAATCCCCCGGGGCCTGTCGGCTTGGTTTGAATTGGAGGCCTAGTGGCCGCCGGTCGCAGTCTCCGCAGTCTCGGTCGCCTTCCCAGCGCCCTCCTTCATGGCGTCGCCAGCGGCGTCAGCGCCTTTCTTCATGGCGTCGCCAGCGGCGTCAGCGCCTTCCTTCATGGCGTCGCCAGCGGCGTCAGCGCCTTCCTTCATGGCGTCGCCAGCGGCGTCAGCGCCTTCCTTCATTGCGCCGCCAGCGGCTTCAGCGCCGTCGGTCATGGCGGTACCGGCCTTCTCTGCGGCATTCTCCATTCCGGCTCCGGACGTGGTCGTTCCCTCAGGCTCCGTCGGGGTGCACCCGACGACGAGGGCGCCCATGATCAGGGCGACAGGGATTAGAGTGACTAGCTTGTTCATTTTGATCTCACCACTTGGGAGGCTCGATTGCGCCTCCCGGCGATTATAACGTCGCGCGATAGGGCCATGGTTCGTAGTCCCAAACAGTTTTCTCATGGGACGGGCAGTTCAAAGTTGGACGCCTGAATCGAAACCAGCCTCCACTTCGGGACCGGAACCACGAGCCAGCGGGTCCCGGTCTCCTTCTTGAACTCGAACCGAACGTCCTCGACGGTCTGGGCGACTTGGAGCGGGCCATACCGGAACTCGACGCGAACGGGAGAATGGATCGACGCCGAGTCACCTTCCACCACGGGCTCCTTGTTCAGTACCTCCACATCCGGCTTCCCACTACGAATGAATTCTGCGACTGCGGATCGATCCTCGAGCGGCACATTGTTGTACTCGATGGACTTGCTCAGGTGCTCCATCACGCCGCCCGGTCGTCCTTCTCGGCCGGCAATGATCGCCTCGTCCAATGCTTCGATCACGAGGTCGCGGTCACTGGGCAAGAACACGAGTGGCGCAACGAGGATCCCGACAACGGCCAGCGCAACGGCTACCAATCCCCACTTCTTCATACCTGCCCCGCCTCGGATGGCTCAACGAATGGATTCTCCTTGTAGTTTATCACCGTCTCGACGTCGGCTGCGATTTGTGCCTGCAGTTCCTCCCGACGCTCGTACCGCACCTGGTCACGTATTTTGGCGAAAAATGTAAGTTCCAAGCATTGACCATACAATGATCCTCCAGAGTAGTCCACCAGGAACGCCTCAATCGCCCGTGTAGCTCCCCCCATCGTCGGCCTGGTACCGACCGAAATCGCGGCCCGGTACACGCCGCCCGGAGCCCAACACTCGCCTACATACACCGCGTCCGCGGGCACGACCTGGCGAGCGATGGGAGCGAGGTTCGCTGTCGGGTATCCCAGGGTTCGGCCCACCTGCTCGCCTCCCACGACGCAACCGACCAGGGCAAAGTTCCGCCCGAGCCACCTCGCGGCATCCGAGACGTTTCCGGCTGCGATCGCGGCACGAATCTCGCTGCTGCTCACTCGATGGCCCTCGGGTCCGAACGGCTCTACCACCGTGGTCGAAACTCGTTCGGCAAGCCACGCGGGCGTGCCCTCCCGACCCTTACCCAGTGCGAAGTCGTGTCCGACCACGACTTGCTCCGCCTTGAGCAATCCCGCAACGATCGTCCGTGTGAACTCCTCTGCCGTAGTGTCCGCGAGCGCTCGGTCAAACGGGAGCACCAGGGTGAGGTCTGCCCCGCACTCCGAGAGGGCCCTCAAGTTCTGGCCAAGTGTCGAGATCATCGGTGGTGCCAGGGCCGGGCGAAGGATCCGCGCAGGATGCCGGTCGAACGTAAGGACGATTGCGGGCCGATCGTGCTGCCGCGCATCGGCTACCGCGGCCCGAACCACCTGGCGGTGCCCAACGTGCACCCCATCGAACACGCCGATACAGACCGTACAGCCGCCCCAAGCGGGGACAAGGGCATCGGTTCCGTAGCAGGCCTTCACAACGGTCTAAGCCGAACAACGAGCCCGGCTGCGCTGGATGCTACCCAGGACGTCAGGCAAACCCATGGCGACAGCCAGGCTAGGTCGAGCCTTGCGGCCCCTTCGTACCCCAACACCGGGACTCCTGCTGCAGGGGAGACTCGAACTGTCGCGTGGGCGACGGCCGTGAACAAAAGAGCCAGCAGCACCCAAGGCACCGGCTCCTGCCACGCCGAGAACAGCCTCAGCGCCGCCTCAGAGGCAAGCAAGAAGAGGAAGGCGGTGGACGGAGGATAAGCGACCAGCCCGACCGCGTACACAGTGGGCGCCTCCCAGAGCCGGACGAAGATGATCCCTACGACGCAATGGACTGCGAAAAGGAGAGCGGCCCGCCGGATCGATGCGCCGAGCCAGAGCGGCTTGGCTGACATTCGCTAGCCTGGTACGTCGCGCGGATCGGTCTTGGAGGCCGACTCGTTCTCAGCCTGGATCTGCTCGTAAACTTCCTTTCGGTGGACCACTACGTCTTGAGGCGCCCGAATCCCCAGCCGAACCTGCTCCCCGCGAACTTCGAGCACTACGACTTCGACATCACCGTCAATGATGATGCTCTGGTTCACTTTCCGGGTCAGTACCAGCATGTTTGCGCCCTCCGTGGCGTCGCGAGCCGGACTAGCGTCAGGCCGCGGCTCGTTGATCCTGCCGGAAAGCCGGGTGCTTGACCGCCCACTCGTCTGTATCGAGCACGACTTGCCTGGCCCGGCGGGTCTCTATGTTGACCAGAATGGGCCCTGCAAGGTTGAGCGTCATCGCGTCCGGCCGACCATGCGGGATCGTGACCAGAGTATAGACGATTGCAGTGTCCAGCTTGTCCAGTCCGATCCTGTTCGCCTCTTGCACCGGGATCTTGGGATCGTACTCGGCGACAAAGACCCTCGGATCGACGACCAAGAACGCAAGGTCGGTGTCGTCCAGACTCTGGAGCCAAACGAACGGACTGTCCTCGCCGTGTGGGATCGCCAGGAACCGCGAAAGGCCGGGGAGCCCAACGAGGCCCTGGTCGAACAGGAGGACGCGATCCTCGGTGGGCTCGATCTCTCCGAACCGTGCTGTCGCGATCGGCGTTGTTTTCGTCATCGTAAGAAGTCCATCAGGCGCATGCGGGTCGCGGCGGCGACTGACTGGAGAGCCGCCTGGTACGTGGTCTCGGCGAGCCGCAGCTTCGTTACCGCCTCGGCAACGTCTACATCTTCGGCATCTGAGACCATGGCCGTGAGGTCGTCGCTTCGAACCGCGTGCCGGTCTCTGAGCTGTTGCAGGTTTTCCAGGCGATAGCCCGTCTCTGCCTGAAGAGACAGGGCGTCTTGGATCGCGGCATCGATCTCGCCGATGTCGTGGCTTCCGATCGTTCCCGGGTCGTTGCTGCCAAGGTGGTTCTTGAGGTCGGTAAGACGCTGGTACGCCTCGAGGAAGAACGACGAGGCGTCCGTGAGGTTGACCTTCTGCAGGTTCGCCGGATCGGTCTCGATGAAAACCCCGAGGGTGTCGCCGCTAAAGACGAGACCGTCCAGGGCCTGGAAAGGCTTTTTTTGGCTTTCCTGTCCGGCAAAGACGAATTGCCCTCCTGCAGCCCTGCTGTTCGCTAGGTCGACCAGTCGCTCTTGGATCGTGCCGATCTCCTGCGCCAAGGCTGCACGCTCGTTGGCGGTGGCCGAGGCGTTCGCTCCTCGGACCGCGATCATATAGGCGCGCCGAAGGCCGTCGAGCGACTCGCCGAGCGCGACCTCGGTCGTTCCCAAGTAGTCTTGCGCTGTTCGGATGTTCCGGTCCGTCTGGGCGATCCACCGCTTGAGCGAGGTGCCTTGCACGACCACTTGCGAGGCGTAAGGGTCTTCTTCGGCCTGTGTGAAGCGCTTCCCGGTGCTGACCTGCCTTTGGGCCTCGAACATGCGGCCCTGCGCCGCCTCGATGTCGCGCCGATAGCTCAGGAACTCGTAGCTCGTTGATACCCTCATCGCTATCTCCTCAGCATCCCGATCAAGTCTTGGGCGACCTCGTCCATGATCGACAGCACCTTGGCCGCGGCCTGGAAGCTCCGCTGGTACTGGATCAATTGCGCCATTTCGTCGTCCAGGTTCACGCCGCTCGCCGCCTCCGACTGCTGGACGGTCTGGTCGAGCACCGCGGAGGCAATGTCCGCCGACTGCTGGTAGGCGGCCGCGTCAGCAGCAACGCCATGGGATAGCTCG
Organism: Fimbriimonadaceae bacterium; assembly: GCA_050250535.1. Lineage (GTDB taxonomy): Bacteria > Armatimonadota > Fimbriimonadia > Fimbriimonadales > Fimbriimonadaceae > JADLBH01. The sequence continues at coordinate 71,601 of JBFWOL010000005.1, read as the reverse complement.
CCATAGAACCCGCTCAACGTCCTTCCGTTGAGCGCGAGCAGCGCGACCTGCCGCAGTCCGGCGATCTCGTGTGCGAGCGCACCGTCGCCCGGCTTGCCGCTGACGCCTGCGACCGCATAGTCCGCACTCTCCTGCAAGAGGTCGGAAAGTGCGAGGTCGAATGCGCCTGTCGGCACGAGCGGATCCGTGCTTCGCGGATTGAAGAAGTCGATGTCCGTAACCTCTTTGAAGTTGGTCCCTGTGCGGTGGATGGTGTTTACCGCGTCGCGCAGTTCGTTTGCGAGGACGTCGAGCTGGGACTGCTGGGTGCGGGCCGTCCGCAGGGTCTGCATGTGTCCGGCGAGGGCACCCTCGCGGACAGTGTAGGACACACCGTTATCGCTGACCGTCCCAGTGGACGCATCAAAGGTGGACGGGAAACTCCGTGCGCCGAAGTCGGTGACCAGCAAGAACCCGGACGCATGGACGACATACGCCCCACCTGGGTTCTGGCTGACGCTCACGTTCACTAGCTGTGAAAGCTCGCGCACCGCCGCGTCACGCTGGTCCAACAGGTCGTTGGGGTTGGACTTGTCCAAGGATGACGCCTGGACCCGGGCGTTCAATTCGGAGATCTGCCCTGCCAAGGTGTTGATCCGGGCGATGGTGTCCTGCACGTCGCCGGTGGCCTGGTTAGCCTCACCTTCCAGGGCGAACCATGCGCCCCGGATCCTGCTGGCTAAGTTAGCCCCTTGCTGACGGACCTCGAGTCTCGCCGCTTGGTCGTTCGGGTTTGCTCCGAACCCGCTCCATGCATCGAAAAACCGGGTGAACGCATGGGAGATGCCGTTCTCGCCGGGTTCGGCATAGACCCCGGCGATTCGAGCCAGGCCGTTCGCCGACGTTTCGGCACGTACGAACTGGCCCAACTGCCCACGCCAACGGCTCTCGAGAACCAAGTCGCGAGCCCGGGATATCGAAGTTAGGTTCACGCCTTGGCCCTGGAACCGCCAGTCCCCCTCGTAGAACCTCATTGCCTCAGTCGTCGAGAGGTTCACGCGCTGGCGAGAGTAGCCTGGCGTGTTCACGTTTGCCAGGTTGTGGCCGGCCGTGTCAATGCCGCGTTGGAACGCGCGCAGAGCCTGCGCCATCATGCTCACCCCGTCGAGATAACCGGGCATATCTGTATTCTCGGTTCACGCGACCGCATTCATCACGACGGCGTGGGTCGCCGGGGATGGATGCAGGTACGGGTTGGTCGGGATCGAGGCCTCGCGAGCGATGAGAGCCAAGGTTCCGCCGATGTGCTCGAGCTCGTTCTCGATCAGACTGCGGTTCTTCTTCATTACGTGGCTCGCCTGCCTTTCGGAAACGATGACCCGGTTTGCGATCTGCTGTAGTCGCTGTGCATCGGCTTTCTCAAGCGCCTGGGTCAAGCCTCGAAGGCTGGGTTCGCACCCCAGCTCTTCGGCCAGCTTCTTCCCCATGGCCACAGCTTCCGCATCCACGGTGCCGAGCTTCTCTACGACCGTATCGATCGCGGGCTGGAGCTTCTCTAGTCGTGCGGTATCGCGCATGGTGAGCGCTACCGTCTGTTCGTGGAGCAGGCCCTGGAGGCGCTCGGAGATGGCAAGCCACTCCTTCCAGAGCTGCTCGATCCGGTTCGTCATGTTCTTGGTTGTCATGGTCGTGTTTCGGGTGGGGTCGGGGAAGACTCTTCCTGCGCAATCAGCGCCTGGGCGGTCTTCTGGAAGACGAGGGTGGCGACGCCAAGCCCGGGCGCGCGCCGGCTGACGGCCTGGGCGATTCCGGTGTTCAACATGTCGCGGGCGAAATCGGAGACCGCGCTTTCGTCCTGCGAGAGCGTTGTCCGCCGGGCCACGTCAAGGAGGTTCTTGACGAACATTGCCTCAAAGTCCTCGGAAGCACGCTGGCCGCGCACCAACTTGAGCCGGGTCAGTTCCGAGACCTCCTGCCCTGGCTGGAGCGCCTGAGAGACGATCCTGGCGAAGTCCGGTCGGAGGCCAATCCCGGTCACTGGAGCACCACCCGGGCTTTGAGCGCTCCCTGGCGCTGGAGTCCCTGGAGGATGGCGATAACGTCGCGAGCCGAGACCTTGAGCTCCTGGAGCACTCGGGCGAGGTCACTGAGCGTGGCGTTTGGAGCGATCAGTTGGGTCTGGGCAGGTGACTCGCTCGCCTCGACGTTCGGGATCGCCACCACTGTGGTCTGGCCGTCGGAAAAGGGAGCAGGCTGGCTCACCAGGTAGTCGGTGGTGACTCTTACGCTGAGGGAGCCGTGGGCGATGAGCGCGGGGCCGAGCCGGACATTGCCGCCGACGATGATCGTTCCCGTCCTCTCGTTCACCACGACCGTGCCGGGCGTGTTCGCCATCATGGTCGTGCCGCTGACCTGGCTCGCCAGCGCGGTCGCAGGCATCCCGCCGGGAAGCGTGATCTCGACAGTAGCACCGTCTATGGCGCGTGCCGATGCCCCGGGCACTGCAAGCTGGATGGCAGACGCGGCCCGTTCGGCGTTCGTAAAGTCGGGGTCGTCGAGGTCGAAGTACATCGTGCCATTGTCGAAGACAAACTGCGTCGGGACGCTCGCCTCGAGGGTCGCTCCGTCGGTCACGAGGGCCACGGTCGGATGGTTCTTGCGCACGGAGGAGCCTCCAGAAGACGCGTTGAAGCCTCCAATGCTCACAGGGCCGAACGCTACGGCGACGGTGTCCTCAGGCTTGGAGAGGCCAGCCAGGAACGTAGGCAGCAAGACTCCTCCTTCCAGGCTCTTGGCGTCTCCGTTGCTACTGACCGTGATGTCCATCTTCGAGCCCGGAGCCAGGAACGGCGGGACTTCGGCGGTCACCATGACCGTTGCAATGTTCTTCGATCGGACGGCGGTGTCGTCCACAAACGTGCCCCATCGACGCATGGCGTTGCTGATCAGAGTTGCGGTCCAGGGCGTGGACTTCGTGTCCCCCGTCCCGGCCAAGCCGACAACTAGGCCAATCCCGGTAATCACGTTCGACCGCGCCCCACGGAACTGGCCGATGTCGCCGAGGCGCACGGCAATGCCTCCGTTCTCAGCGTCTCGAATCGATTGGTCGGCCTGTTTGGCCCGTTCGCCAAGAATCCGATCCAACTCCGCCTTCTGTTGGGCGGTGAGCTCCGGTTGACCTGTGGCCGGCGGAGCCTGCGCGCCCGCGAGCACCGCGGCGAGCAGGAGAGCGAGAGATACGATGTTCTTCATTAGAAAAGCCACTCCAGCAGGCTCGTGATCAATCCGCGCTTCTGGCGATCTGCGACCAAGCCCTTACCGACGGTGCTGACCTCGGCATCGGCGAGGCTCGCGCTCTTCACGGTGTTGTCGGGCTGGACGTCGAACCGCCGAACCGTGCCCCTCACATAGAGCGTCTGGCTGTCCTTGTTCGTGACGAGAGTCCGGACACCCTCGATGACCAGGTTGCCTTCGGGCGTCACCTCGATCACCTTGGCGGTTAGCCTCGCCTCCATTTTTTGCGTGTTCGTCGTCGTACCGTCGCCCTGGGTCTTACTGGACGAAGAAACGCTGAATGGACGGAAAATGCGCTGGAAGAAGTCTACGAAGAACGAAGGCGAGAAACTCGCGCTGTCACTCTTGCTTGCTTGGGTCTTAGCGGCAAACTCCGCCAGTGCCTTCTCGTCCACGATGACTGTCAACAGGTCACCGACCCTCCGGGCTACGATATCGGTCAACGGGCTCGACGCGCCACTGTTCACCAGTGAGCCCGGGTTTGCCTTAGAACCGTCCTGCGCCAACGCCGATGCACTCAGCATCAAGGCCGCGACCAAGGTCAAGATCCTCATCGCCGCACCTCGACGCAACCATCGGCCGCCATGCGGCCCGTGACCACTGCCCCAGTGTCAAGCTTGAGCGTCACGTCGCCGGTGACGATATCTACAGCCGTGACGGTCCCTCGAGACTCCACAACTACGATGCCTGCAATCATTCGCAAAGGAACGACGGCACCCTTGGAGGGCATATTGGGGAGCGACTTACGCTGCAATCGAACCGTGCGACTGTTAAAGCGAATCCCATCCACATAGACCGCGATAACAACCGTGGCAGTGTTACCCGATATTGCCGCCCTTTCGCTTCTTAGCTCAACGCGACCTTTCGGTGCACTGAAGTCACCAGGGTTGTCAGAGGCGATCCACTCTCCCGAGTCTTGGGCCGCGAGCCCAGCAGCAGCCGCACCGACGAGCTTCGAATGGGGCACGGCGTTCGTGGACCGAACCACCTGGATCGTCATGCGCGAGCCCAACCCGCTCCATCCTTCAGGCATCAAACCGCTTGCACGGACTTTGGCCTCCACGCGCCCCGAATCGAGCGTCATTCGCGCACCGATCGGTGGGGCCGTCGTGACCACCAGGTTTGCCAGCTCGGTCGGCAGGGCCTCTTCGACTAGATCCTGCAGGGTCACGGCCGGGCCGTCCACTTCTGCGGTCAGCCGCAGCGTGATGCTCTGAGGCGCTTCGACCGGTGCGGGTGGGAGTGCGGCGCGAGCCTCCGCGGCCGGGCTCGATAGGATTCGGACCCTCGGTGCAGTGCTTGTCTCCTCGCTGACGATCCGGGTGCCTGTCCTGACCCGAGTGAGGCTCGGCCTATCAGGGGAGGAGGCGAGCCCGTCCTCACCAAACAGTGGTGCTGATTCGAAATAGGCCAAGACCACGGTTCCGGTCTGCACCCCGCCACAGGTCACTGTGCCGTCTGGAGCGACCACGAAGTCGGTACCGTGGACCGAGACCTCGGGCCAAAGCGGCAGCCCAGAAGCCGTCTCGATACGGCCATCGCGCGAGACGAGCTCGGCCCTGTTCGCATAGACGGCGCGGCCTTCTCGTCGAAAACGAAACCAGCCGTCTCCTTCGATGTGGTAGTTGGCCGGCCCGACCAACGCCATTGTGAGTGCAAGTACCATTCTTGTTACCTCTTCAGGTTGTTGAGAATCCCCAGCATGTCATCGGCGGTCTGCACCGCCTTAGAGTTGATCTCATAGGCGCGCTGGGTCGTAATCATTCGGACCATTTCCTCGACAATCTGCACGTTCGAGGACTCGACTACGAATTGCTGCAGCGTTCCCGCTCCCTGCTGACCAGGCTGGGCCGAGGACGGGGATCCGGAAGCGCCGCCCGCTCGGTAAAGGTTTTGCCCGATCCTGGTCAGGCCGGCAGGGTTCGGAAAAACGGCGAGTTCCAGAGTGCCGAGCTCGCTCGGCTCTTCCTGGCCCGGGAGGGTTACCGAGACCTGGCCTGTGGGCGAGATCGTCGGCTGCGATGCCCCGGTCGGGATTGTGATGTTCGGCACAAGCGCATATCCGTCGCTCGACACGACGAGGCCGTTAGCGTCCACCTTGAAGGCTCCGTCGCGGGTGTACGCAGTCGTGCCGTCCGGCAATTCGACCTGGAAGAACCCGTCTCCGGCGATCGCGATGTCCAAGGCGTTGCCTGTGTTCTGGAACGCCCCGGCCGCAAAGCTGGCCGCGCTTGCAGAGAACTTGGAGCCAAGTCCGACCTGTACCGGCTCTGGAGTGGTCGCAGCCCCCCCTGCCGAGGCTCCAGAAGCGCGTAAGGACTGGTAGACCATGTCTTGAAACTCGGCGCGCTGGCTCTTAAAGCCGGTCGTGTTGACGTTCGCAAGGTTGTTCGCGATAATGTCTAGATTGAACTGCTGGGCTACCATGCCGGTGCCTGCAGTGTTGAGTGCCCTCATCATAAGCCTTTCGTATTCCTCGATCGGTTCGGGTCGTGGCTCAGTCTCGCGGGGTCGCCGGTCGGGCGGCCTCCCTGCCTCGGGGCAAATGTCGCCCCGTCCTGCATTAGCGGTCCTGAGCGGATTGGATTAGTCGTTGCGAGCTCTCGTCCTGGCTCTGGATAGCCTTTTGCGCCATCTCGAACACACGGTTGAGGCGGATCATCGCGACCATCTCTTCGATGGCATTGACATTGGAAGACTCCAGGTGCCCGGATTGCAGGTTCGCAGCTGCCGGCGAGGCGCTGCCCCTATAGAGGTTTCCTCCTGCCTTGCTCAGGTTTCCCTGGAAGACGCCGAGCCGGGCCACCGTCGCCCCGCCCTGAAGGATCGCTCCGTCGGCACCAATTTCGATCGGGCCCTTCCCGAGCCTGATGGGGGCGAGCCCCTCATCCAAGACGGCTCGCCCGCTTTGATCGGTCAGACCACCGTCCGCGCCGATCCGGAAGCTTCCGTTTCGGGTGTAGGCGGTGCCGCCTGCGACCTCGATCGCAAAGTAGGTTTCCGGAGCAGTGAGCGCCACGTCGAGCGGGTTGCCTGTCGGGACGAGCGCCCCTTGGGTCTGGTCGGTGTAGGCCAACGCGACCTCGGTCTTGCGCCCCACGGTTCCTACCGGGAAGCCTTGGCCGCCTTGGGCGCGAACCTGGCTCTCATAGCCTTCCTCGAAGGCGAGGCCGTCGCGCTTGAAACCTACAGTACTGGCGTTCGCAAGGTTGTTCGCGATTGCGTCGAGCCATTGCTGGCTCACTTGCATTGCGGAGGCCGCAGAGAGCACGCCCTTGTTCATCGAGTTGTGTATCGGTGCAATTGCGGGGGCGTGAAGGGGACGTACTTCGCAATCTACTGGAGGTTCTTCGTCCCGCGCGGTCAACCCAGAAGGTGCGGCCGCAGTACAGTTCGCTAGATGGAAAAGAAGGTCGCCGCGACTACCCTGGTGGGATCAGCGGTTCTCACCGCTTGCCTCATGCTCCTTCCCTTGGGCAGGGCGATCTTGGTGCCGGTCCACCTTCTAGGAACCCATGTCCACGAGGCGGGACATGCCCTCGCTGCCCTTCTCACCGGCGGGTCGGTGGGAGCCATTGTGGTTCGTGCCGACGGCTCTGGCGTCACTCCGGTCGCAGGGGGCTGGCCGATCGTTGTCGCCTCTGCCGGGTATGTCGGCACGATGGTAACGGGGGCGGCGCTCGTCGCCGCCGGGGCCAAGGCCAAGCTTGCCGGTCGGGCGCTGCTGCTCTTTGGCGCGCTGCTCGGCACAGTCAGCTTGTTGTACTTACGGGGCGACTTGGTGGGCCTGGCTACGGGCTGGGGCTGGTCGCTAGCGTTGGTCGTCGCCGGCCTGCGGCTCCGCGGTGAAGCCGTTCTGTTCGCGAGTCAGTTCCTCGGCATCGTCCTGAGCCTGGCATCGCTCGCCGCCTTGAGGGACCTGTTCTTCGCAGGCCTCGGCCCTGGAGTTCACAGCGATGCTACGAACATGGCCCGATTGACCGGGATTCCCGCTGTCTTCTGGGCGTACGCATGGGCTCTCGGAGGCATCGTATTGGTCTTCGCGATCCTCAGGACTCGGTGGCGGTCTGCATCGCGGTCGAGGCAGAAGACGTACACTTAAGAGGTTATGTCACTCGAGTTCTTAGAAGAGACGGTCGCGAAGACGCCCAGTACTTCGGCAGCGGTGGCCCGCGCTCGGGCGGCCAATACTGTCTCCAATCCGCTCCCGTTCCTTGTAACCCTTGCCACGGGCGGAATCGCTGCCATCGTGCTCGGCCGTCAGCTTGCGACCGAGCCTGGCGCGCTAACGCTGATAGGCTCGCTCGTCGCCGGAGGACTTATCGGTTCCACCTTCCGCCTCGCCGCCCAGTGGGAAAGGTCGCTCGTCTTTCGGCTCGGCAAGTTCATCGGCACCCGCGGCCCGGGACCATTCATGGTCGTGCCGTTCTTAGACAGCGTCCGAACAGTGGACACCCGAATCACTACGATCGAGATCCCGCACCGCTCCGCGATCACCAAAGACAACGTGCCGGTCAAGCTCGACGGCGTCATCTTCATGCGAGTGGACGATCCGTCGGCTGCGGTGATCCGAGTCCAAAGCTACACCAGGGCTGTCTTGGAGTACGCCCAGACCGCGCTCCGGGACATCGTGGGTGGAATGACCCTCGACGAAATCCTCGCCGACCGCGAGCTCCTCGGCGAGAAGGTCCAACACATGGTCGAGAACGAGATCGACGGATGGGGGCTCGACGTCGCCGCGATCAGGATTCAAGACATCGAGCTGCCCGAAGACTTGAAGAGGGTCATGGCAAGGCAAGCCAGTGCCGAGCGCGAAAAGCGCGCCACCATCACGAAGGCGGAAGGCGACCGCGAGGCCGCGGCAAACCTGGCCGACGCCGCCCGCACGATGGCGCTCGCGCCGGGTGCGCTCCAGCTCAGGACGCTCCAGAGCCTCGACAGCCTGGGCTCCTCGAGCGCGAACACGGTCGTTCTGGCCGTGCCGGTCGAACTCACGAACGCGATTTCTTCGATTCCTGGCCTGGCGAGCGCCTTGCAAGGAGGCACGAAGCCCAAGGACCAGACCGAGCCGAGCGGCTAGACTCCTCGTAAGTGCTGGAAAAGCTCGTCGAAATCGAGAAGCGGTTCGAGGAGATCGAGGCGCAACTTCAAGACCCCGCCGTCGTCACCCAACCGGCGGAGCTGCAGCGGCTGGGCAAGGCGCGGGCTGAGATCGCAGACCTCGTGGAGGTGATCCGCGAGTTCCGCCGAGCCCTCAAGGAGCTCGAAGAAGCAGAGTCTCTCCTCGGGAACCCCGAGATGCACAGCCTCGCCCAGTCCGAGGTTGAACGCCTCAAAGTCGAAGTGCCTGAAATCGAGGAGCGCCTTCGACTGATGATGCTTCCCAAAGATCCGAACGACGACAAGGCAGTGATCATCGAAATCCGACCGGCTGCCGGAGGCGACGAGGCCGGCCTCTTCGCAAACGAACTGCTCCGCATGTACCTTCGCTATGCAGAGCGCAAGAAGTGGAAGACCGAGGTCATCGAGTCAGAAGAGTCGGGGATCGGTGCGATCAACCGCGTTGTTTTCAGCATTGACGCAAAGGGGGCCTATAGCCAGCTCAAGCACGAGAGCGGCGTCCACCGAGTCCAACGCGTCCCCGCCACGGAGAGTGGCGGCCGGATTCACACCTCCACGGTTACCGTGGCCGTGCTCCCTGAGGCGGAGGAAGTCGACGTCCACGTGGACGAGAAGGACTTGGAGATCTCTACGTTTCGAAGCTCGAGCGCTGGCGGCCAGCACGTCCAGAAGAACGAGACGGCGATCCGGATCATCCACCGCCCCACCGGGGTCGTCGTCACCTGTCAGGACGAAAGGAGCCAGCAGCAAAACAAGCTTCGAGCGATGCAGGTACTGCGAGCCAAACTCTATGAGGCCGAGCAAGAACGCCTCGCCAAGGAACGGGGAGAACTGCGACGGGGACAGATCGGCTCCGGCGACCGCAGCGAGAAGATCCGCACCTATAACTTCCCTCAGAGCCGCATCACCGACCATCGGATCGGAGTAGACGCGCACAACACGGTCTCCTATATGGACGGCGACATCCAAGCCATGCTCGACGCGCTGAACCAAGCCGCCGAGGCGAAGAAGCTTGCGGAAGAACTGGGAGAGACAGCAGGAACCTCTGCTTGATACACGACACCTTCCCGCAGACCTCGTAATCCTGCATGGGCCCGTGACCTCCGCAAACAGGAACAAGCCCTCAGTGCCGCTTGGCGGCGGCGCGAGGTGCATCAGTGGAGAGAAGGGGCTCAGTACTCGTCGCGCTTTTGGCGCTTTCTGCCGTGGGGTTCGCCCGCGGCCCGATGGATTCGCGGATTCAACCGCGCGTTCACGAGTTTCTCGATCGAGCGGAAAGGTGCCTGACCGACGGAAAGCACTCCGAGGCACGGACAGTGGCCGAGATGCTCCTGCTGCGCCGCGACCTTCGATACTCGGTGGAGCTGCAAGGGCTTTCTCCCGAGCAGGCCCAAGACGCCCAGGCCGCTCTCAGCGAGGCAATGCACTGCTGGTCCGAAGCACTGAACGGTGCGGTCGAGTTCGTTCCTGCCACAGGTAGGTTTGCCGACGTCCGAATCTCGTTCGTCGAGTCCGTCAGGTCGGGTGGATGTGACGTCGCCGGCCATGCGGTCTGGCGACGCCAGATCCTGAACTGGCGCGAAGACCAGTTCTCGTACCAGGTCTCGGCCGATATCCATATCCGCACGAGGCTCCCTGGTGGTTCCAAGATGTCCCGAGGCATGATGCGGCACACTGCCCTCCATGAGCTTGGCCATGTCCTGGGGCTCAACGACTCCCGCCGGTCCGGCGACGCGATGAGCGCTCTCAATCCGTTCTCCCCGGTCTCGCAGCCCTCGGGTGCCGAGGTGCTTAGCCTTGTAAACGTGTTCGACCAAGCGGGGATGTTTCTCTCGCAGGCGATGCAGCAAGACCTGATCGGCGTTCTCAACCGCTCGTCCTAGGTCGGCGGCACCGTCTGACCCCCTCCGGGCGTCAGTCCCAGCAGAGTGCGGATCGGACAACTACTCGGCGCGGCGGCCGCAATGGGCGCGGGTGCCCTTCTTTATGGGGCGTTGGTCGAGGCCCACAAGATTCGTCTCGAACGGCGAAGGCTCGTTCTCCCCGGCTGGCCCGAATCGCTGTCGGGCCTCAAGGTCGCGGTACTCGCAGACCTGCACGTTCGCGACCCTGCGACCGTCCGAATGGCGCAGGAAGCGGTGGCCATGGCCCTGGGCGAAGAACCCGACATCGTCGTCTTGCCAGGCGATCTCATCGCCTACTGGAAGCGCGGAGCGCTGGACATGGTGTCCTCGGCCCTCGCCGGATTGGTAGCGATGGAGGGCAGGGCGATAGCAGTGCCTGGGAACCACGACTATTTCGCGGGCCGCGCGGAGTGGCTGAGGCCTGCGTTGGACCACGTTGGGGTCCGCTTGCTGCAAAACCAGGTCGTTGAAATGTGCGGCGTACAGTGGCTTGGCGTGGACAGCGAGATCGGCGGGCACGCTGATCCCTATGCGACGATCATGCAGGCCGACCCGACTCGTCCCATGGTGGTCCTCTGGCACGAGCCCGACATGGTGGACGTACTGCCACGGGGGCCGGAACTCATGATTGCCGGTCATAGCCACGGTGGCCAGTTCACCACCCCGTGGGGCTGGGCCCCAGCTACTTCTCGCCTCGGGAGCCGATATCTGCGCGGGTTCTTCCGCGAGACTCCGGTACCGCTCTACGTCTCGCGAGGGGTCGGGGTCACCGGCCCGCCGGCGCGCCTTTTCTGTCCCGCCGAAGTGAGCGTGCTGACCTTGGACCGTGCCCGATAAACCGGCACCTCTCCTAGCATGCCGGGAGGCTGGCCCGTGGAACCCATCCATAGATGCGGCGGAACTCGTTGGCAGTACTGGTCGTGGCGCTCTCGTTCGCTGCCCTCGCAATTGACCTTCGCTTCCTCCATCGGTTCGCGACGCGGACAACCTGGCACGCCTATGTCCCAGCTGCCTACTGTGCGCTCGCCAGCCTCGCACTCCTTTGTTCCCTGCCGCGATGGGAGCGGATCAAGAGGATCGCCTCGTGGATCTGTGCTTGCGGGTTGCTGGTCGGTGGCGTAGGGCTTGCCCATCACACCCGCGGTCGCCCGATGCAGGTCGTCGAGACTCTCGACGTAACGGCGCCCCGGGCGGTGAAGCCCACAGGCTCCACGCGCGCGACATCCGCCGTAGCGCCCCTGTCGCTGGCAGGCTTGGGCATCCTTGGCTTCGTGCTCGTCTGGCCTGGGGCTCGGCGGGCCGCCAAGGTTCCGGTGAACCGTCCCCACCTCTCCATCGAGGGCGCGGAACGGGAACACCGCTCGGAAGCCGCCTAAGATGCGCCACAATGGGGCGTGCGGCGGGAGAATGTCGTTCTGCTCATCTGTGCGCTTGCTTTTCTCGGTCTTGCGGCAGAGATCCGCTATGAGCACCGCCTCGTGCTCGAGAGGCTCCAGACCGCATGGATCCCGATCGTTTATTGTGGGATCGGCGCACTCGCCTGCCTTATGGGCATGGCCAAGTCCGGATTCTTCCGTACCCTCGCCCAATACCTGCTAGCATTGGGGATCGGTGTAAGTGCAGCGGGAATATACTTGCACACTTCGGGCAACCTACAACCGTTCCGCGTGTACCTTGACGTGTGGAGCAAGCCCGGTTCCCAGGTTATAGGGAACTGGCCCCCGGTCTTTCCGCCGTTGGCGATCGCGGGGCTTGCGGTGATCGCTTTGGCCGCGTGCTGGAACGGCAAGCGAGCTCGCTAGGTACTCTTGCGATCCCCACGCCCTGGTAGCTCAGTGGACAGAGCAGCGGCCTTCTAAGCCGTTGGTCGGGGGTTCGAATCCCCCCCAGGGTGCCATCACCTCACCGGTTCCGACTCCTGCCTGGTTCCCCGAAAAACGACCATCCCTGAGGGTTGGATTTTCGTCTTCCCATCAAGGGGACAAGCATCCAGCAACGCACGAGGCTAGCCTTCTTCTTAGCCCGCAGCGGCTCGATGCGGCCACGGTGTGTGCCTCCCGACCGCGGCCTCGCTCAGTCGTGCCCGATCGTCAGCCGCGGGAGCCCGCGCCTGCGATGCTTTGGAACGCGGAGAGCATGTGGACGTGGGCGGTACGCCAGTCCGGCCACTCCGAGGTCAGCGTGTAGCCGTCCTCCCTCGTCCATCCGTCGAGATCGGCCACCGCGTCTGCCTGTTCGGTGCTCTTCGTCTGCATCTTCACTGCCTGTTCGGCGCCGACTTCGAACGCTGGCCTGGCAGCGGCGAGAACGCCGTCTCGCACCTGGTCTCGTATCAGCCTGCCGGTCGCATCCGGGTGGAGCAGCCGTGCAAGGTACTTGCCCATTCCGTGCTTTGTGACCGCCGTATGGATGCTGGGCACCAGTTCTCTGGCCTCGTGGCACCCCGCGGCGTCGCTCACGATAGCCACTACAGGGACGCCCCGCGAGGCGCAAGTCGCGACGGCGAGATAGATCTCCCCGGCCTCAGTGCCATTGATCCAGAGGCGGTGCACGCCGCCGACCATGGTGTGCTCCATGACTGCACTGGGGGTTCCTGCCCTCGCGTGGTAGCCGACGAGCACTGCCGCCGCAGCTTCGTCCGCAACTCCTTGGACCATGCCGTCTTCACACCAGCACGAGCCGGATACCAGTTCGGTTCCTGGTTCCAACTCGTCGATGAGCAGGTTCTTGCCGATCCCGTGACTATCCTTGACGATCACATGCGAAGCGCCGGCTGTGTGCGCGCCACGGATCGCGGCGTTCACGTCGTGCGTCATCATGCGGCGGGCAAACTCCCAGTCGTGGGTGGCGGTGGCGGGCCCGGCGCACTGGCCCCACGTCACGACTCCTGTGCATCCTTCCATGTCGGCCGACACGAACACTCGCATATCACAATCGTATCAGGGATTCTGTGAAATTACGATGTCTTCGATCCGCCAATCGGGAGCCATGGTTTCGCGAGCGAGCTTGAGCCGCACCTTCGCGGCCCCCGAGTCGAACCGTACGTCGGTGACCAAATCCACGAAGTGCCACACGCGGTCGTTCTTGGAGCCGGACTTTGAACCCACTGCCCGGGCAGAGCCGGACGAGACCGGTCTGCCCATCTTGAGCCGTGCTTCCACGAACGCTGCCGCCTGCCTAGACTGCCGAAACTCGAGCGTTCCGTAGGAGTCCAGCGTGGCGAGGTCCGTCGCTGCGAGAAGCTCCGGCATCACCCGGTTTGCCTCGGCGATCGCCGATAACCGAACCTTGGAGTGTCCATCGCTCCAGATCCACAGCAGTCCTAGCGCCGGAAAGGCGAGCAAGAACAGCACGAGCGCAAGAAAGACGAGCTTTCGGGCCACCGGTAGCTGAGGATATCCCTACGGTTGGGTCGTGCGCAGGACGCCGTCCCATGCGAGCCATTGTGTGCAAAGCAAGCCGACCGACCAGAGCAGCACGAGTCCAAAGGGCGGCCTCGCGCCTCCTCGCCTTACGACTGAGGACAGGATGTACGTGAGGAAAGCCTGGGAACCTACCAGGCCGTAAGAACTCAACGGCAGGATCGGCAACCCGGCGAGGACGTAACCCGCGGAAGCCTCTGCCCTGGCTGCGAGCACGGCTTCTGACCAGGCACCCGCAGCCCCGATACAGCAGAACACCAGGAGCAGCGGCCCAAACAGGCGACCGCGCCCCGGCATGCCGATCCATGCCGCCACCCCGAGGCAGACGGCCCCGCATAAGAGCGTCGAGCCCAGGTTCATCGGTCCGACCCACGGGTTTTGCCAATAGAAGAACATCGCTGACTGCGACTGGTCGGCCGTCCGGGCGAGGCTCAAGTTGTGCCCGATCATCACCGCCGTAGCGAGCGCGAGGAGGAACTCGGGCCAGGTTGCTCTGCGGGCTACCATTCTCCACCGCGAAACGGTGCCGGACGACTGGGCCGAGATGCGATGGTCACGCGCGAGCCCCTTGTCGCCGAGTCGAGCGCGCCTGCCATCACTTCGACGATATGGAGCGCGACCTCCCCTGAGCAGCGAGGGGTCGCTCCTCTCTCGATCGCCCTAGCCATCTCGCGCACCCCGATCCCTCGCGCGTTTTCGTTGAGCCCGGGATCGAGGGGAACAGGCTGCCACCCCGAGGCTTCCCGCACCAAGGGTGCCCCACCAAAGCCGTTAGGATCCGGCACGCGCAGTGCCCCTCGCTGCCCATGAAGCTCAAGGTGCGGCAAATCGTGCGCGGCAACGTCGAAGGAAACCAAGAACTGGACGACCGCACCCGAAACGAGCTCGAGGGTCGCCGCGATCGTGGTCGGGGTCTCGACTGGGACTCTCTCGCCAGCTTTGGGCCCGGAGGCCACCGTCCGCTCGGATCGCGGCGTGGATGCCGAGGCTGTGACCGCGGCGATTGGCCCGAGCAGCCACACGAGCGCAGTCAGATAGTACGGCCCCATGTCCCACATCGGCCCCCCACCAGAATTGTAATAGAAGGCTGGGGCTGGGTGCCAAGCCTCGTGCCCCGGGCAAAGCATCGAGGCGAAACCGGTCGTCACCTCGCCGAGTGAGCCGTCGTCCACCAGACGCCTACAGGTCTGAATCCCGGCGCCGAGGACGGTGTCCGGTGCGCAACCGACCACCAGACTCTTCGAATCTGCCAAATCCAAGAGCGCGCGGGCTTCGACCAAGCTCGAGGAGAGAGGCTTCTCGACATAGACGTGCTTGCCTGCCCGGAGCGCGGCCTCGCTGACCGAGAAGTGCCCGTCGGGCGTCGTGAGGTTGAGGACAATGCCCACGTGCGGGGACTCGAGAAGCTCGGGCACCGAAGCAAATGCCCGAATCCCTCCACGGGCGGCCAAGGCTTCCGCACGCCCGGTGTCCAAGTCTGCCACTCCGACAACAGCACCGCCTAGGTTGGCGGCGTAGATCGAACTGATGTTCCCGCAACCCACAATGCCGACGCCAAGCACGGCTCATTCTCGCATGTTTCCTGGGCCCCGGGGCCAGCCGGTCTCATAATCGCCGCACAGCCTGTGCCTACGCACTACGAGATACTGAGGGTGGCCCCCAAAGCTCCGCCCAGCGAAGTCAGGAGCGCGTATCGGAAGCTAGCCAGAGAGTACCACCCGGACCTGAACGACGACCCGGTGGCAAACGTCTACATGGCTCAGTTGAACGCGGCGTTCGAAATCCTGAGCGATCCGATCCGCCGGGCGCAGTACGACGCATCCATCGGGGTCGGTGCTTTTCGCGAGCCAGACGAAAGTTCACGCGGCACCGGCCCTCTCACCGTCGTAGCCACCGTCGTGCGACGCCAGCGCGAGCACAAGACCCCGGTCTATTGCATCGGGCATTCCCCAGCGAGCGGGCGCAGGGTGACGGCCGCATTTGACAACGAAGTCTTCTTCTGGTCTGCCGAAGGCGACCGTGTCGAACGCAAGATGCGCCTGGAGAGCGGTGTCGTGAGCGCGCTCTCGATCCCGGCCGACGACAAGGTCGTCGCCGCCGGAACCACGGACCATGTGCTCTCGTGCTGGCAGATCGAGGGCGACCAGGTGAGGTCATGGCGAAGGGTTCCGAACGAGTGGTCGGTGGCGATCGCCCTGACCGAGGACGGAAGCAAGGTCGCGACCGGGTCGGTCGAGGGACGGATTCGGGTTTTTGACACCCAAGCCGCCAAGCCCCTATGGGAAGACACAGGCCACGACGACGGAGTTACGTCGTTGGCCTGGTCAGCCGACGGCCGATACCTTGCGACCGGCGGCGGAGACGCCGTCGTGCGGCTTTACGATGTAAGTTCTGGCAGGTTCATGTCCTCCTTGGAGCGGGTGCGCTCGACCGTCACGGCCTTGGCGTTCAGCCCGGACGGCCGGTGGCTCGCCGTCGCCGGGGTGGACCTCTCGATCCGCGCGTTCTCCGTCCCCGAGGGCAAGCTCAAGAAGACGTTCCACGGGCACGAGCGACCCATCGAGGCTCTTCGGTTCCATCCTCGCAGCTGGCTCCTCGCCAGCGCAAGCAGGGATGGGACAATCGGGCTCTGGAACGTGCTCGCCGGCGTGGGTCACGGGCAGCTCGAGGCGTCCCACCAGGCCGTCTCGTGCCTGGACTTCCACCCGCGAGGGAACGCGCTCGTCAGCGGCGGGCTGGACAAGACCTTGCGAACATGGGCGCTCAGCGTCCCCAAGTAGGCGCCTAGTTCGGGTGCAGCCAGTGCGAGAGCGCCTCGGGCCCGAGGCTGACGCACTCCTTTGAGCTTGCTTCGAGGATCTGCCGCTCCAAGATCGGGATCAGTTCTGCCAATCGTTCGAGCGTGTCGGTCGTCTCCAACATGCGCTGCTTTTCGATGTTCTCGATGTGGAGCAGATTGGCGACCAGGAACGACAGCGCAGTCATGTCCTGAGGAAGCCTAACCATCGCAACCTTATAGGCGGCCATGCTGAACTGGCTGGCGATATAGGCTTCGGTGTACTCCCTCGTCTTGTACGAAAGGGCGTGGGCTCGAGGCGAACTTTCGACCTCCAGCTCCACCACCGCCTCGACCATACCGACAGGGAACTCACCGCTCTCGTCAAGCTTGCGGATGCGGAATCGCCGCTCCCCTTTCACGCTCACTTCCAAGTTTCCGTCGTCGAAGCTCTGGACACTGAGTACGCGCGCGGCAGTCCCAACGAGGTACGCATCGTCGGTCTGTCGCCCCTGGGCGCTCGGCCTCGTGAGGACGATCCCGAACGATTGGTCCATCTTGACGCAGTGCCGTATCAGGCTCTTGAACCTGGCGTCGACGACGTGCACCTGCAGCGAGGCATAAGGAAACAGGACCAAGTCCATCGGGAACAGCGGCAGTTCTTCCCAGTGGTCGCCCATCACTTCTATTATGGTTGGACGTCTTCCGACGGCGTGACGTGCCCAGCGTCCCGCGAACCCTACGACTGACTGGTATTCTCGGAGCTTCCGCAGGGGTGTCCCTCCGGACAATTGCACGATGAGCGCATCGCCTGGTTCCAACGAACCTGAGTCCCTCCGTACGAAAATCTTGGAGCTTGAGGCCGAGATTGTCCGTTTGCGCCAAGAAGGCGCAGCGGACGCGTCACCGGGCCCGCGTGCCGTTCCGATCGAGCACGACGTCGCACCGATCCAAGAAGGCGACCTGACCTTGCGCCGGCTGGTTCAGAGGGTTGCTATGATCCTCCAGGCCGAGACCATCGTCATCATGTTCTACGACCGGGAGGCGGGCGAACTGATCGCCATTCCACCGGCCTACGGCATGGACGAGAACCGGCTCGCGGTTTTCCGGGTTCGCGCCACGCAGGGAATCTCAGGCGAGGTCTTCCGTAGCGGCGAACCTGCCGTGTTCCACGATGCGACGTCCGATTCTCGCACTTCCAAGGACATGGTGAGCTTGCTCCATGTCCACAACGGCATCACCGTCCCGCTGATCATCGAGAAGCGCGATGACGAGAACCGAGTCATCGAACGCAACACCATCGGCGTCCTGCACGCCTTCAACAAGCGGGCGAACGAGGACTTTAACGAAGAGGACGTGCGGCTGCTCGAGCGCATGGCGCGCAACGTCGGCTCGATCATCGCGAACCTCCAGCTCTATCGCGAGGTCGTCGAAGAGCGCGAGGAGCTCCTGCAGACCTTAGAGTCCATCACCAGTGGGCTGATCCTTCTCAATCCAGAAGGAAAGCTAAGCCAGGTGAATGCAACAGCGAGGGCGCTCTTTGGGATCGGTTCCGACGCAATCGGCAAGACGTACCACCACGTCTTCAGCAACAAGCCGATCCAAGAATTCTTCCAGGCAGCGCTGGAAGGTGAGGAAGTCGGCGCGATCGAGATCGAGTTCACAGTTGGTACGGTCGAGAGAATCCTCAGCGTACAGGGGACCACTGTGAAGAACGAAGAGGGCCGAACCCTTGGATTCGTCACGGTTCTCAACGACGTTACCGAACAGAAAAACATCGACAAGATGAAGAGCGGATTCGTGGCTATGGCGAGCCATGAACTGCGAACCCCGCTGACCGCGATAAAAGGCTTCAGCACGACTTTGCTCGATGGGATCGACTCTCAGATGTTCTCTGTAGACGAGCAAAAGGAGTTTCTCGGCATTGTCGTCCACGAGTGCGACCGCTTGCGCCGCCTCATCGACGACTTGCTCAACACCGCCAGAATCGAAGCGGGACAGAGCCTCAAACCGAACTACACCAAGTTCAACATCGGCGAGCTGATTGACAAGGTCGTCATCGTGCAGAACCAAGCGTCGCCAAAGCACCGAGTCTGCAAAGCGCTCATCGGCGAGCTGCCGGAAGAGATCGTCGGCGACGAAGACAAGGTCGATCAGATCCTCACCAACCTCCTCAACAATGCGATCAAGTACTCTCCTGAGGGGGGGGATGTAATCGTCCACGTGAAAGTCGACGGCGACGATATTGAGATGGGCATCGAGGATCAGGGTATCGGCATCCCGACAGACCATCTCGATAAGGTCTTCGATCGCTTCCACCGCGTGAACAACGACGATAACCGTAAGATTTACGGCACCGGGCTTGGACTCTTCCTCGTCAAGCACCTGGTCGAGGACGTGCACCTGGGCAAGGTCTGGGCCGAGTCGGTCGTTGGCAAGGGTTCGACATTCAAGTTCCGCATCCCGGTCGAGCTGGACGTGGAGCGGGCCAAGGCCCTGAACGACTAGCCTTGGCAAACGCCGTCGTATTCGATTTCGACGGCACCATCACGGACACCGAATCGCTGGAGTTCTCCACTTGGTCTGCGGAGTTTGCGTCGCACGGCGTGCGACTGGAGTTGTCCGAGTGGATCCAGTGCGTTGGAGGGGGCGAATGGGACGTGCTCGAGCATTTGGAGTCCCTCGCCGGCCCGCTCGACTCAATTGCCGTCATGGCCTCACGCGGCGCCAGGTATGCCGCCGAGGCAGAGGGGCTCGCGCCCAGGCCAGGCGTGCGGGAGCTTCTGGCCTTGTTGGGCGAACGTGGCACTCCCATGGCCGTGGCGTCCTCTTCCCGAGTTTCGTGGGTCTGCGGCTATCTGGAACAATTCGGCTTGTGCGGCGCCTTTCAAGCCGTCGTAACCCGCGACCACGTACGAAGGGTCAAGCCGGCCCCCGACCTCTTTCTCCTTGCCGCCCAGCATCTCGGCATTGCGACCGAAGAGTGCGTCGCCATCGAAGACTCCCCAAACGGAGTAGCCGCAGCCAAAGCTGCCGGCATGAGGGTCGTCGCGTTCCCCAACCCAGTGACCGAGTCGTTCGACCTCTCCGCCGCCGACCTCGTCATAAGTTCGCTGGGCGATCCCAGGTTGGTCGAGCTACTGGCCTTGGCGTAGCCAGTCCTCACGCTCGAGCACATAAAGGTGCTCGTCGCGAAACTCGCCGCGCTTCCAATATCGCTTGGGCAAGACCCCGCACGCTCGGTAGCCGCAGCGCTGGAGCATCCTCATTGAACGGTCGTTCCCGGCCAGATGGCTGCTGAAGAGCCGATCCAGGCCCAACACATCGAAGGCATATCGAGCGCGCACCCTGCTTGCGTCTGTCCCAAGCCCCTTGCCCCAAGCGGACTTATCCCCGATGAAGCTCCCCGAAGTGGCGCACCGATCCTTATGGCTCACGCCGTGCAGGCCGGAACCGCCGATATGGCGAGCGTCCAACGTCTCGATCGAGAAGATGATCTCAGACGCCGCCCTGGACTCCAAATTCCGGAAGAACTCGCGCTCGCCCAGACTGGTCAGCGGCGTGTCCCCGACCAGGAGCCATTCGGTCACTTCCGGATCGTTAAGCCACTCGACGTAGTTCTCTAAGTGGCGTTCTTCGTCCAGAGGCACGAGGCGCACGTGCTCGCCCTTCCAGCCGACGACCCCCACCCTAGGGCACCTTCGCCAGTGCGCTCTTCAGCGTGTTGATCGAGTCGATGTTCTCTGGATCCACTCCATTGAGCGCAGCAAGGTAGAGAGAGACAAAGTCTCCCATGTAGGTAAGGGCGAGCATCTTTTCAAGCAAGGTCACCCCAGGAGCTTGTGCATAGAGGGTCTTGGTGGCGCCTGCGGTGAGCCGTGCGGTGACTGCCGCGCGCTCGTTCATCTTGGCGCTCTCGGTGCCGTCCTTCAGAACCACAGTACGCCATGTGATCTCGCCTTGGCCCGCCGCGCCGACCCATCCGAGGATCTCGTTGTGGCAGAGCTCGGGAAAGGCGTGGTGCGATGCCATGACCTTGGCGTTCTCGTTGATCTGGCCCTTCCATCGGTAGGCCACTGCCGACTGCCAGCCGCCCAGGCCATAGAGCACGGGTAGACCGCCGTGCAGGTCGCGGGCAAGCCGCTTTGTGGGGTTTGTCTCCTCCGCCATGGCTACGCCCCACTCTTCAGAGCAGGTCTGGAGAAGGTCGAGAAGCGCGCCAAAGTCGTGCATGGGAAGCAGCCCGATCATCTCGCACAGCTTGACGACAGGAAGGAACAAGTATCCCAGCGCAGTCCGCGGCGGTTGACCGCCCGGGATGGTCACGATGGGCCACTTCTCGGCGGCGGCCATCTCACCTAAGGCTCCCCCGCTGGTGACGGCAACGATTTGTGCGCCCTTCGCCTTTGCGTCCTCTACCGCGGCCAGGGTCTCTTCCGTATTGCCTGAGTAGCTGACTGCAAACACGAGCGTCTCCCTGCCCACGAACCGAGGAAGCGAGTAGTCCCGGTTCACGATGAACGGGGCTCGTCCCTCGTTCTCAAAGAGGCACCGCGTGAGGTCGCCTCCCGCAGCCGATCCGCCCAAACCCGTCAGTACTACGTTGCTCGGAGCCATGATCTCGAGCGAGGCCCGGTCGGTAGCCTCCAGTGCCTCCATGCACTGTTGCGGAAACGCGACCGTCAGGTCGTACATGCCGCTTGGGTCGAGACGGGTTACCAAGCTACGGTCGTCGAGGGAGACTCCCATCCGTCACTCGTCGGCAAAGGGATCAAACTCGTCGTCACTCGGCGCGGTGCTTTGCGGAGCCATTTTGGCAGGTGCAACGCTGCCGCCTGCGTCGTCCCTAGGCCGATCCAGGCCCTGGACGTTTTCAGCCACGATCTCGAAGGCCTCCCTGTTCTCGCCTTCCTTCGTCTGGTACTTGCGGCTTTGGATGCGGCCGTCCACGGCGACGAGCCGGCCCTTGGTGAGGTAATTCGCAACGAACTCCGCAGTCTTCCCCCACGCGCTGACGTTGAAAAAGTCCACGTCCTGCCCGCCTTCCGACTTGAACACTCGGTCTACGGCGATGCCAAAGCCGACGACCGACTTTCCGGTGGTCGTGGTCCGAAGCTCCGGGTCACGGGTCAAGCGACCGATCAGGATGACGCGATTCAGGCTGCTCATTTCTCTGGTTCCATCACGTAAATCCGATGCCGGACTACCGTGTCATTGATACCCATCAGCCGGCTCAATTCGGTCGGAATCTCCGGCGTGGCCTCGAAATTCATCAGGATATAGTTCCCGTCCTTGTGGCCCTCGATCTCGTAGGCGAGCTTCCGCTTTTCCCAAAGGCCGGCAGATTCCACCTTGCCCCCGAGCTTCTCGACAACGGACTTGTACTCGTCTGCAACGGACTGGACTTCCCCGTCCGTCAGAGCGGCGGGGACGATATAGATTGCTTCGTACTTTCGCATGGTGTGCCTCGTGGTCGTCCGGCACCCGGGCCGGGGCCCGGGCGCAAG
This sequence comes from Fimbriimonadaceae bacterium, assembly GCA_050250535.1. Lineage (GTDB taxonomy): Bacteria > Armatimonadota > Fimbriimonadia > Fimbriimonadales > Fimbriimonadaceae > JADLBH01. The sequence goes on along the minus strand of JBFWOL010000005.1, from coordinate 49,598 downwards.
GTCTGCACCGGCGCGATGTTACCAGCCGGCCCTAGCAGACCAGCGGGCCCGTCGGGAACCGGGATGCGCCTTTGCCCGGTACCGTGGGTTTGGAGGAAGTCCAACCATGCAGAACGATTGGAGAATCAGAACGGTAATCGTGACCCTCGCGGCACTCGCCGCTGCAACGGTCCTTGCGCAGTGGCCCTTCGCCTTACCGCTACCTGACTTGAGCCCTGACGCTTCGGCCACGCCGTCCCAAGCGCAGAAGGGCGGGAAGGTGACCCTGTCCGGCGACGCCGTGCCGGCGAAGCAAGTGTTCGAACAGTTGCGACGAGCTGGCGCGAACTTCGTAATCGATTCCGACGCGGTACCTGCCGACAAGAAGCTCTCCCTCAACCTGGTTAACCAAGATCCAGAGTCCGCCGTGAAGGCAGTCGCCAACGCGCTCGGCATGTCCGCGACCAAGGAAGGCGATATCCTCATCCTCGCTCCTCGGTCTGCTTTGGCCTGGGAGAGCCTGCCGTTTGGTAAAAATATGGATGCACTTCCCAAGGGTGTGCTTCCCTTCGGCAGGTGGAAGGGCGACCCGGGAGACCCTGAACCGTTCCCGTTTGAATGGAAGTCAGAGGAAGGGGCGAAGTCGTTCTTGAAGCAGTTCGAGCACTTCAAGGACGGCATGGTCGAGCCCGATCCTGGCAAAGCCTTTGAGAAGTTCGAGTTCCGGTTCGGTGAGCCGCACGATTTCCTTAAGATCGTAGAAAGCCTCATGCCGAGCCAGCGGGAACTGCATAAGAAGCAGGGCTTCCTTCGGTTGGAGGACCTGACACCACAGCAGAAACAGTGGCTCGGGAACCTGGGCGGGGATCAGGGCGAGTTCGAGGTCACCTTCTCGGACGGCGACAAGAACATCACAATCCGGTCGAAGTAGCTACTCGAGCGATGTGCCGTTGACGTGGAGCGAAAAGCTGTAGCCGAACAGCTTCGCCGCGCGGCGGCACATCACCATCCTTGAAAGGAAGATTTCGAAGTACTCCATTACGCTGGCGAAAGTCGTGTCCACGTCCAAGACAAGGCTCACGACCTTCTTTGTCCTGTCCATCTCGACTCGGCTCTTCTCGACCGCGTAGTTCACACGGTCGTGGATGTCAAAGCTCTCCATGATCGGGTTCTGAACCCTGGAGCGGTGCACGTCGCTCTTGTCCGCGATGATCACGGCCGCACCCATGAGGCTGGTCGGAGTGCCTGCCAGCTCTTCATGGTTGCCGATCGCCCCAAGGATGGGCACGATCTCCTCTGCCGGCATCCCCATCGTGCTCAGCAGCTCTCGGGCGATGTTCGCCCCGGTCATCGGATGGTCGATCCGATTGATGACGTTTCCAACGTCGTGGAGGTAGGCGGCGATCGTTCCCAGCTCGACCTCACGGGGGCTGCTCTCCAGCTCCTCCATGATGTAGCGGGTGATGCCGGAGACGATGCCGACGTGCCGATGGCCGTGCTCGGTGAATCCCATCGCCCTCATGACCTCGTTGGCGCCGTCAATATACGCCCGGACATCCCCGCTCGCCCGAACTTCGTTCAGGGTGACGGGGCGGGCCGTGCGAACGGCCTCAGCCACGCTCTGGCGATCCTTCGACGTACTGGGCCTGGCGTCCGTCGGCATACCGATTGAGCCAGTAGTCGATGCCGTACAGCCCTGGATAGGCCTGGATCCGTTGGATTCGATGTAGGCGCGGATTCTGGTGGGGCGATGTCATCGGAGCCGAGCCCGCCAGGGCGACGGCGTCATACTTGATCCTCCTTCCGTTCCAGTCGAATCCTTCAAGCAACCCCTTGTTCTTCGGCAACGACCCGTAGGGCAGGGCAAACGTCTTAGGCGTCACACCGAGCTTTTCGAGGTACTCGAACCCGTACGCCATCTCGGACATCACGCGGCGGTCGCTCGCCTTCGAGAAGTCCACGTGGGTTCGCGAGTGCCAAGCGATCTCGGATCCCCACTCTCGCAACAACTTGACCTTCTTTGCTCCCAGCCCTCGTTGCTCGAATGGTCCGTTCGGGTTTACGAAGAACGTCCCGCGAACCGGGAAGTCGGGCACGCTCTCGGCGAACGCACGCCATAACCCGACGAAGCACTCAGGATCGACCGAACCGTCTGGCATGATCCGGAACTGCGACTCGGCGGAGTCGTCGAAGGTGAGGACAACCGGCGACTCTCCCGGTTTGATCGGCATCTTGCCCGACGCGTACTCGGCCAAAGTCACCGGCCGAAATCCGGAAGCGTAGAGCCGGGCGAGATCCTCCCGGAAGTTCTCCGCCGAACGAACCATGTACTTCTCTTCCGGCCCGGTGCGGTGGTACATGAGAACGGGCACGGTGCCGTCAAGGTTGGTCGGTCGGAAGGGCGCAGTGGTCACTGGCTCGGGCGAGGGGGCCGCGGCGGCTGCGTCGAGCTCGACCCTGGGTGAGGCAGGCCCAGAGAGCGCCGTGAACACTCCGCACGACAGCGCAAACAATGAACTCCTCAAGACGATAAGACGCAAACTACACCAATTACCAGGGACTCCCATTCATTCTATCGGATAGATTCGCCGCAATGCCATCGGATGGGCCGAGAGGCATCCTGAGCGGCACGAGGCTACGCAGGTACATTGAATCCCATGCTGGATCGCCAGCTCTTGAGGAAAGAACCCGAAGCCGTCCGCGCTGGCGCTGCCCGAAAGGGGATAGAAGTTCCCATTGCTGCTTTCCAGGAGACCGATGAACTCTGGCGCTCCCTTCGTCTCGAGTTGGACACGGCCAACGCCGAAATGAACGAAGCCAGTAAGTCCATCGGCGCCTTGATCGGCCAAGGCAATTCGGACGCGGCCGAGGCCATGAAGTCAAAGACGGCGGAACTGAAAGCCAAAGTCAAGGACCTGGGCGACCGGGAACGAGAACTGGAAGCGCGGCTCGAGGAGATCGAAATGCTGTTTCCTAACCTCCCCCACGAGAGCGTGCCCGACGGCAAGACCGAACAGGACAACGTCGTCGTCCGGATGTGGGGGGACAAGGTCGAAGGAGAGCGTCCCTCCCACCACGAAATTTGCGAGCAATTGGGCTGGGCGGACTTCGGCCGAGCCGCCAAGATCAGCGGCAGCGGCTTCGTCGTCTACCGCGGCAAAGGCGCCAGGTTGCACCGTGAGCTCATCCGGTTCATGCTGAACATCCAGACCGTCGAGCGTGGCTACGAGGAGGTCTATCCTCCTGCCCTCGTTCTCCCTGAGACCTTGGTAGGTACCGGCAATCTTCCCAAGTTTGAAGAGGATCTGTATAAGGTTCGAGATGATCTCTACTTAATTCCGACGGCAGAGGTACCGGTAACCAACCTCTTCCGGGACGAGATCCTCGAGCCTTGGCAGATGCCGACGAGTCTTGCGGCCTTTACTCCTTGCTTCCGGCGAGAGGCTGGGGCGGCCGGGCGGGACACGCGTGGAGTTCTGCGGACGCACCAGTTTGAAAAAGTCGAGTTGGTCAAGTTCACCCGGCCAGAACGAAGCTACGAAGAGTTGGAGACCTTGGTCGGGGACGCCGAGGAGATCCTCCAACGGTTGGGCCTGCACTACCGGGTCGTCCTGCTCTGCACTGGTGACATGGGGGACAAGGGGTGCAAGACATACGACCTGGAGGTTTGGGCTCCTGGCGAGGGCAGGTACCTGGAAGTCTCGAGCTGCACGAACTTCGAGGCGTACCAGGCGCGCCGGGCGAACATTCGGTTCCGGCCCGAGCCAGGAGGCAAACCAGAGTTCGTCCACACGCTGAACGGCTCTGGACTCGCAGTCCCTCGGCTCTATGCGGCGCTCGTAGAAACGTATTGGGACGGGAGTGAGGTTCGGATCCCCGCCGATCTCGACGCGTAGCCTCGATGAGCCTCCCCGAACCAGCGCCTGCCAAAACTTCCGAGGTCGAACGGCTTTCTGGGTGGGGCAACCATCCGATAGCTCCTGCCAAGCTGACGAGGCCGGAGCGACGGCGCGGACTCCGCCCGATCGGCGCCTCCAGCCTTGCTCGAGGACAAGGCCGTTCTTACGGCGACGCAGCATTGAACTCCCTCGGCACGGTCGTGCTGACCGAGCGGCTCGACCGGATGCTCGGGTTCAACTCGGAGACCGGCGACCTGACGGCGGAGGCAGGGGCGACGCTGGAGGACGTCATCGAAGCCCTGATCCCTCACGGGTGGTTCTTGCCCGTGACCCCTGGGACGAGGTTCTGTTCCCTAGGCGGCTGTCTCGCCGCCGACGTTCACGGCAAGAACCACCACGTGGCAGGCAGCTTTAGCAACCACGTGAGATCCTTCGAGCTTGTCAGGCCCGACGGGGCCACCGCCTGGGTCACCCCGCAGGAGGACGCCGGCCTCTTTTGGGCGACAGCTGGGGGCATGGGTCTGACCGGAATGGTCTCGACGCTCACCTTGCGGCTCAAGCGGGTCGAAACGTCGTGGATGGCGGTCCAGCACAGCCCAGCCCGGACCCTTGACGAACTCTTCGACCTTCTGGACGACCCGGCCCACGACGCAACCTACTCGGTCGCTTGGATCGACGGAATGGCAGCGGGCCCCCATCTGGGAAGGGGCGTCCTGATGACGGGGGAGCACGCCGCCCTCGACCAGATTCCCGGCGGTCGCGCTGCCCTCGAATGGAGACCCAAGCGTGCCAAGCCGTTCCCCTTCGATCTACCCGGCTGGGCACTGAACCCCTTCACGATCCGACTGGGCAACTCCATCTACCACTGGCTCCAAGGACGCCGCGGGAGGTTTCTCTGTCCGATCGAGCCTTTCTTCTATCCACTGGATGCGATCCATGGCTGGAACCGGATGTACGGCAAGCGCGGGTTTCTGCAGTACCAGTTCGTCGCCCCGCCCGAGACCGCGAGGGCGACCGTACGCACCGTCATCCAGTCCTTGGCGGACGGCGGCTACGGTTCGTTCCTGGGCGTGCTCAAGAAGTTCGGCAGTCAGGGAGAAGGCATGCTCTCGTTCCCGATGCCCGGCTTGACTTTGGCCCTCGACCTACCGATGCGGACCGGGATCGAGGCCGTGCTCGACCGAATGGACGATATCGTCGCAGATGCCGGCGGCCGCGTGTACCTGGCCAAAGACGCCAGGCTGTCTCGTGCCGCCTTTGAGCGGATGTACCCCCGGCTCCCGGAGTTTCGGCAGGTGCGCGAAGCGTGCGACCCTTCCTCTCGGTTGTCGAGCGACCTGGCTCGGAGGCTCGGCCTCGCATGACGCCTGGCCCGGTCTTGATCCTTGGTGCGGGAAGCGCGATCGCCCGCCAGATTGCGCTGAAGCTCGCCCAGAAAGGCCACATCATCGTATTGGCAGGGAGAGACGTGGACGACCTCAACGCGAGCGCGAGCGACCTGACGATCCGAACGGGCCGAGCCTGTGTCGTTGTCAGGTTTGAAGCGACCGCCGAGGGCGCGGGCCGACAGGTGGTGGAAGCGGCGGAGCGAGAGACCGGCCCGTTAGAAGGAGTCGTCATGGCCGTCGGCTACCTCGGTTCGCAAGAGGAGGCCGAGCACGACGAGGCCGAGGCCGTCCGCGTGATGTCGGCGAACTACACCGCTCCTGCACTGGTCCTGCTCGACGTCGCCAACATTTTCGAAGACCGGGGCGGCGGATGGATCTGTGCCATGTCGTCAGTGGCAGGCGACCGTGGCCGACGGTCGAACTATCTCTATGGATCGGCCAAGGCTGGGCTCAGCGCGTTTCTCCAGGGCCTGAGGGCACGGCTCGTCCACTCCGGAGTTTCGGTCATCACGGTGAAGCCCGGCCCCGTGGACACTGCGATGACTTTCGGAATGGGCAAGCTGCCGCTCCTCGCCCAGCCCGAGGACGTGGCCGAGAAGATCGCCGCCGCGATCGAGAAGCGGCGCGACGTCGTGTACGTGCCAGGCCCATGGCGGCTCGTCATGTCGGTCTTCCGACTCGTGCCCGAACGGATCTTCAAGCGGCTCAAGCTCTAGGTAGCATGCGGGTGTGCGATTGACACATCTCGCTTCTTGCGCCGGTTGAGCGGGCAAGCTGGGCCCTGCCCAGTTGGCCGACGTGCTCGGCCGCCTGCCTCAAGCGAACGACCCGCGTCTGTTGGTCGGTTTTTCGACCTCGGACGACGCGGGGGTCTTCGCCCTGCCCGACGGTAGCGCCCTCGTGCAGACCTTGGACTTTTTCCCGCCCATCGTCGACGACCCCTATGACTATGGCCAGATAGCGGCCGCGAACGCACTGAGCGACGTCTACGCGATGGGGGGCACGCCTGTCACGGCCTTGAACATAGCCTGTTTCGACCCTAGCCTAGCGCCCCCAGAGGTGTGGGCCGCGGTGCTACAAGGAATGCACGACAAGACGGTCGAGGCCGGTGCGGTGCTCGTAGGCGGACACACGGTAGACGATCGCGAGCCCAAGTTCGGGATGTCGGTCACCGGCATCGTGAACCCGGGCCGGACGCTGCAAAACGACAAGGCCGAGCCAGGCGACCGGCTCTGGCTGAGCAAGCCAGTGGGCACGGGGATCGTGGCAACGGCCGCCAAGAATGACGGCGCGAGCGAAGATGAGCTCGCCGCCGCGGTGGCGACGATGAAACAGCTCAACCGCAAGGCTGCGGAGGCCGCGCTCGCCGCCGGGGCACGGTGCGCGACGGACGTCACCGGATTCGGCCTAGCCGGGCACCTCTCCCACATCGCCAAGGCCAGCGGCGTCACGATCGAGGTGGACGCGGCGAGACTGCCCGTTCTGCCGGGAATCGAGAGGCTGATCGCCGCGGGCCACTCTACCGGCGGGGCCCGTCGTAACCTTTCCCATTGGGAGTCTGCGCTAGAGTTTGCCGATACCGTGCCCGAGTGGCTACGGGAAGTCGTCCTTGATCCCCAGACCAGCGGTGGCCTCGCCGTCGCATGCACAGGAGAGGTCCAAGGCTCGGTCGAGATCGGGCGGATACTCCCAGGCGGGCCGCTTGTCCGTGTCGTCTAGCCCTTCGGTGCCGAACCGGCGATCCTCTTCTTCCACTCGTCAATGCGGACCAAGGCCTCGAGCGGGGTCATCTTCGCGACGTCCGTGGCCTCGATCTCTCGGGCGAGCGTGTCGTCGGGAACGAAGAGCGACATCTGCATCCGGCTCGTCGCCGGAGCTGACGCTGTGACCGGCCGCTCGGTTCCCTCCAGCTCTGCGAGCACCCCTTCCGCCCGGCGAAGGACGCTCGGCGGCACTCCGGCCATCTTGGCAACGTGGATCCCGTACGACTTGTCCGTGCCCCCTGGGAGAACGCGGTGCGACCAGACGATCTCGCCCTCGTGCTCCTCCACCGCGACCCTCCAGTTCGTGATCGCGGTGACCTGGCCGGCCAACGCGTTTAGCTGATGGTAGTGGGTCGCGAACAGCGTCTTGCAACGGATCGCTGAAAGATGCTCGCACATCGCCCACGCGATCGCAAGACCGTCAAAAGTCGAGGTGCCACGTCCGACCTCGTCCAGCACTACGAGCGAACGCTCGGTGGCGTGGTTCAGGATGTTGGCGCTCTCCGTCATCTCGACCATGAATGTGGATTGGCCGAGTGCGAGCTCGTCCCGGGCGCCCACGCGGGTGAAGATCCGGTCGCAGGGACTGAGCCTACAGGAGACGGCAGGCACGAACGAACCGATTTGCGCCATGAGCACAATGAGCGCGGTCTGGCGCAGGTAGGTGCTCTTGCCGCTCATGTTCGGTCCGGTCAGCACGACGCACCGCGTCTCCGAGTCGAGCATCGTGTCGTTCGGGACGAATCCTCCGGACTCTTCCACGACCGGGTGGCGGCCCTGGACGATCTCGAGGACGTCATCGGCAACGATCTCCGGCCTGACGTAACGGTTCCTTACGGCTGCCTCCGCAAGGGAAGAAAGGACGTCAAGTGCGGCCACCGCCCGTGCGCTCGAAACGATCGCGGCTGCCTCCGCCGCGACGCTGGCCCGAAGCCGGTCGAACAGGTCGGTCTCAAGCTGGGCCGCCTTCTCCTGTGCGCCGACTACCGCGCTCTCGTGCTCTTTGATCTCTGCCGTGATGTAACGCTCGGCCGCTGCCGTGGTCTGTTTGCGCACGTAGTGGCTCGGCACCTTGTCCGCCTGGCTGCGCGGAACCTCGAGGTAGTAGCCGAACACCGAGTTGTAGCCCACCTTGAGCTTGTCAATCCCGCTCGCCTCCCTTTCCTGCTGCTCCAGCTTGGCGATGAAGGCCTTGCCCTCTCGCTCAATCTCCCGGAGCTTGTCGAGCTCGGCATCGAAGCCTTCGCGGAAGCAACCACCCTCGCGGGCATGGTGGGGCGGATCTTCGGAAAGCGCCGTACGTAGCTTTAAGTCCAGCTCTGCGTGGTCGCCCAACTGCTCGCGCAGGTCGTGGATGAGCCCGACCCCTACCTTGCGGAGGCTGTCGTCGAGCCGGGGCAGGCCCGCGAGTGCACCGCGTAGACGAAGGAGGTCGCGAGGTCCGGCGATGCCGGAGACCGCCCTGGCCCCCAGCCGCTCCATGTCGCCGAGCTTCGCGAGAGCCTCGCGCACCTCGGCGCGGGTGCCACCGTGTTCGCCCAGGCGACCGACGGCGTCGAGCCTTCGCTCGGTCTCCCCAGGATCCAGCAAGGGTTGCTCGACCCACCTGCGCAGGAGCCGCGACCCCATCGGAGTGGAGCACCGGTCGAGCGTTGCGAGAAGGGTGTGTCGTCGAGACCCGTCGGAGGAGTTTTGGGTCAGTTCGAGCGCCCGCCGGGTGGACTGGTCGAGCTGCATGAAGCCCTCGATCGAGTAGTGGGCGATGCCAGAGACGTGTCCGAGAGAGAGCCCGCTCGTCCCCGCGTAGCTCACGAGCATCGAGGCAGCAGTCACCGCCGCGTCCCTTCCGTCCAGGCCAAAGCCGCGGAGCGTCGAGACGCCGAACTGGCGCGAGAGTTGGGACTCCGCCCTCCCGAGCGGTAACGGCTTCGAGGTGGTATGCACCGCATCGGAAAACGGTACGTCGCACCCTTCCTCCGGCACCAGCAACTCTGCCGGACGCAATCGGGAGAGCTCGCCCAAGAGCCTTTCCCAGCCCTCTTCGCCCTGGGCTTCCGTCGCGAGGAACTCTCCCGTGGAGAGATCAAGCACCGCCAGACCCGCTCTGCCGTCTACGACCGCCACCGCGGCGAGGAAGTTGTTCGTCGCCGAGTCGAGCAACCCTTCCTCGACGATCGTGCCTGCACTCAGAACGCGGCTGACTCCCCGTTTGACGAGGCCCTTGGCTAGCTTGGGGTCTTCCAGCTGCTCGCACAAAGCGACCTTGAAGCCAGAACGGACCAGCTTCGCAAGGTAGCGCTCGATGGAGTGGTACGGTACGCCCGCCATCGGGATCCGGCCGTTCTTGCCGTCCTCGCGACCGGTCAGCGTGATCTCCAGTGCACCCGCCGCGGTCTCGGCGTCCTCGCCGTAAAACTCGTAGAAGTCCCCGACGCGCATGGCAATGAGGGCGTCCGGGTGGGCGTCTTTGGCCTCCCAGTACTGTCTCATCATCGGCGTCTGTGGCCGCATCGCTCTCGAGAGTATGGCTCTTGCCCTCGCGTCGAGCCTGTCAGAATAGGAGGAGATGAGGCGCTTCTTCCTGAACTGGATCGTTCTTGCGGTGTCCGTCGTAGCGGCAGCCTTGCTCACTTCGATGGTGCTGCCGGGCGGGTTCGTGGTGGAACTGAAGGGAGCGGGCGACGTGGTCTCTCTCTTCCTCGCCACAGGGTTACTGTCACTGCTGAACGCCACGCTCGGACGGCTGATCAAACTGATCGCACTCCCGCTCAATTGCCTTACTCTAGGGCTTTTCTCGCTCGTGGTCAACGCCGCGATGCTGATGGTTGTCGGCTCGTTGAACCTGGGACTCACCGTGAACGGGTTCCTTCCCGCTCTCCTAGGAAGCATCCTGGTCGCCGCCGTGTCCGCAGCGCTCGGCGCGTTCGTCAAAGATAAGAAGGATGACTAGGCGGCGCCCTCTCCAGGGAAAGATCGAGCGTCTCGTCGCCCCTGTCCGGGGCTTGCGGCGCTACTTTTTCCTGGGGGTGGCGGGCGTCCTCCTCTTTCTGATCGGGCTGGTGCTCAGCTTCCAGCTCTTCCTCAAACCGATGGCCGACCGGGTCGCCGGGGAATGGAACCGGCTTCTTTCCCAGTTCATGCCGTCCGCCAGCATCGAGGACACGAACCATCTGCTGGGCGGGCTCCTCTTGTTCCTCGGCATTCTCCTTGGCGTGAAGGCATGGAGCGACGCCCGCAACCGTTTGCTCCGCAACACCGATCCGACCCTGATCTCCGGCGCCTTCGACAGCTACCGGCACAAACAACTGCTCGCCAACGGCCCGAAGATCGTCGCGATCGGAGGAGGCACCGGTCTGAGCACACTGCTGCGCGGCCTCAAGCAGTACACGCGCAACATCACCGCCGTGGTCACCGTCACCGACGATGGGGGCAGCAGCGGCAGGCTCAGCCGCGAGATGGGCATCCTGCCTCCCGGCGACATCCGCAACTGCCTCGTCGCCCTCGCCGATGCAGAGAGGCTCATGACCGACCTCTTCCAGCATAGGTTCTCTGCAGCGAGCGGCTCGCTGAGCGGCCATTCGGTAGGAAACCTGCTGCTGGCCGGCTTCCTGGAGCGGGCAGGAGGAGACTTCGACGAAGCGATCGAGATGGTGGGCGAGGTCTTGTCGATCCGGGGCCGCGTCGTGCCCTCGACCAAGGAGAAGGTCCACCTCAAGGCCCTGATGGAAGACGGACGCGAGATCTGCGGAGAGACCGCGATCGTGGACTCCGGGCAACGCGTGCGGCGTGTCTACATCGATCCGGCCAGCCCCGCCGCCCACCCTGACGCGATCCAGGCGATCAAGGAAGCGGACGTCGTCTGTATCGGCCCCGGCAGCGTCTTTACCAGCATCATTCCTAACCTTTTGGTGGGCGGCCTCGCCGAAGCGCTGGAAGAGTGCGAAGCCCCACGCGTCTACGTATGCAACGTCATGACCCAGGTAGGCGAGAGCGAGTCCTTCACCGCAGCCGAGCACTTGGTCGCAGTCCAGGCCAACGTCCATGGCCGGGTGTGCGACTACGTGATCGTGAACACCGCCACGCCGAGCACCGAGATCCTCGACCGGTACAAGGGATCGGGCCAGGATATCGTGGTCCCCGACGTGGACCGCCTCCGCTCCATGGGTTACCGCGTCATCACGGGCGACTTCATGAATGAAACCGACTACGTGCGTCATGACGCCATGCGCGTGGCCGCCAAGATCGTAGAGCTGGTGCACACATGACGGGAAGGCTCGTTGTGCTCAGCGGGCCCAGTGGCGTAGGGAAGGACACCGTCTTCGATGCCTGGGCGGCACGCGACCCCAGGGTCGCTCGCGTTGTCTCCGCCACGACCCGAAAACCTCGGGACGGAGAGGCCAACGGCAAGGACTACGTGTTCCTGGACAAGGAGGAGTTCGAGCGACGGAGACAGGCGGGCCAGTTCCTCGAAGCCAAGGAGGTCCACGGCGAGATGTATGCCACCCCAACGGCCCATGTCGAGAGGCTCCTCTCGGAAGGGAGGGTCACCGTCCTCAAAATCGACGTCCAAGGCGGCCTGGCCATCCGCGAACTGAGGCCAGACGTGCTCCTCGTCTTCTTGGCCCCCCCCTCAATGGAGGAACTGGAGCGGCGTCTCCGGCAACGCAAAACAGACTCGGAGGCGACCATCCAGAGGCGGTTACGGAACGCGCACAGGGAGATGAAGGCCGCAGAGCAGTACGACGCCATCGTCGTGAACGACGAAGTCGAGCGTGCCGTCAGCAAAATCATGGAGCTCACCGGTGGCTAACGTTCTCCTAGGAGTGACCGGCAGTATCGCCGCCTATCGGGCCGGGGATCTTGCCCGTGAGATGATGCGTTCGGGTCACACCGTTCGCACCCTGCTTACCCGCTCCGCGGCCGAGTTCGTTACACCCGCGCTTTTCGAGGCACTCACGGGCCAGCCATGCCTAGTTGACACGTTCGACGAGCCTGAAACGGGAAGGATGGCCCACATTGACTGGGCACGGTGGGCGGACGTCGTCGTACTGGCTCCGGCGACCGCCGACTCTATCGTACGGGTTGCCTCGGGTCGTGCGGAGGACATGCTCGGCACGGCCCTGCTTGCCACCACGGCACCTATCGTCGTCGCCCCTGCTATGAATCCTCAAATGTACGCGTCGGATGCCGTCCGCTCCGCCCTGGAGACTCTCCGCGGCCGGGCGGCAGCGGTGGTCGAGCCCACGGAGGGCGATGTCGCCTGCGGGGAGAACGGGCAGGGCAAGTTGGCCTCCGTGCCGAGCATCATCGAGGCCGTAGGATCGGTGCTCGTCCGCTCGCGGCTCTGGGAGGGGCGCAAGATCCTCGTCACCTCGGGCCCGACAAGGGAGCCGATGGACGCCGTGCGCTACATCGGTAACCGCTCGAGCGGAAAGATGGGATCGGCCGTAGCGCGGGCCGGACTCCTGTTGGGTGCCGAGGTAACCGTCGTAGCCGGCCCGCAGCGCGAGCCGCTACCACTCGGCGCGAGGACGGTCAGGGTCACGACTGCGGTCGAGATGCTCGAGGCAGCGCTCGCCGAATCCAAGGGCACGGACCTGGTCGTTGGCGTCGCCGCTGTGGCCGACTACCGTCCCTCCGAGGCCGTGCAGGGAAAGCGGAAGCGGGGGGGAGGCTGGAGCTTGGACCTGGTCGAAAACCCAGACGTCATCGCCGCGCTCGCGGCCGCGGTTCCGAGTGCAGTGAAGGTCGCGTTTGCCGCCGAATACGGCGAAGGTGCGGACGAGGCCCGCAGGAAGTTGGCCGGGAAGCGGGTTGACGCGGTGGCCCTCAACGACGTCTCAGCGAATGGCAGGGGGATGGAGGCCGACACGAACGAGCTCATTTGGGTCACGAAGGACACCGAAGAGAGGTCTGGGCTCATGCCCAAACTCGGCTGCGCAGTGTGGCTGCTGGAACGAGCCGCAGGTTTGCGCTCGCCATGATACACTGACATCATGAGTGCGACTCTTTTGGCCACCCTCGCCTGGGTAGTGTCGCAAGACACCCTGGCCCTCGAAGACGCGATGGTGCTCGGGAAAGAGATTGGGCTCGTGATCGGCGGTGCCAGACAGGTCGTGCCCGAGAGCTTGGCCCGCGAGGGGCAGTTCGTCCTCAGCCAATACACGGGGCACGCCGTCTATGAGTCCGCGAGTGGGCCCGACCAGCCCGGCAAGGTGCTCTCCGAGGAAGAGTCCGACGCCACGGAACGGTGGTACATGGTCGTGGACTTCCGGACCGGCCACTCCTGGAAGGTACGTAAGTGGGACGAAGACTCCCTGGCCTTTGCGTGGTCGCCGAGCGGCAGGTACCTCTACATGTTCTGGTGCCAGTACGACATGGCAGAGGGATCGGCCCAGTTACGGGTTCAGCGGCACGACCTTCAATTGCGATCCACGACCAACGTGCCTTTGCCACCCTCGATCGCCGGCGTCCCGTACTCGCGGGCCCAGCCGACGTACGTCGACTCCGCGCCCTCATTCCCAATCGGTTTGTTCACGTGGAACGTGCCGCACGGCCCATCGTGGGTCGCGGTGCCCTCTGGTGACGACGGCTTGTTGTGGCTCCCGTGGAGTGAGCGCCCCGAACTCTTCCACAGCGAGTGGAAGCAGGATCGACGCGGGTTCTTCGTATGCGTCCCCTACGGCCGCTCTGAGGGCATCACGGCGGACGCTGTCGAGAAGCGGCTTGTTCCCGTACCGATCGAAGCGATCCCGTGGTCCCGGAACCCTCGCTTCGACGGGTTTTCGCTCCAGGGAAAGGCCTCGCGGCTTCATACGGCCGGAGGGTCGCGGGCGCTCGGTTCGCTATGGATCGAGGCCGAAGGTGAGGAAGGGGCCGACAAGGCCTTGGTCGCGACCGAGGCTGTGCAGTTCCGCGCTGACCCAAGATGGTCGTGGATCGCTTACGCGATCCGCGGTGGCCTGTACGTCCGGAACATTCAGGTCGTCGACCGAGAGTACATCGTGGAGCGGCGCGAGGCGATCGAGAGAACCAAGGCCGTGATCCGTGCGAAGGAGGTCGGGACGGCGCTCCACCTGTACGCCGCAGACTACGACGGAGCAATGCCCTCGGCGGAGTCACTACGATCTGCGCTAGAGCCCTATCTTCTTTCTTCCGAAATGCTGGACGGCTTTGTGTTCACCCTTGGCGAAAGGGACTGGAACTCTATACAGTTCCCATCGGAGACCGAGGTGGGTTACATCCCGGTGAAGGGCGGGCGGGCGGTCGTCTTCGCGGACGGCCATGCGAAGATCCTTCCCAACCCGGGCTAGAGGGACGTCCCACAAACTGGCGCCAACGTGCGGAGGGAATCCATCAACCCCCGGAACTGCACCGGATCCAGCGCCTGGCCTGCGTCGCTGAGTGCAGTCAACGGCTCCGGGTGCGTCTCGACCATGATCCCGTCTGCCCCGGCCACAAGCGCCGCCTTGGCCATTGGCTCCACATACCGCGCAACCCCGGTACCGTGCGAGGGATCTACCACGACTGGCAAGTGCGTGTTCTCTTTGAGGACGGGCACCGCGGCAAGGTCGAGCGTGTTCCTCGTGTAGGCGCGGTCGAGCGGCATGATTCCCCGCTCGCAAAGGATCACCTGGTCGTTGCCCTGGTTGAGCAGGTACTCGGCCGCCAAGAGAAACTCGTCGATCGTCGCGCTCGGCCCGCGCTTCAGGAAGACCGGCTTGCGGCTTTGCCCTGCCTGGATCAAGAGCGGGAAGTTTTGCATGCTGCGGGCACCGATCTGGAGGATGTCCACATACTCGGCGACCGTGCCCACCATGTCCGCGGTCATCACTTCGCTGATCGTCGTGAGGCCAGTCTCTTTTCCCACCTGTTTGATGATCTGCAGGCCCTCGACCTGGAGGCCTTGAAAGGAGTAAGGCGACGTGCGTGGCTTGAACGCCCCGCCGCGAAGGACCGTCCCCCCGGCTTGCTTGACGATGTCTGCCGACGTGCTGAACTGATCATAGGACTCAACCGAGCACGGCCCGGCAATCACGACAAACTTCCCTCCACCGAAAGTTACGGGCCCGACCTCTACCTTGGTGCCGATCCTATGGAACTCTCTGCTGGCTAACTTATACGGACTCGACGTTTGCGTGACTTTGCTCACGCCCTCAAGCCGCGCAATTTGACCCTCGATCGAGGAACGCTCGTCGGAACCGAGAGAGTCGGGGACACCGACCGCGAGGCGATCCTGGCCAGGCAGGACGAGCGGCTCGTGGCCGTGGTCGCGGATGACCTTACAGACAGCGTCGATCTGCTCCTGGGTGGCACCAAGCTGCATGACAACGATCATCGGAGCGCGTAGAATACCGGTATGGACGCCACGACCCACCTGACCCTGACGATCCTTGTGGCCGTACTTCTCGCGGCCTGCGGGTGTAACCCGGCCAAGGACGCGCTCACTGCGCACTCCGGGGACTCCGACTTCCACGCCGCCCATACCCTCAGCGACAAGCCGGTGACCGGGCTCCGAGGCGAGGAAGTACGTTTTGAGGTAGACGGAGATCCCAATGGCGGGCGCGGATACTGGGTCGCCACCGAAGAGGATCCCGACCGAGTCGTGGTCGTGATCCACGAGTGGTGGGGGCTGAACGATTACGTCCGCAAGGTTGCTGACGAGTATGCGGCTGCAATCGGTGGGGCCGCCCTCGCCATTGACCTCTACGAGGGCAAGGTCGCGACCGATGCGGCGCAAGCCGGAGAATACATGCGTGCCGTGGACACGGATCGAGCCAACAAGGTCGTCCAAGGCGCGCTCGCCGTGCTCCGGAACGGCGGGCTGGCGAAGGACGCCAAGCTGGCGACGGTAGGCTTTTGCTTCGGCGGCGGCTGGTCGCACCGCACAGCGATCCTCGGTGGAGATGCCGTCAAGGCGTGCGTCATCTATTACGGTCAACCGGTCACCGACCAGGGCGAACTGGCCAAGCTCCGCGCACCTGTTCTCATGGTATGGCCCACCAAGGATCAGTGGATCAACAAGGCGATGGTGGACGGGTTCAAGGAAGCCATGGAAAAGGCGGGAAAGACGTTGACCGTCGAGGCGTACGAAGCCGACCACGCCTTCAGCAACCCCAGTTCGAAAGCCTATGACAACGAAGACGCCAAGGACGCCTTCGCCAAGGCGACCGGGTTCATGAAGTCGGCTCTTGGAGGATCCTGAGCAGGGCGACTGCGCCTGGCTTGTCCAGGCCCGCGTTGCCCGCCTCGCACTGAGGAGAGAGGAGGCACTTTGGGCACCCGTCCGGACACCGGCACGCCTCAAGCAGCGCAAGCCCCCCCTCCAATAGGTTGGATCTCCGCCGGTACGCCTCTTCCGCGATCCCGGTACCGCCGGGCACCGTATCGAGAACATAGACGACCGGCTCCATTGTGTCCGGGGCCACAACGGCCCAGGCCGTGGAGACGTCGTTCCTGTCGCATCCCGTGGCCAGCGGAGCCATCGCGGCGAGGCAGTGCTCCAGGGCATGCACAGCCTCGGGCGACGCGCTCGGGACAAGGCCGCCAAGATCGAGCCGTGCTCCGAGCGTATCGAGCTCGTGAGGCGGCAGTTGGAGGGGCTCTTCGGCCAGCAGCTCTGCGCCTTCCAGACTGAGCCTTCGATATCCGACGACCGACGTCGTCACCTGCACCGCGTCAAGGCGCCACCTTCCTTCCTGCTCGAGTTCCACTTTGGACAGTACAAGGGTCTGCACGATCGGGCGGGTGAAGTACGGAACGTCGGTCGGCTCCACGCGCGCGGTTCCGTGGGCGAGGTCGAGCTCTCGCACCAGATAGGGCTGGGCACGGTGAAGATAGACGGCCCCCGGGTGTGCCTCCCTCATCGCCCGCCACCGCTCCATCTCGCCTAGGACGCTTCCGCCAACGCTCAATGACACCGAGTCTGACTCGGCGGACCTCAGCCCGATACTTCGCGCAGGCGAGAGATGGTCGGGGACGAGCAACAGCCCCCTCGCCTGGACGGCCAACCCAGACTCGACCAAGGTCTCGGCAGCCTGTGACGCGCCTGGGCCCAGCACATCGAGTTCCTCCTCGGCCACCGGCCTTTCATAGGCCGCGCAACGCAGCTGGCCAGCCGCGACATAGGGGTTGTCCAGCTTCAGGATCCCTTGCTCCAAGGCACCGTCCACGAGTCGGTCAGGTTCTTCGGCAAGGAGGTTCTCCAGTGCGTCCGCGTGCGCCACATAGACGACGACGGCGTCCTTTCCCGCCCGACCGGCCCTCCCTGCCTGCTGCCAGAACCTGGAGACGGCACCGGGATAGCCGTTCACCAACACGCAAGCCAACTCGCCCACGTCAATGCCCAGTTCCATTGCGCTGGTAGCCGCCAGGCCGACTAATCGTCCCTCAAAGAGCTGCCTTTCGATCTCCCGTCGCTCCTTTGGGGTGTAGCCCGCACGGTAGGGATCGACCATCGCGGGATCCAGCCGGGCGTCCTTGAGCGCACGCTTGGCCGAGCGGGCCATCAGCTCGACTGAAGGGCGAGACCGGCCGAAAGCGAGCGTTCGTATCCCTCGTGCGGAAAGCCGCGCAAGAAGGTGGGAGGCCAGGGCGTTCGGACTCGGCCCGTCCAGCACGTTCGGTACGGTGACCAGCGTCCGTTTTCCTTGGGGCCCACCATCTTCGGTCACAGCCTCGAACGGAAGGCCCGTGAGGTCGTGCGCAGTCCGTAACGGGTCGGCCATGGTCGCACTCGTCAGCACGAACTGGGGACTGTTTTTCATCCAGTCGCACATCCGACGCAGTCTGCGAATCACGAGGCCCACGTGGCAGCCAAAGATGCCACGGTACGTGTGCGCCTCGTCAACCGCCACGATTCGAAGCGAACGCCAGAACGGCCGCCACGACTCGGGATACGGGAGGATCCCGACGTGCAGCATGTCGGGGTTCGTCAAGATTACGTGCGCCGACTTTCGAGCGGCGGCACGGTGGCTCTTCGGCGTGTCGCCGTCGTAGACCGCGCATCGAAACCCGTGGGGCAAGATCGCCTCGATCTTCTGCGCCTGGTCTTGGGCCAGGGCCTTGGTCGGGTAGACGAGCAGCGCCCTTGCGACAGGCTCCCGCAGGAGGCTCTCGATAATCGGAAGGAGAAAGCAAAGCGACTTACCGCTCCCGGTGCCGGTGGCGACGACGACGTTCTTCCCGGAGGTGGCAGATTGCAGCGCCTCCGCCTGGTGCGAGTAGAGTGAACCCACGCCGATGGCGTGGAGCCGCTCGAGAGTCCTCGGGTGCAATCCCTCGGGGAGTGGCCCGAGGGCTGCCTCTTTCCCCGGTAGCACGACGGACTGGTGCGGGATGCTATCGAGAGCGTCAAGGACGACGGGAAGGGCGTCCACCCTTAGTCCAGATCGTCGAGGACTGGGTCGCGTCCGCCCCGCTTCCCCGTGAGCTTGACCGCAAGAATCGATGCAAAGAAGAGCAACGTCAGCGGTACTGCCATCGCCATCATGGTGAACGGATCGCCCGAGGGGGTGAGGATCGCCGACAACGCGAAGACCGCAATGACAGCCTGTCGCCAATACTGCGAGAGCAACGCAGGACTGATGATCCCGACCTTGGTCAGAAAGAACGTGACCACGGGCAGTTGGAACCCGATCCCGAAGGCGAGCACGAGCTTCACGATCAGGAACACCATGGTGCCAGGCTCCTGGTAGAGGGACGTGTTCGGGAAGCTCGCAAAGAACCCGGCAAACCACTGGAACGCCGCAGGGAGCGTAATCCAACCCACGGAGCAACCAATGAAGAACAACAGCACGCTCACCGGTGCAAGAATCTTGATGGGCCGCTTCTCGCTCTTTTTCAGGCCAGGGGCGATGAAGCCCCAGAGTTCCCAGACGAGGTAGGGGAAAGCCATCGTCAGCCCGATGTAGAACGCGAGCTTGAGCTGCAGCATGAAAGGCTGCGTAATGCTTGTGAAGGGCTCCTGAAAGTTGACGTTCTTGGGGACGTTAGCCCGTACGACCTCGGAGAGGGCCGAGTAGATCGGCATGGCGAGGAACCAACCTACGACGCAAAGAAGGACTAGTGCGCCCAGAGCCCGGAGCACACGGCCTCGTAGTTCTTCCAGGTGCTCCCCCAAAGTAGCGCGGAACTCGTCCGGGTCTTCCCTGGGCGAGTTCCGCTTTGGCCCTGGCTTCACAAGGGCCATCGGATTCCCTACTTCTCGAGCTCAACGTTGACGCGCATGCTGACGCGCACTACAACCTTCGTGCCCGAGCCACCGGCCGTGCGCTGTCCAAAGCCGCCGCCCTGGCCTGCACCACCAGCCTGGCCACCCGGGTTGGGGGTGAGTTCGTCACCACCGCCGGGGCCCATCATTCCTCCGCCACTCCGGCCGCCGCGGCCCTGGCCGCGCCCTCCGCGAGTCTGCTGGAAGAACGAGAACTGTCCGTCCGAGTTGAACCCAGGTCGAAACTCGAAGTCCCCAGGAGAGAACGGGGGCGGTACGTCGGTGATCGAGTTGGCCGAGCCGGCCGATCCGCCGCCGCCCGTGGCCGTGCCGGCAGCGCTCGGTCCGCCCGAGGTGCCAGCCGCGGTCGGACCGCCTGATCCGCCTCCA
Organism: Fimbriimonadaceae bacterium; assembly: GCA_050250535.1. Classification (GTDB taxonomy): domain Bacteria; phylum Armatimonadota; class Fimbriimonadia; order Fimbriimonadales; family Fimbriimonadaceae; genus JADLBH01. The sequence goes on along the minus strand of JBFWOL010000005.1, from coordinate 29,968 downwards.
CCCTGTGACTGCGCCGGTGCCTGGTCGATCAAAGCCTCTTGGATGATCGAAATCTCCCTTCGGACGATCAGGCCACGATCAAGCGCGAGCCAAAGCGTCTCTTTCAGCTCTACGCGCTGGGCTTCCCCTTCGACCTGGTTCAGGTCACGGATATTCTGCAGGACGTCCTTGCCGAGCGCGACCGTGGAGGTCAGCTTGGCGCAAGGATAGTTCTTGTACCAAGTCACGCCCTCGAACTGGCCCCGAGCCGGAAGGGCCCGCATGTGCTTCTCCTTTTCGAGCATCTCGACAAGGTCGTCGCCTTCGAGGCTCGACATCATCTGCGAAGACTGCCAAATCTGGCCGGGCTTCACTGCGCCGGTAGGCAGTACGTACATCGGAACGATCGGGAAGTATGCGGTCTGCGGCGGGGCACCGTTGTTGCCCTCGAGTCCAAAGTAGAGCGGCAGGGCGGTGAAGACCTCGCGGCCCACGTCGTCCAGCCGCATATAGATCGGATCCATCTCCTCGGGGCCGATCTGCTTCGAGGACGTGCTACCCGGAGGAATGATCGTTGCGTACGACTTGCCCTTGTCGGGAAGGATCTGCATTCTGAGGAGGCCCTGTCGCTGACCGCTCACCGAATACGCGTTGTCCACCGCATGGAGTACCCGCACGGCCTCTTCTTCGGCGCTCGTCGTCACTCCTCGCCCGCCGAGCCGGGCCTGAGCCTGGCTGACCGTCTGCACGTCCTGGCTGATCGTGTACTTGTACACGTGCTCAGTGCCCGCGTTGTACCGATAGCGGAGGCGATATCCGTTCTCCGGAACCTTGATGCTGGTCGAATTGTCGAGGGTCAGATTGACCGAAGTGCGACCGACGAGCCTCGGCGAGCCATTGACGTCCTGGTAGAGCGAGAGCTCGACCGCCATCGGGCCGTCGGCCAGCTTGTGCGCCTGGGAATCGAGCCAGTAGACGTAGTCGTTTCCGTCAAGGGTCGGAGTCACGGCTTCGACAAACTTGTCGTTGATCTTCACCCCGAGATAGCTGCTGTCGGGGATGCTGTTCTTCGGCACCCGGAATCCCACGGACTCTCGGACAATCGAGCCGTCGAGCGGGCGCCGGATGGTGAAGGCCGCCTGGGCCCATGTCGTCGCCGCAAAGGATGCGGCAAGTGCGATAAAGAGAGTCCTTCGCATTCGATTGCTCCAGTGAACCGGCCCGCAGGCCGGCGTCCAGTATACGTTGTGACGCTGCGAAAGGGCGTGACGTTACACTTCCGCGCGCGGTCTGCCGACCGCCGTCCCATAGGGATATATTGTCGGGAGATGTCCCGAGTTCCCTCGACCCCTCTCCTGCTCAGTCCAGAGCAGGCCGAGGCAGTCCAACACCCCGGTGGCCCACTGATGATCGTGGCCGGAGCCGGGTCCGGGAAGACCAGGGTCATCACCAGCCGGATCGCCCGTCTCATCGGAGAAGGGGTCCCGCCCTATCGGATCCTCGCCGTCACCTTTACCAACAAGGCCGCTAGGGAGATGACCGAGCGGGTGCAGGGAGCGACCGGCGTCAATCCGAGGGACCTGTGGATGGGGACGTTCCACTCGGTCTCGGCTCGCTTGCTCCGAATTGACGGTTCAGCGATAGGGATTGATCGGAACTTCGTAGTCTACGACGATGGCGAGCAGTTGGACATCGTCAAGGATGGACTCAAGAGGCTCGGGATCGACGACAAGTCCTTTCAGCCCCGCGGAGTGCTATCGGAGATTTCGAGGGCCAAAGAGCGGCTCATTGGCCCCAGCCGGTACGAAAGCGAGGCTTCCGGGTTCTTCGAGCGAACGGTCGCCCAGGTTTACAAGCACTACTCCGAAGCCCTGCGCCGAGCAAACGCCCTCGACTTCGACGACCTGCTCGGACAGTGCGTGAGGCTCCTGGAAGAATCAGCTCCAGTGCGCGAGAAGTATCAGGAGAGGTTCCTCCACGTCATGGTGGACGAGTACCAGGACGTCAATTTCGCCCAGTACCGGCTGACCCAGCTGCTCTCAGGCGGACACAACAACCTCACCGTGGTCGGGGACGACGACCAAAGCATCTACGCCTGGCGAGGCGCGGACCTCTCGCTCATGCGGCGGTTTGGAAGCGACTATCCCGATGCCAAGATCGTGCGGCTCACCCAGAACTACCGCAGTACCCAGCGGATCCTCGACGCCGCGAACGCAGTGATCGCCCGGAACCCATCCAGGATGGACAAGGAACTCTGGACCGAGAACGGGGCCGGCACGGCCGTGACCTCGAGTATGGCGGGTACCGACCAAGACGAGGCGATGGGGGTCGTGGACGCCGTTCTCCGCGAGGTACGGGCAGGAAGAAGGCAGTATGGCGACTTTGCCGTCCTCTACCGCACCAACGCCCAGTCCCGCGTCTTGGAAGAGGCGTTCCTCGTGATGAGGGTTCCCCACGTGCTGGTCGGGGGCCAGCGGTTCTACGACCGCAAGGAGATTCGGGACATGGTCGCATATCTGCGGCTGGTTTTGAACCCGCTGGACGATTCCGCCTTTCGCAGGGTTGTGAACGTGCCGGCCCGCGGGATCGGTGCGACTTCAATCCAACACCTCGAGTCGGCTGCCGCGTCGGATGGTGCCTCGCTCCTCGAAGCGGTTCGCGGCCAGGAAGCAGCAGGCCGGGTCGGAAAGAAGGCCCTAGTCTCGCTCGCCGCGCTCGCCGGGACGATCGAGGCTGCGCGGGCGATCTCTCAGGCGGGCCCCGTCACCCCGGTTTTGAGGTACCTGCTCGATCAGACCGGATACCTGGACGTTTTGCGCGCTGCCCGGACGGAGGAGGCACAGGGCCGCCTGGAGAACCTCCAAGAACTGGTGAACGTGACCGCAGAGTTCGACTCGTCCGTGCCCGAGCCGAGCCTCGCCGCGTTCCTTGAGTCGGTAGCGCTTGTGAGCGACGTTGACGGGTTCAACGAGTCCGACTCCGCCGTGTCCCTCATGACCCTGCACTCTTCGAAGGGTCTCGAGTTCCCTGTCGTCTTCATCGTCGGAATGGAAGAGGGCGTGTTCCCGCACTCGCGCTCGCTCGGTAGCGACTCCGGTCTCGAAGAGGAGCGCAGGCTGTGCTACGTCGGGATGACTAGGGCGCGTGAAGAGCTTCATTTGGCCAGAGCCCACCGGCGTGCCCTGTTCGGCCAACCTTCATTCAACCCTCGTTCCCGCTTCCTCGACGACCTAGACCCGGCCTCGGTCGAGACCCTCTTTGGCGAGCGAGAGGCGATCGCGCCACTGCGGACCCTTCGCTCCGACCGCACCGGCAACTATGCAGTGATCGAGCCCGCCCGATCAGTGCCGAAGACGGCTTGGGTGCCACCGTTCCCGGTGGGACAGCGGGTGCAGCACTCCAAGTTTGGGATCGGGGTCGTGGTTGCGTGCGGCCCGCTAAAGAACGACGCCGAAGTGACCGTCGCATTTCCCGGAGCGACCGGGGTGAAGAAGCTCGTTCAGAGCCTGGCCCGTCTGGAGCCGGTGTGAGATACTGGATCGCGGCCGTAGCGATGGCGGCCGCCGGCTGTGGCGGCGGGGATCGATCCTGGTGGCCGCTCCGTGCCGAGTCGTCACACTCCTACTCTTTAGAGCGCGGTGCGACGACCTTGGTGGCCGATTGGAAGGTCGTCGGGACTGCGCCTGTGGGCTCGAGTTCTGGCTACGTCGTCGCTTCGCCGGTCGGCGACAGCGTCCTGGCGTGGCAAGGCGAGCGGCTCGTTGCATCGCAGCTGGGAGGAACTCGCTTTGTGCCGCCGATCCCAGTGCTTGTCCAAGGCGAGGCGAAGTGGCGAGGTACGGTGGTCTCGGCCGGGCGGTCAGTGGCGGGATCGGCGGTAGTGAAGGGGGCGCGCGCTAAGGAGCGTCACCCGGTGTTCGGAGTCCGGACGCTCGAAGTCCTGACGAATCTGAGACTGCCCGGAAGCGTCCAAGTCGTCGAGTCCGTCTTTGCCGACCAGGTGGGCCTCGTGAGCCAGTCTCAGCGAACCAACGACATCCTCGACTACCGGCTCACGCTCCTCGGGTCGGACTAGAAGGCCATCCCTTCATAATCGCGCATCAGTCCGACGATTCGGCCGATGATCCGCGTCTGCTCCGGGTCTACTTCGAACGGCTCGTAGGCCGGGTTGCTGGGCACCAGACGAATCTTGTCCCCAACAAAGTGGATTCGCTTGACTGTCGCCTCGTCTTCCACGAGAACGGCCACCAGATCGCCGTGGTTCGCGGTCTCCTGCGGTCGAACGACGACCAGGTCGCGCGGGTTGATACCCTCGCCCGACATGGAGTCGCCCCTGACCCTCAGCAGGAACGCGTTCTCTATTGTCCGGACCATCTCGCTCGGCACTGCGACCAAGGCCTCGACGTGCTCTTCAGCAAGCGCCGGTGCGCCCGCTGCGATACTCCCGAGCAGAGGGAGGAGCTTCACCTTGGCGCCAGCCTGGAACTCAGGGTGGAGGATCTTGATCGACCGAGGCGTATTGCTCCGCTCGATGTAGCCTTTGCGCTGCAGGGCGTCCAAATGGACGGTGACCCCGCGCAGAGAGCTGATGGAGAATCGGTCGCCGATCTCGCGGATTGACGGCGGATACCCTTCGTCCTTGACGTACTCCTGCATAAAGCGGAGGATCTGCTCTTGTCTGTGCGTCAATCCTTTGGCCATTGTGTTCCTCGCACCTCTCGCTTCTTCTACCGGTGCACCGAGAGTATAGCCAATATCTGTCTACCTGTCAAGTCTTCAGGGCCGGGCACGCCAGTCTGACCGTGATACACTCCCAAGCCGCCTCTCCCTCGGGGCCTGGAGCACTACATTGTCCATCGTTCAACTCCGCCAATTGTTTGACAAAAAGGGTTGCCAAGTTGTTCTTGTCGTGATCGGCATCCTGCTTGCGTTCGGCCTGCTGAACACTGGCTCGTGCGGGTTGTTTGGCAGCAACCAGGCACCGCGGTCGCTGGAAGAGTCGGTTGTCGCCACCGTTGCTGGCCAGCCGGTCAAGTACAAGGAACTGACCGAGGCTCTCGAGCAGGTTCGCAAGAACCGCCCTGGGGCAGACCCGAGCACCCAGTTCCAGACCGCGGTACAGGCACTCGACTCCCTCGTTACCTCGGCCGTCGTGGCGAACCTGGCGAAGTCGAACAACATTACTCTCACCGACTCCCAGGCGACCGAGCTCTTCCGAAGCGAGAACCAGGCGCAGGTCGACATGGTTCGTTCACAGATGGTGAGCCAAGGAGTCATCAAGCAGGACGCTGACATGAAGGCGGTGGACGCTGCATTCAAGCAAATGCAGGGCGTGACACTCACCGAGGCTTCCCAAGCAGCGCAGACCGACTTCGAGACGAAGCTCAAAGATCCCGCAGAGAGGGAAAAGGCGATTCGCAGCGTGCTCATCGCGGCGGTGCGGGACAAATACCGCAAAGACGCCAACGACTCGCTCGATGACCTGAAGAAGTCGTACGAGGAGTTTGTCCTGCTTCGCCTGCCGTTTGACGATACTTCGAAATCCGAAGAAGAGCGTCAAGCCGCGGCGGAAAAGGCGGTTGCGGAGTTGGAAGGCGGCGCGAAGTTTGCCGACGTAATGGCCAAGTACAACCCCAAAGCTTCCAAAGAACCGATGAAACTGGCGAGAGAGATCCTGTCCTCCCAGGAGTCGCTCAAGTCGATCCTTGACCTGAAGAAGGGCGGCCACTCCCAGGTACTGAACCAGTTTGGGACTCCTACAGTGTTCCTGCTCCAGTCGGTGAACCCCGGACTCCCCGCCGACTTTGATAAGAACAAAGACCAGTTCTTGCAGAGCTACCGACAGAGCATGGCCGACCGACGGCTCGGCGACGAGATCACGAAGCTCAAGTCCTCCAAGAGTATCAAATGGAGCGACCCTGCGCTCGAATATCTCTACGAAGTGAACGAGGCTCTCACATCCCAGGGCACGAGCCCGGCAGAGCGCGAAAAGCTCCTGGTCGGCCTGGTGGAAAAGGGCGAGAGTGTGACAGCCAAGACCCCGATCGGGGATTCGATCATCGGTCTGAGTAAGTTTGCCGCCTTTAGCATGTACTATGGGACACTCTCAGAAGAGGAGAGGGCCGATAAGCGAGGCGAATGGATCGAAGTCCTGAACCGTGCGCTCGAGGACACAGAAGACACTGGCCTCCGGCTCCAGCTCTATGACGCAGAACTGGAGGAAGGCAACTTCGAGCAGGCCACGGAGACCCTCAAGGGAGCCATCGCTACGATCTATGGCTTCGAGGCCATGGACATCGCGATGGTCGGAGAGGTCAAGACCCGGCTCGAGGCCGCCGGCAAGAACCCCAAGATCCAGAAGGAGTGGCTCCAGGGCGTGAAGGACGAACTCCAGCGCTGGGAGACCGGCCGGGTCAAGGCTGACGCCGAGCAAAAGCAGCTTGAGGAAGAGCAGCGCAAGTTCCTAGAAGAAGACGCAAAGCGCGAGGCCGAGGAAAAATCCAAGCTCGAGGCGGATCGCAAAGCCGTGGAAGCCGAGAAGAAGGCTGGAGGCGGCTAGTTCCGGTGGCAGGCCGCCTTGTGCTGGTCGCCACCCCGATCGGAAACCTGGGCGACCTCTCGCCCAGGGCCCGCGAGGAACTCGCCGCCGCCGAAGCTTGGCTGGTCGAGGACTCGCGCGTTAGCGGCCGGCTTCGAGCCGTCGTCGGAGCGAGCCCTCCCATGAAGGTCTTGAACGACCACACGGGCCCTGCCAAGGTTCAGGAGTATTGCGGAGAGCTTGCCGACGGGGCACGATGGGCCCTGGTCACAGACGCTGGTACACCCGTAGTCAGCGATCCTGGCGCGACTCTCGTAGACCAGTGTATTGAGGCTGGGGTCGAGGTGACGACGACGCCGGGGCCTAGCGCTGTGATGGCTGCTCTTTGCCTATCGGGCTTTTACGCCCAGCGATTCGCCTTTCTCGGATATCTGCCGCGCAAGCCCGGGCCGTGCCAGGAAGTGCTCGCCCCCTTTGCCGACTCGGCCTTGACACTCATAGCTTTTGAATCCCCGTACCGGCTGGAACCGCTGCTGGACACAATGTTCCGGGCCTTGGGGTCAAGGAGAGTCGCAGTCTGCCGAGAATTGACAAAGATGCACGAACAGGTGTGGCGTGGGCAACTTGGCACGGTTCCTGGGGAATCGGAAGTGCCCCGTAAGGGCGAGTTCACCGTGGTGGTCGAGGGCCGAAGGCTGACAAACCGCGAAGGAGAGGTATAGTCACGTTGCAGTCTCATTGCATGGAAGCTAAGATGCGCGCCTCGAGGCCGACCCCCCTGATTCGTTTTGTTGCATTTCTCGCTGCACTCGTCGCGGCGATGGCTGTCTTAGCGCAGGTCCCGCAAACTTCGCAGACCGAGCCGTATCGGATCCAAGAGGAGGACGTGTTGAGGATGTTCGTCTGGGACGAACAGCAGCTCCAGGCAGAGCTTCTCGTCGGGCCCGACGGATTTGTGAGCCCGCCATTCTTAGGCCGGGTACGCGCTCAAGGCAAGACCACGAGCGAACTGGAGGCGGAGCTGAAGGACGAGTACATCAAGGTCCTCCGAATCCGCGACCCCAAGGTCTCGGTGAGTGTCTCCAGAATCCGGTCGATCCGGGCAAGCGTCTCCGGCGAGGTGAGCCGCGCCAACGCCTATGAGATGAGGCCAGGCGACACCATTCGAACTTTGTTTGGTCTGGGAGGCGGCGCGAACCCAGGTGCCGACCTGAGCCGGGCGATTCTGTTCCGCAAGAACAGTCGAGAAGGCATTCCGATCGACCTCAAGGCGATGATCGAGCGGGGGGATCTCTCGCAAGACTTCCGAGTCGAGGACGGTGACACCCTGGTCATCCCTCCGAAGAAAGATGTAATGATCAGGGTGGACGGCAAGGTTCGTTCGCCGGGCCCCGTGCTTTACCAGGACGACATGACGGTCATGGACGCCCTCACCGCCGCGAATTGGGAGATCCCGCAGGAGTCCAAGTTTTCGGAGGTGCTGGTGATTCGGCCGAAGAAGGGCCAGCCAGGAAAGTACCAGCGAATCCGCTGCAACATCGTGAAGTTCATCCGTGAAGGCGACGAGAACCAAAATCTGGTTCTCATGGCCGGAGACCACGTTTACGTGCCAGGCACGGGGAGGCCGAACCTCGAGCTGGTCAACGCGGCGGCAAACCTGATCTTCATCCTGGAGCGCTTCGGAATCCCGCTGTTTAGACCGTAGGCGCCGCGACTTCCCACTCGCTCTCCACCTCGACCGGGTGGCGCAAGGTCGCGAGCACGGTGCAGTACTTCTCGTCGCTCAGTTCGACGGCGCGGGCCACGGCTACAGGGTCGAGGCCCTCGCCCCAGATACGGTGTCGCACCTTCAGCCTGAGAACCGGCCGGGGGTACTCGCCAGCTGGGCCACGCTCCTCGGTCGCGGTCACCTCATAGCCTTCCACAGGCTGGCGCTTCTTGGAAAGGACGGAAACGACGTCCATTCCCGAGCACGCCGCCGCCGCGGCGACCAGGGCCTCGACTGGAGTCGGACCTTTGCCCGAGCCGCCAGAATCGGGATGCGAGTCGAGCGTGATTATCGCCCCGGTCGGTGTCGTGCCCGTGAAAGTCATCGGCGCTTGCCATTTCAGCGTGAGTTGCATCTATGCCAAGGTACGAAAAGGCTCGCGGGTTCGCGCCCGGTGCCCGGACCTTCGACGGCCCAGCCAGGTACAAAGGCAGTCGGATGGGGGCGAATGGGTGCTGGTGTGCCCCGCGGTCTTCAAAACCGTTGTGACGTCCACAAGGCGTTGGGTGGGTTCGATTCCTACACGCTCCCGCCATCCCGAGCCCGGGCAGGTGCGGCGGATACAATCCTTGCCATGACATCGCCTCTTGCCTCCGTGGTCGAGCTACTACCGGGTCTCGGCCCTGCTCCGAACGCCGACCTTATCGTAACGTCCCCGACAGACGGGGCTGAGCTCGCCCGGCTGCGGTCTAACACCGTGGCCGAGACTCAAGGGTGCATAGCGGCAGCGGAGCGCGCGTTCCGGGTTTGGCGCGATGTCCCGGCCCCTGTCCGCGGGGAGTTGGTCCGGCTCTACGGCGAGAAGCTTCGGCAGGAGAAGGAGGCCCTCGCGCGACTGGTTACCTTGGAGTGCGGCAAGATCCTCGAAGAAGGTCGCGGCGAAGTCCAAGAGATGATTGACGTCTGCGACTTTGCGGTCGGCCTGAGCCGACAGTTGTACGGGCTAACGATCCACAGCGAGCGACCCCGACATGCAATGCAAGAGCTTTGGCTGCCGCTCGGCCCGGTTGCCGTCATCAGCGCGTTCAACTTCCCGGTCGCAGTCTGGGCCTGGAACGCCGCGCTTGCCCTTGTTTGTGGCGACCCCGTCATCTGGAAGCCCAGCGAGAAGACCCCGTTGACGGCCCTGGCTTGCCAGCGGCTCTTCGACGAAGTGGCCGATGGGTTCGCAGAAGCGCCGGAGGGCTTGTCCCAAGTCGTGATTGGCGCGGCCGAGGTAGGCAACGCGCTCGTCGAAGACAGGCGGATCCCGCTGGTCAGTGCGACCGGCTCGTGCCGAATGGGTCAGGTTGTCGGGCCCAAGGTCGCCGCCCGATTTGGCCGGTCGCTCCTGGAACTCGGCGGCAACAACGCGATCATCGTAACGCCTAGCGCCGACCTCGGCATCGCGATGCCCAGCATCCTCTTTGGATCGGTCGGCACGGCCGGGCAGCGCTGCACGAGCACCCGCCGCGTCTTTGTCCATCGCAGCATCGCTGACGAGGTTTTTAGCCAGCTCGCACGAGCCTACGAGACAATCGGATCGGAGCGAGTCGGCGATCCGCTCGAACCAGGGACTCTGGTCGGCCCTCTCATCGACCGCGAGGCTTTCGAGAACATGGAGCGGGCGCTCGACCGGATCCGGCCCCAGGCGAACCAAATTGTCGGCGGCGGTCGGGTGCTGGAGGACAAGTTTCCTGGCGGCTACTATGTCCGTCCTGCCCTTGTGCGCCTCGAAAGGCAGACGCCCGAGGTCTTCGAGGAGACGTTTGCCCCCCTCACCTACCTCGTTCCTTACGACACCTTGGAAGAGGTGATCGAGGAGCACAATGCGGTACCCCAGGGGTTGAGCTCGGCAATCATGACGACCGACGTCCGCGAGGCAGAGTTCTTCCGCAACCGTTCCGACTGTGGAATCGTGAACGTGAACATCGGGACGAGCGGGGCCGAGATCGGCGGAGCCTTCGGAGGCGAGAAGGAGACGGGAGGCGGACGGGAGTCCGGCTCGGACTCCTGGAAGTCCTACATGAGACGGGTCACCAGTACGACGTACTACGGCCACGAGCGGCCCGCCCTGGCCCAAGGCGTCCGGTTCGATGCCTGAGTCGCAGCAGCCCCGGGTCGCGGTCATGGTCGGGCGCAAAGGGCGCGGGACGAACATGGCAAGCCTGCTCGCTGCCTGCAACTCTGGCTTTGTCCCGGCCGAGGGCCGGCTCGTGGTCGCGCCGACGGCAGGAACACTTGCCGAGGCCCGGGCGCGAGCACTGGGAGCGAAAGTCGCGATCCTCGACCCCCAGTGCGGGAGCTACGCCGCAGATCTGCTCGCCTTGTTCCAATCCGAGGAGATTGATTGGGTCTGCCTCGCCGGTTACATGAGCCTCCTCCCAGCCGAGGTCGTGCACGCCTATGCCGGCCATATCTTGAACATCCATCCTGCGCTCCTTCCCCTCCACGGAGGAAAGGGGATGTACGGTATCCGTGTGCACGAGGCAGTCCTCGCCTCGGGCGACTCGGAAAGCGGTTGCACCGTGCACTACGTCACCGAGCAGTACGATGAGGGGGAGCCCGTCTATTCCCTCCGTTGCCCGGTCTTGCCCGGAGACACTCCCGACTCTCTGGCCGATCGCGTCCTCGAACTCGAGCGCGAGGCCTATCCCGAGGCGCTACGCCTCGTGGTCACGGGCCGATGAGCCGTCCCGGAGGGCGGGCCTGGTTACCGGTCTTACGTCCGATCGTCTGGACCGCGCTCACCCTCTTCTTCGGCGCTCCGGTGGTCTCGCGCTCACAGTCCAGGGTGGGCCGCAGGGGCCCGCTCCTCGTCCTGGCCAACCATATTTCGAATTCCGACCCAGTGGCGCTGCAGCTCGCCTCGCGCAGGCACCTGCGGTTCATGGCACGCAAGGAGCTGTTCGAGATGGGATGGATGGGGCGGTTCATGACTTGGTGGGGAGCTTTCCCCGTAGCCCAGTCCTCCGCCGACGTCGGGGCCTTGAAGACCGCCATGAGGCTGCTCGCCGAAGGCGAGGCGGTGTGCGTCTTTCCCGAGGGCCAGCTCAGCCCGACGGGCGATCTGATCGAGCTACTGCCCGGATCGGCGATGCTTGCGCTGAGAAGCGGCTCGCCGGTCGTCTGCGTCGCGCTTCAGGGATCAAACTCCCTCATTCCCTACCCGCATGAGAAGCCTCGCTATGCCGCGAAAGTGATCACTGCGACCTGGGGCGAGCCCAGGACGTTTGAGAGGGGCGCTCCGCCCGAGGACGTCCTCCGGTGGGCCTCCGAAGAACTGCAGCGCCTACGCGGCTAGTGGCCAGCGGCAGCCGGCGCCTCTGAGCGTCCATCGCCCGCTGCCTCGCCATGTCCGCCCTCGGCCTCGGCGCCGTGCGAGCCTTCATAGACCGGGTACGGCAGTCCAGCCTCGCTCTCCCGGTTTCTCGGCAGGCCCGAGCTGGGCACAGGCTCCCAACCTCGTACTTCTTCCCACTTCCTCGTTCCGTAGTCGAAGAACATGATGAAGAGCAACGTGAACCAGACAAAGCCACCGACCGCATAGAGCTTGACCAGCTTGGTCGTGTACTTCGCGCCCATGAAGATTCGAACCACGGCCACTGCCTTGGCGATCGCGATCCCAAGCGCGATCGCATTGGTCACGAAAAAGTACGGCGAAAGCCATCCAAAGGTGTCCGGCATGTCGATCGGAAGCCTCGCAGCTGCGATGGTGAGCATCATCATGACGAGCAGGAAGCCGAACGTCGCGGCCAGCTTGCTGATCGGCGTGACGTGGTGGGCGTGCGACCCGTGGTCTGCGTTGCTTTCGTGTTCTGCCATGGCTTACTTGGGGATGAGGTAGTAGAGCGGATACAGGAAGATCCACACAAGGTCGACGAAGTGCCAGTACAGGCCCACCATCTCCGTTGGGAGATAGTCCGTGATGAGCCGGTGGTTTTTCGCGATCAAGACCATCAAGGTCGTGATGACGAGGATCCCGATCAGCACGTGGACACCGTGGAGGCCGGTCATCGCGAAGTACAGGCTGAAGAAGATTCTCGCGTGCTCAGGGTTTCCGCCGTGGAGGGCCGAGCTCCAAACGAACGTATCGTTCGGGAAGAGGTTGTGCTTGAACTTCTCTCCGTACTCGATAGTCTTGACGCCAAGAAACCCGAAGGCGCACAGGTTCGTGAAGGCAAGGCACCAGAGCGTCGCCGCCTTCTTCTTGAGCTGGTGGTAATGCACCGCCAGAGCCATCGAGAACGAACTGGAAAGCAAGATCACGGTGTTCAAGCCGCCGAGCTTCCAATCAAGTTCTTCGTGGTAGATAAAGAAGTCGTGCTGGTACTGGAAGCGGTACACCGTGTAGATGAGGAACAGCGCACCGAACATCATGATTTCGGTAAGCAGGAACGCCCACATTCCCAGGAGGTAGGTTTCCTGCTGTTGCTCCAGGGTCTCGTACTGGAAGTAGACCGAGTCCTCGTGCGAGCCGGCGGCGTGTCCGTGTGCTGCCATCAGTGTTCTCCCGGAAGGTGCGCCTTGTCCTTCTGCTCGTGCTCTTCCTGCTCCATGCGATAGAGGCGGCTGTCTTCTTCTGAGTCATAGTCGTAGACTGCGCCCGTCACGATAGGCATCCGTTCGAAGTTCTCAGTGATCGGAGGCGAGTCGGCGTTCTCCCACTCGAGGCCCTTGGCACCCCATGGATTCGGACCTGCGGCCTTGCCCTTGATCAGTGACGCGGTGAGATAGAAGGCTGGCATTAAGAAGCCGATCCCCAGCACGGTCGCACCGGCGGAGGAGAGCACATTGTAGAACTGCCACTCCGGCGCGAAAGCGTACAGGTGGTACCGGCGAGGCATACCGAGATAACCCAGCATGAACTGCGGGAAGAAAGTGAAGTTGAACCCGACGAAGACGACCAGCGCGCTGAGCCTGCCCCAGAACTCGCTGTACATCTTGCCGAACATCTTCGGCCACCAGAAGTGAAGGCCACCGAGGAACCCGAGGATCCCTCCACCGACCATGACGTAGTGGAAGTGGGCGACGATGAAGTAGGTGCCTGTCAAGTGGACGTCTGTGTCCATCGATGAGAGATACAGGCCGGTGAGACCGCCGATCACGAACAAGCCGAGGAAGGCGAGGGCGTAGATCATCGGGGTCGTCATGTGAACCGAACCCTTGTACAGGGTGACCGTCCAGTTGAACGCCTTCACCGCAGACGGGATGGCGACCAAGAAGGAGAGGAGCGAGAACACAAGGCCCTGGAAGACCGACTGGCTCGAAAGGAACATGTGGTGCCCCCATACGAGGAAGCCCAGAGCCGCGATCGCCAAGGTGGAGAACGCCACGAACTCGTAGCCGAAGACCCGGCGGCGAGCAAAGCAGGAGAAAAGCTCGCTGATCACGCCCATGGCAGGGAGGATCATGATGTACACCGCCGGGTGGGAGTAGAACCAGAAGAGATGCTGGAACAGAACCGGGTCGCCGCCTAGCTCGGGGCTGAAGATGCCGATCTTCAGGGTTCGCTCCAGCACGACCAAGAGAAGCGTGATCGCGACGACGGGCGTCCCGAGGAGGATGACGAGGCTGGTGGCATACGAGCCCCAGACAAAGAGCGGCATTCGGAACCAGGTCATTCCCGGTGCCCGCATTTTGTGCACGGTCGCCACGAAGTTCAACCCGGTGAAGATCGAGCTGAATCCGGCAATGAAGGCTGCGACCAGTGCGAGCGTTACCTGCGTATCCGAGTAAAGGCTGCTCAGAGGTGTGTAGAACGTCCAGCCTGTATCAATCCCGCCCATAGCAAAGGAGGCAAGAATGAGCACGGCCGCAACTACGAAGAGGTACCAACTGAGCAGGTTCAGACGTGGGAAGGCAAGGTCCCTTGCCCCGATTGCGATCGGCAGGACGAAGTTGCCCAGCACGGCCGGCACCGATGGGATCAAGAAGAAGAAGATCATCACCACGCCGTGCGCGGTGAACATCTTGTTGTACTGCTCGCTGGTGAGCCATTGTCCGTACGGTGACGTGAGCTCGAACCGAACAAACGCGGCCGCGATACTTCCGATGAAGAACATGATCGAGACCGAGACCAGATAGAGCACCGCGATGCGCTTGTGGTCCGTCGTCAGCAGCCACGAAGCAATGGTGTGATCTGCGTTCAGGTAGTTCTTCTTGACTCCCTTTTCCGGGGAGGCCACTTCTTCCAGTACGGTTGTGCTCATCTCGTCGAACCTCCACTTTGTTGCTGACCCACGACCGGGGTTCCGGTACGGTTCGCCACGTCGGCCGCGTTGTTGGTAGCGCTGGAGAGCCGTCTCGTCGCCGAGCCAGGGGCCAGGTCTCCGGCGGGACGGAGGCCAGCCTCCTTTCCGAGCGACTCCACGTACGCGGTGAGCGCTAGGATGTCCGGCTCGCTCAGGTTGCGGTACTCCGGCATCTCGGCTTGGTAGCCGCTGTTGATCTGCCTCCACGGGGCGATGATGCTGTCGCGAACGTAGGTCCGGTCCGCAACGACCGACGTACCGTCGGTCAACTGGCGCTTCGTCCCAAAGATCCCGACCAGGCTCGGACCCCTGACATTGTCCTGCTGCCCATGACAGTTGCCGCAGTTCTTCTCCTTCCAGACCTGGGCGCCTCGCTCCTTCATTTCCATGGCTACGGGGATGTTGCGGTTGCCTCCGTTTTCGAGCCACTTCGCATACTCGGCTTTCTGCATCACGTGGACGTATCCGACCATCTCGCTATGCTTGGTTCCGCAATGCATGGCGCAGAGCATCTTAAATCTGCCGACCTTGGTCGGCATGAAGTGCAGCTCGGTGTATCGCCCGGGTACGACATGGAACTGGGCACGGAACTCCGGCAAATACATTGCGTGGATTACGTCCTGCGAGATCATCGTCATCTTGATGGGAGTGCCGAGCGGCACATGCAGCTCGTTATTCTCCCGGATTCCGTTCATATGCTGCAAATGCCACATCCATCGCTTGCCTATCACGAACACCTCGAGCGCATCCTTGGGCATGCGCCTTTGGTGATTGACGAAGTTGTGGGCAGACCAGGCAAAGACTCCGGTTGCGAGCAGCAGCGGGATGCCGCTCCAGAGCAGTTCGAGCCCCGTATGGTGGTCGATCGGGTTCTTCCGGTTGGCGGTGCTGCCTCTGCGGTACTTCGATACGAAGAAAAGCGCCAGGCCACCGACAAGCAGCGTAAAGAAGATTGTGAGCAGGGAGATCGTCCAAAAGAGGAGATCGTATCGCAGAGCGTTTTCGCTCGCTGCTTCGGGGAACATGGGCAGCCCGCGGAAGATGTTCAATTTCGACCTCCGGGATTGCGGTACTTACGTGCAGAGTAGATCACAGCGATGAGGATGGAGAGCACGGTCGCGACTCCCAACGTGCGAACCGTGTTCAAAACGTTGATCGAGCGTTGCCCTGTCAATGGGTCTACCTGGACGCAAGCCAGGAAGAACGGTCGGTCGTCCTTGTACCCGACGCCATTGGCGCCTGCCTTCTTGATGGAGTCGAGCAACACCTGTTGCGGATAGTCTTCGCCGAGGAAATACTGTGAGACCTTGCCTGACGGGGTGAGGACCATCATGCCTTGCGGGTGGACGATGTTGCCGCTCGCCTCGTCGTACGTAAACTTGAACCCGAGCGCGTCGGTGACCCTGCGGATCTCCGACATCTCCCCGGTGAGGAAGTGGGTGCCCTGTTCGGCCTTGACCCTCAGTTCATGGGTCGCCTTCCCGCCGAGGATCATCGAAACCACCTCTTCCTTCTTCGTCGCGGCCATCTTGTGATCCTCGCCAGGATCGATCCCGACCACGATCAGTTCGAAATCCTCTCCAAGGTGCGCCTTCCTGAACCCAGCCAAGCTCGCGGCGGCCGCTGCGAACTCCCGTGCGCAGATGCCGGGACACCGGTAGAACACCGGCAATACGAGCACCGGCTTGCCCCGGATGACATCGCCTAGCTTGACCGATCTGCCGTCGTCGTCCGTAAACCGCGTGTCCAGGGGGACGAACTCGCCCAGCCTTTGGTCCACTCGCACGTCCTTACCTGCGGAGGAAGTCGCCACGCGAGACTCGCCTGGAACGGCGCCCGTGGGCGGCTTGTACAGCTGGCCCATTGCGGGGAAAGCCATCACTGCCGCTACGGCCACGGCAAGAAGCTTCATTCCTCGCCCTCCGGATAGCGGGCTCCAGGACGCGAAGGCAGCCCCTCGCGAATCATGGCGTCCATGGCAACCGATAGAGGTACCCGCACGTGGCCCGACTTGCGGTCTGACCAGCCGTACGTCGTCGTCATTTCTTCTTCCTTGGCCCGCAGGTTTTTTATGTCCTGGGCCGCGGTTGCGTCGCTTTGTAGCAAGGGAGTGCCCCCGGGCGGCGCAGCCTTTCGCGCCAGGGCCTCTTCCGTTCGGGGCTTGACCGTGTCAGGGGCGATCCATGCGGTGAAGAGCCAAGCAATGATACAAGTGGACGTGAACCACGCGGCGAAGATCGCGGTGTTCTTGGGGAACGTCGAAGTCTCGACGTCCCTGGGCTCGTACCCCAGTTCCTCAAGGAGGTTGTGGTCGGCTTGCGGGTTCTCGTTCTCATGCATGTTCGATCACCGGCTCCTGGCTAGCGCCTTGGGGAATGCGGTCTACGATCAAGGCGCTCCGGCTCAAGGTGTTTCCGAAGTTGATCGCCCACACGCCGAGGAGCAGGAGCAGCAGCCCTAGATCCAACGGTTGGAAGACCATCTGTTCACGGTACGTGGGCACGACCGTGTACTGGAAGTCGAAGAACCTCATCGCCAGGATCCAGCCCGCGACCATCGCCAAGAGCGTGGGCACACGCTTGACCTTGGGGATCAGCAAGAGCAGGAACGGGATGAAGAACTGGGTCGCAAGGAGCATGTTGCCCAGCAAGTGCCACCCGTTGTTCGAGCGCCGAAGCCAATAGGGGATGTACTCCGGCAGGTGGCCGCTCCAGATGATGAGGTACTGGCTGAAGCTAAAGTACGCCCAGATCATCGTTCCTGCGAGCAGGAGGTTGCCCAGGTCCTTGGTCAACCACGGCTCCACGACGCGGTCGAAAGGCGCCTTCTTGGCCTGGCTTCCTACGATAAGGCTCGTGAGTGCGAGGGCTCCGAGCATCCCTCCGACTATGAAGAGGATGCCGTACATGGTTGACGACCAGTGCGGATCCTGGCTCATCACCCAGTCGGTGTAGAGGAAGTTCCCGATGAGGAAGAACGCGACCATTCCTGGCGCGCTCCAGTTCGTCCGGTGGTCTCGCCATTTCTTGTCGCCAGTCTCAACCTCCTTGTGCTGCCACATCGAGTTTCGGTAGCTCATGAAAACCAGGAACGCGAAAGCGAAGAGCGAGAACCCGATCCACCGTGCGTCGTTCAGGTAAACCGCCTTGTACTGAATGACGGGGTCCTGCGCCACGACTTCGGGGTCAGACCACGGGTAGAGCACCTTCCGCCAGACAAAGGCGACCGGAATCCAGGCGAGCACAACGAGGATGATCTGGCGCCAGCCTCCTCCCGCTTCCATAATCCGCAAGACTGGGAAGCCCCATCGCGCCCGAGTCGTGTGGTGCAGCAAAGAAAGCCCGAAGAACCCGATCGTCAGGGTCGCAATCGAGGCGAAGGCAAAGAAGTACGACTGCGCGATACCCTTGGCACCGCCCGCCATCGGCAACCCGATCAAGCTGAGGACAAACCCGACCGCCACTGCCAGCGAGCCGGCGATCATCATGACCCGGTCGATCCTGCTGGGTGTGGACTCGCTCATTGGTTCGCTCCTGCGGGTGCGACCGGCACCGCTGCCTTGGGTTGCATGATCTTGGACTGCGGCGGTGCGTCCTGGCCCGGATCGTACGGGATTGCCGAGAGTCGCTGCGCCTCCTCGCCCGGAATCGCTTGGATCGGGGTGTACTGGCTCCGTTGCAAAACCCGTATGTAGGCCGCGATCGCCCAGCGGTCAGCCGGCTTTATCTTCGACTTCAAGGGGTACATGGTTCCGTATCCGTTGGTGACAACATCGAAAAAGTGGCCGACCTGCATGGCCCGCAGCCTGTCGGTGTGGTAGTTGCCGACCGGTCGGGCGAGGGTGAAGCCGCGCTGGGCGATCATTCCCTTTCCGTCGCCGATCGCCCCGTGGCAATGGCTACAGTTCACCATGAATCTCTCCTTGCCTCTTCGGAGCAGCTCTTCGGTGACCGGTATAGGGAACTCAGAGACGAGCTTGCCGTTTACCCGACCGGTGTAGAACGCATCGTCGGTCATCGGCTTGCCGAACTCCACGGCGCCCAGGGCCGGTGCCCTCGAGGCAGACACATCGGGAAACGCCTGGGTCTTGGTCTGGCTCAATGCCTTGGGCTGGAGCCACATGTCTTGGTGGCAGCCGGCTCCCACTACCAGTGAGGCGAGGCACGCTGCCCAGAGAATTGTCCTGTTCACTTCAATATCCCTCCGAGGTGCGGACTTTTTCGACCGACTCCGCACCCAGGTCGCGGAAAAAGGCGGCCAGCTTGTCCTCGTCGTAGTTGGGGTCGGTCGAATCCACGCACAAGATGTAACGATCGCTGCTTGCCCGATCCATCGCCCTGGCATTGAAGACCGGGTGGTGGGGCTTGGGCAGCCCGTTCAGCGCGAACATCAGCATCGTTGCCGCGCCGGCAGCGAAGAGGATCGTGCACTCGTACAGCACCGGGAAGAACATGGGCAGACTGATGAACGGCTTTCCGCCGACCAGGTGGCGGTAGGCCTCCGTCGAGGTCCAGACCTCTAGCCCGAGCCCGGCCAGGGCGCCAGTGAGACCGGCTCCGAACACGTGCCACGAAAGGCGGCTGTCGTCGAACCCGATCGCATCGGCCAGTCCGTGCACCGGCACCGGGCTAAACGCGTCGATCGCCCGATATCCCGCCTCGCGAGTCTTCTTGGTCGCCGCGAGCAGGGCGTCGGCTTCGAGGAACTCGGCCACGACTCCGTACGGCTTGGGGGAGGTGTCCCTTCCGTGTGACACGGTTAGTGCCCCTCCGCGCCGGCCGCTACCGGCTCATGGTCGCTGTCGTGCCTCTCCTGATGGAGCAGCTCCTTGATCTCGTACATGTTGATGCTAGGCAGGAACCGAACGAACAGGAACATCATGAAGATGAAGAACCCAATCGTGCCGAAGAACATGGCAAAGTCCCAGAACGTAGGCGAGTAATAGCCGAACGAACTCGGTAGGTAGTCGCGGGTGAGCGACGCGGGAATGATGACGAATCGCTCGAACCACATTCCGATGCTGATCGCGATGCTGATCGCGAAGAGTGCCTTCAGGTTTCTTCTGACCTTGGGGAACCAGAGCGGGAACGGCGCGATGACGTTGAAGAAGATCAGGCACCAGAACGACCAGCTATAGGGGCCAGTCGTAATTCCCAGCCGATTCTGCAAGAGGGCCGTCTCGAACGGCGAGCCGCTGTACCAGGCATAGAAGACCTCCATACAGTAGCCGTATGCGACGATGAGGCCGGTCGCTAGCATCACCTTGGCCATCCAGTCGAAGTGCTTCATCGTGATCAGCTCTTCGAGCCGGTACCACTTGCGAACCGGAATCGCGAGCAGGATTACCATCGCAAAGCCGGCGAAGACCGCACCAGCTACGAAGTAGGGCGGGAAGATGGTCGCGTTCCAGCCCGGCACGATGGACATCGCAAAGTCGAAGGACACGATGCTGTGGACAGAGAGGACGAGCGGGGTCGAAAGACCGGCGAGGATGATCGACGCGTGCTCGTAGCGGTGCCAGTGCTTGGCTGAGCCCCGCCATCCCATCGCGAGCAGCCCGAACGCACCTCGCGCGAAACCTGGCTTGGCCCGGTCGCGCAGCGTGGCAAAGTCCGGCACCATGCCGACGTACCAGAACAACAGCGAGACCGTGAAATAGGTCGAGACCGCGAAGACGTCCCAGATGAGCGGCGATCGGAACTGCGGCCAGAGCCCCATGATGTTGGGGTACGGCATCAGCCAGTACGCCACCCACGGGCGACCGGTGTGCAGCAACGGATACATGCCCGCGCACATGACCGCAAAGATGGTCATCGCCTCTGCAAACCGGTTGATCGAGTTGCGCCAGCGCTGGCGAAGCAGGAGGAGGATCGCCGAGATTAGCGTCCCGGCGTGGCCGATACCGATCCACCAGACAAAATTGATGATGTCAAAGCCCCAGCCGACCGGCTGGTTGTTGCCCCAGATGCCGATGCCGGTGAGCACCAGGTAGGCGATCGCCACAAGGAGGACGTTCACCAAGAGGAAGCCAATGCCGACCATCGCCATCCAGGGGCTCTTGGCCTGGGCGGGCAGAAGCTTATCGAGGAACTTCGGAACTTTGAGCTGGGTCTCGGTGTGGCGAGTCGGATCGAGGATGATGTCGGCGATACGCTCGTCGACCTGGCCCTCGGTCCAGGTGCCTTCGACCAGTTTCTCGTTCAGGGGGGTGTCTGCCATGGTCAGGCCTCCAGCGCGGGGTTCGGGTTCCTCACTTTGCCCAGGTAGGTCGTGCGCGGACGAGCGTTCGTCTCTTCCAGCAGCTTGTAGTTTCGGCGGCTCGCGCGAGTCTTGGCGACTGCGTTGCCCTCTCTCCGCATGTCGCCGAACACGATCGCACCGGTCGGGCACGCCTGTTGGCAGGCGGTGACGACCTCGCCGTCCCGAATCTCGCGAGCCTCCTTCTTGGCCTCGATTCGGGCGTGGTTGATGCGGTGCACGCAGTAAGTGCACTTCTCCATGACGCCGCGGCCGCGCACCGAGACGTCCGGGTTCTGCATCAGGTGCAGCACTGGGTTGTCCTCGAAGCGCTTGGTGAAGTGCAGGAAGTTGAACTTGCGGACCTTGTAAGGACAGTTGTTGCTGCAGTAGCGCGTGCCGACGCAGCGGTTGTAGACCATCTGGTTCAGTCCCTCGTGGCTGTGAACTGTTGCCGCGACCGGGCACACCGGCTCGCACGGAGCCGCCTCGCACTGCTGGCAAGCCAGCGGTTGGAAGGTGATCCTGGGATTCGCTTCGTCGTACTCGGCACCGTTCGCTTGGTAGTAACGGTCGACGCGGATCCAGTGCATCTCGCGCCCGTTCATCACCTGCTCCTTTTGCACCGTAGGGATGTTGTTCTCGGCCTGGCAGGCGGTGACGCAGGCGTTGCACCCGGTGCACAGGTTCAAGTCCACCGTCATCGCCCATTGGTAGTTCGTCTCCGGATCGAAGAACTCCTTCTCGTTGTTGTAGAGAACCTTTGGCGAGTGGCCTTCTTCATGGTGGCCGCTGGCAGGCTTGTCCGTGGGGTGGGCGAGCGCGTCAGGGTGCTCCCGGAACTCGGCCAGCGTGACTTCGCGAATGATATCGCGGTCGGAGTCCTCGGGATTGACGTCGAGCGTGTTGTGGAACTGGGTGTTCGCGAGAGGGTAGGTGCCCTTGCCCTTCAGGACTGTGCCGCTCGCAAGCCAGGGAGAGTCGGTGCCGCGGAGCTTCATGGCGTCGAACCCGCCTCCGTGGGTCTCGGGGTTTCCGACCGTCCCAAATGCTCCGGCCCGAGTTCGCCCGTAGCCCATGTGCACGACCACGGTGTCATCGGCCATTCCGGGATTGATGAAGACCGGGCCCTCTACCATCGTTTCGCCGACGGTCAGCCGCACGATGTCGTGGGCACCGTAGAAGGGGATGATCCCCATCAGCTTAGTCTGCTGGCCGGCCCCGAGCTTCTTCGCTGTCGCAGGGCTCACTTGGATCGAGTTGTCCCACGTCAGGTTCGTGACCGGCTTGGGAAGCTCCTGCAACCAGGCGACGTTGCTATAGCGGCCGTCGTGGATATTGGGGTCGGGAAGGAACCTCACTTCGGTGGCAGCACCCCCGTCCGGCAGGCCGGTGAGGAGGTTCGGGAGCGGGGTGACCGGCTGGGTCAACGCCGTGGTCGAAGGCGACACTCCTCGAGCCAGCATCTCGCGCCAAGCCTTTCCGTTCAGTCCCCACGTCTGAGCGACAACCTTCTCGCCAGTGCGCCCTCCGCCGAGCATGGTCTCCAAGACCTCGATTTCGGACTTCGAATCGTACATAGGCTCGATGAGCGGCTGGACGACCGCGATGGAGCCGTCGTGGCCCTTGCCGTCTCCCCACGCCTCGAGGAAGTGGGAGGCCGGCAACGCCCAGCGGCAGACTTCCGAGGTCTCGTTGTCCTCCAATGTCAGGTGGGCCGAGAACGGCGCCTTGGCCAAAGCCTCGCCAAACTTGACGTCGCCAGGCGCAGCATAGACTGGGTTACCACCGAAGATGAGTACGTTCCGGACTTCGCCGGACTCGAGCAGAGTCGCCAACTGCCGGAGCTGGTCGCCGTTGTTCTGCCAGTCCGCCAAGACGGGCTCGGTGTAGCTGACGGTCTTTGAGACTGCACCGAGGGCATGATTGATCGCGTGGCAACACGCATGGAGCGCGGCGCTCGTGTACTCGCCCGGCACCACGACGGCTCTCGGGCCCGCGGCGCGGAGGTCGGCAGCGATCTCGGCAACCGGGATGCCTGCAGGAGCCTTGCCCCCGCCGCTGCCCGGGACTCCTAGGGCCGCAGCAATGGCCTTGGCCGTAGCGAGGACGTCGGAAGGCTTGGCAGGGTACCGGTGGTCCGCCATCGCTCCGAAGGTCGTCGGAGCGCTCTCGACCGCATACAGGCGGTTCATCTCCCCTTCGGGGTCTCTGCGAGCAGCGATCGCCTTGCTGTACGCGAGCGCGCCAGGCCCCTCGATAAAGAGGTCGGCATCGAGCCCGAGCACCACGTCGGCGTTCTCAAAGCTGTAGATCGTCTCGACCGCGCGCCCAAAGGCCATCACAGCGCCTTCGCGGGCCGAGTCTCGATTGGCAGCCTCGTACTGGAACCACCGCGAGCCAGGGAACTTCTGCAAGAACGCTTGGATCTGGCCGTGGAGGCTCGGAGATGAGACGTTGGGCGTCAACAGAGCGAACGAGTTGCCGGACAAGGCCTCGGTGAAGAACTGGCCCCAGGTTCCGAAGCCACCTTGCGACTTGGCGACCTGATGGCGCTCCGGATCGTAGAGCACGGCGGTCTCCGCCATGGTCCGGTGGTCGCACGCTCCCAGGCTCGAAGGGTGCAGAGGATTCCCCTCGATCTTGACGGGTCGCCCCTCGTACGACCGAACGAGCACTCCGGTCGCATAGCCGCCGAGCGTGGCCGCAGAGGCAAAGTACTTGTCCTTGCCTGGGACATAGGTGTCAGGAGCCTGGACGAACGGGACGATCTTGCGCTGCGGTTGGAACCGGCAACCGGAGCCGATCGTGGCGAGCGCCGCAGCGCTGCCGGCGAGCTTGAGGAGGCTCCTGCGATCGATCCCGGGCAACGTCGCCCGTGCGGGAAACTCGTCCGCCCGAATCCGATCCATTGCCTCCGGGTTCTCGAACTGCTCCCAGCCCCGGTAGTACGCGCTTCCTTGCTTCTTCCTGCTCATGGTCTTAGTGGTGGCAGACGTAGCAGTCCTTGAGCTGCGTGACGTTGACGCCGCGCTCCTTCATCGCAGCGACTCCAGCGTGGACCTCGTCGGAGGGCACAATCTGCGGGAGGCCCTCGGCGAGCTTGTGCTCGACTTCGGTGAGATCTTTGCCCGCGCTCAGCTTGCGATACAGCTCAAAGACCTGCTCCCGGGGCGAGATCGCGCCGGACCTCACTTCCTCGGTCTCATATAGGTATGCGGACGGGTTCTTGTGGCACTCCAGGCACCATGACATCTTGAAGGACTGTCCCTTCCAGGTGAGCTCCATCTTGTTCACAGCGCCGTGACAGTTATTGCAGCTGATGCCCCGGTTCACGTGGATCGAGTGGTTGAAGTATACGAAGTCGGGCACGTGGTTCACCTTGTTCCACTGCAGGGGAGTGCCCGACTCCCAGCTCTTCCTGACCGCCTCGAGGTTAGGGCTGTTTGTCCAAATCTGGGAATGGCAGGACATGCAGACTTCTGTGGCCGGGACACCGGCGACCGCGCCCTCTTCCACCGTGGCGTGGCAGAATCGGCAGTCGATCCCGAGCTCGTAGGCGTGGTGCTTGTGGCTGAACGGCGCTGGCTGGTCGATCGGGACGAACTGCTTCGTGTTGTACGGCGAGTTCGTGAGCGTGCTGCCAGTGACGAGCGCGATGAACGGGATTGCAGCCCCCGCGAAGAGGCTCAGCGTCGCGATCGTGTTGGCTGCGGGCTTAAAGGTCTGCGGCATGGGTCAGTCGTGAATGAGGGTCAGAGGGGCCATGCAGTCCTGTCGACCGCGGCAGCGATGAAGAAAAGGGCGAGATAGACCATGGAGGCCTTGAAGACGAACTGCGCTTGGGCCTTCTCCGGCCGAAGGAGCAAGCGCACGCAACCGCCAAGCAGCCACAGGTTGAGGACGGCGGTGCTCACCAAGTAGAACCATCCGACCTCGCGCTGCAGGAACGGCAGCACCGAGACCACCGAAGTCAGGACGCAGTAGAACGCGATCTGAACCACCGTGGCGTGCTCGCCTCGGACCACAGGCAGCATCGGCACCCCGGCCCGGGCATAGTCGTCTCGGAGCAAGAGTGCGAGCGCCCAGAAATGTACGGGGGTCCATAGGAAGATGACGGAAAAAAGATACCAGGCGAGCGGCGAGAGTTGCCCGGTCACCGCCGCGTACCCTACCAGTGGCGGAAACGCACCCGCCGCACCGCCGATCACGATGTTCGACCAAGATCGCCGCTTCAGCCAAATCGTATAGACGAGCACGTAGCAGAGCAGTCCGGCGAATGCAAGACCTGCGGTCAGCCAGTTCGCACCGAAGCCAAGCAGGGCCAGTGAGACGAGCACCGATCCCGTGGCGAACCACGAGGCGACCTTCGGCGTGACTCGACCCGTGACGGTGGGGCGAGTGCTCGTCCGGCCCATCGCATCGTCCAAGTCTCGCTCGAGCACCATGTTGATCGTGTTCGCTGCACCGGCCATGAGATAACCGCCGACCATCACCGCCACCATCAGCCCGAGCGAGGGGACTCCCTGTTCGCCGACGAACATCGCGGCCAAGGTTGTGAACAGCAGAAGTGAAATGACGCGCGGCTTGGTCAAAGCGACAAAGTCGCCCACGGTCGGCCTGCCGAAGGGCTCCTCCGCCTTTGAGGGCACGACGTTTTCGGCGCGGAAGGCCGATCCGGCGAAGAGGACAAAAGTGATCCAGATCGCGTCGGTGAGCAACAAGTGGGCAGACTGGAGCGGCAGCGGTGCGAGCAGCGCGAGGTTCACGACCCCCAGCACGATCTGACCGGCGACCAGGCCGAGGAGCCAAGTCCCGCGCCTCTTTGCCGCAGCATCCTGGCACCATTTGCCCACAAGGCCGACCATCGCCAAGACATAGAGCGCGCCCGAGACGGCCACGAACGGATGGATGCCCCTCAACTTCACCAGGAAGTGGGATGCCGGGTTCAGATCGTCACGCAGACCGGCCGCAAGCGAGCTGGCTGGAAAGATCTGGTCTCCCAGCGACGCGATGGCACCGGTCGCCCCGAGAGCGAGCAGGGCCAATGCACCGACCACGATCGCCCATCGCGTTGGCGAAATGCCGCGAGAGACGGGCTGAGCGTTCCGGACCGCGTCAGCTGCAAGCGTAAGAAACCCGATCAGCGCGAACGTGTTCAATAGGTGGAACATCGAGAGACCGACCCGGCCCGCCGAAGTGTCCTTGGCCACCCAACCCGTCTTCACGAGCAGTGCTCCCACCAGCGCTTCAGTGATGCAGAAGACCACGCCCCATGCGAGCCACTTTCGCGCAGCGTGCCCTGGGGGCAAGATCTTTCTCGCGGCAAAAAGAACGCCGAGCACGAAGAAAAGGAGAAGCGCGCTCGAGTAACGGTGCGAGATCTCGATCGCCGACTTCAAGGTTCCGTCGGGGAGGAGCGACCCATGGCAGCTCGGCCAATGCATTCCGCAGCCGTCGCCAGAGAGCGAGGAACTCACAAACCCGCCGAACACCACGACTGCGACGCAGTACACCAAGAGGGCGACCGTCCACCTGCCCAGGCCGATGACCTTCGGGCCCTGGGGGTGCAGACTTGGATTGCCAGCCGCCATCTCTTGACTCCATCGTGCCCGTTTGCCCGCGTGCTTGTCAAGTTCCCCGCAACGTGCCGGGCCGATTGTCTGGGGAAAACTGGGTAAAACGGCCCGCCACAATAATCCTTATCTTTTTGTACAGATTTGAGCCTGGAGCGTTAAATTTGCCGGGATCTGCCTTTCTCGCAGGATGTGGCGAAAGTTCTAAGAATTGTTACGGAGTAACGGTGGAGATTTCTCGCCTTGTACTGTATTTTCCGGAGTCCGGGCCTTGTACCGGGCCGCCCCCTGGTAGACTCGCGGCCCTTGTCGAGGCCGCACCTCGGAATCGTAATTCCCGCATACAATGAGGAGGCTCGGATCGGGCCCACCCTTGAGCGTGTCGCAGAGTTCCTGACCGATCGAGAGGGCGGATGGACGGTCACAGTCGTAGACGACGGAAGCACCGACAAGACCGCCCAGATCGTCCGGGAGTTCGCAATGGCGCACCCGCAGGTCCGCCTCTTGAGCTACGAGCCGAACCACGGCAAAGGCTATGCGGTTCGAAAGGGGATGATGGAGACGGACGCAGGCTTCCTGCTGCTCTCTGACGCCGACCTCGCCGCACCGATCGAGGAGGTCGAGAAACTCTTCGCCGCGATCGCCGATGCCGATGTCGCCATCGGTTCTCGTCCGCTCAAAGAAAGCCGCCTCGAGATCCGCCAACCGTGGTACCGAGAGATGTTGGGCCGAGCCTTTAACCTCGCCGTCCAGACCCTGGCCGTTCCCGGCATCAAGGACACCCAGTGCGGGTTCAAGCTGTTTCGGCAGGATATCGCCCGGGACGTATTCTCGCGGTGCAAGCTGGACGGGTTCGGCTTCGACTTCGAGGCGCTGATGATCTGCCGCGACCTCGGCCGCCGGATTAGCGAGGTGCCCGTGCGCTGGAGCCACCAAGAGGGCTCCAAGGTCGTGCTCTCCCGTGACGGTCCGAGGATGCTCGCAGACCTCGTCCGGCTTCGACTTCGTGGCAAGCAGCGCCGCATCCAAGTCCGTGCAGACTGAGGAGTACGCGCGCATGCGCGCGGTCGAAGATCGCTACTGGTGGTACGTCTCTCGAAGGGCTCTCGCTCGAACCCTTCTCACCGCCTTCCTCGCCCCCGGCGGACCCTTGCTCGATCTGGGTTGCGGAACTGGTGCGTTCCTCTCCGAGTGGGGCGACCGGGCGGTCGGGCTCGATTTCAGCCCCGAGGCGCTGGAATGCTGTCATGGGCGGGGCCTGACTCACCTCGTAAGGGCGGATGCCATGCAGATTCCCTTTCGCACTGCTTCATTCGCTTCGGTCGTTGCACTGGACTCGATCGAACATGTCACAGACGATCTAGCCGCGGCTCGCGAAGCCGCGCGTGTACTGAAGCCAGGGGGAGTACTCGTGATCAATGTGCCTGCGTTCAAGTGGCTTTGGGGGCCCCACGACGTCGCCCTGCATCACTGCCGAAGGTACACCGCGGGCCAAGTCAGGCTGCTCCTCGAAGAGGCGGGGCTCGAGGTGCGATACCTTTCGTACAGCGTGTTTCTGCTCTTCCCTGCTGTGTTGCTGGTCCGAGTACTGGACAAGCTGCGCCGAGGGCCGGCGAAGGTGAGGCTCCCGGAGGTCGGCAACGTCACGAACCGTGCACTTGTACGCCTTATGGCCATGGAATCCCGGCTCTCGCTCCGCATCCCGCTGCCTCTGGGATCGAGCATCGCGGCCGTGGCAGTCCGCAAAGCCGAGGAGGCACCGAGCCAATGAGCGTCGGCTACTCGGGGAAGCCCCCTTACGCCAAACTCGGCTTGGCGGAGGGAGCGGTCGTCGCCGTCGTCGGCTTTGAGGGCGACTATTCGGCGCTTGTGCAGGCGCCGTTCCCGGTCACGGCGGCAGGAGGCCCACCATGGCAATTTGTCCACCTCTTTGTCCGCTCCCGTGCCGAACTTCAAGCCTGGGTGACGGGCACGGACAACGAAATCACCCCCGACGGTGTGCTGTGGGTTTCATGGCCCAAGCGTTCGAGCGCGGTCTCTTCCGATGTGGACGAGAATGTGCTCCGCGAGTGCGCCTTGCCGATCGGGCTGGTGGACATCAAGGTCTGTGCCATCGACTCCGTCTGGTCGGCACTGAAGTTCGTCGTGCGGAAGGAGCTCCGGCCATGTTGGGGCCCCTAGCCAAGCGCACGGGCCCCGGAAAGGGCGAGAGGTAAGGTCAGTGGCGTGGCTACAAGCGACGCCCAGCGCGTCCTGATCTATACCGACGGGGCCTGCCTCGGCAACCCGGGCCCTGGCGGTTTCGCCGCCCTCCTTGTCTTCGGCGACAAGCAAATCGAGGTCGGGGGCGGCTTTCGCCTCACCACCAACAATCGCATGGAGCTGACCGCGGTCATCGCGGCCCTTCGCAAGATCAAGGCTGGCGTGCCGATCACGGTCTACAGCGACTCCAAGTACGTCGTGGACGCGATGCGGCTCGGATGGGCGAAGAAATGGAAGGGCAAAGGTTGGATGCGGACCCCGACCGAGAGGGCGATGAACCCCGACCTGTGGTCACAGCTCCTCGAGCTCTGTGAAGGCCGGGACGTGACGTTTGAATGGGTGCGCGGGCACTCGGGCCACCCCGAGAACGAGGCCTGTGACGCCAAGTCTGTCGCATGGGCGAATCAGAAGGGCCTGCCCGCAGACGAAGGGTTCGAAGAGGCCCGGGCGGCGCGATGATTCGGCTCGGCAGCGTCCCCTATGTAAACGCGCTGCCCCTGGTCGCCCAGTTCGAGGACGATCCTGGGCTCGGTATCGAGGTTGTCTATGACGTTCCGTCTCGGCTTCCCACCATGCTTGCGGGGGGGGAGGTGGCTGCAGTGCTGGTTTCGAGTTGGCACCTGCTGGCCAACCCAGGCCTCCGGGCCGCCGCCGGCGTGTGCATCGGCTCGCAAGGTGCGGTGGAGAGCGTCCGGCTCTTTTCCCAAGTGCCTTTCGCCGAGGTGCGCTCGCTCGCGCTCGATCAGAGCTCGATGACGAGCAACGCCCTCGCGCTCGCAATCTTGCGAAGCCGGTTTTGTGCAGAGCCAAAGGCTGAGCCGTGCCCGCCCGACCTAGCCGCGATGCTCGGCTGCCATGACGCCGCGCTCCTCATCGGTGATGCCGGCATGGAGGCGCGGGGCGAAGGCCTGCACGTGCTCGACCTCGGCGCAGCCTGGTCGGAGTGGAAGGGCCTTCCTTTCGTCTGGGCGCTTTGGGTGGGTGGCGAGGGTTTGGACGACCGACTGGCCGGCCGTTTGCTCGAGGCACGGGACTACACCGGGCTGGGCAGTGACGGCGCAGGCCCGAACGAGGCGGGGCGGCGGGTCTTGGCTCGGGCTGAGGCGCAGGCGGGGTCCACGGCAGGCGGCTATCTGCAACGGGCGGTCTCATACCAGGTAGGCCCGCGCGAGGAGACTGCCTTGCGCGAGTTCGCGTCGGTGGCGGGCCTGGGCGGTGTGGAACCTCGTTGGCAAGGGTGCCGGGGCCTGAAGGTCTAATGAGGCTGGTCCGACGGGCTGGTAGAATCGCGCCCCACGTGGGGATGTAGCTCAGCTGGGAGAGCGCTGCAATCGCACTGCAGAGGTCGTGGGTTCGAATCCCATCATCTCCACCA
>JBFWOL010000004.1:0-241512 GCA_050250535.1 Fimbriimonadaceae bacterium | reverse complement strand
TGGGCCGCCGGCGTGGCAGGCATCATGCCCTTGCCGTTTCTCACGACCTTGACGAACTCCTCTCGCGGAAGACGTGTCCTAGCGATCGGAGGACCCAGGCCGCCCATCGCCGTAGTGCCGTGGCAGCCCATACAGGAGCTGGTCCCGTACAGGTCCCGCGAGGGCGCTTCCGCACAGGCGACCAGGGCAACCGACGCGAGCAGAGTCGCCAGCAGTCCTCTCATGCCGACTCCTCTGCCGCGTCCGGCCCGGCCGCCTGACCGAGCGTCGAGACGCTCTGGTCGGCCATCGTTCCCAGGTACTGGCCGCTCGGTTTCGTCCCCGCCTCGGGCAGAAGCGGGAAGGGAGTTCGTCCGGTCTTTGTCTCCTGCTCGGCGATGTACTGCCGTAGCCTCCCCCCCTCTTCATCCATGTCGCCAAAGATTCGAGCCTCCGTCGGACACGCCACCACACAGGCCGGATCGAGCCCTTCGTCCACCCGGTGCGCGCAGTATGTGCACTTCCGGGCCACGCCCGATTTCAGGCGGGGCTTGACATAGTCCCTCTCGTAAGGAACCTCCTCGTCCAGGTACCAATCCTCGGAAGGCTGCAAGATAATATTGCCGTAGGGGCACGCGGAGACGCACGCACCGGTACCCCTACAGCGATCTTGGTCAATAAGAACGATGCCGTCTTGCCTCTTTACTATCGCCTTGTTCGGGCACGCCTTGAGGCACGGTGGGTTCTCGCAATGGTTGCAGAGGACGGGGATGTACAGCCGTTTGACTTGGGGATAGCGGCCCGCCTCGACGTTCAGCACCCGGGCGAAGAACACGTCCATGGGCGTGCCGTTTTCCTGCTTGCATGCCACGGTGCACGCGTCGCACCCAATGCACCGGGTGAGGTCGATCAGCATGGACAGCCGCGCCATGCCCAGGATTTTTCAACCTGCATGCCGAACTCGCCATGACGTGCGTCATAGTGGCCCGGCCTGGGATAAACTCGGCGGCATGATCGCGCTCGTCCTGGCAGTGTTGCTCGGGCCCAACGAGACCGCAGGGTTCGAAAGGCTCTTCAACGGTAAGGACCTCACCGGGTGGAAAGGCCTCGTCGAATCCCCGCCGCAACGGGCGAAAACGAGCCCGCCAGAACTCGCCGCGGCCCAAGCGGCGGCCGACGCAAAAATGCGGGAGCACTGGAGCGCCGAGAACGGAGTCCTCCTCTTCGACGGCCAAGGAGACAGCCTGTGCACCGCCCAGGACTACGCCGATTTCGAGCTCCTTGTGGATTGGAGCATCGCACCCGGGGGGGACAGCGGGATCTATCTCCGCGGCAGCCCGCAGGTGCAGATATGGGACAACCCCGAAGGCTCGGGGGGGCTCTATAACAACCAGAGCAACCCCTCGAAGCCCCTCCGCCGTGCCGACTATGCCGTAGGCCAGTGGAACCGCTTCCGCATACGGATGCAGGGCGAGAGGGTCACGGTCTGGCTCAATGGCGTGCTGGTGACCGACAACGTGGCGATGGAGAACTATTGGGAGCGCGGCAAGCCGATCTACCCCAGCGGGCAGATCGAGCTCCAGAGCCACGGCACCCCCCTCCGCTTCCGCGAGATATGGCTCAAGCGGCTAGAATAGGTGACCGTTTTCGAAAAGACGGCCGCCAAAACCAAGAAGACGGTCGCCAAAACCAAGAAGACGGTCGCAACAACCAAGAAGACAGCCGCCGAAACCAAGAAGACAGCCGCCAAAACCAAGAAGACGGTCGCCAAAACCAAGAAGACGGCCGCCAAAACCAAGAAGACGGCCGCCAAAACTAAGAAGACGGTCGCCAAAACCTAGCAGAAATACGTGGCCGCCAGGTTCCCGGCTATGGAAACACCTCATTGTCTGTCCTCGGCTTGCCGGTGGGGAACACCCGCCGACAGGCCGAGACCCACACCGCAAGAGGGAAAGATAAATGACCTATTACAAGCTAGGAGAGGCCGCCTTTCGGCCTTGGTTCAACAACTTTGTAACGACCGCGACAGCGGGGGGGAACATTGGCGTGCTGGGCCTCTCGCCCGCCGACGTGACGAGCTTCAACAACACCCGCACGTCGTACCAGAACGCGGTCGCGGCCCAGGTGACGGCCCGCGACGCGGCCGAGGCGGCGACGATCACGAAGAACAACGCCTACAAGTCGGCCTACGACCTGGTCCAGCTGTGGGCCGCCGTGTGGCAGGCCGACCCGGCGGTGACCGCCGAGCTCAAGCAGCAGCTGGGCCTCGTCGTCCGTGACACGAACCCCTCGCCCCGCCCTCTGTACCCGGCGACGGAAATGACCGGCACGGGCAACGGCGTGGGCACGGTGAAGCTGCGGTGGAACTCGAACGGGAACCTCGCCGGCGTGACCTACCTGGTGCAGAGCCGGCCGGTGGGCGGGACATGGAGCCTGCTGACCGCGACGAGCAGGACGCGGGTCGCGCTGGGCGGCCAGCCGATCGAGCCGACGGAGTTCCGAGTGGTGGCCGAGCGGCGGGGCCAGGTGAGCGAGCCGAGCTACGCGATCGTGGTCTATGGCGAGGGAAGCAGCTTCCTGAGCCTGGAACAGGCAGCGTAGTTTTCCGGGGTCTAGCATGGGGGGCGTCGGCCGGTTCGTCCGGTTCGGCGCCCTTTCTCCGGTGCGCGGGCCTCGCGCGGCCTAGGACGGGACCGGCCCGCCCGTGCCATACTTCAGGCCCCAGCGCGGGGGTGTAGCTCAGTGGTTAGAGCGCCGGCCTGTCACGCCGGAGGTCGCGGGTTCAAGTCCCGTCATCCTCGCCATTCTGTGCCGCGGTAGCTCAGTTGGTAGAGCATAGCACTGAAAATGCTAGGGTCGTCGGTTCAAGTCCGACCTGCGGCACCATTCTTCCTGGGGTGCTTTTGGGTGCTGGCGCACGTCCCTAGGTCATGCGCCTTTTCGCGTCCCTCGCACTCTGCCTCGTCGCCCTGACCGCGCTGGCCCAACAAGCCCCGGAGATCAAGGCCGGGGACAAGGTGCGCGTCGCCTGTGCCCAGGAGCGAGGCCTGGACGGCGAGTACGAAGTGAACGAGGACGGAGTGGTCCAGCTGCCTTTCCTCGGGATCGTGGAGATCGCCGGCCTGACCCCCGCCGCCGCTGCCGCCCGGGTGGAGAATCTGCTGCGGGACGAGCGGATCGTGCAGGAGCCGAAGGTGAGCCTGGAGATCGTGGGCGCGCCCGTCGTGCCGCAGGTC
This sequence comes from Fimbriimonadaceae bacterium, assembly GCA_050250535.1. Taxonomy (GTDB): domain Bacteria; phylum Armatimonadota; class Fimbriimonadia; order Fimbriimonadales; family Fimbriimonadaceae; genus JADLBH01. The sequence goes on along the minus strand of JBFWOL010000004.1, from coordinate 238,297 downwards.
CCGCCGACGAAGGATCCAGGCCCCAAGAAGGAGGTTCCGCTCAAGCCGACGGCAACTCCCGCGCTCGTGAGCGTCTTTGGGGCGGTGGAGACCCCGGTGGAGATCGAGGCCGTGCCTGGCGCGACCCTGGCGACGGTGCTCGCACGGGTCAAGCCGAACGGCAAGGCGGACCTGGGGGCCGTGCTGCTCACCCGGGCCGACGGGAGCGCTTTCTCGTTCGACTGCCGCGACGGTGCGCCATCGGTGCCGATCCAGGCGGGCGACAAGGTCGAGGTCCCGGAGCTGAGAGAGCCGCAGACCGTGACCGTGCTGGGCGCGGTCGGCACGCCGGGGGCGATCGAGTTCTATCCCGGCCTGACCGTGGCCGACGCGATCGAGAAGAGCGGGGGCGTGACCCCCGGGACCGAAGGGCCGAGCGTGACCCTGGTGCGCAAGGGCGAGCGGACGAAGCTGGCCTGGCCGGAAGGCGCGCAGGCGACGGTGCTGCGGGCCGATGACGCCGTGGAGGTGCTCGCGTTTGGCCCGCTGGGAAGCGTCACCGTGGAAGGCTCGGTCAAGCGCCCCGGGTACTACGCGGTGGGCGAGAACACGACCCTCGCCTCGCTGATCCGTTCCGCCGGCGGGTTCGAGAAGGGCTCCAATCTCACTCGGGTCGCGGTGCTCCGCGCGGGCGAGCAGAAGCCTTCCTACTTTGACTTTCTTGCCATCGAGCAGGGCCTGCGCGGGGACGTGCCGATCCAAGCAGGCGACCGGGTTCACATCGAAGGGCCGGGCAAGCGGCGCTATGGGCCGAGCGCAGCGGCGGGCCTGGTCGGGATCGCCTGGCTGATCCTGGGCCGCTAGTCGCGTAGGAAGGCGACCGGAGGCCGAGGGCCGTCCGCCCGGAAACCCGACGGTGCGAGCACGAGCGCATCGAGCAGGAACTCGGTCTTTCTTTCGGAGCTGCAGCTGAGCTTCACGACAACGGTGCCCGAAGCGAGCTTGGCCAGGCCGAACGGAACCCAGCGGAAGCCGCCGCCATACAGGCTGACCGCTGGCCCGATGGGGCGCATCGTCGCACCGCCGACCGTGAGCTGAAGCGTCGGGAGGGTCTCATCGTCGGCATTGGTGGCGAGCCATGCCTCGAAATCGCCCTCTGCCTTGCAGCTGAAAGACCAGGAAGACCACGGCGTGGAAGCTTGGCCCGGCCATCCGGCGGCTGCCGATCCGGCGCGTCCCAACGAGGCGCCTTCGTGCACGATCCCGGTCGCGAGCGGGCCGTCCTCCACACGGTCGAGGCTGATCCAGGCATAAGGGGCGCACGAAACGGTGAGCCGTCGGGCATGACGGTCGAGCATCTCCAGCGAGCCGAGCGGATCGAGATCAATGGCCTCCAGGGCGGCGCGGAGGTTGAGCTTCTCGCTGCCCGCGACGTCCACCCAGGCGCCGTAGCGGTCCAGGATCCTGGTCAAGACTTCCGTGACCTCTGCGATCGCGTCTTCCGAGGCGGGGAGCCGGTCGTTGCCTGAAACCATGACGGGGCTGCCTCCCAGCTCAAACTCGATGGTATGGCGGCCCTTGCGCAAGGGGATCTCGGTGCCGTCCATCGCCTTGACCGTCACGGTCTTGGGATCGCTGCAGCGCATCTTCACTCGTTCGGGCTGACCCTCGCGCCAGATCACCATGCGTGCCTCGCTCTGGCCGAGGAGGCGGTACCCGCGGATGTTCGCCCAGTAGGGGATCGGAGTCCCGGAGCCTGCAGAGGGCAGCCACAGCGTATTGCCCCCCGTGCGGGAGACGAAGACCGAACCCAGCATCTGCGAAGGGAAGGGGAGCGCATGGAGGGACCATTGGGCGGCGTCTGGCTCGGTGGTCCGCGCTGCGAGGGCGATCTTGGGCAAATCGGTGGGATCGCCGGATCGGAAGAACGCACCACGGAAGCCGCTTGCGAGCAGCTCGGACCAAATCTCGTCCACGCCAAGGTGGGAAGCCGAGACTCCCATGGCCCACAGGGTGCGCTTTCTACCCTTCATCGCCAAACCCAGCTCGAGGCCAGTGGAGTCAAGAAGCTGGGCAAGGTTGCCCGCGCTCACCGTGAGGGCGACCCCGTCTTCGCCGGTGGCTTCCGACTCGCCTTGGCCGGTGAACACGGGAACCCCGGTCAAGCGTCGCACTCCCGCCACGAGCGCGCCAAGTCGCTGGGTTCGCTGCAGTTCTCGAAACTCCTCGATGTCGTCCCAAGCCCGCGAGGTCGCATCGTTCGCGGCATACAGCTTGCTCTGGACGGGGTCGAAGAGAGAGGCGACGCCCCGGCCCGCGCTCCAGAGCGGCACGAGGCGAGCGACCATGGTGAAGTCGTTGAGGTCGTTCGATGCGATGGACCACGCGCGAGTCACCGCTGACATAGACTGGTACTTGGATTCGAGGAACGCCGCGAAGTCACCGACGTGCGTGTTGCCCGCTTCTTTCGCATGGAACTGCTCGGAGTACCCCGAAGGCTCCTGGCCCATGGGCGAGACGATGGCGCGGAGCCCAGCCCCGAACGGATGCGCCTTGAGAGAGCGATAGAGACGGTCTCGACGGGCATCAAACCGCTCTGCAAGGTCGGGAATCTCCGATTCCTTCATGCGCGGATAGAGCAACAGTGTGCGGTCTGCACCCGCCTCTCTTCCGAGTTGGATGACAAACGAGCCCTCACCGGAGACGACGGCGTGGAGCGCGATGCCTCGATCTCGGTTCTTCGCGAGCACTGCCAAGACTTCGGTGGCTCCAGGAACGGACACGACCAGGTTCGCCTCGGTCGGACTGTCGCGGCGAATGTGCTGAGGGGCGACGACCCAAGCTTCTGCCCGCGGCCACTCCTCTATGGGTCGAAGCGCATAGTTTGCCTTGGCAGCGTCCAGCGCGGTTTGAGTCTCCGACCAGCCCGTCGCATCGGACTGGACGGAGACCAACAGGTCGGTGATCCCCGAGGCCACCGCCGACTCGATCTGCGATTGGCTGCCGTCCACTTCGACGCCGACCGGAATCCACGGCGTGCCTCCAAAAAGAAGGGTGCGGTGCTCGTTGACCTCCCAGTCGGCGAATGCCGGGGCTAGGATCAGTGCTGCGGCGAGTGTCACGTGGTTCAGAGTACCGTAGGGGGTACATTCGTTCGGTGCCCAATGCCGTCGCGGCCATCGACCAACTCTGCGTCAACGTAGTCAGAGGCCTTGCGATGGACGCGGTCGAAGCCGCAGGATGCGGCCACCCCGGAATGCCGATGGGGTGCGCCGACATCGCACACGTCCTGTGGACTCAGTTTCTTCATTACGACCCCGAGTCGCCGGAGTGGCCGAACCGAGACCGCTTTGTTCTTTCGGCCGGACACGGGAGCATGCTCCTGTACTCGATGCTCTATCTCACTGGCTATGACGTGAGCCTTGACGACATCCGCGCGTTCCGGCAATGGGAGAGCACCACTCCCGGGCATCCAGAGAACGGCCTGACCCCCGGGGTCGAGATGGCCACCGGACCGCTCGGTCAGGGAATCTCTACAGCCGTGGGCATGGCGATGGCGGAGCGGTTCCTCCGGCACAAGCACCCGGGGATGCACGACCATCGTACGTATGTGATTGCCTCGGACGGCGACCTGATGGAAGGGATCAGCCACGAAGCGTGCGCCTTGGCCGGACATCAGGCACTCGACCGGCTCACTGTGCTGTACGACGACAATCGCATCACCATCGACGGGCCGACCTCGCTTGCATACAGCGAGGACTGGGCGCAACGCTTCGAGGCCTACGGCTGGCACGTGCAGCAGTGCGACGGCCATGACCGCGAAGCGCTTGCAGAGGCGATCCAAGGCGCAGCCGAAGTCACCGACCGCCCCTCGATCATCGGCTGTCGAACGACCATTGGTTTCGGAAGCCCGGGGAAGGGCGGAACCTCCGCAGCCCATGGCGCGGCCCTCGGGAGTACAGAGGTGCTGGCCGCGAAGCGAATCCTTGGCTTGCCCGAAGACCAGTCCTTCTGGGTGCCGGACGAAGTTCTCCAGACGTATCGAGAAGCCGGCGCACGATGCCGGAACGAGCAAGTGGAATGGACTGCCAAGTGGGGCAGCGTGCAAGGGAAGCGAACCGACATCGGCCCGCCGCCTCAGTTCGAGAAGCCTGAGGCGACGCGGAACTCGAGCGGCAAGGCCATCGCAGCCATTGCGGACGCCAGCGAAACGTTCCTCTCCGGCTGCGCCGACCTCGCCGAGAGCGTCAAGACGAACATCCCAGGAGAAGAGCCGCAGTCGGCGACCCACCCGCTAGGGCGAAACCTCTTCTATGGGGTGCGCGAGCACGGAATGGCGGCAATCTGCAACGGCATGAACCTTCACGGAGGCGTACGGGCAGCCTGCGGCACTTTCTTGGTGTTTAGCGACTACTGCCGACCGGCGATCCGGCTAGCAGCCTTGATGCACTGCCCCAGCTTGTTCGTCTTCTCGCACGACAGCATTGGTTTGGGTGAGGACGGACCGACTCACCAGCCTGTCGAACACACAATGTCGCTTCGGGCGATTCCCAATCTAGACGTTTGGCGACCCGCCGACGGAGCCGAGACCTGGTGCGCTTGGCAGGCAGCCTTGGATCGCACCGACGGCCCTTCGGCGGTCGTCCTGACCCGGCAGTCGGTGCCACAGCTTTCTGACGGTTCGATGGTGACCCGTGGCGGCTACATCGTTCGGGATGTGGAGCGCCCGAGCGTGATTCTCATTGGAACCGGAAGCGAGCTCCAGTTGGCGGTCGAGGCCTCGGAGACGTTGGCGAGTGAAGGGATTGCGGCCCGAGTCGTCAGCTTGCCCTGCTGGGAAGTCTTCGAGCGCCAGGACGAGGGTTACCGAGAGTCAGTGATTCCAGACGGCGTTCCCGTAGTCTCGGTCGAGGCTGGTACGACGCTCGGCTGGCAGAAGTACGCCACGGCGTCCGTGGGGCTCGACCACTTTGGCGCTTCGGCACCTGCCGAGCGGTTGTACGAGGAGTTCGACATCACCGCGAGCGCCGTGGCAAGCCACGCTCGGGAGCTTACTTCTTCTTCGTAGCGCGCTTCTTGCCACCGGGGCCGAGCTCGACGCCTTCTGAGTTGCCTTCGAAAACCGCCTTGAATCGGATGCGGCGGTTTAGCTCGCCGCTACTCAGAGTGGCCCAATTGACGCGTTCGAGCGACCAGTGCCAGCCAATGTCGGTGGGCGAGTACTGGAACTCGACTCCTTGCTCAAGGATGTCGCTGACCAAAGTCTTCAAGTCGTTGCGGCCCTTGAGCAACGCTTCCGCCGCGGCCAGGCTCGGTTTGACATGCAGAGAGAGGGTGACGACTTCTTCCTCGACAACCTTCGTCGCCTTCTTGCCCTTTTCCGTGTCCAGGGCAGTTTGGATCTGCTCGACCTCACGGAGAAGCGACTTAGCCAAAGGCTCAAAGGACTGCTGGTCCCATGAGTACTCCTTTCCGTCATGGATCGCGATTGCGGAGCGACCAGATTGGAGCAAGGCGGCGGAAACAAGCGCGACGTCGGTCGGCTTCAGGTCTTTATAGTTCTTGCGGACGGCGTCGAACGCAAGTTCGGGCTTGGTCAGGTTGATTGGTAGCAATGCCAAATCCTCAGCGGGGGCGGCGCGGCCCGATCGGGTGCGCCATAATCCGGAATCTTACCTGCGCGAGGAGAAAGCACTATGAACCGATGGGTATGTCTTGCAACCGCGCTCCTGGCCATGGCTGGGTGCACCGCTCCCACCACGACCAGTGGCTCGGCGTCACCAGGCTCGAAGCCTTTGACCGTGGGAATCGTATTTGACACCGGCGGCTTGGGCGACAAGTCGTTCAATGACAGCGCGTACCGCGGTTTGCAGCGCGCAGAAAAGGAGCTCGGGGTAAAGGTTCTCAAGGTAGAGAGCACCAAGGAAAGCGACTACGAGACCAACCTGGCCCAGCTAGCAGAGCAAGGAGCGGAGCTCGTGATTGGAGTCGGAATCAGCATGAGGCCTGCGCTGGAGAAGGTGGCCCCGACGCATAAGGAGACGAAGTTTGTGAGTATTGACGGCGCTCCTTTGGACATGGAGAACGTTCGCACAATCCAGTTCAAGGAGGAGGAAGGCAGCTACTTGGTCGGCTACTTGGCAGGACTCGTCTCGAAGACGGGCAAGCTTGGGTTTGTCGGCGGGCAAGAAATCCCGCTTATCAAGAAGTTCGAGTACGGTTATCGTGCGGGGGCACTCGCCGCGAACCCGAAGATCGAGGTTCTTCCCGCCAAGTTCACCGGGAACTGGGACAACCAGGACACGGCCAAGGTAGCCGCAAACCTACTGTTCGGTCAGGGGGCTGACATCGTCTACCATGCGGCTGGGCGTGCCGGCCTCGGCGTCATCGCCGCGGCTAAGGACTCGGGCAAGCTTGCAATCGGCGTAGACAGCGACCAGGACGATCTCGCCCCTGGGAGCGTCCTGACTTCGATGGTCAAGAATGTAGACGAGAGCCTGTTTCTCACCATCCAGGATCTGAAGGACGGGAAGTTCACTGCGGGCGTCATCGTGTACGGTCTCAAGGAAGGCGGTGTGGGAACCACCAGCTTCACCCATACCGAGGCGATGATCGGCGAAGAGAACATCGCCAAGCTTGAAGAAGCTAAGAAAGGCATCCTGGACGGAACCATTCAGGTGCCGTCCGACGCCGAGACGTTCGCTGCGGCTACGAAGGGCTAATCGCTCGACTCAGGGGCGCAGGCGCACGAAGGGCCGCACGGCTCGGCAGGCGCCTCCGCCTTTTGGGGTTGAGCACCGTAGTCGTTCAGATGGAAGCCGCTTCCTTTGAACACGATTCCTGCGGGCTGGATCACCCTTTTCAGGCTGCCTTGAGCTCCGCAATCGCAGTCGGTAAGCGCAGGTTCGGACATCCGTTGTTCGGCCTCTTTTGTGACGCCGCAGGATTTGCACTCATAAACGTAGGTCGGCATGGCGATAGGAAGGGCCCCTTAGGCCCCGAGGCATCGATTATGGCAGAATGGGCGGTTCCCTCTAGGTTCAATCTCGCACCCAATGACACCTCAGACCTACACCTTCGGAGACCTTCCGGTCATCGGAGTCCTTGTCTTGTTGGAGGGCCTGCTTTCCGCAGACAACGCCTTGGTCTTAGCGCTGATGGTACGGCACTTGCCGCAAAAGCTCCAGCGCAGGGCGTTGCTCTACGGTCTGGGTGGCGCGTTTGTCTTCCGCCTGGTCGCGATCTTGCTCGCAACCTGGATCATCCGGCTATGGTGGCTGCAGGCGATCGGCGCGGCGTATCTGTTGTACCTGTTGGCGAAGCACTTCCTCGCCCATACGAAGGAGGCGGAAGGCGGGGAGGCGGTCAAGGCACGCAAGACAGGCTTTTGGCAGACCGTCCTCCTGGTTGAGCTGACCGACATCGCGTTCGCCATCGACTCGGTGGTTGCGGCAGTCGGCATGGTGCAACGCGCCGACAAGCTGTGGCTGATCTACCTCGGTGCGATCATCGGGATTGTCTTGTTACGATTCGCGGCAACGGCGTTCATCAACCTGTTGGAAAAGTTTCCGGCCCTCGAGCACATGGCGTACGTCCTCGTTGGTTGGGTCGGAGTGAAGCTCGCGTTCCTCTCCGGGCATAACTTCGTGATTGCGTACAACAAGGATAACAAGGTGCCGCTCCCGTTCACGATCCCCGAGATGAGCAAACAACTGTTTTGGATCGTGATGGCCGCCATCATCGTGGGCTACACGCTGTACGGCATCTATGACCGCAAGCGGACCGATGCAAAGTCCGCGCCAGAGCCACCTGCCAGCGAGTAACCTTCCCGCCTAGTGGACAAGATCAAGGTTGGGCTTATCGGGGCAGGCGGCATCGCGCGCGGCTGCCATATTCCTGGGTTCCTATCGGTACCTGACCTGTGCGAGATCACTTGGGTGTGCGACGTCTCGGAACAGGCCCGCAATGAGGCCATGGGCTTGGTTCCAGGCGCGAGAAGCACGGACAACTACCACGACGTCCTGAGCGATCCCGAAGTCCAGGCAGTATCGGTGACTACGCCCAATCTTTACCACCACCAACCCACAGTGGACGCACTACGGGCGGGGAAGCACGTTCTGTGCGAAAAGCCACTGGCGATGAACGCGGCTGAAGCACGAGAGATGTGCCTGACGGCGAAAGAAGCCGGGAAGATCCTTCAAGTCGCGCTGCAGATGAGGTTCGGAGGAGGCGCCAGGTTTGCCCGGGAGTACATCGAGAACGGCCGTCTGGGCCACGTGTACTACGCCCGCGCCCAGGCGCTGAGACGAAGGGGAGTGCCGGGGTGGGGTGTTTTCATTGATAAGGAGAAGCAGGGAGGCGGGCCGCTCATAGATATCGGGGTCCACATCCTGGATCTGACGCTTTTTCTTATGGGATATCCGAAGCCAGTGACCGCCAGCGCGATGACATGGGACACTCTGGGCAAGGATCCTGGGCTGTACAACGGCATGGGCGACTATGACCGTGGCAGCTTTACGGTCGAGGATATGGCGGTGGGTTTCCTTCGCTTCGAGGACGGCTCTGCGGTCGTGCTCGAGTCTTCGTTTATGGCCAACATCAAGGACGAGCTTTTCCGAACCGAGTTGATGGGCACCAAGTCCGGCATGCTAGTGAAGGGAGGCGGGGACGACCCGGTAGAAGTCTACACCGAGCAGGACCGGCAACTCTTCGACCTGTGTCCGCGCAACGTGCCCCATGTGCCTTCCAGCCACACCGCCGAAATCCAAGCCTTCGTCCAGGCAGTGATCGAGGGTTCTCCGTCCCCTGTCCCAGGCGAGCAGGGCCTCATCCTGAATGCGATATTCGATGCCATGTACAAGTCGGCGGAGTCAGGCAATGAGCAGCCCGTAGACGCCTCGGTCTAGCTACCGCTACAATCGGGCATGGTGCCAGCACTCGTCGCCCTCTTTGCGCCGATCCAAGAAGTCGAGCTCAGGGCGGGCCAAGTGATCGAGACAACGGCCACCGTGAAACCTGGCGTATATCTGGCCAAGTCGTGGAGCGAGACGGGACAGGTCGCGGCAATCACGATCAAGGGGAAAGGGATCACGGTGGACTTCCAAGGGGCGACCCTGTCTGGATCAAACCAGGACACAGCGCCCAATGAACGAAAGGGGATAGGTATCCGGATAGACGGCGAGAACGTCACGATCAAGAACGCCAAGATCCGGGGATACAAGATCGGCTTGATCGCGTGGAACGTCAAGGGGCTCAAGCTCCTGGACTGTGACGTCTCGTACAACTGGAAGCAACGACTGCTCAGCGATCGGGAGAAGGAGGACGCCGCCGACTGGATGAGCTTCCACAAGAACGAGGAGCACGAATGGCTCCGCTATGGTGCGGGTGCATACTTGTCCGGGTGCGACGAGTTCGAGGTCAAAGGGCTACGGGCCACGGGCGGGCAATGTGGACTGATGCTGGATCGCTGCGATGGAGGCATGGTGTGGAACTGCGATGTGAGCTTCATGAGCGGGGTCGGCCTCGGGCTCTACCGGAGCAGCGGTAACGAGGTTCAGCACAATCGCTTCGACTGGTGCGTGCGAGGGTACAGCCACGGCATTTACAACCGAGGCCAAGACTCCACAGGGATCCTTGCCTACGAGCAATCGAACGGGAACGTCTTCGCCTACAACTCCGCAACCCACGGAGGGGACGGATTCTTCCTCTGGGCAGGGCAATCCACGATGGACACCGGCGATGGGGGCTGCAACGACAACGTGCTTTACGGCAACGACTTCAGCCACTCGCCCGCAAACGGCATCGAGGCGACCTTCAGCCGCAACACCTTTGTCAACAACAAGCTGTTGGACTGCTGGCACGGTGTCTGGGGCGGCTACTCGTACGACACGCTGGTGCTAGGCAATGTGTTCGGATACAACGCAGAATCCATCGCCATCGAGCACGGCCAGTACAACCGTGTGATCGGGAACACGTTCTATCACGACGCGAACTCGATCATGCTCTGGCAGAACGATCGAGACCCTGACCCAACCTGGGGCTATCCGAAGTTTCGCGATACCCGCAATGTCGGTACGGTCGTGACGGACAACCGCTTCACGGGCGCAAGCGAGGCGACCCTCGACCTAGGCACCTCCGTCCGGGTGCGGATCGAGTCAAACACGGTCGAGGACGCGAAGGCTGCGCTTGTCCTGCGAGGAAGCCAGAAGGGCACACTGGTCTCGAAGAACTCCGTGGAAGGGGCACTGCCGCCGGCCACCGATGGGGTGCAGGTCGACCCTGGCCAGCTTGCCGCAACGCCAACCCGCCCGCCAATCCCGCTCATGTCGAGAGGAGGTAGCCAAATCGTGAAGAACGAGGCAAGCGGTGCCGCGTATCTGGCGCAGTTCGAGGGCGGTTGGAACCCGTGGCCAGAGAGGGCGGTAGTTCCACCTCGCCTTACGACCAGTCTCGACCGCCTCGGCCAATTGGACGAATGGGTGAGAAGTCTTGCGCCGGTGCCGCTCGAGGGCGGGATAGATCCGTTCCTGCCGAAGGGCTCGCTGCGCGGCCGCCAATTCATTATCGTGGACGAGTGGGGGCCGTACGACTTCCGGCGGCCGCTGCTCTGGCCCGCGCGAACGGGTCCGTTGGACACCGAGGACTTTGACATCCTCGGCCCGGCCGGGACTTGGCGTGCGGTCACGGTCGAAGGGTGTGCACTGAGCGCGCAGGCTGGGTCGGTCCCTGGAAGCCTGAAGATCACGAAGCGAAGTGGGACGTGGCGGGTCGTGCTCGAATACACCGGAGAGACGATAACGGATGCGTGGGGAAGGGTCACTGCTGCCGGAACCCCTGTCCAATTCGGTCGGGGCGAAGAAAAGACCGCGGTCGCGTGGGACGTCAAGTGGTTTGCATGGGAGGCAGGCAAGTCGGACCCGCGCGAGAACAAGGAGGCCTTCGGCGCCGTCCTTGCCGGTGCTCCGCTCGCTCAGGCCAAGCTCGCTTCGCTCGATTTCGCCACGAACGGCTCGCCGCACGAGGGAGTACCGACCGACTACTTCGCCACGGTCGCCGAGGGATCGTTCCAGGTTCCCGCAGGACGCTACACGATCCAGATCACAACCGACGACGGTGCGCGGCTCAGCCTGGACGGTGTGACCCTGATCAACGAGTGGAAGTACCAGGGCCCGACGACGTACGAGGCGACCGTCGACCTCTCGGGCGAGGCCCACACGTTGCGGGTCGACCACTTTGAAATCAACGGGTACACGGCGCTCAAGGTGAAGGTCAAGCCGGTTCGGTAAGGTCCTACGGGCTGAACCGAGGTTCCAGGTTCAAGCGTCATTAGCTTCAAGGCCGCGAATCGGCCGGGACATACAACTATGAGAACCTCGTTCCTCCTATTGGCAGCGACTTTCGGCCTCGCGGCCATCGCTCCGGCCCAGGCCAAACTCACGATTGGTAGCGACGCCCCCGAACTCAAGGTCGAAAAATGGGTAAAGGGTGAGCCGGTCAAGAAGTTCGAAGCCGGCAAGGTCTACGTCGTCGAGTTCTGGGCGACTTGGTGCGGACCCTGCAAGGAGAGCATCCCGCACATCACCGAGATGGCCAAGGAGCACAAGGACGCTACATTTATCGGAGTGAGCATCTGGGAAAACCCAGAGGCCAAGGACAACGCCCACATCGCCAAGGTCGAGAAGTTTGTCAGCGACATGGGTTCGAAGATGGACTACGTTGTTGCTGCAGACGGGTTCGAAGGAGCGATGGCCAAGTCTTGGATGGAAGCTGCGAAGCAGAACGGCATCCCGACCGCCTTTATCGTGGACGGCAAGGGCAAAATCGCTTGGATTGGCCACCCTATGGAGCTCGACAGCGTAATCGGCAAGGTTGTAGCAGGCACGTATGACTCGGCTACCGCGGCCAAGCAGATGGAAGAAGAGATGAAGATGGAGCAGGAGCGCGAGATGCTGTTCCAGCCGCTGAGCGAGGCGATGGCCAACAACGATCACGAGGCCGTGATCAAGGAGATTGACAAGATCATCGCCAAGGATCCCATGTACGAGATGAACCTCGCCTCGGTGAAGTTCGAGAGCATGCTCCGAGCCAACGAGGCTGAGGCTTACAAGTACGGCGACAAGCTGGCCGAAGGTCTGTTCAAGACGAACCCCATGGCCCTCAACAACATCGCGTGGGCGGTTGTCAGTGACATCTTCCCCGAGTTGGCCCAGCCGGATCTGGCCAAGGCGCTCGCATGGGCCGAGAAGGCGGACAAGCTCAGCGAGAACAAGAACCCCTACATCGTGGACACCCTCGCTTATGTGTGGTTCCGTAAAGGTGACATGAAGAAGGCGATTGAGATCCAGACCCGCGCCGTGAAGCTTGCCGAAGCGGACTCGGAGTTTGACGCCATCACGCTCACCGAAATGAAAGAGCGGCTCGAAGAGTTCAAGAAGAAGGGCTAGGCGGGCGCCCGGCTGGAAATAATCGGCCGGCCCTACGGGGCCGGCTTTTTTTGTCCCTCAGGCGAAAAAAAGCGCGCCCGCAGTTGGAGACGGAACGCGCCAAGCTCTTCGAATCGTGAGGGCAAGCTCTCCTCTCCGATAGCTTGCGAGGCCTGCTCCTCTAGCTAGGCAACTAGGTTGTCCGAGCCGCCCGCACGATACCAGCGTGGAACAATTTCTGTCAAGATCCTAAAGACATGACCTGGTACATATACTTGCCTATCCTTGAAGCTGTTCGAGTCGCTCCAGATTCAAGATCGCGGCCTCCCACGCCTCGATCGCGCGGGCGATTGCTGCGGTTTGATCAGCGTGATCGCGCCCCATTGCGGTCAAGTCGTCATCGGGCTCAGGGGCTGCCAGCCGGGAGTTGAGAGAAGCAATCTCGTCTTCGAGGCGACCTACTTCGGACTCGGTGCGCTCGACTTCCTTCGCCGCGTCCTGAATCGCCTTACTCAGTTCCCGCGGAGTCAACACCGGGGCTGGCGGCCGATTGGGCTCATTCTTGGCACGGTTCTCTTCGGTATGGCAACGCTTGGCCCGGTACTCGTTGAAGCTACCGGGGAAGTGGACGCAACCTGTGCGCCGCACATCCAGAGTATTGTCCGTGAGCTCGCCCAGGAGCCAGCGGTCATGGGATACGAGGATCAAGGTACCGACAAACTCGGCCAGCGTCTCAGCCATCGCCTCCCGACTATCCATGTCCAAGTGGTTCGTAGGCTCGTCCAGCACCAGGAGGTTCGGCCTGGACTGCGTCAGCATCGCGAGAACAAGCTTGTTGCGCTCCCCGCCCGAGAGGGACGAGACCGGGCGCAGCACGTCGTCGCCTTCGAAAAGAAAGCGACCCAGCAGGTTTCTGGCCTGCCCTTCAGTCAGGTCGAACCCATAAACAAGGTGGTGCAGAGCAGACCGCGCCGGATCAAGCTCTTCCGCGTCCTGGGCGAAGTAACCCACCGTCACACCGGAACCAAGTTTTGAGACTCCGGAGACCGGCTCCTTCTTGCCGACCATCGTCTTGACCAGCGTGGACTTTCCAGCCCCGTTCTCACCCACCACACCCCACCGCTCACCGTACCGCACCGTCCAATCCAGCTCGGGCAAGAGTGGTATGCCGTCGTAGCCCCATTCGAGGGCCTTGCACTCGACGGACACGACGCCAGAGCGTGACGCCTTGTCGAACCCGGCCGCCATGGCTCGCTCCTTACGCTGGACTTGAGTTCTGCTGGCCTCCAGCTTCTCCAGCTGTTTCTGGCGGCCGCGGGCCTGAGCGGTGCGCTCACTGCCCATAAAGCGCCGAACGTACTCGTCAAGTGCGGCGGCCTGCGCTGCCTCCTTCTTCGCGGTGCGCGCGGTCTGCTCGGCCTCCTCCGCCCTAAGCCGGACGTATTGGCCATAGTTGCCGGGGTAAATGGACGCCCTACCGTTCCTGATTTCCACGAAACTGTTCGCCGTGGCTTCGAGGAACCGGCGGTCGTGGCTCACCACGAGGACAGTCCCGTGAAACCCGTTGATCCATCGCTCGAGCCATTCCGTCGCAACGAGGTCCAGGTGGTTGGTCGGCTCGTCGAAGACAATTAGATCGGGCTCGGCCAGCAGCATCCGAGCAATCGCAACGCGGGTCGCTTGCCCCCCGCTCAGTTCCCCAATCTTGCGGCCAAAGTCAGGCTCTTCGATCCCCAGCCGGGAAAGGACGGACTTGGCATCGTGGTCAAGGCTATAACCCTCCTCGTCCAAAAAGCGCTCTTGGAGAACCGTAAACTCTTCCAAGGTCTCCGGGTCTGCATCGCCTGCCTCCATACGGCGCGAGAGTTGGTCCAGTCTGTCTCGGAGAGCCGCCAGTTCGGACTGGGCGAGCATGACCTCCTCCCACACGGTGCGGTCAGCAGATCCAGTTTGCGACTGGCGCATGTACGAGAGCCTAGTGCCAGCGGCAAGGTTGACCGACCCTGCGTCCGCCGACTCCTCGCCGACCAAGATCCTCAGGAGGGTGCTTTTCCCGCAGCCGTTCCGACCTACGAGGGCGGTCGTGCTCCCGCGGGCAACGCGGAACGAGACGTCCTCAAGGACAATCTCGTTGGCGTACGCCTTCGCAACATGGGAGACCGTGACTAGCATGGTGCGGAGCCAACGTTGTACCCGGCGATCTCCATAGCGCAGCAGGTAGCTTTTCGGGAGTGGAAGACTGGCTGCAGGTCACCGTGCTGCAAGGCTATGGACTGAGACTGGAGCCGGTCGAAGACCGTCACCTTGCCGGCCTCGTGGCGAGCACGGACGAAGAGACGTTCCGCTGGTTCACTTCTGCTCCGGAAGCGCGGACGCCGGAAGCGATGAGGGTCCATCTGGCGAGCCGTCCTGACGCGGGCCACGTCGCGTTCGCCACTTGCGACGCGGAAAGCGGGGAGGTCCTCGGAAGCAGCGCATACCTCGACGTAGCGCCCCGGCACCGGGCGGTCGAGATCGGCTACACGTGGTTCGCGCGCAAGCATCGCGGCACCCGAGTCAATCCGGCTGCAAAGCTTCTCATGCTGGGCCATGCTTTTGAGACCTGTGGGGCCGTGCGAGTGCAGCTCAAGACCGACGAGCGGAACGAGGCAAGCCGCGCGGCCATCGCCAAGCTGGGTGCGAAGGAAGAGGGACGGCTTCGAAGCCACCGGCTGATGCCAGACGGCCATTGGCGAACGACCGTCTACTTCTCAGTGATCGAGCAGGAGTGGCCCCAGGTTCGTGAGGGCTTGTTGCACAGGCTACAGTAGGGACAAGTCGTGGAAATGTCCTTGCGGCAAACGTCCGAGCGAAACACGGCCTACAAGCGTACAGGTGTCTGCTAGAATTACCTGTGAAAAAAGTGTGCGCCGCAGACTGTGCGCAAACCGTCTGAAAGTTATCCCCGGTGCCGGGGCGGGAGGTGCTTTTCCGCGAAAGTCGTCTCGCGGTCTGGAGTGCCCCTAGACCGCGCAAACTAGTCCGTTCATGGCCACCAGCCCGTTTGCCGCCGTCTCCCTGCCTGACAGGATTCCGCCCCACAACATGGAGGCGGAGATGGCGTCGCTCGGCGCGATGTTGCTCGGCGACCGCGGGACGGACTCGATCCTGACAATCCTGAACGAGGACGACTTCTACTCGCCCGGGCACAAGGAGATCTTCCGGGCATGCCATGCGATCGCGGGCAGCGGCAAGGCGGTAGACCTGGTCACACTCCGCAATGAGCTGAGCCAGAGGGAAGTGCTCGACGAGGTCGGCGGTCTGGACTACCTCATCCAACTGGCCGAGTCGGTTCCCAGCGCGAGCAATGCGCCCTACTATGCCGGAATCGTCCTCGATCTGGCGACTTTACGGCGGCTCGAATCTGCGGGGCACGACATCGTCGCCCTGGTCCACGATCGGGACAAGGACGCCGACGAAAAGGTAGACGAGGCAGAGTCGCTGGTCTTCGAGGTCGGAAGAAAGCGGTTAGGCCGGCAGTTTGAGTCCGTGAAGTCCCTCGCCAAGGAGTTCTTCAGCGACGTAGACCACCTGATCGAAACGGGAGAGCCGATTTTGGGACTCCCCAGCGGCTTCAAAGACCTCGACGACATGACAACCGGGCTCTACGGCGGGGACTTTGTGATCCTTGCCGCTCGACCTTCGATGGGAAAAACGAGCCTTGCCATGAACATGGCCATGAACGTGTCGCGAGCGAAGAAGGGCGCCGTCGCGGTCTTTAGCCTGGAAATGAGCGCCAAGCAACTGGTGCGAAGGATGGTCTCCACGATCTCGGGCGTACCCACCCAGGCCCTGAAGAAGAGCAACCTTGCCAATCGAGACTATCAACGACTCGCCGACGCATGCGAGGAACTCTATTCCCTCCCGCTGATGATTGACGATACGAGCGACATCTCAGCCTTGGAGATGCGCGGAAAGTGCCGCCGGCTCAAGGCCGATCACGGCCTCGCAATGGTTGTTGTGGACTACCTCCAACTCATGCGCGGATCCAGGAAGAGCGAGAACCGTACACAAGAGGTCAGCGACATAGCCCGGGCCCTGAAGAGCCTGGCCAAGGAGCTCGACGTTCCCGTCATGGCGCTGAGCCAGCTCAATCGGGGAGTGGAAAGCCGTCCCGACAAGCGACCTCAGCTGAGCGACATCCGAGAGTCCGGCTCGATCGAGGCCGAGGCAGACCTCGTGATGTTCATCTATCGCGACGCCTACTATCGAGCGAAGGAAGAAGACGCAGGGCCGCAGAACGCTGACGAGGCAGAGGTCGCTGAGATCATCGTCGGCAAGCACAGAAACGGACCGACCGGAGTTCGACTTCTCGGCTTCCAGCGAGCCTATACGCGCTTTACGCTCCTGGACGCGGAGAGCAAAGAGGAGTACTTCAGAAAGCTTCGCTCCAAGTCCTCTGACGACTAAGGCAGGAAGTCGAGCGGGCGGCCCAGGCCGGGCTCGGCGATCATGCCCTCGAACAGGGCTGGCAATCCTTCTACAAAGGTGTGCACCGGCCGTCCGGCCAGGCGCCGACCCACGTACGGCGACCAGCCGCACTTGCTCTGCAGCCACTCTTGAGTGACTTCGAACGTTCCTCCAAGGTCAACGATCGCGAGGTCAGCGTCCATGCCGACCGCTAGCGAGCCCTTCGAAGGAAGGCGAAACAGGCGCGCCGGGTTTGAAGACAGCATTGCGACCGCGAGCTCGAGGCTGAGGAGGCCCGCTCGAACCGCATCCAAGACGACGGGCAGCATGGTCTGCACCCCTGGCATTCCGGAAGGCGAAGCAGGATAGGGCTGCTGCTTCTCTTCCCACGTGTGGGGCGCGTGGTCGCTCCCAAAGACGTCGAACACTCCCTCGGCGACAGCTTTCCACAACGCTTCGCGGTGGCGAGGCTCGCGGATCGGCGTGTTCATCTGTATCTGCGAGCCGAGCGAGGAATAGTCGTCGCTCGTGAAGGTCAGGTGTTGGGGCGTGACCTCACAGGATGTGCCGAGTCTTTGTCGCTTGGCATCCACAAGAAGACCAACCTCCTCCGCCGTCGAGACGTGGAGCACATGAACGGGCCTACCGGTCTCGGCACTGAGCGCGAGGATACGACGGGTTGCGTTGACCGAGCTTTCGACGCTGCGGATGGCAGGATGGTCGAAGACGTGCATCGCGCCGGTCCAGTGAGCCCGGTTCGCAAGGATCAGGTCTTCGTCCTCGGAGTGGACGGCGACGCGGTGCTTGCCATTCGCAAGCACTCTGCGGAGCGAGGCATCGTCGGAGACAAGGAGCGGCCCGGTGGAGGACGCCATGAAGACCTCGCCAATCCCGGGAGTATGGGGAAGCGCTTCGAGGTCGGCCAGAGCGTCGAGATTGTCCATCGAGGCCCCGATCCAGAACCCGTAGTGGCACCATGCCCGCCCTCGGGCTACGGCGAGTTTCTTCGTCAGCGCCTCCGCACTCGTAGTCGTGGGATCGGTGTTCGGCTCTTCGAGGACGGACGTCACGCCCCCGGCCACCGCCGAGCGGGTTCCGGACTCGATGTCCTCCTTGTGGGTCAAGCCCGGTTCCCGAAAGTGGACTTGGGAGTCGATCACTCCGGGCAGGATGGAGAGTCCACGTGCGTCCAGGGTCTGCCGAGCGGAGCCGTCCAGGACCCCGACCGCGGCAATCTTGCCCGCAATAATCCCGAGATCACCCTCGTGTAATGAACCATCCATGAAGAGCCGGGCACCTCTCACTGCATAGTCAAACACAGGCACGGCTCCATTCTGGCCCGCAGAGCGTTGGTATTCTCCGCAGCAATGGCGGACGGAACGCTCGTGACCGTGATCGTTCCCGTCCTCAACGAGGAGGCGACGATTCGCGAGGTCATTGAGCGCCTCCTTTCACTCCCACTTCAGATCCAAGTGATCGTCGTAGACGACGCGAGCACAGACCGCACTCCTGAGATCTTGCAAGAGTTTGCCGGCCAGATCCACGTACTACGAAACGAGTCAAAATCCGGAAAGGGGGCCGCGATCCGGCAATCGCTGCCCTACGCTACAGGCGCCGTGGTCGTCATCCAGGACGCAGATCTCGAGTACGCGCCCGAAGAGCTTCCCAGCCTCGTGCAACCCATCCTGGACGGCCATTACTCGGTCGTCTATGGCAACCGGTTCCACCATGGGTTCCCGAAGGGCATGGCGCTACCGAACAAGATGGTGAACTGGCTTCTCGCCAAGTCCGTGAATTGGCTGTTTGGGCACCACATCAGCGACGAGGCCACTTGTTACAAAGCATTCCGGCGGGACGTTCTCGACGCCATGGAACTGCAGTGCACTCGGTTCGAGTTCTGTCCGGAGGTCACCGCCAAGACGCTTCGAATGGGCGAGCACATCCACGAGATTCCGATCCAGTACAAACCCCGGAGCATGGAAGCGGGCAAGAAGATCCGCTGGACCGACGCGCCCGACGCCTTTCTTACTCTTTGGAAGTACCGGCGCTGGCGGCCTTGACCGGGATCTGGGCGGTTCCGCTTGCGACAATCGCACCGTCGGGAAGCTCGATCCTCTCGATCGTCATTGCACCCTCTAGATTGAGGTCGCGACTCAGGTCGACGACCGGGTTTAGCTCATCGAGCACGACTTGGGCAGTCATCGGATCGGTCCGACGCCAGTCGAACCACACCTTGGCCTCGGTGAGCACGAGCTTGTCTCCCCCCTCTATTCCTAACCGAGCGATCACCGTGAAGCCCGTCGTCACAACGAGGAACGTCCCTCGTCCCTCGACCCAGACGTGACCGCGATCCACCTTCACGTTGATTTGAGTGATCTCGGGGTACTTGGCTAGGAGGAAGGGGAGAAGAGCCTCGGCACGGACCCGAACGCTGGTCTTGCCCGGCCCACAACGAGACAGTCGGAACCGGCGATGGGCCAATGCCTCGGCAAAGTCGAACCGGCAGGCGGAGAACTCCGCATCGAGGCTTTCAACTTCCAAGCCCGCCAGAACGAAGTCTCGGAGTTCGAGACGGAGCTTCCTGGCGATGCCCTTCTTCGAACGTTCCGGTTCGGTATGCAGAGGGAGTCCGTTTGTTGAGAAGTTGCTGGCCTTGATTGTCACGGACTCAATCTCGCCCCACGCGGCGGCCAGACCGTTCGGCCGGGCATTCACCGACACTTTGCGGTTCGATCCGTCGAGCCGAGACGAGATTTCGTCCGCCGCTGCCCGCTCGAACCTCTTTTCCTCTTCACCTGCGAGTCCTACCGAACCCCCGAGGAGCAGAAGTCCCAAGAGGTACCCACTCATAGACGTACCTTTTGGTGCCGATCCGTTGAAAGGAACAAGGGAGGATTCGACGCACCCATGACTTCTGCTCATCGTACAGCTTATGAGGCGCTCTATGGTGCCTGCGTATGGCTTCCTCTGCCTGCCGGAAGCTACGTTCGGCTCCCGGGCCAGGACGCAAAAGGCTGGCTGCAGGGTCAAGTAACCCAGGATTTGCGCGATCTGGTGCCAGGAGACGCGGCCGAGGCGTGTCTGCTCAAGCCGACTGGACAGATCGAGGCGGTAATGACCATCTTTGTCCTGGAAGGTGGTGCGGTGGTCTCGACGACTGACCCAGCGCCTCTTAAAGAGCGCGTCCGACGCTTCGTGATCATGGAGGACGTGCGGATCGAGGAGGCTCCGTATGATTGCGCAACCCTGCAGGGACCAGATTCCACTACGCGGCTAGCGCGACTCGTGGAGTCTACGGCATCCAACGTTGCATCGGGCGTGGTGAACGGGTTGAAAGTCGAGGCGTACCGTTCCCCGCGCACCGGGCCAGGCGGCTGGGACATCGTGTTTCCCGAGGGTGCAGGCGCTGCCGTTCGGTCGGCTCTAGGCGATCCGACCATCGGTGACGAAGGGCTTCTCCATTTGGCCATGCTCGAGATCGGATCGCCGGTGGCCGGACTCGACATCGGCAAAAAGACGCTCCCGCCCGAACTAGGACCGCAGTTCGAATCGCGGTACGTCAGTTACAAGAAGGGGTGCTATAGCGGCCAAGAAGTCATGGCACGGATCAAGAGCCGCGGCCATACCAACCTGACCTGGGTACGACTCGCAGCGGAGGTTCAGCTCGATGAGTGCACCACGCTCACCGCTCCCGACGGCAGCGAGGCAGGCACGGTCACGCGGTTTGTCGAGAGCCCTGAGCAGGGAACCATTGGCGCAGCGTGGGTTCGAAATCGCTGGGCTGAGCCAGGCACGACCCTTCGTGCGGAAGGGACAATGGTACAGGTGACAGCCTGGCCGGGACTAGGCTAGGCGTCCGGACTGGTGCGACGCCGGGCCGCCAGGTGGCCGAGACCCAGCACCGCGAGGACTGCCACGGCCAGAACTAGGTTGCCGCCCGCCATGCCCAAGGATTTGCCTTGCTGGGCGAGCGTGGCCATTCGGTAGACCCAGAACCCACCAAGCCCGAGAGTGATGATGCCTGCCGTGCGGAATGCCATGGCGGGGTTGGACTTGGCGATCACCGCGCATGCCACGAGGGCCAGCCCGGTAAGCCCCCCGACAAGCAAGGACGTGAGACTTCGAACGCTCGGGGCGAGGTACGCGCCGAGGCCGCCTGCGACGTTGATGATTCCGTAGATTGCGACAATCGCCCTGTGCACGGTTCCACCATACCGGCAGCCATACCAGTCCGCTGGTACTCTCACGTGATGGATTCCGAGCCCACGTGGCACGGTGACAGGCCGAAGGAAGAATGCGGCGTCGTCGGCCTCTGCGTTCCGGGGCAGGACGCAGCCAGGCTCGCCTTCTTCTCTCTTTTCGCCCTGCAACACCGCGGGCAAGAATCGGCTGGAATCGCCGTCGGGGACGGCCACCAAGTCCACATGCACAAGAACATGGGGCTCGTCAGCCAGGTGTTCGACGAGGATGCGCTGCACTCGATGCCGGGCTCCGTGGCCATCGGGCATACCCGGTACAGCACGGCCGGAGCGTCCGTCCTGCGCAACGCCCAACCGATTTTCTGCACGAGCTCGGTCGGGGACGTCGCGGTAGCTCATAACGGCAATCTCGTCAACGCGTACGCGCTGCGTAGAGAAATGGAGGCTGAAGGGGAGCGCTTCGACTCGACCGCCGACAGCGAGCTGATTGCCCGGTTGTTTGTGCGAGCCCTTGACCGCGGCCCGATGGTGGCGGTGCGGGAGGTCATGCGACGAACCGTAGGTGCCTACAGCGTCTGCGTCCTGACTCCAAACGGGGTTGTGGGCTTTCGAGACCCGAACGGGGTCAGACCCCTGGTATATGGCACGCTCAGTAACGGTTGGTTGCTGGCCAGCGAGACGTGCGCGTTTTGGCCGGTCGGCGGAACGCCTGTCCGCGAGGTCGAGCCAGGCGAAGCCGTCCTGCTGGACGAGGACGGCGCCCATCCAGAGAGGATCATCGAGGGCCAGCCGGAGCGCTTGTGCCTCTTTGAGACAATCTATTTCGCCCGTCCCGACAGCGTGATGCACGGCACGACCCTCTACTCGGCCCGCGAAAGGATGGGCGAGGCGCTTGCCCGTGAACACCCGGTCGAGGCGGACATAGTCGTGCCCGTTCCCGACTCAGGGATCCCGGCTGCCCATGGGTACAGCCGCGAGTCCGGAATCCGCTTCCACGAGGTAATGATGAAAAGCCGGTACATCCATCGGACATTCATCCAGCCCGACCAGCGGATGCGAGAAATGGGTGTGCGGATGAAGCTCGCACCGCTTCAGGACGAGATCAGAGGGAACAGCGTAATCTTGGTGGACGATTCGATCGTTCGGGCAACGACCACGGGCCAGATCGTGCGGCTGATGCGCGAGTCTGGAGCCACCGAGGTCCATGTCCGGATCACGGCACCGCCAATCCAATGGCCGTGCTTCTATGGCATTGACATGGCGAGCAAGGAAGAGTTGGCGGCGGCCCGCATGACGATCGACGAGATCTGTAGCCACATCGGGGCAGACACGCTTGGCTATCTCAGCATCGAAGGCGCGACATCGGCCGTCGGGCCCCAAGTTGACCGCTACTGCCTAGCCTGCTTCAACGGAAAGTATCCGATTCCGATCCCGTCGTCCGTCCGGAGGGATCCGTTTGCCGATGACCCTGACGTCGTCGGCCAGATGGCAACCCTGGAAGTCCATCAGGGCTCACTATTCCAGGACTAGCAACCGAAGCGGCTCATGGCTTCGACGTGGCGGCTCATGCGCTCGTAGGCGTGCTCGAACAGAGCTTTCGTGAGTGGGTTCCAGAGATGGTACGTCCCGGGAAGGTCTTCCAGACTCATGTACTGCCGGCCCATGGACTCGAATTCGGGCGGGATCTCGTGCAATTCGACGACGAGGGCGGTGTAGAGATCCGCGTACCGAACTTCGCCCTTGGTCGTCACCCGGTAGCAGCCGAGGTAGAGGATATCGCTGAGGACAGCCCCGGCCTCCTCGCGGGCTTCCCGGGCGGCCGCCTCGAGCGAGGATTCGTTCGGCTCGACGCGACCGCTTGGGATGCACCAGCCTCGATCCTCGATGTTGCATAGCAGCACACGATCGTCAGCCCAGGGAAACACGAGCGCGGCGAAGGCCCGGAACGGCGCCCGGAACGGTGCCGGGTGAAACTCCAGCTTCTGACGCCCGTACCGTCCGGTGGGGAACCTCACGCTTCCGCCTTGCGCCGGTTACGGGTGAGCAAAAGGGCCGCAAATGCGATCAAACCGACCGCCAACGGAGCGACGATCCAAATGTCGTTTTCTCGTGCGACCACCTTCCCGATTACGCTTCCTGTATCGAACGGTCCAAGGTTCCTGGAGTCTTCCGAGACAGGCCGGTTGTCACCAACCGCGTAGTACGTCCCTTCCGGAACCCTGTACTCGCCACGCTGGATGGACCAGCTCGTCGGCGCGACCTCAAAATTGATCGGATCCCCGCCAAGCCCGATCACACGCTTGATGAGGGGCTCCCCGCCTTCCGGGTTGCGGAATACGGCGATATCGTTCTGTGTGATGTCGCCGACAAGCCAGTATGCCTTGCTGATCAGCAATCGGTCGCCGGGCTGAAGTGTCGGTTCCATGGATTCGCCCTTGATCTGGACGGTGTGAAAGTTTTTCAGCGCATAGATCAGGAACGCCAGGGTGAACAGCAGCACTGCAGTGAGTCCGGTTACAGCAAACTTGGATCGCATGGAACTCGATGGCGCTGACGTGGGCCAAGTGAGGTTATACACCGCCCGACGCGTTCAACGGAGTGAGGGATATACTGCGCTCGTCCTGCCAGGTTAGGAATTCCGGCCGATGTACGACTTCGCCCGCCTACTTTCCGAATCGCCAGAAGCGCAGTATCTGGCTCTTGCGCTGGGCCTGGTGATCGTCGCAGTGTTCGTGATGGCTTGGATGCTGGTGGCCCAGCGAAAGCGATGGGGAAGACTTCTGTCCGAGGCCAACGGAGCGAGCCTCGAGGAGCTTCTTCGGCGGAACCTGGACGAGCAGTCCCGCCTCAGCGAGGCGGTTAGCGGACTCAGCGGTCGCACCCAGGTCTTGGAAGGCAAGGTGAAGTCCACGATCCGATACGTCGGCACCGTCAAGTACGACGCCTTCGGTGAAGTCGGAGGGAAGCAGAGCTTCGCCTTGGCTCTGTACAATGAGGACGGTCACGGAGCCGTATTGACCAGCCAGGTCGGGCGCGAAGTCTGCCGGGTCTACTGCAAGGAACTGAACAGCGGTCAAGCCGATTTGCCCCTCTCGCGAGAAGAGGGCCAGGCGATTGAGGCGGCAGTGGACTCCAAGTCGAGGGCTCGCGTCGTCTTATGAGCCGAGCCGAGGCAGACCTTCTCCTTATCCGGCGCTGCCAAAAGGGCGACCGGGCCGCTTTCGACTCCCTCGTTTCCCAATACGAACAGCGGGCGTACCAGTACGCGTTCCGCCTCACTCGTGACCAGGACGAAGCATGCGACGTCGTCGCCGACGCGTTCGTCCGGGTCTATTCCGCAGTCAAGAACTTCAAGGGAAAAAGCTCGTTCAGCACCTGGCTCTATCGAATCGTATCGAACGTCTACTTCGACCGGCGCAAGCGGGAGCGGCGACACACCCACCTCAGCCTGGACGCACCGGTCGGGTCGGACGAGTCGAGAACCCTCGACATAGCCGATTCCGGCGACGGGCCGGAGGAGCTAGCCGAGCACGGGGCTCGCGAGGACGTCCTGAACTCGGCTCTGAACTCCTTGCCTGAGCTCCACCGCGCCATGCTCGTCATGTTCCACCTGGAGGGCCTCTCGTACGTCGAGATCGCAGAGGCCATGGATCTTCCGGTGGGCACGGTCAAGAGCCGTCTCAATCGAGCCCGAGTGGCTCTTCGGGACGAAGTCGGGACCGCGATGGAACTCTTCGAAGTCTAGGACAGTCAAAGTGGACATGAACTTAGCGCGTGCACGGGACTTGTACTCCCAATACCGCGAAGGCACCCTGGATTCCCATGCCAGGGAAGCCCTCGAGCGCGCCTTCCAAGACTCGCCGCAGATTGGCCAGGATTATCAGCGTTTTGACGAGGTGCTCCATACCTTCGAGGCACGCAAGGACGAGCCCGTGCCCGAGCCGTACCTTCTCCATGAGAAAATCGTTTCTCGGCTCGACAAGGCCGTCTTTGACACCAAGCGGAACCGCGCACCCCTCTTCTCCGGGTGGCGGATGGGGTTGGTTGGGGCAGTCGGCGCAGCAGCGATCTTGGCCGCAGTATTCAGTGTCAACCGTGGAGGCGGCAACGCGACCGCTGACATCATTCCCACGACTTCGCAGAGCGAGATGACCTGGGCTGCAGAAGGCACTGGGATCCGCTTGTTCCACAGCGCAGGAAAGGGCAAGGTGGAAGTGTTCTCCGAGAACGCCGCCGAACCGGCGTATGAGGCGCCTCTTGGCTCGGCGCGGATCGAGATTCCGCTCGTGAACCGTGACGATCAAGCCCACGTGTACAGGATCTTGGCGATGGGCCAGTCTGTCTTCATTGCACTGCCTGGCACGAGCAAGAGGACCCCTGACACCGGCTCGGGTAGCGTCGAACAGCTCGCGGAAGCAGTCGCGACCCGGTTCCAGGCTCCCGTCGAGATCCAGTACGCAGAACTGGGCGAGCCTGCGGAATGGGAGTTCCGGGGAACCAGCCCCGTGGAGGTCGTCGTTTCCGGCGCACCGGTCTCCGTTCAGGAACTTGTAGACGGCAAGCTCGCCATCAACTGACGCTGCACGGTCTGCAACACCTTGTCGCGGTTTGCCTTCGAGGCCAGGGCGACTTTGGCGGTGTTTGCGGCAAGACGGAGCTCCAATGCGGCTTCAGAAGTAGACCCGCCGTGGGCGATCGCGGAAAGGCCGTCAATGTCGTACGTCGCGGTTGCGGTGGAAAGTGCCCGGTACTTCTTCACCAGCTTCTCGCGCTCCCCGAGCTCTCCCTCGGCCATGAGCTGCTTCGACTGGCGAAGACCCATCCTGAGTGCTACCGATCCCACATCGGTGCTCTTGGCCGCGAGATTGGAGGCGCGCTGGACACAGTCCTTGCGCTGACCAGGATCGAGCTCAGGAACAAGACGGGCTAGGATCGGCGCAAATCTGGCCTCATAGTCGAAACTACGGCGAAGAGTCAGGAACGAGGACTCGCGGTTGATCCCGGCGATCTCCAAACCGATCAGGGCCCATTCGGAGGCTTGGCGTTTGTCTCCTCGGTGCTCCGCACGCTGGGCTGCCAGTTCAATCTTCCTCAACAGGCTGCCGACGGTCTGGTTGATCTCATCGACCGGGCTCACTTGGGATCGCGCACCGATCTCCAACGGCACGATCGTCTTGAGCCGACCTTCTTGAGCCGCGTACCGCCAAACCTCGCAGACACTCGCCAGCGCCTCGTCTCCACCCAAGCCCTTGTTTGCTTCTCTTGCAGCAGCCATGGGCTCGACATAGCTGAGGATTCGCTCGGTCTCCGCCTCGCTGAACTCAGCGAAGAACGGGGGGTCGCCCGGGGTGCGGCCTCGGATGGCGAGGGCGGCGCACAGGTGCAACGGCAGAAGAACCAGATAGACTTTTGCCGCAGTCCTCGGGGACATGCTCTGGATCGTTGGAGATTCGACGTCGCCTCCTCACAGTAGTAGTGCCAGGTAGGTCGGTTGTCTCGGGATGGGCCAAAGGATTCGTTTTCAAAAGGTATGTCTTAGAATCTCGTAGTGATTTGGCCCCATGATCTCAGATTCCAGGCGTACATTAGGTTCGTGGGACACCGCAAATCTGAAACTCGTTCGTTGCACGTCGACTGCTCGCTGGTCGCTCGCGCCCAGCGAGGTGACACAGTCGCGATGTCCGGCATCGTCGAAGCCCTTCGGCCCGTGGTGTACTCCCACGCGTTCCGAATGCTCAGAAACTCGGACGACGCGCACGATGTCTGCCAGGAGACCTTCCTCAAGGCGTTCACCGGCCTTCGAAACTTCGACCCGGAGCGGCCGCTTCTTCCTTGGATCTTGAAGATCTGTCGGAACTGCTGTATTGACGCGGTCAGGGCGCGAAAACGGGGTCCCGACACGGACGAGGCCATGGAGAACCGGGCCGACGAGCGCGCTACCAACGTGCACGACGCTGTCGCGGACACTTTGAGGGACGAAGAACTGACCTCGGCGATCGACCGGTTGCCTGGCCGGTATCGCGAGATCATGACGATGCGCCATGTGCACTCGATGGAGATCAACGAGATCGCGGACAGGCTTCACCGGCCCGAGGGCACGGTGAAGTCATGGCTCTTCCGTGCCAGGGCGCTGCTCCGCAAGGATCTCAGCCCCGCGATGGTCTGAGCTTCGATCCTGCCACTAGGTAGCCTCCTAGCATGGCAGTCACCGAGAGCGCGGTTCGCGAGGCCCTCCAGGTCGTTCAAGATCCCGACCTCCATCGCGATATTGTCAAGCTCGGGTTTGTCCAGGACGTAGAGATCAACGGGCCGGAGGTTTCCTTCCGGCTCGTTCTCACGACTCCCGCCTGCCCCGCCCGCGAAGACCTCGAGCGCCAGTGCAGAGAAGCGCTACTGGCCCTGCCCGGGATTGATTCGGTTCACATTGAAGTCACTGCCCAGGTTCGCAAGCGTGACACCGCTCCGGAAGACCTCATTCCTGGGGTTCGCCAGTGCCTTGCTATCGCCAGCGGCAAAGGAGGAGTAGGGAAGAGCACCGTCGCCGTGAATGTGGCGGTCGCACTGGCCCAGGCAGGCAGCCGCGTCGGCCTCCTGGACGCGGACGTCTACGGCCCGAGCGCTCCCCAGCTGATGGGCTTGACCGGCGAACGACCGCTGACCGCCTCAGGCAAGATCGTCCCTCTCGAGCGGTACGGCGTCAAGACGATGTCCCTCGGATTCCTCTTGGAAGAGGGACAAGCAGTCCTTTGGCGTGGACCGATGGTTGCAGGCACGGTTCGCCAGCTCCTGGGCGATGTTCAGTGGGGCGATCTTGACTATCTGATCGTTGACCTTCCGCCCGGCACCGGAGACGCCCCGATGAGCCTGGCCCAACTGGTTCCGTTGACCGGAGTGGTGGTGGTGAGTACGCCGCACACCCTTGCGGCGACGATCGCCGGCAAAGCGACGGCACTGTTCGACCGGCTCGAGACTCCGGTGATGGGCGTGATCGAGAACATGGGCGAGTGGCGGTGCCCTCAGTGCGGTACAGGAGGTCGCCTCTTCTCGGGAATCCCAGGGGAAGCGCTCGCGGAGACGTTGGGAGTGCCCTACTTGGGCTCGATTCCCTTCGATCCGGCAACGGGCGCTGGGGAGGAGGTCGGCACACCGATCTTAGTGGGCGCAGCGAGCTCGCCCGCTGCGATTGCGTTCCGGGAGGTGGCGAGCGCACTTGCAGCCCAAGTCAGCATTGCGGCCCATCGGGCCAAGGCAGACGCTCCGACCTGGACGCCTGTCGAGCAAGAGTCCCGGTAATCCTGCCTGATGAGATTCGCCTAACGGAGTGGAACGAAGGTGTCAGCGCAACCGCGTTTCGATTCAACACTGAGGAATCGGAGCCCGAAAGCCGAAAGGTGGAGCATGGCACGAAGTAGAAAGCAATCCGCATTTACGTTGGTGGAGATCATGATCGTTGTTCTGATCATTGGAATCCTGCTCGCGGTGGCCGTCCCCAACTTCATGAAGGCACGGCAGAGCAGCCGCCGCAACACCATCATCGGTAACTTGACCAAGATTGAAGACGCCAAGGAGCAGTGCGCCATGGTCGAGAACCTCAGCCCTGGCGACGTATGCGCCGACGTCGGACAGTTCTTCAACTCGTGGCCGCCCACGTTCCCGATCTCGGGAACCCTGGCGATCAACCCGCTGCGTGATCCGGCCCTCTTCAACAGCAAGTCGGCGCAGCAGTGGCGCACGGACTACTCCGAACTCTGAGCGAAGGAATCCACGTGCAAGGAAAGGCCGGACAGCTCCTCGGGGCGGGTCCGGCCTTTTTCGTTCCTTACCTCGCGCGAAGCGCAGGAAACTCGCGCTTGTCGGACTGGAGCCGTTTTGCGACCGCCTCGCCGCGCTTGCCTGCATCGGGGTGCGTGCTGAGGAACTCAGCGGCAGCCTTGCCTTGCTTCGCGAGGACGTTGAACACGTCCACCATTCCCGCGGGGTTATAACCGGCTGCAGCCATCAGGTCGTACCCAAACCGGTCGGACTCGCTCTCATGACGCCGAGAATAGGGCAGCCCGAAGAGCAGCTCGTCGCTTACCGACGCGACATCGAACATCGTGTCGCTGGCGTTCAGGAGCAACAAGATGACGGTGATCCCGAGCTTGCGCTTTGTGTTGTCGGCGTAGGCGCTGGCCCAGTGTTGGTTTCGCACATGGATGATCTCGTGCCCCAGAACTGCCGCGACCGCGTCCTCAGTCCCCAGCTTGTCGAGCAGACCCTTATAGATGAAGATCGGCCCGCCCGGCATGGCGAAGGCATTTACCTCCTTGTCGTCAATCACCGAAAAGCCGTATTCAAACGGACGATCCTTTCGCTCCTTCTCCGGAATCTGGGCGAGGATCTTTTCACCGATGCGACGCACCTCGATCGCGAGGGGGGCGTCGTCGGGCATCACTTTGCCTTCTTTGCGGACTTGCTCGGCACCCCGCTTGCCCAGGGCGATCTGGTCTTTGACGCTCGGCCGGAAAGGATCCGCGACCGCGGTGGTCACCAAACTACCGAGCAGAAGGGCGGGAAGCAAGGTTCGTTGCAGCATCTGAACCTATTAGACGAGCTTTGGGGCCTCCCTGTTTCCCAGGTAAGGGGACCCCTGGAGAGATTGAACTCCAGTATTCCTACCTGGAGTGCCGATATTGATAGATGGAACCTGAGGGATGGACGAAGGCCCTTTGCGGCGGAAAGTCCTTAAGCCTTCGGAGGATCAAACTATGAAGCGGACAAACAAACGAAAGGGTTTCACCCTTGTTGAGATCATGATCGTCGTTCTGATCATCGGCATCTTGCTGGCGATCGCAGTTCCCAACTTTATCACCGCACGGCGCAACAGCCGAGCTTCGACCATCATCGCTAACCTCGAGCAGGTCGATGCTGGCAAGGAGCAGTGTGCGATGGACGAGGGCCTGACTGTTGGCGACAACTGCGGCAACATGGGCAACTACATCAAGGACTATGCGACGATGACCTGGCCTGTGAGCGGCGTCTTCGCAGAAGCCGCGATCGGTACGGCCCCGACGTTCCGTGGCAAGACTGCGGATCAGTGGCGAGCCGACAAGAGCGGCCTCTAAACACGCAAGAACGACAAACAATTGGGTGGGAGGTCGCTCCGGCGGCTCCCGCCCATTTGGGCTTCTCAAACTCGAAAACGACATGAATACCAAGGCTCGAAACCGGCAAGCCGGCAACACGCTGATCGAGGTGATGTTCGCAGTGTTCCTCGCCCTCGTGTGCGCGATGATCTTTGCGGCAGCAATGCCTACCGCTGCAGCGAGCCGCAAGAAAGCGGACAACTACAACACCGCAATCTCGATTGCCGAGCGTCAGCTCGAAGCCCTGAAGGGTGTCGATCCGGGATTGAAACCCGACCAGCTCTATGCGGCGGGCCTGATCGACTCCACTACGCCCGTCGGGACGGACACCTGGGAGTTCACCCAAGTCGGTTCGGCCACCAACGACAACGCGGCCAAGGTTCTGAAGAACGGTGTGGCCAAGATCTTGATCGAGCTTGTCGACATCGAGCTTCGTCGGGTGACCGTGACCATTGACTGGAAGGAGCGGGGCCAGGATCGGAACGTAACCCTATCGACCCTGGTAGCCGACCTGAACAACTAACGCCATGCAAAACAAGCGACTTACCCTTCGCGGCCTTACGGTGGTGGAAGTTACCGTGGCGGCGACGATCTCGACCCTCGCGCTCGTCGGGGCATTCTCCGTCTTCTTGAGCGGGATGGGTAGCTGGGCGACGGGATCCCGCACCATCAGTGCCCAAGTCGACGCAGACAACACGGTGGCGCTCGTGGTGGATGCGCTCCGTGAGGCAACGTTCGTGTCAGTGTCTCTCGACGGGAACACAGTCACGTTCCGTAAGCCGCAGTACGACGCCAACGGCAACTTCCAGATGGATGTCCATGGCAGTCCAGTATGGGACGGACTGACACGCACCATCTACTATCAGTCGGGCGCAATCTACATGGCAGACGGCGTCGCGACGCCTTGGAAGCTCGCATCCAACGTCATCCTCACCGACCCGGAAGGGACTCCGGCGAACTCTTCGTACAAGATCTTCACACCTGGATTGGGGGCAAACACCCGCGAGGTGACCGTGAAGGTCGTCGTCAAACAGAACATGCCAGGGAACGACAAGCTCTACGGGCGCAAGCGAGAGAACGTGTACCTGCGCAACATTCCCGACTCGATCCGTTGATTCCTGCTCGGTGCAAACCATGAAAAGAACCCACAAATCTCGACCGGCAAAGAAGCGACGAGGGGCTGCCCTTGTCGCTGTATTCGGCCTTATGACCTTGTTGGCACTCGCTGGTGCCAGCTATGTAGATTCGTCTACCCAGACCGTTCGGTCTGCCAAGCGCAATCTACGCGAGAGCCAAACGACGCAGCTGTGTGAAGCCGGGCTCCAGAGCGTGATGCGCGAAGTATGGCGACCGTTCCGTTCTACGCAGAAGTTCACGGCAATGCAGTCGGCCTGCTCCGGCGCGAGCGTTTCCAATCCGCGTGTCCTACGGGCCGGTGGTCTTGCCGACAACGGCCGTTATACGGCGGGCGTGATTTCGTACAACCAAGTCAACAGTTACCTCGCCATCGTGACAATCCGATCTGTGGGTTACCTCGATGCCAACGGTAACGGCTCGCTGGACTCCGACGAGCCCTTGAAGCAAGTGGACGCGGTCGCTCGTTACGAACTGTCCCGAAGCCAGGTCTTTGACTACACATACTTTGTCAACAACTACGGTTGGATGGACGGTTTCAACAATACTCAGCTGATCGTCAATGGCGACATGCGGGCTAACGGAAACTTCAACTTCCTCAATGGTTCACCCACCGTGAACGGATCGGTTATCGCCGCAGCCAACGATAAGCTCGACCCTCCAGCAAACGGCTTTGTGAACATCGCCCCAGTGAAATGGACTGACGGAAACTATGAGTCGCAGCGAAGCGGTTCGCCCTACGGTGAGCGCTGGCGAGACGCCTACAACTCGTCCAAGCACGGTAATCCGGGCACGACGCAGTTCGAGCGATGGCGGGACACCGTGTTCAAGTCCAGCGCTGACTGGGTCGCGGGCGGCGATGTCGGAGGCACCTACGTGCGCCCGGCTGCCTTCGGGACTGTGATCGCCGACGCCAAGGGAACGAGCGGCTGGCAGCGAACCAGTACTGGCGCATCCCCGACGATGAACCTTCTGGACACCAAGCCTACACAAGAGGTCACGATGCCGGACTTGAGCGACATGAGCCGCTATCAGCAGCTGAGTATTGACTTCAAGAACAACCCGGCCGAGTACCAGAAGGCAACCTATGGGGATGGAACGGCCAACCCGAACTATGGTTCGGCGCCTTACATCGAGGTGTGGAACTCCACTCTCAACACCTACCAGCGAATCACCGATACGAACGGCAGGATCGCCGGCTCGGCGGTGTTGATCGGTACCAGCTCGAACCCAATCAAGATTTATGGCCCAGTGAACGTGGACACCGACGTCCTGATCAAGGGTTATGTCGAGGGCCAGGGCACAATCTACGCTGGTCGGAATATGCACGTCGTAGGCTCGGTGCGATACAAGAACGCTCCGGACTTCCGAGGCTCCGACCCTGACGCGGTCGAGAAGTCGGTAGAGAAGAAGGACATGCTCGGTCTGGCCGCACGCGGCTCGGTGATTACCGGCAAGACGACGTCCTTTTCTTTCCCGTACCCCTTGTACTACATGACTCCACCCTTTACGAAGGGCAGGTACGACGACAACGGGAACTACGTCCCCCCGTTCAATGCGGTGGAGACCGACTACACGGGCCGCAAGCGGTACCAGTCCGTCGTCTCAGACACTGTAATGAACTCGATCGCAGAGGGTGTGAACGTCATTGATGCGATCCTGTACACGAACTTCGTCGGCGGCGGAAACTTGGGCCAGGGAGGAGGCGGGACGACGTTCAACGGGACGATCATCTGCAAAGACGAGTCCCTTGTCGCATGGAGCCTCCCGCTGCGGATGAACTACGACAACCGCATTCGGGAGAAGGGGCCCGACCAGCCTCCGCTGATCGACCTTCACCTGCCGCGCCAGCCAACCCTGGTTCGTGCAACGTGGCAAGACCGCGGCTTCTCTCCGGGGAGTCGATAGGCAAGGACACTATGAAAGCAAAGATCATTCTCTTGACTGTAGCTCTGATCGCGACAGTGAGTGCATACGGCTTCGCCGAGGACAAGCGCAAGCTGCCGTCCGAGCCACCGAAGTCGGAGCAGGAAGTCGCTTCGGACGCGGCCGCGTATGGCGGGAAGTACGGTGCCATCGGGGTGGTTCCCGAAGACACGGACGGTAAGCCCGACGAGACTGTGAACACGGACGCGGACGCAGCCACCGACTTGCCTGTCGCCGAAGCGGCGGCGGCGAAGAAGGACATCAACTCGGCAGCCATTCGCAAAGTGGACGAAGAGAGAGGAGGCGGATTCCCCTGGTGGGGAGCAGCGTTCGCTCTTGTCGGCATCGGGGTGGTGCTTGCGGCGCGACAGTACGCGAACAAGCACGTGCCTGTCCCGCCTTCCATGAAACGCAGGTTCTGACCGGGCCTGGCGCAACCGCCGGCACCTAGGGCGCGTCTCTGGTTGCGATGTCGCACATCAGGGACGCGTTCCTTCTCTTATGGAAGGACAAGTCGTGTCGCCGCTTTGTCTGGCAGCCGCTGCTCATCGCGTTGGGGCTCTGGCTCAGTGTCCTTCTGCTCGGCAACGTCGTTCTCGTGCCCATCCTGGAAGCAAGGGCGACGGCGCTCGGCGTGCAACCTCAGTTCGTGGGAATCGCAGGCAGGGTCGCCTTTACCGTTCTGTGGTTCTTCGTTTCTGGCCCCGTCTTCTATTCCCTCGCATTGGCGGCAAGCGGATTCTTTTGGGACGGCCTGAGCCGATACGCGGAAGGGAAGCGGTACGGCACCGTAGCCCTGGATCGCAGAGGCTTTGCGGTGACGAACATGGTCATGACAGTGCGGTTGGGCGTTGCACTGTTCTTGGGTGTCGTGGCGGCCGTGTTCGGGATCTTCGGCTGCGCTCCCATCTCCGCCGCGATCGCGGGCTTCGCGGCGGTAGTCGAGACGTTTGACGCCCCATTGTCTCGCCGGGGTCTTCTGTTCCCCAAGACCGTGGGAACGGCGTTCAGCACCAAGGGTGCCTGGTCGATCTATATGTTTGCCGCCGTCGCGTCCGTATTTCCTGTCGTCAACGTGTTCGCCCTGCCCCTTTTGGTCCTAGCCTCCACCTATGCTGTGAACGCGGCCGAAAGGGGCATTCCGGGAGCCGAGTCGTGAGACAATAGCCCAATGGGTGTCCGCCAGCCAGAGCAGGGAAGGTTTGGAGCCTATGGCGGGCGGTACGTGCCGGAGACTCTCGTTCCAGCCCTGGACGAGCTCGAGGTGCTCTTTCTAGAGTGCTCCTCCGATCCGGCCTTCCAGGCGGAACTCGAAGGGCTACTGCGGCAATATGTCGGTCGCCCGACCCCGTTAACCGACCTTCCCGGCCTAAGTCGTGAGACGGGATACACCGTCACTGCCAAGAGGGAAGACCTCTGCCACACCGGAGCGCACAAGATCAACAACGCGATCGGCCAGTGCCTCTTGGCCATGCGAATGGGCAAAAGGCGTATCATCGCCGAAACCGGCGCTGGGCAACACGGAGTGGCGACCGCTACCGCCTGTGCCCGTCTTGGGCTGGACTGCACGGTCTATATGGGTGAGACCGATTGCGAGCGCCAGCGGCTCAATGTGGTCCGGATGCGAATGCTGGGAGCGACGGTCATCCCGGTGGGAAGCGGCACGAAGACCCTGAAAGACGCATTGAACGAGGCACTCCGCGACTGGGTCACGAATGTTCGCGACACCCACTACGTCATTGGCTCGGTCGCCGGCCCACACCCGTTTCCGATGATCGTTCGGGAGTTTCAGTCGGTCATAGGACGCGAAGCTCGGGCGGCGTGTCTCGAAAGACATGGCCATCTGCCCAACGTGGGCGTGGCGTGCGTGGGCGGAGGCTCCAATGCGATGGGCTTTTTTGACGCTTTCCTCGGGGACGAGGGAGTCAGACTGGTAGGCGTCGAGGCAGGCGGACTTGGCCTCGCTAGCGGGCAGCACGCGGCACCGCTCACGGCGGGAAGCCCGGGTGTCCTGCATGGCTCGTTCAGTTACCTCATGCAAGACGAGAACGGGCAGGTTTTGCCGACCCATTCCGTCTCGGCCGGGCTTGACTATCCGAGCGTGGGCCCAGAGCACAGTTATCTCAAAGACTCGGGCCGCGTGGAGTACCGCAGCGTCACCGACGATCAAGCGCTCGAAGCGTTCCAAATGCTCGCCCGCCTCGAAGGGATCGTGGTGGCCCTCGAGACGGCCCACGCGTTTGCTGCCGTGCTTCAGCCTGGCTTCGCACCGGCCGGGTCGAGGGTTACCGTAAATCTGAGCGGACGGGGCGACAAAGACATGGAGACCGCGGCCCGTCTACTCGGGCACTAACCGCCTCCCAGGGGATAATGGGCCATGGTTCAGCTTGGCAAGGTCGCCATCATGGGTGCGACGGGTGCTGTGGGCAGGGAACTGCTCGACATCGTCTCGCAACGCAACGCGACGACCAGGCTCAGTCTGCTGGCGAGCCGTTCGTCAGACGGCCTCGAGATCGAGTCGTCAGGAAGGAAGCATCTGGTTCGCGAGGTCACGGACGAATCGCTTGCCGGCCATGACGTCGTCTTTCTCTGCGCTGGTGCGCCACGGAGCCGGCACTGGGCTCCGGTGTGCATCGAGCAGGGTGCGCTGGTAGTGGACAACTCCAGCGCCTTTCGGATGGATCCCGACGTCCCGCTCGTAGTCCCCGAGGTCAATGCCTGGGCCCTCAAACCGGAGTCCCGGCTAGTAGCGAATCCCAACTGCGTCGTTGCCATCGTGACGGTCGCGCTTGCACCCTTGTCCAAACTGGGGCACATCAAGCGACTAGTGATGAGTACCTACCAGTCGGCGAGTGGCGGCGGTGCAGCCCTGATGGACGATCTTGTCAAAGAGACCAGCGCCTACCTGAACGAGACCTCGTACGCAGCCCAGGTCACGCCGCACACCTATGCCTTCAACCTTTTCAGCCACAACACGCCGATCGGTCAGGACGGGTCTAACGAAGAAGAAACCAAGGTCGTCGAGGAAACCCGGAAAATCATGGCCAGGCCCGACCTTGCGGTCAATGTGACCTGTATCCGAGTGCCCGTACTGCGTGCGCACTCGGTTTCGATGACCGTGGAGTTTGAAGGGCCAGCGCCGAGCGTGGAGGCCGCACGAGAGGCCCTGATGGGAGCTGACGGCGTGAAGGTCGTAGACTTTCGGTCGGCGAACCGTTTTCCCATGCCCTCCGAGGCGAGCGGGGCAGACGAGGTCCTCGTGGGACGCCTTCGCCAAGACCCCAGCTCGCCGAACGGGCTGTGCCTATTCCTGTGCGGCGACCAGCTCCGCAAGGGAGCAGCGCTCAACGCCGTACAGATCGCCGAGCGCTGCCTCGCGTTGCGTACTTCTAGCCCGGTCTGACCGCGGAAACTGGCCGCAAGTCCGCGCCAGGGAAGACTTCAGCCACGTTTCGGTTGCCGAGATGTCCACTCACCAAGCCAGCGAGGACAGTCCGGTAGTCCGTCGTGACGTCAAGGTCTCCCGGGCCCTCGCGGCGCACCGAGGTCAAGCCCGGCCACTTGCCGTGAACCTTGCCTCCCTGAACTCCAGCGCCTGCCAGCAACATCACGCCTCCTCGACCATGGTCGGTTCCAAAGCCGCTGTTCTCCTCGTTCGTCCGGCCAAACTCCGTCTGGACGACCAGAGATACCCGACTGGCGTCTGCGCCGAGATCACGAAGGAACGCGTCCACGGCTCCGCCAAGCTCGGTTAGGAGGTTTGTCAGCCAGCCGGAAGTCGTGCCTTGAGCGATGTGCGAGTCCCAGCCGCCCAGGTCGAGAGCAGCGATCTCAAGGCCAAACCCGCCCTTAATCAGAAAGGCGGTCTGCTTCAGCGACCGGCCGAACTCGGTTTCAGGGTAGTTCGCTCCCGCCGCAGGCGTGTACTTCCTTGGGTCGAGGCGCTTGAGGGTGTCCAGGACCGAGATGGTGTCTCGCCCAGATATGGAGAGGATGTCGTCCCCAGGGGCATAGAGTGCCTGGAGAGCCCGCAGGCTGTGCCCATCCTCGATCCCGAGGCGATAATCCTCCAGGTTCTGGATCGTCAGGGCCGACGTGTTGCCGAGGAGCGAGTCCGGGGCAACGGAGGTCAACGCCACCGCTCGCATGGGGTTGCGGCGTTCCGGCGTCGTGTTGAGGTGCCGCGCGATCCATCCGCTCAGTTGCTGGCTCGGCGCGCTTTCCGCTCCCCGCTCCATTGTTCCCATGGCTTCAAAGTGCGATCGCGTGGAATCGGCGGACCCACAGGCGTGGACGAAGCCCAGCTTGCCTTCCTTGAAGTGCGGCTCCAGCATCGCAAGGGCCGGGTTCAGCCCGAAGAAGCCGTCCAGGTCGATTAAGCGCTCCCCCGCAGGATTGGAACGTGCGGAGGGCTTCGCAATTGCCAGTGTGGGGCGAAGCCGATAGTATGCGTCTTCTTGGTACGGCGAGACGATATTGAGCCCGTCCGCCCCCCCGCGCAGGAACACGACCACCATGACCGGACCGTCCGAACGGTCAGGACGCAGGGCAGCCTGGGCGAACGCGGTGCGCGCACCCATCCACCAGACTGCCGCCCCGATTCCCGCCGCCAGCGCAGCCCTTCGATCGATCGGGCCCCGTTCGCGGCCCTCGCCGTCACAAAAAATCCAGTCTCTCATCGGTATTGGAACTCCGGGGAGCATAGAGCCAGCGCTGCCGCTTCCGCAAGGTCGGTGATCCCGCCCAGGCAGGAGGTCACACGTTGACAGACAGGGGCGCCGACGGGGGCGCCGAGCACGGCCGAGACGATCTCCTCGGTCGTGCCTTCGAGCTTCGGCCCAGGGGTTCCGCTGATACGGCCGTGGGCAAGGTCGTTCGCAATGTTCCACCGCGCGAGCAGCGTTCCCGTCCAGGCCTCCGGCTCGACTGGGAAGCCGTCGGGCATTGGCCACTGGAACGGAGCCTGGCCCATCGCTGCGAGGTGGTTTTGGTAGGCCGGTCCACCGTCTGTCTTCACGCCAAGAGCGCGGGTTGCCGAGACAGCGAAGTCGAACGGCCTCTTGAGAACAGGTGTGCCTGCGAGGAACTCCTCACGCTCGAACAAGGCTCGAAGCATGGCGGTGGTCTCCCCGCCCGAGCGCACGAAGGCCTCGCGGACCGCCTCCTCGGCCTTGTCATGGCCAGCGCCGATAAAGTGTCGTACAAGCTTTCGCGAGACGTGGCGCGCCGTCGAAGGGTGCTTTGCCACAATGTTGAGGACACGATTGCCATCCTCGATCCCGCCTCCGGCGGGGATGACGTGACCGAGGACGCGCTTTTCGTCCGTGTCGTGAAGGTTTGGGTCAAACTTGAACCGCCCCTTCGCCTTGAGGAAGCCTCGCTCCTCGGTCCACCCCGTAAAGCACCGGGCAACCTCCATGACGTCTTCCTGGGTGTATCCGCCGTCCACACCGAGGGAGTGGAGCTCGAGGAGCTCCCGTGCATAGTTTTCATTGGGATGCGCGGCGGTACTCGCCTGTTGGTCCAAGTAGACCAACATCGCTGCACTCTGGGCGCTCGCGTTGAGAATGTCAGAAAACTTGCCAAAGACGTGTGGGCGTACCACGATCCGGTCGTCCAATGTCTTGCGATACGCGCCCATGCCCTTCTTCGCGTAGATATTGAAGTGGTTGGAATAGAAATCCACCATGCGCTCACGAAGCTGCCACGGCGTGTGGACCGCTCGGAGGATGCTGTGCTGCTGAAGCTGGGAGACGACGCTCTTCTCCGGCCAATCTCGCAACTCCCACGGACTGAAGTTCACGATGTCCAACCGACTGACCCGCTGAGCGAGCCAGGCCGGTTCGGAAACCGGTGCCTCGGTTTGAGCCCGCAGCCAAGCAGCAACACCCAGCTCTCGTACAAGCTCCAAGGAGTCCGGATCGTGCCCGAACCCGGCCCGCGCCAAGGCACGGGCGCCCGGTTCGTCGTTCATCGTCAGGGGTCTGGGCGGTTTCGATGCTAGGGCGTGCAGTCGCTCGCTGACGCTACAGCCCGAAGCCACGAGGGCAGTGCCCGTGAGGGCTATGGCCTCTCGCCGCGAGAGCTTCACCCCAATTGATCCTCGGTGACGGGCGGCGCGGCCGGGCGAATCCTTCGAGAGGTTGCCCAGGCACCGAATCCGACCAGGCTCACGATGGGCCCGATGAGAAACCAGCCGACGAACGGCAGGATCATCGCCACAGTGACTCCGAGCGAGGCCATGCCGAGGCTTGTGTGCCTACCCATTCCGGGGCACGCGGCTTGGATTCGACCGGCCATGAGCCACGAAACGACGCCCGTGCCGTAGGCGAGCAGGAGGATGAAGCCCGCAAGCAGGGTCACGCCAAGCGCCTTCGCCAGCGGGTTGGGCAGGTTCGCCAACACGATTCCGACAAACACGAGGGGTACAGCGATCCCAACACCCGCAACGAACGAACCGATTGTTCGGGCCTCGGCGCGCCGAGCGGCCCTCTCCGAGGCAATGGGGAAGGCAAACCCCGCAGAAAACGACAGGGCGCTCAGAGCGAACGCAGTACCGAACACGAGGGCCACAATGGCCAGGACGTCGCCAAGTGTTAGCATTCTTGTCTTGCCTCCGGTTGCTCTATGGACGGCTTTCGAGAGGAGAACAAGACCCAATTGGTCCGCAATGGGACCTTGCCGGGGCAATTGGGGCCTTCCGGCCCAAGGAAAGGGTGGTAGCGACGCGCGGACTCGAACCGCGGACCTAACGGGTATGAACCGTTCGCTCTAACCAGCTGAGCTACGTCGCCGAACAGCCGCGATTATGGCACTTGGGCCAAATCAATGCCTATGGCTTCCAGCACCCGCTCGAGATCCTCGACCGTCGTGAACTCAATCTCCAGTTTGCCTCGTTTCTTACCTTGGCGAAGCTTGACCCGGGCACCGAGCTTTTCGCTCAATCGGTCGGCGATCCTCTCCCAGTCCGGGTCGGGCGCGGCCGCGGGGAGCCGTGTGGCCGGGCCCGACCCGCGAGCCAGGGCTTCGGTCTGACGGACGCTCAGACCCTGCGCAGCGGCCCTGCGGGCCACCATCACGGCCCTTGTTTCGCTCCCTGCCCCTAATACGGCTCTCGCATGGCCCTCTGTGATTGCGCCCGTAGCCAAAAGGTCCTGGACTTCGGCCGGGAGGCCAAGCAAGCGCAGGGTGTTCGCTATCGCGACGCGAGACTTGCCCACCCGGTCGGCAACCGCTTCTTGGGTCAGCCCGAATTCCGACACCAGCCGACGATATGCGGAAGCAGCTTCCAGCGGCGCAATGTCCACGCGCTGGACGTTTTCGATCAGGCCGTATTCCAATGCCGTCCTGGCATCGGCAGGCTTGACGACGACCGGCACGGTCGCAAGGCCCGCGATCAGGGCGGCCCGGTAGCGACGCTCCCCAGCCATGATCTCATAGCGGTCATGGCCTACGGGCCGCACCAGAATGGGCTGGAGCACGCCGTGCTGCCGCAATGAATCGGCCAGTTCTTCGAGATCAGCATCGTCGAAGGACTGTCGCGGCTGGGTCGGAGATGGAGCGACCGCGGCGACCGGTAGCTCGTGTACGGTGCCTTCGCCCTCTTCGCCCATGAGCTGGGCGAGACCCTTTCCTAGAGCACGGCGCATTCTGCAAGCACCTCCTTGACCAGCTCTCGGTACGCCTCGCTCCCCTTGCTGGACGGGTACATTTCGACGGCTGGACGGCCGTGGCCGGGTGCCTCGCTCAGTCGAACGTTCCTGGGAATCCTCACCCCGGAGACCGTACCTTGGAAGAAACCGACGACCTCGTCCTCGACCTGTTGGGTGAGGCGATTTCGGGTGTCGTACATAGTCAAGACCACCTTGGCGACCCGTAGGTCGGGGTTGATACGTCTCTTGACAAGCTCGACCGTCCGGAGCAGCTGGGCGACGCCCTCCAGGGCGAAGAACTCGCACTGCATCGGCACGACGATCGCGTCGCAAGCGGCCAACACGTTCACGGTCAGCAGGCCGAGGCTGGGCGGTGAGTCTACGACGATCCAGTCGTAGTCGTCTCGAACCTTGGACACTGCATCGCGGAGGAACGTCTCGCGCCCTACTGCGCCGCCAAGCGCTGACTCAAGTCCAGCGAGGTCAGAGCTCGCAGGTACTACCGACAGTCCCGGAGCGACGGTGCACGCCGCCTCGTAAAGCGTCGGCCTGGCATCGTCGCTCTCGGCAATTGCAGTCAGAACCTCGAACAGGCTCGCCGATGCGTGGTGCTTGAGAAGGCCAAAGCTGGTACTCGCATTTCCTTGCGGGTCGGCATCGATCAACAGGACTCGGCGACCTTCTTTGGCCATGACTGCCGCGAAGTTCACCGCGGTGGTCGTCTTTCCGACCCCGCCCTTTTGGTTCACGACACCCCAGACCGGCACTCCTGCAGTATGCCCGCAGGAGGCGCACTATCGCAGGTCGAAAATCAGAGAGAGCGAGGGCCTGGATGATCGCAAGACGACGTCGGTCTCGTCTTCCATAGCTAATCCGTCGCCCTCCTGTAGCGTCTCGCCCTGGGCCTCGACCTCTCCCTCAACGACCTGGATCCAGGCCCGACGTCCGGACCGGAGGGGCGTCTTCGACTCGGCTCCTGCCTCGAGCTGCACGGCATAGATGCGTGCCTCTTGCTCGATAGGAAGGCTGCCCGCCTCGCCATCGGGGCTCACCAACAGGCGTACCGGGCCATGAGAATCGGCAAACGAGCGCTGGTCGTACTTCGGCGGCAATGACTTCTCCCGAGGGAAGATCCAGATTTGCAGCAGTCGGGCACTCTCTTCGGTACTGGCGTTGTACTCGCTATGTTCGACACCGCTCCCGGCGGACATCGCCTGAACTTCGAACCGGCCGAGGCTGCCTTCGCTCCCCATGCTGTCTCGGTGGGCCAGGCGTCCGTTTACGACAAAGGTGACAATCTCCATATCCCGGTGCGGGTGGAGGGGAAAACCTCCTCCAGGGCCGAACCGATCGTCGTTGAGCACCCGTAGATCGCCGAAACCCATGCGTTCTCGGTCGAGAAACTCGCCAAAAGAAAAGGAGTGCCGGGCATCAAGCCAGCCCATTCGGGTGCGGCCACGTTGGTCTGCTGGAAACAACCTTGTCATGTCCCAATCAACGAATGCCCGGCGTAAGCGTCTCGCCGTACCCAGTTCCCAAACGTCAAGGGCCGTCCACTCCTCTCTGTGGACGGCCCTTGAGGCAGCAGATCGCTCTCGTTATCCTTGGAGGAGTTGGAGGACAGCCTGGGGAAGCTGGTTCGCCTGGGCTAGCACCGCAATGCCGCTTTGGCGGAGGACTTGAACTCGGGTGAACTCACTCATCTCCTTGGCCATGTCCACGTCGCGAATGTTGCTCTCGCTCGCCGAGATGTTCTCGTAGGCGACGTCCAGCGAACGCACTGCGCTCTCGAGGAAGTTCTTCTGGAAGCTGCCGATATTGCCGCGGAGCGTATTCAGCTCGGCGATGGCCGCGTCAACGATCTTCATCGCCTCTTCCGCGCCCTGCCGCGTCGAGAGATCGATCGTGGCCAGGGACTTGCCCGCGTAGGCGCCGGTGCCCAGCTTCTCCGGAAGGACGCTTGGGATCGAAAAGTTTGCGGACTGGTTGGCAAATGCGCCCAACTGGAACCGCAGCGAACCCACGTTGACCTGGCCGACGATCTGAGAGCCCGCGGTTGCGTTGCCTTGCTGGGTAACGACGAGGCGGTTTCCCGAAGGCGAGGTCAGGGTGAGGCCGTCCGTACCGGGCCCGATGCCGCCGGTGAAGGTCTCTACCGCGGTGTCCGGGCTGGGATCGACCGGGAGCGTGACATCAAAGACGGCGTCGACTCCCACTGCAGGCGTGGTGCTGTTCCCGCCGTTCAGGATGTCGCTCGTCTCGACATAGTTGATGGGAAACTTGCTGCCGTACTTCAGTGCGGTCAGCTGGACCTGCACCGGGCCCGCACCCACGATTGCGGCAGAGACGCCGGTTTCGGTCGCGGCCTGGTTGATCTGGGCAACCACTTCGGAAAGCGTTGCACCTGGAGCGACCGTGAACCCGCGGCCGTTGATGACGAACGTTCCTTGCGAAACGGTGGCGCTAGCGTTGGCAAAGTTGGTCGCCATCGCTCCGGTCGTCGTCTGGGTCGCAGCGGTCACTCGCTGGATGCTGATCTCACCGTTTCGGACGATCTTCGAGCCGATCTCTCCGGTCAAGTACATGCTGCTGACCAGCGAGGGCTCGGTGACGGTCGTGGTCGTGCCGCTCGCACCGTTGAGGAGCTTTTTGTCACCCCACGAGGTCTGACTGCCAATCCGGTTGATTGAGGCGAGGATCTGTCGAACCTGGTTTTGGTTCGCCTCAAGCTGGGCGGAGTCCACGACGGCAGTATTGGCCGAGTGGACGGCCAAAGCCCTCAGCGAGACGATCTGGTCGCTGACTTCTGCAAGCGACGCC
Source organism: Fimbriimonadaceae bacterium (assembly GCA_050250535.1). Taxonomy (GTDB): domain Bacteria; phylum Armatimonadota; class Fimbriimonadia; order Fimbriimonadales; family Fimbriimonadaceae; genus JADLBH01. The sequence goes on along the minus strand of JBFWOL010000004.1, from coordinate 194,591 downwards.
TCGGCCGTCCGGGACATGTTGACTGCGTCCTGCGCGTTCCTTGAGGCCTGCTCGATGCCACGGATGATCGCGCGTAAGCCTTCACTGATAACGAGCCCGGCGGGGTCGTCGGAAGCGTTGTTGATACGAAGACCAGTGCTCAGGCGCGTGATGGACGATTCCATCGCCTGGTCGGTACGGCCGAGTTGGCGATTCGCCATCAGCGCGGTGATGTTGGTATTGACCCGAAAGCCCATGTTTTGCTCTCCCTTGCAGCGTGCTGGTCGCTGGGACCTTGCACGTTCCTTGTGTGGATCATTGGACAAAACATGGAAAAACATTAGGCCGCCTCGAATTGAGGCGGCCTAATTGTCGTTCCCTAGGTTCGAAGAGCCCTAGAACCGCTCGGTGCGGAAGTAAACGATCTCGTATCCGCGACGAACCCTCTCCAGTCCGTACACGTGGCGGACGGACTCTCGGATGCCGTACGGCGTGTAGAAAGTGTGGTATCCGATCACGGTCGCCTGGTCGCCGTCGCGATAGACGTCCTGGATCAGGTAGTTCTCGGTGCGGGTGCCTTCGACGACGTCTCGCATGAGGTCGTAGAAGTCGTCTCCGCTCATTCGATAGCGCTCGCTATAGCCGTACTCAACTATGACCGACCGGCCGATCATCGAGCCTAACGACCGCATCCGACCGCTGCGGAAGGCATCGTAGATGTCGTCAACGGCGTAATCGAGTTCACCGCCCCGGTTGTCGCGTCCCCAGCCCCAACCGTACGGATCGTCGTTTCCGCGCCGATGGTACGGATAGCTCGTAGAGCACATCGTCCAGCTGAAGGAGCCGATCGAGATCCGGGTGCAGTTGATGTACGCGGGGAGGTGGGTGTACGCGTAGAACGGGGAGGGAACGGTCTTCCACGGGTCCCAGCGGAACGCATAGAACGGATAGTAGAAGTCGTCGTCGCACCAATCGTTCCGATAGTGCGAATAGCCGAACCGGTAATCGCCTCTGTTCCGATCGGAGCCCAACTCGACGTGGCGCGCCTCGCCGCGAGCCTCCAGACCGATGTCCCGACTCGTCGAAACTCGCGGGATCGTGGTGACGCCGGCACCGTTGTAGCGGCCTTCTTCCACACGGACGTTATTGTTCGATCCGTACTGGACCTTGCCGCTCTTGGAACCCTCGTCACCTCGCTTCGAAATCACCTGCGCGCCGTACTGCTCTCGCGGGATCGTGATCGGTCGGCCCGAGTTCGAGGAGGACTGGCCGCCGCCCGTGTTTCGAGGTGGCGTACCGGGTAGGCCCACGCTGCCGCCAGAGTTCGATTGGCCGCCAGAGTTCGACTGGCCGCCGGACTTGCCGCCGCCGGAGTTCGATTGACCGCCGGACTTGCCGCCGCCCGAGTTACCGGAATTGCCGTTCGACTTGCCGCCCCCGGAGTTGCCAGAGTTGCCGCCGCCCTTTCCGCCACCCTTCTTTCCCAGGGGGCCGTCCTGGGCAAAAGCGATGCTCGGAACCACGAGGGACGCGGCCGAGAGAAGGGCAAGTATTCGGATCCACTTCATTGGAGAACCCATCACAATCATTTTGACGCCTTTCGCCACCTCTGGTTTCTCACTTTCGTACTGAAAATGTGGAACCGGCAAACGTACCGGCATACAAGAGGGTCTTACTGATCGGGCGCCACGGGCTCCTGGGATCGGATCTCTGGAGAGAGTTCGACCGTCGAAAGTGGAGCATCACGGGACCGAAAAGGAGTGAGTTTGACCCGATGATCGAGGCTGACCGGCTCCGGCTGTTACGTCGGTCTCTCGGCGACTTCGACTGGGTCGTGAACGCGGCTGCGTATACCGATGTCGACGGTGCAGAGTCGCACGTGACGGAGGCGATGGCGGCGAACTCGCTCCTTCCCGGTGCGCTGGCGGCATCCTGTTCTCAAACCGGATGGCGGATGCTCCATGTTTGTAGCGACTATGTGTACAGCGGGAAGAAGGGTGAACCCTACGTCGAAGGAGACCCGATGGAGCCTCTCGGAGTCTACGGCAGGTCCAAGATGATGGGGGCAGAGAACGTTCTCCACACGCTGCCGGGAGCGGTCGTGCTCCGGACGAGCTGGATTTACGGCATTAGCGGAAAGTCGTTCCCGCGGACGATGGTCGAGGCGTTCGAAGCAGGGAAGAGCCTGAGAGTCGTTGCCGACCAGACGGGATGTCCGACCTCGACCGAGGATCTGGCGAGGGTCATTGCCGACGTGGTCGCCTCGGAGCCGGCGGGAGGAACCTACCATGCCTGCGGGCCCGAGCCGGCGACGTGGCACGGTCTGGCCACCGAAGTCCTCGGCCAGTGGTGCTCATTAACCGGTCAGCAACCGCCCGAGGTTGCCCAATGCACCACGGCCGACTGGCCGACGCCGGCAAAGAGACCGGAGAGCTCGATACTCTCCACCGACAAGCTGACTGGGCTAGGAATCGCTCCCATGCGTCCCATGGCAGAGTCGGTGGCTTCTTTCTGCAGGGCGCTCCAAAGAGAAAAATCCCCGGGAGGCTAGGGCCCACCGGGGATCTTTGCGGTGCGTTCTCGCCGGACTTAGCCGCCGGGAGCGCAGCAACCGGCCTCGGAAGCCATCGGCATCGCATCCTTGGCGGGAACCGGCTTCGGGGTCGCAGCTACGGACTTGCCCTTGGCAAGAAGGGCCTTGATGTCCTTCTTCAGCGCAGGCATGCAGCCCGCGCAGCAAGCATAGTACCGAGCACCGTTGTAGTCCACAAACCCGGCTGCTTGGCTGTAGGCGTCAAGCTTCTCGCCGGTGACGGGGCACGTGAGCGAGTCCTTTGCAGGGACGGTCGTGTACTTCTTGACGTCCTTGAGAAAGGCGTCGCGGTTGGCCTTGCTCTGGAACGAGTACCGCGTGCCCGCGGCGTCCGTTTGGAACTCAGACTTGGAAGCATCTACGCGCATCCCACTGACCGGATCGAACAGCCCGAGGGCAAATGTCTGCCCCTTGGCGTTGGCGTCCTTCATGGCCTTGGTCGGGTTCTTGGCGAACGCAGTATCGCAGCCGCCGCAACAGAATGCAAACCGGGAGCCGGCATACTCCATTGCGCGCGACTTTGCGTTCGTGGGCGAGCCCATCATGATGCAGACCAGGTCGCCTTGGGTTGCCGGGGCGGCCATGGTCAGTGCTGCGACGAGGGTGCTAAGAATCATAGTTGTTTTCCTTGCCCTGACGGGCATCTACATGTCGATTATAGCAGGCAGACGTATGCCTGACAGCGCTGTTTCAACGGGTTAGGCTATTCGGGGCCCAATCCGCCGAAGCGGCGGTCACGCTGCTGGTACTCACGAATAGACGCCAGGAGGCTGTTCTCGCCAAACTCCGGCCAGTTCTCCTCTCGTACCACAAGTTCTGAGTACGCGGACTGCCAAACCAGGAAATTGCTGAGCCGAACCTCCCCCGAGGTGCGAACCACGAGCTCCGGGTCTGGGACATCGGGCAGATAGAGAAGCCTGCGGAAGGACTCCTCGTTCACGTCGATCCCTTGGGCGACCGCCTGCCGCGCTGCGTCCACGATTTCTGCCCGACCCCCGTAGTTCAATGCGAGTACCAGCTGTATTCCGGTGCAGCCCGCGGTTTTCGTCTCCATTTCCCGGAGCCGATCCTGTACCTCGGGTGGCATCTCGACGATCCTGCCCGCGAGACGAGCCCGTACGTTGTTCTCGATCAGGGATTCCGTCTCCTCGGCGGCAGCGTTCGCGATGACCTCCATGATCCCGCTCACTTCGGCATCGGGCCTGCGCCAGTTCTCCGCCGAAAAGCCATAGGCGGTCAGATACTGGATGCCCAGCTCTGAGGCGGCGAAAAGGGTAGCCCGCAACGCCAAGTGGCCCTGGGCGTGGCCTTCGATCCTGGACAGTCCTCGCGCTTGAGCCCAGCGACCGTTACCGTCCATGATCACGGCCACGTGCAAGGGGAGGCGATCGAGGTCTACGCCTTCCTCGTTTGCCCGGGTTCGAACTCGGTTCAAGGCGAAGGACCTGGCCGACATGGCCGGGCTAGACCTCCATGACTTCGGCGTCTTTTTTCTTTTGGGCCTCGTCGACCTCGTGGACGTACTTGTCCGTGAGTTCCTGGAGCTTCTTTTCGAACGCCTTGACGTCGTCCTCGCCAATATGCAGTTCCTTCTGCATCGAATGGGCGTGATGCAGGGCGTCGCGACGGACGTTCCGAATCGCCACGCGGCCTTCTTCGGCGCGGTGGTGCACCTGCTTGACCAAGTCCTTGCGGCGCTCCTCGGTCATGGGAGGGAAGTTTAACCGGATCACCTGACCGTCGTTGTTCGGGTTCACACCGAGGTCACTGTTCGTGATGGCCGTCTCGATGCCTCGCAACATCGACTTGTCGTACGGGCTGATCAGGATCTGCCTGGCCTCCGGTACGGAGATGTTCGCTACTTGGTTCAGCGGAGTCTCGACGCCGTAGTAGTCGACTGAGATCCCTTCGAGCAGCTGCGGGTTGGCCCTACCCGTCCGGAACCTACCAAAGTCGTGCACGGTCACGTCAATCGCCGACTTCATTCGGTGGTCGGCGTCTTTCATCAACTCAGGAAGCGTCTGCATCAGTCTTCTCCTACCAGAGTACCGACCGGCTCGCCCTGCACAGCGCGGAGGATCCCGGACGACTCGTGCAAGTCTAACACCACGAGGGGCAGCCGGTGTTCCCTGCACATGGTAAACGCGGTCGAATCCATCACCCCCAGCTCGCGCCGGATCGCTTCGGAGTAATTGAGGCTGGAAAACTTGACCGCGTCGCTGTGAAGCTTAGGATCGCGGTCGTAGACGCCGTCCACCCGGGTCGCCTTGACCAGCAGCTTGGCGTCAATTTCCAGCGCTCGCAAGACAGCGGCCGTGTCGGTAGTGAAGTACGGGTTACCGGTGCCACCGACGAAAACGACGACCCGCCCCTTCTCCATATGGCGAACGGCCCTGCGGCGAATGAACGGCTCGCAAACCTCGCTGACCTGGATCGCGCTCTGCACCCGTGTCTGGATCCCCAGCCGCTCAATGGACGCCTGGATCGCAAGCCCGTTCATGATCGTCGCGAGCATCCCCATGTGGTCGGCGACAGTCCGGTCGATCTGGCCCTCGGTGCTGAAGGCGGCCCCTCTCATGAAGTTGCCGCCCCCGATCACGATGCCGATCTGCGCCCCAGCCGCATGGACTTTGGCCACTTCCTCGGCCACGTACCCCAGGGTTTCCACGTGCAGCCCGGACGAGTCAGGGCCGGCGAGCGCCTCGCCGCTAAACTTGATCAAGATCCGCGGATATCGGGCGCCCGCCGGACTGCTCACTCTTGGCCCACTTCGAGTCGGACGAACTCTTCGAGCGTGATCGGCCCTCCGCCGACCTTGCCCTCTTGTTCCAGAAACTGGCCGACGGTTTGCTTGTCGTTCAGATAGAACGGCTGCTCCAGGAGCACCAAGCTTTGCATGTACTCTTTGTGCACGCGGCCCGTTGCCATCTTCTCGGCAATCTCCTGCGTCTTGCCATCGTTCAGCGCACGCTGGACCTCCGTCTGGAATTCAGCGTCGACGACGTCTTGCGGAACTTGCTCCTTACGGACGAAGCGCGGGGGGAAGGCAACGACCTGGATCGCGGCCTGGAACCCAGCGTCCCGGATGTTAGATGCGGCCCCGTCAAGCACGACCGCACTTGCCACCTTGCTATTGTGGTGGTTATAGACCGCGACCGTCTTGCCCGGGGCCAGCCGCATCGCCTTTTTGAGAACGATGTTCTCGCGGATGACCGCTACCGCGTTCTCGATCTGTCCTGCCACGGTACTGCCGTCGAAGGCCACTGCACCCGGGTCTGAGCCTGGGTCGGCATCCAGGAACGCCTTTGCGACCTTGTCGGCGAGAGCAACGAACATGTCGTTCTTTGCGACGAAGTCGGTCTCGCATTCTAGGACGATGCCAGCCGCCACGGTGCCATCGTCGTTTGTCACGAACTTGGCGATGCCTTCGCTGGTGCTCCGGCCCGCACGCTTCGTCGCAGCGGCCTGCCCCTTCTCACGAAGGATCAGCTTGGCCTTCTCGAAGTCGCCCTCCGCCTCCACGAGGGCGTTCTTGCACTCCATCATCGGGGCGTCCGTTTCGTCGCGAAGACGCTTGACGTCGCTTGCGTTGATCGTCATTCCGAAGCGTCCTCCGTGGAAGCTTCAGCCGTCTCCTGCACGACTTCGGGAGCAGTAGCCTCCTGGGCAGGCTCCTCCTTCGGGGCTTCCTCTAAGGATGCCTCTTCCTTGACCGCCTCGGCCTTGCCGGCACCGGCGACTTGGCGTGCACTTTCGTCGAAGGCGCGGAGGAACTCTTCCTCGACCTCGCCGAACGGCACGGCTGCGCCGTCATCGGTAGGCTCTTCGGTCTCCTCTGTGGTCTCTAGCCGCGCGGCATCCTCGTAGGGCCGGACTTCCAACACTGCGTCGGCAATCTTGCTCGCAACAAGGCGGATCGCCCGGATCGCATCGTCGTTGCTCGGAATGACGTAGTCCGCCATCTCGGGGTCACAGTTCGTGTCCACCAGGGCCACGATCGGGATCTTGAGCTTTCGGGCTTCGAGGACCGCGATGTTCTCCTTGTTCAGATCGACGACGACCATGAGACCGGGGGCCTCTTCCATGTTCCGGATGCCTTCCAGGTACCGGTTCAGCTTTTCGCGCTCTTCGCGACGCTTCAGCTGTTCCTTTTTGGGCAGGCGGGCCATGTAGCCCTCCTCCTCCATGCGGTCGAGCTCCTTGAGGCGGGTGATGCGCTGCTGGATGGTCTCCCAGTTCGTGAGCATTCCGCCGAGCCACCGCTCGACGACATAGTACTGACCGCATCGCTGCGCCGCTTCCTTGACGGCAGCCTGGGCCTGTTTCTTCGTTCCGACGAAGAGGACGCTCTTTCCGTCTTCGACGATGCGCTGGACAAAGTTCAGCGCGTCCTCGAAGAGGCGGATGGTCTGGTGAAGGTCGAGAATATAGATGCCGTTGCGGGCGCCGTAGATGTACCGCTTCATCTTCGGGTTCCAGCGCCGAGTCTGGTGACCGAAGTGTACGCCCGCCTCTAGCAGCTCTTTCATGCTGATTTGAGGCATATGCTTGTTCCTGGGTTGCTTTCCTCCGGCCGAGACGTACAGCCTGCCCGACCGGCTCCCGGGGGGAGCGGACCCAGCGGCGTCCACGACCGTGTGAATTCGGCCCGAAGGCCGGACACCGATCTTACCAGGTGCCTTGACCGGCCACAATTGGAAGTAGGCCCGGATGCTGCTACAACCCTTCGCCATCGCGTTGACGCCCTCCGTGATTCGGAAGGCGGCCCTTTCGGGGCTGTTCCCCATGGGCGGCGACGAAGGCGGGTTCGGCTGGTACTTCGCCGAACCGCGGGGCATGCTACCGGTCGAGGGGATCAGGAAGAACCGCTCGCTGGCCCGCGCACTGCGCTTACAAAGGTTTCGGCACAGTTTCGACCGTGACTTCGAGCAGGTTCTCCTCAGCTGCCGCAGACCGAAGGACAACTGGATCGGCCCCGAGATTGTCGAGGCCTATTTGGAGATTCACGAGGAAGGCTGGGGGCACAGCAGCGAGGTCTGGCTGGGCGACCGCCTGGTCGGAGGGGTATACGGCGTGGCGATCGGCGGCCTTTTCTGCGCCGAATCCATGTTCCATTGCGAGCCCGAGGCAGGGAAGATCGCCTTGTGGCACTTGGTCGAAGAGTGCAGGGGACAGGGGTTTATTGCCTTCGACGTGCAGACCATGACCCGACACTTGAGCTGGCTCGGCGGCTTCCAGGTAAGCCATGACGAGTATCTGGGCTTAGTTCACGAGGCCGTAGCGACCCGCACCGAGTGGGGCGACGGGCCTTTCCAAACCTAGCAAGTTCGCAAGGAAGCACACCCTCGGGCCGCCCGAAGATTGACACTGTCTTCGGGCGGCACCTGAGGAGTGCGATATGCGCAAGAAACAGCTGAAGGTAGTCCGTCTCATCGAGCCGGAAATGTGCCTGGAGTGTCGGTTTGCCCAGATGGCAAGCGTGGAGATGAAGGACGGATCGGTGCAGCGTATGGTGCACTGCAAGCGATTGGACTGCGACAACTGGGACTACTCCAGCGCCGAGTCGGCCAAGGGCATCTACTCCGACCCGGCAGCCTGAGCCGCCCAAGAAGCAAAGTCACGCCTTGCGCTCTCAAGCTGCGCCGCCCGGCGAACCCCCTTGTCTCGTACCGGCTCGCTCGGGAGTGGGAACAGGCCCCAATTCACGTTCATCGGCGCAAACTCCCGCTCGGTCGAATCGGAGAGGTGGGATAGTAAACCCCCCATGGCGGAAGCCCGTGGCGGAGGTACCACGGAGGCGCCGCGAGTCCTTCCGGCCGCAACGAGCCCCGACCAGATTCCCATCGCCGCGCTCTCGACGTACCCTTCCACACCGGTGAGCTGACCGGTGACGAAGACGCCTTCCAGCCCCCGAACGCCGAGCTGCGCGTCCAACACTCGCGGGGCGTCGAGAAACGTGTTGCGGTGCATGACCCCGAACCGGGCGAACTCAGCGTTCTCGAGCCCAGGCACCATGCGAAACACCCGCCTTTGCTCTCCCCACTTGAGCCGGTTCTGGCACGCGACCAGACTGTAGAGGGTTCGCTCCAGGTTTTCCGGCCGCAGCTGCAGAACGGCATAGGGACGGCGCCCAGTGCGTGGGTCTGTGAGCCCCACCGGCTTCAAGTTTCCAAAGGCGAGGGAGCGCTCGCCCCGCTCTGCAATCGCCTCGATCGGCATGCACCCGGCGAAGTACGGGATCTTGGCGGGATCTTCGCTCCCCGTGTCGGGCTCGCGGACGCCGCCGGTTTCGAAGGAGCGAAGAGGCACTCGCTGTGCCGCGACAAGTTCACGAACGAACGCGTGATATTCCTCCTTGTCCATCGGGCAATTGAGGTAATCGTCACCTCCCTTTCCGTATCGGCTCGCTGCAAAGGCAACGTGGGTGTCCACGGAGTCGGCATGGACGGTCGGGCTTACGGAGTCATAGAAGTGCAGGTGCCTTCGCCCTGTGGCATTTGCCAGCCAATGCGAAACGGGGCCGGTGCTGAGAGGCCCAGTCGCAATCACGGTGAGCACGCCAGCCGCCAACTGACCGGGATCCCATTCTTGGGATACGACCTCGATCATCGGGTGGCCTTGGATCGCTCTCGTCACCTTCGCTCCGAACTGCTCTCGATCCACGGTCAGTGCCTGGCCGCCCGGAACTTCGCAGTCGCTCGCGCACCGAAGCACGAGCGAGCCAAGCGCTGTCATCTCCTCCTTGAGAATGCCGGCAGGGGAGTCTGGAGCCTTGGACTTCAGGCTGTTGGAGCAGACAAGCTCAGCAAAGTGTCCCGTGGTGTGCGCAGGAGTGGTTGTTTCCGGCCTCATCTCGTACAGTCGAACCGGAATGCCCCGTTCCGCGCACGCCCAAGCGCACTCGACACCGGCGAAACCCGCCCCCACGACGTGGACTCTCGGCTCAGACAAGCTTGGCGACCACCGCGTCGCCCATCTCCGACGTACTCACGAGCTTGGTCTCCTTTTCGAAGATGTCGGCGGTTCTCAGGCGTTCGCACAGTGCAGACTCGACAGCGTTCTCAATCCGGGTAGCCCGCTCGGCACTGTCAAGACTATGACGGAGCATCATTGCGGCGCTCAGGATCATGGCGAGCGGGTTTGCCCGCCCTTGCCCTGCGATGTCGGGGGCAGAGCCGTGAACCGGTTCGTACAGCCCGAAAGCGTTCTTGCCCTCTGCCGTTCCCAGGCTCGCGCTTGGTAGTAGTCCGAGCGAGCCTGTCGCCATGCTCGCGATGTCGCTGAGAATGTCGCCGAACATGTTCTCTGTCAAGATCACGTCGAACTGGCCAGGATCGCGGACGATCTGCATCGCGCAATTGTCCACCAGCATGTGGCTCAAGCTGACGTCGGGGTACTTGGCCGCAACCTCTTCGACGACTTCCCGCCACAGTCGGCTTGTTTCAAGAACGTTTGCCTTGTCCACGCTGACGACCTGACTGTCTCGAGTCCTCGCCACCTGGAAGGCGCACTCTGCGATCCTGAGGACCTCATCCCGGGAGTAAACGCAAGTGTCGAACGCCGTGTTCCCATCGTCGCGCCGGCCGCGCGGAGTACCAAAGTAGATTCCACCTGTCAGCTCCCGCACGACTACCAAGTCAATGAGGTTCCGGCCGTCCTTCAACGGGCTGGCATGGATCAGCGCCTCCATGGTCTTAGCGGGACGAAGGTTTGCAAAGAGACCGAGTTCGCGTCGAAGGGGAAGGAGCGCACCTACCTCTGGCCGGAGAGTGACCGGCTCCAACTTGTCCCATTTTGGGCCACCAACGGCCCCCATCAGAACTGCGTCGGAGCGCTTGCAAGCCTCAAGGGTCTCGTCCGGCAACGGATGGCCGTGGACATCGTACGCGGCGCCCCCGACAAGGCCAAACTCGTACTCGATATCAGCGCCCGAGGCCTCGAGGACCTTGACTGCCTCGTCCGTGACTTCGGGGCCGATCCCATCCCCTGGCAGCACGGTCACCTTCCAAGCCATGGGGGGGATTATGGCCGAATCCCTGAGCCTCCGGGCACGGACGGTATCCTCCTGCCCGATGAAGGCTGACCCGCGATCCCCGGCAATGTTCGTACAGTGCCAGGGATGCCGCAAGACGCTGTTCGCGACCGAGTTTGAATCAAACTTGAAGGTCTGCGGCACCTGCGGGCACCACCACCGGCTCACGTGGAAGGAGCGGGTGGAAGCGACGTTCGACCCGGACACCTTTGTCGAATCGGCCGCGACGCTCGTCTCCAAGGATCCTTTGGGCTTCCCGGACTACGCACCGAAGTACGGCCAGGCACAGACGAAGACTGGCGCCCTGGACAGTGTTACCAACGGGACGGCCAGGCTCGAAGGCATGCAGGTGAGCGTGGCCGTCTCAGACTTCCATTTTATGGGCGGCTCGATGGGCTCGGTCGCCGGCGAGAAGATAACGTTGGCACTGGAAGAGGCGGTGTCTGCCCACATCCCGGCCATTGTGTTCTGTGCCAGCGGCGGGGCAAGGATGCAGGAAGGGCTCTTGAGCCTCATGCAGATGGCAAAGACGACCGCGGCAGTCGAGCGCTGCCGCAGCGCAGGCGTCCCGTTTATCTCTGTATTCACCGATCCGACGATGGCCGGCGTGCTTGCTAGCTATGCCAGCGTCGCCGATGTGATCCTGAGCGAGCCGAGGGCGCTCGTAGGCTTCGCGGGCCAGCGAGTCGCCAAGCAGGCTGGGGTTCACAAGGCCCCGAAAGACTTTCAGACCGCCGAGTTTGCCCACAGGGTCGGCATGATCGACCGGATCGTGCACCGCAAGGAGATGCGGGCGAACCTGGCATCCCTGTGCAGAACCTTGGGCGGTCGCATCCTCGCGGAGGCGGGCCGTGGCTAAGACGTACAAGGAATGGATGCAGCCGTTACGGGATCTGGAAGAAGGCATAGCAAACCTGGAGGCTCTCGCCGCCAAGGAAACGGGCGAAAAGGCGGCCGAGATTGAAGAGACGATCCGCCGGTTCCGCCAGCGCAGGGACAACTACATTGAGACCCTCTTCAGCCGACTCGGGGCTTGGGAACGGGTGCTACTCGCCCGTGCAGAACAACGACCCTATACCAACGATTACATCGAGCGGCTCTTCACCGAGTTTATGGAGCTCTCCGGTGACCGCGCGGCAGCAGACGATCATGCCATCGTGGGCGGGCCGGCCCTGTTCCAATCCAGGCCGGTAATGATTGTCGGTCACCAAAAGGGGCGCAACTTAGCGGAGCGGACGAATCGGAACTATGCGATGGCGAAGCCTGAGGGCTACCGAAAGGCGATACGGTTGTTCGAGATGGCAGAGCGGTTCCGGATGCCGGTCGTGACCTTCGTGGATACTCCCGCCGCCGACCCTGGGGTCGAAAGCGAGTCGCGAGGGATCAGCGAGGCGATCGCGTCCTCGATGCTCTCCATGTTCCAGCTCACTGTGCCGGTAGTCAGTGTCGTCATCGGTGAAGGGGGAAGTGGCGGTGCCCTGGGAATCGCAGTTGCCAACCGAGTCCTTATGCTGGAGCACTCGATCTATAGTGTGATTCCACCCGAGGGCTGTGCCGCAATCTTGTGGCGTGCCCCGGAGAAAGGCCCCCAGGCTGCTGCCGCACTCCAACTCACCGCCCAGACAGCCCACGCGATGGGCATTGTCGAGGAGATCATCGCCGAGCCTTTCGGAGGTGCGCACCGTGACTATGAGCTGTCAGCCAACAACGTCCGGACCTCCATCACGAAGCACTTGGCGGAGCTCGACACGTTAGGTCCCGACGCCGTCAAAGAGGACAGGTACCAGAAGTTCCGGAAGATTGGCCTTCACGGCCATCAGGAACGCGCGGCCGTCTCCGTTCCTTCCTAAGGCTCGGGCCACATCATCACGACCAAGGCAGCGACGCTGGCACCTAAGGCGAAGCCGCCCAAGACGTCACTCGGGAAGTGGACCCCCACCGCAATCCTAGAGAGGCCAACAAGCACCGCCCAAAGAGCAAAGAGCCAAGTCGCTCCCCGCTTCCCTGTACCGACCAAGAGCATCGCTACAACCAGCGCTGCGACAAGGGTCGAATGTCCGCTCGGGAAACTGCTTGCTCCATACACCTCCTCCATGGGTCGGGCGAACTCGAGGTTGCTTGGCCTTAGTCGGTCGAAGGTCGGCTCTACAAGCAGCCGAACCAGGCTCGCTACGATCGCTGCAACCAGTCCGATCAGTAGCGTGCGAGTAGAGACACTTCGGAAGAGCGCAAGCATCCCCGCACATGCCAGGACGGCGACAATATCTCGCTCAGACACGACAACCGCGACCAGCCACGCGACCGACCAAGCGATCGCGGCCCAACTCGGCCACTTTCGCCAAGCAACCACGGCGACGAGGGCAGCCAACGCGACATGGCCGAGGCCGCTGTCACTGAGAAACTTGAAGACCGGGGCAGCCCAGGCCGATCCCGCGCCTTCGTGAACGACGCGGAACCAATAGAGGTCGAGTTTCCAGAAATCAAGCATCACGGTTCGATGTGCACCGTTTTCTCGTTGCTGTAGACAGCGAGGCCCGGAGCGGCCCCCCTCGGTTTGCGGACATAACGCTTCTCGGTGTAGTCCACCGAAACATAGCTCGAGTGCTTTAGGCTGCTGTTCCGTACGGCGAGCTTCGCAGCGAAGAGAATGTCAGGGGTCTGGACGCGCTGCGGCTGGTTGTTGGTGGCAAGGACTACGTGTGCGGACGGTGCCCCCCGGACGTGAAACCACAAGTCGCGAGGGCGGGCTACTCTGGAGGTGAGGTAATCGTTGGAAGTTGCGTTCTCGCCGTACAACACCCTCCAGCCCCCGGGGGAGAGTGCCTCGCGAACGCTGTGGCCTTCGAACGGTCGCTCTCCCTTCGACTTGGGTGTGCCGACCGCGTAGAGCCACCTGCGCATCTCTGCCTCCTCAGTCAAGGCCTTCAGCTCGTCCTCGGTCTTGGCGTCCTCTACGCGGGCGAGGAACCGGGCTGCGTCGTCCGCCTCCCGCTGGAACCGTCCGCGCTGGTCGCCTAAACCCGCAGCTCGAGACCGTGCCTGTTTGGCCTTGGTGAAGAGCATGTTCGCGTCTTCGACGACGGTGAGCTCGGGATCGAGGCGAATCCTCTGTTCCATGCCATCAAAGCCAGGCAGGGTTGCCTCCGCCGCTCCGTGTGGGATCTGGTGTTGGTAGGCAAGAAGCAGGTCGCCTGCAGCCTGGTGCTGCCCGGCTCGCCCGCTCGCTTCCATCGCCTCCTCAATCTGCTGCAAAGCGACCTCGCGCGCTAGCCGGACGCGCCCTACCTGCGTCGTGAGACGCTTCTTGAGCGCTTCGGTCTCGCTTGATCGAAAGTCGTGGGAGTACGCCTGTTCCAATGCCTGCGAGATGGATTCGCGAGGGACGGTCTCGAACCCGAGCGCTGAGACCGGCAAGGGATAGGCGCCGAACTCCGGCGAGAAGACCGGAGACCACTTACCGGTCACCCAAGGTGTTTCGACGTCCACCCCCACCGCGTCCAGCTTTGTGGCGAAGGGAGACGGTCGGTACGGCAAATCTCGCCCCTGCGGTGCCTTCGGGAGCGCACTAGAGCCCGGCGGCGGGGAATAGGGCTTCTTGGGGACGACGGGTCGGCTGGACTTGCCCGGGCCGAGCCACTGGTCCGCCGCCACGCATTTGCCCGAAGAATCCACCAAGATGATATTGGCCATTCGGCCATGGAGCTCGGCAACAAGGGTGTACTGCCTCCCGTCCTGCTCGAAATACAGGTCGAGGGTGCGATCGTCGCCCCGAACCGCCAGGCCGGTGAGGACCGCCCCTTCCAGATGCGAACGGACAGCAATGGGCAACGGCCCCTTCGGCTTCGGGCCGGACGGTCGCCGACTCAGCAGGTGGGCCCGTGTGCGGCCGGGCGCCGCACAGAGCACGAGCCACCTCTCCGCATCCATATAGAGGCCCAATGCGATCGCATGAGGCTCAGGCTCCCAGACGCGCTCCAGAGCGCTCCCGACCAGGCATTGCGCCTCGTCAACTACGGCAGCGAGCGTAAGCACGTCGAATGGAGCGCGCACAGATCCAGTTTGGCGCACGGTGCCCGACAGAATGACGGGCATGCCGCGACCGGTCGTGTGGTACGGGATCTACAGCTGGCTGAACGGCCTGCTGCACGTCCTGTTCGCGGTGGCGATCTTTTACTTCCGGGCGAACTGGAGGCACATCTTGCCCGACGCGTCTGAGTACGAGGAGGCGGCCTGGGCGATGAACATGCTCTGCGTGACATTTGCCTGCGCAGCGCTGGTCTTTGCCGCGATCTACTTCGTCCTGCCTCGTTACGAGGGCAAGCGTCGCTGGGAGGTGCACCTTGTGAACATCGTCCTGGGAGCGGGAAGCGTTATATTCACTCCGATCTGTCTCCCGTTGCTCGTGACGTGGTTCGGCTCGGACGTCAAGCGCCACTATGGGGCCGAGCAACCCGATGTCATGGTAACTTGACGGTACCGATGGCGGGATTCGAAGAAGTCAAGCCCTCGACTGTCGAGGAGTGGAACAAGGTCCTCCATTGGGTCTACGCCCAAGCCCCGCCCAGCGAGCCTGCAGCCCCGCCTACACGGGGTGAGAGGCGATTCGTGGTCCGGGAGGCAGGTCGGGTGGTCACCGCTTGCCGCGTCCGCGACTACACGGTCGCACGCGGTCCGGTGCAAGTCCGTTGCGGAGGCGTTGCGGCAGTGGCGACCCTCATCGAAGATCGGCGGTCAAGCCACGGTGCCGACCTGATGGCGGGCTTGCTCGGGGCGATGCGCGAAAACGACCAGCCCATCAGCGCGTTGTACGCCTTCAAGAACTCCTATTACTCCAAGTTCGGCTACGGCCTGAGCGGATATCAGTGGCAGATCAAGAGCCCGGCCCATCGCCTTCCCAGGAGGGCGAGTGCGCTCGAGGTGACGCGTCTCGATCCGAAGGACTGGAAGAAACTTCAGGAGTGTTACGCCCAGTTCGCGGCGGTTCGCTCCGGGAACCTGGTCCGCAGGCCGGAAGAGTGGGCAGTCCGACTCGCTCCCGACAACGGGGCGATCTACGCCATGGGAGACCCTGTCCGCTCCTTCGCCGTAGTCAAGTTCGACGGTTTCTGGGGGACTGCGGAGGTCCGGGAAGCGGTCTATGCAGACGCCGAAGGGCACGACGCCCTGATCTATCTGTTCCACTCCTTGGTCAGCAACCAGGAGGCAGTGAAGTGGTGCGAACCGCCGGACAGCCGGTTCCTAGCGCACTTTCTCGAACAAGGCATGGAGGCTCGCAGACACGGCACAACGATGTTTCGGATCGTGGACGTCTCGGCTGCGCTCGGACTGCTGCAGCCTGCGGGGAAGGGATCCTTCACGATTCAAGTCGACGACCCGCACGCGAACTGGAACGCTGGTCCCTGGAAGGTCGCCTGGGAAGGCGGAAATGTCGAGGTGACCGCCGCAAAGGAGTCGGGCCTTTCGCTCTCGATCGGTGCCTTGAGTCAGGCCTATATGGGTTCGCCATCCTTCGCCCAGCTCCTTTGGGACGGATTCGTCCTCGTGAAGGATCGGGCCCAGGCCGAGTCGGCGGCACGGTTCTTCGGCTCGCTACCGGTTTCGATGATCGATACGTTCTAGTCCT
Source organism: Fimbriimonadaceae bacterium (assembly GCA_050250535.1). Classification (GTDB taxonomy): domain Bacteria; phylum Armatimonadota; class Fimbriimonadia; order Fimbriimonadales; family Fimbriimonadaceae; genus JADLBH01. The sequence continues at coordinate 178,364 of JBFWOL010000004.1, read as the reverse complement.
ACCGGCGCATCCGTTTCGCGGCATAATGTCTATCGCCCTGCTCGAGGGCGAGTCTACGGAGTACCGTCCATGCCTAGGGTCTGTCAAGTCAGCGGCAAGCGCGCCAACAACGCCAAGCACATTCGCCACCGCCATTCCGGGCAGTGGAAGTTCCGTGCGCCAAAGAAGAACCGGCTTCAGCTCCCGAACCTGCAGAAGGTCACGATACAAACTCCGAACGGCAAGGTCACGCTGACCGTGGCGACCTCGGTACTGAAGAGCCCGGAGATGGCGGCCGTCTTGAGCGGCCTGAAGCCGATTCCCAAGCACTGGCTCACGAAGCCGACCTACTGAGCGGTCGGCACCTTCGTTCCTGGATAGGCCGCAAGCGCGGCTTCGAGTGCATCCATTGCCCTCGTCAACCGTTCCCGGCCGAGCACATAGGCGATCCGCACCTCGTCTTTACCGCCACCCGGAGTGGCGTAGAAACCAGAGCCTGGCGCGAGCATTACCGACGCGCCTTCGTAAACGAAGTCTTCAAGCAGCCACTGGCAGAATCGGTCAGAATCATCGATCGGCAGCCTGACCATCGCATAGAACGCGCCTTCGATCTCTGGGCAGACGGCACCCGGAATCGCGCGGATCCGTTCGACCAACAAGTCTCTTCTCGACCTGTACTCCTCACGGACGTCGTCGAAATAGCTGGCCGGAGTGTTCCGGAAAGCGGCGACAACTCCGATCTGCTCGAGGGTCGGCGGCGAAAGCCGGGCCATCGCAAGCCGGGCAGTGGCATCGTTGAACGCTGAATGGCGATTTACCAAGAACCCGACGCGTGCACCGCAGAGCGAATACCTCTTGCTCACCGAATCCACCATGACTCCGGCGTCGCCTAGTCCCTCCAACTGCAGGACAGACCGGATGGGCCTTCCCGTGAAGTTGAAGTCTCGGTAGACCTCGTCGCTTATCAGCCAAAGACCGCGCTCGGCACAGAGCGCCGCCAGTTCCTCCAGCTGGCCGTTCGCGAAGACGGTTCCGGTGGGATTGCCCGGATTGTTAATCAGGATCGCCCGGGTCTGGGGCGTGATCCTGCGCTCGAACTCTGCGGTTCCGGGAAGCGCGAAGCTGTCTTCGAGCCTGGAGGGGACGGGGACGACCTTGCCATCGAACCAGGTTGCAAAGCCAATGTAGTTGGCATAAAACGGCTCTGGGACGATGACCTCGCTCCCGGGCTCCAGGCAGGCGGTGAGCGCAAAGTTCAAGGCTTCGGAGCCGGCGGTACAGACCAAGACCTGCGACGGTTCGACGTCAATCCCTATCGAGCGGTAGTACGCCGCCATTTCTTCGCGAAGCTCCCATAGCCCGCTCGCATGGCCGTATTCCAGGGTCTTGAAGCTGCAGCCCTTGACCGCCTCCCAGAACGCGGCGGGACTCTCCAGGTCGGGCTGGCCGATGTTCAGATGGAGGATCTCGACTCCTCGGGCCTTGGCAGCGTCCGCGTACGGTGCAAGCTTGCGCACCGGCGAAGGAGGCATCTTTTGGCCCCGCTGGGAGACGATCGGCATGCGGGGAGTGTACACAAGGCCCGAGCATGTCCGCGCCGACTGGTTACAATGGCAGTATGTTCCGCACCATCACGTCCACTATGATGTCAATCGCCCTGCTCGCCCTGATCGGTTGCGCCACGACGCCCGAGCCTGCCGCTTCTGGCGACGTCTCAGACACGGTTCAGAATACGGAGAAGGCGGCCGCCGGTGCCGAGATGGAAGCCGCGGTCTGGCCAACCGACGTCGAGATCAACAAGGACGCGGAGGGCAACGTGGTCTGCGCGGTGATGAACAGCAAGATCGAGTCTCCGGACAAGGCGGTCGGATACCAGGACTACGAGGGCAAGCGGTACTACTTCTGCTGCGACGGTTGTCCGGAGAGCTTCAAGAAGGATCCGGCAAAGTATGCCCAGAAGTAAGGGCACCTCTACACGGGCAATCCACGGCCGACTGCCGAAAGACAAGTCGGTCGGTTCGGTCACGTTTCCGATCTACCAGACCGCCACGTTCTCGCAAGACGAGCCTGGCAGCCCTCGCGACAGCTTCGGCCGCAAGCTGAGCTATGCACGCAGCGAGAATCCCACACGAACGGCGCTTGAGGAGACGCTCGCAGAGGTAGAAGGTAGCAAGTATGCCCTAGCCTATGCAAGCGGACTCGCTGCCGTAACCTGCGTCATGAACTCGCTGAGCACCGGCGACGAAGTGGTGGCGTGCGGCGATCTTTACGGAGGTTGCTTCCGGATGTTCACCAAGGTCTATGCGAACCTAGGGATACGGTTCAAGTTTGTAGACACGACCAACTTGGACGAGCTTCGCAACGCAGTGCAAGGCGGGGTCAAGATGGTGTGGCTCGAAACCCCTTCGAACCCCCTGATCCGTGTAACCGACCTCAAGGCGGCCTGCGAGATTGCGAAGGCGGAAGGTGCGATCGTGGTGGTAGACAACACGTTTGCCAGCCCTGTCCTGCAACGTCCGCTTGAGCTCGGCGCAGACATCGTCCTGTACTCCACCACCAAGTACCTCAACGGACATTCCGATGTCATCGGAGGCGCCCTGACGATGAACGATGACGCGCTGCACAGTCGGCTCAAGTTCATCCAGAACGCTTGTGGACTTGTTCCTGGGCCGCAAGACTGCTGGCTCGTGTTGCGGGGCCTCAAGACGCTAGAGCTCCGGATGGCCCGCCATTGCGACAACGCGGAGGCAGTCGCCCGGCATCTAGTTTCGCATCCGAAGGTAAGGGCAGTCTACTACCCGGGGCTCGAATCGCACCCGAACCATGAAGTAGCGTGCCGACAGATGAAACGTCCTGGCGCCATGCTTTCGTTGGAACTCATCGGGGGCGAGGCGGCAGCCCGAACGTTCTTGTCTTCTCTCGAGTTGTTTACCCTGGCCGAGTCGCTGGGGGGCACCGCATCCCTGGCCAACCACCCGGCGACGATGACCCACGCGAGCGTGGATGCGGACGTCCGCGAAAAGGTCGGAATCACGATGGGAGTCGTTCGGCTCTCTATCGGCATCGAAAACGCCGAAGACATCATCGCGGACCTTGACCAGGCGCTCGACAAGTCGCCAGCGTGAAAACGACCCGCTTGGGACTGCTCGGCCTCGGAACGGTCGGGTCGGGGTTGGTTGACCTTCTTGAGAAGGGAAGTGCATCCCTCTGCCACCGCCTCGATACCAAGATATCGGTCGTGCGGGCCCTCGTACGCGACGGCACGCGACCACGCCGTCTGCCTGCCTCGATGGTCACGACCGATCCCGCGGCCGTGATCGAAACGGACGACGTGGACATGGTCGTCGAGCTGATGGGGGGCATCGAGCCGGCCCGTAGCTACATCCTGCGCGCACTGGCGGCAGGGAAGCCGGTGGTGACCGCGAACAAGGCGGTGCTGGCACAGCACGGGGCGGAGCTGCTAGCGGCGAGCCACTTCGCGGGGCGGCCGATCGGATTCGAAGCAAGCGTCTGTGGCGGGATTCCGTTGCTCCGAGCGATCTCGACGGGCTTGATTGCGGACGAGGTCGAGCAGATGGTCGGCATCTTAAACGGGACGTCGAACTTTATCCTGAGCAAGATGCACCGGGACGGCCTCGACTATGCCAGCGCAGTCGCACTGGCCCAAGAACGAGGGCTTGCCGAGGCTGATCCGACACTCGACGTGAACGGATCCGACGCGGCCCACAAGCTCATCCTTCTCTCCGAGCTCATGTTTCAGACGGCCGTAGGGTTCGACCAAATCGAGCGGGAAGGCATCGAGTCAATCGAACCGATCGACATTCAGACAGCCGACGACTTTGGTTATGTGATCAAGCCTGTGGCAGTGGCCAAGAGGGTCGCGGACGCTCTCGACCTCCGGGTCCATCCCGCGCTCGTGCCCTACACCCATGTGCTTGGCCCGGTGAGCGACGAGTACAACGCTGTCCTGTTGCGCGGCGACGCCACCGGTGAGACGCTCTTCTACGGCCGCGGTGCGGGATCGCTGCCAACTGCGAGCGCCGTGCTGGGCGACATTGTCGAGCTGGTCCGGCACCCTGATTGGCGGATCCCGTGGGATCCGGCCAAGAGCACACGAGTGCGCCACGTACCTGGCGAAAGCAGGTTTTATCTCCGGTTTCCAGTAGACGACCGCCCTGGCCTCATCGGGAAGGTGGCGACTGCATTGGGCGACCGAGGTGTGTCCATCTCGCACGCTCAAGCTCGGCTCATCGCCGAAGAAGGGGCGGCGGGGAACCTCACGATCCTCACCCACGCGACGAGTGAGCCTGTCGTCTCCGAGGTTCTCCATGGATTGGAGGCCGACGGAGCCATCCGTGCCCCCGCGCTCTCTCTTCGGATCCTCGACTAGGCAAACCGGTCCGGGGACAGCGCGGCATCGTCTTCGCCTTCTAGCGAATCTGCGACTAGCTTCCCGGTAACCGGTGAGAGGGTGATCCCAAGCATGGCGTGACCGGAGGCTACGATCAAGTTGTCCGCAGCTCGGGTCCTGCCGACGTACGGCAGCCCGTCGGGAGAACAGGGCCGCAACCCCGACCACACGTCGGACGGCTTCGGCGGCTGCGCACGGAGATACCTGGGGACTGCGTCAGCGATGCCTTGCACCCGGTTCATGGCCACATTGGCAGGGCTCGTGCCGATCTCCATCGTCCCTCCAAACCTCACGGTCTCGCCCAAGGGGCTCAATGCAACTCGGTCTTCGACGAGGATCGTGGGTCGCTGGACGGCCAACGCCGTTGCCGAAACCTCAAAGCTGTATCCCTTGCCTCCGACCATCGGCACCCGATGTCCCAGACTCGCCATTTCTGCCCCGGTCCGCGCTCCGCACGCGAGGACAAAACAGTCAGCATCTACCGTCTCGCCCCCTACTGACGCCACCACCCGACCGCCATCCTTGCGCAACGACACGGGTCCACTATGCTCCCTTAAGTCTGCGCCCTCGGCTCTCAAGCGATCTGCGACCGTAGCCAGCATGAGGGTCGGATCTAACTGGGCATCGCCGGGATAGAGCACACCGCCCGCGCAATCGGTCAGTGGCTCATGGGTAACAAGCCTGCTGCCGGAGAGCTCCTCGGACTCCACCCCGAGGCTTCTCGCGGTGGCTGCAGCCTCCAGCTCCTCCTCGAGGCCCCCGGGGGTCCGGCACAGCATCAGGAGGCCGCTCTCGCGAAAGCCGATGTCCATGTTCCGAGCAACGTTGCGGAACATAGCGAGGCTCTCGGTCGAGAGACGCGCGAGAACGGCGGCACCTCGCGCAGCCTGCGTTGCGTTCGCCGACTTGTGGAAGAGCGCCCCCCACCTCACGAGCGCCGGATCGAGGCTGGGGCGAAGATAGAAAGGGCTCCTCGCGTCGGCGAGCCACTTGATACCCTTCGCGACAATGCCGGGTGCGGCAAGAGGAACGACGTGGCTCGGTACGATGAGGCCCGAGTTCTTCAGGGAGCAGCCTTCGAGGATCGAACCCGCTTCGAGCACGGTTGCCTCGTGACCCCGTTCGAGCAAGGCCAGCGCACTCCAGAGGCCGATCGAGCCTCCGCCGATCACAACGATCCTAGCCAAGTTGCGCCTAGAACTCCTTGTCCACAGGAGGCACGGGCCTCACGATTTGTCGCCGCTCCTTGAGCTTCGCCGTGCTTGCTGCGTCTCCGACCGCCCAACCAAACGCCATTACGGCGGAGAAGAGCGGGAGCAAGGAGAGGGCATTGAAATCGCCGCCGCCCTGGAGCAGCGACCGGAATGCCCGGAACTGGTCGCTCAGCATCCCGGTCAAGACGATCGATCCAGCCCAGACGAAGAGCATCGTCAAGCCCTTGGGAACCTCACCGTTCACGATCTGCCCCAAACCCGGCACGAGAAACGAGAGGACGGGTAAGGCCTTGGCGCTGACGAAGGAATCGTCGTCGTTCCCCTCTCCGAGGATTTTCGAGGGATCGAGCACCATCTGCAGAGCGAGGACGGTCTCGCCATACTTGCGCTCCGCACTGGCCCGGTTGGGCTCGGCGGCAAGAGCGGCGGCATAGCTGTCTTTCGCGGCCCGAAGCTTGCGCTGCTTGACCTGGCGGTCGCCTACTTCCTCCATAACTTGGGCCGAGCCGGGTGCGACTTCCATCGCGCGCTCGAGCAACCGGTCAGACTCCTTTGAGTCACCTCGGACTAGCGCGAGGTGCGAAAGCCGAAGGAGGTCTTCAGCTTCCGCCATCTGCTCCGGCGTAGGAGGCGTAACTTCTGGGTCTAGACCAGGTTCGGGTCGTCTTGGATCGTCCGCCATAGGGTCTCCAGGTCGTAGAACTGCCGCTTCTCTTCGAGCATGACATGGAATACGACGTCGCCGAAGTCATAGAGGCACCAGCCGTTGGCGGTGGGGCCTGTCTGGGAACGGAGCGCCCGAACGCCTCGCTCACGGAGCTTTTCCTCAACGCGGTCGGCGATGGAGCTGACGTGGGTGTCGCTCGTCCCGGTGCACACGACCAGCATTTCCATCACCGAAGTCTTCTTGCGGACGTCGAGGGTCTCGATGCGCTCCGCCTTCATGTCGTCTGCAAACTCTGCGATCAAGGCCGCCTTGTCGGCCGCCGTCATGTCTTTGCTGCTACTGATAGAGCCCTCTCTCACGAATGTAATCCAAGACCTTCGCCGGAACTGGGATCGTACCGGGAACGGGCCGAAGCAATTGGTCCCTTACCTTAGACGACGAAACGGGGATTCCAGGCAAGCAAATGGTGTCCACCCGTGCCCGGTCGGCCGGGTCCCATTCCGCAACGAGCGCAACGACGTCCTGGCCCTCGCGAGCAGCGACGGCCAGGCGCGCGAGGCGGAGGATGCGGTGGGGCTCCTTCCAGGTCATGAACCCTTCGACCGCGTCAGCACCGAGGATGCACCAATAGTCAGCGGACCGAACCTCCTGCAGGTCTTCCAGGGTATCTACCGTGTAGGAGTAACCGCCACGCACGACTTCGATGTCGCACACGGCAAGGCCCGGCTCGTCCTCGACGGCGAGTGAGCACATTCGCAGCCGATCGCGGCCCGAGGCCCTCGGGGCGGCCTCCTTGTGAGGATTGCGCGACGCAGGCACGAGAAGAACCTCGTCGAGCGACAGTTCGATCTTAGCGGTTTGGGCCAACGCAATGTGTCCGGCATGGGGCGGGTCGAAGCTCCCGCCGAGAATGCCACTCCTCATCGCTCCCAGTCCTCGAATTCAAACTCTAGTTCGCCGATTCTCACGTTGTCGTCTTGCTGGGCGCCGGCCTCGCGCAGTGCCGCAATGACTCCCATCTTCTCGAGCCTGCGATGCAGGAACCGAACCGCTTCCATGTTTGCCAGGTTGGTCATCTTGACAGCCCGCTCCACACCTTTGCCGACCACGACGAAGCCCTCGTCATCCTGCTCAACGCTCCAAGCCTCGGTCTCGCGCTCCGGTTCCTCCGGAAGACGAACTGTCGGTTGCTCTGCGTGTTCCTTCTCGGCAGCTTCGAGTTGGAGGGCGATCTCGCGAAGCAACGGCGAAAGACCCTGTCCCGATGCCCCGGAGACGAGAAAGCAGGGAAGTCCTGCGTCTATGAACGGCTTCGCCCTCATTTCGGCAGCTTCGAGGGTTCCCAAGTCGAGCTTGTTCAGTGCCACGAGGCGCCTCCGGGCGCCTAGCTCGTCGGAGTACGCCTTCAGTTCCGCTTCAACTAGGAGAAAGTTCTCCATGGGGTCGCTCTCGTCAAGAGGGAAGAGGTCCACCACGTGAACCAGGACAAGAGTCCGCTGCACGTGCTTCAGAAACTGGTGTCCCAAACCGTGGCCTTCGCTCGCCCCCTCGATGAGGCCAGGCAAGTCAGCCATCACGAACCTTTTGTCGTCCACCGCGACAACGCCGAGATTCGGCGTAATCGTCGTGAACGGGTACGAGGCGACCTTGGGCCGCGCCGCGCTCACGGCCGCGAGAAGAGTGCTCTTTCCCGCGTTCGGCAGCCCGACGAGGCCGACGGAGGCGATTAGCTGGAGCTCCAGATTGATCTCCTTCTCTTCGCCCGGCTCTCCGTTCTCGGCGAACGACGGTGCCTGTCGCACGCTGGTTGTGAAATGGAGGTTGCCGCGACCGCCCCGGCCTCCTCGCGCCACCACTAGCTCGGCTCCATCGAGGTCAAGATCGCCTAAGATTCGGCCGTCGGCGGTCTTCACGATCGTCCCAACTGGAACTTCGATGCGCTCGTCGTGGCCGTCCGCCCCGCGCTTGTTCTGGCGCGCGTTCGCCCCGTCGCCAGCAAAAATGGACTTCCGGTAGCGGAAATCAAGCAGCGTGCGCAGTCCCTTCGAGGCGACGAACACGACGTTGCCCCCACGGCCTCCGTCGGCTCCGTTCGGTCCCCCGCGAGGCACGTGCTTTTCGCGATGGAACGTGGCCGAGCCGTTTCCACCGTTTCCCGACCGGACGGTCAGAGTCGCTTCGTCAATAAACGTGCTCACGGCGTTTCCTCCTCGGGGAACATTCCGGGGATGGGTCGGACGACGATCTTGCGCTCGGCGAGCGACACGCACTCGACAAACTCTCGGATCGCAGGGACGAGGACGCCGCTCACCTGCCAGAGGTCATGGGCAGGGGAGTGGTAGACCCGCTCAAACTCGCCTAGGTGCCGTCCTTCAGGATCGACTACCTTGCACCCACGCAGTTCGCTTTCCAAGTACTCGTCTTCCTCTGTTTCGGGCCTCTCACTCGCGGCAACGCTGAGGTACTCCCATTTGAGGTCGTCTGCCGCTTCCCGTGAATCCACGCCCTCGAATACGAGGCGCGCCTGACCGCCATGGAAGGAGGACGATATGATTCGCGTTTCTCGAGAGCGCAAGATCACCGACTTCCCAGCGTCAAAGCGTGAGGGGAAGTCGGTCATCATGTCGACTCGGACCGCACCGCGAGTCCCGTGGGCGCCCACGATCCGGCCAATCCGAATCTCGGGCTCGCTCGACATCGCCTAGTCGGAGTCGATCTTGACGTAGGTACGCGTCTTGGCCTTGGCGCCCGCGGCCGAAACAACCTGGCGGATGCAGTTCACGACACGCCCGTTCTTTCCGATGACTCTTCCTACGTCGTCGGGATCGCACTCGACGTGAAACACCGAAGCCCCACGATCGTCCTCTTCCTCGACCGAGACCGCCTTCGGGTTCTCGACGACGGCTTCGACCAGCTTCTGGACAAGGGGCTTCAGGCTCACGACTGCTCCTCCGTGCCCTCGGCGGGAGCTTCTTCAGCGGGTGTGGCTTCCTCAGCCGGGGCCTCTTCAGCGACATGGGCGCCTTCCGTGCCAGTAGCCTCCTCGGTTACAGCTTCTGTCGCCGTTGCCTCGATCGGAGCCTCATCTACCGGTGCCACAGCTTCAGGAGTCTCGGCGGCAGCGACAGGAGCCTCCTCGGCCTTGGGTTGAGTGGGAACCTCGGTCACCACCGACTTTCGGCTCATTGCCGACGTACGCTTGTCCAGGAACTTGTAGCTCGCCTTCGCCTTGGGTCTCTTCTCAAAGAACTCGTCGAGCACGCCCTGCTTCTTCATCAGGACGGCGACGGTCTCGGTGGGCTGGGCACCCTCGAGCAGCCAGTGGAGAGCCCGCTCGCCTTTGAGTTCGATCACCTTAGGCTGGGTGACAGGGTTGTACGTCCCGATCTGCTCGATGAAGCTACCGTCCCGTGCGGAGGTGCTCCTGGCGACGACAATGCGATAGAAGGGGCGGTGCCTGTTGCCCATTCGTCGCAGGCGAATCTTAACCATTGTTTCTCTCTAGGTTCATTGGCGGCGGAACCGCTTCGTGCGTTTGCCCAATAGGGACATCTGCTTCATCGTCTTGCGCATCTGGTAGAGCTGTTCGACCAGCCTGTTGACCTCTTCCGGGCTCCTACCCGACCCGCGCGCGATCCGCTTCCGTCGTGAGCCGTTCAGTATATCAGGGTTCGCACGCTCCTCGGGGGTCATGCTGAGGACCATCGCCGCAAGATGGTCGAGCTTTCGATCGTCAATCTGGTCCATCGCCTCTTCCGGGATTGCACCGGCCAGGCCCGGAACCATTCCCATGACCTTCTTGAGCGGACCCATCTTGCGCACCATTCGCATCTGCTCGAGGAAGTCGTTAAAGTCAAGTTTGCCGGTCTTGAACTTGGATTCGAGCGCGGCTGTGTCTGCCTCCGCTGCGGCTTCTTCGGCCTTCTCGATGATGCCGAGGACGTCTCCCATGCCGATGATCCGGCCCGCCATCCGCTCGGAGGAAAAGCGCTCCAGGGCCTCAGTGCCTTCACCGGTGCCGACAAACCGAACCGGGACCCCTGTCACCGATCGGACGCTCAGAACCGCGCCGCCCCTCGCGTCGCCGTCCATTTTCGAGACCACTACGCCTGTCAAGCCCAGCTTTTCTTGGAACGCCTGTGCGACGTTAACGGATTCCTGGCCGATCGTGGCGTCGAGGACGAGCAGGCGCTCGTGCGAGCCCACCGCCTTTTCAATTGCATGAAGCTCGTCCATCAAGGCCTCGTCAATCGCAAGTCGGCCCGCGGTGTCCACGATCAGGACGTCACAAAAGAGGTGCCGAGCCCGCTGGATCGCTTCTTGGGCGACATCTACCGGGGTTCCTTGCCCCGTGTGCACAGGGGCACCGACCTGCTCACCCAATACTTGAAGCTGGTGGACAGCGGCGGGCCGCTGCAAGTCGCAAGCCGCCATCAGCGGCTTCTTGCCCTCCTTGAGGAGCCATCGTGCGAGCTTGGCGCAAGTCGTGGTCTTACCGGAGCCTTGCAGACCCGCCATGAGCACCACGGTCGGGGGATTCGGCGCCCAATGGAACGAAACATCCTCACCGAGTAGGTCAACGATCTCGTCGCGAACGATTCGGAGAAGCGTCTGATCCGCGGTCAGGCTCCCGAAGAGGTTCTCGCCCACCGCCTTCTCCTTGACCTTGGCAAGGAAGTCCTTGGCGACTCCATAGTTGACGTCAGCCTCGAGAAGGGCGACCCGAACCTCGCGTAGTGCAGTGTTGACGTCGTCTTCAGAGAGGCGGCCCTGACGGCGGAGCCCCGAGAACACTCCAGTCAGTCTCCGCGTGAGTCGGTCGAGCATCGAAGGAGCCCAGTCTACCGACGGGAGGTACTTACGACCCCCTCAGGAGTCCCGTCGAAAACGCCGATAACGGTAATGCCGTCCAAAACGGTAGAGGAAACCCAATGAGCCAAGAGTCAGCTGCGCACACAAACCCTGGTCTGGGATTCACCCTGGGTGTTTTGGCAATCGCCGCGACCGTCGGCGTGTACCTGCTGACCCGCAAGAAAACGGACGGTAGCTCGGTCTTCGACGACCTAGTCAACGCTTGCGAGCGAGCTGCAGACAGCCTGGAGCAGTCGCTCCTCGCTGAGACTGCCTAGGCCGGGGTAGCAAGAAGGCGGCAGGGACTCGCCCCACCGCCCTTTCTGATAATCGTTATTATGCGATTATTCGTTCCCGTTGTTCGATTGCGGCGTCAGATACGCCTTCTCCATCCGGAGGGGCGCCGTGTATTCCTTCTCGCCGACTTGCAGGACGACCACATAGTCGCCAGTTCCTGACATGCGGCCGCGCGGCGGACGGAAGTCCACACGGTTCAGGCCCGCTTCGCCCGATCCGTTCAGGGTGCCCATCGTCTGTCCTGCGGCGTTCTTGACCAGAACCCGCACGGACTCGCTGGTCTTCGCCTTGAGCCAGTAGAAGATTTGGGTTCCGGGCTGAGTGTTGGCGGCCCCGAACTCTTCGCCACTCGGGAACCACCGGCCAGGAACCCGGCCTAGGTCCAGAATGTTCTGCGGCGTCACCAGGACAACATCCTTCTCGCGCTCTGCGGCCGTCAGAGCCTCCAAGGCGCTGACGTTGACTGACCAGATGCTCCGGCCGTGGGTGGCGATCAAGGCATCGAGCTCTCTGGGATGGATCACGATGTCGTCAGTCCGCACGTTCGGCCAATCGCCTGCCTCGAACTTGACCCAGTTCGCGCCTCGGTCGAGCGAAAAGAACATTCCGACCTCGGTGCCGGCCATCAGGAAGTCTGCGTTTTTCGTACCTTCGGTGACCACGTACACGGACGCGATGGGCAGGCCATTGCTAATCGCCTTCCAGGTCTTGCCGAAATCCTCGGTGACGTACAGGTACGGGTTCTTGTCGCCGTTCCGGTGGCCGTCAAAACTCACATAACACCGGCCAGCCTGGTACTTGCTCGGACGTACTCGGCTCACCCAAGTGTTCCGAGGCACGTCAGGAACGTTGGAGACTACGTTCTCCCAATCGGCACCATCGCTCTGCGTGACGTGGACGAGTCCGTCGTCCGTGCCTACCCAAATGACCCCTGGCCTCACTGGCGACTCCCCGATGGTGATGATCGTGCAGTGGTTCTCTGCGCCGGTCTGCTGGTCGCCTTGCGGCGGCTTCTGCTTGTCTGGGTCGTTGGTGGTGAGGTCACCGCTGATTGCTCGCCACGTGTCGCCACGGTCTACTGACTTGAAGAGCTTGTTACCGCCGATGTACACCGTGCTGGCGTTGTGTGGCGACAGTACGATCGGCGTAGACCAATTGAACCGGTACCGCGTACCTTCCGGCTCTCCCGGGATTCGCTGCGGCGTCGGGCGGATTGAGCGCCCCTGTCCTGTCTCCTGATCGACCCGCTGGGCAGCCCCGCCCTGACTCTCTGCATAGGCGATCCGCCAGTCCGTCGGATCCACCTGCATATGGAAACCGTCTCCTCCGGCAACGAACTCCCAGTGGAAGGAACCGACCGCGCCTTGGCGAGTCTGCGTGGGGCCGGCCCACGAACCATTGTCCTGGAGCCCGCCATAGACCCAGTACGGCTTCCGGTTGTCAAACGCCACTGCATAGAACTGTCCGACCGCCATGTTGTCGAAGATCTGCCAGTCGGTGCCCTTGTCGCGGGTCTGTCCTACTCCACCGTCGTTGCCGATGAGGAGATGGTTGCTGTCCTGCGGGTTGATCCAACCGGCGTGATGGTCGCTATGGAGCGGGGTGTTCATCTGCCGGAAAGCCTTGCCGCCATCGGTACTGAGGTGGATGCCCACTCCCAGTACGTAGACGCGGTCAGGGTCATTGGGATCCACGCGGATACAGCTGAAGTAGAACGGCCGCGGGTTGAGGGTGTTCACCTGGCTCCAAGATTCCCCGCTGTCCGTGCTCCTATAGACCCCGCTCTTACCTTGCTCGGCCTGCACTGTGGCGTACCAGATCTTGGGGTTCTTGGCATGGACGCTGAGACCAATCCGCCCCAGTTCCATATCAGGAAGGCCCTTCGTGACCTGCTTCCAAGTCTTGCCGGAATCCGTGGTCTTCCAAAGACCGCTACCTTTGCCCCGCGAGACAAAGTCGTACGCCCAGCGTCGTCGCTCCCAGGTGGAGCACAAGGCGACATTGGGATTCTTAGGGTCGAGGACGAGGTCGATGACTCCAGCCTTCTCGCCGGTGTCGAGCGTCTTCTTCCAAGTCTCGCCTCCGTCTTCCGTCCGATAGAGGCCGCGCTCGCCACCCGTCGCCCAAAGCGGACCGAGGGCGCCGACGAGGACGATCTTTTCGTTCTTCGGGTTGATCACGACCTTCGAGATGTGTCTTGAGGCTTCCAGTCCGTACGACTTCCACGTCTTGCCACCGTCTTCAGTCTTGAACAGGCCGCCTCCCCAAAGCGTAGAGTTTCGGCTGCTCGGCTCACCCGTCCCTACCCAAAGCACGTTAGGATCGGATTGGCTCACAGCGAGCGCACCGACCGAGATGTACTCGTTCTTGTGGAAGATCGGAGTAAAGACCGTTCCGCCTGAAGAAGTCTTGTAGACCCCGCCCGCTGCGTAGCCGATGTAGAAGTGACGTGGTTCCTTCTCGTAGACCGCGATGTCCATGACGCGGCCACCCATGGTGGTCGGGCCCAGTTCTCGCGGGACGAGTTGGCCGAGCATCTGACCGACGCCGCCTGGCTCGCCTTGTGCCGACGCAAAAACGGCCGCTACCGCGGCCACGAAAACGAGGTACGTCCTCATAGGCTCGCGTGCTTGTACCCGAAAACAGGCGGCCCTTGTTCCCCGCTGACGGACTAACTCTCGCGGAGCATGCCCTGCAGGTGAGGCATGATCGCCTTGGCCCACACTTCGTATCCCCCGGCAGAAAGGTGCAAGAGGTCGGGCATGAGCAGTCTCTTCAGATCGCCGTTGGGCCGGACAAAGGGATAACCGGTTTCGGCGAAGACCACTTCCCTACCATCGGCCCTGGACTGGAAGCCCTGTGTGGACTCCGCCACGGCCAGCCGGAGCCGGTCGTTTGCGTCGGCTCCTCGCGGAAGGATGCCGAGAAGGAGAACCTTTGTACCGGGAGAGCCTTTCACGATCGCGTCACAAACCGCGCGGACACCCAGTGCGGTCTGGGCTACGTTGCTCGAGCCGTGGCCGAGGTTGTTCGTCCCGATCATGATGACGACGACCTTCGGTCGCGCGGCGAGCAGCTCGCCGTTGCCTAGCCGCCACAGTACGTGCTCGGTTCGATCCCCGCTGAATCCGAAGTTTGCAGATTTGAGGGGTGCGAAGTTCGCGTCCCATGCCTTCTTGCCTGCACCTTCCCAGCCCTGGGTGATCGAGTCGCCCAAAAAGGCCACGTCGAAGCCGCCTTTCTGGGTCGCCTCGACGCTCGCTACGTGACGCTTGGCCCACCAGTCTTCACCGTTACGGTGCACCGGTTCCAGGGCGACGACTTGCATGGCGGCGAGAGCGGCGAGGAGAACCATCACTGGAGTCTAGCATCAGGCCCCCTTGTGTCGCGCTTCGATTCGTCCAAGCCGAGCCGCCCAAAGCGAGGACACCAAGCCCGCGACACAGCCGGAAAAGGTGATCGCGAACCTCACTCCGGTCGCGGCGGCGAGGCCCGCCGCGATCAGGCCGCCGCCTATCTCGCCTAATCCGTGGGCCTGACCGCTCATTGATAGCATGGTCGCCCGAACTTTGGGTTCTGACTGTTCGTTCACCCAGGCCGTGCGAATCGGCTCCATCGCCCGGCGAGCGGATTTGGCGACGAGGAACAGCACGACTGCCCAACCAAACGATCCGACCCAGACGAATGCCACGACACCCGCACCAACGACGGCATTCAAGACCGTCATTGCGGGCGCATAGGCGACGCCACGCCGTGCGAAACGGTACTCGAGGATCCAAAGAACCCCCCACGTAAGGACCATCGAAATGCTGGCCAGCAGCGCGAACCAACCGAGTGGCCCGAGCGACCCAAGGCTTGGGATCGTGAACTTGCTCTCCAGATGGTTCACCCAAAGCCGATCGAAGCCCTCGCTCGCCAATCCCGAAACAAACACCAGGATCAGGATGCCAGGCAGGAGCGGGGACCGGCGAACTAGCCGTAGTCCGTCGCCCGCGGTGCCTACCATGCCTTGCCAACCCTTCGTCCTGCCCCCGGAGGCTGCGGCAAAACCCTTTTCCGGCAGAAGGACGGCCAGGGCGATGCCCAAGAGCAAGAACAAGACCCCGCTGGCGATCGGGGCAAACCGAAGATCGACTCGACCAATGAACACCCCCGTCCACGCGCCGATAATGGCTCCGAGCTGGTGGATCCGACTCCCCGAGACGAAGCACATGGGCACCTCGTCTTCACGGTCTGCGTGGGCCATCTCATCGGCCACCCACGCTTCCTTCGCACCGCTCAGAAACGTCTCACCTACCCCCCAGACCACCATCCCGATGATCATCACGGGCCAAATCGGAATGAAGCCCTGAACGGCAAACGCCACCCCCAGGAGCAGGTATCCGATCACGATCGAAAGCTTGCGCGAGTAAACGTCTGCCACCACTCCGGTCGGAATCTCGCACAAAAATATCGCGGCTTCGCCTACCGAGCCGAGCAGTACCTGTTGAGCACCGCTCAGTCCCGCCACCTTGATCTGGAAATAGAGGGCGAGCGTCCAGAACATGGAAAAGGCCACGCCCTGGATAAAGGACATGGCCTGGTACTGCCTGGCCGGGCTGCTGAAGTTGATGCGCCAGTCTTACCTGGTTCTGGCTAGTTCTTGGCTACAACGGTCTCAGGAATCTCGAACTTGTCGCCGGCATGGATCTTCAACTTCTTGATCAAGCCTGCCTTGAGCTCGATTGCGTACATGGCGTTCCCGCGGCTAGAGTAGTCGCTGGTCTCGTCGAGCGCCCGCATCGTATAAGTGTTGAGCACCACTCCCTTGGCGTCACAATAGGCGATGTCGAGCGGCACCAAGGTGTTGCGCATCCAGAAGGAAAGCGGCTGGGCGACCTTGAACACGAAGATCATCCCCTCTTCCGGCTTGAAGTCTCCGTCTTGTACAAACATCATGCCTTCGGCCCGCTTGGCGTCAGTGTCCATCACCCACATCTTGATGACCGTCTCTTCAAACTTGACCTCGGCGATGTCCAGGTCGTCCAGCTGGAACCGCCGGTACTCGATCTTTCGGTGCTGGTCCTTGGGCTGCTCTTGGCCCCCGGTCGCTTGGCCGCCCGTGGTTTGGGCTCCGGAGCCGTTGTCTTGAATACCGATCTGACTCGAACTCTGCTGAGCCTGGCGTTCGGATGTGGTAAGGGCCTCGCGCGAGCTTTGGGAGGCGGTTACGTCGGGAGCCTTTCCGCATCCAGCGAGGGCAATCAAGAGAATGAGCGTGTTCATCGTTAGGTACCTCGGCATGTCGCCTTCCTGCCTTAGACGCTTCGTCGCACCCTTAGGGTACTGCTTGCGGGGCGAAGGAGTCCCATTTTGCCTCAAATTCGGAGATTGCGCCCTCGTGGGACAGGGTTGTCCCGATGAGATCGAGCCCAGACTCCAGCTGACGCTTGGTCGCGGGGGAGATATCGAAAGCGATCGCCTCGCCCTGGACGGTTACTTGTTGAGTGGGAAGGTCCACCGTTACCTCGGCCCCGCTACCTGCATTCACTAGCTTGGCGTGTTCCGCTACCGGAAGCTCGACCAGCAAGAGGCCGCAATTCGCCGAGTTGCTGCGGAAAATGTCGGAAAACCCACCGTCTTCTGCGGTGCGCTTCGCAATTACAGCTTGGAACCCCGCCTGCTGGATTGCCCACACCGCGTGCTCGCGGGAAGATCCGCACCCAAAGTTTGCGCCTACAACCAGGATTGTCGCTCCCTGCGCTGCCGGATCATCGAGCGGAAAGCCTTCTCCGCGCACGTCCTTGAACAGCAGCTCGCCATAACCCGCGCGGCTGACCCTGCTCAAGAACCGGGCCGGGATGATGCGGTCGGTATCCACCTGATCGGCATCGTAGACCGCGATCGTGCCCGTGTGCGTCGTAAATCCTGCCACGGCGTGATTATGCGGCATCCCTATGTCCCCACCACTCCCCCGTCCTCCTTCTGGATCGCGATGACGGTGGGGCGCGGAATACCCGTGCCATCGGGCCACCTGGTCGAGGGCATTGCGAAGTTCGAGCCCTCACCGGGATGCTGGATCGCAAGGAACGCGGTCTTTCCATCCGGAGTGAACTCGGGACCGCAGACCTCGCTGCCGATCACCGATGCCATGAGCTGCTTTACCTTTCCGCGTTCGGGCCCGTCGGTCGGTACCGCGAAGAATCCGTCCTGATAGCCCAGTGCGCTGTCCATACCGTCTGTGGCGATCCAGAGGTTGCCTTGGGAGTCGAATGCGATATTGTCCGGGCAGGAGATTGGACTCAGCCCCTCTTTCGGGTAGCCAGCGAAGAAGGTTGCGTCATCGCTCGGGTCGCCACACACCAGGAAGAGGCCCCACCGGAAGTGGGTCGAGCTGTGGTCGTCGTCCATCTCGGTGAGCTCGATAATGTGACCATGCCGGTTGGGGCCGCGGGGATTGGACTTGTCGGGACCGACGTTGTCCCCCCTGCCACGGTCGGTGTTGTTCGTGCAGACGATATAGACCTTCTCGTTTACCGGGTTGACTTCGATGTCCTCCGGACGGTCCATCTTCGTCGCGCCGAGCAGATCGGCCGCGATCCGAGCGTCAATGACTACGTCGGCCTGGCTCCGGAATCCGTTCGCCGCGGTGAGAGGACCGTGGCCGTGCACGAGCGGGAGCCATTCGCCTCCACCGTCCTCGTCGAACCGGGCTGCATAAAGAGTCCCCTCGTCGAGCAAGTCACGGTTTGCCGTCCGGTCGGTGAGATCCACCGAGCGAGCGGTCACGAACTTGTACACGTACTCGAACCTAGCATCGTCGCCGCTGTACATGACGACCTTGCCTCCATTGGTAACATGGGTGGTGGCGGCCTCATGACGGATCCTTCCGAGCGCTGTGCGCTTGACCGGCGCCCAGTCTGGGTCGTACGGATCCACCTCCACGACCCATCCGAACGTGTACGCCTCATGAGGGTCCATGGCGCAGTCGAAGCGCTCGATGTGCTGTTCCCAGCCATAGGAAGAGCGTGCTGTGCCTAGTCCGTACCGCTTGGCACTGGCAATGTCGTGCGGATCGGTGTACGACGCTGCGTTTCCAAACTGGCTCTGGAAGTTCTCCTCGCCGCTCAGAACCGTGCCCCAAGGGGTCTTCCCTGCCGAACAGTTGTTCATCGTCCCGATGCTCCACCGCCCGTCGGGATGGCTCCTGGTGCTCATCCGCCGGTCACCTTCGGCGGGGCCGCTGATCTGAAACGGGGTCGTGCCTGTGTACCTCGTGTTGTAGGGGCTATCGGGCACGGGGTGCCACTCACCATCCTTGTACACCACCTCGACGACGCTCATCCCGACCGACTCGATGCAGGCATCCGCCATCTCCCTTGTGACCTCTCGGGCGTTCTTGATTGGGAACATCAGCTCGGCGTTGGGGTACTCGTTGTTCACCGCGAGGATGCCGTGTCGAGACTCCTGTGAGCCATAAGGCAGCGGCAGGTAACCGACAAAATCGCAGTTATAACCAAAGCTCCTGGCCTGGGTTGCCGCATCCATCTCTCCGGGAGCAGGTCTAGTCACGCTGGAAAAGAGCGGGTCGCCCCACCCGATCACCGTGCTCCATCGGTACCCCGGCGAGACCACGATGCCCTCGGCCCGGCTCGGACGGATCGACTGGAAGCCCAGTCCCGTGGCTTCTGGCTTGAACGGACGCGCCAAGCTGCCGGCACCGGACAAGGTGAGCCATCCCGCGGCCGCGGCCTTGAAAAGATCGCGCCGGTTCAGACGGTTCTCCACGATCTGGGCGAACGAGTATCCGGTGCCCCCACCGGACCGGACTACCGGATCTTCGTCATAGTGCTGCAACGGGGCATCGGCCATAGACCCAGGATGGCAAATGCCCTGTCGATTCGCTGGGACCCCGTTGCGGCAACAATTTCTTCGACCGAAGTCTAGCTTGCACCAGGCACAAACGGGCAGTTCCGGAGCGCTGTCCAATTGTGTTACGACTTAACATCTCCTGCGGCTTCCGTTGACCGGCAGACCAGACGACCGCGTCTATCTTATAATCCTGGAGCGGACGTAGGCGAGTCGGTCAGCACCGGCGCGGAGGAACGTCCGCGTGCCCACCTTCGCCCGGGTCCCGAACGTGGAGTATGTGTAGTCCTAGTTGCCGGTCGATGCCGTCAGCGACTTGAGCCTCGAGTCCGCCGTCCAAGAGAACGCCCGCGCATACAAGGAGTCCGAGATGTTCCGGCCAGCCAAGTCGTAGGTGAGGCTCCGCGAGCCGCCGCCGGAGTACGCGATCCCGGTCAGCCTGTCGCCTTCGTCATACGTGTACGTCTCCGTCGCGCCGTTCACCACCCGCGTCTTCCGGTTCCCGTTCCCGTCGTAGGTGTAGGCCGTCGCATAGCCCGGCCGCGACTCCGAGAGCAGCTGCCCCTCGTCGTCGTAGGCGTAGAGGGTCTCGACGGAGCCGACGGTGTGCGAGAGCACGTCGCTCGAGGCCGAATCCCCCCAAAACTCTGAGCCGCTAGCAGTCGCCCGAATCGGAGCATCAGGCCCATCTCAGTACTCGTAGTCCGAGAACGCTTTTAGATCGCGCTCGGTAGCTTCTTCCCCGGTAAGGACACATCGCACCAAGGCATGCCTTCTCTCGCTCAGTTCTAAGTCCACCGGTCGCAATAGTGCATCGAGGATCACCGCGTCCGCGAACTCCGGATCATTCGACCTGCTGTCCCACCACTCCAGTGTGCTCTCAAGGTGACGCTGGCTCAGATACGTCTCACGCTCACGCTCTCGGTGCCGAATCAAGTGTAGAGGGAAAACAGGCGCTTCCAATGCCGAGCTCACCATCCTCCTTGCCAAGGTCGGTGCTTTCCGATCCCGGGCCTTCGGTGGTAATGTAGCCATTGCCACACCGGAGCGTCAGTTTTCCGCTTTTTGTCGTACCAAGGGTGCACCTCCACTCTCGCCACTGTCTCGTTACCAACCTTGATCACAATTCCGCCACCGCCATTCTCGTACGGCCCGATCCAAGATTGATCCAAGTGAGCGAGCCTTGCTGAGTAAACGGCTACGATCGCATGCCTTGCGAGTTGACCTGCGCCCACGCTAAAGTTGAAGCCGTCCTTGTCACGCACCTCGGAAGATGCCTTGTACCACCCATGACTTAGCCCCTCGGCGCAGCCCTTAGAACCGGTTCTGATCCCGTCGATGATCCCTTGGTCGATCGCGGCCTCCAGGTCAGGGTCGTGCCACGAGTCAAGGCGACCGTGGATCCCGGTGTCCTCTCGTGTCAAGGTGTGTACACGCTGGCCGTCGGAGTCAAAGTTGCCGACTGGGCTGTTCCCACAGTAGGCGTACCAGTTCGATCCGTCGCCGACGGGGTCGCGGGAGAGGAAGCGGCCGAGGGTGGGGTCGTAGTAGCGGTGGCCCAGCAGGTGGAGGCCGCCGAGCGGGTCGGCGGGAGCAGAGCCCTGGTAGCTGAACTGGCCGGCGTAGCCAAACGGACCGCTCCAGGCGCCCGACGATGCGGTGGGCGAGCCGAAGGCGTCGTACTCGCGGATGGCTTGCACGGATGCATCGCCGGAGGCCGGGGCGTCCGTCTGCGCCCATGTGTTCTTCAAGCCCGAATGGGAGAAAGTCGTCACCGAACCCCTCTTCTCAGAGACGCCGGGAGTGTACACCGCGTTCCCGTCGTCCAGCACGCCCGCCGTCACCCCCGCCCCGGCGCGGAGGAACGTCCGCGTGCCCACCTGCGCCCGCGTGCCTAAGGAGTTGTAGGTGAAGCCCTTGCTTCCGGACGTCGAAGAGACTGACGGCAGGCGCAAGATCTCAGCGAGTCCGACCAATTCCTGGCTGCGACGCATTCAGGAGCACACCAGAAGAATACAACGCGCAAGCACCGCCCAAGCACAAGGCATTGGCCAATAGAGTGCTAGTCCTCCCACTCGGCCACAAGCCTGGTGACTCCGCGTTGTCCTTCCAGGTCAATGCTCACTGGTTGGTTGCCAAGCTCATCTATCCAATCTGTCACGTCGAAGAGCATGCCGCTTTGAACACTTGGAAGGTGCTGGTAGCCGGCTAGTCGATCTACTCGAACGGCGAGAGCGTCTGTACCGTCTGAGCGTTGTATGCGGCGAAACGTGACTAGCGAGTAAGGCCCGAATCCCGGCTCATTGTCGAACGTCAATCTCAAGAGCTTTCGATCTGCAAGCTTCGTCAGCGACACCCTGACAGCACTTCCAAGGTCTGACTTAGTCGGCACGATCCAATGCAAGAACATCGTCCCACTTCCAGCGAAGCCGATTGCACATCCCATTGCGACGCCTGCGAGAACAGCCGCGATGCACTTTCTGTCTTGCTTCATAGCGCCAGGGATCCTGAGTCGTCTCGGGCACTTTGTGCCGACCGCATCACCGACGCTTCCAGTCGTCGTACCTATCGACGAGCAATGCAGGTACTGGTTGGATCTTTAGCGGCGTAATGATGATACAGTCCACAATTGTGCGCTTCGGTCGATCCCCACCGTTGTCGTGCCACACGCGCTCGGCAAAGGTAACGCAGTTGTTCACGACATATCCGTACCCCCAACCGGGCTTAGGCCGCTTGAGATCATCCCGCTTAACCAGCGTTTCACGGTAGTAGTATCCGTTGGACCAGGCGTCGTAGTAACTGTCAGGAAAAGGATATCGAGCGTGCGAGTTGCCACCTGGCCCGTGGTCGTAGCGGTCAAGAAAGCCATCTGGATTGAGGATTTCAATCCATGCATGGCCGAGCGGATATGGGCCCTGTCCTGGTAGTGCGACAAACATGCGAAGCCGATGCGGGCGAGTGAACGCCTCCATCGACGCGGCAACAAACATCAAGCCCTGCGGATCTGCCAAGCCCGCCGGGCTGTTCTCGCAGTAGGCGTACCAGTTCGATCCGTCGCCGATGGGGTCGCGGGTGAGGAAGCGGCCGAGGGTGGGGTCGTAGTAGCGGTGGCCTAAGAGGTGGAGGCCGGAGGCCTCGGTCTGGTAGCCGAACTGCCCCGCGTAGCCGAACGAACCGCTCCAGGCGCCCGACGATGCGGTGGGCGCGCCGTAGGCGTCGTACTCGCGGGTCGCGGCCACCGAGCCGGACTGCCCGGTCTGAGCGGCCATGTGTTTGAGGCCCGAATGGCTGAAAGTCGTCGTCCCGGAGCGGACTTCGCTCACCCCATGAGTATAGCTCGCGTTCACGTCAGAGAGAACCCCAGCGGTCACTGCCACCCCGGTTCGATCAAACGTGCGGGCACCGACCCAAACATGCCTCACGAGCGCAATTGACGCCTTACCTCTTCCTTGTCTGCTTCCATGAGCTCAGTTTTATACCGATTGAGGATGCCAAGAAGATCGTCAAAAAATACACCCCTTTTGTCAGGTTCCGAATTTGGCAGGAGGTGGTCTAAGAACGCTAGGTGGCAGATGTCGACCAAGTAGGACAAGAGCTCGGTGGAAGGGGGCCCTTCTGTTATAGTTACTTCGTCCGCGTCCAAACGAGTTCGCGTTTCTGCGTGCTCAAGCAGCTCCCTACGGGCGCGCGACCATCTCCTCGACCACTCGTCGTGGATCGGCTCTCTCCAAGTCATTCGCCAACACCCTCCCACTTGTCCGCCTCTCCGTTGTCCTCGTCGATAGCTCGAATGTGCGCGGCAATTCGGAGTCGGCGGAAGAACACGTGACGGAATCCTTCCTGGAACGCGTCAAGACCCATCACTAAAGTTCCAAACACACCGACTGCGCCTCCGCTGCCGCCCCTACCGGCACCCGGTCGTGGAATTCCGTTTCCTCTCGATCCAGGCACTCTAGCCTTCAGTGGCGGTTGGTGCCGCCAGTTCTCGCGCCCCTTTGGCCAGGTTGTGACCACTTTGCCGTCTTGGTTCAAGACCACTACGCCCCGAGGGCCCTCAAATCTGTATGTCGTTCCTTTGGGATGTGGCCGCTCCGTGACCCTGCCGTTCCGGATCGTGTCCAACATGGCTCCAGGCTTCACTCCAACGCCGTCATGAGCAATTGCAGAGTGCAACCCATGCAGAGTGTAGCCCGTAATCCTTTCTGGAAACTCACCCTGGCAATCGTAGAACGCGACTGGGTCGTTCTCGCAGTAGGCGTACCAGTTGTTGCCGTCGCCGATGGGGTCGCGGGCGAGGAAGCGGCCGAGCGAGGCGTCGTAGTACCGGTGCCCCAGCAGGTGGAGGCCGGAGGCCTCGGTCTGGTAGTCAAACTGCCCCGCGTAACCGAACGGGCCTTGCCAGGAGCCCGATGCCGCGGTGGGGGAGCCGAAGGCGTCGTACTCGCGGGTCGCAGACGCAGAAGGATCGCCCGAAGCCGGCGCGTCCGTCTGCGCCCCCGCGTTCTTGAGCCCGCTGTGCATGAACGTCGTGCTCCCTCCTCTCACCTCAGAGACGCCCGGAGTGTACACCGCGTTCCCGTCGTCTGGAACGCATGGCCTGCCCTCACCTGCCCAACAGCCAGTCGATCCCAAGCGACAGCGTCCGAGATACTTCCGTGCGTGGATCCCGAGACACCTTAGCCCTGACGGACCGAAGCCGCCGTTGAAACTCTTCGTCCTCTGCTGTGTGCCAACGAAGGTTCCGCATTGTCTTCGAGCCGCTGAAGAGAACTGCTTCCGGTATGTCTTTGCCATAGTCCTCTCGGAGGCTGGCGACTAACGTCGCAGGGTTCTGCTCCAGTATCTCGAGCGAGTCGTGGATTTGCTGCTCCCCGTCCTCCCCGTCCGTCGGCAGGCCGAGGAAGTCGGAGACAAAGCGCGGATCCTTTTCTTCGAAGGCGAGCTTTCGGAGGATCCTGAAGATCAAGTCCGATGTGTACCGCTCTTGCGGATCCGGGGTGTACCGCACGACGCGATACCAAGACTTCAACGTTGTTGCGGTGTTCCACCAATCCGAGTCTTGATCTTCCGGCCCGTCGCGGGGGCCGAACTCCACGTAGTAGACACACGCTAGCGCACGCTCGTACGCAGTGGCTTGTGGGTCCTCCGTCAGGGCGAGCACCTCGTCCAGGCGGTCGGCGAGGTCACGTCTTCCCTCCGGCGACCACGCCCACAGGTACTCGGCCTCCTCGCTGGCGTCGGTGATTCGTCGCGTTAAAAGCTCGGCGGCCGATGACCCATTTTCGATCGGCGGCGCTACGTTCGGAACCTGTCCCTTGCAGCCAGAGATTGCAAGGAGAAACACCGCGAGGCCTAAGGGGCGGTTCACTGTCCGGCCCTCGCGTCGAAAACTCTGAGACGGTGACGGACTCCGGTGCCTGTATTCCAGTCGAAAATGTAGTGGAGCAGCCCGCCGTCGGTCTCTCGAATCCGGATGCAGCCCAGGGTCCGCTCGTGCCAATTGTCCCCTGCACCGCCGTGCACCCAGGTACCGCGGTCATAAGCGGTGGAGCCTTCCTTCAGCATCAAGCAGTGCTTATCGAGCCCTGGCACGGGATCTCGTTCCCCGTTGTACGTCCGTACCTTTCTTGTGCGGTCGTAGACACCATCAATCTCAAGGTCTGCTTCGACTGGGAATGGCGCGTTGGAACCCCTCTTGTTTCGATTGCCTCGAGGGTTCTTGGTGTTGTTGCTCGCGTCCACGTCCATGATCTTGGTCCCTGGAGGCGGGAAGTAGAAGGGGATTGGCGAGCCCGGCAGCGGGAGCATGTCGCCCAGGTCCGTGTAGACCTTCATCCTGCCCGTGCCGTCCGGGCCGATGTTGACGACGACGTGGAGCAGGCCGGTCGGGTCGGCTGAGCCAGTCGGGTCGTTGGCGCAGTAGGCGTACCAGTTCGACCCGTCGCCGATGGGGTCGCGGGTGAGGAACCTGCCCAGCGAGGGGTCGTAGTAGCGGTGGCCCAGCAGGAGGAGGCCCGAGGTTTCGGTCTGGTAGCCGAACCGTCCGGCGTGGCCGACCGGGCCTTGACAGGTTCCCGATGAGCCCGCAATTCCTTCGAAGGCGTCGTACTCGCGGGTCGCGGCCACAGCCGGATCGCCCGAACCCGGCGCGTCGGTCTGCGCCCCTGCGTTTTTCAGGCTGCTCTGAACTGAGACCATCTCTCCAATTCACAATTCACAAGCGTCCGAACCAGACCATGCAACCTTGACTCAACCGATGACACATTGTAGACTCATGAAACTCATAATTGCGCGTAGAGTAGTTACGAACCAGGCTCCGAAGGATTGTCGCCACGCTACTGTGACGATCCAGTCCTATCGCCCACGCAACCGCTCCAGGTTGTCCTCTACCGGGTAGAACCGTGATCCCGAAGGACCGACGAGTTCGACACGGTTAACCTTGCGATTGATTCTACGCAAGTCAGAGACGTCGAACAGGCCTCGTGGAGTTTGGAACTCTAGGAAACGAAACGACTTACCGGCGTACAGTTCGAGAGTGATCTTGTCGTCGTGCAGCCTGGTGTTATGGTAGCCATACCAATTCTGGCTGCTCTCAGCCACAGGCCTCATGACGAGTACGGCACCATCACCGACCTCGACGAGCTGGAATTTGACTTCTCCTTTCACATCGACAAGCCTGGGCACGACAACAGCCTGCTCAATGTAGAAGACCGCGAGTACGGCTGCTGCAATGAGCACAAGACCGCATACACAAGCAATAACTACACGCCTGAACAGTACACGGGCATGCGACTGCTGTGAGTCAACGTCCCGGTGTTGTTCAGCGATCTTCATGCTCGCCCCTGCATTCTAAAGGGCCCTTACCGTCTGCGCCAGCCGTCATAATCGTCGAAGAGTCCTTGAGGTGTGTCTCTTTGTGCTAGCTTAGCGCTCAATTGTGCTGGACCCATCAGGCCGGGTCTAATGTACTGCCAAAGCGGCGCGTCGCCACCGTTCTCCCTCCACACCACCCGGGTGAAGGAGATGCAATTGTTTACGATGCCGCCATACCAGAATTCGCCATCACTTGGTCTGTACCGAGGCCGCGGGACAAGCATCTCCCGATAATACACACCATCTCGCAACAGATCGGACGCCATTCTGGAACTATGGTAGTTCCCTCCAATGTTGTTTTCGTAAATGTCTACGGTTTCGTCCGGATTTTCGATCTCGACCCAAGAGTGGCCGAACCAATACCTTCCACCTATAGACTCATAGCCAGGTGGGGCAACGACCATTCTGATGCGCGTGTGCGCAGTCCACTCTTTTGACCCTTTGTGATTCAGGCCTTCCAAGTCCACGAATGCAACCGGGTCGTTGACGCAGTAGACGTACCAGTTCGATCCGTCGCCGATGGGGTCTCTGGTGAGGAACCTGCCCAGCGAGGCGTCGTAGTAGCGGTGGCCTAAGAGGTGGAGGCCGCCGAGCGGGTCGGCGAAGGCGGAGTCTTCGTAGCCGAACTGCCCCGCGTAGCCGAAGGGGCCTTGCCAGGAGCCCGATGCCGCGGTGGGCGAGCCGAAGGCGTCGTACTCGCGGGTCGCGGCCACAGAAGGATCGCCCGAACCGGGCGCATCCGTCTGCGCCCCTGTGTTCTTCAAGCCCGAATGGGAGAAAGTCGTCACCGAACCTCTCTTCTCAGAGACGCCCGGAGTGTACACCGCGTTCCCGTCGTCCAGCACCCCCGCCGTCACGCCCGCCCCGGCCCGCAGGAACGTCCGCGTGCCCACCTTCGCCCGAGTCCCGAAGGCAGAGTAGGTGTACGTCTCGCTCCCGGTCGATGCCGTCAGCGACTTGAGCCTCGAGTCCGCCGTCCACGCGAACGAGCGCGAGCCGAGCGAGTCGGTGAGCATCCGCCCGGCAAGGTCGTAGGTGAAGGTGCGCGCGTTCCCGCCCGAGACGACCGAGGCCAGCTTGTCCCCGGAGTCGTAGGCGTACTCCTCCAGGACCGAGTTGACGGTGCGCGTCTTCCGGTTCCCGTTCCCGTCGTAGGTGTAGGCCGTCGCATACCCTGGGCGAGACTCCGAGAGCAGCTGCCCCTCGTCGTCGTAGGCGTAGAGGGTCTCGACGGAGCCCACGGTGTGCGAGAGCACGTCGGACCTCGCCGAGTACCCCCACGACTCCGAGCGAAGGCTCGAGCCCCCCGAGGTCTTCAGCGCGAAGGCGCTCAGCCGCCCCCGCGCGTCCCACGAACGCTCCTCGCGAAGCCCGTTGCCCAGGGTGCGCCGCCAGGGCCGCCCGGCGGTGTCGTACTCGAGACCCGTCACCTTCCCTTCGGGGTCGGTGAGCGAGGCGACGCGCCCATAGGCGTCGTAGTCCCAGTCGAAAGTGCCCCGCCCGGCCTGGGCGAGCGTGTCCAGCCGCCCATGTTGCTGCTGCACTTCGATCCACCTCCGAGCTGCCCGTTGCTGCGACGCTGCCGCCACTCGAACGGGCACTTCAGAGCCTGCGCCCCCCTTCCTGGGGCATCGAACTCTCACAAAGCAGGAACTCCGAGTTCGTAGATTTGAACGCAAAGAACCGTTCCCTCACTATCTTCGAACATGAGGACTCCAAGGCCGGGGTTGACAGGTATCATCGAATTCTGCATCAGGATGAATTGCGAAACCGACGCCGCATCCTGCGGAGCGCGGTACTCGCCGGAATTGCTGGTGCTGAGTTGCACCTGGCGGACAAACCTAAGGCCACTAGCCACGAGCCCATCTCGCGCTTCAGCGCTAGAGCGACCTCTCTTGGCATGCTTAGCAAGCCCCGAAAGCTTTGCGGTGTTACTGGAGGCCGCACATGCTAGAACGATGATCGTAAACGCTTGCGCGAGCACCACAAGCACCATGGCCACGAATGCAGAAGCGGTCTGGTACGTTCTCAGACCACTCACCAGTTTTTGCCCTCTCTCCAAAGGACACGTTCAAACCCAGGGAACCAGCGGCCGAGTTTCGGATACTCCCTTTCCCGCTTACGCATCGCATAATCGAATTCATCTCGCAGTCCGAGCCTCGTGATCATGTGCCGAGCCCACGAATTCGAGTTCTGATCTAGAAGCTCGTACTTCCTTGGTCTTGAAATCATCTCTCTCTCAACCTGTCTTGCGCGGTCTATGTATCGCCTTGCGGACAACCGCGCGTCGTCCACAAGTACAACACCCTCGGGCTTCTTGGCGACCGACTCGGCTGAGGCACCTCCCCATCTACCGTTTCTTGGCGAGAGCATCGCGTAATCGTCGTACCAAGGTTTCGATGGCCCGCCAGCAAAGTACCTACCATCGATTGAGATACCCATATGGTAGCCGTCGGAAAACTGAACGTTGTACCAATAGACGATGATCTTTGCTAGACCGTCTGGATAGGCGAACGCGAGGGGATCGTTGGCGCAGTAGGCGTACCAGTTCGATCCGTCGCCGATGGGGTCTCTGGTGAGGAACCTGCCCAGCGAGGCGTCGTAGTAGCGGTGGCCTAAGAGATGGAGGCCGGAAGCCTCGGTCTGGTAGTCGAACTGCCCCGCGTAGCCGAACGGGCCTTGCCAGGAGCCCGACGATGCGGTGGGCGCGCCGAAGGCGTCGTGCTCGCGGGTCGCGGCCACAGAAGGATCGCCCGACGCCGGCGCGTCGGTCTGCGCCCCTGTGTTCTTCAAGCCCGAATGGGAGAAAGTCGTCACCGAACCCCTCTTCTCAGAGACGCCGGGAGTGTACACCGCGTTCCCGTCGTCCAGCACCCCCGCCGTCACCCCCGCCCCGGCCCGCAGGAACGCCCGCGTACCCGCCTTGGCCCTCGTGCCGAAGGCGCTGTACGTATAGCCATCGCTACCGGCGCTTGCAGAGATCGACGCGAAGCGCGAATAGGCCACTGATCTGAATGCCAGTGCCTGCTCACAATTGCCGGCAACTCCATCGGCGAGTACGAGGCGCGTGTGTCGAAGTCACACTATCGGGCAAGTGCTTACCACTCTAATCCACTCCGTGCATGCTTGTTCCAACTCTCCGTGGCTTCCTGGATCCATCTGAACTCACCAAGCTGCGCGTTCTGATTACATTCAAACAGTACGTTTGCATCGTGGTCTATCGTCACAGATCGTTCATTCGTCGTGTCAAGAAGCTGCGTTAGCCAACCTGCAAGGATGCCCATAATGACGACTGGGCGCACCCTCTTAGTTTCGGATGCATGGAACTCGAAACAAAGATCGGAGTCCACTCCGCTTGCGCCATAGTCGCAAATCTCCCAGAGCAGTTCTATCGTTTCACGCTCCATCTCAGAGTCCCAGATCCCCTCGTCTTTAAGAGCCACGCAACCACCTGCAGCTAGTAGATCTGTCCCCGAGCTAAGTCCGTGCACTAAGTAGTGGACATAAGAAGATCGGTTTTCTGGGAATCTGCACTGTGCACTGTGGCTTCGAACTACTGAACTCCAGCGCGCCTCAAACTCCTCTCTTTTAAGGTGCTTCATCTTCTTGTTATGCCTATCACTCAGTCCCTCATGTTCGGAACACGAAACCGTACCTCGCGCGACCGGCCAAAGTCTGAACCACAGTGCGGACATTTTCCAGTGGCGTGATTCATCCCCGAGCATCGCGGAGCTGTCAAGTTTTCCGGACAGAGAAGCAGCGCTATCAGCAACCCTCCCCTAAAGAGCCACAGTCCGCCTGGCGACGGCGACCTTGGCGGCGAGGGAAACCTCGGCGGTCTGTGTGGATCATCCTTAGGCAGAGGAACGCCTCTGCTGTCTATTCGGTCACGGTGACGATTGCCGTCACTCAAGTCCCAATGCCCGTACCGGGCATCCCAGCTTGCGTTTGGTTGACCCCCTTTGTCTGAAGGAACGGGCCTGCTTGGCTTGAACTTGTCCGGTCGGTCTCCGGTACCAGGGACTCGCTCCCACTTCGTTCCTGGGTCCCTTCCCGGAACCGGAAATGGTGGCCCGCCAGGCGGTGGACTGTACTGATAGCCATCGGCGTCAACGAAGCTCGCCGGGTCGTTGGCGCAGTACACGTACCAGTTCGACCCGTCGCTGATGGGGTCGCGGGAGAGGAAGCGGCCCAGCGAGGGGTCGTAGTAGCGGTGGCCGAGGAGCATGAGGCCGCCGAGCGGGTCGGCGGAGGCGGACTTTTGGTAGCTGAACTGGCCTGCGTAGCCAAGCGGGCCCGCGTAGCCGAAGGGGCCGCTCCAGGCGCCCGACGATTCGGTGGGCGAACCGAAGGCGTCGTACTCGCGGGTCGCGGCCACAGAAGGCTCGCCCGACGCCGGCGCGTCGGTCTGCGCCCCTGTGTTCTTCAAGCCCGAATGGGAGAAAGTCGTCACCGAACCCCTCTTCTCGGAGACGCCCGGAGTGTACACCGCGTTCCGGTCGTCCAGCACCCCCGCCGTCACACCCGCCCTACTCATCGAGCGGCGCAGAGAGCCAACGCAGGAAGCGCACCCACGCCCGCTTGTGCCTTGGACTGTCGAACTTGACGCTGTCGGCGACCTCCATGGCCCGTTCTAGGTCGCGCCTGTACGCTCCGACCGGGGCACACTCGTACCTAAGCGACCACAGCGAGGTCCTCGACTCGAGGACGTCCTCCCGGCCAACGTCGTACCCGATCACGTCCGTCAACGCCGAGGCGAACAGCTTCGGGTCTTGACCGAGCATCCAAGCGAGGGCTTGCGCTTGACCGCCTCCGAACTCGCCTCCGTCCATAAAGGTGCCGATATAGCCGGCCAATCCTGAAGCGGACTGCCAACGTAGGCACACCCTCGGTATCCAGTCCACCAGAAGCATCTTGAGCTGGTATGCATCGTTGAGACTCGTGAGGAGGGGGTACACGCCGAGGAGCTGCTCCATCTCTCGTGCCCGATCGTAGTCATCGTTGCGCGACGGCTTCTTCGGATCGCCTGTCGCAAGCAGCAGGTAGCTGAGCGCGTATCCCCGGGCGACAAGGTCCGCCCGAGCGTCCCCCGCAAGGCTACTGACGTAGTCCTCGTGGGCCCGGAGCACAGAAGACGCTTGGTCGGGCCATGCGACGGTGGCGCCTTCGGCGTACGACCCTTCCTTCAGGGCCCGCACCACCTCGTCGTGCACCAGGCTCGCCTGGCCCTTCCTGTGCGGGGGGGCGCATACCGCGACGAGCAAGGGGAAAGCCAGCCACGCCGCGCGCATCAGTCCCGCTCCGTGTGCAGGATCGTCGCGCGATGCACGCCGATATTGTGGCTGTTGGCGTCATAGAGGTAGTGGAACAAGGCCCCATCGCGCTCCCGGATGCGGATGCATCCTTCCGTCTTAGACCGCCAGTTGTCCCCTTTGCCGCCATGGATCCAGGTTCCGCGAGACGCGGCCCTGCCGTCCATGAACTGGATGCTGTGACGCGCGAGAACGTCATTTGTTAGCCTATAAACCGCGTTCATTGGCCTATATTCCGCGTTCTTAGGCCTATAAACCGCGTTCTTAGGCCCATGGACGTCCGTCACTGGCCGGTCTACGGCTTTAGCGGCGCAGCATCTGCTTCAGTTCGGACACGATACCGGCGTATTGGACTGCGACCTCTTCGCTCACGATCCCGGCCTTGACGTACCGCACCAGGCCCTGGTTCATCGTCTGCATGCCCCAGAAGCCGCCCTCGTTCATCAGGTGGTAGATATCGCCGAAGTGGCCGTCTTCGATGGCCTTGCTGACGGTCGGCGTGCAAATGAGGATCTCGGGGACCACGACGCGGCCTTTGCCGTCCGCCCGAGGCACAAGCTTTTGCGCAATCACTGCCCGTAAGGAGTTAGCGAGGCGCTGGCACAGGTGCACTTTTTCGTGCGGGGGGAACATATTGATGATACGGTCGAGCGTCTCGTAGGCCGAGGCGGTGTGTACGGTCGAGAACACGAGGTGCCCGGTCTCGCCTGCCTGGAGCGCGGTGTGCATGGTGATGGTGTCGCGCATCTCACCGATGAGGATGACGTCGGGAGCCTCGCGGACCACGGCGCGCAGTGCCGGCATGAAGTCCTCGGTGTCGAGCCCGACCTCGCGTTGGCTGAGATAGCTGTTCTTGTCCTGGTGCTCGATCTCGAGGGGGTCTTCGATGGTGACGATGTGGCACCGCCGCTCCTCGTTGATGATGTCGAGGAGAGCGGCCAGCGAAGTCGTCTTCCCGGAGCCGGTGGGGCCGGTGCAGAGGATGAGTCCCTGTCGGTGCCGCGTCTGCTCGCTGAGGACGGCGGGCAGGCCGAGCTCTTCCAGGGTGCGAATGCGCGAGGGGATGATCCTCATGACGGCGGCGGGGCCGCCTCTTTGGCGATAGATGTTGGTACGGACGCGGCACTTGCCTTCGAGGGCAAAGGCGAGGTCCATTTCGTTGGTCTCCTCGAAGATTCGCTTTTGCCGCTCGCTCATGACGCTGTGGAGCAGCCGCACGACGTCTTCTTCCTTCAGGACAGGCCACTCGCCCGGCAGGTCTTGGACGAAGCTGTCCTTCTTCATCCTTGGCTTCGAGCCGACCTTGATCATGATGTCGGAAACGACGAGGTCGTAGCCGATTTCGATGAGGTCGTGGATCTTCAGGGTTGCGAGTTCCGCCATGTCTTCCTTGAGGGCTCAGCGCCGAGGCCTGCGCGCCAGGAGGGAGTATACCAACGCTCCCGCAGCCACACCTGCGGTCGCGAGCAGAACCCATACGATCGCGGGGAGTCCGGCCTCGGTTTCGGCTTCCGGCTTGCGTGGCAGGCCCTCGTCGCCTCGATATGGGACTCGGACCCCTTCGAGCGAGTCGGTCTGGAGGCTGATCCTGATCTCGATGCCGGGCGGGTCCACGCTTGCGGCGGCGCGCATCCACACCAGCTTGTCGCTGTACCCCTTGAGCGAGAGGTTGGCGACGGGCCGCTCGCCGTCGAGGACGATGGCGAGGTTCTTGATGGGCGGCTTTCCGGTGGGGTCGCAGAAGGCTTGCACGATGCTGGTGAGGTCTACGGTGCCGCGGCTGCGGTCCACGATGTTGTCGGTGGCGAAGTAGACTCGCGCGACCTTGGTTCCGAGCGGCCCGGCCACGGCGATGCGCGACGCGTCGAGCCCGCGCGGGGGCGAACCGGAGAACTCACCGAGCCGATGGGCTGACCGGGCGAGGCGCTCAGGGGCCACGAGGGGATCGCGCGCCCGGGCCTCGATAATGTCCGCCGTGGTCTCGTGCTCGCGAATATTGAGAATGAGGTCGGGCGCGACGAGGGCGGGATCGGTCTGTTGTCCGAGCGCTCCGAGAGGAACGAGGATGGCTGTCGCTAGCGCCGCTGCCCGCACTCTTTCCAGGTTACCCTTGGTTGCGAGCCCCAAAGTCCCTGTCATGGTAACGTCCGGCTGTTGCCGCGCGTCTTGACAATCTAACGGGTTCCGGTGCTACACTCGCCGGCTCGGAGCGGTATGCAGGAGTTTGAACTAGAGTCTGGCGGCGCCTATGTGCTGACCGAAGCAGGGTACGCCCGCCTGAAGGACGAACTGGATCACCTGACTACGGTGAAGCGGTCGGAGATTGCCGAGCGCATCCGCGAAAGCATCGACCACGGCGAGTTCAGCGAGGACAACAGCGAACTCGACGAAGTGAAACAGGAGCAGGCCTTCATCGAGAACCGCATCAGCGATCTGAAGACGATCCTCTCGAACTCGGAGATCCTGGATCCGAACGAAGTCTCGACCAAGGAAGTGGGCCTGGGCTGCAAGGTCACGGTGAAAGAAGTGAAATCGGGCGTGCAGTTCATCGTTCGCATCGTCGCGAGCGTGGAAGCGGACCCTGACAACGACCTGATCAGCGAGGAATCTCCGATGGGTCAGGCGCTGGACGGCCTGAAGAAGGGCGATGTGGCGAAGTTCGAGGCACCGGCCGGAATCCTGAATTACGAGATCATCAAGATCTCCCGCTAACCGGCCCAAGAAGACGCCCGGGCATTGGGCTTTCTGCGGTACCATCTCGGCATCCCCACGGACTGCGCGGTGCGAAGCCGTAAGTCCGGGGGCCACAAGGAACCCCATGGCAGATAAGCACCAGTCCGCCACCATTCCGGTCCCGAAGATGGGCCGGGGGCCGAAGGCTTTCTACCGCGACGTCGTCCGAGAAATGAAGCACGTGAGCTGGCCGACGACGCGCGACACCACCCGTCTGACCGGCGTCGTCTTTACGGTGTGCCTCATGGTTGCGGGTCTGCTCTTTGTCCTCTCGCTGTTCTTCGAGCAGCTCCTGAA
Organism: Fimbriimonadaceae bacterium; assembly: GCA_050250535.1. Classification (GTDB taxonomy): domain Bacteria; phylum Armatimonadota; class Fimbriimonadia; order Fimbriimonadales; family Fimbriimonadaceae; genus JADLBH01. Next base: position 143,882 of record JBFWOL010000004.1, on the reverse strand, counting down.
GATGTTCGTGACGGGAGGCTCCTGATCGATGGCTCGCGCATGGTACGCAGTCCACACCCTTTCTGGCCACGAGAACAAGGTGCGCACTCTGCTCATCCGTCGCGCCGAGATCGAGGGCGCCTGGGGAGAGGACATCTTTGAGATCCTCATCCCGACCGAGCAAGAGATGAGCTCGCGGGCTGGCAAACGGGTTCTCGTGGACCGCAAGGTCTTCCCCGGCTACATCCTTGTCCAAATGAACCTCACCGACGAGACCTATAAGATTGTGAAGGGCACGTCGGGCATCACTGGCTTCGTGCAAAGCGGAAACCGACCGGTTCCGTTAGAGGAGTACGAAGTCAAGCGGATCATGTCGAACATCGAAGAGTCCCAAGTGGCTCCGAAGGTGGCCTTTGGCAAAAACGACGTCGTGCGGGTCATTGACGGCCCGTTCATTGACTACACCGGCAAGATCGAAGAGATCAACCCCGAGCACGAGAAGGTCAAGGTCCTGATTTCGATCTTCGGCCGCGACACGCCCGTCGAGCTAGAATTCGCCGCAGTCGAGAAGATCTAGCTTATGGCGAGGGCCGAGGCCGTCCCCGCTCGCTGGGAGTTCCTGCCAAGGAACCCGGAGGCAGAGGACGTCCTGTGTCGCGAGCTAGGGGTCCCGAGGATCGTTGCCGCGGTGCTCGTTTCGCGCGGCCTCCACGATCCTGCGGATGCCGAGCGGTTCCTCAAGCCAGACCTGAGTCAGCTCCACTCCCCTTGGCTCTTGCCTGACATCCGCGAGGCGGTCGAAGTGCTCGCCTGGGCCCGGGAGAACAAGGCTCCGATCTTCGTTCATGGCGACTATGACGTGGACGGCGTCACCAGCACTTCCCTGTTTACGCGGTTCCTACGCAAGATCGGATGCGAGGTGAGGCCGCACGTACCCCACCGCGTCAACGAGGGATACGGGATCCACCCCGATACGGTCGTGGCCGCCCATGCGGCAGGGGCACAGGTCTTACTGACGTGTGACTGCGGGTCGGGAGCCTACGAACCGATCAAGGCGGCACGCGAGCTCGGGATGCGGGTGGTCGTGACCGACCACCACCAGATCGAGCGGAAGATGCCCGATGCCCACGCGATCGTGAACCCGCAGCGGGAAGGACACGACTATCCTTGGAAGGAGCTTGCCGGAGTCGGCGTGGCCCTCAAGGTCGGCGCGGCGATGGCCGAGGAGATCGGCGCCCCGGTTGACAAGTACTACCGCGCGTACATGGACTTCGCAGCGTTGGGCACGATTGCCGACCTTATGCCCCTCATTGACGAAAACCGAGTGATCGCCTCTCTCGGTCTGGCCCGCATGAGCGAGCCGCAGAAGGTCGGGTTGCGTGCGCTCAAGGAAGTAGCCCGCATCGAGCGCTCGGCGGAAGTGACGGCCCGACACGTCGGTTTCCTGCTCGGCCCGCGCATCAATGCTGCCGGGAGGATTGACGATCCAACCGTCGCTCTGAAGCTTCTCACCTCGGAGTGTATGGAGGAGTGCACCCAGCTCGCGATGCATCTCGACGAGGTAAACGAGCGACGCCGGGCAGAGCAAAAGGATGCCGTCGAGCAGGCCGTAGAGGCAGTGCTCGAGCAGGAACAAGGCGACCGGCCGATCATCTTTGTCACCTCGTCCGAGTGGCACCAGGGCATCGTCGGCCTTGTTGCCGGGAGGCTGCTAGAGCAGTTCCGGCGACCCGCCTTCGCGGCAAGCATCCACAACGGAACGGCGCGCGGGTCAGCCCGCTCGCTACCAGGGTTTGACGTCGGTGCGGCCCTGCGGGGCATGGACGACATCTTGGAGTCGGGAGGTGGCCACGAGCTGGCGGCCGGATTCACCGTCCAAACGGAGCGGCTCGATGACTTGAGGGCAGGGCTGGAGCGCAGGGCGAGCGAGAGCCTCAGCGAAGACGACTATGCGCCTCGGCTGAAGCTGACGGCAATGTTGGAGGCGAGCGAAGCGAGCCCGGAGTTCGGCGAGGCTCTACAAACGCTGGAACCGTTCGGCCAAGGAAACCCCAAGCCGATCTTTGGAGTACGGGGACTCCGGCTGACCGGCGTGAAGCCGACCTCGAAGCCCGAGCACGCTTGGGCACGGTTCAAGTTCGGGAACCAGACTGTTCAAGGAATTGCCTTCGGCCAAGCAGAGGCGCTAGGCACGATCAAAGTGGGCACCTCGGTGGAGGCTGCCGTGGAGATGGACGTAGACGACTTCCGCGGAACGAGAAACTATAAGTGGCTCGTGCGGGACGTCAGGACCAGCTCCTGACCGCTGACCAAGACCTTGGCGGTCCGGTTCTGCCCGTCCCTCTCATAGATGATCGTTACCGTGTCTCCCGGCGAAGCCTCGAAGAGTGCAATCGCCAGCTGAACCGAATCGGAGATGGCCTTACCGTCTACACTGACCACGCGGTCACCAGGCCGCAAGCCGGCGACTTGGGCCGTTGAGCCGTCCATCACCGTCTCCAGGATAACGCCGCCAGCGCCGGGCGACATCCGAAACAACACACCCACGGTCGGGTGCTTCACGACGCGAGAAGGCGAGCGGAATCCGTCTACGACCCGCTTCATCACCTTCGGGCCGACCGCGTAGCTCACTTGCAGCGTGCCCGGCCCGTAGTCGGCGTTGGATCTCGCACCGGCCTGGTTTGCGCCTTCCAAGAGAGCGGACGCCGGGCTCTCCTCGGCAAGGCTCGCACCGAGCAGACCGACGATCTCGCCCCGTTCGTTCACCAAGACGGCGGGAGCCAGCGTCGCCGATCCGGATTCCAACCACACTTCACTCAAGGGCAGATACCGCAAAGACGGACGCATCTGGCCAACGCGGTTGGTGGCGGCAATCTGGCCGAATACCGGGCCGGCCGCCGTCGCAGCGAGGATTCGCTCGCCCTGGGCCGAACCCATCGCGACGCCCAGCGCCTTGGTGCCCGCGAAGATCGGCACGATCTGCAACACCGCGGTCTGAGTGACCTCGTCCTGCCCGACCACGGAGGCACTGAGGATCGTCCCGTCGTGCATCCTGACTGACATGGGGCCTGTCCGGAGCGCGCTCCTATGGACTAGCAGGAGGCCTTGCTGATCAATCAATGCGGCGACTCCGGTCGCCACTCCAAGGTGCTCGACGACGAGGAGTCCTTCCTTTGCTTTCTCCCACGCCGATCCATCCACCGCTGCCTTCTGCTGAGGCATAACGGCGAGGACGAGGCTAGCCACCAAATAGAACGTCTTGACCAAGGCCCACCTCGATAGCCTTACCATGTCCTGGGCTGGGTTGAACGACGATGACCACCGCATCGGCCGGCTTGGCAACGGCTACGGCCGGTTCGGCCATTTCGTCACTCTGCTCTCGAGTCGTGGTCTCCGTTGCAGGATCCTGCCGTGCCTCGTGCTTGGCGATGAGAGTCTCCTCGCGGCGAGGCTCCTTGGAGGCGGGCTTCGCCTTGCGACGGATGGTCCGGCGAGGCTTTGCCACTGCGGGCTCGGCGACGGAGGGCTTGGTCACGACCGGTGCCGATGCCTCCGCCTCCACCGCTGCGCCGACGACATCGCCCGGCTCTTCGGACTTGCTCGCCACGATGCTGGTTGGGGTGCCGAGATCTTGCCCGAGAGTGTCAACGGGTGACTTGGGTTGGATCAGTGCGAGAATCCCAGCCGCGACGGTGACTCCCAGGCCACCGCCCATCCACCCCCATGGGAGACGACGGGTGGGCTTGCGCGAGGAAGTATCGAGCACTGCGTTGCGCAAATGGTCTACGGTGAGCCGGCACTCAGGAGTCTTCACCGCCTTGAGCGCGGCTCGGATGGCTTCGGCCCGGCGAACTTCGACCAGACTGAGCCCCGGGGACGCGGCTTCGCCCTCAAAGACGTGATCGTTGATCTCTTGATACTCCTTCACTACTTTCCTTCCTCGCCCATGAGCTTGAGCGTCTGGTCTCGCAGGGCTTTGCGGGCGCGGAGCGCTCGGAGCTTTGCACCGCCGACCGAGCATCCGAGAACGGAGGCGATTTCTTGGTACGGCATCTCTTGCACGTCCCGCATGACAATAATCTCCCGCTGTTGGGGCTTGAGCTGGCTCAGCGCGGCCTCGACCGCACACTGGAGCCGTTCTTGCTCGAGGTTCTCGACAGGGTCGTCGTTCCTGGCCTGGGTCATCCAGGCCAGCCCGTCGCTTGCCTGCTCCATCTCGAGTGCGGAACGTCGGTTCAGGGACCGAGCGCGATCCGTAACCAAGTTCGAGGCGATCCTGAGGAGCCAGGTTGTGAATTTGGCCTGATCGCGATATCGATCCAGGTTTCTCAGCGCTCGGACGAAGACCTCTTGTGTCAGGTCTTCGGCGTCGTCCTGTCGGCGGCACAATTGGTATACAAAGCGGAAGACCAGGTTGCGGTGCCTTTCGAAGAGGATCTCGTATGCGGAGAAGTCCCCGTTACGGGCGCGCACTACGAGATCGGCGTCGGTCTCGTAACCGATCGCCTTTTCTGCCACCTGCATCCTTGCCGCCTGGTGCAAATCGAGACGCAATGTATGCCTCAATTCCATTGTCCCAGAAATCGGACGTTCGTCCAACCCGTGGGTTTCACAGTTCTACGAGCCTCCTAGGGCCTTTCTCGCGAAGTAGAAGGAGCCTGTGAAGTCCCACGCGTTCGTCGAACCTGGGTTCTCGGTCCAAGTCACGTAGATGTACTTGCTGTCGGCCGCGCACGCCATGAAGTCCATCGGAGGGCGAATCGCCTCGTAGGGCGCACTGATCTGCTCGCTCTTCTCCAGAGTGCCGTTATCGTTCGCCAGGGCGTGCCGCACGGTCCACTTGGACCGGCCGGCCTGTGCCAAACCCAGGCGGTTGTCCTGCCAAACGAGGTGCAGCGTCCCAGACTCGTCGTAGCATGCCCAGGGCAGGCACTGGATAAACGGCGCCTCGGACTCCCCACCGGCCGTCTTGGCGTGGGCGAGCACCGCCTTCTCCAACTCGTCCTGCGTGGTTGCGATCACAGAGGGCTCGAACGTCTTGCCACCGTCCTTGCTCGTCCGGTACATCGCGAGGAGGGGCCGATACTGCTTGCCCGCGATTGTGAGCGAGACATAGTTCACGTAGAAGACTGTGACCATGGATTCGCCGTGTGCGGTCACCCCACCCAGCATCCATCTCTCCTGGGTGTCACCCAGTTCCTTGTTGACGGTCTCGATCACCCGGTGTCCGGCGAATGACTTGCCTTGGTCGGTCGAAACGCTGAAATGGTACGAGTCGACCGTGTTGTAGTCGGACGAGCTCGTGTACATGTTGTAGACCGTGCCAAGCGTGGAGATCGCGAGGCCGGGGTCGATCGCGTAACTGCCTTCTTTGAGGTTGTCTGCCCGCACGTCCGGGCCAAAAGTCAGCCCGCCGTCCGTGGAAGGGGCGACGAACACACCTTTGGACTTCGGGCCACCGATGTACCCGTCGGAATAGTTGAGGTACGTTCGCTGGAGCACGGGGTCGTAGACGAGCCATTCCCGGTCGAGCGGTCGCCCGCGGATTCCGTCCCCTCGCTCCCAACTCTTGCCAAAGTCCTTGGTCGAGTGGGTAATCATGCCGTCCACCGACTTCGGCATATAGCAGACGGTTGCTTCGCCCTTGCCTCGGACAAGGACGATCATGTCTCCCAGCGCGTCGTCGAAAACCTGCGCCGGACCAAAGCTTGCCCCCCAGTCGCGGCTCACGAGGACTTGCGTCGGTAAGTGACTCGTCGCATACACCGTCCCGGCTCCGTCCGTTGCGACGAACGTCTCTCCACCGTTCCCTAGGCGGCGGATCTCCCAGGCAGGAAGCAAGGCAACCGACAAGAGCGTTGCGAACATGGCGCAATCATAGGACGCACGGATTGAGCCTGAGGTGTCCTCAAAGGCCCACGGCCGAGTACCTGCGCATCCCCAGACGGAACAGGATCTTGAACGCAACCAAGCCGATGACGATCCAGACCACCTGGCCCGACATCGCCCACAAAGCGTCTTCACCGCTCAGGCGGCCGACCAGGATCTCCGTCGGTACGCCAGTCGTGTAGTAGAAGGGCGTTGCCTTCGCCAGCCAGACCGTCCAACCCGGCAGCATCGAGACCGGAAACATCTGGCCGCTGAGGAACAGCATCGGGACGTAGTAGATCTCGAAGATAGATCGTGCCTCTTCAAAGAACAGGGCCAGCATCGCGATGGCAAGCACTGTTGAGATGCTCACCAGGTGGCCCAACAGAACCGCAGCAAACGTCTGCCAGCCTAAGAAGACCGTGGCAGACCCGATTGTCCCCCCGAACGCCAGCGCAATCAGGACAAACCAAGGAAGCGTGACCATCGAGCGCCCGATTCGCCATGCCGCGTTCCGGCACAGAATGAACTCGAGGTACGAGACCGGCCGAAGTACGTGGGCGCTGAACAGGCCCTCCTTGATCTCCATTCCGATATCCCACATAAAGTGGCTGGTGACGAACCCGGCGACCAAGAGCATCGAGACGTAGTAGAGGACGAGCCCTTCCGGCGTGTACCCGCCGAGCCCGCCGCTTCCCTGTGCGGCCAGCCAGACCAAGGGCATGACAAACGCGCCGACGACATCGGTGAGTACCCAGATCGTGACCGTCGCCGGGTAGGCGAGCATGTCGCTCAGATAGATGCGGAACAGCCCCCGCCAGCGGCGGATCCTAGAGGCGAAGGGACTGGCCAAGTGCGCCGGCTGGCTCACCTTGGCCTCGTCTGAGTCCGCATCGTGCTAGCCTAGTTTGCGCACGGCGGCCAGCACGTCTTCCTCGTCCGGAATGCATTCCAGCTCGAGCACTCTCGAGTACGGCATCGGCACGTTGAGTCCGCCGACACGCCCGATCGGAGCGTCAAGATCGTCAAAGCAGTCTTCCCCGATCCTGGCAGCGATTTCGGCACCAAAGCCGCCGCTCTTCCAGTCTTCGTAAACCACGACCGAGCGATGCGTCTTTCGAACGGAAGAGTAGATCGTCTCGGTGTCGAGCGGCAGAAGCGAGCGCACGTCCACGACTTCTGCAGAGATTCCGTCCTTTTCGAGCGTTTCTGCCGCGGCGAGGCACACTTGAACCATCCGCGAGTAGGCGACGAGTGATACGTCCACGCCGTCCCTGACCACTTTGGCCTTTCCGAAGGGGACGGTGAAGTCTTTGTCGTCGGGAATCTCCCCCTTCAGCGTGTACAGGCCAGGGTTTTCGGTGAATACCACCGGGTTGTCGTCCCGCACCGCCGACTTGAACATGCCGTAGACGTCCTCGACCGACGCCGGAGCGACTACCTTGAGGCCGGGCACGTGGGCATACCACCCTTCCAACGAGTGCGAGTGCTGCGCGGAGAGCTGCTTGGCCGCACCGCCGGGACCGCGAACCACCATCGGCACGCTGGCCTGGCCCCCGGTCATGTAGTGGATCTTCGCAGCGTGGTTGATGATCTGGTCGATGGCGAGGATGGAGAACGACATGGTCATCATCTCCACGATCGGCCTGAGTCCGGCCATGGCCGCACCGACCGCAATGCCCGTGAAGCCTGGCTCGACGATCGGCGTGTCTACGACCCTGCCGGAACCAAACTTGGGGAACAGCCCCTTCGTGACCTTGAACGTGCCTTCATATCGACCGATGTCTTCGCCGATGACGAACACATCGTCATCACGCTCCATTTCCTCGACAATCGCGGTTCGAAGCGCATCGCGGTACGTGGTCTGAATCGCCATCTTAGTGGCCCTTCTCCGGCTCCATGTCTGTGTAGAGGTCTTCGTAGACCTCTTCTGGTGAAGGATGCGGGCTTGCGTCGGCTTGAGCGTAGATCTCCTCGACCAGTGCGGCCTGCTCCTCGTCAATCTCCCGCATTCTCGCTTCGGAGATCGCCCCCTCGGCGACAACCTTTGCCTTGAACAGGGCGATCGGGTCGCGCTTCATCGCTTCGTCTTCTTCCTCCTTCGTGCGGTAGAGCTGCCGGTCATTGTCGGCGGCACCGTGACCAGCGAACCGATAGTTCATTGCCTCTACTAGGTAAGGCTTCCCTTCCTTGCGAACGTAGTTCACAATCCGCTTGGCGTCCTCGCAGACTTGGAAGAGGTCCATGCCGTCGAGCCGCTCGTGCTTCATTCCGAACGGGAAACCGCGCTTGTGGAGCTCGGTATCGGCAGCGTGGTACTCCAGCCTGGTCCCCATCGCAAACTCGTTGTTCTCGATGATGAAGATCACGGGCAGGTCCCACAGCGCGGCCATGTTCAGCGACTCGAAGAAGACACCTGCGTTGGCAGCGCCGTCACCCAGGTAGCACAGCGTGACACGGTCTTCGTTGCGATACTTGGCGGCGAAGGCTAGTCCGGCACCCAGGGCGGTGTGGCCGCCGACGATCCCCCAGCCTCCGAAGAAGCCACGCTCGATGTCGTAGATGTGCATCGAGCCGCCTTTGCCCTTGCTCATGCCGTCGCGGCGGCCCATGATCTCAGCCATCACGCGCACCGGGTCGGTTCCCATGAGGAGCGGCTGCGGATGGTCGCGATAGGCCGTGATCACATAGTCGTAGCCTTGCTTGAGCGCGGCGTTCCAGCCAATGGCCGTGGCTTCCATGCCAATGTAGACATGCATGTAGCCGCCGACCTTTCCTTGCCGGTAGGCGAAATTGGTCTTCTCTTCGAAGTGCCGTATGAATACGAGCTGCCGGAAGAACTCTTCCAGCTCGGCGGTAGTGTACGGGAGCTTTGCTTTCAGTTCAGCCAAGTTGCGTGCCTCTGTTGTTATTGGGCGGGCACCGCGTCGTTGGGGGGCCGATTTCTTATACCCGTTCCTAGTTGGAATTGTCGGCAGACTGAGCCTGGAGGGTCCTAGTCATCTCACGGTGCCGACGTGTCTTGCTGGTTGGGGGCCGATGCGAACTATTCCCACTCGATCGTCGCGGGGGGCTTGCTCGTCAGGTCGTACAAGACCCGGTTGACGCCCTCCACCTCGTTCACGATCCGGGTCGCAACGTGTTCCAGCAACTCGAACTCTAGAGGCGAGGCCTTTGCTGTCATCGCGTCTTCGCTCTCGACCGCTCGGAGAACAATCGGATGCTCATAGGTACGGCTGTCGCCCATGACGCCCACGCTCCGCACGTCCAGCAGGGCGGCATAGCTCTGCCAGATGCGAGCCGAGGCGCCGCTCGCCGCCAGTTCGTCGCGGAAGATCGCGTCGGCCTCTTGCACCATGTGCACCCGCTCGCGAGTGACCTCGCCCAGGATCCTCACCGCTAGGCCGGGACCAGGAAACGGTTCTCTGTCAACAACCTCCGGCGGCAGCCCGAGTTCCCTACCCACTGCCCGGACCTCGTCCTTGAAGAGCCAACAGAGCGGCTCGAGTACTTCCATCCGCATCCAGTCCGGCAGGCCTCCAACGTTGTGGTGCGTCTTGATCTTGGCAGCTGTCTGTGAGCCAGATTCCACGACGTCCGGATAGAGTGTGCCTTGGATCAACACCTCGCACTCGGCGAACTCCTCCCGATGCCCCTCAAAGGAGCGGACAAACTCCGCACCGATCCGCTTCCGCTTCTCTTCAGGGTCGGTTACCCCGTGCAACTCGCGGAAGAACTGGTCTGAGGCGTCAATGACGATCAACTTCGGATGGACAATCTCTGTGAACATCCGCTCGACCTGCTCCTTCTCCCCTTTGCGAAGGAGCCCGTGGTCCACAAATACGCAGGTGACCTGGCCAGGGATCGCTCGGGTCACGAGCGCTGCCGCGACGCTTGAGTCCACGCCCCCGCTCACCGCGCACAGAACCTTGCGGCCCGCGACTCTCGTGCGGACGTCCTCGCTCGCTTCCTCGATGAAGGCGCGTGTGGTCCAGTCTCCACGAAGCCCGGCCGTCTCGCGGAAGAAGCGCCGCAAGAAGTCACGCCCGCCCTGGGTATGGCTGACCTCTGGGTGGAACTGCACCCCGACCCATCGGCGATCGCGGTCTTCCATGGCCGCAAACGGGCACGCCTGGGTGCTACCGGTCTTGGTGAATCCTGGCGGAATCGATAGGACGCGGTCGCCGTGGCTCATCCAGACCGGGCCGTCGAGTTCGCTTGCGAGGGAGTCGGGCTCCATCCACTGTAGCTTCTGGCGGCCGTACTCCCGCTCCTTTGTAGGTTCGACCTCACCACCGAGGCGCAGGCTCATCAATTGCATTCCGTAGCAGATCCCCAGCATCGGGATGCCCTCAGCGAGCGAGAAGTCGAAGTCGGGAGCGCCGGGCTCGATAGTGCTGCGCGGGCCGCCGCTCAGTACGATCGCATCGGGCCTTTGTTGCTGGATGTGCGAACTTGCCTGCTGCCAGGGGACGACCTCGCTGAATACTCCGCACTCGCGGGCGCGCCGGGCGATCAGTTGGGTGTACTGCCCGCCGAAGTCCACGACCGTGACGACTTGGTGCCGCATAGGAAGAAGGCCGATTATGCCCTAGTGCGACTCTGTCCCTTTCGCATACGTGGGACGAAAGGAGAGTCCTCGGAAGTACTCTGGCAAGAGCCGGGACACACATGCCGTCGGTACACTCCACGCATGGCCGAATCCCAACCTCGGGTGGCACTGTTCCTCGATGCGGAGAACTTCCTTTTTGTTGCTACAGAGAAACAACGGGTCGTCTATTTCGACACGCTGCTTCGGCTCTCACGCGAACACGGCCTGCTCGTGCTTGCCAGAGCTTATGCCGACTGGAGCAACAAGTCGATGCAAAGTCTAATGAAGGACCTGCACAGGCACGGAATACCAATGGAGCAGCTCTGCACCTCCGAGAAGGGGAAAAACACGGCTGACATGCAACTGGCGGCCGACGCCCTCGAGCTGTGCCTGGGAGAAACACCGCCCGATGTTGTGGTCATTGTGTCCGGTGACCGCGACATGGTGCCACTCGTCCACAAGATCAAGAGAAGGGCCATCTCGGTCATTGGGATCGGTCTCAGAACCACTACTGCAGTAGCCTTGAGTAACACTTGCACGCACTTCTATTTCTACGAGGATCTGGAAGTGGATCCACTTGCCAAAGATCCTTGCGAGAACTCTCCTGCCGACCTGACACGCGATGCTGTTCGAGAGCTGCTGGTCCGTGCCATCGACTTGATTGAAGAGACGGGCAGACCGTTGACTGCGAGCGCGCTGAACTTAAAGATGAAGCAGCTTGATCCAACCTTCGACCACCGTGTCCTAGGCTTGCCGAACTTCAGGACATTTCTCAGTTCCGACGGAGTCGCTGATCTGGTGGAAGTCGTTGGAAAGTCTGGTGAGGACATGCTCCTCGCGCGTCGCATGTCGGAAACCTGTCGTACGGAGCCCGAGCAGGCCCAAGATAACTCGATTACAGACAAAGAGCGGATCGAGCAATATACCGAGGTCCTGCGTTCGAAGCAAGTTCCCATGCTTCCCTACCAAGACCGTCGGATCCTTGTCGAAAGACTTACCGCTGAACTCAGACAGGCGGGGCAGGACGGTATGGCGACACTAGCAATGAACAGCAAGATGCAAGCGATCGCGGACGACTGCGGAATTACCGCCCCAGTGAAGGCTCTCGACAAGTTAGTGCAAACCATGAAGCTTGCCTTGTGTTTCTCGCCGGACACGCAGCCAAAGTACGAGACCGACCTCACGGTTCCTCTCTTCTTGACGGTCAAAGGCGCCGAGGAGGCAAACCAAAAAATCGAGTCTATGTATGTCGGAGCTCTCTTGGGCGCAAACATCGAGCCGGACCCCGGTTGCGTTGCCCTCTGGCTTTACCAGTCCAACGGCGGTGACGAGATCAAGCGGGCGAACAAACGGATCGAGGCAGCGAAGAGCAAGCTGCAGTGACCCGCTGGGCCAGTCCTGGGTGCCCAGAAACGGGAAGGGGGCGGCGGTGGCCCGGTGCCAATAGGCGGACGCGGAACCTGTTCTGAGGTGCAGTTCCGCTTCCTTTGCTGGGAGGCATCAACCTTTGCCTGGCCATAACATTCGTTTGCTAAACTCTCTATAGGATCGCTATGCCAATTGCTACCCTTTGTCTTGTCGCTTCCCTCAGCCTCCAAGTAGCGCAGGGAACCGATGTCCTCATGCGACACAACGATGGGTTCCGGACCGGCTGGAACCGAACCGAGGCGATCCTGACCCCGACCTCCGTCGCCTCGCAAAAGTTCCGCCTCCTTTTCACTCTTCCTGCCCAAGGGCATATTTATGCGCAACCGCTGGTCGTCTCGGGGGTCCAGTTCGTGGGCAGCACGCAGCCGATCGTCCGCGACCTGTGCCTGATCGCTACGGCGCACAATTCCGTTTACTGCTACGACACCAGGCCTGCCGTTCCGGAATTGGTCTGGGAGCGTTCCCTCGGACCAAGCGTTCCCTGGGAGGACGTTGGCTCCCAAGACGTTCATCCCGAGATTGGGATCATCGCGACGCCCGTCATTGACCGGGCGACCATGTCGGTCTGGATAACAGCAAAGACGAAGGAGCTAGGTGGGGCCGGTGACCCGGTGTACAGGACGCGGCTGCACCGGCTAGACCTCCGAACGGGCGTGGAGAGGCCGAACAGCCCGGTGGAGCTCCAAGGGGACATCGAAGGCACCGCGCCGGACGCGGTGGAGGGCAGGGTCTACTTCAACCCGCTCACCCAGATGAACCGGCCGGGGCTGCTGATCCATGACAACGTGGTCTATGTGGCATTCGGAGGTCACGGCGACAATGATCCGTACCATGGCTGGGTCTTTGCCTATCACGCCACGAAGTTGGAAAAGCTTGCCGTGTACTGCACGACCCCGGAGGGCGATCCCACCAGCTCGATTCCCTCCGGTGCCGGAGGGATATGGAACGGAGGCGAAGGGTTGGCGTGCGACGAAGACGGGGGAGTTTACTTTTCGAGCGGCAACGGTGGATTTTCCAAGGATCCCTCGGGAAGGCAGACCGGCAACAGCTATGGCAGACTGGTCTACAGGGACCGATCCTTCCACCTGTCGAGCTTCTTTACGCCGGTGGAGAACGACACTTGGAACCCCCTGGACTATGACTTGGGCACGAGCGGAGTCCTGCTCGTGCCGGGCACGGATCTGGCACTCGGTGGAGGCAAGACGCAAGACTTCTTTGTCATGCGGCGCAACGCGCTCGGCGGCTATTCGGCAAGCGGCAACCTCGTGCTCCAACAGTTCAACGCGACCTCGAACGGGGTGGTAGCTTCTCCCGCCTACTTTGACAGCCCGGTCTTGGGGCCGCTGGTGTACCTCGGAGGAAAAGGCGATGTGATCCGGGCTTACAGGGTCTTCAGCACCGGGCTGGAGGCCGCGCCTGCCTCGGTCGGCAAGATTGTAGGACCCTGGCCGGGCTCCGGGCTCTCTGTCTCATCCAACGGCACGGATGGCGGAGTCCTGTGGGCGATCCAGCGAAGGCCGGACTGGAACGCGGTTTTGCGAGCGTTCGACGCGAACGACCTTGCCCGAGAGATCTGGAACAGTGACCTTCGAGCATCGGACGAAGCCGGAGCCTATGTGAAGTTCAACGTTCCTACCGTGGCGAACGGCCTCGTGTTCGTGGCGACCCGGGGCCAAGGGGTCAAGGTGTACGGCATCCGGCCCCAGTTACGAGGCAACCAGGATTAGCCCCCCTCCCCGGTTACTCACTACCGGTGAGGGAAGCGAAATGCCGGCTAGAGCGTGCCGCGAAGGGCTTGCTCGCGCTCGATACTCTCAAAAAGAGCCTTGAAGTTCCCTTTGCCGAAGGACTGCGCGCCCTTGCGATGGATGATCTCGTAGAACAGCGTCGGCCGGTCCGTGATCGGCTTGGTGAAGATCTGTAGCAGATAGCCTTCGTCGTCGCGGTCTACCAGGATTCCCAGGTCGGCCAGAACGTCGATGTCCTCGTCAATCGTGCCCACACGGTCCGGGAGCATGTCGTAATAGCTGCGCGGCACCTTTAGGAACTCTACGCCGCGCGCCCGGAGCCTCGACACGGTATAGACGATGTCGTCGGTGCGCAGGGCCACGTGCTGCACCCCCGGCCCACCGAAGAACTCGAGGTACTCGTCAATCTGCGACTTCTTCTTGCCTGCCGCAGGCTCGTTGATCGGGAACTTCACCCGGCCGTTGCCGTTCGACATTACTTTCGACATCAGGGCGGTGTACTCAGTAGAGATGTCCTTGTCGTCGAAGCTCAGCATGTTGTGAAAGCCGAGTACGTCCTCGTACCACTTCACCCACACGTTCATCTTGCCCAGTTCTACGTTGCCCACGCAGTGGTCAATCTCTTGGATTCCGATGGGGTCACCGGGCTGGCTCTCTGCGCGAAATCCGGGCAGGAACGGACCCTTGTAGGCGTCGCGGTTCAGGAACGTGTGAACGGTGTCGCCATAGGTGCAGACGGCGCTACAGCGAACCTTGCCGTGGTCGTCCTCCATCGAATAGGGCTCGCGCCAAGGCGTGGCGCCACGAGCGGTGGCTGTCTCGAATGCCCAGTCGGGGTCGTCCACCTCGAACGCGATGTCCTGCACGAAATCGCCATGATAGGCGATCTTCTCCGCCATGGGGTGGCCCGGCCGGACCGGCGCGCTAAAGCAGATCGAGACGTCGTTCTGCTTGAGGGCATAGCCGACTTCGTCGCTCGAACCCGTCTCGAGGCCCTGGTACGCGTGAAGGTCGAAGCCGAAGGTGTGCTGATAGAAGTAGGCAGACTGCCGGGCGTTGTTCACGTAGTGCCGGACGTGGTCCACCTTGCGGATCGGGAAGTTGTCTTTGCTCATCGTTGGTTCCTTGCCTTGTTGCTCGCCCCAATTTCCCCCCTGCGGGGGAATACGGTCGATCGGGCAACGAAGAGCCGTATCTATTATGACACTCCTCGATCCGGGAGTCGCGGATGGTTCGGGCCTGGCGGCGAGTCTGCGCAAGTTCGTTTGTCCCATCAGCAGCGCGTAGAAGATTGCCTGATCGCTAGAAGGGACTCAAAGCAGTATCACTGCGTTTCCGCCTACGCGCAGCTCGAAGTCCGTGACGAGCCATCATGTCAGATTTCATCTGCCCGTCAACTTCGTGTCAGGCCCTGTTCAGACTCGCCCGGCAGACTAGCGAAAGTGTGGGGACAGCTATGCCCCGACCTCAACACTCGTTAGGAGAAACGATCAATCATGAAGGCTATTCAAACTACTTTGGCGCTCGCACTCGTCTTTGCCGCAGGTGCGGCACGGGCGGAGCTAGCCTATGCAGTAACCATCGACAATCGGCTTGTGTCGTTCGACACCGCCAACCCGACCCAGCTTCTGAGCGTCACCGCGATCACCGGCCAGGCCGCCTTTGACTTGACGCTCGGCATAGACTTTCGCCCCGCCACCGGCGAGCTCTATGGCGTCGGTAGCTCGAACACGCTCTACCGGATCAACACCGGAACAGGAGTGGCGAGCGCAGTGGGTGCGCCGTTCACCCCGCCACTCAGCGGTGTCGAGTTCGGCTTCGACTTCAACCCGACCGTCGACCGCATTCGGCTCACCAGCGACAACGGTCAAAACCTCCGGCTCCACCCAGTGACGGGCCAAGTCGTCGCCATAGACGGGACGCTCAACTTCGCAGGGGGCGATCCGAACTTCGGCCAAAACCCCAATGTCGTGGCGAGCGCCTACACGAACAACTTCGCCGGCGCCACCATCACTACGCTCTACAACATCGATAGCCGGCTCGACGTCCTCGTCTCGCAGATCCCGCCGAATAGCGGCACGCTGAACACGATCGGATCCCTCGGGATGGACGTCAGCAGCCTCGCCGGGTTTGACATCTCGGGCGGCACTGCGATCGCTTATGCGGCCGTAGTCCGCCAGGGCGACTTCCGCAGCTGGCTCACCACGGTCAATCTCGCGACCGGCGGCCTCACCCCCATCGCCCCGATCGGTGGCAACGACCTGCTCATTCGCGACCTCGCTGTCGTGCCGGAGCCCGCAACGATCGCCATCTTTGGAGCCCTGGGCATACTTGCTGCTCGGCGACGACGCCGAGGCTAAAGTTGGCTGCCCATGGGCCAGAACGGTTACCGGCCCTTCGTGATCCCCCCTTCCGCGCGGAGGGGGGATCTTGCCTTTCCCAATGCTACGTCTGCTAGGGTCGCGAGCGAAGGCACAACCGCGTTAGGTATGACTCGCAGTATGACGGTGTTGCTCCTCTCGCTCCTCGCAAACGACTCGGCGGTCATCGGCGTCGGGGGCACAGTCGAGTCTTTCGACACCTCGACCAAGGTCGAGATGACCTCCGAGCATATCCAGGTGGACTTCGCGCAGCGGCGAGTGGAGGCAGACTTTGTCTTCCGCAACACAGGCGATGCGACTTCCGTGATGATGGGCTTCCCTGAGGAAGGAGCCGGCGACGTGCAACCGCCCACCCCCGCCGAGCCTTCCTATTTCAAATCGTTCGAGTCGTGGGTGGATGGAGTGCCCGCCAAGACCGAACTGTGGAAAGGCGATTCTGACGAAATGTTCTACAAGCAATGGTGGACCAAGACGGTGGACTTCCCTCCCGGGGCAATCCGGAGAATACGTAACGTCTATGTCACCCAGTTCAGCAGCGACGTGATGACGCTAGAACGGATGACTTACGTGTTAGGAACGGGCAAGGCGTGGCACGGAAAAATCGGCTCGGCCAAGGTCGTCTTCGACATCGGCGGCGTACCGAGCGGCGACCTGGTATCCGCCAACCCGAAGTTCACCCGACGGTCGGGGCACAAGCTCGTCTGGGAGTTTTCCGAGTTCGAGCCGCCTGAAGCCACGTTCTCTATCAGCGTCGGCCGCTTCGCGCGGGACTCGGTCTTCCAGCCGAAGCCGGGAGAAAACATTCCCGGCTTGGGCGTGATCCTCAGGCGATAGAGCCGCTTCAGGATCTCTACCCCCGCAACTTCTCTAAGCCGGCGCGGAGGCGCGCGACGATCTCCGGGTGCTTCGCTGCCAAGTCCTCCTTCTGCCCAAGGTCGTCCTCGAGGTTGAAAAGCTCGAAGGATCCGTCCCGCTTAGGCACCAGCATCCATTCGCGTTCGCGGTAGGCCACCGGTGAGTTCGCCCCCCCGAGGTGTAGCGCAAGCGACTCCCGCCCCGCCTCCGAAGCGTCAAATAGCGCCTTGCCGAGGTCTTGGCTGTCCGGAGCTTCGTCCGAACCCAGCCGTTGCCCCACCACCGAGGCAAAGCTCGCCATCAGGTCGATCTGGCACACCAATGCGTCCGATGTCTTCCCTATCGACGCACGATCCGGCCACGAAAGAATGAACGGGACGCGGTGCCCCCCTTCATAAAGCGTGTACTTCGTACCGCGGAGAGCGCCGTTGACCTTGTGCCCGTTCAGATTTTCGCGCGGATCGGCGTACCCGTCGTTGTCAACCCCGCCGTTGTCGCTTGTAAAGACGACCAGCGTGTTTCGACTCAGTCCGTGCTCTCGCAGAGTTCGCAGGACCTCGCCTACCGTCCAGTCCAGCTGGGCGAGCGTGTCGCCGCGAAGGCCACACTGCGAAGCACCGTTCCAACGCGGATGGGGCAGAAGCGGCGCGTGAACATCGTGGGTCGGCAGGAAGAGAAAGAACCGGCGGTCCTTGTTCTTCTCGATGAAAGCTGTCGCCTTAGCTGTGAAGGTGTCGGCCATGTCCTCGTCCACCCATCGCGCGGCATTGCCCCCCGACATAAATCCGATACGGCTTACACCGTTCACGATGGTATCGTTATGTCCGACCAGCGGCTTGATCTTCAATAACTCGGGATTTTCCTTACCGGTTGGGTCGGTGCCGACCTTCTTGCCGTACGAGACCTCGATCGGGTCTGTGGGATCGTGTCCGACTACCCGGCCGTCCTCAATATAGACGCAGGGAACGCGATCGCCGGTCGCTGGCAGGATAAAGCTATAGTCGAAGCCGACCTCGCGCGGGCCGGGCTTGATCTCGGTGTTGAAGTCGGGCTTGCCAACTCCTAGTCCCAGGTGCCACTTACCGATTATCCCGGTTGTGTAGCCGGCCTTTTTCATCATTTGGGGCAACGTTGTGCGTTCCGGTTCGATCGCCAGGGGAGCGACCCCACTCAAGATGCCGCCACCGGGGCCGGTTCGAAAGGAGTAACGCCCTGTAAGGAGTGAGTAGCGAGTCGGCGTACAGACAGTCGCCGGACTGTGCCCGTCGGTGAATCTGATCCCGTCCGCGGCGATGGCGTCGATGTTCGGGGTCTTGGTGAGGGTTGCGCCGTAGCAGCCGAGGTCTCCGTACCCGACGTCATCGGCGAGGATGAGGACAACGTTTGGCATCGCAGACGTCGCCTGCATCGCGACGGCGGCAAGCATCGGAAGCATGAAGGCAGGATACTCGAACGGTCAACGTCAACTACGAAAGCCTGCCGCGGCGACTTTAGTGCGGTGATCGTTCGTTAAGGACATCGATTAGAATGTACGTCTCTAGCGACTGAACCTCGGCTGGCGGCAACGAATTGGTCGTACTGGTAGAGGATCGCGCGATCCTTCACTCGACATTTCCGTTACATCCTTCGAAAGCCAATACGCAGCGACTCAGGCGATCCTGGCGAGGTCGGGCGAATCGAGCGACAACTCACTGCAGGGCGATGTTAAAGCGAGGCAGTCCCGTACCTCGGGCTTCCATGGGCGATCACCGTATCGTCTTTCATGCCGATGTTGACATTCCTGCTTCGTACGAGGCAGATTGCAAGCACAATCGGGCTCCTATAGCCGGTGCCAGCGCGCGGCAGCGTGATTCGACTCTAGGACTAGATCGATCGCCGGTGCCCGACGCTGACACAATGTGTCGTGTTCCCGCTTCTTGCGGTGCTCGGACTAGTCGTACTGTCCCTTATCGCACTTCGACTGTGGGACGAGAGGGCAGACAAACAGGAATGGGAGCGATTGGCCGGGACCCAGCCGGCCAGGCCAGCACGATTCGATCTGAGCATGGTGGCGGAGCTGCCTGAACCTGCACGGCGGTACTTCGCCTTCGCGATCCAGCCGGGCACGACTTTGGCGACCGTGGCAGAGATCGCGATGGGTGGCGAATTCAGTCTGGGCTCAAGCGACAGCCCCAACTATCGGCCGATGGCCGCCAGACAGGTTCTTGCCGCACCTACAGGCTTTATCTGGAAGGTCAGAATGCGTGGGCTGGTTTCCGTGACGGGCTCGGACACCGGCAGCTGGACTCGTTTCCGGATCTTCGGACTGATACCCGTCGCCCGCATAGGCGGTGGCCCCGACCATCCTCGGGCAGCTTTCGGTCGCTTTGTCGCTGAGGCTGTGATTTGGACGCCCGCCGCCCTGCTCCCAAGGGACGGGGTCACTTGGGAAGCGCTGGATCAGGACTCAGCCCGCGTGACCGTTACTCACAACGGACTGTCGCAGACGGTGGACGTAAAGGTAGATGCCGAAGGCCGTCCAACTGTGGTGCACTTCATGCGTTGGAGCAATGCGAATGCTGAGAAATCGTATCGGCTGCAACCCTTTGGAGCATACCTGTCAGACTTTCGCGAAGTCCAGGGATTTTGCCTGCCGTTTGCGGTTAAGGCCGGCAACATGTTTGGCACAGCAGAGTTCCTTGCGTTTTTTCAGGCACAGGTCACTAGCGTGCGTTTTCCGGTGGCCAGAAGCTAGTCCTGGCTGGCAACACCGACAGTCGAAAGCAGAGGTCAGCTTACAGGAGCGTGACTGGACATAAGCGCGACTGCACAGCACCGCCGCCGTTGTCCAAAGCCCCTTGGGTTCATGAGTGGAGTGTCCTGAAACCCATAGGATCGTCGGCTCCTGCGAGTTCTTCCCAGAACCACAATCTCTCGGCGCTGCATGATAACATTACATGCAGGACGGCCATGGATGACAACGCAGTAATCGTTGCCGTGATTGGCTTTGCGGGCATCGTGGTCGTCAGGTACCTGTATGATCTCCTGTACCGGCCGAGCGCGAAGTCGTTTCGCTGCACGCGGTGCTCAACGACGACAAGCCACAATCGGCGGACCGTCCGAGCGTGGCGTCGCGGCAAGACCCGCTTCTTTTGCGACGCGTGCCACGGGCACTGGCTGAGATCGCAGCCGCAAGGATCTGTGCGAGCAAGACCGGGTTCCACGAGGTGCCTTGGTGTCTTGGTTTGCGTACTTTCTTCGCCAACCTTTGCGGCCATGTGGCGTCTTCTCAACTAGCCGTATCTGGGCTCTCAACCACATCAACTTGAGACGCTGCCATGTTGGCGCGCTACTGCACTATCGCCAATTCCGTAGTGAGTTAGGACAATACCGCGACGGCGGGCGGGCGCCAGCGCAGCGACCATGGCCGCATTGCAAAAGGAGTTGGAGGCTTCAACGGCGGCAACATTGCTCGGGCAACCGTTAGTCGGCTGCGTCCACCGCAACTGCAAATTGGTGGGCGGTGAGGGACTCGAACCCCCGACATCCTCGGCTCAGCGAGGTGCTCAAGCACCTAAACTACTCGCCCAGGACATGGAGCCTACGGCCAGGCGTCAGGGCTCCAGCGCCGACCAAACCACCACCCCGTCCGTAAGCCGTACTGCTACCCAAGCTCCTGGCGGGTCACTGTACCGCGCTACGAGACACCAGTACGCATTGATCGAGTCCCTATAGATCGGACGTCTCCCTCGTTCAAAGTCTTCGACGATTTCGATCAAGGAAGCACAATATGCCTTGGAGATTGTCACAGGTGATTGCAACTCAACGTTGAGGTTCCTACGCGCGTAGTCGTTGGCAATGGATTCCGCTTCATCTTCCGAAATCTGGGGATCGCCTCGGATAGCTATAACCCTGTCGTTCTCATGGAAAGCGACTGGTTTGCCGTCCGCCGAGTCGAAGACGACAGATGCCCCACGCCGGTGGGCTACGAAGTCTGGGCAACCGCGCTCTCTTAAGTAAACCATTGCGCTTCCCCTGATGAACTCACCGTGCTCGTTCTCCCTGTCGCGAGTGATCCTGACCTCGTAGGCTTCCCAGTTCTCCCGCGACAATCGAGTGAGAAGCTCCGTAGCGAGTAAACGGGCCTGGTCTTCTTGAAGGTACTTGCTCGGCGGCGGCCTGCGGTAACTTGACTCTGCGACCGGAGCCGCCGTCCACCTGATGATCTTGTTGTCGTCTTCTCGAAGCCTCGCTATGCCATGGGCGTCGGTGTTGACCACGATCGTTTCTCCTCCGCCTTCTTGGGTGGACCAGCGCTGGCTATCGGGCTCACTCGTGCCGTACATCGCCGCCAAGAAGATTCGGACTTCCGTGAAGGGATCCTCGGCTACATGCGGGAGAGAGGTCGTTAGCAAAAGCAGAGCGGCTGTACATGTCATGGGTTTTCCTTCCAAATACCGAGCTGGGAGCCTGGTGCGTTGTTGAAGAGCCACTTTATCCTAGCGTTGGAGTCGCCTAATGCCCAAAAGGGAGGATCTTTCTCGTCGTAATCCGGAAAAGCCGCCGCCGCTGCCCACGTCGCGGCCTCGCTTGCAACGTCTCCACTGGAAACTTGGCGACCGATGTAGACCCTAAAGAAGATCTCGCCTTGCTGGTAAGCGACTGCCTTCCTGAAGCCAACGGTGTGGCGGTTGGTGGTGTTCGGCTCGCCTTCGCGTAGATAGGCCTTAAGAAAAGCTTCCGTCGAACTAGCACTGCAGGCACCGATCATTGCGAACTTGGTCGACGGCTCTGAGCCTGGAACGGCCGCGCGGACGTCGTTTGTCGTGATGGTACCGCCGCCCCCGGGTGGGACGAGCCCCGCCGGGTTCCCGTGGCACACCACGAGATGAACCTGCATAGGCTCCAGTGTACCGAGGTAGTCGTTTCGTGTCCAGGAATCAGAGTCCAGGCCGGTGAGTTCCCCATAGTTTCCTGCCTCAAGCTTTTCCTTGAAGAGAGCATAGCAGCCGTCCGGTGCCGGGTCGGTGTCCACGCATATCACGAACCCGTTCACCACCTCTCGCGCCTCGGTCGCTTCCAGAACCCAATCTGCATCTTCCGGGGTCTTGGCGTAGACCCGAAAGGTCACGGTCTCGCCGTGCTTCCCGTGCGTCGAGTCGAAGTGGCACAGAAGCTCAGCCTGTGGCACTGCCGGATCAGGCGCGAAGGACTCCTCGTCGAGCACTTCCTCGGGCTGGGTGGGGCTTTGGCTCGTGACCTTGATCTCGAGCAAGCGCGACTCACCGGGAGACTTCGTCACCGTGCATCGAACCGTCTGCCGCGTCGAAGTCAGTGGAGCGGGCAGCTCGTCGAACGTCGCTGAGACGGCCATTGCCCCCCCCCGCGATTGCGGTGAGGAGCGCCGCGCCTGTCAAGCTCCGAGTAAAGCAATCTCGCACCAGGTCGAGCAGATGCCCGTGTACTGCGACCCTCCAGAGTTGGTGGGCGGTGAGGGACTCGAACCCCCGACATCCTCGGCTCAGCGAGGTGCTCAAGCACCTAAACTACTCGCCCAGGACATGGAGCCTACGGCCAGGCGTCAGGGCTCCAGCGCCGACCAAACCACCACCCCGTCCGTAAGCCGTACTGCTACCCATGCGCCCTGCGGTTCGTCAAAATGGGCAACGAGGCACCAGTACGTTGTCAATGTATCCCGGTACAGGGGATTGCGCCCGTTTTCGATCTCGTCCACAAGTGATCCCATCGCGGCGCAGTAGGCGTTGGTCGTGCGTACTACTCTTCCGGACTTGTCGTACCAGTGCCTCCGAACGTAGTCGTTGGCGATCCTGAGCGCCTGTTCGTCCGTCACGGTGCTTTCCCCGTGGACCGTGGTCACGCGGTCTTTCTCGGAGAAGCTCAATGGCTTGCCATCCGCGGAATCGAAGCGCAACGCAACCCCGCGCCGGTGCGGCCCCCAGAAGGGCGGATCGTTGCGGACGACCAACCGCACAAGCACTCGCCCTTGGACATATTCGCCGAGCGCGCTCTCGTGGTCTCGCGTTATCCGTACCTCTCCGATAGCCAGGTCAGTCCTCGAGAGGCGTTCGAGGAACGCGGTGGCGAGTTGGCGCGCTTCATCCTCGGTGATGTACTCGCTCGGGGGATTTCTGCGATTGTGAGAGTCCTCGATCGTTGTCAGGTGCCATGTAAGGAGCTTGCCGTCGTCGTTCCGTAGCCGTGCAGTTCCCAAGGGCCCGGCTTCGACCAAAGCAGTGTCATCCATGGACTCGCGGGTGGTCCAGCTGGACGTATCGGGCGCCACGGTACCGTGCAAAGCGGAAAGGAAACTCGCCACCGTTCCGGCATGGTCGCGGGCAGGTGACGGAGCGAGGGCGCTAGCGAGCACGAGCGCGGCGATGCCGGTCATGGGTTCACCTTCCAGATTCCGGGTTTGCTACCCGGAGCACCGTCGTACAACCAGCGAAGCCTTGCTGCAGGGTCGCCGTATGCACGCCAAGACGGCGAATTCTCATCGCCAAATGTGCTCGCTGCTGCGAACAGCGCTGCTTCGCCTGCAGACTTTCCGGCATTGGTTTGATGGCCGATGTAGACCCTAAAGAAGATCTCGCCTTGCTGGTAAGCGACTGCCTTCCTGAAGCCAACGGTGTGGCGGTTGGTGGTGTTCGGCTCGCCTTCGCGTAGATAGGCCTTAAGAAAAGCTTCCGTCGAACTAGCACTGCAGGCACCGATCATTGCGAACTTGGTCGACGGCTCTGAGCCTGGAACGGCCGCGCGGACGTCGTTTGTCGTGATGGTACCGCCGCCCCCGGGTGGGACGAGCCCCGCCGGGTTCCCGTGGCACACCACGAGATGAACCTGCATAGGCTCCAGTGTACCGAGGTAGTCGTTTCGTGTCCAGGAATCAGAGTCCAGGCCGGTGAGTTCCCCATAGTTTCCTGCCTCAAGCTTTTCCTTGAAGAGAGCATAGCAGCCGTCCGGTGCCGGGTCGGTGTCCACGCATATCACGAACCCGTTCACCACCTCTCGCGCCTCGGTCGCTTCCAGAACCCAATCTGCATCTTCCGGGGTCTTGGCGTAGACCCGAAAGGTCACGGTCTCGCCGTGCTTCCCGTGCGTCGA
Source organism: Fimbriimonadaceae bacterium (assembly GCA_050250535.1). Taxonomy (GTDB): domain Bacteria; phylum Armatimonadota; class Fimbriimonadia; order Fimbriimonadales; family Fimbriimonadaceae; genus JADLBH01. The sequence goes on along the minus strand of JBFWOL010000004.1, from coordinate 119,931 downwards.
GTCGAAGTGGCACAGAAGCTCAGCCTGTGGCACTGCCGGATCAGGCGCGAAGGACTCCTCGTCGAGCACTTCCTCGGGCTGGGTGGGGCTTTGGCTCGTGACCTTGATCTCGAGCAAGCGCGACTCACCGGGAGACTTCGTCACCGTGCATCGAACCGTCTGCCGCGTCGAAGTCAGTGGAGCGGGCAGCTCGTCGAACGTCGCTGAGACGGCCATTGCCCCCCCCCCCGCGATTGCGGTGAGGAGCGCGGCGGCCGCCCGGTCAAGGGCGGTGGTACGGCTCATCAATCGAACCATACCCACCTGGCGCCGCGGCCGTCAAGCTCCGAGTAAAGCAATCTCGCACCAGGTCGAGCAGATGCCCGTGTACTGCGACCCTCCAGAGTTGGTGGGCGGTGAGGGACTCGAACCCCCGACATCCTCGGTGTAAACGAGGCGCTCTACCAACTGAGCTAACCGCCCGCGGGGACTGGAGCCGACAGCCGGATTCGAACCGGCGACCTGCTGTTTACGAAACAGCTGCTCTACCACTGAGCTATGTCGGCTCGCTTAGGTCAGGACGGATTATAGACGAGCATCGCGGCGGGCAGGGGACTCGCAGGGGTGCCGAGCGAAGCCTCGAACGGGGCCCAGAGGTATTGTCTGGGCAAGGTGGCGGTGCTCTCCACGTTCGTCGCACTCGCGATAACGCCTTTTTTGGACTGAGGACGTCACGGTCCGTGAACTGTTGACGGATCTCGCCGAGGCGGTCGGCGAACGGCTCGACGCCTCTCCGGAGATCGCAGACGAGCATTTGTACGTATTCGCCGACGCCCGGAACGCGCACCGGCTCGTCGAGGTCTTGCCGGTCCTGCTCGACTGCGCCTGGGAGCCGCGGGCTGGCAGCAAGACCCCGGTGAGCCGGCGCGGCCCCGACTGGGACATCGCCCGCATGCAACAAAACGACCTTGCGATGCTACGGGCCTACTTCGAGTGGTTGCGGTCGCCGGAGTCGGAGTCCGGGACGCTACCGGAGCGGCTGCACCAGACAAAACGCTCAGGGCGGATCCACTGGAGCCGCCTCAACCCTGAGGTCGCTCTGATCCGGGCTGCGACGGACGCCCAAATCGAGGCTCTGCTAGACGGGGCGGTGCTCATCGGTTCCACGGTGCCAGGTGCCGCAGATGTTCTCGTCGCCGCCAGGAATCCCCGGGACGGCGACAGCTGTCACGCGTTGTTCCTGGGGGATGACGGACAGCTGGCATACCGATCCTCTGCCCGCAATGCAACCGGCCCAAGCCAGGCCACAAGCCACGTGGCCTTCCGGCCCTCGGCCGGATGGCGCGAGGAACCCGGTGGCCACTTACTTCCCGGAGAGCCGGTAACGTGGGATCTGCTCGAACGGCTCCCGAAGACCTTCGAGACCGGCCTGGAGGTCACCAACAAGCCCCTGCAACGTTGGTACGAGGACTATGCACGGGACACTTCGGCACCGGTCGTCGGAGTCGCGCTTCCCATCCATTGCTCGCGCAGCGGGGCGATCGAGAACGGTCGAGTACTCGACGACTGGGTGCTCGTCCGGCCTTGGCGGTACGCCTTGGCCGACTCCTTGCTCCAAGCAGCGGCCGCCAACATCGCGGCCTATTCCGTTTCGCCTAGCGCGACTCCGAGCGACGAGATGGATCGTGCCGTCAAGATGCCCGAGGTGCTCTCGGGCTTCCACATCAAGATCGGACACCAACTGAGCATCATCTCTCGGAGGACCGGAGTACCGGAACTGTGGAAGGCCCTCGCACCGCACGAGCGTACGGCAGCCCTTGACGGCAGGCTGGACTATCGAAGGGTCTCGGCAAGTGCGAAAACCGCTGTCCGGAAATGCATGGCGCTCAGCAACTCGGGCCTGAGCGCTTACGAGATCTGCGAAGCCGTCAGGAACCTGGAGCAAGGGGCACCCTTGGAAATCAACGTGTTCCGCTCGCACATCGGGAGCATCGAGACGAACGGGAAGTGGACGAGGCTGGAACCCGACCTGGCCTTGCCTCCTTCCGCCTCGCCCGACTCCCGGGTCGTGGTAAACGGACTTACGGTCATCCAAGTGGAGGCCGGGGAGTTTCGCGGACGGACGGCGTTGGGACAGCGGTACCTGAACAGCAGTTTCTACGACGGTCCGGCCTCCGGGCTTCCGGACTTCTCTACGTTCCACCGGGGCAACGGCGGCTGACCGTCACTCAAAGCCTGGAACGCAGGCATAGGGCGTCGAGTACAGTGCGAGGACGTCGCTCGGAGTAGCGTTGTCCAGCGCACCGAGCTGGGCGATTGCGGCGTCGCGAGTAGTCGAATCGGGCCAGGCGATCGAGCCGAGTAGTTCGAACTTGTGGCGGAGGATTCCCTCGAGGTCGGCCCCATGGTTCCCCGCATGTCCAGCCGGGAACATGACGAGCCCGCTCTCGATCCTCGTGCCTTCGGCGGCGGTGACAACGACCGACGTGGGGATGCCCTCAGGGTATTTAGCGTCGTATTCCGGTCCACCGTGGCGGAAGCTCACCTTCTGCATCAGGGCCCGAGTGAGCGGGTGGAACACCGCCGTCTCATCCTCCTTGTAGTCAAAGGGGGTGAGCATGAGCGCTTTCCACGCCTCGCCGTTGGAGGCCCCGCCGCTCGGCACGCTGCCGAGTTCCAGCGCCTTGCGCACCAGCGTAGCCACAATGTAGGCTATCGAGTGGTCGGCGCTCTGACGGGTCTTGGGATCCATCTTGGCCGGGTTGCCGATGATGCCGTATGCCGGCTCGTACGCCGTGATTTCGATCGAGTGGACACCCTCGCCGGACTTGTCCGCGAGCAGACCCGGGTGCGCAACCAGGGCGTCGATGACGGCCTGGAGCGCTCCCGCGGACTGGTGCTCGTAGAGCCCGAGCTTAAAGTGCATGCCCATGACAGCGAAGTCGTCTCCCGAGTGGCTTAGAACGAGGTCGAACGGGCTGTCCCCGCTCTCCTTCCAACGGTCTGCGCCCTCCGTCGTGGGCTCGAAAAACCGGAAGAGGGCTTCCGGGTTGCGGAAGATGTCCCGGGGCCCTCGGAACCCAGCCATGGACCTCGCGACGCAAAGGATGGCGGCTTCGGCAGCGATGGCTGCGGAAGCCCCCTTGCTGTCGCTCAGTTGCTTCCCCGCGCGGATGGCGCGCCAGGGGACATAGTGGCTCACGTACATCCCGATGGCCGACTCAATCTCTTCCGGAGTGCCGCCCATGAGCGCCCCGTAGGTTGCCGCGCTCGCGATCGCTCCGTGGACGACGTGGTCGATCTTGTACGACTTGAGGCTGAACACTTCGGCAAGGCGGCCTCGAATCTCATCGAGGAGCACCATGGCGCGGAGGGCGGCCGCACCATCGAGCCCGCGTTGCTGGCACGCCGCGACGACCACGGGATAGAAGTCGTTGTGCCCGAACTCGCCGGCCGTTTGTCCCAACGCGGGCCGATAGCCGAAGTTCGTGCCGTTGCTGTCCCACTCGCGAACCGCGGCGCAGTTCGCCACTACAGCCTTCTCCGGACAGACGCGCATCTTTGACCCGAACACCGTCGCGCCTTCCTTGTCGAGGTACCTCAGGGCCTCGTTCCGGAGCACGCACGGGGCGTTGGTGCCTAGAGCCAGCGCTGAGACGCCGCAAAGGACGCTGTCGGTATGAAAGAGGGCGGTCCGGGCGAGCACGGAACCGCCGGGGCCAGGCCCGAGCAAGCCGGAGACAAAGTCGACCGCGAACTTGCCGAGGCCGAGGGCCTGGTTCGTATCGCGGCCGAGCGTAACGGCGGAAGGCATCACGCCAGTGTGACAGGGTGGGCTGCTCGGCCCTACTGCTTCGTCATTTCCATCTCAGAGGCTAGCTCCCAACCGTCGCCCGCCTTGAACTCGAGCTTGAACTTCAGCTTCGTGTCCGAGAGCTTCGTCATCGTGCCCCTGCTCACGGTGGCCTGGCCCATGATATCCCACGGATCGGAGACCATCACGAGGCTGCCGCCTTCCATCTTTCCGTTCTCCTTTCGCGGCGTTGGCGCCATGTTCGTGAACGCATAGGCGAAGTACGAGTTCTTTGCCGCGTCGTAGCCGAGCAGCATCGTCTCAGTCGCTTGGAGCATGCCGTAGTCGTTGGTCGAGACAGACTTGAGGAACTGCCCGTCCATCGAGACGGACATTTTCGTGCTGACTTCGAGCTCCATTCCACCGAAGCTGAACTTCGAACTGCCGGCCCAGTTGCCCTTGAGCCAGGCGAGTTCCTCGATTTCCTTGGGTGGGTTTAGGTCTGGTACTTGCGCAAACGCGGTTCCCATTGCGGCGACGGTGAGAAGGCTTAGTAGAATCTTTCGCATCGTGTTCTCCGAGGCTGATGATGTGACAACCCGGGTTCGATCGTACCTGTGTCCCTGTGCCCGCGCGGGCCGGGCGGAACGGAAACTGTGGAAAAGTCGGTAGACTAGACTATCCATGCGGTTTCGGTGGATCTGTCTGGCTCCATGGATGGCGATGACAGTTGCGTGGGCGGCACCGCCCGGCGACGTTGCAATCCAATTTGCCCATAACCCCGTTATGAAGTCTGCGGGAACGCTGATCGGCGATCAGCTCTTTGTCAATCCCGACTTCATCCAGAAGATTGGGTGGAACTTCAGCGCCGGAAACGGCCGGATGACCGTGAGCGGCGAAGGCCGCAACTTGCGGCTTCCGTCCAAGGACATCGAGGGGCGGCCATCTATAGACATCCTCGAGGCCGTACGCCTGATCGGTGGCAAGATCGAGTGGTCTACCGACCGCAAGACAGTCTCAATCCGCGGAGTGATTCGTAGCGTCGAGGCGAGCGCTGCCGGCGTCCGAATCGACAGTACGATCGGCACAAAGGCCACGGCGTTCAAACTCTCCGACCCGCCGAGACTGGTCGTGGACATCGTCGGTGCCGAAGTAGAGCTCGAGCGCTTGCAGCCCCTGCCGCCGAACCATCGCATAGGCCAGTTCAACAACAACACAGTTCGGTTCGTGGTGGAGTCGCCAGAGATGGCGACGGTGAAGACCCCGACATTTTTGAAGAGCAGGACGGTCGCGTTCAGCCTGAGCGAGAAGGAGACGACACCGGTGGCCGCCGCCAAGACCGGTGAAACGCCCATCGTGATTCGAGGTGCGACCCTCGGCGACAGCGGTACCGGCCAGGCTAAGCTTACTGTGGGCTTCAGCGGCTCGGCCACTCAGCGTCCCTCGGCCCGATACGAAGGGCCGACCCGTATCGTCCTCACGTTCCCGTACGCGACTGCGGATTCCAGCCTGCGCGTCGTGGAGTCTAGCAGCATTGTGAAGTCTGCTGAGGTTCGGTCGAACGGTCCGAGTTCGGTATCGGTCGTTTTGGAGACTGTCCGTCCGCTGGCGTTCACCGTCGGACAGCAGGGCGACACGGCGTACCTAAAGCTCCATGCGCCGCTCTTTGGAGGATTGGCAGGTCGGCTGATCGTCGTGGACGCCGGGCACGGCGGACATGACTCCGGAGCCAAGGGCGGCAGTGCGCTCGAGAAAACGAACGCCCTCGACACCGCAAAACGGCTTGCCGCCGAGCTTGCGAAGGCCGGGGCGTCCGTCATCCTGACGCGGGACGACGACACGTTCGTGACCCTGAACGAGCGCCCGTCCATCGCCAACCGAGCGAATGCAGACCTCTTCATCAGCTGCCACTACAATTCGAACACCGTCGCCAACAGCCGTTCGGGCACCATCATCTTCTATCACAAGGACGATCCGGACGGAAAGCTCCTCGCTGAGTGCGTCCGTAGCGTCGTCGCTAAGAGAAGCGACCTGCCTGACCTGGGCGCTTGGAGCGACCAGCGAATCTACCAGTCCGGTTTTGCCGTCCTGAGAGGTGCAGCGATGCCAGGCGTGCTATTGGAACTCGGCTTCATCAACCACGCCACCGACCGATCCAAGATCACCGATCCTGCATGGCGACAAGCTATGGCAGAATCAGTGGTGGAAGCCCTGAAGATCTATTTCAGCAATGGCCAGTAAATCCCAACGCTCCAAGCTCCTTCCACTCCTTGCGATCGCGCTGGGCGGCGGGGCCGTGTTCGCCGGCACTTCCATCTATGTGCAATCGGCGCCGAAGGTCCAGCCGAGACCTGACGGCACGCCGGCCGTGCAGGTGGACGTAACAGCCCAGCCCAGCTCGGTCGAGGTGATGGAGCCTTCGTACAACGAAAAGGGCGATCTTGAGTTGGAGCCACGAGCCGTGCCAGTCAAGAAAGGCGCGGATCCCAAGGCCGCGGCCGTTTCAGGCTACATCGCCAAGATTCCTGCCGTCCCTCCCGGCACCCGAGTCCTGTCCATTAGGATGGAGGGTCGCACGGCCATCATCGACTTTTCGAAAGAGCTGGACTCGGGCTATGGCACGGAAGACGAGCGTACGCTCATCGAAGGTGTGCTGACTACCATGGGTCAGTTTCCTGACGTGGACAAGGTCGCCTTCCGAATCGAGGGCGAAGCCACGCAAGGCATTGGGAACCTCGACCTCAGCTCGCCGCTGCCGGTGATCCGGGTTCCTCGCGGGAAGCCCTAACGCGCCGCCACGCGCGGAAAGTGTGGACGACCATGAAGCCGACCAGCACGCCCACGGCCATGCCCAACAGCACTTGCGAGGGGTAGTGCACTCCGACATAGATCCTCGATATCCCCGTCAGCAAGGCGACCATCGCCCAGATCGGCGCGTGCTTCCTGTTCTCGAGGGCGAAGACGGTGGCGATCGCGGCCATGTTCGCACTGTGCGCAGAGGCCGTTCCCATGCTGCCGAGCGGTTCGACCCGCAGGACCGGGCCACCCACCCGCAACACGGCCTCGGCGATGGACATGCCTTGGTCCACGAGTGATGCCACTTCCCCGCTCGGCCTGGCAAACGGGATTGCTGCCTTCAACGCGTCCGTGGCGGCGTTCGAGAGCGGCCACGCAAGCATCGCAAGGATCGCTGCGCGCCGCTCCGTGCTTCGCGAAACCAGGAACACGAAGACCGCGAGCAAAAGGATGCGTACCGGCCACCACTTGTTGCCCTCGCTCAACGTCACAAATAGGGGAGCCCACGAGTCCGGCCAGCCGTTGATCAGGCGAAACAAAGCTTGATCAAGCCAGCCCACGGACCAAAGGCTACCCGTGGCGAGATGCAACACGACACCGAATCCACCAAGAACGCAGTCTGGGGGGCGATCTGCGCCTCAACGCTTGCTTCCACCTGGGAGCCAGGCTCCGATCCTCCTTTGTTCGGCTACGACCCGATCCCAAGCCGCATGGAGCCCCGGCCCTTCCTCGATGGGTGGGTGGTGGTCTTGGAGGCGCTCCGGCTCGGAGCCTCCGAAGAACGAACGGTGGACGCGCTGTCGCGCGAGCTCGGTTATGGGGGCCTGACCGAAGCGGACTCCACCGGGATCGCTGTCCTTTGGGGACTCCTTCACCGGGGAACTCCGAGCCTTGCAGCCAAGGCTACCGGCGAACCTGCCGCGCTCGTGGCCGCGCTCGTGGCCGCGGGCGATTCTGCGCTGGAGTCTGCGATCGTGGATGCTGGAGCGGGCCAACCGCACATGGCAGCGAGGGTCGCCCTGAAACTCGGGGAGCCTACGATCGGGAAGGGTGGCGTGACCGAAGCCGCCAGCCTGATTGCCGCTACTCGTGGAATGGACTTTGAGGCCGCAGTCGCCTTCTCTGTGTCGAGAGGGTGCCGCACACCCGAAGCCCTCGCCGCGGTCGGGGCAGTATCGGCTAGGTCGTCCGGGCTGCCTTCTTTATGGACTGAGCCTCTGGGAGATCAGTTCGTCGCTGGCTGGGGTCTGAGGTCGTCCGCCCCGCCGACCACGATTGCCGAACTTGCCGAATGGGTACAGGGCAGCAAGCGGCACGCGCCGATCACAGGGTGAGCCCGCTTGCCGATTGGCTCTCTCGCCGGGTCTGGTGGCTTTTGTTGTGGTTCGTCCGACGTCCGGTGGTTCGCCGGATGCAACGAGCGTCAACGGACTGGCACCGAGATCCGGCAAAACGGGAGCGGGCCCGACTCTCGCTTGCACGTCAGGAGAGATTTGCCCTTCGGCATGGTCGCCGGATCCTGTTCTGGGCGTTCCTCATCGCCCTGTACTTGGTCGTCCTGCAGCTAGTTTACGCCTTGCTCGCGCCGCTCGCAATCGTATTGCGGCCGTCTTCATAGTGCTCCCGCACGAGGCGGATCGCTTTAAGGGACAGGGCACTGACCCCGGGGGGGTCGCTCGCGAGGGGGTGCCACTCCAGCCCGCCCGTCTGTTCTTCCGCGACCCGAACCTCAGCTACGATCCGGTGCCGGGTAACGGTGTGCAGGACGGTCCCAATCGGTTGTCCCGGCAAGGATTCTGCCTCCAAGCTGGTCGGCACTTCTTTCAAGCCTTGCCACCACTTCCCTTCCGGAACCGACCGCAGACCGATCATCCCGCCAGAAACGTGGGCAAGCACAGTGGCCTGGACTTCGGTGGGATTTGTGACCTCGCGTCTGCGGGGAAACTCGCGGGGCTCGCCCATGCGAAACGCCGCACAATGGCTGGCGACCGGGCACTGTGCGCATTTCGGGTTTCGTGGCAGGCATACCATAGCCCCGAGCTCCATCAAGGCTTGGTTCCATTCGGCTCCGTTGTGCGCTGGCACAACGCCTTCGGCCCACCCCCACGCCCGTGACTCGGGAATTGCGCCGGCGTCAGCGTGCAGGCGGGAATACACGCGTACGACGTTGCCGTCTACAGCTGGTGTATCGTGACCGAGCACAATCGCTGAGAGGGCGCCTGCCGTGTACCTTCCCACTCCCGGCACCTTTCGCCACTCCTCCGTGCTCCTCGGCCAGCCTCGGGCGACTACATGTCGGGCCCCATCATGGAGCCTTCGAGCACGGCTGTAATAGCCTAGCCCCGCCCACTCTTGCAGCACTTCAGCAAGGGGAGCAGCGGCCAGCGCATCCACCGAGGGGAACCGTGCCAACCAGCGCTCGTACCTCGGCAACACCGTCGCCACCCGAGTCTGCTGGAGCATTACTTCGCTCACCCAGACGCGGTAGGGGTCGCTCGATCGGCGCCAGGGCAAGTCACGCGCTTCTCGCCTGTACCATTCGAGCAGCGCTGACTGGAACCGGGTCAAGCCGGCGAGCCGCTCGGTTCGAGGCCCATGGCAGAGAGCGCCTTGGCCGGGTCGACGGCGGAAGTAAGGGCACGTCCGATCACCAAGTAGTCCGCCCCTGCGGAAAGGGCGTCACGCCCGTCGCCAACCCTTGCCTGGTCGCCTAAGTCTCCACTGACCGGACGGATGCCCGGCGTCACAATGATCTTGTGCCCGATCGCCTCGCGAATGGCCCGAGCCTCGTGCACGGAGCACACTACGCCGTCCAAGCCGCACTCCGTTCCCAGTTTCGAGAGGCTGGCCACCTGTTCTTCCAGAGTACGCGACACGCCCAGATGGTCTTGGAGAACGTGCTGATCGAGCGAAGTCAGGACAGATACTCCGACGAGGAGCGGGGCTACGTCTTCGCTACAGGCCTTGGACTCTTCCACGGCGGCTGTGATCATTGCCGGTCCGCCGGAAATGTGCAACGTCATCATCCAGACGCCGTTCCTCGCCGCGTGCCGGACTGCGAGCCCCACCGAATTCGGGATGTCGTGGAACTTGAGGTCGAGGAATATCCGATCCACACCGTGGTCACGCAGCCTCGCCAAGACGTCGAGTCCGTGCTGCAAGACAAGGCCATGACCGATCTTAAAGGCCCCAACGTACGGCTTGACCCGATCCACGACGGCGAACGCCTCCCTTAGGTCCGTATAGTCGAGCGCACAGATGATTCTTCTGTCCACGGTTCTCCCTGTGCTAGATGATAGCCCATGCTAAGGTAGCACAAGGAATGGAAACAGGCGAACTCCTTGTCGCCGGCAACTTCATCGGAGGGGCGTGCGACAGCTCGGTCGCGAAGAGCCCGGTCTTGTCCCCCTGGGACGGCCGAACGGTCGGATCCATCGCCGAGGGCGGGTGGGAGCACATGGATGCCGCGCTTTCTGCAGCGGCAGAGGCGTTCCCTGCCTGGGCGAGGACGCCTCGATTCGAGCGCTCTTCCCTGCTTCGCCGGGCTGCAGCACTGATACGCGCGCATGCCGACCTCTTGGTCGAGACCGCAGTCGCAGAAATCGGCAAGCCAAAGAGCCTCGCGTCGGGCGAAGTCTCTCGGTGCGCCCTCACCTTCGACCTCGCCGCAAGCCTGCTCGACTCTCTCGTCCATGAAGCACCCAGCGCAGAGATCGAGCCGCGCGGAAGCGGGCACTGGGCCCGTCTCGAGCGCTTCCCTCGCGGCGTGTTTCTCGCTATCACTCCTTACAACTGGCCCTACAATCTCGCAGCGCACAAGGTCGCTCCGGCCCTTGCCGCCGGAAACACCGTGGTCCTCAAACCGTCCGGCTCTTCGGCCCTCTGCGGCGCGGTACTTGCCAGAGTCCTTCACGCCGCCGGATTCCCGACCGGAGTCGTGAACAGCGTTCACTGCGAGCCGCCAGTCGCCGAGCGGGCCGCTCAGGACGACCGGACTAAGATGGTCAGCTTTACCGGTTCGGAAGAGGTCGGTTACCACATCCGAGGAGTCGTGGCGGACAAGCCCGTCAGCCTCGAGCTCGGTGGCGACGCCACCGCGATCGTAATGCCTGATGCCGACATGGACTTTGCGGCGTCACGATGCGCACTCGGGGGGTTCGGCTACGCTGGGCAAGTCTGCATTTCGGTGCAGCACGTCCTGGTCCATGAGTCTGTCTTCCACCCGATGAAGGGGCTTCTGACTCAAGCTACAGAGAATTGCCCGTCCGGCGACCCTGGACTCGAAGCCACGGTGTGCGGCCCGCTCATCCATGCGTCAGCGGCCGATCGAGTCGAAGCCTGGATCTCCGAGGCCGTCCAAGACGGTGCCGAGTTGCTCGCAGGCGGGATTCGCGAGCGCAACTTGATTCGTCCCACGCTACTGACGGGAGTCCCCTCCATTTCCAAGATCGGGTGCGAGGAAGTGTTTGGCCCGGTTGTCACCTTGGAGCGGTTCTCTGATCTGGATCAGGCCGTGGAAAGGGTGAACTCCTCTCGGTTTGGGCTACAGGCAGGAGTGTTCACGTCCGACATCCGGACTGCGACCCGCCTGTTCCGCGATCTCGAGGTTGGGAGCCTGGTCGTAGGCGATTACCCGACGTTGCGCCTCGACAATATGCCCTACGGAGGCACGAAGCGCAGCGGCATGGGTCGCGAAGGCGTCCGTAACGCCTACGAAGAGGCGACCGAGCCCCGCGTCATGCTGGTGCGGCCAGACTAGTCAGCCGAGCAGTCGGTGAGTTGCAACAGGACGTTGCCTCGGACTGCGCTCGCGTCGATCGTTCCGGTTCCCTCGCCCAACTTGCCGGTAATCAAGAGCCCCTCTTCGACACAGTCCTGAAGCTCGACCTGAGTAGCGACCGAGCCGTTGATTGTGCTGAGCGAGACCCGGCAGTCCGAACCGTCCAGGACGCTTACCGACACGTTACCGTTCACGGTGCGGAGGCTGACGGTTCCATTCACCGGCTCGCATAGCTCGACATCCATGTCGCCGTTCGCAAGCTCGACCGCAAGGGTCTGGCACTTCGAGTCCGTGACGGTCACGGTGCCGCTCGAGCTCTTCACGTTTGCCGTCCCTTCGATGCTTTCAAGCGAGACGTCGCCGGAGCGAGAGTCCACGATCAAAAACGAGCTCTTGCAATGGCCGACGCTCACGTCCCCGGAAGCTGTCATGACCTCGATCGAGCCCTTGGCCCCGTTCACCATCACGTCGCCGCTGTGGGTGCTCACGCGGCACGCGGCGTTGGTACCCTTGACGTCGAGATCGCCGTTCGAGATGTCCACCTCGATCGCGACGCCGCGCGGCAGGTGGAGTTCTACGTCCACACGGACGTTGGGGCCGTCTGGACGTCGGAAAGCGACGACCTTGTCGCTCTCTTCCAGGACCGGGGTGTAGGCCTCGCTGATACGTTGCGCCTCTGCTTGATCCATCGCTCGATGGCTCGCATCGATCACGAGCTGAGCCTCCTTGGCCCCGCCGAAGACCTTGACGTCCCCGCTGCCGCCGTCAATTCGGAACACCTGCGACTTTTTGATCTCGAACGGCAACTCGATATGTCGCGTCGCGGACTGGCCAAACAAGAATCCGAGTCCGCCTGACTTTCTGGCGTCCTCGCTGGCCTTTTTGATGGCCTCCGAGCCCTTGTCAATGCCGATCTTGATCTGGCTGGAGATCTCCTGCCAATTGATGCCTTTCGTGATCTCCCTACCGGCCTTCTCAATGTTCGTAACAAGCTTGGTCAACGGGTCGGTCTTCTCGTCCCCGATTGCTGTGGAGGTTTCCTCCGACTCCACAAACGCTTCGACAAGGTCGGCCGCGTCCTCGGGGCTGACCTTGCCTTCCTTGACCAGTCTCATGATTCGTGCGATCTCTTCTTTCAATCCTTTTCTCCGTTCTTGATCTTCAACTTCGACTTTGCCTGTTCGGCCGTAATCTCGCCCCTCTCTAGCTGCTCGAGTACTCCGCGCTTTGCCGCCGCTTCCTTCTTGCTTCCCGGCTTCTGACGATACGGTCGCAATCCAAGTTCGAGCAGCAGATTGTCAATCCGTGCCCGCACCGTCGGGTAACTCAGGCCCAGCTCTTTCTCCATCGTCGTGATCACGCCGCGAGAGCGGAGGAACACTTCGAGGATCCTATGGTTGTCAGGGTCGAGCAGGGCAGCTGGCGGTAACCGGAAGCGACCCCGTAGCTTTACCGAACCGTCCATTGACGAGAGTTCGGTCACAATCAACGGGCCGCCCGTGACCGGACAACTGGCCGGAATCTCATGCAAGTCTGAGGGATCCTTAGTCTCCTTCACTACACTACTCACTCCTGTCCCTGCTCTACCGAATCTGGATCTAGCGGGTTGCGAAAGTCATAGGCCGCAAGCAGCCCGAACCTCGTCCAGCGAGATGTCGGAAACCGCACCGCATTCGCTTGGCACGACTGAAACGAGTCCTGGCCGACGCGGACACCAAAGGTGGACGATCCCAGGCCGGAACAGGCCGACGACCTGTGCGCTCCCCGCGGCAGCCAGGTGCAAGATCCCGTTGTCCAGAGTCAAGACAAGTCGTGCCGATGCCAAGGCTCCGACGACCTCTGGCAACGTCAGTGACCCACGCAGGTCTTCGACTCCCGCTTCGGAGACCAGGCGATCCTCGTCGGACGCCCCTTTGTAGAAGTGTCCTTGTGCTTTGCGCGGGGCACCCAGCAGGCCGACCGAGCCGTGCACCTTCCCCAACTCTCTGCACACTTCGATCCATCGTTCGACGGGCCATAGCTTGGAAGGCAGCGAAGCGGAGAGCGCGACGAGCACCGGCGGCACGGGGCGGCTCGGCGAGTGGCTCGGGAACAGGTAGCCGGGCACCGGATCGTCAAAGTACAGCAGCCGCACGAATATCTCGCTGATGTGTCCGGAGCTTAGGTATGGGTACCTCGAAGGCAGGTCGGCAGAGGCCCACTCTCGGTCGCGCCAGAGGTCGCCTCGGTCGTCCCCTGGGTGAGGCAGCTCGCCTCTGCCGCCTGGTCCGACGCAAGGCCCGGCTATCGGCGTTTCCTGCCCGCCCAAAATCGCCGCGACCGTCATCGCCCAAGGTGTGTGCTCCAAGTTGACGACCAACTCGCACGGAGCGGGACCGAGCTTGTGAACCATCTCGTGCACCGGACTGCCCAAGATGTCGTGGGAGGAATCGACCAGCGAGGAGAACCGAACCAGTTCCGCAACGCGGTTCCCGCTGTACAGGTCGCATGCATAGCCCCTGGCCTGGAGGACCTGCAAGAGCGGTGTCGCAACCGCGAAGTTTCCGATAGCGTCGTTCACCACGACAGCGATTCGACTTCCTTCCTCTAGGTTCCCGCCCTCGTAACGCTGCATCTGGCTCAAGCCCCGCCGACCGCGGAAGATTAGTGCCACGATAGGCTGTGGCGGGCCCACTCTACCTTGGTCTGGATGCGGGCGGCACCTCGACTGTTGCCGCTGGTCTCGACGAATCGGGCAAGGTCGTGTTCCAAGGCACCGGAGGGCCAGGCAACATTGCATCCGTAGGGATCGCCGGGCTTGTATCTGCGGTGGGTGACGCCACCTTGGGCTGCCCTGCCCCTGCGTCGGTTGTGGCATGCCTCGCCGGTGCTACTGGAGACCGAACTGGCGAAGCCGAAGCTGCGCTCTCCACATTGTTCCCGGGGGCGAGGGTCCAGGTTCGGCCGGACTGGGTGGCCGCGCTCCATGCCTCCGGCGCCGGTTCCGCAGCCGTCGTCATCGCCGGGACGGGCAGTGCCGTCTGTTCGCGATGGAACGGCGAAGAAAGGGTCACGTTAGGAGGAGGTGCCCTGCTTGGCGACTGTGGGAGTGCCTTCGACGTCGTTCGCCGGTACTTGGGCGGACTCCTCAGTACGGGACACCCGCTCGCCCCGGAGCTACAGGCACAGGTAGTCGCGGAGTGGGGCTCCGCCGAGGTTCGCGAGATCGCCGCTCGATGGCGCGAAGAGGGATTCGTGCCCGCGATCGCCCAATTTGCAGGCCCGCTAGCTAAGACGACCGACCCTCACGCTGTGCGGGCCGTGGATGCGGCAATGGACTCGCTCGCCCACGCGGTCCAGGTACATCTGGACGCCGTCGGGCACCCGGGCGGCGAGACCGTCGTTGAAGCTGCCGGCGGTCTATGGAAGTCGTCCCCTCAGTATATGGAAAGGTTCCGATGGGCCCTTTCCGTGACCGGAGAAGGCACCGTACACCGTCAATACTTTGTCAAGCCGCTTTCAATGACGCCTGCTGAAGGCGCAGCCCGGCTTGCACAAGGGAACATTCATGGGAACTGAGTCACGCCATCCGAGATCCATCGGGCTCGACCGAATGTCGGCCCGAGAGATCGTCCGACTCATGAATGAAGAGGACGCGGCGGTATTGCGTGCGGTCCGACAAGCCGAGGCAGCACTTGCCCAAGCGGCCGAGGCAGCTGCGCGAGCCTATCAGTCGGGCGGAAGGGTCGTTTATGTCGGAGCGGGAACCAGCGGCAGGATCGCCACTGCGGACGCCGCCGAGATGCCACCCACTTTCGGCATCCCAGCGACCAAGTTTGTCGCGATCGTGGCTGGCGGGGAGTCTGCGGGCAAGAGCGCGATCGAGTCCGCCGAGGACGACGGCCACCTCGCGATCGAGGAGCTCGAAGGTATCGGGCTCGGCCGGGAGGACTTTGTCGTATGTGTCGCTGCCAGCGGGAGAACCCCGTTCGTCGTCGCTGCGGCACGGCACGCAGTACAAAAGGGCGTGCTCACCTGCGGCATCGCAAACAACCGCGAGGCGGAGATCTTCGAGATCGTGGATTTGCCGATACTTCTCGACACCGGCCCGGAAATCCTGACCGGCTCGACGCGGCTGAAAGCGGGAACATCGCAGAAGCTGGCGCTCAATGCGATCTCGACCGCCGCGATGGTGCTGAGCGGCAAAGTCATCGAGAACCTCATGGTGGATGTCACAGCCAAGAACGACAAGCTCAAGGAGCGGTGCGTCCGGATCGTGTGCGAACTGACGACGGTCAACGAAGGCGAGGCAAGGCGGCTCCTCGAGTCGCACAACTGGAACATCCGTCGCGTCGTCGCCGTGGTGCGGGCCTCCGAGCCGGCAACGACGAACTAGCCGCCCTTGGCCTCGGTCCAGAGCTCCTCGAGCTCTACGATCGTCTTCCCGTGGAAATCGCCGCCGGTCGCGGCCTCCATCCTTTGAAATCGCTCGGCGAACCGGTCGTTCTGTGCGCGAAGCGCGTCCTCAGGCTCGACGCCGGCCCACCGCGCCAAGTTCACCACCGAGAACAGGACATCGCCGAGCTCTTCGCCGACCCGGTCCGAGCCCCAGGCCTCGCGAAGCTCCCCGACCTCTTCTTCGAGCTTGTCCCAGACCCCGTCCACGTTGGGCCAGTCAAATCCGACCCGGGCAGCCCGGGAGCCGATCTCGTACGCGCGCTGCAGTGCTGGAAGGCTTCGGGAGACGCCTGCAAGCAAAGACCTTCCCTCCTTCTCCTGTCTCTTCGTACTGTCCCACTTTTGCAGGACTTCGGCCGCAGTCTCCGCGCTGGCGTCGCCAAACACATGGGGATGGCGGCGGACCAGCTTGTCGGTCACGGCCTTGGCAACGGAGTCTATGGAACGCCCGCCGTCCCTCGCGTCCATTTGGGCGTGCATCAGCGGCTGGAGCAACACGTCGCCCAACTCCTCCGTCATCGCCTCTTCGTCTTCGGCGTCGATGGCGTCGAGCAGCTCGTACGCTTCCTCGATCAGGCAGGCTTTCAGGCTCTCATGGGTCTGCTCCTGGTCCCAAGGGCAGCCACCGGGTCCAAGAAGCCGGTCCACGATCGTGACCAGACCGTACAAGCCGCCGGAGTGGTCGTTCCGGGCAGGCGGAACCTGAACTTCGATCCGGTCATGAATGTCCTTCAACTCTCCCAGGCTCGAAAGACCGGAAGCGCACTCGATCCGAGCGTCCTCGCCGAACCGCTCGGCCAATGCTCGATGAATCTCCGCGCCAGTGAAGCCGTGGAAGGCCTGGTGTGCGCGCTCGTCCACTGCCAACAGCACAGGAGCGACGTGAATCTGGCACGGGACTGGCGAATCCATCCGTCCAGGATTCCCGCTTCCGTGCCAGACGCTGGGCCCTAACCGCCGAATGCCTGCTTGAGTTGCTCGTCGAACGGAGTGCCCTGATACTCGATCCGGGCGCGCTTTCTCATGTCCGTCATCAGCTTGGCCAGATCGTTCCGGTCGCTCCCGCGCTCGAGCATCAGCGACTTGCGCACTTCCGACTTCAGCGCGTCGTCGAGGGGCAGGACCTTGCCCTTCTTCACCTCGTCCAGCTTGATCTTGGCAAAGACTCCTTCGCCGCGCATCCAGTCGGAGACGAACCCCCCGGACTTCCCTTCGACCATCTTCTGGAAAGACTCGCTCAGGTCTTCGAGCGGAACCTCGCCCATATCGCCTCCCTCGGCCTTGGTGACGTGCATGCTGTGCTTGGAAGCCACTTTGTCAAACGCCATCCCCGAGGCCAGATCGGTCTCCGCCGCCTTGCGTTTGTCTTCGCTGTCCACTGCGATGATTCGTATGCGGTACAGGTCCGGGATCGTGTACCTGCGGATATTGCCGCGATAGTACGCCTCGACCTGCTGGTCTGTGACATTGATCCCCATGGTCTGCAGCTTGAACTCGGCGATCTGCACCGTCACATCGTATCGAAGGTCGGCCTCCGTCATCCCAAGCTTCGCGAGCCCTGCCATGAGGTTCGGGTTCAGCTTCTTGGTCTCCTCCACCGCTGCCGTGATCTCCGTCTCGTTCGGATAGACCTGCTTTTCCTTCGCCAGTTGCAGGAGCAACATCTCATTCATCACTCGGTTCAAGGTCAAGAACCCCGGCGTCGAGACGACAAACCGGCCCCCCACCATCTCGCCCACCCGGGGCAGGCCCGGCATCCGCTTCCAAAACGTGCCGGTCGAGAGAGCCTCACCGTTCACGATGACCATCGGCTTGGTCGGGTCGCCGGTTTGGGCGCTGGAAAGCCCGGCACCCAGCACAGCGAGAAAGACAAAGAGAGCGCGGAACGACGGTCTCATGTGTTCCATGACGCCCAAAACCTTACGAGGTATCGCATAAATGCCATGGGCCTAGTCCGGTTGACCATGCGCGAGCCAGCGGCCATAGCCTGGCGTGGAGGAGTTTCTTCGGCGCCTGGCCCCGGTCTGGCAGCCGCACGAGGGCCAGCGCGAGTTCCTGCTTGCCATGGCTCCGATCCAGGTCCTTGCCTGCGGGCGAAGATGGGGCAAGACCGACGCGTGCGCAGTGGCCACGCTCTCCCGCCTGTTCGCCGAGAAACCCACGCGACATATCCTCGTCGCTCCCACGAAAGACCAGGCCACGCTCCTCTTCGAGCGCGTCATCGAGCTGGGTGACCGGCTGTACGAGAGTGAGGGCAAGGAGTTCCGCCCCCACATCCGGCGGAGCCCGTACCCGAAGCTCGAACTCGGGGGCCATGTCCTTGCCGCACGAAGCGGGCACCTGCCCCGTGCGCTTCGAGGCAACGAGGCGACCCACCTCGTCGTGGACGAGGCCGCATACCTTCCCGACAGCCTGATCGCCGAGGTCCTCATGCCCATGCTTGCGGCGACCGCCGGTTCGATGACCCTCATCAGCACACCGCACGGAAAGGGCCTGTTCTGGCGGCTCTTCCGCATGGGCGCGCTTGGCAAAGAAGGAGTGTGGAGCCGACACGCCCCGACCTCCGAGTCACCACATGTCAGTGCCTCGTTCCTGGAGTCCCAACGGCTCCTCCTGAGCGAACGGGCGTTCCGGGTCGAGTACATGGCCGAGTTCCTCGACGCCGAGGGACAGGTCTTCCGCACAGCCGCGGTCGAGGCCTGCACCGTCCCGGGCGTCGCACGCAACGGTGGCCCGCGCCACATCGGAGTGGACTGGGCACGGTACTGCGACTACACCGCGGTCGCAGTCCTCGACGGCGACCGGAGCGAAGCGGGCCTGGTCCATATCGAGCGCTTCCAGGCCGACAGCTGGGCCGAGACGGTGAAGCGCGTCGCAGCCCTCGTCTCGAAGTTCCCCGGCGCCGAGGTCACCTGCGACAACACCGGCGTGGGCGATCCCGTCGTCGAGTCCCTAAGATCCGCCCTCCCGCGCCATACCGTCCACGGATACAACTTCACGCGCCCGTCCAAGTCAGCCCTGATTGACAACCTGGTCTGGCTCTTCGACCAGGGCACCCTTCGCATCCCGCCCGATCCCCAGCTCCTGCGCGAGCTCGAGCACTTCGAGGCCGTCCCCACAGGCAAAGGAAGCCGGCTCGAAGCGCGAGGAGGCTATCACGACGACCTTGTCATCGCCTTGGCCCTTGCCGGATGGGGCCTGCGACACCGCTACGAGCCAAGGATCCGCTCCGCCGGGCCCAGGGCGTCCGGAACCTGACACCACCATGCTGAAGATATTCACACGCCGAAACAAGAACCATCAAGAACGGGCGCGCCAGCTCACCCAATGGCAAAGAGCCGCCGCCCGAATGCCCGGCACCCCCGCCGGAGGACTGCCGATCTCCACCTACGACCAGATGCAGGACGACGCCATGATCCAGACCGTCTTGAACCTCAAAAGGTTGGCCGTCCTCGCTTCCGGGTGGACCGTCGTCCCTTTCGACTCCAGCCCTGAGGCGGCCCGACGCGCGAGGTTTGCCGAGGAGGCGTTCCTGCGCATGGAAGGCAGCCCGACCGCGGTCCTCGAGGCCGCCATGGATGCCTTCGCCAAGGGATGGAGCGTCCAGGAAAAGGTGTGGGAGGCCGAAGGCCCGCGAATCTGGCTCCACGCCGTCCGTCCCAAGGACCCGGCGAACTTCGGGTTCGACCTCGACGAGTTCGGAAACCTGCAGGGGCTTCGCCTCACCCTCCCCGGCGAGGCCGAGCAGTTGCTCCCCGCCGACAAGTTCGTCGTCTACCTCCATCGCCGATCCTATGGTTACCCGGCGGGACGCAGCGACCTCGTCGCCGCCTATCCCCACTGGAAGGCAAAGCAGGCGCTGCTCACCGCTTGGCGGGTCAACCTGGAGCGCTACGCCATGCCCACAGTGCTCGGCAAGTACGAGCGGGGAATCCCCGTCGAGGAGCAGGAGGCCGTCCTGGCCGCGCTCAAAGACATCCAGCAGCACACCGCCGTCGTCCACCCGCGCGAGATCGAGGTCAGCCTGCTCGCCGGACACACCGGGCCCTCGCAAGGCTTCATGGAGGCGATCGACCACCACAACCGCGAGATCGCCCGGGCCGTCGTCGGCCAGACCCTCACCACCGACGAAGGAAGGCGAGTAGGCTCGCTCGCCCTCGGCAAGGTCCACCTCCAGGTCTTCCTGCTCCAAGTCAACGCCCTCCGCCGCGAACTGGCCGACTCCGTGCTCACCGAGCAGGTGCTCCGGCCCCTCATGGCCGCCAACTTCGGCCCGGGGCCGAACCCCCGCGTCGAGCTGGAGCCCGTCGCTGCCGACGTCTTCCGGACCGGGCTCGAGCCCGTGCCCGCGTTGAGGCAGGAAGGCGCCGGCTCGTAGCGTTTTGTTTCAGAAATGTGTCAGTCTAGGTTCACGGGCCTCTTCGGAAGGACCCGGAGGAAACTCATGAATCTCAACACCATCACCATGCTTGGAGCGGGAGTTCTCGGCGGAGCGGTCGCAGGCGGCATCGCCGCCGCCGGCTTCGTGAACCTGCAGGACGTCACCCCCGGCACGGCCCAGACGGGCCACACCAACATCAGCGGCTATTCGCTGGCCGGGCGGTTCGGCTCCGGCGTCTCGCCCACCCTCGCCCGCGTCCAGGTCAAGGAGACCGGCGCGCTCCAGGGCGTTCGCGCCGAGTCCGGCTCGGGCGTCGCCGTCTTCGGCAAGAGCACGGCGGCGAGCGGCCTGGGAGCCGGAGGGTACTTCACCACCAGCTCGGTCGGCGGCCGCGGCATCGTCGGCGACGCCCTGAGCGGCACCGGCAACACCGTGGGCGGGCTCTTCTACAACCGCTCCACCGGCGGCGGGGTCGGCGTCTGGGGCCGGGCCATCGGCGGCGGAACCGCCACCGGCGTCTTTGGCGAGGTGACCAGCGCCAACGGTACCGCGCTCGCCGCCACCAACAGCGGAAGCGGCAACCGCCTCACCGCGGGCACGGCCAACGACGCGCTCCAGACCGTCGGGGCCCTCCCCCGCCACCAGTACGCCGCCAACCAAGCGGGCGCGATGGTCCCCATCGCCTACGGCATCTTTAACGTCGCTGGAGGGAACTTCTACGGGACGCCCAACTGGACGAGCACGAAACCTGGCACAGGACAGTACGACATTGACGTCACCGGTGTTTCGTTCAACCGAAACGCCGCGGTCATTGTCGCCAGCAGCTATGGGTCTGGAGGAGCAGAAATCGCGACGATCGACGACCCGACCACCGGCGACTTCAGGATTGAGATCCGAAACGATACGGGAGCGCTCATTGATTCAGCGGGATACTTTGTGGTCTACCGCCTGGCAGGCCTGGGCGCCTTCCCGTTCGGCGATCCCGAGCAGAAGCTGCCCTATGGCGGAGACATCGAGAAGTGGCAGAAGAACGACCCCAGGTCGTTCGAGGCGTATCGGAAGAAGCTCCATCAGGCGATCGCCGCGAGCTCTCGGACCGAGGACCACACCGCACCGGTGGACGACGAGGCCAGGCCCTAGCCTCGCCGGGCCGCCCCGCGCGGAAGCGCCCGGCGGCCCCCTCTTCCCCCTCCTCCCGGTCTCGCCGCAGGGGCAGGCGCAGGCGGCACCGCCGCTGCCGGCACGACCCTCCTGGGGGCCGCCCGCCTCGGGACGGCGCGGACCGGGTTTTTGCGGTCGCTCGCGGGCCGTGGAGGGATTTTGAACCTGGACGGTCGAGTCGGAGCCGTAAAAACCCTTGGTTTTGCGGCAGAAACCCTTGGTTTTGCGGCAAAAACCCTTGGTGACGCGGCAAAAACCCTTGGTGACGCGGCAAAAACCCTTGGCGACGCGACAAAAACCCTTGGCGACGCGACAAAAACCCTTGGCGACGCCGCAAAAACCCGTGGCGACGCCACAAAATTTTTGAGAGAAACCGTGGAACCGGGCCGCGTTCCGCAAGGATTCCAAGGCACAAGAACGATAAGGCCGGTCAGCCCCGCAGACCTGACCCAAGCGATGCAACTCCCCCCCTCGTAACCGTGGTCTCCTTGGTCGTTACCGGCGGGAAACGCCCAGGACGGCGGGGCCTACCTGGCCCGGACGGGCTCGTTCTCCCGTTCGAACAGCGCGTACAGGGCGGGGAGGACGATCAGGGTCAGCAGCGTCGCGGACAGAATGCCGCCGATCACGACGGTCGCGAGCGGCCTCTGCACTTCTGCCCCGATCCCCGTGTTGAGCGCCATGGGAATGAAACCGAGCGCGGCGACCAGCGCGGTCATGAGGACCGGGCGAAGCCGCTGGGAAGCTCCCTTGCGAACCGCCTCCATCAAGGCCAGGTTCGACTGTTCCCGCAGCCGATTGATCGCCGAAACCATGACGACCCCGTTGAGGACGGCCACGCCGGAGAGAGCGATAAACCCTACGCCAGCTGAGATACTGAAGGGCAGCCCGCGCAGAAAGAGCGCTATGACCCCCCCTGTCACGGCAAGCGGCACGCCGGTAAAGACCAAGGCGGCCTGTCTCACCGAACCAAACGTCGAGAACAGCAAAAGGAAGATCAAGCCGAGCGCGGCCGGGACCAATACGGTAAGCCTCTGCGACGCCCGCTGTAGGTTCTCGAACTGCCCCCCCCATGTGACGTAGTACCCTTCTTCCAGCGTGAGTCCGGAACTCACAGCCCGTTGCGCGTCCTGGATGAACGAGCCCAGGTCCCTTCCGCGCACGTTGAGCGTTACCACGACCCGCCGTTTTCCCATTTCCCTCGAGATTTGGGCTGGGGCGACGCGGTCGCCCATCGTGGCCAGGCTCGAAAGCGGGACCATCCCGCCGGCCGGGGTCGCCACCATGAGCGACCGAATCGCCTCGGGATCGTTCCGGACCTCTTCCGGCAGTCGGACCGCGAGTCCAAACCTGCGGTCTCCCTCGACGATCTGGCCGACTTCCTCCCCCCCGAGGGCGACCGCGACGATGTGCTGAATGTCCGCGATGCTGACTCCCATCCGGGCGATCGCATCCCGGTCAATGTCAATTTGAAAGACCGGAACATCGTCCACTTGTTCGACTTCGATGTCGGTCGCACCAGGGACGCTTCGCATCAGGGCGGCGATCTCGTCGGCTTTGCGTTTGAGCTCGGCAAGGTCTTCGCCAAAGACCTTGATTCCCACGTCGGCCTTCACGCCGGAGACGATTTCGGCGAACCGAAGCTCGATCGGTTGGCTAAAGTTGTATCCCTGGCCTGGGACTTGCTTGATCTTCGCCTCCAGTTCCGCGATAAGCTTCTCCTTGGTCAAGCCTTTTCGCCACTTCGACCTGGGCTTCAGGGTCAGAAAGCTGTCCGAAAGGCTCAGGGGCATGGGGTCCGTGGCAATCTCGGGCGTCCCGGTGCGAGTTACCACCGAAAGCACCTCCGGAACTTCCAAGGCCTTCCTTTCATAGGCGTTGACCAGCTTTACGGTCTGCTCCATGTCCACGGTGCGGACACGCACGGGCTGTATGACCAGGGACCCTTCGTCCAGCTTGGGGACGAACTCCGATCCTAGCCTTGTAAAGAGGAGCCCGCATGCCACGAGAAGGACGGCGGCAGAGCCGACTACGAGCTTTTTTCGTTGGAGAGAGAACTGGAGCGCTGGCGCGTACAACTTCTCAAAGAATCCCAGGAGTCGGCTGTGTCTTTCCTGCGTATCGCGGCTGAGGAACAGAGAGCACAGGGTAGGAATCAGCGTAAGCGATAGGATCAAGGCTCCGACGAGTGCAAGGATGAACACCATCGCCATGGGCTTGAACATCTTTCCCTCCACTCCTTCGAGCGCAAGGATCGGGATAAAGGTTGCGATGATGATCATCTCGCCGAACTGGGTCACCTTTCGCACTTCGGACGTTGCCTGCCTGACCACGTCCGCGTGTTCTTCCTGGGTGAGTGCTCTGCCTAAGAGCGTCCTGGCTTCTGAAAGCCTACGGACACAGTTCTCGACCATGATGACCGCGCCGTCCACGATGATTCCAAAGTCGATCGCGCCGAGGCTCATCAGATTGCCGCTGATCCCGAACTGCCTCATTCCCAAGATGGCAAAGAGCATCGCTACGGGGATGGCGACCGCCGCAATGACCGCCCCTCGGAAGTTGCCCAGGAGCAGCACCAGGATGACGATTACCAGCGCAGCCCCTTCGAGAAGGCTTTTTTGGACCGTGTGCAGTACTTCGCCCACGAACTCGGCGCGGTCATAGGTGGTAGTGAGGGTCACATCGCTCGGGAGCTGGGCCTTGATCTCGGATATTCGCTCGTTTACTGCGTTCGCGACGGTCTGGCCGTTAGCTCCTTTGAGCATCATGACAATGGCCATGAGGCTCTCCTTGCCGTCCTTGGTCGAGATTCCGGTGAGGACGGGCACTCCAAGCTCGACACTTGCGACGTCGCGGATTTGGACGGGAATGCCCTCTTCGGACTTCACGACGATCTGCTCGATGTCCTGGACTGTCTGGGCGAGTCCGACGCTTCGAATGAGGACCCGCTCTCCGTTCCGCTCCAGCAAGCCTCCGCCCGCGTTTTCGTTATTGTTCTTCAGGGCGAGAACGACGTCATCGACAGAAACGCCGCGCGAAAGCATGGCTGGGGGCGAAACGACGACTTGGTACTGCTTAACGCTTCCATCGGCCGCATTGACCTCGGCAACACCAGGAACGGTGCGGAGCTGAGGAGCAATCACCCAGTCCTGAATCTCTCGCAGTTGGGCCGGCGTCCTTTCGGGTGACTCCAGGACGTACAAATAGATGTCGCCCAGCCCGGTGGAGACCGGCCCCATGGTGGGGGTTCCGACTCCGCTGGGAAGCTCATCCTTGACGCCGTTCAGTCGTTCGCTGACCAGCTGCCGGGCGAAGTAGATGTCCTTGTCGTCGCGGAAAGTTACGTTGACCTGCGAGAGCCCAAACTGGCTGAGACTGCGGACGTGCTCCATTCCGGGAATCCCGCCCATCGCGGTCTCGATCGGAAAGGTGACGAGCTTCTCGACTTCCTCGGGGCTCATTCCTCCCGTTTCGGTGTTGATCGAGATTTGGTTTGTGGTGATATCCGGAACCGCGTCAAGATTGACTTGCGGCCAGGCCGACACCCCAAGAATGACGAGCAGGATCGCCCCGACGACAACGACGAGCCGTTGCCTCAGGCTGAATTCGAGCGCGCGTTCCAGCACTAGTGTTCGTGCCCCTTGAGTTCGCCCTTCTTTTGCTCGCTGGCGAGGATGAATGCGCCCTTGGAAGCGATCGTCTCGCCTTCCTCGATCCCAGACAGGACGACGACCCGATCCGCGGCCTGGTCTCCGAGTGTGACCTCGTGCTTTTCGAAAGCATCGCCATGCTTGGCAAAGACGAACGCTTTGCCTCCCTCCATCACGACGGCTGATTTCGGGATGACTAGGCTCGGACGGGCTCGTCCAATACCGATGAAGACCTTCCCGAACATATCCGGCTTCAGCTGCCCCCGGGTTTCTGTCACCAAACATTGGACCGGAACCGACCTTGTCTTGGGATCAATTCTCGTGCCTACCACTTGGACGACCCCTTCGAACTTTCGATCGGGAAGCGATGTCATCTGGATCGAAACAAGTGCTCCTTTCCGAACCTTTTCCGCGTCCCGCTCAGGAACGTTCGCCGTAATCCACACTGACCGGAGGTTCTCGATTTCCATGAGAACCTCGGTGCGGTCCACAGCCTGCCCTCTCGTCACATCGAGATGCGTGACCACTCCGGACAGCGGCGCCACGAGAGAGACTCTGCCAACCGAGGTTGATCCAGAGCCAGAGTTTGATCGGTACACCGCCTGGGCATTTGCAATTGCTCGGTTTGCATTGACGAGCTCAGATTCTGCGGCTCGAACCCGGATTCTTGAGCGCTCAAGCTCAAGTTCGCTCGATTTGACCTCGGCTTCCGCTGACTGAAGTTCCTTCGCATTGAGAAGGCCCCGGGAAGCAATGTTCCTTTCTCTCTCGTAGGTTGCCTTCGCAATCTCAATTCGTGCCTGAGCGCGATCTCGTCGAATCTCATCTTGCTGGACCTCAAGTCGAGCCGCTTCCAGTTCCGACTTCGAGACAATGCCGTCTCGAAAGAGGTTTTCCAGTCGCCGTAACTGTTCTGCGTGCGAAGCTTGTTCCTTTTGGACGCTGAGCAGTTCGCTTTGCGCGTCGTTAAGCTCGTTCTGAGCTTGCTGGACTGGAGCCTGACTGAAGGCTCCCGCCCTTGCCAATTCGCGTTGCCGATCCAGGTTCTTTCGGGCCGCGCTCAACTTCGCAATCGAGAGTTCGGTCTCAGACCGGGCTTGCTGAACATTGGACTTCGCTGCATCACGAAGTCTGGTCGCATCAGCGATCGTTGACCAGGCCTGCGAAAGCTCTGGCGACTCAAGGATCGCGAGAGTCTGACCCTGCCGCACCGTATCCCCGAGTCGAGCGGCGATTGAAGCGACCCGACCCGAAACGGGTGGCGTCACAACCGCCTTGCCTCTGTCCAGGCTGGAGACGGTTCCGGGCACTTGAAGGACCTGCTGGAAGTCCTCAACTCTCACAACGGTCGTTTCGATTCCGGCAATCTTCTTGCCTTCTTCGGTGAGATGAACCTCTCCCTCTTCGTGTCCGGCCCCCTCGCTGGAGTGCACCTCTTCTTCATGACCATGGTCATCGTTCGCTTGATCATCCGCTTGTTTTCCGCAACCACTAATGGCTAGGAGTGCCAGCACGAAGAGCGTAAACTGCTTCACCGAAGCACCTCCGCAAGGAAGCCAGACACCTCGTACTGCTTCACGACAGCCAAGGAGAGTTGGAGACGCGCTTCGACAAGTTCCTGCTCCAGTTCACGTAGTGCCCGAGTCGCCTCAAGGACATCGACTTGCGTCCCGAACCCTTCCGAAAAGCCTTTCTGCGATTTAACGACAAGGTCTTTCGCTAAGACTAAGATCGCTTCAAAGCTGGCAACCCTCTCGGCGCTTGACTTGATTTCGATCTGGACTGCTGCAAGCTGCTGAGCAGCAACCGATTTGCGATCTTCAAGGGCTTTAGACGCGGCTTCTGCCCTGAGGTTTGCAGCCTTGACCTCATTCTTGGTTCGCCCGTGATCCCAAAGGGAGAATGAGAACTGCGCTCTTCCTACGAAATACCCGCGGTCGTTCGACCACGGAGACCGCACCAGTTGAAGGCTAAACCCGGGGCGAGACGCCGCGCGAGCGACACTTGCCTCGGCGTTTGCCCGAGCTACTTCCGCCTGAAGGGTAAGAACGTCCGGACGCTCAGTCACACCGGTGGATGCAGCCGGCACAGTGGCGGCGTCTGCTTCAACCTGAAAGCTCTCGGGCGCGATGCCGAGGAGTCCAGCAAGTAGGATCATGGCGGTTTGGTGGTCTGCGATGCTCAGCTGTACGAACTGCTGAGCGCGCTGGAACTCGATGGAGGCACGTGTCACTTGGAGCTCTGCCACTGTTCCTTCGTCGAACCTACGCTGAGTTGCCGCAAGAAGCCCTTCGGCAATGCCCAAGAGGTCCGTCGCTACTTCGCGTCGACGTCGGCTCGACACTGCGTGGGCAAAGGCGGTCAGGACGTCAGTTTGCAGCCCCAGAGCCTCGCTCCGATACCTAGCCTCAGCCACAAGGAGGTCGCTTGCCCCGAGCTTGGCGAGGGACCGTGTTCGCCCAAACAAGTCAATTTCTTGGCTGAGGGCAAGATCTTGGTCGGTCGCTCCAACATCGTTTCGAGTGCTCGCTCCCAGGGCAAGCGTCAGCGGAGGTTTTGCAGCGAGAGCTCGGGACGATGCCCGAACTTGCTCCACGGCTAGCCGAGATGCGACGAGCGATGGTCGCCCTTGCGACGCCAGTCTCAAGGCGTCTGTTGCCGAGATCTGTGTTTGCGCTTGGCAGACGGTTGTCGCCAAAAGAACTGAAATGAAAAATGATCTTGTCAAGAATTGCTCCAATGCACGTGTAGGCTGGAGCAAAGATCAAACGGCTACGCCAATAGAGTGACCCTGCATCCAGCGGAAGGATTTTCGAAGCAGGGACATGGAGGACCTCGACTGACGCGAACATTGGGCGGCCCCTTCGCAGGAGCACCCGCCGTGAACTGGAACCGCTGCACTATCGGGGGAAGTGCTTGAAGATCAGGCAAGGCGACGGTCTCTGGCAAGGCCATAAACTCGAGCCTAAACTGAGGCGGGTGCGTTGGGATCTCGACCCCGCTGGGAGTTTTACAGGCTTGGAGCTCGCAACAATCGTGACAATCTCCGTGGCAAATACTCGTTGCCTGCGCCCTGTCACCATGCAGTGGGAGTTCTTGACACTCCAGGCACTCGATCCCGTTGGCGCGAACGTAGACAAACTCGCACAAGTGCATCTGCGTAAGCACGAGAAGAAGCGCAAGGACTGCTCGCCCGATCGTCGTTCTTAGTGCGCCAAAGACACCCACGCCGAACGTAGTATGACACTGAGCCCTTCACGATAGGGCCAAGGACGGCTCCCCAAAGCGCTGGACGATGATCCCGATTCGTCCTGAGGTCGAGGCGCCGAGAGTCACTGTAAGACGAACCAGGCGCGCTGACGCACCTCTGATTCCTTGACCGGAGCAGCGACAGGCTCATCGTGTGGAGGTTTATCGTGCCCAACCTGCCGGGCGTCCGTCGAAGCGGATATCGGAGGCATCTTCGCTGCCAAGGCCCGCGACCTTGCTTTCCCTATGGTCGACAAGGTGCAAATCACAGAAGTTACTTCGCGAAAGATCGTGCCGTACACCGACGATGGCCAGCCCAGCCAAAACGCCCGATGCATGGAACCTATTAGGACTAGGATGGCTGAGCGCAGAGTTGCCGTTCCGAGTGTCACGATCCAGGGCATTATCGGCCCGTCAAGCGAAGTTCGGGCGCACAACTCGCTCGAGTACTCCGGCCCGACGAGCAGTACGATCTGAGTCCACGAGGCGGTGCGGATATTCTGGAAGTCGCCCTCGGCCACGCCTGATCGCTGTTCCAGCAGAGTCGTCGGGCCCAGCCCAAAACACGACCAGGGTGCCCCCCTGGACAATCTTGCAGAAACTCCGCGGACCGTATCCGCGGACATGTCCTTCAGGAAGGAGTGCGAGCGGCCGCTCAGCCCGCTCATAGACAAAATGAATCTCCAAGCGAGACACTGCTACGTCTAGACTTGGAGGCCAGGCACCCAAGCAGTGGTCCTACCTCCGACCGGCTCCCGCACCAGGGCCCTTCCTCCAATTTCCTCCGCTCCGGCGCGCCCGCCCCACCGGACATGGAAAAGCCAATCCGTCGGGTACCGTGAGGCATCCGCGCTCGCCTCCACGGCGAGCGCAATCACGCTCTCCAGTGCTGCGCGGATCGCCGCCGTCTCCGAGGGCGAGAGGCTCGATGCGGGCCGTTTCGGCGAGACCCGCGCCTGGTACAGGACCTCGTCCGCGATCCAGTTCCCTACCCCGGCGAAGACCGATTGGTCGAGCAGGACCGCCTTGATCGGCGCCGAGCGCCGCGCCAACGCCTCCCCGATCTTCCGCACATCAGGAAGTTCGCGATAACAGTCAAAGCCAAGCTTCATGAGCCGGGGCTCCTGCTCGTCCCCGAGCCAAAGGCGGGCGAGCCGGCGGCCGTCCGTCATGGCGATTCGCCCCCCCTGGTCGCCGGTCAGCAACAGCTTCAGGAACCTCGGCCGCCCCTCGGAGTCCTCCCAGGGCATCGCTCCGTGCTCGCGCAGGCGGGTGGCGAGGGCGTTCCCAGGGTCAAGGTCTCTCACCCATCCGCTCATTCCCAGGTGTCCATAGAGCCTTCCCGGCTGGTCGAACTCGACCCACCAGAGCTTTCCGTGCCTTCCCACACCGGTGACTGTGCGTCCCAGCAAGACCTTGCGCACTGCCGCCGGGTCGGCGCCTTCCCACACGATCTCATCGGGCACGACCTCCGCCTGCGTGATCTCTTGCCCTCGCAGGGCCCCGTCGATCACCCGGCGGACGGTCTCGACTTCCGGCAGTTCTGGCATCTGCAACCCAGAATGCGGCCTCGCAAGGGTCGTCCTAGGCATAATCCGGTACATGGGATTCGACACGAGCCTGACGCGCAAGCAGCTTCTCACCTCCGCAGTGCTCGGGGCTGCCTCGCTCGCCCTCGCCCGGCAAGACTCGGGGCAGGAAGCCCAGGCTAGGCTCAAGGCCGCCGCCGAGAGTGCGCTGCTGCCCCTGACCGACGACCAGGCGAAGGCGATCCAGGGCTCGGTCGCCGAATTGCGGAAGGGAATGGAGGCGTTGCGCAAAGCCGGCCTGCCGAACTCGGTAGCTCCCGCCTTCCAATTCCGCCCTGTGGGGCGTATGCCCGCGAACCAGAGGAACCGCCTGCTCGTGCCCAACCTTGGCAAACCGGCAAAGATCCCCGCCGAGAAGTTGCTCGACCGTACGATCCTCGAGATGCAGGCTCAACTGAAGGCCGGGCACATCACCTCCCGCGAGCTGACCGAGGCCAGTCTTGCCCGGCTCAAGAAGTACGGCCCCAAGCTGCTGTGCGTCGTCACGTTGCTCGAAGAGCGGGCGCTCAAGATGGCCGACGAGTCCGACTTGCGCCGCAAACAAGGCCGTACCCGCGGGCACTTGGACGGGCTTCCCTGCGGGATCAAGGACCTTTTTGCCCTACAGGGCTACCCGACCACCTGGGGCGCCGAGCCATTCAAAGACCAGGTCCTAGACTACGACTCCGCAGTGACGAAGCGGCTGGACGACGCCGGTGCGATCATCGTGGCCAAACTGACACTCGGCGCGCTTGCGATGGACGACAAGTGGTTCGGTGGGCAGACTCGCAACCCATGGCGGCCCACGCAAGGCTCCAGCGGCTCTTCTGCCGGTTCTGCCTCCGCGATGGCGGCGCGGCTGGTCGCGTTCACGGTCGGTACGGAGACCCTGGGCTCGATCGTCTCTCCCAGCCAGCGGTGCCGCGTCACCGGGCTGCGGCCCACGTTCGGGCGGGTGAGCAGACACGGCGCGATGGCGCTCAGCTGGACGATGGACAAGGTCGGACCGATCTGTGGCTGTGCGATGGACTGTGCCATCGTGTTGGCCGCCCTGACCGGAGCCGACGAGCGCGACCGTATGTCGGTCGCTCAGCCGTTCTACTTCGACCATCGGCTCGACGTCACGAGGCTCAAGGTCGGATACCTGACGAGCAAGCCGCTGGACGAGGACGACCCCGGGGAGGCACTCGCGCCTACGGTCGAACTGATGAAGTCCATGGGGATGAAGCCAAAGCCGGTCACGTTCCGCCCGATTCCCTCGGGTACCGACGAACTGCTATCGGCCGAGGCTGCGGCGGCCTTCCAAGAGATCACTTTGGACGGCCGCGTGGACACGATCTCGCGCAGCTTTTGGCCCGGGATCTTCCGCACTGCCCACTTCATGAGTGGTGTGGACTATGTCCAGGCGATGCGCGCCCGAACGCTCGTGATGCAGAACTTCGAGGAGGACTTCGGAGACTTCGACGTGGTGCTCGTTGCGGACCGGGGCGGGTACACGCTCTATAACACGAACCTCACCGGCCATCCCCAGATCTATGTCCCCAACGGTTCGGACACTCGAGGGAACGGAACGGGCTTCTCATTGATCGGAAGGCTCTTTGACGAGGGCACGCTGGCCGCGCTCGCCCAAGCAGTGCAGGAAAAGACGGGGTTCTATCGCGATCTGCCGGACATGGCCGCTCTCGAAACCTTCGACCCGAATGCCTCGCTGAGCGACTAGACCTTAGTCCGTCTCCAGCGCGAGCACGCCGACCTTACCGGTGCTCGTGCCGTAGTGGAGGCGGTCGCCCGCCTCGTTGAAGCCGAGGCTGGTCACCTTGCCGTCCTCGATCTCGACAAAGGCCGGGCTCTCGACGCCTACCGCGCAGACGTAGAGCCCACCGTGCGCACCTGCCGCCAACATCTTTCCGTCCGTGGTCACGGCCAAGGTTGGCAGGCCGCCAGCCCATTCGTGCCGCGTGGCAACGCCGCTGTCCAAGTCGAGCACCTCGATGTAATCGAGCGTAAGCAAAGCAACCGACCTCGCCGCACGGGCGTTGGCGAAGGCCAGGATTCGCTCGCGCCGCGGCTCGTGCCAGACGCGCTTGCGAGTGTGGGTGTCCCAAAGCCCGATTCCATAGCCGCTCGAACCGGCCAGTACGCTACCGTCCCCCACCGGGAACATCTGGAAGGGCGACAGCCCGTCATGGAGCCTGGCGAGCCGATGGCCGTCCGCCGAGAGCACCTCGATCTTGCCGTCGTCGTAGCTGATCCAGAACTCGCACCCCAGCGCTTCCGCTACCGCAACTGGGCGACTCGGGAAGAACCCCCAGTAGAACGGAAGCCGCCGGCTCCACGATATTTCGCCAGAGCGAAGGTCGAACCCGTAGACGCCCGGCCCGCTGACGACCGCTCCGGTTTGGGTCGAGCCCAAGGTGCAGAACGACCGAGCAAAGTAAGCCTTCGCCACGTCCCGGATCGGCATCGGGGGCTGCAACGACCAGCACCAGTCGCCTTGGGCCAAAAGCGAGATCTTCCCCGTCCTGTCGCCAACGATCCATCCCCCGCCATCCAGCTGGTGGAGCAACGTCACGGAGGCAGTGCCTGCACTCCGAACCGCTCTCGGTTCAATTGCGACTCTCACATTCCGTAGTACGTAGTGGCCGCCTTCGAAAGTTCGGCCCACAATGCGTGTGTGGTCGTCATGGAGATGCAGTCGGGGCACATTGCAGGCGTGGTCGGGCTTCAGGCCGAGTGCTTCCCTCCTCCTTTCCCCGCCGAGCTCCTCTGGAAGCCCCAGCACCTTCGATCTCACCTCGAGGCCTTTCCCGAAGGCCAGTTCGTGGCGATGGAGGACACGACTGTAGTGGGGTCGGCGAGCGCCTTGCTGATCGGCGAAGACGCCTGGGCCGCGCACCTTCCTTGGGAGAAGGTGACAGGCGGCCACCACTTTTCCAGCCATGACCCGCGGGGCACGACCCTCTACGGAGCAGACGTGAGCGTACATCCGGACCGTCGCTTGCAGGGCATCGCGAGGGGCCTCTACCACGCCCGGTTCGAGCTTGTCCGCAAGTCCGGTTTGCGGAGATACGGCACCGCCTGCCGTATACCCGGCTATTCGGCCTCGAGCGCCCCGTCCCCGGAAGAGTATTGTCAAGACGTGGCCGCGGGCGCGAAGACGGATCCGACATTGACCCCCTTGGTTCGGATGGGGTGCCGGTTCGTCGCCGTCGCCCACGGCTACATGGACGACCCTGAGTCGGCGCATTGCGCCGCCGTCCTGGAGTGGCTTCCGTGAAAGTCGGCGCCGTGGCATGGGAGTGCCGCCCATATGCCAGCGTTGCGGAGTACCTCGCTCATGCCGAGCAGGCGCTGGCCCTGACCGAAGGATGCGACTTGGCGGTCTGGCCCGAGCAGACCACGCTTGGACTCCTCGACGATCGCCTCGAGTTTCTGGGAAGTGATGCCGTCAGTTACCTGGGCGGCCAGTTCGAAGACGTCCGACAGGGTCTCCGACACCTGGTGCAAGGCTCCGGCCAGGACGTCCTCACCGGAACCCACTTTGTGCCGACCGAATTCGGCGTCGAGAACCGCCCGCTCTGGTTGACCGACTCTGGAGAGGCTTGGGAACTGCCCGGCAAGAACGTTCTCACTCAGTACGAGATCCACGACTGGCAAATGGCCCCGGGAAATGGGCTTGGTCTGGTGGGCCAGGTGGGAGCTGCGGTCTGCTACGACTCCGAGTTTCCAGCCTCCGGTCGTGCGCTCGCAGAAGAAGGAGCTTTCGTCCTTGCGGTTCCCTATTTCACCCAAGACCGCTTTGGTTATCAGCGGATCCTGTGGTGCGGCCGGGCGCGCGCGGTAGAACTCCAACTCTACGTAGTGCAAGCAGGGCTTGTCGGCGGTTTGGGTCGAGAGCCCGTGCCCTCGACCTACGGCCAAGCCGCTATCCTCACTCCAAGCCTGGACGGGTTCCCCGCCGATGCGACGCTTGCGGCGACCTCGCCTGGCGTTGAAGGCGCGGCTATCGCAGAGCTCGATCTGGAGTACCTGGCTGGCGCCCGTAAGTCCGGCGATGTCCGCAATTGGAACGACCGCGATCGAGGAGACTGGCGCGTTACTTTTCGCGAGTGACGTAGACGAAGATCATCGTACGCTCGCCACCGGTCGCCGGCCCCAGCATCACGTCAACCGTGTCCCCGTCCTTGGTCGAGCCAATGAGGCGCATCTCTTCTCCCGAGCCAAGCGTCCTTGGATTCTCCAAGCCTTGCGACATTAGCTCGATCACTGCAGATGTGGAGCCAGGCGAATACAGCTTGGCCCGGACGACCGTAGAAAGGGCCTTGTCTTCGATCTGGAGCCCGTCTTCCCCTTCAGCCAGGACGGAGTCTGGTACGAACTTGATCCCTAGCGCTTCGAGGCCAGCGAGGTCCTTGGGCAACTCGAGCCGAGGTCGGTTCTTGGTCTCAATAACCTTGTTCGCCTCAGCGATGTCGACGCTCCGCTGGCCCGTAGGTACGCACCCGCCGCACAGTGCGATCCCCACAGCAAGGATGAACGCAGACCTCATTCCGAGATTATATCAACCCTGCCTTTCAGGCCTTGGACGATTCCCTTTCGCGCGTGAACTCGGAGACGACGTGCACGGGAGTTCCGAGCTCGACCCATTCCCAGAACTTCTTCGCGGCGTTGTCCCCCCACATCGGCATTCTCACGCAGCCGTGGGAAGCCGGATACCGAGGCACGCTGCCGTACCCGTGGATGAAGATGTCGCCATTGATCTGCACACTCCAAGGCATCGGCGAATCGTTGTACTTCCGCGAATAGCGCATGCGCTCCCTCGTCTTGGCACTGAACTTACCGGTCGGGGTCGTATGCCCACGCTTGCCGGTGCTCACGTTCGTCTCCAGCACCAGGTACGGACCCTGCCAAGCCCTCAACGTTTGTTGATTGATGCTGATCTCGACAAACTTCTCGGGCTCGGTAAAGACATAGCTCTCCTCGCCTTTGTAGACCGTAGTTTGCTCCGTCGCTGGATCGAACACGATGGAGACTCCCTCGACTTGGAAGCTTCGAACAGGCACTACCTTAGTCCCGTCGGCGAGGACTCGGGCCTGGTTACCGTCGAAAGGAACGTTTCCGATCTTCGTGCCCTCCTCCGCTGTCCATTCGATGGGGACGCCAAGAATCCGGCCGGTTTCCCGGAGTTCCACAAACGTTACTCCCGGCTTGTCCGCGAAACTGACAGCCGGGTACGGACCGTTCTGATAGGCGACCAAAGCAACGAGGCTGAGAACTGCCTGCATGTCCTACAATTTTGGCAGGCTTGACCCAGAACTACACAGTCCCTGGGGAGAACCGTACGTCTATGTTCCAGTCTTGGGTGTCAAACAGGCCATTTACCAGCGCCCTCGCATTCGTCCTGGCACGCTCCAAGATTCCTCCCCGTACAGCTGCCGAGCGCAGGATCCCTTGATACTCCGCCTCGGCGACACTCGCCATATCGTTGTTCCGCCAGAAGAGCCCTGCATTGTGATGGATCGGGTTCGCGTCCACGACTGTCTCCTGGACGGTCGGAGCTGGCAAAGAGACACGAACGGTCTTCCCTTCGATCTCGATCCTTGCTTCGCTAAAGTCAATGCCTGCGTCCACGTGACCGGTTACTTCGCCAACCGCACGGTTGCGGGTTAGGGCTCCGACGACCTCGTTAGCGCCTGGGATCGCCACAGCCCAGTCTGCCGCCTTGCGAGACGACTCCCAGGTCGCTGCCTGGCTGAACTCGTGACGCGCAAGACGGAGTTCGCCAAGGTCGGTCACTTTCTGGAGCACCACCGTCCTCACTGGCGCACGATCTGTCACTCCGCGCATGACGAACCCGGCCAAGAGCCCGAGTGCCAGGGCGCACGAGACAGCGATGACCGCAAACTTGGCCTTCATCAACCGTCTAGACGTTGAATCGGATGTCCTCGTTCCTGGCTCAGCGTTAGTCCCGCTTTGTCAGCGAGTCCTCGCGGACACGGACACGGCCCGACCGAAACCACACGAAACCGTCGCGAGTCTGGCTCTCCGCCACGATCGGGGAGCCTTCCCGATGCGCCCGATACGCTGCGAAGGCGAAGCACAGGTCGTCCCAGTCAGGATCCGGCACAAACTCCGCCGCCGCATCCCCAAACTGCACATAGCCCCAAAGTTCTGGACGGTGCATGTCGATCGCCCATTGTGGCGACCAAACCCAGTTGTGCTCTGGCCGACCCTCGATCTTGCGATACTTCCCTTCGACAACTTCCAAGTCCCACTCGACCCGAGAGAAGTTCACCCGCCACTGCGCGCCCGGCAGAGGCGCGTCGAGACCAAACGCCGACCAAGGAAACCCGAGGACGACCGTCCAACCCTCAGCGCGAGTTTCCGGGGCATTGACCCCCCCCCTCAGTACGACAGCCTTACGTAAGCCTTCGACCTCCCACGAGTTGTCGGCGTTGCCCTGGTCTCGATACGGTTTGTCGAGCCGCAGATCCCAGTCCGTCCCCAAGGCGTTCACCTCGTATTCGAAGTACCCGTGACAATCGCCGTCCGGGTCGAAGAACGCCTCAAAGTCGTTCTCTTGGAAGATCACGCTGTCGTGTTCGGTATAGGTCGCCCAGAGGTCCGGCTCTTCCATTTCGGCCGCGATGTAGAAACAATCCTCGTCCCAGAGCATCTTCGCCCGGGTCCGGAGGCGGGGCACCACCGCCCCCTCAATGTCTAGGAAGTCCTCGGTCCACGCCGCCCGACCCCACTCTCCCATCTCGAGGTTGCCGTCGAAGGCAGGTGGAACCGCAGCGCGCATGCAGACGTATCCGCGAGGATGAGGGTGCATTGGGCCGAGCCTACCGCGCAGGGTTCGCCGGTATGCTCTTGAGCTTGGTTCTCCCGGCACCGGTACCGATCCTCATGTACCACCGCATTGCGGCGCGCCCCATGGGGACAACTGTCCCCGCCCACTATGTTGCGCCAGGGCTGTTCCGTCGTCAGGTTTCCGCACTCGCCAAGCTCGGGTACGAGGCAGTGTCGCTTGCCCAGATGCAGGCTGGGATTCTCGGCCAAGGCCCGTTACCCCGACGACCGGTCGTCCTCACTTTCGACGACGGATATCAGAATTACGACACGTACGCCGCCCCCGAAATGGAGCGCGCGGGATGGACAGGAACAGTCTTTGTCGTCTCGGGCCTGGCCGGCTCCACCAACGAATGGGACAACCGTCATGGCGACGTTGTCGAGCCACTCATGGATTTCGATACGATTCGCGCGCTGGCTCAGCGCGGGCACGAGATCGGCTCGCACTCGCGGACCCACGTCCGCCTGGCCCACGTTCCCCCTGAGGCCGCGAAAGAAGAGATCATCACGGCAAAGGAGACCCTGGAGAGCGAGCTCGGGCGACAAGTCCCCTACTTTTGCTACCCTTATGGCGACCACAATAGCGACGTGAGGCACCTGGTCCGCGAGGCGGGCCACGCGGGGGCTACCACGGTGCGACGCGGCAAGAACACCTCGGAGACCGACCACTTCCAATGGAACAGGATCAACGTACGCAGCAACACGAGAGTCTGGGTCTTGGTGTGGAAGCTTTTGCTCCGGCCCGATCCGAGCCCTCGCTAAGCGTCCTGCAAGTATGCAGCGCGCGCGTAGCCACTTACGGCGCCGTAAGTAGCATGATGTCCCTGAGCCATGCCCTCCGCGAGGCCGGCCACAACGTCGAGTTCGCGACGTTTCGCGGGAAGGCTTTGGGATCCTATGTCGGCGGGCAAGGCTATCGGTTCCACGAGGTCGCGGTCAGAACCAAGATCGACCCGGTCGCAATCACTCGCCTGGCCCGCGCGATGCGCCAAAACCGGTATGACATCGTCCACACCCACCTCTCCACGAGCAGCGTGAACGGTTGTCTGGCCGCACGTCTTGCTCGAGTACCGTGCGTCGCGACGGTGCATGGGCTCAGCGGAAAGCTGTCGTTCGTTGCCGCAGACCACTTGATCGCGGTCTCAGCAGACGTTCGGCGCCACCTCACAGCGCAGGGATTGCACGAGTCGAAGATCTCGATCGTGCACAACGGGGTCACGGCCACCCCGCCCGCTCCCGGATCGCGAGAACGGGCCCGTGCCGAGCTCGGCCTCGATCCAGGCGCCAGGGTAGTCGGCTCGACGGCTCGCCTCACACCGCTCAAGGGGGTGGACACCGCGATCCAGGCGATCTCGCGCCTCGCCCAAGACTGGCCCGACATCCGATACGTGGTGTTTGGCGACGGCGAGCAGGAGCAAGAGCTGCGCAGCCTCGCCGCATCGCTCCAGATCGAGCGTTCCGTGTCCTTTGCCGGTTATAGGAACGATCTGACAGACCTTCTTCCCGCGCTCGACGTGTTCCTCTTCCCCACCCTGCGCGAGGCAATGGGCATCGCGGTGATCGAGGCGATGGTTGCCGGAGTTCCCGTTGTGGCGACCCGGGTCGGCGGAATCCCAGAGGTTGTCAAGCCCGGTACAGGGATTCTCGTTGAGCCGAGCGATCCTGTCGCGCTCAGCGAGGCGGTGGCAAGGATTCTCAGGGATCCCGAGCTCAAGGAGTCCTTGGTCGCCTCTGCCAGCGCCCATGTGCGCGAGCACTACTCCTCGCACCGAATGGCACAGCGGACCTTGGCCGTTTACGAGGCGATCCTGGCCCGGGCGACCGGATAAGGGCCGACTTCGGCACGGTTTGCGCGTACACTACGGGGAACATGGTCGCCACAGTCCTTCTCGCTGCCACCCTCGCCGTGCCAGGCTTCTACGATTTCACCGTCAACGACATCGAAGGCAAGGCCACTTCGCTCAAGAAGTACGAAGGCAAGGTCGTGCTGGTCGTGAACGTCGCCAGCAAGTGCGGCAACACTCCGCAGTACAAGGGCCTCCAAGCCCTCTATCAAAAGTACTCGGACCAAGGCTTTGTCGTCCTCGGATTCCCCAGCAACGATTTTGGCCGCCAAGAGCCCGGATCGGAGGCCGAAATCGCCGAATTCTGCTCGAAGAACTACGGCGTCACGTTCCCGATGTTCGCCAAGGTGAAGGTGACCGGCGACGAGAAGAACCCGCTCTTTGCCTGGCTGATCTCGAACTCTCTGTGCACCGACGAGGTCGAGTGGAACTTCACAAAGTTCCTCGTCTCACGCAGAGGAGAGGTCGTCGCGCGCTACCTCCACAACATGAAGCCGGAAGACACGTACTTCGTCCGCGACATCGAAAAGGAACTCGCCAAGGACTAGGCAGTGGCCCGGCGGAAGTGGTCGAGGCGACAGGACTTGAACCTGCGGCCTCCTGCTCCCAAAGCAGGCGCTCTACCATGCTGAGCTACGCCTCGGGCCGAACCACCAGGATACCAGCCCAGGGCTAGTCGATCTCGAGGGACCGGAAGCGCCGCTCGGTCTCGTTGGTCTCGGCGGTCAGACACGTATAGGCCCATGTGACTCGCTGCTGGATACGGGCCGCATTGCGCGACTCCTCGCTACCCGGAGGAAATGCAGAGGGGTCGCTCCGCCTGTGTAACCTACGGAAAGCCGTGCGCACCACTTCGAACTCGGCGTCGCGCGCGACCCCGAGGATGTTGCAGGCCAGTTCCTTCACGTCCACGCCTTCCGGGATCAACGGCAAATCCGTCGTCTGAACCTCGTCAGGTTTCGCTGCCGGGCCCCGCACGGACTCTTCCAACTCCTGCCAAGCGCTCGACCACTCGATCGTCCGCATTCGGTCCCATTCGCGGTTCACATATCCGCGAAGCAAGTCGTACGCCCGTTTGATTTCGCTCATTGTGCCGATCCCTCCAGGAATTCTGTCGCCTCGTCGAGTGTCCCAGACAGGTTGCGTAAGCGGTCGGCCAATCCGCCTAGCTCGGACTCTGCCTCGCCGGATCCCGTTCGCATCGACGTGGCCGTGACGAGCTTGGACTGAAGCTCCGCCAGGCCTGCCTCGGCCTGCCGAAGCTTCGCCTCGATCCCGCGGATTCGGTCCTCTACCGCCCGGTATCCCGCTACTTCTGCGCGCCGCGAGGCAAGCGCCGACTCGAGCGACGCCCTGGCTTCCGGGTCCTTCTCGCCTTGCAGGAGTGAGTCCGCCTCGCCTAATTTCTGGAGCGCGGTCGCGCGGCCTTTGAGAGTGCGCTGGAGCGCCGTTCTTGCCTCGAGCAGCGTGCTGGCCTGTTCGTAGGCGTGATCGCTCTCCTTCTCGACTTCGTCCAAGAGGCTCTTGAGTTCCGGAACGTTTCGCAAGTCAGCGACGAGGCTGGCCAAGGAGACGCGCAGAGTACTGAGCGAACTCAGGAGCGACCGTCCCGTGGTGTCCAGTTCCGAGGCGTGTGGCCCTCGTGCCCGAGTCTTCCTCACCGCGAGCACGAAGAACGTCACAAGCACAAAGAGCGTGAAGAGTGCGGCCCCAAGGGCCCCAAATATCCCCAAAGACCCGGCACCGGTCAAAGCTTCACCCTCAAGGTCGCCGCAAACACGGTCAGCCGGCCACCTGAGTACCGCATGGTAGGTTCGATCGTGGTCTTTTGGTTCAGGACGAACGGCATGGTCACAGAGTACACGTCGAGCGGGTCGGTCCAGTTTCGTGCCCATCCGATCCGGATCGGAAACCCGCCTTCCCAGACGATCTCTACGAAGCTGGCGGTCAAATCCTCGTCCCGAGGCCGTTCGCCGTCACGGAACGAGACGACCTCGATCGTCCCCAAGCCCCCGGCGTACGGAACGCTCACATCGGCGCCCAGTGCCAGCCGGTAGCCCCCGCCTTGTCCTGGCGCCGAGTCGAGGCCCCGGAGCTGCGCCAACGTAGTGGACTGCACCCCGAAGTGGTTCCCAGCGGCAACGCTTGCTCCGAGGCTCCGTCCGATACGCAGGACGACCCCTCGGTTTCGGCCCGGCCCAGCGTCGCAGTACGCGATCGAGATCGGAACCTCGTCTACGAGCAGCTCGGTGTCCAACCGCGCCGCCAGCGCGTATTCTCGAACGAAGTTGCGGCGACCGAACGGCAGCAGTTGTTTCCCAGCCCGCCAAGACCCGCGCCGCTCGATGTAGTACTCGTCGATGCCGTCAGGATC
This sequence comes from Fimbriimonadaceae bacterium, assembly GCA_050250535.1. Taxonomy (GTDB): domain Bacteria; phylum Armatimonadota; class Fimbriimonadia; order Fimbriimonadales; family Fimbriimonadaceae; genus JADLBH01. Next base: position 79,067 of record JBFWOL010000004.1, on the reverse strand, counting down.
GCCGCTCGTGTCGATCCGTTGAAGCCGCTGGGCAACATACACACGGTGGCCAGACTCCAGAACCATCCTCAGCCCGACGAGGCTCGGCCGGCCGTCCAGGTCGTACCACGTGAGTTGTGGGCGCGATCCCTCCCGGAAGGACACGGTCGGGGTTCCCTCGACAAAAAGTGCGACCTCGGGGACTTGCGCGAGGACAAAGCTAGGGGCGAGGGCCAGACACAGGGCAGCCGTCCTCATTGAGCCAACTCACCTACCGGAATCGTCTTCTGTTCGCCGGTCGAAAGGTCTTTGACCGTGACTGAGCCAGCGGCGAGCTCGTCGGTACCCCAGATCGCCGCTCGAGCCGCGCCAGCGCGGTCGGCAGACTTGAACTGGGCCTTGAGCGAGCGCTCGTCCATGTCGAACTGGCACGAGATCCCCGCACTCCGGAGATTGCGCGCCTGCTCCCGGACGACCGGCCACGCCTCGGGCGTTGCCGCGACTAAGAAGAGATCGAGACGAGGGGCTTCCGGTTCCGCACCGGACTCCGCAAGCGCAAGCAGCGTTCGCTCGATTCCGATGCCCACGCCCACCGATGGAGCGTCCTTACCGCCGAGCGCTCCGATCAGGCCGTCGTATCGGCCCCCGCCGCACAGGCTGCTCTGGGCTCCGAGCGCAGACGACTGGACCTCGAACACGGTGTCGGTGTAGTAGTCGAGCCCCCGCACAATTCCCTCGTCAACGACGTATCCCAATCCCGATGCGTCCAATGCCGTGCAGACCTTCCGAAAATGCTCCCTGGACTCGGCTTCGATGAAGTCCAACAGCCGGGGCGCTCCCTGTAATGCTTCGTGGACTTCGGGCGACTTGCTGTCGAGGAGCCTCAAAGGGTTCCTTTCCGCTGCGGCGCGTGTCTCCGCCTCTTGCGTGCCCAGCCAACCGGAGAGGTGGCTTAGAAGCTCCTCGCCGTACCGCGCCCTGCTCTCCGGCCTCCCGATGCAATTCAGCCGCACCGTCAAGTCCTCGATTCCCAGCTTGGAATAGAACGCAACGACCGCCTGCGCAACCTCGGCCTCCGCCAAGGCAGAAGCCGACCCGATCAGTTCGAAGCCCACCTGATGGTGCTCGCGGAACCGGCCTTTTTGGGGACGGCCGTAGCGAAACATCGGCGCGCAGTACCAAAGGCGCAACGGTAGTCCCGCCTCACCAAGGCTGTGTTCGATGTACGCACGCATGACGGGCGCCGTGCCCTCGGGCCGAAGCGCAAGGTGCCGCCCCCCCTTGTCCATGAAATCGTACATTTCCTTGGACACGATGTCGCTCGTGTCTCCGCTCGTGCGGGCGAACAGCTCGTACTCTTCAAAGGTGGGAGTCCTTATCTCGCCATAACCGAAGAGCGCCATGGTCTGGGCGAACGCCTCTTCCACGTACCGCCAAAGATGAGCCTGGGAAGGAAGGACGTCTTGCGTCCCACGAGGAGCCTGGCGCTTCATGCCAGCCTCCCGTTCATCCGGTCTCGCAGCCTTGCCAGCGCGCTCGCGGGCATCGGTTCGATGCCCCCCAGCAGCCGGGCGTTCACCAGGATCAAGGCGATGCGCTCTAGGGTCTCCATGCGGTCTACCGCGTCCTCCAGCGTCGCTCCTAGCGTCATCGCTCCATGGTGGCTGAGAAGGAACGTCTTGTGCTGCGCCAGGTACGGGCCGAGCGAGTCCGGTACTTCTTCTGAGCCAGGAAACGCGAAAGGGACGCTCGCGACCGGGCCGAGCACATAGGCCGCCTCTGGTAGGCAGTCGTTTGGGAACTCCGTTCCGGCGACCGTAAATGCGGTCGCGGCCGGCGGGTGCGCATGGACGACTGCGTGACAATCCGGCCGGTCGAGGTACGCACGCAAGTGGATACGGAACTCACTGCTCGGCGGCACCTCTCCTTGAAACCTGCCGTCCAGCGACATCGTTACGATCCCCGACTCGTCCATGTGCCCCTTGTCGAGCCCAGCCGCGGTGCACAGGATCGTTCCGTCGCTCAGACGGACGCTGAGGTTGCCTTCCTTCGCACCGACGAGACCCCGGTACCACAGGCGCCGGCCCGCCTCGACAATGGCGAGCTTCGCTTCCTGCGCTTCCGGCATTGCGTGGGTTTACCCTGGGACGCGGCTAGCCCACAGGCTTCCAGCCGGACCAGTCGCCGAGATAGAGCACCTCTTCTTCAATCTCGACGCCGAATCGGTCCATCACGCGCTCCTTGGCAAACTCTGCGAGGGATCGGATCTCGCTGGCCGTCGCCCTGCCGATGTTGACGATGAAGTTTGCATGGCGCTCCGCCAACATCGCCCCACCGATGCGGTGTCCGCGCAGACCTGCACCCTCGATGAGGAACCCCGAAGGCACGACTCCACCGGCTCGCAGCCGCTCGGGCAAGTCGGGGAGCGAATCGGCGAGTGCTTGATCGTAGACGTTCTTGAAGAAGCTGCCTGCGCTTGCTGGCGGTGGCTGCTTCGATATCCGTTGCCTCTGGTAGTCGCGCGCCTCGTCGTAGATCGTGCGAGGGTCGCCGGGCCGCAGCTCGAACCGGAGCTTGATCACCACGCACCGGCCTGAGTCCCCTCGTCGCAGCCGGGAGTCGCGGTAGGACAGCTCGAGCGCATCGGGGGATATCCATTCCCGCTTTCCAGCCTCGACGACCTCGACCCCGGTCAGAAACTCGGCAATACAGCTGCGATAGGCTCCTGCGTTGCTCGCCAGCGCGCCTCCTACCGAACCCGGGATCCCCACCGCATACGAGAACCCTTCCAAGCCGGCCTGAGCCGTCTTGAGGAACAAGTCTTGGAACGCCGCGCCACTGTCGGCGAGCACCTCGCCATCCGGACTTACCGCAATCCGTGTCGAACGGTTGTAAAGCGTGAAACCCGGCACTCCTTGGTCGCTCGGCAGCACGTTGCTCCCGGAGCCGAGGATTGTGGGCTCGAGATCGTGTTCGTGAAGGTATTGCGCCGCCTCGGCAAGATCCTCGCTGTCCCGGGCGAAGTAGAACTGCTCTGCCGATCCTCCGGCCCGCAAAGTCGTCAATGGCGCGAGCGGCCGATCCCGGAAGACGCGATCCGGATTCATCCCTGCGACTGTCCTGGCGCGGCCGGGAACGATCCACCTTTGGGCATGCTGATGCTCGGTTCTGCGAGGTACGCGGGCATCACCGCCGCCGGATCTGTCCACGCGACGCTTGCCAGCAGCAGCGCCGCTGCACCCGCATACGGGAAACGGTCTTCGCCGCCTGCCAGCCGGTATCCGACCGCTCCAGCTGGGTCAGTGACGAGCAACGGCTGGGTACCCGCCGCGCGAAGCCACCACGTCCCTTTCTTGGCCGGGATCGCGACCGATAGCGAAGTGGAGACAAGGTCAAACGACGACAGTGCGCCAAGCGGGATCCCCCATGCCCACGAGAGGGCCTTTCCCAGGGCCAACGCAGCCCGCACGGAGGTGAAGCCTCCAGGCCCCACGTCCACAGCGATCCGAGCGGGCCTCTCGCCGTCAAGGACAGCACGGACTACCTCGGCTGCTTTCGAAGAGGCTGCCTGTGGTGCCATCATCGAGCCCTCGCGAAGGAGACGGTCGTCCGCATCGAACAAGGCCGCACTGGCCAACGGTGAGGAAGTCGAGACGACGAGGGTCAATTCGCAGCCTCGGCGTAGAGGCTCTCCAGGAGTGCCTCCACCTTGCCGCGGTCCGACTTCCAGGCAGACACCCCGCGTCCGCGGTAGGTCAGCAGCCAGTACCGTTGCCCGCACACCCCGACAAAGTGGCCGACGAACAGGGGGCCACTCGCGTCTTTGCCGTCTCGCCAGATCGAAGCAACGAGTGCACCGGAGCGGACGGTCCTCGCCTGGAGGTCCGTCCGAACGTTTACCGCGTCGAATTCTAGCAGAGCCTTCGCTGCCGCCTCCTCCAGTTTGGGGCCGGCCGCGTCGCCGTCGCCTTCAAAAGCCTCGAAGCTCAACGTCCCAGCGGTCTCGATTCCCTTCAGTGTCCCGTTCTCGTTGAGGGTCCACCCCTCGAGGAGCTGGACCGTCATCCCACCGAAAGGAACCCGGATCCCTGGACGAAGTGCAGTGAACACTGGATCTGGCTTTCGTAGCACGATCGTCGGCTTCTCCTCTTCGGGCTGGAGCTCCGTGAGGGGGCGGGTCGGATCTTCGCCGCTCGGGAGCAGCCCGGACGTCGTTCGAAGCGTGAGGAGGGCGCCCCACCATGCCTGCTGGGCCGCATCAGCCTGCTCCGCTGGCGCGTTGAGGCGGAACTGCATCTTTTCCGGCGTCGCCGAATAGAGCAGCCCGACAATGGTCACTGTCGGGCGATCGCCCGCGGTGTAGGCCAGCTTGGTCAGCAGCATCGGCACCCCGAGGATCTCCTCCTCCCATTGCCTTTCTACCGGGCGGTCCATCGTGACGTTGATCTCCTTCTGGAGCTCCTGCCACTTCTCGGCAGTGCCGCGATACTCCGCCGAGAACAGCTCGACCTGGGCCAGCCTGCCCTCGGCCAACGGGATCTCGATGAGTGTAAAGAGGCGTTCCTTCGATACCCGCCAGTCCTTGGGGTGCTCGAAGCTCAGCCCGAGTGCGCGATCGCGATACGTGTTCGTTTGCGGCGCTTCCTGAAGGAGCGCCGTGCCAAGCAAGAGTGTGGCGAGCATGGTTCTGAGTAAGGGACGGGCCAGGCCCTCCCGCATTACCTCGTGCCGAGAAAGTACCCCACCCTGGTAGGATCCACGCGTGGCCGAAGGGGCGAACATGGCGCGTGAAATCCGCGAACAGGCCACCATTCTCGCGAGAAACGTCCCGAAGTACCGTCGAGCGGCCTGCGACCAGCTGGCCGGACTAAAGCCAAGGGGCGTCCTGCTCATCGCGCGAGGCAGCTCGGACAATGCGTCCCTCCTTGCCCGCTACCTGATCGAGACCCACCTACGGATCCCGGTCTCGCTGGCCGCGCCCTCAGTCCTGACTCGCTATGGGGCAGAAGTGGACTACCGCGGCTTCCTCGGCGTCGGCGTCTCGCAAAGCGGTGCTGGCCCCGACGTGGCCGAGATGCTCTCCCTCGTCCGGTCGCAAGGAGGGGCCACGCTCGCGATCACAAACGTCGCCGACAGCCCTGTAGCCCGTTCGGCCGAGGCAGTGATCCTGCTCGAGGCCGGTCACGAGGAATCGGTCGCCGCGACCAAGACCTACACTGCCTCGCTCGCCGCCCTCTATGAAGCGATCCGGGCCCTCGGGGCAGGGCTGCCTGAGCCACGAACGCCAGACGATGGATGGATCGAGGATTGCCGGAGCCAGGCCAAGGCAGCGTTACCGACGCTCCTCCAGGGCCAAGTGCTGATCTCGGTCGGGCGCGGGTACCGCTATGCGACCGCCTGCGAGACCGCGCTCAAGCTCATCGAGTGCGCCCTGCTCCCGTGCAAGTCCTATTCGACTGCTGACTTCGTCCACGGGCCGCTTGCCTTGGCGGGGGCGGGCTCCTGCGTCGTGACTTTCGGAGAGCCGGTAACGGGCACCGACAGTACGGTCGTCGAAGCCCCGGACGTCGGCGACGCCCCCGATTCCCCTCTCCTCGACGTTGTGTTCGGCCAGTGGCTCGCCCATTTCGCCGCTTTGGCCCGTGGCCTCGACCCGGACGCTCCGCCACGCCTCACTAAGGTCACTCGGACGTATTGACCCTAGGGACGGCTTGCCTGCGGCCACCCGAGCACACATACGTTCCGAGCGTCACCAGTCCCAGGCCAAGCCACTCCGGCCACCCGATCGGGTTGCCCAAGAGCAGCCATGCGCCGATCGCCGCAGTGGGGGGGATGAAGAACTGGGTCAGAGAGGTCATCGCAGGGCCAACATCTCGCAGGCCACGGTAGTACGCTGCGAACGCGAGCACTCCCGCCACTACCGCAAAGTACGCCATCGCCCACCAGGCACGCTCCGGTACCGCAGCGAAGTCCGTCCGGACAAGCCTCGTGAGGCCATACGCCGCCATAACCGCCATCGCCCCCGGAAACGACAGCGTCAGTGCCTGCAACGGCTGCTGCTCCGGCATGAGGCGGCGATAGCAGATCACCGACCAGGCCCACACGATTGCAGAGACAGCGACCAGTACTGTGCCGAGCAGCTCGCCGCGCTCCGACCCGCCGGCGACCGACATCGTGAACACGCCCAGGTAAGCGATCATCGAACCCAGCCCCAACCTCCAGGTCAGCTTGTCGTGCTTCGTCAGGGCGCTAAAGAGGACGGTCCAGACCGGTGCGGTGGCCAGGGCTGCTGCGGCATGGGCTGGATTCGCGAGTCGCATCCCTTCGAGAAACACGACCATGTAGACCCCGCTTCCCCAAAACCCAGCCATGTTGGTTTGCATGACCTTGCCCTTGGGGTACTTGAGCGGAACCTTCGCAATGAAGCACCAAGCCAACAGAAGCGGCACCATCAGGCAATACCGCAACAAACCGCCCGCGGCGGGCGAAAACCCAAGGTACACGAGCTTGATTGCGGTGAAGTTCAGGCCCCAGGCGAAAATGACGAACGCCAGCGCGGGATGCATGATCGCGCGGCCCGAGTTCACGGCAGAGAGTATCCCTTGCAGACCGTCTCCCTTGGGCCTAGGCGCTTCGACCGTGATACTATGGGGGCATGCTTCGCGAGAAGGAAAAGGAAATCGGCAAGAAGATCATGGAGCTCAAGCAGGAGCTCGCAAAGGCGAGGGAGGCGGAACCCCTCGTTCCAATACAAGACTACGAACTGCTGACGGCACAAGGCCCGAAGCCACTGTCGTCGTTTTTTGGGGAGCACGACGACATGATTCTCATCCACAACATGGGCAAGGCTTGTAGCTATTGCACGCTGTGGGCGGACGGGCTCAATGCCTATCTGCCCCACCTCTCACGCCGAGCAGCGGTGCTCTTCGTCTCCCCAGACGATCCGGCCACGATGGCCGAGACCGCGAAGTTTCGTGGTTGGAACTTCACGATGGCCACCGACGCTACGCACGAGATGACAGACGAGCTCGGCTTCTGGGTCGAGGGTGGTGCGGATCCAGGTGTTTCGGCCTTGGTACGGAAAGGCGACGGCGTGATGCATAAGAACAGCACCTACTTTGGGCCCGGCGACGACTTTTGCGCGGTGTGGCCGCTGCTCGAGCTGCTCGATGGCGGCGCTGAAGGTTGGGAGCCGCGAGAGGCCAACGAACCGGCCTAGGTACCTCCGGAAACTACACGGAAGCCCGGTTGAACGTCGGTCGAACATGCCTCCCACCGGAGGTCTCGTACGATGCCGGGCCCCTTCTGGAGATCCTCAAGGAACGACTCGAGGGTCGTTTCGTCACAGGCTCCTAACTGGATTTGGACCGCGCCGTCCGGTCGGTTCCACGCCTCGCCGTCCAAACCGTGGCGCAAGGCGGCCGCGGCCGCGTACGCCCGGAATCCGACGCCTTGTACACGCCCGGTCACGACGACCCTGATGGAAGGCACATCGCGATTATCGGTCATAGACGCTTACAATGCGTGTCGTCTGATCTGTTGTCAGCCTCGGTAGTCCACGGGCCGTAGGTACCCGACTCCGACTGCAGTGTCGCTCAGGACTGCGTTCGTTGGCAAGTGCCGCTTCCAGTGCGTGCGGTCGTGTCGGCCGACGACGAGCTCAGCCGCAGCCAGTTCGAAGCCGAGTTCCACCAGTCGTTCGACATTGGCACCTCTGACAATGTGTAGGAGCATCCGGTCCGCCAGCTCGTAGCTGACACCAATGTCGCCGACGTCCGTCTGGCCGGGCACGAGGTCTGCGGTCGGTGCCTTGTCCACAATCTCCGAAGGAACGCCGAGATGCCTGGCCAGATCCCAAACTTGCGTCTTGTAGAGGTCGCCGAGAGGGTTGACCGCTGGGGTGTCGTCCGCGTGCCACGTGTAGTAGCCTAGGAGCCGCTCGGTCTTGTTCGACGTCCCGAGCACCAGTCCGCCGACCTCCATCGAAATGTCGTAGAGGACCGCCATCCGGCACCTCGCGCACAAGTTGCCCAGACGGAGCCCGTCCGGACTAGCACCCTCCGCATAGCCGTCGACCATCGCGGAGATGTCCACGGTACGCTCCTCCGTACCCAGTTGTTCCGTCACCAGGCGTGCATGGTCGAGGCTCGCCTCCGAAGAGAGACGGTATGGTAGCCTGACGCAGACGACGTTGGCCGGCCCCAGTGCCTGGGCTGCGAGAAAGGCGCTCGTCGCCGAGTCCACACCCCCGCTGAGCCCCAACACGACCTTGGACATCCCGCGCTTGCGGACGATCTCTTCTCGTAGGAAGCCGACCAGGTACCGAGTCGCAAGTTCCGGGTTGAGCTGGAGCGGGAGGGGCAAGGCGGCGGGCGTTGCGCGCACCACCTCGAGGGCCATATCAAGAGTCTACCGGCCCGATCCTGCATCCCAAAGCCGAACGCCCCCGTAGTCATTCTTGGAGACCCCGTGAAAACCTACGAGTTCGTCATCGTCGCAATCCTGGGAATCGCTGTGGTAGGCGGCGCCTTTTGGCTGTTCAAGGCGCTGCTCGGGCTCATCTTCCCGATCGCAATCGTAGGCGGTGTCGGATACATCGTCTATCGCTCGCTAAGAAGGAAGTCGCTGCCGGGAAGCCGCCGCCGATCGCTCTGAGAGGGCCGATGTAAACTCGCGGCGTGACTTTCCTCGCCGTACTTGTCCTCGTGCAGCAAGCTGCGGGCGGTGCTCAGGTCGTCCGCGACACGTACGGCGTTCCGCACATCATCGCGGAAAACGAGACCGACCTCTACCGCGGCATGGGGGTCGCTGCCGCGGAGGATCGGCTCTGGCAGATGGAGAACAGCCGCAGGATCGCGCGCGGCACGATGGCGGCGATGGTCGGTAGGTCCGCCCTCGCAGCCGACACCGAGACCGTCAAGCAGGGCTACACGGACGCTGAATACGAAGAGATGTTCAGCGGACTCGCGCCCGCCGCCCAGGCCGCACACAGAAACTATTCCGAGGGTGTCAACGCCACCATCGCCAAGCGTAGGGCCGAGGGCACGCTCCCCGAGGGATATGCCAAAGCCGGGATCGAGTGTGAGCCGTGGACGGTGACCGACTCCCTCGCGATCGAAGTCCGGATGGCCCGCCTCTTTGGTTCAGGCGGGGCGGGCGAGCTCCGCAACCTCGCGTTGCTTGAGTACCTCAAATCCTCACCGGCGAAGGAGAGGATCTTGGACGTGATGGACGACCTCGCCTGGTACGACGATCCCCGGTCGATTCCGACCGTGGCAGGCAAGGACGATCCGCTCGCCAATCGCCATTACGAGTTCTACAAGCCGGACAGGCAGGCGACAGAGGCCCACCTCGCGCGGCTCCCGAAGGTGAACATCCTCGAGCTGCTTCCCGCGATCCGCGCCTCAACCGGCGACGAGGCCCGCCTGATCGCTCTCGCAGTCGGTGCCCCCTACACCACGGGCAGCTATTGCATGGTGGTCGGGCCAAACAGGTCCCGTAGCGGAAGGCCGCTGCTCCTCACCGCGCCCCAAATGGGGCATACGATCCCCAGCGTAATCCATGAAGTTACGCTGGACTCGCCAGGCACCATGGTGAGCGGGCTGGCCATTCCGGGCGTGCCCGGCGTCGTCCTGGGCCACTCGCCCTGGATGGCGTGGGGTCTGACGACCGGGGTGGCGGACACCGGGGACGTCGTGTTCGCAGAATGGGACGGGGCAGACACCCTTACCGTGGACGGGCGCCCAGAGAAGGTCGAGCGCTTTACCCAAACCGTGCACGTGAAGGGCGGTGAGCCCAGCCAAGTCGTGGTGGAACGCACATCAGAAGGTCCGGTGCTCCTCAAGACCCGAGGCGGGAAGGCGGTGTTCTCGCTCAGAACGAGCTACTGGAAGCGAGAAATCGAAAGCTTTGGCTCCATGTTCAGCCTCTATTCGGCCCGCGGCCCGGCGGACATAGACTCGGCGCTTCAGGGGATCAGCGTCAATTTCAACCTGTTCTTCGCGTTCGAGTCTGGCGAGACGGGCTGGAGGTACACGGGCCGATTGCCCAAGCGTGCCCCCAGCTTCGACCCTAGGTTGCCGATCCCGGCCGGAAGCCAGGCCGCCTGGAAGGGCTTCTTGACCACGAAAGAAGCTCCGCATACCGACTCCCCCCCCTCAGGGTTGATTGCCAACTGGAACAATAAGCCGACGACTTGGTGGCCAAATGGGGACACCCCGGTCTGGGGACGGCTCTTCCGAAACCAGGCGCTGCTCGAGTCCATCCCCGAGGGAAAGCTCTCAGTCGGCGACCTCGAGCGGGCGGCCTGGAGCATCGCACGCAAAGACGATACGACGATGTCCCATTTCCTGCCCTACTTCCTCGCATGCGACGAAGCCGCGGCGGCAGACGCGCTGCCATGGCTCCGAGCCTTGGATGGAACCCGCCTCGACGGCTCGCCCGGGTACCTGGTGTACCGATTGGCGGTTGACGCTTTGCGCCGCAAGCTCTTCCTTCCGAAGATTGGGAACCTCACCGGCGAGTCGCTCTTCGTGACCGCAGTGCAACCTTCGCTGATCGCCCAGGCCATGGACCGTGACACCAAGATTCCGATCCTGGACGGTCGCGACCCGCAGGAGTTTGCCAACGAAGCCCTGGTCGAGGCCTGGAACGACATCGTCACCCGCTACGGCCCGTTTCCGGCGGCATGGCCGTTGTCGGCTCCGGCGTTCGCCTCGCCCGATGGCCCACCGGTGCCCTACTCCAACCGCGGCACCTTCATCGGGGTGTTCGAGATGGCCTCACCGACCTATGGTCGGACGGTGGCGCCGCCTGGCGCGGCCGAATCGGGGGCACATTCCGCCGACCAGGATCCGCTTGCCCGGGCCTGGACCTTGAAGAAGTCCCCGCTTTTCACCCATTTCAAGAAGTGAGAGTCTCATTCGTTACCCTGTTCCCGGAGCAGGTGCTCGCTGCGCTGGAGCACGGCGTCGTTGCGCGCGGTGTCCGCTCCGGGCTGCTCGAGTTCGCCACCGCGAACCCGCGCGACTTTGCCCAAGACCGGCACCGATCCGTAGATGACTCGCCCTACGGCGGCGGTCCGGGCATGGTGATGATCGCGTCCGTGGTCGAGTCCGCCGTGCAGAGCCTCTCGCTGACCCCTGGGACACCGATCGTCCTGGCCGACCCTGCCGCGCCTCGGTTCTGCCAAAGCGACGCCCGGCGGCTCGCGGGCCACCCGGAGGTCTGCTTCGTCTGCGGGCACTATGAGGGCGTGGACGAGCGCGTGCGCGAGGCGCTCTGCACCGAGGCGCGGAGCGTCGGCGACTTCGTATGCACCGGGGGCGAGTTGCCCGCTGCACTGATGGCCGACGCGGTCTGCCGCCTAGTTCCGGGCGTGTTGGGCGATCCTGAGAGCCATGAGGACGACTCGTTCGGCGAGGGCCTCCTCGGGTTTCCACTGTATACAAGGCCAGAAGAGGCTCTCGGCATCCGGGTCCCCGACGTGCTCCTCAGCGGGGACCACGGCGCTATCGCAAAATGGCGGCGAAGGCAGCGGCTCTTGCGAACGCGGGAGCTTCGTCCAGACCTGTTTGCGACCGCCGACCTACTGCCTGGCGACCTCGAATTGCTATAATCCTCTCCGCCATGGCCAAGCAAGCGATCCTGGAAAGCGTCGCGCAACCTTTCCAGAAGACTGACCTCCCGGACATCAAGCCGGGTGACACCGTCCGAGCCCACGTAAAGGTTCGCGAGGGCGGCAAGGAGCGCATCCAGGTTTTCGAGGGTTTGGCAATCGCTGTCCGGCACGGTGGCATCGCAAAGAACGTGACGTTGCGCAAGCAGTCGAGCGGCGTGTGGGTCGAAAGGACCTTCCCTGTCCATTCGCCCAACGTGGCGAAGTTCGAAGTCCTCCGGCGCGGCAAGGTACGCAGGGCAAAGCTCTACTACCTGCGCGGCAAGGTCGGTAAGGCTGCCCGGATCGCTGAGAAGCGTTGAACCCGCTCCTCCTCCTGGCACAAGCCCCGGCGGGCCCAAGCGATCTTGTTCTGACCATCGACCGCATCGCGAGGATGCCGATGAGCCAGGTCGTGATCGGTTGCGCGATCCTTACCGCGATCCGTGTCCTGGCCTACGTTTTCCTGAAGAACGTCTCGCCCCACGAGCGCTTCGGGGCGAAGTTCGGGATTCTCAGGTTCCTGAACGACGCGACCGACGCAGTCGTTTACGCCGGCATCGTGGTGTTCCTCATTGTCCGCCCCTTTGGGATCCAGACGTTCTTCATTCCGTCCGGATCGATGGTGGACACGCTGCTCGTGAACGACTATATTGTCGCAAACAAGTTGATCTACCGCTTCAACGAGCCGCAGCCAGGAGACATCATCGTCTTCAAGCCGCCGAAGCGCGCACTGATGCCCGGCCAGGGCGAGACAGACTTCATCAAACGCCTCATCGGCAAACCATTCGACCTGGTCGAATGGAAGGACAAGAAGCTCTACCGCAACGGTGAGCCGGTGGAAGAGCTCTACGTGGACTATACGGATCCCGACCTCAATGTCCTTGATTCCAGTCAGTGGCCTTCCATCCCTCAAGCCAACTTCAAGCTGGCCGAGATTGACGGCAAGGTGATACCGGTTCAGTATTGGGGCGACATCGCGAACGCGCCGGGAAGCGTTGCCCACGTCGCCGACGAGTATGCGGCGTTCAATCCCGACCAGATGCGGGAGATGATCCAAGCAGAGCCGGTACGGGTTCCCGAGGGGATGTATCTGTTCATGGGCGACAACCGCAACGGCTCGTTCGACGGAAGAGGATGGGGATTGGTGCCTCGCGCCGACATCATCGGTCGATCCGAGTTCATCTTCTTCCCACTTGCCCGATGGCGTGGAACTCGCTGAGACTGGTGGGCTCGGTGGGGATCGAACCCACGACCAAGCGGTTATGAGCCGCCCGCTCTGACCACTGAGCTACGAGCCCTCGGAGCCAACGGGAGTCTACCTAGCCGCTAAATCGCCGGCCCGTCCCGAATGCCACGGCAGTCGTGCCTGCTGGGGCTACGGCTTGGAACACCGGTCTCCCTTTGCCAGAGAACGGTTCCCAACCGACAACCGCGTCCCGGAGAATGCCTGTCCGGCCTCGAAACGCCCCGCCGCCCGGCTGCGCCTCGTTCTCAAACTCCGTCGCATGGAGCGTCCACCCGCCGTTTTCCTTGCGAGCTTCCACTAGCGCCTTCCCGCCGCCAGCCACCAAAAAGCTGAAGCTGACCACCGAGCCCTCTCGCGAGACAGTAACCGGGCCCGTCTTCGCGACCAGCGTGCCGTACCCAGGTTCCCCGTCGAGCAGGGCACAGGCCAGCGGCATCCCCTGAGATAGCTGCAACGGACTGCCCGGAGCCAGGAACGATGCAGGGGCGTCTCCGATCTCGACCGTGCTTTCTTCCATTCGGTCGCGCATGATCTTCTTACCGTCCGAGACCCAAAGCTCGCCGTCCCCAAAGACACCGTTATTGAGGATCTTGAATACACCTGGCTGTACGTAGTCCACCCAGAAGGTCGCGTCCTCCGGATACGCGAACCCTTCCTCGACCCTTCGACGGGAGATCGCGATCCGCACCGCTCTGGCCCGGCCCACGGCACTGACCATCTCGCGCAGTTCCGCCTCGCCGCTGCGGTCTGCGTCTTGGATGGAAAGGCCGAGCAGGGCGGCACCCAGGGCGGCTAGCATGTCGGACGTTCTACCGCACTCGGGCGTGGGCTGTATACTTCCGGCTCCGTGGAGGCCCAAGCGACTTCGCAATTCGAGCCGGGCTGTAGTTTCTTCGCCCGAACTCCAGACTCCGTTTTTTCCCCCGAGTGCTTCCACTCCGACGAGAAGCTCATGGTGGAGAGCGCCCTGCAGTTCACCAAGGGCGAGATTCTGCCCCTCGCCCAACGGCTGGACAAACAAGAAGACGGGTTGATGCCCGCCCTCGTGAGAAAGGCAGGCGAGCTGGGCTTTTGCGGCGTGGACACTCCAGAAGCCTTCGGAGGGTTGGGACAAAGCAAGGCCCTGGCGACCCGAATCCTGGAGTTCCTCAGCCTTGACCCGTCTTTCAGCGTGACTTTCGGCGTCACGAGCGGGATCGCTCAGCTCGGGATCACCCTCTTCGGGAACGATGAGCAGAAATCCGAGCACCTCCCAGCCCTGGCATCCGGCAAGAAGATCGGCGCCTATTGCCTCAGCGAGCCGAACAGCGGCACAGACGCCCTCGGCTTAGAGACCAAGGCCGTGCGACAGGGCGATGACTGGCTTCTGACCGGCTCGAAGATGTGGATCAGCAACGCTAAGTGGGCCGAGACTTTCCTGGTCCTCGCGAAGGTGGACGGCCAGCATGCCACGGCGTTTGTCGTTGAACGCGACACACCAGGGCTGTCCGTTGCGCGAGAGGAGCACAAGCTGGGCCTCAAGGGAAGCTCCACAGCGCGGATCGAGCTCGATTCCGCGCTCGTTCCGGGCAGGAATCTCGTCTACGAGGAGGGCAAGGGCCACCACGTTGCGCTGAACGCGCTCAACATTGGCCGCCTGAAGCTTTCCGCGATGTCCATCGGTCCGATCCGAGCTGCCTTGTTCCACGGCGCGGGTTACGCCCAAGAGCGCAAACAGTTCGGACAGTTCATCTCCGAGTTCGGGCTTGTAAGAAAGAAGTTTGCCGACGCCGCCGCTTGGTTCTATGCCTCCGAGTCCGCGATCTACCGAACGTGCGGGCTTGTAGATGATGTATTCGCCGAATCGGACGGCAGTATCGCCGGAAACCGCTCCGCCGCAGAGGAGTTCGCCGTGGAGTGCTCCGCCTGCAAAGTTCTCGCGACCGAATCCGAGGCAAGGATCATAGACGAAATGCTCCAGGTCTACGGCGGATATGGGTTTACCGAAGAGTTCCCCATGGCTCGTCTCTACCGTGACGCACGGGTCAGTCGGATCTACGAGGGAACCAACGAGATCAACCGTGCGTTCATCGCCGACCGACTGAACCGGCGCATCGCCAGCGGGCAAACCGCCGGTGCCTCTACCGGGGACTCCTTTATCGCCGAGCTGGCCGTGAAAGCACTGGCCAAGGTCGGTGGACACCAAGAGCAAGTAGGTGCCATGTCCGACATTCTCATGCTCCAATTCGCCGAGCAAAGCGCCAGGGTGCGGTCTGCTGCGCAAGGAGGGCTGGCAGAAATGGCCCATGCACGGTTTTCGAACTGGGCGAACGCCGAGGCTGCCCGCGCCTACCAGTGCGTGACCGGCGAGAGCGTCAGCCTTCCCGCGCCCAACCCTTGCTTCACTGACGAGCTCGCGACAGCCGTCCTCGAACGCAAAGGGCCAATTTAGCCCTCCCGAAGGTCGCTCGGACTGAGAATCGGTACGAGGAACTGGAGCGCCGCGTCAAAGGCGTCCGGCACAATCGGATCGGTCGGGCCAGGGCTGTTTCTATCGTCCCTGGGTTTCAGGTTCCGGTCTGTCAGTGGCACTTGGACTGCCTCGGCGCCATACGCGCCGACGAAAACCTGTTCGTCGGAGTCGCTTCCCTCTCGCTCCGATTCGCCAGTAAGCACGAACACCGGGAGGCCCCGCGGAGAGTCGGGCAACTTCCAGTCAAACGAGCCATCGTAGTACCCCTGCGGAACACCGCCAAAGGTCGCCGACCAGAAAGGGCCTCCAGGAAGCCTTCCGCGCTCCCACTCCTCGACCCCTGCCAACACCGTCTCCTGGGGCAGCGCTCCGTCTGAGGCGGCGAGCGCGCGAAGGGCACGCTCGCGAGCCACTACGCGGAACGGTCGCGCCGGGCAGTTCGCGAACACCACGGCCTGAGGGCTCAGCTCTCGTAGTAATGGCGCGACGGTATACGACGCGTCTCCCTGCACGAGGATCGCTCTCCTCGTGCGGTCTACGAGCTTCGCCTTGCCAAGCATCTCCCAGGCGGCGAGCACCCTCGCACGGCGTGCGGCTGCGGTAGGGGCGTCGTCCGTGACCCGCATCGTGAGAATCTTCTCGTTGCCGAACTCCTCGGCCCAGGAAGCCAGAAGCTGTTCGCTGCCAGGCTCTTCGTCGTCCGCAACCGTCGTCGTGTAGTCGCCGACGATCAATACCGCCGCGTAGCGTGTGTTTCGAGAGCCGTGCGGATACGTCGTCTTGAGCGTAGCACCGTCAGGGAGCCGCTCCGAGACTGTCTCCAAGAGCACCGACCTCGTGTCTTGGACTTGTACGCCAGGTCGCGTGACCGGCTGGCAACCTCCCACGACGACGAGTACGAACAGCAAGGGCACGGAGCGAAAATTAGGCATCTGCTAAACTCAAAAGTCGGTGCAACGGGGCGCCGCGAAGAGACATTTCTATGGATAGCAAGCAGGCAGTACAGTTCATCAAAGATAACGAGGCAGAGTTTGTAGACGTACGATTTACCGACCTCTTCGGCCAGTGGCACCACTTCAGCCTGACTGCCGCCAACTTCTCTGAAGACGCTTTCACAGACGGACTTGGATTCGACGGTTCCAGTATTCGTGGCTTCCAGTCCATCGACCAGTCCGACATGCTGCTTGTCCCGGACGCCGACTCTCTCTTCATGGATCCGTTCTCGGAACACCCGACCGCGATCGTCATCGCGGACATCGAAGACCCGCTCACCCGAGAGGCGTACAGCCGCGACTCCCGTTACGTCGCGAGCAAGGCAGAGAAGTACATGATCTCGAGCGGCGTGGCGGACACTGCCTACGTTGGCCCAGAGGCCGAGTTCTTCGTTTTCGACCGCATGGCTTACGGCACCCAGCCGAACAACATGTTTTTTGACATCGACTCGGTCGAGGCACATTGGAACTCTTCCAAGCCGGACTCCCTCGGCTACACCCATCGACCCAAGGGCGGCTACTTTCCGTGCGCCCCGAGCGACAAGCTCCAAGACATGCGCTCGGAGATGTGCGTGCAGCTGGCCGAAGTCGGCATCGAGGTCGAAATCCACCACCACGAAGTCGGTTCTGCCGGCCAGTGCGAGATCGACGTCCGGTTCGACTCGCTCCGATTGATGGCCGACAAGATCCAGAAGTACAAGTACGTGGTCAGGAACGTGGCCGCGCAGTACGGATGCACGGTGACCTTCATGCCCAAGCCGCTCTTCGGTGATAACGGCAGCGGTATGCATGTCCACCTTTCGATGTGGAAGGACGGTACAAACCTGTTCTTCGACCCGAACGGCTACGCCGGCCTCTCCGATACGGCTCGGTGGTACATCGGCGGCATATTGCAACACGCACCCGCATTGCTCGCGTTCACCAATCCAACGACGAACAGCTATCGGCGACTCGTGCCCGGCTACGAGGCCCCAATCAACCTGATCTACTCCGCCCGAAACCGCTCCGCGTGCATTCGTATCCCGATGTTCAACAAGAGCGCCAAGGCCAAGCGCGTCGAGTTCCGCGCCCCGGACCCCAGCGCGAACCCGTACCTTGCTTTCGCGGCGATGCTCATGGCGGGAATTGACGGAATCCAGAACAAGATCGAGCCGCGCGAGCCGATCGACAAGGACCTCTACGACCTGCCCCCTATGGAAAAGGCCGGCATTCCGCAGACGCCAGGCTCGCTCCGGGCCGTTCTTCAGGCCCTCGCCGACGACCACGAGTTCTTGCTTAAGGGCGATGTCTTCACCAGCGACCTGATCGAAACGTACATCTCGTACAAGTTGGCCAACGAATGCGAGGCGATGGACCTCCGACCGCATCCCTACGAGTTCTATCTTTACAGCGACGCCTGAGAGAGAGCAAGGGTCGCCGCGGCCGCGACGGCCGTAGAAACCCGCATCACCCGCGGGCCGAGCGAGACCGCCCGGCCCGCGATTTGCTCGACCTCGTGCGGCGCCCAGCCACCTTCGGGCCCAAAGAGCAACATAGGCGAATCCCCGAGATCCGGCATCCCGACCGGTGCCGACTCCTGTTCGGAAAGGGCCCACCACGGGTCATGGGAAGCCATGGCTTCTTCGAGGGATCCTAAGGTGCTGACCTCGGGCACTACCGTCCTGTAAGCCACCTCGCTCGCCTCCCTCGCGATCCTGCGTAAGCGCTCCAGCTTGTCGGACTGCTGCCTCGGTTCCCACCGAACCACGCTCCTCGCACTGGGAAAAAGGACGAACCTCGCGACTCCGATCTCTGTCCCCATCCGCACCGCCGACTCGAGCGCATCCGGCTTGCTCAGGGCCAAGGCGACAGTCAAGCGGAGCTTGCTCTCAGTCTGAGGGTGAATGGTTTCGAGAACCCTCGCCTCCAGGCCCTCCAGCTCGCAGCGCAAGAGCCGACCGTCGCCTGGGAGCAGAGCGAAGGCATCACCCGTGCCGAGCCGAAGCACTCGCCGAAGTTTGTGCAGCTCGGCCTCGGGCAGTTCCAGCCGTGATGGTGCAGGGTCTGGCACCTCGAGCAGAAACGTTCGCGGGAGCGCTCTCAGAGGGCCAGAGTCGCCGACACCCATCCTTCCTCCTCCCTCTGCTCGACGATTCGGAATCCCAAGGACTCTGCCGTCTGCGCAATCTCGTCCATCCTCTCGTGGATGATGCCACCGACTACCCAGGCACCACCGTGTGTCAGCACTTCCCTTACCTCTGGCGCAAGTTCGATCAGCGTGTCCGCAACGATGTTGCTCACGACAAGATCGTAAGCCTCTGACGGTTCGCCAAGGCCGCCTTCCGAAAGTTCAAACTCGGCGGCGACGCCGTTCCGTTCGGCGTTTTCTTGGCTCGCCTCGACACAGATCGGGTCGGTGTCGATTCCACGCACCTTGCCCCCCATCATCGCGGCCGCAATGCTCAGGATCCCGCTACCACAGCCCACGTCCAGGACTCGGGGACCGGCTTCACGCCCCTCCATCGCACTTTCCAGCAGCGCGAGGCACATCCGGGTCGTCGCATGGCCCCCAGTACCGAATGCTTGGCCGGGGTCGAGCACGATCGAGGTCCGTTCCGTGTCCAGCTCGCACTCCTTCCATGACGGAGTTACGACAAAGCGCTTTCCCACCTCCACCGGCTGAAAGTACTGCTTCCAGGCTTGGCTCCAGTCGTCCTCGGGGCAGATTTCGGTTTCGACCCGTACGGCGCCGCGAGAGACCAATGTGCGCACAAGCGGCCCGAGCTCCTCGTACGCGCCAGGTGCCAAGTAGGCCGAAATCGAAGGACGCGCCTCTTCCTGTACCGTACCGTTCGGCCCATGCTGGGCGAACGCCTCGTGCCAACAGGACCAGTCTTCCGGAGGCGACGGGAGCACCGCCGTAACCTTGAGCCAGTATCCGCTCACCCCTTCTTCTTCCCGAACAGGCCACCGAGGAACCCACCCCCGGTCGGTTCGCTCAGCTCTTCGCCACGGGAGACCGCGTACTGACGGAGGAGGTCGGCCTGTTCTTCGGTGAGCTTGGTAGGGATCTCGATCTCCGCTATGACGATCAAGTCGCCCCTCGAGCCGCCATGCAGTCGAGGAAGACCGTAGCCCTTGAGGCGGAACCGATGGCCGTGGGTCGTTCCGGGCGGAATCGCGAAGCCGACCGTAGAATCCAGGCCCTCGACCTCGGTCTCGTCACCCAAAACGACTTGGGCATAGGTGAGTTCCTTGACTGTGAAGAGGGTCGTGCCTTCGCGGGCAAAGCGCTTATCGGGGCGGACCCGGATGGCTACGTAGAGGTCGCCTGTCCCTCCGTTGCCAGTTCCATCGGAACCCTTGCCCGAGACTCGAAGGGTGTTTCCGTTTTCGACGCCGGCAGGAATCTCGACCGACAGCTTGGTGTCCTCGACGCGGAGTCCCCTGCCCTTGCAGTCTTGGCACGGTTCTTTGATCGTCTTGCCCTTCCCTTTGCACGTCGGGCAAGGAGTCGTGGTCTGCATCTGGCCCAGGAACGACTGGACAAGCCGGGTGACAGAGCCGCTGCCGTTACATGTCTGGCACTTCTCAGGTTCTGTCCCTGGCTTGGCGCCAGTACTGTCGCACGTGCCGCACCGGGCGAGCCGTTTGTACTTGACTTCCTGCTCCGTGCCGTGGAGCACGTCCTCGAGTGTAATCTCGAGGTTCACTTCCTCGTCACCGCCGCGTTGGTTCAGCGGGTCAGTTCTCCCACCGCCACCAAAAAAGGCCTCAAAGATGTCCCCGAACCCAAAGTCGCGCAGGAAGTCGTTGGGGTTCACTCCGCCCTGATAGGGCTCGGTAACGCCGAACTGGTCGTACTGGGCCCGCTTGTCGCCGTCGCTGAGGACGGCATAGGCGGAACTGATCTCCTTGAACTTCTCCTCGGCGTCGGCGTTGCCGGGGTTCACGTCCGGGTGGTACTGGCGCGCGAGCCTACGGTAAGCGGAGCGGATCTCGTCGGAAGACGCGTCCCGGTTCACCCCCAGGACGCTGTAGAGGTCGTCCCCTGGCATCGAGGCTACGAGTCTTCGCCTTCGGAATCCGAGTCTTCTTCCTCGCTCTCGGCTAGGTCGTCGAGCGAGACTTCGGTGCTATCGTCGCTACCTCCGACCTGGATGTCCAAGTCATCGTCCTCGGTGTCCGTAGAGTCCAGCGAAGGGGTGTCCAGCTCGTCGTCAGACATGTAGTCCTCGTCCTCGTCGCTCGAAAGATCTATGTCGTCCTCCAAGGAAGGAAGAAGGAGTCCCATGTCTCCGATCTCAAGACCTTCGAGGGTAGCGAGGTGCTCGGCGGCGGCCTGGGCGTCCTCCGCCTCGCTCGCGAAGTGCGGGCGAAGCTTGCCGGCAGCGATCTCGGCTAGTGCGATGCTCACGGGATGGCCCGAGTCGATGCGGACGAGCGGAGGTGCTCCGTCCTTGATCTGTCGCGCACGCTTGGCTGCCAAGTTCACGAGCACGAAACGACCGTACTCGGCCTCGTTCAGCACGTCTGGATGCGGCAGGATCTTTTCGCCTTGCACCATGGGAGTCCCAAGGATACCTGCGAGGAGCCGTACCCTAGGCCCGCAGGCAGGTATAAACTTCGCGTGCCCCTCTTAGCCGAAAGGCTTGTTCGTGACGTGCCTGACTTCCCGAAGGAAGGGATCGTCTTCAAGGACATCCATCCGGTATTGCAAGATCCTGTCGCATTCCGTGAGGCGGTCTCGCTGATGGCAGAGGAGGCCAAGGCCGCGGGAGCCGAGGCGATCATTGGCATCGAAAGCCGCGGGTTCATCTTCGGTGCGCCCATCGCCCTGGAACTCGGGCTGCCCTTCGCCATGGCGAGAAAGCTGGGCAAGCTCCCGTTCGATCGCGTGACCGAGGAGTACGCCTTGGAGTACGGCACCAACACGATCGAGATGCATACGGACGCCGTGCCTGCAGGCACCCGATCGTACATCGTGGACGATCTCTTGGCCACAGGAGGCACCGCGGCCGCCGCGGCAAGCCTGGTGGAACGGATCGGCGGCGAAGTCTGCGGTTTTGGGTTCCTCATCGAGATCTCCTTCCTCGAAGGCCGAAGCTGCATTCGCGACTATCCGGTCAGCGCCCTCATCCAGTACTGATGTTTGCCGCCGTCCTCGCCGTCTACGTATTGCTGGTCCACCCCGTGGACACCACGACCGCGGCACTGCTCGCCCGGCGCGACTCCCTGCACGGGCGATCCGTAGTGGTGCGGGGCGTCGTGGTCGACTACCGTCCCAGAGTCAGCAAGGCCGGCAACAAGTACACGACATTCAGTCTCGCTGCGGGTGGCGCCAAGGTTTCCGTGTACCACCGTGGGCATATGGAGCCAGCGCTCCAAGACGGAGACGCTGTGACGGTCACCGGTGTCTTCGAGAAGGAGAGGAAGGTCGGGAACTTTACGGTACACGACCAAGTGGACGCCACAGAGCTCAAGGGCCGACCGTACGGCGTCCGAAAGTAGTGGGCTTGCCGCGGCTGATCGCAGTCATGGGGCCCACCGCCTCGGGCAAGACCATCCTTGCCGAAGAAATCGCCGACCGCACCGGGGCACAGCTCGTCAATGCGGATGCCTTCCAGGTGTACAAGGGCCTTGACATCGGTACCGGCAAGCCAGTCGACAAGGAGCGCTACGAGCTTCTCGACATCTGCGAACCGGAGGAGCAGTTCGGTGTCGGGGCGTTCGTTCGGCTGGCGGGCGAGATCGCGGTCAGGTGCTACGCGAAGGGCCAAGACGTCGTCGTGGTCGGAGGCACCGGTCTGTACATCCGTGCGCTGCTCGAGGGCTATTCCCAGCTTGGGGCCAAGCCCGACCCCGCGGTCAGGGCTGGATTGGAGGCCGAGGAAGCGGCAAACCCAGGAACGCTCGCCAAGCGACTGCTTGACCTCGAGCCCGACACAGCAGTAGATCTCAAGAACCCGGTTCGAGTCCGACGTCGGTTGGAGATCCTCGCTGAGCCGATGACGGTGAAACCCGTCTACCTCCCAAAGTTTCGCAAGACGAAGATCGGGCTCGAACTGCCAGCCGAGGTGCTTCGCGAGGTGATCGCGCGCCGCGTGTACGCCATGCTGGAGGCGGGATGGTTGGCCGAGGTCCGAACGCTCATCGAGTCTGGCGTAAGTTCACACTCTCCTGCATTTCGCGCAATCGGGTATAGATTGCTCGCTTCCGTAATCGGCGGGGAAACCCACTTGCAGGAAGCGACAGAACGAATCGTATTGGACACGGTGCAGTACGCGAAGCGCCAAAGGACGTGGCTCCGCTCCGAGCCTGGCCTCGCCAGGATCGAAATGGGATCGCCCTTCAGCGCCGTCGGCAGTACCGACGTCCAGGACTTGGTCAGGAGCGTCCTCGGGCGTTCCCGCTAGGTCAAGGGGGGACCTTACAATTGGGTAAAGCCATCAATCAGCAAGACATGTTTCTGAACCAGGCTCGGAAGGAGGGCGTGCAGATCACGATCTACCTTATCGGCGGGATTCAGCTTCGCGGAACCGTCAGGGGCTTTGACGCGTTCACCGTGCTCTTGAACAGCCCAGGCAAGCCGAGCCAGCTCGTCTACAAGCACGCCATCACCAGCATTGTTCCAGCTCAGCAGCTAGGCACAATGAACCGCCACGAGGAGGGTCCGCCGCCGCACCACGGGGACGATACGTCCGAAGAGTGATGCGCTTCGCCAAGATGCACGGCATTGGCAATGACTTTGTCATGGTGGATGCCGTGCGCAGCGGGCTACCCCGCGAAAACCTTGCCGACCTCAGTCGTGCCATCTGCGATCGGAACCTCGGAGTCGGCGCCGACGGCCTGATCTTCGCGCTACGCGGCTCGACCACGGACTTCCTAATGCGGATGTTCAACCCGGACGGTTCGGAAAGCGAGATGTGCGGCAACGGCGTTCGGTGCTTCGCCAAGTTCGTCACCGACCATGGGCACACCAGCAGCGCGTTCATCGACGTTGAGACCGGCAACGGGATCCTCCGCCTTGAAACACTAGCGGACGGCCAGGTCAAGGTGATGATGGGCAAGGCGCGCCTCACCCGCGGCGAGATCGGCATGACCGGCGATCCGAGTGCCGAGTTCATTGCCCAGCCTATCGAGAGCGGGGGCCGGACGATTTCGGCCACGGCGGTTTCCATCGGCAATCCGCACCTCGTCACCTTCGTTGAACCCGACGAGATCCTGGACTTGCCTGTCCGCGGCAGAGAACTGGAACACTCGCCCCTCTTCCCAGAGCGAACGAACGTCCATTTCGTCACGGTACTCGGGCCCAACCGCCTCAAGCAAGTCACGTGGGAGCGCGGAGCGGGCGCGACCCTAGCTTGTGGCACCGGAGCGTGCGCATGCGCGGTGGCGTCCTATCTGAACGGCCACACCGGGCGCGAGGTCACGGTAGATCTGCCTGGCGGCACATTGCAGATCGAATACGCCGAGTCGGGCGAGGTCTATATGACCGGCCCGGCCGAGACGGTCTTTGAAGGTGAGTGGCTCGCACCGGCTAGCCCAGCTCCCGTTCCAACTCTCGCCGAGTCTCCTTCTTCTTGATCGCCTCGCGCTTGTCGTACTGCTTCTTGCCCTTGCCTACGCCCACGACGACTTTGGCCTTGCCCCGCTTGAAATAGACCTTGAGCGGAACCAGCGAAAGTCCCTTCTCGTCCTGCTGGCGCCGGAGCAGCTCGATCTGCTTTTTGTGGGCCAGGAGCTTTCGTTCCCGGCGGCGCTCGACGCGGTAATGCGATGCCTTTTCGTACGGCTCGATATCCAGCTGGTAGAGCCAAAGCTCGCCCGCGACAACCCGGCAATAGGCGTCAGTCAGGTTCGCCCGCCCGAGGAAAAGGCTCTTCACCTCGCTGCCTGCCAGGACGATGCCTGCCTCCAGTTCCTCGCTGATCTCGTAATCAAACGTGGCCTTGCGGTTTTGCACCGTGCCCGGTTCTCTCTTTCCGGCCTGGGCCATGGCGGAGCATGATACCGAAGGTACCATCCTGGCCTATGCGGTTCCTCTGCGGCTCGATCGCCGCCCTTGTCGCCCTCGCCTGCGTGGGCTGCGGTCCCAAGGAACCACCTCCGCCCAAGTCCTATTTTTCAAAGCTCGGCTTCAAAGACCTCAAGGCGGGGACCGGACCGGAGGCCAATGAAGGCGACCTTGTGCTCGTCGAGTACACCGGTATGCTGCCCGGCTCGCGAGTGCCCTTTGACTCGAACAAGACGGAAGGGAACACGAAGGATCCTCTGGCTTTCGTGATCGGCCAACGGGCGGTCGTCGTGGGGATGGAGCAGGGGATCAAGGGCATGAAGGTCGGCGGATTCCGCGAGATCGAGATCCCCTGGAAGATGGGCTATGGTGAGTTCGGCTCGCCACCGACGATTGCGGGCAAACAGGACCTGGTGTTCGAAGTCAAGCTCCTCGCAGTCGTGACGGAGGAAGATCGCAACGTCTTTGAGTACGAGGACACGAAGCCAGGTTCCGGTGAACCGATCAAGGTGGGCGACAGAGTCGAGATCCACTACGTAGCCACGTATGCGAACGGGAAATTCTTGGACGACACCCGCAAGCGCGGCAAGACCGTCCCCTTTACGGTCGGAAAAGAGGAAGTCATCTCCGGAGTGGAAAAGGGCGTGATCGGCATGAGAGTCGGTGGCCAGCGAATCCTCACTCTGCCTCCAGAGACTGCTTGGGGCGCGTGGGGCAATACCAAGACGATCAGTGGCAACCAGGTTCTCGTGATCACAGTGGACCTGGTCAAGCGAGGCTGATCGATGGCCGGCCCGGTCGTCGTCACCGTTTCCGACCCGGGCATTGCGGCGGCGTTCTCCCGGCATCCAGCGGTTCGATTGGCCGCTGGCGAGCCCTCCCGAGGCGAGGCCACTTGGAACCAGGGAACATGGGCGCGCTCGATCGCACGAGGTTCGGATGCTGAAGTCCGGGGCCTCGTCGAGGTTATCGACAACAACCCGATGGTCTGCTGCGACGATTTCGCCACGCCCGGTCCGATGGCGACAGTAGCCCTGCTCGCACTTGCACCGGCGGCTCGGGCGAGCATGCTGGGATCGCCGGTCCGCCTAGCGTTCTCGCACGATCCCGAACCTGGCCTTTCCGGGTTCCTTGACGAGGCTGGCATCACCCACTGGCACGGCGAGGCGTCGGGCGGGGGCCAGGTCTGCCGGGCAAGCGCCCGATTCACGCCAAGCCAGGGGTCATCGCGCGGCGACCTCGAGGCGGCCTATGCCGATTGCTACGACCGAGCCTTCTTCGTGCGGATGGGCCGTGCCGATCCTGCCGGGACAGCGCTAGCCTACGTCTGGCTCAAGTTTGACGGAGACGATGTGCTTGCCTCGGCTGCGGCGGACGCCCAGGGGAAGGCAGGCGCAACCCAGGTGGTGCACGCATTCAACGTCATGTGCGGATTTGTCGAGTCCCTCGGCGTCACTGATCCTCGAGACCTATAGATTCAGCTTCGACCGCCATCTTGTCCTCTTCACTGGAGACAATGGCGTCCACGCCTGGGCCGTCCACCTTCTCCCACTCGCCTTTGCGGACGCGCTTCCACGTCGTCATGCCGTGCTTCGCCGCCTTGCTCGCGCTGAACGAGCCCCTGGTCTTGAACTGGACCGAGCTCACGACCTTTTTGACGTCCTTGCCGCACCACGGGCAGAATCGCAGCTCCGACTCCCGGGCGTCCTGGAGAATCGCGAAGCGATGCTCTCCCAACTCGCACTCCCCGTCCAGATGCTCGTATTCGAAGATTGGCACTACCTTCGCGTATAGTGGCACGGATGCTCGAAAAGTGGAACCGGGAGATCGTGGCCTGCGAAGACTGCCCCCGTTTGCGGCAGTGGTGTCGCCACGTTGCTGAGACTAAGCGCAAGTCGTTCGCCGACCAGACCTATCGGGGGCTGCCTGTACCCCACTTCGGAGATCCGAAAGCGAACTGCTTGATTGTGGGCCTGGCGCCCGCGGCCCACGGAGCCAACCGCACGGGCAGGCTCTTCACAGGCGATCGGAGCGGCGACTTCCTGTTCCATGCCCTCTGGAAATCGGGGATTGCGAACCAGCCGACCGCGGTCAGCGCCGACGATGGCCTCGAACTCAGCGGAGTAATGATGACTCCGGTAGTGCATTGCGCCCCGCCCGACAACAAGCCGAACCCTGACGAGATTGCAGCCTGTCGCCGGCATCTCACCCCGCTGATCGACTCGCGGGAGTGGCGCGCGATCGTGTGCCTCGGCTCGATCGCGTGGGTCGAAACATGGCGCTACTTCGGAGCAAAGCCGCGACCCCGGTTCGGTCACGGAACCTCCCACACGATCGGTTCCACGACCGTCATGGGTTGCTACCATCCGAGCCAGCAGAACACGTTCACTGGCCGGCTCACGGAGGCAATGATGCTGGAAGTTACGGACTGGTTGGCTTCCCAGCGCGGTTGATCAGCATCGCCCGCTGCAGTTCGACACGTCGAAGCTCGCCCGCTCTTGAATAGGCGATTTCGACCTTCGTACCCTCTTCCCCAGATAGCCTCCTTTCCAACTCGCGCCAACCGAGGTTCACGACCTCCTCACCGTCAATGGCCAGCAGGTCGTCGCCTCGTTGGACACCGGCCGAGGCGGCAGGGCTTCCCGGAGTGACCGATGCGATGCGCACCCTCCCACGGCCAGGGTCGTGGAAGGCTGCGATGCCGATGCCTCCCAGCACAGGATCGGCGAACCGGCCCGAGAAGTTCTCCATCCAAACCCGCCGGCGCTTCGTGTCAATCGTCACGTTCATGTGCTTGAGAAAGCCGAACCCAACGGTGCCGTCGTGCTCAGCCGAGCTGGACGGCAAGTCAATGATCGACCACACCGACTTCTCCACCGGCACGCCGAAAATATGCATCGAGGGCATCTCCATCTTGAAGCTACCGACCGGCCCTGAGGCCACCATGGAGAGTCCCATGAAGTCTGGCTTTCGCCCGTCTTTCCACAGCCCGACTCGCTCGAGGACGTCCTTGTGCGTCGTCGCATAAAAGGCGTTCCCCGTATCGAGGGCCAGGTACATCTTCTCGCCGTTTTCAAGCTCACAGCCCAGCTCGATCGAGTCCTGTCCTCGTGGAATCATCTTGGACAGGAACGTGCGCTTTCCGTCCGGTTTGCGCTGCGTGATGTCTTCAGTGGCGGGATGGAAAATGAAGACACTTCTCTCGAAATTGATCTCAAACACGCCTCGCGAGACCGGCTGGAAGCCCAGCACACCGTCCACGTGCGTGCCGTAGCTCTCGGTGTACCTGCCTCCTGGCACTTGCACCGCCTCAAGCTCAGTTGCATCCATGGGGTGGCCGCCGATCTTAAGGCTAGTGATCTTCGTGGTCTTTGCCTCGAATGAACCTACGAAGTCGCGAAGCTGGACCGTGCCCGTGGATTTTCCCAGGTTCACGGTGTCGCCAATCACGATGGCGCCGGAAAACCCGGTGTCGAACATCAGCCGCGCTGACTTTCCGTTGACCTCGATGGCGACGACGATCGCATCGTCCGCAATCTCGAACGGGACTTCGACTGCCGCCGGGGCCGTCGCAAGAGCGAATAGCGCAGGAATCATGCTTCTTGGATTCTAACGTCCACAGCCCCCTCGTTGTTTCCATAAAGGCTCGTGCCATCCAGGTGCGGACTTCGAACCTCCACCCGCATTGGCGTATACTCCGACGCACCGGCCCGGCCCGTCCGGGACAGGAGCATTCAGGATCATGTCAAAAGCCATTCCATTTGTCAGCGGGATCGTAGCCATCGCCCTCGCGGCGACCCTGGTCGGGTGCAAGGCTCCCGGCGGCGGCGCTTCCTCGAGTACGGGAGGCTCGCCAGGAGCCGGCGGAGGCAAGTCCGCCCGCGTGATGCCGACCGAAGACGGGCCAACCGTAAGCGGCGACACGATAAAAATCGGACTTGTAGCGAGCCTGAACGGTGCTTCCAAACCGTGGGGCGAGGACTGCAAGTCGGGCGCACAATTGGCCATTGACGAGGCCAATGCCGCGGGCGGAATCAACGGCAAAAAGATCGAACTCGTCATCGAGGACAGCAATAGCCAGCCCCAGGACGGTCGCGTCGCCGCCCAGAAGCTGGTGAGCGAAGGCGTGATCTGTGTCCTGGGCGAGGTGGCCAGCGGAATTACCCGCCCGATGACTGACGTGACCTATGCCGCTGGTGTCCCGCAGGTTGCGATCGGCGCGACCGCCGTAGACATCACGAAGCAGTACGGCAACATTTTCCGTGTCTGCTACAACGACGACTTTCAGGGCCCCGTCATGGCGAAGTACGCCTACGACGAGCTCAAGGCGCGAAGCGTTGCCGTCATGACCGACAACAAGCTTCCCTATTCCCAGGGCCTGAGCGAAAGCTTCAAGGCTGCGTTCGAGAAGCTCGGCGGCACCATCGTCAGCGAAGAGTTCTACGAGCAAGGCAACGCCCAGTTCACCGGGCAGATCACGAACCTGAAGTCCAAGAACCCTGACGGTATCTTCCTCAGCGGCTACTTCAACGAAGTTGGCCCGATCGCCAAGCAACTCCGTCAGAACGGAGTGAACGTCCCGCTCTTCGGCGGTGACGGCTGGGACAGCAGCGAACTGATCAACAGCGGCGGCGAAGCCATAGTCGGCGGCGTCTTCTGCAACCACTACACCAGCACCGAAGACCGGGCTGAGGTGGCCGACTTCCTCGCTAAGTGGAAGACCAAGTACGGCGGCCAGCCGGGCACCACGATGGGCGCGTTGACGTTTGATGCGGCCAACTTGGTCATCCAGGCCCTCCGAAACTGCGGTGAACTGAGCGCCAAGGAACTCATCACCCAGATCGATCAGGTCGAGAACTTCAACGGCGTGACCGGAATGATTACCCTCAAGGGCCAGAACGGAGACCCGCTCAAGTCCGCTCTCGTCGTAAAGGTGACTCGAACCGGGTTTGACTTTGCCAAGTCGTACGCTCCAGAGGAACTTAAGTAACCCTTGGGCTC
Organism: Fimbriimonadaceae bacterium; assembly: GCA_050250535.1. Taxonomy (GTDB): domain Bacteria; phylum Armatimonadota; class Fimbriimonadia; order Fimbriimonadales; family Fimbriimonadaceae; genus JADLBH01. Next base: position 49,742 of record JBFWOL010000004.1, on the reverse strand, counting down.
GGCCCTGACGCTCCTGCCCCTGGCAGCGTTCGATCCTGCAACGCTGCCAGGGCAACTTGTCTACGGAATCCTCATCGGATCCATCTACGCCCTGATCGCGCTGGGCTACACGATGGTCTATGGGATTCTCAAGCTGATCAACTTCGCCCATGGCGAAGTCTTCATGCTAGGGGCCTATGTGGCTCTCTTCATCTCTTGGGCCCTTGGATACACACCCGAGGAGATGCAGAGGGCCCCGATGCCCTCCTCGCTCCTCGTGCTCGGCCTGATGCTTGTCGGCAGCATGGTCGTCTGCGGCTTGGTCGGCGTCCTGATCGAGTTCATGGCGTACCGGCCCATGCGGAGCCGGCCCCGCATCTCTGCGCTGATTACCGCCATCGGGGTCAGCCTCTTGCTCCAGTACGGCGGCTCCTTGTTCTTGCCAGTGTCCCCGCCGCCCGTGATTCGCGAAGAGGCCAACCCACTCCAAGGATCCCTCCGTGTCTGGGTACAGAAGCCGCCTGAGCCCCTGCTCGCCGAATACACGTTGGTCGAGAAGGAGTTCGAGGCCGCTCAGAAGGACTACCGGAGCGAGCAGTACAAACTCCGCACCAACCAGACAGACGCAGACAAGGTCGCGGCCAAGGCCGACAAACTCTCCGAGGTACGAACCCGTTACAGCGACCTAGAACGCAAGATCCAGCCGGACAGCATTCGACTCATCCTTCCCCATGGCCTACTCGTGATGGCCGGAACGAGCCTCGTGCTCATGCTCTTCTTGCGGTGGCTGGTCATGAAGACCAAGATTGGAAGAGGCATGCGCGCCGTCTCGCAAGACTTCGACTCGGCGGCGCTCATGGGCGTGAACGTGAACACGGTCGTGTTCACGACTTTCCTCATTGGCTCGGCACTCGCGGGAGCTGGAGCCATGATGTACGCGCTTTTCCAAGGGCTCACGATCACGACCTTCTTCGGCGTCGCTCCCGGCCTCAAGGGGTTCGTGGCGGCCGTTGTCGGCGGCATCGGCAACATTCCTGGCGCCGTATTGGGCGGCCTCATCATGGGGGTCGCCGAGGCCTTGGTCATTTGGTCAGGCCTCGATATGTTCAAGGACGCCTTCGGCTTCGTCATCCTCATCATCGTTCTGTTGATCCTGCCTAAGGGGATCCTCGGCTCGAACAAGGTGGAAAAGGTATGAAGTTTGGAGTCGTTCGGATCGCGAGCATCGGTCTCGCTCTGGTCGCTTGCTACTTGCTGCAGCAATGGGCCTCGGCCAATCTGACACCCTACTTACAGAGCCTTGTCTTCCTTGCAGGAGGGTACGTGACGCTGGCCGTAAGTTTGAACCTGATCAACGGAATCACCGGCCAGTTCTCGATCGGTCACGCAGCGTTCTATATGATCGGTGCGTACACGACAGCGTTCCTCACGGCAACCTTCTTCCAGAGCCAGCCGCTCGATTCGACCGCGTGGGTGGTGCTGATGGCCGGAGCAGGTGCCATTGCCGCAGGCATTGCCGGGCTCGTCGTCGGCTTGCCTTCGCTACGCTTGCGGGGGGACTATCTGGCGATTGTGACGCTGGGCTTCGGCGAGATCATCCGTGTCGTCGTCCAGAACGTTAAGGCCTTGGGCGGCAGCTTTGGAATCGACTGCCGAGTGGATCCCGCACCTCCCAGCATCATGTTGATCTGGCTCCTCGCGATCCTCACGATCGCGATTTGCCGGAATCTCCTCAAGACGGCCCATGGTCTTCCCTTCCTCGCAGTGCGGGAAGACGAGATCGCCAGCTCGGCCATGGGTGTACAAGTGACCAAAGCAAAGGTCACTGCGTTCATCGTGGGCTCGATGTTTGCGGGTGCGGCAGGGGCGGTCTACGCCCCGTTCCAGGTCTTTATTACTCCGCTGAACTTTGACATGTACCAGTCGTTCATCGTGCTCACGATGGTCGTCATGGGCGGCACTGGCTCGATCACGGGCGCGGCTGTCGCCGGTCTGCTCTTGTACCTCCTGCCCGAATATCTCCGGCTGATGAAGCAGCCCGGAACAACCAAGGCGATCTCGCTGGGGGGCCCTGCCGTCGCAGCCGGCCTGATCGGCACCATCGTGCTCGTCTGGCTATTGCGCGTGGCGGCCGAGAAGTTAGTTGGTTCGAAGTGGCAGCGTTGGGGCGGGAACGTCGGCGCTCTCGTCATCGCAGGGTTGGTGGTGTTCATCGGCACCAAGTTGCTGAGCTCTGTCCCGTTCCTTCTGGAGAAGAGATACACGATGGCCGAACTTCGCATGGCGATCTTTGCCCTTGTCCTGATCGCGCTGATGCTTTTGAGGCCGCAAGGCATCATGGCGCACCACGAGTTCAGTTGGGACGGTATCGGTAAGTGGCTGAAGCGAAAGCAAGCAGGGGCGAAAGCGTGAGCGAACCCGCAACCTCGAGCCCCACGCCCGTGCTCAGCTTGAAAGGGGCAACCATCCGGTTCGGCGGCCTCGTTGCTGTGAACAACGTCAGCTTTGACTTGATGAAGGGCGACTTGTTCGGCCTGATCGGGCCCAATGGAGCGGGCAAGACGACCTGTTTCAACCTGGTCACGGGCATGTACCCGCCAACATCCGGTTCGATCGAGCTCATGGGCAGGGACATCTCCGGGTATCCCAGCGCAAAGATCGCCAAGCTCGGGATCTGCCGCACATTCCAGAACATCCGGCTCTTCAAGGCACTGTCCGCTGTAGAAAACGTCATGGTTGCGGCATACCTGCGGCACCGGACCAGCCTCATCTCCGGTCTCGCACTGCTGCCACCCGCGATCCGCGAGGCGAAGGCGTTGCGGGAGCAAGCGCTCGAACTGCTTGACGTCGTGGGGCTCTCGGACGTGGCAGAGGAACGAAGTGGCGACCTGGCCTACGGTCGGCAACGGAGGCTCGAGATTGCTCGGGCGATGGCCACCCAGCCCGAGTTGCTCTTACTCGACGAGCCAGCCGCTGGAATGAACCCGAACGAAAAGGGAGACCTCCAACAGACGGTGCGTAGAATCAGGGACGAGTTTGGTAAGACCGTCCTGGTCATCGAGCACGACATGCGGTTTGTCATGGGGCTGTGCGAACGGATCGTGGTCCTCGACCATGGTGAGGAGATCGCGCAGGGCCCACCGGACAAGATCCGCAACGATCCCAAGGTGATCGAGGCCTATCTCGGCGCAGCCGTCTAGGCTTCTGCCTCGGTCGGGGTAGGTTGAAGACCAGATGATGCGTGGATGGGTGCTCCTCGCGGTAGTGGCGTGCGGATGCCGCAACCAGGACGGGGAGGTCGCGTACTTGGGCTCAAACACGACGACGACCGTCCAAGGTCGTCGGGTCGCTCCCTCCGGTGCAAGCAAGGATGCGCTCTTCAGTCTCTCAGCCCTAGGTTGGGATCTTGCGACTGCGTCTGGCCTTGGCAAGGGTGAAATGAACTCTGCGGTCTCTGTCGTGGGGTTTGCGCAGTCCATGGCCCTCATGGCAAACGCGGCCGACGGCGAGACCCGCGAGAGGCTGACCGAGCTCCTACACGTCGTTCCCGGCGAGCTTGATGCCTATAATGAGGCCCACGCGTCGTTGCTTACCGCGCTACACCAAGAACCCTCGGTGACTTTGGCAAACTCTGTCTGGTGCGTCTGGCCCCTCCCCATCAGGGCGGAGTACAGCGAAGTGATTGCACCGAGCTACTGGGCAAAGGTCGTAAACCTCGGCTCGGCGGGGCAAGAGTCAGTGAGCCAGATCAATACGTGGTCCGACAAGCAGACGAAAGGACGGTTCCCACGACTCTTCGACGTTCTCGACCCGCAAACGGCAGCTGTCTTCTGTAGCGCCCATGCGGCCATCCCGGCCTGGGACGATCCCTTCCCGGCTCCTGAACCCCGGGGGTTCCGATCCTCGGGCAGGGAGTTCGAGGTCGCCACTCTGAGCGATACGCGTGCCTATTCGGGGACGATGGTGAAGGGCGTGCAGTTTGCTGTGCTGGCGTCAGGCTCGTTCGAGTCCACTTTCGTCCTGCCCCGGTCGGGCCAGTCACTGGACTCATTGGTAGCAGAGCTTTCCCAAGATCTCGCTCAGGAAGCCGAGGCCGCCTATCGGCCCCAAGGCGGTCTCATCCAGTTCCCTCAACTGAACCTAGCCGTCGAGAATTCCTTCGATCGAACCATCCTCGCGATGCGCGGCGGTTCGGTAATGCGGCAGCCCGACCTTCGATACCTGTCCCACGAGCTAGAGGGCGGTTTCAAGATCGGAGTGTCGCAGAGGGTGATCGTCGAACTGGCCCCGGGTAGCGGTGGGACCTCGTCATCCCAGGGCGAGAAGAGCGGCACGGTGACCCCTGCCTCAGCCGACTTCGTCGCGAACCGGCCGTTCCTGGTGCTCATCGCCTACAGGTATGAGGGAAGGAAGATCCCGCTCATCTTCGCTGCCATCAACGATCCTCGCTAGGACTCTCAGTATCGGCAGGTGCGCAGCGCCGCTTCGGTGATACTCTCCACGCTCGGTAGAACGTGCATCTCTAGCGGCTTGGCCCAAGGTACCGGCGTGTCCATGCGGCTGATCCGCACCGGTGGGGCATCGAGAAGCTCGAAAGCCTCCTCGGCCATTCCAGCCATGACCTCGCCCGCAAACCCGCAAGTTCTCGGTGCCTCGTTCACGACCACGAGCCGGTTGGTTTTCTTGATGGACTCGATGACCCCCTCCTTATCCAGCGGGACGAGGGTTCGCAAATCAATGACCTCGGCCTCGTAGCCTTCAGCCTTCAGGTTGTCGGCCGCCTCCAGGCAGTGGTACACGTTGTTGCCGTAGGTCACGATCGTTACATCGGTGCCTTCGCGTCGCACTCGGGCCTTTCCGAGGGGGATCAATGCAGCGTCGCCCCGCTCCACGGGCTCCTCGATCTGTCGCTTTCGGTACAGCTCCTTAATCTCGTAAAAGATCACCGGGTTCGGATCGCGCAAAGCGCTCTTGAGCAGGCCCTTGGCATCGGCCGGGGTGCTCGGGCAGACGATCTTGAGCCCGGGCGAGTTTGCAAACCAGGCTTCGTTCATCTGGCTATGATAAAGTGCGCCGCCGCCGTAGGCACCGGCCGGTCCCCGGATGACCATCGGCATGCTGACTTCGCCTGCGGTCCGGTAATGGTAGGTGGCAACCATGTTGACGATCTGGTCGAACCCACACGAGATGAAGTCAATGAACTGCATTTCGACCAAGACCTTCTTGCCGTTCAGACAAAGGCCACAGGCGGTCCCGACGATCGCGGCCTCGCTGATCGGGGCGTCGTACACCCGTTCGCTGCCAAACCGTTCCAGAAGCCCGTCCGTGACCCCGAACGCGCCACCGAGTAGGCCGATGTCCTCGCCGATCGCCATGAGATCGTTGTCCCGCTCAAACTCCTCGAAGATCGCTTCGCGGAGCGCGTTGAGGTAGTTCACCTGTTGTGTGTTCTCGATCAAAGCCATCAGTCCACCTCCCGGAACACCCACATCGCACCCTCTTCGGGGGGCGGTACGGGCGAGGCGATCGCAAACTCCACACCCTTAGCCAGGTATTCGACGACCTGCTTCGGGAAGTCTTCGTCCGTGAGGTCGTTCGCGCCGCGTCCTTCGACGGGGTATCGCTTCGCCTCCTTTTCCGATAGGAATCCGAGTTCGACCATTTTCTGCTTCATCACCCCGATCGGGTCGCGCTCACGACCCTTCATGACGAGGTCTTTCGGGCGGTACTTCGCGGCACGGTCGTCGTCATGATCGCCGTGTCCATAGGCACGGAACGTCTTGCACTCCACAATGCTCGGTCCCTTGCCAGAGCGAGCCCAAGCGACCGCCTCGGAGACCTTCTCATGGACGTCCAGCACGCTCTGGCCGTCGGCGATCAGGCCAGGAATGCCATAACCATCGGCTCGACGCGCAAAGTCGGGTAGTGCGTACTCCAGGTGGGTCGGTGTGCCGAATGCCCACTGGTTGTTCTCGATGATCGTCACCACCGGCAGCTTGTGAACCGCGGCAAAGTTGATCGCCTCGTGGAAGACGCCTTGGGCAGTCGAGCCTTCGCCATTGTAGGTCACTACGACCGAGTCCTTGCCATCGAGCCGGTCCGCCAATACAACGCCGCACGCCGCTGGGATCGTGCCAGCGAGCATAGAGGTCGAGTGGATGATCTTGTGCTGGGTAGAGCCGATGTGAGACCAGTTGTCACGGGCCCTACCCGGCGATCCCACCTTGCCCCAGACTTGGCCGCAAACCGCTTCGATGGACATACCGCTCCGGTTCGGGTTCGACCAGCCCGCACGCATGTCCTTCATGAAGAACGCGGGCATGTCGCGGTGGATGGGGCTGATCCAGTCCGTCGATCGAAGACCAAAAAGCGAGCCCACAATGATCGCCTCTTGGTTGTGCGAGGAGTACAGCGTGCCGCGAAGGCGCCCCCTCTTCTTCTCCTTGATCAGGCGGACGTCGAAGTACCGGGCCAGGTAGAGCTGGAGCAGCATCTCCTGGTGGTCTGCCTTCGTGAGCTTTGCTGGCAAGGGTTCCGCAGCTCCCTTATCCGCCTTGGACTGACGGTCTTTTGTGGATCGGGCCGGGTCGGTACTTGCCAAGTTTGCTCCTCGGGGGACTCGAATGTTACCAATGTCGGGAACCTGACACGAGTTCAAGAGGCCCACTACAGGGAACGGCCCCGAGGGCGGGAAAGCCGCACTCAGGGCCGTTGGACCTGGTGGTTTCGTTGCCTTCTACTTCGACCGGGCTGCAGCCATCTCCTTGTAGACCATCTCAGGCCCGCCGTAGCCGACGAACTCGTGGGCTACCGAACCGTCCCCTCGCACAAACTTCACCGTCGGCATCGCCTCGATGTTGTATCGCTGGGCGAGGCCCTTCTGCTCGTCCACGTCGATCTTGCACAGTACGAAGTCTTTCGACTCGTTCTTGAACCGCTCCGACTGGAAGACTTCGGCGTCCATCGCCTTGCACGGGCCGCACCAAGAAGCCATGAAGTCCACCATGATCTTCTTGCCGGTGGCGTTGGCGATCTTCAAGGCCTCGTCAAAGTCGTGGAGCCAGACGCCGGTCGAAGCCATCACGTCCACCTTGGTCGCACCGGAAGGAGGGCTGAATGCAAACTCAGATGCCGCGACCGCGTCGAGCGAAAGCTGGCTTACGTCCATGATCCGGGACTTGGAGGAGCCGCCTTCCTTCATCGTAAACTCGATGATCCGGGGCATCAAATCCTTCTGGTCGAGATAGACCATGGCGGTCATCGTGCCGGCCTCGTCAATCGCGACGCTGACGGCCTCGAACGTCTTGCCTCGGAGCTTCTTCGCCCCGAGATCCTTGCTGGAAGCGAGGGTCTCGACGTCCTTTGCGTCGAAGAACGTGGCCCAAACCCCGGTTACTGGCCCGTCAAACAGCCCCCAGAGCTTAGCGTCGTCCTGGGCTTCGACCGTGTAGGAGTTCGAACCCTTGTCGTACACCGTCACGTTCTGGCCGTCGGCTGTCCAAACCTTGCCTTGGGACTCAATGCGAGCCAAGTTTGGCTTGGCCAGCTTGACCGAGTACTCGGTGCTGGTGCCACCGACCACGGTCACCTTGTATTGCACGGAGAGCCCAGGGGCCGCTGCGATCGCAGCGGCGTGCTCTTTCAGCATCGGCGAGATGTCGCCTGCAGGTGCGAGGGCGACCAGGGAAGCAAGCAGGAGTGTGTTCATCGTTTTCCTTCGACTCCGTGCTACATGATACCAAAGGTCGGCGCGGGCTAAACTCGGCCGGATGCGGGAACACGGATGGATCCTCGCTGTAGCGGCGCTTTTCGCCGTATGGTGCGGGGTTTTTGCTTCTGTGACCCCGTATCGCACCCCTGGCGTCCTCTTCGGCCAGCGGGATCCGCAGACATTGCAGCCAATGAAGGTGCCAGACGTCGGCGCCCCAGACGAGCGCCAGCACGCCAATTACGCCCTCGGCATCCTCCAGGGAAAGGGCATCCCCATCCTCAAAGTCGGCGACTTCGAGGGCTATCAGTCGCACCAGCCGCCTACGTACTACTACACCCTCGCCGCGTGGACGAAGCTGGTCGGGGCCGACCTCGAATCCCCCTACGACGGCCTCAAGGCCCGGTCCTTGAACATCCTCGTGGGGTTGGCAACCCTCTTGGCGATCTACCTGGGCGCGAGGTGGGCAGGAGCGAGCCCAACGGGAGGGGCCGTTGCTGGCTCATTGATGCTGGTTCCGATGGTCGTCGCGCTACACGCCGCAGTAAGCAACGACCCTTTGCTGTACTGCCTCGTCTCATGGACCCTCGCCCTGCTCGTTCGCCTGGCACGGGACGGCTGGAGCCCGCGCGGGGCCGTAGTCTTGGGGATCGTTGCCGGTGCGGCGCTTGTGACCAAGACGACCGCGATCGCCCTGCTCCCGTGCCTCGTCGTCGGATGGCTCGTGACCGACAAATCCTTGCGGAACCCTCGATCCCTAGCCCTGGCGATGGGCGTTGCCGTCCTCATCGTTACGCCATGGTGGATCCGGAACACCACTCTCTACGGTGACCCGCTCGCTCAGCAAGCGTTCAAAGCGGCGTTTGTCGGCTCGCCTGCTGCCTCAGTCTTCATTGAGGCGAACGGATCGCTGGGGTACTGGACCAAGATGGTGGCCTGGTGGACCTTGCGCTCGGTCGTCGGAGCCTTCGGCTACCTGGACCTGTTCATGCTGGAGACCAAGGGCTCGGCGCAGTCCTCGGACTTCTACGTCCGCATTCTCGCCCTGCTTGCGCTCCCGTTCCTCGGCTGGATCCGCAAACCGATTCCCGAGGGCGGCATCGGGCGGCCTGCCACATGGCTCTCAGGCACCCTCCTCGCACTCGTCATGGCGTTCTTTGTGCTCTTCAACCTGACCTACTTCCAGGGGCAGGGGCGTTACGTGTTCCCTGCCGTCGCGGGATTGGCCTGGATCTGGTCGGAGGGACTGTGCCGCCTGGTGCGCCGTCCGGCGATCGCGCTGGCTTGTGCACTCGTGCTGTTCACCATCCTGGATGTGGTAGCGTGGCAGACCTTGGTCCAGGGGTTCCCGCTCCGGATCCAGGCGAACCCGGGTTCCCTGTAACCGGACGTCGTTCGCCCTCGTCAAACCTTACGAGTTGGTCAGCCAAGGTTGGACTCATATGGCCGACGCAATGAGCGATCCCGACCTCCTCCTGATCGACCGCGCGACCCAGGGCGACAAGGAGGCCTTCGAAGCGCTCTATGCGCGACATTACGATCGAATTTATGCGATCGCACGCGGAGTCTTGCTTGACGCAGACGAGGCTGCAGACGCCACCCAAGAGATTTTCGCCGCGGTGATGAAGAACCTGAAGCGGTTCGACCGGCGTTCCCGGTTCAGCACCTGGCTCTATCGCGTGGCCGTGAACCGCTCCATACAGTACTCGCGCCGGCTCGGGTTCCGCCGCCACCTCGTGCCCATCGACCAGACTCCCGAAGCCGTCTACGAGGACTACCGAGAGTCTGAGAACGTCGATCCCGCGATCGAGGCTGCCATGGCTCAGCTCTCGGCGACCGACCGCGCGATCCTCTCGCTCTTCTATTGGGACGATCTTTCGATCAACGAGATGGCGGAGGCCCTCGAGTGCAGCCCAAACGCAGCGAAGGTCAGGCTTTTCCGGGCCCGTGAGCGGTTCCGCGCCGCCTATGAGGAGGATTCGTGAACCCGATCCCGCCGCTTGTCCACGATCTGATGTGGCAGATCGCTGAGGAAGGCGACCTCGCCGCGATCCGCGAGTTTGAGTCGCGGTACCCGGACTATGTGCCCGAACTCGAAAAGCGGATCGCCCTCGTCCGCCAGATGAGGCTGGCACGGCCGAACTCGCCTCCGCCCAGGTTCGCACCGAGGATCGCCACGGCAAGGAACCCTTGGCCGCGATCCGCTTGGGCCGCAGTCGGGTTCCTGGCCGCTAGCCTCGCGATCGCGACGGTCTTGGTCGTAACCCGACCGGCACCATCCCCGGTCGGACGGACCACAGTCGGCCAGACCGCGGGTGGGGGCACTAGCCAGCCGACCGCAATTCCTTGGGGGCCGCGCGAAGTCCCCGTTCAACCCGATGCGGGCACTGGAACGCAGCAGCCCGGGCAAACATCTCCGCCCATCGTCCCCGCGTCTCCGTTCGACAAGATGGTCGAGCTTGATTCGGGTGGAGTGATGCTGAGCCAAGCCATTCAGTCCGTCGCCAGCCAAGCCAGCCTGCGGCTCTCCATCGCCCCCCTCTTTGAGGACAAGGAGATCGAGGCACACTACTCCGGCCTGACTGCGAAACAAGTACTCGACGACCTGGGCCAGAACTTTGGCTTCACCCTGGTGATCCAGCAGGGGAACGAGGCCCTCATCGTGCCGGCACTCGATCCTAGCCGCCCGCCGACCAACCTGCCGAACGAATCCTATTCGCTCCCCGCAGAAGGCGGATAGTCTGAGAACGAGTGGCACAGTCCGTGCGTCTACGATAGTAGGTTCTGCGTACCTCCCTCTTATGACTGCAATGAACAATCGCTTTCGCGCCTTCACACTGATCGAACTCTTGGTCGTCATCGCAATCATCGCGATCCTCGCGGCCATCCTGTTCCCGGTCTTCGCCGCTGCCAAGGAGCAGGCCAAGCTGACTGCGACCCTCTCCAACATGCGCCAGCTGGGAATGGCAGTCGCGATGTACGGCAGCGACACGGACGACTATCTCTGCCCGGCCACCATGCGCGACCAGGCCGGAATCGCCCTTCCGAGCATCTGGACGGAGCGTCTTCAACCATACGTGAAGAACAAGCAGATCTTCATCGCGAACGGCTCGCAGGCAGGATATGCCGAGGACTGGAACACCCGTAGGGTACAGAGCATCGGATACACCGATGCCACCGGAGTCGATCCGAACAGCACGGCCGTCCCTGGTAACGCGCCGCCAGGGACAGAAGGGTTCCCCGGGGCCGCCAACGCGAGCGCGATGGACGAAGTCGCACGGACGGGCCTCTTCGCGGTCACGCCGAACGGACCGGAAGGGGACACGACCTCGAAACACCGCGGCTATGCCTTCAACCCATACAACGGCCTCAATTCGCCTGACGGCGTCTACTCGAAGGGCCTCCCGATGGTCAGCGACCTAAACCTGGTCATTGATGGAACCGATCCGCGCTACCCCAATTCGCCCTCGCTGAGCCCAGGCCGGCTCAAGCCGATCTATGCACGCTATGGGGCTAACAAGAAAGGTGACGGCCGTACGCCGGTCATCTTTGGCGATACTCACGTCAAGGTCTACTCTGCCAATGCGTTGAACTCCTTCGGTGCGGTCGTCTGGCGCTTCCGCTAGATTCCCCACGCTCCAATACAACTGGGAACCCCGTCCTATTACAATAGGGCCGGGGTTTCTTGTTATGTCACAGCCTGAACGAAGCACGAGTCTGAAAGAGAAGTTCGCGCAACGTGCGCTCTTCGCGATGATCCCGGCTGTAGTCACGTTGCTGATCGCCGTTCCGATGATCGTCTACCGCAGCGTCTTGATGGTGCTCGGGTTCCTGCTCAGCGCTATGGCGCTGGGAGCCCTAGGGTATGGGATTTCCCAACTGGTCAAGGCAAGGCAGGTGCCCTCGTTCCCGGTGGACTGCCCGTTCTGCCACCATAAGAACGGCTTTACCACCAAGGCGACCGAAGACGTGCGATGCGAGGGGTGCCAACGCATGATCCCCATCGTGGACGGCCGGATCCTTCAGGTCTGGCAGGTTCGCTGCGGTTATTGCAACCACCTGAACTATTACAGCGAAAAGAGCACCGGCCTGATTTGCGAGAGTTGCAACCGGGTTGTACCGATCGCCACGGCTGACGGATCGCCTCATGCCAAGAAGTCGTTCGAACAGTACACGGTGCAAGACGACGACGCGCCCTACGATATCGTGCTCACCGGGGGAGAAGCTCGCAACGAGGAGCTGGTCGGCGCATTGCAACACGCCTTGGCTTTGAACCGTGACCAGGTCCGCTCCATGTTCGACGAGCTGCCCGTGACCCTGCTCACCGGGATTCCGAAGCGGAAAGCCGAGATGATGAAGGCGCAGATCGAGGTTCATGGTGGGACGGCGGCGACCCAGCACACGGTCGGTTAGACTCAGTTCCCGATTGTAGTTCTCGCTCCCTTGGGTATCCTCTCGCGCGGCCCAGCAAGGTCGGGCCCGCCTGTCTTCGTGGCAGGACGTCGCACTGGATGGCACCTATGAACTCGAAGATCCCCATGATTGGCACGCCGCGCCTCCGAGGCGCGTTGGCCGTGCTCGCCACGTTCCTTTTGGCCGCATCCGCGCTCGCGTCGAGCGCTGAAGCAAACATCAAGCTGGTCTTCTCGCAGGCCGACAAGATTTACCTCTACGCCTCCCTGGCCTTTGGTGTCATCGCGATCGTCGCGGGCTTTGTGCTCCAGTCCGGCGTCATGAAGGCCTCGACCGGCGACGAAAAGATGCAGGAGGTCGGTGCGGCCATTCGCGACGGCGCGATGGCATACCTGAGCAAGCAGGTTCGCACGATGATTGTGTTCATCGTTGCGCTCGCAATCGGCCTTTTCGTCCTGTACCAAGGCGATTACGGCACGCAGACCGCTGCCATGGTCGCCGTCTCGTTCGTGCTCGGCGTCGCCGCAAGCTATCTCGCCGGGTTCCTCGGCATGAGAATGGCGGTCGCAGCGAACATGAGGACGGCCGCTGCCGGCCTCACCAGCTATGCGAAGGCCCTGCAGGTCGCGTTCCGGTCCGGTGCTGTCGCCGGCATGATGACGGTCGGCCTCGGCTTGATCGGTGCCACGCTCATCTTCCTTCTTGCTGGCGAGCAGGCAATGCGTCTCCTGATCGGGTTCGGTTTTGGCGGCTCCCTGGCCGCTCTCTTCATGCGCGTCGGCGGCGGAATTTACACGAAGGCCGCGGACGTGGGCGCCGACCTGGTCGGCAAGGTCGAGGCTGGCATCCCTGAGGACGATCCTCGGAACCCGGCGGTCATCGCTGACAACGTTGGCGACAATGTCGGCGACTGTGCCGGTATGGCAGCCGACGTCTTTGAGAGCTACGAGGTCACTCTCGTAGCCGCCATCGTCCTCGGTGCCGCCACTGCGGCGATCTTCGACCAGCAAACCTGGATGAAGCTCATCCTGTTCGCCCTGATGGCACGTGGCGTCGGCATCATCGCCTCGATCATCGGCATCTTCCTAGTGAAGGGCAGCGACAACGTGGACTCCGACCCGCTCAAGGCGATCAGCCGCGGGTTCAACTTGTCGGCCATCGCCGCAATCGTTCTGACCGGAGGTCTTGCCTATTGGATGATGGGCGGCATGGGCTCCAAGATCATGACAAACCAGCTCGTGTCCGCTGCCGAGCTCCAGTACAAGGACGTCCAGGCAGTCTGGGCAGCGCAAGACGCCGCTGCGAAGAAGCTAGGCAAGCAGTCCTACGAAATCAAGGCTTCCGACATTATCGACGAGCCTTCTCTCCAGAGCTTGGGGTCGACCGCGCAAGAGCGCGAACAGACGATCAACAACTTCCTGGGCGCCCAGCGCGACCAGGTTCGAAAGCCGGACTCGATGAGCGGGTTCCAGCAGATCACGGCAGACTCAGGACTCGAGGTGGCCAACTACGCGACCCAGGTTCAGCCTCAAATGATCCCCGGCGACACCAACCCGCCAGCCGCCAAGACGACGACCGTGGGCGAAAGGCTCTCCGGCGAGTTCAAGGTCTTTAAGATCGAGATGAGCACAACGCCACCGCCAAGCACGGCAGGCGAGACCCCGACTCCCGAAACCCAGACCTTCCACTACGGCCCCAGCACCCAGAAGGACTTTGACACCTTGCTGACCGAGGCGAAGAAGCAAAATCCCAACATCAAGGTTGTGGACTCCAAGGAGGTCATGTTCTTTGGTAACTCCAAGGGACAGATCGTGGCTGCAATCGACGACCCCAAGGGCGAGGTTCCGGTCACAAAGGTCTCCGGACCGCCGATCACCTACAGCAAGCTCTCGGTCGAGGAGTTTGAGAAGATCAATGCAGCCCGGCAGACCGAACCGATGACCCCGAGCCCGCCGACACAGCAGGTCACCTTTGCCCAACTCCAACGGAACGAGGTTCCGTGGTGGGGCTTCCTGCTCTGCGTCGCCTTCGGCATCGGTATGGCGTTCGTCTTCGAGCGGCTCACCGACTACTACGTGTCCCTCCACAAGAAGCCGGTCACCGAGGTCGCCGACGTGGCGACTGCGGGCCCGGCTCCGATGATCATCCAGGGCTTCGCACTGGGCAAGGAGTCGTCGGTGTTCAGCGTGTTCGCCATCGTGGCTGCCCTGATCATGCCTTTGCTCGTTTTTCCTGTCAGCACCTACGGCAGCTACATTCTGAGCTTTTACGGCATTGCACTGGTCGGCCTCGGCCTGCTGACCACGACCGGGTTCATTCTTGCGATGGACACGTTCGGCCCGATCAGCGACAACGCGCAAGGCGTCTTCGAGATGTCCGGCGCGGGCCACGCCAATCCGGAAGCCGCAAAGGGCATCCAACGGCTCGACGCCGCCGGGAACACGACCAAGGCCCTCACCAAGGGGTTTGCGATCGCCACGGCCGTAGTCGCAGCGGTCGCGCTGTTCCATGCCTATGTCGAGTCGGCGATGCTCACTGGCATCGGAATGCCGCTCGATGTGCCGGAAATCTTCCTCGGCCTCTTGATCGGCGGTGCGGCGCCCTACCTATTCTCTGCATTCTCGATCAACGCGGTCGGCCGGGCGGCCTTCAAGCTGATCAACGAGGTGCGGAACCAGTTCAGGAACGATCCGGGCATCATGGCCGGCACCTCCAAGCCGAACTATGCCAGGTGCGTCGAGATCGTCACCGGCGCTGCACAGAAGGAGCTTCTCGGGCCTGGCATCCTTGCGATCGCTCTGCCCATCATCGTGGCCTTTGGATTCTCGATCGGCAAACAGCCGGTCGAGGTCGGCGGCCAGCTCTATAACTTGACCGGAGCTCAGGCCCTCGGAGGCTTCCTCGCAGGCGCGATCCTCAGCGGCCAGTTGCTGGCTGTGATGCTTGCGAACTCGGGCGGAATCTGGGACAACGCCAAGAAGCTGATCGAGGACGGGTTGCACGGTGGCAAGGGCACCGAGGCTCATAAGGCCGGCGTCGTCTGCGACACGGTCGGCGACCCGTTCAAGGACACCGCAGGCCCTGCGCTCAACCCGCTGATCAAGGTCATGAACCTGATCGCGCTCCTCCTCGTGCCGGCGATCATCGCCCCGCGAGGCAATACGGAGCTGATCGTCATCACCGCAGCCGGTGTGGCCGCGCTCGTGGTCGCGATCTGGATGTCGAAGCGCGGTTCGCTCGGTTCCGAGATGGCCGCGGCGACAGTCGCCGAAGCCGCGCCCGAGATCGCACCAGCTCCGGCCGCCGTTCCCGTGCCAGAACCTGAACCGGCACCCGAGGACAACGAGAACCAGAGCTAGGCGACAGGATCTGATACGGCTCGACGCCCCCAAACCTCTCCGGATGGGGGCGTCGTCGTGTTCGGCTGGCTTTCAGGGTCTAACTAGACCCTGGAGAGCACTCTCCTCATGTGCCTGCGGTCTCGTGGTTCTCGGCGACAAGGTTCCGGTGGACATTGACAATGAGGGCCACCGCTTCGAAGAGCTGATCCGTCGAGCCTGAGGAGCACGTTACGACAAAGTTGGTGATCCTCGACTCCACATCAACGCCCGTTCGGACGATCGCTTGCCTCACCTCCGGGCTCACAGCGCTCAAGCAGCCCTGACCCCAAGCGGCGAGGAAATCGCTCACCACGCTGAGCTTGACGTACCTAACCGCCCGCCACATCGCATCGAGCGCGGTCTCGGCCTCTACGATGATCTCTAGAGTGCCTTCTTCGCTAGCCATGTCTCCTTCACGCCGCCACGTACGGGTCGCGGAGGCAGCAGCGTCGGTCGAACTACCGCCAGATCCGTCGCTCTTGGGAGTTCCTACGCCATGGGCTCGCTGTCCCCAGTCATCCAAAGCCGCCCTGACCGCCAAGACTCGGCCTAGCTCCAAAGGGACCATGCCGTACTCTACGATCGGATGCCGGCCTGGGGAGTTCGCCTCTGCCAGCATGTCCGCCAGGATGCGCGGGCCTGGTCGGCCGTCAGGGGTGATGTCCACCGTGTACGGGCGCAACGGCCGTGCTATGGGCTCGGGAGTTAGGGGCCCGCGTGGGGCTTTGGGCGCGGAGCTCGTGCCCAGGGCCTTAGATGCCTTTGCACCTAGGTCGTCGGTCGTGTCCGATAACACCTTCCCTGCGACGGCACCAATCGTTACGAAGAGTAGGGCAATGAGCTTCGTCCACGCCCTGTTACTTTTTGGTCGGCCTTTGTTCGTGTTCATGTTGATACTCGGGGCCGCTTGTCTGCGAGCCTTGATCAACCAAAGGCTGGGTCAGGCGCTGTCGTTCCATCTTGCGCCGATGCACCAAAATCCTGTGCCGGATCGGAACACCGGGCCGCGGATTACGGTGAGCTACCCTAACCAGTGCCCACTTGGCGACTTGGACTTGTCCTCTTTCGGAAGAACGGATGCAAGGAAGCTTTCCCAAGCTGAAAGGCAGTCATCCTCAAGGAAGTAGCGATCCAGCCTCTCCTTGCCAGGCCGGTCGGCTACCCGATAAGCCGCATAGGCCATGTCGCGACACGCACTTCGAAACCCGAGCGCCTTCTCGCCTTCGGTGCATAGCTGTGGTAACGCCTGAACCTCAGACTCGAACTTGTCCCAAACGCTGGGGAGTACGAGTCTGTTCGGCCAGAGCTTGACTTGCCCTCTCGTCGCATCTGGAATCTCCAGTACCCCATCCAATTGCAAGCTACCCCGCCACTTGCTGTCGCCTTCTCTGAGCCTGGCTAGACCCTTGAAGAACTGGGACGGGGCTTCGAACCGCGTCCACACGGGCCAGTTCGAAGGTTCGGGGTCGGTTGCGTCCACCTCGCCATGTCGTGCCACGACCGCCAGCATCGTCGCGACAAACCGAACTCGGGGTCCGGCCCCGGCCAATCTGCGCTCGATCATCCGGTTGGTGCTCAGGGCGTCATAGAGCGAACCCATGAGGCCCAATGCCATCGCGAGCGAGTGACGCTTGTCCGCCTCGCTGCGCCCCTCGAAATCGAAGAACTCGCGATGCGGGACGGTAAGCACCCAGGAATCGCTCAGAGCGTAGACCGCGGCGAGTTCGTCCTTCGGGTAAGGGCACCTGCCTAGCTGGGCGGCGACACCAAAGTGTCGCGCTAGCTCTCCAGGCCTAACGAACTGGGCGAGCAGCGTGGCATTCCTGCCTCCAGAGTGCGCTCCCGCCTGCACTGCAAGGAGACCCTCGACAAGGATGCAGAGCCTGGGGCCGTCCTCCCTCCTTCCCAGCGGAATCTCTTTCCCTGCGGTGGTGTGGCAAATGTGCTTCCCTACTCCCACCTGAACCAGAGTCCAGGCTCCCTCGTTGATCCGTCGCTGTATCAAGTCTGCCGCCAGACGTGACTCGATCCGGCGAAACAACGGACATCGCACTCGTTGATAGAGCCACTCCGGATCGCGTACAGCATCTTGAAGCAAGACCATGACGACTTCCTCGACGCTTGGCTCAGTTCGACCCGGCATAACGTCGGATCGTACCTCTGCGGGAGCTTCAGTCTCCGAAGCCCACCTGTGTATGCTTCTGAAATAACCAATGCGCCCCGGGCCGATGGCCCAGGGCGCTGGTTGAGTCGCGCGGGGCGACTAGTTGCGGACGGTCGCTTTGATCTCGCCGAAGCGAACCGCACCCACGAACGGGACGCCTGCCTGGCCTCGCCGTCGGTCGGTCGAGAAGACTCTGGTCATTGTCTTCACCGATCCATCGGCGGCCATGTACCGGTCGATGTTCGCGTTGAGTGTGACTTCCATCTTGCTCGGAGTTCGGGCTGCAGCCGATGCCTTCACGAACTGCCAGTCGCTGATCTGGTAGTTCCAGAGGTAGAGCATGGCGGTCGTCCCATCCACGTTTGAGCTGGCGTCCACACGGACGGTCAGGCTCAGTAGGCTGTTCCTGCTAACGGACGGCTTGAAGTCCATGCCGACGTCCATATAGTGGCCTCGGTTCGTCACCGCCTCGCTACGGACGCGATATCCGCCGCCGGCGCCGTTCTGGATCAGGTTCAAGTTGCCGGAGAAGTACGTGCCCTTGAGGACGCGCACCACGGTCGGCTTGAACTTGGACTCGATGCTGAGCGACCGGAACGCCTCTAGCGCGGCACCGGAGACACTGACGCGGCCGTGGCTGTAGTCTAGGGCAGAACCGTCAGCCTTGGGGATCTTCACGCAGGTCTTGTAAAGGATGTTCCTGACTTCTTGCTCGGTCAGGTTCGGGTTGATAGACCAGATGAGGGCGCACACGCCGTTCGCTACCGGGGTCGACATGCTCGTGCCAAACCAGCCCTGGTATCCGCCGTCCATCGTCGTGCTCCAGACTGTCTCGCCGGGGGCGAGGACGTGGACGCCGCGGCCATAGGCCGACCAGTTCGAAGCCCGATCCTGCGTCGAGGACGAGGAGACGACGATCGTGTCCGGGTGCTCGAAGTCGAGGTTAACGGGCGAGTTGCCCGCTGCATAAAGGAAAATCTTGCCGAGTTGCTTGATATACGTTCCGGTGTCGCCGACCGCCTGGCCCTGGACGCCGGAATAGCTCGCGCTGACCACGCGGGCACCGTTTTCAGCCGCCCACTTGGCACCACCGAGGATCGCGTCGAACGACGCGCCACCCCCAGCGCTGTTGGAGACACGAACCGGAAGGATCTTGGCGTTCCAGCAGACTCCTGCCAGTCCGCGGCTGTTGTTGCCGATCGCCGTTGCACATCCCGCAACGTGGGTACCGTGGCCGTTGATGTCGTTTACGTCACCGCCCTGCGCCTCGGTCAGCATGTCCACGGCGTTGTAACCGGGGAGGATAGAGGGGTTCAGGTCTTCGTGGTTCTTGAAGATGCCTGTGTCGCAGATGCCGACCGTCACGTTCGAGGTGCCGGTTCCGTAGGTCCAGCCAGCGGTCGAACCCATCACTGCGTGGTGCCACTGCCGGTTGAAGATCGGGTCGTTCGGAGTCACCGCGAGCGGATAGACCGTGAAGTTCGGCTCGGCGTACCGGTAGTCGGTCGTCGCCATCAGCGAGGCCGAATACGAGTTCTCGTTGAACCCGTTGGGAACTTTGACCACGTACATGTCAGTGCCGGGGATGATTCGAAGGAGGTGGGGTCTGAATCGGTTGACCGCTCGGCTCCGCACGTCTCGTGCAGCCTGTCCCGTGATGCCTCGCCGGGCCAGGTCGTCATAGCCGACGGGCCGCACGATCATCTCGCCGCTGAATTCTTGCTCGCCGCGGATCTCTTGGTACTGCTGCCCGAACGAGGGAAGCGCCAAGAGCGCAAGGGCGAGACAGACTAGTGTCCGGTTTCTCATTTTGCTCACCTAATGTATTGCCTGGGCACCGGCGCTGATGCGCAAATACCCCTACCCAATGGAGTATACGCCAATTCCGGTTCGTTCGATTCCCTCGCAAGATGAGATAGAATTCATCTGTGGCAGACCCCAACGACGTCAGAGCATCGAAACAGCTGCGGTCGGAGCTCGGAAAGAAGCTGATCGACGTCTCTCAGGCCGACGTCCGAGTGATGCATGGCGTCGCATACATCCGCGGCGTAGTCCGTACCATGGTGGACGGGCCAACCGACCTCAAGGTCGCGTTGCACCAGGTTGCCAACGCACTGCGGCAAAAAGGCATCGTAAAGGACGTCGTCATTGACGCTGCCTATCGACAATAGGTGCTATTTGGCGCAGCCGCACGTCTGAAATGGCGGCAATGGACACATTGAAGCTGAGCAGCGTCCTGGTGGCGGTGATCGTCTCCGTCGGGGCTGTGATCGGGGCCTCGGTCTTGGGGAACGCCCTCGTACGCTCTCGGAGCGACTCGGAGATGATCCGAGTGACCGGCTCAGCCCGCAAGCCGATCTCCAGCGACTTCGTCATATGGAACCTGGCCGTCACCCAACGGGCCAACGAAATGGGGGGAGCCTATGCCGGACTGAAGGGCTCGGTGGACAAGGCCCAGAAGTTCCTCGCCTCCAAGGGCGTCAAGTCCGAGGAGATCTTCCCTTCCTCGATCCGAACCCAGACGCTCTACGCGCCGAGGCCGGCCGACGAGGGCTACGACTACCAAACGATGCGAGCGGTCCAAGGATACGAACTGACCCAGTCGATCGAGGTACGCAGCTCCAACGTGGATCAGGTCGAAAAAGTCGCGCGCGAGATCACCGACCTGCTCTCGCAAGGCGTAAACATTGAATCGAGCGAACCGCGATACATCTACACCAAAATCAGCGAGGAGAAGGTGCAGATCCTGGCCGAAGCCGCAAAAGACGCCCGACGAAGGGCGGAGGAAATCGCGGCGAACAGCGGCGCGAGCATCACCGGCGTTCGGTTCGCCCGAATGAGCCCGCTTCAAATCACTCCGGTCTTCTCGACGGAGGTAAGCGGCGAGGGCATCAATGACACTTCGTCGCGGGAGAAGGCGATCACAGCGATCGTGACCCTCGGCTTTGGCGTCCGCTAACCAGCTCGAGCTACCTCTCCGAGCAGATAGAAGCTGCCCGTGACCAAGAGCGTAGTGGCGTCGCTCTCCTCCAGCATCGTCAAGCCCTTCTCAAGCGTGGCACAAGGGGCGGCGTTGAGTCCGGCGGCGGTGAACTCCCGGGCTAGCTCGATCGGGTCTCGAGACCGGTGCCATTGGATCGGGACGGTAATGACCTCGCGAACCGACTTCGAGAGCGCAGCGGCAAACTGAACTGCATCGTGCCCCTCGAGCATCCCGACTACGGCGTCCACGGTGCCGCTTAGGCTCGCGGCGAGGACTCTGGCCGCCTCAGCGTTGTGGGCACCGTCCAACAGGAGCGCCCTACCCCGCCACGTTCGCCGCTCCATTCGTCCTGGCAGGGTCGCAGCTCCCAGCGCGGTACATGCGGCTGCCGGATTGTGAAGCGCTCCGGCCGCAGAGCACGCAGCCAAGGCGAGTGCCGCATTGTGGGCCATCGCCCCACCCTGAATCCCGGGGACAAACGGGCCCGCGGATCCCCCAGGCCATTTCGCGCACCAGTCTTCGCCCGAGGGCTCCACCATCACGTCCCTTTCCCACTCCCATACCGGGGCGCCAACATCTGCAGCCACTGCCCGAACCGCCGTCAGAGCCTCGGGCAAGAGGTCGCCCACAACGACCGGCCGACCCGGCTTGACGATGCCGGCCTTTTCGAGCGCGATCGCTTCCAGGGTCTCGCCCAGGTACTCGGTGTGGTCGAGCCCAATGCTCACGATCACGGAGCAGGCAGGATCGACGACGTTGGACGCATCGAGACGACCTCCGAGGCCGACCTCCAGGGCCACCCAGTCAGCCCGCGCCTCCTTCCATGCCAAGAATGCAGCAGCGGTCTTGATCTCGAACTCGGTGGGTGCGCCGAAGTCGCCTCCTTCCATCCCTTCCGCGGCAGCCATCGCCGCCCCGATCCAGCGGGCCATCTCGTCGCGACCGCAAGGCACCCCGCCAAGGTGGATCCTTTCGGTCACTTCATACACATACGGGCTATAGGTGGCTCCGGTCCGAAAGCCTTGGGACTCCAAGATGCACTCGACAAATCGCACGGTCGAGCCCTTTCCGTTGGTGCCCGCGACATGGATGTACCGCGTTCCCGACTCACCGCCGAGGTTGCCTTCCAAACCCATCTTCTCAAGCAGCACCGCCATCCGGTCGGTGCCGAGCCGCCACTTCCGCCCGGCAGTCGCCTCGAGCCTGGCCAAGACTGAGTCGAGGGCGTCGCTCACCGCGTCAGGAGCCTGAGCATCAGCGCGCCGACCCCCGCACCCCCCAAGAACAGCGCCGCGCCCATGAGGAGCCTGTGCAAAGAGACCTCTGACCTCGTCTTCGGCCGTGGAAGGCGTATCTCGCTCACCGGAAACTTGTACTCTGAGCCCATGTTGTCGGAGACAGTCAGCACCTTTGTCCTCTCGTCGTAGCCAAGGACAGTCGAGTTCCACCAACCCCACGACGGATAACGCGCCTGAACCTGCAGTCCTGGACTGGGCGAGAACCTCACAAGTTCGTTCGGCCGAACCTCCGCGCTGCCCCCGCCGAGAAACGCCACCTTCACCGAGTGCTCTCTGACCTCCACGACTTCGGCCATATAGCTGTGACCGTCCGCACTCTTGGCAAATGCGGTTTCACCCGGCTCGGGAGGGGCGGAAGCTTGCAACCGTTCTCGCAGGGCCTGGAGCACGGCGTCGCGCGAAAGCCCTGCCTCGGAGGCGGCACTGACCAAGGCCTCGACCTCTGCCGAGTCATCGAGTCGAAGCGACTTCCCGGCCTGAATCGCCTCCGCCCGTGCGAGCACTTCTCGAATCTGATCCGGGCCCAATGAGGCTACACCCCAGCCCGAGAGGGCACAAGTCCCGACTCGCCGATCCTTCTCACCGCCTCGGCGTACCGTTCCCCGGCGACGTCGCCCTGGAGCGTGAGAGACATCCGGACGTAGCCTTCTCCCTCGCTCCCGGCCCCGTTGCCAGGAACAGCGACGATGCCCGCCCTTTCGATCAGCGCGGCACAGAACTCGGCGCTCGACATGTCCTCACACGGTACACGCGCCCAGACAAAGAGCGTTGCCTTGGGCTTCTGAATGTCCCAGCCCAGTGCAGCCAGGCCGTCGCAGAGGTAGTCCCGTCGCTTGGCATAGAGCGCCATTGTCTCGCCGTTGTCCACGGTGCGCAGGGCAACCGCGCCCGCCTCCGCAATCGCGCCGAACTGCTTGCTGTCAATGTTGCTCTTCATCGCCTGGAGGGTCTTGACCGCATCGGGACTGCCGATGGCAAATCCGAGGCGCCAGCCCGTCATGTTGTACATCTTGCTCAGCGAGTGGAACTCGATCACGTGGTCAATCGAGCCAGGCTGCTGCAAGGCCGTCGGGTGTTCTAGACCGTCAAAGGTGACCGTCGCATACGCCATGTCGTTCACGAGCATGATGTCGTGGTCGCGGCAGAATCGGACGGCATCGGCATAGAACTCCGGGGTCGCGACCGCTGCCGTGGGGTTGTTCGGGTAGCAGACATAGAACAGCTTTGCCCGTCGCGCCACTTCGGTCGGAATCGCGTCGAGATTGGGCAAGTAGGCGTTTTCCTCTCGAAGTGGCACCTCGTAGGCTTCGCCCCCGGCCATGAGAGTGTTGACTTTGTAGACCGGGTAGCCAGGGTTCGGCACGATCGCGATGTCGCCCGGATCAATGTAAGCCCAGGCGAGATGGGCCAGGCCCTCCTTGCTTCCAATCACTTGACAGACGCCTGCGGCATCACCCAGCTCGACCGAGAACGTCCGCGCATACCATTCTCGGGCAGCCTCAAGGAACGAGGGCCAGCCCATGCCGCTCTCGTCGTACCGGTGCGTGTCCGGGTTGCGGGCAGCCTCGACCAGCGCATCTACGATGGCGCGAGGGGTCGGAACGTCCGGGTCGCCGATGCCCAGGTCAATGACGTCCATACCGCGCGCGATCGCCTCGCGCTTGGCACGAGCTACCTCGGCAAAGAGATATGGAGGGACGGCGTCAAAGCGACGGCTTGGACTCGGCATGGCCCCGATTCTACTAGCTGAGGCGTACTGATGCTAGGGGAGTGGACTCCACGAAATGGTTCCGTCCCCGGCCCGACGGCGATCCGACGGACCGGGAGACAGGGCCGCCTTAGGCTTTGCGTCGGCGGCGAGCGGCGAGGGTGGCGAGACCAGCGCCGAGAGCGATCATCGAACACGGCTCAGGTACCGCGCCGTACCATGACGAGTCGATTCCGGGGGTGTTCTCCACTCCCTGAATGTGGATCAACCCGTACAGATCGTCGTTGTGACCCTGCGTCTTCCCTGCGAGCGCGAGGAAGTCGGTCTCCAGCAGGTTCGTTCCGGTGAGCGAGAAGTTCACGGTGCGACCCTGGAACATTCGGTCTCCGGGAGGAGCCTGCTCGAACGCCACGAAGAGATCCCAGAGGTACTGGCCACCGGGCGCAGTGATACCGTCCATCGCGGACGAGACGCTGGAAATCGGAGCTGTCGGGGTTCCGACGAGACTCACGTTCTTGTACGGATCCACGTTCAGCCAAAGACCCCCGATGAACCGGGATGTGTCCGGGTTCGCGAAGTGCTCGAAGGACATGTCGACAGTGTCAGCGCCGGCATTAGTGATCGTGAGCCGGGCGAGCAACTGGTTGCCGTTGACCGGCGGTTGGTTGCTCAGATTGGTGTTGAAGTCAAGGATGACGGCTGCGCTCGCGAGGCCGGGAGCGACCGCCGCTAGGGTGAGAAATAAGATCTTGTTCATTTGCTACCTCTTCAGATAAAGTCCCCTCACGAACGTGCGAGGCACTGAACTCCATTGCCCTCCCCGTCCCGAAGGCACGCACATTATGAACCATAGGCACTGGCACAACTAATAGGAATTTTTTTAGATTGGGCTTGAGGAGTCTGCAGCTACTAGAAAACTCTAGTGCAATTGCCAGTACCGCATGGCCCACCGGAAACTACGAATCAGCGCAGTCCGGCCCTCAATCCTTGATCCGCTGATCGAGTTCCGCGAGGTCAAGAGAGACAGAGGAAATGAACGGCTCGGCACCCTCGACCCACGTGCCATAGGTGGTAAAGACGAACGTGCCGTCCGGGAGCACTTCGACCCCTGGATAGGCGCAGTCAGACCCCGAAAGGTTGTCCATCAGCCGCACTCGGTACTGGCCCTGCCGGCCTTCGAGCACGTCCTCCCACGTACCGACCCAAGCCACCCAGTCGCCCCACGTGGCGCTGCCACGGGCCATGTCTCGGAAGCTGACGACAAGCCGCCCGTCCGGAGCAAACTTTGCGGTGTGGCGGTCACCGGTCAGCGACCAGGGAAGCTCCCGCGGTGCACTCCACGTAGCCCCCTCGTCGCTAGAGACCGTCACATGCGATCCCTTGACCCGGCGGTTCTCTCGCAGCAACGCGACCAGCCTGCCGTCCGGCGTCCGAAAGATTCCGGGCTCGCAGAGGTGAACGTCACTCCCGCTCCACAAGGAACTAGGCTTCGACCAAGTGAGCCCTCCGTCGTCAGAAAGGGTTTGGTACAGCGTAAAGACGCCGGTTGCCTTGCCGTCCTTTCGGAAGAACCGGCCGTCGTCGTGGAACATCGCGAGGTAACGCCCGTCCGTAAGCCGCTCGACTGAGCCCATGACCACGATCCCGCCCCAGTCACCGACCGGCCGGAGCGGAGTCCACGTCTTGCCGTCGTCCTCGCTCACCGAGGTTCGGGCGGGATAGAGCCCAGACCAGAGGACCAACCGCTTCTTTCCCGTTTTGGGGTCGATCGTGCGATGGATCGTCGGGGTCTCCAGGCTCGTCATCCAGTTCTCGGGCGTGTCAAGCCTTCCCGACCACGTCTTGCCCCCGTCGTCGCTCCGTTTGTAGGCGATCGGGCCCCGACCGTGGCCCTGTGGATAGACCGCCAAGATCGTTTTGCCGTCTTCGAGGAGCTGGGTGGATATGTGTCCAAGGTACTGGCCCGGTTGGCGATCCACGGTGATCTGACGCCAGTGCTCCGAAGCAAGGTCGATCAACGTTGGCGCTCCACCATCCAGCGCGGGAATCGGAAAGTCTGCGGACGGGATGTGTTCGCGCTTCGCGATCTCCTGGAGCCGCGCCAGCAGTTCCGGAGCCGATGCCGCCAGGTCCTTGCTCTCGCGAGGGTCTGCCACCAAGTCGTACAGCTCAAATCGTTCGGGACTGCCGGTGAGGTCAGGGCGGACCATCTTGTGCGTCCGGGTCACTACGGCCTGCTGCTTCCTGCCCTCCGGGTACTCGAAGTACAGAGCCTCGTGGCCCGCTTGGATCGACGTCCCGAGCAGGGTCGGAGCGAGGCTTAGGCCGTCCAGCCCTCCGGGACTACGCACCCCCGCGAGCTCCAATATCGTAGGAAACAGGTCGTATCCTGCCGAAAGCGTGTCCACGACCCGACCGCCCGTGATCTTCCCGGGCCATTTCGCTACGAAAGGCACTCGGATTCCGGCTTCGTAGAGGTTTGTTTTCATGCCGCGAAGGCCGCCGGTGCTACCAAAGAACGGCTTGTCCACCCCGGCGTTGGGCGCAGGCCCGTTGTCGGAGACAAAGACAAAGATGGTGTCATTTTCCAACCCCAAGTCTTGAACGGTCTTCATCAGGCGCCCCACGCTCTCGTCCAGATAGGAGATCATCGCTGCGTAGGCGGCCCGAGGGCGCTCGTTCGGCAGGTAGCTGTTCTGCCCTAGGTATGGCTCCTGGTCCCATTCACGAGGGTAGCGGTCCACAAGCTCCTTGGGTGCCTGAATCGCTCCATGGGGCAGAGGGCTCGCGAAGTAGAGGAAGAATGGCTTTGAGCTGTTGTCCTTGATCCACTGCTCCGCCTTGTCGATCATCAGGTAGGGCGAGTACTGCGGGCCG
This sequence comes from Fimbriimonadaceae bacterium, assembly GCA_050250535.1. Lineage (GTDB taxonomy): Bacteria > Armatimonadota > Fimbriimonadia > Fimbriimonadales > Fimbriimonadaceae > JADLBH01. Next base: position 23,232 of record JBFWOL010000004.1, on the reverse strand, counting down.
AGGAAGGCCGAGTAGTCGGCCGGGGCCTGCGTCAGCTTCTGGTGTGCGCGGAAGTACGGGTTGCCGAGCTGGTACACGACGTCGTTTTCCCAGAGGTGCGTAGGAGTGTAGTTGTGTGCTTGGCGCTGGCAGTTGTAGCCGAAGAAGTAGTCGATGCCCTGATTGGTCGGCCTGCCCTCGCTGCCAGGTGCGCCGAGTCCCCACTTTCCCACGCAGGCGGTCGTGTAGCCGGCAGTCTTGAGCACCTCGGCCAAAGTTGTCTCGGACGCGGGCAAAGTGAACTGGCCCTCGCCCTCGTTGAATCCCCAACCGCCAACCTCGCGGTTCCCCCTCACCGGGGTGTGGCCTGTGTGCTTCCCGGTTAGGAGCGATGCCCTTGTGGGGGCACAGACTGTGCTCGGTGAGTAGAACCGAGTAAAGCGCACGCCCTCGGCCGCCATCCGGTCAATGTGGGGAGTGCGAATCTTCTCCTGTCCATAGCAGCCCAGTTCGCCATAACCGAGATCGTCCGCCAAAACGAGCACGACGTTGGGCGGGCGAGCGGGTACATCGTTCTGCATCGCGGCCGCGGCGAGGACGAGGGGCCAGATCGGCATTCATGCAACTTACCCGCACGTAGCCTAGGAACTCGTTGGCGCCCAGTGCCTGAAGGGGACACCGCCCCGAGTTCCGATCCCGGGACGGATACCGGCTTCGGCACCCTTCACCGCGGGTTCGAGCGAGACCAGCGCCCTTCCCTCTCGCCGGCATGCAGAAACTCGCTGACCGGCCTAGCGGCCGGCCAGAACCAGTGACTCGAACGACTCGTACTCCACCTCCTCGATCGAGCCGTCATATCGGAGCACAATCGTCCTCCGAACTGGCTTGATGCCGCGATCGATCAACAAGTCGGCTACGATCACTTGCCGAGTCCCGTTCCGTCTCCAAACCTTCGCCTGCACTTCTTTGGGAAGCTTCCAAAGGTGCAAGTATGCCGAGTTGAACGCTTGGTCTGCGGTGATAGCGCGGGTCTCCGAGTAGCCGGTGACGGGGTAGATGTCGTACAGGCCCAGCGACCATGTATGCCCCGGCTCCGTCAATGTGTGGAGAAAGAACGGGAGCCCGGCATCACGGTAGGTCCGCCACACGGAAACCGGCTTTGCCGGATAGTCCACACGGTACAGTTCCAACGCCCTTGCAATCTTCGCCAGCCTGAGCCTGGTCTCGTGCGGATCAGAACGCACGTCGATCGAGCGCTGAGGTAATGCCGAGGAGGAAGAGGTCGCCAGCGGCCGCTTACAAGCTACGGTTACCGCGCAGAGCACTAGCGCGGCGATAACAAGCATCACGGTGCCAAAGATCGTACATAAGCGAAGTGGAGCGCGAATCATCCTTGCCCCGCCATCGGAAGCGGCTCGAGCGTGCCGTGCCTCTCTCCCGGCTCCGACCACCTGCCGTCTGCCTTCAAAAGCTCGACGAGCGCCGCGACACCGTCTTCCTGCGGGATCCCATGTTGCACGGGCTCCCGCTTCCGATAGAGCGTAATCTTGCCTCCCGCCGCACCGACATAGCCGTAGTCGGCGTCCGCCATTTCGCCCGGACCGTTCACGATGCAGCCCATCACCGCGATATCCAGACCAACCAAGTGCTTGGTCGCTTGACGAACTTCGCGCAGCACGGTCGGGAGGTCGAACTTCGTCCTACCACACGACGGACAGGCGATGTACTCGACCTGCGTCTTCCGCATCCCGGTGGCCTGCAAGATCTCATAGCAGACCGGGATCTCGTTGAGAGGATCCTCGGCGAGGCTCACCCTGATCGTATCGCCGATTCCATCGAGGAGAAGCGTGGCGATCCCGGCGGTGGATTTCACCCTCGCATACTGGCCGTCCCCCGCCTCGGTCACCCCAAGGTGCAGCGGAAAGTTGAGGCCCTCGGCGTCCATTGCCTTCGCCATGAGGCGGTTCGCCTCCACCATCACAGCAACCCGGCTCGCCTTCGCGCTGACGTTCAAGTTGCGGTACCCGTGCCGGTCGCAGATCCGCAGGTACTCCATCGCGCTGGCGACCATTCCGGCAGGCGTGTCGCCGTGGGTCACAAGGATCCGCTCGCTGAGCGACCCGTGATTGACGCCCACCCTCATGGCCCGATCGTGCTTCTTGCACGCCTCAATGACGGGAACGAGGCTTTCCTCGATTGCGCCGAGTTCTGCCAGCTCTTCGTCCGGCGAATAAGCAAGCTCGGCCCTCAAGGAATCGATCTCGTCGCCCTCACGACCGCGCAAGTCGGTCTTCCCGGTCTGGAGATCGGCCGCACGCGATCCGTGCCGCTTAAAAACAAAGAGGCCGGGATTGAGCCGCACCTCGTCCACGTGCTTGGCTGCCTCGATCGCGATTGCCGAGCCCTGGTGGTGGACATCGGCAGTCATCGGAACGTCGCCGTGGCGCTCGCGAACCTTGGCCTTGATTTCCGCCAGGCACTCGGCCTCGCCCAGAGTCGGAGTCGTGACTCGCACGATCTCACACCCAGCCTGATGGAGGGCGATCGCCTGCTCGACCACCGCCTCGATCTCCCGCGTCTCGGCGGTAACCATGCTTTGGACGACGACCGGATGCCCGTAGCCCATCGCGACCGTGCCGACCAGGCACGTGGCAGTCTTCCGCCTGGGAATGCCCATAGGATTATTCTACGTACGGCACAGCCCGTGGGCTGGGGCTAGGCGCTACCGGTCTCGGAGCGGCATCCCCATGAGCTTGAGGAACGCGCGGCCTTCTTCGTCCGTCTTTGCGGTCGTGCAGATGGTGACGTCCATGCCCCGGGGCTTGTCGAACTTGTCGTAGTCAATCTCAGGGAAGACCAACTGCTCCTTAAGGCCGAGCGAGTAGTTCCCACGTCCGTCGAACGACTTGGCCTGCAAGCCCTGAAAGTCACGGATACGGGGGAGCGCCACGGTCGCAAGCTTATCGAGGAAATGGTAGGCCCGATCCCCGCGCATGGTGACACGGCAGCCGACCTTCATCCCTTCGCGGAGCTTGAAGTTCGAGACGGACTTGCGCGCTACGGTTGCGACCGGCTTCTGGCCCGTGATCAGGCTCATGTCGCTCATTGCGGCCTCGAGCTCCTTCTCCTCGATGCCGGTGCCCATGTTCACGACGACCTTGACCAGCCGCGGCGCCTCCATAACGCTGGCGTACTTGAACTGCTCCATCAGCTGCGGGAGCACCTTTTCTTGGTAGATCTTCTTCAGGCGTGCCGGCGGCAGCTTCCCCTGAACGCCAGATCCTTCTTGCTTTTCCTTCTTCGCCATGGGCTACTTCTCCTTCGAGGTGGTGTTGGGCTTGTCAACGATGGTCTTGCCACTCTTCTTCGCGTAGCGGACAAGCTTGCCCTTCTCCTCGCGGCGACCGATGCGGGTCGGCTTGTCAGAGGAAGGATCAATGACCATCAGGTTGCTCAAATCGAGCGGTGCAGGCATGCGGATCCGGGCCGACTGCTGCCCCTGGTACTTCGCCTTGCGGTGCTTGGTGACCGCGTTCAATGGAATCGGCTGCTCAGGGTTCTCTGGGTTCTCCTGGATCACGATCGCCTTGCGCTCGCGAGGGGAGAGCGCGGCGACGATTCCGATCTGGCCCTTGTCCTTGCCCGAGATGATGACGACCTTGTCGCCAGTCCTCACCTTGGACTTGATCGGCTTCTTGGCCGCTTTGAGTTCAGCTTTGGTCGGCATGGTCAGATAACCTCCGGTGCGAGAGAAACGATCTTCATGTAGTTGTGGTCGCGAAGCTCGCGAGCCACGGGGCCAAAGATGCGGGTGCCGCGGGGTTCGCCGCTTTGGGGGTTGATGACCACGCAGGCGTTGTCGTCAAACTTGAGCGTGCTGCCGTCGGCGCGTCGGATGTCGCGCTTGGTGCGTACCACGACGCACCGCACGACCTCGCCTTTCTTGACGGGCATGTTCGGAGTCGCGACCTTGACCGAGGCAACGATCACGTCGCCCACTCCGCCATAGCGCGGTTGCGAGCCCTTGAGCACGCGGATGCACATGACTTCCCTCGCCCCACTGTTGTCGGCCACCTTGAGCCTGGAAAATTGCTGGATCATCTTTTCGCTCCTTCGTCGTCGGACGCGGGCCGGAGCGGTCGCCCGCCGGCCCTAGGGTTTTCTCCCTCGCCCTACGTGTTGTCGATACGTCGTTACTTCACCTTCTCGATGACTCGGGTCACCCGCCAGCGCTTTTCCTTGCTGAGCGGTCGCGTCTCCATGATCTCGACCGTGTCGCCGACGTCACAGCTCAGCTCGTCGTGGGCCTTGACTCGGTCGGTCGTTCGAACCGTCTTGCCGTACAGGGGGTGCTGCATGGCACGCTCGAGCTTGATTACGACGGTCTTCGTCATCTTGTTCGAGGCCACGACGCCCCTTCGGGTCTTGCGATTCCCGCGATCTTCGGTGCTCACTTGTCTCCTCCGCGCTTCTTCTCCGAGATGAGGGTCAGCATCCGTGCGATATTGTGCCGGTGCACCTTGATCTTAGAGGTGTCGGTCTGCTGCCGGAAGACGAGGTCTCGCCGTGCCTTGTAGAGGGCCGCCCGCTCTTCGGCGATCAGCTTCTCCAGTTCGGGGACCGACTTGTCCCTCAGTTCAGACGCTTTCAGCGACTTCATACGCTTGTCTCCTTCTTTGAGCCTGCCTTGCCCGGCTCCTCATAGGTGAACCCCTCGCGGATCAGGAACTTCGTCCGGATCGGCAGCTTGTGCTGGGCCAGTCGCATCGCCTCCTTGGCGACTTCCGGCGGCGGTCCTGCCATCTCGAAGAGCACCCGGTCTGGTCGGACTACAGCGACGTAGAACTCGACGCCCGCCTTACCCTTGCCCATGCGCTGCTCGAGAGGCTTCTTGGAGATCGGCTTGTCCGGGAAGACCCTGATCCAGACCTTACCTACACGGCGCACGTGGCGCGTCATCGCGATACGGGCGGCCTCGATCTGTCGTGCCGTGATCCAGCCTGGCTCGAGGGCGAGGATCGCGTAATCGCCGAAGGCGATCTCGCTCCCTCCCTTGGCCCGACCCTTCATCCGCCCGCGGAACTGCTTGCGGAACTTCATCCTTTTCGGCATCAACATGGCTTTACTCCTTTCCCTCCTTGGAGCCTGCGGCCTCTTCGGCCACGGGTCCGGCGGTGTCCCCGGCTGCGTCCGCCTCTTCGCTCGCCCTACGGGCTCGACGTGGGGCGGTTGCGGCCTCGGCGGCGATCGCCGCCATCAACTGCTTCTCCGGCAACACTTCGCCCTTGTAGATCCAGACGCGGACTCCAATGGTGCCGTACATCGTCATCGCGATCGCGTAGCCGTAGTCTATGTCGGCCCGGAGCGTATGCAGCGGAACCTTGCCGAACTTGTCCTGCTCGACACGGGCGATCTCAGCGCCGTTCAAGCGACCGCTGACGATCACTTTCATGCCGCGCGCGTTCATACGCATGGCACGGGTCATGGACTGCCGCATGGCACGACGGTGGCTGATGCGCCTCTCGAGCTGGATCGCGACGTTCTCTGCGACCAGCTGAGCGTCGACCTCCGGCTGCCGTACCTCGCTGACGTTGACCTGGACCTGGGCGGTCGCGTCTTCCTTGCGGATCTGCTTGTTCAGGTCGTTGCTGATCTCGTCAATACCCTTTCCGCCGCGTCCTATGACTGCGCCGGGCCGTGAGGTGAAGATCGTGACCTTGATCCGGTTTGCCGCGCGCTCGATTTCGACACGGCTAACGAGGCCCTTGCCGACCTTCTCGAGGAGGTAGTCCCGGATTCGCTTGTCGGACATCAGGGTTCCGCGATAGAGCTTCTTCGGAACGATCCAGTGGCTGTCATGCCCGCGGATGACGCCGATTCGGAAGCCGATCGGGTGGATTTTCTGGCCCATGGCTAGTTCTCCTCCTTCGGCTCTTCGGCGGTTGGTTCTTCCGTCGGGGCTTCCTCGGCGGCGGGCTCCTTTGCGCTGGGCTCCTCAGCCGAAGCTTCCTCGGCAGGGGTCTCTTCGACCGCGACGGCCTCTTCGGCCTGGGCGGTCTCCACGGGAACCTCCTCGACCGCAGTCTCTTCCGCAGCCTCCATGGCCTCCTCGACAGCGGTCTCTTCGCTCACCGCATCCTCGCTCGCCGCGGCCTTGGGCTTGGCGCCCTTTTTGGGCTTCGGAGCCTGGAACTTCGGCCTCGGTTTGGCCTGGGTGCCGGTCGGCTTCTGCTTTGCGGTCACCGCCGAGTCGTCCACGACCACGGTGATGTGGCTCGTCTTCTTCAGGATTCGGTTGGCGCGGCCCATGGCCCGTGCCTGAATGCGTTTCGCGATCGGTCCCTCGTCTACCTTGATGACGGCGATCCGGAGGGTCTCCGGGCTGGCGCCGTGGTTCTCTTGGGCATTGGCGATCGCACTCATGATCACCTTGCGGAGCACGAAGGCTCCCTTGCTGGGATGGAAGCGCAGGTGGTCCACGGTCTGGGTCGCAGACTTTCCGCGCACCAGATCGGCGACGATGCGAACCTTTCTCGGTTGCACCTTGATGTATTTCGCTACTGCTTGGACTTCCATAGTTCCTTGCCGCCTGGCAGGTCTGAGGCGAGGCCTGACAAGGTTCCGGATTCTACCGGAGCCAGGCTCATCCTCGGGACTTACTTCAGGCGGGTCCCCCTTTCTGGCAACGAGCCTCCGTGACCCCGGTATGTCCGGGTCGGGGCGAACTCGCCAAGCTTATGGCCGACCATGTTCTCGGTGACGAATACGGGCACGTGCTTTCGGCCGTCGTGGACGGCGATCGTGTGCCCGATCATCTCGGGAGTGATCGTGCTGCGGCGCGACCACGTCTTGATCAGCTTCTTATCTGACGCGGCGTTCATTGCGTCCACCTTCTTCATCAGGTGGTCGTCAACGAAGAACCCTTTCTTGAGACTTCTCGACATTGTCGTTTACTTCGCGTTCCTCCGTCGAACGATGTACTTGTCCGTGCTCTTGTTGTGCCGGGTGCGGCGGCCGAGCGCCTTGTTGCCCCAACGGTCGACCGGGCCCTTCCTGCGGCCGACGGGCGACTTCGCCTCTCCACCGCCGTGGGGATGGTCCCTCGGACTCTTCACGACGCCGCGCACGTGCGGCTTCTTGCCCAGGCCGCGGTTCTTGCCCGCCTTGCCGATCTGTTCGTTCTCGTGCTCGGCGTTGCCTACCTCGCCCACCGTGGCACGGCAGTCCGCATGGACCATTCGCATCTCGCCGCTCGGCAGTCGCAGCGTCGCATAGTTGCCTTCTTTCGCCACGAGCTGGGCCGCCGCGCCCGCGCTGCGCACCATTTGTCCGCCTTTGCCAGGCTGGAACTCAATGTTGTGCACGAGGGCGCCGAGAGGGATCTTGGCCAGTTGCAGGCAGTGCCCAGGCAGGATGTCGGCACCGTCGCCGCTGCGGACGACCTTGCCGACGACCAAGCCTTTCGGGGCGAGGATGTAGCGCTTCTCGCCGTCCTCGTACTCGAGGAGGGCGATGCGGCAGGTTCGGTTGGGGTCGTACTCGATCGCGATGACCGTGGCCGGAACCCCGTCCTTCTGGCGCTTGAAGTCAATGATGCGGTAGCGGCGCTTGTTGCCGCCGCCCCGGTTCGCCATGGTCATACGACCGGTAGCGTTGCGCCCGCCCGACTTCTTGATCGGTGCGGTCAGCGACTTCTCCGGCTTCTTCTTCGTGACCTCGGAATAGGTCGAGACGATCATGTGCCGGCGACCCGGCGAGGTTGGTTTTAGTCGGCGTACCGGCATTAGACTCCGTAGTCCTCCAAGACTTGTCCCTTGGCGAGCGTGACGATCGCCTTCTTTTGGTCGGGCCGCTTGCCCTTGGCCCGCATCCCGACTCGCTTCGACTTGCCGTGCATCGTCACCGTGCGGACGCTCGTGACCTCGATGTGGCCGTCCTTCTTTGTCCGGCCTGCGTTATAGATCGCCTCGATGGCACCCTTGATCTCAATCTTGTTCGCGTCGGGCGAGACGATGAAGGTGTACTTCCTCGCGATCTCGGACTCGTCCTTGATACGGGGGTCGCCGTAGCTCAGCCGAACGGTCTTTTCCGTCACGTGCGGACGGACGATGATGCTGTGCGGGTCTTTCAACTCTTCGCCTCCTTCGCGCTGTAGCGCCCCTCGAGTGACTTGGCCGCGGCCTTGTCCATGAGGATCTTATGGGCGACGATCAGGTCGCGGGTCGAGAAGCCCTCGCCTTTGCCCTCGTCGCTGGGAACCGTCCGAACGACCACGTTGGAGAGGTTCCTGAAGCTCTTCAGCACCGCCGGATCGTGTTCAGAGATCACGACCAGCACTCGGCGAGCATCGCCCAGGCCGTTGGCCGCGAGCAGCTTCACCGCCACTGCCGTCTTGGGCTCCTTGAAAGCGATCTTGTCGCATACCACGATGTGGTCGCCCTGCACCTTCTCGGCCAAGGCTTGCGCCATTGCAAGGCGGCGCTCCTTCTTGTTGACCTTCTTCGAGTAGTCCCTCGGCTTGATGGCGAAGGCCATGCCGCCGTGGGCGTAGTGCGGGGCGCGGATCGTGCCTTGCCGAGCGTTGCCTGTCTTCTTCTGCTTGTACGGCTTGCGGCCGCCTCCACGGGCCTCGCTTCGAGTCCGCGCGCTGTGCGTGCCTTGCCGAGCGTTCGCCTCTTCAGCGACCACGACGCGATGGAGGAGGTTGCTGTCCACCGCAAGCGCCGCGAGGTTCTTCAATACTGCTGACATGTCTTACTTGGCCTCCTTGGCGAGCGATACCAGGCAACCGTTGTGCCCCGGCACGCTGCCACTTACGAGGACGAGGTTCCGCTCTGCGTCCACTCCGACCACCTTGAGGCCCTTCTGGGTCACCGTCTCCGTGCCCATCCGGCCCGGTTTGCGGGTGCCTTTGAAAACGCGCTGCGGGCCTGTCGCACCACTGGAGAGCGGGCGTCGGTGGGTCATGTAACCGTGCGTCATGTGCTGGCCTTTGAAGCCATACCGCTTAACGCCGCCCTGAAACCCTCGGCCCTTGCTTGTTGCAGTGACGCGAACGTCGTCGCCTTCGGTGAAAATGTCGCACCCAATCATCTGGCCTGGCTCGAAGCCGCTCGAGTCCTCCACCCTGTACTCCCTGAGGTGGCGGAGATTCTGGGTCAGCCCGGCCTTCTTGAGGTGGCCGAACTTGGGGAAGGTGAGCTTCTTGTCGCTGACTTCGCCGAAACCGACTTGGACGGCCGAATAGCCGTCCGACTCTTGGGTCTTCACCTGGGTCACGAAGACCGGTCCGGCTTGGATGACGGTGACAGGGACCATCCGCCCGTCTTCGCTGAAGACGTGCGTCATCCCAATCTTGGTTCCTAGTATCCCTTTGAGCACAATCACTCCTGAAGCACGGCGCGGCCGTGCCACGGTTTTGAGCCCGCTCCAGCTTCCCTTGCATCGCCTGCTCCTGGCCGTTGCCCCGGTAGGTCGGGGTCGGCACCGCAGTCGGGCTTGAAGCCGTGCGTAGTTCCCTGCCCCGTGAAGGGCAGGGACAAACTATACCTGGGTGAACCGGGGCCCTAGGCCCGGGCCGCCGCTATTCTTCTACGGTCGCCACGGATCGGTCGAACGTGCCTGTCTCCAAATAGTGCTCGAACCGTCTTCGGGACACTGCGACCCACTTCTGCGCGTCCCGCACAAGTTCGGCGGTCACCACCGCGAGCATCTCGTTGGCGAGTAGGAGCTGACGGCCCGCGACGAGCGCCTCGAAGTCCTCGTCGGAGATGCCGTACCGGTCTAGACCGATCCCTTTCAGGAATCTGGCCTCACGGAGCCTCGCTTCGGGCCCCTGGCGGTAGTAGAACGAGGCGACGGACGCATCCAGTTCCGGCCAACCGAGCATCGCGTCGTCGAAGTCGAAGATCGTCACCTTGCCCCGGCACAGCATCACGTTCCAGAAGTGCAGGTCGTAATGGATCGGTATCCGGGGCCTCGCGGCGAGCTTGGCCAGCGCGGCAGAGGCCCGGTCGTGGATCTCGCGGAACACCTCGTCCTCGGGGATGCGCCACGGCGCTCCGGCCAGCGGGTCGCGGAAGACGAAGAACTCCGCCCCGTCTGGAACTTGCCATTCTGCGGCATGAGCGTGCAAGCGCGCCGCCATCTGGCCGAGGTCGAAATACCGGTCTGGATGCGCCTCGAGGCCGATCATCCGCCCCGGCACCCAGGCGAAGAGGACGGAGGTGACGGGCCAGCCCTCCCCGAGTTCCACCTCCGTGTACGCCCCGTCGGTGCGAGTCCGAACCAGGCGCGGCACGCTCACTCCCGGAATCGAGCCCAGCGCCTCGACCCACGCGGCTTCCGCGTTCAGTTTGGCCCGCGTTTGGCGCGAGTTGATATTGACCCGGATCGCGTACTTACTACCGTCGGCGCAGTCCACGCGGAACGTGGTATTGAAGCCGTGGTTGAGCAGGCGCAGGTGCACCGGCTCGACCGCAAACGCAGCGAGGGAGCGGCCAGCCGCGTCCCTGGCAAGCGCGACTTGGCGGCGAGTCGAGAGGCGCGCATAACCTTCTTTGGCGGATGCAACGCCCATCGGTCGGCGATCTAGACGGACTTGATCTCGATATCCACGCCGCTGGGCAAGTCGAGGCGCATCAGGGCGTCCACAGTCTTGTTCGTCGGCTCGTGGATGTCGATCAGGCGGTTATGGAGCCGGATCTCGAAATGCTCCATGGACTCCTTGTCGATATGCGGCCCACGGATGACGCAAAACTTGCGGATCTTGGTGGGGAGCGGCACGGGGCCTGAGATGCGGGCACCGGAGCGTTTCACGGTCTCGGCGATCTTCTGGGTGCTCATGTCGAGCGCCCTGTGGTCATAGGAGCGCACGCGGATGCGTACTGTCGGAGTGTCTGCCATGGATGTTTCCTTTCCCCCGCGAATACCAGGCGGGCGGCAGGGCCCGCCCCAACCTCTCGGGGCGGCGGAATGGTACCCGCCGCGGGCTACCGGCGAGGCCACCCGAGTGGGACCCGCCTAGAAACGAAACGTCACCGGTTGGAGGTGCTGCCTGGTAGTCCGCGAAGGCGTTCACCCCGTCCAATGACCAAGACCTCGTGCTGTCCGGCCAGCTCAGGCACACGAGCGTCGCGACCACCTGCTGGCCGATCATGCATTCGTGCCCACTCTGAGAGCTCGAAGAGACATAGAGCGTCCCTCCCAGTTGCACGTACACCGGATAGCAACCGGCCGTGTACGAGACCGAGGCCTCACCCTCGGACTCCCCGCACACGCCGGTCGTCCACGCCGACGAGGCCCATGGCGTCACAGATACCGAGAAGCTCGTGCCCGGGTTGGTGCGTAGCGTCCAGCGCTCGCCCATGCTCGTCTTGGCAAAGCCCACGGGAGGCACGGCCGGATGGCCCAGCCCGTTCGCGCATGAGCCCGTGTCTCCCTCGTACGAAGCCTCGCTCAGCTCATAGACCACAGCGTACGGAGGTGGCTTCTCGCCAAGGAACGCGGGCACGAAGGAGAACGTCGCCGTCAGCGTACCCGTGCAATCCGCCGTCCCCGCGCCGGGCAGTCCGGGAGGAGTTCCACAGACGCCGGTAATCCCTGCCCCGCTGCGCGTGCTCCAGGCGGTCTGGAATGGGAAGTCTTCGGCGCAAGGAGGTTCGGAGTCGGTCACGTGGACGTTGCCTCCAGCGAAGCTCACGCTAGAGTGGCCGGCGAGGGCGCAAGTGGCGAGGAGAACCGCCATCGCGTTCAGGCTGCAAAGCCGCAGAGCCGCTGGGCGCTCGGCGCTGGGCGCACGCCGCTGGGCCGGAGGATGGTGGATCTCACCCTCATACAGAGAGTATACCACCAATCGGCACCGGAACCAAACCCCACGCGCCGCAGTAGAAAACGAAAGCCGGCCCGGGCGTGCTGCCCGGGCCGGCGGCGGAACTACGGCATCCTACCATGGTCGCCCGCTCGGACGGCTGCACCAGTCCGAGGCTACTCTGTGTACTCGCCGCGGTCGGGGTACTTGTCCGGGCGCTCCTGGTGGTCGCGCACCGCGGTCTCCGTCTGCGGGATGTGGCTGTCCCGAATGTCCTCGACCAGCATGCCGCGCGCGATTGGCAGAGTCAGCCGGTACCAACGAAGCGCGCCTGAATGGTAGCCGTTGGACTCCTGCAACCACCCGAACGAATACGTGAACGCCGGGCACTCGGGGGCAAGCAGCGCCGCCTTCCGGGCGCAGTGCAACGAGAACCGGCCCCCGTTGCGATCCACCCCAATCGTGTGCCACGCCGTCGCCTCCATCCTCCTGGAGGTGTCGATCGGGACGTGGTTCGGCGTTTCGTCACCAAGCGCTTTGCCGTCGGTGTCGTTCGCCGTCGCCTGGGCGCCGCAACGGACGATGTACTTCGGTGCCAGCGCGTCTCCGCGGCGGCGGTCGCCCAGGCCGTAGAAGCAGACCGCGAGCGCGGGGTTCACCCACTTGGGGTCCTCGCCGCGGTCCAGCCGGGGCGCGATCGTCTCGATCGCCTCGCTCCAGCGCCGCTGCTCGATGTACAGGTCGCCCAGATCGCCCCGGCAGTACTCGACCCCGGCGTGCAGGTAGAGACGTTCCGCCTCGGCAAAGTCCCCGCGCTTGGCCGCTTCGCGGCCGAGCTCGACGGCCTCTACGCGCCAAAAATTGGCTTCCCTTAGCCTCCGGGCCGCTTCGACAGACTCTGGAGGCTTCTCAAGGGCAGTTACGTTCGCTACGATCTGATCTTCCATCTTGACTCGCGACGTTGGGCTCCGAGACGCGTGCTCGCTGACGGCGCTGAGACGAAGGATACTCATCGACCCTGCGCATACCGTCACAATAGCCGCTCCGAGGATAATGGCTACAGTTCTGTTCTTCATATTGTTATCCTATTGTTCCAAGCCGAGCCGAACGCTCGGCGGGCCAGGCGGAGGAGTGTCAGCATCGTGGAACATCGTCCACTCCGGCTGCCTCGGGAAATCTCCCGTGTACGACCATTGCGCCGCCGGGTCCGTCGGCCCGACCCAAGCGATCAAGCTCCATTCGCAGCGACCGGCCCAGTACCAACTGATCTCCTTCAGCGCGACCCACCTCACCCCGAACCCAGGCTTCGGTGGCGGCTCGTACATAAGGTACGTTCGGAACGACTCGGAGCCCGCCCGAAACGCATCGTACGGCGGGTGTTCTAACGGAACCTGAGGCGCGTCGCCGTCCGTCTCTCCGTACCCGTTCGCGGGGTAGGCACCTGGGCCAGGCGACTGGTACGGAGGCGGCTCGTAAGGATACCGGGTATCGAGCCCCCAGGCACCGTTTATAGACCAGGCGTGCTCTTGGCCGCCCCAAGTCCAATGGCGGCTTGGTAGGACGCGTTGCGTCCAATGCCACCCACCGCTCCCCTCGTTGTCCCAAGGTGCGGGGGTATTGGGATCAGCCCCCCAACGGACGCCCCACCAAGCAGGCAGCGTATCGTGATAGTCCGTGTGCAACGCGGGGGCATCATACAGGCCAAAGCCTTGACCGTTTGCGAAGTCACCGATTCTGGGGGCACCAATGCTGACCGCGATCGTGCTGCTCGGCTTTTCCACCGTGATGTTCCGCTGCAGGCTCACGTTCTGCTGGATCGGCCCGCCGACGAACACGTTGCACTTTATCGTCGCGAGTCCAGGCGCACGGAAAAAGACTGAGGTGCTCAATCCCGTCTCCGTGTTGTTAACGTTGTAGTCCGTCACATGTGCAGAAGCTTGGCTAGCCTGGTAGTCCGCAAACTTGTCTCCCTTAGTCACGCTCCAGCTTTGGGTGCTCCCGGACAAGGTTGGGCGCACGAGCGTCCCAACCACCTGCTGGCCGATCATCGGTTGCCACGTATTGGAGTTCCAAGTCAGCCCGCCGGGCACGATGTCGAGGTGGTGGATCTGTACTTGCCAACTCACGCTCGCCGTGCCCGCCGGGTTGCCGCAGACGCCGGTGGACCACTCGGTAGAGGCCGAGGGCGTTACGGTGATCTGGAACGACGTGCCGGGAGCAGATTTGAGCGTCCAACGCTCGCCCTGGCTGGTCTTGTCGTACTGCGAGCCGGTCGGCGCGTGGCCGAGGCCGTTGGCGCAGGCCCCCGAGTCCCCGTCCCAATGAGCGGTCGCGGTCTCCTGGATGACCAGGTAGAGCGGCCTGGGTTCGTTCTGGTAGTCGGGCACCCACGTGAAGGTCGCGGTTACCGTGCCCGAGCAGTCCACCGTGCCGGCCCCGGCGATGCCAGGAGGGTCGCCGCAAACGCCGGTCACCCCGCCGTCGGAGCGGGTGTTCCCGGCGGTCTGGTACGGGAAGTCTTCGGCGCAGGGAGGTTCGGAGTCGGTCACGTGGACGTTGCCTCCAGCGAAGCTCACGCTAGAGTGGCCGGCGAGGGCGCAAGTGGCGAGGAGAACCGCCATCGCGATCAGGCTGCAAAGCCGCAGAGCCGCTGGGCGCTCGGCGCTGGGCGCACGCCGCTGGGCCGGAGGATGGTGGATCTCACCCTCATACAGAGAGTATACCACCAATCGGCACCGGAACCAAACCCCACGCGCCGCAGTAGAAAACGAAAGCCGGCCCGGGCGTGCTGCCCGGGCCGGTCTGGTGTCGAGGCTCGGAGCGGCCCTTAGTCGGAGACGCTCGTGATCGTGCCCGCACCGACGGTGCGGCCGCCCTCGCGGATCGCGAACTTGGAGCCTTGCTCCATGGCGATCGGCTGGATCAGTTCGACATCCATCGTGATGTTCTCGCCCGGCATGACCATCTGCACACCTTCAGGAAGGTTGAGCGTGCCGGTGACGTCGGTCGTTCGGAAGTAGAACTGTGGGCGGTAGCCGGTTGTGAACGGCGTGTGCCTTCCCCCCTCTTCCTTGCTCAGGACGTACACCTCGGACTTGAACTTGGTGTGCGGCTTGATCGAACCAGGCTTGGCGATGACCATGCCCCGCTCGATGTCCTTGCGCTCCACGCCGCGGAGCAGCAGGCCGCAGTTGTCTCCAGCCTGGGCGCTGTCGAGCAGCTTGCGGAACATCTCGATGCCGGTGCACACCGTCTTGCGGGCCTCAGGCTTGAGGCCGATGATCTCGACATCCTCGTTGACCTTGAGCAGGCCTCGCTCGCAGCGGCCCGTGGCGACGGTGCCGCGACCGGTGATGGTGAACACGTCCTCGACCGCCATGAGGAACGGTTTGTCCACGTCGCGCTCAGGCGTCGGGATATAGCTGTCCACAGCGGCCATCAGGTCCATGATGGACTTGACATTGGGGTCGTCCCAGTTCACGGAGCCGGACTCCACCAGGTCAAGTGCCTTGCGGGCCGAACCCTTGATGACTGGTGTCGCGTCGCCGTCGAAGCCGTAGGCACTCAACTGCTCGCGCACCTCCATCTCGACGAGGTCGATCAGCTCGGCGTCGTCCACTTGGTCGGTCTTGTTGATGTAGACCACGATGAAGGGCACGCCGACCTGTCGGGCGAGCAGGATGTGCTCGCGGGTCTGCTGCATGGGCCCGTCGGTACCGGCGACCACGAGGATCGCACCGTCCATCTGGGCCGCGCCGGTGATCATGTTCTTGATGAAGTCAGCGTGGCCGGGACAGTCGACGTGCGCATAGTGGCGCGTCTCGGTCTCGTACTCCTGGTGGGAGATGTTGATGGTAATACCGCGGGCCTTCTCCTCAGGCGCCGAGTCGATCTCGTCGTACTTGGCCGCCTTGGCCAGGCCCTTCTCCTGAAGGATGCCGGTGATGGCCGCGGTGAGGGTGGTCTTGCCGTGGTCCACGTGTCCGATCGTGCCGATGTTGACGTGCGGCTTCGTCCTTTCGAATTTTGCTCTTGCCATGATTCTGTCCTTTTTCTTGCCCGGTTTTTACCGCTACAGCAAGCCGCCTTCGCAGAGCCACCTGACGCCGTTTCGGGGCTTCAGGCCGGAGCACAGTGTCCGTGCGGTTGGATTGAGTTCGCTAGACTCACGCACGAGCCTGGAAATGATGCCACGATGGGAGGTCCAGGTTCAAAGAGGCCTAGGGCTTCCGCGCCGCTTCGAACCTTGGGCCCTGCCCTCTCCCGTCCGACAGGGCGGCGGAACCCTGACCGCCCTCGGTGCGGCAGACCTCATATCCAGCGGCCGATTTGCGCAGGATCTTCGTCATTGACCCCGGCTTGACCAATTCGTCCCTACGCATGTCCATGATGCAGACCTCGTTCTGCAAGGGCTGTACAATGAGTTCGGCCCATACGCCACAGATGTCTTCCCGGGCCTCGGATCGGACCAGGGGCGTAGGCAATGAAGTCGCGAACCTTCGCCTCGCCGACAAGCTCGTGTTCCAGCCCGCCCGCACTGAGCCGGCAGAGCACCTTTCGTCCGCATCGAGCCGCGGAAAGCGAACCGGGATCGTACGTTCCGCAATCGAACCAGCTGACCTCCCCCGGCTCGACGGCGGAGAAGGCTGGCCCGGCACCCGGTCCAAACAGGTGCCGTCGGCGCCTTCACCCGGTCAGCGTCTGCCCCTTGGCCCGGCGAAGCGGTCACGAACTCAATTCATCAGGTGCCGTCGAACCGGGCTCCGCCGTACGGCTGGGCCGATGAGACAAACTCGCCGCACAGCAGGAGCCACACAATACGGAGAAAGACGCTTCGAACCGAGGATCCGCTACGCCAATAGCTTGGTGCAGGCGGGCTCATGATTCCCTAGCTGCCGGCCTGGGCCTTGGCGACGACTTCCTCGGCGATGTTCCGCGGGACTTCCTCGTAGTGCGAAGGGGTGACGTTCGGGGTGGCGCGGCCCTGGGTCAGCGAGCGCAGAGTGGTGACATATCCGAACATCTCGGCCAAGGGCACATGGGCCGAGACCACGGTCACACCGCCTTGGGCGGCGTCCATCTTCTCGATCCTTCCCCTCCGGCCGTTCAGGTCGCCCACGACGTCGCCGACGTTCACCTCGGGAGTCGTCACCTCGACGTGCATGATCGGCTCCTTGAGGATCGGCTTCGCCTTCTTCATGACTTCCCGGAAACCGATGCTGCCTGCCTGCTTGAAGGCGTTCTCGTTCGAGTCCACGTCGTGGTACGAACCGTCTACGACACTTACTTTGACGTCCACGACGGGATAGCCGGCAATAACGCCCGAGAGCATCGCCTCACGTACGCCTTTCTCGATGGCCGGTACGTACTCCTTCGGAATCGAACCTCCGACGATCTTGTTCTCGAAAACGAATCCTTGGCCGACCTCGAGCGGTTCAATGGTCAGCTCGCACACGCCGTACTGGCCGGAGCCGCCGGTCTGCCGGACGAACCGACCCTCCGCTTGGGCGTTGGCTTGGACGGTCTCGCGGTAGGCAACCTGCGGCTTGCCCTGGTTAGCCTGGACCCCGAACTCGCGGTTGAGCCGGTCTACAATGATCTCCAGGTGGAGCTCGCCCATTCCACTGATGATGGTCTGGCCGCTCTCCTGATCGGTATGGACGCGAAAGGTCGGATCCTCTTCCGCTAGCCGCTGGAGGCTGGAGCCCAGCTTCTCCTGGTCGGCGCGGCTCTTCGGCTCGATCGCGATCTGGATGACCGGCTCGGGGAACTTGATGCTTTCAAGGGCAATCGGCCCGTTGGTGGCGCACAGGGTGTAACCGGTCTTGACGTCATTGAGGCCGATGATGCCGGCGATCTCGCCCGCGCTGACCTCTTCGATCTCCTCGCGCTTGTTGGCGTGCATCTCGAGGATTCGGCCGACGCGCTCGCTGCGGGTTCGAATCTCGTTGGTGGACGGGTCGCGATAGCAGACCGAGACCTGGCTTCCCTTCTTGAGCACTCCGCTGTAGACGCGGACATAGGTGAGGCGTCCGACGAACTTGTCGGACATGATTTTAAACGC
Organism: Fimbriimonadaceae bacterium; assembly: GCA_050250535.1. Taxonomy (GTDB): domain Bacteria; phylum Armatimonadota; class Fimbriimonadia; order Fimbriimonadales; family Fimbriimonadaceae; genus JADLBH01. The sequence goes on along the minus strand of JBFWOL010000004.1, from coordinate 5,380 downwards.
GAGGCCGGCGAAGGGCTCGTCGTCGCTCGCTTGGCGCTCGAGCGGCTTTTCATCGTTGGGGTGGATCCCTGCGACGGCGCCGATGTCGAGCGGCGAGGGGAGGTACTCGACGACTGCGTCTACGAGGGCCTGTACGCCTTTGTTCTTGAAGCTGGAGCCGCACAGGACAGGGACGACCTTGCCCGCGATCGTGCCGGCTCGGAGGGCTTTCTTGATGTCGTCCAAGGGGATGTCGGCACCTTCGAGGAAGCGCTCCATGATGGAGTCGTCGAACTCACTGATGGATTCGAGCAGGGTCTCGCGGTACTTTGCGGCGTCGTCGGCGAGGTCGGCGGGGATGTCGCGGACATCGAAGGTCTTTCCGTCGTCCGAGGTGTAAACCGTGGCCTTCATCGTGACGAGGTCTACATAGCCCTGGAAGTTGGACTCTGCGCCGATGGGGATCGTGACGGGTGCCCCGTTGGCACCGAGGCGGGTGCGGATCTTGTCAAGTACGGAGTAGAAGTCCGCTCCGAGGCGGTCCATCTTGTTGATGTAGGCGATTCGGGGTACGCCGTACTTGTTGGCCTGTCGCCAGACCGTCTCGGACTGTGGCTGGACCCCGCCGACGGCGCAATAGACGGCGACGAGGCCGTCGAGTACGCGCAGTGACCGCTCGACCTCGACCGTGAAGTCCACGTGGCCGGGGGTGTCAATGATGTTGATCTTGTGCTCGGGCTTGTCGCCTTGGCTCCCGCTCCAGAAGCAGCTGGTCGCGGCGGAGGTGATGGTGATGCCTCGCTCCTGCTCCTGCTCCATCCAGTCCATGGTCGCCGCTCCCTCGTGCACCTCGCCCATCTTGTGGGTCTTGCCGGTGTAGTAGAGGATCCGCTCGGTGGTGGTAGTCTTCCCCGCGTCGATGTGCGCGGCGATTCCGATGTTTCGGATCAGTTCGAGTGGGTGACTTCGGGGCATAGCAGTCTCGCGGTCGTTACAGGGTTGGGTTGGGTCGAAGGCGCACTGTGCGCTCTTCGTCAGGCACGATTGTAACCTCGGACCCAGCTTCTATCCTAGGACGGGCCCACGCTACTGAAGAGGGCGGACTGGGCCGTTTGACAAGAGGCCGCAGAGCTTCTGGGGCTAACACAGGCCCAAGCCCGAAGCAAGCTCCGGGCGGGCCTGTCCTCTCCTCCCGGCTGCTGCCGGGGCAAGAAAGTCGGGAAGCTCGACGCTAGTCCGCTAGCACGAAGTCCATGCCGAAATAATCGGTCTTGAGTGTGAACAGGGCGTTAGCCACCGGGCCTACAGGCTTGACTCGCACCCGCCAAACCGCTGCACCATCGGTTCCGACGTGGGTGTTTGCAAAACGAGAGACCGAGTTCCGCAACGAGGCCGTCCCGATCGCAGAAGTGAGGACAACATCGAAGCGACCGGTCACCCTGTTCAGCGCATCGAGCGAAAACTGGAACGCACCCGCCGAGTTCATTTGGCAGTCAAAGGAAACCCTCGTCTTATCAATGTCCGACATGCTTAAGTGGCTGGGTAACTGGGCCTTGAACTCCACTGTGATCGGGTCGACCAGTTGGTTCGGAACGAGGAACTTCTGCACGTCATAGGATTCTCCGTCGTCACGGGTCAGACTGAGGTCGTTACCGCCTATCAGTTGCCCAAACTTTACGGTGGCCGAAGGTTTCATAAAGAAGTTCATCATGGAGGCGCCACGGATATCGGAGTAACCCCCGGTTCCAATCTGGTTCGTGGCTCCACTCGTCGAGTCTACGAGAAACGTCGCGTTTCGGATACCTCTGACAGTGGTTCCGAAAGAGTAGAGTTCTTGGATATCGGCAGTCGCGCCGTTTACACCACTTACGTCGGTCGTGGCACCGGTGAGGCGGTCTACGCTGACCAGTCCGCCTGCCGAGTCGACGTCCCACGCGAACATGCGGTCGTCAAAAGTAACCACGAGGCCCTGGATCGTGCTCCTTCCCATGAGGCCCACGAACACGGCGTTGCCAACAGCTGGAACCCTCCATAGCTCGTCCTGGGCGGAGGCTCCTCCGTCTACAACGGCCCAAATCTCCTCTCGTGCGTCGCTGCAAGCTGCTCGGACGTCCGATTTTCCTCCGAAATCGTAAAGAGTGCCAGCGGAGACTTGGGCCGTGCTTGGATCGATGCGGAAAAGCCGGCCGGTCGAGGCGAACGTGTAGATGCTACCGTGCCAGACAAACAGGTTGTTCAGGTTCGACATGAACGTCGATCCGACCAACGTCCCAACGCCGGCGGTGTTCGAAATACGGTAGAAGTTCCCGTTGAAGCTGACCCCATAGACATTGTCCTGGCCCAAACCGATCGTGGTTAGCGCCGCCAATGAGGCAAAAGTGGCGAGTAGGCGAGATTGTTTCATTGCCAATACTACGATACGGGCTGAACCGCACCCGACGCCACTGACTTTAGTCAGTGTCTGGACCTGACTTTCGTCAGGGGTCGGTGCAAGCACCTACAGAAAGGCGGGTGCCAGGGGACATCCCCAGCACCCGCCGATCGGCTGCCTCGACTGCTAGAACCGATAGTGCGCGAACGCCTTGTTCGCGTCTGCCATGCGGTGGGTGTCTTCCTTCTTCTTCACAGCCCGGCCTGTGTTGTTGTAGGCGTCCACAAACTCGCGGGTGAGCCTGTCCACCATTCCCTTGTCGCTGTGCTTGCGTGCCTCACCTACGAGCCAACGGAGTGCCAGCGTCCGTCTTCGGATGGGTCGGACTTCCATCGGAACCTGGTAGTTCTGCCCGCCTACGCGCCGCGGGCGGACTTCCATCGTGGGCATGATGTTGGCGAGGGCCTTCTCGAAGACCTCGATCTGGCTCGCCTCACACTTCTCGGCGGCTCGGTCGAGCGCGGTATAGACGATCTTCTCGGCCGTCGACTTCTTTCCGTCGAGCATGAGCCGGTTGATGAACCGCTGCAAGAGCTCGCTGCCATAGACAGGGTCGGGAAGGACGGTTCTGGGCGGGACGGGTCCGTTTCTTGGCATGGTGTCTTAAGTTCGTCAGCCGGTGGCCTTAGGCTTCTTCGCCCCGTACTTGCTGCGGCTCTTCTGGCGGTTGCTGACTCCTGCAGTCTGCTGGGTGCCGCGCACGATGTGGTAGCGGACGCCGGGAAGGTCTTTGACGCGCCCGCCTCGAACGAGGACGACCGAGTGCTCTTGGAGGTTATGGCCAACGCCAGGAATGTACGCAGTGACCTCGAAACCGTTTGTGAGCCGGACGCGGGCTACCTTCCGGAGCGCCGAATTCGGCTTCTTGGGAGTCACGGTACGGACGATGGTGCAGACTCCCCTCCGGAAGGGGTTCTGCTTGAGTGCGGGCGACTTCGACTTCACTTTCGAAGAGGCGCGGCCCTTGCGGACGAGCTGGTTAACGGTCGGCATGCATTCCTCGATGGCCGGTCGGTACCGCTTTCCTGCCCTGGTCAGGCGTGAAAAAGGCCCCTACCTTCTCCAGGGGCCCGCATCCTCCTTGGCATTTCGACTCCTTGTTCGGTCTCGATCGCCTGGTTCCCAGCGTTCCTCCGGAAGAGACAGGTTGCCAGAGGCACCCTGCCGCGAGCAGTTAGTATGGGCCCTGAGGGCTAGCGGTGTCAAGGACCTAGTGCCCTGCCACTTCGGGAACATCGCTTCGAACGTTCAGGATGCGCGTTCTGCGCGAGGAGAATCGCGGCAGGACTCCAGTCTCGCACGTCCAGAATAGGGCACATGTCCGAAAACGTCCTCCGTCAAGTCCGGCTCGAGAAGCTCGCCAAGCTTCGGAGCCTGGGTTTCGACCCCTACCTGGTGGAGCGGTTCGATAGCCCGGAGACTGCCGAAGACCTCCTCTCTGGCTTTGAAGAAGGGCGCAAGGTGTCGTTCGCGGGCCGAATCGTCGCCTTGCGGGAAATGGGCAAGGCGATGTTCGCGCACTTGAGCGACGGAGACGGGAAGATCCAAATCTACGTGCGCAAGGACGAGATCGGCAACGCCTGGGAGGCGGCGAAGCTGCTCGACATTGGCGACCACGTCGGCGTCCGGGGCGACCTGTTCGTGACCAAGACAGGCGAGAAGTCCATCCATGTCGCCTCCGTAACGCCGCTGAGCAAGGCCCTCGAGACACTTCCGCTCGGCAAGGAGAAGGACGGCCAAGCTTGGTACGGGCTGGAGGACGTCGAGACCCGGTACCGGCACCGCCACCTCGACCTGGTGAGCAATCCCGAAGCTCGCGTAAGGCTCGTCTCCCGGTCCAAGATCGTGGCCGAGGTAAGGAGGTTCTTCGACTCCCGGGGGTTCCTCGAAGTCGAGACCCCCATCTTGCAGAACGAGGCCGGAGGGGCAGCGGCGCGCACGTTCAACACGCAGTACAACGCCTATGACGTGGAGGTGCAGCTCCGCATCTCGCTGGAGCTCTATCTCAAGCGCCTGGTCTGCGGCGACCTCAGGAAGGTCTACGAGATCGGAAGGGTCTTTCGCAACGAGGGTGTGAGCAACCGGCACAATCCCGAGTTCACGCTGCTCGAGTGGTACGAGGCGTTTGCCCACCTCGAGGACGTCATGGCGACCGTCGAAGACCTGTTCCGCTCTGTCGCAGAGCGCGTGTTCGGCTCGACCGTGGTCGCACCCGTGTCCGACGGGCCCGAGCTCGACTTTTCCCGGCCCTGGAAGCGTGTGGACCTTCTCGAAGAAATCGAGAAGGCGTGCGGCCTCACTTCGGAAGACTTGTCGAGCCTGCCCGCGGCCCAAGCAGCCCTTGGCTCCCGGGCCGTCGTCAACCCCATCTCTGGCAAGCGCATCGTAGCCGACGAGGAGGCGCACCTGGGCGGGCTGATCGAAAAGCTCCTCGAAGTCTTCGTCGAACCGGCCCTCCAAGAGCCGACGTTCGTCGTAGGCTATCCGATCGAAACCTCGCCCCTCGCCAAGAAAGACCCAGCCCGGCCCGGGTTCACCCGTCGGTTCGAAGGGTACGTCCTCGGACGGGAGGTCTGCAACGCATTCAGCGAGATCAACGATCCCCTGGATCAGCGAGAGCGCTTCGAGGCGCAGGTCCGCGAACGGGCGCGAGGAAACGACGAGGCCCACCCGATGGATGAGGAGTTCCTCTATGCCCTCGAGTGCGGGATGCCCCCGACCGGCGGCTGTGGGATCGGCATTGACCGCATGGTGATGCTGCTGACCGGGGCGGACCACCTGCGGGAGATCGTGCTCTTCCCGATGATGAAGCCGGTCTGAAGCGGGCCACCCAAGGTGAGGAGGCCCGCAGGCGGCTCACTCGTCGCGGTTGTCGAAGACCCGCAGGAGCGCGCCGGTCTTGGCGTCCACGTGGAAGGAGAGCCGGAGCGGGAACCCGTGGGCCGTCTTGGCCGCGCTGTCGGCGACCGT
>JBFWOL010000003.1:0-399659 GCA_050250535.1 Fimbriimonadaceae bacterium | reverse complement strand
TGGCGGAGAGGGTGGGATTCGAACCCACGGAGGCTTGCACCTCACCGCATTTCGAGTGCGGCGCACTAGACCACTATGCGACCTCTCCGGCCCGAGGGACGATTATAAACCGAGCGCACCCGCCCCGGCTAGGGCGAAGCGGAGAGCCCCTCCAAACGCGCGGGGGGCGCACCGCCGGTGACCCTCCACACGCCCGGCCCGGGCACGGGCGCGACGCCAGGCCTGCCCGCGGGCACGACCAGGGCACCCTCGAGTGATGGCGAGACCTGTCGCGCCGCGGCGAGCGCCCGAGGCCCCGAGACCCACACAAACTCGTCGCGTGCGACCTCCTGGCGGGCCGACTCCAAGCTGCCCACACGAAAGTCCAGCCGGGACGCCGCAGGGCCGTACCCCTCGGAAAGCGACCCCGCCAGCGCAAGATATCGCTCGCCACGTGGCGTCCCGCGCCAAGCGCACGAGAGCCGCCAAACACACCTCAGCACCGTGCCGACGAGGCTCGAACGGTCTCCGTCTGCGATGCTCGCCTGACCCGGTTCAAACTCCTGGGGGGCCTTGCCATCGGGCATCGAGCGGAGGGTGCCGCTTCTCTCGTCATAGAAGATGTCCAGTAGCCGGTCGAAGACCTTCGATGCCTCCTCGAGCGCGGCGGGCTCGGCGGTGGTGAAGTACGCCTCCAGCGCGATATCGGTGTAGGCCGCATACTCAAACGCCGTTCGGCGAACCGCTCCGCCCGGAACAAAGGAACGGACGACGTCGTCGGGTCCCGCACGGTAGGCCGAAGCCATGGCAAAGAACTCCAGCCCCAACCCGCGGGCCTCGTGGTCGTCAAGGAGCCTTCCCACCTCGAGCAGCCTCGCGCCGACGGAGGCGAGCGCGTCGAGATACCCGTGCCCGCCTCGCTCCGCGGGCAGTGGGGAGGCCCGGCCCACCCGCTCGACCATCGCAAAGAAGCGGTCACGGTCTGTCAGAAGGCTCGATGGCGAGACAGCGACCGGTACGTTTGCCGGGTTACTGGGCGACGGGAGGGCCATGTTGTCGCGCAGCCAGTCCCGCTCCAGCGGGGTAAACGTCCTGCGGAGGGCGCGCTTGTCCACCAAAAGGTTGAGTCCCGAGCTTGTGTTGTAGGGCGAGCGCCAAGTCGAGCCGTAGACCTTCGGGCCGACGACGTACGTCTCCCGGATTCCCGACACAAACTCCAGCGCGAGCTGCCTTGCCCAGTTGCCACCGCCATTCACAGCCCACATGGCGAAGAGCGCGGCGCAATCGGCGTCGCACACAGCGTCACGGGCCAGGCTCGGCGATCTTCCCGCCGGATCGGTGCTCAGCCGGAAAGCTCCCGGCCCCGTCCAATCCATCATCGGGCCTCGGGTGAGCGGCTCGAGACCAGCCGCCAACGCCCGATAGTCTCGAGACTGCGCCAAAAACCTCCACTCCCATGGCCACACCCGCCGCGACTTCTCCGTGCGGAAGCCTCCGAAGACGGGGTCGAGCTTCTGGGTCAAGAGCTCGGCGTAGTCGCGAGTGGGGATGCCGGCCGCAGGTCGCGACTGGAGCCGGCGAGGCGAGACCGCGGCCGACTCGGCCTTTCGCGCCAGCTCTGCGGAGGACTCCTCTCCCAGCGGCAGCGCCCTCTTGGCTCTTGCCTCTCGCAAGAACTCGAGCAACTCAGCCTCGACGATCCGCTCGTCGGGACTGCTCCGCGACATCCAGGTCAGCACGCTGCCAGACGGGTCGAGACACACCGCGTACCATCCCTCGTCAGCGTTCAGTTTGGCCGTGGAAAGCGGGAGGAACGCGTATGCCCATTGTGGATCTTGGTCGAGATCGATGCGGACAGGGACGAACTCTCGATTCATTCGCTCGACAACTTCGGCGAGAGACAGGATGCGCCGGTCGAACTGCCGCGCCAGTTCTGAGCGCTCCGAGCCAGCGACGATCAGGAGGATCCGATCCAGGCGTTGTGCCTCGCGGAACGGATCGTCGGCGAGCGTTCTCCAGTCCACTCGGTCCCGGGCTGCCCGTCGGATGAATCCGGCAGGATGGGACCCAAGCCTCCCTTCCTCAGGTGGTCCGATGTACTGCCTGAGAAAAGCTGCAGTGGCAAAAACGACGGCCAATGACGTGATCGTTAGGGCCACGCTGGAATACCGGATTCGCTGGTCAGTCCGGATCACTCGTTCACTCTGCACTATAATGACTCGAATGTCCATTTCCATCGAGGAAGTGCTCGAGGCAGCCAAGTTGGCCAGGCTTGAGTTGGCGGAAGAAGAGGTCGTGCAGTTCCAAGGCGAGCTGGACGCTTTGCTGGGCCACTTCCGCGACATTCAGGACCTTAGCGAGGACGACGTGCTCGACGCCCTGGGCGCCGAGCTTCCGGTCAACGTATGGGCGCCGGACCTCGTAGTCGCGGGATTGCGGCAAGCCATGGCGCTTCGAAGCGCACCCCGAAGCCGGGCTGGCCTCTTCATCGTCCCGACCGTCCTCGAGGACTAGATGCCGGAATGGGCCACCGCGAGCGAGCTCGCAGGCAGGCTCCGGTCTCGCGAGATCGGCTGCGTAGAACTAGCGGAAGCCACGCTCCAACGTATTGAAGCCGATCCGCAGGGCCTGGGCGCGTTCCTCTCGACGACCAGGGAATCGGCACTCCAGGCAGCCGAAGCAGCCCAGGATAGAATCGACGCGGGAACTGCCGGGCCGCTTACGGGAATCCCGCTGGCGGTCAAAGACAACATTTCGGTCGCGGAGACGGTGACAACCGCGGGTTCCCGCCTTCTCGAGGGTTACCGCGCCACGTTTGACGCGACTGCCATCGAGCGTTGCCGAGACGCTGGGATGGTGGTGGTCGGCAAGACCAATATGGACGAGTTCGGGATGGGCTCCTCGAACGAGAATTGCGCCTTTGGGCCGGCTCGGAACCCTTGGAACCCTGCCCTGACCCCGGGTGGCAGTTCGGGAGGCTCGGCGGCTGCAGTCGCAGGGGGCCTCGCCCCGCTTGCGCTGGGCTCCGACACCGGTGGCTCGATCCGCTTCCCTGCCGCACTGTGCGGGATCGTCGGGTTCAAGCCCAGTTACGGTCGTGTCAGCCGCAGGGGGCTCGTGGCCTTTGCCTCTAGCCTCGATCAGATCGGCCCCATGGCCCTCAATGTTGAAGACGCTGCGATGCTCGCCCATGCGCTGTCCGGCCCTGACCCCTTGGAGTCGCGGATGCGAGAGGACGGCCCTATCTCTCCCGAAAGCCTGCACGGGCGCTCCCTCCAGGGACTTCGGCTTGCTTGGCCGCGTCAACTGGCAGGGCCCGAGATTCAGCCGGAGGTGCGTGAATCGTTTGAAGCGGCCCTGATGCGCCTCGAGCATGCAGGGTGCCGGTGCGAAGAGGTGGATCTCCCAATGATCGGCCGCGGCGTCAGCGCGTACTACGTCATCGCGCCGGCGGAAGCAAGCAGCAACCTTGCGCGGTTCGACGGTATCAGGTACGGTGCGCAGGTCGAGGGAACCGACCACATCGCCACAGTCGCCAAGACCCGGGGGGCGATGCTGGGACACGAGGTGAAACTTCGGATCATCATCGGGACGTACGCACTCTCTGCGGGCTACCACGAAGAGTTCTTTGACAAGGCCCAGACCGTGCGGCACAGAATGACCTGGGAGATGGACGCCATGCTCGCTCGCTATGACTTTCTTGTCTCGCCGACCAGCCCGGTCGTCGCGTTCCCCCTGGGATCCGAGGAGATGGACCAGCTGACCCTCAAGCAGCTGGACCTGTGCACGATCCCGGCAAACCTCGGCGGCTATCCCAGCTTGAGCCTGCCGTGCGGCCTAGCCAACGGCCTACCGGTGGGGCTCGGCCTCACCGCCGCACGGGGGTGCGACGAATCTCTCCTCGCCGCAGCGTGGGCCATGGAGCAGGTGCTCGGCCCGGTCGGGCCGCCGCCTTCCCTGGGAGGCTTTCGTTGAACCCCATCGTGAAGCGCGACCTTCAAGTCTTCACCTCGGAGTTAGTCAAGCCGCTACGCCTGCTGGCCTTGATCGCAGTCCCGGCAGTGTTCTTTGGGGCGCACCTGCCTGTGGCATGGGCCCTTACCGTGCTTGCATGGTCGTTCGTCGCGTGGAACGCGTGGGCCGCAAGCAAGTCCAAGAGATTCCGTAACCTGCGCATGTACCGTGCGTGGCTGGACGTGGTGGACCGCCACGAGCGCCTCCACAAAGAACTGAGGCTCTCGAGCCGCAGGCAAATCGCGGACTTGACCGAATTGCCCGTCGGCGTCTCCAGGGTGGCGTCGCAGTTGTACACGAGCCTCCGTAAGGCCGATATCCTCGCATACGAGATTGGCAGAAGCGAGGGGCGAAACTCGGGGCCACCCTCACACCTCCCCCCAAGCGACGACCCCCAGGCGCAGGAGCTTTATCGCTTGGCCGACCGGCACCTCGCCGAGTACTCTCGGCGATACTCGAGCTTGCGGGCAAGCGTCGAGCGTACAGAGGCCCAGTCCGTCGTCTTCGTGACCCTCTTGGACAATCTGCGAGTCCAGTTGCTCCAGCACCGGCTTGGCAGGTCGGGCGCAGACCTCGAAACCCAAGAGTTCTTGGAGGCGGTGACCGAGGCCAAGATGCAGCTGAACGCAATCGACAAGACACTCGAAGAGCTCGAGCTCACTCCATTCCCTAGATCCGTCGTCGTCGTGCCTCCGGATCCGCCGGCCCAGGAAGAGCACCAGGAGACGGGACACTGACCTGGAGCCGAGTCGAAACTCGATGCTACGCCAAGGTCAATCTGTATCTCTCTGTCGGCCCGGCTGACGCTAGCGGCTACCATCCGGTGGAAACGCTGATGCAGACGGTCGGATTATTCGACACTTGGGTCGCCGAACCGGCTTCTGAGACCACCGTCGAGTACGACCCGCCGTTTTCCGGCTTTGGCAGCTCGGTGCACGATGCCCTCGAACTTGCTGGGACGTTGGTCCAGGTTCCACCGATGCGAATCTGCGTATCGAAGGCTATTCCTACCAGAGCGGGGCTCGGCGGTGGCAGCAGCGACGCGGCCGGGACGCTGCGGGCGATCGCCGCCCTCACCCAAGGTTCCCTCAACGAGCACCAATGCCTTGAGATCGCCGCTCGGATCGGTATGGACGTTCCCTTCTTTCTCACCGGCGGCTTGGCCCGATGCACTGGGTATGGGCAGGACGTCGAAGCTCGAGCGGACGAAGGGAGGCGGCACTTCGTGATTGCCAAGCCTCCAGTGGATTCGGCAACACCGGATGCGTACACGCGCCTGGATGCCCTTCCCCGAAAATTGCGGCCGGTTGCCGAGCGGCTCGATACCTACAGCAACGATTTTGAGGATGTCGCGCCAGCGGAGTGCGGTGAGCTGGTCCAGGCACTCATGGATGCCGGCGCCCTCAGGGCGACGCTCAGCGGGTCGGGTTCGGCGTGCTTTGGAGAGTTTGCCAGCGAGGCGGACGCGGCAAAGGCGGCATGCGACCTTCGATTCCAAGCACTGACATGGGCAGTACCCACTATCACTGCCCAGGAGAGCACGTGGACGTCATTGTCCTAGCCGGAGCCAAGAGCGACCCCGAGCTCCTGGAGGCATCAGGGGCGGAGTACCGGTGCGAGATCGAGATTGGGGGACGCGCCATGCTCGACATCGTGCTTGCCGCCTGTGAGGGCCTGGGCCCAACGGTCGTGGTCGGTCCCCGCGCACGCGAGGGCGCAAGTCTGGCCGCCCCAGGCGAAAGGCTATTGCAGAGCATGCGCAACGGTCTTGGCGCATGCTCCGGGCAGGACGTCCTTTTCGTTACAGCCGACCTCCCTTACATCGAAGCGCGCCACGTCGCGGACTTTCTGGCCGCGGTCCCCAAGGGAGTCGGGCTCGCTTACTCGGTGGTGCCCGTTCAAGCGTGCTACGACCGGTTTCCGGGCCAGAAGCGAACCGCGCTCAAAGCACGGGAAGGTTCGTTCACGGGTGGAAACCTGATCTACGCCCAACGTGGGGTCGTGGATCGGCTCCTGGGCTTGATGGAGGCGGCGTACGCGGCCAGGAAGAGCCCGTTACGCCTTGCATCCCTGGTCGGATTCGGGGTAGCGGTACGCACCGCCCTAGGCCAGATATGGCCTGGGTCACTTCCCTTGTGCTATCTGGAAGGGGTGTTTAGCTGCCGCATCGGGGCGCAGGCTCGAGCAATAGTGCTCCCACACCCAGAGATCGCGACCGACGTGGACTCCGTAGCCCAGTACCGGGCAGCGATGGGCTAGTCGTCACCGTCGCCGTCGTCTTCTTCGGACTCGTCGTCGAGCGTCGAAGGCGCTGTCGTCTCGATCGGCTCGATCTTGACATCTGCGATGGACTTCAGGGTTCGGTTCGGGCAATCGTTACAGATGAACTCGACCTTGACGTCAGTGAGCCAAGCCGGCACCTTGTCGATCTCCTTACCGCAGCTGCATACAACCATTTGGTCAATCCTCGGGCCCGGTGGCCTCTTCGTACGCCTGGACGGCGAGCCGGTGGCTCACCACACCGTTCACGAGCATGAGGATCGCGGCGACCATGTTGATCATGACCAGCCCGTTCTCCTTGATCTGCCCAGGGTCACGGATCGCCGACTCTCCACGCACCGCCCCGATCAGGGCGATGACAACGAGGAGGATGCCGAACAGGAAGAAGGTGTTCTTCCACCAGACCGGCCGAGTCGGGGACTTCGACGCCACGCACCTGCAAGATACCGCGGGTTAGCAGCGCACATCGATCCAACGGCCCTTTTCAGGTTCGGCCTCGGCCTGGGCCAGTGCCGATGCCTCTTCGGCGATCAGACGAAGGAGCTCGGCACGACGCGCTTGCGCGACGTCCATAGCAGGCGCCTCAGGGCGCTGAACTGGCTGCAGGCTCGTCCCTTCAATGCGCACAGGCTCAGTATCGGCGAAGTTGCGACTACCTAGAGACCGGGCGGATACCCCGCTGCATCGCTAGGGTGCGGAGGAGCTTACGGCCCCGGTGGATCCTCGATCGGACGGTGCCTACCGTAGTACCTTGTTCGTCCGCGATCTCCTCGTACGACATGCCTTCGATATCGCAAAGCCGGATCGCCTCGCGGTACATCGAGGGTATCTCAGCCATGGCGGCCTTGAGCTCGAGCACAAACTCCTCGTGGAGCAGTTCTTCCTCGGCGTCCGCCGCCTCGTCCGCTACCTCGATGTCTTGGATCGAGCCGTCTCGGGCTGAGACCATCGCGTGGATCGTGGTCGCATCGCGCACCGGATTGCGTCGCCGGACGGCGTCGAGGTGTGCGCGCTGCATGATTCGGAGCAGCCAGTTGAGGAACGGTCGGTCGGGCATATAGCCCTCGAAGCCGCGCCACGCCTTGACGTAGGTCTCTTGCACGAGATCCTCCGCCTCGGTCGGGTTCCGAGTAAGACGCATGGCCATGTTGAAGGCACGCTTCTCGGTGTCCCGCTTCATTCTTTCGAAATCGTCGGCGCCACGAGAAACCCCCTCGAATCGGGCCATCGGTCGGGACTCGGGAATCGTCGGCTTCGTCATTTGCTCTCAAACATAAAGAGCGAACAGAAGTCCAGTAAGTTCCCTGATTGCTTTCGGGCCTAGGCACGGGCCATGATCAGACTAGGTTGCGACTCGTTCTGCTCACCCAAGACTCCGCGGTTACCGAAGCCACCAATGGCGCTTTCCAGCCTGACGACGAGCTGAGCATCCATTCCGAATGGGAAGAGGCGCTGGAGGCTTGCGAAGGTGCCGAGATCTTCTTCGTAGACATTCTTGCCACTCTGGACACACCGCATCGAATCGACGGGTACGAGCGGTTTGCCCAGGCGAAGATGTCGCACCCGGTGGCGAGGGACGTTCCCCTCGTCCTGATCGGGCCGGGCCAGAACTATGAGCTCGATGCGATGGTCGGCTGGCCAGGCTTCGTGTTCGCCCACCTGCCCAGGCCCGTCACCTACAAACTGTTCCGCCGCGCGACGACCTGGATCTAGTCCGAATCGCCGCCCTTGGGGTGAGCCGACTCCACCGAATCCCTGAGGCGTTCTGCACTGACGTGCGTGTAGACCTGCGTGGTTCCCAGCCGTTCGTGGCCCAAGAGCTGCTGGACACTCTTGAGATCCGCACCGCCGTCCAGCAGGTGGGTGGCGAAGCTGTGACGCAGCGTGTGGGGGCTGACGCTTGGATCAAGGCCGGCGGCAACGGCCCAGCGCCGCACGACGTTCTGCAGCGTGCGCGAAGTCAGACGGCGACCCTGAGGGCCCGTAAATAGAGGCTCGCCCTCGACAGGACGTTCCCGCTCGCCCTGCACGTATTCCTGCACCGCATCGCGTGCGGCAGCGCCATACAGCGCGATCCGCTCCTTGTTGCCCTTGCCGCGCACTCGTACCGTCAGGGCGTCGAGGTCAAGGTCGTCCACGTCGAGCCCGACCACTTCGCTTGCGCGGAGCCCTGCTCCATAGGCCATCTCGAGCAGAGCCCGATCCCTGAGCGGAGTGCGGCTCTCCGTGCCCGTCTCCAGCAAGGACTCCGCCTCGACTTGGCTGACCGCCTTGGGGAGAGGCCGCCGCCGATAGGGGGCCTTCAGGTCGTGGGCCGGGTCGTTCGGAATCATTCCCCGCTCGACGAGGTGCCGAGTAAAGCCACGCAGGCTCGCGCGCTTGCGCGCACGGGTGACCGGGTTTGGGGCAAACGTCCGAAGGTACTCGCGGCAGACCTCCGGTGTCAGATTGCCGAGGTCGGGACAGAGGGTCGCTAACTGACCGAGGTCGCTCCGTGTCGCACGCACCGTGTGGGGCGAGCGGCTTGCACCGAGCAAGCGGAGAAACTCCTCGACGGCCTCAGACGTGGAACCTCTCGGCCCTAACCCTGCCACTTGCGAAAGGCGAGGGTGACATTGTGCCCTCCAAACCCGAACGAGTTCGACAGACAGAGATCGAACGCACATTCGCGCGCGTGGTTCGGCACGTAGTCAAGGTCGCACTCTGGGTCGGGGTTCTCAAGGTTGATGGTGGGCGGAAGCTTCGAGTCCCGCATGGCGAGGAGGCAGATCAACGACTCGATCGCCCCAGCCGCGCCGAGCGTGTGCCCGATCATCGACTTTGTGCTGGAGACCGGAATGTTGGGCGCTGCCTCGCCGAGGACGTGCTTCATCGCCGCCGTCTCGGTCTTGTCGTTAAGCAGGGTCGAGGTGCCGTGGGCATTGATGTATCCGATGTCGCCGGGAGTCGCGCCAGCGTGCCGGAGCGCCATCCGCATGGACCGCTGGGCCCCGTCCCCATTTGGGTCGGGCGCGGTGATGTGATAGGCGTCCCCGCTCATTCCGTATCCGACCAGCTCGCCATAGATCTTTGCGCCGCGGGCTACGGCGTGCCCTGCTTCCTCCAGGATGAAGACGGCGGACCCTTCTGCGATAACGAAGCCGTCCCTCTCGGCATCGAAGGGGCGACTCGCCCTGTGGGGATCGTCGTTGTTTGTAGTCATCGCCCTGGCAGAGCAGAACCCGGACATACCGATCTCGCAGACCGGTGCCTCGGTCCCGCCAGCGAGCATCACCTTCGCGTCACCCCTCGCGATCATGGTGGCCGCCGTTCCGATGGCGTCCGCTCCGGTGGAGCAGGCGCTCACCACGCACGTGTTCGGGCCCTTGAACCCGTGTTGGATCGAGACATAGCCGCTCGCCATGTCGGGAATCATGTAGGGAACGAGGAACGGAGAGACCCGCGAAGGCCCACCGTCAACGAGGCGCCGTACCTGTTCACCCATGAACGTGAGTCCGCCGATGCCCGATCCGATCAAGACTCCGACCTCCGTCTTGTCAATCTCCTCGAGGTCGAGACAGCTGTCCTTCACCGCCATCGCCGCGGAGGCAGCTGCGAACGCGATGAATCGGTCAACTCTGCGGGCGTCCTTTCCGTCCATCCAATCGGCGGCGTCGAAGTCTTTGACCTCGCCCGCGATCCTCGTTGGATATGCAGAGGCGTCCATGAGCGTGACCGGCCCGACGCCGGACTCGCCAGCGAGGATTCGGGGCCAAAAGACGTCAAGCCCTATGCCCAAGGGAGTGACGGCGCCAGCGCCGGTCACAACCACACGGGTGTTTCCGAAAGGACCTGCCAAGGAGAGCTCTTACCCGGTCTTCTTCGAGACGTATTCCGCTGCGTCACCCACGGTCTTGATATTGGTGACGTCGGTGTCGGGAATCTCGACCCCGAATTCGTCCTCGAGGGCCATCACGATCTCGACGACGTCGAGCGAGTCTGCACCGAGATCCTCCATGAAGGCGGATTCGGCGGTTACCTCTGAAGGCTGCTTGTTCAACTGAGCACAGGTGACCTTGATCACCCTTTCCGATACGTCTTGAGACATGCCTGTTCCTTGTCCCTGGCTACCAGGGCACCGCAATAATACTACGTCCGTACGGGCCGCGTTTCAGCCCTACTACATCGCCAAGCCGCCGTCTACGGAGACAACCTGGCCTGTGACGAACCCAGCCGAGTCTGACACGAGGAACCCGACCATCGCAGCGACGTCCTCGGGAGTGCCGAATCGGCCCACCGGCGTCTGGGCAAGCGCCGCAGCCCGAGCCTGCTCCGGAAGTTCATGGGTCATGTCGGTCTCGATGAACCCTGGGGCTACCAGGTTGCACGTGACCCCTCTGCCGCCCAGTTCCTTGGCGATGGCCTTCGTCATCCCGGCCAGGCCAGCCTTGCTCGCCGCGTAGTTCGCCTGCCCCGCCGCGCCGGCGATCCCTACAATGCTGCCGATGTTCACGATCCGGCCATAGCGAGCCTTCATCATGCCCTGGGCGCACGCCCGGGTCCAGTGGAAAGCGCCCTTGAGGTTCACGTCAATGACCCTGTCCCAATCCTCGTCCGACATTCTGACGACGAGGCCGTCACGGGTGACCCCGGCATTGTTCACCAGTACGAGGGGTACGCCCATCGCCTCGCAAACTGCGGCGTGACAGTCCTTCACCGCTGCTGGATCCGAAACGTCGCACGAGAAGCCGGCCGCGCCGCCTCCAATCTTGTCCGCCGTCGCTTGTGCAGTGCCCTGCGAAGTCGCAATGCACGCCACCCGCATCCCGAGCCCGGCAAGCTCTTGGGCGATCCTTGCCCCTATCCCGCGGCTCGCGCCGGTCACCACTGCGACCTTGGGCTCGCTCACGCAGCCACCTCCTCGACGACCGAGTCCAGCGTTGCACTGTCCACGACCTTGCTCACCTGCGCCTCGGGGACGATCCGCCGAACGAGGCCGCACAGCACTTCGCCGACCCCGCATTCGATCCAGTGGGTCACACCGGCAGCCGCCATCGCGCGCACGGAGCCGGTCCAGAGCACCGCGCTTTCCAGTTGCCTCGCGAGGAGGTCCGGCCATGCGGACGGATCCGTGACCGATTCCGCCGTCGTGTTGGCAAAGACCGGCGCGCGCATTGTGCCCCCAAACTCGGCCTCGGCGAGCGCGACCGCGAACTCTCGGCCCGGCCCTGCCATAAGGGGGCTGTGAAACGCTCCGCTGACGCTGAGGGGAATGACCCGTTTAGCGCCTTTGTCCGGAGCGACGGCGCTCAAGGCATGGACTGCGTCAACGTTTCCGCTCACCACGAGCTGGCCCGGCGCATTGTCGTTCGCGATGACGCACACGCCGCTGTCTGCGACCGAGTTGCAGAGGGCCTGCAGCGGCTCCGCCTCCATTCCGAGGACCGCCGCCATGGTTCCTGGGACTTCCTTGCCCGCTGCCGCCATGACCTGACCGCGCTGCTTCACCAGGCGCGCGCAGTCGGCAAGACCGATGGCTCCCGCCGAGCAGACCGCCGCATATTCGCCCACACTGTGCCCAGCGAAGGCGGCCGGCTCCAATCCTGAGGCCTCTTCCAGGCAGCGCCAAGCCGCCATGCCGCACGTAAAGAGGGCGAGTTGGGCGCAGTCGGTCCGTCGGAGAGTGGTCTCGTCAGTGTGGAAGCAGAGGCCGATCGTGTCCACGCCCGTCGCGTCGGACACTTCCTCGAACACTAGCCGAGCGGTCTCGTACTCTGTGTGGAGGTCTTGGCCCATACCGGGCCGCTGCGATCCCTGGCCGGGAAAGACAATCGCGTACATCGTGACGTCCGGACTGTACCTGCGAGCCCGGCAGGTACCCTGCATCCCGTGCCGACGCTCGTCGAGACGTTTCCCAACCCTGCCCCCCAACGGAATTACACGATCGTCCACACGTGCCACGAGTTCACCAGCGTCTGCCCCAAGACCGGACAACCCGATTTCGCCACGATCGAGCTCGAGTACATCCCGGACGAACTTTGCATCGAGCTCAAGGCGCTCAAGCTCTACTACTACTCGTTCCGCGAACAAGGGATTTTTTACGAGGCGGTGGTGAACCGGATCCTCGATGAACTGGAGGGAGCCTGCAAGCCGCGATGGATGCGAGTCACCGGAACCTTCAACGTGCGCGGCGGCATTGGCAGCGTCGTTACGGCGCAGACTGGTTCTCGCCCCTGAGCACCATCGGTCGAGAGCTGACGGAGAACGGCCCGCTCTCGTCCTCGCCGAAGACTTCCAAGAAGGTGGCCGTATACAGTTCGGTCAGATCAGGCCGAGGCAGTGTGGAGAGGTCTTCGACGAGCGTCGGTCTCCAGCGGGACTCGACGAACCAGTGAGTCTCGGCCCCTGCCGTCCAGACCCATGCGTGGCTCGGCTCCAACCCGGAGACCCTCGCCGTACCTGCCTCGACCTCGACCTTTGGCGGGTGCTCCCCCGCAGCGCAGGCCGCTGCGAACCGCGCGATCGAGCCGATAGCGGCCGGAGTAGCCGGAAGAGCGTGCCCCGTGTTCGCAAGGAAGAGGGAGCTTGCCTGCCCCCGGATCGAGTTCCAGTAGGCGTCGCTGGCGTCAACGAGCCAGAACGGGTCGCTCGCGCCGGTCACAAGGTGCACCGGGCACTCGATTCGTGCGAGCCGGTGGAACGGATCCACCATCCCGAGCAGTTCTTGGCGCTCCAGGTTGCCGGAGGTCTCGGCCAGGCCGTACTCGATGTACGGCTCGTACATCGGGCTCGGCGCCCCCCAAAGCGAGACTTGTCGCTCGAGTTGACGATCCATAGCCAAGTGGTCAAAAGCCATGGGGATGACGCCCTTCGCCGTCTCGCCTAGCTCGGCGGCAGTGAGCCAGGCAGCCCACGCCCGCTTGCTCGCCCCCACGGGAATCCAGGCCCCACAGCCCCACTCGGCACTCGCTGCCTCAGTGACGGCGAGCGCGCCTCTGACCATTTGGTTGAGCAAGGGCCAATCCCGGTCGCCCGTAGCCAAGAAGCGTTCGAACGTATAGGCGATCAGCCAATCCTCGCTCAGGTCGAAAATCGGTTGGTTCGGGACGTCAAAGCACGCGACGACCGGTAAGCCTGATCTAGACGAGACAGCACTGGCCCACGTGAGATCGGCGGGGTGCGGGTCGCCGCCTGTGAGGTACAAGATGCAAGCGGGGGCGGGGAGCCTCGACTCGCCGACGAGGATCGCCCGGTGCCTCCAGGCATGGCTTCTCCACTCCGGACAGGTGACCACAAGCGATGGCAGTCCAGCGATTCGGGAGCGCTCGACCTGGGGACTGGAACCTGCCACCCCCCCAGTTTGAACTAACGTAGGCTTGACTTTGCACCTCAGAAAGTGGAGAATGGCGGTGATTGCCCGAAAATGGGCGTGGAGTCAGCGTGAAAAAGTCCCTGAACATCGTCGCAGCCCTGTCCTTGGTATTCGCCGCCGCCGCCGCTTATGCCTCGATGCCCGCGACCGGAACGATGGTGACCCAGCAGGTCACCATTGACAAGGCGAATGACAACCGCACCCTCACCGTCCGCTATTCGGGCGCAAACGTCCGCACGGTCGAACTCCGGTGCAACGGCCGCAATGCTGCCGTCCGAACGGTGAACCCGAAAGGCAAGAGCGGCGAGACGAACTTCGAACTCGACGGGATCGACCTGCACGAAGGCGAGAATCAGATCGAGGTGCGGGTCTTTGATGAGTCCGGAAGGCTCGTCGCCTCCCAACGAACCTCCGTGATGGTGGAGATGGTGGGCAAGCAAGCGATCTTCATGGCCAAGCCTGCTCCGGGGGCCACCGTCCAGGGCGGGGTCGAGCTTTCCGTAGGCTTCAAAGTCGCGATGAAGAACGTCTATGTGAGCTTTTTCGTCGATGACGACCTCAAGTCAATCCGAAACTTTGCGCCGTACAGTTATCTATGGGACACCACGAAGGTGGACAACGGATGGCACGAGGTTCAGGCGTGGGTCGTTGACACCGAGACCCAAACTTACAAGACCGAGCGCGTCAAGGTCTACGTCAACAATCCGGGAGGCCGTACCGAGCGACGCGACCCTGAGGCCGAGCCTGCTACCGCGGCGCCCGTCGCGCCCGTCGCCCCCGCTGCGGCGGCTGCGCCTGTAGCGGCTCCTGTGAACTCGTTGCCCGGCTTCTCGCCGAGAGCAGGAACCAAGCCGATGACATTCGAGGACGGCACGTACATGGGCCTCCGCTCCATCAAGCCCAAGAATCCCAGCGCCCAGGTGAAAGCTCGGCCGACGATGCCAATGGTGCCTGAACCGGGTTCCGAGCCGAAGGCCGAAGCTAAGCCGACCAAGGGCGAGGCCCCGATCGTGACTCCCAAGACGGCAGTGGAGACGCCAATGAAGGCCGTCCCGCCCGCGAAGGTGCCGGAACCGGAGGCTCCAGTCGAGCCCGCGAAGCCGGTGAATCCCCCGATCGTCGCAGTCAAGGTGCCTCGACTTGCGATCAGCTACGGTACCAGGCTCGCAGACCGAGAGTCGTATCCAGTCTACGTGGACGGTGTGTTGCTCTCCACGGACGTACCGGCGAGCATCGAGGACGGCATCGCGCTAACGCCGTTCCGGTTCCTCTACGAGCACTTTGGAGGCAAGGTCGGGTGGGAGAACCTCACCAAGACGGTCAGCGCAGAAGGCCCCGGTGGCATGCTCGTGATCACGATTGGGAGCAGCCTCGCGACCGTCAACGAGGGCAAGCTCTCTCTGGAGCGCGCGGCCTTCCTCCGCAACAACCGCACCATCGTTCCGATGAGTTTCTTCTCGCAGGCACTGGGCTTCGACATCGCCTATGACGCCTCGAGTGGTCACGTGATCGTCACCGCAGCTCGCAAAAGCTAAGTCCAACTTAGCCTAACAACCCTATGGTCGGCCCGGATTCGGGCCGACCATGTTTTATGGAGGCAGGCAGGCTCCGCCATCCCTAGAACTTGTATTGACCCAGTCCGGCTCTCGTTTAACTACGGTTCTGCTCGTCTGCGGCGTGGCTGCGGGCGTGGGAGGTCTCGTTTGCGGCTTTCTCGCGAACCACTTCCGCGCTTACGCTTTTGCGAGCGAAATGGCCAGTCTCACGTCGAGTGCAAAGCTCATCTCGGCGACCCTATCGGATACCAATCACCGCGCTATCGTCTCTTCCAAGGGCAAAGACGCGGCACGCCTCGCCCGCGAGCGAGCAAGCCTGCGAGAAGCCTTTAGCCAGACCGAGAGGATTGCGAACGTCTACACGGTGACAAAGCAGCCTGCAGGCTACTTTGCGGTTCTCGACGCAAAGTACACCGGCGACCCCGAGACCTCGGACAAGGACGCGTACGCCTTTTTCACGCCCGTTGACCGTCGGACCGACGCCATGGTGGAGGCGTTTAGCGACGCAAGCGCGCATTTCTCAAGCAAACCGTACCGAGACCGCCGCGGCACGTGGTACGCGGGATACGCCCCCATCGTTGGCAAGGACGGCACGATCAGTTCGGTCGTGGTCGTCGAGCGCAGCCGAGACATCGTGGACAACGAGCTCCGATCCGTCACCGGAGACATCGGGAGCATCGCCCTCACCGTCGCGGCCATCGCAGGGTTCTTCCTGCTCGTCTCGCTCCGCAAGATCTCATGGGTTCCAGAGATCTTCCGAATGAGGCTGAAGGCGGCCAAGTCTCGCCGCATTATCGTGGGAACGCTGCTGATCGGAACCGCATTGGTCATCGGCGTCGAGGCCATCAGTGCCGCCCCTGCCCTCATCCAGAACTCTCGCCAACGCCAGGCTGTCCAACAGGAACTGAGCGGGATCGCGTTCGCACAGGAGGCGCTCAGCGCCCTCGGCAGAAGCGAGCCTGTCTGGAAGAGCAAGGCCGACGCTGCCATCAGCCTTCTCCGCCCCACCACCCTGCCTTGGGTCGTGACCGGTCTGATCGGACTGAAGTCAGACCTGCCGCTGAACGCAAGACAGGAGACCGCCCAAAAATTTGCTCGGTCGCTCGAGCGGGAGACCCGGCTCCGTCAAGGGCTCCTGGCCGAACTCACGGAGAGCGACCGCGCCTTGACCGAACGTATGCAGCGCACGCTGATCGGTACCGTGATCCTTGCGTTCGTGTGCTTGCTAGTGCTCCGCGCGTCGACGATCCAGGACCAGACCATCGCCGCTGCCATTGACCACACCGCACGAATCGAGCGGGAGTACAAGCGCGTGATCGACACGATGCCGATCGGCATGTTCGTGTTCACGAAAGAGGCGGTCGAGTACGCCAACTCTGAGCACGAAAAGCTCTTTGGCAAGTGGGAGGAAGGCCAGACGCTCCCAGCTCACATGGAACGGGTCGTTGAGTGCGACATGGAAGGCGTTCTTGGGTGCCTCGCAGAATCGAGCGAGACCGAAAAGCCTGCCATCCTGAACTATCGGATCGTCCGCCCGCTCGGCGACACGGGCTATGTCCAGACCCGGATCGTACCAATTTTCGACGTTTTCGGCACCTTCCAACAGATGCTCGGCTTTACGATCGACATGACCGAGAACGTACTGGCCCAGTCCGAGATCAAGCGCAGCCACGCCGAACTCACCGAGAAGAACGCCCTGCTCGAAGATGCAATCCACATCCTCGAGTCGAACCTCAATTCTTTCGTCAAGGCGATGGTGCGCGCGATTGAAGCCAAGGACATCTACACCGCAGGACACAGCGAGCGGGTCACAGCCTATAGCCTCGCTATCGCCGAGGAACTCAATCTCAGTGACGAGCTGAAGCACATCATTTCCACCGGTGCCATGGTCCACGACATCGGAAAGATCGGAATCCCTGGCTCGCTCCTCACCAAGCCTGCCGGCCTCACACCCGAGGAGCGAGCCATCGTCCAACGCCACCCTGTGGTGGGCGCAACAATCTTGAGCGGCGTTCCTGCCTTCGAGCCTTGCCTTGGCATCATCCGGCACCACCACGAACGGCTCAACGGCACCGGGTATCCGGACGGCCTCGATGAGTCGCAGATTCCCATAGAAGTCCGCATTGTGAGCGCAGCCGACGCGTTCGACGCAATGACGAGCCAGCGCTCCTACCGAAAGGGGATGGACCTCTCGAACGTCTTCCGCGAGCTCGAAAAGGACGTCCGGGAGCGAAGGCTCGACCCCCATGTCGTCGCTGCACTCAAGCAAGTGATTCGGGTGAAGGGGATCATCGGGCAGAAGCCCGACGAAACTAGGGCAACTGCCGCCTAGCCCTCTTCATACTCAGCCGAACGGCCAACTATTAGACCAACTCTATGGCTATCGAGCGCGTTTCTGAAACTCCCGGCGCAAACCGTCGGCTCTTTCCACGATTCGAGGTCATGGAGTACGCCTGTCTCCGCGCTAGTATGGACGGAAGGGAGGAGAACTGCGTGATCGTGGACGTCAGCCTAGGCGGGCTACAGGCCCGTTGCAAGCAGAGTTTCCCGGTCGGTTCGACCTACTTCGTCGAGATCGGTGGCGCCCAGGCTAGCTCGCTCGTGATCCAAGCAGAGGTCAAGTATTGCGTTCCGCTCGATGGCACGGATTTGATCGCCACCGGGCTTCGCGTGTCCAGCAACGACCGGCACGCCCTCAGGCAATGGGTGGACTTTGTCCGCGCGATCTTCGAGACCCAAGCTGAGTCCCTCGAAGACTAGCCGGGGTTACAGCCGCACGATCCGCAACCGCCACCGGCGGCGCCTTCGGAGTCCTCGGTCTTGAAGGAGGAGCCGCATCCGCACGAGGAGACCGCGTTCGGGTTTTCGATCTTGAACCCTCCGCCCATGGGGTCGTCAACGTAGTCCACGCTCGAGCCCTCCATGTATTGCAGGCTCAGACCGTCGACAAACACCTTGACGCCTTCTTGCTCGAACACCTGGTCGCCTTCCTCGGGCATGCCGTCGTCCAAAGCCATACCGTAGCTGAGGCCGGAGCACCCGCCGCCGGCAACCCAGATGCGCAAGGCGGCCTCGGCCTTGTCCTGACTCTTCATGAGTTCCTTCAACTCGCTGGCTGCGCGGTTTGTGAGCAAGATCGGCATGTCTACACCTTCAAGACAAGGGCTGAACCGGGACTGTTCCCTGGGGCCCAACCCGTTCAGTGTGCCACAGGGGATTCCTTGGTCCCAACCAATGTCCCCTGGTTGGTATTCCCTATTACGTACCGTTCACCGCAAAACGCCGCGCCATGGACCCAATGTCCCAGCTTGGTCTCGGAAAGCGGTCTGAGTACAATCCTCTCGTGCCGTACGTCGTCACCGAGCCCTGTATCGGGGTCAAAGACAAGTCTTGTCTCACCGTCTGCCCGGTGGACTGCATCTACGAGGGGGACGACATGGTGTACATCCACCCGGACGAATGCATTGATTGCGGCCTGTGCGAGCCAGAGTGCCCGGTCTCTGCCATTTTCGTGGATACGGACGTCCCGGCGGACTGGAAGTCGTTTATCGAGAAGAACCGCGTCGAATCGGCGAAGATATCAGGAGGCTAGGCGATCTCGCGGACGAACCGCTCCCATCGCGGTCCATCGAGGCGGGGCATTCGCGCTAGTTGGAATCCGACTCGGTAGAAGCCTGTGTCCGTTTCGCCAGCTCGACAGTAGCGAACTTCCGCCTGACCGACGACCCGTCCGGCGGGCGTATTGAGATAGAACCCGACAATCGTTCCGGGCTCGTACGGCTGGGAAGCCAGTGCACCGAACCCGACGGGGCCGACGTCGATCAGCTTGACCTCTTCTTCGCCGTTGGGGGTCACGAGGTTGGCTGACATGTCGTTGACCCGGATTCGAAACGACTCATCGGAAGATACGCACCGAAGCGATCCCTCGACCCTGAAGTGGACAGTGCTCCAGGTCTCGCTCGAAGCAAGCGCGAGCGCTCCATCGGTCTGCGGGCTGCGCGACTGCGCTACGAGCGCAAGCTTGGCCTCGAAAACAGCGGTGACACCCAGGCCGAACGCCTCGAAGCTGAAGCGAGCTCCGGCGTCGTCGACGAGGTTGTCTGCGGTCTGGATCGCGAGGATATTGCCACGAAAGTCGTCCACCCAGCCATTGAAGAGCTGGGCGTCGCTGAGCCGCTGGAAGCGAACCCTGGTTCCGATGAAATCCGCGGGAGAGATGCGCGCCATCCCAAATACCATTTTCGGTCTTCCATAAAGATCCTGGAGACCAGGGCCGTAGAATTGCCCGTTATCCCGCGATCGAGGTCGCGGCCGGGCCGATTTCCAGCATTCTCTGCAACGCGAGCCGGGCCCAGTGTGCGACGTCCTCGGGAACTGTCACCCGGTTCACAACCTCGCCCCGCGCCAAGCTCTCCATCACCCAGCAGAGAAAGCCGGGATGGATCCTGTACATCGTCGAACAAGGACAGATCTCCGGGTCGAGGCAGAAGACCGTCTTGTCCGCGCACTCCGCAGCGAGCCGCTTGACCAGGTTGACTTCCGTGCCGACCGCCCATACCGTCCCCGGCTCTGACTGTCTCACCGCCTTGAGGATGGATTCGGTCGAGCCCGACTCGTCGGCTGAGAGAAACACTTCCATTGGGCACTCGGGGTGCACGATGACCCGGACCCTAGGGTGTTCTGCACGAGCTTTCTCGATCTGAGCGACGGTGAACCGCTTGTGGACGGAGCAGTGCCCCTTCCAGAGAAGGAGGCGAGCTCGGGACAGCTTCTCGGGCGAGTTGCCGCCCAGAGGCTTGAACGGGTCCCACAGACCCATGTCTCGCTCGGGATCGAGCCCCATTCTCAGACCGGTGTTCCGGCCGAGGTGCTGGTCGGGAAAGAACAGAACCTTCTCTCCACGCGCAAATGCCCATTCGAGCGCGCGATCGGCGTTGGTGCTCGTGCAGACCGTGCCGCCGTGCTCTCCGACGAACGCCTTGAGGTTCGCCGCCGAGTTCATATACGTGACCGGGACGATGGCATGCCCTTCGCTTTCCCGGGGAAAGGCAGAACCCTTGGGCTCAATCTCTCCCAGGTGCTGCGCGAGTGCCTTCCACGCGGAGCGAACCTGGAACTGGCTTGCCATGTCGGCCATCGAGCAGCCGGCTGCAAGATTCGGGAGGATGACGGCTTGGCTGGACGGGGTCAGGATGTCCGCGCTCTCGGCCATGAAATGGACACCGCAGAAGACGATGTACTGGGCCTCGGGATGCACCGCGGCGTCTTTGGCCAGCTTGTAGCTGTCGCCCAAGTAGTCGGCATGGGCGACGATCTCGTCCCGCTGGTAATGGTGCCCAAGAACGACCACACGCTCGCCGAGCTGCTCCTTGGCTGTCTGGATTCGCTCGCTCAGCTCCTTTGGGGTCGCAGAGGTGTACTCTTCCGCCAGCGGGGCCTGGTACATCTGCACCATTCTACGCTTCAGAGACTGAATCGGCTGCTAGTTCCCGGCGTTGGGAGCGATTGGCCCACCGCGCTCGTTGACCACTCCGTTCGGCCGTGGGGTGAGGTCTTCTGATCCTTGGAGGCGAACTTCGTCCCTGGTATCCACTCGGAACTTGACCCGGTTCGATTCCGCTCCAAACGCCCCATCCTTGGTCAAGACGCGTACATAGGCGACCTTCTCGCCCTCGGTGTAGAGCTCGTACTGCATAAACCACCTTCCGTCCTCGCCGACAGTGTCAGATTGCACTCCATAGCCATCAATGACCAGCTGAAGCATAGCGCCGGGTTCGGCAGTACCGGTGAACGGCACCAGAGGCGTATTGAACTTGGCACCGTCGGGCGGCGAAGTCACGATCGGTTCCGCCGGTGGCTTCGCCGACTTCTCCTGCTCGGGCGGGAGCATGTACAAGTACGCCCCGGCCACGAACATCGCAGTGAGCAGGACGAACTTGAGGCCGTCATACAAGCCTCGTGATCCCTGCAATGGACGAGACGGATTCACTATCTCCCTTCTCTAACGATAGCGGAAGCCTGGTCAATCCAGGAGTCCACGTCGAGCCCTGACGAATCGTCCCCCAACGCTCGGCGGACTTTGTCGGCGCTCGCAAGGGCGAGCTCGGCAAACGTCCGGATCCCGGCTTCGTACAGCCGCTCCTGGTGCGCGGCTCCGAGGCCCTCGACCTGGGTGAGCGGATCGCGCCGGAAGAGCGAGTCGGTGATCCTCGTGAATTCTGCGCGAAGACGGTCCAGATCCTGGTTTGCCGAGGCGAGCGACGATTTCCACTCGGTCGCTTCACGGCGAGCTGCCTCAGACTCCCGCTCGGTGGCACGAAGCTGTTCTTCGAGCGAAGACGCTTCCCGAATCCTCGACATCGCCGACTCCAGGTCGGCTGTGAGGCTGGAGACTTGACGGTCGCGGTCCTGAAGCGCGTCCGAAAGCTCCTTCATCTCGGATTCGCGCGCGCTCGCCTTCTGGCTCTCCGCACTTGCTTCAGCGAGCGCGTTTTCCTTCTCGGCCAGCCTGACTTCAAGATGCTTCACCGATTCCCGCAGCCCAGAAGCCTCAGATTCGAGCTGGGCATGCTCGGACTTGAGTGTCTCAAGACCGATTCGGGACTGCTGGGCTTGCTCGAGCTGGCTCCGCAGGCTCTCGACTTCAGTGCGGGATGCTTGACCCTGCTCGGTCAGCCTCGAAATCTCGGTTCGGGCCCGTTCTAGTTCCGCACGAGCCTTATCGCTGGACTCTGCCTCCGATCGGGCCGTATCGAGCTCGATTCGGGAGGCTTGGAGCTCGGACTCGACCCGGGCAAGGTCATGCTCTAACTTCTCGAAGGCGGCGGTGCGCGACTCCATGGCCTTGACGGCGGATCTGGCTTCTTCTAGCTCGCGCTCCAGGTTCTGTGACACTGTCCCGACCGAGGCGAGACGCTCGCTGAGCCTGTCCGCTTCTGCGGCCTTGGATCGGAGTGCGGCGACCTCTTCCACCATCGAGCGGGCAGCCTCCAGGTTGGTGCTCAAACGCTTGATCTCTTCCGCCTGGCTCTCCAACTTGCCTCGGAGCTCGCTCGCCTCCGCAGCCGCCGCGGCAGCTCGTTGAGCCTCGGCTTTGGCCTGCTCCAGTTCTGTGCGAAGTCGTGAAGCCTCTTCGGCCCTCTCACGGGCGTCATCAAGTTCGCCCATGAGGCGCTTTCGGTCGGCCTGCAGGCTCTTGGCCTGATCTGCCATGGGCTGTAGCGCGGCAACCTCGTCGTCTAGTTTGGCGAGCTTCGAGACGAGCGCGTTCCTATCCTCTTCCAAGCGAGCCATGTCGCCCATTCGCTGAGCGAGCGCGTGGGATTCCGACTTTCTGGACTCCAATTCTGACAGCGTCCGGGCAAGTTCGGATCGTGCGTCTTCGAGCTCGGCGATTCTTACTTCCCCCCCTCCAGATCCAGGCGGTCGCCGCATGAGCTCGCTCACATCGGATCTCAGCTGATTCAATACGGAGGCGAGCTCGCCCCACGGTGCATCCGTTGGGGCAGGCACTTGCTGCTTCTGCTCTTCCAACTTTCGCTGGAGGGTCTCGACTTGGGTCTGAAGTTCCATGACTCTGGTTCCCGAACCTGGCGCCTCCCCGATTTGGCTGCGAAGTTTGCCGAGTTCCTGCTCCAAGTGATCGGCGACCTTGTCCTTCCGTTTCCAGGAGAAGTGGTCGAGCACGGAAAGCAAGGTTCCTACGACCGCTGCCCCCATCAATGCCGCTCCAATGATCTGTGGACTCATGCAGTTCGCTCTCAGGGTGCGACGAGCAGGCTCGAAGCACGTCGCTCTCCACCTACAATCTACAAGATCGGTGCCAAGGGCAAAACCTAGAGTGCTTTGTGGGTTTTCTTGCCTCGAATGGCCCTTTCGGGCAGTTGGGCATGAACGAACTCCGCGATTTCGGCTGCCCCGATCCCACACAAGCTTCTCAACTGCGCCTGGGAGCCATGCTCGACGAAGCGGTCTGGCACGCTGAGCACCTCGATCCGGCGATCGAGCTGTCGGCAGGCGTCGATCACCTGCTGTCCCAACCCTCCGGACCGGACGTTCTCCTCGACCACGACCGTAAGCTCGTGCTGGCTGACGATGTCCCGTGCCATCTCGACGTCAATGGGCTTGATGAAGCGGGCATTGGCCGTCGTGGCCCTTATCCCGTTTTTGTCGAGCATGGAGGCTGCCTGCCAAACCTCTGCAACGGTCGAGCCAGATCCGATCAGCGCGACCCCACCTTTGTCCGAGCCGCTGGCATCGAGCATCTCCCACCGACCGATACGTACCGGAGACCTGGCCTCCGGCAAGACGTCGGACGCGGCCCCTCGCGGGTACCGGATCGCCGACGGGCCGTCGGAATAGTCCGCCATCCAGCGAAGCATCTCGCGCAGCTCGGTGGCGTCCCTCGGTGCCATGAGGACAAGGTTGGGAATCAGACCAAGGTACGAATGGTCGAAGACCCCGTGGTGGGTCGGACCGTCGTCGCCGACCAGGCCTCCACGATCCATGACGAAACGGACGGGCAGGTTCTGGATGCAGACATCGTGCAGAACCTGGTCGAAGCCCCGCTGCAGGAACGTCGAATAGATCGCGCAGAAGGGCTTGACCCCTCCCGCGGCGAGCCCGGCCGCAAACGTCACTGCGTGCTGCTCGGCAATACCGACATCGTGGATCCTGTCCGGAAACCTCTCCTGGAACGCGTTCAATCCAGTGCCGTCTGGCATGGCCGCGGTGATCGCAACGATTGCGTCGTCCTCTTCCGCCAGCTCGACGATCGTCTTGCCAAACACCTGGGTGTACGCAACCGGACCCGCCTTCGAAGGAAGCTCCTGCGAGTCGACGTCGAACGGCACCACGCCGTGCCACTTGCGAGAGTCTGCTTCAGCGACGTCGTATCCTTTGCCCTTGACCGTAAGCGCGTGGACGAGGACAGGCCGGGGCGACTCACGGACCGCTCGGAAGATATCGAGCATGGCATCGAGGTCGTGCCCGTCAACTGGGCCGATGTACTCCCAGCCCATCTCTTCGAAGATCGTGCCGGTGTCCTCGGGAGCGAAGTAGTGAGTGAGGCCGTGCCGGAGGCCCGCCGCGAGCCGGGGTGCGGGCCCAGGAATCTTCTCGATCACGTGCTTCGCCCGGTAAGCCAGGTCCTGCACCAAGGGGCGAGCCCTCAAGCGCGTGAAGTAACTCGTCAGCGCTCCTACATTGGGTGCGATCGACATTCGGTTGTCATTGAGTACGACGGTGATGTTCGTGCCCATCTCCCCGCCGTGGTTCAGCGCCTCCCAGCTCATACCGCTGCAGATTGCGGCATCGCCCGCAACCGCGACCACGCTGTGCGCCTGGCCCAGCTTGTCCCTGGCAGCAGCGAACCCAAGAGCGGCGGACACGGCCGTACCGGCGTGACCCGCGCCAAAGACGTCCAGTTCGTGCTCTTCGCGCCGCAGGAAGCCACTCAGACCCTGGAACTTCCTCAGCGTCTCGATACGGTCCAACCTTCCGGTTAAAAGCTTGTGCGGGTACGCCTGATGACCGGTGTCCCATACGACGATGTCGGGCGGTACATGATAAGCGCCATAGAGTGCGACGGTCAGTTCGACGGTCCCGAGGTTGGAACTGAGGTGACCGCCCGTCCGGCTCACATTGTCCAGGATTGCCTTGCGAACGTCGGCGGCAAGCCCGTGCAGTTGCGCCCGGTTCAACCCGTGGAGGTCGGTCGGCTTCGTGACGTTTGCGAGGATCGGGTAGGGGGACTCCATCGGTTGGGGGCCTTCGCCCCTATGTTAGCAAACGGAGCCTCGTGGTGCCGCGTTCGGGTTCTTCACCACTTTGAGGCTAGGAGCCCAGCGAGTCGCTCCAGTTCAACCTCGTCTTGGGTCGTAAACCTGCCGACCTCGTGCCCGTCAATGTCAATCTGCCCGAGGATCTCGCCGCCACGGCGCACCAGCACCACGATCTCGGAGCGTGTGTGGACGCTGCAGCTCAAATAGTTTTTGAGCGAACGCACGTCCTCTACGACCTGGTTGCGATCCTCGGCGACCGCCGTGCCGCAGACCCCGACGCCGACTTGGATGCGGTCGTGGTCTGTGGGCGCCCCCTCGTACTCGTCCAGCTCGAGGGTATCGCCTTCGAGCCGGTAGATCCCGCACCAGTCGTACCCGGGAACCTGGGCTAGGAGCTCCATCGCCCGCTTTCGGAGCGCGGCCCCGGTGTGCTGAGACTCGCCGGCTTGAGTCACAGCCTCTTCCAGAGTCAATCGCCTGTCCGCCATGCCGAAACGAATTGTGGCCAGTCGGCGGGCTTGTCCGGGAGTACCTCCAGGACGACCTGCCCTTGCCAGTATCCGCGATCCAGGCCTCCTTCCGCGATTCGAACCGTGCCGTTGCCCGCTTGGAGGGTGTCCCCGGGGGAAAGCCTTGTGCCCTCAAGGCACGCCTGGGCGACACCCATGAGGAGCGGCCCGACTGCAGACGCACCACCGGCGGGCACCGAGGTTGCCTCGAGTTCGGGCCGCACAAACTTTCGGAGCCCCATGGTATGTACATTGCTCCCAGAGACGTGGATCCGTACGTGTTCCGCAGCCCAGACAATGGCTCCTGGAGGCCTGCCGCAGCGGTCTGCAGGAAGGCGGTAGCTCTGCGCTACCGGGTCCGAGACGACCCCGTCGGTCAGCTCGGCCAAGCGGTGAGCAAGCGCAAGCCAGAAGTCCAGCGCGGCGTACACGTCTGGGTCATAGCTCTCCCATGTCAGTTGGAGGAGGCTCCAGGCTGCCGCGACACGGCGGGCAACTTCCTCCCCAAACTGCCCGTTGATCTGGGCGATCGTGGACGGAGAAGGGACGAACCCCGCCTCTTCCTTGCTCAGCACCCGCAGTCGCAACACGGACTTCCGTTCTGGACTCGCGATTCCGTACTCTCCCCGCTCCAAAGACCGGTCAGGTTGAGCCGCGCCTTGGGAAACGGGCACTCCAAAGCCCGCGACCGCCCCGCCTTCGCCTTTTGGCGCGACCACCTCGAGCAGGGTTGGCAAGGGATGGCGGGCGGCGAGAACGGCCAGATACGCCTGCTTCGACACTTCCAGAGGCAGTCCTTTGGGCTTGGTGAACCGAAGCGCCTCCCTGAGCCGCCTCACGCCGCCGCCCTCTCCTTGAGGCGTCCTCGCCTTGCCTTGATCCGATCCCACCAAGCCGCGATCTCGTGCCCCTCATAAAACGCGACATAAGTGCTCACCATGAGCGGCCCGAAGAGCGGGATGTTGAAGTGGTAATCAATGTACGCGTGCAGTCCAACGCCGGCTAGCAGAACCCAGCGCCGCAGCTGAGGGACGAAGACCGCCGTGCAAAGCGCAAACTCGACAATGAGAGTGCCGTAGGTCGTCAAGTAGACGAACGGCAGGGCGTCCATGAAAGGAGGCACTGGGAACCGGTCAAACTCTTCCAACCGGGGCACGTACCATGTCGCCGTGCCGTCCCGCCAATACGAGCCGCCCCACTTGTGCCAGACCGTCGTAAAGTAGAGGATCGCGACTTGGAGCTGGAGCAGCCGCTGTGGCCAAAGCGACACCGGTGGCGGGCCCGGAGGGGCGGTCCCTCGCCGCAGCCCGATGAGCCTGTCCAGCGAGAACGCGGCACCGGATGGGCCGATCATCACGAAGAAGAGCAGCTGCCTCATCAGCGTGTCGCCAGAATGCAGGATGTCGGGACAGCGGTGGTGCAAGGTTACGACCAGCACGAACAAGGCGATGGAGGAAACCCTCGTGAACAGTCCCACGCAGACGAACACCGCCGCCACGGCACCGAGCCAGAAAACGAGCATCGTTGTCGGTTCGTCCGTGATCCCGGCGAGCAGATTGATGCGGGGAATCCCTTGCGACCAACGCTCGGAGAACCGCACGGGATAGAAACCGGACTCCGTGAACCATGAATCGTAAGAGACCGACAGCATCAAGTAGTTGACCAACGCCAAGAATCCGGTGAGCGCCCGGGTGACACCCATCGTCACCGGAGAGCCGAAGCCGAACAGCCAGCGCATCATGGCCCGAGCGTCTTCCTCAGATCGTCTTGCGCAACGACGTGGACATAGAACGTGAAGCGCTCGTACTGCATCGGTTCAGGCTCTGCAGGGCCCTTCAGTTGGCGAAAATGCCTCCGAAGCTCGACCTTCGCCGGCAGGTTGGTCGGGTCAGTGGTCGCTAAGAGGGCCATCCGCTGGGCGAAAACCGGCCATTTCCAATTGTCGACGGCATCGTTGTTCGTACGCTCGATGTATTTGCGGTACCGCTCCGAGACGAACTTCTCCGCGATGGACATGGTCTTCATGCGAGGGTACGGGACGATGCGTTCCGAACCGTCGGAGTACGTGACCTTGGCGTCGTACCAGTAGTCCAAGCTCGCCGGGTTGGGCGCAAACATGTCCCAATACTGCCAAAGTCCCGTGGATTGCAGGTAGTAGCGCGTGGGCGAGGCTCCCCTCGCGTAGTCGTTGCCGTACAGGGCAAAGTCCACCGGGTACCGAAGGACATTCTCGGATGTCGCGGGAATCTTGCCGTCCGCTATCGATTTCGCTGGCAGAGGAAGGCTCCAGTGAAGTATCAGCGCGATGTGCGCAAGGACGAGAGCCTTGACCACCGGCTTTACTCGTCCGCCGTCGCCGGGACCCATGCCTCGAGTATGGCCCGCGGCTACCAGACCACGCGAACCGGATACGCTGCCAATTCAGCCCGCGGCGAGACGATCGCCGCGCCTTCGACCAGGGCTGTTGCGACGAGTAACCGGTCGAACATGGTCCCACCGTTGTGCGGCACCTTGACTAGGTGTGCGGCGTGGGTCAGCTTGAAGTCCAGCACCGACGCCGCGTACGTTTGGCAGAAATCGCGGATCCAGGACTCGAGGGGCCGGTCAAAGCTCAGCTTTCCAGCGAGGGCAAGCTCTGTTCCTTCCCACACACTCACCACGCTCACCGAGATTTCCGTGCCCGGCTCGGCAAGCAGCTCCCGAGTGCGCCAAGGGACGATGTCCGGCTCGGTGCCCAAGGCCAAGACCGTCGCGGTATCCAGGAGGTGGATCATGATCCTCGGCGCAGGCTCGGAAACGCGTCAGTCAAGCCCGACACAGTGCCTTGGTGCAATCCGAAGATTCTTCGCTTTACCGCAGGTGCCGGGATCGCCGTAAGGCTCGCAATGGGAACGTTCCGATGGCAGACGATGACCGGCTGACCTTGCCGCACCATTTCTAGGTACCGGCTCAGGTGAGTCTTGGCATCCTGTACGTTGACCCTCATCAAGTCATATTGTAGCCCAGAAACCTGACTAGGAAAGCAGAACGCTTTGACTTAGAGCATTCTGCGGCGGGTCTCGGGATCGTCCATGATTGGCCCAAGGCGCTCTTGCACCATCCTGTCGTCCACGCGGACAGTGCCTTGCACCGAGTCGGGCGCGCCGAACAACTCGGGGCCAAGGAGGAGTTCGATCATCGTCGCCAATCGCCTCGCGCCGATGTTCTGGCCCTGCTCGTTCGCGATCGTCGCCATCTTCGCCAGTTCCTTGACCGCGGAGGGGTCGAACTCGAGTTGGACGCCGTCCGAACCAAGGAGAAGCCGGTACTGCTTCAGGATCGCGTTTTCGGGCTCGAGGAGGATCCGCTCCAGATCGTCGGTCGTGAGGGCACCGAGCGTGACACGGATCGGCAGCCTCCCTTGGAGCTCAGGGATCAGGTCGTCCGGCTTGCTGACGTGGAACGCGCCGGCCGCGATGTACAGCACGTGCTCGGTGCTCAGCGGCCCGAACTTGGTTGGGACGGTACACCCTTCGATCACTGGGAGGAGGTCGCGCTGGACCCCCTCGCGGGAGACGTCCGGCCCAGCCCCTTTCGAGGGCATCGCGACCTTGTCGATCTCGTCAATGAAGATGATCCCGCTTTCCTGGGCGCGTTGGAGCGCCTCACGGTGGATCGTGCCCGTGTCGAGCCGCTTCTTCGTCTCGGCCTCGACAAGAACCGTCCTTGCCTCGTACACGGTCATCGCGCGGGTACGAAGCCGGGTTTGGCTGAATGGTCCCCCAGAGTCCATGCCGAGCTCTTCGATCCCTTGGTTCGTGAAGACCTGCAACATTGGATTCTGGACTTCCTCGACATCCACCTCGACCTCTTCGTCGTCGTGCTTGCCTTGGGCGATCTCGTCCATGAGTGTGCGGCGACGTTGCTCGATGACTTCCGGGTCGGGCGCAGGGACGTCGGTTTCCGAAGTCGCCCAAGGTGCGAAGTGGTGCGAGAGGTCAGGGTCGAGCCGCTCGGCGATCTTGGAGTGCGCCGCCTCCGTGGCGGCCGGGAGCACGGTCTCGAGCCGTTCCGCTTGCACGAGTCGAACCGCCTCCGCGGCAAGGTCGCGCACCATGCTTTCCACATCGCGCCCGACGTAACCGACCTCGGTGAACTTGGTCGCCTCGACCTTGATAAACGGAGCCCGGACAAGCGATGCGAGCCTGCGCGCGATCGCGGTCTTGCCAACCCCTGTCGGGCCGAGCATCAGAATATTCTTGGGAACGATGTCGGCCCGGTCTTGGTCGGACACGTTCATGCGCCGAAACCGGTTGCGCAGGGCGACCGCAACCGCCCGCTTGGCTTCGTCCTGACCAACGATGTACCGGTCGAGCTGGGCAACAATCTCGCGCGGTGTGAGGTCGCGTGGAGGTCGAGTCATGACCTCTAGGTTAGCCGCGAACACTACGGACGGCCTGGACTTCTGTCACGATGCCCTCAGCCGCCGATCGGACCTCGTCGCGGGTCGTCGCGTACCCAAGCGAAAACCGGACCGCCTCTCGCGAAGACTCCTCGTCCCAACCCATGGCGGAGAGGGCACGGCTGGGTTCCAGGCTCCCGCTGGAGCATGCCGAGCCGGCGCTCGCCTCGATCCCGGCCCGGTCGAGCCGAACCAGCAGCGTCTCTGCCCTGACTCCTGGAAACCGACCATGCAAGAGGCCAGGCAGTCTGTCCGCCCCGGTGTCCGTCTCGTGGAACCCAGCCAATTTCACCAAATGGTCAGAAAGTTCCTGCCGCATGGGGGCGAGCCCGCTAGGCTTTTGGCACGCCGCCGCTGCGGCGCCAACAATGGCGGCAACATTCTCTGTACCCGCCCGAGTGCCACGTTCTTGCCCACCTCCGGCCATGACGGGCGCGAGCCTCACGCCCGGCCGAACGTACACGATCCCTGCGCCCTGCGGACCTCCGAATTTATGCCCAGAGGCAAAAAGCAAGTCAGCCCCGGCGCTCAGGGCTTCCTCGCAATGCGGGAAGGTCTGGACAGCGTCCACGGCCAAGAGCGCTCCGTGCTTCGCGCAGTGGCGCCCGATCTCGACCAGATCGTTGCACGACCCGACCTCATTCTGTGCCTCCATCGCCGCCACCAGCAGGACATCGTCCCCCAAGCTGCCTTGTAGCGCGTCTACGTCCATCCTGCCATTGCGATCTGATGGGACTGTTTCTACCGAACACCCTAACTTGACTAGAAACCTGGTCTGCTTAGTGACGCACTCATGCTCGGTTGCGGAGAGCAGGATCCGGCTTCGACCCGGAGCAGCCTCCCCCGCGGCCCCTAGCAGCACGATCGCCGCCGCCTCGGTTCCTCCCGAGCAGAAGAGAACCGAGCCGAACTCGACCCCAAGTTGACGGGCGATCGCCGACCTGGCAAGGTCTACCGCGTCCCTCGCCGCCCTTCCCGATGCATGCAGGCTCGAACAATTGGCGGCAGGGCCGAGCCATGGCTCCATCGCGGCCTTCGCCTCGGGCCTCAACGGCGCGGTCGCCGCATAGTCAAGGTAGATCCTCTCTATCCGAATACCACCATCGCCAGGGTCAAGACCGCGGCGTTGTTTGCCGCGTGCAGCACGAAGGAAGGCACGAGCGAGCCGGTGTACTGCGCCACTACGGCACTGGCCGCCCCGATCGAGCCCAGGCTCAGCCAGAGCAACGGCCCCTGAGGGTGGACAGCCGCAAACACAAGACCGCTCAGCGCAGCCGCAGCAAACCAACCCATCCATCGCTTCAGGGCGGGGAAGAGCAGGCCACGAAACGTCAGCTCCTCGAGGAAAGGAGCCAAGACCGCTGCGACAGCGTACGTCGCGAAGACATCCAGCATATTGCTGCCCTCGGCGATGTCTACGGTAGTCGGGTGCGACGGAGTCGGCAACCAGGAGAAAACCTGCGTCATCACCAGGGCGAACAGAAGGACGAGCGGGGTCACGGCGAGCCATGCCCACAGCCCGGCCCCGACGAGCCTCCACGGGCGGTCAGTCACCCCGATCAAGCCTCGGATTGAGTCCTTCATGCCGTCGAACGGGATGGCGAGAAGTCCGAGGAGTACGAAGGCAAAGAGTCCCATGCCGATCATCGCCCTCACCATGAGCGGCAAGGCGAGCGGTATGGCAGAGAGCAATGCGATGACGCCACCAAAATAGGCAATCAGGTAGAGCGCCATTCGAAAGGCGAATCGGTCTGAGACTGCTTGGGTGAGGCCCTGGGGCGGGTATCCGACCTGCGGCAGCTTCTTGGCCAGCGCGAGGAAAACGACCAGCAAGACGGCCCCGACGGACAGCACGACGATGAACCCGCCGAATACGACGAACAGCGAGATCATCCGTCCTGACTGGAACACAGAGGAGGCAGGAACCGGCTCACCCACCGACTGGGAAGCGTGGTAGGCGGCGAGCCGGTGGGGGAAGTCAGGTTCCGCCTTACGCAACCCGTCCAACGTCTCCGCCGTCGGTTTGCCAGAATACAGGTCGTAGAGCGCTGAGCCGCCCTTGACTTCCTTAAGCCTTTCCACCGCCTGGTCAGGAATCGGAATACCCAGTTCATAGGCGACTGGCACCCAGGTCTCCGCCCCCTCGACCGATTCGGCTGCCTCGTTCTCTCGCTCCTTCCACTGCTTGGCGAGGCCTTCGCGGGCCTGTTTGTAGGAGGCCGGGTTCGCTTCCTTGCTGAGTTCGGCCATCCACAGCATCGCCTCGGCCTGGGTCTGCTCGGCAGCCCAAGTGACCGCCTCTCCCTCCTTGCCACCTTGGCCAACGTACGTCGAAAACTGCGCCGCGATGATGGTGAAGGCGACTAGGGCGAGCAAGATCCACGAGGCAGCCTGGTGCGGGCCAGGTCGTTTCACAGAGGTCTCCACCGGTCCTAACGAGGGCTCGCTCGCATCCATCGCAATCCCGAGTATCCACCTATGGCACCTGAGTCTGCCAAGTGCTGTGAGTCCTTGAGGCTGGAAAGTTTCCGTCCCACTGAGGTTTTCGTCCGAGCTACCCGATACATCTACCGGGCACTTGCCCAACGCGGAGCCTAACAACAGATGTACGAAAAGTATTGGGGACTCAACGAGCCGGCGTTCTCACTCACACCGGACCCCAGGTTCCTCTATATGAGCCACAAGCACGAGGACGCATTGCTCGCACTCGTGCACACGGTGACGAGGAACAAGGGCGCAGGGCTCCTGGCCGGAGAAATCGGACACGGCAAGACCACGGTCAGCCGGAAGCTCCTCGAGACGCTCGATCCGGTCCTTTATCGCGTCGTCTTGATCGTAAACCCGGTCTTGACCCCGATCCAGATCCTTCAGGAGATTCTTGGGCAGCTCGGTGTCCAGACCGAGAACCAAAGCAGGCAGGGCCTGGTGCAAGAGCTGCACACGGCGCTCGCCAGCCTCTATGAGCGCGGCCAGCGTGCCGTCGTGATCGTGGACGAGGCGCACATGGTCAAGCCGACTTCCACTTTCGAGGAGCTGCGGCTCCTGATGAACTGCCAGATGAACGACCAGTTCCTGCTCAGCCTCATCCTCATAGGGCAGAACGAGGTCTTCGAGAAGCTCAAGAAGGTTCCTGCGCTGATGCAGAGGCTCGCGGTGATCCAGACCCTCGGCGCACTCGATTCGACCGAGTGCGGCGAAATGATCCTGCACCGCCTCCGAATTGCCGGCTATACCGGTGAGCGGAGCCCATTCACGCCGGACGCGATCCACCAGATCCACCGATCGACCGGCGGGTCGCCCAGACTCATCGCCCAGGCGGCAGACCTTTTGCTCGCCTCGGCCGCAGCCCGCAACGAGATGGTGATCGACGCATTTCTTGCCCACCAAGTGGTGGAAGAAATGCCGCAGGTGGCAGCATGAACCTCGCCGACATTATCCGGCAAGCGAGCATGAACGAGGCGCCGAGCGAGCAAGGCTCGGGCATCGGCGGCCCTTCAGGGCCTACCCCGCCTGAGTGCGCAAGCGCGATCCGTCTTGAGATGTTCCTGAGCCCCGAGCAGGCCAATATCCTGCTCAAAGCCCTCGTCCTTGGCCAGCACTCGCTGTTGACCCTGACTGAAGCCTCCCAGTTCCTGAGGGTTCGCGCGACCACCGTCGCCAAGCTCGCGAACGAGGGGCAGATCCCAGCAGCCCTGATCGACGGCAAGTGGCGTTTCCAGCGCCACGAGTTGCAGGGCTGGCTCGATGCAGGGGCAGAGAGAGCCTCGCAGGAGAACCATGTCGCTTAGACTCTTCAAGCACAGATCATTCGTAGGAATCGACCTCGGCGCCAAGGCGATCAAGGTCGTACAGATCGACCGGACCCAAGTGGGCTGGAAGATCTCTCACGCCGCCTCTGTCGCTACGCCCCGCGATGCGATCAAGGAGGGAATCGTCGTGGATCCGCCGACCGTGACGGCGGCGATCAAGGACGCGCTGAGCATTGCCGGGATCCAAGCCGGCTCTGCAGTCATCGGTGTCTCCGGCCCGCAGGTGACCGTGCGAAACGTGCG
This sequence comes from Fimbriimonadaceae bacterium, assembly GCA_050250535.1. Taxonomy (GTDB): domain Bacteria; phylum Armatimonadota; class Fimbriimonadia; order Fimbriimonadales; family Fimbriimonadaceae; genus JADLBH01. Next base: position 365,695 of record JBFWOL010000003.1, on the reverse strand, counting down.
GATCCCTAAGATGGCGGAGACGACGCTACGCAAGTCCATCCGCTTCGAGGCGAGCCGATATGTGCCGTCGAGCATCGGCGACAGCTATATCGAGTTCGAGATCGTGGGCGACGCCCCGGACGGCCAGATGGACGTCCTGATCGTCGCGAGCCCGATCGACCTCGTGGACTCGAGGATCGAAGCGGTGGAGGGCGCCGGCTTGGTCGTCGAGTACGTGGACATTGACGCCTTTGCCTCGCACCGAAGCATAGTGGAGGCGAACGACGGAGTCGTGGCCGGACACGAAGCGTTCGCGCTGATCGAGATTGGTGCCACGGCCACGAACGTGAGCGTCGTGTCGAACGGCTCGTTCGCGATGACGCGCTCGATCCCGACCGCGGGCCAGACGATGACCGAGGCGCTCCGAAACTACTTCAAGTTGAGCGAGGAAGATGCCGAGGAGGGCAAGACCCAGCTCGACTTCACCGAGCTCGCCGGAGGAAACAAGCCGCTTGAGAATCCGCCGCTGCGGGTTCTGCAGCCCCATGTGGACGAGTTGGTGCGCGAAATCCGCCGATCGCTGAACTACTACCAGTCGCAGCAGGTGGACGGGAACGCCCCGCCTCCGGTCACCAAGCTGATCGTCACCGGTGGCAGCAGCAAACTCAAAGGCTTCAACGACTACGTGGGCAGCAAGCTCGGTGTCGAGACCGTCGCCATCGGCGTCTTGGACAACCCGCGGATTGCCTACACCGGCCATGAGGACTTCGGAACGGGGCTCGACCTCGCCGTCGCCTCAGGGCTCGCCATGCGGCCGTTCGACAAGGCCGCGTAACAGGAGACCAGAACATGCCATTGATCAACCTAATCCAGGAGCAGAGGAGTCTTGTCCTTCGCAAAGAGCGTGAGGCGAGAATCCTCGTTGTCAGCACTATTGCGATCGGTGCCCTGTGTTTCCTGACCTCGGCCGCATTCGTGCTCGAGACAGGTAGGGCAGGGCTCGAAGGCATTGCGCTCCAGCAACGGAAGAAGCGGCTCGAGCCGTTGCTTTCCCAGTTGGACGAGAACAATGCCACGATCGCCCAGCTCGATCCTCGCCTCACGTCGCTTCAGACTGCCGTGACCGACTCTCAGAAGTGGGAGCGGATCCTCGGGCACCTCAAGGTGAACACCCCGACCGGGATCTACCTCAACGGAATCAAGTGCTCGTCTTCCGACCCGAACCTCGGGACGGTCGTCCAGTTCACCGGCGCGAGCCGCTCGCTGGACGAGATCGGCGGGTACGTGATGCGGCTCGAACTGAGCCCCGACCTGGAGGACGTCGCGATGAAGTTCGCCCAGGAAAAGGTCACTTCTGACAAGCAAAAGGCGCTGGAGTTTGAGATCAACGCGACGCTCTCCGGCACGAAGCAGAAGAAGGTCAGCCTCAAGAAGGGCGGCGAAGGAGACCAGTCGTGAAGTCCACTTCGAACAACAAGGGACTCATCGTCCTGGCCCTTCTCGTAGTCGCCGGAGGCGGTGCCGCCACGTACTGGATGAGCACGGTCGCCAGTAGCGCCCGAGAGCAAGTGAACAAGCTGAGGGCAACGACTCCTTCGGAGTCCGAGGTCAAGAAGCAGCTCGCCGAGTCTGATCAAAAGGTCGCGCAGTACCTCTTCGAGTTGGAGCACCTCGAGATGGGCGTTCCGTCCATCGCCTACGTGCCGACGCTCCTGACCGAGCTCGAGCAGCTAGGGAAGGCCAACGAGCTGGAGGTCATCGGAGTTCGACCGGTACTCGACGCGGAACAAAAGCAGACCAAGCGCGAGGGCGAAAAGTCGCTCTCCAAGCAGGACAAAGCCTATGAGGAGATCAACATCGACTTCATCGGCCGAGGCAGCTATGGCCACGTGCTCCAGACCGTGAACGCGCTGCAGAAGTTTCCGAAGATCATCGCTGTCAAGACGATAAGCATCACGCCCAAGCGTGAGGTGAACAATTTGGCCGCCAAGCCCAATCTCGAGGCAGTGGTGAGGGTCAAGGCCTTCGTCTTCGCAGACAAGAAGGCCAAAGCGAGCAAGAGCTCGGGAGAACCGCAAAACTCATGAAAGACAAGAAGACTCTGGTGCTTGTCGCGCTGGGCGTAGTCCTCGTCGCGGTCGGTGCCTTTGGGTTCCTAAAGCCCGAGCCAAAGATCACTCCCAAGGTGGTCGACACCCTCGAGCCGGCGGGCAGCCCCAAGGCCGACCCCCAGGCCGCCAGCGCAGCCAAAGAACCGGGAAATGACGAACGGGCCGAGCAGCTCATGGCTCTCGTGACCGGCCCGTTGCAACCTAGGGATCCGTTTGAACTGCAAGGTTCCCTGCAGGCGGTCGAAGTCGCGACTCCGCCCACGACCAATACGCCGCCGGTGGCCGGGAACATCCCGCCGCCCACCCGGCGCACTTCACCGGTACCCCCGCTCGAACCGGTTCCGGGCAACTTGTCCGGCCCCGTGGGCGGAATCGGGGTTTCCCCGGGTGCACCCATCCGGCAGCCGTCTGAGCTCGGCTATCGGGTCAAGGGTGTCGTCGTGGGTGCCAAGCCCGTGGTCGTCCTCGAAGACGACAACGGCAACCAGCGCCTAGTACCAGCCGGCGTCTCGATCGATGGCGACTCGAAGGTCGTCAGCGTCTCGAAGGGCCGCGTAACGATTCAGCACAAAGGAAAGCAAAAGACATACACCGTGTCGGAGGGACAGTAACAACATGAAACGCACACTGATGGTCGGCATCCTGGCCGCCGTGGCGACCAGCGCCTGGGCACAGGCAAGGTTGACGACCGTAAAGCACATCCAGGCTGGCGACAGCCTGAGAATCATCATCGAGGGCCGGGGGCTCAACGAGCCCAAGGTCAGCCACAACTCGGACGGAACCGCGTGGAACGTCGCGTTCTCGGGAACTCTCTCCGGCAGGGCCGGGAAGACGACCATTGGGCGCTTCGGGGTGAAGGACCTCAAGTGGGGGGTCATGACCAAGAACCCGCCGACGGTCCATGTCCACTTGACCAAGGTTCCCACCTGCCATCCGAAGATCGTTGAGATCGACGGCATCTGGGCGATCGAGTTTGAGCGGGCCACAGCGACCCCGATCAAGCCGACGAAGATGGAGAACGCCGACGACCTGGTTGCCATGGATATCGCGATCCGCCAGCTCGAGGGGGGCATCAAGCCCGTCACGACCGCTGCTCCGGAGACCACCGTTCCGACGGTGCCGACCTTGCCGCCTGGATTCGAGTCGTCGAACCAGACGCTCACGCCGGTCGCACCGTTGGCGATCACGGGTAGCCCGGTCATCGACACCGACAACCGACTCGTCTCGCTCGAGTTCTCGAACACCGACATCGTCCAGATTCTGAGAGCGCTCTCGCTCCAGGCTGGCGTGAACGTGATTGCCGCCCCCGAGGTCAGTCCGGCCGACAAGCCGGTCAAGCTCTCGATGGCGCTCAACCAGGTCTCTGTCGACGACGCCCTCTCGTTCATCACCGCGATGACGGGAACGCGATACGGCAGAATCGCCAACACCTTCGTCGTCACGCCGGCGGCAACGTTCTCGAGCTCGATGCGAAGCATCATGGAGCGCTCTTCGAGCGGGTTCCAGACGCGCGTCGTGAACATCTCGAGCGGCGCTGGAACCGAGATTAAGTCTGCGACCTTCTCCGCCCATCCGCAGGACGGGCCCGAAGGCTACTACGACCTGATCGTGCCTGAGGGCAACAACGCCTCGCAACCGGCTCCCGCAGCCGCGCCGCAGGGCAACCCGCCTCAAACCCTCGACCAAGACACCCAGGCATCCGGTGCCAATCCTGCCGCCCAGTCGGCCGGCAAGTCCCGCGCCTACTATGTGATGCTGGTCGGTGACCCGGACCGCCTCGATAGCATCGAGGGATACGTCCGCACGATCGACAACCGCATCGCCGCGTCCTATTCCCTGAGCCGCACCCAGGATCTCGGTACGTCCGTCGTCCCGATCCTCAGCGGCCAGACCGCTCGCATCCAGTCCATGCTGGAGAAGTTGCTCTCCGAGCACCCGCGTTCGAGCGAGTACTCGATCACCGAGAGCTCCGTCAAGGAACTCTCTGAAGGCGAGCTCCCGACCAAGGTCTTGCTGATGATCGGCCCCGCGGCCGAACTCGGCACTCTAGAGCGGTTCGCCCGCAACCTTGACCGCGAGCTCTGCTTCGCTTCAGGCATCACGTACTCCGAGGACTTCAGCACCCAGGAAAAGGTCTATGAGGTCGTCGACCTGAACTTCCTTGAGCCGATCGTGGCCGAGTTCGACCTGAAGAGCCGCGTCAAGGGGCTCTGGGTGACCGTGCTTCCTGACCCCGTCACGCCCGGCATCAAGGGTGAAGACGAAGGCGAGAAGCAGGAGACCCCGACGGAAGCAGAGAACAAGGGCGCGAGCACCAACAAGACCACCAAGATCAAGCGCGAGATCGGTCGCGAGCCTATGCGCCTGATGCTGCACGGCACCCGCCAGCAGATCAGCGAGGCACGCCAGTACCTCGCCATGGTAGACGTCGCCCCTCGCCAGGTCGCACTCGAGATTCGAGTCGTCGAGATGAGCAAGGAAGACGCGCTGAAACTCGGCATCGACTGGTCGATCCTGAGCTCGGGCGGCATCGTCCGGCTCCGAAGCAACCAAGGAGCCGGCGGCACGAGCGTGACTCCGGGCACCATCTCCGGCCAGTTCGGGCTCACGGGCGGCGATACTACAAACGTCCTGGCCCAGATCGACAAGGTCGCAGGCGACCGCAAGCTGATTGCGCGGCCCAACGCGCTCGTCTCTGACGGGCGGCAGGCCAACCTGTTCGTAGGCGATACCGTCCGCTACATCAAGTCGATCAATACGAGCCAGAACGGCACGACCGTCATCACTGACGAGATCCAGGTCGGTGCGAAGTTCGACATTCGAGCCCGCGTCGGCGGCGGCGGCAACGTCGCACTGGACGTCATGCAGAACTTCAGCCTCCTCACCGGGTTCCTCCCGGTTCCCGGCGGCGGGCAGCTTCCGCAGACGAGCGACCGAACGACCAACATGTTCGTGAACATGCAGAGCGGCGAGACCATCGCGATCGGCGGCCTGATCCAGGACAACGACCGCAAGCAGGTGAGCGGAATCCCGCTCCTGATGGACCTTCCGATCATCGGGCAGCTCTTCCGACGCACGGACAACGTCCGAAACCGAACCGAGATCGTGTTCTTCCTGACCGCCGTCGAGGTAGGCAAGGGGACGCGGGAAAGTGCAGCCCGCCCGAAGGGTGGGACGCTGATGCCCGACGGCTCGGGTCACGGTCACGACGGGGACGCCAAGTCCCACGAGAAGCACGGCGAAGAGGGCGACAGCCACTAAACGCCAACCTAGGACAGTCCCTTCGACAGTCCTCGACGGTCCGCCGGCACTCGCCGGGGGGCCGTCGTCCTTTTTCCAGGTCCCTCTTTCGGGCCGGGATATCGTGCTTCGTCCATGTTTGGCGCGTATAGTGTTGGGAGACCCTTCCGATGCGCCTCCGTGTCCTTCCTGTCTGCCTGCTCACCGCTTTCGTCGCGGTCGTGGGCGGTGGTTGTGGGGCAACCGGCGGAGTCAGTCTTCCCTTCGCTCCACCCAAGCCGGTCGCCAAACCCGGGGAGCCAGGATTCCAGGAGATCTCGCCTCAATCCTCCACCCTTCGGGCGATGATCGTGATGTACCACGACGTCGTTCAAGACCGCCGGTCAAGGGACGTCTGGTTCGACGTCACGGTTCGTGAACTGGAGGAAGACCTCGACTTTATTGAGGAGAGCGGGGGCACTGTCGTCTCGCTACGCGACCTCTACGAAGCGCTCACCCTAGGCAAGCCGCTTCCCGACAAGGCAGTCGTCCTCACCTTTGACGATTCCTACCAAGGCGTCTATGACAACGCCCACTCCTTGTTGAGCGCGCGGCAGGTTCCCTACACCGTGTTCGTGCACACAGGCTTCATTGGGGCGCAAGGCAACAAGCCCAAGATGGGCGAGGACACGCTCAAGGAACTCGACGCTACCGGCCTGGTCGAGATCGGATCGCACACGGTCACCCACCCGGAAGACATCGGTGCCCTCGACTACGTTCAGCAACAGTCCGAGCTCAAGGACTCCAAGGCGCGACTCGAGTCGCTGCTCGGACATCCCGTGGACTTCCTCAGCTGGCCTACCGGGAACAATGATGCGGCCGTGCGGTTTCAGGCTCAGAACGCGGGGTACCGGATGGCCGTCACTATGGCCTCGGGGCTGCCCGGGGCATCGCCCGGGATACTCCAGGTCAGCCGCTACGGCCCCAAGTCGGTCAGGCGCGGCTTTGAGGCAATGGACGCGTTGCCGCCAGTTCGCTTTGCCGAAGCGGACTGGACTGAGTCCGACGTGGAGTGCCAGCGGCTCAAGATTGGGCGAACCACCCTGGTCACCTTGATCGGCGGCAAGGCGGACACGGTACTCGTGGACGGGAGGCGTCAAGTCTCAGAACTGGTCGCCGAGGAGTCCGCCGCGGGCGGTGTGAACGGGGGCTTCTTCTCCATGGCAGCCGTCGCCTCGACCGACAACACGATGATCGGCCCGTGCCTTACGCCGAACTCCGGGTACCTCATTCCAGACCTGGAGACCGAGCGCACGGCCCGAATCGCAAATCGGCCCCTCGTCGCATGGAACGACAAGAAAATCGTCTTCTCTCCCTTCTCTCCCCTAGGGACCAACGACAGCGAGAGCATTGCTAGACTCCTGCCCGATGCGACCAACGTATTTGTCGCGGGCGCGTGGCTTGTCTTTGAGGGCCGACCTCTGGAGCGTGAGGAGATCATGCGGGCAGCATCCGGCGACGCAATGGATCCGCGTAAGCGCGTCTTCTTTGGCGTCACGAAGGACGGTCGCCCGATCGCCGGGGCTTCCGAAAACGGTGCCGACTCGTCTCGCCTTGCCAAGGCGGCCGCTGCGGCCGGAGCCCGGTTCGCCGTTCTCTTAGACAGCGGCTTCTCCACTTCGTTGGTCTATCAGAACGAGATACTTGCCTGGGGACACCGAAATGCCAGCCATGGCTCTCGGCCGATCCCCCACGCGATCCTCTTCTATGGCGAGCCGGTTTCCAGCCTGCCCTTGGGAGAGCCGACCGACATTGACCCCGACTTCACGGTGCCCGGAACGCTCCCGGGTAGTGCCGGACCTCGCCCTCGGTAATCGCGACAAGGTCGAACCGGGTGTGCCGCCGGTGCTCGCCGGTCTTCTGTAGGTACGCCTCGGCCGCCGCGGCGCATCGGGCGATCTTGGTCGAGCCGACCGCCGTCTCCGGGTGTCCGCTCGCCCGGTACTTCACCTCGACGAAAACGAGCGTCTCTCCGTCCAGCGCTACGATGTCGATCTCCCCGCCTCGGGCGCGAAATCGCCGCGTGAGCAAGGTGTATCCCTTGGCGAGAAGCATTTCGGCCACTTGGTCCTCGTACTGGTCGCCCTTGCCCATATTCCTAGAAGAGATTGGGCTGGTTGAGGGCGTCGCGCACGGGGCCAAACGTGGTCCGGTGGGCTGGGCAAGGACCGAGGCGCCGCAGTGCGATCAAGTGGTCAGGAGTCGGATAACCAAAGTTCCGCTCGAACCCGTAGCCTGGAAACTCCCCCGCAAGTTCGATCATGAGTCGGTCGCGCGTCACTTTGGCGAGGATGGATGCCGCTGCCACTGCGGCGTGCCTCGCGTCTCCCTTCACCCAAGCCTCGCACTCGCAAGGCATGTCCAAGGGTGCGTGGTCACCGTCCACGATAGCGCGAAGAGGCGAGCGAGGGAGCCCTGCGACTGCCCGCGACATACCGGCGAGGGACGCCCGCAAGATATTGGTGCCGTCAATCTCTCCCGGCGACACTTCGACGATGCAGTTTTCCGCCCGGGCAACGACCAAGTCAAACAGCCGCTCGCGTGCTGCAGCGGAGAGAGCCTTGCTGTCGCCTAGACCCTTGATGCCATGCCCCGCGGGCAAGACCACCGCGGCGCAGACCACGGGGCCAGCGAGCGGCCCACGTCCCGCCTCGTCGCATCCCGCAACTCCCGGCTCGTCGACCATTCATCCCATTCTGGCCCGGACGGGCCCCGGCGGGCGTTATAATGCGGCAGGTACGGCGGTTGTAGCTCAGGGGTTAGAGCGCCTGACTGTGGCTCAGGAGGTCGTGGGTTCGAGACCCATCAGCCGCCCCATTCCTTGTCTTCACTCGTCGCCCGTCCCGGCACCGAGCGAGCCTGAACCCGCGCCAGCCGCGACGTCTCGCGCTTTGTCCTTGGCCGCTTGGTTCACCCCGCTCCCACCGCCCTGCACGCTTTCGGCCCCGGTGACCGGGGTGACCCCGCCTGCAGCGCCACTCGTCATGGGGGCGATGCCCCCGCCGCTGCCAGGATCGGCCGACGACGTCTGGGGTTGCTCGGCGGCGGGTGTTTCGCCTTCGATGGGCACTGCGGTCGGCTCGGAACTGCAACCGAAAGCGACGAGGGAAAGCAGGGGCGCCAGAAGCGTGAACCTCATGACCAGAGTGTAGCCGGAACTTTGCCAGATGCAATCCATATCCACGAAGAACAAGTAGACGAAGCCCTACCATTTTGCGTAGCAGCGGAGGTACGATCCGAAAGGATGTCCCAGGACAAGATCATCGTCGTCGGGGCGAGGGAGAACAACCTCCGCAACGTCACCGTCGAGATTCCCCGCGACCAGCTCGTAGTCGTCACCGGCGTCAGTGGGAGCGGCAAGAGCAGCCTGGCATTCGACACGATCTATGCGGAAGGGCAGAGGCGCTACGTAGAGAGCCTGAGCGCCTACGCCCGCCAGTTCCTCGGTCAAATGAACAAACCGGACGTCGACCACATCGACGGCCTATCGCCCGCCATCTCCATTGACCAAAAGAGCTCCAGCCGCAACCCCCGATCGACGGTCGGCACCGTCACCGAGATCTACGACTATCTGCGAATCCTCTTCGCGCGGGCAGGCACGCCCCACTGTCCCAACGGGCACGGCACCATCGCCCGCCAGAGCACGGACACGATCGTGGACGCGGCTGCCGAGCTGCCGGAAGGCTCACGGTTACAAATCCTCGCTCCCATCGTACGCGGCCGCAAGGGCACATACCAGAAGGAGTTGAAGGAGGTCCAACAGGCCGGATTCGTCCGCGTCCGGGTGGACGGAACGATGTACGAAGTGACCGACGACATCCCGATGGCCCGCTACGAGCAGCACACGATCGAAGTTGTCGTAGACCGAATCGTTGCCAAGCCCGGAGTCGAGCGGCGAGTGGCCGAGTCGGTCGAGACCGCGCTGAAGATGGGCAAGGGCATGGTCACCCTATTTTGGGCGGAGCCTTCAGGTGCCGAGCACGAGCGTAGCTTTAGCGAGCACTATGCCTGCGCGGAGTGCGGGTTTAGCATGCCCGAGCCGGAGCCCCGACTCTTCAGTTTCAACTCGCCATACGGCGCTTGCCCCGACTGCACCGGGCTCGGCACGAAGACCGAGTTCGACCCCGCCAAAATCATCACCGACCCCTCATTGCCGCTGCGGGACGGTGCGATCAGACCCTTCGTCTACAAGTCCGGCGAGACGAAGGATTGGTGGCCCGATGTGCTTGACGGCGTCGGCAAAGCGATGGGTTTCGACGCCGGCCTTCCCGTCGCCGAACTCACTGAAGACCAGATGGAGGCAGTCTGGAACGGACTGGCCGACCGGGTCGAGGTCACAGTGCACTACGGCAAAACCTCACGGACGTTCAAGACCCAATGGAGCGGCGTGCTCGAAGTGCTGCAGAAGAAGTACGCAAGCACCGAGAGCGAATGGGTCCGCGCCGACCTCAACCAATACCGGAGCACCCGGCCCTGCCCGGCGTGCCAAGGCAAACGGCTCAAGCCCGAGAGTTTGAGCGTCCTACTGCCCGGGCCGAAAGGTGCGGCGCATTCGATCTCCGACCTCGCCTCGATGACCGTAGGTGATGCGCACGACTACTTTGCCAAGCTGCCCGACAGGCTCGATGCGAGGCAAAGGACGATTGGCGAGCGGGCCGTGCGCGAGGTGCAGGAGCGGCTACGGTTCCTGGTGGACGTCGGGCTCGTCTACCTTACGCTCGACCGGGCGGCGAACACCCTGGCCGGTGGAGAGGCCCAGCGGATTCGCCTCGCAACGCAAATCGGGAGCGGCCTCATGGGTTGCCTCTATATCCTCGACGAGCCGTCGATCGGGCTCCATCAGCGGGACAACGCTCGCCTCATTCAAACGCTGCTACGACTTCGCGACTTGGGAAACACCGTGATCGTGGTCGAACACGACGAGGAGACCATGCGGGCGGCCGACTGGCTGATCGACCTTGGGCCAGGCGGCGGCGAGCACGGCGGCTATGTCGTGAACCAAGGCGAGATCGAAGACTTTCTCCAGAGGTCCTCGCCGACGGCAGACTTCCTCAATGGCAAGCAGCAGATCGTGGTACCGCAGAAGCGCCGCCAGCCTCGGGGACCGGCACCTGGTGCGAGCGGGACACGGCTCACGGCGAAGGTGACACGGAGGAAGGCGCCCATCCAGCCTCAGTGAGCGGGCCGATCGATCCAGACTTCACGATGTTTCGGAGCCACCTTCACGAGGTATTCCTTGCGAGGTGGCTCGGGCTCTGCTGCGTAGCGGGCTTCCAGCCGAAACACAGGGCGGTGCGCATCGCACCTTGGGACAGATTGGTTCGATCTGGGGTCAGGCGAGCATCACTCCAGGCTGCTAGGCTCGTGGAGTCGGATCGGCTCCGACTTTGGCCGGACGCGCAAGTTCAGTACCTCCACCCCCATCGCGAAAGCCATGGCGAAATACGTATAGCCCTTGGGGATGTGTACGTGCGAGCCCTCGGCCACAAGGTTGAATCCGATAAGGATCAAGAACGCGAGTCCCAGCATCTTTACGGTCGGGTGCCGTTCGACGAACTCGCCGACCGGCTTAGCGAACAGGAGCATTGCCAGAGTCGATAGTACGACTGCGGCGACCATCACAGCCACGACCTTCGTCATTCCGATGGCCGTCAGCACCGAGTCAATGCTGAAGACGACGTTGAGGATCGCGAGCTGGGACACCACCGCGCCGAATGTCGCCACCTTCACCCCTACGCCGTGCGCATCACCTTCGAGCTTGCCGTGGATCTCCTTGACTGCCTTCCAGATCAAGAACAGACCACCGACAAGGAGGACGAGATCCCTTCCGCTGATTTCTCGCCCGAGGAACGGGAACAAGGGACGCTCCAACACCAGCAACAGCGAGAGGCCGAGCAGCATCACCACGCGAGTGACCAGAGCCAGTAGCAACCCCGCGTTCCATGCTTGCTTGCGTTGGCTTTCGGGCAGCTTGCCGGTGAGGATGGAGATGAAGACTATGTTGTCTACACCCAGGACGATCTCCAAAATGGTGAGGGTGAGCAAACCGATCCAGATGTTCGGGTCGGCAATGTTTGGCATGCGTGACAGTATGGGCTTGCAGGCCCCGAATCCCGCTCGGCTCCCCATTCTCTGAGCCTTGGGTCACGCACCGACAATGGTATCCTCCCGTCTACATGTCGGAAGGGTGGATGAGCCTTTATGGCGCGAGGGGGAACAACCTGCGAGGGGTGGACCTCCACGTGCCGCTCGGCCTTTTCGTCTGCGTCACCGGTGTCAGCGGCAGCGGCAAGTCCACTCTGATTCAGGACACGCTCTTTCCCCGGCTCATGTACGAGCTCCACGGCACCCGTGGCTCCTGGGCCGAGCACGACCGGCTCGAAGGTCACGAGCAGGTGGACAAGGTCATTGATATCGACCAGTCTCCCATCGGGCGTACACCACGCTCGAACCCGGCGACGTACACCGGAACGTTCGACATGGTGCGAGACCTCTTCGCCAAGACGCCGGATGCCCGACAGAGAGGCTACAAGCCCGGACGATTCAGCTTCAATGTGAAGGGGGGTCGTTGTGAGACTTGCAAGGGCGACGGGATCCTCAAGATCGAAATGGTCTTCTTGCCCGACGTCTATGTGCCATGCGAGGTGTGCCAAGGCAGGCGGTACAACCGCGAGACCCTCGAAGTGAAGTACAAGGGAAAGTCCATCGGCGACGTGCTCGATATGCCGATCGAGGAGGCAGCCGAGTTCTTTGCCCCGGTGCCGAGGATCCATCGCAAGCTCGCCACCCTCGTGGACGTGGGCCTCGGATACGTGAGGATGGGACAGCCCGCCACGACCCTCTCGGGCGGCGAGGCTCAGCGGGTCAAGCTGGCCGAGGAACTGTCCAAGCGCTCCACCGGCCGGACTCTCTACATCCTGGACGAACCGACCACCGGGCTGCACTTTGAGGACGTGAGGCAACTGCTCCTGGTTCTCCACCGTTTGGTGGACCAAGGCAACACCGTGCTCGTCATCGAGCACAACCTGGACGTGATCAAGACCGCCGACTGGGTGGTGGACTTGGGTCCGGAAGGCGGGACGGGTGGCGGAGAGATCGTCGTTGCCGGCTCACCAGAGAAGGTCGCCGCGACCCAAGGCAGCTGGACTGGCAAGTACCTCAAAGGCATGCTGGCCTAACTGCCCGCGCCGGTCATCGATGTACCTGGGAGTTCCGCTCGGCGGCACGGGCGATACCACGCAGCATCCCGGCAAACACGAACTGGTGCAGGGGCCAGATACCGTACCAATAGAGGTTTCCGGCCAGCCCCAGCGGATCGAACGTCGCGGTCTGACGAAGCTCCGAGCCAATTTCGTGAGGCTGTACCTCGAACTGGAGCCATGCCCTACCGGGAAGCTTCATCTCGGCGGACAGGCGCAAGCGCGCGTTCGGCTCGACGCTTTCCACGCGCCAGCAGTCGAGGGTGTCGCCAGGGCGCAACACTTGGGGGTCACGGCGGCCCCTCCTCATTCCCACGCCCCCAAGGATCAGGTCCAGCCATCCACGAAGGGTCCAAAGCCAGTTCGCGTAGTACCACCCCTGCCCGCCTCCAATGCGCTGAACGGCATCGAACACCGTCTCGGGAGATGCAGCAATTTGAACCACCCGCGAGTCCACTAGGCGGTTTCCAAACCGGATCGCCCCCCACAGTCGTGAAGTCCCCCCGGACGAGAGCGCGTCCGACCATCGAGTCTGAGCAAAGTCAGCGTCCTCATTTCGAAGCGCGCTTGCAATCGCTTCACGCACTCCGAGCGGGCGGACTTGGAATCGGCTCGCCGGAGCTGGGTTGATCACGACGGTGGGGTGGCGCAAGCTGTCAATCAGTTTGCGGCCTACCCGGGCGTAGACCGGCGTGACGAGCCCAAGCCACAAACTGGAGAGGCGTGGCGTGAGGAACGGGACGGGAAACATCCACCGGCGGAGCCCGCGCTGCCGCGCATACTCTTGCATCAGCTCGCCATACGAGACTTGGTCTGGCCCACCGATCTCAACGGCGCGACTCTCGCCGCCAGTCTCAATGGTCAGAGCTTCGAGCAAGTACGAGAGCACGTCGCAGATCGCGATTGGTTGAGCCCTCACTTGGACCCACCTTGGCGTGACCATGACGGGCAACCGCTCGACAAGGGCGCGAATCATCTCGAAGGAGAGGCTGCCCGAACCGATGACAATGGATGCCCGAAGCTCTACTACGGGCACGCGGGACGATCGCAACTTTTCGCCGACCTCCAAGCGGCTCCTTAGGTGGGCCGAGAGATCAGTCTCCTCCTGCGCCAAGCCGCCCAAGTACACGATTCGCCGAACCCCCGCCTTACTGGCGGCGGAAGCAAAGTTCTCCGCCGCGATCCTGTCCTGTTCTTCAAAGTCACCGGTCGCTCCCATGAGGTGGATCAGGTAGTACGCCGCCTCGACGCCCTGCATGGCCGAACCGAGCGAATCTCGCTCCAGTACGTCCCCCTCCACGACTTCCACATGCTCCTGCACCACGCTCGCCAAGCGGCTCGGATCGCGCACAACGCAGCGCACCCTCCACCCCGCTTCCACTAAGAGCGGGAGCAGGCGCCCCCCCACGTACCCGGTACCGCCTGTGAGCAGGATCGTCTTGCGTCCGGCCACCCTACTCCGGCACCTCCAGAAGCGCCGATCGAAGCCTTGCCACCGCAAGCTCTTTGGCCTTGGCCTCGACGTCTACCGTGAGGGGCCATCCCAGCCACGACCTCGGAAAATCTTCCCAGGCGATGTAGTCATGGTGGCGTTCCGGCTTGGGGCCGTCCCAGCCTTCCAGTGGGCTCGACACATGAAACAGAGGCTCACGATCCCACGTCGCGCGAGCCTGCTCCGTGGCCGCTTCCACACTCAGACCGTCCGGTAGACATCGGTGGTGATGGACGTCGTAGACCAGGGGGACGCCCGTAGCAAAACAGACTGGCAAAAGGTCGGAGGTCGTGAAAATGTTGTCGTTCTCCAGGGTCAGGCGCGTACGGATCCTCTCGGGCAACCGCTCTATCGCGCTTTGCAAGGATCGTAGAGCGGCACCCTTGTCGCCATACGCTCCGCCGCCGTGAACGTTGATCGTATCGGCGCCGACCCATTCAGCGACTTCTGCCTGATACTCCAGTTCCTCCACGGAGTGCGCCACCGTTGCCGGGTTGGGAGAGTTTAAGACGACGAACTGGTCAGGATGGAACGAGAGCCGAATGCCGGCTTCGCTCGCGTAGCGTCCGCACCCCTGAAAGAGCGTTCGAATCTCGGCTCCGTTCGGAAGATCGAGAATCTCGTACCCCGCCTCTGGGTGGGTCTTGATCGGCAGGATCTGGCTCAATATCCTGAAAGCCCCGATGCCGTGAGAAGCACAGTACTCTAGCGAAGCCTGCAGCGCTTCTGCATTCGCCCGGCATAGCTCGGAGAGCTTCAGGAGGCGCTCATGGCCGGTCAATCGGAGGTTTGCCGCGGCGGTTGTGCGGCGGAACTTGATGGGTTCCTCAGCGAACTGACAGCATAGGCCGAGGCGAAGTTGAGCTCGTCCTTCGCCCGTCACAGGTTCAGCTGCCAAATCGTGAAGTTCAATACCACTGCGAAGCTCACCCACGCAAGATACGGCACCAAGAGCCACCCGGCGGCACGGTCGGCACGAAAGAACTCACGGAGAGTCGCGAAGATTGCGACCCATAACAACAGGATCTCAGCGAACGCCCAGCCAGGCAAGCGCATTCCAAAGAACAGTGGTGTCCAGGCGGCGTTCAACCCAAGCTGAACAAGGAACAGTGTCAGCGCTCGCTGATTAGCCGCAAAGCCTGCCCTTCGCCAGACATGCCAGGCTGCGACCGCCATCATGAGGTACAGGACCGTCCAGACCGGGCCAAAGAGCCATCCCGGAGGGTTCCATGGCGGCTTGTTCAGGCCGGCATACCACGCGCCCGACAAGGAAAGAGCGCCGATGGCCGATGATCCGAAGCAGGCCAACACCCAGCCGACCAAACCCCACCATCGGGCGGGTCCAACCTTTCCTTCGACCGCTGGACCGCTCATCGTGAGCTTCCTCGTTCAAGATTGGACGTCGCATCGGGCATCGGGCCAAGCCTAGGATAACACGACGAAGCCGACTAGGGATTGACAAGCCACACTGCCACGGATGGCCGCTCGGCAATGGCGATCACGATCCGGCACCGGTCTTCTCGCAGCGATCGCGCATAGTTGACAAAGCACTCTGCGAACCGGTCTCCCAAGAGGAGCCGCAGGCTCAGTCGCGGTAGAGAGTCGAGTCGAGCCACGAGGCCGGCGATGAACTCGAGCGTGGCAGGGGTGTCGTCGCGCCAAGCAACGATCCTCCAGCCCGCAGATTCCAACACTTCCCGAATGGCGTCTTCCCGGACAAGAAAGCTGGAGCCCTCCGCCGAGGCCCAGGGCGCAGGAAGATAGGCGGCCCCACCCGGCCCGGCAATGACTTCGTGGGCAGCGAGGCGCCCCCCGGGGCGCACGACGCGAGCCAGCTCGGCGAACAGTTCTTCCTTGGACTCGATGTTCATGCTGACGTGTTGCATCCAAGCCCCGTCGAAGGCTCCGTCTGCCATGGGAAGCGACGTGGCACTGGCATTGACGAATTCGACAGGTGCGACCGGCATGGTTCGTCGGGTCAATTCACGGGCGACTTGCACGAACTCCGGCGTCAGGTCAACCCCGGTCACCTTGAGGCCCTTTCCAGCGAGAAAACGGGCCGGGCCGCCGATCCCCGATCCGACGTCAAGCACGTGCCCGCCTTCCACGACGCCGAACTCGGCAAAGACGTCCTCTGTCGCCGCCCTTCCGCGGCTGTGGAACTGGTCGAGCGGGGCGAGATCGGCGGGCTGGAGGTTGTCAGGGTCGAGCCCAGCTTCACGAAGAGCCAGAAGGATCTCATCGATCAGCCCTGCTCGGCCGTAGTGCCGGGTTACGCTTGCATCGGCCACGTGAGCATGGTACCGGTCCCACAAGGGAACTATTCTCCGCCGAGAAGCGTCAATCTCGATGTAGGTAGTTGAAGATTCTCGCCCGCGCCCGTCTTGTGCTGGCCGTTGCAGCGGCCGTGCTTGCCGTGCCTACGCTGGCCCAAGGGCTCCTGACTCCGAAGGATTGCGGCAAGCCGGAACCGAGCTGCTGTTGCGGCCCAAGTTCGGCCCAGTCGGACTGTTGCGGATGTTCCTTCGACTCTGGCGACGGCATTCCCCAGCAGGAAGCAGTCCTCTCGAGCTTCCATCCGGGCCAATGGCTGACCCTCGTTCCCGCCGCCCTTCCGGACGCCACGTGGACACTCGAGGGTCAGGCGGAGCCAGTACGACTTCCGATTGTCTGGGACGGGCCTGCCCGCGCACCGACGAAACCTGCATCTGATCCTGGAGCGCCCCGCGCACCGCCTAGTGGCCGACGATAACCTGATTCGTCGAAACGACCGCCTGCCGCAGGCAGGCAAGGAAACCACTAGGAAACAACTATGATCAAGACCATCGTGCTCGCCGTTGCTGCGAGCCTCATCGCCGTCCCCGCGTTCTCCGCGGGCACTACCCCAACCACAAGCGTTCCTGCGGCGTGTTGCTGCAAGTCTTGCTCGTGCAAGGACTGCAGCACCTGCTGCAAGAACGGATGCTGCAGCTGCGACAAGGGCTGCTGCAAGTGCGGAGGCTAGCCCTTTGACCATCTCGGGCCTGCCGAAGCAGGCCCGAGCCCTTCTCACGGTCGGCTTGCTGGCGTCGCTAACGGCGCCTGCAGCCGCCCAGGAAGGCTCGGGCCAAGCCCATTGTCCACTGTGAGTCGCCGGTGGATACGCGGCCAGTTCGGCCGCTGACACGAAGTGGCTTGTCAGTTCCGTCTACGCACCCTCGACCGTGACTACGGCTGAGACGTTTGTTTGGTATCGGCTCCATCCGCGGTTGAGCCTGGGCCTCGCCCATCTCTGGAAGCAAAACGCCGTTCGGTACCTCGCCGCAGTGAACGCGATCCCTCAGACCGAGAAGTTTCCCGGCCTCAACCTGAGCGCCGGAGTGCAAGGCATCGGCACCGGCAACCCGGGCTACTCGGCTACCTTGGAGAAGGACTTCGCAGGGAAGGACTTCACTTGGAACCTCTTCGGTGGACTGGGATTCCGTTCGAACGAGTCGCACTCACATTGGCTTGGAGGCGCCAAGATCACGTTCATCGACGACTGGACTCTCGGGGTTCAGGCAGACGGCCACAGGATCCATCCCTTCGTAACGAAGGCGTTTGGTCCGTACAATGTCGGGGCGTACCTGATCGAGATGAAGTCGCCTGGCCTACTAGTCGGCTATCGGTTCTAGGGCAGTTCAGCAACAACGCCGTCGCACAGTTTCTCGACTGGCGCGGCGGCGTCAAGCCGAAGGATCGTGCATGAAAGCGTCGCAAGCCATGCCTCGTGCATCCTTCGGCTCCGAACCGTCGCACCAGGATCATCGTATCGGCCCGCCCACTCTATGAATGCAAGGTGAGCGTCGTACATGTCGCCTCCCTCCTCGATTCGTCCGCCGTACCTCTCCCGCTCACGGTCGCGCAGGCGTTGTAACCGGATCTCAGCATCCAGTTCGAGGAACACTACGAGCGTAAACCATCGCTCGATCGGACCACCCCAGCTCACGAGCGAGCCAGAAAGCACCCATTCCTCGACGCTTTCCACAGCTTGCCCGATCATCTGAATGCGTTCGGGAATCGGCCTCTTCTGGGTGAACGGTGGTTCTGTCGGCAACCAATAGAAGTCGTCGGTGTCGAGGAACTTTCCGCGGATTCGGCCTGCCACAGAGCGGCCCAGCGTCGACGTCCCTGAGCCAGAGGCACCGACGATGTGGATCCTATGTGCCATCTGCCTCAATGGTGGCCTTCCCTGCCCGTCGCGACTCTACCCCTCGGCGGAGCCGGGCTAGAATCACTCCCATGGCGCTTCCGTACGACCGTCAGTACAACTTCTCCGCTGGGCCGGGCTGCATCCCGGTTCCCGTGCTCGAGCAGGCCCGAGACGAGATGATGAACCACAACGGGGCGGGGATGAGCGTGATGGAAATGAGCCACCGGGGCAAGGCGTACCTCAAGGTCGCAGAAGAGACGGAGCAGGCAGTGCGGACGCTCATGGGCGTCCCGGGGGACTACAAGGTTTTGTTCCTGCAAGGTGGCGCGAGCCTCCAGTTCACGATGCTCGCCATGAACTTCCTCCGGGGACGAACCGCCGACTACGTCGTGACGGGCTCGTGGGGCGAGAAGGCTGTGTCCGCAGCCAAGATCGAGGGCCTGGCCAATGTTCTCTGGAGCGGGAAGACCGAAGCATATACGAGCACACCTGACCTCGGCTCGCTGGAGCGCACTGCGGGGGCTAGCTATCTTCACGTCACTACGAACGAGACGATTCAAGGTGTGGACTACCTGGACGACCCGAAGGTGAGCGGCACGATCATCGGGGACATGTCGAGTTGCATCGCTTCGAGACCCTTCGACGTCTCCCGGTACGACCTGCTGTACGCCGGGGCCCAGAAGAACCTCGGACCGAGCGGCGCGTGCCTAGTCCTCGTGAAGGAGGCGATGTTGGAAGAAGTGGCAAACGGGCTTCCCCCCATGCTGGACTACAAGGTCCAAATCGAGAACGGCTGGATGTACAACACGCCGCCTTGCTTCAGTGTCTATATCATCGGGCTCGTCTGCAAACACTGGATCGGATTCGGCGGTCTGCCTGCGGTCGCAAAGATGAACGAGGAGAAGTCCAAAGTGCTCTACGACGCCATTGACGGCAGCGGAGGCTTCTATACGCCGCACGCGGTCGAGAGAAACCGGAGCCTGATGAACATTCCGTTCCGGCTGCCGAGCGACGATCTGACGGACGCCTTTCTGGCCGGAGCTGCCGCCCAGCGGATGCACGAACTCAAGGGCCACCGGAGCGTCGGAGGTTGTCGGGCCAGCGTGTACAACGCGTTCCCGCTCGAGGGGTGCCATGCGCTCGCTCAGTACATGGCAGACTTCGCCGCAAAAAATGGCTAGTCGCCGACGGACTCGATCTTGCCGCCGAACGCAGCCACGGCCTCGCTGAGGTCGCCCTGTGCGATGGCGAGCAGATCGGAGAGCTTGATAAAGTCGGGATAGACCTCCTCGACGCTCTTAGAGATGCCAAACGCCTCGCTCAGCTCGACATAGGCGTCGCTGGCGTCACGGATCGCTGCTTTGCGTCGGTCGTCCGCGCCAGCGAAGTCGGTGCTCACTTGTTCCTGCGTCGGCGGATCAACGCTGAGGTCGGTGACCATCGCGCCAACACTGTCCAGCACGGCAAGGATGTCGTTCAAGGCGTCCTCGGCTTCGCCTCCCAGCGTTCCTTGAAGCGAGGTCGCCATATTGCGGACTTCGGACAGGGTCTGGGCCACCGCCGCCATTTGGACCGATCCCGAACGAAGCTGCTCGTACAGCGCTTTGTCCGGGTCGCTCGGGTCGGCACCGTACTTCTCCGTGACTGGAGGCTCGTAGACGACCCTCCTCTCCTTTGGGCCACAGCCAGCGATGCTGAGAGCCGCCGCCGCTACCAAGAGCATTGCCCGCACAGGTTCAATCTACCCGCGGCCCGTCGCGCGTAGGGGACAATGAAAGAATGATTGTCCTGGCCGCATTGGCTATTGCCGACCCGTACCTGCTCGCGATCGGTACCTCCGGCACCGTGGAGGTCTCCCCTGGGTGGACGCGGACGAGTTCCGGCCAAGCCGTCACGCCCCAGGAGGTCGCGCAAGCGGCGAAAGGTATGCGGTTCGTCTTCGTCGGTGAGTCGCACGACAACCCCCATCACCACCGTGCGCAAGCCGAAGTGATCGAGGCGCTGGTCGCGGACGGCAGGCTGGTAAGCGTGGGATTCGAGATGTTCACGCGTGACAACCAGGCTAGCCTCGCGCCGTGGACCCTCGGCCGCTGGACCGAGGACGAGTTCATCGAGAAGGCTTCGTGGAAGACGCAATGGGGGTTCGAGTTTGCCCTGTACCGGCCGATCTTTGAGGCGGTTCGGAAGCACGGACTCCCGATGTACGCACTGAACGTGCCCAGAGACTGGGTGCGGGAAGTCGCCCGCGGCGGGATCGAGACCTTGACCCTTGAACGAAAGAAGTGGGTGCCCGGGCTCGACCTCGGATGGAAGGGCCACCGCCAGGTGTTCGACGCTTTGATGGAGGGTCACCCGCCGGGCGCCGCGCTGGACGGAATGTACCGTGGTCAAGTCACGTGGGACACCGGCATGGCCCAAAGCGCCATGGACGCCATGGATACTTCCAACAATCCGAAGCGGGTGATGGTGATTGTGGCGGGTATAGGGCACACGATGTACGGTCAAGGGATCAACGGGAGAATCTCCGCGAAGACCGGCGAGAAGACACTCAATATCGCTTGCGTGGCTTCGGACGGCCCGCGGGAAGTGAGCAAGGGCCTCGCCGACTTCGTGTTCCTTTCGGCCGGACCAGACTCGGCGAATTGAGCCTCGCCCACCGTGCGCTCCTTCTGCTGCCGCCCGAGACCGCACACGACGTAGGGATCGCGGCGGTCAGCCAGGGGTGGATCGCCCCGGTGGACATTCCTGACCAAAAGGTGACCGCGTTCGGAGTCGAGTTCCGGAACCCGGTCGGGCTTGCGGCCGGCTTCGACAAGAACGCGGTCGCTGTCGACCACTGGCACAGGCTCGGATTTGGATTTGTCGAGATCGGTACCGTTACACGGCACGCCCAACCAGGCAGTCCGAGGCCAAGGCTGTTCAGACTGCACGAGCACCTAGCGCTCATCAACCGGATGGGGTTCAACAACGAAGGGGCTGACGCGGTCGCGCGAAGGCTGGAAGACCACTCGTGCCCAGTCCCGATCGGAGTCAACATCGGGAAGAGCAAGATCACCGAACTAGCTGATGCCGCCGGGGACTACCTCTACAGTTTTCAACGGCTATCGGAATTCGCTTCGTACGTGGTGGTGAACGTCTCCTCGCCCAATACTCCGGGCCTGCGCGATCTCCAGGCAAGCGACGCTCTTCGCTCCATCCTCTCCCCGCTCCGGGAGGAGCGCCCGGATACACCTCTGTTCGTCAAGGTCTCGCCCGACCTGGGAGCCCAGGGGCTGGAGGACGTGGCGAGGCTCGCAGTCGAGTTGGGCCTTGCCGGGATCGTCGCGACGAACACAACGCTGGAACGGCCAGGACTCGGTCCCGGCACGCCTGAAGGCGGGCTGTCCGGCAGGCCCCTGCGCGCCCTTGCCGACGAGGCCCTCGAGTTCATCGCCCGATTGGAGACGGGACTTACGCTCATCGGCGTCGGTGGTGTCACAGACAGAGAGTCCTTCCACCATAAGGTGGAGCTGGGTGCCAGCCTGGTCCAGGTCTATACAGGCCTCGTCTATGGCGGGCCGAGGTTCGTGCCCAGTTTGCTGGCTTAGCGGCTATCTCTCGTCCGGGAGGACGATTCCCCGCATGATCACCCTCTGGGCGAGCAGGAAGACGATCACCGAAGGGATTGCCGCTACCGTCACAGCAGCCATCGTAACCGCCTTGGGCGCCGACTGCTGAAGTTGGTACACAAAAACCATCAAGGTCCACATCCGCGAGTCTTGGCACACCAGGAAGGCGTAGAGGAAGGCTCCATAGGCACCGATGAACGCCAGCAGTGCCATGTACCCGAGCACCGGCTTGGCCAGGGGAAGGGCGAGCCTGAGCATCATCACCCATTCCGGCGCACCGTCTACCTGTCCAGAGTCGAAGACCTCCCGCGGCTGCGAGTCGAAGAAGCCCTTGAGCAAGAAGATGCTGTATCCGCTCGCGAGCGTAGGAAGCACCAGTGCGGCGAACGTGTTCAAAAGCCCGAGATCCTTGAGGAGCAAGAACGAGGGGATCATCGCGACCTCGGCCGGGAAAGCCATGGTCGCAAGCAAGAACAAGAGAATCCGACCGGTCGAACGCATGGGGAACCGGGAGAGGGCGTATGCCGCGAGCGGGTTCACCACAAGCTGCCCGAGAATCGCCAGCCCGCAGAAGACGACTGTGTTCAGAAGTGCCCTGCCGTTCACCGCGATGTAATCAACGATATAGACGAAGTTCCGTGCCGTGAACTCGTTCGAGACCTCTGTCCGGTGCTCCTGGACATGGGACTTCTCGGCGGCCACGACCGGGAGCGGGCCCGCGTCCCACTTCTTCCACTCCTGCTCGACGGTCGCCTTTGCGAACTGCGGAGGACGAGTCGAGGCCCGGAACTCCTCTAAGAGCGGACTCGCTGCGAGGGGGACTTGCTCGAATGCGGCGGCATCGGCCCGAACCGCCTCGGGAACGCTGCCGATCCGGTTCCTGAATTTGGCCCTCAGAAACTCTTGGTACATCCTTTCCTCTCGAATGGGGATCCGGAACTCCCATGGAAGCTCTGACTTGAACTCCGTCCAGTCCTTCCACTTGGCGTCGTCGCTTGGTTTCCAGCCCTTTCGCTCCCACGCCTCGCTGGGTGGGGCGACCGACTGGAACGAGCTGTTCAGCTCGATGTACTGCCGGTTGAGGTCCTCGATCCGCCCATAGCGGCGGCGGATCCAGTCTTGCCACCTTTTGGTTAATCGACCCGTGACCTGGTTGGGAGCCGTACGAAAGCCCGCTGCCCAATGGTCCAACGGAAGTCCCATGAGGAAGTCGTGGTATGCCTCGACAGTCGCGCTCTGTGATTCCCCGCCAATGCGAGTGGAGGAGAGCATCGAGACGTCCCCCGAGTACTTGTCGTCCACGTACTTGGAGAGCAGGGCCTCGTCATCGCTCCAAAACGAAGGGACAAGTTTTCCATCGTTCTGGTCGGTTGGCCCCTTGAAGCCGGTCGAGAGCATGACAGCGAAGGGATACACCGTGGTCAGCGCTCCCAGGCACAAGACGATGTACAGGAGCGCCATCGCGACCCGAGCCCGTGGCCGGTTCCGGCCTACTTTCCCAACTAGCGGCATGAGGGCGGTCCCTGTGTCATGTAATTGCAGGACACGCCTAGATTCCCGGCACTATTGCCAGGGCCTATGCCAGGACGATCACGGAACGACCCCGTGGGACGACCCGCGCCACGCTCGCCAGGAAGGCAGCGATCTGCGGGCATCAAGGAGGAGAGCAAAACATGTCCTTTCGCATCAACACGAACACTCAGGCCCTCTCGGCCTACCGCAACCTCAGTATGACCGGCAAGGACCTTGCACAGTCGCTCAACCGGCTGTCCACAGGTCTCAGGATCAACTCTGGTGCGGACGACCCGGCTGGCCTGATCGCTTCCGAGCGATTCAGAGTTCAGATTTCGGCCATGGACGCGGCGATCCGCAACAACAGCGACGCCCTGAACTACGCCAAGACCGCGGACAGCGCACTGGACGAAGTGAGCCGCCTTCTCAAGGAGGCCCGCAGCCTCGCGGTCGCAAACGGCAACAGTTCGATCGACGCTTCCCAGAAGCAGGCGAACCAGACCCAACTCGACAGCATCTTGGCATCGGTCACGCGAGTCTCGCAGACCACTCAGTTCGGCCAGAAGAAGATGCTCGATGGCAGCGCCGGCGCATATGCAACGGTCAACAATCCGACTAACATCAAGTCCGTCAACGTCACCGGAACCTTTGGTAGCGTCGGCATGGATACGAACGGTGACCTGGACGTCCAGGTGACCACCGCCGCGACGCGGGCAGTCGTGACTGGAACGCAAGCCTATGCCACCGGTGCGACCCTCGTGGGCGCCGGCAACTTCTCAATCAACGGCCGCGCGTTCTCCACGACCGCGACGACCGACCGCGACGCTCTCGTCGCCATGATCAACACTGCCCAGGGCGAAACCGGAGTCACCGCCAGCGTGAACGGTTCCAACCAGGTCGTTCTCACGACCGACGCCTATGGCACCGACAGCGAGGTCAACCTGACGAGCTCGACCGCCGGCCTGATCCTCAGCGCTGCGGGAAGCCTGAGCGACGCCGGCAGCAATGCCGTCGCGACAGTGACCTACGACTACGGCACCGGCACGGAAGCCGTGACCTTCGACCAGGGGCAGGGCCTCACGCTGAAGGACACGAACGGCAACCAGATCAAGCTCACCGTTGCAGGAAACGCGACCGCGACCTACACGGGCGCTGTCCAGATCACTGCGGGCGAGTCGAAGTTCCAGATCGGCGCGAACGGCGGCCAGACCGCTAGGCTCAATCTGCAGAACTTCGGTTCCGCGGCCCTCGGACTGAGCGGGTTGGACATCACGGGCAGCGACATGACCGCCGCCTTGGCGTCGCTCGACTCGGCGATCGACACCGTGACCTCGTCTCGAGGAACCATCGGTTCCTTCATGCGCAACACCATCGAGTCGAACATGCGGTCGCTGAGCGTCTCCAAGGAGAACCTAGCCGCGACGGAGAGCTCGATCCGCGAGGTCGACGTTGCAGAGGAGATGACGAACTTCACGCGTCTCCAGATCCTGCAGCAGTCCGGCGTTGCGATGCTCGCCCAGGCGAACGCGTTCCCTCAGGCAGTCCTTTCCCTGCTGCGATAAGCATCCAGGAAGAGCGCAACGAGGCCTGGCCGTCTTACGACGGCCGGGCCTTCTTCTTGTACTCGGTGCCCTCGGGGCAGGACGGAGGGCCCGCCTGGGCCGAACCTAGACTGAAACAGGGTATCATGCCCCTTCGCCCAGCCCGCAAGGCCAGGCGAAACGATGGGCCAGGTGCGGAGGATCCGCGCCCTTCTTCCTTCCAGACGCTAGTCCGTCGCGGGAAGACTCCAGGCGCTCGGCCACCCGAGCAAACCGGCCCGCCGAGAAGCGAGGAACCATGGCCAAAGAGTGTCTCATCAACAAGCAAAAGCGCAAGCCCAAGTTCAAGGTGCGCGCGTACAACCGCTGTAGCGTCTGTGGACGGGACAGCGGGTACATCCGTTACTTCGGCGTCTGCCGAATCTGTTTCCGCGAGATGGCCCACAAAGGGCTGCTCCCCGGCGTGAGGAAGTCGAGCTGGTAGGTCGGGGAAAATGCACAGCGACCCCATAGCCGACCTGCTCGCCAGAATCAAGAACGGCCTCAACGCACGCAAGGACTTTGTGGACGCGCCGGCCAGCAAGATCAAGGTAGAGATCGCAAAGCTGCTCGAGAAGGAGGGCTTTGTCGCCGGACACGAACTGATCACGGAAGGAAAGTTCCCCGCGATCAGGGTCCACCTGCGATACGACGCCGACCGGAAGCCGATCATCCATTCGCTCCGCCGCGTCAGCACCCCTGGCCTCCGGGTCTACAAGGGGGCGTCCGAGCTACGACCCGTCCGCGCCGGCCTTGCCACCCGGATCATTACTACGAGCCAAGGGCTCCTGACCGACCGCGAGGCGCGACGCAAGCGCATCGGCGGCGAAGTCATCTGCGAGGTTTGGTAACCATGTCGAGAATTGGATTGAAGCCTGTCGAAGTCCCCGGCAACGTCACGATCGACGTCCAGAACGGCGACGTGTCCGTCAAGGGGCCCAAGGGCAACTTGCAAGCAAAGATCGCCAAAACCCTGGAGATCAAGCAAGAAGACGGGAGCCTGACAGTCTCCCGGCCGGACAACGGCCGGTTCCACCGCTCCCAGCACGGCCTCGCGAGGACTTTGATCGCGAACATGGTGCAGGGCGTGACCACCGGGCACAGCAAGACGCTCCAGATTCACGGTGTCGGCTACCGAGCCAGGATCGCAGGCAAGCTGCTGACGCTGAGCCTTGGCTACTCCCACGAGATTAATATCACGGCACCCGAAGGAATTGACATTGATGTCAAGGCCGATGAAAAGTCCCGTGTGACGACGATTGTTGTGACCGGCGCTGACAAGGCGAAGGTCGGACAGGTCGCCGCTGACATCCGAAAGACGCGCAAGCCCGATCCGTACAAGGGCAAGGGCGTCCGCTACATGGACGAGGTCGTCCGCCTGAGGCCGGGCAAGAGGGCCGGAGTCTAACCGTGGCACAGAAGAACAGAACCGAAATGCGCGTCACGCGGCACGCCAGGATCCGGAAGAAGATTTCCGGCACCCCGGAGAGACCGCGCCTCGCCGTCTATCGGAGCACGAAACACATCAGCGCTCAGATCATCGACGACGTCGCCGGGCACACACTCGCGGCCGCCAGCAGCCAAGAAGGCTCGCTCGGCGCGACCGACAACGTGGAAGGCGCGAAGAAGGTCGGGGCTGCCTTGGCCGAGCGGGCAAAGACTGCGGGAATCAAGGCTGTCGTGCTTGACCGCGGCGGCCTTCGGTACCACGGCACGATCGCAGCCTTGGCAACAGCCGTCCGGGACGGCGGGGTGGAGTTCTAATGGGCCGACGCGGACCTCGCTTGGTCGGACGTCGCCAGTCTTCGCTCGGCAAGGACGGGAGGGCACCCGAAGGGCCGCAGATGGACGTCCGGGTCGTCCGGTCGAACAAGGTCTTCAAGACCCACAAGGGTGGCAAGACCGCGAGCTGGTCGATCATGGTGGTCGTAGGGGACAACAAGGGCATGGTCGGGGTAGGCATGGGCAAGGCCCGTGGCATCCCGGACGCGATCCGAAAGGCCGAAGAGGCCGCCCGGAAGAATATGTTCAAGGTCAACCTCTTGGGGAACACGATCCCGCACGAGGTCCGGGCCACCTATGGCTCGTGCACGATCGTCCTCAAGCCCGCATCGCCGGGTACGGGCGTCAAGGCCGGTTCGGCCGTGCGGCAGTGCCTGGAAGCGGTCGGTGTCCACGACGTCCTGGCCAAGTGCCTTGGCTCGCGTAACGGTACGAACATCGCCTACGCAACGGTCGAGGCGTTCCGATCGCTCACCGCGCCCGAGGTTCTCGCCCAGCGGCGAGGGATGGACGTAAATGAGCTCGTTCCTTGGCTCGCCAAGGCGCGAAAGCTGGAGGCTGAGAATGCTTAAGATCACCCTTGTGAGGAGCGTCATTGGAAACACTCCTAAGAACCGGGCGACGGTTCGGGCGCTCGGACTGTCCAAGACCGGAAGGAGCGTGCTCCAGAACGACACGCCCACGATTCGCGGCATGATCCACCACGTCAAGCACCTGCTCCGAGTCGAGGAGGTCGAAGGCGAGAAGACCACCCGCGCCCGCCGAGGCAAGGCTGTAGGCTCACAGGAGCCGACGCCCAAGCCGAGGGCTACGGCTAGCGGCGCCAAGGCCGCGCCGAAGAAGGCCGCCCCCAAGAAGGCGGCAGCCAAAAAGACGACGAAAAAGGAGAACGAAGAGTGAGCATCCACGACCTAAGGCCCGCGAAGGGCTCGACAAAGAGGAAGAGGCGGGTTGCCCGTGGAATTGGCAGCGGGATGGGCAAGACTGCGACCAGGGGCACCAAAGGGCAGAAGGCTCGACGCCAGATTCCAGCGTGGTTCGAGGGCGGCCAAACTCCGATTCACCGCAGATTGCCGGTCAAGAAAGGTTTCCGCAACCCCAATTCGAAGCACTACGGGATCATCAACCTTGACGACCTTGAAAAGCACTTCGACGCTGGGAGCACCGTGGATCCTGACCTCCTCGGCAAGGCTGGCCTGGTTCACTCTGGTATGGACGGGGTCAAGGTACTTGCTTTCGGCGATCTCAAGAAAAAGCTCACCGTCAAGGCGCACAAGTTCAGCGCCCAAGCGAAAGAAGCGATCGAGAAGGCCGGCGGCACAGTGGAGATCCTGTAAGCATGGCCGCTCTGGGGATGGGTGGGGACAAGAGCCTTAAGCTCAGCCTCTCCGATACGTTCCGGCTCGCATGGTCCGACGAGGATCTGCGGCCGAGAATCATGTTCATCCTCCTGATGTTCGGGCTCTATGCCCTGGGCGTCCACATCCCCGTACCGATTCCTGGCGTCGATCCCGGCGAGATGGCCAAACTGCTCGAGAACAACAGCTTCCTCGGGTTGCTCAACATGTTTGGCGGAGGCGCTTTCAAACGCTTGTCCGTGCTCGCGTTGGGCATGAACCCCTACATCACCGCCTCGATCATCATGCAGGTCATGACCTTCGCCAATCCGGCATGGAAGCAAGAGATGCAGGAAGGCGGTGAGTTTGCCCGCAGACAGCAAAACCGACGTACGCGGCTCCTTACGCTTGCCCTGTGCGTGTTCCAAGGGATGGGACTCCTCACGCTTCTCGGCCAGGCGATCCCGGCGGTGGCCAGCATGACCGTCATCGTCAAGATTGCTTCGATCGTCTTCTGGACGGCCGGAGCGATGTTCCTGCTTTGGATGGGTGAACAGCTGAGCGAAAAGGGCATCGGCAACGGCGTCTCCCTCCTGATCTTCGCGGGCATCGTCATCTCGCTTCCCAACGTCACGCAGAGCCTCTACCAGGCGATCCAGAGCGGCACGATCCCGATCTGGCAGGGTGCCATGGTCATCGTCGCCTTCTTCGCAATGACCTGGTTCGTGGTCATGTTCAGCATCGCCCAGCGCCGGATCCCGATCCAGCACATGAGGCGGAACTACGGGACGAAAACGCTAGGCGGCCAAACGAGTTACCTGCCGATATCGGTGAACATGGCTGGAGTGATCCCCATCATCTTCGCGATCTCGCTCGTCTACATGCCGGCCCAGTTCATGCAGGCGTTCCCTGCCGGCTCTCCGATTTATAATGTCCTTAGCACCATCACCGACTTCATGAGTCCGAACTTTGGCTCTTGGAAGGGATACGTCGGGGCGGCGGTCTACACGTTCCTGATCTTTATCTTTTGCTATCTGTGGAACGCGATGGTCTTCAACGTGGAGGATATGTCCAACCAGTTGAAGCGACACGGTAGTTATATCCCCGGGATTCGGCCGGGTAAGCAGACGACGGACTTTTTGAACGGGGTTGTCAGCCGGGTCACGTTTGTCGGTGCGGTGTTCCTCGCGGTTGTCGCACTCACTCCCTACATGTTCTCCTCGATCGCCGCGGTCAGCGGGCTCTCGCTGATTGCAGGCACTTCGCTCCTGATCATGGTGAGCGTGGCGCTCGAAACCATGAGGCAGATCGAAGCGAACATCCTAACCAAGCAGTACGGCGGCGGGGGCTAGGGCACCCACAGCGGGTTGGCCCGATCCTTGCAGGGCAAGAACGGTGACCATGCGCCTGATTCTCGTCGGCTTGCCTGGTGTCGGGAAAGGCACTCAGGCGGAGCTGCTCTGCGATCGGCTCGAACTGACCCACGTCAGCACCGGGAATGTCTTTCGTCAAGAGATCCTGGACAAGACCGAGCTTGGCCTCGCGGCAGCCTCCTATCTTGAAGCTGGAAAGCTCGTCCCCGACGAGGTGACCATCGGCATGGTGGAAAGGATCCTCGCGAAGCCGGAGATCGCCAGCCAAGGGTTCGTCCTGGACGGATATCCACGAAGCGTGACCCAAGCGGAGGCGCTGGACAAGTTTCTGGCCGGCCAAGGCACCTCGCTCGACGGCGTGGTCTCGTTGAGTGCCCCGGACGACGTCGTGATCGCCCGCATGTTGGCCCGTGGCCGGGCAGACGACGATGAGGGAACGATCAGGAAGAGGCTTCAGGTCTTCCGAGACCAGACCCGTCCCGTCCTCGACCACTATCGCGAGCTCGGGGTCTTCGTCGAGGTGGACGCAGACCAGCAGGTCGAAGAGGTGTACCGGGACATCATGGCGGGCATCTGCCGGTGATCCACCTCAAGTCTTCGAGCGAGATCGCAAAGATGAGGGAATCGGGCCGAATCGTGGCCCGCACCATGCGTCTTGTGAGCGAGGCGATCAAGCCCGGTACGACGACGACGCTCGAACTTGATGCGCTGGCAGAGCGACTGATCCGCGAAGAAGGTGGCGTCCCGAGCTTCAAAGGCTATCGGGGGTTCCCTGCGACCGCGTGCATCAGCGTGAACGAGGAGGTGATTCATGGTATCCCTGGCGAGAGGGTCCTTCTCGAAGGGGACATCGTCGACCTCGATTTCGGAGTCTACAAGGACAGCTTTCACGCCGACGCCGCCTGGACTTTTCCCGTCGGCACCATCAGCAAGGACGCTCAGCGGCTTCTCAATGTGAGCCTGGAAGCCTTGAACCAGGGAATCCGAAAGGCGTGCCCCGGTGTGCGCGTGGGTGTCGTCAGTTCGACGATCCAGAAGTACGTGGAGGGCCAAGGGTATTCGGTCGTCCGCGAGCTTGTCGGACACGGCATCGGACGTGACCTCCACGAGGAGCCCAGCGTGCCTAACTTTGGGCGCCCTAAGGACGGCCCGATCCTCAAGCCGGGGACTACGATCTGCATCGAACCTATGGTCAACCAGGGAAGGCACGAAGTCGAGACGCTGGCAGATGGCTGGACCATCGTAACCCGGGACGGTACACTCTCAGCACACTTCGAGCACACTGTGGCCGTGACCAGCGATGGCCCCGAGCTGCTCACGGTCGAATAAGACTCACATGGCAGGACGTAGACGCAGAAGAAACTTCGGGCCACCGGTTCAAAAGGACGATCCCAACAAGGAACAGGGGATCATGTTGGACGGAACCGTCACCGAGATCCTGCCCAACGCCCAGTTCAAAGTCCATCTCGATGAAACCGACCAGGAAGTGCACTGCCACCTCAGCGGCAAGATGCGAAAGTACTGGATCAGGATCTTGAACGGCGACCGAGTCCGAGTCGAGTTCTCACCGTACGACCTGGATCGAGCCCGGATCGTTTACCGCCACCGCTAGCCGCGCGGATTGACCGGCCGACCGTTCACTCGCTTTTCGAAGTGGAGGTGCGGCCCTGTCGAAAACCCAGTCGAACCCACCGCCGCGACGCGCTGACCGGCCTGGACTTTCTGCCCCCGGCTCACATAGAGCCGAGAGCAGTGCCCGTACAGCGTCGAGATTCCCCCGCCATGGTCAATGACGACCGTGTTCCCGTAGCCGTTCATCCAGCCGGCCGAGATCACTACCCCGGTCGCCGCGGCTCGGATCGGGGTTCCGGTCGGAGCGGCAATGTCCACGCCGGTGTGCATCCGCCTTGTCCGGGAGATCGGATGCACGCGGTACCCGTAGCCGCTCGTTTGACGCCCGTTCACCGGAGAGACGAACCTGCCTGAGAACTGACCCCCGCCGCCGGTCAACCCCTGCTGATATGCGAGGATCTGCGCGGTGATCCGATCGCTCGAGTCCTCCATCGCCTGGAGCTCTCGCTCAAGCGACGTGCGCTGGCGCCGGAGCTTGTTGAGCAGGCCGAGCTTGGCGCTCCGAGCGGTTGCCACTTCCTTCTTTGCCTTTGCCTGCTCTAGCTCCAGCTGCGCGACATTGGCAACGACCTTGTCTTGGTGCGCCTTGTCCGCGGTGAGCTTTGCCTTGAGACGGCGGAACTCATCGAACGCTCTGCGGTCGTGCTTTGCGATCCGCTCAAGCAACGACTGGCGCACGGCAAAGTCGGAAAAGTCACGCGAGCCGAGCAGTACCGCCATCGGCTGGTCGTCCCCGGTCATGTACATTGCCCGAATCCGCAGGGCCACGATCCGCCGCTGTTCTTCCACCTGCTTCGTCGTCTTTTCGATCGCATCGGCGAGGCTCTTTTGGCGCCCCTTCTCCTTGTCCAAAAGGTCACGTGTGTCGTCCAGCTTCGCCTCTGCCTGGGAGAGCTTGGCGTCCAGCGCCTCCATCTGGGCCGCGACGACCCAGACTTCTTCCTTCTTGTCGCGGAGTTCGCTCCGGACGCCCTTCGCACTGGTCTTGATCTTGTCGAGCTTTTGCTTGAGGGCCGCAGTTGGCGACTTTTTGGAGCTCGTCTGGGCCACCCCGATGTAGGGCGCTACCAAAAGAACGACCAGCAGAACTGCGATCCGTTTCATGCCGCAACCCCTTGCCGCCAGGGTTCCCTCACGGCAATGACGCTGCACAACGTACCATAAGCCGCTCCGACGAGTCCCAAGACGAGCAAGGTCGTCCCGACGGACATCGAGGGGATCGTGGCCATGTTCCCCATTTTCTCGTGCACTACCTGGCGCACGAAGTGATGCCCGGTCAGGAGCGTTGCGCCAGCGAGGATCCCTCCGACGCTGCCCTGCATCAGTCCCTCGAGCACCATCGGCGCCCAGACCATCGTTCGCCGAGCGCCGACCAGGAGCATGATGCCCACTTCGCGACGTCGCGCCACCACGGTCATCCGGATTGCGTTATAGATCAGGATCCCGCTGGTAACCAGCATTGTGATACCCAGCGTTAGGCCGAGGACCGGCACCGTGGACTGAAGTTCCTTGAGGAACTCCTGGACGTCTGACGGGAACTTGACACCGTTCGGCTCGACCTCTTTCATTGACTGCAAAGATGCGACCACCGAGTCGAAGTCCTGCTGGTCTGCGATCGAGACGTGGAAGCAGTTGGGCAGGGGGTTGGCCTCGTACAGGCCTGTAACGTCGATTTCCGGGTTCTTCCGCTGGAACTCCTCCAGTCCCGTCCTCCGAGGCACGAAGCGAACGAACGAGACTCCAGGTATCGCCTTGATCTCGACGCCGAGCGCGGACGCCTTTTCATCCGGCACAGTATCGCGGATGAAGACGCGGACGGTGAGCCGCTTGCCAGCACCCTCTGTCAGCTTGGCGATCCCCGTGTAAACCTGGACCAGGCCAGCCAAGAGGAACACTGCCATCGCCACTGTCGTGATCGCTGCAAACGACATCCAACCATTGCGCCTCAGCGCAACGAGCGCCTCGCCGAACAGAAACTCGATCCGATCAAGCATCGGCGATCTCCAGTGCCTCCTCAGCCTCCGTCACCTGTTCGTCGGCAGCTTCGCCTCGAACCGAGGCCTGGGAAGCATGGCTGTCCGCGACGATTCCGCCATGCTCGAAGAGGACGACCCTCCGCGCGACCTGTTCGACGATCGGCATATCGTGGGTTGCGACAAGGACGGTCGTGCCTCTCAGGTTCAGTTCGAGAAGGAGATCCATGACCTCGGCGCTATGGTCGGGATCCAGGTTACCGGTGGGTTCGTCCGCAAGGAGGAGCGGCGGATTGTTGATGATCGCACGCCCGATCGCCACACGCTGCTGCTCGCCTCCGCTCAGTTCACCGGGGAATGCGTCGGCCTTGTGCAGGACGTGCACCCGCTCCAAGATTCCGGGCACGAGCTGACGTACCTCGCGCCGGGTTCGGCCGCAAGCGCGCATTGCATAGCCCAGGTTCTCCCAGACCCGCTTTTTGGGCAAGAGGCCGAAGTCCTGCGGGACGACACCCATCCGCCGCCGAATCTCCGAGACTTCGCCCGGCTCGACCGTTCCCAGATCCACCCCGTCGAGGAGTACGCAGCCATTGGATGGGCGCACTTGGAGTGAGAGCGCCTTGAGGAACGTGCTCTTGCCCGAGCCCGTAGGACCGCAGAGGAACACGAACTCGCCGCGCCGTATGTCGAGGCTGACGCCACGAAGCGCGGTAACTAAGCCGTTATAGGTGACCTCAACCCCTTGAAATTGAACGTAGGGGGTTCCAGCACGGTCAAGCTGGTCTCCCATAGGGCCAGGATACCTGTGAACCTAGGCACCGGCCAGGAACGTCGAATCCACTAGATGCTTCCGGCACTCCTGGCGCTCTCAGTTCCGCGAACGGATGCGTTTGAGACGCTGCAGGCCACTCTGGCAACCTACGAGAAGGCAAAGAGCTGCCGGATGCGGATCGTGCACGAGGACGGCACTGGGCTGTTCCCCGGGAGATTCGAGCAGCGGCTCGAGTGGAAGGGCAAGCGTTTCGTACTGAAGGTTTCGGTGCCGCGCCCTCTGGGCGGCGCAGGGCTCTACGCCCCCGACTTCTACTGTGACGGCGAAAACGTCTTCCGAGTTTCCAGCGGCGAGCTAGACTACGATCCGCTCGACTATCCAGAGAACATCTCGCCCGCGTGGGAGCTAGTCGGCGGCCTCCCTCTCATGGCGATGATGCGAACTCGAAACTACGCGAGACTTTGGACCCCGCCCTCCGAATTCGGCACTCTCAGCTTCCGAGGCCCAGAGGCAACCGAGTGGAAGGGCCACAAGGTTCGCCGGATCAGAATGCTGATCGACGCCGGGGACGGTGCGGTCCGCGAGATGGCAAACTTCCTTCTGGACCGGGGAGAACCGCGCTTGATCGGAGCGACCGGGCCCAAGCCTGACGAGGGCAACGGATTCACGATGTACCTCGACCAGGAGTTCGACATCGAACTTCCCGATACCCTCGGCGACCCGCCCTAGGCGCAACAGGGTACACCTGCCCACAATGCAAGTGGGCAATGCCGTGGTCGAGCGAATCCGGGTCAGGTATGGCGAGACGGACGCCATGGGCCACGCCTATTACGCCAACTACCTCTATTGGTTCGAGGTGGCTAGGGGGGCATGGTGCCGCGCCCACGGGTTCACCTACCGCTCCCTGGAAGAGGAAGGGTACAAACTCCCGGTCGTGGAGGTCGGAGCCCGCTATCGCGGCGAGGTGAAGTATGACGACGAGATCTCGGTAAGAGCCTGGATCTCCGAACTGAAGCGGGCTTCCCTCAAGTTCGAGTACGAGGTCACGAACGAGAGCACGGGAACCGTGACGACCACCGGATTCACCTGGCACGTCGTGGTCGGCGTGACGATGAAGGCGGTCACGATCCCTCCGTTCTTACGGGAACGACTCGAACCGCCTTCGGTCTCGCCTTAGATGACGCCCTGGGCCCGGAGAGTGGGGTAGTGGCACGCTTTGAACTTCTTGCCGCTTCCACACGGGCATGGATCGTTCCTTCCGACCCGGCTCCAGTCCGTGGCTGACTCGTCAAAGTCATTGGCGACTGCGACAGCCGTCATCGCAGGCTGCGGCGCTGCTTGGGCGCCCTCGCCTGCAGACTCCTCCACCCGGACCATCTGGGGCACGGGCTCTTCCTCGCGGCGCACCTCAGCCCGGAAGATCATTCGGACCGCCTGGTCCTTGATCGCCGCCTGCGTGTGCTGATAGAGGTCGAAGGTTTCGCGCTTATAGGCAACGAGGGGATCTACCTGGCCGTACCCGCGAAGGCCGATGCCCTCGCGAATGTAGTCGATCATCTGGAGGTGCTCCATCCAGCGGTCGTTGATCGCACGGAGCATGACCTGCCGCTCGATCTGCTTCATGACGTCGTCACCGATGGACTCGGTCTTGTCGTCATAGGCTTGCATTGCGGCGCTCACCGCCGACTCAGCCAGCTCAGGCCCAGGGGCGAGCGCCTCGAAGTCGGCAAGCGAGAGGTAGTCGACCATCGGGAATACGTCGTTGAGATTGCCGTATACCTCTCCGTAGTCGAAGAACGTCTGTCCCGATTCGGGATCCATGCTGAACCCGGCGTCACACACCTTGGTGACGACCGAGCGGATGCCGGCCTTGATCTCGTCGGTGCACTCCTTGCCCAGTAGGACCTCCCGGCGGCTGCCATAGATCGTCTCGCGCTGAGAATTGAGCACGTCGTCGTACTCGAGGACGTGCTTGCGGGCCTCGAAGAAGTGGTTCTCGATGCGCTCCTGCGTCTTCTGGATCATGCCCGAGATGAACTTGGCACGGACCTCCTCCATGGGAGGCCACGCCTTGAGCACCGGGTTCTCCATGATCTTCGGGTTGAAGATTTTCCAGAGGTGGTCCTCCAGGCTGACGAAGAACCGCGATTCGCCGGGGTCTCCCTGGCGTCCGGCACGGCCCCGGAGCTGGTTGTCAATGCGCCGGCTCTCGTGCCGTTCGGTTCCCAGGATGTAGAGACCGCCCAGGTCGCGGACCTCGGTCGCTGCCGCGAACCGCTCCTGGTCGTCTAGGGGCAGCGGGGGTGCCGCCCTCTCCTTGCCGCCCCGGCGGAAGCTCAGGAAGGTGTCGGCGTACTCGTCGGTGACTCCACCGTCCTGCTCTTCCTGCCGACGGGCGAGCCTGACCGTGTCGTCGGCGACCCTGCCTCCCAAGAGGATGTCCACGCCTCGGCCCGCCATGTTCGTGGCGATCGTGACCGCGCCCTTTCGGCCCGCCTCGCTGACGATGGCCGCCTCCCGCTCGTGATACTTCGCATTCAAGACGTTGTGGGGCACGCCGTGCCTGATCGCCTCTTCGAAGTGCTCCCTTGCGGCCTCGGGCAGGCTGTGGGTCTTGAGGAACCAATCGGCGACATCTTGAGAGAGAGCGTCCGTCGGTAGGCCGCACGAGGACAAGACGTCGCTCACCATCGAAGGCTTCAGCCCCTCGAGCGGAGTCTCAAAGAGCGGATCCGTCTCTTTCTTGTACTGCTTGCCCTCCTTGTCGTTGGTCACCTTGTCCATCGCCATGTCGGTCAGGACGAGCACTTGGAGCATCTCGGGGGTCAATCGCTTGGAGACCTGTTCGCTCATCTCGATCGAACGAGTGCCGACCAAGACGGGCTGTTGCTTGGAGAACAGGCGCAGGATCTCGCGCGAGATGCCCCGGAACTTCGCGTCCATCGTCTTGTACACGATGTCCTGGTTGTCCTCGCGAGCCATCGGGCGGTGGGTGGGTATGGCCACGACGTCGAGGCCGTAAATCTTTCGGAACTCGTCCTCCTCGGTCTTGGCCGTTCCGGTCATTCCCGCGAGCTTGTGGTACATGCGGAACAGGTTCTGGAACGTAATGACCGCCACGGTCTGGCTCTCTCGCTGGACCGGGACGCCCTCCTTCGCCTCAAGGGCTTGGTGAAGGCCGTCGCTGAACCGCCTGCCGACCATGAGTCGCCCCGTGTTTTCGTCCACGATGACGACGTCGCTGCCACGTACGACATACTCGACGTTCTTGTCGAAGAGCCCATAAGCCTTGACTGCCGCATTGACGTGATGCATGAGGCGGGGGTCCGAGGACATGTTCTCGATCCCCATCGCCTGCTCGACGAAGTCCATGCCTTCCTCGGTCAGGCTCGCGCTGTGGTTCTTCTTGTCCACCGTGTAGTGGAGCTCCGGTTCCATCGTCCGGACCACTTCGTCCACCGTCTTGTAGACCGAAGTGTCCTCCGTGCTCGGCCCACTGATGATGTGCGGCGTCCGGGCCTCGTCCACGAGGATCGAGTCAACCTCGTCAATGATCGCGTAGTGGAGCTCGCGCATGGAGAGGTGCGAGACATCGAAAGCCATGTTGTCGCGCAGATAGTCAAAGCCGAACTCATGGTTCGTCCCGTAGGTGACATCGGCAAGGTACGCCTCGCGACGCGTGCACGGCCGGCAGTGCAGATAGCGAGGATCTTCGTGCTCGAACTCGGGGTCGTAGATATAACTGCCACCGAGCTCGTCGGAATCGGGGCTCTGGCCCTGAATGATGCCGACGCTCAGCCCGAGCGTGTGATAGATCGGCCCCATCCACACAGCGTCTCGACGGGCTAGGTAGTCGTTGACCGTGACGAGGTGGGCGCCGCGGCCGGTGAACGCGTTCAGCGCGAGTGGTGCGACGGCGACGAGCGTCTTGCCCTCGCCGGTCTTCATCTCGGAGATACGGCCGTCGTTCAGCACAAGCCCCCCGACTAGCTGGACGTCGAAGAGGCGCATGTGGAGCGTTCGCGTCCCGGTCTCGCGAACGAGCGCGAAGACCTCAGGTAGGAGGCTCGAAATCGGCTCACCGGCACCGAGCCGTTGGCGATATTCGGCGGCGGCGGCCTTGATCCCGTCTAGGTCGAGTGCCTGAAACTTCGGTTCCAGCGAGTTGATGTGCTCCACCGTCGGCATGAGTGCCTTGATGTCGCGGTCAGAGGTGTCGAATAGCTTTCGTAGCGTTTTGATCATGGTTCTGCGTAACGGTCGGTTCGTGTCATGGAGCCTGCGTACGTCAAGGGCAGGCATTGAGCCGGGGGTTCAGGACACAAACGGGCCGTCACGCGGGCGCACACCGTCGGAAGCCAGCTCAGAAAGCGGGACGACGGAAGGCTCGAACGAAATTTCGAAAGCCTCGGGAACCAGATTTGCCGCCGAGGCCGAACTCGGGGCGGCCAGTCCAATCTGCTCCCGTGCCGTGGCCACCGCGATAGCTAGGCGCTGGCACCGGTAGGATGCCGATCCCTGAAGCTGCCCGACCCAACCGGAAGCGCCCACGGCCCGAGGGCCCTGCGCCAGCAGGAGGATCACGATCGGGAGCCAATGCCTCATGGTTCGAGGGTTCTACGAAGATTATAGGTCACCCGGATTGCGCACGCCAGGCCGCGCCTGTGACCCACTACTCTGAACCGTGGCCAGTCGCGATCGTTCGCCTGGTTAGGTACACGTACCCATCCGGGGCACCCCTGGCCCGGTTCAGGAACGTACTATCGCTCGTGCCCGTTCTCCTGCCCTTGGTCCCGTACGCCAGTACGGAGCGGGCGCTGGCCCCTGGCGACATTCTGTTTATCGCCCCTTCCAGCACCCTGGAGGTCGATGGACAGATTCTGCCAGGAGAGTGGCCCGACGCTGCCATGGGCTCGGGATTCTCGGACGCAGAGACGAACCTCGCCTCAGACGAGGAGGGCGTCTTCTGGATCACTGCGGACTCTAAGTTCATCTACTTTGCCGGCCGGGTCGAGACCGACCCGGACAAGCTCGTGGACGAGGAGTACCGAAGCAACGTCAATCTCCGTCGCAACGACCATATGCGGCTTTCGATCGATGCGCACGGAACCAATCAGAACTTTAACAACTTTGCCGTCAACCCTCGGGGAGCGACCAGTCTCGAGCTTGCGGGGGGCCGCGCCGCCAAGACGGAGTGGCTCGGCGAGTTCGAGGCTTTCGGAAGGCGTACGGAGACAGGGTGGGAGTTTGAGGCGCGCATCCCTTGGGGGCTCATGGATCTCCCAGCGCAAGGCACTAGGGACCTCAGGTTTAACGTAAGCTGGTATCGCTCGAACAAGGCGAACACGTACTCCTACGTTTACACAGGCTCGGACAACACGAAGAACCCTAGGTGGACTGCAGTTCCCGTGCCGCCGTTCAGTCGGGCACGGACCATCGAACTGCTCCCGTTCGGATACATCGGTGCCACCGACGACGGAGACTTCATCGCCGAGGGAGGAATTGACATGAAGTCAGAGCTTGGCTCTGGAATCACCGGCGTCGCGACGATCAACCCAGACTTTCGCAACGTCGAGAACGGGATCCTTTCGATCGATCCCAGCTTCTTTGAGAGGCTCGCAGACGACGGCCGCGCGTTCTTCCAAGAAGGATCTCGGTTTCGAAGCCTCGGCTTTGACTCGCGGATCTTTGCAAGCCAGCGCGTGGGTGCCTTCGATACCGGTGTGAACTTCTACGGCAAGGTCGGGCCCAGCACGAACGCTTCTCTGCTGAGCACCATGGACTTCGGCGTCCAGCAGACGGTCGTTGGTTCACTCCAACACCAGATCGACGAGCGCCGATCCCTGGGCTTCGGATATGTCGGCAACTTCCAGCGGGGGATGGACAACGATGCCATCAACCTTTCGTTCAGCGAACAGAGAGGCTCCTACCTCAATTTTGGATCGGTCCAGTTCACCGACGACCAACAGCGCAAAAGCGGCCACCGAATCAACTTCGGGGTGTTTCGTCGAGGCGGCGCCGTCTCGGGCGGTTTCGAAGTGATTCAGATCTCCCCGGACTTCTTTCCCCGGATCGGGTTCAACCGGGAAACGAACCTACGAGGGTTTTCGGCAAACCGGGAGTGGGTAGTGCAACCCGATCGGGGCCCGATCAACGAGTACGGGTTCGAAGTCGGCGGACTCTTTTACGATCGAATGACCGGCGGCGAATACCGCCGCGAGTTTGGTGGCGAGTTCCAAGCAAGGACGAATTCCGGGATCGCGATAGGAGTCCAGGG
This sequence comes from Fimbriimonadaceae bacterium, assembly GCA_050250535.1. Taxonomy (GTDB): domain Bacteria; phylum Armatimonadota; class Fimbriimonadia; order Fimbriimonadales; family Fimbriimonadaceae; genus JADLBH01. Next base: position 325,618 of record JBFWOL010000003.1, on the reverse strand, counting down.
AGGGATCAGCCGCTTCGAAGGGTTCGACGACGTTGCGGCTGGTGTCCGACTCGGTTATCCGGTGACCGATCCGTACCGCGGAATCGAGCTCTCGTATGACAATGGCAGCTTCCGAGAGCGGAGGGTTCAGATCTTTGGCGTGAGCGGGTCATATCGCCCCATGCGCCAACTCCAACTCGCTATGCGGAACGAGTTTGTCTCCGCCGAAGGGGAAAACGACGTGCAGCAGGTCCTATCGTGGACATGGGACATCGGTCGATTCGAAGCGATCGGCGGGCGTCTCGTCCGCCGAGACGATGATGTGAACTGGTACCTCAGCTACCGATTGAGTGGGAAACGAGGTAACGAGTGGTTCTTGATCCTTGGTGACCCGAACGCCCGCACGTTCCAGCCGCAAATCATCATTAAGGCGGTGATCCCGGTGACGATCCGGCTCTAGGCCTACGAGACGCGGTTCCTCACCCGATCGCCATCGGTGACCTCGGACACAGGGCGTACTGCGACCACGCTTGCCGGTTCCACGTCGAGTAGCTTCACCCAATCGTCCGCCGCGTCGCCCTTGGGGAAGATCTCGTTCTCCTTGAACTCCTGAGCCAGGGCAGCGAGCATGTCATCGAGTGTCAGCCCTCCCTCGCTCCCATCGTCGATTGCACGCTTGATCGCGTAGTCCTTGGCTCGGTCCACTACCGATTTGAGCAGTGCCCCGCTGACGAAGTCGCGCCAGTGCAGCAACTTGCTCGTACCCGAGCGGTAGGTCACGCGAACGAACTCGGTGTCCGTCTCGGCGGACCAGAGCTTATCGACCGTCTGCTCCACCAGGAACGCCCGTACGCACTCTGCCTCATGGTGCTCGACCAGCAACCCTTCGGCGAAGGGAAGGCTCTCGGTCAGGTAGAGGCCCAGGATCTGCCGGGCCGCGTTTTTGTCTGGTCGCTCCACTTTGACCTTGCGGTCAATCCGCTCGGGCCGCAAGACGGCAGGGTCAATGTAGTCCGGCCGGTTCGAGGTGAGGACGGTCACAACGTTTTCCAGTCCGACGATGCCGTCCATCTCGGCGCAAAACTGTGGCACGACCGTGTTGTTGATGTTGGTCATTCGACCGGTCGAGCGGGTGCGCAGGATTGACTCGGCCTCATCGAGGAAGATGACGACGATCTCTCCTTCCTTGGCCCGTTCCCGGGCCGTCGAGAAGATCTCTCTAACGAACCGCTCGGTCTCTCCGAGCCACATGTTCAGGATCTTGGGCCCGCTGACGTGGAGGAAACAGTCCTTCACCTCCCGACCCAGCTTCTCGCTGTACCGATTTGCCAGGTTGTAGGCGATCGCCTTGCCGATCATCGTCTTGCCGCAGCCGGGAGGGCCGTAGAGGAGAACACCCTTGGGCGGGGTCTTCTGGAACTTGCTGAAAAGCTCCGGATGGAGCATCGGCAGTTCGATGACCTCGCGGATCGTCTCGATCGCCTTGTCTTGGCCGCCAATGGACTCCCACGGCATGTCGGGAACCTCCTCGACGAAGTACTCGCTAGAGGCTTTGCGAGAGAAGTGCTCCACGGCGAGCCTACTGGTGGGATCGAGCAAAACATGGTCGCCGGAGCGCACCTTCTTGCCTTCGAGCGGCTTGGCGCGACCGACCACCCTTCCAGGGGCCCCGTCCATTTCGGAGCCAAGCTGCAACCGGTCGTCTTCTAGTACCTCGGCCACCTTGGCCAGGCCTCCGATCGGGCAAGGCTCCACGACGCCGACCACGGCATAGGCCTCATTGAGCCGCACCCTCGTACCAGGTTCCAGCACCGCCGGGTCAATCTTCGGATCTACGGTGACGACGAACTCGCTGTCGCCGAGCGTCACCGTCGCAAGGCCATCCTTGTCCGACCCCAGGTAGGTACCCACACGGTTCGCGGGCGCAGTCAGCTTGTCGTACGCTTCTCGAAGCTCGACGGCCTCGTTCTCCATGGCGACCTGGGCCGCTTCGATCCGGAGCAGTTCGTCGCGCAGGGCGACGACGTACGCCTGTGACTTGGCGTCGTCCGGGTCGAGCGTGGCAGCGAGCCGCTCGATGATCTGTTGGGCTTGATCCCGAGGATCGCCTTGCATGCCTGATTCTACGCCGGTTGGGGCGGGTTCGACTGCGTGGTCTCAGATACGAGGCTGACCCACGCCTCGGCGAGGGCATGGTAGAGGTCGGCAGCGACTTGCAGGCTGGCCGACCTGGACGTGCCGTCACTGAGCTGGCCCATCACCGTCACCCAGACTTTCCCGTCTTCGGCCAGACTTGCCCGAGACCGGAGCGGACGCAGTACGGCCCCGCCGAGCTGGGACAACGCGTCGGCGGTGGCGAACCCGACCGAGGAAACGACAGACTCGGCGTCCCGGTGATGGAACCCCGTTGCCGACTCCTCGCCTCTGCGTAACCGAACTGCCGTTGGCACCCCCTTGTCGTCTTCGTCCAGCGCGACGAACTCCACTTCGGCGGGAGGCGCCGCACCTGCCGCCTTCGAGGCGAGGCACGCACGGCTTGCCAGGGTAATCAGGTTGTCCAGAGTCGCCGCAAAGTGGGAGGCTTCGCGCTCCTTGGTACGCTTGCCGCCGCTCGTTCCATGGCTGACTCGGACGCCCGTCGGGACTTCGTCCACCTGGACCGGATCGACCAGGAGGTCAAAAACGGCGTCGTCCACCATCACACGCGGCCGGACGGTGCCGAGCACGAACTCGTCCCCGCCATAGCGAACCAGGACGTCGCCATCTTCGACGAGCGACTCCAACCGTCTCGACACAGCCTGGATCACCCGGTCGCCGACCAGATGTCCGTGGGCTTTGTTGAAGGCGCCGAAGTCGTCGATGTCAAAGAAGACGAGCGAGATCTCGCGACCAGAGTCCAACATCTTGGTGCCCCACACCCGGAGCGCATCGCTCCAACTCAGACCGGTCATCGGATCCCACGATCGGCCAAGTTCTGGGAGCAGAAGCCTCGCGGTCACGAGCCCGACGAAGCGATCACCATCGAAGACTGGGGCAAAGTCCGTCTGTTGCCGGACGAGGTGCTGTGCCGCTTCCCGAACCGAGGTTCGAAGGTCGAGGGCCTCTCCCACGTAGGGTACGCCGTTGCCGACCGGTTGATCGGGCCTCAGCACCGCGGCACCCTCTCTGGCGACTGCTCCCAAAAACCGACCGTCCTCGACCACAGCGATGGGCTCGCCGGTGTTCTCGGTGATCAGCATCAAAGCGCCGGCGATCGAAGTGCGAGGGCCGACCGAGGTAGTGATCAGGGGAATGTCTTTGAGGGATTGCAAGGCTGCTCTATGAGTGACGGGCCAAGGGTCGGGCCAAGTGCGAGAACTAGTCCCTTAGGAAGCTCGAAGGGCGGAAATAATGGCATTTCTGCAGGCTTCGACCGGGCAGCAAGCCATCTTGTCGTCCAGGCTCTTGCGCACTTCGGCCGCCCACCGATAGACCACGGTCTCCCGCACCTTCAGGAACGAAGCGGCCTCATGCTCTGTCAAGCCCAACTCGTCCAGCAAGAAGTACGCGATTGTTCGGTTCATCGAGTCCTCGCACTGCGCGCCGCCGCAGGTGGAGGCGACCGCCTCCGCCACCGTATCGCGGGCGTCCCAGCCTCCCGAACCGAGCCAGTACGCGCGAAGCACGCCACAGGCGAGCAGGACATCCTCGGGGCGAGACCAATCGTGCTTTGCGAGCTTGAGCCGCTCTAAGGCACCAATGAGGGATCGCCCGTTCCCCCGCAGGTGCCTAGCGATCAAAGTTCCGACCTCGTCAGCGAGCCGGAGCTGCAACTTGTCCGCTAGCGCCCGGACGATGACCAGCTTTTCTTGGTCGCTCGGTTGCTCGATAGCGACGAACTGCCACGACGGGAAGCCGCTTGGGAGCATTCTGCTGATGGCAGAACAGTACTCTGTCGTACTGACCAGCAACGTCGGCCGGCGCGACTTCGCCCTACGCTCGAGTAGGAGCCGACAGGAGTGCCTCAGCCTGGGATGCCGGGCAAGCCCTTGCAGGTCCTCGAGGACGAGCCCGCTGTTTTGATCGGCGGGGTTCGGTGCAGCCACCCAATTGCCCGCGTCCCTCACCTTGATGCGGACCCCACGCTCGGCGCCCTCAGCCTCCAGGCCAAGCACTAGCTGAGTCTTGCCCCAACCGGAAGGGCCGTGGAGCACGAGGAACGGGCTGTCCCCGCGAAGGAACCCGATGCCAGCCTCGACCGCTGCGAGGTTCGAGGCGACCACCGTCATTCCTTGCAGGGCACGATAGCCGACGGGTTGCTCTAGGCACGGCACCGCGGTCTCTGCAAGTCTCCCTCCCTGATCCGTAAGCAAGGCCAAATCCGTTGGTCTCCAGACTGATTGTCTCTGATGGGCGGCCCCGGCACAAGGGCGAACACCGCAGAATATCAGTTGAGCTTTGATTGTACAGACTTGTACTTTATGGACGGTGCTGGACTGGGAACAAGACCGGGTAAGACTCTGGCCAAGTTTGTCCCACGTTATCCACAGTAGGCTAGTGGGCGACCCGTCTCCAGTACCCGTCAAAGTCGAACTTCGGGCTGTGGTCGGAGTCGTGGCAAGGCATGCAGGAGGCCTTCCCCGCCTTACCCAGCCTAGCCTTGAGCGGCTCGGCAGCGTGTGCGGCTCCAGGCCCATGGCATGACTCGCATCCGACGTCGGCGAGGCCCGGCGTGGCGACGCGGTCGCGGAACCCCTCGCTGCTTTCCAAGCCCACCACATGGCAGCCGACGCAGTCCGGGTCGCGATCAACGCCCTCTCGTTCCAGAGTGGCGAGGGCAGCGGAATGTCGGGAACCTTCCCAGACCTCTGCCGCATTCGCATGGCAGGGGAGGCAGGCCTTGCTCCCGGCGAACTTTTCGCTCGGTGAGCGAGGGGCCTCCCTGAGAAGATCCTCGTCCGCGACGCGCTGCTGATATCGCCGTAACACCGCCCGGGCCTGGTCGTCGTCTTTGACCTCCTCTCCCAGCTCGATGGCTCGCACGACTGGTTTGCCCCCGGGTGGCAGGTCGAGGGAGAGCACATACCTGCCGCGGTCGCCGGGCGAGACCAACAGCGTCGAGCCCACTGCCTCGGGCGAAGTCGCCGGCCTTCCGCCGGATCGGTAGACGAGCACCCGAATCCAGGGGTTTGCCGTAGCTATTCTCCTGGCTTCGTCCAGGGACACCGGCGCGGCGAGCACGACGATATCGGTTCCCGCCGACTCGCGGAGAGCCTCCAACTGGGCGCCCACACCGAGCGCTTGAAGGCCGAGAGGGCCGGCAACCCTCCCTGGCTCCGGCGCAAGAGAGCCGACGACAAACCCGTTGCCCCGCACAATCCTCGCCGCGGCATCGGTTGCCTCCCCAATGGCAAGGGTCGTCAGCCCTCCTTGGCCCAGCCTCTGAGGACCGAGCAACGCCCCTTCGCCCAGGCCAGCCTCCGCAGGCCCCAATGCGAGAGCCCATGGCGAGGACCCTGACATTGCCTCCGCGAGCGCCTCGATCTTCATCTCGCTCTGCCGACCCGGCCCGGCGATGACAGGCCCGGCGTCAAGGACGAACGTGGACTCTCCGCCCAATGCCCGCAACACGGTGAGCCGCCGCGCCAAGCCGCCGCTCATCGGTTTCGTACACCCGCATGGTTCGAGGTGCCCGGGAGTGCCACCCACGATCAGGAGCCTGGGGGCAGGCTTCGGTCCTGGCGCGAACGCAGAGAGCGCAGCGAACATTGCCGCCCAAAGGATCAGCCTCATCGGACGAGCGCGGTCAGCGGCACCCTGATCTCGGGCTGGGCGGGATCGTCGGTGAGCACGACAACCTCCGAGGAGAACTGGCCCGCCGGTGCGCCAGGCAGGATCTCTACCACGACGCGATAGTCGCCGGCGTCACGGTAGGGCAATGCCTTCGCTTCCACATAAGAGGAGAGCGTCTTCACCCCGGTCACGTTGAAGGGCTTGCCAGGGCGGGAGACGAGGAAAGCGGCTCTACGCGGGGAACGCGAGAGATCCCCAAAGTACACGCTGCTCGGCACGGCGGCGATTCCCGCCTGGTAGGTGAAATTCGCATAGATCGTCGGGTAGTCCGGATCGTCGGTCTTGAACGTGAGGGTCGCAGTGTTGCGACCAGCGATCGCGCGAGGAGCGAAGTTGACCTTCACCTTGTAGCCGAACCGAGGCGCCTTGGCCTCGCCGTACGCTTCGTCGGCCAGCTCGCCTTCCCACGGAGAGACGGTCAGCTCGCCCGAAGCCCCCGCAAGCCCTTCTCCGAGCAATCTGAACTTTCGCTCGGGCTGATAGACCAAGTACAGAACCGCTTCGCCGCCCTCGGAACCGACAAAGATGGGTCCCGCACCCTCGGCGCGTAAGAGACGGTAGATCGGCCGCACCTGGGACACGAACCGGCACACGATCTCTGGCCGGTCGGGGTCGTTGGTCTGAAGCACGACCTTCTTGTCAAATGGGCCAGGGACGTCGAAGGTGTTGGCGTAGACCTTGATCAGGCTAACTTGCCCCGGAGCGAGCTCCGTCTGGTACTGCACGGCAAAGCAGCCGCAGTCGGGGAGCGCAGCGATCCGAAGCGGGGCATTGCCCTGGTTCGAGACCTCGACCTCCCACTCCAAGACCGCGCCCTGGATCACGGCTCCCGCTTCAAAGCCAGACTGCCGCACCACCGCCTTGGGTAGGGCAGGCACGAGCTTCTTGCTTTCCGCCGCCGCCTTTCTCAGGTTGTCGGAGACGGCAAGCACGTCCAGGGCGATCGCCCGTTCGAGCGCGGTGACCCGCGTGGGGATGCTGGTCAAGGTGTCCACACGCCGCATCACCGACATGCCCTTGGGGCTCTCGGCAAGACCAAGGTAAGCGCCAATGGCATAGGCAACCTCGTTGCGGACGTCGTTGGCCTCGATTGGTTGCGGCGGATCCTCGCGGTGTAATGCGAGCACGGCCTCAACGTTCGGCTCTGCCGGGTCGTCGCTGAAGACGGAGACGGCACCGGCAGGGCGGAAGCCGTCAGGCGGCGGCGGAAGGGTCTCGACGAAAGAGACGAGGATGTCCCTTCCCGATCCGAGTTTCACCTTAACCTCAGGCAAGCCTTCAGCCCACTCCGCGATCGCGGCTTCGACCGCCGCACGCCAGACCTTCTGATGGCGCTCGGGAACGAGCGAGTCGTCGTATGTGAGTACGATGTCGCGCTTGGGAAGCCGGGAGGCCTTCGCCCGTGCCGCATCGAAGTCCTCGGCTTCTAGTGAGCGTTGGACCTCGGTCGCCCGCTCCAGGAACTGCCGGGAAGCCATGGCCGGAACGACCGGGCCCGGATCTTGGGTTATTGCTACGAGCAAGGCAGGAATCATCGCAGGCACATTTTGGACGGTTCGAGCCCGGCTGGATTACTCGATGAAGACCCCATCTTGCGGCGGTTGTCGTAAGAACGCCTGGATGAAGGGCCCGATCTGTCCTTCCAGGACGGACTGGGCGTTGCCGACCTCGCATCCCGTCCGGTGATCCTTCACCATCGTATACGGCTGCAGCACATAGCTCCGAATCTGGCGACCCCATTCTGCCGGACTGACCTCGCCGCGGATCGCCTTGACCTTGTCTGCGTCGGCCTCGCGCTGCACTTCGGCTAAGCGAGACGCCAAGACCCGCATCGCGCTAGCTCTGTTCTTGTGCTGGCTCCTTTCGTTCTGACAGCTGACGACGATGCCGGTCGGCACGTGGGTGATCCGAACCGCGCTCTCGGTCTTGTTCACGTGCTGGCCTCCCGCACCCCCGGCGCGGAGGGTCTCCACCTTCAGATCGTCTGGATTGATCTCGATCTCGGACTCTTCCGACTCGGGAAGCACGTCCACGCGGCAGAACGAAGTGTGGCGTCTTGCCGCAGCGTCAAAGGGAGAAATGCGAACCAGCCGATGAACCCCGTGCTCGCCTTTGAGGTAGCCATAGGCGTTGTCTCCCTCCACAAGAAACGACACGTTCCGGTAGCCGGTGACGTCTCCCGGGGTCGAGCTGAGCTCTTCGATCTTGTAACCGTCGGTCTCCGCCCACCTCGTGTACATCCGGTAAAGGATCTCGGCCCAGTCGCACGCCTCGCTTCCGCCAGCCCCTGCGCTGATCTCGACCAGGGCATTGCGGTCGTCGTGGTCTCCCGAAAGAAGGGTCGCGAGCTCGTACGCGTCGAGGTCGCGAACGAAATGCTCCGTAAGCCTGCCCGCCTCGGCCTCCAGCTCGGAGTCCTCTTCCTCCGCGAGCATTGCGACGACTCCCTCCAACTCGGTAAGTCGGTCGCTCAAGTCGTCGAACGGCTGAAGCCGCGCTCGGGTGCGGCTGAGCCTCCGCAACGCCTTTTGCGCCGCGTTTGGGTCGTCCCACAGGTCGGGGGACTGGGTTTCGGATTCAAGTTCGGAGATCAGGCGTTGTAGACCAGGCCGGTCAAAGGTGCCCCCCGATCGCGTCCAACCGACCACGTGCCTGACGCAACGCTTCCTGTTGCTCGATCCCTACCACGTTCAGACTGTACCGCGAACGCACAGGCCGGGCCAAGACGCCTATACTTGTACCTATGCGGATCGTGTACGCACTACTCCTCGCCGTCCCCGTGATCGGGCTCGCCCAGGCACCGCCTTCCCTTTCTTCGGCGCCTCAGGAAACGATCGAAATGGGAGAGGCCTATGTTGACTCAACGACGCGCTTCGTCAAGCCGATCGTTCCGTCCACGGGAACACGTTGGTTCCGGCACTGGCACCCGAAGACCTTCCAGACGATCGGGACCGGTGCCCCGAACGCACTCACCGCTTCGAGCGGCAGGAGCGACACGCTTGCGACGCCAGGCGCAAAGTTCCCTGGCATCTCGTTCAGCGGCCTGGTTCCGCCTGATCCTTCGATCGGTGTCGGCCCTGCCCACATCGTGCAGGTCGTCAATACCGAGATCGCGTTCTTTACCAAGGGAGGCACACCGGAGTTCCAGCAAAGCCTCGATGGCAACGGCTTCTTTGCCGGGGTCGCTGAGACGGACTTTGTCTTCGACCCGCGCGCAGTCTACGACCAGGGCGCCAAGCGGTTCATCGTGATCGCGTTGGAGCAACGCGACTTCCCGCCGAACAGCGCCGTGCTCCTGGCAGTCTCAGACGACAGTAACCCGCACGGCACTTGGTACAAGTATCGAATCCCGACCGTGATCAACCGCGGTGGGCAGTTGTACTGGTGGGACTACCCGACGCTTGCATACAACAAGGACGGCATCGTCATCACCGGCAACATGTTCTCCTTCACTTCGAGCAGCGCGTTCGGCCGCTCCATCTCGATCGACAAGACTCCTCTCCTCACCGGCTCCACCGCCCAAGGCTACGGGTGGTTCCACGACGGCTACTTCACGATCCAAGCCGCGAGGACTTCGGAGGGCGTCAGCTCCACGATCTACGGAATCTCGCTAGCCTCGACGACACGGATGCGGCTCTTCTCTTGGCGCAACCTCAAGGGCGTGCCGATCATGACCCAAGGCGATCTCGCGGTTCCGGCCTACTTGGTCTTCAACGGCTTCGTCCAGTCACCGGGCGGCACGTCCATCGATGCGATCGGCGACCGGATGATGGACGCCTCCTATCGCAGCGGCAAGCTGGTCTGCGCCCACACGGTCCGAGTCTCGAACAGTCAGAACCGCTCAATGGTACGGTGGTACGAGGTCAGGTTCGGAAGTTGGCCCCTGTCTGGCTCGCCGAGGCTGCACCAAAGCGGAAACGTCGCCCTAAGCGGCACGAACAACCTGCTGATGCCTGCCATCGCTGAGAACGGAAAGGGCTCCATCTCGCTAGTAATGACCCGGTCGAGTGGAACGGTCAATCCTGGAATCTTCTATTGCTCGAGGGCGCTTCTAGACCCGCTTGGCACGATGGGGCCGCTACGCCACGTCGTCACCAGCGCAAACTCGCCGAACTCAGCGAACTCGAGGTGGGGGGACTACTTCGATGTCGTGATCGATCCTGGCGATTCGGCAAAGCTGTGGGGCACGGGCGAGTACCTCCAAGCAAACCGGGCGTGGACGACCGAAATCTTCAGCTGGTCCGTAAACTAGGCTGCCTTCTCGGCCGCGACGACGCCTCGCAGGTCGCACCAACAGAGGCGTAGGTCGGCGATCACTCGCTCGGCCTCGTCTACCGCAGTGTGATCGTCCTGCATGTTGCCTTCCACCAGTCGTGAGTGGACAAACGTGTACAGGGCCGTGAGGTTCTGGGCGATGTCTCCGCCACTGTCGTGGTCCAGGGCACAAAGCAGCTCGGTTACGATCCGCTGGGCCTTGGTCAGGTGGGCGTTCTGTCGGAACCGGTCACCGCTCGTCATCGCCTCCTTGGCCTGGTGGATGTTCGTCAAAGCTGCGTCGTACAGCATGACTACGAGGTCGATGGGGGAAGCCGTGGAAACGGCTGCCTGCTTATAGGCGTTTGCGCCTTCGGAGTACGTTGTCACTGGCATGCTCTCCGTACAGGCTTGATTCTCGGCAGATGTCAATTCTCTTGTAGGGCAGATCGAGAAATCCAGACAAGAATCGCCGTCGCAGCAGCGACATAGAGCACCCACCCCAGCGGAACCAGGATGACTGCGGCCTGCGAATACTCCGGCGTCGGTGTGTCTGGATCCTGGATCGCGGCGAAGGCGTGGTTGAGCCGCAGATACTGGAACAGCCCGGCAGAGAGCGAGCCTCCGGTGAACCCTACGATCCCGGCGAGCTTGATCCGACTGGCCGCGATCGCTCCGATGAGGCTCGCAAGAGCCGCGCCCAGCCCCACCGAATAGGCGAGCCCCGCTCGCTCGTGCTGGGGAAACGCAAACCATGGGCCAACGGAGACGGCATAACAGAGCAGAGCGATGCCCGCGATGGAGACGCAACCCGACATCAGTTGGGCCTCGAAATCAGGTGCGGGACGTGGAGCGACCTCGGCAGGCTCGTCCGTCTTGAGAGGCTCGAACGGAGGCAGGGCTAGCCTTCCCGAAATACGAACTTCGCGTTCCCGAGCGCAAGCTGTGTTCCGTCCGTGAGTTCAGCTTCCTCGACGCGCTCCCACGTATCTCGCATCACGAACAACCCGTTGGAGGAGCCTAGGTCGCGAATCTTCCAGACCCCGTCCTCGCAAGAGACCTCGGCGTGGCGTCGCGAGACGTAGGAACTATCAGGAGCCTCGGAAAGATCCACCTCGATCGGGCCTACTCCTGGATCGAAGCGTCCGATGGTGCCCTTTTCCGGCAGAGGGAACGCGAGGTCGGTCTCCTCGCCGTTGTCCATTGCGACTAGACGCGGAGAAGTCTCCGCCACGACCTCGGGCTCTGCAGACGCGTCATCGTCCGCGGTCGCCTCCACGTCCATCGGTTCCTGCGTGTTGAGATCGTCGTTCACATCGCTCATGGCGTGCCTTCGGTGGGCTGCGTTCGCCTGCCACCAAGCAAGAGCAGCGTGGTCACAACCCAACTGGGCAAAAGCGTACCCAAGCCGGTCTGTTCGCCCGATGGCAGTGTCACCAGTAGCTGGGGGTTGCCGGCGGCCATCCCGTACGCCATCCAGCCGGCCCCGGTGAGGAACCCGATGGCAGCCGATGCGGCTACCCAAGTGTCCGAGCGAGTAGGCCCCGGGCGAAAGTACGCGAGAAGGAACGGAGTCAGCAAGGCTCCGACAATGCAACCGGCCCAGCTATACCAGAGGGCAACTACGCTCTTGACGGTCCACGCGAGAGCCACGGCTACGAGCACTGCGACCGCGACCCCCCAGCGGGATGCGAGAAGCGGGTCGGCCGAAGGGCGAACCCGAGCGACGATGTCCCGCCCGATCGCGGAACCGGATACCAGGGCGTACGAGACGAGCGCGTTCAGCACCGTGCCGACAACCCCCGCAAAGAAGAGTCCTTTGAGGCCCGGCGGCAAGACCTGGTCTGCCAGCAGAGGGAAGAGCAAGAGTGGATCGTCCGGCACTGGCTTGACCAGCGCTACCGCGTAGAGGCCAGCGGTGATGCTGAGGAGGTCGAACACCGCCCAGCAAACGACGGCCAGCACCACGCCTCGCTTTGCCACTTCCTTCGAGGCTGCGCTCGCCGCGCGCTGGTGGAACCCTGGATCTACCAGTGTCCAGGCACCTAGAACGAAAAACGTAGCCACGGCCAGCGGCCCTTGACCGCCGTCCAAGGTTCCCATCGGCCCTTGAAGGAGCGACCGCAGAGCTTGAGTCGACGGGCGAGTGGAGAGGCAGGTCGCGACGATCGCAAAGAACCCGGCGAACATCAGAGGAAAGGCGACGAAGGCGGCGCGCACATCGGCGATCAGCCCGGAACGGACGAAGCACGCAGAGGCCGCGACCGCAGCAACGAGGATCGAGGCCTCGATCGGCCACCCGCTCAACGACCGCAAGACCACGCCGAGCATCAGAGCGTGGGCAGCGGGCACACCGAGCAACACGACAAGCGCAGCGACCGCCAGCCCAGTCCGTGGGCCGAAGAACTTCCGAAGCCTCTCGGGGATGCTGACCTCGTCCGCTTCCCGAACCCGCCGGGCCAGGAACAGCGCGTAGCCGACTCCAAAGACGTAGTACGGGACTCCGAGCAAGAGCCACGTCCCCGTGCCGAAGTAGCTCACCGACTCGCCGATCCCGAGGATGCCGCCATACCATGTGACCACCAAAGTCGCCACAAACGCGGGCAACGTCAAGGCGCGGCCCGCCGAGACGTAGTCAAGTGCGTTCGCCCGCGCCATCCGTGCCGAGCCTCCCAGGGCGAGCAGGACGAGGGCGAGCAGGCCGAACGCTGCCCAATCCCAGCCCGAAAGGGCTACCACAAAGGAACCTCGTCCTCTTCGAGCCGGGCATAGAGCAATGCGGCGCCTTCACGGAGTTCGACACGAACCCGTCCCGAAGCGACGTTGCTCACGCTTACGAGGCCGTCAAAGGCTAGCTCCGCATCGCGAAACGGCCACCGAACCCCGGTCAGGCTCGCGCCACTGCACGACAACAAAGGCAGCATGGACACCACTGTGCCTTCGTTAAGAACAAGCTCGAGCGATCGTCCCGGCCGTACCAGCCAAGCTACCCCGGTGCGGAGTGCGAACCGGACGTCTAGCTGCGACCGGACGGCGCTACCGAGGCTCGCAAGCATATGGTCGACCCGATCGCCTTCCACCCCCGCCAGCGTCACCGACCGGTGGCCGTCGCGCTCGACTTGCAGCAGGAGCTTGTCGCAATCCGAGCGTTCCTGGCTCGGGTCGATGACGACCTTGGTTGCCGATGCAACCTCGTCGAGCGAGGCAGAGTCAAAATCTCCGACGACCACGGGACGGAAATCCAGCCTACAGAGCCGGGCACCCCCACCGTCAGCACCATAGAGGTGGCTGGCCGAGGTTGCCCACCGTGAGAGAAGGGCATCATCGAGGTCGTTGCCACCAACCACGCCGAGGACCTTTCCACACATCTTCAACAGTTTCCCCGAAATCGATGTGGGCAACTGCCGAGCGCCTCTCTGGATCGAGGCCGACAGGGGGCCACACGCAATCGGGACGATGTGTATACTCGCTTGCCCCGGGGGCTCCTCCCGAGAACGCGAACGCATCATGGACGACCAATACTCTTTGCTCGACGGCGCAGACAAAACTGCTCTGAACAAGGCGTGGAGCGCCTTTCTCGCCGCGAGCCGGGACGAGTTCCCGGAGACCGTACTGGAGCGGTTCTTCAAACCTCTGCAACCAGTCGGGATGAACGAGAAGACGATGGTCATGGCGGCGCCGGGCCACTTCATCGCGGACTGGATTCGGGACAAGTACCTCGACCGGATCGAGGAGGCGCTCAACGAGTCCCTCGGAACGCGTCGGCGCCTGGAGATCCAGGCCGAGCTGCGGTCGAAGCCCGGAGACGCGCCGGCAATCCGTGCGAGCGTGTCCATCGCCCCGCAGCCGTCCGCTGCCTCTCCCGCAGTCGGCCGGTTTACGCCCGACCCAAGGTTTCGGTTTGACAACTTCATCGTCGGGGAGACGAACAGGATGGCGTTTGCAGGTGCCAAAGCGGTGGCCGACTCGCCTGGGACTCGCTACAACCCGCTCTTCATCTACGGGATGAGCGGACTGGGCAAGACCCACTTGATGCATGCCATCGCCCATTCGATCAAGAAGGCGAACCCGCACGCGGTGATCATGTACATGACCGCGCAGCAGTTCGCAGAGGACTTCGTCCAGGCGCTGCAGAACAACCGAATCGACAGCTTCCGCCAGACGCAACGGAACGTGAGCCTCTGGCTCTTGGACGACGTTCAGTTCATCGCGGGCAAGGAGCGCACCCAGGAAGAGCTCTTCCACACGTTCAACTATCTGTACGGCCTCAAGAAGCAGATCGTGCTCTGCTCCGACCGCCCTCCACGCGACCTCCTCTTGATGGAGGAGCGTTTCAGAAGCCGGATGGAATCCAGCCTGGTCGCCGACATCCTCATGCCCGGGACCGAGCTACGGTGCGCCATCCTCCAGGCAAAGGCCAGCGAAGAGTGCCTGACGCTCGACCACGAGGTCGCGATGTACCTCGCGGAGACGATTCCGAGCAACGTGCGGATCCTTGAGGGCGCGCTCACCAAGGTGGCGGCCCATGCCAGTCTTCTCGGCAGGCCGATCAACATCGAGCTCGCGCAGGAGATCGTAGAGAGGTACTACTCGCAGGTCAACGCCGTGAAGCCGAGCGTAGACCAGATCCTCGACACGGTCTCGAAGCACTACCGGATCCCTACGAACGACATCAAGGGCCAGTCGCGCAAGGCTCCTATCGCCCATGCCCGCCACGTGGCGGTCTACATGACCCGGGAGATCACAGGCGACTCTTGGAAGCACATCGGCGAGATGTTCGGGAGCCGGGACCACACCTCGGCGATGCACGGGTACAAGAAGATCCGGGACCTGATGGATCGGGACAAGGAGCTGAACTCCACCGTGCGGATGCTGATCCGCGACATCTGGCCGGAGGTCTAGGTGATCCTCGGCCACGCGACTTGGCAGGATGTGCGCGACTTGGACCGCGACACCGTCGCGCTCTTGCCGACCGGGTCGTGCGAGCAGCACGGGCCGCACCTTCCGTTGCTCACCGACACCCTGCTCGCCTCGGCGGTGGCCCGCGAAGTCGAGAAGAGACTGCCCCTGGACATACTCCTGTTACCCACCATTTGGTTAGGAGCCAGCACCCACCACATGGCGTTCGACGGAACCATTGACGGCTCGTTCGCCGCTTATGAGGAGTCGGTGCTAGCGGCTCTCACCAGCCTGGCCCACCACGGATTCCACCGAGTCTTTGTATTGAACGGCCACGGTGGCAACACCTCCTCCAACGACACCGTATGTCGCCGCCACAAAGCAGCGAACCCCGGCCACGTCGTCGGCCACAGCGGCTACTTTGCCTGGATCGGCGCCGACTTGCTGGAACAGACCCTCGAAGGCCCCCTAAAGACGATACGGCACGCCTGCGAAGCGGAGGCGAGCCTGATGCTCCACCTCCACCCCGAGCTAGTCAAGATGGACCGTGCGAGGGACGACGGTCTCGCCACGCACCCACCGGTCCCGGGGCTCGTCTGGCACTTCGACGAGAGCACCGAGGAAGGTTCCCATGGGTTCGCTACGCTGGCCACCGCGGCCAAGGGCAAGGCCCTTTTTGAGGCGAGCGTCGCTGGAGTCACCGCCGCAATGAAGGCACTCCGTGAAGGCGTGACTTTGCGGCCCGCCGACCATTAGCCGCCTGCTCCGGGCTATCATTGGCCATGCGCCGCGTTCTCGCCGCCCTACTCGCCCTCTCGTCGGCTTCTGCCTTTGCCCAGTACGAGCAGCTTGGCCTCGGGCCCAGCGCGGGGATCTTCTTCCCTACGAGCTCCACGCTTCGGGAGGCCCTGGGTGATTCGTGGCTCAGCTTCGGGATCGGTGTCACCAACGGTGCCCAGATCAAACGAAAGGCGGGCTTGGACTGGAATTTCATCAGCCAGAACAGCGGTGGCAACCGGGTCTTGGTCATCACTCCCAGCTTCGGCGTAATGGTCCCGTTCCAGGACAAGCAGGTGATGGGCAACGTGGGAGCACAGTTCTATGGCGCGGCCCGAGCCGGTGTCAGCTACATTGACTATGGGATCACCCGCCCCGGTGCCGCGATCCGCGAGACAGGCCGAAAGTTCACGTTCGACGGAAACGTCGAGCTGGGCGCGGGCCTCGGACAAATGTGGAAGGCCTACATCCGGTACGACCTCATGCAGAAGGTGGACGACTTTGACTTTAGCGGCCTATCGCTCGGCGTCAGCTATAGCTTGTTCAAGTTTTAGGGCCGTGTCCGAGTACGCGGGTTGCCGCCGGGCATGAGCGGGCACTCGCTCGAAGAGGGCCGGGAGCGGGCTCTCGTCGTCTACGTCAATCCGGACGCGGAAGAGGACGAATACTCGGAACTCGAGTTCGAAGGGCTCGTCGAGGCGGCGCAGGGAGAGGTCGTCGGCTCTGCCCGTCAGCGCGTGGACCGAGCCACGTCGGCAACGTACGTCCGGAGCGGAAAGGTGCAAGAGATCGCCGGCTTCGCCGCCGAGCTCGACGCCGACGTCGTTGCATTCGACTGCGAGCTGAGCGGCGTTCAGATCCGCAACTTAGAGGAGAAGATCGAGCGAAGGGTCATTGACCGGCCCACATTGATCCTCGACATCTTTGCCCGGCGCGCCAACACTCGCGAGGGACAGCTCCAGGTGGAGCTCGCAATGATGAGCTATCGACTTCCGCGGCTCATGAGCGTCTACACGAAATTCGAGCGGCAGAAGGGCGGCATCGGCATGCGGGGCCCGGGCGAGACCAAGCTGGAAAGCGACCGCAGAATGGTAAAGGCTCGAATCTCCAGGCTCAGCGACGAGATCGGCAAAGTCAAGGAGCACCGCGAGCAACAACGCCAAGAGCGCGAGCGGCTTCCCTACCCGCTAGTCTCGCTCGTCGGCTATACGAGCGCCGGCAAGAGCACCTTGATGAACCGGCTTGCAGATACGTCCGTCCTGGCCGACGCCATGCCGTTCGCGACGCTCGATCCCACGACGCGCCTCGTGACCACCGAGAACGGCTCGAAGATGTTCTTGAGCGATACCGTCGGGTTTATCCGCCGGTTGCCGACGACCCTCGTTGCCGCGTTCCGCGCTACGCTCGAAGAGGTCACCCGAAGCCGCTTGCTGTTGCACGTCGTGGATGCGAGCCGGGAAGGATGGGAGCTACAGCGGGACGCCGTGCTTGAGACCTTGGAGGTGATCGGGGCGGCGGAACTGCCAATGCTGACCGTGTTCAACAAGTCCGACCTGTTGCCTCCGGGCCTGGCCGAACGGCTCTCCGAGGAGTGGCCCGACTCGGTCGCGGTCAGCGCTCTCGCCGGGGAAGGCGTTCCGAGGCTGCTCGATGAAGTTCAGGCTCGGCTGACTAGCGGATGGCGGCACGTGGAAGTGCTCCTACCCTACGACCAAAGCGGGCTCATCGAAAGTTGCCACAAGTACGGCCGGGTCATCAGCGAGGAGTACACGCCAGAGGGAGTCGCAATCAAGTCGGAGATGCCCATTGAATGGGCCGAGCGGCTTGCGACCTATGCGAGGACATGACCGTAGGCGAGTGGCTCGGCTACGCCTCTTCCAGGCTGGCAGAAGCAGGCTCCAGCGAGGCCAGGGCGGAGGCGAGCCTGCTGCTCGTTTTTGCGACGGGCTTGAGCAAGACGCAACTTCTCGCGTCGCCTGACCTGCCCGCCCCCGACTCCATGTCTGCGCTCCTCGATAGGAGGCTTGGAGGCGAACCGGTTGCATACATCACACGCTCGCGAGAGTTCTACAGCCGGGAATTCATGGTTTCACCCGCTGTGCTCGTTCCCCGGCACGAGACTGAAACGCTCGTAGACGTTGCACTCTTTTTTGGCCCGCCGCCAGGCTCCCGTGTCCTCGACGTGGGCACGGGCTCTGGGTGCCTCGCGATCACGCTGGCACTGGAGCGCCCCGACCTGGTGGTCTGTGCAAGCGATCTCGCGCCCGAGGCCTTGGCGATTGCGCGGGAAAACGCAGCATGCTTGGGCGCGGAGGTCGAGTTTCGGGAGGGGGACCTGCTCGATCCGTGGCGAGGGGAGAGGTTCCACCTTATGGTCAGCAATCCGCCCTACGTTGCCCTGGACGAGGCCCTTTCGCGGGAGGTCGCGGCTTTCGAGCCCAAGTGTGCGCTCTACGCTGGCGAAGACGGCCTGGAGTTCTATCGGAGGCTCGCCCACGAGGCGGCGTCCCATCTTGAGCCTACCGGCGCTTTGGTCGTCGAGGCTGGGGACGGAGCGGCGCGAGCGGTCGAGGAAGTGTTCGTCACGGCCGGATGGACGGCCGGCGGGTGGCAGGATGACTTGATCCCGTTTCCCCGCGCCGGTACGTTCCTCCCGCCTCCCCTAGGCTCGCCTGAGCCACAATAGCCAGGCAAGAGTCAATGGAAATCGTCGTCCCGCCGGACTACCGACACCTTTGGGTCACGGATTCAGACCACCCTGTCCTCAAGGTGCCGGATCCCGCTTTGCGGCAGGTCGCAAAGCTTGTCCGAAAGGTGTTGCCCCGTCATCGTGTCCTCGTGGACAACATGGTGAAGGTGATGAAGCAGGCGGACGGGATCGGATTGGCCGCGACGCAGCTCGGCATCATGGAGCGGATCATCGTCGTATGCCCGGACACCAGGCCGCTGTCGCTTTTCAACCCGGAGGTCATTGAAGCGTCCGGCTCTGAGGAAGGCGAAGAGGGGTGCCTGAGCCTCCCTGGCTTGTATGGCACGGTGGAGCGGGCGACCGAAGTCACCGTGAAGGGGCTTGACCGCAAGGGAAACTCGGTGACAATCGATGCCGAAGGTATTGCCGCTCGGGTCCTTCAGCACGAGATCGACCATTTAGACGGGATCCTCTTCATCGACAAGGCCGACCCCGCAAGCCTCTATTGGTCGGAGCCGACCAGCCGGGAATCGGGTTGAGAGTTGTCTTTTTCGGAACTGCAGAATTCGCTGTACCTGCCCTACGTCGCGTAGCGGAGAGCGTCGTGCTCGTCGTCTCCCAGCCAGACCGACCTTCTGGCCGAGGAATGAAGATGCAGCCTTCGCCCGTCCGTCGGGCCGCCGAGGAGTTGGGACTGCCGGTGGAGACCCCGGAGAAGGCACGCGACCCCGAGTTCATCGAGAGCATCCGGAGTCTCAAGCCAGACCTCCTGCTCGTCGCCGCCTACGGGCAGATCCTCCGCCAAGCCTTGTTGGACGCTGGCAGGCAGGGCTCGTTCAACCTGCACGGCTCGATCCTCCCGGAATGGCGGGGTGCTGCGCCGATCCAGCGGTGCATCGAGAGCGGGGCGACAGAGACCGGAGTAACCCTCATGCGGATGGACGCGGGGATGGACACCGGCGACATCGTTGCCATCGCAAGGACCCAGATCGGATCTGATGAGACCAGCGACCAACTCACGGAGCGCCTCGCCGACATCGCCGCCGAGCTCGCAGCCGATTGGTTGGAGCGGCTCGCAGTCGGGGACTTTCCCTGCCAGCCACAGGACGACTCCTTAGCCAGCCATGCTGCCAAGCTCTCGAAGGAGGACGCGCTGCTCGATCCGTTCGACGACGCCCGTCGCCAATACGATCGCTTTCGCGCCTGCACCTCACGGCCGGGTGCCTGGATCCAGTCCAGGTACGGCCCCCTACGGGTTCGGGAGGCCCGCCTGGTTTCCGAGGCTGGGTTCGCCCCCGGCACGGTGACCCAGACTCGGCCCGACCTCGTCGTCGGTTTCCAAGGGGGCGGACTGCGCCTACTCACGGTGCAGGCAGCTGGCAAGGGACCTGTTTCCGGCGACGAGTTCGCCAATGGGGCACGACTGGCTATCGGCGACCGTTTCGTGCCATAAGGAGCCGGTAATGTCGCAAGACCCGTACGCCCTGCTTGGAACGACGCCCGAGGCGTCAGAGCGTGAAGTCCGTCGTGCTTACCGGGCGAAAGCGTACGAGCTCGAAGAGTCGGCTTCCGGACAAGCCGATTATCCTGCCAGGAAAGAAGAGCTGGAAGCCGCGTTCGAGCATGTCCTGAAGCACGCAAGGCCGAACGTGGCCGTAGACGCTCCGCAACTCACCGAGGCCGACTCGAAGAAGCTCCCGGAGGCCACGCGGAAGATCGCGACCCGGTTCGGGATCGGTGTCCTCGTCATCGCCGGACTGTTCGTCGCCTGGCAGGTCGCGCGGAACAAGCTGGTGGACCCGTACGGCGATTCCCCGCTGGAGACCGCGGGCTGGATCGCAGCGATCGAGGAGGACGATACGGGCAGCCGTGCCGTCGTGTTCCAGGCTGACGGCACCAAGGTCCCTTCGCCCGCCGACTCCGGCGAATCCAACGACAGCGAGGTCGTTTGGCGCCCCGACGGCCACCGAGTCTTTGTCGTGGGTAGCCGAGGCAAATCGAGCTTCGACATCTATCGGTGGAACCCAAAGGACGGTAAGTTCGAGTCTCGCACGTTCGGCTCCATGTCCAAGACTGCACTGTACTACGGCCCCGCCGGTTGGCCGGACCTCGTCGCGAGCGGACTGCTTGTCTCGGGCGGCCAGGTGTACGACTACGACCAGCGCACCAGGGAGATGCGCCAAGTGCTGCCGCCTCAGTTCAAGGAGCGAAGAACAGAAGGATCTGCTGCCGAAGGCGAGGGCTCTGTCGGCCAGATGGAGGCGATGTACAAGGAGATTGGTACCAGCTTTATCCGAGCGATCTGGGGCAAGGATCGGAAGTGGATCTGGTGCGTGATGGCCTCCGAAGCCGGGCAGGTGCTCGTGTACCAGCCCTTGGAGGCCCCCAAGGCCGAGGATGGGACGAGCTCGGGCATACCACGGCCCTTTAAGGTGCTGGAAGCCGAGCGCGTGGAGCTGACCGTGGACGCAGACGGCCAGGCCTTTGTGACGACCGCGGGCCAAACCACACTCGACCTCGACGTGACCACGGGGTACATGGAGAAGTACCAAGAAACCCTGACCAAGCGGATTCAGACCGCTGGGCTAGAAAGGATCGGCTCCGAGAGCGAGAAGGCGGCGATGATGGCGACGATCGAAGACTCCGTACGAAAGGAGCTCCTCGCAGACGAGCGCACCGCTCGTGAGACCAAGGTCTATCTGGTCTTTGGGGACGGCGGCCCGAGGGCGGGCATCCAACCCATTGCGGGCCTCACCGACCCGTCGAACCGCTTCTCCCAACCTGCCGCCTCGCCGGTGGACGACCGGATCGCGGTCGTTGTCCACACAATGAACCCGCAGACGAAGAAGATGGAGCCTGGCCTTGTCGTGCTTGCGCGCAGCGGCCCGCCCGTCGGGGTAACGCAGGGCGAAGTCTCCGATCCCTCTTGGAGCCCCGACGGCAAGAAGCTCACGTTCATCATGAGAGACCCGAGCGGAAAGAGGGGAGTATTCGTGGCTGACCTGGTGGGCCAGCGGCTCGAGCAGGTTGGCAAGGGCGGCAACTACTCCAAGCCGAAGTTCAGTCCCCAAGGCTAGCGGCGATCCGCTCGATGATTGCGGTGGTCGAGAATCCCTCGACATAGGGGAGGACGGCCACCCGTCCGCCGCCTTCCTCGACCACTCGGCGCTCCGGTAGATCATCGGCCTTGTAGTCCCCACCTTTCACGTGGACGTCCGGACGTAGAGCGGCCAGGATTTCCTCGGGAGTCGGCTCGTCGAAGCTGACCACGGCGTCGACACACCGAAGCGCAGCGACCACCCGGGCACGGTGTTCGAGGCCCACATATGGCCTCCCGGCCCCCTTTCCTAGCCCTTGGGCGCTCAAATCTGAGTTCAGTGCTACCACAAGCACATCGCCGAGGCCCTTGGCCTCCTCCAGCAATGCGACGTGACCCGCGTGCACGAGGTCAAAGACTCCGTTGGTCGTGACGAGCACACGGCCCGCCCGAAGCTGGGCGACCTGTTCCAGGGTCGCTAGGCTCACGACTCCTCCGCGAGGATCCGCTCCGTGACCGTCTCTGCCGTCACTGAGGACGCCCGGGCATCAAAGCAGCGCTTCCGTTCGCCATAGGGGCAGCTCCGCTCCGGAGCGGTCAGCGTGAAGATGCTCCAAGCCGGCTTCCCCAAGGCGGCGGCGATGTGGGAACTGCCGGTATCGCCCCCAACGTGGAACCGGCACAGCGAGATGAGGCCCACCAGAGCCCCCATCGAGGTCTTCCCAATGAGGTCGAGCGCACGCCCTGGATTGTGCGTGGAGACCGCCTCCCAGACCTCGCGCTCCGCCGGAGAGCCGATAAAGGCGACCGCGAATCCCGCCTCTCGTAGCCGGAAAGAGAGGCCCGCGAACTCTTGCGGGTCCCACCTTTTGGTGGACCAGCCTGCCCCTGCGTTCATCACTGCGAGCGGCGATCCTTCCCATCCTGCCTTCTTGAGCAAGGAATTCGCAGACTCGACGTCCTCCGGCGTCGGCTCGAGGCCCCATTCGGCGCGGTCTGCCTCAAACCCGGCCGCGCGGGCGACGTCCAGGTACTGGTCTACTACATGGAGGCTGCTGGGATCCGGCCGCACACTGGCAGAGACGATCCAAGAACCCTCCCGTTGCCAGTGATAGCCCAGCCGGCGGCGGCACGGCACGGCAGCAACGACAAGGGCCGACTTGGCCAGCCCTTGCAGGTCGAGCGCAAGCTCGAACTTACCGAGCCCCTTCGCCTGCCGGAGCCACGGGCCGAGGCCCTTCTCCCGGACGACGACACTGTCCACTGCCGGGCAACGCTCCACGATCGGCGCGAAGGGCCGATCCACGACCCAGGTGACCTCGGCATCCGGCTGAGCCCGTTTGATCGCAACCGCCACCGGAAGCCCGTGGACGACGTCTCCCATGGAAGACAGACGGCTAACGAGGACGCGCACTCAGGCTCCCTGCCAGGCTTTCCGCCTCGGCAACGATCTCCGCCGGCGGCACCTCCCCTGGCGTCTCGGCGCGTACGATTCGCACGGCCGTACCGTAGGGTCGAAAACGGTCGGGGTCGGTGGGGCCGAAAACCGACACCACCGGCGTACCGTATGCCGCCGCGACGTGTCCCGTCCCTGTGTCCGCTGCAATGTGAAGCGCCGACCGCGCGACCCAGCTGGTGCTTTCCAGCAGGCTGAGCCGGCCGACGAGCGATTCTGCGCCTTCGGGCTCCGGGTCGCCGGGAGCACCGAGATAGACGACGCGGAAACCCTTGGACGCCAGGGCTCGTCCGACTTCTGCCCATTGGGCGCTCGGATAGGCCTTGCGTGCCTCACCTGCCCCGGTCTGGATTGTCACGAGACGCTCCTCACGCCCTTCCGTCACCGCCGGCATGATCGGGCCCAGGCCGTCGTTCAGGCTCCACGGCTCAACGAGGGCGAAGCCCTTCTCCACCTCGTGGACGATGCCTTCGGGCAACGGGACTGGGCGGAGAAGGGTCCGAGCGAGCGCGTCTGTCGCCCGGTTCGCCCTGACCTCTTTGCACCGCGCGAACCGTGCGAGGAGCGCCGACTTGCTGTGTCCCTGGAAGTCGAACCCAACGTCAAACTCCCTGCTCCTCATTCCTAGGTAGAAGCGGACCTGGTCAAACCATGCCGCCGGCGACCGGCGGCCCTGCTTCCATCGCTCTCGGGGGACAACAATCACCTCGTCCGCGAGTCCTGGAGACGCGACCACCGGAGCGCACTTCTCCTGTACGGCCCAAACGATGTCTGCCTTAGGATGGGCCCGCCTCAGCGAAGAGACCGCGTGGGCCGCCATCACGCAATCGCCGATCGCGCTCAGCCGAACGACCAGAAACCTCACCTCAGGCCGGCCTCGCGGGCGTACCGCCAGCGATCGTGGAACCACAGCCATTGCCCCGGCTCGCGCATGATGCTCGCCTCAAAACTACGGTGGAAGGCAAGCATGATGCCGCTGCCCCTCCCGGCGACATCGGGTAATGGCTCGATCGGCGAGCCGATCTCGGCGTGTACTAGGCCGTTTCCCAGGTAGTAGGAACAAGAGGGCAGAACCGGTGCCCCCGTCCTGGATGCGAGGACGCCGATGCCGAGGTTCACGCCAGCCATGCGGCCGAAGAACGGCAAGAATGCGTCTTCGGCGTTCTGGTCGGCGAGGATCGCAATGACCCGGTTGTCACGCAAGCGCCTCAATGTGCCGGTCGCGGAATCGCCGCGGGACAGGATCTCGGTGCCGCTCGCTCGCCTCGCGTCATTGACGATCTTGGTCACTCCCTCGTCGTTTGCGTCCCGTGCGATCGCGGTGAGCGGGTACCCGTGCAAGCTGAGCCATTGGGCTCCTCGCTCCCAATGGCCGAAATGGCCGGTTGCGATGATCGCGCCCTTGCCCAGCGACAAGGCTTCCTCCAAATGGTGGAGGCCGACATGGGTCGTGAGCGCTTCGACCTCTTCCTTCGTCCTCTTGGATCCAGCCAAGAAGTCTGCAGCGACCGTGCCGAAGTGGACGAACGACGCCCTGGCGAGGTCTCGGACGGCTCGCTCACCCATTTCTGGGAAGGCCATCGCGATGTTCTCCTGCGCCCGTTTGCGGCGACGGGTGCCTAGACGGTGCAGGGCGCGGCCGATCCCCGCACCGAAGGAGAGGCTCTTCTCCATCGGCCACTGCTGGAGCTTCGATTCGGCCTGGGAAGTGACGGCTGCCGCCACGTGGCCGAATATTCGCTTAGCGGTCGGATGCATCCAACGAGTCCAGGAGCCAAGCTCGAAAGTGGTCTTCCGGCTCGACCGACCAAGTGTAGTCCGCTACTACGATCGAAGCCGGGGCCACCGCAGGGTTTCGAACCAGCTTCACCCAGTCTTTGCCTGTCACGACGATCGGGATGTCGGGCTGGAAGCCGTCCCAGACTTCGGTGCTGTCGAGGGGGTCGTGGTCACGCTCGGCGATATGATAGACGACCCGGCTGCCCGCTCCCTCGATGGCGCGGATCAACGCGTCTGGACGGGCCACGGCGGTCAAGACCTGGACTTCCGGCGGCACGTCGGCAGGTCCGCCGCCAGGGTCGGAGAGCGACCACTCGCGGGCGAGTTCGTACAACTCGTTGGGCAGGGCGAGTGTCGCTCGTTTCCGCCCGGAGCGCCGGGGTTCCCGATATGGCCCCGCGGGAAGGCACCAAGTGTTCCAACTCGGCGGGTCGAGAAGGATCGAGACGCGGCAGGCCAGGCGCAAGTGCTGATAACCGTCGTCGAGGACGAGCACGCGGTCCGGATGGCGAGTTTCGGCAATTTGGGCGGCCAAGACCCGGTCCCGCCCCACAACGAGGGGCACCTGCGGGAGCCAAGAACGCAGCAGAGAGGCCTCGTCGCCCCATCGCGCCGGATCAATCGGGCCTTCGGGCGCCTCGGTCGCGGCTTCCGCGGCCGGGGATCGGTAACCCGACACGCTGAGAACGACCGACCGGCCAGCCTCTTCCAACATCCGGGCCACGGTCGCCGTCATCGGTGTCTTGCCCGTTCCCCCGACGCGAAGGTTGCCGATGCAGACGCTTGGAATGCGGGGGACGTAGGCACGCTTCAACCCGAGGTCGTAGATCAGCCGGTACGCGGTCCATCCGATCGCGTACAGCCCTGCCAAGGGCGAGACCAGTACCCGGAGCACGGGATCGTCCCAGACTGGCTCGAACCCCTTGCCCACTCGAGCATTCTATCCGTCGCCCAATCGGGATGCCGTACAATCACCGGGTGCCGACCGTCGGACTGACCACGCTGGGCTGCAAGGTGAACCAGTACGAAACCCAGCGGATCGCCGATGGCTTTGAAGAACTCGGGTTTGAAATCGTACCGTTCGATGCGGCGGCGGACGTGTACGTCGTGAACACGTGCAGCGTGACGGGCCAAGCCGAGTCCAAAAGCCGGTACACCCTGCGCCGCGCACTTCGGGCTAACCCTTCGGCCGTGCGGGTCGTCACCGGGTGCGCCTCCCAACTCTCGATCGCGCGAGGAGAAGACTTCCCCCTGGCCGATCTCGTCGTGCCCAACCCGGACAAGCTGTCAACTCCGGGACGGTTCGCAGCCGTGTTTCCCAGGCTCGCTGAGGCGGCAGGAAAGTCTTCGCGCACGGATCGGCTCAGGCCTCGGCCACGAACTCGAGCCACGCTCAAGGTCCAAGACGGGTGCGACGTCAGGTGCTCGTTCTGCTCGATCCCGTACAGCCGTCCCAAATTGGAAAGCCGACCGGTCGGCG
Organism: Fimbriimonadaceae bacterium; assembly: GCA_050250535.1. Classification (GTDB taxonomy): domain Bacteria; phylum Armatimonadota; class Fimbriimonadia; order Fimbriimonadales; family Fimbriimonadaceae; genus JADLBH01. The sequence continues at coordinate 299,436 of JBFWOL010000003.1, read as the reverse complement.
AAGTGCTGGCCGAGGCCCAGAGGCTTGCCGAGGCAGGAACTCGCGAGGCTGTGCTCACCGGGGTCCTGATCGGCTCCTATGGACCGGAGACAGGCAGTGGCGGCCCCGACTTTGAAGACCTCGTTGCGTTGCTTGCCGCCGAATCCGGCCTCGAGCGACTTCGCATCAGCAGCATCGAAGTTCAGCAGGTGACCCCGCGGCTCCTCGAACTCGCCGCACAAGGGCGCGTCGTCCCCCACTTTCATATTCCCTTGCAAAGCGGCGACGACGGAACGCTGGCCGACATGGGGAGGCGGTATCGGCAGAGGGACTACCTGGAACTCGTCCGGCGGGCCTACGAGTCCGTACCTGACCTTTGCCTCACTACCGACATTATGGTCGGGTTTCCGACCGAGAACCTGACCAGGTTTGATTCGACGCTCCACGTGTGCTCGGAAGCAAAGTTTCTCAAGGCACATGTGTTCCGGTTCAGCCCGAGGCCCGGGACGCCGGCTGACAGCTTTGGCGATCCCGTACTGAACTGCGAGAAAACCAAGCGGGCGCAAGCGGTCTCAACAGCAACCGCGGCAACCGCGCTAGCGGTCACCCGTAGGTTTCTTGGCCGGACGCTGCGCGTGATCGTAGAAGGAGCTCAGCGGGACGATGGCTTGCTCGAGGGGCTTGCGGACAATGGGATCGTAACCCGATTCGTCGGTTCGCGGGAATGGCGCGGGACGGTGCGGCACGTTCGACTGGACGAGGCTCACGCCTGGGGCGCGGCCGGGGAAGTCGTTGCGCGACCAGAACGCGGGGTGCCGATCGCGATGTTGAGCTAGCTCGCGGTATCTTTGATCCTGTGAGGATCGCCCGGGCCGCAGGTTTGGCAGCTTGGCTTGGTGCGGCCTGTTCGGTCGTGCTCGGGGTCGCCGTTCCTTCGGCGGTACGTCGCCTGGAGCCCGTGGACTACGCCCGAGACGTCGAGCCGATCCTCCAGGTGAAGTGCCAGCCCTGCCATGCCGGGAGCTATATCTCCGGTGGGCTTGATATCGCTTCGCCTGCGGCGTTCGTGAGAGGTGGCGACTCGGGCCCGGTCGTGATTCCCGGCGAGAGCAATCGAAGCCCGCTTCTACAACGAATCCGAGGCAAAGGCGGCAAGCCGATGATGCCGTTGAGCGGAAACCCCTTGTCTCCCGAGATGGTCAGTACGATCGCTCGATGGGTGGACGAGGGAGCCGACATGGGCCCCGGTGCACCGCGCTTCGCCCAGGCCACTTCTGGACTGGTCATCGGGTTCGACCCCAAGGTCTGGGGGATATTTAAGGCTTCGTGCACCATCTGCCACAACTCGGAGGCTGCGAGCGGCGGGCTCGACCTGACGAGTGAGAAGACACTCGCAAAGGGTGGGGTGAGCGGCCCGGTCGTGGTTCCCGGCGAGCCGGACAAGAGCAAGTTACTCTACAGGCTGACAGGCTCGGACGGCAAGCCCATCATGCCACTCGGGTTCAAGCCGCTGTCCCAAGCCGACCGGCAGCTGATCATGGACTGGATCAGGAACGGCGCCAAGGCGGGAGAGGCTGAGCTGCACTGGTCGTACCGGCCGATCGTCCGCCCCACCGTCCCAGACACCGGCGACGACCCTTGGCCGCGAAACGACATTGACCGGTTCGTCCTCGATCGACTCCAAGAGGAATCCGTCGAGCCCAGCCCGGAGGCCGAAAAGGAGACGTTGCTTCGCCGGCTCTCCTATGACCTCACCGGGCTTCCGCCCACGCTCGAGGAGATTGACACATTCTTGTCGGACGCCTCGCCTGACGCCTACGAAAGGCAGGTTGACCGGTTGCTGGCGTCGCCTCACTATGGAGAGCGAAGAGCCTTGTTCTGGCTCGACCTCGCTCGATACGCCGATACCAACGGCTTTGAGGCCGACCGCACCCGCACTGCGTGGCTCTTCCGCGACTACGTGATCCAGGCGTTCAACGAGAACACCCCGTTCGACCGTTTCACGAGGGAACAGCTTGCCGGCGACCTCCTCCCCGATGGTGGGATCCGCGCAAGAATCGCCACCGGATTCCTTCGAAACTCGATGTTCAACGAGGAAGGCGGCGTTGACCCGGCCGAAGGGCATTTTACGGTGTTGCTCGACCGCGCCGACGCGGTTGCGAGCGTGTGGTTGGGCTCGACCCTCGAGTGCGCCCGCTGTCACGACCACAAGTACGACCCCTTCACCCAGGAGGACTACTACTCCTTCCTCGCGTACTTCAACAACTCGAAGTTTGAGAAGCGGGGCGACAACCTGGTCGGTCAGGAAAAGTGGTACGAGCCGACCCTGCCGGTACCCGCTCCCGGCCAGGCAGAGGAACTCGCGCGGGCCGACGAGGAAGCACAGGCGGCCAAGGCAAGGCTTGATGCTGCGGCACAAGGGCCGGAGTACGACGCATGGGTAAGGAGGATCAAGACCGAAACAATTGTGCCTACCGGGCAGCCTTGGAGGCCGGAAGGTGAGCAGTGGAAGGCCATAGACGCCGGTGCATGGCGCTGGGAAGGCACCGTGCCCGAGAGGTCGGTAACGCGGATAGCCGGAGCGCTCCCTTCTAACGCGACCGGCGTGGTACTTGAGGCACTTCCTGATCCCCAGTTCCAACGAGGCGGCCCTGGCCTTTCGAGCGGCGGCAACTTCATCGTCACTTCTGTTCGGCTCACGATCGAAGGCAAGGAGGTGCCGTTCACCCAGGTCGCCGTCTCGTTCAGCCAACCGGGGTACGACGCTTCCCTGCTCATCGGCAGAACAAGCCAAGACGCCTGGGCGATCTATCCGGAAGCGGGCAAGCCGCACCGGCTCGTGATGTCACTACCGAACGGGCACGGAGGGGGCAGAGCGGTCCTCGAGGTCGGCCAGGAGTCTGCCGCGTGGCCCCAACACCTGATCGGCAAGCTGCGGGTGACTGCAACCATGACTCGTAGACCTGCCGAGATCGCAGCGCAGGAGCGATTAGAGTCTCTCGGTGATAAGGAGCTGCGCGCCGCGTTCTTGACCTCGGGCGCTCTTGGCGAGCTGGTGCAGTCGGTGCGAGAGACCCGTGCCCGGTTTGAGGCCGCCCGCGAGGCGATTCCTAACGCGATGGTGGTCGAAGAGACGCCGCACGAGGGCCCGCCGAAAATCAACGTCCGCGAGCGTGGCGCCTTCCTCGACCTCGGCAAGGAAGTGACGGCTGCTCCTCCGAGCTTCTTGCCCGACCCTCGCCCGGATGAAGTGAAGTCCCGATTGGGACTGGCCGAGTGGCTGACCAGGGAGGACAACCCGCTGGTAGCGAGGGTGCAGGCGAATCGAATCTGGGCGCAGTTCTTCGGCCGGGGCCTTTCTCCCACCCTCGGCGACCTTGGGACGAAGGGGATCGCCCCGTCCCAGCCGGAGCTTCTCGACTTCCTCGCCTCCGAGTTCGCGGCGAACTGGGACACCAAGGCGCTGATTCGCTCTATCGTGACTTCTGCAACCTACCGGCAATCGTCTCGCTACCGGGCCGACCTCGGCCAGAGGGATCCGGAGAACGACCTCCTGGCGAGGATGCCTCGACTGAGGCTCGAGGCAGAGGCCATCCGCGACACCGTCCTTTCGGCCAGTGGTCTCCTCAACCCCAAGATCGGCGGGCGAAGCGTGTTCCCCTTCCAGCCGGACGGTGTCTGGAACGGTCCGTACAGCGGTGAGGTGTGGACTCGATCGTCCGGCACCGACTCGTTCCGGCGAGGGATCTACACCTTCTGGAAGCGGACAGCGACCTACCCGGCGTTCGAGCTCTTCGACGCTCCCAATCGGCAGTTTTGCGTCACCGGGCGCCAGCGAAGCAACACTCCTCTCCAAGCACTGGCCATGCTCAACGACCCGTTCGTGCTCGAAGCCTCCCGTGCGATGGCCCGCGCGACCCTCGCCGTGAGCCAGCCGGACGCGGAGCGGTTCCGCACGATGTTCCGACGGTGCACTTCCCGAATGCCCGACGAGAAGGAGACTGACCGGGGGCTTGCCCTGCTTCATGCACTCAACGGCACCGAGGCCGAGCGTTGGACACTCGTCGCCAATACTCTCTTGAACCTAGACGAGACGAGGACCCGACCATGAACGACCTGAAATCCCTGACCCGGCGCGCACTGTTTGTCGAGACGGGCAACGGTATCGGAAAGATGGCGCTAGCCTCGATGCTCGCTAGTCTCGGCGGCCGCGCCCTAGGCCAGCAGGCCCCCCTGCAAGTCAAGGCGAAGAACGTCATTTTCCTCTTCATGGCCGGGGCGCCTTCCCAACTCGACCTCTTCGACCCGAAACCGATGCTGACCCTCTATAACGGCGACCCCATTCCCGAGGAGGTCGTGAAGGGCGAGCGGTTCGCGTTCATCCGAGGGGCGCCGAAGCTCTTGGCCTCTCCCCATGAGTTCCGTCAGGTGGGCGAGAGCGGGCAATGGGTCTCGAACCTGCTCCCCCACTTCGAGTCGATCGCGGACGACGTATCCGTCGTGCGAAGCATGGTGACCGACCAGTTCAACCATGCGCCCGCACAGATCTTCCTCAATACGGGCTTCCAACTCCCGGGACGGCCGAGCATGGGCTCCTGGCTCACGTACGGCCTAGGTTCGGAGACAAAGGACTTGCCCGGATTCGTCGTCTTGCTCAGCGGCGAGAACGATCCGGACGGAGGGCGCGCTTGCTGGTCCAGCGGTTTTCTGCCCTCAGTTCACCAGGGCGTCGTCATGCGATCCGCCGGTGAGCCGGTCATGTTCGTCTCGAACCCGGAAGGCGTGGACGAGGAGCAGCGCAAGGCCACGATCGGCGCCATCTCGGACTTGAACCGGCTCGGCCATGAACGCACGCTCGACCCAGAGGTCGAGACGACCATCGCCCAGTACGAACTCGCCTATCGGATGCAGTCCAGCGTGCCCGAACTCCTGGAATTCGGCAAGGAGACGCCCGAAACCCACGCCCTCTATGGCACCGAGCCGGGCAAGCGTAGTTTTGCGAACAACTGCTTGCTTGCACGGCGGCTTGTCGAGCGCGGCGTGCGTTGCGTGCAGCTCTACCACCGCGGCTGGGACCATCACGGCAATGCAGACAGCAACGACCTCACGCACGGGCTGCCCAGGCTCTGCAAGGAGACCGACCAAGCGGCCGCCGCACTGGTCACAGACTTGAAGCAGCGCGGCATGCTCAATGACACCCTGGTCGTATGGGCGGGCGAGTTCGGTCGAACGCCGATGAACGAGGCAAGGGGCGGCTCGACTTACCTGGGACGGGACCACCATCCCAAGGCTTTCACCATTTGGTTGGCAGGGGGCGGCATCAAGCCTGGACTCTCGCATGGAGCGACGGACGAGCTGGGATACAACGTTGCGTCCGACCCGGTGCACGTCCATGACCTCCATGCCACGATCCTGCACCTGATGGGAATCGAGCACACGACCCTGACCTACAACCATCTGGGCCGAAACTTCCGACTCACCGACGTCGCAGGCGAAGTCGTACAGGGCCTGCTCCGCTAGCTATGCCTACGCTCTTCACCAAGATCGCCCACGGCGAGATCCCCGCCGAGATCGTGTACGAGGACGACCACGTGTTCGCCTTCAAAGACATCGCGCCTCAAGCCCCCTTCCACGTCCTGATCGTTCCCAGACAAGAGACCACGGGCCTGGCAGACCTGCCTGAGGACGGCGACCACCTCTACATCCTGAACGCGGCACGCACGATCGCAGAACAGTATGGGCTCGTCGGCGGATACCGGCTGGTCATCAACCAAGGAGAGGACGCAGGACAGACCGTACCCCACCTCCATGCCCACCTCCTCGCTGGCCGAACCTTGGGATGGCCACCTGGATAACCTGTGGAAAACACGTGGGGACTTCATCGTGGATCACCCTGTACCGCAGGTACAGTCCTAGTGCCATAACCAGGGCTTAACGTTGCCACGCCAACTTTGGCCTTGAGCATGCCTGGCGCCATCTTTGGCGGATCCGGGCAGGCAGGACGCAATGAATACTAAGAAGACGACCCACCGCTTCGGATTTACCTTGATCGAGCTGCTCGTCGTGATCGCGATCATCGCAATCTTGGCTGCTATCCTTTTCCCGGTCTTCGCCCAAGCGAAGGTCGCCGCAAAGAAAGCCCAGCAGATCAGCAACAACAAGCAGATCAACACCGCCACCATGATCTACATGGCGGACTACGATGACTACTACCCGCGCAACGACGACTGCCAACCCGGCTCGTCGCTGAACCCAGCACTCAAGAATGCGGCCTTTAACGCCACCGGAGTCGGGTGCACCGCGCCTCCGTTCTACAATCGCATGAACCACTATGCATGGCAAAAATGGGTCATGCCGTATGCGAAGAGCCTTCCGATCTTCTACCACAGCACCCGTCCGCCGATCGACGTCGCGACCGGAAGTTGCCCAGGCGGCATCTGGTCTGGTTGCGGGCAAATCTATGGCAGCGTTGCCTTGAACTTGGCACTCACGGGCGCGCTGGACACCTACAACAGGCCGCCGACCGCGACCCGGCAGTTCCGAAATAGCTGGCTCGGCGGAAATCAGACCTCCCTTCCGGACGCCGCGGCACCGTGGTTGTTCATGGATCTCTACAGCACGAGCCTGAACTTCGCCTCGGTCTTTACGTCGCCCGACGCGGTCACACAGACCGCTTATCCGGTCGCGATTCGAGAGCTGTGGGTTCCCCAGTTCATGAAAGGCGATGCGGCGTCCTGCGCTTACACGAACGACGTGGACACGACTCGCGTGCCTTTCTCGGAGAGCGTCGTCCTCGGTTTCGCTGACGGCCACACCGCCACGATGAACGTCAAGAAGTTCCTTGCGAACACGCCGACGGCGGCACAGTACAACGTGTCCAGCCGGTGGAACTGCACGTTCACTGGAGGCTCTTGGACCATCTCGGCTGCTCCGACCTGGACCGGGTCTTGGCCGATGTGGGCATTGCAGTGAGGTTCGTTCTTGCCGCGCTTCTGCTGTGCAGCCTAGGATTTGCCATCGGTTGCTCAGCAGGTTCCGGGCCAAGCGACCAAGCGATCCAGAACACGGACGAAGCTTGGAAGGCGAACAACGAGAAAGCGATGGAGGAGAACCCTCCTCCACCCGGCGAAGGGCCAGGAAACTAGCCTGACACGCGACCCCGGCACTCTCGCGAGGCCGGGGTCGCACCTTTCTGCTGTACACTATCGCTGGGTGAAGCTAGCGATCTGCATTGTCCATAATCGTGACCGCAACCGGTTGCACGACGGCTTGGTCGAGGCCGGATTCAAGTTCACCGTCATCGGGAGCACGGGCGGATTCCTCCGGGAGGGAAACACAACAGTCCTGATCGGCTTCGAACCGGATATGCAGCAGAAGTTGACCGAGATCATCTCGAGCTCTTGTTCCAGTCGCGAGCAGATGGTTACCGTCGCCCCCTTTGAGAGCGGACCGACAGCAGGCATCCCCGCCACCGCCGTCAACGTGCCCGTCGGGGGTGCCGTGATGTTCTTCGTGAACGTAGATGAGTTCCAGCGCTTTTGAGTCTGTGATGGCGAAGGTCGCTACCCTCGCGAGCCCAGAGAGCAGCGCCCATGCAGTTCTCTTTTACGGTTCCACTGGCGCTGGAATGGGGGATGCGGCCCGAGCGCTCTCCCGAGCATGGCTGGGAGAGGATGACACCCCCGCCGTCCGCTCGTTCGACGCAGGACGGTGCGTGGATTTTCAGATGGTCGAGCCGTGGGGGGCCGGCAACCGGATCAAGGAGAGCGCGATTTCTCTCGCCCCGACCGGACTTAAGGACGCCTTTAGCGGTATTCCGATGAGGGATTTCTTCCGAACAAGGCCGTCGTTGGCCCGCAACAAGGTGATGGCCTTTCTCGGCGCCCACTTGCTGACGCCGGCCGCCGCTAACGCGATGCTGAAGACATTAGAAGAGCCGCACTCCTACGCAAAGGTCGTACTAGCCACGGACTCCTTGGGCAAGGTCTTGCCGACGATCCGGTCCAGGTGCCTCTGCGTGCCCTGTCCGCATGGCAAGGTCGAGGATGGTGACGAAATGACTCGGGTGTTCGGCGAGACCGCAGAACTTTCGCGGCGGATCTTGGAACACCGGGAGCCGTACGAGAAGCTTTGGGGGTTGCTTTCTAGCTTGCCAAACGCGCCCCTCTATGCGGCTGACGGTCTCGCAGAGCGGTTTCGCGAGTCAGGCGAGTCCATCGGAAAGGCACTGGGGGGAAGTGCACGGATCGGCCATTTGGAAGCGATCCGGTGTACTGCGGCGTACGTCAGGACATACAACCCGTACGATGCGAATACAATGCTACGGCTTGCCAATTCGCATCGAGCGGTCGAGAACTACGCTGCGGTCGGGCTCGTGACCGACTCGCTCTTCGTACACTGGGTAGGACTGGGAACCTGAACAAGAAGCAACGCAGTATGAAAGGGACGAAGATGGTCTCGAACTTGGTTCGAGAGCGTACCGCTGGCGGGACGCTCGGCAAAGAGGTCTATGAAGAAAAGGTGCGCGAGTCGTACCAGCGTGCATACGCCATGGCCTACCGTCTGACCGGGAGCCGCCACGATGCGGACGACCTCGTCCAGGAGACCTTCCTTCGGGCGTACCGGTTCTGGCACCGATACGATCCCAACCTGCCGTTCCTCAGTTGGATCTACCGGATCATGTCGAACCTGAGCGTGGACGCGGCCCGGCGCTCGTCTCGCCTGCGCACTCTCAGCTTGGACGCCGCCGACTACGAGGGTCGCGGCTTCGAGCCCGCCGACAACTCCGTCGGCGCCGATGAGGCGCTAGCCAACTCGCAGCTCGACGCCGCGATCGTCGCCGGCTTGCGCGAAATGAACCCGGAGTTTCGAACGGCTGTCGTACTGTCGGATCTGGAAGGAATGTCGTACGAAGAGATCGCAGAAGTCATGCAGACTTCCATCGGAACCGTCCGCTCCCGGATCCACCGGGGACGGCGGCAGTTGAGGGAGTACCTGACCACGAACCACGCTGAGGTGGCCCGACTGTGAACTGCAACGCCATCGAGAGCCGACTGTCTTCCTATCTCGACGGCGAACTCAGCGGCCACGAGTCGCTGACCGTCCGCAACCACGTCGCTCGGTGCTCGTCGTGCGCTGCCGAACTGGAGTCGCTCCGGCAGACCAAGGCGCTCCTGGGCTCCGTCCGCGTTCCCGATCCGATGTCCTCGCCCGACGAAATGCTCCGCAAGATAAGACTTGCGGACCGCGAGGTTCCGCGCCGTTGGGCCGTCGGGCTGATCGCCGCCTCAGCGGTGTGCGCCGGGCTCGTCGCGCTCAGCATGACGAGGGATCGGGGCGGTTCCAATTCCGGCACCGGTTCGAGCGTGAGCGTCTCGGCTGCGGATGCGCCATACACTTACAGCGGCGATACTCTGGCGGGAGGCCTGCCGATTGTCCCTGCGGCTTATTCGGGCGACTAGCCTGCTCCTCGTTTCGGCGACGCTCTTGCCAGCGGCAGCCTTCACCCACGACGAGGAGGCCCAGAAGTTCCTCGAGCTCGCCCTCGCGGGCCAGAGAAACTTCCATGCCGTGATCGTCCAGAACAGGATGGGGCCGGACGAACGCACAGACATGCTAGTGAAGATCCAGATCGTCCCGAGCAAGGGGATGAAGTCCACCGTCCTTCAGCCGCTGTCGATGCAAGGATTTGTGGTGATCGACGACGGGGAGGAAAGCAAGGTCTACGACCCGGATCGCGAGGAGGTGCTGATCCAGCCCTCGCCGAACAAGTTCCTTCCTTCCACGAGCATCAGGTCGCGACAGATCAAGTCGAACTATGCGGTCGAGTACGGTCGGCATCGCGTGCTTGCCGGCAGGTCCTGTCACGAGGTCGTCTTGAGCCCGAAGGAGGCCAAGATGCCCCAGCGCCGCCTTTCGATCGACAACTCCAAGCGGCTCATCCTTCGGTATGTGATCGTGCCTGCCAGTGGAGAGGCGATCGTCTTTACTGACGTGAAGTCCGTCATCTTCGACCAGGGTGAGGCGAACGAGGATTTCGGACTCCCAGCCGCCGCCCAAGAGAAGCGGGTGCGCCGAATGGAGGGCCCGCAGGTCGTCTCAGACCCGATGAGCGTGAAAGGCGAAGTGGGGTTCAGCCTCAAGCGGCCCAAGTCGCTGCCCTTCGGCTTTGACGTCCATGCGATCCACCTCGTTGGGCACGACAAGGAGAAGAGCCTCGCGATCCGAACCAGCGACGGGATGTCCTTCGTGACCGTCTACGTCCGAAAAGGCGAAGGGCGTAACCGACCTTCGTCCGGATCGAGGGCCAGCGTAGAGCGCAACGGCATCCGGTTCTCGGCGGTGACGATGGCGGGAGACCCCATTCCCCGAGAAGTCCTGACTGGGCTAGCCGAATCGGTGTCTCGCTCGATGCTCTAGGCCCGAGGAACCCCGTCACCGCCGCTTCGCGTTTAGACCTGTATCCGGTGGCCTGGATGTGGAGTCTCAGGCCCCATGTTTGAGACAAGACGATGAATTGGGCAAACACTCTGACGCGACCTTTGACTTGGATGGGGATCGGTGCCGTGATAGTCGGCGGCGCGGTCTGGGCACAGAGCAACCGCGCGCTTCCTCCCCGCGACGCGACGAGCCTCAGCTTGACCCCGGCACTGACTTCCACGATGGGCGGGCCACGTGTCTCGCCGAACGCGATGGAAGAGGTGTTTGTGAACCTTGCCGACCGCGCGAGCAAGGCGGTGGTCCACATCACGAGCGACACTCGCGGACTCTCGAACGATCAGTCCGGCCAGACCATGATGATGGGCGGGGAAGGCTCCGGCTTCGTCTACCGAGCCGACGGCTGGATCGTCACGAACGAACACGTCGTGGAAGGCAAGAAGGAAGTTCGAGTGATTCTCGCGGACGGCAGAGAACTGCTGGGCAAGGTTACGCCGGTCAGCGACCCTCAGCTTGACCTGGCGGTCGTGAAGGTGGACGCGTCCGGCCTTGAGACACTGGAGTTTTCGCCGGAGAAGCTGGTTCGACCCGGCCAATACGCGATCGCGGTCGGAGCCCCGTTCGGACTGGAGAACTCGGTGACCATCGGCCACGTCAGTGCGATCAGCCGGCAAGGCACGATCAACGACCCTCGGACCGGTGCCGCCCGCGGCTACACGGGGATGATTCAGACCGATGCTTCGATCAACCCTGGCAACAGCGGCGGCCCCCTCATTGACATCGAGGGCCGGGTGATCGGGATCAACACCTCGATCTACAGCACGACCGGAGGCAACAACGGTATCGGGTTTGCGATTCCAAGCCGCGTAGTGAAGGAAGTCGTGGACGAGCTCATCACCAAAGGCAAGTTCGACCGTGGTCTCCTCGGCGTGGTCCCCCGCGATCTCAAGCCTTTCGAAAAGAAGGAGAAGGGAATCGTTGGAGGCGCTCTGCTCACAGACGTCCCCGCAGAATCGGGTGCCTACCAAGCGGGAATCCGCTCGGGCGACGTCGTTGTCAAGGTGAACTCGTTCGACGTCACTGACGAGCTCGACCTCCGCATCGCTGCCTATCGGCACTCGCCCAGCGAGACCGTGAACGTCACCTACCGGCGAGGAAAGGACACGAAGACCGCATCGGTCAAGCTAGGAAAGCCAACGGACCTCGACCAGTCGCAGCAGGCTCCGCGAGTCACTCCGCGCATCCCTGACTCGGATGGCGACGGCTTGTTCCGCCTCCCGTTCGACGAGGAAGACGGTGGTACCGCTCCGAGCCCAACCCAGCCTGGTGCCAAGCCGAAGCTAGGCGTCTCGGTCCAGAACATCGACGCGACCCTCCGTTCGCAGTTCAAGCTGGGATCGGACGTCCAGGGCGTAGTCGTGCTGACCGTCGAGCCGGGCGGCTTTGCCGCGAAGCTCGGGATCAAGCCCGGCGACGTGCTCAAGGCGATCGACGACAAGAAGATCAACTCGGTCGGGGACGTGAGCGCTGCAATGGAAGGCGTGGAGTGGGGCGATCAGATCGCTCTGAGCTTCGACCGCTTCAGCAACGACAGCAAGTCGTCGTTCAAGACGATCGTGCCGTTCAGCCGATAGGCTGCGCCTAGGCGGAGGGTTCTGCGTCGTCCCAAGCGGCGACGCGGAACCCTCCTTCCGTTGTCCCGCCAGTGCAGTCTCCGCACTTCACCGCCACCTCCAAGCTGATCGCGGTCGGAGGCTCGCCCAGGGGCTCCAGAGACTTCTGCACCGCCGCAAGGCTGCTTGGGTCGATCGGGATCTCGCGAACCAGGCCGCAATCGGGGCAATACACGTACATCTGTTGACCCTGGTCTGCGTGCTCGACCCTACAGGCGAGGTAGCCCTCCGCGATCCCAACCCAGTGCACAAGGCCGACCTCGGCCAGAGCGGAGAGCGCCCTGTACACGGTCACAACGTCCACTTTCCCGCCCGCGGAAGCAATCTCCGCTCGAACTCCGTAGGCGTTCAATGGCCGGCTCGCGCCTGCGACCGCCTCGACGACCAAGGCTCGGGATCGAGTCCAGCGGAGGCCGCTTTCGCGAAGCCGGCTCTTGGCAGCCGAAACGAACTCACACCGCGACTTTGTTGGTCGTGAGCCGCCTAAGCGTGTTCCCACACCTCGTTTCTACCTGGGGCCACACGAGATTTGTCCCATTGGACTTGCACTCTTGGGTTCAATTGAGGCACACTCCAATGAAGTTGGAGCGAACCCGGCATCTTGACGGGTACGATCTGACCCAAGCTAAGAGGCATCAAAGGAACAAGCCATGAAGTTTTACAACCTGAAGACTCGCTCGCACGTAGAAGTTCCGGATGGAGACATTCGGAAGATGAAGATGGTTCGCAAGACCAAGAACGGCGAGCAGGTTCGTTACGCGCTCACTGCCACCTACGAGGGCACCAAGCTGTTCAAGTTCGTCAACGAGGCAACCTACAAGTCCTCCAACGCCAAGGAAGCCTAAGCGGGCTCAACTCGTTCGCGTAAGGCCCTGCGATCCATGAACTCGCGGGGCCTTTCTGCGTCTGTATGGGTATGAGGCAGTCAGCGGAGTCCGATAGCGTACGCCACCTGCTCCGCAGGTTTGGCCTTGGGGCGACTGCGACCGAGGTGGCGTTCTATGGGAAGGACGGCTACAGGCAAGCCGTGGATATGCTCATCTCGACTGCGAACGTGGCAGAGCCCTTTGACGACGACATCTCCAAGTTCGCCGGGAACAACGGCATCATCCAGGCTCGCTCGCTCCAGACTCGCTGGCTGATGACGATGGTGGGGACGAGGCGCCCGCTGGCGCACGCGATGGCCCTCTTCTGGCACGACCATTTCGCCACCAGCGCCATGAAGGTCGACCGGCCTCTCATGATGAACGCCCAGATCGAGCTTCTCCAGAACCGGGGTCTCGGCCCGTTCCCCGAGCTCCTTCGGGCGATGAGCAAGGATCCGGCCATGCTCTATTGGCTTGACAACCACGAGAACCGAAAGGGCAAGCCGAACGAGAACTTCGCGCGCGAAGTGATGGAGCTGTTTACCCTCGGTATCGGCCACTACAGCGAAATGGACATCCAGGAGGCGGCACGCGCATTCACAGGCTGGACGTTCCGTAGTCGCGGCAACGGCCGTAGCGTCGACCAGATCAACCTCACCACGTTCGTCAACCGGCTCGCCGACCATGACACGGGCTCGAAGACCATGCTGGGATCGACCGGGGACTTCAACGGTGACGACGTGCTCGACCTACTCTGCCGGCAGGCGAGGACGGCCTACTATCTGACCGAGAAGGTATGGGAGTGGTTCGCCTATCCCCAACCCGATCCAAAGCTCATCGAACGCATCGCGGCCGACTGGCAAAAGAAGGGCCTGGTGGTCGCAGACCTCGTCCGACTCGTCGCAAATGCACCTGAGTTCACCTCGAAAAAGGCCAAGCGGGCGATCGTGAAAAACCCTGTCCACTTCTGCGTCTCGACCCTTCGTCAGGTCGGGGCAGGCCGCCAGGTCATCCAGGCTCTCGAGTCTGAGGAGACGACCCCGCGAAGGTTGGCCGTGGGCGCGGTGGCTTCGGTTTCGACCAAGGCTATGGGAATGGAGCTCCTCTATCCGCCGGATGTCGCGGGCTGGGAAGGGGGCGCAAGCTGGATATCGAGCGCGACAATGGTCGAGCGCATCCGATGGGCCGAGCGGCTCTTCGGCAGGCAGAACCAACTAGCAGCCCAGGCCCTGCTCGCCCTCTTCGCAGGCAAGACTGACCCCGATGGCTTCGTCAGGCACACGATGGCACTCTTTGACGCGGAGCTGCCTGGATCCAAGCTGCCCTCCCTCGTCGACGCGGTGAAGGCCTCGGCTCCCAATGGCCTGACCACCGCGAACATCCGGCCCACCTTGCTCCAGGTGACCAAGCTCCTCTTCGGCTCGCCAGAATTCCAGTTCTGCTAATCCCTCGCCGGTAGACTGGCACGCCAGTGACGATAGACGAGCAGATGGCGCTCCTGCGGCGCGGCACAGCCGAGATCATCAGCGAGGAAGACCTCGCCGAGAAGCTGAAGTCCGGAGGCCCGTTGCGGGTGAAGCTCGGGGTAGATCCGACCGTGGCCCACGTCACGCTCGGATGGGCGGTCGTTCTCCGGAAGCTGCGCGACTTTCAGCGGCTCGGGCACACTGCAGTGCTCATTATCGGAGACTTCACCGCCATGATTGGCGATCCGAGCGGGAAGTCGAAGACGAGGCCTCAAGTCTCGCGGGAAGAGGTCGAGCAGAACGTCGCAGAAGTCTCCAAGCAAGTATTCAAGATCCTTGATCCCGATCTTACAGAGATCCAGTACAACCGGGACTGGCTGGGCAAGCTCACCCTGGAAGACTTTGTCCGTATCGCGGCGAAGACGACCGTCGCGCGGATCATGGAGCGGGACGACTTCACCAAACGGTGGAACGAGCACCGCCCCATTGGGCTCCACGAGATCCTCTATCCTCTCTGCCAGGGCTACGACAGCGTGGCGGTCAAGGCGGACGCGGAACTCGGCGGGACCGACCAGAAGTTCAATAACCTTGTCGGCCGGGACTTACAGGGCCATTACGGGCAAGAGCTGCAGACGGTGGTGCTCTGCCCTCTGCTGGTAGGCACGGACGGCACCGAGAAGATGTCCCAATCGCTGGGCAACTACGTCAGCGTCGTCGACGAGCCCAACGACATGTACGGAAAGACAATGTCCATACCGGACCATCTGTTAACCAATTGGTTCGAACTCTGTACGGACGTCCCGATGGCCGAGGTGCGCGAGATCGTGTCCTGTGACCCCTACAAGTCCAAGCGCAGGCTCGCGTATGAGATCACGACCCTCTACCACTCGGCCGAGGCGGCCCAGTCCGCATCCGACTACTTCGACAGCGTGTTCGCCAAGCGCGAGCTTCCCGACGAGGTCCCTGAAGAGTCCCTGCCGCCGGAAATGCTCGCGGCGGGAACCGTGCCGTTGGCCCAACTGGTCGCTACCCTCGGATTAGCCAAGAGCAACGGAGCCGCTCGCCAGCTCATCCAGCAAGGCGCTGTCTCGCTCGATGGCGAGAAGCTGACCGATCCCTTCGCCCGCCTGGACGCGGTCGGACTCGATGGAAAACTGCTCCGCGTCGGCCGCCACCAGTTCCGTAAGCTCCGCCTACCGAGATAGGTCCGCCGCAACCCACCGACCCCTCGAATCGTCCAACGCGGTAGAGGATGAAGAAGCTTCCTGGCATGCCGCGACCGCCGGCATGGGCACCTATCGTCTCCATCATCGTGGGCCTGCTCTACGGGGTCTCGCCCATTGACCTCATTCCCGAAGTCGTTCCGCTCTTTGGGCTCTTGGACGACGCCCTGGTCGTGCCGACCTTCTTGCTGCTCGGAGTCGTGTGGTGGGCCAAGCGAAGGCGCGCGCTGCGTGCCGATCGCAGAACCGCCATCGAAGTCGCAGCGAAGCCGGACTAGGCGAAAAGCCGCTCGGCGAACCAGTCGGGGTCGAAGAACCTGAGGTCGTCGATCCCCTCGCCCATCCCTACCAACTTGACGGGGAGCCTGAGGTTGCTCTGAAGGCCGATCAGGGCACCACCCTTCGCCGTCCCGTCGACCTTGGTAAGTACGAGCCCGGTCACCCCGGCAATCTGGCCGAACTCCTCGGCTTGCCGAACCGCGTTCTGCCCCGTGTTCGCGTCTACGACGAGGAGCACCTCGTCCGGGGCCCGGCCGAGGGCCTTCTCGGCCACTCGCACGGTCTTGCCGAGCTCCGCCATCAAGGCCGACTTCGTGTGCTGGCGACCGGCCGTGTCGGCGAGCACATGGGTGCACCCCCTCGACTTGGCCGCCTCGATCGCCGAGAAGACGACGCTTGCGCTGTCCGAGCCGGGCGAGGCGCCCACGAAATCCGCCCCAGACCGCTCCGCCCAGAGCTGCAACTGCTCGATCGCCGCGGCCCGAAAGGTGTCCCCCGCCGCTAATAGCGGCCGCTTGCCCTGTCGTTTGAGCGAGGCCGCGAGCTTACCGATCGTCGTGGTCTTGCCGACCCCGTTCACCCCGACGAACAACCATAGCGCCGGCGGAGCGGGCGGCTCGTTCAGCCCCTTCACCCGATCCCATTGGAACCGCGAAGCGATCTCCTGGCGGAGCCTCTGCTGAATCCCTTCGACCGTCGTCACCTTCTCCTTGCGAACAGCCTCTCGCAACTCGGCAAGGATCTCCTCCGTGACGGCGACGTTGGTATCGGCGAGCAAGAGCCCTTCTTCCAGCTCCGTGTACAGGTCTTCGTCAATGACGCCGCGCCCGAGCATGCGGTCCACCCGCTCCATCAACTTGCGAAACACGAGCCCAGTATCCTCAGACGAGCTGGACGTCGTGGGGCCCACTGTGAACTTGACCGATCTCTGCCGCGTGCTCGCCCGATTCTTGGAGCGCGCTCACGACCGCGGAAGTGACTTCTTGCTCGACGACCAGAATCATCCCGATGCCCATGTTGAAGGCGCGGAACATCTCCGCCGTCTCAATGGTGCCGTCTCGTTGGATCTGCTGGAAGATGGCCGGCGGGTTCCACGCTGAGGTCTCGACAACCGCTTGGAGGCTCGATGGAATCACCCGCACCAGGTTTCCGGCGATGCCGCCGCCCGTGATATGGGCCGCACCCAGCACCCCGGGCTCAGAGAGAAGCGGCAATACGGAGCGAAGGTACGAGCGGTGCGGCTTGAGGAGCGCTTGGCCCAGAGTTCCGTCCAAACCTTCGACCTCGTCCGATATCGAACGCCCGGCCACGCTGAACAGCGCCTGGCGAGCCAGCGTGTACCCGTTCGTGTGAAGCCCGTCCGAGGCGATTCCCACCAGCTTGGCGCCGGGCCGTGGCTTCTCTCGGGGCAGCCGCTTTGACCGGTCGACGACTCCGACGATCGCGCCCACCACGTCAATCTCGCCGTCCATGTAGACGCCAGGCATCTCTGCCGTCTCCCCGCCCAGCAGGGCGCAACCGGACTCGCTGCACGCCGCCGCAGCCGAGTTTACGACCTGGTCAATCACTACGGGATCGAGACGGGAACAACCAAAGTAGTCGAGGAAGAATAGCGGCCGTGCGCCTTGGCACAGAATGTCGTTGACACAGTGGTTCACGATGTCGTAACCGATCTGGGAGAAGTCCCCCGCCATCGCCGCGACCACTGTCTTTGTGCCCACGCCGTCAATGCTGGAGACCAGCACCGGGCTCTCGATGTCGGGGAACTGGGCGGCGAACATACCGCCGAACCCGCCGATCCCGCCGAGGACGCGCTCGTCGTGGGTTGCTTCGACCGCGCCAGCGAACCCACGTACAGCCCTCTCTGCCACCTCCGGATCCACTCCGGATGCGGCGTAAGTGAGGGAATCTGGCTCCATTGGGACGAGAGTACCCCTCGCCCTGCCGGGCCGTTCGAGTAAAACGGGCCTCGAGAGCCGGTAGCTCAGTTGGTAGAGCAGCGCCCTTTTAAGGCGCGGGTCCTGGGTTCGAGTCCCAGCCGGCTCACTCTCACCCCGCCAACGCCAAGAGCCTTCGCAGCACTTCTGCGCCAGCTGGGTTTGAGTTCAACCCCGTCGGCTGGACTCCTTCACCCCCGCCGGGCCGTAGGGCCGCGAACACTTGGCCAGGACGGGCCGCAACGACGTCGCGCTCTTCGAACGTGCGGGTGTCGATCCGCTGCACGATCGGGGTCAGCTCGCCGCCGGCAGCAAATCCCTGAAGGTCAAGGACGTAGGAGGCCGCAACGCACAGCCAGGAGTCCCACGCGTGAGAAGGCATGAGCAGGTCAACGCCGCGATGGACGCACTCCCGGAAGAACGGCACGCCCGGGCCGGCGGTCGCTAAAACCACGGCGGCACCAGCCGCCTCGTCCGTGTCCAGCGCAACGAGCGGGCCTTCGCCTCCCGGCTCTACCCTCAACCAAGCCGCAGCAGCGGAAGAAAAGCTTGCCCCGCCCTCCCAGCCGCGCCAAAACTGGACTTCAACGGACTGCTCCCCGCCGTTCCAGTGCACGGCCAGGTCGACCCTTGCTCCGTGCTCGCCACCGAAGGCGACCTGGGCGATTTCGGCCGGGCTCCCCGGATCGAGGGCGATCTTGCCTTCGAAGAGCGTGCGTCCGCCCGTGCAAACCTTGGCCAGTCCGCGATAACCGACCTCTGATCGAATCGCCACTCGGACGACGGCTTCCCCCGCCTCTTGCACGTAGGGCCACAGCCAGCCGGGCCGGTTCCCGCCGTGCGTCCAGGGAAGCTGGCGTGGGGGGACAAGAAACACGGTGTCAGCCGAGAAGTCCCCGGGCCGGAAGCGACCAGGCTCGATCACTCCGGAGGTCGAGATGGGTGTGTCCGCGATCCCGGTCAGCACGTAGCCCTGTACCCCCGGCTGGGACATGGCACAACGAACCGCGTGCCTGCGCATCCAGCGGCCCTTCGAGGCCGAGACTTGCGCAAGCGTCTTCTCGTCCTCGAGTTGAGTGCCCCGTGCGATCAGGCGAGGCAGGTCAGTCTGCCAGCGCACTCCCATGTCGTTCTTTGCCGGGTCGTCCGAAGCCCAGTACTCGTCCCGCACTCTGGCCAGCGGCCGCAGCACGTCATAGTCGTTGAACTCGCCGAGAAGGATGGGTTGCCCGTAGCGCGGCGGCTGTCGCAAGGCGTCCATGACCGGCGGATACCACTGAGCATCGCAGTAGGGGTGGAAGTCCTCAAACGTCCCGTACTCTCGGAGGTCACCGCCGTACATTTCCGACCCGCCGCTGTTGTCCTTGAGGAGGGCGGCGCCGGTCAATGAGGCGCCCAGCTCGACCAAACGGCGGCGGAAATGGTGCGGGACGTCGCAGGAAAGCTCACAACCAAACGTCCACGCTACGATGCACCGGTGCCTGCGGTATTGGCGGACAATCCGCTCGACCTCGCTGAGCGCCCGATCCAAGCTCCCCTCGTCGGTCGCCGGCATCCAGAGCGGGAGCTCCAGCCAGGCGAGCATCCCCTCCTCCTCGATGATCTCCATCGCCCGGTGGGACGGGAGCCACAGGCACGCCTTGAGCGTGTTAAGACCGAGAACCTTCAGCGCAAGTAGTTCCGTGCGGAACTGATCCGGCCCGGGATGCGGCGAGCCAGCCTCCGGATACCAGCCCCAACTGAGCGCGCCGCGCATCTCCCAGGGGTCGCTGTCCAAGGTCAGCCGCGTACCTTCGACCCGGATGCGACAAGAAGGTGCTTCCGGTTCGAGGTTAGGCTCGTGGTCGAGCAGTTCGACCTCCCGAAAGAGCCCACCGAACGTACCGTAGACATACGGCAAGAACCCAGAAAGGACCTCGGGGACGGGGAAGGACTCGCCGCCGTTCTTGGTGACCTCGACCTCGATCACGTGTCGGCCAGGTGGTAGCGGCACACTGAACGAGTCCCAGATCCCGACGTGGCTCAGCACGTGGGCGGAGTCCACCGAGACCTCGGCCCGATAGCTCGCACCATGGAACAGTAGCCAGCCTGGTCTTGAGCCGCAGTCCACCGTCGCGCAGTACAGCGCCGGGCCCTCCCAGCGAAGGTCGGCCTCGCCCGTCCAATTGTGGGGCACCTTGCAGGGACGCGGGCCGTCCCCGTAGTCGATGGTCCAGTCGGTGACGGGGCTAGCGCTCAATCGTGACCCGGCCGCTCCCGCCTTCGGTGCCATGTACGGTGACCCGGATCGGCATGAACTGGCGTACCGCCCAGGCCATCGTCGTCAGCCTGCGTGTGACCTTCGGGGTCGAAAACTCGGTGCGCCCCTCGGCCAGACACGCCGGGAGAAGCAACTGGTCGGCCAGGAAAGGATCGACGGTCGCATCGGTAACGTACCATCGCATCAAGTCCTCGAACGCCTGGGTGGCGACTTGGCCGACGCCCGATCGAGACCGTCCTACTGCGGTACCGCTTCCCATCCCGTTCTCAAATCGGGCCCAACAGGTGACCTGAATCTCGAGGCTCGCCTCGCGGTGCTGTGAAATCGAGATCTCGGGCCGCAATCCGCGCCCTTGGAAAAGGTCGTTCAACGCGTCGGCCGCCCGCCCGCCGAGCTCCTTCTCCGAACCGGTAACCGTTACGTTCGCTCCGCAAGCATCGAGCGGTCCTCTCGTGGTCCAGAGCAATGGCTCCAGGACGCTCGGTTCGACCTCGATCTCGACGTGCCCCTCGACCGACGGGAAAAACGCGGCCCGTTTCAGGCAGGCCGTCGCAAACAGGCCCTGGAGACGGTGCGACTCGAGAGTCGCCACCTCGATCGCATCGAACGCGAGAGTGTTCGGGCCGTGGGTCGAACCACGAAGATCCAGCGTGCTGATCCCGCCCGCCCGTGCCAACACCGGCAGCAAAGCCTGGGCGATGACGCATGCGCTGACCGTCCCACTGCCGTAGGCATCCGCCGAAAAGGAGTATCGAAGCGGGCGGACACTACGCCGCGGATAGAACTCGACCTCATCGTCTCCCAGGGCGCCGACAACGTCCGCGTCACACGTGGACGAGAGCGCATCGAGGAACATCATGTCCTCCGAGGCGAGGCCCCGGTTCCGCAATCCTCCGCGAACCGAGCCGACAATGACGGGCCGGCCCGTGAGGACGCTCATCGCGAGCACGGTCCGCAACAAGGCTCCGCCGCCCTCGCCGTGTGAGCCGTTCAGTTGCAGTGGCTCGATCGCAGTCGCCAATTCAGACCTTGAGCTTGAAAATGAGGAACTCGATGAACCGAATGGCGTAAGCCAGGACGATCAGCATCAACGCTCCGAGGACGAACTCGTGGAAAAAGTTGCCGCCTTTGGCGTTACTCGCCGGATTCACCGTGTTCAGCGTAGCGTTGTTCACAAGCCGATCGAGGTTCCCGACCATTCCGGCGACCCCTTCGAGGAGCTGCGTGCGGAAGACGAAGTAAATGCCCCCTAGGCCCAAGATCGCCATCGGCATCGCGAGTTTGTACTTGTGCTTTTGGTGCTCGTTATAAATCACGCAATGACGGCAACGCTCGATCTTCTTCTCGTCCGAAATGGACTGGTTGTACGGGATCATCGAGGCAGCGGCCACCGCGTCCTTGGGCACGAGCTTGCCCGCCATGGCATTGCGGATCACCGACTCTTCGCACATGCAGCCCACGCGCTCCCGCCAGCAGGTCCGGCGGGCATGGTAGATCGGGCATTTCTCACGAACGAACTTCCGACAGTACGGCAGTTGCCAGCACTTCCCGAGGAAGACGTTCTGGATGTCGACCTCCTCCTTGATTCCCTTGCCGTACTGGAGCTGCTCGGCCCGTGCGCCTTCCCGCGCACGGATCCGGGCCCGTGTCGCTACGTCGAGGGTGAGCACGATGAACCCGACCACGCCGAGGGCCAGCCCAGCGTTCTGCAGTCCAGAGATCACAGTCTGGCTCGCATCCGTCGGCGCAGGCGATCCGAAGATCGAAGGCACATAGAACGGTGAGAAATAGTAGGCCGCTGCGACGATCAGGATCAAAGGAGCCAGGGTCTCCTCGCCCCATTGCAGCCAGGCAACACCGAGGCTGACTCCCACGGCGCCGTAGAGCAAGAACGGCGCGATGGACTGTGCGTTCTTCAGCGCTTGCTCGGTGACACCTGGCGCACCGCTCACGTTGAAGTTCATCAGCAGCAGAATCGTTCCCACGAGGAGAACTCCGCCTCCGACGATCGTCGCCAGTCTCGCTACGGAGTCAATGAACCCCGCGAGCACGTCGCTCATCTGGCTTCCGGCGCGATTTTTCGGCTCTTTGCTCGCCACTTGGGGATATCTCCTTACTTCTTGTTGACGCGCTCGATGTACTGCCCGGTCCGCGTGTCTACCTTGATCACGTCCCCGACGTCGATATGCATCGGCACTTGCACGCTTGCGCCAGTCTCCAGGGTTGCGCCCTTGGTCACGCCGCCGCTTGCCGTGTCACCTCGGACGCCAGGCTCGGCCTCCGTCACTTCTAGCTCGGCGAAGTTGGCGATCTCGTACCCAAGCACCGCTCCATCCGCGGTGAGGGCGTTCACCATCGCTTCTTCTTTGAGGAATCGGGCGGCGTCGCCGATCTGATCGACCGGGACGTGTACTTGCTCGTAGGAATCCGTGTCCATCAGGACGAGGTCGTCGGCCTGGCGGTAGAGGTACTGAAACTCGACGGTCTCGAGAAAGCAAGGGTCTACCTTCTCGCCTGAGCGGAAGGTCTTCTCCATCACGTTCCCTGATCGGAGCCTCTTCAACCGGGTACGGACAAAGGCGCCTCCCTTTCCTGGCTTGACGTGCTGGAACTCGAGAATCTGATAGATCTCCCCGTCCAGGTAGAAGGCGAGGCCGTTTCGAAAGTCGCTGGTATCAATCGCCAAGTTGGGCTCTCCGGAAGCTGGATTGTGGCACACTGCCACTCGGAGCGGTTCCTCCGAGCAAGAGAAGGACAGCGGCTGACGGCGTTGAGTCCCAGTGAGTCCCGAACCGAGGCCCGAACCGGGCAGCTTCGTGGTAGGATTTGCGTTCGCGCCCGCAGCCCTGCGTGGAGGCAGGCGCAAGGCTCCCTGCCCTCTTCAGACGGATGAAGGGGCCTAAGAGCCGCCCGAGGTCGAATGAAAGTACGAGCGAGTGTCAAAAAGATCTGCGACAAGTGCAAGATCGTGAAGCGCGAGGGAGTCGTGCGCGTCATCTGCGTAAACCCCAAGCACAAGCAGAGGCAGGGGTAAGGCAATGGCACGTATCGCTGGCGTAGACCTCCCTCGCGACAAGGCCGTGTTCATCGGTCTGCAGAGCATTTTTGGAATCGGCCCCAGGAGGGCGGGCGAGATCGTAGAGAAGACCGGGATCGACGCTCGGACCAAGATCCGCGACCTCAACGACACCGAGGTGGCAAAGCTTCGACAGGTGATCGACGAGGACTATGAGGTCGAAGGCGACCTTCGCCGAGAAATCTACGCGAACATTCGCCGCCTCATTGAGATCAATTCGTACCGAGGGATCCGCCACCGCCGCGGACTCCCCACCCGAGGACAGAACACTCGGACCAACGCCCGAACTCGCAAGGGCAAGCCGAAGACCGTCGCGGGCAAGAAGAAGGCGAAGTAACCCATGGCACGCAAGGCATCACCCCGAGGCAAGCAGAAGGAAAAGCGGCAGGTCGCGCACGGCATGGCGCACATCCATTCCACTTTCAACAACACCATCGTCAACATCACCGACGCCCAAGGCAACACGCTCTGCTGGGCGAGCAGCGGAAACGTCGGCTTCAAGGGCTCCCGAAAGGGCACCCCGTTCGCTGCGCAGCTCAGCGCGGAGAAGGCGGCCGAGAGGGCCAAGGCCCACGGCATGCAGTCGGTGGACGTTTTCGTCAGCGGGCCCGGGAGCGGCCGCGAGACCGCCGTCCGATCCCTTCATGCAGCCGGCCTGGAAGTGAAGTCGCTCCGCGACGTCACCAAGGTCCCGCACAACGGTTGCCGACCGCGGAAGAGGCCGCGAAACTAAGAAGACACCTATGCCGCACATCCAAACCCTCGAACTCGAAGAGTCCTACGCCAAGTTCGTGCTCGAGCCCCTCGAGCGTGGGTACGGACAGACGATCGGCAACGCACTCCGTCGCGTGATGCTCAGCAGCATCCAGGGCGCCGCGGTGTGCGGCGTCAAGATCGAGAAGGTGTTCCACGAGTTTGCTCCGATTCCCGGAGTCAAGGAGGACACCACCGAGTTCCTGCTGAACCTTAAGGACCTCGCCATCCGGTGGGAGTTCGAAGGGCCGGTCCCCGAGGACGTGACGCTGCGCATCGACGTGAAGGGCCCGGGCAGGGTCACAGGAGCTGACGTCCACTGCCCGCCCGGCGTCACGATCATGAACCCCGAGTGCTACCTCGCAACGATCAGCGCGGCCAAGGAGACGTTTAGCGCCGAGCTCTATGTAGGCTGGGGCAACGGCTACGTGCTCCCCGAGCGGCAGGAGAAGTACAAGGGCGTGATCGGGGTCATCCCGACAGGCTCGCAGCTGACCCCGGTTCGGAAGGTGAACTATATAGTCGAGGCCACCCGCGTTGGCCAACGCACGGACTACGAGCGGCTCGTGCTCGAAGTCTGGACGAACGGTGCGGTCGCCCCGAACGACGCCGTCACACAGTCCGCGATCATCCTCGACAAGTGCTTCCAAATGTTCTTCGACCTCGGACAGGCCGGAGTGGACATTGACCTCATTGGTGCCGAGGCCACGCTCCCCGAACTCAGCCATGTCCCCGAGACCAGCATCGAGGACCTTGACTTTAGCCAACGGACGTTCAACTGTCTTCGCCGAGCTGGCCTGCTGTCGTTGCGCCAGCTAGCCGCAGTCAACGAGGCGGACCTCACCGGAATCCGCGGCTTCGGCAAGAAGTCGCTCATCGAGGTTCGCGACAAGCTGCAGGAGCACGGAATCGAGCTCCGACCGGCTGCCGGTGGATACGTGAACATTGACCTCCTCGAAGACGAGGACGACTTCTAAGCGGAGACTCCGAAGTGAACCATAAGATCGACCACCGAAAACTTGGCCTTCCGAGCGATCAGCGAAGGGCCCTGCTCACCAACCTGGCACGGCAGTTCGTTCGCACCGGGTACGTGCACACCACGCTGGGCCGAGGCAAAGAACTGCGACGGATCGTCGAGAAGCTCATCACACTGGGCAAGAACGACTCTCTGGCCTCCCGACGCCAAGCGCGCAAGGTGCTCGTCGGGCACAGCCGTTCCTCCGTCAAGCCTCTCCGGGCACTCGCCGGCAAGAGCGACGGAGAGAAGCTACAGATCCTCCGAGATCGAAGCCTCATCAACGGCGAAGACCTCGTCACTCACCTCTTCACGAACGTCGCCCCCAGGTTCAAGAACCGAAACGGCGGCTACACCCGGCTCGTCCGCACTGGCGTCCGGCGCGGAGACGCAGCCGAGACCGCCGTGCTGGAGCTTGTCGACTAGGCGCATCAAGCTCGTCGTCGCGTACGACGGCACCGACTTCTGCGGCTGGGCGCCGCAGCGTGGACAGAGAACTGTCCACAGTACATTGAAAAAGGCAGTGCGCCAGGTCTCGGGCGAAGCGATCGAGATCACAGGGGCAAGCCGGACGGACAGCGGGGCCCATGCCAAGGGCCAAGTCGTCCACTTCGACCAAAAGTCGAAGATGCCGGTCGAGAACTGGGTCAGGGCACTGGGAGACGTGTTGCCCGCAGATATTGCTGCCATCGCCGCAAGCGAGGAGGATTCGAGGTTCCATGCCCGTTTCAGCGCACAGTCACGAACCTATCGGTACGTGATCGCCACCGGACCGCGGGATCCGTTCCGCGACCGGTTCGCACACTGGAACGGACGGCTTCTGGACTCCCGTGCAATGCAGAAAGCCGCAAACTTCCTGGTCGGCACGAGAGACTTCGAGCCGTTCAGCCAAGACCTCCCCCCAGGGACGAACTTCGTCCGCACGATCATTCGGGCCGAAGTTCGGTCGCGTAGCGACCGGGTCGAGTTGGAGATCGTCGGCAACGCGTTCCTCCGGGGAATGATGCGCAGGATCGCAGGCGCGCTCTGGCAGGTAGGACGCCACAAGTGGGAACCGGAGCGAATCCGAGATCTCGCAAGCCCCGAGACAGCGAGGACAGGGGAGCGACCCCCGGTTCTCCCAGCCCACGGGCTGACCCTCCTTCGGGTGAACTACGGCCGATGGCCGAAGGACTGGCGGACGGAGGAAGAACAAGACAGTTTGGACAACCAAGGAAATGACGATGAATAGAACGTACACGGCAAAGCCGAGCACGATAGAAAGGAACTGGCACATCGTGGACGCCACAGGCGTCCCGATCGGTCGCTTGGCGGCGCAGGTCGCTCAGGTTCTGCGCGGCAAGCACAAACCGACCTTTACCTATAACATGGACTGTGGCGACTTCGTCATCGTCATCAACGCCTCCAAAGCCGTGTGGACGGGCGGCAAGGGCGACGAACTCATCTACTGGCACACCATGTGGCCGGGAGGGCTTCGCAACATCTCCCGAGAGGACTTCCTCGCCACCAAGCCCGAGCGCCTGATCGAAAAGGTCGTCTGGGGCATGTTGCCTAAGACCAAACTGGGCCGCGCGACCTTCAAGAAGCTCAAAGTCTATGCGGGCGACGAGCACCCGCACGCCGCCCAAGAGCCCAAGCCGCTCGACATCGCCAAGAAGTAACCATGCCGAACACAGCAGTCTCCTACGGAACCGGAAGGCGCAAGTGCGCCATCGCCCGCGTCTGGCTTGAGCCGGGCGATGGCAAGATCATGATCAACGGCACCGAGTGCCAGGACTACCTGTGCAGGCCCGTCCTCGAAATCTTGGTCAAGAGCCCCTTCACCCAGCTAGAGCTGGACGGCCGGTACAACGTCAAAGCCAAGGTCAAGGGTGGCGGCAAGACCGGGCAGGCCGGCGCCGTGAGGCTGGGCATCGCCCGGGCCCTCGTCGAGCTCGATGAAGGCCTGCGGCCGTCCCTCAGGGCAGAAGGTTTCCTCACTCGCGACGCACGGGTCAAGGAACGCAAGAAGTACGGGCGAAAGAAGGCCCGCCGCGGATTCCAGTTCGTCAAGCGCTGATCGTACGCTCGCCGAGGGAACTTACCGCACTCCTTCGGCGATCTTGCCTTGACAATGAGAGCGTTGTTCGGCCTTTTTGCACTTTCCTGGCCCGTCTTCGGCACCGCCCAGGACACCTGACCCTGCGAACCTACGCTGCTCCGTGAGAGCGGCGGCAAGCCCTGGACACTCTCCCTCCGTTACAGCACGACGCGGGAGCGCGACCGGGCCTATCGGATTGGCCTGGAGCACCAGGTGGCGGCCAATCTTAGGGTTGGTGCCGACTTCTTGCCTCGCAGCGGCGAGGCGTTCCCCCGCGTGGTCGCAACCCGGAGCCTCGCCCGAGGTTGGGAAGGCGCGGTCGGCGTGCTTTCGCGTCGTACGACCACCGAGGAAGGCGATCTCGGAGTTCTCGGCCAAGTTTCGTGGAGCGTGACTGACCGGTTGCGGCTCGACGGCGGTGGGTTTCAGGAGTTTGGCGGCAATCTGCGGCCGGTGGCTGGGGCGCGCTACGGGCTGAGCCAGAACCTCGCCGCCTCCGCTTTCTACGACGGCCAGTTTGTCGCGCTGACCGCGACGTGGCAGGAAGGCCCGCGTGACTGGTCCCTCACGCGCACGGGAACCGGCCGGCTGAGTCTTGGCCTCTCGTTCGGCTTCTAGTCGGCGAGACGCATGCGTGGATCAACAGGCCCGTGAGCCATTGGCGCCTTTCGCGCGATCGTCGAGCACAGTCGCGAGAGCTTCGAAGTATTATAGAAGCGCTATGAGATTGCTCAAGCCTCAAGCCTCGTGCCTGAGTCGAGTTTGAGCCGCTGTACTCGTCGCTAGCGCCGTGTCTGCCCCGGTGTTGCTCAGGGCTCAGACCGTCCCTGGCTTCGACCCGGTTGCCGAGTCCACCTTCCAAGTCCCGCATCCCGACTTCTTGAACTTCACGACTGTGACCTCGTCGTTCATGGGAAAGACGCGTTCGGTCACGATGCAGATGGACGCCGCTGTGAATGCCCCAACAGGCTCGGCTTCACTGTGGAAAGCCTACTTCAACGACGGCACGATCCTCGTCTACTGTCACGGCGCCGCCGAAGTCCCTAACATCCCAATGTCCCCAGGGCAGGTCAAGCTGCTGCGCGGCTCCGACTTGCTTCCCCTTGCCACGGGATCCGCAAGCGTGAACGGCAATACGGTCACGCTCAGTGTCACAACGCTCCAGCTCAACCCGGGCGGACTACCGGACGGCGGTAGCGTTGGCCTGGAGTGGTGCGAGACGAAGTACTTGGACGCCGCGACCATTGCGAACTACGGTATGTCCGCTCTCGATCGAGTCTTGGGAAGCTACTTTTGGCTTGGTTCTGCTCCAGGATCATGGTTCTCGCACGGGCTCTTTGACGGAGGGCCGGGCAACGCGCCCACGTCACAGGCGAGGTCGTGGAAGCCAGACAAGCGATTCGTGACCCGGCCTGGGCCCGTTGACTTGCCGAAACCAGGTGACGTCGATGGCGACGGTCGGAACGACTGGGATTCGAACTCGGACATGCATGTCGAAGGAAACACGTACATTGATGGCTGGATTTCCGACTCCGACTCGGACGGGTGGCAAGGCGACAGCCTCATCATCGTAATCGGCCACGACACGAACCAAAATGCCAAACTAGAGGCTTCCGAAGTCTCGCATGTCATCGGAAAGTGTATCTACTTGCCAGGCGTAAACTATGCTGAGATCGTGCCGATCGAAGACGGCTCTTTGGTGCACCACTGGAATTGGGAAGACTCTAACCAAAACCGTCGGCGGGACCCTGGCGAGAGGACTAGGCACTACATCTACAACACCAAGACCGGCAAGCTCAAGGTGTTTGACGAAAGCGGCAACTTGATCTTTTTTGGAGACCCTGATGACTACGGTTGGTAAGGGGATCCTCGGCCTACTGTTGCTCGCTGGTGTGCGCGCTTCAGAGCAGGCAGATCGCGGCAAGGACACCATCGTGCTCAATCCGTCTGGGCCGCGCGAGATGGTGGACCGTAATGGCAAACCCAGAATCATTGCAGTGCCGACGAGGGCGCAACTCCGCAAAGTCGTCGCGTTCCCCGAGGGTTTCCTGCGGTTCGACTTCGAGAGCGAGGTCGGCGGGCGCCCAGGGGAGAACTTCTGGTGCGAGGTGCACTTCGGGCCGTCGACCGGCCCCGGCAAATGGGACCGCGACGTCAAGTACGCCGTTCTCGTGCTCTTGAGCGGCGCAACTGGCGACTCCGAGCTCAACCGCTGGATCCGTCCAGGCCATGCGTACCTTTGGCGCGAAAGCGCGCCCGGGTTGGCCACGGTTCCGATGGAGGCATCGGGGCGCTCGGTCACGGTCATGCTCGGCAAGCCCATCCCCTCCGGGCTCGTGATCGGCGAGGCGAGTTGCCACTGGTACCCGGAGCTGGGCAAGCAGTGGGCCGAGCCAAGGTATTGGCAGACGCGCGTCACAAGTGCTGCCCTCGAGGACGACGCCCGGATGAAGTTCCTGATCCAGTTTCCAACCCCGAAGCGTTGAACGCGCTTGGGCCCCGAAGTCTGCCGGGCAATCTCCCGCCCGGTAGACTCGCGGGCATGGCAGTCAAGGTGGGGATCAACGGTTTCGGGCGCATCGGGAGGCTCGCCCTCCGCGCGATCATCGAGCGCAGCCGCGAGAGCATCGAGGTCGTTGCGCTCAACGACCTCACCGACGTCGCGACGAACGCCCACCTCTTCCGCTGGGACACCGTCTACGGCCCCTATGCCGGCCCGGTCACCCACGACGACGACTCGATCCAGGTCGCGGGGTACGACGTCCGGGTCTTCAAAGAGACCGAACCGAAGGCGATCGACTGGGCGAGCGTCGGGGCCGAGCTCGTCATCGAGTCCACCGGACGGTTCACCGACGCGACGGTTGCCAAGGACCACCTCGGCGGCACGGTCAAGAAGGTGCTCATCAGCGCCCCCGCCAAGAACGAAGACGTGACCATCGTGCTCGGCGTCAACGACGAAATGTACGACCCAGGGTCCCACCATGTGGTGAGCAACGCGAGCTGCACGACGAACGGCCTCGCTCCGGTCGCCAAGGTCCTCCACGACACGTTTGGGGTTAAGAAGGGCCTGCTCACCACCGTCCACGCCTACACGAACAGCCAGAGCACCGTGGACACGGCCAAGAAGGACCTGCGGGACAGCCGCGCCGCCGCCGAGAACGTGATCCCGAGCAGCACGGGGGCCGCCAAGGCAGTCGGGCTCGTGATCCCCGAGCTCAAGGGCAAGTTCACCGGCATGGCGTTCCGGGTGCCGGTGCCCACGGTGAGCGTGGTGGACTTCACCGCCCATCTATCGCATGCGGCGAGCGTCGAGGAGGTCAATGCGGCGATGAAGGCGGCAGCCGAGGGCTCGATGCAGGGCTACCTCGCCTACACCGAGGAAGAGCTGGTGAGCAGCGACATGCGCGGCAACCCCCACAGCTCGATATTCAGCGCGGTGGACACCGTGGCCCTCGACGACATGGTGAAGTGCGTTGCCTGGTACGACAACGAGTGGGGCTACGCCTGCCGCATCGCCGACATGTGCGAGTTCATGGCGAAGAAGGGGCTGTGACGCTAACTCTGCACCTGGCTCGGAAGAACGCGAGCCGACTCGAGAACGCCTGCGCATGCCAAAGGAGCCTCTGCTACGGCGGCGGTTCGGGGCCGAGGGCTTCGAGGATGCGGGCGTGGCCTTTCTCGCGCGCAATCTGGTGGGCGGTGCGGCCCTTTGCGTCCTTCTCCCGCACGTTCGCTCCTGCAGCGAGGAGGATACGGACGCACTCGGCGTTGTCGGCGGTGTCGCGCAGGCAGGCCGAATGGAGGGCGTTGTAGCCTTCGGGACAGGAGTGGGTCTTGAGCGAGGTGTACGAGGCGCGGCCCGCCCCGTCCTTCTCCAGCATCGGCCGGAGCAGTTCAAAGTACCCGAAGAAGGAGACGTAGTTGATTATCGACGTGCCGAGGTCGTTGGTGAGCAAGGGGTCGGCCCCGGCCTCGCAGAGCATCGTGACGACCCGCACACGGCGGGCATAGTGGCGGTCGTCCCGCGCGTAGTTGGGGATTGTCTCGCCCGTGCCCACCCCGATGGCGTTCATCAAAGGGGTCGACAGCCGATTGCCACTGCTAGTCCGCGACCAGATGTCGGGCGGGTTGAGGTTCAACTGGTAGGCGAGCAACTCCTCGTTAAGGTTCGCCGCCGCCGAGTGAAGGAGGTGTTTGAACGGCCCGCCGGATACCGGGTGGCCCTCCGCTGGCGACGCCCCGGCCTCGAGCAACATGAAGATAAGCCGGTTCAAATCCTTGACGCGCTCGGGTGGTTGCTCTTTGGACGCCATCGAGGCCGCCCACATAATCACCTTCCCGCCTCCGAGTTCGGAAGCCATCGTCGAGTTGGGGTCGACCCCGGAGTCTAGGAGCGACTTGACCTTGAAGAAGTCAAGCTCGCGAGCCGCCTTCGCTAGGTCGTAGTTGAAGTTTGGGTCGATCTGGGGCCGGGCGATGCTGCACGAAGCCAAAACCGCGACCAGGACGAGAGCTCTCACTCGCCGCCTCCGCCGATTGGCGTCGCGGTCACGGCTTGGTTCGCCATGTGGACGTTCACTGGCGTCGCCGCCGCGCCGCCCACCGCGAGCATGAAGCGGAACTCTAGAGTCTCGGTGTCTGGCCCGACCGTGATATACGGTAGTGGCTTGTGCTCGAGAAGGTCGACGAAGTGCCTCCGGGAGGGGTCGGCCGTGATCTCCCTCATCGGGCGGACGCCGAGTAAGTCGAGGTTGGGGTCTTTGAAGTCGGCCGCGCCGAAGAAGTCCCCGTCTCCGCCGCGACCGAGGAGCGAGATGTACGCCCGTCCCGTCTCGGTCGGGTGGGAGTTGCGCAGCAGTCCGACGTACTCGAGGTCGGCGCCGTAGCAGCCCTTGTTCACCACGTCGAACTCGTGGCCCGCGCCGGTCAGCTGGCCGAAGCCGGAGCCGACAGCGTGCTCGGGGCCGCCCGCGTCCACCAGGATGTTCTGGCGCATGGCAGGGATCGTCGGGTTGACGTTAAGCGGCTCGTCGTCCTCAAACCTGAGAGGGATACTGATCTTGCTCATGGGCCACCAGCCGCGCACGTGCCCGTCCCGCTCCGCGGGCCCGTCGTTCCACGCGCCGCGCGAGGCGTTCGGGCTCGCGAACGTCCTAAAGTATAACGTCGTCTCGCTTGCCGCGCTCACCGTGAACTCGAGCACGCACCCGACGAGTCGGCCGCCGCCGCCCGCGGACGGGACAGACCGCGACCATATCGGGCCAGTCTCGACGGATTTGACCAAAAGGCTGGGAGGGTTGTAGACGTCGAGTGTGCCGCCCAGGTGGGCGACGGCGAGGCAGATCCCCCGGTCGGCGTAGTTCCCGTCGAAGTCCACATCGAACTGCTCGATCCGCGCGTCGTTCAGGATCGAGCATAGCTGAGAGGCCCGGAGCATCAGCCCGTAGGTCAGCGCCGCGCCCGTGAGGTTGCGGTGCCAGAGGAACAGGCGGAACCGCTGCTGCCCCGTGAAGGTCGCATAGCCGCGGTAGAGCGTGACCGGCCCAGTGAGTGGCGTTGCCTGGTCCTCGGGGTCGTTGCTCACGATGAGCCACGGGCTCGACAGGATGCTCGCCGCGAGGGGCAGGGAGCCGGTGATGAACTGCGAGGTCGCCCGGCGCGTGTACCGGGAGTTCGTGCAAGCCATGGTTCTTAGACGGGCTCGCGGCGCGGAGGTTTCGCCTTCCCTCCCAGAGGCACGCCTCGCGATCGCCGTGGGCCCGCCTGCCGGGCTCGTGATCCCGGGGTTCAAATGCTAGCTCGTGGGCATGGAGTTCCGGGTGCCCTTGCCCACGGTGAGCGTGGTGGACTTCACCGCCCATCTATCGCATGCGGCGAGCGCCGAGGAGGTCAATGCGGCGATGAAGGCGGCGGCCGAGGGGCCGATGAAGGGCTACCTCGCCTGCACCGAGGAAGAGCTGGTGAGCAGCGACATGCGCGGCAACCCCCACAGCCCGGTCTTCAGCGCGGTGGACACCATTGCCCTCGACGACATGGTGAAGTTCGTCGCCTGCTACGACAACGAGCAGGGCTACGCCTGCCGCAGCGCCGACATGTGCGAATTCATGGCGCAGAAAGGGCTGTAGCTTAGGAGTGCGTGAGTCCGCTCCCGCTCTTTGCCTAGGCGGGCGGGACCCTCACCCGCCCAGGGCTTTCGCGACCAGCCGGTTGCCTTTGTGGCGGGCGAGTTGGAGGGGGGTACGGCCGAGGTCGTCCTTGGCGTTGCGGTCGGCGCCGCTCGCGAGCAAGAGTCTCACCGTCGCCGCGTTGTCGGCCGAGTCGCGCAGGACGGCGCAGTGCAGCGCGGTGTAGCCGGAGCTCCCGTAGAACCCGCCTGGAGCGCTGGGCCCCGCTACGTTCGGCCTCGCCCCTTTTCGGACCATGTGGCGCACCATCTCGGTCTCGCCCCAATAGCAGGCGCGCTGGAACGGGATCTTCCCGTAGTAGCCCGGCCGCATCGAGTCCGCACCGGCGTCGAGAAGCAGGGAGACGGTCCGGCGGAAGCGCCCGAGCATCTGGGCCGCCGTCTCCCCCGTCTCGTAGTTCTTCCCGCTCTTGAAACGGGGAATGCGCTGGTCCGCAGATTGCGAGATGAGCGCGGCAGGCAGCGGTACGTACGAAGGATCTCCTAGTTTGCCCGCGTTCGGGTCGGCACCCTTCGACAGCAGGTACGCGACGAACTGGTCGGACCATTTGATCGAGGCGCTCGCCAGCGCGGTCGCAACGCCCTCCGTACCTGACTCATTGATCTGGGCACCGTGCTGGAGCAGGAGGTCGGCGACCGCCCGCCACTTTGTCATGTCAGCGGAGTGCTGGCCCTTGCTCGCGAGCACCGAGAGCAGCCTCGACTTGTCGGCGACGCTCAAGACTGTGCCCCTCTTCCCCTCGAGGTGGGCGCGCACCTCGGGAAGGTTGTACGAAGTCACTGCAATCCACGATTCCTGGAGCCGATGCTTCTGGCACCAGCCAGTGCCGGGCGCCAAGACGACGGCTACTACAATCAGCGCACGTCTCACTCCGGCTCCTCCACTTCCTCACGGTCGAGGACCTCCCGGCTCAGGACGATGTTGACCGGCGTCGCGCAAGCGCCGCCGTTGGCGATCCGGACTCGCAGCAGCATTCCCGGCCCTGGTGCCACAGGTATCTTCATTCCGGTGCGCGACTGGAGGAGGTCCACCATCTCGCGCCTCGCGTCCGGTTCTTCCGGCGGGTCGGGGGGGACGTAGGCCAGCGGCGGGACGTACCGCTTGTCCGCCGCCACCGGGTCGGGTGATGAGACGTGGGCCGCCCCGAAGTACGTGTCCACGTTGCGGGCTACGAGGCCGACGTGGACGTGGCCGGTCTCGCTTCCATTGTTCACGAGCTGCTTCGTGTACTCCAGGTTGACGCCGTAGCAACCCTTGTTCACCAGGTCGAACTCGTGGCCCGCCCCCGAGATCGCGCCAAAGCCGCCAGTCTCCGGCAGTAGTCCGGTCGAATGCTCGATCGCGTCGAGCTGTTCGCACACCGCGGACTGCAAGTCGTCGCTCCCGCCACTAAGAGCGGCATCAAACGGGTCCTCACCCGCCATCGGCACCTCAAGCGCGCTCTTGGGCCACCATCCCCGCACGTGGGGGTGGTTCGGGTGGGGCGCGGGCGGGTCGTCGTCCCACGCGCCGCTTGCGCCGGTCGCCGTGCAGACCGTCCGGAACCAGACCGTCGTCCCTGGCGGCCCGGTCAGGTCGAACTCGTAGACTGCGGCGACGAGCCGCTTGCCCGCATCGGGTGGGACCGTCCAGGAACGGGCTGCCCCTTCGACGTTCTTCTTCAGCACCACGTTGCTCGTGACCGACGGCAGCGCGTCGAAGAGCTGCTCCCAGCTGAGGCAGACCGCCGCCGCCGCGTAGTCTGGGAACGGCACGACCCGCTCGGCGAGGTTGTGGTTCGCGAGCGAGCAGCCAGCCTCACTGACCCGGAGCATGAACCGGAAGGTGAGGTCGAAGCTCCCCGAGTTCAGGTGCCACAGGAAGAGGCGGAAGCGCTGGGTGACGCTGCCCCCCCCCCGGCAGGAAGCTGGCAATAGCCGCGGTAGAGCGTGACCGGGCTGTCGAAGGGGGTCAGCGAAAGCTCCTCGGGCTCGTTGCTCGCGACGAGCCAGGGGCTGGCGATCTGGCCACACGCTGACGGCCCGGCGGGGTCGGTCTCGAATGGCGTCAGGAACTGCTGGAACTTTGGCCGGGAGCATCCCATGCTTGCATAGACGCCTGGGGCCGGAAAGCGGTTCGTCCGCGGCGATGAAGGCGGCCGCCGCGGGGCCGATGAAGGGCTACCTCGCCTGCACCGAAGAGGAGCAGGTGGGCAGCGACATGCGCGGGAACCCCCACAGCTCGATATTCGGCGCGGTGGACACCATTGCCCTCGACGACATGGTGAAGTGCGTCGCCTGGTACGACAACGAGCAGGGCTACGCCTGCCGCATCGCCGACATGTGCGAGCTCATGGCCCAGAAAGGGCTGTAGCTTAGGAGTGCGCGGGCTTGCTCGCGCTATCGAGTTCAGGACGAAGGGTCGGCGGTTCAGCCAGCCTCTGTCGCCTGGGGCTACTCCTCCCCGCCCGTCCGCTTCGACTTCGCCAACGCCTCCTTGACCGCCCGGCGGAAGAGCCCGGCCATGAAGTTGGCGTCCGCCTTGTCGGGGAAGTAGTCGCGGAGCTCGGCCTCGTCGTAGAACCGCACAACGAACAGCGGCCTTTCATTGTCGACTAAGACTTCGAGCAGGTGCGTACGTTCGCCGGCAACAGCCCCCACGGCGTCGTCAAACCGAACCGGGTACCGCACTCGGACAAACGCATCAATCGCCCCCGAGACGTCCCCGGCGTCGGTGAACAAGACTCGTTGGTGCTCGACGGCGATGGCCACCTCGTCCCCGAACTCGCTTAGGTCGCCCGAAAGGTCGAATCTTACGTCGCGGGCGAGACCGGAAGCCTTGGCATCCGCTGCGCGCTGCGCAATGCTCTTCGAAAGCTGTGGGCTTGAGCTGCGACTACCAGACTCCCCAGATCCGGAAGGGGGCCGACACGCCGCGCACGTCGCCAAGGCGGCCAGTATCGCGAACCTCACCACCGCCAGTCCCCCCAGTGCTTGCGCTTCGGCTGGTTGATCGCCCCGGCGCAGTAAGAGCTAGGGTTGGGGTGCGTGGCGAAGCTCGGGAGCAGTTGGTCGGCGCGATTGAGAGCTTCTGCCACGGAATAGTTGCCGGAGGACAGAGCTTGCCAAAAGTAGTCTCTCCAATCCCGCCACCAGCGGCCCAAACCTGCGCCCTGGGCGAAGAACATTTGGCCGTTGAACCCAACGAACGCACCCTCCAACACTTCGTCAGTATCCACGTTGTAAGCCTCAGCCCATGTCTTGTGCGGGTAGAGGGTCATGTAGGTTCCGTGTGCCGGGTTTCCGGAAACGTAGCAGTCCTTAGGATTATCGCTCTTGTTGCTGCCAACGGAGTGGCAAGTATCCAGTAATAAGAAGCGGTATTGCCGACCGCCGACCCAGTAGGGAACCGTGATGTGCTGCCACCCCTTTCGTGCAAGTCCTGCGTAGTGTACTTGCACGTTTGCGCCGATCCAAACCGTGTGGACGGTTGCCTGTTCAGCGGCCCTGAATCCATGGCCAATCAAATAGAGCGCACTAGCGGAGCTGCGCAGCCACTTGCACATCTTGCGCACAGTCTCTCGGCTTATAAGCTCCCCATCGTACACCATGTAGAAGAGCCAGGGAAAGCCGGAAGTGTTCTGGCTGAGCTGCTGTACGTACGAGCGGACGCGGTTGCCGTACGCGATCGTTTCAGTCAAAAGGTCAGGGTCGTAGCCATTGGCCGGGTCGCGGTCCTTCGTGTAGTTCACGATCGCGAGGAACTCGGGCGCGGCACCGACCTTCACCAACCGGTAGAACGTGCCGTTCGCGGGAGAGCCTCCCTCGGACTTGAACTTGTAGTCGCCGTCCGCGACGGTCGCCCCCAGCGCGTCCTTCCCGTCCCAGACGACCCTCGCGTCGCCGCCGTCGAACGTCCACGACCGCACGACCGTGTTGTTCGTGTCGAGCACCTGGATGGTGCTGGTCGCGCCGAAGAGGTACTGGGCGCTGAACGCGGCGTACTCGCCGTCGGCGGTCTGGCAGATCCCGTCGTTGCCGACAGAGGACATCGGGTTCAGGGTCTTGAAGGTCTTGACGTCGCTCGCGTGGAGGTCGGCCTGTTCGGAAGTGCTCACCAGAACGGCGGTGTGGTTGCCGTTGGCGAGCATCGACGTGTCGATCTCGCATACGATGGTCGCGGACGAACCGCCGTTCGACGTTGTCGCGCTCCCGGTGCCGAAGAGCTTGCCATCGACCACAAGGCCGTAGTGCTCCTGGGTCGGGTCGGGGTTGGGGAACGCGACGGTCACAACTCCGCTGTTCAAGTTCACGCTCGGCCACGTCATCGTCGCCGCGCCGAGGGTCTTGGTGTGGGCGACTTCGGGGCTGCCCGCCAGGAAGGAGTTCGCCCCGTTGCGGACTTCGACCTTGTAGACGTAGCTCGCGCCCTCGGCAGCCGTCGTGTCGACGAAAGAGCCAGACTCGATCCCGGCAGCGATCTGGCTGAACGAGCCGCCGACCGGCTTGCGAAGGACACGATAGCCAGCGATCCAGTCACCGAAGACGTCCTCGGGGACGCCGTCCCAGCTCAGCCAAACGCCGCCGCGGCCCGAGCGCGCCGTCAGGCTCGGCACCGCGAAGGCGGCTGCCGAAGCCACCGCATTGACGCGCTTGCGCTGGCTGTAGCCGCCGCTGTGCGCGACGACGTTTGCGGTAACCGGGCCCGCCCCTCCGTCATAGGTGATGGTGAAGCTTGCGGTGGATTGGCCGCTAGGGACGGTGACGCTCGGCGGGACGGTGATGCTCTCGTCGCGCGATTCGAGCAAGACGTTGCGGTTCGATTGGACGTTCGCGCTCATTCGGACTGTCCCGGTCGTGCTGCCTGATCCGTCGAAGGTGTCTTGGGCGGCCTCAACCGACTTGAGGTACTGGGCGTGGGCAAGTCCAGAGAATGCAAGGAGGATCCCGGCTACCGCGACCCTACACGATCCTGCGATCCTGCGATCCTGCGATCCTGCGATCCTGCGATCCTGCGATCGTTGTGACGTTTCGCATGATCCGATTGTACACCGATGTGCTTCATTTTCAGGCGCGAGTCGAGGAGGTGAACGCGGCGATGAAAGCGGCGGCCGAGGGGCCGATGAAGGGCTACCTCGCCTGCACCGAAGAGGAGCTGGTGAGCAGCGACATGCGCGGCAACCCCCACAGCCCGGTCTTCAGCGCGGTGGGCACCGTGGCCCTCGGCGACATGGCGAACCGCGTCGACTGGTACGACAACGAGCAGGGCTACGCCTTCCGCACCGCCGACATGTGCGGGTTCATGGCGCAGAAGAAGATGGGATTGCCTTGGGACCGATAGCAATCGCCGTTCGCGCTCCCAGGTAAGACACTTCCATGAGGCACATGGCCATCGTAGCGCTGACCCTCGTTGCCGCCTCTCCGTCGTTCGCCCAATCTCCCGAGTGGGCAGCCAAAGTGGACGAGGCGGCGAAGCCTTGGGCCCGGGAGAAGGGTCCGGGCGGGGTCGTTGGGGTAGCGGTGGACGGCAAGGTGGTCTACGCCAAAGGATTCGGCCTCGCTAACCTGGAGCACGGGGTTCCCCTTACCCCTGACAGCGTGCTCGACGTCGGCAGCGTGAGCAAGCAGTTCACAGCGATGTGCGTCCTGCTGCTGGAGGAGGACGGAAAGCTCAAGACGACCGATCCGGTCACAAAATTTGTCCCGGAGCTTCCCACCTTCGGACACACGGTCACTATTGACCATTTGGTGCACATGACGAGCGGGGTTCGCGACTACCTCACCCTTTGGTCGCTTGCGGGCTGGAACGGGGTTGACGAGCGCTCGGACGAAGATGCCCTCGCCTCCTTGTCGCGCCAACAGGGCCTCAACAACGCACTAGGCGAGCGGTTTGTCTACTCCAACTCGAACTATGTGCTCCTGGCGACCATCGTCGAGCGAGTCTCGGGCTCGTCGCTCGCCTCGTTCGCTTCCGAGCGGGTCTTCAAGCCACTCGGCATGGACTCCACGCGGTTCGACACGGACTCGATCGTAGTGAAGTCGCGTGCCCAGAGCTACGCACCGAACGGCTTCGGAGGATGGAAGCCCCTGGTTTCTGCCCTGAGCATCGTCGGAGACGGAGGCGTCCTGTCCACGGTCGGCGATCTGGCCAAGTGGCACGCCAACCTTCGGGACAACAAACTGGGCAAGGGCTCACCGGCACTTGCGCAAAAGTTCACTGAGGGAGTCACAGTCGGGGCAGGCTCCCCTAACTATGCGTTCGGTCTCATCGTGGACGAGCTTGACGGCATCCAGCGAATCGGACATAACGGCAACTGGCTCGGGTTCAACGCCTCTACCATGTTCTTTCCCGACCGAAAGGTCTCGATCTTCGCGCTAGGCAACGACGGAACCAACAGTTGTGCCCAGATCGCGGCGGCGGCGGCTCGCGCAGTGCTCGGCCGTGTCGAGGCCTCGGCCGAGACCCCGCCCAAAGAGGCGCAGCTGGGCCGACCGGCGCTCGAGCGGGTCGCTGGGACATATGAGCTGCCCGACGGACGGACTTTGACCATACGGTTGGTCGGCGACGGGCTTCAGTTGCAGGTTGCGGGCCAGCCCGCATTCCCCTTATTGGCAGAGTCAGCCACGAAGTTTTACGTCAAGGCTCCTACTGTGCGCATCGACTTCACGTTCGAAGGGCCAGGAAAGCCGGTCTCCGGGCGGCTTCGCCAAGGTCCGGCAGACATCCAGCTGAAGCCCGTCGAGCCCTTCGAGGCGGCCGATGCCGAGCTGAAGGCCTGGGCGGGCGTCTATAGCTCGCCCGAGTTAGAAGTGCCGATCGAGGTCCAGGTGCAAGGCAAGTCGCTCGTCTTCACCGCGGGAGAAGGAGACCCGCTCGTGGTGCGCCCGAGTTCTGCGGACAAAGTGTCGAGCCCCATCGGCACGGCCACGCTGTTCCGAGATACGGCGGGCAAGGTGCGTGGTTTCGTGCTCGATGCGGGCCGGGCCCTGGGCCTCCGCTTCACCAAGGCGGGCTAGCACCCAAGGGTCGCCTGTCCGTCCCGGTTCCCTTGGACGCAAGGGTCCGTTGGAGGGCGACATGGCCGTGGGCGAAGAACGCCTGGACTTGCTTCGCGCCAGGCGCCGAGCCTTTCGAAGCGGCGCTGGTCTCGCAATCGGGTGCCCGCGCCGTTCCCTGGTGGCGCAGACCGAACGCCCGCTCGATCTGCCGGCAGACGAAGACGCGGCCGGGGTGGCGGTGGACGGCAAGGCCGTGTCCGCCAAGGGCGACGGCCTAGCCAAAGTCGGGCCAGGCAGGGCTGCATTCTGGAGTGGAAACCCACCCGAAATAGGTTGAATAGAGACGACTTTCGAAGTTAGCCCCCTATCAATTGTTGACAAATCTGCCGAAACTTGAGGCATACTGTAGATGTCAGACGCTTATTTGGCCGACGGCCACAACCGCGAGGAGGTCTGCGATGAGCAGACAGACAGACAGACAGACGCGTCCAGCGCGTCGACTCGTCACTCGCTCTTCGGCGAACAGACGGTTTGGTGCCGCTAGCGTATACCGAAGACCAATCGGGCTCGGCGTCGCGGCCCTCGGCATAGGTGCCATGGCAACCGGCCTCTGCGCTCAATTGGACGGCTTGCGGCCGAGCGTCAGTGCCAGCCCAAGCACCGTCGAACGGCCTCGAACGGGCAACCTGGGAAGCGTGTCGTTGACAGTAACCAACCCAACGCTCAAGGCCGTCATGGCAACGGTCGCGTCCGACTGTTGCTCGCAGGGCCTGCTGCGCACCTACTCGATACCACCGTTGTCCGCACGAACAGTGGATGCACCCATCGACTGGAGCCGCGTACGGGTAGAGCGCGGGCGGCTCGGGCTCGCCGTGCATCTTACCGGCTCCGGGAAACCCAGGACCCAAGGCGTGTGGTTGGACGTCCGTGAGCCCGGGGTCGCCGAACAGTCCGAGGAGAAGGCATCGTGAGTCACCCCGGGCAGGCACGGGCGCTCGCGTGCTTTTTCGTTGTCCTCGCATGCTCCTCTCATGGAGTTGCCCAGCTGGGGCTCCTTTGCGTCGAGAGCGAAAGAACGTTCGTCAGCGTCGCGTGCATCCAAGACCCGAAGGGAGGTTGCCCAGGCCCGGCGCCCATGTGTACGCGTCGCAAAGTCACCGACTACTCGTGCGACCCGATAGGCGCCTACTGTGAGCTTACGTCTTCAACTCTCATTGGAAAGGTTTGGAACCTGACTTGCGTCACCTCTATCACTGGGGCTTGCGTGTGCCCGCCGAGCCCGAGCGCAGGCGCCGACTTCACCTATTCAGGCTACAAATGTTAGGCTCTCGAGTGAACACGTGCGAGACGACCCAGAGACACGTTGGCTCGTCCCGCAATGGACGATAAGGAAACAATGAACATGCAAGAAACCACCTCTCAGCACACGTCCCGCGGCATCGGTTCGCCGGGACCCCGACAGTGGACCACCGCCAGCCGGTCCATCGTCGGCGCGCTCGTTTGCCTCTGCGCTTGTGGCGCGGCGGCCCAGACGTTCTACGGCACGATGACTACCATCATCCTGCCCTCCGACATCCCAGAGGACGAGGCTCTCTCGAAATTCGAGCTTGGACACCGCCAGATGGGTCTTACCGAGGCCCAGATCGAGTCCGGAAGAGAGCGCACCCGAGGCGAACTGACCCGTCTTCTCGCCGGGATCCAAGCCAACGGTCCGTTTGAGTATTCGGTGGACGGGGATTCGACCTTCATGGCTTACGTTCACCCCTCACCGATCGAAGGTGCCCAACAGTACCACGGCACAGAGTCCTTCGCGTCCAACGTGACGATCTCGCAAGGTCCGACCGGTACAGTCGTTCGGCCCGGCGACCATCGCGAGCATCCGGCTGCCCTGTGGCGCACCTCCTTCTGCGGCGGTTCGCCCGCGGGCGCCGAAGTCCTTTCGGACCGCCATACAGTAGAGGGCCACGAAGTCGTCTATCAGTGGGTTCGGGACGACATCCTACACCGGATGACCGTCGTGTACACCGACGACAGTCGCACTGAAGTTCGAGCCCTCGACTTCGGCTACGCCACGCCCGAGCAGTTTGTCCGCCCGGGCGTCGCTGCATACACCCGGGCTGCAACGGCGCATTGGTCCAGCGACCGCCGAACGTTGGAGATGGACATCTATGCGGGCGAGCGCAAGACCGAAGAACTGCGGTTCGAAATATCGAGCCACGGCGACAAAGGCGAAGTCGTGCTTGGCAAGGGGGTTGAGCGCGGTTCTACCGTGACCGATCTTCGGCTAGGCGAGAGCGCGCCCGTCAACTACGTGTGGAACGGGGTCTTGCCGGACGTAGACTCCTTGGGGATGTCACCCCGGCGCAACGCGACCTCGCCTTATGGCGGGCCCGCGTTGGTTCTCGGCGGGCTCGTCGCCGTGACGCTTGGCGTGTGGCTCTACCGCCGATAGGGAGAACCGGCCGGGATGCGATCGAGGCGTGCGCCGCGCCTTCCGTTTGGGCGCGGCGCATGCCCCCTCAGGCCATCGCCTTGTAGTACCGGAGCCGGTGGGCGAAGAGCGCTTCTACCTGACGCCGGACGAAGAGCCGGTCGGCGAGCCAGCCGAGGACACCGAAGGGCAGGCCGTACTCCGCGGTGTCGCGCAGCAGGGTGCCCGGCCCGTGCGGCAGGTACTCATGGCGGTACCGCCAGGCGGCGAACGTGGATTGCTCGGCGGTGTCGGTGAAGCCGTGCCGCCCGACCTCGCTGATCCTTACCTTCCAGACCATGGCGAAGCGCCCGCCGGATCCGGAGGACGTGGGGCGTCCAGGCAGGACTCGAAGGCGAGCGTGGGCACGGGCTCCGTCCCCGCTCTACAAGGGCGGGGAGGCGAACGGGCGGCCTAGGCCCAAGGTCGGGAACCACGCCTACGCCCCGGGCGTCCATAATAGACACAGGTACGGGGGCGTCAGGTTTCGACAGGGTCGGATCAGCCCGCGGACTGCGAGCCGAGGTGCCGCTGGCCTCGTAAAAAGCGGCAAAAAAAGCAACTGCGAACAACAACTTCGCTTTGGCTGCCTAAGTAGCAGCCCGTCGGCCGGAAGCTCTCCCGTAGCGTCCGGTGCAGGCGTCGCAAATTCGGGATCGCCAGGGTAGGCCCCGGTCCGAGGCCCGCCCGGCTAAAACAACCGGACTAGGCGCGAAGGTGGCCGGGCCTCTTGGGCAGCCCCGCGCCGAAGCTAACTGAGAGGAGACGCTCGTGGATGTTCCGGGACGACGGCTTTGGAAGGGGGTTCGATTCCCCCCGCCTCCACCACGATCCTAGTCCATGCTCGGGCTGCTTCGTGGACGATATACGGACGAAACAAGCGAATCGTAGGCATATTTTTGACATGTGCCGATTCAATCGGCATATGCCCAAAACATACCGATCAGACCCCTGAATCATCGAGATATGGCTTATAATGTACCTACAGTACGAGGAAATCACCGGTGAAACCTGTAGTCAATCCGCCATGAACGAGCCTGAAATGCAACCTGCCCTGGCTCTGAATCCGTTCGACCCCAAACAGCCGTTCAACTCCCTGCCGCCGATCCCTACCCTTGCCGACCTCGAAACTCCGGCTGCACTCAAGCGCTCAACTAAGGCGCAGGTCGCCCTCGCCGAGCTCCGCGAGGCCGGGAACCGGCTACCGGACCAGACGTTCCTTGTTCGAGCTCTTCAAATCCAGGAGGCGAAGCAGTCCTCCGAGATCGAGAACATCGTCACGACGAATGACGCGCTCTACGCCGCACTGGACGACACGCGTGCTGTGGCCGACCCGGCGACTCGAGAAGTGCTCCACCATAGCGACGCCATTTGGTGCGGCTACGAGCAGCTCCGCCAGGGCAGGCCGATTTCTCCGAGCATGATCGTGAAGGTCGCGAGCGTAATCACACAGACCGACACCGGCGTCCGGACTATGCCAGGCACCGTAATCGCCAACAGTGCCACCGGTCAGGTGGTCTACACGCCCCCCGTCGGTAAGGAAAGGATCCTTCACCTCCTTGGCAGACTCTGCGACTTCCTTGACCAAGAGGAAGGCGCCGATCCCATCATCAAGATGGCGGCGGGCCACTACCAGTTCGAAGCGATCCACCCCTTCCACGACGGCAACGGTAGGACGGGGCGCGTCCTGAACATGCTCTACTTGATGCAAGCGGGACTGATCCACGTACCCACGCTCTATCTATCCAGGCCGATTCTGGCCAGTAAGCCAGACTACTACCGGCTGTTACGCGGGGTGACGGAGCAGGGGGACTGGGCGGCTTGGGTCGAGTACATGGTGGAGGTCACCGCAGTCGCAGCGGAGGACGCGCTTCGCAGGATCCGCACAATCCTGCAGGTAATGGAAAGTGTTGAGCAAAGGGCGAGGGAGGGCATGAGGCGCGGGTTCAGCAAGGAGCTCATCG
Source organism: Fimbriimonadaceae bacterium (assembly GCA_050250535.1). GTDB lineage: Bacteria > Armatimonadota > Fimbriimonadia > Fimbriimonadales > Fimbriimonadaceae > JADLBH01. Next base: position 254,796 of record JBFWOL010000003.1, on the reverse strand, counting down.
AGCTAGTCTTCCGATTGCCATACACTCGGATCCAGAACGTCGAGCACGCAGGGATTGCCAAGCGCGACACCGCCTCTGCCTACCTTCGGGAGCTCGAGCGCTTGGGAATCCTCGTCAGCACGAAGAGAGGTCGCGATGTCCTGTTCCTCAACGAGCCGTACTTGCGAGCCCTGATTGATTGATCACGGTGCCTAGACCGGCTCCAGCTCCAGCCAGTTCGGGCCTACCTTGGCGTCCACCTCGACCGGGACGTCGAGCGGAAGGGCGTCCTCCATGTCCTTTCGGAGCCCAGGGAGCAGCCCCTCCTCCCCGTCAGCAATTTCGAACAGGAGCTCGTCGTGGACCTGCAAGAGCATTCGGCTCGTCGCGTCGCCCAGGCGGGAGCGAACCCGGATCATCGCCAGCTTCGCCATGTCGGCTGCCGTCCCTTGGATCGGGGCATTCATGGCCTGCCGCTCGGCATATTGCCGTACCCCGCGGTTCGCATTGTGAATCTCCGGGAAGGACCTGCGCCGCCCACAAAGCGTTAGCGTGAATCCCTTCGACCTCGCTTCTTCCACCATCCCCGCCGTAAACGCCGGCACCGCAGGGAAGCGCTCGTTATACTGCGTGATCAGCTCCGCGGCGTCTTTGCGGGAAAACTCAGGCCCGAGCTGATTTGCCAGGCCGAAATCCGTCACCCCGTAGAGGACAGCGAAGTTCAGGAGCTTTGCCAGTCGTCGTTGCTCCTTCGTCACCTCGGCGACCTCCACCTTGAACATGAGCGACGCGGTGACCGCGTGGACGTCCTCACGGCGCTGGAATGCGTCCACCAATGCCGCGTCCTGGCTCATGTGGGCGAGGATTCTCAGCTCGACCTGGGAGTAGTCGCAGGAGGCGAACTGGAACCCCTCTGCCGCCACGAACGCACGCCGGATCTGCCGGCCCAGCTCCGTTCTCACCGGGATGTTCTGCAGGTTGGGGTCAATCGAGCTTAGTCGTCCCGTCGCTGCCACCATTTGGTTAAAAGTGGTGTGCACTCGCCCATCGCTGGCAACGAGTTTGGGCAAGGAGTCCGCATACGTGCTCTTCAGTTTAGTGAGCTCTCTCCAGGCAAGGACCTGCTGCGCCACGGGGTGCTCGATCTCGTTCAGGATCTCGACGCCGGTCGCCCACCCGGTCTTCGTGCGCCTTCCTCCCCCGATCTCGAGCTTTTCGAACAGCACTTCGCCCAACTGCTTGGGCGAGCCAATGTTGAACTCGGTGCCCGCGAGCTCGTACACCAACTGCTGGGCCTGGCCGATCGAGACCTCGAGGCTTTTCGAGAAGTCCTGAAGTTGGGCGGTGTCGAGCTTGATCCCATGCCGCTCCATGTCAGCTAAGACCGGCACAAGCGGCACCTCGATCTCGTTCAGTACCCGGGTTTGGCCCTCGAGTTCAACGCGATCGCGCAGGATCGGATCCAGCCTTAGGAGCGCCAGCGCCGACTGAGCAGGAAGCACCGGCCGTGCGTCCAAGAAGGCGTGACTGAGGTCTCCCAGGTCGTGGTCGGACCGGCCCGATTGGAGAACATACGAGGCGAGCGCGGTATCGAGGCGGGGAGGCGCATGGACACCGGGCGCCTCGCGGTAAAGGGACTTGACGTCGTGGCCCACCATTTGGTCAGCCCGCTCCCGAAAGAGGGCGAGGGCCCATTCGCGTGGAACCACGGAAACGCCTTCGGCAGTCCCCACTGCCACCTCGGCCTCAGGCTGCTCGTCGAACATCGAGCGTTGATCGGCCGCCGCCTCCCAAGCGAGGGAAAAGACGGCGGCTCCCACCCTATCGAGAAGTTCTTGGGCGCTCCCGGGCGCGGAGAGCATCACCGGCTCCAGCCCTTCGACTTCGACTTTGGCTTCGTGGGACTTCGCGTTGTCTGTCAGGTAGCCGTCGAGAGCCTCCACAAAGCGCTTCGAAAGCGTCCGAAACTCGAGCGACTCCAGCATCGCCTTAGCGCGCTCCAGGTGGCTTACGTCAATCCGATATGGCTCGAATCCGTATTCGATCGGAGTCTTGCGATCGATCGTGGCGAGGCGCTTGCTCATCTCCATCTGCGCCACATTCGGCTCGATCTTCTTCCAAAACTTTTCTGGCACCTCGACCCGTCGTTCCACGATCTTCTCGACCGGCCCAAACTCCTGGATGAGTTGCGTAGCTGACTTGTCACCGATTCCCGGAACCCCAGGAATGTTGTCGCTGGAGTCGCCCGCCATCGCCTTGTAGTCGGTGACAAACTCGGGCCCAAATCCCATTCGCTCGATGACTCGCTCCCTGTCGTAGACGACCGGATCGGCGCCCCTCATGCCCGGTACGTAAACCGAGGTGTGCTCGTCTACAAGCTGCAGCGAGTCCATATCCCCGGTCACGATGGTGGTCTCAAAGCCGCGCTCGGGAGCGATCCTGGCCAGGGTGCCGACGATGTCGTCAGCCTCATATCCGTCCAACCTCAGCAAGGGGATCGAAAGTGCCTCGATCAAGTCGTGCGAGAAGTCGAGTTGCACCATGAGCTCGAGCGGGGTCTCCTTTCGCGTCCCCTTGTACTCGGCAAACTCGGCATGGCGAAATGTCTTGCCCGGACTGTCCAGGGCGACCACCACGCACTCCGGTTCCAGTTCCTTCATGAGGCTGACCAGGGTCTGGGTAAACCCAAAGAGGGCGTTCGTCGGCCGCCCGTCGGCCGTACTCAGGTATCGGGTGCCGTAAAAGGCGCGAAAGAGGAGGCTGAACCCGTCCAAAACCAGGAGCCTACGTGGCACCTCTCAAGATTACCGGGGCGGCGAGGCATCCCGTCGCACGGCTGCCCAGCAGGGTAGAATGGCACTGTTCCGGCACTCCGACCTACACCCGGCCTTGGGGCCGGCCTGCGGAACCGGAAGGATACTGACCTATGGTGTATCGGCCAATTCGCTACGAGCAGATGATGAAGGCGGCCGAAGGGCTAGACGTCCGTGCCCGCAGAATGTTCGACGGCATGGCGATCTACTCCGGCACGAAGATGTTCGCGTATCTCGTGGGCGAAGACATCGGCCTGAAACTCTCTCCCGGCGACCAAGATGTGGCGATGACGATGGACGGTGCCGAACCGCTTGTCGCCGACCCGTCTGCGGGCCCAATGAAGGACTACGTCCGGATGCCACGGGAGATCCTCGACAACTTCGAGAACTTCTGTGGCTGGGTCGAGAGAAGCGCTGCGTACGCCTCCGGCAACGGAACCCACTAGCAATCCCGGAATTGGTGAGGCTCGCAGGGTACAGACCCGCACGATCGCGGCAAACGGCCATGGGGGCACGACCCTGAAACGCATCGGACTTCTCACCAGCGGCGGCGACGCCCCTGGCATGAACGCCGCGATCCGTGCCGTTGTGAGGGCAGGCATTGCCCGCGGCCTCCACGTCACTGGATTCCTCCACGGATGGGAAGGCGTGATCAATGGCGAGGCGGTCCCGATGGATTCCAAGGCGGTCGGCGGCATCATTGACAAGGGTGGGACGGTGCTCCGTTCCGCTCGAAGCACTGAGTTTCTCGAGTTTGAGGGCCGGAGAAAGGCCTTCGAAATGCTACAGGCACACGGGATCGATGGGCTTGCCGTAATCGGAGGCGACGGTTCACTTGCCGGTGCCCGCGCCTTGCACGAGGAGTTCGGGGTTCCGGTCGTCGGCATCCCAGGCAGCATCGACAACGACATTTCTGGTACCGACTTCTCGATCGGATTCGACACGGCGGTGAACACCGCCCTTGAGGCGATCGACAAGATCCGGGACACGGCCTATTCGCACGACCGCGTCTTTGTGATCGAGGTGATGGGCCGCGCCAACGGTTTCATCGGCCTCGAGGTCGCACTCGCCTCTGGTGCCGAAGCCGTCCTGCTTCCCGAGCTGCCCTACCGGATCAGCGAGGTCTGCGACCAGTTGAAGAGGTCCCACACTCGGGGCAAGCGGAGCTCGATCATCGTGACCGCGGAGGGAGCTGCCCGGGCCTCGGACGTAAAGGACTTCATCTTCGAGCACGCCGGAATCGAGGCGCGCTACCTCGTGCTGGGCCATATGCAACGCGGCGGCAGCCCGACTGCCTTTGACCGTGTCCTGGCTCTCCGGCTGGGAGCACTGGCCGCAAACCGTCTCGCCAGCGGATTCACGGGCGAGATGGTCGGCGTCGATGGAGGAAAGCTGGTGTGCCACCCCCTGAGCTACGTACTGAGCCATGAGCGGACCCTGGACGCCGAGCGGCTGCTCCTGGTGGAGACGATGTCCCAGTGATCCTCACCGTAACCCCAAACCCGGCGGTCGACCACGTGTACTTCGTGAACGGGCTGCGCCAAAACGACACGAACCGGGTCTCTCGTGTCGAGACCGATGCGGGCGGCAAATCCGTCAACGTTGCCCGGGTTCTTGCCGCACTGGGAAACGTGGTCGTCGCCACCGGGCTCGTTGCAGGCGGTAACGGCGCATTCGTAAGGCAGCGGCTGGACTCGGAGGCCGTCCGGCACGATTTTGTAGAAGTCTCGGGAGAGACGCGAGCCAACGTCCTGGTCGAGGACGGATCAGGCCTGCCTCCCACTGTCCTCAGCGCTCCGGGGCCGGAAACAGGAGGCGTCGAGTTCGAACTGCTCGTCGCCAAAATCGCAACCCATGGTCCAAAGTGCTCCCATATCGTTCTAGGAGGCTCAATGCCCACCGGGCTCTCTGAGCGCGACTTCGCCACTCTCGTCAGTGTCGCAGCCGGCACGGGCGCGAAGGCGGTCGTAGACGCGGACGGAGAAGCACTCCGGCTTGCGGTCCAGGCCGGTGCCGACATCGTCAAGCCGAACGTTAAGGAAGCCGGCCGTCTCTTGGGACGAGATGTCACAGGACTCGAAGGCGCGCAGGCTGCGGCAGAAGCGATCCTCAAGACAATGCGCCCAGCGAGCGGCGAGGGCGTCGCAATAGTATCTGCGGGATCCCTCGGGGCCGCCATGGCCTGCTCCGCCGGCGTGTTTCTCGGGGAAGCGATCACCGTAGAGCCCAAGAGCACGATCGGAAGCGGTGATTCTATGGTGGCCGGGATTCTCCATGCGACATTGGCAGGGATGGGGCCGCTCGACCAGCTCTCGTTCGGACTGGCGGCCGGGGCGGCCACCGCGACTACGGACGGCAGCAGGATCGCCTCCCGGGATGAGGTGTTTGGCCTGCTCCCCAGCGCCAAGGTGCGGGCCGCGAAGTAGTGCTCTCGGCGATACCCTGGTACGATTCGCCGTGCGCCGGGGTGGCGGAATGGTAGACGCGGCGGTCTCAAAAACCGTTGGGCCAAAACCCGTGCGGGTTCGAGTCCCGCTCCCGGCACCACGAACCTCCGGTGCTCCAGGGACGTTCTAGTCTCATAGGGAGGTCTCCCGCCGAGCCCATGTTCGCCATCATCGCCGCATTCGTCGCCACACAACATGCAGCACCCCACATGTTTGGAGAGTTGGTGAAAACCACGCTCGTCGTCAGCGGCTTCCACAGCTCGTACTCCGAAGAGCAGGCCCTGCCGATCCGCTCGGCAGCCGAATGGAAACGGGTTGCTTCCGAACTAGCCTTGAGCCCAGAAAACCTCGAGGCGTTGGGCGGACTCCACGGTCCGCTCCACGCGATGGACTGGAGCAGCGAGATGCTCGTCCTCGTGGCAGGAGGCTTGAAACAATCGGGGGGCTTCGAAGTCAGCTGGATCCGAGTCACGACGTCGGCGAACTCAGGATCGTGGAAGCTCACGGCAAGGGTCACTGCCCCTGGCCCCGACGAGATGGTTACGATGGCCATGACCACGCCCTGGGCGGTCTATCGCCTAAAAGACCTGCCCGGTAAGCCGTCGTTCTTCGTAGAAGTCCGAGCCCGCGAGGAGTAAGCGGGCCACAATCTGTCCGTGAGGGCAGAGACGGTCACGGTCGGTACGGAAATCCTTCTTGGCCAGACCATCGACAGCAACGCGGCCCGGCTTGGCACCGTGTTCGCAGACTGCGGGATCGACCACTTCCACCGCCAGGCCGTGGGGGACAACGTAGGACGAATCGCCGAGGCTGTCCGCCTCGGGCTCGCGCGCGCTGAAACCGTCGTCACGATCGGTGGCTTAGGGCCGACCGAGGACGACGCCACGAGAGAAGGTGTCTCAGAAGCCACCGGCAGGCCGCTGATTGAGCACCCTGAGACCTTGGAACGGTTGCAGGAGGCGTTTCGTACCCGGGGGATTAGGTGGGTGCCGTCACAAGCGAGACAGGCGCAGGTGCCCCAAGGAGCCGAAACGATCCCCAACCCCAACGGCACCGCCCCAGGACTCTGGCTGCCACTGGCCGACGGCAAGACTGTCGTCTGCCTCCCCGGGCCGCCCAGAGAGTTCAACCCTATGGTGGAAGGATGGCTCCGCCAGAGGCTAGGCTCGATGGGACACGCACCCTTGGTCAGTCAAACCCTCCGCGTCGTCGGTATGGGTGAGAGCCTCGTGGAGGAAAAGCTGCGCGACTTGCTCGACGGGCCGATGGCGACGGTCGCCACGTATGCCAAGACCGCAGAAGTCCACGTCAGGGTCTCGGCCAAGGAACGGGCCAACGTCGAAGCCGTCGCCAAGACCGTCCGAGACAGGCTTGGCGAGTCCGTGTATGGTTCTGGCGAGACTACTCTGCCTGAAACCGTCGTCAATCGCCTGCGCGACCGTGGAGAAAGCCTGGCCGTCGCCGAAAGCTGTACGGGCGGGCTCCTCGGCGGGGCTGTGACCAGCGTCGCTGGATCTTCCAACGTGTTTCTGGGCGGATTCCTGACTTACTCCAACGAGATGAAGCAACAGCTCTTGGGTGTCGATTCGGCGACCTTGGCTGACTTCGGTGCGGTCTCGGAGGAGTGCGCCCTGGAGATGGCAGCGGGTGCCCGGCGAGTGGCGAGCACGGACTGGGCCGTCAGCGTCACCGGGATCGCAGGCCCGGACGGGGGTACGCCCGAGAAACCGGTCGGCCTCGTCTGGCTGGGCATAGACGGACCGCCGGGTGCCCGGAGCGCCCGGGCGCTACTCCACGGCGACCGCTCGGCGATACGACAGCGGGCGGTCGTCCGCGCACTCGACTTGCTCCGGATTGCGCTCGGCTAGCGGGGCGATTCTCCAACCATGCGTTCGAGGAAAAACTCCAGCATTCGTTGCTGGTTGATTCCCGAGTGGCCAGCGTCCGCCCCGATCTGGACCTCGATCGTCTTGCCCATTTGAGCGAACTTGCGCACCATGTTCAAGGTGTTCTCAGGGTGAGTGTTGTCGTCAGCTGTGCCGTAGTAGAGCATCAGCCAGCCCCTCAGCTTGTTCGCGTAGGTAAGGGCTGAGCCTGCGTCGTATCCAGCCTTGTTATCCTCGAGCAGACCCATGTAGCGCTCGGTATAGATCGTGTCGTAGTTCCTCCAGTCGTTCACGCACGAGGATGCGCTTGCCGCCGCATAGAGATCAGGATAGCGAAGCAGCAGCATCAGAGAGGCATATCCTCCGTACGACGTGCCGTTCACGCCGACCTTCGCGCTGTCCACGTAGGGGCGCTTCAGCAGTTCCCGGACGCCGGCCGCTTGGTCGTCCATGTCCACAATCCCCAACTTCCCATAGGTCGCATCGCGGAAGGCCTTCCCTCTCGACCCGGTGCCCCGATTCTCAAACGTGGCGACAAGAAAGCCATAGTGCACTTCGTCTGGCGGTCGCCGGAAGTTCTCGCTGTGGCTCGATCCATGGGGGTCGAGCGGGCCTCCGTAGACGTCCACGATGAGAGGGTACTTCCGCGCCGGGTCAAAGCTTCGCGGCTTGAAGAGCGTGCCATGGAGCACGGTCTTGCCGTCCGCGGCAGTAAACGTGACCCGCTCTGGCAACGGGAACTCCCCAGTCGTCGCCTTCCAGGGCGGAAGGAGGTCTGCTACCTTTTTTCCGTCCAGGGCGAGGACTTGCACTGCCGGCGGCTGGCCCACCGTCTGGTAGGTGTCCACGAAGTGCGTTCCGTCAGGAGCTATCTCAACCCTATGGTTGAACACGGGGTCGGTGAGCCGTCGGTTGCCCTTACCGTCTAGGTTCGCGACGTAGAACTGGGCCAGACCTCCGTTGTCCTCTGTCGCCGCCATATAGAACACCCTCCGCGCGGCCAGGTCTACTCGCAGGACCCGCAAGAGGTCTACGTTGTTCTGGGTGACCGGGCTGACGGAGCCGCTCGCGACGTCCAGGACACCAAGGTTCAAGAACCCGTTGCGCTCGTGCTCATACAGAACCTTGCCCTTCGAAGATTCGCCCCCCGGGAGGCTCTCGAGCCAGGTGAACCCGAGCTTGTTCTGCGAGAACGAGTCGGGGCTCGATTCGGCGACGATCACGCGGACTGCGCCGGTCACCGGATCCGCAGAGCAGATCTCCATCGTCTTTTGCCGCCGGTCCGTCCTTCGGAAGACGAGCGAGGAGCCACTGGGAGCCCACGAGACATCGTAGACGTAGTGCCCGGTCCCACGTTCTGCTGTTCCTGCACCGGTCGGAATCACGACCGTCTTCCCGGTCTCCACGTCGTACACCTCAATCCCAACTTCCGGGTTTGGGTTTCCTGGCTTGGGGAAGAGTTGGATCCTAGCCGTTGCTTCGTAGGTTGCTTGCCCCTGGATGATATAGGTCGGCACGACCATACTCTCGTCAAACTTGTAGAACCACAGGAACCGACCGGCGGGCGAGAACCCCATCGCCTCGCTTTGGCCCAGTTCTTCCCCATAGACCCAGCTTGCCTGGCCGTATTTCACGCCGTTCAGGCCCCCGCCGAAGGTAAGCGGAACGGGCTCGTGCTCGGGCTTCTCCAAGTAGACGTTTCCGTCCCGAAACACAGCCTTGGTCGTTCCATCGGGGTGGATCGCCGTGTCAAACTGACCGCCTCGCCCAGGAGCGCGGCGGCCCGCTCCGGGCCGCACTTCGGCGGGCTCGGAAGGAGCGCCGTCGATCGGAGTGCTCTTGCCCGTCTTCAGGTCTAGTCGCATCCATCGGTCGTCCGTACGCCAGGCGAGAGAGCCGTCCGCGGTCCAGCGCGACGTGAAGCTGCGGTTGGGCCACTCCTTCCCTAGCTGGCTGCGCGAGTCGGCCGCGCCCTGCGCCGAAGGGAACCGGACAAGCCGATCTTGGGCGAACGCAGGCCCAGCCGCAATGGCCACCAAGGCGAGGGCGAGGGATCGAGGGTTCACTCCGCTGGTTTACCCGTCTGCGACGACCGTCTGGCCAAGATCGGTGCGAAAACTGCGGTGAGCAGCAGGGCAGGAAGGAAGTTCTCGCTCCGGATCTTGAAGACACCGAGCAACCCGAGACCGATCGCGAGCAGGATGAGGCCGCCTACAGCGCTCGTCTCTTCCATGACCCCAGGCTTCTCAGCCAACTTCGAAAGTGGGCGGGCCGAAAGGGTCAGCGTGCCTTGGATCACGAGAACGGCTACGGTCGAGGCCAGGACACCGATACCAAAGGAGCGTGACCCGGCTGCGAAGAACAGCGCGGCAAACCCGTCCAAGAGGGACTTCGCGCCAATCAGATCCAGCTTGTTCCGCAAGCCGTCCTCTAGGCACCCGAGCAGCGTCATCGGTCCGATGCAGAAGAGCACCGTAGCGGTGACGAGACCATCGTTGAAGCCCTCGACGCCCCCCATGCCCCGACGCATCTGCTCGGCTACCCAGTCCATTCCATGGTCGATCCCGATCAAGCTTCCGAAGACTCCACCGACCACCAGCGCTCCAGCGACCAGGATTGGGTTCTTGGTAGGGAGGAACATCTTGATGCCCAGACCCACAGTGAAGAGCCCCATCCCCGCCATCGCAAAGGACTTCAAGTCTGGGTCCAGGAGAGAGCCGACGGCCAAGCCCACCAGCGCCCCGAGTAGGACTGTCGTCGCATTGAGAAGCGCTCCGCGAGGGAGCCTCAAGCCTTTGTGTCCACGGCCGCCGAGCCGGACTTCGGCCGTCTCGCCCAGGCAAGGGCGATCCCGCCGACCACCATGGCCAGACTGAGCCATTGGGCATTCGTCAAGCCAAGAGCCCCTACAACGCTCGAAGCGACGCCAGACTCAAACTCCTCGAGCGAGCCGGCGCGGAAGAACTCGTACACGAACCTGCTCGCCCCGAAGATCGCCAGCATAGTCCCGAACGAGGTGCCGTACGGCGGCAGCGGTCTCTCCTTTCGGGTCAAGAGCCAAGCCCCGATCAGGAGCAAGACTGAGTCTACGACCTGGGCAGCCAGGTGCCGTTCCGGCAACCCGCCTACCGGTACGGCGCACCACATTTCGCTCGGGCGTCCGTAGCAGCAACCGTTGAGTAGGCATCCGACGCGGCCGATGGCCTGGGCGACGAGGACGGGCACGGAGACGACGTCGAGGAACTCCCAGAAACCGACCTTCGCGATCTTCCGCCAGACCAAGAATCCGAGCAGCCCCCCAATCAACCCGCCAAAGCTTGTGAGGCCCTCGAACCGAAGCGACCAAAGCTGTTCCGGATGGCTCGAATAGAACTCCCAGTGCTGCGCGATGTACAGGAGACGAGCCCCTAGCACTCCGGGCAGGACAAGCCACGGCGCACTGTCCCACAGCTTGTCGGTACCGATCCCCCATCGCGGGGCGCGGCGGCGACCCATCCACACCGCGACCAAGACCGCGATGACGAGAAGGACTCCGTACGATCGTAGCTCGAATCCGTTCGGGAGCCGAAAGAGCACTGGGAACATGGCTAGATCTTCGTGACGGCCGCAGCAGCCTTCTGAGCGTCCTCAATGGCGGTTCGGGCCGCGTCCTGCTCGTCGGCGACCGAGAGCATACTGGCAGCCAAGATGTAGGCAGCCCGGATATGGACGACGCGAGTCTCTAGGAATGCCGCCCCTTCCGGTGAATTGGCATCCACGATCGTCTCTTGGTGCTGCCTCACAGCGTCGAGGAGCAGTTGTGCGTACTCTTTGTCCGCGCCCTTGCCCTTGGCCTCGGGGACGATCTCATACAGAACGGCCATGAGGATCGGTGCCTTGTTCGTCGGGCTCGCCTCGAAGGTGCTCCGAGCGGTCTTGATCGCATTTTCGTGCTCGCCGAAGTGCGCCATCGCACGCGCGAGTCGAAGACGGTCGTTGACGCTCCTATCCTCGTCTTTCGCGCTGGCTACGGCTCGCTGGTAGAGCTGCATTGCGACCTTCCACTCGCCCTTGAGCCGGTACGCATCGCCAAACTGCCAGCACTCGTCGTCGGGTACGCGTTGTGGATCAATTCCGGCGAGAGTCCGATCCAAGTACTCGGCGATCATCTGATCCTTCGCAGCTCCGGGAAGGCCCCCCTTGGCTACACGCTCGTCCAGGTCGGCCATGAGGCCGGCGATGTTCCGTGCAAGCACCGGGCCAGACACCGGATCATCCGGACGGCTCACATTGGGGTCGGTCTTCCAAGGCTGGCCGCAACCGGCCAGGAGAAGCACACCGGCCAGGCTACACAGCGGGCGCACCACTTAGCCTCCCTTCGTCAAATGCAGCGTCGCGGTAGACTTCGCTCCCGCAGAGCGTCATCACGCACTTGCCCATCATCGCCATCCCGTGGAAGGGGCTGTTCTTGCCCTTGGTGAAGGTCCGGTTGCGGTCGAAGGTCCACTCGTGGTTGGGATCTATCAGGGCGAGCTGGGCGACAGGGGTTCCGCCTGGTGAGAGGTTCCCGGCGTCCAGCCCGAGAATCTTCGCCGGATTGGTCGAGAGCTTCCGTACGGTCTCCAAGGGCGAGAGCGCCCCGCTCTGCGTGCAGTGCGTCAGGGTGGCAGCAAGGGTGCACTCCAACGAGGCCATGCCGAACGGCGCTTCGTCGAACGGTGTGTTGATCTCGTAGCCGGCATACGGTGAATGGTCACTGGCGATCGCGTCCACTGTGCCGTCGTTCAGCGCCTGGAGCAAGATGTCCACGTCCACCTCGCTCCGCAGCGGAGGGGTCGTCTTGAAATGGACGTCGAACTCTCCGACGTTCTCGTCCGTGAAGACGAAGTGGTGCGGGCAGACCTCACAGGTCACCGGTGCGCCAAGATACTTCGCTTGTCGCACGAGTTCCACCGAGCCCCATGTGCTGACGCGGAGAATGTGGATCCGGCAGCCGGTGTGCAGGCTGAGCAGGCAATTCCGCATCACCGCGACCTCCTCGGCGCAACGTGGAATTCCTTTGAGGCCCAGCAAGGCGCTGGTTGCCCCGTCGTTCATGACGCCGTTGCCGGTCAAAGCGGTGTCCTCGCAATGAAGGAGCAGCGGCAGGCCGACCTGGTTGGCCTGCTCCATCGCTCGCATCATCACCGCGGAGTTCTGGATCGGCCCTCCCTCGTCGCTGGCGGCTACCACGCCTGCCGCTTTGAGGGCTGCCAGGTCGCAGACCTGTTCGCCCCGTAGCCCCACGGTCAAGGCACCGATCGGAGCCACAAATATCCCTCCTGCCTTGGGAGACGCGGCCCGGTCTACGATGAAGTCGATCAGGGTCGGGCTATCGAGCGGCGGAGTCGTGTTCGGCATGCAGCAGACCGTGGTGAATCCACCGGCCGCCGCAGCTTGGGTGCCGCTGGCAATCGTCTCGCGGTGCACCTCGCCTGGCTCTCGCAAGTGGGCGTGCATGTCCACGAGGCCCGGGCTGATCCAGAGCCCGTTGCAGTCCACCACTGCATCGTCGGGCCTGGCCCGTACGTCCACCCCGCATTCAACGATCTGGGCGTTCTCGACGACGACCGATCCGACGATGTCAAGCTCGCTGGACGGGTCGAGGATCCTCCCGCCGACGAACGCTGTCCTCATGCCGCCGCCTCGTCGAAGCACCAGTCGAGGACAGCCATCCTCACGAAGACGCTGTTTCTCACCTGGTCGGCGATCGCGCTCGATGGCCCGTCGGCGGTCAAGTCGTCGATCTCCACGCCACGATTGAGCGGGCCAGGATGCATCACGATGGCGTCTGGAGCGTGACGGGCGAGCAACCGTCGGTTCACTTGGTAGTTGTTCGCATAGTCGCTGACAGAGCCTGCCAATCCTTCGGCCATGCGCTCACGCTGCAACCTCAGGCACATGACCACGTCGGCCCCGTGGACGGCTTCGCGGACGTCGTAGAAGTGGGCTCCGGGCAGCTTGGTCATCTGGGAGGGCATGAGCGAGCTCGGCCCGCACAGGCGCACGGTCGCACCCAGCTTGCTAAGGAGCCATGCGTTGCTTCGGGCGACCCGGCTGTGGAGCACGTCGCCCACGATCGCTACGGTCAATCCCTCGATGTCGCCCTTTCGATCGCGGATCGTCAACGCGTCGCCCAGCGCCTGGGTAGGGTGCTCGTGGCTACCGTCGCCAGCGTTCACACAGGGCCCGCCAAACTCCCTCGCGGCCAGGTTGCTCGCGCCCGAGGAAGGATGTCGCACGACGATCGCGTCCAGGCCCTCGTTGCGAATCGTGAGGACCGTGTCGCGCAAGGTCTCGCCCTTGCGCAGGCTGCTTCCGGCTGCGGTGAAGCTGACCGTCCGGTGGCCCAAGTATGCTGCGGCCTGTTCGAAGCTCACGCGCGTCCGAGTGGAGTCCTCGAAGAAGAGAAGCCCGACGCTGAGGTCAGACCGCTCGGACTGTCCCTTGCGATCGCGGATTCGCTCTCGGTGATCGGCTGCCCGGACGAGGATGTTCTCGATGTCCGGCCTCTCTAAGTAACGGATCGCGAGGAGTTGCCTCACCCGTGGACCGCCTCGGGGGTAGGCTCAAGCGTGACCGAATCTTCACCGTCAAACTCGTGGAACCGTACGACCACCCGCTCGTCCATGCCGGTCTCTACTGTTCGGCCAACGAAGTCCGGCTGAATCGGGAGCTCGCGGTGCCCGCGGTCAACCAGAACTGCCAACCGCACGGCGGCGGGCCTGCCCTGGGCGAGAAGCGCGTCGAGCGCTGCACGGACCGTTCGCCCGGTGAAGACGACCTCGTCCACGAGGATGACGGTACGGTCGGTGATCGCAAACGGAATCTCCGTCTCGTCCTCGGCGGCGACGCGGTCGTCGTCGCGGCTCGCGGTGACGTCGAGTTTGCCGCACGGGATCGTCGTGCCCTCGATCTGTGTCATCGCGAAGGCGAGCCTTTTGGCAAGCGGATAGCCGCGCCGAAGGACGCCGACGACCACCAAGTCCTCGGAACCCGAGTTCGCCTCAAGAATCTCGTGCGCCATGCGCCCGAGGGTTCGCTTCATGCCTGCCGCGTCGAGCACATCGGTGCCCATCGGAATGATTCTAGCCCTTGGGCGGTGGCTGGCCCTGGACCGCCAGCTTTAACACCTTGTCGGTCGTCCTGAAGTGGACCTTGGCCAGTCCCGAGAGCACGCCCTTGCCGTGAGCCTGGACCAAGTTGGAGGCAAAGTTCACGACGTTTTCGTTCGCTCCACGTGGCAACACCTCGCCCAGCGGTTGCTGGAGCTTCTCCGATTGGCGCACGAACTCGGCCCTAGCGAGGATGCCGGCCGCCGTATAAGACGCCTGCGACTTGACCCGCTCTCCGTCCTCGATGTTGACCTCAAAGCCTTGGCCCGACAGAAGCAGCCGAACCGCCTCCTTGTTCCCAAGCTCCTTACCGAACACATCGGGGCACTCCGTCTTCTCGCGAATCGCGGCGAGAGCCTGAGAGTTTGCCCACGTCATCATTTTGGCGATTGAGCCGAGTTGCTTCGCGAGCTTGTTGTACTTGTCGGGAGGGATGCTGACGACGGCAAACCGGCTGGACTTGCGAATCTGCTTGTCGAAGGCAAGGCAGGTCTCCACCGGAATCCGGCCGCTCAGCGGCAACGGTCCGAGACTCTCGACCTCCTCAGGCAAGAGGTGGCAAGCCGCCACCACCAGAGGGCCAAAATAGTCGCTCTTTCCACACTCGTCTACGCCAATGCTCCCCAAGTCCAATTCTCCGCTTGCGCGCACGAACGTGCACGGCTCCCCCATCGGAGGTATCGGCAGGATCCTGGGGTTTGCTTAGGCTGTCCCTAGACGATCTGGGTTCAGACCCTCGAGTTCGGGGACGACAAAGATGCCGTCCTTGCGGATGAGGAGGCCGTCGAACCAGACCTCGCCCCCGCCGTACTCGGGACGCTGGATCATCACGGTGTCCCAGTGGATCGCGCTCTTGTTCCCGTTTCCTCCGGGTGGCGGATATGCGTTCCCGGGCGTGAAGTGGAAGCTACCGGCGATCTTCTCGTCGAACAGCGTGTCCTTCATCGGATGGAGGATGTGCGGGTTGTATCCCAGGCTCCACTCTCCGATGTATCGCGCCCCCTCGTCGGTGTCGAGAATCTCGTTGAGCTTGTCCGTCATCTCGCCCGCGCTGGCCTCGACGACCTTCCCGTCCCTGAGGACGTAGCGGATACCGCTGAACTCCTGGCCCTGGTAGAGGCTGACGGTATTGAACGCTATCTCCCCGTTCACCGAGTCCTTCACCGGGCACGAGAAGCACTCGCCGTCGGGGATGTTCCGGCGGCCGTGGCAACTCACCGCGCCGATCCCCTTGATGCTGAAGCTCAGATCGAGACCTGGCCCCTTGAGTTCCACACGGTCAGTGTTGTCCATGAGGTCTTTGAGAGGCTTGGCCGCTTCCGCCATTCGGGCGTAGTTCATCGTCGTCACCTTGAAGTAGAAGTCCTCGAAGGCCGCAGTGGACATCCCGGCCTGCTGGGCCATGCTCGAGGTCGGCCACCGGAGACCCACCCACTTGGTGTTCGGCACTCTCCGCTCGAAGACCACCGGCGTGGCGTAGACCCTTTGCCACAGCGACATCACGTTGTCGGGGATGTCGCTCGCCATAAAGACGTTGTTGCTCCCCCGGAGCGAGATGTATGCCGTCATGTTGTCCATCTCGAATGCCTCGTTCTTGGCAATCATCTCGGCGTTCGCCTCGTCCATGGCGAGGAACAACTCGCGGCGCACGACTTCCCGCTCGAGCCGTACCGCAACTTTGGCCCCACGCGAGCGAGCCACCCGGACTACTTCGGCGACCGCCTCGTCGGGCACGTCCGAGGCGTGGACGAGTACGGAGTCCGATGATTCAAGCTGAGTGGAGTGGTCACACAGCAGTTCTGCAAGCTTGGTGACGCGTGGGTCGAGCATCCTGATAACTTACCGCCCCCTGCAAGACGGTCAGAGGGACAGCCCGCTTTGGCCCGCTTCATAGAGGGCTGCGCTCAGCACTTTCAGGCTCACCGCCGCGCCCGGCCAGTCTGGCGATACCGTACCCTCGACGCTCGCCCAGCAATAGCCGGAGTAGCCGCCGAACGATGGCACGGGCCCCCAATAGGTGCCCACCCGAGGAAACGCCCCGGCGAGCAGAGAGCGCACTTCTGCCACGGAGTAGGGACAGAGGACGAGGTTGTCGGCCTGCGTCACTACGATCCCTCTAGGAGCGAGCAATCTGCGAACGTCCGAGTAGAAATCCTCCGTGAAGAGGGCCTCGCTCAACTCGCCCTCCTCGTCTTCATAAACGTCTGTGCTGTCCACAACCACGAGGTCGTACGGCCCCTCATCGCCTTGAACGAACTCGAAGGCGTCGCCGACAACGAGCCGTACGCGTGGATCGTCGAAGGCGCCGGCGCAGACCGTCGGCAGGTGCTCTCGGGAGAGCCGGATCACCGCCTCGTCGATCTCGACCATGTCGATCTGCTCCAGGCCGGGGTGCTTGGCCAGCTCCCGCAGAACCCCACCGTCTCCGCCACCTACCACCAGCGCGCGGCGCGCACGGGGGAGGTTCAGCATTGGGACTTGGACCAGGAACTCATGATAGGCCGCCTCATCGAACGTGGTGAGCTGGATGTGGCCGTCGAGGAGCAGCATCCTCCCGAACACCTCGCTCTCCAGCACGTCGATCTGCTGAAAGGCGGAGCGTTCCGAGGCGATCGTCCCGGTGACATGGACTGTCATCGTCAGCTTGTCTGACCGGATCGGGAACGTCACGTGGGACGGCGAGTCCATCGCCGACCTAGTAGTGCCAGTCGACGTTAGTGACTTCGCGAGCGTGCCGCTCGATGAACTCCCGCCTCGGTTCGACCTTCTCGCCCATGAGGCGGCTGAACATTCGCTCGACCTCGACGTCCATCTGCGGGTCGTACTCGACCTTCACTAGCTTTCGGGTCTGGGGGCGCATCGTCGTCTCTTCCAACTCGTCGGCGTTCATTTCGCCCAACCCCTTGAATCGGAGGACGGAGTGTCGCTTCTTCTTGAGACCAGACACGATCTGGTCGCGCTCTCGTTCGCTCGATGCGTAGTAGCGCTCGCTGCTGCCCACCTTGATGACGAAGAGCGGAGGTTGGGCCAGATAGAGGTGGCCCTTCTCAATGAGCGGCTTCAGATAGCGATAGAAGAACGTGAGCAGCAGCGTACGGATGTGCTCGCCGTCCACGTCCGCGTCCGTCATGATGATGATCTTGTTGTAGCGGAGCTTCGTGATGTCGAAGTTTTCGTTGCGGGCCTTGCCCTGCTCGTCCATCGGGACTTCGCCCTCGTCGTCTCGGGCCGTCCGAACGTCAATACCGACTCCCAGCGCGGCGATGAGCGACTTGATCTCCTCGTTATCGAGCGCTTTGTCGAGCCTGGCCCGCTCGACGTTGAGGATCTTGCCGCGCAATGGCAAGACAGCCTGCGTCACTCGATCTCGGGCGCCTTTAGCCGAGCCTCCCGCAGAATCGCCCTCGACCAAGAACAGTTCGCAGATCTCGGCGTCCCGGCTCACGCAGTCCGTCAGCTTGCCTGGCAGTCCGAAGCTGTCCATCGCATTGGACCGCTTGACTGCCTCTGCCGCCTTCCTTGCCGCCTCGCGGGCCTGTTGGGCAATGATGGACTTGTCGATAATGCGCTTGGCGACCTGGGGGTTCTCCTCAAGGTACGTCGTGAGCCCGTCACCGACCAGCGAGTTTGTCAGCCCTTGGACTTCCGGGGTAACCAGCTTGACCTTGTCCTGCGAGTTGTAGCTGGGGTTTTCCAGCTTCAGTGCGATGGCCCCGGCCAGGCCCTCGCTCACGTCGTCGTTCGTGAAGTTCCTGTCCTTCTCCTTCAGGAAGTTCATCTTTCTCGCATATTGGTTGAGCACCCTTGTCAACGCCTGGTAGAAGCCGGAGACGTGGGTACCACCATCCGGTTGGTGGATATTGTTGGAGTAGGCGAGCAGCGTGGACTGGTACGAGTTCGAGTACTGCATCGCTACGTCGATCTCCATCCCTTCGCGAACCCGGTGGAAGGCAATCGGCTTGTGGATCGGGTCGTACGCCTCGTTCATGTCCTCGACGAGCTGGACGATCCCACGCTCGAAGTGGAAGGTCTCGTTGTGGTCAGGGTTGCGCTCGTCCACGAACACCAGCGTGAGGGTCGGGTTGAGGTAGGCGACTTCGCGCAATCGGTTCGTGACGACATGGTGGTCGTACTCGAGCTCGGACAGCACCTCGGGGTCGGGCATCCAATGCTGGTGAGTTCCGGTGCCCTTCGACTTGCCGATCTCCTCGACCTCGGTCACAGGAATGCCCTTCTCGTAGCGCTGCCGATACGTCTTGCCGCCCCGCTTGACCGTGGTCACCATCCATGCGCTGAGGGCGTTCGTGCAGCTCACGCCGACGCCGTGGAGCCCGCCCGAGACCTTGTAGCCGCCTCCGCCGAACTTTCCGCCGGCATGGAGCTTGGTCATGATGACCTGGAGCGCGCTCACGCCCTCCTTTTCGTGGAGGTCTACCGGGATGCCGCGGCCATTGTCTTCCAGGCTAACCGAGCCGTCGGCATGGATCGTCGTGGTGATCAGGTCGCAATGGCCGGCGAGGGCCTCGTCCACGCCGTTGTCCAGAACCTCCCGGAACATCTGGTGGAGGCCTTTTCGGCCGTTGTCGCCCACGTACATGCCGGGGCGGCGTCGAACGGCCTCCAGCCCCTCCAGAACCTGGATATCGGCCGCGGTGTAGGTTCCGTCTACCCTCTTCGCCAACGACTCGCCGACATTCTCGGGGGACGATTCTGCGTCGATGGATTCGGGCTTGGCCATGTGTCGATCCTTGGGGCGTTCCAGCCTGCGCGTCGCCGGAGGTTTCTAGCGGGATTTTACCGGGCGGGCACCCTCATAACAGGACGCTCGGCGGCTGGAAGAGGATGCGGGCGGGACCCTTCGCCAACCTAGTCCGAGGAAAGGTATAGTTTCCGCTCGGAGCCAACCTTGATCTACGTCAGCGTGCAACCCAACGAGTCCATCGACTCTGCCCTCAAGCGCTTCAATCTGAAGCTGCAGCAGAGCGGCCTCCTGCGCGACCTCAAGGAGCACGCCCACTACGAGAAGCCTAGCGAGAAGCGACGCCGCCAGGCGCGACGGCGCGGCACCCGGTACTAAGTCGGCCATCGTACACGCGAACGCACCAGAAGGCTGCCCTCTCGACGCTGAGGCTGTAGCAAAGGCAGTGCACGCCGTCTTGGAGCAACACGCTCCCCGCCCAGGCGACGTCGAAGTCGTCCTCTTACCGAGCGGTGAGATCGCAGAGCTCAACCTTCGCACCCGAGGCGTGGCAGAGCCCACGGACGTGCTGAGTTTCCCCGGGCCAGACTTCCCCGGCGCGCCCTTGGGTGAGATTGCGATATCCATCGAGCACGCGCTCGAGGGCGCAGCGTTGCGCGCTATTGCCCCCAATCACGAGGCGATGTTCCTCGCAGCCCACGGCGCACTGCACCTTTGTGGGTTCGATGACGAGACCGACGAAGGGCGGGACGAAATGGTGGCTCTGGCTAACGCCGTGCTCGCCACGCTCGGGCTCGAACAGCAACCGGCCTGGCAATCACTCCCGCATCCTGGTGCAAACTAGGCTCGTGCCGCGTCGGGACCCGATCGCTCCCTTCCGAGTCGCCTTCACCGGGATCGTCCACACCTTCCGTACCCAGCGGCACATGAGGATCCATCTCTACGTGACCCTGGTCACCGTGCTCGGCGCTTTGGTCCTGAACCTGCGGCTCCGCGAGATCCTCGTGCTGATGTTCATGGTCACGTTTGTCCTCGTGGCCGAGATGTTCAACAGTGCGATCGAGGCGACAGTGGACCTTGTCAGCCCCAACTTCCATCCGCTCGCGAAGTTTGCGAAGGACATCTCCGCAGGCGCGGTGCTGATCACTACGGTGATGGCGATCATCGTGGGCCTCATGATCGCGGTCGGAGACGACCAGTGGGAACGAATCAGGATCGCTCTGACCTCGGAAAGCATCGGTGCGTCTGTGCCTTTGCGCTTGATCGCGGGGGTTTTCCTTTGCACCGTGATCGTGGTCATCGGCAAGGGCCTCGGCAAGCACGGCCAAGTGTTCCAGGGGGGCCTGGTGAGCGGGCATGCCGCGCTCGGGTTCTTTTTTGCGACCGTCGTCGTGTTTTTGACCGACAACGCGGTGGTCGGAGCAATCGCGATTCTCCTCGCAGCAGTGATCGCGCAAAGCCGCTGGGAGGCGAGGTTCCACAGCATTTTTGAGCTCAGCCTGGGTGCGACCGTCGGCGCAATCATTGCCGTTCTGCTCTTTGGAATCTCCTCCGGCTGACCGATGCAGTACAATGGCCGTACAGCCCGCCAGCTATGAGCAGCGAACCTGGGGACAGTAGCCGTAGTCGCTCTTTCCACCGTATCCGCCGAGGAGCCGCGTCCGCAATTGCGCTGATTGCGGCCCCGATCTTGCCTTCCGCGTTCCTCGCAGCGAAACTTCTGTCACAAACGAAGGTCGCGTCAGACGCGTACCTTGAGGCTGCGCTCAGCCTCATCGGAGCCTTTGCGCTCTCTGCCGCCTTCACCGCGGGCGAGACCGCCTTGAGCCTACTGAGAGAATCGGACGTGCAAGCCGAGGCTGAGGCCAACGTTACAGCGATGTGGGAGCGACGGCAACGCTATGCCTCCGCGTGCGAATTGGGTGCTCACGCCGCGCTGGCGTTGACGATCCTCATCGTGTTTGTGCCAGCGTATGGCCTTCAGGGCGTCGTGCAGACCTGGGGAGTGGCGTCGGGCTTGCCTGCACTCTTAGTCGCAGCCTTGGTCATTGCCGTACCGGTCGGCGCCCTGCACCTGATCTTCGGCAAGATCGTGCCCAAGACTCTGGCTGCCAGCCAACCGATCCGTACCGTCGCACGATTGGCCGGATTCATCAGGGCGGCGGCTGTGATCGGTCAGCCGTTCATCGTTCTTGCGCTGCAGGTCGGCGGCTTGGTGACCAAGCGATTTGGCGCTCGGCCGACGCTCAACGTCTCGAACAAGGTCGAGGAGCAGATCAAGGCGATCCTCACCGAGGTCAGCGAAGTACACGCAATCGACGAAGAGGAGCGAACGATGATCCACTCCGTCTTCGAGTTCGGCGATACGGTCGCCCGAGAGGTGATGACGCCCCGGGTTGACATGGACTGCGTCCCCCTCGACACGCCCTTGGAAGAGGTTGCGCGGCTCGTCGAAGAGACGGGCCACTCCCGGATCCCGGTCTACAAGGGCTCCGACGACCATATCTTGGGCATCGTGCACGCCAAAGATCTCCTCAAGGTGATGATGCGCGGAGAGAACTGCCAGCTCGCGGATATCCTGCGGCCAGCCCACTTCGTACCCGAGAATAAGGACCTGCACGACCTCTTGCAAGAGATGCGGCACGACAAACGGCAGATCGTGGTCGTCCAAGACGAATACGGCGCCACCTCAGGGATCGTGACCGTCGAGGACATCGTCGAGGAAGTTGTCGGCGAGATCGTGGACGAGTACGACGACGAGCAGCCGGAAGTCGTCGAGATCGAAGGCGGATTCCTTGCGGATGGCAGAACGAACCTCTACGACCTCAACGAGGTCGCCGGTACCGGGTTCGAAAGCGAGGAGTTTGATACGATAGGCGGCTACGTCTTTGGCCTGTTTGGCCGGCAGCCGCGGCAGGGAGACGAGGTCCAGGACGGGGACTATCGCTTCGTTGTTGACGGCACCGACGGCCGCCGGATTCAGCGCCTGAAGATCGTGCCGGTCGAGGGCAGCTCGATCACGCTGGGCGAGAGCTAGACGAGTAGTGTGCTTCCGCCTCGGCCTGGAGACGATGGAGCTCATTCTCGAACTCGACCCGTATCGCCTCAAAGCCCTCGTCGTCGCAGTCCGTGGGAACCTTGATCCCCTTACCAAAGATCATCACGCACCGGGCGAACGGCTTCGGCACGAGATAGCGGTCCCACGATGGCGCCCGCCAGCATCGGTCCGCCCCCACTCCTGTAGGCACGATCCACGCTCCGGAGCGCTTCGCCATGTGCAGGATCCCTGGCTGGACGATGCCGCTGGGCCCGCGCGGCCCGTCCGGGGTGAAGGCCATCGTCTCCCCCGCCCGGAGCACCCTGATGCTTTCCTTCAGCACGTGGACGCCTCCGCGACCCGTGCTCCCTCGGAAGGTCTTGAACCCAAAACCCCGGAAAATGTGATCCTGCATCTCACCGTCCTTGCTCAGACTCACGATGGTGTAGACCCCCAGGCCCCGGAAGAGGATCGCCGCCGGAAACGTCGTGCCGTGCCACCCTGCCAGCACTTTGCCGCCAGGCAGGGCTCGAGCCTCCTCGTAGCCCTGAGTCTCGATCTTGAGCGTCATCCCGATCGCACGCGCGATCCAGAAGACGAGGGGGCCCAAGATCCGTGGTCGGAAGTTCCGCCATCGTTGCTTCAGCGTCAAGGGATCAGGCCCCGCTTGCGAGCGACCTCGGTCGCGCCATGGAGCGCAAACTCGGTCTGCAGCGCACGAAGCGTCGAGGCACGCTCCTCGCCTTCTTGAACCTCGGCAAGCGCAAGCAGGGCCTCGGGACGCTGGGGATCGTCGCTGGGGCCGTCGGTAATGCTTCGCAGGATCGAGGCGGCGATGCCGGGGTCCTGTGCCTGCTCGGCGAGGCGGATTCGGAGGATCGAGGGCAGAACGGCCGCGCGACCTTCGGCCGCAAGCGCGCTCGCCGCGCGGACGGCGTCCTCGCCCCTGGCGCACTTTGCTATTTCTGCCATCGTGCCAACCTTTTGGTCAGTTTCGCCGAGGGTCTCGAGTGCCTCGACCTTGGCCCAGAGGGCCTTGGCGTCGCCCGGATGCTCGGCGAGGTGCCTCTCGGTTGCAGCTAGGACAGCTCCAGGCCCGCGCTCGTTCATCACGTCGAGCACCGCGTGACCGAACTCTCGGGACTCCTCCCCGGTTGCACGGGTCAACAATGCCGCGCCGACTCCCACGAGGAACCCGGCCAAGTGGCCGACGTACGAAGTCCCACCGAACTTGCCAAACGCGAACAGCCCGCCCAGCGCCTGCAAGACGACCCATGCGATGGCGAACCAGGCGACCTGGACCGCAACGCCAGGGGCGAGAGGCACTTTGATGCGGGAGTACCGGAGAGCGGCGAAGCCGGCAATCGCCGCAATGCCGGCGCTAGCGCCAAGGAGAACGCTGAGGTCCCCGGACGCTTTGGCCATGGCGAAGTGCGCCCCGACCCCGAATATTCCGCCCAATATGTAGAGCGAGAAGACCCGCCAAGAGCTGCTGGCGAACTCCACGGCGGGTCCGACTGCAGCGAGGAAGACCAAGTTGCCCAACAGGTGGACTAGGTTCGCGTGAAGGATGAGGCTCGCGAGCGCGGTAAGAAACGTCGGCGCCGAGGGATCAAACCCCAACTGGGACGACACAGTCTTGTCCAGCGAAGCCGCCAAAGCACCGATCAGGTTGGCGAACAACAGCGTCAACACGGCTCGGGGTATGCGGCTTCGGACGGCCATGGGTGAGTTCGGCGCCTAGTCCTGCTCGGCGATCTCGTCAGGAATCTCGACGTTGATATACGTCTCTTTGACGTCATCCAGATCCTCCAGCGCGTCTACGAGCCGCAGAATCTTGGGAAAGTCGTCCATCGCTGGGTTCGCCTCGTTCGTAGCGATCCGCGTCAAACCGACCTCGTGCGTCTTCAGTCCGGCGGAGTTTAGCGCGTCGTTGCAGGCGTGGAGCTCGGGGACTGCGGTATGGACGGTGTACCACTCGTCGTCTGCAGAGACGTCCTCTGCTCCAGAGTCCAGTGCGGTCAGGGTCAGCGACTCCTCGTCCGTATCTCCCTTGGCGATGAGGATTTGACCGACTTGCTTGAACTGCCATGCCACCGCACCGTTCTCGGCCAGGTTGCCCCCGTGCTTGCTAAAGGCGTGCCTCAGCTCGCCCACAGTCCGGTTCTTGTTGTCGGTATACACCTCGACCATGAAGGCCGTGCCTCCTGGCCCGACACCCTCGTACACGATCTCCTCGTAGTTGGAGCCTTCACCTCCGCCCGAGCCCTTGGCGACCGCCCGGTCAATGTTGTCCTTGGGGAGGGAGTTCTCCTTCGCCTTTTCAATCGCGAGGCGGAGCCGGGCGTTTCCGGCCGGATCCGGCCCTCCGAGCCTTGCCGCGACAATGATCTCTCGAGCGAGCTTGGTAAACAGCTTGCCCCGAAGGATGTCTTGCTTTCCCTTCCGGAGCCGAATGTTCTTCCACTTACTGTGGCCAGCCATATAGGCTAATTCTGGCATGGAGCCGAGCCACGGCCCGGCCTCAGATCTTCTCGAGGTCGGCTTCCCGTAGCAGGAGCATGTAGTGCGGCACGAACTCCAGCTCGTGCTTCTCAAGCCCCTTGCGACCCTCTTCACCGACCGAGTCGGTGAACTTCTCACGCATCCGGGCGGTGGCCGCCTTGTGCACTCCGGCCTGGATCGCAGGGAGACAGTCGAGATCGACCTTGATCGCGATCTCGTCCTTGCTGTAGATGTTCTCGACGACCCCGGTCATGCCCTGCATGTGCTGGAAGAACGCGTGGACCGAGGCGTCCTGGTCCGTCAAGGGCCGGCTCACGACCTTGACCTTCTCGCCCACCTTGATCGCCATAGGCCCGATGATACCGGGGCCGCCAGGCCTGCTTAGCCCCTCGGCTCCCTTCGCGAGCGCATCTTCGCTTCGTGTCCCCGGTCGGTAGGCTCGTAGTAGGGAGTCTCGAACTCGCCGTCCGGCATGTACTCTTGTTCCACCCAGCCTCGCTTGTCGTCGTGCGGATAGAGATATCCCTCCCCGTGCCCCAGTTCCTTCATCCCTTGGGCAGGCGCGTTACGCAGGTGCATCGGTACCGGCGGCAACTGGCCTTTCGCCACGTCAGCGAGCGCCCGCTCGATGGCCAGGTATGCACTGTTGCTCTTCGGTGCCTCGGCCAAGTAGCAGGTCGCCTGGGAGAGAACGATCCTCGCCTCCGGCATCCCGATCCGCTCGGCAGCGTGCAGAGCGTTGTTCGCGACGACCAGACCCATCGGATCGGCGTTGCCTATGTCTTCGCTCGCTAAGATCACCAACCTTCGTGCGACGAAGCGCGGATCCTCGCCAGCCTGGAGCATACGAGCGAGGTAGTGAAGGGCGGCGTCAGTGTGGGAGCCGCGGACGCTCTTGATAAACGCGGAGATCGTGTCGTAGTGCTGGTCTCCCTGCCGGTCGTACCGTACAACCGGCGCTGTAAGGGCCAACTCGATCTCGCCGGTACCGATCTCGCCCTCGTCATAGACAGCGCTCGCGGCAGCCTCCAAGGAGGACAACAGCGCCCGTGCGTCGCCGTTGGAAGCTCGGACCAGGTGATCGAGCGCCTCGTCCGTAATCGTCAGCCGGTGCTTGCCCAGCCCACGCTCTTCGTCTTCCAAGGCACGCCGCACGATGATCCGGCAGTCCTCAGGTTCGAGCGGCTTCATCGGAAGTACCCGCACTCGGGAGAGGAGCGCGCCGTTCAAGGCGAAGTAAGGGTTTTCGGTCGTGGCCCCGACCAGGATCAAGACCCCTTCCTCCAGGTACCCGAGGAGCGAGTCTTGCTGGCTCCGGTTGAAGTGGTGGATCTCGTCCAGAAGCAGGACCGTCCTTTGACCGTACATTCCGAGCCGATCCTTCGCCGCGTCGCCGATCTTCCGAACTTCGGCAACACCGCACGTTACTGCCGAGCGCGACTCGAAAGCGGCCTCAGACGAGGAGGCGACGATTCGGGCCAGCGTGGTCTTTCCGCAACCGGGAGGCGCCCACATCACGATCGATCCGAGGGTCCCATCCTGGATTGCCGCCCTGGTCGGTAGCCCCTCGGCCAGTAGATGAGTCTGACCGACGTATTCTTCGAGCGAGCGTGGGCGCATCCTCGCCGCCAGTGGCATCGTGGAGTGTCCGGAAGGCTCAAAGAGGCCGAAGCTCATTCCGCTTTGATTTTCCAGCCAGGGCTGTTCGCCCCCTTATGCTCTGCGTTGTCCGGCGTGCCTGCGTCCAGCCAACCTTCGTCAGAAGCGGGCTCCGAGCCTCCGTCCGCTTTGGGAGAGGCGGTGACCAGGCTCCCAAGCACTCCGTGGACGAAGGAAGCGCCGGCACCGTCCACATACTTCCGCGCGAGCGCGACGTGCTCGCTCAAAGTCACCTTGGGCGGAATATCCCGTGCCTCCCAGAGCTCCCATGAGGCCATGCGGAGTAGCAGCCGCTCAATGAGCCCGACCCGCTCGACGCTCCAGCCTGTGGCGAGGTGCGGGGCAAAGCAAGCGTCCCAGCGCTCGGCATCTTCATCCACCGAAGCAGTCTCGGCTTCAAACCGGTCTTTCGCCGCGGGCGGGAGGTTTTCCGGCAAGACAGGATCCCCGCCCGTCTCGGCCGCATAGAGAGCCTTGAGCACAGACTCGCGCACCCGCCTTCGGACTGCGAGGGCGCGATGGCTAGACTTCAACGACCGACTCTTGAAGGAACCTGGGCACGAAGCCGGTGTCCACGTTCCCGGACACATAGTCCGGGTGGGCGACCAGCCGGCGTAGGAACGAGAGGTTCGTCGCAATGCCCTCGATCTGGAACTCGTCGAGAGCGACGGCAAGGCGTCGCACGGCGTCTGCTCGATCGTCGCCGTAGACGATCAACTTGGCGAGCATCGGATCGTAGTAGGGGCTGACGGCAAACCCCGCACTCACGTGCGAATCGAGACGGACACGCCTGAATCCCGGAGGTTGCCAAACCGTGACGACGCCGGTGCTCGGGGCGAAGTCCTTGTCCGGGTCTTGCGCCGTGATCCTCGCCTCGATCGCATGGCCATGGTGTGCGATGTCGCCTTGATCGAACGGCAGGCTTTCGCCTGCGGCGATCCGAATCTGCCACTGGACCAGGTCAATGCCCGTCACCTCTTCGGTCACCGGGTGCTCGACCTGGATTCGAGTGTTCATTTCGAGGAAGTAAAACCCACCCGTCTCCTCGCAGAGGAACTCGACTGTGCCTGCGTTGTAGTAGCCCACGCTGGCTGCGGCACGCACCGCCGCTTCGCAGATCTGCTGCCGCTGCTTGTCGCTGAGACAGCTGCTGGGGGCTTCCTCGACGATTTTCTGGTGCCGGAGGTTTTGGATCGAACACTCTCGCTCGAAGAGGTGGAGGAGCTTGCCCTGCTCGTCGCCCAAGACCTGGACTTCGATATGGCGCGGTCGCACCACTTTCTTTTCGACCAAGAGCTGGTCGCTGCCGAAGCTCGCTTGTGCCTCCGCTTGGGCAATATCAAACGCCTTCTTGAGCTCATCGGGATCGGCGACAGCCCGAATACCCCGTCCTCCTCCTCCTGCGACGGCCTTGAGAAGCACGGGATACCCGATCTTCTCGGCTACGGCCAGAGCCTCTTGGACATTGGGCACCGGCCCGTCTGACCCGCCGACGACGGGCACGTTCGCTCCCTTCGCCGCAGCCTTGGCGAGAGCCTTGTCGCCCATGCCTCGAATGGACTCGGGCGAGGGTCCGATAAACTTCAGCCCGAGGGACCGGACGGCCTCGGCGAAGTCTGCGCTTTCGCTGAAGTAGCCAAAGCCAGGATGGATGGCCTCGGCCCCGGTCACTTCGGCGGACATCAGGACGTTTGCGAGGTTGAGATAGCTCTCGGTGTTCGTCCCGTGACCGATGCAGACGGCCTCGTCGGCCATCGCGACGTGCCGGCTACCTTCGTCAGCTTGGCTGTAGACCGCGACGCTTTTCACCCCGAGCTCTCGGCAAGCCCTCATAACACGGCAGGCGATCTCGCCACGGTTCGCGACCAGTACCTTCTTGAACATCAATACTCCTCGTGCCCGGGGTGCGGACAGTGGACCTTGCCAGTCGCCTCGTCATAGACGTACTTCTCTTTGCCGATCGGGCACTGGAGGAAGTCTGGGCTCAGCCCGATCGCGCCCAAGTCCGTCGGATTGACGTTGTCCACGGGATCCTTGTTGATCTCGATCGCCTGCCGAACCTGGCCCAGGTTGCTCGTACACTTCGAGTCCTTGCCGCGCAGGATCGAGCGTCCGACAAGGGTCTCGCCCTGCTTGTCCTTGCGCTGGGGTGCCTTCTCGCCAAAGAGCCCGCCCCCGACCGCGAAGACCGCCGCAAGCGCGACCAGGATCACCACGGAAGCCATTACGCCGACGAGGCCACGTCCGTTCTTCTTCATGAGGGCTTGATCCTCGCGATGACCCGCCCGAAGTCCACAACGTCTCCCGCCGCTACGAGCACGGTGTCCACGGTACCGGCTCCCGGGCTTGCGATCTCGTTCGCGAGTCCCAGGGCGACGACTTCACCGAGTACCTCGCCCACGTCCACCACGCGGCCAGAGACGAGCGGCTCCCCGCGTTCACGGAAGTATCCGACCGAGCCAGAGGTCACCGGCACCGTCCAGTCCAATCCGACGGCATCCTCGCCTCCCATAGCGACTGCTGCTTGTTCCCGAGGCGCGCCCAGCACCGCCTTGAACTTCAGCTCGCCGCTCTTTAGCTCGACGGTTCGGTAGCCCTTGGCGAGTGCCGTGGCTAAAGCCTCGCGAACCTGAACCCAATCGGACTCGGCCATCAGAGGCCAGTGTACACGAGCGGGGCTCTGAACCTAAAAAAAAGTAGGGCACGGCTGGAGAGGAGCAGCGCCGTACCCTAATGTCGCTTCGTCCCTTGAGGCTTCGTCGCCCCTTGTCGCCGTGTGACGGGCGAAAGGACTGCCGATCTTAGCCTTCGACTAGCATCCAAGTCAAGTATTTTTGCGGGTAACGGCAAGATTGTTCGAGATCGCTGGCGGTTTCACCCAATCTTCTCCCACCAGATGTGGAAAAGCTGATGGTAGGGGGCGGGTTCATGAACTACAAAGCGTCATTGGACGAGATCGTCTCGCGGACACCGGACCTACCGTCGCTGCCAGCAGCGGCGATCCAGGTCATGCGGGAGGCGGAGTCACCGACAAGCTCTGCACAGTCGGTGGCCCAGGCAATCTCGCGTGACCAAGCGCTCAGCGCCCGTGTCCTTCGGCTCTCGAACAGTGCGTACTATGGTCTGTCGCGCAAGGTCGGCTCGCTCCAAGAGGCAGTGGTGGTCCTCGGGATGCGGTGCGTGCGGAACCTATGTCTCGTCGCCTCGACGTTCCCCTGGATGAACCGGCCCCTCAAGGGATATGCGCTCGGTCCCAGGGAACTGTGGACTCTCTCCTTTGGGACAGGTCTGGCGGCGCAAATGGTGGCGAGGGCCTCGCGCCGGGCGTCTCCAGACACGGCCCTGACCGCTGGGCTCCTCCATGCGATCGGAAAAGTCGCTCTCAGCATCCGGCTCGAGGACAAGGTCACGGTGATGGCCGAGTTTGCCCGGCGAGCCCACCTGACCTTCGACCAGGCCGAACAAAAGATCCTAGGGTTCGACCACTGCCAGGTCGGAGGCAAGCTCGGCGACATGTGGAACCTGCCGCAGGAGATCGTGTCTGCAATCCGATACCACCACAGTCCCAGGCAAGCGCAGATCGCTCCCGAACTGGTGGACTGCGTCCATATCGCCCATTGGCTCATGGAGCGCCTCGAGCTTGCCCGCGGCATTGACGTAGGCCTCTACGCATTTGACACCGAGGCGCTGGCCCGAGTCGGCCTATCGGAGGACGACCTGCCCGGGATCGAGGAAGAGATCAGGAAGGGCTTCGAGGCCTACGCGGAGATCTTTGCAGAACTGAGCAAGGCCGCCTAGAGGCGCAACCTCGGACTCTCGGTGACGTAACCCAAGCGTGCCCACGCGAAGAAAGCGCTTCACCGGGATCAGCGCCGACGACTACCGTGCCGAAAACGACGCCAAGGCCACGGCGGCCCTGGAGCGCGTCCCCCTACTGCCCAAAGTGGTGCACAAGTTCCATGAGCTCGGCTATGACCGCTGGATGTACTGCTGGAACATGGCGATGTCCGTGCGGTGTGGGCCGAGGCAGTGCAAGTCCCTCCACGCGATCCTCCAGGAGTGCTGCGCCGTGCTCGACATGCCCGAGCCTGAGCTCTACATCACGTCCAATCCGTTCCCGAACGCCTTCGCGGGCGGGCTCGAGCGCCCGTATGTCGTCGTTCGAAGCTCGCTGATCGACTCTCTCGACGATGAGCAGCTCTACCACCTGATCGGGCACGAGCTCGGACACATCCAAGCCGGCCATGTGCTCTATCACTCGATCGGAAACGTCCTCATCCCCCTGCTGGAGGCGGTTGGGCGGCGCACGTTTGGGCTGGGTGACGCGTTCTCGCTCGCCCTCGCGGCGGCATTCATGGAGTGGTCGAGGCAAGCTGAACTCACCGCAGACCGCGCTGGGATGCTGTGCACCCAAGACTTCCGCACGAGCGCGGGTGCAAACCTCGTTCTGTGCGGAGGCGGTCACCGGCTCCGGGATGAGACGAACGTGGACGCTTTCCTGGAGCAGTCGCGCACCTATCAGGACATGACGGGGCTCGACAATCTGGGCAAGATGCTTGTCTTCCTGACCTACGGGCTCCAGACGACCCACCCCATGCCAGTTCACCGGACACGGGAGCTCGAGCGATGGCAGGAATCAGGCGGATATGACGCGCTCGTCCGTCAGTTTTCTCCCAAACGAGCCCGTACGTAGGGCACAATCTCGGGCATGGCGCACGCCCAGACTCAGACTAAGATCCACCAGTGGGTCACGACCGCGAACGAGTTCCAGGGATACAAGATCAAGCAATACCTCGGCGTCGTCCGCGGGATCACGGTTCGCTCGCGGTCGGTCGTAGGCAACCTCGGCGCCTCGCTGCAGACCCTGGTAGGCGGGAACATAACGATCTACACGGAGCTCGCCGAGACCGCCCGCATGGAGGCCTATCACATCATGCTGAGCCATGCTGCCGAGCTCGGAGCCAACGCAGTGATCGCCATGCGCTATGACGCGAACGAAATGGCCCCGGGCGTGGCAGAGATACTCGCCTACGGGACCGCGGTGGTCATCGAGCCGGCCTAGCCAGCCCCTGGACCGGTGCTTCGGCACTGCAGGCCCCAGAACCGCGCCCGTACGATTGCCGGGTCCGCCGGAGGGCCGGTTCCTTTGAAAATGGGCCTTGCTTTTGCGTTCGATGAGAGGGATCCTCGCCCTGGCCGAAGCCGCCGCCCTCGCCCCGCCCGCCCGGGCAGAGCTCGTCATAGACGGCTTCACCGTCGGCGGGTTCTTCCGCCGCATGACGATGCGGGAGGCGTACACCCACGAGGAGGGGGGGCTCGACCGAGCCCGCAGCGCCTGGGGGCACCGGGCGCTCATGGTCAACATCAATTCCAACCCGAACAACACGTACTTGGACGTCACTGTGGGGGGAGACAGGCAGCGCTTCGAGTCCCCCCTGCCGGTCTTGTGGCGGAGCACCCTCCTTCTGGCAGACCCGCCCGCGGTCGTGGACTTCACCGGCCAGACCCGGATCAACGTGGACTACAACAGCTTCCCGCCCAACGTGTTCGCGGACACGTGGCAGATCCTCGTCCGCGACGCCCACGGCAGGGAGGCCGGCAACGGCAACTGGCTGCTGAGGCCCGAGGGCATCTACTTCGAGATCGCGGACTTCAGCCAGCCCGTGGCCTGGTCGAGGATCGAGGCGTTCCGGTTCACGCAGAACTTCCACCAGTGCCCGTTGCCAGAACCGGCCTAGCCCGGCCCTGCGCCGCCGTCGGTAGACTGTCCGAAACCATGGACTACCGGCGGACGTACCTACGCGACCTCTTGGCGGGCCCGCCCGGGCCCGGAGTCGAGGCCTACGGATGGGTCAAGACCCGCCGCGACAGCAAAGGCGTCACGTTCGTCCAACTCAACGACGGCTCCATGTTCGGCGACCTGCAGGTCGTTCTTGACCCAAGCTCACTGGATGCGGGTGAGCTGGCCAAAGTGACGACCGGCGCGTGCGTCATGTTTTCCGGCGATATGGTGGAGTCCCCGGGAGAAGGGCAGACCGTCGAGCTCCAAGCCCGTTGCGTAAAGGTCTTCGGAGAAGCCGATCCTGCGTCCTATCCTATGCAGAAGAAGGGCGCCAGCTTCGAGTTCCTACGCGAGATCGCCCACTTGCGAATCCGCGGGAACACGTTTGGCGCGGTGAACCGGGTGAGGAACCGAGCCGCATGGGCGATCCATTCCTTCTTCGCCGAACGGGGCTTCCTTTGGGTGAACACCCCGATCATCACTGCCAGCGACTGCGAGGGCGCCGGGGCGATGTTTGCGGTGACGACCGCTCTCGATCCGCCCCACCCCGGGGAGCCGTACCGCTTGGTCGAGCCTGACCCAGCGAAGGACTTCTTTGGCAAGCCGGCTTACCTCACGGTCAGCGGACAGCTCAATGTCGAGACGATCGCCCAAGGCATGACGAACGTGTACACGTTCGGGCCGACGTTCCGTGCGGAGAACTCGAACACCCCGAGGCACCTCGCCGAGTTCTGGATGGTCGAGCCGGAGATGGCGTTCTGCGACCTCGAGGGCGACATGAACCTAGCCGAGGAGTTCGTTCGGGCCGTGATCGCCGACGTGCTCGAACACTGCGCCGAGGACTTGGAGTTCTTCGACAAGCGCATCGAGCCGACGTTACTGGAGACGCTGCGCCACGTCGTTGAGAGCGACTTTGAGCGCATGACCTACACCGAAGCAGTAAGGCTCCTCGAAGCGAGCGGAGAGTCGTGGGAGTTCCCGGTCGGATGGGGCACGGACCTGCAAAGCGAACACGAGCGGTGGCTCGCCGACACCAAGGTCGGTCGCCCCGTGATCCTCACCGACTATCCCAAGGAGCTCAAGGCCTTCTACATGCGCCAAAACGACGACGGCAAGACGGTGCGCGCGATGGACGTGCTCGTTCCTAGGATCGGCGAGATCGTCGGTGGCAGCCAACGCGAGGAACGGCTGGATGTTCTCGAAGCCCGTATCAAGGAGACGGGCATGCCGCTCGAGCCATACTGGTGGTATCTGGACCTGCGGCGGTTCGGCAGCGTCCCCCACGCCGGTTTTGGACTCGGATTCGAGCGCTTGGTGATGTACTTGACCGGGATGAAGAACATCCGTGACGTGATCCCGTTCCACCGCACTCCTGGCAGCGCCGACTTCTAGCCCGGCATTTCTGCCAGGCACAGGAATTGGGCATCCTCAGCATAAT
This sequence comes from Fimbriimonadaceae bacterium, assembly GCA_050250535.1. Lineage (GTDB taxonomy): Bacteria > Armatimonadota > Fimbriimonadia > Fimbriimonadales > Fimbriimonadaceae > JADLBH01. The sequence goes on along the minus strand of JBFWOL010000003.1, from coordinate 221,418 downwards.
GTGGGTGGAGACTCGTATGAGACTACACCCCCTATGCATTGCACCCCTCGCGATTGCCGTCCTCGGCTGTAGCGGCCCTGTCGCCCAGCTCTCCTCCCAGCAAGAACCTGGCGCGGCCAGCGCGATGCCGGCAGTGGACGCCAAGCACAAACTCAGCCAAGAGCGAACGGCCAGGGCCATGAAGGGCTTGGCAGTCCGCGACGGCATTCTTGTCGTGACCCGCCCAGCGCCTGGTAACGCGGCTACTCTGCTGGCACAGGCAGAAGCGACGCTCAAGTCCAACTCATGGTTTGAGTCGTGCGAAGCCTATGGCAAGGCGCTCGCCGCCGCGCCACGGTCTGCCGCGGCGTACGAAGGGTTTGCAGCCAGCGCAATGCTGGATCTCAAGTCCGACCTCGCGATGGCCGCGCTGAGGAGCGCAATCGCCCTCGACCCAGACAGGCTCTCTTCCCGATACAGGCTGGCAGAAATCCACCAAATGGATGGAAACTACGGCCTCGCCCGAGAAGAGTGGGGGCGCGTCTCCCAGTCTGACGTACGGTTCCAAGACGTCGAGGCGAGGCTCGCCATCGCCAGCTTTTATGACAACGACCTCGCTGCCACCCGCGCCCACCTTGCCCGCGCCAAGTCGCTCGGGCAGGCGGTACCGCCCCAGTTCGAAGCCTTGGTCGCTTCGCAGACGGAGGGCCGACCGTGAAGCGGGCCCTTCCGGGCGTAGTGATCGCGCTCGCTGCCCTGCTCTTCGCCCAAGACCCGATCGTCGGCCCTCAGGTTCGCATCGGTAACGACCCTCTCTCGAACTCCAGTGACGAGACCAGCGCCTCGGCTGTGACTTCGGACGGCTCCGAGATCGTAGGCGGTTGGAACGACTATCGAACGGATGGCACGATCAAGGCTGGCTTTGCCGTGAGCAGCAACTTCGGCCAAACGTGGGCCAACCTTGTCATCCGGCCGCCTGTCGCCAACCAGACCAGCGTAGAAGGCGACCCTATGGCCTGCCACGATCCGCGGACCGGAACCCTTTGGGCCGGAGCCATGGCATTTGGCGGTAACGGCGGGATCTACGTCGCGAGGAAGAACCCGGGAGCCAACACCTTCCAACCGAGCGTGATGGCACGGATCAATGGAAGTGTCGACAAGGGATGGATGGCCGCGGGTCCCCAGCCTGGACAGCCCAATACGACCCGGGTTTACATCACCTACAACCAGGGCTCGATCCGCAGCGACGACCTTGGCGCAACCTGGACGGTCCCGACTTCCCTGGGCAGCGGCATCGGCTTTCTGCCCCGCGTCGGGCCGAACGGAGAGGTCTACGTCACTTATTGGGACTTCAGCAACGGCGTAATGCTGCGCCGAAGCCTGGACGGCGGCGGCACCTTTAGCGCGCCCATCCGCATCGCAACCCGAATGGACGTCTGGAGCACGGAGTTCAACAATATCCGCTTCCCCGGTTCCTACCGGGTACCTCCTATCCACACGATGGCGGTGGATCCGGTGTCCGGGCACCTGTACGTCGTGTACTTCGACACGACCAACATCATTGGAGGCAACCGTAACGTGGATCTGTACTTCGTAAAGTCCACGAACCAAGGCGTGACCTGGTCCACCCCCGTCCGTATGCCCTTCCGCTCCCTGACCACGGTGGGAGACCAGTTCTTCCCGTGGCTCGAAGTGGACGCTCGGGGACGGCTTCAGTTGCTGTTCTTCGATACCCAGAACACGGTGCAGAACGACGGTTCGCCCGACGGCTTCCTCGACCAGTACTATGCGTACAGCGATGATGGAGGCGACAACTGGACGAAGTTCCGACTCACGCCGCAGTCGTTCAACGCGCGGCTGGACGGAAGGAACGCAGGCACCTCGTTCATGGGCGACTACCAGGGCATCGGCTTTGGCGGTCGGTACGTGTATCCGGTCTATCTGTCGACGATCACGGCACAGGCAGAAATCTACACGAACGTGATCTATGACCCTGTGGTCTGGCCGAGCTCGTTCAACGTGGTGCGCGGACAGTTGCAGTCCGGCAACCTCGCGTCGCTGAACCGCAACGACGATGACCGGCTCGTTGTCCGTAGAGGACCCACAGTCACGGCCCAAGAGGCACCGATCAACGTCGAGTTCACCGCGAATTCGGTCGCGTCTCCACCCAGCAGTGCACGGCTCTATTTCAGGAGCCTGGTCAGCACGGCAAACCTGGAGCAGAAGGTCGAGGCGTTCGACCTGACCAACCAGGCTTGGACGACGCTCGACACGCGGGGCGCAACGACCACGGAGACGCTTACCGACGTCGTGATCCCCGACCCGGCGAGGTACTTCACTCCGGGTTCGGGCACGATTCGGTACCGAGTCACGTACCGCGCGGTGGGACCGACGGCCACGTCACAGTGGACTGCGAGCCTCGACCAAGCGGTCGTGATCGCGGTTCCGTAGAATCAACCACGGGGGGTCTCCCGAAGCAGGCCCCCCGTGCTCCTGTACACTGCGTGCCCCGTGACAGGCGTGTTCAGGATCGACCCGAGGATCAGGGCGGCACTCTCCAGCCAGAAAAGGCTGGTGATGGCCGGTCTTGCTTGCTCGGGTGGGGCCGCGTTGCTCCTTGGCGTGACCGCGAAGCTGATCCAGTCCACGATCAATGCGATCGAGGAGAAGGACCTTCAGACTCTGGCAGTCGCCTCGGTAGGCGTGGTCGCAATCTATGTCGCGCGGTACTTCCTTGTTCGCGGGCAGGGTCTTCTGCTGGGACAGGCGGCGCAAAGGCTCACTGCAGACCTCCGCACTCGACTCTTTCGCAAGCTTCAGCGACTTCCGCTCACCTATTTTGGCGAGCGTCGAAGCGGCTCGATCCAAAGCGTGCTCACGAATGACGTGACTGTCTTCCAAGGCGCGACCTCAAGCATTCGCGACATGATCGACGGCCCGATCAAGATCGTTGCCGGAATCATCGCCGCCTTCTGGATGCAATGGCAACTGGCATTGGTCTCACTCGCCTTCTTCCCACTCATGAACTGGGTCATCCAGAGAAACTCGAAGCGGATGAAGTCGGCTCAGGCCGTCGCTCAGAACGACCTCGCCAACCTCAACGGGATCACCCAGGAGCAGATTGCAGGCGTTCGCGTCGTTCGAGCGTTCGGCGCAGAGGAAAAGGCGGCCGAAGTCGTCGGAGAAGCCATCGAAAAGACCTTCGGTAGCCAGATGGGCACCACTCGGAGGATTGCGACGCTCAAGCCGCTCGTCGAGCTCATGGGAGCGGCAGTGCTGGGGGTAACGGTGCTGATCTGCGGCTATCTCGCACAGCGCGGCCAACTACGGGTCTCGGACCTCGCCGCTTTTGTCTATTCGCTCGATATCGTGAACCAAGGGTTCCGCAACGTCGGCTCGCTGAAGCAGACGTGGGCGCAAGTGGAAGCCGCGGCGGACCGGATCCATTCCGAGGTTCTCGACCTTCCCGACGGTCAAGAGCTCGCAACCGGCGGTCAGCGGCCGGGCGAGTCTCGCGGCGAGATCGAGTTCAAAGACGTCACGTTCCGATATCCGGATGGGACGCTCGCACTCGACCAAGTGAGCTTCCGGCTCCCGGCCGGTCGTTCGCTCGCAATCGTCGGCCCCAGCGGTGCGGGCAAGAGCACGCTGGTGGACCTGCTGCTTCGCTTCCATGAGCCGGAGTCTGGCGAAATCCTTTACGACGGCACGAGCGTCCGCGAGCTGGACTTGGACTGGTATCGCTCCCAGTTCGGGGTCGTGCCACAGCGCACGTTCCTCTTCGCGGGCACGATCGCGGAAAACATTCGCCTCGGCAAGCCTGACGCCTCAGAGGCAGAGCTGACTGAGGCCGCAAGGCTCGCCCATGCCGACGGGTTCATCCGAGGAACCTCTGGCAGCTATGGAACTGAACTGGGGGAACTGGGCACGAAGGTGAGCGGAGGCGAAGGTCAGCGGCTCGCCATCGCCAGAGCGCTTATCAGGAAGCCGAAAGTGCTCGTCCTGGACGAGGCGACCAGCAACTTGGACGCAACGAGCGAGCGGATGGTGACGGAAGCCTTTGAAGACTCGAGCCGGGGAAGGACGGCGGTGGTCGTCGCCCACCGGCTCACGACGGCGGCACGGCTCGACTCCATCCTCGTCATGGCCGAGGGCGGGGTGGTGGACCAAGGCTCGCACACAGAGTTGGTTGAGCGCGGCGGGCTGTACGCCAGCATGTACCAGGCCTTCCTGAACCGGGGCGCGGCGCATTGAGGGCAGAAGATCTCGCGATCGGTCGGGATGGCCGCACCATTGTCACGGGGATCGACCTCCAGGTGGATCCAGGGGAGCTCGTCGCGGTGCTGGGGCCGAACGGCTGCGGCAAGTCGACCCTGCTCGACACGCTCGCCGGCCTCATACCGCCTGTCGGTGGGACGGCGACTGTGCAGGGCAAGGCGCTCTTCTCCCTTCGTCCGACCGAGAGGGCCAGACTCGTCGCTGGCATCCCCCAGTCTGAGCCTGCTGACCATGGCTTGACCGTGCTCGAAACCGTCTGCCTTGGCCGGTACGCCTATTCCAAGGGGATCTTCGACACCCAAGAGGACCGTGGCGCGGCGTTGGCGGCCCTTGTCAAGGTCGGGGCCTCAGCCCTCGCGGAGCGGCCCCTGTCCTCTCTCAGCGGCGGCGAGCGGCAACGGGCTTACTTCGCCCGAGTGCTCGCCCAGGCGGCACCGTTCCTGGTCGCGGACGAGCCGACGGCGAACCTCGATCCGGATCACCAGGGAACCGCCGGAAGGCTCCTGCGGGAGATTGCCAGGGAGGACAGGGGAATCGTTGTCGCGACCCACGATCTGGCATGGGCGGGATCATTCGCCGACCGGGGACTACTGATGGCCGAAGGGCGCGTGGTGGCAAGGGGGCCCATCTCCGACGTGCTCAGCCCGGCCGCGCTGAACGAAGCCTTTCACAGCCCGTTCTTGACATTCGAAGGTCGAGGCAGACCGATCACCGTGCCCGACCACCTCGCGCTCTAGCCGCGTTCCTTTTCAAGCTCTTCGGCCCGCTTGGCAGACCGAGAATCCTCGCGGTACCAGTGGGTCGCGATCGAAGAGTCGTTCGGTTGCGGGGCATAGTTCTCGACCCGAGGCAGGACGATGATTGGAATCTCCGGAACGCCTTCCACGGACTTGCCGGTCGCCGGCTGCGACTTCGCGATCCCTTCCTTGATGCTCTTTCGCATTTCCTCCTTCTCGGCCATCGTGAGCGGCTTTGCCTCGACATCTTGCGCGTCGCTCGCCTGTTCCTTCGCCTCGATATCCGGCGGAGGCGCCTGCATCGCGTTCACCACGACAATGCCCACCACCATCAGGATCCCGGCCGACGTGAGCACGGTCTTTGAGTTCATTCCCATCGTTCCTCCATTCTACTGGCACCGAGCGGCAATACTGGAGCCGTGCGGCCCGTAGTAGCGATCGACGCTCGCTTGGTCTCCGGCCAGAGCACGGGCGACAGCACCTACTGGCGCGGTCTGCTCACCGGCTTGGCCGAGTTGAAGGCGGACATCGGTCTACTGCTACTTTCCAACGCCGGGCCGGGCCCGAGCGTTCCCGAGATCCCTGGCGCACAGTGGCACAAGGTCGGTCCGACCAATCCCAGGCTGTGGAGCTTGGTCGGCTTTCCGCTGGCCGCCCGTAGGCTGGGAGCCAGCGTCGTGCACACACAATACACTCTCTCTCCGCTAACCGGAAAGACGGGCGTGACGACCGTCCATGACGTCTCGTTCCTCATCGAGCCGAGCTGGTTCGAGCCCAAGGATCGATTCCTGTTGTCGCGGACTGTGCCCGCGGCATTGGCCCGGTGTGCCCGTGCGATCACCGTGAGCGAGACTTCAAGATCAGAGATCGAGCGGCACGTCCCTGCCGCCCGGGGCAAGGTCGCGGTGACCCCGCTCGCACCTGCTCCGGGCATCGCCCCGCCGGGATCTCTCGAAGGTCTTCGAGTGCCAGACCGATACCTGCTCGCCATTGGCACGCCTTGGAGGCGGAAAAACGTCGCCTTGGCGGTCGAGGTCGCGAAGCGGGCTGGCTTACCTCTTGTGCTGACCGGCAGGGCCGAGGAGGGCCTGGGAGACCACGTCATCAAGGTCGGCTATGTTTCCGAGGCCGCCTTGTCCGCACTGTACGCCCATGCGCTCGCCCTGCTCGTCCCATCGTTCCACGAGGGCTTCGGTCTCCCGGTGGTCGAAGGGTTTGCTTGCGGCTGTCCCGTCGTCTGCTCCGAAGGCGGCTCGCTCCCCGAGGTCGCCGGGGGCGCGGCGCTCGTCGTGCCAGGGTTCGACTCGGACGAGTGGGCCAGCCAGGTTTCGCGCATCGTCCAGGATGCGAGTATCCTCTTGGCGATGAGGAAGCAAGGCCGGGAACGGGCACGGGACTTCTCCTGGAAGCTGTGCGCAGAGCGCACCATCGAGGTCTACCGGGAGGTTGCAGGTTGATCGAGCCGACATTGCTGGAACTGCTCGCCTGCCCGTGCTGTGCAGACCGCCCCCCGCTCCGACAGGAGGCAGACTGCCTAGCCTGCGACTCGTGCAAGCGCAAGTTTCCGGTCAAGGACGGGATTCCCAACCTTTTGGTTGAGGAGGACGAAGAGTAGGTGCCTGGCAGCCCCACCCAAGTGCTCGTCTTGCACGGCCCGAACCTGAATCTGACCGGCTTCCGAGAGCCGGACCTCTACGGAAAGAAGGACCTTGCCGAGATCGACGAGGACATCCATCAAGAGGCGAAGCGGCTCGGGCTCGCCGTGCGGACACTTCAGTCGAACCACGAAGGAGTCCTGATCGACACCTTGCACGAGCACAGAAGCTGGGCCCAAGCCGTCATCGTAAACCCGGGCGCCTTGGGACACTACTCCTACGCACTGCGAGACGCTCTCCAAGCATTGCGTCTCCCGATCATCGAGGTTCACTTGACCAACACGAAAGCGAGAGAAGAATTTCGACAGACCAGCGTCATTTCCGCCGTCTGCATCGGCTCGATCCAGGGGTTCGGATCGCTCGGCTATCTGCTCGCGCTTCGGGCAGTGACCGACACCGGGGTGGGCGAGCAGTGAGCAACCTGAAGCGCCTCCAGGCCGCTCTCGCCGAATGCGAATGCCAGGCGATCCTGCTGACGGACATGGACAACGTTCGTTGGGCCAGCGGGTTCACGGGCTCGTTCGGGCAAGCATGGGTCACGCAGACCGCCTCCGTCTTCGTCACCGACAGCCGCTATACGATCCAAGCGGCCGAGCAGGTCCGTGGCTTCGAGCAACACACGTTCGGCGCTCCGAAGAACTTGCAAGACACCATGGCCGAGGTGGTCGGAAACCTGGGCTTGAAGTCGGTCATGTTCGAGACCAGCTTGGGGTACGCGACGTGGAGCGACTGGAGGGAGAAGTTCCCTTCCCTTGAACTCGTGCCCGCGGGCGACCTCATGAAGCCGCTCCGCATGGTGAAGACCGAGGACGAGATTGCAAAGATCCAGGAGGCCTGCCGGCTGGCCGACGCCTGCATGGAACACGCCAAGCGGATGCTGCAACCAGGTGTTACAGAGTACGACGTCGGCCTCGACATCGAATTCTTCTTCCGACGCAACGGGGCGGAGATCGGGTTCAGCCCGATCGTCGCGAGCGGGCCCAACAGTGCCAGGCCCCATGCCACTCCCGGCGAGCGCAAGTTCCAAGAGGGCGACTTTGTGACGCTCGACCTCGGTGGAAGGCTCGACGGCTATTGCAGCGACATCACTCGGACGTTCGTCATCGGCAAAGCCACGGACCGTCATCGTGAGGTCTACGAGGCGGTGCTCGCCGCCGAGCAGGCGGCAATCTCGGCGATCCGGCCAGGAATGACTGGAAAGGAAGTGGACGCCGTGTCCCGCGACCTCTTGGCAAGCAAGGACCTTGCCCAATACTTCGGCCACGGCCTGGGCCACGGCCTGGGCCTCCAGGTGCACGACCCGGGCGGGCTGAGCACCCGGTCCACCGACGCAATCGAAGTGGGCCAGGTCTGGACCATCGAGCCTGGGGTCTACATCGAAGGCTTCGGCGGGGTTCGAATCGAGGACGATGTCGTGGTCACCGACGGGAACGCACGAGTCCTGACCCACGTGGATCGCAGCCTTCAAGAACTGACGTGAGCCCCCCCGCCCTGCTCCGACTCGAGGGCGCGGCGGCCAAGAAGAAGGCGCGCGGCGTGAGCCTCGCGATCCTCCCTGGAGACGGATGGGCGCTGCTGGGCACGAGCCGGAAGCTGGCTGACGAATTGTACGGTTGCCTGGTGGCGGGGGACGTCGAACGCGGAAGCATTGAGCGCCCCGCCAGCGCATCTTCGGCATTTCGCGCCGGCAGGATGTCGTCCAGAACGACTCTAGGTTCCGCGTTCAAGCGACACGAGGGCGTCGCGTCTGCGCGAGCACTCAGCGCTCTGGGGCTCTGGGACGAGCTCGGCCGCGAGGTCGGATCCCTGGACGAAGAGGAGGGCGCGGCTTTCCAACTCGCATACCTCCTTTCCCAGCCTGGACCACTCCACTTCCTCGGCCGTTGGGCCGACTCGCTCTCCCCCTGGCGCTTTGCCGGTCTCTTCACGCTTCTCGACGAGGTCTTGGAGGCTGGTCACGCCGTCATCGCCGCAACGGCACGGGCCGACGCGGCGGCCCGACTGGGCCAGATTGTGGTGCTCAAGGGGGCGGATCCTGTGTTCGCTGGCCCGGTCGGGGAGCTCCTCGCCCAAGCCAGACCGAGCGAAGTCATCGTCGAGACCGACGAGCCCGCCGCTGTCGCAGCGATGGCCGCGCCCTTCACGATGCGCGTCACCGTGCTTCCAGGCGAGTTGCACATCCAGGCCGCCGACGGCCAGGCTTTGGCCGCCCGCCTCCTTACCTCAGGATACGGACACATTCGGTCCGTGGTCGTACGCGCGCCGACCCTGGACGACGCGCTCCTTCAGGCCACTTAGCGAAAGACTCTCTTGTCGCCCTGGCGGAGGGTTATGCCGGTAGCGTCGAAATGCTCGAGCAGCGGGATCGCCCAGCGACGGCTCGTCCCCAGAGCGTCACGGAAATCCGATGCGGCGAAACCGCGCTCCCCCAACACGAGCCGGGCCTGGTCGGCCAAGGCTTGTACGCCGTTCACAGAATAAACGATCCCGTCCCCGATCCGCACCAACTCTCCGGCAGCGATTCCGACCTTGGTCATCTCGGTCACAGTCTGGACGGGCACGCGCAGCGAGTCGGCAAGACCTTGCGGATCGGGCACCGAGGCGCCCAACGAATCCAATTCGGCGACGATCCGATCCAGCATCTCCCGCTGGCGAGGGTTGAGCTGCGGGCCATGGCCGGTCAAGCCGATTTGCGCCCCGCGAAGCTGCACGCTCCCGGCCTTGACCATGCGAGAGAGCACTGGATCCAGCACCTTTCTGGGAAGCGGTGCGCCCAACTCGCGCAAGAGCTGCTCTCGGTCGAAGGCCGCCCTCTCCGGGAACCGACCATGGAGCCTCGCCAGCGCACGCGCAGCCTCTTCGCACAGCTCTTCAAAGTCTTGCGAGGTGAACCAGCGAGACCCTGCGCGCACGATCTCCCCGGCCGACTCGAGGCGGGACAGCTCGTCGCCCAGGGCGGCGGGGACCGTGCCAAGCAGGCGGGCAAGCTCGCCGCTCTCCAGACCTTCGACTCTCCCTTCCAATATCTCGGTGACCCCCTCTGACTGGGAGACCCGGGGCGGGGCAGCAGACTTTCTTCGCTGCTCCGCAACAGGGAGCAAGACGCTGCCGCCTCCCAGGAGGACGGGCGGGCTGTAGTCGCGGATGATCAATGGCTGCCCGCGGACGGCCGCAACTGGCCTTTCCAACCTCAATTGCACAACGTCCGGGTCGGGATCGCTGTGAAACGCCTTGGCGACCGCCTCGTCCGCGCCGATAGAGACCCGGACCCGTCGAGCGTGCGCGGGCCGCTTCAGCCAGCGGACTTCCACATCCATGACCGAGGTTTCCAACACGGTTCCCGGCGAACCCACCGTCCGACCGCGTTCAAGGTGCTTTGCGCCAGGGCCGACCAGGTTCAGACCCGTCCTCTGGCCCTTCTCCGCCTCGGTCTTCTCCGTGCCGTGTCCATGGATCGCTTTCACGCGGACGGTCTCGCCACCTGGTTGGACCACCGCCTCATCGCCCTGGAAGACACGCCCCCGCATGAGTGTTCCCGTCACGACCAAGCCATGGCCCTTGACCGTGAAGCAGCGGTCAATGGGCAGGTACCAAGTGCCCTCACCCCCGTCGTCCCCCTGGGATAGCATCGATACGAGGGCGGCGCGGAGTTCGTCCAAGCCCTCGCCGGTCTCCGCGGACACAGGCACGATCGGGGCTCCGGCAAAGCGTGTTGTATTGAGCATCTCTTGGACCTCCAAGGTCGCGAGCTCCCGCTGCTCCTGGTCCGCCAAGTCGGCCTTGGTCAGTGCGACCACGAGTTCCGTCACTGGCAAGAGGTCGAGGATCTGCAAGTGCTCTCGAGTCTGCGGCATGACCGCCTCGTCCGCTGCAACGCAGAGGAGCGCGAGATCAATCCCGAGCGCACCGACCAGCATGTTCGAAAGGAACCGCTCGTGCCCTGGAACGTCCACGATCGAGACCTCGGGGAAGCCCGGAAGAGTGATCCGGGCGAAGCCGATGTCGATCGTCATGCCGCGCCTCGCCTCCTCTGGCAGCCGATCAGCGTCAATCCCGGTCAGAGCCCGGATCAGGGACGTCTTGCCATGGTCTACGTGGCCCGACGTTCCGATCAGCTTCGCCATCTACACCTCGAGTGCGGTGCACTCGTGCATCCGCGGCTCGCCGCCGATCCACGACCAGTAGGGGAATGTCCCTTGAGTCACTGCAGCGCCAAATGATCCGTCCTTCGCTATCGCCATCACGGCGCACGCCATCTCGCGCGAGCCGGGCAACCGGCGAAGCATGTACCGCACGACTTCTTCGCAGGCATCCTGTGCGCTCATACCGCTACCCATGTTCTGCACCGCCCGGTACGAAGCGCACGCACGCCACAATTGCTCGCCCCAGCCCGTGGCCCCGGCGCATCCCATCTCGTCGTCGGCATAAATGCCCGAACCGACGATGGGCGAGTCGCCGACTCGGCCTGGAATCTTGAACCCGAGCCCGCTCGTCGAGCTTGCGGCGGTCACGGAGCCCTCTTCGTTCCCCAGCACCGTGACTGTGTCGTGCGAGGTATGGACGTACTTCTCCTTCACTTCAGGGCGCTCGAGGTACTCGGCATAGCGTGCGCGCGACTCCTCCGTGTCGAGGCTCTGTTCCTTCAAGCCGTTCTCCACGGCAAACCGCTTTGCCTGGCCGCCTGCGATCATCACGTGCGGGGTCCTTTCCATCACCCAACGGGCAACCGTGATCGCGGGGAGGATGCCTTGGAGCGCACACACCGAGCCGGCGGCGAGGTCTGAACCTACCATCACGCTCGCGTCCAACTCGATCACGCCATCGCTGTTGGGCAAAGCGCCGCGACCGATCGCGACCAGGTGGGGATCGTCCTCGGCCGCGGCGAGACCCGCCTCGAGCGCGTCGAGCATCGTCTTGCCGTCTTCCAGCCGGGAAACGGCAACACGAATCGCAACCTCTCCAGGTTCGTTCCAGGTTGAAAGGACTGTCCGCATCGGGACCTCCAACTTACCCGTACCTCGCGGTCTACTCCCGTCGCGTCGGGGCCCTCGGTCCGAACATTGCCGCATTCTTGTCCGGCTCGATCCCGCCGGCGAACTCCTCGAGCATCGCACGGGCTTGCGACTCGAAGACGTAGGAGCCGTCTACATTGCCTTGCCAGATGTTCTCGACAACCCAGGCAGGTACGCCCAGGTAGACCACCCGTTCAGGTGTCTCGACCTCCACGGTTAGGACTAAGGCCGAGCCTTCGTGATCGAAGAAGGGGAACTCGAGGGCGATCGAGCGCGGCGAGGGCACCATAGTCCCGAGCCGTGGCTTGCCGTGGGCACGGGCCTCGGTCAGACAGGCCGCATCGAAAGAACCCTGGCTCGGATCCCTTCCTTGCTCCAAGTCGAGCAGGATTTGGGTGCGTGCCTCGGCGGCAAAGACTGCGAACGTCATTGCGTTACGCTACCCACAGGCCGGGTGAGCACACCGGGAACTTCGCCGCTCACCAACCAGTGCGCCATCTCGTTCCTCAACTTTCGCCCAAGCCGGGCATTGCCCCAGTGAGTTCCAGCCTGCCGGGGCTCCAGGAGGGCACGGACGGCGTTGCCTTCTACAACAGCGTCGACCGCGACCCACCCGCCCAGGCCAAGCCAACTGTGGGCATTGGCGAGCTTGCCCACAGCGGCGACATCGAACCGGCTCAATTGCACCGTCGTCGCATCGCCGACAAGCTCGAGACCGTCTTCCGACACAAGAAGCCAGCCGACCTCCTCGTGCGGGTCGAGGGCGCTCCGATACTTCGGCCCGGCAAAGCCAACAAACATTCTGGCGACCGTGCTCCTGGGTCGAAACCGGTCAAGCCGGGTCTCCATCGCTCTTCGGACGCCGCTGTTTCCGGCCAGCCCGAGAAAGTTGACCGACAGCCAACCGACCAGGGGGAACGAAATCATCAGCCCGACCGTACGAGGAGTGAGGCCCTCCTTGGGATAGGTCATGGCGAGCATTGCTCCCACTGCGAGCGGCCCGACCAACGGGAGGACATTGGCGACGAGCTTGGGCCCGGTCGTCCAGACGCGGCCGGCTGAGTTGCCCATAGTATCCTTGACACTATGCCCCAGTCCCGCTTGGGAGTGCTCGTTGCCCCACCCGGCGGCCACGGGCTCGCGGAAGCCATACGGACTCTAGTCGCGGGCGGGGCCGTGGTCACTTCGTGGAGCGACCCCCTGCTTGTGGCAGCCCGGGCTGCTTGGACGGACGGGCTGGACGGCTCGATCTTCACCTGGGGCGACTGGGTCAGGAGGCTCGCACAGTACTGTGGGCTCGCCGCACCACGAATCCCGACACAGGGCCACCAGCGCGCCCTCGTTTCGCTCGCGGCAAGGCACCTGGGCGACGAAACTCCGTTCCAGCGCACATGCAGGATGAGCGGGGCGCATTTCTCGCTTGTCGGCGTTCTATCTGAGCTGCGGTCGTGGTCGCTGGACACGCCCCAGTTAAGGAGCGCGGCCGAAGAGGCTTCGGACGAGCTTGCCGACCGGCTCCGAGCCCTGGCGATCCTGGACGAGCTCGTACGAGACTCGCTCGATGCCGCCGGGCTCGGCTTTGCAGGTGATCTCGTGCAGGCGATCATGGAGGCTGGCCCGCCCAAGGCTTGGCCCTGCGAAGACCTCGTCGTGCTCGCCGGGCTGGACCCCCACCCAATCTATGAGGCGTTTCTCGCGTGGATGGCGGCGAACGGGCTCCACGTTTCCGTGGTGGTCGAGGCGATTCCGGGGAGCGACCGACTGTTCGCCTCCGGACGCGCACTCATCGAGCGCCTGCGGGCCAAGCCGAAGCCTTGTCTCGGCCCGTCGTGGCACGAGGCGCTGTTCTCGGGTCGAGCGGCATCGGGCGGGCCTAAGCTGACCGCGCTGGCTGCTCCCGACCGGCTTTCCGAGTCTGAGTGGGCGCTGCGCCTTTCTGTAGAACACGAGTTCGCCAGCCCTGAGGACACGACGATCGTCGCGAGCGATGTCGGCACGTACGGCCCGCTGATCCAGGCCTCGTCCAAGCGCTTGGCCGTGCCGATCTCGGCCAGCCTTCCCGCCCCCCTCACGTCCGCCGGCCTGGTCAAGTTCTTGCTCGGACTCTTGCAAGCCGTCTCAGAGCGCTCGGGCCATGCGCTTGCGCAAGTCGTGGCCGAGGACTATTTAGGCGGAGCGTCCGGTAACCCGCAGGACTCTCTTCCTCCGAACAAATGGGAGGACGCGATCGCGTGGGGCCGATCCGGGAACGGGCCTGTCTGGCTCCGGGTCGCCCTCGACTGGGCGGACGCGACCCCGGAACGAGCGACCCTCCGTGAGTGGCATTCTCATTTCCACCAATTGGTGGGTGACCTGCTCTCCACCGGGGAATCGGTGGGAGCCAGCGTCGAGGGAGACCGCGACCTCCGCTCGATGACGCTCATCCAGCGCTCGATCGCCGAGTACGCCTTCGCGTACGACATCGCTGGAGAGTCAGACCTCGACCTTCGCGGCTTCCTTCGGCTCGCCGACGACCTTTGGGACGCCGAGACCATCATGCTGCCCTCGCCCCCGGGCGGCGTTCCGCTCGTCTCGACCCCGTGGGCCGTCGGAGCGGTAGAGACCGTCGTCGCGCTGGGGTGCGTCGAAGGCTCCTTCCCCCGAGGCGCAAGGCAAGACCCGGTTCTGCTCGACTCCCACCGGGAAGAGCTGGCGAGGATTGCTGGCTGCTATCTTTTGACGAGCAACGACGCCGCACGGGCCGAGCGCGACGCCTTCGTCCGACTGTGTGGCTCAGCACGCTCTCGGATCGTCCTTTCCCGACCGAAACGGGACGCCGAAAGGAACTTCGTACCGTCCGTCTACGTGGTCGAGGCGATGCGCACGCTCGAAGGCTCGGAATGGGAGCCCCCAGGCCTCGCCATCCCCGAAGAGGAGGCCGTATTGAAGGCAGACCGTAGGCTCGGCGCCGCGCTGGCCAATCCCAGGAACCACGCAACGGAGCCCCGGCTCCAGACCAGCGAGGCACATGACGCGGTGGCGATCGCCCGCGACACCGCGTTGCGGGTTGACGAGATCGCGGACTATGTCCGGTGTCCGCTTCGTGCCGCGTTTCGTCACAGGCTTTCCGTGCGGCAGCGTGGCCGGCTCGGCTCCCACGTCTTGCTTGAGGTTCCCGTTCGTGCCGGCCTCGTCGCAATCGAGAACCTCGAGGAAGCCCGAGATCGCCTCAACGAAGCCCTCGAAGAGAAGATCGAAGAGCTGGCTCCGCGCTCGATGCCCCACGAATCCGCCCTGCTTCGGGCGGTCGGACGCCGCTGGATCGAAACATGGATCGAGAACGAGCGGAACACTCGAGGGGTTTGGCCGCGCGAAGAGGTCGAGGTCCGTGCCAGCTTCGGCACTGGACGCCTGAAAGAGTCCATCCTGATCGCCAAGGACGATCACGTCCGGCTGAAGGGTGAGGTCGGGAGCATCGTTGTTGCCGACGGTACTGTACGGATCCTCCTCTACAGGGCCCGCGAGACGGAGGCGAGCTCGAACACCGCCGACCCGCGAGATGCAGACGCCACCCGGGTCGAAGACGCCCGGCGGGCGGTCATTGCGCTCGCCGCCTTCCGAAGGGACGACACTGCTGTTTTCGAAATGGACTATCTGGACGCCGGCAGGAAGATCGAGCCGTACGCGAAGTCCCGGCTTTCCTACCGGGGCGGGCAAGGGATGCAAGTCCGGTCGGGTCCCGAGACCGACCTCGTCGCCTCGTTCCAGGCCGCCGCCCGACAGCTTCGTGAGGTGATCGGCAACATGAGGGAGGGAGCGCTTCGTGCCCAGCCCGGTGACCATTGCCGAACCTGCGGCATCACCGAAGTGTGTCGCTGGTCACAGGACGAGCAGAACGATAGGTTCATGGGCGCTTCTGCATGAGGCTCACCGAGGCGCAGCGAGAGGCGGTCGAGCACCGCAGGGGCCGCCTCGTCGTGGTCGCTGGCGCGGGATCCGGAAAGACCAGCCTGCTCGTCGCCCGCTATCTGGCTCACGTATTGGAGGACGGCCTCGACCCGGCCACCGTCCTAACCGTGACCTTCACCCGCAAGGCAGTGGCTGAGATGCGGGAACGGATCGTCCATCGGCTCGACGCCGAGGGTCACGGCGAGCTGGCCCAATCGGCCGAGACCGGGCCGATCGAGACCGTACACGGGTTCTGCGAGAGGCTTCTGCGCGAGAACGCGTTCGATGCCGAGATCGACCCTCGGTTCTCGATTTTGGAAGGGGCTCAGACTGACCTTTTGGTGGAGGACTCGTTCCGCCGTGCCCTGGAGGCGAAGGCCGCGGACCGGCCCGAGGTCGAAGAGCTCCTCACCCAGATCTCGGGCCAGACAAGCTTTTATGGCCCCAACTGGGTCGAGTCCACCGCGTTCCGCCTCGTCCGCGGCCTGGTCGAGAGTGTCAGGAGCTCAGGGACGACTCCCGATGTACTGCTCGCCGCCCACGCGACGCCGGAAAAGACGCTGGAGACCTGGAGCGAGGCCGTCTGGCGCTCCTACCGCCAACCGGGCAGCGCCCCCTCTCGATTCCCGTTCCAGACCGTGGCCGCACTACTTGCCAAGAAGGTGGATCTCGGCTTTGACCGAAGGCTTTCCGAGCTGGAGGACGCCCGTGCGGCACGACTTACGGTCGGGCTCGCGACCTTAGTCGTCGAGACTTGGAAGCAGCTTGACGAGGCGCTGCGCGATGAGCGCGCGCTGGACTTCGCGATGCTCGAGTCCCACGTTCTGAGGGTGCTCGAGACCCAGCCCGTCGTGGCAGACCGGCTTCGTGCACAGTACCAGGCATTGCTGGTGGACGAGGCGCAGGACATCAACCCGGTGCAGCACCGCATCCTGTCCGCACTCGCCATCGAGCCAACCATGCTCGTCGGGGACGCGGCGCAGTGCATTTTTGGATTCCGAGGTGCCGAGCCCTCGCACTTCCTGGAGTTGGAAGGGGTCGAGCGGTCCGCGCCACTCGCCGTAAACCATCGGACAACGCAGCTCGTATTGAACGCCGTTGACCGGGTCTTCAGCAGGCAGTGGGGCGAGACCTACGTTCCGATGACCGCTTCGAAGGAAGCCGAGGGCACGGTCGGGGTCGAGGTGTGGGAACTGCCTGAGCGCAACTCGCACGACGTTGCCCGCCGGATCCATGACCTGGTCGCCGAAGGGACGAAGCCGGAAGACATCGCCGTGCTCTGCCGCTCGAACCAGGCAGCGACCGACTATGCGGCTTCGCTCCGCGATCTCGGAGTGCCCTGCGAGGTGATCGGTGGAAGCAAGAAATTCTACATCCGCCTCGAAGTACGCGACCTGGCGAACGCCCTCGAGGCGCTCGTGACCCCGCATGCCGACTATGCGCTCCTCGGCGTCTTGCGCAGCCCCATCGTCGGGCTGTCGTTGGACTCGATCGTCTTACTTGCCAAGTCAGGCCAAGTGTGGGAGCGGCTGAAGGAGTTCGTGCCGGTGGTGCCAGAAGACGTGCCGAAGCTCGAGGAGTTCGTGGATTGGTTCGAGCGGATCAGGAAGACAGTGCGGCGCGGCCCGGCCTGGGAGGCCCTCTCGGCGATCCTCTCCGAATCACCCTACCTGGAAAGGCTCGCCCACGCGAACATGGCGGAGCAGCGAATCGCGAACGTGAGGAAGCTCGTGCGGATGGCTGCCTCGATGCCTTCGGTCGCTCCCTTGGAGTTTGCGAAGATCCTTCGGGGGGCGCAGGAGCTGGCGGCGGACGAGTTCGAGGCGGATCCTGAGTATTCCGACCGTCCGGTGCAACTCATGACGCTCCACTCCTCGAAGGGGCTCGAGTTCGAGGTCGTGGTGCTGCCTGACGTGTTCGGCAGGCTCGGCAGGCCCCTTTTCCGGGACGAAGCCTACTTTGACCGGGCTCAGGGGGCGATCGTCTTCGACCCGTTCCAGACTTTACGAGGGGTGCGCGGCTGGGCGGGAGAGATGCACCACCGTGCGAACCGTGAGGAGCAGTGGAGGCTCTGGTACGTCGGCATGACGCGGGCCAAGCGGCTGCTTTGCCTGTGCGTCTCCAGCAGGGCCTGGGGCAAGCAGATCGGCAACGCCATCGGGCTGCCGGACGACCTCCCGCCAGGCACAGAGGTCGTTATGCGGCCTCGGGTAAACCCGCTGTCGTGAAGTGGACGCTGGCCCTCGCTCAAACGAGGCCGACGAAAGGGGACTTAGAATCCAACCTCGACGCCATCGCCGCTGCAGCCTTGCAGGCCGCAGAGGAAAGCGCGGAACTCGTCGTCTTCCCGGAGAGCGCGGCAACCGGCTACTACCTGGAGGACGGGGTCGGAAAGCACTCGATGAGTGCAGACGAGCTCCTCGATGGCCTCGCAAAGCGCACTGCCAGCCTGGAGCGCCCCTTGGACGTGCTTGTCGGGTTCTACGAGCGCGCTGACGGCCAGCCCTTCAACAGTGCCTCCTATATGGAGCTAGGCAGCCGCCCGCGAACCGTCCACGTCTATCGCAAGTTCTTCTTGCCGACGTATGGGATGTTTGACGAGGAAAGGCACCACCGCGCAGGGAACGACCTCGGCGTCTTTGATTCTCGGCTGGGACGCATGGGGGTGCTGATCTGTGAGGATGTCTGGCACTCGACCCTGGGAGCGATGCTCGCGATGAGCGGCGCAGAGTACGTGCTCGTCCCTACCGCTTCCCCCACGCGAGGCCTAGCCGGCGATCGGCCAGGAAACGTCCTTCGATACGAGAGGATGCTGCGGGCGCTGAGTGAGGAGCACGGGGTCTATAGCGCCGCAGCGATGCTCTGTGGGTTTGAGGGGGGCAAGGGTCTTTCGGGAGGCAGCGTCTGCTTTGACCCGTTCGGCGAGAAGGCAGTTCAGGCTGATCTCTTCGACCCCGCGCTGTTGATCGCCGACATAGACCCGCAGAAGATCGTCGAGGCCCGCAGGGCGACGCCGCTCTTGGACGACCTTCGCACAAGCTGGCCCAGGCTGACCTCCGCCTTTCGGAACGGTCCGGGTTCCGACACAGCCGCCGGGTAACATGGTGCCACGGTCGGGCTCCGCTCCGCCCCCTACAGGTATCTCATGCAGATTCAGCTTCAACCCCGCGCGTCTGGACCGGGCAACAAGCCACACCAGCTTCGCCGGCAGGGAATCCTCCCGCTTGCGATCGTAGACAAGGACGGTCAGACCGTCCTGGTCCAGACGGACATGGACGAGTTCGTCTTCGCCCTCGCCAAGACGGACGGCCTGAGCCGCTTCGACGCGACCTTCGAAGGCGAGTCGGGCAAGTTCAGCGTCCTAGTCAAGCAGATCCACAAGGAAGCGGTCTCCCGAAGGCCGATCCACGCCCTGCTTCAGATCGTCACGGACTCCGACATCGTCAAGGCCGAGGTCTCCATCGCCGTCCACGGTGAGCCAGAGTCGGTGACGCGGCACGAAGCCACCATGTCCCAGTTGCTCAACGCACTGGAAGTCCGCGGACGGCTCGACAGCATCCCGGGCACGATTGACGTTGACGCATCGGGTCTTTCGGAGAGCGACAAGATCCTCGTCTCCGATCTCACGCTCCCAGACGGGGTCGAGGTGCTCAGTTCTCCCGACGCAGTCGTCGTGACCACACAGGTCGCTCGAGCCTTCGTCGAGCCGACGCCGGAAACCGGGGAGGCGCCGGGCGAGGTCGAGATCATCGGCCAGCAATCCGGCGAAGCGCAGGCTTCCGAAGAAGCTTCCGGATAACCGGACAATCCACCAGTTCCGATACGAGGCCGCGAGATTCGCGGTCTCGACTCCGTTTGACTGACGCTCGGTAACACGGGTACTGCGTTGCTGGCCTCAAAGTGCCTCAGGGCAGGGCAAGCGCCCACCGGTACACTCAGCACGGCCCGCATGGACCAATCCCACATTCGTAACTTCTGCATCATCGCGCACATCGACCACGGTAAGTCCACCTTGGCCGACCGCATCCTGGAGCGCACCGGGTTAATCCGGGGCACTGCTCAGGAACAGATGCTGGACACCATGGAACTGGAGCGCGAGCGCGGCATCACGATCAAGATGACGGCGGTTCGGCTCGCGTACAAAGCCAAAGACGGGCTTGAGTACGAGTTCAACCTCATCGACACGCCGGGGCACGTCGACTTCACGTACGAGGTAAGCCGCGCCCTCTACGCTTGCGAGGGAGCCCTCCTGTTGGTGGACGCGACCCAGGGCGTTGAAGCTCAGACCATCGCCAACGCGAGCATGGCGATGAACCAAAACCTCGAGATCATCCCTGTGATCAACAAGGTAGACCTTCCTCACGCCGACATCGGCATGGCCAAAGAGGAGATCGAGAACGCACTGGCCATCGACGCCAGCGACGCCATTCCCGCCAGCGCCAAGACCGGCGAGGGGATCGAAGACATCCTCGAGGCGATCGTGCAACGAGTACCTCCGCCGAGGGGAGACCTGGCCAAGCCGCTCCGCGCCTTAATCTTCGACTCGCATTTTGACAACTACCAGGGAGCCGTGGCTTACGTCCGCGTCGTGGACGGCAAGGTCCGCCCTGGAGACCGCATCAAGATGATGAGTTCGGGGAAGACGTTCGAAGTGGACGAGGTCGGCGTGTTCCGGCCCCGGTTGGAGCGATTCGACGAGCTTGCCGCGGGGGAGGTCGGCTTTGTTACCGCGGCGATCAAGTCCATCGGCGATGCAAGCGTCGGAGACACCGTGACTTCTGCGGAGCGGTCTGCCGTGGAGCCGCTGCCGGGCTACCGAAAAGCTAACCCTATGGTGTACTGCGGTCTGTATCCGACCGACTCAGACCAGTACCAAGAGCTTCGCGAGGCGATCGAAAAGCTACGCATGAACGACGCAAGCCTCTCCTTCGCACCGGAGACCTCTGCCGCCCTAGGCTTCGGCTTCCGATGCGGGTTCCTCGGTCTTCTCCATATGGACATCGCCCGCGAGCGGCTCGAGAGGGAGTTTGGCCTCGACCTGATTCTCACCGCCCCGAGTGTGGACTACGTGGTCCACCTCACCGACGGCACCGTGCTCGACGTGACGAATCCGAGCGAGATGCCCGAAACCACCAAGATCGCGAGCATCGAGGAACCGGTGGTGCACTCGACGATCCTCGTGCCCAACGAGTTTGTCGGGACGGTAATGACCTTGTGCCAAGAAAGGCGCGGGACGTACCTCCGAACCGAGTACCCCTCGCCAAGCCGGGCGATCCTCCACTATCAGCTACCGCTCGCCGAGATCCTTCTCGACTTCTTCGACAAGCTCAAGTCCCAGACCAAAGGGTACGCGAGCTTTGACTACGATCTCGCCGGAAACGTGGGTGCCGACCTTGTGAAGGTGGACATCCTGCTCAACGGAGACCTGGTGGACGCCCTGAGCTTCATCGTCAACAAGCAGTTCGCCTACTATCGCGGCAAGGCGATCGTCGAGCAGTTGCGCAAGGTTGTGCCCCGTCAACAGTTCGAAGTCAAGGTTCAAGCAGCGATTGGCTCCAAGGTCATTGCGGCCGACTCCATCAAACCGTTCAGGAAGAACGTGATCGCCAAGTGCTATGGCGGCGACGTCACCCGCAAGCGAAAGCTTCTCGAAAAGCAGAAGGCAGGCAAGAAGCGCATGAAAAACATCGGCTCCGTCGAGGTACCTCAGGAAGCGTTCCTCAGCGTGCTGAAGGTCGCGGACTAAGGCCCAATTCCTTGGCACAAAGGGCTTAGAAATAGCCTTGGTGTGCAAGCCGTTGCTCTAGCCGGACCCGCAGGGAAGCTTGAATCCACACGAGTTCGCCCGAGGTGCAGGCAGCCCCGTGTCTCCGACGATGCACCGGTGGAGCCTGCTTACAGATCTGCCGAACCAGGAGAGGAACGCCGGTGGCTTCGACTCACGTCAGGGCCGCGCCGGGACTGCGATTTGAAGCCTTACGCCTGGGCTGTCCACTCGTACTCAAGATCGTCCGACTTCTCTGGGAACAAAGGTGCGCGCTCCGTCTCGTCTACGCCGTCCAGTCCGATGGAGTAGACCGTAAGCTTCCCACCTTCGACCTTAAACCGCAGTGGCTTGCCCCCGAGCGGGCTGATCGGGGCGCCGCCCGGCACCTTTGCCCAGCTCGTCGGCCACACGCCGGAAGCAGCACGTTGCTCCGCGATCGCAAGCAGGGCTCCGAGGATCTTGACCTTGGTGGCCGTGGACTGCACGGTGACGTCTGTGCCCTCGAAGATCGGGAGCACGTCACCGATGATCTGGTCTGTGGGCTCCGCTGACCTGGCGGCGGCACGTCGGGCATCGGTAAGGATCCGCCACTTCTCTCCCTTGGGCGCCCGCGCCGCCTTGGCGAACAGGTCGAGCATGCGGGCCTCGTACGCCCTTCGAACGATCCCGATCGGAACGAACTTTGGCAAGAGGCGCTCGGGCGAGGTCGAGGTCATCTCGACAATCTCCTTCGTGAGGTTCTTGGCGACATATGTGCCGAGATAGGTCTCACCGTGGAGCGCCCTCTCCGTATCGGCATGGATCTCTGTCGCGGCAACTTGAGTGTGGAGCGCTCTGAGGGCGGCCGGGTCGGCAGCCAGTGCGTTGGCGGCAACGTTCAAGGCATCCAGGCGGATCGAACTCAGCGAACAGGAGACCAGCTGGCTGACCAACAACGGCTCAGCCGCCGCCGCCTTCGCCAGGCCCTCTATCGCTTGGAGGTCCTGCACCGTCCCTGTGACGTCACCCTTCTTGGCTCGGATCTCGCACCGGAGGCTGAGCAGCTTCGCGCCCAACTTGAGGTCCGAATACTCTGGGAGTAAGGTCATGACCGGGTTGGAGAAGTCCCGGTCTGCGAACAGATGGGGACTCGCCCCCAGGGCCTCGGATGCCTCGATCGCGGGCACGTGCATCGCCAGCGCCTTGCTCACGTCGGCCGGCCGGCGGAACTGTACTGCAGTGTCATATGCCGCCTTTTCTTGAGGAGAGCGGCCACGTACGAACTTACGTAGCTTCTTGGTCGCTTGGGCCGATGAAGGGTTTGCCTTGCCGACAACCTTCATGAACTCAGCCTCCGTAGTGACCACTCCGGCTGCCTTTGCATCTGCAAGAGCCCGACCCCGCTGCGACGCGGCAGCAAGCCAAGGGTATGTAGCTATCGTCCAGGCGATTCCCGCACCCGCAATGCCGACCACTGCGCCGGACACAAGTAACTTCCGATTCCGCTTCTGAGACCTACTGCTTGTTGCCATAAGGTGAGTATGGAGGAGGAATCTCCTGCCCTTTGGTGAGAAGTTCAGGCGTAGGCTCGATACCGGCTTGTCATGACGCGATCATCCACCCGAGGCTCGAGCAGGTGCTTGCCCAGGGCTCGGGCAAGGGCGATGGGCACGGCGTTGCCTAACTGACGGTACTTTTGCGCCGTCGTCCCTTCGATGACCCAATCGTCCGGGAATCCTTGGAGGCGTTTGTACTCTTCAACGCTGAGCGGTCGCAATTCGGTCGGATGGGCGAGCAAGGTGGCCGGCATTGTGGGAGAGGTGACCAAGGTCGGGCTCGGCTCGTCCCACGCCAGCCTTCGCAGGAAGCCTGTCCGCCCGCCGCCAGACTCAAAAGCACCTCCGAGCGCCTCGCGCTGAAGATCACCGGGCAGGTCGCGCCAGTTTTGGCCCGGGCCGAGCATCGCAAGATACTTGGCCTGCCCAGGCCGGAGGGCCAAGTGCTCGTGCATCTCCAAGCCCTTGGTCGCCTTGCGGAACGTCTGCGCATCTTCGTACGAGTTCAGCGGCGGCATCAAAGGCCATGGCATCCCATCACGGCTCGCAACCAGGAGCAACCTCTCCCGTCGCTGCGCAGCCCCGTAGAGGGACGCATCGTAGAGTCCCAGACCCAAGCTGTATCCAGCCTCGGCCAATCGGGACTCGATCCGGCGCAAGACCCCTCCGGGGGCTTCGTCCTCACCCAATGGTGGATGTCCTTCCCCGCGCTGCGCATGGGGCCGGTGCCGTAGCGGCGCCGAGAGCAAGCCCCGCACGTTCTCCAGCACGATCCATTGGGGCTCAAGCTGAATCGCAAGCGAGAGGAAGGCAAACGCTACACTCCCGCGCTCGTCCTCGACTGAACCTCGCCGGCCCGCGGTGGAGAATGCCTGGCACGGTGGGCCCCCGACGACCAATGCCAGATCGCTCTGGCCGAGCCCCGATTCGTTGCGAACCCGTTGAGCGTCCAACGATCGCACGTCGCGCTGGAAGAGGGTTAGTCCCGGTCGGTTGCGGCGTATCGTGCGCGCAGCCACCGTGTCGTTCTCGTTTGCGGCCAGGGCGGCAAAGCCGGCCTGCTCCAGTCCGAGATCCAGCCCCATTGCACCAGAAAAGAAGCTTAGGAAGCGCACTGCCCGGCCTGGGTCGCCTTGCTCCTGGATCGTGAGACCGGATCGAGGATATCGGGAGACCACGAACCTCCCGGACAGGTCCGTTCACGCCGGCGCGTGCAGGTACGTCTCATACGCGTGTACGGACGCACACGGGCGAGGATCCGGTTCATCGGTATGAAATGCCTACGTGGGAGAGGCCAAGTCGTGCACCGGACCCTCAAGTGCCCGTGCCATGACGGAACGCGGGCTCATGCCAACCGTGGATCGAACCAGCTTGTTGAACTGCTGGAGATCGGGAACACCGACGCGGGCAGCGACCGCCTTGACTGACAGGTTGCCCGCGCTGAGCAGTCGCGCCGCTTCACGGCCACGCCGCTCGATGATGTAGCGACAGATTGTAGACCCGTGTTCGGCACTGAACAGCCGGAGGAGTGTGCGTTGCGGCACTCCCAAGTCCCTGCACATCTCGGCCACGCTGAACGGTTCAGCAAGTCGGGATGCCACGTACCGCTCTGCTCTGAGCACGGTCTCGTCCGACGTTGCTGCTCGGCTCGTCGTCGAGTATCTCCAGAGCATCCTCCACAGCGCAGCACGGCTCTGGTGGAAGTCTGTCCCGATGTGGACGGCGATATAAGCGCATTCCTCAATGTCAGCCTCCGACAGCTGGATCGCGATCGGGATCGAGGTCGTGGGTCGGTCGGTACGCAAATCACTGAATTCGAAGTAGACGATCGGCGTCCCCACCCCAACCCTGGCGTGGGCCCCGCGACAGTTCGGCGGGAAGAGGACTGCAGTCCCGCTTGAGTACGCCACTGTCGCCGTGTTGACGTGGGCGATACCCGAGTGCCGGTATAGCGTCATCTGCCACTTGCTGGCCGGCTGGACCCACTCTTCACGGCCCGGAGCCAGATCCTCAAATCCGGCTACTACGTGCTGCGGCGGCTCGTTCAGTCCAATGAGTGCATGTTTCATAGTGGTAGAAATATTGTACGTAGAAACAGGGAGACTATGACCGAGTTACTGCTTGCAATACATAGAACATGGCGTCACGTGTGGCCAAAATTTTCCATTAGTGGCGAAACTTGACAAGCATGGCGGCCAAGAGCCCGCAGTACATTGGCTATCAACGCTTATGCGAAGGAGTAGTCTATGAAACCCCTAAGAACCGCATTTCTGGCCAGCATCGCGCTCGCCCCCGTCGCCGCGATGGCCGACTGGTACGTATCCACGTCGAACAATTTTGGGCTTTCTGAGATTCGCCGATATGACGAATCGTGGAACTATGTAGGCTCGTTTGGCTCGGGCGGCCACCTGTGGAGCATGGCAGTGACCCCGGACGGGACGCTCCTGGTCAGCGACTATGAGGCAGGAACGATCCGATCGTTCGACGTCGATGGGAACGAAGGCGCGGTGTTTGCCGCGGGCCTTGTCTTCCCGACCGGCATCGTCTTCGATGCCAACGGGGATCTGCTGGTAGCCGAAGAGCCGACCGGAAAGATCCAGCGCTACGCTCCGGACAGCACGTATCTAGGGGTATTTGCGCAACACGGCATGGTACGGCAGAACCAGCTTGCAGTAGACAGTTCAGGCAACATCTACACCTGCTCTCATGTGGATCAACAGATCCTTCGCTACGCCGCCGACGGCACACCGCTAGGAGTGTTCGCCGACAACAACACGGTCGGGCTCCACTCGCCAGCAGGACTCGCGTTCGACACGAACGGGTTCCTTTACGTCAGTGAGACCTTCCTCCATGAAGTCAAGCGGCTCGACTCAGCCGGCAACCTGGTGGACGTCTTCTGCAACACTGGCTTCATCGAGCCAGAGTGGCTAACCTTCGATGGCAACGGCAACCTGATGGTTCCCGGCTATCAGAGCGGCAACGTGAGGTTGTTCGACGCTCTCGGCAACGACATTGGCGATATGTTCTTCGACACGCCTAATCCCTATCACGCCGTACGCGGCCCGAGCACCGTTCCAGCGCACACTGTCCAACTGGTCCGAGGCCGCCTGGACGCTGGAAACGTCGACAGCCTATCCGCAGTGGACGGCGACGTGTACCGCGTCTGTCGGTTCATTGTGCCAAACACCCTTGTCGCCCCGGTCAGCTTCCTCGTCAAAGGGGCCTCGCCGGCCGATGCGCCCCGGATGGTCGTGGTCAGGGGCTACTCTCGCATGGCGACCTCGGGAGCGTTCCGAGAAGAGATCGAGATACTCGACACTTTCGGCAACACTGCCCATACCTTCCTGCGTACGGTCGGTACTACGCTGACTGCGTTCCAACACAACGGGTCAGGCCTCATGGCCGACCTGACCGATGTCTCCGGCGACGTGAACATTCGGGTTTCGGTTCGCCAGACTGGCCCTTCGGCGGCTAGTGCGTGGTGCCACGAGCTCGAGCAGATGGACTTCCTAATAGTCCCTTGAGAACTCGCCTGCCCGGAAGGGGTTGACCCCCTGCCCGGGCAGGACACGTCTCTCCGCCCGCATGGCCCCGCTGGCAACCCAAGGGATTCGACTACCTACCTAGGCCGGGAACATCACCTTGTCCAGCCCGACCACAAACCCGCTCAAATCTCGGACACCCAGGATCGAGAGCTTGACCCCGGGCATGAACGACCGACGATCCATCGAGTCGTGCCGGATCGTCAGGAGTTCACCCTCACCTCCAAACATCACCGTTTGGTGGGCAACGAGCCCTGGTAGGCGCACGGAGTGGACACGCACGTCGTGCACCGCCGCCCCCCTCGCTCCCTGTGCCTTCTCGACCGCCATCGTGTTCCGGACAGGCCGTCGCGTCCGCGCCTCAGAAATCAGCTCTGCGGTGTGCATGGATGTCCCGCTCGGTGCATCGAGCTTCCCGGAATGGTGCATCTCGACGATTTCAGCGTCCGGCATCCAAGGTGCGACCGTCTCCACCAGGCGCATCATCACTACCGCCCCCACTGCGAAGTTGGGAACGAGGAGACACGGGCATCCAAACTCGATGGAGGAGTTACGCAGGGCCGAGAGCCCGTCAGGGCCGATGCCGCTC
Organism: Fimbriimonadaceae bacterium; assembly: GCA_050250535.1. GTDB lineage: Bacteria > Armatimonadota > Fimbriimonadia > Fimbriimonadales > Fimbriimonadaceae > JADLBH01. Next base: position 194,397 of record JBFWOL010000003.1, on the reverse strand, counting down.
GAGCCGACCACAACTGCGATCCCCCGTTTCATCGCGCTCGTTCCGTACTCGGGAGCGCTACCGCCGTGCGTCAGCTCGAGCAGTACGTCCGGCTTCGATGTGTCCAGTGCGACCCCGAGCTTCCCCTCGATCGTGAGATCGGGCGCCTCGGGGCCGGCAACGAGCCGACAGTTCTCACCAACGTGACTTCGGTTCACAGCGGCCACAATCTCGAAGCGGTCGTCAGTGCCGAGGGCAATGAGCGCTTCGCGGCCCATTTTCCCAGCCGCCCCGACGATCGCCACACGCACGACCGGGTTCTCTTCAGCCATTCTTGATGATGGCACGGTCAGCGGCGTTCCAGGACGATGCCGTTCTGTAGTTCGATCCGCACAGGATCCCCTCGCTCATCGAGGTCGCTCTTCACGCCGTCGACGATCGTGCGATGAACCTTCCAGACCTTGCCCCCGAGAACTGTCTCACGCGGGCCAACGTAGCTCGCGGTCGCAGACTTCCAAGCGCCTGTTCCGAGGTCGAACCGGTAATACAAGACCTTCTCGCCCTGGATCGGAAGGTCGCGGAGAAACCAAAACTCGCTAGGCGCGGCGACTCCGCCTGCGGGGTACGGGACGCCAGCCGTCTCGATGTCGGTTCCTGAGTAGGCCACGACCTTGCCGTCAAAGACGGCGTGGCGAACCTCCCGCTTTCCGTTCCTCACCGTCGTCTGCAGCATTCGGTACGGGCTCCCGTCCGGGTTGTACGTGGACTCTTGCGCGACATCGATCCCAAGGTCGGGAAATTTCATCTCGACGCGGTTCAATTTCCGTCCGTCTTCCAGGAGCCTCTGCTCGATGGAGCCAATTCCCGACTTTTGCCCTGCGATCAACACGTCGAACTGCACCGGTGTCGCAACGAGAAGGGCGATGGCGAACGAGACGGTCATCCTGAGCCCACCAAATGGTCGGCAGCCTGTACGCCGCTCTCATAGGCCAGCTCTACGCGACCGCCCAGAGTCCAGTCCCCGCACAGAACGAGCCGCTCGCCAGGAGGGTTCAAGGTAGTGAAGCTCGCCGTCCCCTCCGGTTGGCTCAGCCCCCATCGTTCCACTGCGCGGAACCGAAGATCGGTGATCTCCATGTGCAGCAGACGCTCGACGTCAACCAACGTTTCCGAGACGATGAGGTCGTCGCTTGCCTCGAAGCGTCGCTGGCTGTAGGATGGGCCAAGCTGAGCGACGAAAGCGGTGCACCCTTCGGGAGCGCGGGCGCCTGGCACCTTTGCACTCTCGTTGCTCAACCACGTGAGAGGCACGGAATGGTCGGGCTCAATCGCCGCGAAGTAGGGGGTTTCGATGACATGGCCCACACCGAGCATCACCGAGATGCAAGGCCGGTATCTGGCACCATGGGTCCGCCTTCCGTCCTTGGCCGATTGGAGAAGCCCGGCTGCGAGGGGTGCCGGAACGGCCAGCACCACGGCGTCGTACGCTGCGTCTACGATCGCAAACCCGCCGTCCGACGGCTTGATGATCTGCTCGACTGGAGTGTCTAGCCGAACGTCCAGATTCGCGGCAAGCAGTCGGGCAAGCGTCTGGATGCCTGATCGATAGCAATATCTCCCAGCTTTGCCTCGAGAAGCGTCTCCCGGACGGACGTGGGAGCCATCGTGTGTGTAGACCGGCCTATCGACGACCACGAGTTCCTCGGTCGGGAGTTCCTCCAGCATCACTCGCTCCAGGCTGAGATCGCGGGGAGCCACCGTGGTCGCACCCTGGTCGAAGATGAAGCCATCGCTGGCGTACGTCGTGCAACGACCGCCGACATCGGACGACCGTTCGTATATCGTTGCTTCATGGCCGCGCTGCAGAAGCGTCCTCGCCGCGGCAAGCCCAGAGACCCCCGCGCCGACGACCGCGACCCTCATGTCGTCGCGGGCTCCCGCGCCCGGAGGATCGCCTGAGCGGCTTTCATCCCGGCCCGGACCGCACCCTCCAGGCTCGCATGGAAGACTCCGGCCGTCGCCACGTAGAGGCCTTCACCGAGGTCCGTGGGCGTGCGGGAGGCCGAGAATCCTGGAGCCTGCACCGGTTGTGCGCTCGTGAGACGATAGACAGCGAGTGGCGACCAGCCCTTGGTGTCAGCCTTGGGAAACCAGTGCCCGAGCTCATAGAGCACCGAACGGGCTAGTGCGCCATCGGTCTCGCCCGGATTACCAATGATCGTCGCTGAGACGAGGTGCCGTCCCGAAGGCGCGAGCGAAGGGCACACGTTCGAAGTAACCGCCAGGTGGTCGACGTGTCCCTCAAAGTCGGCGTTCACCACCAAGAGCGCGTCCTGCACTGGGCTCTTGTCCGCGGAAAAGTAGAGGCACGTGCTCGCCAAGAGTGGAGGGGCAGGCATGCCCGCCAAGGTCTGGGCTCCTGCATCGTCGGTTGCAATAACCACCGAAGATGCCTCGAACAATGTCCCGTCCTCGGTTCGGACTCCCTTGACTCTACCGCCTTCCTTCACGATCTCGACCACCTTTGCCCCGGTGACGATTGCGCCCTCCGGCAGGTACCCCGCGACCTGGGCCGGAATCGCCGCCATCCCTTGGGAAGGTAGAACCGCCTCGCCAGCCGAAACCGCCTTCCAAAGAAACCGCATCATTTGGCCCGAGAAGCCGAGACTACGGTCGAGGAACACGCCTCCGTAGAACGGACGAAAGAACCGGTCGATCGCCCCTTCTGAGAATCCAGCACGCCGCAGTTCGGTCTCCGCCGTACAGTCGTCGGTCGCAAAAATGTCGTCGAAATCCAGGGCTCGAAGGTCGTCGTCATACGCCTTGAGCCGAACCTTGTCGCCGACCCCCATGAGGCTGGAGAGGGCGATGCCGATGGGGTCGTCAGTCCGAAACTCGCGCATCTTGCCTTGCGAGAGCACCATGGCCCCCGGGGCAAAGGTGCCGACCCGAAGCTCGGGCAAGTCAATCTCGCGGGAAAACGCTTGGTACCCGGTGAAGGCGACCTGGAACCCCCGGTCAAGCAGAAAACCGTCCACGCGATCGGTAGAGAGCTTGCCGCCGATCTCGCCGGATCCTTCCAAGACTCGGACTGAAATCCCGGAGCGGTGCAAGCGCCGGGCACAGACAAGGCCGGCGATCCCGGCCCCAACGACGACGACCTGAGCGTCCATGCGTGCCAGGTTTTACCTTGCGGAGTGCATCCCCGAAGCCGTCCCGACGTACACTGGGATGAACGTGGAACATCGCGAGCCTATCTTGCGCACCGACGAGGACGTCGAGGCCGTGCTTCGTCTCGCGGTACGCCACGATTCGGCCGACAGCACCAATGACCTAAGGGCAAGGCTCGAGGCGACAGCCGCGGAGCTGGGCCTCTCGAGAGAGTCGCTCGACGCGGCAGAGGCTGAATACCGTCGCGAGCTCGCCGCCAAGGCAGAGCACGAAGAGAACGCCCTCGCTTGGAAGAAGTATCAGCTCGACCGCGTCCGAAACTTCTTGTCTCACCTCGCGACCTACGTCGCGATCAATGCAGGCCTCTTTGCCTTAGACTGGTTCAAAGACGGAAGGATCTCGTGGGCGATCTGGCCCTTGGCGGGATGGGGAGTCGCCATCCTTTCCGACGCGGCATCCACGTTCTTTCCCAGCACCGAGACCCGCAAGAGATTTGAGCGACGACAAGCCCGGCGTGCGGCCAAACGGCGAGAGGACTACGGGGAGTCGAGCAGTTCCAACGAGCCGTCTTCGACCCGGTAGACCGCGAGCCTGGTCTCGGCCTTTCCTGACTCTACGGCAGAGCGCACGATCCCCGACTCGGTCTGCAGAATACGGGAGGTCGCACGGACGTTTTCTCGAATGGACTCATTGAGAAGGTCTGCTTCTCCGGAGGTCAACCGGGCCTTGGAGACTGACTGCGCCACCTGGAGGCGAAGTACCCCACCCAGCCCAGACACCTTGCCTTCGACAACCTCGCGAACAGCGAGGCACCTTGTGTGACCCAGCACCACGACCAAGGGAATCTCGAGGGCAGTCATGGCGATGTCGAGCGCCCAGCGGACGCTCTCCGCGGCGACGTTGCCCGGGACGCGGGCTACGAAGATCCGGCCAACAGGCTGGTCGAAGAGCACCTCGGGGGCTACGCGAGAGTCTGCGCACGTGACGACGACGGCAATGGGGCTCACCGTCTCTGCGACTTTGGGCACCTCGGCTAGAGAGGAAGTGACGCCCGTGGGAGTGCCGGCAAGAAACCGCCGGTTACCCTCGAGGAGATCTAGCCAGGCCCGTTCTGCGGCTGGGTTACTCACCGAACGGTGGCGACCGACACTTCCGGAACCGACTTGGGCTCCGCCCTCGGCTCAAGGGCGGCTCGGCCTCGCTCGACCTCGGTGAGCAACCGGGCGACGCTGGACTCTAGCTTCGCCAGTACGTCGTGGGAGTAGCGCTCCGCGCCCCGCCGGAGCTGGAGGCTCTCTTTTTCCGCGAAAGATCGGATCTGCTCGGCCTGCGCCTGCGCAATCTTGAGAACCTCACTGTCGGCGACGAGCTGCTCGCTCTGGATCCTTGCCTGCTCCCGAGTGCGCTCCGCCTCGGCTCTGGCCTCTTCGAGAATGCGGTCGGCCTGGGTTCTCGCCGTATCGACGGCGTTCGCGGCTTCGTCCCGGGCGCTTTCGAGGATGCGCTCGGCCTCCCTGGCGATTCCGGCGGCGTCTCGAACCTCTTTGGGGAGCGATGCGCGAACCTTGTCGATCGCCATCGAGAGGTTGTCGGCATCGTAGCCGAACGTGATGCCGAGAATAGGCACTCGCTTCGGTAGATAGACCTGCTGCTTGAGGTTCTCTAGCATCCGCACGATGTCGTGGGTCGAGTCAAGACGGTTTGACATTGCGTTGGAGCCCTATAGTCTAACACGCGAGAAGGCCCCAATCCGCTTCATCAGGGCCGGTGAATCTCCCAGGTTATGGGGATTAGGCCCTCGGAGAGCCCTGTCTGCGCTCAATGATCCTGGCGACGGGCTCGGGCACGAACCCGCGATAGTCCCCGCCAAGTTCGACAACCTCGCGCACCACCGAGCTGGAAAGGAACGAAAACTCGTCTCGGGTGAAGAGGAATACGGTCTCGATCTCCGGGGCAAGCCGCCGATTGGCCATTGCAACCCGGGCCTCGTATTCGAAGTCCGAAACGGCGCGCAGGCCACGAACCACCGTCCGAGACGACTGGGATCGCACATAGTCCACGAGCAACCCGCTAAACGCCTCGACCTGGATGGCCGGGTTGCCTTGGGTGCACTCCCGAAGCGCCTCGATTCGATCTTCGACCGAGAGGTAGCTCTGCTTCGTCGTGTTGTGCCCGACCGCGACGATGAGGGAACCAAACAATCGGGAGGCGCGGTCGACAATGTCGAGGTGACCAAGGGTCGGCGGGTCGAACGAGCCTGGATACACGGCCGTCTGCGGCATGCCGGCACATTCTATCCCCAGGCGGTATCTTGCCAGCGTGCTCGTCGAAGGCGGTCGCATACCTCTCTCCCTCTTCCCCGCGATCGCGGCCGGACAAGAGCCCGCCCAGTTCTCCCAGGCTGCCCTGGAGCGGATGGCCAAGGGGCGCGAGGTCGTCGACCGGGTCCTTGCCTCCGGAAGGACGGTCTACGGAGTCAACACCGGCTTCGGCAGGTTGAGCGATACCGTAGTGGAACCAAGCGACTTGGCACAACTGCAAACGAACCTCGTTCGATCCCACGCCTGCGCGGTGGGGGAAAAGCTCACCGAGGAGGAGACGAGGCTCATCCTCGTCCTTCGGGCAAACGTGTTCGCGACGGGCGGCACCGGGATTCGACCCGAGACCGCCTCGACATTGCTCTCCTTGTACTCGCTCGGTGTGCTACCCGCCGTGCCGTCTCTAGGCTCGGTCGGTGCGTCGGGCGACCTCGCGCCGCTCGCGCACGTCGCGCTCGTCCTGATCGGCGAGGGCGAAGTCTGGGCCGACGGATCGTTTTCGCCCGCTCTTGCCGCCCTCCGCTTGGCAGGCATCGCCCCGGTAGAGCTTGGGCCGAAGGAAGGCCTGAGCCTGGTCAATGGCACCCAAGTCATGCTTGCCGTCGGCGGGCTGGCACTTGCCAAGGCGTTGCGCGTCGCTCGGGCTGCCGACGTAGCTGCCGCGCTCTCCGTGGACGCCCTGCTCGGGACGGACGCTGCCTTTAGGCAAGACGTCTGCGAGAGCCGACCCCACACCGGCCAAGCTGTCGTTGGCTCTCGCCTTCGGCGGCTCATGGCACATAGCCAGATTCGAGAGTCGCACCGGGTGGGCGATTCGCGGGTGCAGGACGCCTATTCCCTTCGGTGTACGCCTCAAGTGCACGGTGCCTGCCTGGATACGCTCGAGTTCGCAAAGAACGCGGTCGAGACCGAGACGGCGTCCGTCACCGACAACCCGCTCGTCTTCCCTGAGTCCGACACGATCGTCAGCGGAGGCAACTTTCACGGTGCGCCATTGGCGATGGCCTTCGACCACGCGAGGACGGCCATCGCCGTGCTTGCCTCGATCTCTGAGCGCAGGACTGACCGTTTGGTGAACCCAGACCTCAGCGAAGGCCTGCCGCCGTTCCTGGCTAGGAACGCAGGGCTGGAAAGCGGCCTGATGATGCCTCATGTCCTTTCCGCGGCCCTCGTCAACGAACTGCGGACGACTGCGCACCCCGCAAGCGTGGACAACACGAGCACGAGCGGTGGCAAGGAGGACCACGTCTCCATGGGTATGACCTCAGCCTTGCTCTTGCGCCGGGCCGGCGAGCTTGCCGCACGGGTCGTCGCAGTTGAGATGTTCGCCGCGGTCGAGGGGCTCGAACAGCGCCTCCCGCTTCAGCCCGGCCCCAACTTGGCCCCGGCGATCGAACGGATCCGGCACTATATCCCGCCGCTCACTGGAGACCGCTCCACCGGTTCTGAGATTGACTCGCTGGCGGCCGCAATCTCGGACGGGGAATTCGACGGCTTTGGCGACCGACCATAACGAAGGAACACCGCCCACCAGCCAAGGAACGTCGCCGCGCCGAACACCACTTTCACCCACGCAGGAACGGTCGGGTTGAAGCTCAGAAAGCCCTCGATCGGTGCCGCGACCGCGATCATCAGCAAACCGACGATCAGCAGATAGAACGCGTCTACCCCCGCCAGCGCGAGCGCGTCGCCGCGCCGCCTCCTTCCAGGAAAGATCGCGGCCTTTCCTAGAACAAACCCTCCAGCGCCCGTGACGCACAGCCCGCCGATCTCGCTCACCCCGTGCGGGACGAGGCTGACCATCAGAAAGCCCAGTTTGTCCACCGAGGCCATCTCGCTGGCGAGCGCTCCGACCAGCATGCCGTTCGTCCACTCGATGTACGCAGTGCCGAGCCCAAACGTCGCGACCGCCAGTGCATTGGTGGTGACCCCGGCCCTCGGATTGTTCGTCGCATAGAAGGAGGTCATGGCGATGGACTCGCCTGCTGTCCGTTGCTCGAACCCTCCCTTCTTCCACGATTCAAAGTTGTCCCGCATCTCGTCGGCGATTACGGTTTCCTTGAGGTCGGGCCGAGCGGAGAGAAGGGAATAGGTGAAGGCCGCCCCGCCAAAGAAAAGGGCGATGCCGAGCCAGATCGCCCAGACTGAATTTCGCACCGTGCTCGCTCCCCGCCGCACCGCGTCGTCGACCGCGGCGATGAAGCTCTTGGATCGTCGACGGTGCAACGCCGAGTGGGCAGAGCCCACGAGGGCATTGAGGTACGCGGTCATGTCCCGGTTGCTGGAGTGCGACCGCATGTACGCGAGATCGGAGGAGGCGGACCGGTACAGCCTCACGAACTCGATGACCTCGTCGCCCGCCAGCCGATGAATTCCGCCAGCAGTCCGCGAGATGAGCTGCTCCAGGCGTCTCCACCCAGCGACGCGGCGCGCGATCAGAGCCTCCTCGTTGAGCGGCACGGTAATCCTCATGGGGACTTTGGCACATCGCGTGCAGAGAAGAAGTCGTACGAAGGCAACTCCCGCACCGGAACGGGCGTGAGAACCCTTGAGGAAGGAACATGACGAACGGCAAGGCCCAGAGCCATGGCGACAACGATCCCGCCACGTTCGCCCGCCTGACTCAGGCTCCTTTGCTCTCCCCCGAGCAAGAGCGGCGCCTCGCGATAGCCGCGCGCCAGGGTTGCGAGGCAAGCCGCCAGAGACTGGTCGAGGCGAACATGCGCCTCGTCGTGAGCATCGCCAAGAACTATGCCGGCTCCCGAGTGGAACTTGACGACCTGGTCCAGGAAGGAGCGATCGGCCTCATGCGAAGCGTGGACGGGTTCGAACCGTCGCTCGGTTTCCGGTTCTCGACCTACGCGTCGCACTGGATCCGGCAGGCGGTCAGCCGCGCACAGGCCGTCAAGTCCGGCACGATCAGGCTGCCTGCCCACGTGACCCAGCTTTTGAGGAAGATTCAGACGGCTCGGGGCGAGCTCGCGCAGTCCCTCGGGGTCGAGCCCACGGACGAACAGATTGCCATCAAGACGGGTCTGAGCCCGGCCAAGGTGAAGCACTTGACCGAGGTCGCGCAAGGGATGATTAGCCTCGATGGGCCGAGCTCAGTCGCTTATCGAGTCGCTGACACCGAACATGGGAGCGATCCCGCGCAGGAGTGCTTGAACGAGGTGCTCAAGGAAGAACTGGAGACGGCTTTCCAGTGCCTGAGCGATCGCGAGAGGGCGGTGGTCGAGTCCCGGCTCAAACGGCATGCCGGCCTGCCCGAGGAGACTGCCATCCACGAGCAGCTCTCCGTCACCCGAGAAAGGGCGCGTCAGATCGAGCAGTCGGCTCTGAAGAAACTGCGACGTCTGGCCCAGAGGCGCCTACTTGGCGAGTTTCTCGGCCCGTGACCGGCCCATAATCGGCGCCACGCATGGTTCCCGGCGGCAATCCGATCGAGTTCCTGCTCCACCTCGACGTCCACTTGGCCGAAGTGATACGCACGTACGATCAGTGGACGTACGGGATCCTGTTTGCCCTCGTCTATTGCGAGACCGGGCTCGTCGTCATGCCGTTCCTGCCGGGCGACTCCCTTCTGTTCGCCGCCGGACTGTTTTCCAGACCTCCCGATGGCCCTCTGTCGCTGCCGCTGTTGCTCACGGGTCTGATTGCCGCATCAGTGCTCGGCGACTCGACGAACTTCTGGATCGGCAAGAAGCTAGGCATCAAGCTTTTCAAACCCAACGGTCGGCTCCTGCAAGAAGAGCATCTGACCAAGACTCGCGCCTTCTATGAGAAGCACGGCCGAAAGACAATCATCATGGGCAAGTTCGTGCCTTTCGTTCGCACGGTCGCACCGTTCGTAGCCGGATTGGACGCGATGCCGTACAACAAGTTCCTCCCCACGAGCATCCTCGCGAGCGTCATCTGGGTCGTGGTCTGCGTCGGTGGCGGCCACGTGTTCGGCGGGATTCCGTTTGTGCGGGACCACTTCGGCGAGATCATCCTTGGCATCATCGCGGTCAGCGTGGTTGGGATCATTGTCGAGGTCGTCCGATCCAAGCGTAAGCATCCGGTCTAAACTGGGCGGCGATGTCTGGCATGTCCCCCCGCGAGATCCTTGACACTTTGCCGCACCGATTCCCCATGCTCCTTGTGGATCGGATTGAGGACATCGTGCCGGGCAAGTCGTGCCGCGGGATCAAGAACGTGACATTCAACGAGCCGTTCTTTGTCGGCCACTATCCTGGCAACCCGGTCATGCCCGGGGTTCTCATTGTCGAGGCCATGGCACAGGCTGGTGCCGTCATCCTGCTGACTGATCCGGCGTACAAGGACTACATTCCTGTGATCGGCGCCATTGACGACGTTCGACTCCGCCGGCCCGTAGTTCCAGGAGACACCCTGGAGACCGAGGTCGAGTTACTTTGGTTCCGCCAAGACGTCGGACGACTGAAGGCAGTTGCGACCGTAGGAGGGAAGGTCGCGGCCCAAATGGAGCTCACATTCAAGTTAGTCAAGTCCACGGAGAGGTTGTGACCAGTACCCACCCGACCGCATGCATCGCGGCCGGAGCCCAACTCGCCGAAGGGGTCGAGGTAGGGCCGTTTTGCATCATCGAGGACCGTGTCAGCATCGGGCCTGGGACAAGGCTCGAGTCCCACGTAACGATCAAATCGAACACGACGTTGGGCGCACGAAACGTTGTCGCTTCCGGAGCGGTACTCGGCGGGGATCCCCAAGATCGAAAGTACGAGGGCCAAGACACGCACCTCCGGATCGGTGACGACAACGTGATCCGTGAATACGTGACGATCCACCGAGCCACCGGCGAAGGGAACACCACCTTGGTCGGAGACAGGAATTACCTCATGGCGTTCGTCCACCTCGGCCATAACGTGACCCTGCACAGCGACATCACGATCGCCAACTCAGTCGGCGTGTCCGGTCACGTCACGATCGAAGACATGACCACCGTGGGGGGAATGACGGGGATCCACCAGTTCGTACGGATCGGGAAGCTTGCAATGGTCGGTGGGTTGTCGAGGATCGTCCGAGACGTTCCCCCGTTCATGTTGGTGGAAGGCATAGAACAGACTGTACGTGACATCAACGCTGTCGGCCTGCGAAGGATCGGAGTCACCCAGGAGTCGCGAATGGCGCTCCATAAGGCCTGCAAGCTCCTATTCCGGAGCCAGCTCGGTCTGACCAACGCGATGGAGATCGTTCGACGCGAGGTCAAGGAGACATCCGAAGTCCGATATCTGCTCGAGTTCCTCGAGCGCCTTTTCCACGGCAAGATGGGCCGCGGCGACCAACGCTAAGCCAAGCTCACAGTCATTCCGCAGGCCGCGCTCTCATAGGCGGCCAGCGCGACCCTTGAAGCCCAGATGCCGTCTTCGGCGGTGATCTTGTGGGGCCTTCCCTCGTTCACGGCGGAGATGAAGTCCGCGACCATCATCGCATCGAGATCCGATCCCGTGCCCAGGTGTACAGACTTGTCCGAGAACGACCGAACCCCCTGCCCAAACAGTTCGACGTCGGTGGTTCCCGCCTCGCCGGTGACCGAGAGGTTGACGTCTCCCCAGACTGGGTAAGAGTCCGGCCTGGACCAGCTGGAATCGAGGGTGGCAAAGACGCCGCTAGGAAACCCGATGGTGAGGTGAGCGGTGTCCTCCACTTCCAGGCCCAGCAATCCGTTCCCCGTCTCGGCAGAAACCGAGCTCGGCCTCTCACCGAGGAGCCGCCACAGTAGGTCGGCGACATGGACGGTGTGGTCGATCATCGCCCCTCCGCCGCTCTTGGCCCGATCCATGAACCACCCACCCGGTACCTTGCCCCGGTTTGTTGCAGCCACCGCGAGGATCTTGCCCAGCTCGCCGCCTCGGACGATTCCCACCAATCGGTTGAAGACCGGCGAGTACGGGCACGAAAATGCCGTGCCGAGCAAGCCCGGCATCGCCGCATCGGCGGCCATGATCCGGTCGAGCTCCTCGCTCGAGGCTGCCAACGGCTTCTCGCACAGCACGTGCTTGCCCGCTGCGAGCCCCGCCTCGATCACGCTCGCGTGGCCGATGTTCGTTCCGGCTGCGACCAGGGCATCGCATCCTGCCACCATTTCTTCGAGCGATCCGAAAGCAGGGCGGCCCACCCCGGCGGCGAATTGCGACGCCGCCGCAGGGTCAGGATCCCAGACACCGGTCAGGCTAGTGCCAGCAGTGCTCGCCAAGCAGCGGGCGTAGCTTGGCGCGTGAACGTGGACAACGCCTGCGATTCCGACCCGGGTCATCGCGCTCCAGTATACGGCTCAAGCAGGGATTGGTTCGGCTACCGCAATCTGTCGGCCTGCCCCGACAATCTCAATGGTCACGTGCCAGCACCGGAGTCCCGCTCCCAGACCGGGGTCGCGCTCTCCCCACTCGACGAAGCTGACGCACTCCGTCATCCGCTCCAAGACACCCAGATCTTCGCCTGCCTCCAGCCGGTACAGGTCGAAGTGGAGCACCGGCGGGGAGGTGTCGAACTCGTTGACCAGGGAGAACGAGGGTGAGCGAACGGCGCCCTCCCAACCCATCGCGCGAAGCGCTCCGCGTACAAACGTGGTCTTCCCCGCTCCCAATACGCCGCTCAGCAAGACCACGTCGCCGGGCTCGAGGCGTTTGGCAAGGCTCGCCGCGCACGCCGCGGTCTCTGCCTCGTCGTGCGAAAGGACGGTCATGGTCGTGACTTGACGAGGCCCAGGACATCACGAAACTTCGGGTGGCTCGCCGATCCCATCCACTCGTAGACCACTGATTCCGCCTGGCTGGGTACTGCTCCCCCGCCGACCAACCGCCGGAGGGCAGCTTCATGAGCCGGTTCGGAGCGGGCACCCAAGGCGTCCGTCGCCAAGAAGACCTCCCAGCCTTGAGACAGCAAGTCGAGCGCAGTCTGAGTCACGCAGATCGGGGTTTCGATGCCACACAGTACAGCCTGCCTCGCCCCCGTGGCGCCCAGCGCCTCAGGGAATCCAGGAGCGCCCCAAGCGCTGAACGCCATCTTTGCCATCGGCTGGACATCGAGGAGCGTAGCCAACTCGGGATCCGTCCCTCCCATTCGCTCGGGATACTGCTCGGTCGCCAAGACCGGTACTCCCAGCTCTCCGGCACACTTTGCGAGGAACCTGCACGCCTCGAGGACGGCTCCCCCGCCGACAATCGGCGCGAGGAAGCTCGGTTGCATGTCCACGACGATGAGGACGCTCTCACCCAGCCTCGATTGCGCCTGGCTCACAGGGCGGCAGCCACCTTGCCAGAGCACTCTCCGAACCCGATCCGCAGGCCGTCTCGCTCGGCGAATGCCTTCATGGTCACCGTGTCCCCGTCCTCCAGGAACGTCCTCGCCTCGCCGGTACCCTCGATGTCAATGGGCTGGCTCCCTCGCCACGTGAGTTCGAGCAGGCTGCCAAACGTGCCCGGCTCAGTTCCGCTGATCGTTCCCGTCGCGAACAGGTCGCCAAACTCGAGCGGAGTGCCGTTCGAGGTCATGTGCGCGATCTGCTGGGAGACCGACCAGTACAGTTGATCCATGTTTGTCGCGCATATCCGAGTCGGAGACTTAGCCTTAGATGTCTTGAGCCACACCTCCAGTTGAACATCGAATTGGGGCGTGCCCTGGACCCGTAAGTGGGGCAACGGTGCCGGATCTTGCGACATCCCCTCGACCCGGAACGGCTCGAGCGCATCGAGCATCACGATCCAAGGGCTTACGGTCGTGGCGAAACTCTTGGCGAGGAAGGGCCCGAGCGGCTGGTACTCCCATCGTTGTACGTCGCGCGCGGACCAGTCGTTGACGATCACGAGACCCAGCACATGGTCCTCGGCCGACTTCGCAGTGATCCGCTTGCCCGGATCTTGCCCGTGCGACACATAGACCCCCATCTCCAGCTCGAAGTCCAACTCGCGGCACGGGCCATAGACCGGGGCGTCACTGTCTTGGGCCTTCATCTGGCCCTTGGGGCGCACGACGCCCGTTCCCGACGCCACCACCGTGTTGGCACGACCGTTGTAGGCGATCGGCATCCATCTGTAGTTCGGAAGTAAGGGCGGGCTGTCGGGCCGGAACATTCGACCGACGTTGCTGGCATGGTTGATTCCGCTGTAGAAGTCCACGAACGAGCCCGGTGCGATCGGTACCTGCAGGTTGGCTTCCGAGATGGGGATCAACGCCCGCTTCCGAAGCGAGGCGTTGTCGCGTAGCCTGGGATCCCCCTCGGAAAGTAGACCAAAGACTTGGCGGCGCAGGTTTCGTAGGGCCTCAACGTCCAGTTCGATGAAGCAGTCCAGGATCGGAAACTCGTCCTGACTCAAAAGGCCTTCTTCCATAAGGATGCAGGTGTCGAGCGCGAACTCCCCGATGGCGACCACGACTGCCTCCTGGCGGCCTTTGGGGGCAGCGAGGCCAAAGGGAAGATTTTGGATTGGGAAATCGCAGCCTGGCGGGCACTCGACCCAGCTTTTGGCGTGCTTCGGGACAACAAACATTATGCGACCACCTCTGGGAGCCATCCTAGACGACGAAGCCCCTCGATCGGTTCGTCCACCGAGCACGAGCCAAAGCCGCCGAAGAGGTCACGGAAGCTTTCGATGTCGTCCAGGTCCGCCCGGTGGCCAAGGACTTCGAGAGAATCGTCCGAGAACAAGAATTTCGGGCACTCCAGCACTTCTGCGACCTCTCTGCGACTCAAATCGCCGCTGAGCGCCAGACACGCCGCCGAAAGGACGGCGACGAAGCCGTGGTGCCACGCCCGCAGCCCATCGTCCCAGTGGCGCAGGGGCTCGTGCAAGCCTGCAGTGAACTTGACCGGGACGTTGAGCGAGGCCACCTCGACGATGAAGTCGGCCACATCCTCGGTCGAAGGAAACATCGAGGTCTCGACCCCGCCGGTTCTGAGCTTGAAACCGACGTCCTCAAGGCTGGCCGACAGCTCTTGCATGGCACCAGACCGATCCCCCGAGCCGACGAACTCGACGAAGAGCGGCCATCCGTCCGCAACAAACTCGTCCGCCACCTTCGCCAGGGGCCTTCCGGCCTTGTGCGCGAACCGGATGTCGCCGATCTTTGCCTCGTACGCCTGCACGATGACGTTGCCTGGGCACTCGGCGATCGCCCGTGCGTCCCGCTCCAGGTCGCTGGCCGCGTTCGCCGGGCGACCGACGACCGTGGCGCGAACCTCCTTGCCCGGATCCAGCGCAGCCCCCAGTTCCTCCAGACGCGAGACAGGGCACACGAAGCGGTTCACGATCCAACCGTCCGAACCCGCTCGCTGGGCGAGATATTGGGTGACTGCCGGGCCCATCTCCAGCTTCGCGGGAGGAAACAGCCCGGCGTACTCGAGCGACTTGGCCAACAAGGCCTCGAGCGCTGCTTTCATGGAAGCTAGTGTATCGGACTGAAGAGGCCGAAGGTAGCATCCGGCCCGGACTTATGCGTGTCTTGATCGCCGACGACGACCCGATCATCCGGCTCGACCTGATGCAGATGCTCTCGAGCATCGGCTACACGGTGGTCGCCGAGGCGGAGGACGGGCGGCAGGCCGTGGAGAAGGCCCTGGCCGAGAAGCCGGACGTTTGCGTCCTCGACGTCAAGATGCCGGTGATGGACGGGATTGACGCCGCGAGAGAGATCTCCGACGCCGGTGTCGCCCCGGTCGTGCTCCTCACTGCGTTCTCAGACCAAGAAGTGGTCGAGCGGGCCAGCCAAGCGGGCGTATTCGGCTACCTCGTCAAGCCTTTCAAACCCAGCGACCTGAAGCCGGCGATCGAGGTGGCCCGCGCACGCTTCGAACAAAGCCAGCTGCTGATCCAGCAGATCGAGGACCTCAACGACCGGCTCGACGCCCGCAAGGTGATCGAAAGGGCGAAGGGCGTGCTCGTGACTCGGGACGGACATCAGGAGGCCGAGGCGTATCGCCTCATGCAGAAGGCCTCCATGAACCGACGGATATCGATGCGCACCGTCGCCGATATGGTGCTGGAAGGCGGCAAGCTCTCCGACTGAGCGAACGGTGCCACAATCGGGCATGGCCGAGCAGCTCTGGTCGCCGTGGCGATTCGAGTACGTCTCCTCGGCCGGAGGAGGCGATACCGAAGACCTCTTCCTGCGGCTTCCTTCTGCCGGAGACGACCGCGCCAGCCTCATTCTCCATCGCGGCGAGACTGTCTTTGCCGTGCTCAACGCCTATCCCTACACGAGCGGCCATACGATGGTCGTCCCATTTCGGAAGGTCGCTCGGATCCAAGACATGACCGACCGAGAACTGGCCGAGACCAACCGAATGGTTCGAAGCGTGATCCAGTGGCTGGATGCTGTGTTCGCGCCCCAGGGTTACAACATCGGCGTCAATCAAGGTGCGGCCTCGGGAGCGGGCGTGCCGGGCCACATCCACTGGCACATCGTCCCACGATGGTCGGGCGACACGAACTTCATGACGACTGTCGGCGAAGTCCGCGTAATCCCGATGGGACTGGGCGACGCATACGAGCGGATCATGGCCGCGAAGGGGGACGCTTGACGCTCGACCAGTTGCGGGCCAAGGCGAACGACTGCAAGCAGTGCCGGCTTTCCGCCCGGCGCAACCACGTTGTCTTCGGAGAGGGCAACCCGTCCTCTCCGCTCGTCTTGGTGGGCGAAGGCCCGGGTGAGGAAGAGGATCGGACCGGGCGCCCCTTCGTCGGACGTGCGGGCCAGTTGCTCGACCGTGCCCTGGCTGACGCGGGGCTCGATCGAACGATGGTCTACATCTGCAACACTGTCAAGTGCCGCGCTTGCGACTGGGACGGAGACAAGGCAGCTAACCGGCCCCCGAGTACCGAGGAGACAGCAGCGTGCCGCAGATGGTTGCTGCCGCAGCTTGCCGCAATCCGGCCCGAGGTTCTCTTGTGCCTCGGTGCGCCCAGCGCCAAGAACCTCATCAACCCGGACTTCAAGATCACGCGGGAACGTGGCAAGTACTTCCCGTGCGACTTCGCCCGAACGGCCATCGCAACGATGCACCCTGCCTACATCCTGCGTAACGGAGGCGGAGGCGCTGATGGGGGCTACCCGCTGCTCGTGGCAGACATCACCCGGGCATGGGCCGCCGCCCTACAGCTGAGGGACGGGCGAGCGGTCGTGCACATCGCCGAAAGGGAGCCTACGGGTGACCGTTAGCAAGCTCCTGGCGGAGCTTCGCAAGTGTCCGCTGGTCGCGAGTGTCCAACCAGAAGGTTGGCAGCCAGGCCTGGGAGTCAATGGTGTCGTCGAGCTCGCTCGGGCTTCGGTGAAGGAGGGCGTCCGGTGCCTCAGGATCGAGGGAGCGGCTGTTGGGCCGTGCAGGTCCCTGGGTGTGCCTGTGATGGGACTTGTCAAGCAAAACTACGAAGCCAGCGAAATCTATATCACGCCGACGAGCAAGGAGGTTGAGTTCCTCCTGGACGCGGGCTGCGAGGCGATCGCCCTCGATGCAACCCGTCGGCCCCGACCAGGCGGAGAGTCCCTAGAAGGCCTTGTCCGCAGAATCAAGGAAGGCGGAAGGATCGCCATCGGAGACTGCGACTCGGTCGAGTCTGCGCTCGCCGCACAAGGAGCCGGGTGCGACTTGGTCTCGAACGCCCTGGCAGGCTATACCACCGCACGCCCCGCCACGTCCGGCCCAGACTGGGAACTTCTCGACCATATGGTCGGGACTTGTACCGTCCCCGTCCTTCTGGAAGGTAGAGTTCGCGGACCTCACGACTTCGTGCGGTCGATGCGGGCCGGGGCGGCGGCGGCCGTCGTCGGGAGCTCCCTGAACGACGCCCATCGCCTGACACGCAGCTTTGTGCGCTCATTACCCGGCCAGCACCAAGTAGGCGCGGTGGACATTGGCGGAACTTGGATGCGGTTTGCGGTCTTTGAGGGACCGGGCTCTCCGGGCCCGGTCGAGAGGGCTCCCCTGCCTCCGACGTTTGCAGAGCGTCTTGCCTGGATTCAGACCCGTTCCGAGGCGGCGGGAGTCGAAGCGGTCGGGGTCTCCTCCGGAGGCACGATCCATCCGGAGAGTGGTCTCGTCGTGGAGTCCCTCGATACGATTCCGGACAACGTTGGGCGCCGCTACGCGCTCGACGGAATCGAAGTCCGCGCTCTCAACGACGGACTTGCCTCGGCATGGGCGCACGGCCATCTTGGCAACCGGGTCCTCACCGTCGCGGTGGGCACCGGGCTCGGCGCTGGATTGGTGACGGACGGACGGCTCGACATCGGCCCAAACGGCGAGTACCTGCGCCTCAACGAGGCCCATGCGCCTGGCGGCGGCACGTTTGAGGAGGCACTCTGCTCGTCCCGTGCGGAGCCGGCGAGGCTGGGCGACCTCTCGGACGTGTGCCAAGGGCTCTTTCGACCCGACAAGGTGTTTCTGTGCGGATCTCGCGGACTCGACGCCGAGTATCTCAAACAGTGGCCAAGGGCAATAGCTTCACCGTTTGGTCAGGATGCTGGCCTTCATGGCGCGGCCGCCCTCTTTCTCTCGCCTCCGCCTGGTGTCTTCGACTGATGCGTGTTGCAGTGCTCGGGGCAGGAATCATGGGCGCGAGCTGTGCACGGTGGCTCGCCGAAGCAGGGCACCAAACGACGGTCTTCGACCAGTTTGCCCCAGGTCACTCGTTCGGAAGTTCGCACGGGGGCCAGAAGATCGTCAGGCAGGCGTACCCGGATCCATTTCACACCGGGATTCTGCTGAAGGCTCACGCGCTGTGGCGTGAGCTGGAGGATGCGTGCGGCCTCCCGATCTATCACGAGGTCGGCCTGGCCTATATCTCCCAAGAGGCCCATGCAGGAGCTATGGCGAAAATGCTCTCCACGACTGGGGTACTTAACCAAACGGTGTATGTGCTTCCCGAACCCATGGTCCTCTCGAATGGGGAGGCGGCGGTCTTGACGCCAGGGGCCGGATGGGTCTCAACCCAAAACGCCCTGGACGGCACGCTCGCGCTCGCCCGTGCCGCGGGCGCCGAGTTGATCCACCATAAGGTGGGCAACTTGGAAGAGCTTCGAGACTTCGATCATCGCGTGATTACGGCAGGGCCTTGGGCGGGCACTTTCCTCAACCTCCGGCTTCGTCCGACGCTCCAGACCTCGGCGTACTTCCAAGGCCACTACGAAGGGCCTGTATGGATCGAGGGGTTCGGGCACGAGGTCTACGGCTTTCCAAACGAGCCTGGCTCCGACTGTTTCAAGGTCGGTTTCCACACCGCGGGCCCAGATGCGGATCTCGGATCCGCCGATCGACTCGTGCAGGAGGCCCAGGTCGCCGCACTGATAGACGTTGCTCGACGAAGGTTTCAGATGGATCAACCTACCGTCCGATCCACGTTCTCGTGCATCTACACAAGAACCCTGGACGAGCGCTTCCGAATCGGCTTGCTTGAGCCTGGCACCATCGTCGTCTCTGCCTGCAGCGGCCATGGCTACAAGTTTGCCCCTTGGGTCGGCCGACTCGTCAGCCGGATGGCCATCGGCAAAGAACAACCTCCGCCAGAGTTCGACTTGACCGACGCCGACCGGATATCCTGAGCACCAGGCTGTTCAATCGCTTCTGGTACTGGTTCGTCGTGGTCACCGTTCGGAACGTCGTATTCCCGCTTCTCGGCGGGATTCGCGTCTTGGGCTCCGAGCGAGTGCCCCCGTCGGGACCCGTGCTGATCTGTCCGGTCCACCTCAGCCACGTGGATCCTGCGGCGGTTGGTTGCTCGTCCCCGCGGAGGCTCGCATTCATGGCAAAAGCCGAGCTCTTCCGCGTTCCGATTTTTGGTCCTCTGATTGCGAGCTTGGGAAGCTTCCCCGTGGACAGGGGTCGGCCGGATGTGGCCGCGCTACGGAGTGCGATGGACCAACTCGATTCTGGCGGAGCACTTCTCGTCTTTCCAGAGGGCCGGCGTGGGGACGGCGACCGTATCCAGCCACTCGAGGCCGGAGTCGTTGCCCTGGCGAAACGAAGTGGGGTTCAGGTCGTTCCGGTCGCCATCGGAGGGACCGCCCGCATGCTCCCGAAAGGCGCATCAAGACCTAGGAGGACGCCCGTCACGGTCTGCTATCTGCGGCCGTTCACTTACGACGAGGCCATTGCGGGAAGCAGCGACCCGAAGAGGGCGTTTCTCGACCGTCTCTCCCGAGAGTTGCAGGCTGGACAGGCCGAGATTGGCGAGCCATTTAGAACCGAACTTGAAGGGTCGCCTGCAAGCGCTGACCCGGTCGCTCCGCCAGCCAGCGCAGACTGAAGCCCGGGAACGGCCGCGCTTCGAAACCCGCCAAAATGTTCTCTCCGCTACCTTCGGCCAAGATCACGAGCCTGTCCCAGACCGGCAGACTGGCCCCTACAAAAAGCAAGCCAGAGGATCGTGTCCAGAACCCAAGAGTCACCTCGGTGGAGGTGTTCTGGTTCTGCTCTCCATAGTTGCCAAAGCGCTGCGTGAATGCGAGATAGCCCGCCCTTCTTCCGTCGCTCTTATCGAGTACGTCGAGGATCCCTAGCGAGAGCCCCGGCGCGATGTCGGTGATGGGTGGTGCCAAGTTGTAGCTAAGGTCGAACGTGCTCCGCCAGGAAGCGTCACCGTACCGGGACAGCTCGATGTCAACCTCATAGGAGTCGAGGACACCGGTACCGACCCGGATCTCGCCGCTCGACCGGTCGCCCACGATCGCCCCTGCCCGGATCCTCGCCGAGCCACGTAACAGCTTGCGACCTAACGGAATGTCCACCAAACGGTCGGCCATCGCAATGACCGGAAGCAGGGCGACAAGTGACACAATCCAGCGCACAGGCGCGAAGTTACCCCGGGCCCAACAGTTCGTCCAGCGTCGCATCGAGGATATCGGGAGTCTGGGCAGAAACCGTATAGACCATGGCCTCGCGATAGACCCTCCCGGCGGCCGACCCCGCCGCCACCGAGCCGCCGCCGCCGGCAGCGACCGCGACGTGGGCTGCCCGAGCGGCGAGCGCGATCGCGCGGGCCCTGGCTTGAAGCTTGATCGGAGCCTCGACCTGGGCCTTAGCTACCTCGTCCATCTCCTCACGCAGCGAATCGGCCATCCGGGCCAACTGCCGGTGTGCAAGATGCAGCCGGTCAGAGGACTTCCTTTCTGCAGCCGCCTGTACGAGATCGTTCGCCGCAAGGGCGCATCCCAGGGCGAAGTAGCCTTGCAGGACGATATTGAGCATGTCATTCTCCTGGATCCATCCTCGTGGCCTGATCCCGGCAACGTCCTCCTCGGGGATGAAGAACCCGTCGAGATCGATCGAAACCGTGTTCGCCACTTCGAACGCTGAGAGCCGCATGCGAGGGCTCAGACTCGCCCGGTCACAGTCTTGCAGAGGCATCAGCCCAAAAACGGCGCTACCGTCCGGCAGCTCGCCTGCCAACAAGAAGTCGTGGAAGTAGCCATGGCCGGTGACCCAAGGCACGTTGCCCGTGAACCGATACCCGCCGGCGCAGGGTGCGGCGATCACGAGGGGCGGGCCCGACCTGCGGAGCTGGCTAAAGCCGACTCCGGTCAAGTGCGTGCCGTCAGCCATGTGCGGCAAGACTCGCTGCTTGAGATCGTCGTTGGAGCCTCTCGCGATCAGGCTAGCCGCGCTTTGGTGCTGGGTCTGAAGGAAAGCCAACGTGCCGCTCGCCCTCGCGACCTCGATCTGAAAGTGTCGAAACTCGAGCTCGGGCAGGGCAGGGCCCCCAAACTCCATGGGTCGCTTGAGGGCGAGCAAGCCCTCTCTGCCTAGCCCTGCCAGCGCACGCCTCAGTGCCTCCTCGTCCCGGTCTATCTCTGCCGCGTTGGGAGCCACTTCCTCCCGCAAGAACCGCGCAGCCCTCGCTAAAACCTCATTCATCGTAGGACACCTCCCGGATCCAGCACACGGTCCAAGCGCTCGCGCATCACCTCGGCTGTCGCAGAAGGGCCACGTCGGCCCTTCGGACCGAGCAATAGAAACTCGTCGCTCTGGGGCGGGGTCATGGACCAGATGGTACAGGACGCCGGATCCACCGCGAAGGGCCGCAGATGGGCAGCGCACCTCTCGTACTCGCTCGGCAGGGTACGGACGATCCATGCCTCACCGGAGTAGTCCAGAACCTGTCGGGCGAGCATTGGCCTCACCGCGCGGATCGGAAACGTTCTTAAAGCGACCTCGCTGATCGCAAGCCATCTCCCCCAATTGCCCACTACCATTCTGTGGATATCGAAGCCTGCCACGGACTTCACCACCCGGCTTCCCGACTTGGCAACTTCGCCGCCCGGCCGGACAAAGGTCGCACCGAGCACCCAGTCCCTCGGGCCACCGTGCTGCGCATAGAGACCGTGCGGAACGTCGCACGCGAGAAGGCCGCCCACCGTGCCCAGATACCCCGCCAGCGCGACACCTGCCTGGCCAGGATCCGGCATGGGAAGGCACTGCCCGGCCGCCCGAAGTTCCTCTTGCAGATCGGCCACCCGCGTGCCGGCACGGACGACCACGGTCTGGTCTGCGGGATGGAAGTCTACGATCCCGGTCATCTTTGAAAGCGAAAGCAACTCGCCCTCGCGCTGCGCAATCCAGCCCCGTTTCGAACCCGAGCCCTCCAGCCGGATGGCGATCTTTCGCGAGAGAGCCTGAGCAAGTTCTGCAGTGGTCGTCGGTGATTTCACGTAGCCGCACCCCGCCATCGTGACCGGTGCTCGACGCATCCCTTTTGGTCAGGAATCACCTTGCATGGATTGCACAGCTCGGACGGCGCGAATGCCGCCCGAACGTCTGTCTGTAGCCGCAGGTCTGCGTCATTGAACATCAGCTTGAGCGGACCTAGCTTTTCCACGCCGATCCCATGCTCGCCCGTCACCGACCCCCCGAGCTCGACGCACCGTGCCAGGATGCGTTCCCCCGCAGCGACAGCGCGCTCGATCGAGCCTGGCTCTCGCTCGTCAAAATAAAAGCATGGGTGGAGGTTGCCGTCTCCTGCATGAAAGATATTGGCAACGCCGAGGCCAGCTTCTTCTGCGACTCGGTAGACGGTCTCGAGCATCTCCGCGAGCCGCGATCGAGGGATCACCCCGTCGTGGGTGACGATCGTCGGTGCAAGTCTCCCCATAGCGCCGATGCCCTTCTTGCGAGCCGTCCAAAGTCGAGCCCGGTCTCCTTCCCCTTGGGCAACTTCGTGGTGGAACGCGCCCTGTTCTGAGCACGTGTCGAGGACCAGGCCCAGTTCGCGATCGGCTTCCCCGACTTCGCCTTCACACTCGACAAGAAGCGCGGCCGCGGTTCCGGGCTTCAACGAAACTTCGAACGCTTTTGAGACCGCCTCCAGCACGAAGTGGTCCATGAGTTCGAGGGCGGCGGGCACGACTCCCCTCGCGACAATTTCAGAAACGGCACTCGTTGCGTCCGACACGGTTCGAAACGAGACCAGGGCCGTGGCCACCTCCGCCGGGACGGGTACGAGCCGCAACCACGCCTCCGTCGCGATCCCTAGTGTGCCTTCCGAGCCGACGAACAGCGCGATCATGTCGCTCCCGGCCCCCCCGGGCACCAGCGAGCCGAAGGTCACGATGTCACCGCCCGAAACCACGGCCTTCACTTGGAGCACGTGTTGCGCCGTAACACCGTATTTCAAAGTGTGTGGCCCCCCTGAGTTCTCAGCGATGTTGCCGCCGATGGTGCTGACGCTTTGGCTGGAAGGATCGGGAGCGAACATCAGGCCGTGCCCAGCAGCCGCAACACTCACCGAAGCGTTCGGTACGCCACACTGGACGTGGGCCACACGGTTCACCGGGTCAATTTCGATGACTTCGCTCATCCTTTTGGTGGATACGACGACTCCGCCCAGCGCCGGCATAGCTCCTCCGCTCAGGCCCGTGCCAGCACCGCGGGCTGTGTAAGGGACACCCTCTTCCTCGCACAGACGCACGACCTCCGCGACCTCCACGGTCGAAGTGGGAAACACAATGGCCGCGGGAAGGAAGCGCTCCACGGTGTAGGCGTCGAACTTGTACACGCGGCGAGTCGCGTCGTCGAGACGCACCTTCTCGCTACCGAGCGTCTCGATCAGCCGGGATTGCCAGTTCGTGCGCTCCGCCTCCATAGCGCTTATTGTGCCCGGAGTATCCTGTGGACGTGTTCGTGACCCTTGAGGGGCCGGAAGGGGCAGGCAAGAGCACAGTCGCCCCATTCCTAGCCGACAGGCTCCGGGAAGGGGGCCATTCGGTCGTCCTTACGCGCGAACCGGGTTCCGGAGCGTTTGGAAACGAGGTTCGCAAGCTGCTCCTTGCCGGCGACGACCTCGACCCGTGGGCCGAGCTGTTCCTCTTCTTGGCGGACCGAGCCAATCATGTCCGCACACTCGTACGGCCCTCGCAAGGGCAGGGGAAGATCGTCCTCTGCGACCGGTTTGCCGATTCCACGGTTGTCTACCAAGGCCACGCCCGCGGTCTGCCCGTAGAAACTCTTCGAGAACTCAACTTGCTGGCAACGGGGCGGCTCGTCCCCGATCTCACCCTTCTCTTCGACTTGCCGCCGGAACAGGGACTCGCCCGGCTGGAGGCCAAGGATCGTCTCGACCGCGAGCCGCTGGCCTTTCACGAACGGGTGAGAGAGGGCTTTCTGGCCGAAGCGAGAAGAGAGCCGGGGCGGTGGGTCGTCCTCGACGCCTCGTTGCCATTGGCCGCAGTACGGGAATCCGCATGGTCCGCTTTGACGTCAAGACTAGGGCAGGTGCCGACATCTTGTTAGTTCTCGCCGGACTCTTGGCGCAGGCCACCGCCCTGGGACCGATCGAAAGGTACGCCGCATGGCGTGGCTCGAACGGAATTGAAGCCGAGTTCACCGTGGAGAGCCAGGAGGAAGTAAAGACGGCCTCGGGCAAGTACCGTGCCGGGAGCAACCGAAGCCAACTCTTTGAGATGACGTCGGGGGGGACGACCGAGCGACTCATGCAGTCTGGCTCGACCACGCTGTACGAGTTCACAAGCGAGGATCAGTACATCGAGGCGAACAATCCGTATCGGATGGCAGGGCCGCCCTCCGAAGCGCACCTTGCGGCTCAATTGTTCTTTCCGGTCTTCCTCCAGAGGCAAGACCTGAAGTGGCTCCTGAATGAGAAGGGCTGGACGGCGCAAGCCGCCGAGACCATTGACGG
This sequence comes from Fimbriimonadaceae bacterium, assembly GCA_050250535.1. Taxonomy (GTDB): domain Bacteria; phylum Armatimonadota; class Fimbriimonadia; order Fimbriimonadales; family Fimbriimonadaceae; genus JADLBH01. Next base: position 169,787 of record JBFWOL010000003.1, on the reverse strand, counting down.
AACGCTGTGCGACGTGATGCTCGGCTCGAACGCGCCGGAAGCCGAGCCAGGGATGATCGTGCAGGGCCACATGGACCACCGAGTGTGGATCGACCCGATCGGCCGTATCCTCCGGTGGGAGTACACCAACAACTCGCCCCGCGGCAAACGCAAGACGACGTTCAAGTTCTCGAAGATGGGTCTGACCGATTGGAGCCTCGAAGAACTTCCTCCCCCCAAAGTGGGCACGGTGCCGCTCTTCTTGCCACGCCGAGGGGATGGGATCGAGCTGGGCTCGTCACCCGAACTCACCACATGGTGGGATGACGCAGGTAGGCCGGTCGAGCCCAAGGGCCTGGCCGGACGGAATGGCATGCTCGTCCTGCTCACCAGGCCCGAATGCGAGCCGAGCTCGGCGGGCAAGAAGCTGTGGGCTCAAGTCGAGGCTGAGGCAGACAAGGCGGGCCTTGGTTTCGCCGAAGTGTCGCTCTCCGAGGTCAAGCAAGTCGCAAGACCGTCCTGGAAACGGTACTGGGACACCCAAGGCGAGGTCGCGAACCAGTTCTCTCCACCGGGAACGCCCTACCTATTGCGGATCGACAAAAAGGGCGTGGCCGTACGAGCCTGGTACGGCTACACGGCTGGCGAAGAGCAAGAGATCCTCGACGCGCTATTCAAGTAGATAGCACCCGCTCGGCCAGCACGACCGCTGCGAAATCGTCAATAGGCTCGGGAGGCACTTGGAGGGTGGCAGGCAAGAAGCGCCGCCAACCCCGACGAGGATTGTGCTCCCAATACCGTTCCCGCGCCTTGAGCGTTGTGTGGCTCTCGTCCACAACCAAGACCGCCATGCCGGGGAGACTGTCGCGAACGGTCTCGACGATCGTTCGCGACCGAGTCCCCGATCCGACCACGATGATATCGCAGGGATCTTTCTGAATCGCCGCAGTCACCGCCGCGGCGAGATCCTCGGTCGGAACGATCGTGCGGGAGAGCACCAATACCCGCCCAGAATCACGGCGAACCACCGCCAATCCGCATTTCGACGATCCGGGATCGATCGCCAGGACGGTATGGACAGGGCCGCTCGTCACCGTAGCCGCAATTCTAGCTTGAGCCGGTCGGCAGCCTTGGTCTCCTGTGCCGCCAGGAACATCAAACGAAGCGGCCGGGCCGCCTCGCGAGTCTGCCGGACGACCCCAATGAGCGCGTCGCTCTCTATGGCGCCTAGCGGCTGTGGCTTTCCGGTCGCCGGGATCATCCCCTTGCGGATCGCGCGGTCGGAGAGCTCACCCGAGACGTACTGGTTGATCGCGTCGAGGATCACGCGCTCCGACTCGCGGCCGTCGATTCTGACCTCTCCGACGATTTCCGCTTGTCGATAGATCACTGGGTTCGGCCGCACGGTGAGGACCACCGCTACTGGCTCGCTCCGGAAAGTGTTGATGTACGAGTTCGCCACGATTACCTGGTCGCTCGACTTGCCCGACAAGTCCTCGATCGCCCTTCGCAGCTGCATTTCTGCGGAAATCTGTCGCCCGTCGCGATCCGGAAGCTGCACAAGCCCCGCATACCTTCCATCGGCCAGCTGCCCCGCCCCGAGGCTCTTCGCCTGGGAATCTGCAGATTCAAGCAAGGCGAGGACAAATGCGCGGGCCTCCGCGCCCGAGAGCCCGGATCGAACGGGGATTCTCGCCAGTTCGTCTCCGATCTGGTACGTGATTGGGTTCTTGCGGGAAGACTCGGAAACATCTCGATACCTGGCCAGTGCTGCCCGGTACAGTGCGTTCGCGTCCTCGAGGGCTTCTACCGCCTTGACCCGTTCAGCCTCGGCCGCGTCTCGAGCCTTCCCCAAGTCCTCGATCTCCTGCGCCAGCTTCTTGAGTTCGGCCGACGCCCTCGTGCTTTCCGATGCGAGCCGCTCCTGTAGCCCAGAGATCGTCCCCTGCAGCTCGCTGACTGTCTTGTTCAGCGCACTCAGTTGTCGAGTCTGTTCTTGGATCTTGCCCTCGTTTTCGGCGACTGAGATCTCCAGTTGGATGTTGCGCGCGGCAATCTGCTTGTTCTGGCGGACGATCTCCTTGTTGTTTGCTCCGAGGGCGTCAGCTTCGGCGAGGAGTTTCCGGTACTGGGTTTGGACGGTCAAGAGTTGCCGTCTTGAGGCGGCAAGGCTCGTCCGGGCCGCATTGACCGATTTCGTGAGGCTTGCCGCCGTGCCTCGGAGCGATGCAATCTCCTTCTCCGATGCAGCCACCTTCTTCCCGGCGTCGGCCAACTTTTTCTGCTCGCCGGCGAGGTTCGCCTTTGTTCCAGAAAGCTCCTTTCCGGTTTCGTCCAGCTCTTTCTTGGCCACGGCGAGTTCTCCCCGCGCCTTGTTGCCTTCGAAGACCCATGTTCGAACCGGCTCGCTCACCAGTACGAGCGCGACGACAGCAAGCAACGTAGCGAGACCGCCGAAGACGCCGGTCATCACCGCAGCCGTGTGGCGCGGCCTCAACCCCATGATCGTGAGGCGCTTCTTGCCCAAGGAACGGCCGATCAGGTCGCCGGCGTAGGCCACAAACCCGGAGACCACGACCATGAAGCCCAGGAAAAGCAGGCTCACTAGATCCATTCCAAACATCAGCGGTTCCTCCTGTAGATCAGGACGGCTGCGACCGCCAGCCCGACCAAGGTCGGCGTAAAGCTCGCGATATAGGCGGGAAAGAGGCCTCCCTGCGCAAGGATCGCCATCAGATTGACGATCATCATGTAGCCAAAGATGATGACCACGGAGAGCCAGAACCCGGTCGCCGCTCCCGACCGATGGTTCCGGACTCCCAATGGCGCCCCCACAAGTCCAAAGACGAGCGCGCCGAGCGGCACTGCGACTTTGTTCCAATATCCGAACTCAAGGTTGGCCAGTTGCCCGGGGTCTTTGTCCGGATTGGCCCGCTCGCGCACAATCTGCCGCCCCATCTCGGCCATCGCGAGGGCATCGAGGTCTCGGAGGGTCTGCGCAAGGATGTCAGAAGGAGTCGCGCTAAACCTCGGCACCTCCCGCGGCCAAATCCCATCGACAAACGTGACCACAGCCCCGCCGTCCGAGGGCACGAGAGTCGCCGCGCCATGGATCCGCCAGTCTTGCTCGTCGTTGTAGACCAACTCCTCGGCATCGAGATAGAAACTAACCTTGTTGTCGTCGCCATAGACGGCGATGACCACGCCGCTCAGGGCCCGGCGGCTAAAGCTGAAGTCTCTCGCGACAACGTACGCCCTGAGCTTCCCCTGTTCGAAGATCGGCCGGGATGTCGGCTGGAGCGAACTCCCCTGGAGCTGCTCGTCCATGTCCTTTCTAATCTCCAACGCCTGGCGTGCCGACCAAGGCACGATCATCTCGCCGAACGCAAACGCCGCAGTGGAGACGACCAGCCCGAAAACACCTACCGGGACAACGAGACGGGGCACGCTGAAGCCAGCGGCCTTGATAGCAACGATCTCGCTATCGCCCGAGAGTCGGCCGAACGCGAGCAAAGACGCCAGGAGTACGGCCATAGGGAAGGTCTTCGCCATGATTCCCGGAAGGAGCAGCCCGGCCAGCCCCGCCACTTGCACGGGTGAGGCCCCTTTGGCGATGTACTCGGTCAGTTGGAACAGGAACGAGCCCGCGGTAACGAGCACTGTGAAGATCAGAACCCCAAAAACCCAGGGGCCGACAATCTCGCCCAGAACCAAGCGGTCGAGCCTGCTCATTCAGCCGGGCTGGCTGCGCCTCTGCGCGCCCCCTCACCCAAGTAGAACTTGCGGACATCTTCATTTTCGCGGATCTCGTCCTCTGTTCCTTCGGCGAAAATCTGCCCGTCCAGCAAGATGTAGTTCCAGTCCGTGATCCCCAGAGTGGCCTCAACGTTGTGGTCGGTGATCAAGACCCCGATCCCATCCTTGGTGAGGTTCCGGATGATGACTTCGAGCCCGTCTATGGTCACAGGGTCAATGCCGGTGAAGGGCTCGTCGAGCAACACGAACTTGGGTTCTACCGCCAGCGCCCTTGCGATCTCGACCCGCCTCCGCTCGCCACCGCTCAAGACGTCGGCTCGCTGGTCAAGGTAGTCGCCAATGTGGAGTTGGCTGGCAAGCTCGTCCACCCGTTCCGCCGTCGCCCGGCGAGAAAGCCTCTTCCGTTCGAGGACGAGATGGAGGTTGTCCCGCACGGTCAAGCGGCGAAACACGCTGTTTTCCTGCGGCAGGTAGCTGATCCCTTGCCGAGCCCGCTGGTACATTGGCGCCCGCGTGACTTCTTCGTCGCCGAGCCACACCCGGCCGGCGGACGGCCGGACGATGCCGATCACCATGTAGAACGTGGTCGTTTTCCCTGCCCCGTTCGGGCCCAGTAGGCCGACGACCTGGCCCTGGGAGACCTCGATCGAGACGCCGCGCACGACCTCGCGGCGTCCATAGCGCTTTACGAGGTTCTCACCTCGGATTTTCAACCGCCACCGCCTTCCTTGACCTCCGCTTGGCCCGGCGCTCCCTGCGCCTGGATTCGGTCCACCGTGTAGTCCTCCTTGAAAATGACTGTGACACGGTTCAAGCCCGACATCGTGCCCTCAAAGCCTGGCCCGTCCTCCGGGACGTCCTTGCCCTCGATCGTAACGGCACCCGAGATGACGAGCCGCTTGCTGGAACGGTCGTATTCGAGGCTGTTGCCGCGTACGGTCATGTCCCTCGTGGTGGCTCCCTTGATGGAGTTCACCACTCGGATTGTGGTAGCGCCTGTGACCGTGATCCCGCGCAATGGATCCTTTCCCTGAGCCTCCAGGGGGTCGAGCCGTGCCGTGCCCGAAGGCGCGTTCACCGTCACGGTTCGCAAGCCTCCGTCCGACGAGACCGCCTTGTTGGTCAAGGTGAACGCTCCAGGCAGCACCAGCACCGCCTCGCCTTGGCCCGCGGTCAGAGTGACGGTTCCGGACTCGAGACTTGTGTTCCCACCGTTTTCCGACTCGATCTCGACGTTCGCCGCACCCTTCATCGTTCCCTTCCGGAGCCGCATGGCTCCACCCCGCGGTTGGGCGACGCTAGCATCGAGCGAGCGGCAAGAAAAAGTCAATCCCTGGTCCAGCGACTGACCGCGGACGGGATTTCCTGTCGCTGCGAAGTCAAATCCGCCCGAATTGAACTGGATCCCGGTCGAAATGAAGCCCCAGACCTTGAATCGGCCCTTCTTGTCCTCAAGCGTGGGCTTGGTCGCCTGCTGGGCAACCGCACCGAGGGACAGCAAAATGATGGCGAAGGCTAGCGTGCGTGGCTTCATGGGAATCGGTCAGGGGTGCCTACCCGCTGGAGGTCGGGTGTGGCGTAAAGATCCGCGAACGGCCCGAACTTCCACGTATCAGAAGATACCGTGACGCGACCCTTGGCCACGATCCGATTGCCGCCGTCCCGATAGTCGATTGAATCCGCGCGCAGCGCGATCGCACCGTCCGAAGCCTTCACCAAGACGTTCCCTTCAGCGTGGATTAGACGCTTCACCTGGTCAAGTGTGCCGCGGTCTGCACGAAAGCGGGACTTCAGCTTTCCCTCTTCGTAGATCTCGCCGTCGACGACTCTGAGGTTGGACACGCCTACCGATTTGCCTACCTCGATGTCCGACGTGTCCGCCCTCACCGAGAGTACGGTCCTACCTTCCTCGTCTTTGGCTACGGCCTCAACCTTGCCCGTCGCGATCGTGGTCGTTTCCTCCCTCTTGCCGTTCTTCGGCCCCGTAGCGCTCGCTGGTTTCTTAGCCGGGGGCGTCGCGCACGAGGCCACGAAAACGAGAGCGGCGAGGGCCAGATGCCGTCTCAAGGAGCCTGCCCCAGCGGCGACTTTCTACGGTGGCCGAAGCGGGCCTTGTGCTCGCCCGCAAGCTGGCCGCACGCTGCAGCAATGTCGTGGCCCCGCTCTTGGCGCTGGGTCACGTTCACCCCTTCTCGCTCGAGCACCGAGCGGTAGATCTCCACCGCCTCCCGGGTGGGCCGGGCAAAGCCTTGTTCGGTGTCCACGTAGTTGAACGGGATGAGATTCACTACGCACGGCACCTTGCGCACCAGACGTGCAACCTGCTGTGCCTGCTCGGGTCGGTCGGTAACGTCTCGAATCAGCAGAATCTCGAACGTGACCTTACGACCGGTTCGGGTCTGGTACTCGCGCATTGCCGCCACCGTCTCGTCCACCGGCCACTTCTTGTTGACCGGCATGAGCCGCTCGCGGGTCTCGTCGTCGGGCGCATGGAGCGAAAGCGCAAGGTGGATGGGTAGTCGCAGCTCCCCAAGAGCCCGGATCTGGGGGACGATGCCGACGGTCGAGATCGTCACGTGACGCTTGCTCATCCCCACCTCGTCGGTCAGGATCTCCACAGCTCGTAGCACGTTGTCCGTGTTGAGGAGCGGCTCGCCCATGCCCATGAAGACGACGTGGCTGATTCTGCGTTTCGTCACCCCCTGGAGCAGGAGCACCTGGCCAACGATCTCGCCCGCGGACAGATTGCGGTCGAACCCGCCCAGCCCGGTCGCACAGAACGTGCAAGCCATCGGGCATCCGACTTGAGAGCTGATGCAGCACGACACACGTCGCTCAAACGGCAACAGGACGCACTCGAACACGTTTCCGTCCCCGCCGTGGGTCAGCAACTTGACGACGCCATCGCTGGACTCCTTTCTGCCGGCAAGGTGGAGAGGGTTCGTGCGCCAGCCCTCCGTGAGCGCAGATCGAAGCGCGGAAGGAAGGACCTTGATCTCGGCGACATCGGCGACGCACTGCTTGTAGATCGCTTGGGCGAGCTGGCGGCCGCGATATTTTTCGCCGCCCAGGCCCGCTACGAGATCCGTGAGCTCGCCTGTCGTCTGCCCGACCAACGAAGGCGTCGTCACAGGTTCAATTGTACCTTGCGATCCGGGCTTGGCCCGCTCGTCGCCCGATGCCCATGGCTTGGAACGGTCAATGCCGACCGATGGTATAGATGGGTACAGACAATGCAAACAAAACGACTCATCCTGTCGATAGTGCTGACCACGGTGTCCGCGTTCGTCGGGGTAGTGGCGGCGGTCAAGCTTCTTCCTGGGAACCCGGTGGTTGGTCAAGTCGAACCGCCAAAACGTGCCCAGGGAGTACTCCTGCCCGCGGCCAATGTCACTTCAACCGACTTCCGCGGCGCGGTCAAGGTGATCTTGCCGAGCGTAGTCAGCATCGACACGATCGTTGAGGGAACGAACTACTTCAACGAGCGTGTCCAGCGCAAGGCCCAGTCCGGCTCCGGCGTCGTGACCAGCGAGGACGGCTATATCGTGACCAACGCCCACGTCGTTCTCATCGATACCTTTGGAGGCGAAAAGCGGCCCGCCGACGGAGTCAACGTCACCCTCTCTGACGGGAGGGTCGTCGGAGCGAAGATCGTAGGGTACGACACTCGCAGCGATCTCGCCGTGCTCAAGGTTGAAGCCAAGAACCTAGACCCGATTGAGATGGGGGACAGCTCGACGCTCGAGGTCGGACAGTGGGTCGTTGCGGTCGGTAATCCGCTTGGATATGAGAACACGGTGAGCGTCGGAGTCGTGAGTAGCATCAATCGCCCACTGCCGATGGGCGACCGCGCTGTGTTCATCGATGGGATCCAGACCGATGCCGCCATCAATATGGGGAACAGCGGCGGCGCACTGTGCAACGCCGAGGGTCAACTCGTCGGTATCAACACCGCGATCGCGAGCATCGGGGGCGGCAACATCGGCCTTGCCTTCGCCATCCCGGTCAAGCGGATGGCCACGGTGGTGGACGACATCATCAAGAAAGGCAGACCGGTCTATGGCACGCTCGGCGTCCGCGTCTACCAGCCCTACAGCATGATCCGCGACGCACGCACCCGGAAGCAGCTCGTCGAGCTGACAAAGTCGCCCAGCGAACCGCCCCAGAACGGAATCATCGTGGACGAGGTGGATCCTTCAGGAGGGGCTGGCAACGCCGGGCTCAAGTCGCTCGACGTGGTCACCGAGATGGACGGCAAGCCCATCAACTCGATCGAGGACTTTCTCATCGTCATTTCGCCCAAGCGGCCTGGCGACAAGGTCGAGCTGACCATTTGGTCAAAAGGCAAGGTTCGAAAGGCGACTGCTACGCTGCAGGAAGCCGGGCAGTAGGTTGCTTGGCGGGCCCTCCAGCCCGCTGAACGCACCCTTCCCCGTGTCGCCCGTCGTCCAATCATTGAGAGCACCCTATGTCCCGTACCACTGAAGGCATCACCGAACTTCTTGACGTACTCCCGGCAGTGCTGCGAGAAAAGCTGCTCGCCTCGCCCGATATCAATGATCTTGTCGAGGTGGTGCTCGACTACGGCCGACCCGCAGAGGCCCGCTACATGTCTTCCGTCGAGCGCTGGCCCGGCACGCTCATCACAGCCCACGATATCGAGCACGTAGTGAAGAACGTGGGAGAGTTCGGCGGCGACAACCGCGCCGGTATCGAACGGACCCTTCACCGTATCTCGTGCATTCGCAACCGAGGCAAGAAGGTCATCGGCTTGACATGTCGCGTCGGTCGAGCCCTCGAAGGCACGATCGACATCATTGACGACATCGTGCGGAGCGGAAACTCGATCCTCATCCTGGGAAGGCCCGGAATCGGCAAGACCACGAAGCTTCGCGAGGTCGCCCGTGTTCTCGCCGATGAAGTGAACCGGCGGGTAGTGATCGTGGACACGTCGAACGAGATCGGCGGGGACGGAGACGTTCCGCACCCTGCGGTCGGTACCGCGCGCAGAATGCAGGTTCCCAACCCCTCCGAGCAACACGCTGTGATGATCGAGGCGGTCGAGAACCACATGCCCGAGGTCATAGTGATTGACGAGATCGGCAACCAGGCCGAGGCCGAGGCCGCGAGGACGATCGCCGAGCGAGGCGTCCAACTCATCGCCACTGCACACGGCCAGACCCTCGAAAACCTCATGCTCAACCCGTCGCTCTGCGACCTCGTCGGCGGGATTCAGGCTGTGACGCTCAGCGACGACGAGGCGAGGAGGCGGGGCACACAGAAGACCGTCCTCGAGCGCAAGGCACCACCGACGTTCGATGTAGTCATCGAGCTCGTAGACTATGACCGCCTGGCCGTGCACCACAACGTCCAGCGAACGGTCGATCTGATGCTCCGGGGTGTCCAACCCAAGCCTGAGATCAGGGTCCGCACCGCCTCAGGACAGGTCGAGGTCGTGCCAGGAGGGCAGCCGGAGACGGTGGACGAGCCAGGATTCGACCAGCCCGTGCCGTCTCTCGCCCGAACCGAGCCCAAGCCCGAAGCATCGGTTCCGCCTGTCAGGATCTATCCATTCGGCATCGCACGCACCCGGCTGGAACGCGCTATTCGCGAAAGGCAGGCGAACGCCGTCATCACCGGTGATCCCCAGCATGCCGACGCCGTGATCGCCCTCCGGTGGAGTTCGCAGGCGCGGCCCGGAAAGCTGCGAGAGACGTCCCGCTCCATACCGACCGTAGTCGTACGCTCGAACGCGTTCAGTGCAATCTCTTCGGCCCTCGACGAAGTGCTCCAAGGCCGGGAGAGCTCGGTTCCCAGTGGCGTCGTGGACGAGGTCCACGCTGCAATCGAGACTGTCATCCAGACCGGGAAACCGGTCGAGCTCGCTCCACGGGACGCTCCGGCGCGGAAGGTGCAGCACCAGATTGTCGAGTCACGCCACCTTGCAAGCGAGGCGGTGGGGCGAGAACCGAACCGGCGACTCCGCGTGCTCCCGGTCCGGGTCTCGTGACGCGCTAGACTGGGGTATGCCCCCCCGGCTCGACGCCATTGGAATCGTCGCCAAAGACCTTGCACGCTCCATGAAGTTCTACACGCTTTTCGGGCTTGAATTCCCGGACGGCGATCCCGACGGGCATGTCGAGGCACTCGGGCCAGGCGGCCTCCGGGTCATGTTGGACTCTGAGGAGACCATACTCGGCTTCGACCCGGACTGGAAGAGGCCGCAAGGTAACAGCATTGGACTCGCATTCCTTTGCAATTCGCCTGCGGAAGTGGACGCGCTCTACGCATCGGCGGTCGCAGCCGGGGCAACCCCGCACAAGGAGCCTTGGGACGCGTTCTGGGGCCAGCGCTATGCCCAGCTACGCGACCCAGACGGCCATACCGTGGATCTCTTCGCCCGCCTTTAGTCGTTCTCCGGGGGGGTCGGAGGCTCCGAAGCTTCAACATACCGAACCTCGACCGGTCCGGAAGTGCCGGGTGCGCCACCGAAGTGCCTCACCTTCTCGGCGATGTCGATGCCGAACACTTCCTTGATCTGCTCGTTGGCGAGGTACAGGGAGGAGGTGTCGGACTTTCCTCCCGAGCCACCCAGCACAGTGAGCTTGTCGATCTTGGTATCGGCGATCGTATCGGTGACGATCTTCAGCACCGGCTCGAGCTTTTGCATCACCATGATCTCGCGAGCCTGAGGTCCCGCGCGCTCCCATGCTTCAGAGAGCTTGAGCAAGGCATCGGCTCGGGCCCGGCCTTCTTCGACGATCGTCGCAACGTCGGCAGAAGCCCGTTGCTCCATCGCCTTGCAGTTCGCTTCTGAGACCGCGATGACGTCGGCCTCGAGTTGCTTCCGTACCTGCTCGATGCGAGCGCCCTGCACCTTCAGCTCGGCCTCAGCCTGCGCCACCAGGGCAGCGACCGCCGCCCTCTCTTCGGCGACCACTGCGGCGCGGCGGGTCTGGGCGTCGATCAAACGCCGTTCTGCATCGGCTTGGGCCACCTTCGTTTCGGCGTCGATCTGGGCCTGCGCCTCTTTCAATGTGTTCTCAGCACGCCGGATCTCGCTGGCTGCACGCGCCTCAGCTTCGGCGATTCGTGCGCTCGCGATCAGCGATGCATTCCGGATTCGGCCGATCGAGTCCAGATACCGGACGTCGTCGGTCATGTTCTGGATCTTGAGGGAGTCCACAACTAGCCCGAGGGCTGTCATGTCCTGCTCGACCTCTTGGACCAGCCTCTCGTTGAAGAGGTTGCGGTCCTCGTTGATCTCCTCTGGTGTCAAGGTCGCCAGGACTCCGCGAAGGGAGCCTTCCAGCGTTGCCTTGGCAATGCCCATGATCTCAGCCCGGTTCTTGCCAAGGAACCTCTCGATCGCGTTGTTCAGCACGGGCTCGTAGCCAGCGACCTTCACGTTGGCGACACCTTGGACGTTCAACGGAACACCGCCCTTGGCATAGGCACCCGAGGCTCCCAACTCGATGATCATGTTCGTCAAGTCGAGCTGGTCCACCCTCTCGATGAAGGGGATGCGTAGCATGTTGCCTCCCTTGAGGATGCGGTAGCCGAGTCTGCGACCGGCCACCAGCCGCCGAGTTCCGCTGAAGATATACACCCGGTTGGGCGGGCAGACATAGAACAGCGTCCGTAGGTTGAGCAAGAGCAAGGCGACAAGAACGCCTACTGTCCCAAGCAAGAAGAGCGGGATGTTCACTTCGTCACCTCCTTCGTGCGGCCCGAGACAGTCCCCGGGACGTCCACACCGGTCGCCGCCTCCAAAGCCTTGAAGACCGAGGTGAGCATCTCCGGATACGCTGTCAGGTAGTTCGGCAGCGCCTTGCCATCCCCCGAGTCCAGCACATGGATGGACTCGACCTTGACCTTGGTGATCCCCTCCGCTGCCCGTGCGATCAGGTTCTCCAAGTCCTCGATGAGCGCGATCTGCCGGGCGCCGGGACCCGCCTTCGCCCAAGCTGCCTGAACCGCATCGAGGGACTCGCTGAGCGCACGGCCTCGTTCACGAACCGACGCGGCTTGGCCTCTCGCCGTAAACTCGGCACCCTTTCTTGCTGCCTCGGCGGGAAGGACGGTGTCGGCCTGTAGTCGAATCGTCTCCAACTGCGCACGGAGAGCCTGTAACTCTTGCTCGGCGGTCGCACGAGCCTCTCTTGCCGCAGCGGTCGTCCTTTCCTCCTCGGAACGGACTTGGGCCTCGAGATCCGCCTTGAGCCTGCGAAGCTCGTTGCGCAGCTGGGCGATCTGTCTTTCGGTCTCGGCCAGCTTCACCTGGGCGCTTCCCAACGCCTTGGACTCGCTTTGCTCGGCATCCCGCTTGGCGTCCGACTCGGCGATCTCGGCCTCTCGAACGACCAGCGAGATCGCCTTGCGGCCAGTAGCATCCAGGTAGCCGATCTCGTCACTCACATGAAGGATCTTCAGGGTGTCGAGATGGAGACCCAACTTAGCCAAGTCTGCCTCCGACTCCGCCCCAAGCTCCTCTGCAAAGGTCAATCGGTCTTCGTTCACCTGCTCTGGGGTCAGTGTCGCAACGACTCCGCGGAGATGGCCCTCGAGCGTCTCCTTGGCTACCCTGCGGATCTCCTCGACATCGCGATTGAGGAACCGCTCGACCGCGTTGCCGATCGTCGAGTCATTGCTGGAGATCTTCACGTTCGCTATCGCCTCAACGTTCATAGCGATGCCGCCGCTAGAATAGGCGTTGTGAACCCCGATCGGGACTTCCATCAGGGAGAGCGACATTCGATCGACCCGATTGATCCCAGGAATTGCAAAGGCCCGTCCACCAATGACCGGGAAGAAGCCCTGCGCCTTGCCACCGACCTGTCGCCGTCTTCCCAGGCCCGACACGATCAGCACCTCGTTCGGCCCGCAGATCTTGAGGAACATCTTGACGATGATCGCGAGCACGATCAAGAGGACCGGCGCGAACAGGGCGCCCAGGACAAGGGATCCCATCCCTCCCAGTTGCTGCAGTAAGTTGTCAGGCATTACGTTTTTTCTCGCATCTCTTGGAGCACGTCACTAGCTCGGGCGACCACGGCGACGTGGCCGTCCATTTCGAGGATCACCACCTCTTCGCCTGCTATCAGCTCCTCGTTGCCGCCGGCAGTCGCGATAACGTCAATGACGTCTCCCCGGATCGTCGTCCGAAGTTTGCCGGGGACACCCGGCCGGATGGGAACGCTCACTCGCCCCATCGCTCCCATGAAATCGTCGTGGCCCACCGCGCTGGAAACGTCTGAACGGCGCAGCCAGGTCACGATGAAGCTCGCAAGGAGCCCGCTCACGATGCCGGTGCCGGAGCTGAGGACCAGGGTCAAAGGCTCGACCGACATCTTGGTCAACGTGAGCACCGTGCCGACGAACCCGAATCCGGCTAACAGATAGACATAGAACCGAAGTGAGGTGAAGGGAAGCCAGCTCGCGGTGTCGGTGGCGATGTCCCCGACTTCGCTACCTAGTGTCCCTTGGCCTCCGTGGGACGCGTCATGGTCGCCCAAGTCGCCGTGGTCACCGATGTCTCTATGGCCGCCAACGTCTCCATGATCCCCAAAATCGCCGTGACCGTGAAGCCCCGCAAAGGCCGAAAAAAGCACAAGTACCCCTCCCAGAATCGCACAGACAAGATAGAGCGGAAGCACGAACCCATATGATCATAGCCCAGGGCCCTTCGCCAGGTTGCGATGAGCCTCAAGGAACAATGCCGGGCCCGCTGAGTAGAATGAAGCAGACGAATGGGCGTGGACGTAGGGCCGCAACTAGTTGCCGAGCGAACGGAAAAGGCCCGCCTTGTCCGGGACGTGTTCAACCGCATCGCGCCCGTCTATGACCGCGGAAACGCGATCCTTAGCCTCGGGCTCGAGCAACGCTGGCGGGCCGCGGCGGTGGCCCGAACGGAACTCGATCCCGGCGACTGTGCCCTTGACCTCTGTTGTGGCACCGGAGCGTTCCTGCCACTGCTTCGCAAGTCAGTGGGCCCCGCGGGCCGAGTGGTGGGACTGGATGTGTGCCTGCCGATGCTCCAACGCGTTGGGGAGCGAGTTTCCCATTCGCAGCTGGTGCTCGCCGACGCCTGCCGAATCCCCGTCGCGAGCGGCTCTTTCGATGCTGTGACGGTGGGATGGGGGCTCCGAAACGTGCCCGACCTCCAATCGTGCCTCAGCGAGGCAGTGAGGTCGTTGCGACCTGGGGGAACGCTGGTTTCCCTCGACATGGCGCACTCCCAAGGTGCGCCCTTTGCCGCCTGTGCCTTGACGTCCCGGTTCGTGGGTGCGTTGCTCGGGCAACCCTCGGCTTACAGCTACCTAGTCTCGAGCGCAGCCGCGTTCGCCTCACCGGAGGAGCTCTGCGATGAGTTCGTTCGGGCCGGTCTTCGTGAAGTCGGCCACCGCCGCATGTTCTTCGGCCTCATCGGCATGGTTTGGGGAACGAAATGACCGCGGCCCAAATTCTCCTCTCTATGTCGGACGACCTAGGCATCGACGTGCCGGGTGAGCTCTCCCAGGCGCTCGGTCTCGTCGAAGAGTCGCTGGAAGCGGCGGCCCAGAGCGAGGTCGCACTCGTCGAGGAAGTGGCGAAGACAACCCTACGGGCGGGCGGAAAGAGGATCCGCCCTGCGCTCACTCTCGTGAGCGCGCTCGCATGCAACCCTCACGCCGATATCAATCGGATCGCCAAGCTCGGTGCGTGCCTAGAGATGGTTCACATGGCCACGCTGATCCACGACGATGTGATCGACGGTTCGGCCACCCGCCGAGGCAGGCCGACTGCGAAGGCTCTGGTGGGGGTCGAGGCCGCCGTGCTCTCGGGTGACGTCTTGCTCGCCAAGGCGATGAACATCCTGGCCCAGGACGGTGACATCGAAGTCATCCGTATGGTCAGCGAGGCGGTGGTGGCGCTGGCCGAAGGCGAGACGCTCGAGATCCAAGTCCGTGGGAGATTTGACTTGGGCGAGGAAGAACTTGACCATGTGGTGGAGCTCAAGACCGCCGCGCTCCTTAGGGCGTGTTGCAGAGTCGGCGCCTTCACCGCTTGGGCCCCGCAACCGCACTTCGATGCGCTTACCGAGTTCGGGGCCAGTATCGGCCGGGCGTTCCAGTTCGTCGACGACATCCTGGACTATGTGGGCGACCCTTCCAGGACGGGGAAGGTCGTTGGGCAAGACTTCCGCGAGGGCCAGGCGACCATGCCGCTGATTCTGTACCGCCAGAATGCTGGCCCGGAGGAAGTTTCTTGGGCACATGGACTCTTTGGGCAAGACCCGTCCGATGACGAGATCGCTAAGCTTGTTGACCAAATGGTCAGCATAGGGTGTATCGAGGGTGCCCGGCGACATGCAGACCGTGAGCTCGACACCGCGATCGCTGCGCTCGACCGATTGCCCGAGAGCCCCTGCCGCGACCTCCTCCGCACGTTAGCCCTTGCCTTGGCCCGACGCGAGGGTTAAACCAAGATGGAGATCCGGTTCGAGAGCAGGACACTCACCAAGCTGCACCCTCTCACAATCAGTAGAGGCACAAGCACCGGAAGCGAAAACCTGTTCTCCATCGTCACCCACGAGGGAGTCACGGGGGTGGGCGAGTGCGCGCCCGGCGTCCTTTCCGACTACCTTCTCGCGGGCCAGGCCGAGTCCGCGATCCGATCGGCCCTCGAAGGGTTTGACCTGAAGCAAGGGCCGCATTCCGTGACGAAAGCCATGCAGGAGGCGGGAATCGAAGAGGCCGCCGCCGCTGCCGTCGACACCGCGCTGTGGGACTGGCTGGCCCAGAGCGCCGAGCTCCCTCTCTACCGAATGCTTGGGCTTCCAGCGCCCAGCGTCCCTACCAGCGTCACAGCTGGGATTGATCCTTCCGAAATCGTGCGGGAGAAGGCGAACGAGTTCCTCTCTCGAACGGGCGCAAAGTTCCTCAAGGTCAAGCTCGGATACCCGGGAGGAATCGAAGAGGACGAGGCTGGGTACCTGGCCGCCCGTCAGGCAGCGCAGCACCATAACGCCCGTCTACGAGTGGACGCCAATGGGGGCTGGACGGTAGCCCAGGCGATCCATATGGGCGAGTGGCTTGCAGCGCACGACTGCGACTACATCGAGCAGCCTCTCGCCAAAGGAGAGGAGGAGGGGCTTCCCGAGGTGTTTGCCGCACGGCGGCTTCCGATTTTTCTCGACGAGTCCGTGCGTACCAGCCGTGACGTGCCGCAAATTTCCGACCGCTGCGACGGTGTAAACCTCAAACTCATGAAGACTGGCGGCATCACGGAGGCTCTCCGCCTGGTTGCGACCGCCCGCGCCCATGGCCTTTCAACCATGATCGGCTGTATGGGGGAGAGCTCCGTGGCGATCGCGGCGGGAGCGGCGATCAGCGGCCTCTTCGACCACGTTGATCTCGACTCCCATCTCAACCTTGTGGTGGATCCTGCGTCGGGCCTCTCGTTGGTGGACGGGGTAGTGACGCCACCCGACACTCCCGGCCACGGAGTGAGGCTGAGTCCGGGATGATCGGTGCCACCGACCGGATCGCCCTGCTCATGGAGGGCTCGATAGACGACCGCACGGGAAAGATGGGTCTCGCCGTCCTTCGCTACCAGGTTTCGGAGGTCGTGTGCGCGATCGACGGCTCGCATCAGGGCGAGTGTCTGGGCGAACTTTCTAGTGTTTCGCGTCGGTGTCCTATCGTGGGCACCCTCGAAGGAGCTCTCGCGCTCCGACCAACTGTGCTCGTGCTCGGAGGCGCGCCGCCCGGCGGCCGGCTGACCGCAGCATGGGAGGACATCGTCCGTGCCGCCCTCGCGGAGGGTCTCAGCGTGGTCAATGGGCTCCATGACGCGCTCGCCCCGCGGTTCAGGGATCTCGCCCCTGGGCAATGGATATGGGATGTTCGCATCGAGCCTCCCGGCCTTACAACCGCAACCGGAGCGGCACGCGAGTTGGACAACCGCCGCGCTCTCTTTATCGGAACCGACATGTCGGTCGGAAAAATGACCGCAGGCCTTGAAGTCCAGAGGGAAGCTCGGCGGCGGGGTCTCGAATGCGGGTTTGTCGCAACCGGCCAGTGTGGAATGGTGGTCACGGGTTCGGGCGTACCACTCGACGGAATCCGGCTCGATTTTGCGGCCGGCGCCATCGAGCGCGAAGTGCTCCGCCGGCCAGAGCCGATTGTCCTCATCGAGGGCCAGGGCTCACTGAACCATCCTGCAAGTTCGGCGACGCTGCCGCTGATCCGGGGCTCCATGCCAACGCACTTCGTCCTGTGCCATAGGGCGGGCATGCGGAGGCTCCCGCGCTGGCCTTGGGTCAATGTCCCGCAGTTGCCGCGGCTGATCTCACTGGCCGAAGAGCTCGCCGCAGGCGCCGGATCCTTCGCTCGGCCCAGGACGTGCGCGGTCGCGCTGATCACTCACGGCCTGAGCGACGCCGAAGCCGCGGAGGCAATAGTAGCCACCGAAAAAGAAACGGGCCTGCCTACGGCGGACCCGGTTCGTAACGGTGCCGGCGTCATTCTCGACGCCTTGCTGAACTAGTCTCTTCGCACTCCGACGAGGATGTCGCGCCAGCGACCGAACCGGAGGTCGTCCGTGTCCACGCCCTTGTTGTTCGTGCTGCTATGGATGAAGTATGCGCCGCCATCGGCATGGAAGCCGAGGAAAATGCCGGTGTGCCCGATCTTGCCCCTCTTGGCGTCCCAGAAGTAGAGCCGGTCGCCGGGAAGCATCTCTTCGAGACGCTCGACCCTCTGACCGACCAAGGCTTGCTCGGCCGCCGTCCGCGGCAGATCCACACCGATCTTGCCGAACAGCTGCTGGACGAACCCGGAGCAGTCAATGCCGTTGGTCAGGCTGTTGCCGCCCCAGCGGTAGGGTGTACCGACGTACTGGAACGACGTTTGCAGCATCTGCGATTTTGAGTCCTGGCCCGCGATGCCGGCACGGATGCCAGAGCGAGAAGTCTGCGACCCGCCAGTGCGAGGTGCGGGCGTGCTCTGCCGGACGTCGTAGGGGAGTCGGGCGACCTTCTCGGACAGGATGTACCCGGTCTTGCCGTTCTGAAGCACCACAGCGAACCACTTCTCCCACTTGGTGGGATTCACAACCAGATACTGAAACTTCGTGGTCGTGTAATAGCTCTTGGCGCGGTCGTCCGGAGTCGAGCGAATCGCCGTCTCTTCTAGCGCCTGCCCCAGCTTGCCGATCACGACGCCTTCGGCCTCTGCACCCTCGGCGATTGCCTGTTGGCCGAAGGCCGCGAGAGGCGAGACCAGCAAGATGCAGGTGAGGACAAGAGTTCGCATGCGCATATATGGACGATTGTCGGCCTCAGCCTCGTTCGGCCTCAGACCGTTTGTACCTGATTGAGCGCCCGCAGCAGAAGCAGCCCGTCGTCGGAGCCGAAGCTCCGACGGGTCGCACGCTCCGGGTGCGGCATCATCCCGAGTACGTTCCTTCGAGCATTGAAGATTCCCGCGATGTCGTGGGCAGACCCGTTTGGGTTCGAAATCTGCGTCCTCTCTCCATTCTTGTCCACGTACCGGTAGGCGACGAGGCCCTCGGCTTCGAGCCGTTCGAGCACGGTCTCCTCAGCGACATACCGGCCCTCCCCGTGGGCCACCGGCACTCGTATGAGACCGGCGTCTCGTACGGGCCAAACGTCCGAGCGACCCTCACCACGAAGCCAGACGTCCCTGCAGACGAACTTCATACCGGAGTTCCGCACGAGGGCACCCGGGAGCAGTCCTGCCTCGCACAAGATTTGAAACCCGTTGCAGACTCCGATGACCGGCATTCCCGACTCCGCCGCGGAGCGTACGGAATCCATTACGGGTGATCGCGCCGCGATCGCACCACACCGCAGATAGTCGCCATACGAGAACCCTCCCGGTACCCAGACAGCGTCGAAGCCTTGGAGCACGCTCGACTCGTGCCAGACGTATTCGGCCTGGTGCCCGGCGTCGCGGAGTCCCTGAATCGCGTCCTCGTCACAGTTCGAGCCAGGGAACCGGACGACCGCAAACTTCACTCGACTTCCTCGATCGCGTAGTCCTCGATGACAGGGTTGGCGAGTAGTTTGTCGCACATCGCCTTGACCCTCGCCTCGTCCATCTCCTCCAGTTCTAATTCGATGAGTCGCCCGACGCGTACCGAACGCACACCCTCGAATCCGAGCCGGGCGAGCGAGTCGCCGACAGCCCTTCCTGCCGAATCGAGCAAGGACGGCTTGAGGGTCACCGAGACCCGCACTTTGACCACAGCCCATTGTGGCAGTGCCGGGGGAGGGCAGGTAACGTTCAGCCTATGCCGAAGCGGCCCATGCGTATCGACGACCTCGAAAGGATGGCCTTTCTGGGCGATCCTCAGATCAGCCCGGATGGTCGCCATGTCCTATTCGCTCAGAAAAAATTCGGCGAGAAGAACAAGTACGTCACCCATCTTTTCCTCGTCGAGGTCGCCTCAGGAAAGGTACGCCAGCTGACACATGGCGAGGGTGGGGCAGGGATGGGCCGCTGGTCGCCGGACGGTAGCCGAATCGCCTTCGTCAGCGGCCGTGAGAACAAGCAGGCTCAAGTCTTCCTCCTCTCGATGGAGGGGGGAGACGCCGCAAAGCTCACCTCGTTCCCCGAAGGCTCGATTGGCGCCCTTCTGTGGTCGCCGGACGGAAAGAACATCGCCGTCTCGTACCGCGAGACCCACCCCGAGCGAACACAAGCCGCAGCGAAGGCCAGGCAAGAGAGCGGTGCGAGCGAACCGCCGTGGGTGCTCGACGACCTCTATTATCGGCTCGACGGAGACGGATACTTCGGTCCCCAGCGCTTTGGACTCTATGTCGTGGAAGTGGAGTCCGGGAGGCACCGAAAGCTCGATGGAAGCGACAAGCTGGGGTTCTTCAGTTTCTGCTGGCTGCCCGACGGGAGCGGTCTCGTCTCGGCACGGTCGGTGAATCGCGACCCGTTGCTCCAGAAGCCCAACGACCAGCTCTTCCTCGTGCCGTTGCGAGGCAAGGCTCGAAAGATCGAATGTGACATCAAGGGAACCAAGAGCAGCCCCAGCGTCTCGCCCGACGGAAAGTGGATCGCGTACACGGGATCCTACGTGCCCGAAGATCCTTGGGGGGCCCACAACACCCGCCTTTGGGTGCTCCCCATCCGAGGAGGCAAGGCAAAGTGCCTGACGGCCGCAGACGACTACTGCTTGGATGTGCTCAGCCTTAGCGACACCAGCTATGGATTTGTCTCCGATGGCGGTGGGAGCGGCCTCGTGATGTGGTCGAAGGATTCAAAATCCATCACAGTCAACATTGGCCACCACGGGGCGGTACACATCGCCCATGTGGAGGTTGCCCGGGGAGGCGTCACGCTTGCCACTAAGCCGAAACAAGTTGCGATCGCTTCGAGCTCGTCCTTGAACGGAGGACTCGTCGCCTGCACCATAGGGACGGTCACTCGCCTCACGGAGATCGGGCTCTACGAGCCGAAATCGGGAAAGCTCCGCCAGCTTACGGACGTGAACAAGGAGTTCCACCAAGAGGTGGAGATCGTAGCACCGACCGAGCACTGGGTGGAAAGCACGGACGGTACCAAGGTGCACACCTGGAAGATCCGACACCCGAAGAACAAGACGAAGAAGTCGCCGGTGGTGCTCGAGATCCACGGCGGACCCCATGCCCAATACGGATGGGCGCTCTTCCACGAGTTCCAGTTGCTCGCGGCCGAGGGCTACGTGGTGGTCTATAGCAATCCGCGAGGCTCGAAGGGCTACGGCGAGGATTTCTGTGCTGCAATCCGTGGCAACTGGGGCGAGAAAGACTGGCAAGACGTCCAGGCCGTGACCGCTTGGATCAAGAAACTCGACGGTGTGGACACGAAGCGCCTGGGCGTGATGGGGGGCTCCTACGGTGGCTACATGACGAACTGGGTAGTCAGCCACACCCATGAGTTCAAGTCCGCCATCACTGACCGGTGCGTCTTCAACTGGCTGTCCGCAGCGGGAAACAGCGACTTCCCACTCAACAAGGACGGATACTTCGGCGGCCAGGCGTGGGGGCCGCACGAAAAGACCAAGGTGCTGTGGGAGCAGGGCCCAGTCGCCCACTTCGACAAGGTCAAGACACCCATGCTCATCATCCATTCGGAGGGGGATCTCCGGTGCAACGTCGAGCAGAGCGAGCAGGTCTTCTACGTGCTCAAGTGCCTGGGCGTCAAGACCCGGTTCGTCCGATATCCAAGCTCGACTTCGCACGGGCTCTCCCGCAACGGGCCGATGGATCTACGAAAGCACCGGCTCGGAGAGATCGTTCGGTGGTGGAAGGCGACCCTTTGATCGGATAGGTGGCGGACACTAAGCTCTACGGCATAAACCGGCTCAGGGAAACCCTAGTCGTGAAAGAGAGCGTACGCCGCTCGATGCAAGGCAACACAAGCCGGGACACTTCTCCCGAGGTTCGGTTGCGCCAGGCCCTCTGGCAGGCAGGATTTCGTGGGTACCGCAAGCACTATCGGCGCTGGCCCGGCAAGCCCGATGTCGCGTTTGTCGGTCGCCATGTAGCCGTATTTGTCCACGGGTGTTTTTGGCACGGTTGCCCGGAGTGCACGCAAGGTCGCCTGCCCGCGACGAACACCGAGTTTTGGCGTGCTAAGATTGAGCGTAACCGACAGCGGGACGCAACCGCTTTGGAGGCACTCTCCGTTGCCGGCGTAGCGCGGGTCGTACTATGGGAGTGCGAGGTCAGGCGGGATCTCACTTCGTGCGTAGCCAAAGTTGCTCAGGCCCTCGCAGTGTCGAGTGAATGCGCGAGCAAGACCTGATCCGAATCCTGGGAAGCAACGAAGACAATCGTTGCCGAAGGCTCGTGCGGGAAGTGTTCGAGTGGCCGGGCCATCCCGAGCGGCTTGCCTCGATCGGGCCGATCCGGGTTGTCGAGCGAAACGAGCCCACGTTCAGCCCCGGCACTCTGGTGCTCAGCGGATCCCAACAGCCGGAAGTTCAACTTTCTTGGATCCGTAATGACGAGCCCGCTCTGATCACTCTCAGCCCCGAACGAGCCTGTGGAACCGAGATCGAGCGCCTCGAAACGATTCAGCTGGCATACGACAGCCCGGAGCCCAAGGTCTTGCTGGACCGCTCCTTCGACTCCATGGTGACCGCCAGGAGCTTTGTGCGAGAGCTCACCGCGCTGGTGGACGACTGCTATCAAGGCGTAGAGGCAGCAACGTCGTCTCGCCGTGCAGCGACAAGGGCGATCCCGCCGACCCAGGCAAAATTCATCCTCTCTTCCTATCTCACCAAGACGGTCTTTGTTTGGTTTCTCCAAGCGCGGGGCTGGCTCACCTACCATGGCCAGAAGAACTACCTGCAGACCCTCTATGATGCCTGGAAGGAAGACCCCGGCTCCTATCGCTTCTATCAGCGCCTCGGTCATATCGTCTTCCGCGCGCTTGCTTCCTCAGACGGATCAGCGCGAAACATTCTGCGGCCGCTGGTCGGCGACGTTAGAAACTTGGGTGCCGAGTTTTTGCAACACAGCACATCCTGTGTGGTTGGTGGCGACCAGGTCGAACCCATCATTGCCGACGATGTGTTCGAGCGTCTTCTCGGGCCTGAGGGTCTCCTCCGCCGCTACCATCCACAGTTCGAGCACGGAGACGGTGACGTCGAGCACGTAGGCCTGAGCTACCTCGCCATGACCGCCGCGATCGAAGAAATGGAGTACGGCAACAACCATGAGTCGCCTGCGGGCCTCCTGCGGCAAGCTCGGGAGACGATCGAGGCAGAGACCGGAGGACAGGGCGCTTCTCCGGACGAACGGATGGCTTACCTGCAAAACCTGCGGCTGTACTCCCCGGAGGCAGGCTCCGGGGCGATGCTCGTAGCACTCATCCGGGAGGCGACCAAAGCCTACGAGGAGACTCGTCGGGAGCTGTCGGGAGAGTTCGAAAGCCCTACGGACTACGCCCGTGCCCTCGCCCGAGACCGGGTCACCGCTGTAGACGATTGTCCAAGAAACGTCCTTCGCACCCGCGCCGGCATATCGCAACTGTTGCTCGAGATTGACTCGGCCGAAGAGCCGCAGCCTTTACCCAACCTTCACGGTGCCGTCCAAGTCGGCAGGGCGATCGTGCAGCTCCAGGCTCCCAGGATGGTCGAGGACGAGCACAACGAGTTCAAGTCGGCGTTCGCGTGGAACTCCCGCACCCAACAACGCGATGCTCGGCTACGTTCCGGGGTGGTGAGGACAGTGGCTGCCTTCCTCAACACCGACGGGGGCGTCCTTTGGCTGGGAATCGACGACAATGGGCGACCGATCGGCCTGGAAGACGAGCTTGCCCTGATAGATTCCGACACGCCGGAAGACGCCTTCCGTGCCCAGGTTCACGAGACCCTCAAGAACTTGGTAGAGCCCCTGCCGTTTCACCATTTGGTGTGGGAATGGCGCCGGGTGATGGGAAAGCTGGTGGCCAAGGTCTCGGTTCGCGCCAGCCCACACATCAGCTATGTCGTCGAGAAGGGGGAGAATGGAAGGGTCAACGAGACGATCTATGTTCGCGATGGCAACCGGACGATCGCACTCGTTGGCAGGCACCGCGACCAGTTCGTGATTTCTCGCAGCGGCGTTTCGGCTAACCTCTCTCCCTCGTGGAACGATCCGAAGCCTGGGAGCTAGTCACTAGACACACCGCCTCGGACTCCCTCAGAAGGCACATGTTGGGGGTCGAGGCCTGTATGCGATGGTATGCGACGCACCTCGGGGAGGACGTGGAAGCCTGGGGCCTTGCCGGCCTACTTCACGACTTCGACTACGAGCAGTACCCAGACGAGCATCCTCTCTGGGGTCTCGAGAAGCTCCGCTCGCTCGGAGTCGCGACCGACGTCCTCGATGCCATCGCCGCGCATTACCCTGCCAAGACCGGGGTCGAGCCCGCTTCGGCGATGGCGCGGCACCTCTATGCCTGTGACGAGATCACCGGGTTCGTCTTTGCCGTCACCTATGTGCGACCCGGCCGACGTGTTGCCGAGGTCGAGGTGAAGAGCGTCACGAAGAAGATGAAGACCGCCGCGTTTGCCGCAGCAATCCCCCGCGACGACCTCGCGCGCGGGGCCGAGCTCATTGGACTGCCACTCGAAGGGCACATCGCCAACATCCTCGCCGCACTCGCCGGACAGGCAGAAGCCTTGGGGCTCGCCGGAGCGGACTAGCCGCCCACGCGACCCCGAAGGCTTGGAGTCCCGCCGCCGCCGCCAGAAGTGCCGCCCTCGGTCGGAACCTCACCGTCTTCGATCACGATCGTCGCCTCGACACCCGCGGCAGCGAGGTCGTCGTCACCCTCTTTCGTGGAGGCTTCGACCCACGTCGCGACATAGTCGTCTCCGAGCGAGTTCACCATTCGCACCTTGCGGTCAGGAGTCCCGGTCAGTTTGATGCGCTCCGCCTCGAGGTCGTACTCCGCCTTGTTTGCCCAGATGACCCGCCACGCGTCGGGCCCAAGGCTCTGACGTGCTTGGGGAGCACCCGAGAGCACCGCCCTCCGCGATCCTTCGGCGTACCAGTACTCGACCGTCTCGGCCGTGATCGCCGTAGGGTACTGACGTAGGCTCTGGCTCTCCCGCAACGGGTTGGGCTTTGCCTGGCCCTGCTCGGGCTTGGGTCGTTGGGCAACCAGATCCTCGGGCACGAGGGGCGACACGGGCGGAACCTCGCCCTGTTTCACACCGCGGTCGGCACGGGCCTTCACCAAAAGGTCAACGGCACCTTGCATGAGCACCCGTCTCTCCTTTCGAAAGACGGTCGCCTTGCGGGCCGTCGCGTCCACCTCTTTGCCGTGGTAGGTGACGTGCCCGGTTGCGACCAGAACATCGGTCTCCCGGTTGTACTCGGCCGCGTCCGCCTTCACAGTCACCTCTCCGTCGGAGGCAATCACCTTGGTGAACTTGCTCACCGGCCCCTTGATCGTAGTCACAGAATCGGGAGCCGTGGTGAACCGCCAGTTCGTCCGGCCCTGTTGCTGAGGCGGTGTTCCTTGCCAAACCAGCCCGGTGAGCTTGAGCGTGCCTTCATTCGATGCGTAGGCAAGGCGCGACGCCTTCACCGAGCCCTTGAACAACGTGCCCTTGATCGGGCCATCGCTCCGAAGCACCGCGTCGGCCGGCTCAAAGCGAAACGTCGGCGTGTTCACGTCGAAGTCCGCGGTATGAACCCGCGCCCCGTCGCTGCCAGACAGCGCGCCGTGCTCTGCATAGTAAGTCACCTTGGCCGCATCGAAGCCAAACTCCTTTCCTTCCTTGGTCTTGTAGACACCCTCTCGCACACGGCTCAGGGTAACGACGTCACGAGCGGAGTCGGTGCTGATGAGAGCCACCTTGGCCGATGCGACGAGTCGGTCTCCGCTGTGCGCCTGCCACTGGTTGAGCTTCATCTCGACCGCAGGGGCACTTGTGTCTTCCGGCTGACGATACTCCGCCATAGGGTCGACTCCTAGCGCCTTCTTGCCGACGACGTACGCCTGCCAAGCTCCGGCCGCGAGGAACAGGGCGAGACCGGCCCCCAATAGCCTACGGTAGCGTGACATCTACTCTTTGGACGACGGAAGGGTCGGTAACGGTGAACGCCCGCTCGCCGGAGCGGCTCCCCTTCGTCGCTTTGATCCGATAACTGCCCGCGGGAACCCAAAACCGGTAGTTCGAGAGAGCGTCCGCGCGTCCAAACCGGATTACTGCGCTCCCCTTCAATATCTGAACGAGGGAGTCCGGGCCGTCGGCCACCGGGAGCACCTTGCCCTCGAGGTTGAACGGCGTGGGAGGCGGATCGTTCGAACCCAAGGGGGTCATGGCGATGTCGCCCGTATCCGCGACGCCGCCCGAAGGGCCCTGCGAAGGGCTCCAGGAACGGGGGAAGAATCCCGTCGCGGTTGCTTGGCCCTGGAGGCCTAGAAACACGGTTAGACCGGCCGGCGAGAAGGCAACGTCCTTGATCGAAAACGTTCCGCTCGCGCTGGAGACCGCGCTCCGCCCCGCGAGCTTTACCGTCGCGCCCGCGATCGGCGCACCGCCGGAAGAACTCACCGTTCGACCCGTCACGGTGACCACCTGCGGTCCAATGTAAAGGTCTCCGAGATCCACGTCGCTCGTCGCGGCCGAAAAGGTGAAGGTGCGAACAACCGCCGATCCGCCGGTAGGGGTGAACGTCACGGTAACTGATGTCGCCCCACTCGGGACGATCAGCGTGAAGAAGCCGTCGCTCAGGTCGGTCGTGTTGGAAATCGAGCCGGAACGCACGGTAGCGGCAGGGTTCGGTGCGGCGCCTGTCTCGACCCAGATAACCCGGCCGGTGAGGGTCACGAGCAAACCGCCGACGGCACCGCCGCCGCCCCCACATCCTGACAGAAGCAGGGCGAGGAAGGACACAAGAAGGGCGAGCCTGGCTACCATTGCGCGGTCGCTACCTCGAGCGTCTCGGAGGGGGTTCGGGCGGTGAACACGAAGTCGTTCCCAGGGCCAAACGGCACCTGTCGGCCGTCGCGGACTGCCGCCACGCGGGCGGAGCCGTACGTCGGGGAGTAGCTCATGCGGTACGCGACTCCAGGAACCAGGCCGGCCAATCGAACGTGGAACGATTGGAAGAACCTCGACGGGCGGATGTCACGATAGAGACGGTGGCCAGAACCTACCGAGTAGATGCGAGCACCGACGACGGCGCTGGGTGGTGTGCTGTCCCAGAATCGGTCTTGTGCGCCTGTCGCCCCTTTCGCTGCGCCGATCTTGACGGAGCCAAGGGTCTTTGAACCGACAGCGAGACCGAGCTGCCCTTCCCAAGTGAGCGTTCGGCGGGCCGCGGTCTTGGCGCGCGCATCGCGTGTCGCCCGATCGCCAAACGAGGGGCGGCTCGAAGCCCGAGGTACGAACAAGAGCACTGCGCCCTCGCCACGGTCACAACGGACAAACGTCGCCTCGCCGGGCCGGATACGGTCGGTCTCTTCCATCGTTCCCTCGTCCGGGTTGGTCGTAGACCGTTCAAACCGAAACATCGTCGGGCCGATAGTGCCGTCGGTTTGCCCTTCGGCGAGAGTGCGCATGGCCTCGGTGGTGGTGGTCACCAAGATGTCAGCGCCAATCGCGGTGGCGTCGAACGGCGAACTCACCATGTTCCAGCCCGGGCTGAGAGCCACGAGGATCGGCGTGTTCGGCATCGTCCGACCCTTGACGACGGCGTTCTTCGCTGCCGGGGGACGCGCCCAATATCCCAGCCCATGCGCACCGAAGCCTTCACGCGGATAGAGGTCGTTTCGCAGCGTGAGCGGGTTCCATCGCGCCCAAAGAGTGTCCCCAGGCAGCTCGCCAAGGATCTGGGCAGCCTCGGGACGATACGGCTCCAGGGGCAGCCCCAGAGACATCAGGGCGGACAGCAGCGGCAGGGTGTACGACGTGTCCGCAGTCGGCGTCCGAAGATCCACGCCGATTGCGCCCACGGTCTTGTTCACCTTGCGGGTGAAAAGGAGGGTCTGCGTCGTCCCTTCGACTCGGTACACCCGGACGAGCAACGGCCCCGGCTTGAGGAAGCCTACATCGGTCAGTTTCTCGCCAAACGCGAAGTTGTGCACCCGGATCCCGCTCCGCCTTCCGCCGATCCAGTCCACTACGATCTGGTACTCGGCGGGCGATGGGTCGGGCAAGCCCACGAGGGTGCCGAAGAACGTGCGAGGCTCCGGATCGCTGCCCGTCGAGATCGCGCCTGAGGGGAGCACGCTCCGCGCGTTCAGCGAGCGGAAGGGCAAGTCCACCACCATCCGATAGGGCGAGCCGCTAAAGCTGTCTCCAGGGAAGTTTGCGACCACAGAGCCGAACGCGCCGGCGATGTCGATCTTGTCCTCCTGAGCTGTGAGGAACGTCCTCGCGAAGTCCGGAAGGAAGTACAAGGGCCAACTCTCGCCAGAGAGCAGCGTCTCGTCGCCGTTCTGCTCGGTTTGAAAAGCGTTCAATACGATGCCGAACAAGCCAAAATCGCTCGAGCCTGGGAGGGGCGGCGCGGGGAACGGCTGGCTGATCAGTTTCAGACCGGGCCGCAACGACACATCGAGAATCGCCTGGCGTTCCGCCCAATCAAGATAGCGAAGGCCTTCTACCGTCGGACTTGGAACCCCGGTGGCGTCTTGGAGCGCCTGGTCGCCGAGCGCCTCGAGCGCTTCTGCGGTCTGGTAGCTGTTAGGGGCGAGATCGTAGCGGGTACGGAACGCGAGCATAAACGCAGGCCGCTCGGCCATGAGCTTCAACCAGCAACTCCCGGACATTTGGTACCGCAGCAAGAAAACGCCGCCCGTGGATCCTCCCGGAGGCAGCGGGGAATTGAGCAGGTTCGGAGCGATGAACCGTGGAGCCCCTAAGGAAGGCGAGTTGTACCAATCGTAGAACGACGAAACGTCGTACAGACCCTCGAGGGTCGCTTCGATGTCCAGTGCGGTGCCTCCAGGGATCGTGCCCGGTACACGGCAGACGATCGCAGTCGCGGCCCGCGCCATCCCTTCCGAGTAGGCGTCGAAGGGCGGCTGGATCCGGTTCTGGTACGCCAGCAGCAACGTGTGGACGAAGTTGATCGAGGCCGCGGTCAGGCTGTTATAGACCGGGAACCTGATTTCGGGGCCACCCGGTGCGTTAGGGACGAAGTAGCCACCAGCCACCGCGTACCGATCCTGGATATCGGCGTCGTAGTTCTTGACCTTGATCGGACCGCCTGCAGTGGCTGGACCGAATACGCTGTCCATCACCGACTTGGCGTCGGCGAAGGTCTGTTCCAACTGTTGCCGGTACTGAGGTGGAAACGCCCGAGTACCGCTCGAATCGAAGACGAGCGAGATGTCGGCGGCCGGCGACTCCTCGGGAGGCAGGGGGCGACCCTTGTCTGTCAGAAACACAGTCGAAGGAAGCGAGAAGACCTCGGGAAACACGCCTGCCCGGCGCATGAAGGATCGCTGGGCCGAGCTCAAGCGCGCGACCTGGGATGCCCGGGCACGGACCGCCGAGTCTGTGACGCTAGCCCAAGCCTCGGGAGCGCGTCGCGCGCCAATCTCGACTCGGACCGGGCCGCAGAACGCTAGCGCGGGAAGAAGTAAGAGGGCGGCACAAGCCGCCCTAGTCTGGAGCCGAAGCAACATCGGTTCAGAGTTGGAACGAACCAACCTGGCTAATCGTTCGACTATCGTCGTTGTCAGCCAGCCCGACGACCACGTAATAGTAGGTACCGCGCGCAAGAGCGGGTCCATCGTACCGTGCCGAGGTTCCGGTCGCCCGGTTGCCGTTGTTGTTCCAGATCGATGTTACGTCCACCGATGGGAACTCCTCGAAAAGGAACACCACGAACTCCTGGCCTCCACTGCCTGACTGCCATCGGAACGTGAGTGGAGTGAGCGTCGGGTTCGAGAGCCGGAGCGATGCGAGCGTCCGAGCTTGGACGACGGCACTCAGGTCGCTCTCCGTTCCGGAAAAGTCCGGATAGAGCGACGAGATGGTCGTGACCGCATAGTTGTACACCCGCGACCGCCGAAGGTCGAGGTCAACGTAGTACGACGAGAGCGGATCGGCGAAGAAGTCAATGCCTTCGAGGCCTCCACCGGCCTGGCCGCGATAGATTCCAAACCCAGTCACATCGTCGCCGCGGACAAAGTCCCAGAGTACGTCCGCCTCGACGTAGCTGTCCCCGTCGGGCGTCATCGCGCGAAGACGGGTCCCCTTGCCCGGTGTCCGCTGGGCGCGGGCCGGGTCGATCAGCCTCTTGACCGCTTCGTACGGGTCGCCCCCGGGCCGCCGAGTCGCATCCACCGGAGACACCCATGTCGTAGCAAGGACGTTCTGCGGAGGGTCGAGGACGGGAATCCCAGGATCGCTGACGACAAAGTTCAGGTTTCGAGTCTCGCCTATGTCCAGAGTGATGGCGGTTCGATCCGCCCGTAGCCCTTGTCCACCGGCATACAGCTCATAGTCCACACCGGCGACAAGGTCGCGCAGCACATAGTTGCCGTCATCGTTAGAAAAGGCGCGCTGGCTCGAACCGGCGCCGAAGAAGGCGTAGACCGAGGCGCCTTTCAGCGTGTTGCCGTTTCGATCCCTTACAGTGCCTCGTACCGTGGCCAGCTCATCTTCCGGGGCGATGATGATATTGGCGCTCGAGGTCGTCCCGTTCTTGAAGTTCAACACCCATGTCCGACCTCGATACGTGCGACCGCCCTTGTCGATCTGGGCCGTGATCTCGACCTCTCCCTCACCCTGGCGCGGGAGCGAATAAGCCCCGGTCGTAGAAGTTCGCGTAGAGCCAAACTTGCTGCTGACGCGGGCGTCGCGGATCGGCTGATCGTTCAGGTCGACGACGGTGCCGCTCACGGTGGTGGTCTTCGATCCCGAGAATCCGCCACATCCGGCGACAAGCAAAGCAAGGACG
Organism: Fimbriimonadaceae bacterium; assembly: GCA_050250535.1. Classification (GTDB taxonomy): domain Bacteria; phylum Armatimonadota; class Fimbriimonadia; order Fimbriimonadales; family Fimbriimonadaceae; genus JADLBH01. The sequence goes on along the minus strand of JBFWOL010000003.1, from coordinate 139,633 downwards.
GGAAGGGCAAAGGAAAGTGTTTTCACACCTGGGAAAACGTTCAAGGATCCCCAACGTTTCACCTTAGCCTCCAAAGTTGAACTCTAGCTCGAAGTCAAAGCCTGAACTTCGGTACGCCCCCGAAGTGAACCCGGGAGTCTGGTTCGTCACGTTGATCCAGCGGTAGCCCACGTTCAAGGCGAGGCTCTTCCAAATCTGGTACTGATACGTGAGTGCCGCCGACGTGTGGTCCTGGGGCAGGTAGCCCCGGATCTGACCAGCGTCAAGCCCCAAGTTGAGGTTGTGTCGTCGGGCCAGACGGTAGTTGAGCGATGCATCGAGGGCGAAGCTGTCCTGGGCGAAGTCGCCCGAGCCTCCTGTGAGGAGCGCGGTCAGTCCGGTCCGATAGCTGAAGTTGCCCCGCGGCGAGCCCTCGATTCCGAGCGATGCGGTAAGAGCCGTGGCCTCGCCTATCGTCCCGCCGATGAACTTCGTCCTTGTACCGTCCACGGAAAAGTCCACCAGCGCGGAGCGGCCCAGGTTCCAGCCTACTTGGAGGCCTGCGCCGACCGTCTCCGTGTTTGCGCTCAGCCCCCCCTGACGGCGGCTAGCATGCACGGAGCCTGCCATCGTCAATCGGTCCGATGGCAGGTAGCTAGCAATGAGGTTTAGGGACGTGACACTGCCGGCAGTGTTCAGAAAGGTGCTGTCCGCACCCGAGGAAAAGCCATTATTGCCAAACCCGGCTCCCAGCCCGGAATCGAACCCCAGCGCGGAGAGGGCGCCACCGTCGCTGTCCGAGACGTCAAGCCGGAAGTCCAACTTGTCGCTTGCCCGGTAGCTCGCGCCGATCCCGATGTCTCGACCCAGACCCGTCTTGCCATCTGCACTGACCTGGTTGAGCCCGGCAAACATCGTGGCCCCAAACCGCTCCCCGCCGTTGTAGCCAGCGCGAAGCTCGAGCCCCTGTGTCGCGACCGTGCCGTTCCGCCGAGCACCGGACACCGTGAACGGTCCTCGGGCAGACCGGTTGGTCAGATCGAGACCGATCGCCCACGCACCGGTGTTTCGCGATGTTCCGAGCGAGGTCGTATCTACCGTGGTCGAGCCTTGGGTAGTCCGGGAGGCAGTCCGGACATGGCGAAGTCGGAGTGGCACCCCTCGCTCTGGGGTGAGCGAGGCGCCTGCTTCTGCCCGGGTCAGACGACTCGAGACGACCCTTGCCGAGCTACCGGTGCCGACCCGGCTCGCAACGCTCGAGTTTCGGTACAAGGCATCATACGAGATCGTCGAGCTGGGGCGGTACACCACGCGGAGGTCGGCGGTACGCTCGTTCCGCTCGAAGCCCGCGGTCTCGATGCCGACAAACCCACTTGGAACGTCGCGCACACCTGCCGCCAACTCGACGTCACCCAGGCTGTACCGCAGGTCTGCGGAGCGGGCAGTGCCGCGGCTTGGTTCGGCGGTGTTCGTCAGCTCTCCCACGGTCTGGGTCACGAGGAGGCGACCCGACTTGCCCAGCGGAAGAGTGTAGTCCACTCCGACAACCGACCGGTCGCCGTCCACGTTGGAGAGCTGCTTGGGTGTGTAGAGTACGTCAATCGTGCTCGTGGAAGGGACGAACCTCGTCATGAAGAAGACCGCCGGGTTCGCGGCGTCGAAACGGTAGTCCACATTCAGTCGTTGGAGGACACCGTCTACCCGAATGACGACGTTCGTGATACTTTGCGGCTCGAACTGCAACACGTAAGGAGTGGAAGGCGGTCCGAAACCCTGGAACCGCTCGAGGCGACCTGAGCTACCGCCGGAAGCGCCGCTCTTTTGGCGCAACGCGGTCACACCTATCTTGCCGAGGCTTCCCGCGTTGTAGCTCGCGCTCGCGCCCTGGATCGTTCCCGACGCTCCTCCAAAGTTGAACGCCTCGTAGGTCGCGATGATCGTGCTCGTCGGCGGAATGATGCGCGCCTGCAGGGTTTGCCGGTTGACAAAGTAGACCGCGCCCAGCTCGTAGTCCACTGTGTAGTCCTGACCCTGGACCTGCGGCTCGCCGTCCACCTCGATCCGCTCCGAACCACGAACGATCTGGCTCGCCTGGAGGAAGTACGGCCCAGCCGAGTTCGTGCCGGCAAAGCTGACGGTCCGGGCCTCGCCACGCGCCTGGCTGTGCAGCACTTTGGCCTCGAACCCTGAGGACTTGTATCCGACGCTCACGCCCGTCAGCGACCGATCGAACCGCGCATGGGGGTTCACCGAGCCGAGAGAGCCGCGAATGTCGCCAGCGTTGGCCGAGAACCCACCGCCCTCATAGTCGAGGCTCAGGCGGCTGGCCTGTGGGTCTTGAAACCGGCTGTCCTGGATGTTCACATCGAAGTTCAAGAATCCCATCACCTTGAACCCCGTCATGCGGACGTAGCCGAAGTCGGTGAAGCGATCCAGCCCTCGGCCACCGTACTCGGTCACGTCGAAGGCGTCCAAGTCTCCGTCTACCGCGCGGACGTGATAGCCGAGGCGGCGGGTGCCCGAGATCGTCGTCCGGCTGGCGATGTTCTCCTGGTACCAGCGTTCCAAGGCCGAGCCCGGCTGTTGGGGCGCGGCGGTGGCCGCGGCGAGAGCGAGGAGACCGGCGACGCTAGCCCGCAAGCGCCCGCTCGAGTACCTCGATGTTCCGCCCGGAGGCGGCGTGCAGCGCCTCCACCCTTTTCGGAAGGGAGGCCGCAACCTTCTCGGAATCCTGCATAAAACTGGCAAATCCTTCGACCAGGCGGGTGGAGGTCAGCCCATCGATCCGCGGCGGAGCCGAGAGCCCGAGGGCCGGAGCGAGCGCGGTGACCTTCGGGTCATAGCTGACGAGGTAGGTCGGCACTCCTTCCAGCGCGGCGAGGATCCCAGCGTGGAGCCGCATTGCGATGACCGCGTCCATCCGCGCCATCCGCTGTTGGACGGTGCGGGGGCTGTCCAAGTTCTTGATCTCCGGAGCCTTGCCTCCGAGACGCTTTCCGATCTCGGAGAGCAGTGGGCCGTCCGACTCGTGGTCCATCTCGATGAAGACGGGCATGAACCCCCGTTGGCTCAAGGCACGGGCCGTCTCCGCGAACACCTCGGCGGTGGCATGGCCCTTTCCCCACGGTCGTGGCGCGATACCTACGGTCTTGGAGGCTGCCACCCCAAACGCTTCTCCGGCCTTGCCTTGCGGGGGCAAGAGCCACGCGAGGTCGGCAGTGACCTCCACCCTTCCTTTGTGTCCGAGCGTCCGCAGCGCCCTCTCCGATTCTGGGTCGCGGACGGCAATCGCGTCCGCTGCTGCAAACGCCCCCGTCGCCGCCCTCTTGCCAAAAAAGCTGTTCAGCGGGCCGATGCCTTGGCCGAGCATGACCACTTTCTTGCCCTTCTTCTTGGCCATGCCGACCAGCTTCGAGTAGTACAAAGCGCTTGCGGTGCTGGTCACGTCCTGGAAGATGCTCCCGCCAGGAAAGACCAGCGCGTCACACGAATCGAGCGCTTGCCCGATCGCGCCGAAGTCCTTGCGCGGAACCCCGGGGAGCCCGTACTTCCGCATCATGGATTCTTGGCTGGCTGTAAGCACCTGAAAGGAGTGCGAAGTCGCCGCGCCGACCATGGCGAGCAAAAGGGCGTCGTCTCCTAAGTTGCCGCAACCGAAGTAGCCGGCGAGCAGAAGTCGGGCCATGGCCTAGGTGATCCTCTCCCGCTCCGGCCAAAGCCGTTTGACCGCCAGGCTCCACACGACGATGCCGATGATACCGCCGAGCACGATGCCGCTCCCGACCCTCGCCACGCTCAGTAGGACTGGGGTGTGCAGATGGCAAAACGTGTTGGCAATGCTCGTCTGGCCGATCGCGCCGAGCACGAAGAAAACCGAGGCCCAAGCGTTCCCTCGCCTTCGCACGGCGAGCATCGCGCCGATCACCAGTGCTGGATTGCCGATCAAGAACTCCTTGGTGCGGGGCCGGGTGAAAAGAACCCGCTCCAAGAGGTCGCGGAACTGGAGCTCGAGTCCGCTAACCGCCGCAGGGTTGTCGTTACCCGAGCGAACCAGCATGAAGCCCAAGGCCCCCAAACCGACGAGCACCAGGATCGCATCGCCCCAGACCACCGGCTTGCGGAACAGTTTGCCTGCCCCGCCTTGGGCGCGAATCGCCAGGAGTACGGCAAAGAGGATCGGCAGGGCCTGGGCGGCCTTGACTCCCGGGAATACGGAGAGCGAGAGCATGTGCGGCAGGTCTGCGAGCAAGCTTCCAACGCACAGGCCACCGATGATCGGTAGCCCGAGCCCGCCCGCGATGCGAGCTATGATCCCACCCTCCCGGCACTGCACCCAGAATTGGGCGGCACAAGGCAAGACGAGGGCTGCGCCGAACGCAGCGAGGGGTCGCTGCGAGGACCAAGCGGTGCCGATGAAAAGAGGCACGAGCCCGAGGGCAGCCCGGGCCAGGCTCGGCGCGAGCCCGGCGACCAGCCACCACGCGACGAGCCCGATCCCGAGACCGGTCAGCGCATGGGTCAGCGCTGGGATATCTGGCTCGGAGAGCGGCCGTGCGAGCCGAACCCCGCTCCCTTCTGCGATCAGGCTTGTTCGAATCTGCGTCAAGAACCTCGCTGCCTGATCAAGGTTGCCGTCTCCCGCCAACGACGGAAACCTCACGAGGAGCGTGCGGATGTTGCGCTCTTTAACCGCCTTGACGTACCGCTCGATTGCCGCGCCAGGCGACATGCGGTCGATCTCTGCCTGCTGGATCGCGTGGAGGCGGACCACGTTGGGTAGCGATGTCCGGGCAACAGTCGAGTCTCCGGCAATCTTCGCGAACTCGGGGGTCAAATAGATCGTGCCTGAGGCCGCCATTTCCTCAGCGAGCGCATCCAGTGCGTCCCGGTAGCCGAGCACGGTATCGCCCGAAGGCAACAGGCTGGTCGCCCCTTCCTGGACTGCGTCCTGGACGAGAGCCCTCACCGAGTCGGCATCGAGCCCGGCCGAGTTCGTGATCCTCGCGACCAGTTGCATCCCGGCGGCTCGAGTCGCGGCCGCTTGCCGGCGTTCGAGGCCGACCACCAAGAGCGGGACGGCGGAGGGTTCGGCACCTTCGATCACAATCGCCTCACCGAGCGGCGTAGCCCGCCAGCCTCTGTGCACCGACATCGTGCGGACGGCCTCTCGGTACTCTGCCGGACACTCCACCGTCGTGCCCGAGTCGCCCGACCGGAAGACGGCCACACCCTGCGCGGCCAAGTCTGCCAGCGTTACGGAGCCGACCGAGACACCCGTCGCCCCCGCAGCCTTCAGCTCTGCGAGCGCTCCGGGAAGGCCGACATCCGAGGCCAGCGAAACGACAGTCGACGCTTCGACAACGAGCGCGGTAGCGCGGTTGGACGCTTCGACGCGATGCCTAGCAGCGAGGCCGGTCAGCGCGCCAGCAAGGCACAAGACCACACCGATCCAGAGCCCGAGGTCAGTCTTCTTCAAAGTGCTGGTCCACCCGCAGATCGGTGTCCTTGAGGATGGTGACCCGCCCGCCCAGGATCATCATCGTCGCCATTCCAGCCATGAATCCGCCCGCGTGGGCCCAAGTCGCGACGCCCGGCTGGGGGATGAAGATCTGGGCCAAGAACCACAAACCCAAGAGAAGCCAAGCTGCGACCGTAAACGTCGTCCAGATCAAAGGGACGATGATGATCTTCACCCGGCCGGCGGGAAACAGCAAGAAGTAACTCCCCAGGACTCCACCAATGGCTCCCGACGCCCCGAGGAACGGGGCGGTCGACGCAGGATCCACGAGGATGTGGGCCATGGCCGCAACCAGTCCCCAAAACAGGTAGTACACGGCGAATCGGAGTCCGCCCAGGGCGACCTCTATGTGCGGTCCGAACACGCCGAGAAACAGGACGTTGCCGAGCAAGTGGGCGAGATTGCTGTGCAGGAACATCGAGGTGTAGAGCTTGCCCAGCTCCGTGACATCGCCCTTTTGGCCCTGGATCGCCATCATCACTTCGGCCGGGGTCGCGGCCAGGTCGGCGAACGTGTAGCCAGGGCCAAACAGGCTCCCGCCCCGGCTCCAGAGGAAGATCCCTACATAGAGCGTCACAAGCGTCCACGTGACGTAGGCACGTTCCTTCGTGACGAGGTTGTCTCGGACGGGGAACATGCGCCCAGATTCTAGACCGTACGGTCACGGCCGGTCCATAAAGACTCCCAGTTGGCTTGTCTCCGGGCTCTCTGACCGGCTTGCCCAATTGACCTTGTTGGAGCCGTTCAGAGCCCAGCTTGCCGCCGGCGGATAGACGTCTCGGCCACTGCGGTCGAAGAACAACCCGAGAGCAAGGGTACGTTCGCGCAGGCTCGCCCTTTGCCCTTCGCTGGCCGATCCCAGCGTCAAGCCGAGAGACCGGTAGCTATCGTCGCCTTCCGCGTCGTAAAAGACCCCTATTCCGTTGGCGTTGCCGGCTCCGAGGCTAAGGTTCGGGCCGGAGTAATCGTCGTTCCCCGCCCAGTCGAGGAGGTACCCGAGGCCGAAATCGTGGCCCGCGCCGAGCGCCATGTTCATTTCCGCCAGATAGACGTCGTTGCCGGCCTTGTCCTCCAAGTAGCCGATCCCAAAGTGGGCGGAGGTTCCCTGAACATACCATTGCCCACGGTAGGCATCGTTTCCTGACGTGTCCCACAGCAGACCCGTGCCGTCCCAGTACCCCGTCCCTTGGCCAAAGACCCCGCACTGGTAGAGGTCGTCCCCGCCCTCGTCCATGAGGAGGCCCACCCCGCCGGAGAGACTGTGGCCGCTGCTGAAATCGGCGCGGACCCCATAGCCGGCACCCTGGGCCAGGCTCACGTTATGCTCACTGCTCTGCGGCGAGGGAAAGTCTATGACCGAGTCCTCAGACATGTACCGATCGTCACCAGCCCGGTCGAACAACGCGCCAAACCCCATCGGGAGCCCGCACCCTTGGCCCTGGGTGAAGACGCGATACTCGTCCTTGCCGGCAAGATCCTCGACCGCACCGATACCAAACCATGCGTAGCCGATCGAGTCCGCGTAGGCGTCATAGACGTCGCCCCCGTCCGCATCGAGGACGAAGGCGCAGCCGAAGGTCGCAGAGCCATACGCGGGCGAAAGCGAGCGGTACAGATCGTCGCCGACCGAGTCCAGCAGAAAGGTGACTCCGAAGAGAGCCGACCCCGGCCCTCTGCCCGAGCGCTGGGTGCCACGGTTCGACATATCGGCGACCTTCGTCCCAGCGAGCGCGAGATCGGAAAGGTAGGCGTCGTCCCCTGCTGTATCGACGGTTGTGGAGAGCCAGGCCTTAGCGGCGCCGGTCCGAGGCATGCCGACGTAGGTGTCCTTTCCCCCTGTGTCGATCAGGAGCAAGGGTGGATCGCCCGTGTACGTGTCGTCCGTTCCACCGCTTAGGACGATGGGACCCCACTCGGTCTGTAGCTTGAAGCGGTACTTCGTCGTAGGCGAGACAAGTCGTGACTGAGACTCGGCGTAGGCCACCGCGAAACCCACCCCCTGGGCGCTGACCAGCAGCGCCCGCAAGTCGACGGCCGAGAGAAAGCGCGTGGCCTTGGTCGCCGCTGCCGGGCTACCCATGTCGGGAAGGACCTTCCACTCTTCCCGTTGGGCGTCCACGTTGCTGACCGCGACCATTGCCGCTCGATACCCCTCGTGCCGTGCGAGCGCGACCGAGAGGTACGCGGCCGCAGCACTCTGGACATAGTCGGGGACCGATCCCACGTCCGGCACGGTGGATGCGATCAGACCTTGAGACTTCATCCTCGATAGGACCGCGGTCAACGCGCCTGGCTCGGAGGATGACTTCGCGAGCGATTCCACCGGATTCCCGAGAAGGCTGAGCCTAGCTCCCTGCCCAAGCAACCGCGAAGCAACTTCGATCGTCCCGCCGGGATCGCCTTTCGCCACGGAGAACTGGCGACGCGCCATTTCGACCTCGAAGGGTGCTCGCCAAGGGCGAGCCTGAAACCGTTCGCTCCAAAAGCTAGCGAACTCTGACTGGCGATAGAATGCCAAGGTGTCGAGGTCGAGCCGTGCCGTGTCTGTCGTAAGCCCCGCCACACCAAGCCCGAGACCCATGTCCGCTTCAAATTGCGCTCCGCCTTGGACGGTCAGTGCGGCAAAGGCGGCGATCGTTGCGGTCGTCATGGGCCTGGGTGCCATTGTGGCCCAAGGCCAAGGACTGACCTCGCCCCCGCCGCCGATCGAGTTCGGCGTGATGCGTCTCCGCGAGAGCCAAGAGTTCTACCGCGCCTACGAAGCGACGTTTCCGAGCGCCCGGCCTTCCGGCGTCACCGAGAACGACACTGTCACCGTTCGCGCCTGGTTCCCTACGACGAACGACGGGCCTGCGCCGCTCGTAGTCATGCTGCACTACTGGGGAGCAGACGATCTCAATTTGGAAGCCGCGCTCGCGAAGCGGCTGGCAAACGCTGGGATCGCGTCTGCCGCGATCTCGCTTCCCTACCACCTCGAGCGAACCCCGGAAGGCCGCCGATCTGGCGAGGCCGCACTCACCCCCGATTCCTCGGCGCTCAAGTCCACCATGGCGCAAGCGCTGGCCGATGTCCGACGTACGATCGACTGGGCTCAGACGCGGCCGGAGGTAGACCCGAACCGGATCGGGATCGAAGGAACGAGCCTGGGCGCGCTCGTGGCTGCCCTCAGCTTCGGCGTCGACCACCGAATCCATGCGGGGACGTTTCTCTTGGGCGGGGCCGACCTCGCCTTCGTCTTCTGGAACAGCGCTCGCACGGTGTCGCTTCGGAACTCGATGCGGGGCCAGGGGTACACGGAAGAGCGCCTGCGAGAAGAGCTGGCAGAGATCGAACCACTCAATGCCCTCAAGTCGGCTCCTCCTCGACCGGCACTCGTGATCTCAGCCCGATATGACACCGTGGTTCCGCCGCAGAGCTCGAGCGCGTTGTTCGACGCACTGTCCGATCCAGACTCGATCGTCTTGGACAGCGGCCACTATGGCGGCTCTCTGATTCAAAACGCGATCCTGAGGCACACGGCCGAGTTCTTCGTCAAGACCTTCCGCGGGGAGGCGTACCAGGCGCCGGGCAGGCTCTACGTACCGACTCTCAGGGTCGGACTTGCCTTGTCGGCCGAGCGAGGCTTGCAGGTCGTCGTCGGACTCGACTTATGGAGGCTTCGCAACTCGAACAGTCTCTTCGCATCCGCGCTCGCGACGCCGCAAGGCGTCCAGGGCTTCCTGGGTTACAACCTGAGCAGCGGGCTCGCCGTTGGCGCAATGGTCATGCCGAAGCGGACTGCGCCGGGCCTCTTCTGGAGCGTCGTTTTTTAGAATATCGCTCAGATATTGAGGGAACCCGAGGAGCATGCGTGGTATCTTGTATAGGGAGGGCGGTGAATCACCGTGCGTATCAAGGCGTTCACACTGGTCGAGCTGTTGGTCGCGCTAGCCATCGTTGCTGCGCTGACTGCCATCCTGTTCCCAGTCTTCGCCAGGGCCGAGCGCGCTGCCTACCGTGCCAAGTGCACCTCGAACTTCCGCCAGACCGTAATCGCCGCCGGGGTCTACCAGCAGGATTACGACGACTACCATGTGATTGTCCGGTACCAAGCTGAGGCACCGCCGTCCGGCACAAAGGACCGTATCTGGCCCCAACTCATATTGCCCTATCTCACCGATATTCGAGGCATGCACTGTCCGGCCGACCACTCGCACGAGTGGGAGACCGAGGCGCTGTTCGACGAAGACCTGACCGTCGGGGACACCTGGGCCAGGTTCTACGCTGCAGCACAGCGGGTGAACACAGGCTACAACGCGGTCTACTTCGCGCCGATGGTTCGGACTAACCCGGGCCGGTGGATCTCCCTTCCACGGACATCGTCCTCGGTGACCGACCCCTCCGCCACACTTGTGCTGGGCGATAGCGTCTGGCGGGTCAATGAGGACGGACGCCCGTATGGCGGCGGCCACTACCTCATCGTCCCACCATGCCGGTACACGGATTCGAACCGGAGGGACACGTTCGAACTCGCAGGAGTCAACGACGACTCCATCTTCACGGCAAACCTGACCTGGAGCCCAAACGGGGAGCAAGGCGGTCTCTGGGGATGGCACGAAGGCATGATCACCGTCGCGTTTGCCGACGGACACATCGCCGCCCGCACTCGCGACCGTATCGTTGATGGCTGCGACACCAGGCCGGAATGGCGAGGAAAAGTCTTCGACGCCGCCCGGTACCTCTGGGACCTGCGATAGCCAGCCAACATAATCGTTCCAGGCCCACCCGGGCACGGACGTTACAGAATGAAGGTCAGCATTATCGGCGGCGGCGGCCGCGTCGGCTCAGACGCAGCCTATGCGCTCCAACTCACCGGAATCGTTCGCGAGATCGCGCTCCTCGACGCAAACCAGGACATGGCAGCGGGCGAGGCCCTCGACCTGCGACACGGAGCCTCGATCTATGGCGGACAGGCGTTTTCCTCCGGCGACTATGGGATCGTGGACGGGAGCGACTGCGTCGTCATCACGGCCGGACTCCGCAGGAAGCCCGACGAGAGCCGCCTCGACCTGATCAACCGAAACCTTGGACTCTTCAACGGCATCCTGGACGATATCAAGAACGCCAAGTTGAAGCCGAACTCGACGATCCTCGTCGTCAGCAACCCCGTCGACATCCTGACCCAGTTCGCGGTCGAGTCGGGCATCCTCCCTCCGCAGCAAGTACTTGGCCTCGGAACCGTCCTCGATACCGCCCGCTTCCGATCCCTGATCGCGAGTTCCCTCAAGGTCAACGCATTGGACGTCAAGGCGCTCATCCTAGGTGAGCACGGCGACAGCATGGTGCCGATTTGGTCGAGCGCGACAATCGGTGGAGTTCCGATCGCGTCGGTCTCAGGCTGGACTTCGAAGTCGGCCGACGAGCTGTTCCAATCCACGAAGACCAGTGGAGCCGAGGTGATCCGTCAAAAGGGTGGTGCGGGCCGAGCCGTAGGCGCGTCTATCGCCGAAGTAGTCAACTCGATCGCGCTCGGGGCCGACCGCCTTTTGCCCGTGTCAGTCCTCCAAACGGGAACGATGGGTATCGAAGGCGTGTGTTTGAGCCTCCCCACCGTCGTCGGAAGGCAGGGTGCGAGCGCCGTGTGGGCGCCGGCCGTCTCGGATACCGAGAAGGAACTGCTCCACAAGAGCGCACAAGCCCTCAAGGACATGCTCGGACAGATTCAGGTCTAACCTAGAAACAAGACCGTGCCCCGCGTCTCCGTCCTCGTGCCCAGCTTTCGGCACGCGGGCTTTCTCGACACGTGTCTGGACAGCATCGCCTCCCAAACCTATACGGACTGGGAGGCGATCATCGTGGAGGATTGCAGCAATGACGGCAGCCTGGAGATCGCGAATGGATGGGCTGTGCGCGACCCTCGCTTCCGCGTCTTCGAGAACGAGACGAACCTCGGCGCCTACCCCACCTTGGCCCGGGCGGCCGAGCTGGCCGAGGGCGAGTATCTCGCGATCCTGAACTCCGACGACGTCTGGATGCCAGCCAAACTCGGGGCGCAGGTCTCGCTGCTCGACATTCGCCCCGAAGTGGCCGCCTGCGCCACGCTCGGCTGGGGTTGCACGGAAGACGGAACTCCGAACGAGAAGACCGACTGGCACGCGGACTGGCCCGTGGGAGATCTCCCCGTTGCGCCTTGGCTGCTCTATGAAAACCGGATCCTTGCCTCTTCCGCCGTTTTTCGCCGGGGTGCGTACCACCCCTATTGCGAACTGAGATACTCGGGCGACTGGTCTGCACTTCTGGCCGCTTCGACCCGGGGCACCTTGCACGTTTTGGAAGACCGAGCGGTGCTTTGGCGTCAGCACGGACAGAACTCGTACACCGTGAGCCCGCAACAAGTCTCGGAAGAGGTCGCCTGGCGGAGACTTCTCCCGCGCATAGCCACCGAGTTCGGTCTGAAGGGTGAGCAAGTCCGGCGAGGGCTTGGCCGCAACGCGATGAACCTCTTTGCGCTCGAGCTCCTCGTCCACAGACCCGCTGCTGCCGCGCGAATGCTTCCGGCGATGCTAGCGACGCCAGAGCGGCCCAAAGGACTGAAGCGCTGGCTCTCCCTCGGACTCGGGCCACGGCGTGCCCGTGAGCGGCTTTGGCGGGGCCAGCCTGCGGCGCTCTCCATGGACGGCACCGCAGTCGAGACTCGACTCGACCCCTCGGAGTGGCTGGCAGTGCTTACCAGCGAATCAGGTTAGCGCCCCAAACCAGGCCTGCGCCGAAGCCTACGGTCAGAACCAGGTCTCCTTGCTTCAACCGGCCGGTCTGTTCCGCCTCGGCAAGGCCGATGGGAATCGAGGCCCCGCTCGTGTTCCCGTACTTCTCGACGTTCACAAATACGCGCTCGTCGGGCAGCCCTAGCCTCTGTTGGGCGGCACGAATGATTCTGAGGTTCGCCTGGTGCGGCACAAAGAGCTGGACATCCTTCGGCTCCAAGCCGGCCGTCTCGAGAACCCTGCAACAGGCGTCGCCCATCGCCGTGACCGCGAAGCGATAGACCTCGGCCCCGTTCATATAGACTTTCATGTTCCTGCCCTCGGAGTACGGCTCGCCATACGGATAGCGCGAGCCGCCTGACTCGAAGTTGATGTGCTTGGAGCCTTTTCCGTCCGCAAGGAGAACCGTCTTAAGGAGCCCTCGATCCCCGGTCTCGCTTGCCTTGAGAACGACCGCGCCCGCCCCATCGCCAAAGAGGACGCAGGTCGAGCGGTCCGTCCAGTCCACGTACTTGGTCAGAAGGTCCACTCCGACGACGAGCGCGTTGTCAACGACCCCGGTCTGGATCATGGCGTTCGCGTTCGCCAGTGCATAGATGAACCCGGCGCACGCGGCTCCTACGTCGTAAGCGGGGATCGACTTGATCCCTAGCGCCTCATGGATGAAGCAGGCCGTGGAAGGGAATGCCATGTCGCCCGTCACCGTGCCGCAGACTATCATCTGCACCTCCGCAGGCTTCATTTCTGCCGCTGCTAGCGCCTTGCGAGCCGCATCGGTGCCTAGCGACGATGCAGTGTCCTCAGGGCCAGCGATCCGCCGTTCTCGAATGCCGGTCCGCTGGACGATCCACTCGTCGTTCGTGTCGACGATCTTGCTCAGGTCGTCATTGGTGAGGATCTTGTCCGGAACAGCGAAACCGACCCCTGTGACGACGCCGCGCCTCACCTAGAGGCCTCCACCGGCGCCGCGAGCGCAGAACGCATCTGTCCCACGATGTCGTGCTCGAGCGCACGGAACGTCATGCTCAGGGCGTTGCGAATCGCTCGGGAACTGCTCCTCCCGTGGCAGATCACACAAAGGTGGTTCAGTCCCAGGAGCGGCGAACCGCCGTACTCGGCGTAGTCCAGCTTCTTCTTCATCGGTGCAAGCAACTTCCTCATCGGCAGGAACATCAGTCCGCCGAGCCCCGAAGGTACCTGGGTGCGGAACTCGCGAAAGACCAGCTCGGCCACGCCCTGCGCCGTTTTCAGCGCAATGTTGCCTACGAAGGCATCGCAGACCACGACGTCGCACGGCTTGTCGAACATGTCCTTTCCTTCGATGTTTCCTGCGAACCATGAGTGGGCCGACAGAAGCTCGTAGGCCTGCTTGCTGAATGCGTTTCCCTTTCCAGGTTCCTCCCCGATGTTGAGGAGGTGCACTGTCGGGTTCGGCCTGTTCCAGACGCTGGAGGCATAGGCCCGACCCATGTGGGCGAACTCGACGAGCGAGACCGGCTCGACATCCGGCGAGGCCCCGGCATCCAGGAGCACGAACTGGCCCGTACGGGAAGGAAACGGAGAAGCGATGGCGGGACGGTGGGCACCGTCGAGCGTCCGCCATGCAAGGAGGCTCGCAGCCGTGCAAGCGCCGGTGTTTCCCGCCGAGACGAAGGCGTCTGCCTCGTCCTGCTTGACCAGCTCCACTGCTACGGAGATCGAGCTGTTCCGCTTCAGGCGGAGAGCTTCCGTCGGCGTTTCGTCCATTGCGACGACCTCCTCCGCGTTGACGATCGAGATTCGAGGATGGGGGCCGGCAGGAAGAAGGTCTCGCAAAATCTCTTCGCGACCGACCAGGACAATGTCGCCTTGCACATGGGCAGCGGCCTCTACCGCGCCCTGAACGACCTGCTCCGGAGCGTTGTCGCCACCCATCGCGTCCAAGGCGATCCTCATGTTCGGCCTTCCTCTAAGATTTCCCGGAGAGCCTGGAGGCCAGGGTGGCCGCCCGGCTGTTCGACCGCCGACGGAGCGGCTTCCGCGCACCTTCCTGAGCAGACCGGCTTTGCCGGCATGTTGAGCCAAACCCCTTGGCGGACAATTTCCTCCAAATTGATCGAGTTGCCGTGGAACAGGTCCGGCTCCTCACACTCGACCTCGGCATAGCTGTCGGCCGAGTATGCCGAAGGAATTCCCTCGACCGTGAAGTCCTCCGTCATCACGATTTCGAGCTCGAACTCAGTACTTGCCCCGCAGCGAGAGCACTCGACGACCGCCGTCGAGGTGCACTCGAGTCGCACAACGAGCACGTTTCCGGTGCTCACGGCATGCAGCTCGCCCACTACTGGGCGGGTCAGGTCCAGGTCTTCCTCCGTCTCCAGAGAGGTGGAGACTGGGGCCGTGACACTTCGTCCGGGGTGCTGCACGACCTCGTTCAAGTCGAGGAACCCGGGCCGGCGCATCGTAACAACATCTTACCGAACGAGGGACTCGAGACCAGCCGAACACTTGTGCCCTCTAGGTACGTCTAAGTGCTCGGACAGACTGCCCGGACGGGTATGAGTTGATTATTCTGTGCTCGCGCCGCTATAATCGGCGCGGACAAGGGACTGTCCCTTCCGGAGGAACAAAGGAGTTGCATAGCTTGAGAAACGGTTGTATCGCCGCCCTGGCCATGGCTATCGTCATCGGTTGCGGCGGTGGTGGCGGAAACGCCGGCGGCGTGGGAGGAGGCGCCGGAGGCGGCTCGACAGGGTCCAACCCGGTACCGACGATAGTGCTGGATGACGTCGCTCAGGTTCAAATGCTGTTCGCATCGGGCCAGGGGCGTCGCGCACCGGGCTCTACCTACGCCACGATCCAAAACTTCCAGGTTCAGAACGGACCGACGGACTTTGTACCAAGCACGTTCCAAGGATCAGCGTCGCCGATTCGAGCCCAACTGGACGGCTACAGCCTGAACTCGGTCACGTTTTCGGAGTATCAGAGCACGCCGGAACGAATCTTCACCCAGCTTCCGATCGAGATCGCCAGGGTAGATCGCGAGGACAGCACGGGCAACCTGCAAACGGTCTTCACCGGCCCGTTCCAGACGACCCCGCCGTTCAAACTTCGCATGAACATGATGCCGGGCCGGCAGTCGTCGATTCAGGTCAACCTCAACGACGCGATCGTCTCCGTGGTCGGCAACACGCTCGCCTTCAACAGGGCACAGTTTGAGAGGGAGAACTACGACCCCGCAGACGACCGGGTGAACAGCTTCCTTTCCGACATGGTTTCGTTCGATTTGGGCTCCGTTCCTGCGCTCGAGCGACCCAACATGCTCAACGGAGGCGGCGCGTGCGACCGGGTCTTCTTCTCGGGCGACCTGATCGGACTGGGCAAGGGCTTCGACACACTAGGATCTTTTGAGCTCCTTAGCCCGCTCATCATTGACGAGGGCGTCCTCAAGGCCAAGTCGAACGTCGGTGGGCGCCCCGTTCCCGGCACGTACTCGGCGGTTGAGCCCGATCCGCGCGACCCGTTCAACCCGGACGCCAACATCTCGGCCCTGCTCGGCATCTTCCGCGAGCACGACGAGGTCTTGACCGACATTCCGGGCTTCACAGTGCTGGTACTGCCGAACAGCAGGGGCTCGAGCGACCACCAGGTCGTCGCGTTCCTCACCACCGGCGGTCGAATCACTACGCTGTGGCAAGGCGTTGCGCGGTTCAACAGCAACACTGCGGGCGTCATCGAGATTTGGAGCCTCGACCAGTTGGACGAGGGAACCGCGAACAACAAGGCCAAGGGCACGATCAACTTCACCAAGGTTGGTGGGGTCGTAAAGAAGGGTACGGTGAGCTTCAGCGTCAAGCCGAGCGGGTTCCCGTTCCCGGACACCGGAGGCTTCGCGGTCTTCCGAAAGTAGGATGAGGCCGATCCTCTGCGGCCTTGAGACCGAATACGGGCTCGAGATCGAGGGGGCGACGCCGAAAGACCAGAGCGACCATTCGAGGGCCTTGGTGGAATCCCACCAGGGCCCTTGTTTCGTCGGCTGGGACTACCGGCACGAAAGCCCGCGCAGCGACCTGAGGGGGTTCCAACTCGAACGGCTTGCCTACGATGCTCGAGACGCGGTCTATGACCGCGGCCGGGCAATGCTCCCGGCGGAAGTCGAGCGTGCCGACCGTGTGCTCGCCAACGGAGCCAGATTCTATAACGACCACGGTCACCCGGAATACGCCACCCCCGAGTGCCTGAGCTCGCGCGAGCTGGCCCTGCACGACGCCGCAGGAGAGCGCATCGTCGCCCGAGCAGCCCGCGCCTATGCCGAGCGGCTTGGCCGAGAGGTCCGGGTGTACAAGAACAATTCGGACGGGCACGGGGCGAGCTACGGCACGCACGAGAGCTATCTCGTACCGAGAGAGCTTGGCTTCGCCCGCCTGTACCGGGCAGTGACCCCGATGCTCGTCGTGCGCAGCCTGCTGTGCGGCGCGGGGAAGGCTTGCAGCGAGCAAGGTACGCCAAGCCGGTTCCAGGCTAGCCAACGGGCGGAGTTCCTCACCCAACCTGCGAACGCGGAGACCCTCGCGAACCGACCGGTCTTCAACACTCGGGACGAGCCCCACGCCTCTCCGGGAGAGTGGATCCGCCTGCATGTGATCGCGGGGGACGCCAATATGTCTGCCCGGTGCACACGCCGAAAGGTGGACCTTGTCAAGACGGCGATCGCGCTCGAAGAGCTCGGACTAGCACCGGAATGGGACCTGTTGAACCCAGGTGCGGCGATCGAGGCGACGAGCAAAGAACTGGGCGAAGCGAGGCTCGCGCTCGCGGGAGACGCCTGGGCATCTCCGCTCGAGATCCTGCAGAGCTATCTCGACGCGGCGCTCCAGGCCTTCGGAGACGAGGACCCTTACGAGGCGGAGCTCGCATCGAACTCCCTAGAGTGCTTGCGTCTCGTCGAGCTCCTCCCAGAACGCGGGAGAGAGTTCAGCCTGGAAGTCGAGTGGGCGGCCAAGCTCGGAATGATTGAGGGCTTCTTCGAGGCCGAAGGCTCCGAGTTTGAGGGCGAGACCGCCGCGTCCCTGGACCTCGCGTTCCACTTGTTGTCGGAGGATGAGGGCCTTTACCCAGCCTTGGTCTCGGAAGGCATTGTCGCTCCCCTCCCTGACACAGCCGAGGTCGGGGCCCGGGAGCTCGCCGTGTTCGAGCCCACCCGCGCTCTGGCCCGCTCCGTCGCGGTCACCCGCTTCCCCGAGGCCATCGCGGAAACATCTTGGGGCTCGCTTACGTTGCATACTTTAACAGGGCCTCGCAAGCTCGTCCTCGATCCGGACAGGAACTATCCGGACTCGTTGCGGGACTCCCAGAGCGCTGACGAGCTTGCACAGGCCTTAGAGAGCACGAAATGAACTTCGACGACGATCGAGCAACCCGGCCCCGCCCTACGGAGCCCAAACGGGGCGACACCGACGATCCTGGCCCACGGCGGCCCGACATCGGACGCCCTGACGCACCCAACGAGCTGCTGCGGCGAATGCGAAAGGTGGATCCCGACCAAGCCAAGCGATACCGACAGCGGTCCGGCGAATGAGCCTCGCAGAACTACCGACCTTTGCCTCGCTCCGCCCACGCTGGGGCGCGGCCGACGCGGGCACCGAAACCCACGGCACCACCGTGCTTGCCTTGCAGCACAAGGACGGAGCCATCGTGTTGGCCGACCGCAGGGCCACCATGGGCAACCTCATCATGTTCGACAAGGCCGAAAAGATCGTGCCGATCGACCAGACCGTCGTGCTCGCGGTCAGCGGAGCCTACGCCCGATCCATCGAGGTGTGCCGATACCTCCGGCACCTTTTTAAGTACTACGAACGGCTCGACCAGGTGACATTGAGCACCGAGGCGAAGTTAGGTGAGGTGTCTCGCGCATTGAGCGGCAACCTGCCATCGGCCAACGGGGCCGGGCTCTTCCTTCCCATCGCCGCCACGTACGACCCAGTGCAAGAAAAATTCGGCGTGCACTTCTTTGATGCTGCTGGCGCCCGGTTCGAGTCCGGTGCCTACGCATGTGCCGGATCCGGTTCCGAGCGCATTCGCGGCGTTTTCGAGTACATCGAGCGCACCAAGGGCCCGTGGGACGGATTTACCAAGGAGGAGGCACTGCTCGAAGGAGTCCGGCTCTTGGGGATCGCATCCGACCTGGACTCGGCGACCGGCGGACCCCGGAGCGGGCTACCTAGCGTCTACGAACTGAACCGTGAGGGCGCACGCCGGATCGAAGAAAGCGAGATTGCGGCCGCCGCTCATGCGACGACGGCCGGCAGGTGAACTGCCGACTGCCGTACGAGTGTTCCTGTTCGCCCTAGAACCGATAACCGACGTAGATGCCGATGCTCGAGGCACGGGCACCGCCCGCGGAGTCGGTGATGAGGAGGTTGCCCTCGGCGAAAATCTTCTCGCCCAGCTCGACGCCGTAACCGGCTCGAGCCGCCCAAACGGTCTGGGTCGAGGTCACGTCTACGATCGCAACACCTGCACCGAAGAAGGCATAGGTGCGCTGCGAAGTGCCCGGCCGGGCCGGGCCATAGAACCGCTGGTTCAGCAGGATCGGGAAGGCATTGCCCTTCGCACCACTGCCGGACTTGCCGAGCCAGTCGAACGAGAGGGTCGTTTCGCCATTGTCGCCGACCAGGCTCTTGCCGAAGAAGTAATCGGCGCCGACTCCGATGAAGTTCCTCACGGCGTCTCGCGTGGTGGAATCAAGGGGGTAAGCGTAACCGATGCGAAGGGCGATGTTGACAGGGGTGTCGAACTGTGCCATCGCGGGGGCAGAAATGGTGGCGGCGGCCGCCAGCGCAATCAGCTTTTTCATGGGTCTCCTCCGTGACGGGGCACGGGCCCCTTCCTGTGGGGCGGCTCATTCTACTGCGTTTGCGGCCCAGTATGATAGCCCCTGCCTGAAAGGCCCGCGTCGGTACACTCCCGCGCTATGCCGGAACTGCTTCTCGAACTCGGGTGTGAGGAGCTGCCTGCGTGGGCGGTCGGGCCTTCCGCAGCCAGCCTCGCCCAGGCTCTGAAAGCGGCATTGGAGGAGGCACGGCTGTCTCCAGGGGAGCCCTCCCACCTCTCCACTCCACGGAGGCTGATCGTCCGGCTCGACGTCGCTGAACGCCAGGCAGACTCCGAGAGCCGCCTGCGGGGGCCTGGCATCGCCGCTGCATACGGGCCCGACGGCGCACCGACCAAGGCGCTGGAAGGCTTTTGCCGCAGTAAGGGCATCGAGCCTGACCAGCTTGAGCGCGAGGGCGACTACGTCTGGGCAACGGTGCACGAAAGAGGGCGGTCCGCCTCGGAAGTGGCGGGAGAAGCCATCCACGCCGTGCTCGGCTCGCTCAGCTTCAACAAGACGATGCGTTGGGGAAGCGGCAAGACTCGGTTTGCCCGGCCGGTTCGGTGGATTGTCGCAAACCTGGACGGCAAGCCGTTCGAGACTGAGTTTGCGGGCGTCCGTTCCGGCAAACACAGCCGAGGCCACCGGTTCCTCGCCCCGGAAGAATTCGAGGCAGGCACATTTGACCATTTGGTCGAAGAACTCCGCAAGCGCAAGGTCGAGCCTGACCGCGCTGCACGGGCTGCCGCGATCCGCCAGCAGGCTGTCTCTGTCTCCTGTGGGAAGGTCGATCTTGACGAACAGCTCGTCGAAGAGAACGCCGACCTTACAGAGTGGCCCGTGTGTCATCTCGGGGAGGTGAGAAGCGAGTACCTCGGTCTTCCCCCCATCGTGACGGCCACGCTTCTCGCCAAGCACCTTCGCTTTCTTGTGCTCCATCCTGAAGGTGGAAGGCCGAGCGGGCAGTTTGTGGCGGTTCGAAACGGCGGTGAGGAGTCTGCGGTGCGCCGAGGAAACGAGTGGGTGGCGAACGCCCGGCTGGACGATGCTCAGTTCTTCTGGAACGAAGACGCGAAGCGGACTATGGGCGAGTTCCTCGAGGCCACCGCTGGCATCACTTTCCAAGCCAAGCTCGGCACTGTCCGGCAGCGTGCCGACCGTCTCGCGAGCCTTGCACGAACCATGGCTTTGGAGACCGGGGCCGACGAGGGGGAGGCGGAGCAAGCGCGGATTGCCGGCCTCTACGCGAAGGCCGACCTGTCCACTGGCCTGGTCGGCGAGTTGGACGAGTTGCAGGGCCACGTGGGCGGCATGTACCTTCGTAGGGAAGGACAACCTGATACGGTGTGCCACGCCGTTGCGACGCACTACGACGCAGGACTCAACCTTGTGGTGGACTCAGGCGCGGAGAGAACAGCGGTCCGGCTGCTCATGGCCGACAACCTCGACAAGCTCGCCGGGTATCTCGGGATCGGGATGGAGCCGTCGGGATCCAGCGACCCTTACGGCCTTCGCCGAAGTGCCAACCTTTTGGTGGAAACAGCCTGGGCTTGGCCGCAGGCGTTCCGAGGCTATGCGACCGCGTTTTCGGCTGCGGTTCGGCTGTACCAGGAGCAGGGCATCGAGTGCGACGCGGAGGGAGCCGAGGCGAGGTTTTATGCGCTGATGCGGGTCCGTTGCACCTCTCTGCTCGACGGGTTCCGCCACGATATTGCCGCGGCAGCCGCGCCGGAAGGGCCAGGATCGGCGGATCCGCGGCGAATTCGGGTGCGGGCCAGGGTGCTGGAGAGCCTGGTGTCGGAACCCACACTCCTCCAGGCTGGGCTCAGGCCAGTCAACATCGTAGCGGCCGCTCGCAAGAAAAACGTAGAGATCGGGGTTGGCCCGCTCGATCCAGGCAAGCTGGCAAGCGCGGAGGGCGAGGCGCTTTGGGCTGAGTGCGACGGCCAGCAGCCCTTGCTCTCGCAAGCTTTCCAGGCCGAGGACGCGGCGCTAGCCGTACGTTCCCTCCAAGCTCTCGCGGCACCGATCGACCGGTACTTCGAGAAAACCATGGTCATGGACGAGGATCCTTCCAAGAGATCGGAGAGGCTCAAAGTCGCGGAGCGGGCGGCCGACCTCTGGCTCATGGCAGGGGACCTTCGCGCCCTCGCCGGTGATTCCTAGAGTCGAGGCTTCAGCAGCGCCTCGACGTACTTCGCCAGAACGTCGTACTCAATGTGCACCCTGCCACCGGTGCAGGCGAGGTTGGTGCGAGCGAGGGTCTCCGGAATGAGCCAGCTCTCGAACCGGTTCGCTTGGAGCGAGGCAACGGTAAGGCTCGCCCCGTTCACGGTCACCGAGCCCTTCTCCACCAGATACTTGGGTTGCGAGCACTCGAAGATCGCCCTCGCACCCGTCTCGCGCACTTCTAGTTCGACAAGCGCCCCCACTTCGTCCACATGGCCCTGCACGATGTGTCCACCGAGCCTGTCGCCTGCCTTCAGTGCCCTCTCAAGGTTTACTCGCGCTCCAGGTTCGAGACTGACGAATCGCGTTCGGGCCAACGTCTCCTCGCTGAGTTCGAACACGAGCGGTTCCCGTATCCAAGTGAGGCAGGCCCCGTCCACGGCGATGCTCTCGCCTTGGACCAGCGGATCGCCCGGCCATGCCCCCGGTGCCTCCACCGTCAGCTCTGCGCCACGAAGCGAGACAAGGCTGCCGACCTCCTGCACTAAACCCGTGAACACGATGCCAGTCTATTCGAACCCGGCATTTCGACGGTACGAAGTCGCCCTCCCGCATACCGATCACCGGGTATGGCAGCCCGTCCTGGCCATCAGAACTCGGTGCAGCACGGCCTGCAACAAAACACCCGCGTAGACCCGCGGCTGATCGTCATGGGCCAGGTGTTGCAACTGAACCAAGCGGAGTTGGAGACCCTGATCGAGCGGGAGCTCGACGAGAACCCTGCGCTCGAGAGGCTCGAAGAGGAAGCCCCGATCACCGCGGACGAGGTCATGCGCGTGGTCGCGCCGGGCGAGCTGAAGCACCAATCGGACGACCGCGAACTTGCCCGGTCGCTGCCGAACGACGGCCAGGAGTCCAGTTGGGTCGAGTATGCGGCCTCGGTGCAGGTACTGGCCGACCATGTGCTGGGCCAACTCGCAGTCACGAGAAGGCGAGAGGACTCGGCCGTGCTCCACTACCTCGTAGGCAGCCTCAACGAACGCGGGTATCTCACGTGCTCCGTCGAGGAGGCGGCACTCGCCTGCGGATCCTCGCTCGAAGAGGCAGAACGGGCCCTCGCTCGTTTGCAGCGGTGTGATCCGCCCGGTGTCGGCGCGCGCGACCTCAAGGAGTGTCTTGCCCTCCAGCTGGCCTTCGCATCTACAGACGCGGAGCGGCTCGCCCGAGACCTTGTCACTTCGGCTTGGGATCACCTTGTCCGCCGAAACACCAAGTCCATCGCTCGCAAGTTCCGGGTCACCGCCGACCTTGTCGAAGAGGCGTTCGAGGTCGTGACTAGCCTTCAGCCGTACCCGGCCGAGGGGTTCGAACAGGCGGTCGCCCGCGACCATGCGACGGCCCTCGCCACTCCTGATCTGCGACTAACTCTGCTTGAGCAAGGTTGGTTGATTGATGTAAGCGGACCCTCGGACACCACGCTTTGCATCAATCGCTTCTACCGGCAAAGGCTGGAACGGGCCAAGGCCACATCCAGGCTCGCTCCGGAGCGTCGGCACCTAGCGGAGTATATTGACCGCGCGGAGAACTTCCTCAACGCGATCCAGCAGAGGAAGGAAACGCTGAGGAAGATCGGAGACTATCTCGTCGAGCACCAGGACGGATTCGTCCGAACCGGGGACACGCGGTTCCTCAAGCCGCTTACCCGCTCGAAGATCGCCCGCGCGATCGGCGTCCACGAAAGCACGGTGAGCAGGGCGACGAGCCATAAGTTCCTCGAGATCGCTACGGGCGAGATTGTTGCGTTTGAGACCCTCTTCAAGCCAGCGCTCCGCGTCCAACGGAAGATCGAGGAAATCCTTGCGACCGAGCACCCCGACCGACCCCTGAGCGATGCGGCGATCGCGAAGCTGCTGGCAGACCAAGGCATCCACGTGGCTCGACGAACCGTCAACAAGTATCGAGACAAGACCAGGCTGCTCTCAAGTCGGCGGCGACGGTCAGCCTAGCGGTCCACGAGCGCAATCCGCGTGATTCGCCGTCGAGCCATGTTCTCGACTCGAAGCATTCCGACCGGGGTCTTGACCGAGTCACCGAGCCTCGGCACCCGCCCGAGCGAGTCCACCACAATCTCGGCCAACGTCTCGGTCGTGAACGGGTCGTCCTCGTCCGGATCGAGATCGAGAAACTCGAGCAGCTCGTCGTAGCGGACTTCCGCCCTCGCGCTCACCCTGCCGCTACCTAAGACCTCGATGGTCGGCCGTTCGTGCTCGAGGCTGTCCTCCAGCTCGCCGAACACCTCTTCTACGATGTCCTCCAGGGTCAGAATGCCTGCCGTGCCACCGTATTCGTCGCTCACGATCAGGATCTGGGTCCTGGCCTCCCGCATCCGTTGCAGCGCGCGGTCAAGCGACAGGGTCTCCGGGACAAACTCAGGTGGGCGAGCGACCTGGCGAACCTCCAAGCCCTGCTCGATCGCTCGGAGGATGTCTTGGACAAACACGATGCCGATCACCTCGTCAATGTCGCCCTCACAGACCGGGATCCGTGAGTGGGGCACGTGGGCAAACTTGGAAAGAAGCTCCTCGCGTGGCGTGCTCGCCTCCAGCCACTGAACGTCCAGGCGGTGGATCATAACGTCGTCCACCTGGAGCCGGTCGAGCCGCAATGCTCGCTCTACCAGCCCCGCCTCGTCCTTGGCTAAAGACCCCATCGCCTCGCCCGACTGCACGAGCAGAAGCAGTTCTTCCCGGCTCACGTTCTCGCCAGATCCTTCGCCGCCCCTCTTGCCTGGGCCGATAAAGAGGTTCGCCGAGGCTTGAAGCAACCAGACCACCGGAGCCACGAGCCTGACCATGGGCAAGATCGCGGGTGCAAGCGCCAGCGCCCACCTCTCCGGGTGCCGAATCACGACAAACTTGGGAACGAGCTCCGAGAGGACGACGAGCGGAAATGCCACGAGCAGGATCGAGACAGTCTGCAGAAGCCCGATCGGGACAAAGTCCAGTCGGGCGCGAATGAACGCCGTGATGAGCGGCTCGGTGACGGAGCCCAGCGCGATCCCAACGAGCGTGATTCCGAGCTGCAAGGCCGCGACGGTCTTGTCGAGCCGCTCCAAGAGCCCGAGTGCTGCGGCGGCTCCCCGCCGTTTGCGGCGGGCCAGGGCCTGGATGCTGCTGCGCCGCACGCTCACCATCGCATACTCGCCCGCAACGAAGAAGGCGTTCAGTGCTAGGAAAACCACGCTGACAAGAGCGGTGAGCCAACCAGACATCGTAAGCCGTGTGGGAACGGCTGGCCGCTATTATGTCCGGCGGCGGTACTGTCGGTCGTATGCAGCCAGGTGTGTACCCGGCGATGGTGACCCCGATGGACCGCGAGGGGAACCCTGATCTCGTCTCGTTGGCACGACTCGCGGCCTGGTTCGAGTCGCAAGGGTGCAAGGGCGTCGTGGTCGCCGGCACGAACGGCGAAGGCCCATCGCTCGCAGCAGTCGAAAAGCGCGACATGGTCCGATCATTGGTGCCGACTGCCAGAAACCTGGCCGTAGTCCTCGGCATCGCGACACCCAGCCTGAGCGAGGCGGTCTGGAGCGCAGAACAGGCCGCGAAGGCTGGCTGCACGGCGCTCCTCGTGATGCCCCCCGGCTACTTCCCGGAGGCAGGCGGCATCGAAGCGTGGTTCGTCGCGCTCGCCGACCGGTCGCCCTTGCCGATCCTGGTCTACAACTTTCCCCAGAGGGTCGGACTCACGCTCTCATCCGAAGTACTGGGGCGGCTCTGTTCTCACCCGAACGTGATCGGGGCCAAGGACAGCAGCGGGAATGCAGGAAACCTCGCTGCGTACCGCGCTGCCGTTCCCCACGGGAAGTCGCTTTTCGTCGGGGACGAGACCTTGCTCCTCGCCGCGCTGGACGAGGGGTGGAGCGGCACCATTAGCGGTGCTTCCAACCTCCTCGCGGCTTGGCTCGCCAAGGCGGTAGAGGACTTCCTTTCCGGCAATCGGGAAGCGGCCGTAGCGCGGCTTGATGCGGCCAGCGGAGCGATCGCCGCAATCCGCTCGTCCCAGCAGCCAAGTACGAACAAGGCCGCACTCGCCCAGCTAGGCAAGATCCCGTGTCCGGCGGTCCGGCTCCCCCTGCTGGAGGGTACGGCCGGGCACCTCACGCCCCTTCTCGCGCAGCTAGGGGTTCAGTAGGCTCGGGTCGTTGCTCGGGTAGGAACCCAACACGGTCGACTCCAGGGCGATCGAAGAAATCTGCCGGATCGCCTGGGCTACGTGCGGGTCGTTCCGGTGACCGCCACAGTCTGCGAAGAACAGGTACTCAAAGCTGGCCCGGGGAGCCGGCCGGGACTCGATCATGGTGAGGTTCACCCCGTTCTCGTAGAACGCGCCCAGGACGCGGTACAAGGCTCCAGGCTCGTTGCGAAGGTTAAAAAGCAGCGTTGTCTTGTCGCGCCCAGTCGGACGAGGTTCGTTAAACCCGAGAACCACGAACCGTGTACGGTTGTTCGGATTGTCCTCGATGCGCGTCGCAAGCTCCGTCATGCCGAGCATCTCGACCGTCATCGAGTTCACGATGGCTGCCCCCTCTGGGTCTTCCAATGCCATCTCTGCCGCCTTGACCGTCGGCGCAACGGGGACGATCTCCGCGTTCGGCAGGTTGGCACGAAGCCAAGCGCGGCACTGCTGTGCCGGCTGTGGCCCTGCGTACACCCGCTGGACTCGCTCCATCCCGACCCCCGCCCCGGCCAGGACGTGAGAGACCGGCACGAACGTCTCGTCGCAGATCTTGACGTTGGTCACAGGGAACGAGTCGAGGGTCTCGAGGACCACACCGGCGACCGAGTTCTCGATCGGTACGATTCCGTAGTCCGCCTGGCCGTTCTCAATGGCGCGGAACACGTCGGCAATCGAATCGGCCGGGGCCGCGTTGGTCGAGCGGCCGAACACTTGAACGAGGGCGAGGTAGGAGTACGTTCCTTGCGGACCCCAGTAGGCGACGGACAGCGGCCTCTCCGCAGCGCGGGCAGCGCTGATCACCTCGCGGAACACTGCGACGATCTGCTCGCTCCTGAGGGGGCCCGTCGGCATCGAGCGCAGTCGTTGAAAGATCTCATGCTCTCTCTCCGGGGTGAAGTACGGCTCGGAGGTCTTGCCTTTCAGGCTGCCGATCTCGCGGGCAAGTTCAGCCCGCCGCACCAAGAAGTGGACGATCTCGGCGTCAATCGAGTCGATCTCCTCACGCACTTCCTGGACGTCCCTGCCGTCTGCCACTGGCTGGATTATGGGTCGGAGGCCGCCAAATCTGAATTTGTCCCCCCGTCTTTGCCAGAATGGGCCGAGAGTGGAGGCGATCTCCCGGCTGTTCCAGACCAGCGAAGGCCCCGTATGGCAGACGGTGGTCGCGATCGCCGACGTGCTCCTCGTCACGTACCTCATCTACCGTGGTCTGCGGTTGCTCCGGGGAGCGCGCGCGTGGCGCGTTGCGCTGGGCGTGGGGTTTTTCGCGCTCGCGCTCTTCTTGAGTGACGTCTTCTACCTGGTAACGCTGCATTGGATCCTCGAAAAGGCCGCTGTCCTCATGCCGGTTGCCCTGGTCATCATGTTCTTGCCCGAGTTGCGGCAGGCAATCGAGGACTTCGGAAAGATCGGGGGACTCGGAACCAAGTTCTTCGGGGGCAAGACCACCGTCAGGAACCAAACGATTATCGAGCTCTGCGTTGCCCTCGAGGCGATGAGCAGTGAGAACACCGGCGCGCTCATCGTGATCCAGCGCGGACGGCCTTTGGACGAAGTGATCGCCAGCGGCGTGCAATTGAACGCCACGGTCTCTGCCCAGCTGCTTTGTGCGATCTTCCACGGCGGCAACCCCCTGCACGACGGGGCCGCCATCATCAGGAACAACCGGATCGTCGCTGCAGCCTGCCAGCTTCCCATGAGTGGCAAGAAACTCCGGCTGGGACATATGCGTCACAGCGCTGGGCTTGGGATCACCGAAGAGACCGACAGTATCGCCTTGATCGTCAGTGAAGAGCGAGGCACGTTGGGGATGGCAGTGGAGGGCGAACTCCGCGTCTTTCGATCTGTGGACGACCTCGGCGATGCACTCGAGGCCGAGTTAGAAGGTACG
This sequence comes from Fimbriimonadaceae bacterium, assembly GCA_050250535.1. Taxonomy (GTDB): domain Bacteria; phylum Armatimonadota; class Fimbriimonadia; order Fimbriimonadales; family Fimbriimonadaceae; genus JADLBH01. The sequence goes on along the minus strand of JBFWOL010000003.1, from coordinate 112,241 downwards.
GCGGCCGCCGCTCAAGGAGGGGCCTCCGCGTGAATACCCGTAATCTTCTCATGTTGCTCTCATCGTTCCTGATCGCGATCCTCCTTCGGCTCGCGATCAACCCGACAGTCGTAGCTGAGGTCGAGAGAGAGTTCGAAGCGCCGCTGACGCTGAACGGACTTCCCGAGGGCCTGGCCGTAGTCCAAGCCCCGGCGACAGTCACCCTCGTCGCCAGCGGGACGGTCACCGAGGTGGATCGCTTCGAGACAAGGACTGTCCGGGCATTCGCCGATCTGTCTCGGGCAAAAGAGGGAACGGCCAGATTCAAACTTATCGCGCCAAGACCGCCGACTTCCAAGGTCTCGTTGCGGCCCAAGAACCCGACGGTCACGATCGAGGCAGAGAAGGCTGTCTCGAAGAGCTTCCGCGTCGAGTTGATCGAGTCCGGCGTAATCGACGCACAGTACGTTCTCGAAGGCATGTCACCCGAGCCTCAGGCGGTGAATTGCACAGGCCCTGCATCGCTCATGAGCCGGGTTATAGGAGTCGCGGCTGCCGTGCCGCTCAACGGACTCGAGCCAGGCGCAGAACTGGAGATCGACGCCGTCGCCCTAGATTCCAACGGCCGACCCGTGCCGGGATTGACGCTCAGACCGTCCGCCGTCAAGGTGTCCGCGATCGTACTGACCGCCCCACAGTCCCGGCAGCTTCCGGTCTCGATCATTTTCCGAGGACAGTTACCACCCGGTTACGTTCTCGTCTCCGCTTCGGTGACACCTTCCCAGGCTGTCGTCCGGGGCGAGTCCGGAGTCCTTTCCGGAATGGCGAGCGTGCAAACCCAGCCGATCGCACTCTCAACGCTGAAGTCTGACGCCACGTACACCGTTAGGCTTGAACTGCCTGACGGCGCGACGAGCGACACCGGCGTCGCGTACAAAGTCCAGCTCAAGGTTCGAAAACAGAAGACCGAGTCCGGATCTCCGTGAACGAGGTTCGAACGATCCGCAAGGACGAAGCTGAGGAGTTCCTCGGACTGCTCTGCGGCGTCTTTCGCCTGGACGTCTCCCGTGCCAGGACCGTCTTCTTCTCCGAACCGCTCTTCGACTTGGCCCGGAAGTGGGCGCTTTATGTCGACGGCACGATGGCCTCCATACTCACGACATCGCCGCTCCTGTTCGGCTGGGGGAAGGCCATAGGGATCGCAGGGGTCGCGACGGCGCCGCCCCACTTGGGTCGCGGGCTTGCGACCGAGCTCTTGACCCGTGTCTTGGAGCAGGCAGAGGGAGACGGAGAGGGCCCGGCCATGCTCTTTGCGCATGCCGAGGGGCTGTACCGCAGGCTCGGATTCGAGGCCGTGGACGAAGTCGTGCGCGGGGAGCTCTTGTGCGACGGGACCGCGCAGAGTTCACAGAGCCTTTCGACAACGGAAGTGCGGGAACTCTACGGACATTGGTCGGAGCGCAGCCTTGCCCGCCTCGTGCGGGACGACACGGCCCAGACTCGGTGGAGCTGGAACCTGAGGCACTGCGAGCGGCTCCTGGGGGGCTACGCGTGTATCGAGCCTGGGCAAGTCAGGGAGGCGTGGCTCCCCGAAGCTTCGGAGAAGTGGCCCTTCGCCCATGGCACCGAATGGGTCGGCATGACCGCAGTCGCCCGCGATGACCGCGTGCCGCTCCACCGTGCGAGGCGGGAGCTGATCGTGATGACCAGGAACTTCCCCCTCCCCCCGCAGATGTTCATGACCGACCAGTTTTAGCCCTGGGCTGGCCGGACCGGGGCCTCGAATGGCGACTGGTAATCTCCGAGCACCCACGATGCGACTGATCCACACATCGGAGAGTGTCAGCGAGGGCCATCCGGACAAGGTGGCCGACCAGATATCCGACGCCCTGCTTGACAACTTTCTGCACGGCGACGGCAAGAACCCGGGAGACTCCGAGTCGAGGGTGGCGGTCGAGACGATGCTCGCACACGGCGTGGCCATCGTCAGCGGCGAGGTCCGCACCCGTACGTACGTGGACGTGCAAAGCGTCGTCAGGGAAACGATCAAGTCCATCGGCTACACCGACACGCGCGTCGGATTCGACGGAGGCAGCTGCGGGGTACTCGTTGCAATCCAGCCCCAATCGCCCGATATTGCGCGAGGCGTGGACACCGGCGGCGCCGGTGACCAAGGGATGATGTTCGGAATGGCCACCGACGAGACGGCCTCGCTCATGCCGCTCCCCATCACGATCGCACAGGCGATCATGAAAAAGGCGGCTCAGGTTCGCCGAGAAGACCCTTCGCTCGGGCTCCGGCCGGACGCCAAGGCGCAAATCTCGATTGGCTACGAACAAGGCCGTCCTCGGCACATCGAGACGATCGTCGTCAGCCACCAACACGACGAGGGCATTACGCAACAGTCGATGAAAGCCAGGCTGATGGAGCACATCGTCGCGCCGATTCTTCAGGACTATTGCGAGTACGTTGGCCCAGACCCTCAGTTCCATGTGAACCCGACCGGTGTGTTCGTTCTGGGTGGGCCCGCCGCCGACACCGGCCTTACCGGGCGAAAAATTATCGCCGACACCTATGGCGGCCTGTGCCCCCATGGCGGCGGAGCGTTCAGCGGCAAGGATCCAACCAAGGTCGATCGCTCGGCGGCCTACATGGCCCGCCATGTTTCCAAGTGCATCGTCGCTGCAGGCCTTGCGAAGCGGTGCCAAGTGGCGGTGGCCTACGCGATCGGAGTGAAAGAGCCCGTGTCTTTCTACGTGGAGACCTTCGGCACCGAGACCGTGGCACCAGAGAAGATCTCGAAGCGGGTGACCGAGCGGTTCGACATGAGCCCGGCTGGAATCATGGAGCACCTGAAACTCAAGGAAACACGCTACCTGCCGACCGCGAAATGCGGCCACTTCGGCAACCCTGCGTTCTCCTGGGAGTCCACAGACCCGGCGGCCGACCTGGCCGACGGTCTCTAGGCTGCCGAGATTGCCGCGCTTCGCCAGTCGGTGCCGGTCTCGGTCGCAATCTCGGCGGCAGTCGTGCCTTGGGCCCACAGTTCGGCAGCACGCTCATCGGGTATTGCGACCATCAAGCCGACCCCGGGCCGGATGCTAACGAGCGAGCCGGTCGGGAGAGACTCCGCGACCCGTGTGGCCAAGGGCGCCTCGCCCTCGTTCACGGTCAGTGTGAGCATCACATGCCCGCCCACCGCGATCCGGTCTGCGAAGGTGGACGAGTCCACGACCCTGCCGTGCGACTGAGTGGCGCCGGACAGTTCGCCGGCCGCTTCGACCAGCTCTTGATACATGGCCTGAGTAATGGAGCCAGGACCGCGGCCAGCCGCGACCAACCATCGCCCCTCCCCAATCGGGGCGAGCGCCACCGACCCAACTCCCGTCCTGAGCGCCTTGGCCGCGTTCAGCCAAGGTGCTTGGCCTTCGGGAGCGTGCCTCGGCCCCGCCTCGAAGGCGACAGGCTCTAGGAGGCTCCAATCGAGGGATCGCCCGAGCTGGATCCCGATCTCGCCCTCCGAGTCGAGTACTGCCACGCAGTCCGCCCGCCACTTCCTCCGAAGGACGGAGACGAAAGCGACCGCCTCGTCGGCCTCGGGAATCCCAGCCGCCTGCAGATCCACCGCCACCGGAGACTCCACGTCCTCGGACACGGTAGCCACTGGCATCACAACCGGCATCGCCGCCCTCGCAAGTGCGGCAGCAGCGCGGGAAAGCTGTCCGCGAAGCACCGGAGGCTCGGTGCCGGCTGCCGGCACAAAGAGGAGGACCTGCTTGCCATCGTCCATCGTCGCCTGTGCATGGAGCGCACGGTGGCCGCAGTACTCAGCAATCCCTCGCTCGACAGTGGCGCTCTGCGGGTCAGGAAGTGTGTCGGTTGCCCGCCAATCCGCTGGTACCTCGCCCGCGCAGGCGACCCTGTCCCGAACCCAGACCAAGAGTCCTGGAGCGGCAAGGCTGGCTCTCAAGGTCTCTGCCCACGCCGTCTCTGGCGAAGGCTGCGAACGGCTCCAGTCATCAAGAAGCCTTACGACCAGCCGGTCTCGCCAACCCTTTCGCTCGAGCCCCTGGGCATGCTCACGCAGCGCCCGGAACCTCTCGCGGAGGTTCTCGTCTGTCTCGACTGTCGGCGTCACCTGCTCCATGACGGGAGCGGCGACCATCTCAGGGACCGGCGGGCGACGGAAGACCAATGGCACCGCCATGGCGAGTGCCGCCTGGGCGAACGTCTCAGAACTGTACGGAGACGCCGTACCGAGGTTGTGTGCCGCGACCACGATTGCTCCCATCAGGGGCGAGAGCGCGCGGGGGTCGGCGTTGGAATTCAACGCGCGCTTGAGTGCCGGGCCGCTCACGGCGACACCAAAGAACGGCAACAGCCCAGTGATGCTCAGCGATGCTCCGAGTGCGGAGGCCTCCACCACGGCGAGCCAGCCCGCGATACCTGGGTTTGCCAAGCCACGTCGGTCCAACATCCGGGAGAGGAGCATTGTGGCCGTCCACGCGACAGCAACGATCAGGATCGCGATCCCGGACTTGGCCAGGTCGAGAGGCGGAAAGCTAGGTACGGGCATACTCCCTCTAGCGGAATGTTCGGCTCGTTGCGCCTCGTCAACAGGCTGAATGCGCCCAATCGAAGGATTCGCCCGTCTTTAGCATCAAGCGATGGTAATAGCCTAGCCAGGAAGAGCCGGGCGGGCCTCGCAAGGAAGCGATATGCCGGCTTGGTCTGTCCTCTCCGCTAAGCCGGCACTCTTTCGCCAGCCCACTTCCACAACCGTGCGACGTTCGCCTCGTGCTCTGTCTCGGCTTCCGGTGTCTCGACCACGAAGGGTACGTCGGCGAGCCTGGGATCGTTGAGCAGAGCTCGCAATCCTGCCTCCCCGATCTCGCCCTGGCCCAAGTGCTCGTGCCGATCCTTGCGCGAACCAAGAGGAAACTTGCTGTCGTTGGTATGGATGCACCGGAGTCGGTCTAAGCCGACCAAGCGGTCGAACTCGTCCACCACGGCCGATGCGCTTTCAAAAGTCCTTATGTCATATCCAGCGGCAAAAATGTGACACGTATCGAGGCAGACACAAAGCCTCTTGTGCCCATCGGTGAGTTCCAGCAGCGTCGCCAGCTGCTCGAACCGGTGGTTCAGGCACGTTCCTTGACCGGCGGTGGTCTCCATCAGGAGCGCCACGTCGTCCGGCGTCTCGGAGAGGATTCGTAGCGTCGCCTCGGCGACGACCTTGAGGGCCGCTTCCTCACCCTGGCCCATGTGGGCGCCCATATGGGAAACGACGAGAGGGATCCCGAGCAAAGAGCAGCGACGAAGCTCGGCTGCCAGCGTCGCCTCGCTTTTGGAGCGGGTCTCTTCGTTCGTCGCACAAAGGTTTACGAGATAGGTGTCGTGGCTGATCAAGCAGGTTCCGATCCCCGTCTCTTGCGCCGCGGTACGGAACGATTCGACTGCCTCGGGCGAGGGATCCTTGGACGCCCAGTTCCGTGGGCTCGTCGTAAAAACCTGGACGGCGGTACAGCCGATCTCGGCGCCCCGCCGAATCGCCTTGTCGAGCCCACCGGCAGTCGGCATGTGCGCTCCTATCCACCGGTCACCCATGCGTCCGTGATACCCGGGCGGTCGGCGGGTAAGTTGAAGGCTGATGGGCCAGTACCTTCCGGCGTTTAAAGCGTACGATGTCCGAGGCGTCGTCCCCGAAGAACTGAACCCCGACTTGGCTTACGCGATTGGACGCGCCTTTGCCGACGAGACCGACGCCCAGTCCGTCTGCATCGGGCACGACATCCGATTGAGCGGACCCGAGCTTTCCTCGGCTCTGCAACAGGGACTGAACGATGCGGGGGCCGACGTTACCGACCTTGGCCTCGTTGGCACCGAAATGGTGTACTTTGCTACCGGAAACTATAACTTTGATGGGGGCATCATGATCACTGCCAGCCACAATCCGCCGCAGTACAACGGCATGAAGCTCGTTCGGGCGGGAAGCCGGCCGATCAGTGGCGACAGCGGGCTGGACCGCATCGAGAAAGCGGCTTTCGAAAAGTCGTTCCGCCGGAGCGGGTCAGGCACCGTGCGGCTGCGCGACGCTTACGAGGACTTCGGCCGGCATCTGGCGACCTTTGACCCGAAGTGCGACGAAAGGAGCCTCAAGATCTTTGCCAGCCCAGGCAACGGGGCGGCCGGACTCGCGATCGAGGCGCTCAGCCCGCACTCCGGTCTGCGATTCACCCGCCATCAGTTCGATCCGGACGGCACCTTCCCCCACGGCGTTCCGAACCCGATCCTGCCCGAGAGCCGGGCATCGGTCGAGAAGGCGATGGCGTCCGGCGGGCACGACTTCGGCGTAGCGTGGGACGGAGACTATGACCGATGCTTCTTCTTCGACGGCGATGGCAGGTTCATCGAGGGGTACTACATCGTCGGGTTACTCGCCCAGGCGATGCTGGCCGAAGAGCCCGGGGCGTCCATCGTCTACGATCCTCGGCTCACCTGGAACACGATCGAGATCGTTCGAAAAGCAGGCGGAAATCCTGTATTGTGCAAGTCTGGGCACGCGTTTATCAAAGAGAAGATGCGGGCCGCTAACGCAGTCTATGGCGGAGAGATGAGCGCTCACCACTACTTCCGGGGCCACTGGTACTGCGACAGCGGAATGATCCCGCTCGTTTTGATCGCAAAGCTGGTCTCCGAGACTGGCAGAGCCTTGGCCGACCTGGTTGGGGCGATGCAAGAGGCCTATCCGTGCTCGGGCGAGCTCAATTACACCGTAGACGACCCGGCGTCGGCGATCGCTCGCGTCGAGACCGCGTTCCCTGGCGGAGCTGTGGATCGAACCGACGGCCTCAGCATGGAATTCGCCGATTGGCGGTTCAACTTGCGCGCTTCGAACACCGAGCCGGTAACGAGGCTCAATGTGGAGTCCAGGGGCGACATAGGACTTGTCGAACAGAAGGTCGCCGAGATCGAAGCAGTACTTCGGACTTAGCCAGGCAAAAAAACTGTGGAAAAGTCCCAAAAGTGTAGCGTTCTGGGCCACTTGCGCGTCAGAATACGCACGCGGGGGTACGCCCCCGTACTCGGAAAGAGACGCAGGAGGCGTCGCCAAGCCGAAGACGGCTCGGCTCCACAGGGAACTTGAGGAAAGTTGTGGAACCCGTGCCACCCTAGGTGCGACGAAGTCTCCGAACCCTTGATCCGGGTTGTATGGAGACAAACAAATGAACAAAATGTTCAAGATCGCGTTCGGAGCTGTCCTCAGCGTCGGCCTGGTTCTCCCGGCCATCGCGCAGGACAATTTCCCGGACGTTCCTGAGAACCACTGGGCATATGAGGCCGTGGGACGCTTAAAGGAGGCCGAGATTCTCTTTGGCTATCCGGACGGCGCCTATCGCGGCAACCGACCGATGAACCGCTACGAGTTCGCGGCTGCCACCTACCAGTTCTGGAAGAAGGTCCGCGGCTGGTACGACAACCACGAAGCTCGCATCAAGGCCCTTGAGGGCGGCGGGGACGGCGGCGACATCAACGAGCTGCGCGACATGGTCAAGCAGCTCAAGGCCGACGTCGACATGATGAAGGGCTGGGGCAAGCGGATCGAGGATCTCGAGAAGCTGAGCGCCGAGTTCGAGAAGGAGATGGCTAGCATGGGCGTTGACGTCAAGCAGCTCCGCTCCGACCTGAACGGGCTCGAGGAGCGCGTTAGCGCGCTGGAGAAGGTCAAGCCGGCTGTGGACATCCACGGCACCGTTGACTTCCTCGCCCTCGCTGGCCACTCGACCGACGGTAACGCCGGCATGAGCCCCAGCAACCGAGTCTTTGGTATCAGCGACCTCGGCTTCCGAGCCGGTCTCACCAACGACCTGACCGTCTACCACGAGGCCGCCATCGACCTCAAGGGCACGAACGAAGAGGGTCCGAAGTGGCAGGCGACCGTGGTCGTCGGTAACATGATCGGCAACTTCGGCGCTCTGAAGGCCAACCTCGGTAGCTACAACAATGGAAACTTCGGCTCCGGCTTCACCGCTGGCGCTGCCGATGTCTACATTGACAACGCCACCGTCACGTTCGACACCGCCCTCGTGGGTCAGGGCTTCAACGCGACCATCGGCCGCATGGACCACATGGTGGGCCAGTACCTTTGGAAGCGCTCTGACTTCACGACGTACTATCACAACTCCCGCTGGGACGACCACAAGCACACCTTCGACGGTGCCATGCTCGACTTCAACTTCGGGCCTGCACAACTGAAGGTGTTCGGCGGTCTCAACAGCGAGATCCAGTCCGTCAACGGCGTCGAGCTCAACCCGATCGCGGGCACGGGCATCGACAAGACCCTCGGCGCACAGCTGATGTTCCCGGTGGGTGACATGGGCGGCATTAACCTTGCCTACCTGTGGCACCGGGGCGACACCCCGTTCGGCCTCATCGACGGAGTCGATGTCTACGGCGGCGAGGTCAACCTCAAGTTCCAGAACATTGACGTCTATGGTGCCTACTCCAAGAGCGACACCAAGCTGGGCGACAACAACGTCACCAACTCGGACAACACTGTGTGGGACATTGGACTCGGCTACAACGCCGACAACTGGGGCGTCCGCGGCAACTACAAGGAGGTCGAGCGCAATTTCGTTGCGGCCGGCTCCTGGGAGCGCATCGGCAACCAGTGGTCGCCGACCAACGTCAAGGGCTTCAACGCGAAGCTCTGGTTCAAGCCGAGCGAGGACTTCAAGATCTGGGGCAAGGGCCAGCGGCTCGAACCGATCTCCGCACTCGGCGCCTTCGCCGGCTACGATGACATCACTTCCATCATGGTGGGTCTGGACTACCAGTTCGGTCCGAACTGGGGCACCATGCTCAGCTATGAGGACGTGCGCTTCAACAGCCTCGGCGGCGCCGCCGATCCGACCCAGAAGTGGTACACGATCGGCTTCAACTACGGCATGGGTGCCAACAGCACCCTCATGCTGACCTACCAGTTCAGCGACCTTGACTTCAAGGGGCTCGCTGGTGCTGGTCTGGATCCGGGTGGAAGGAACCGCTACAAGGGCGGCCTGCTCGGCACCCAGCTGAGCGTCAAGTTCTAAACTAGGCCTCGACTCTCAGGCTAACGGCCTCCAGGGGAAACCCTGGGGGCCGTACCTTTTTTGCCCGCCGTCCGTATGAATACTCAGACATGAAACGAAATCCGCGGAACCTACGCCTTCTCGCCGTCGCAAGCCTCACGTTCGCTATGTGCGCGCTGGGTACCGGCCAGCTCAAGCAGGCGATCAAGATCATCGGCGTTGGAGCGGCCGTAACCCAGTTCGGACCCGAAATGAACCGGCAGCTCAACAAAATCACCGGTCATACCGATACGGAGTCCAAGTTCACTCGGGTCGTCCCCATCATCACGGTCGGGCTCAATACGCGGGGCGCTATCGGTGCCGCCCAGGTCATGGGCTCGAAGAAGCAGGTCCAGAAGGTCAAGGCCGTCGCCCAGCCCGAAGTGGACCTCTTCGGCGAGGTCAAGCTGCGCGCGATGATCCCGGTGAGCGACGTTGACGTCACCGACCCGAAGAAGATCAAAGCTGTCGACGGAGTCGGCGTCAGCGGTGTCGTCGATTTGAAGCTCTAGGCACTGAAGAGTGTCCAAGCCCCTTCGCAGGGTTACAAAGTACGGTCTGCGCCCCTTCGGGCAGCGCAGATTCGGTAGAACTGCGAAATGCTCGCACCGACGCTAGCCCTGCTTGTCAGCACCGCCCCAGTGGGCCGCATCGCCGATCCTGCGATCTCGCCCGACGGCAAGACTCTCGCGTTCAGTTGGCAAGGCGACGTCTGGACCGTTCCCTCCGGCGGTGGACGCGCAGCCCGGCTCACGGTTCATCCAGCCGAGGACACAAACCCCGTTTGGTCGCCCAAGGGAGACCGCCTGGTCTTCGCATCCAACCGATTCGGAGGTCTCGACGTCTACTCCATTACGCCCCAGGGAGACGACCTCCGGCGGCTGACCTACGATGCGGGATCGGAGTACCCGACTTCGGTCTCTCCCGACGGTTCCACCATCATCGGCTATTCCACTTCGTTCGGACGCCTCGACCTGTTCTCCGTCTCGAGCCAGGGCGGGGACGCCGTTCGGCTCACCGGCCACCCGCTGGAGGTGGAACACCAGCCCTGCTTCCTCCCAGACAGCTCCACCGTCGTCTATTGCCAGGGAGGCTCGCCGGGCCACTGGCGAAAGCCGGGACAACGCGGAGCAAACACGGCACGGCTCTATAGCGGCAAGTTCGGCGCCCCCCTCTCCAACCTCAAAAGGCTGACGAGCGGCGATTCCTACGACCTGTTCCCCACTCCTCTCGGCAAGTCTCGAATCGTCTTCGTCTCCAACCGGAGCGGCCAGCCCAACCTTTGGTCCATGCCAAGCGCGGGCGGAAGCGCCCAACAGCACACGAAGTTCACGGGAGGTACGATCCGGTTCCTGAGCGCATCCAGCGACGGCTCGAAGGTCGCGTTCCAAAAGGACTCGCGCGCCTGGATTCTCGACACGGGAACCGGCAGCGCCGCCCCGGTCAATATCGAAACTCCGGCAGACGCGACGCGCGACCCCATCACCAAGCTTCGTCTCGATGCAGGAGCACAGGGCTTCGCCGTCTCGCCTAACGGAAAGAGGGCTGTGATCGAGGTTCGCGGCGATCTGTTCCTCGTGCCGGAGCGCGGCGGAACGACGAGGCGGCTTACCACCAACGTGGGCTACGACGGAGACCCAACGTGGCTCGATGACGAGACCATCGTCTACTGCGCCGCCGGATCGAACGGACATCGCAGCCTGCGGAAGGTAGGGCTCGACGGTAGGTCTAGCGCCTTTGCGAGCGAGCCTGGCCAGGACCTCATGCGCCCCGTGCTCTCGCCCGACCGAGGCACGGTCGCGTGCCACCGTGGAATGCGCGAGATCGTGACGATTCCGGCAAGCGGCGGCAACCCGTCCGTCGTGGCGACCGGCGCATTCAGCGAAGCGTACTTGGGCGGCCCGATGTTCTCCTGGTCGCCCGATAGCGCCTGGATCACGTACACGAGCCCCTTGACGAGGTCTGTGGCCGTGAACGCGGTCGAGCTGAAGACCGGGCAGACCGTGGCACTCGCGAGAATCGGCAAGTCTGCCGGTGGGGCGACATTCTCGCCTGACGCGAAGTTCGTCGCGTTCTCCGGAGTCCAAGGCACTGACTACAGCGAAGTTCGAGAAGGCTCGAACCCTGCGTATTCCGTACGGCTCGCACCCACGCTGCTCAAGTTCGCGGAGGACGACCTGGACAAGATTGACGAGCAGCCCCAGAAACCAGGCAAGCCGGAGGTCAAGGTCGTTCCCGACGGGCTCTTCGACCGACTGAGCAAGACCGGGGCCGAAAGTGTGGGAGGCCTCTGGCCTGCTCCCGACGGTAGCCGGGTCTACGCCAATGTCGGGAGCCAGTTCAGCACCATCGACCTGGAGAGCGGGTCGGTGCGACCCGTAGCCGGCGTCACCGGCAGTGTCTCCAACGTCAGCGTCAGCGCTGACGGAAAAAAGACGTACTTCATCCAGGGCGGCAAGTTGTTCTCGCTCTCGGCAGGCGCATCTGCGCCTTCTTCCATCAACTTTTCGGCAGATCTGACGGTGGACTTTTCCGCCGAGGAACTGGCCCTGTTTGACGAAGTGTGGTGGACCCTCGACCGGCTCTATTACGACCCGGGCATGCACGGAAAGAACTGGGACGCCATCCACGCCGAGTTCGGCAAAATCGTTCCTTCGGTTCAATCGCGGGACGACTTCTACGACCTGATGGGCGAGATGATGGAGCTCCTAGACAGCTCGCACCTGGGAGCGACCGCACCGCCCGGATGGAGTCCGACCGTGAGCGACTCCCCGGCCTGGCTCGGCGTCGAATGGGACTGGCAGGCGCTTCTCGCTCGAGGCGAGTTCCGCGTCGGCACGGTCTATCCGAACACCCCCGCTGCCCATCCGGACTCGACATTGCAACCGGGTGACGTTGTCACCATGGTGGACGGCGTGAAACCGAGCAGCGCGCAGCCCATGGCAGCTTTGCTCGATGGGAAGACGGGCCGCAAGGTAGTCCTAGGCGTCCAGGGTTCGGGACGAGCACGGGAGGTCGCCATCCGTCCGACCTCGAGCGGAGCTCGCGCCGGCGTCCAATATAACGACTGGGTTCGATGGAACCGGGCCGAAGTGGAGCGACTCAGCGGCGGAAAGCTCGGCTACGTGCACATCCAAGGCATGAACGTTCCCAGCCTCGACACATTCCTTATCGAGACGCAAACGACGCTGGAAGGCAAGGACGGCGTGATCGTAGACGTCAGGTTCAACGGTGGCGGCTTTACGTCGCACATCATCCTGAACATCATGCGAAAGACGCCGTGGCTCATCCGTACGAACCGTGACGAGCCCGCCAAGCGCTACAGCGAAAACTCCTATCGAGGAAACGCCTTGGAGCTGCCGGCTGCATGCCTGGCCAACCAATTCAGCTTCAGCAACGCGGAGATCTTCTCGGAAGGATTCCGCCGACTCAAGCTGGGTCCGGTGATCGGGGAGCCTACGGCCGGAGGAGTCATCGGTACAAGCGGACGCGGCCTTTGGGACGGGGGATTCATTCGTCTACCAGCATCAGGCGCATACGCGATTGACGGCGAGGATCTGGAAGGCAACGGGCGCATGCCTGACATTCGGGTGGACTTTGACCCGGCAGCCTGGAACCAGGGCAAGGATCCCCAGCTCGAGGCGACCGTCAAGGCACTCTTGAAATCCCTGGGAAACTAGTGCTAGAATAGCATTCAGACGTCTACTATAGGAGACAAATGGCAAACGATAAGGCGACAGGCGAACGGGAAAGGGCGCTCGAGGCTGCCCTCCAGCAAATCGAGAAATCGTTCGGGAAGGGCAGCATCATGCGCCTGGACGATACATCCCGGGACGTGGAGGCCGTTTCCACTGGCTCCCTCACCCTCGACATGGCGCTCGGAGTGGGCGGAGTCCCGCGCGGCAGGATCACCGAGATCTATGGCTCCGAATCGAGCGGCAAGACGACGCTGGCTCTCCACGCCGTCGCCGAAGCCCAAAAGGCGGGCGGCATGGCGCTCTTTGTCGACGCCGAGCACGCGCTCGACCCAGAGTATGCGAAGGCGCTGGGAGTGGACATTGACCGGCTGTACATCTCCCAGCCGACCACGGGTGACGAAGCCCTCGAGATCATGGACGCCATGATCCGTAGTGGAGCCCTCGACATCGTGGTGCTCGACTCGGTGGCCGCGCTCGTGCCCAAGGCGGAGCTGGAAGGCGACATGGGAGACACCTTCGTTGGTCTCCAGGCGCGAATGATGTCCCAGGCGCTTCGAAAGCTCGGCGGCTCGGTGAACAAGGCAAAGACGGCCGTGATCTTCATCAACCAGATCCGCGAAAAGATCGGCGTGATGTTCGGCAACCCCGAAACGACCCCCGGTGGCCGAGCGCTGAAGTTCTGGGCCAGCGTCCGGCTCGAAGTCCGGCGAGGCGAGCTTCTGAAGAACGGAACCGACCACTATGGGGCCCGAACCAAGGTCAAAGTCGTCAAGAACAAGGTGGCACCGCCATTCCGAAGCTGCGAGTTCGACATGATCTATGGCCGGGGGATCAGCCGTTCTGGCGAGGTTCTCGACCTCGGGATCGAAAAAGGAATCCTGGGCAAGGCGGGCAGCTTCTTCAACTACGGCGAGACCAGGCTCGGGCAAGGGCGGGACAACGCCCGAACCTTTCTTGAAGAGAACCCGGAGGTCATGGTTGAGATCGAGTCCCTGATCCGGGCCGAGATCGCTCCGCCGAAGAAGGCGGAAACGGCCGAGCTTGCCGCCATCGAAGGTTGAGCCCGGCCGTTTCTCAAGCGCTCCGACTCGCCGCGCAGCTACTCGCGCGGCGGGATCTTAGCGTTGCAGGCCTCCAGGCACGGCTCGAGGAAGCGGGCCACGCCCAGAAGGACGCCCAAGCCGCCGTGGACTGGCTCCAACGACAGCGGTACTTGGATGACCACGGTGTCGCCCACCGTGAGACCGAAAAAGCGGTCACTCGGAGAGGATGGGGACGACTGAGGATCGAGGCACGCCTGGAGGACCTCGAAGTTTCGGCGGACGCAACCGAAGCTGCCCTCGAGTGCCTTGACGAGGAGACCGAGAAGTCGCTCGCTGCGATTGCCCTCTCGAAGCGATTCAAGGGCAAGATCGAAGTCCCCAAGGCCGCTCGCTTCCTCGCTGGCAGGGGCTTCTCTGAAGAGGCCGTTCGAGCTGCACTGGACGCCGCCTCGCCTGACTGGGAGGAGCAAGCTTGAACCAGACATTTGTCTGGTATGAGGGCCGACGATGAGCCAGTACCGAATCGTCTTCCTCGGTGACATCGTGGGCCGACCGGGAAGGGAGGCCGTGCTGGCTGCGATCCCAAGGCTCATGGAGGAGTACGAGCCGCATTTCCTGCTCGTCAACGGAGAGAACAGCGCTGCGGGAGTAGGCATCACCCCCAGCATCGCGGAGGACCTGTTCGAGGCCGGAGTGCAGGCAATCACTTTAGGCAACCATGCCTTCCACAAGAAGGAGATCGTGCCTTACCTGGACAGCGGACGGCCGATCGTCAGACCGGCGAACATGCCTTCGGAAGTCCCCGGCAATGGCTGGGTCATTGTCGAGCAAGACGGGATCAAGCTCGCGGTGGCAAACTTGTGCGGCCGAACCTTCCTGGACGGATACAACGATCCATTCGCGGAGTTCGAGCGCATGCTGCCGACCCTCGGGACGCCCCACGTTTTCGTAGACTTTCATGCCGAGGCAACGAGCGAGAAGCAGGCGTTCGGGTTCAACGCGGCGGGACGTGTGACGGCGGTGGTCGGCACGCACACCCATGTCCCGACCGCGGACGAGACCGTGCTCGAAGGCGGCACCGCCTACATCAGCGACGTTGGAATGTGCGGGCCCTATCCCAGCGTCTTGGGGATGGATACGGAGGTCATCCTGCGCCGATTCCGCACCAGTCTGCCCACAAGGTTCGAAGTCGCGACCACATCGGGTGTAATCTGTGGGGTAGTCATAGACGTCTTAAGAGATACAGGTAGAGCGGTCGCGATCCGCAGGATCGGCGGCCTGACCTCGGAGTAGATCGGCAATGAACTGGAATCGAACCAACCTCTCGCTTTGCGCACTCGTCCTGGCGTGCCTCTCCGGCGCCCAGACCCTTTATGCGGGCACGACGCCCGCCTCGACCCAAGGCCTGGACTTTCGGTCGTGGGGGAGCGGCTCCGCTAAGGAGACCGAGGACGCGGCCTTCGATGGCACCCTGTCGGTGCGTATCAGCTCGCGAAACTTCTACCAGGGCGGCATCATGGTCTTCGAAAAGCCGGTCGACCTCGCGGGCGCCTTCGGTGACAAAGCGAACCTGCTCCGGTTCGCTGTCAAGCTCCCGCTCAAGCCTGCCACGGGCGGCTCCGGTGGCGCACTGGGCGG
Source organism: Fimbriimonadaceae bacterium (assembly GCA_050250535.1). Taxonomy (GTDB): domain Bacteria; phylum Armatimonadota; class Fimbriimonadia; order Fimbriimonadales; family Fimbriimonadaceae; genus JADLBH01. The sequence continues at coordinate 96,773 of JBFWOL010000003.1, read as the reverse complement.
CGGCAAGGGCGGCGCGATCGGTGCTGGCGGTGACGGCCCAAGCACTGGTGGCACGGCCTCTGGCTCAGGCGGCGCGCTCGCAGGCGGAGAGGGCGGAGGCGCCGCGGCCAGCGGCTCAGATCTTCCTGCTCTCACGAAGCTCAGGCTCGTTTTGACCACGTCCGACGGAAAAAAGTCCGAGGCCATGCTGGATGTGAGCACTTCTTTAGCGGACAACCGCGGTTGGTCGCAAGTCGGAATCCCGCTCGCTTCCATCTCGGGGTTCGATCGGACCAACAAGTCCATCACCTCTATTGCAATGTCCTGCGACGCGCTCGCCACGATCTATGTCGGCGAGGTGAAGATCCTGAACGACCCGACTCCGGTCTATGGCACTCCGAACCACGTTGAATTGAACCTAGCCATCGGTGACGAGATCACGTTCCGAGGCTCGGGAAGCGCGGGCACGACCCCGGCGCTCTTCGCGTGGGACTTTGACGAGTCGGACGGCGTACAGGTGGATGCGGAAGGCGCGGTGGTTCGGCGCAAGTTTCGGAAGGCAGGAAGCTATGTGGTCACGATGATCACCAAGGACGCATACGGCCTGAAGCCACCGCACATGTCAAAGATCCGGGTCACAGTGAACCCCTAGGCCGCATTGACGGAACCGGCGAAGAGCGGCACGCGGACTGAAGGATGGTCCAGGCGTGCTTGGACAGCGGCCCTACTCGCCGGGCTCGGCCTTGCTGCCGTTTTCTCGAGCAACCCTGTGCCCGTCGGCGTACTCGCGCTCATCGTCGCGATCGCCGGGTATCGCGAGTACGCCCGGATGACCGCCCTCAAGGTTCATTTTTGGGGCGGGACCCTCGTAGCGATCGCTGCCGGTTCGGCCGTTCTGCTCGTGGCCGCATGGGAGCCGCCCGGATCGCTCTGGTTTCTCGGCGCAGCATGGCTTGGCCTCATAGTAGGCTTGATCGGGCTTGCGGACTACCTTCGGGCACGGCCGCACAGTTGGCTTGCACCATTTGGTGGAGCGTGGGTGACTGCCCCTGTCTCGGCGGCCATCGTGGTGCATCAGAGGACGGCGATTGAGCCTGCCCCGTTTGTGGCTAACGCTGTCCTGATGCTCCTCGTCCCCATTTGGCTCGGCGACACCGCGGCATACTTCATCGGTCGCAAGTACGGCAAGCACCTTCTCGCCCCGCAGCTTTCGCCTAAGAAGACATGGGAGGGCGCTTCGGCAAACTTTGTCGGCTGTGTTCTTGCGACCATCGCACTGGGCGCCCAGCTTGGAGTGCCGTGGCCGACCTCGCTCGCGGTCGGCAGCCTCGCTGGCGTCCTTGGGCAGGCCGGTGACCTCTTCCAAAGTGCGATCAAGCGAGCTGCGGGCCGCAAAGACAGTGGTGGGATGCTGCCGGGCCATGGCGGAGTGCTCGACCGCATGGACTCGTTCTTCGTGGCCTGCGTGCCGTGCGCGACGGCACTGGCCCTAGGCGCTCCCTGGCTGTTTCACGTGAAACAGCTGTAAGCCCATGGACACGATCGTCGTCAATGGACTCTCGAAGAAGTATCCTCGAACCAGCAGAGATCCTGGCCTCGCCGCCTCGTTCAAGGCCTTGTTCCGCCGAAACCGCGACTTCGTCACAGCGCTCCAAGACGCGAGCTTTACGATCGCGGAAGGAGAGATCGTCGGCTTTCTGGGCCCGAACGGGGCTGGGAAAACGACCACCCTCAAAATGCTCGCCGGCATCATGGTGCCTACGTCAGGCGAAGCCACCGTCCTCGGCTATACACCGTTTGACCGGGATCATCGGTTTCTGGCACAAATCGCCCTCGTCATGGGGAACCGGCAACAACTCTGGTGGGACTTGCCAGCACAGGAGAGCTTTGCCGTGCTTGGAGACCTCTACGACGTTCCGCCCGACGACTTGAAGACCCGGATTCACCGTTTGGTGGAGGGGCTCGAGCTAGAGGACAAGGTCAATGTACCGGTGCGAAGATTGAGCCTGGGCGAACGTATGAAGTGCGAACTGGTCGCCGCCCTGCTCCACCGACCCAAGGTGCTTTTCCTCGATGAACCCACCATAGGGTTGGACATCGTAAGCCAAGAACGAATCCGCCACTTCGTTGCTGAGCTCAACCGCGAGGATGGTTGCACCGTGCTTCTCACCAGCCACTACATGCGCGACGTACAGGAACTGTGCGAACGGGTGATCGTGGTCGGCGACGGCCGAATCGGGTTTGACGGAAGGCTCAAGGACGTTGCATCGAAGCTCGGCGCAAGCAAGCGTGTCCGAGTAGCGTTCGAGCACACCGCCGAGGTGCCAGCATTGGATGAGTTTGGAACCGTGGTCGGCCAGGACGGCCATACCGTCGAACTGGATATCTCGGCCGATTCGGCCCCCCAAGTGGCGAGCGCGCTGCTCAATCGGTATGCAGTCCAGGACATCTCCATAGAAGACCCTCCGATCGAGGAGGTCGTTAAGCGCCTCTTTGCGGCAGGCTCGGGCACTCCCGAGCCGGCTCGGTAGACTCCCGGCAGTCTTTCGAGACAGGAAAGCACGATGTCGGGACAAGAGATTTCGACGCGCTATGACGCGTCTTTGGTCGAGCGTAAGTGGTACTCCGCCTGGGAAGAAGCAGGCTGCTTTAGACCTGGCGAGGCGAACGGAAGACCGACCTATTCGATCACGATCCCGCCACCCAACGTCACCGGCTCGCTCCACATGGGCCATGCGCTGTGTTACGGGCTCCAGGACATGCTCGCCCGATTCAAACGACTCACCGGCCATCGCGTGCTGGTGCTGCCAGGCCAAGACCACGCAGGCATCGCCACCCAAAGCGTCGTAGAAAAGCTCCTTCGAAGCGAGGGCACAAGCGGGGCCGAGATCGGGCGGGAGAAGTTTCTCGAGCGAGCTTGGCAATGGAGGAGGGAGAGCGGTGATACGATCCTCAGCCAGTTTCGGAGACTAGGTTGCAGCTTCGACTGGTCGCGCGAAAGCTTCACGCTCGACGACCACTACGCCGACGCCGTCCTCCAAGTCTTCGTGGACTGGTTTGACCGAGGCCTCATCTATCGGGGACTGCGCGTTGTGAACTGGGATCCCGTCCTCAAGACCAGCGTGAGCGACATCGAAACCGAGCGCAAAGTAGTCAAGGGGAAGCTCTACCGGGTTCGCTATCCCTTCAGCGACGGCAGTGGCCATATTGTCGTGGCGACCACCCGGCCCGAGACGATGCTCGGCGACGTGGCGGTGGCAGTGAACCCGTCTGATGCCCGATACTCCGGAAAGGTCGGCAAGACGCTCACCTTGCCGCTCGTAGGCCGGGAGATTCCGCTCGTGGCCGACCACCACCCCGATCCTGAGTTCGGCACAGGTGCGGTCAAAGTCACTCCAGGGCACGACGCCGACGATTTTGAGATCGGCCAGCGCCACTCCCTCGAGACCCTCATCGTCCTCGACGAGCGGGCGCGCGTGGTCGAGGGCTACGGATCGTATTCGGGCCTAGACCGGTCAGAAGCCCGAAAGCGGATCGTCACCGACCTCGAGAGGCAAGGCTTCTTGGAGGGCGAGGATCCGCACGAGATCGCACTCGTGGTGAGCAGCAGAAGCGGCGAGGCGACCGAGCCTCTCGCCAGCGAGCAGTGGTTCGTGCGCCAGGCCGAACTTGCAGGGCCTGCGATCGAGGCAGTCCGCTCGGGACAGATCCGATTCGTACCAGAGCGGTTCACCAACATCTACCTGGACTGGTTGGAGAACATCCGCGACTGGTGCGTGAGCAGGCAGCTTTGGTGGGGGCATCAGGTTCCCGTGTACTACGCTGAAGACGGCTCCACCATTGCAGCCACAAGTTGGGAAGAGGCCGAAGCGAAGTCGGGAAAGAAGATCGTCCGCCAAGACTCCGATGTGCTCGATACTTGGTTCAGCAGCGGCCTTTGGCCGTTCGCGACCCTCGGCTGGCCTCAGCAGACCGACGATTTGTCCGAGTTCTATCCCACCTCGGTATTGGTGACCGCACGCGACATCATTTACCTCTGGGTCGCACGAATGGCGATGGCCGCGCTCGACAAGACCGGTCAAGTGCCTTTCCACGAGGTCTACGTGTATGCGACGGTGCTCACAGAGGACGGCAAACGGATGAGCAAGAGCCTAGGCACAGGCGTGGATCCGATGCAAGTGATCGAGGAAAAGGGCGCCGATGCCCTGCGGTTCACCCTATTCAGCCAGACAGGCGAGAACCAGGACATCCGGTACTCGGAGCGCCGAACGGTGGACGCACGGAACTTCGCGAACAAGGTCTGGAACGCGAGCAGGTTCGTGATGCAAAGCCTCGACGGGTTCGAAGGGGAGCTCACCGCCGAGCTTGGTGAAATGGACCGATGGCTCCTCAGCCGGCTGACAGCGACAGCGCGGGAGGCAAGAGCCGCCTTCGAAGGGTACGACCCGCAGGCTGCGTGCGCCGCACTCTACCGGTTCTTCTGGTCCGAGATGTGCGACTGGTACATCGAGGTGAGCAAAGGCCGCCTCGCGGACGAGTCCTCGAGGAACGCACCGCAATGGATCCTGGAGACCTCGCTCCGAGCGTTCCTGACGATGCTGCACCCGGTCATGCCGCACCTGACAGAGGAGGTGAACTCGCTCCTGCCTCGATCGAAAGGCATGGTCGCGACCTCGACGTGGCCGGAGACCCCCGAAGAATGGCTCGACGAGGCGTTGGAGACACGTGTAGAGCGGTGGCTCGACGCGGTGCGTACCGTCCGGGCGATGCGAGCCGACATGCAGGTCACCCCAGGCAAGCGACTACCTGAGATCTATTTTGAAGGCGACCTGGACGGAGGAGAAACGGTCTTGGCTTCCCAGGCATGGTTCGAGACTGCTGTCCAAGGCAAGCCAGAAGGTAAGTTCGTCTCCTCGACCAGCTCAGGGACCGATTTTCACCTTTTGGTGGGCGATCTCGTGAACAACGAGCAAGAGGCAGAGCGCCTGACCAAGAGGCTGGAAGCGCTGAGCCAGGAGGCACGCAAGCTTGAAGCTCGGCTCTCTCAACCCGACTTTGCGGCCCGTGCGAAGCCCGAAATCGTCGAGCGAGAGCGCGAAACTCTGGCAGAACGCAAGGCCGAAATCGAGAAGGTTCGAACCTGGCTCGAGGTGTTCTCTAGCTAGCCGGGCGCAGCTTCGGGCGCCACAGGAGGCCGAAGAGCGCGTACACGAGCACGATCAGCCACTCGGCCGGCCGAGGGGTCTCTACCGCGCTCCACGGCATCGCTGAAGTCTGCCCGACCACGAACAGGATCCAACCGGTCATCGGCTCAACCACGACACGAAGCAGGCCGACAGTCAGTCCCAACCATATGGTGGACACTCCCCACGCAACGAGGCTTCCGATCACCGCGATGGCGACGGGAATCGCGATCAACGCGTTGCTGACCGGGCCGATCAGACTCACAAGGCCGAAATGGTAGGCCAAGAGCGGAGCGGAGGCCACCGTGGCTAACGCGCTTACCTGGACGACAGCTAGGAGCGGACGGGTCACGTACTCGGCCAACGATTTGACCCCCCGGTCGAAACGAGGGGCAAAGAGCACCAGGCCCGCCGTCGCCACGTAGCTGAGCTGGAATCCTATGTCGTTGATGGACGAAGGGCTCCAGAGTAGATACCCCAGCCCCGAGGCCGCAATCGCCGAGGCGCCGTCCGGCTCCCGTTGGAACAGGTAGGCGGCAAGTCCCACTCCCACCATCGCGACGGCTCGCACTATGGGTGGCCGAAACCCCGCCGCAGCCGCGTAGAGGACGAGCAGGGCGAGCAGAACCAGCAGCTTGACCACTCGGGCCACCGGAACCCGGTACAAGGCAAAGGCGAGCGCAGTCGCCACGATCACCACATGGAGCCCCGATGTGCTCACGATGTGCACGGTGCCGCTCCTGCGCAGCGCCTCATATTCGACGGGAGTAATCCCCGAAGTAACGTTGAAGCAGAGCGCGTTCACGATCCCCGTCGTCTCCCGACGACCGTAGCGCGCTGTTAGCTCGAGGAACGAGCCTCGAAGCCGGTCGCCCAGCTGCCAGAGCCAGGGCCCGGCCTGGACGCGCTCTACGGGCCGAACAGGGCGCAGAATTGCCACCGTGCCCTGGCCGGATAGCCCCGGCATTCTGAACGGCAAGACGTCGGCCCGGATGCGGAGCTCGTCCCCCATCGTGAAGCCTTCCTTAGGACCGAGCCAAAGGAGGTACCTCCGTCCGCTGGCGTCCACGACGGCCGTATAGCCACGCGAGTTGGGGCGCGAAGTGGTGACCATCGTGGCCGTACCGTCGAACGCTCCTCCCGGCACGGTGACCAGGGGTTCGACCGTGGGCCGAAGAACGATTCCGGCCAGCAGTCCGAAACCCAGGGCGATCCAGGCCTTGGTGCGGTTCAGGAACGGCGCGAGCGCGACAATGTAGAACAGGTTCAGCGGAGAATGGGTCGAGGCCAGCCCGCAGACCATGGCGAGCAGCGCTACGACGAGGGGACGCTCAGAGAACTCGCGCCGCATCGGCGACCGCTCTCGGCTTGCCGCAGTCGGCCTGGATCGTCACCCTTAGCTCCTTGAAGAGGCCGCGCTCCCCCGCCGCCTCGTTCAACCGCTCGAGGATGTTCTCCCGCCGCAGGCGGATCTCCTGCGCCCAGACCGAGGTGCTCACTCCGACCCAGAGCACGCCATGGTCAAACCGGTCAGGGACAGACCTGGCGGCCAGGATCTGGCCCACGATCGTGTCCCACTTCCTGGCCACACGGAGCGCCCGTGCAGCCCGTAGCACGTCTGCCCTTCCCAATGCCTCCGGCAAGACCTCAGAGAGCTGTCTCATCGCACTACCACCGTTCCGGACGTTACCACGAACGTTGCAGCCTCGCGTAAGAACCGGTCACCTGCCTGATCGGGTTCTGTACAAGTTACGAACACTTGTCCCCCATGTTCGAGGACAAGGCCGAAGAGCGACGAGCGGCGATGGGCGTCGAGGTCGGAGAAGACATCGTCCAGAAGCAGAATGGGCCGGGCGGCAAGCTCTTCCGCAAGCAACTCCTGCACGGCCAGCTTGAGGGCTACGACGAACGCTCGCTTTTGACCTTGGCTGGCAAAGTCGCGGGCGTCCTGGCCCCCGATCTGCACGGCGAGGTCGTCACGGTGGGGCCCGGTTCCCGTGCTGCCTCGGTCGCGGTCGGTGAGTCGCCTGGCGGCGAGGCCGTCCATCAGCTCGTCCGCGGTGGTCGCCGCGTCCTTCAGGGCACCCTGGATGGTGACGGGTTCCTTGCCTCCCAACTCCGAGAACGCCTTGCGGAACCTCGGCTCCAGGCTTGAAATCCACTCCTCGCGTCGCGCTCGGATCGCAGCCCCTTGATGGGCAAGCTGCTCTTCCCACGGCTCGAAGACCGAGGAAGAAAGGGGCTGCTCCCGCCATTGCCGAAGCAGCGTGTTCCGCTGTTGCAATGCCCGCTTGTAGTCGGCGCAAACCTTGACGTAGGAGGGATGGAGCTGGGAAGCCTCCGTGTCCAAGAAGTGCCGCCGCTCTTCGGGATCGCCATCAAGCAGGAGCAGACTCTCTGCCGTGAAGCACACGCACGGGGCGCGGCCGAGAAGGTCACTCGCCCTCCGGAGCGCAGAACCGTTCACGGTCAGTGACTTCCTCCCGGACACCGGTAGTCTCGCCTCGACTTCGTGCCCGCCAGGTTCAAAATAGGTATGGACGAGCCCCATCTCGGCTCCGTGCCGCACTGCCTGGGCTTCTCGCCGGCCGCGGATTAACCGACCAGTAGTAGTGAGATGAATCGCCTCAAGCAGGTTCGTCTTGCCTTGCCCGTTCGGACCGATGACGAGATTGACGCCTTGTCCCGGACTGACTTCGGCATGCTCGTAGTTCCTGAAGTCGTGGAGCCGGATCAAGGTGGCCCTTGCATCCGTTTGGTTTCCCACTCGCTTTATAAGAACACCCACAGAGAATAGAAGATTCTGTAATTACTATTAGCACGGCACGAGACTGTGGAAAACGTTAGGGGCCAAGTTCGATCGAGTCTAAAACCGGGTTCAAATCCCACTGGTCGGACGTGTGGAAAACAATGTGTATGAGTGCAGGGATTGGCCCCGAACTTGTCCCCAGTGCGATGAAGCCGAGAGCCTTCCCACGGTTTTCCGCACCAATTCACAGAAGGTTGTGAATACGGCCGTACTTCATGACGACCGCCTCCATTTGGTAGACCGGATGGACGTTTGGTGCAGGTTCGATTCCGTGGAGTTGCGCAAAGGGCTTCCATATCTCTTCCACGCCTTTGGTCTGAGTCTCGGGGAGCAGATCTGGGAACCGATCACACAGTCGTTTCAGGGCAAAGTACTCGGCAAGCGTCATTCGATCGAGGGCTGGAACGAGGTGTTCGAGCGGGTGGATGCCCGCATGGTGCGGCGCCGGCACGAACCCGGAAGGGATCCCGGCGTCAGCGATCACCACGGTCCTGGCCACGATATCGCCCAATCGTTGCCCCCGGGGGTTCGCGAGGATGACTCCCATTCCCAAGGCGTAGCCGATCGGGAGCATGTCCGCGATCCGAAGGAGGTTCCGGTAGACGGCGGCAAGAAGCGTGGGAGGTGTGCCGTCCAGCATTACAGTTCGCAGGCTGAACGTGGCCTTGCCAACCGTCTTGCCTTGCCAGAGCCATTCCTGGAGGACGAAATAGGCCACGAGTGAGACCGACGCCACGAGAGTCTCGACGGCTGAGCCGGCGTCGGTACCGACAAAGGCCGAGACCGGCATGGATAGCATGCCCGCGATGCCGGAGAACGCGATGGCGAGGAAGATGTCGATCGCGTGGGCGCCTACTCGAACGGGCAGGGAGGCGTAGCGGCGGACAACCACCACTTTCTCGGGCGTGAGCACGAAGTAGTTGCCCGGCACGCGTGTATGCTACCAAGCGATGAAGGCAGGGTGGGCGCCCTCGGCGAAGGCTTGGTGGCTCGCCGTGGCAGGATTGGGCCTCGCTGCCGGAGGCGCGGTGTCTCCTGGGCTGGAGCGGTGGTTGCTTCCGTACAACGTCGGTCTCATTGCCCTCGTGGCCACGACCGGGGTCGTTGGCTCCAGGTCGCGCCGGCTGTCTGCCCATCGCGCCCACCGTGAGAGTCTGGCGGCACGGGCGGGCAACCCGGTCACTCTCACCATCGAGAACCAGGGCAAGCGACCCCTCCAAGTAGAGGTTTTTGACGAAGAATTGGACGGATCAACGACGTCGGGCCATGAACAGAGCTTGAGGATTCCCGCCGGCGAGTCGCGGCGCATGGAGTACTTGGTCGTCCCCACTCGTCGCGGCGCACAAGAGTTTCGGGGCACGTACGTACGGTTTCTCGCCCCGCTGGGCTTGGCAAGGATCGTCCAACACCTGGACAATCCTAGCGACGTCCGCGTCATGCCGAACGTCCGGCCGCTGCGAGACTTTGAGCTGCTCAGACGGAAAGGCCACCTCGCGTCGCTCGGTGTCCGGAAGGCACTCGGTAAGGGCACGGGCATGGAGTTCGTCAGCCTCCGCGACTACAACGATGACGACGTGAGGTTGATGCACTGGGGGGCGACTGCGCGACGTGGCCGCCTCGTTGTCAAGGAGTTCGAGCCCGAGCGCAATCAGGCGGTCGTCGCGTGCCTCGACCTGGGGCGACACATGCTGGGCGAGGTGGGCGGGATCCGAAAGATCGAGCACATGTTGGATGCCGCAGTGTTCTTGCTCCATGCCGCTTCGCGCCAAGGTGATCTCACGGGCGTCCTTGCCTTCGACGAAGATGTCCGTGCCTTCGTTGCTCCGCACAAAGGGCACGGACACGCGACACTGGTGGCAGACAGCATCTTCGATCTCGAGCCCCTGGCGACCCAGCCGCATTACCGCGCAGCCGTCGCTCACTTGGGGCACCACTGGCGCCGCCGAGGACTGGTCGTTCTCTTCACGGACGCCGGCGACGCAGACCAGGCTCGAGAGCTCGCTAGCGCGTTCGCGCCTCTTCGCCGCAGGCACCTTGTGGTGATCGTGCGCGTGACAGACCCTGACGCCGGTCCGAAGATGGGGGCGGTGACAAGCACCGGGGCGCTACTGGAGAGCGCGGCCGAGCTATGGGACCAGGACGAGCGCGACGCCGCCGGCGTCATCTTGAGGAACGCTGGGCTCGAATGCATCGAAGCATCGCCGAGCGAACTGGCCGGAGCCCTGGTTTCAGCCTATCTCAGGTTCAAAGACCGAGCCCGAATCTGATGTTCGGGAGGGGCGATCACCGCCAAGGGGAGAGCTAACGCGGAGTCGCCCTCCCAAGAATCATTCTGGTGATTGTGCCGGCAATCTTTAGGGGGCGTCAAAAAAGACCCTGGACGGGTACCGTGCGGGCATGAAATCGGTGCAAGACCTCGTAGACGAAGCCCTGAAGGTTGTACGGGAAGTCGAGGTGGGCGACCTGGCCTCGATGCAGGACTGGGTGTTGCTCGACGTCCGCGAGCCGGAAGAGTTCGCATCCGGGCATCCCGCAGGTGCGAGAAACGTGCCCCGCGGCATGCTGGAAGTGGCGGTAGACCACGAGCACCGGAAGCGAGACCCGTCGCTCGGCGACCGGAGCCTGAAACTCGCCCTCATTTGCGGTAGCGGGGTGCGATCGGCCTTGGCAGCCAAGGCAATGGTAGAGATGGGCTTTGACGATCCGGTGTCGGTTCGCGGCGGCTGGACAGCCTACGTCGCGTCTGGTCTTCCGGTGGAACGAGGCTAGTAGCGATGGTCGGGGAGTCCATCGCAGTCCTCTGGCACGAGGCCTTGGCCAAAGGTGCCGACCGTACCGCGTACCACGTCCGGGACGGCTCTGACTACCGCAAGCTTACCTATCGTGAAGCGTGGGACAAAGTGTACGATACCGCGAGCGCTGTAGCGTCGCTCGGGCTTCAACCCGGCGACCGCTTGGGCATCATCGGGGACACCGGGCTCGAGTGGGCGATGGTGGACTGGGCGTGCCAAACCCTGGGAATCGTGACCGTCCCCGTTTTTCCCAGCCTTCCGGCCGACCAAGCCACCCAGATCCTCCAGGACGCGGCGGCATCGGCGGTCGTCGTCCAGGATGCGGCACAAGGTGCGAAGGTCGCCGGGCTGGGAGTCCCGGTAGTTACCTTTGCCGAGCTTTCCGTCCGGAGCGGAGAGTTGGATCGGGCCCGATGGGAGAAGTCGGTCACTGAGCCGGCACAGGCGGAGCTTGCGACGATCATCTACACGAGCGGTACAACCGGCGAGCCTAAGGGCGCCATGCTGGGCCACCAGGGCTTCCTCGACCTTTGCCGCGTCATCCCGAAGACCTTGCCGCTCGGACCCGACGACGTCTTCCTTTCATGGCTGCCCGTTGCCCACGTGTTCGAGCGGTTCGCAGGCCACGTGCTTCCGATCTCACTCGGCGCGAGCATCGGCTACGCAGGTTCGGTGGCGACGATTGCCTCGGACATGTCCAAGGTGCAGCCGACGATCATGCTCGTCGTTCCGCGGTTCCTCGACTCGATGCGGGCAAAGATCCTCGACGGCGTACGAAACGCCCCCCCCCTCAGGCAAAGGTTGTTTGCGCTCGCCCACTCTCAGGGCTTAGCGAGGCTCGAAGGCCGATTCGCGCCGCTCCATCCCGTCACCGATTCCCTGGTCGGCGGCACATTGCGAAAGCGGACGGGCGGCAAGCTCCGGTACTTCGTGAGTGGCGGCTCGGCCCTCCCGCCTGACCTTTGTTCCTTCTTCGGGGCGTTCGGCATCACCGTCCTCCAAGGCTATGGCCTCACCGAGACGACCGCGGCCTCGTGCCTGAACGACCCTGCCGAAAACCGCCCGGACACCGTCGGAAAGCCTTTCTCCTGCCTGGAGCTCCGCATCGCCGAAGATGGCGAAATCCTCATCCACGGATCGGTGGTCATGAAAGGGTACTGGCAGAAACCAGAGGCGACGGCCGAAGCAATCGATCCCGAGGGCTGGTTCCGAACCGGGGACCTCGGCGAATTCGTAGATGGCCGGGTGAGGATCACCGACCGAAAAAAAGACATCCAGGTCCTCGCAAATGGGAAGAACGTAGCGCCGCAACGAGTCGAAAACCTGCTCCGGTCCGAGGCCGAGATCACGGAGGCCGTAGTCTTTGGAGACGGGCGAAACCACTGCGTTGCACTCATAGTGCCGGATTACGCCTATCTCCGGGCCAGCCTCTCGCTGGCTGGTGTTTCCGACGCAGAGATCGTCGCCGAGGAGCGCACTGGCCAGGCGGTGCGGCAGGCCGTGGATCGTGCGAACAAGGCGTTGGCGGACTTCGAGCGGGTGCGCCAGTTCCGATTGCTCGATGAGCCGTTCTCTCACGAGAAGGGCGAGTTGACTCCAAGCATGAAAGTCCGGCGCAAGGTCGTGCGCGACGCGTATTCCAGCCAACTCGCCGAGATGGACTGAGGGTCCGGGCGAAGGCGCGTGTAGACTAGATTCGTGGGCAAGCAGTACGTGCTCTGGGGGCTGGCGACGGTGCTGTTGGCGGGAGCCGGATGGATGCAGATTCAGACTCCGAGGCCAGAATCGAACGTGGTCAACCTCTTGGACGAGCCCCGTCACCCTGTGACCCCTGCAATGGCCGCGTCGAGCGAGGCCATGGCGTCGAGCGCTGCAAGCGGAATGACGCTGCGCGACGCCCGCGGCCGGCGCACAGATCTGGCCACGTTTTGGGAGTCTTCTCCCGCCGTCGTCGTGTTCACCAAAGAAGGCTGTCCCTGCAGCTTGGAGTCCCAAGCGTTTTTTAACAGTCTGGCAACGAGCTACCAGGGAAGGGCGAGATTCGTGGCCGTGATGGACGCGGAGCCGACCGTCGCTTCCAAGTATGCCGACGACCTGCGCCTCCCGTACCCCGCTCTCTCAGCAAAGGACGATGCGGTCTTTCGAGCCTTCGATGCGGAGCGGTCCGTGTACGTTACGCTAATTGATAAGGGGGGGCAAGTTGCCAAGCAGTGGCCCGGATACTCGCGATCGATGCTGAGGGAGCTGGACCAACGCCTGGCCGTCCTGTGCGGGGGCAAGTCCTCCGGTCTCGACTTCGAAGGCGCTCCGGAGAAGGCGACCTCAGGCTGCCTCTTGTTCCGGCCAGTGGGCGAGTAGCCTAGGCAAGGCTGACCGGGTCAACGTCAGCCACGACGCGCACCCGGGGCAGAACCAGGGCGTCGAGAGCTTGAGCGACCGGCGAGACGTCGGCCCCAGGCTCCAGTTTCAACAGTGAGTGCCGCCTCCAGAGCCCGTCGAGGCGAGCGAGGGCACAGTCGGTCGGCCCTAAGACCTCCCCGCACGGCACGGCGCGTCGCAGCTCCTCTGCGATCTGCGCCGAAGCCGTCACCACGTCCGTGCGAGCGGTTCCCGACACCACCACGTTGACGAGCCGCCGGAAGGGCGGATACCCTGCCTCTTCGCGTTCCTTCACTTCGGCGGCATAGAAGCCTTCGTAATCGTGGGCTTGGGCGCAGACGACGGAGACGTGGTTCGGCTGGAATGTCTGGATCAGCACCCGTCCCGGCCTGGATGCACGACCGGCACGGCCACCGACCTGGGAAAGCAACTGGAACGTGCGCTCGGATGCCCGGAAGTCAGGCACGTGGAGGGAGACGTCGGCGGCCACCGCGCCTACGAGCGTGACATGGGGAAAATCAAGCCCTTTGGCGACCAACTGCGTGCCGACGAGGATATCGGTGGCGCCGGCCCGGAAAGACGCGAGCACTTCCTCGAGCGCGCCGGCCCGCCGCGCCACGTCTCGGTCAAGTCGGGCGACCCGAGCCTCCGGGAACAACTCGGCAAGGCACTCCTCCAGCCTTTGCACCCCTACCCCAAACCCGGCCACCCGCTCGCTGCCGCACTCTGGGCACTCGCTGGGAGCCCGCTCTGTGTGGTTGCAGTGGTGACAGCGCAACTGGTTCGCTTGGCGGTGGTAGGCGAGCACGACCGAGCAACGAGGGCATTCCCAGCAGTGCCCGCACTCGCGGCACTTGAGCACCGGCGCATATGCTCGCCGGTTCAGGAAGAGGATGGCTTGCTCGCCGCGCTCAAGTGTCGTGAGGATCTCTGCCTGCAACCGCTCCGAGACCAGGGCAGGCTTGCGCTCCCGGAAGAGCTCGGCCAAATCTACAGTTTCGACGCTGGGCAACGTCGCGGCCGCCGCGCGACTGGGCAGGCGGAGCAGCTGGAGATCGCCCGTTTTGGCCCGATAGAAGGTCTCGACGCTGGGTGTTGCCGAGCCGTAGACGATGGGGCAGTCGTGCCGGCGGGCGAGAAACTCGGCGAGGGGGCCCGTCGAGTATCGCGGGGCCGATTCCTGCTTGAAGCTCCCCTCGTGCTCCTCGTCAATCACGATCAAGCCGATGTCCTCCAGGGGCGCGAAGAGCGCCGATCGGGCGCCCAGCACCACGGATCGGTTCATACGGCGGATCGCGGTCCAGCTCTCGAGCCGCTCTCGTGGCGGCAGGTTGGAGTGGAGCATTGCAACGCGGTCGCCGAATCGGGCCCTGAGCCGCGTCAGCGTCTGCGCGGTCAGGGCGATCTCCGGCACGAGGTAGAGCACCCCTCGGCCCATACGAAGGGCCTCGGCCATGCACCTCATGTAGACCTCTGTCTTTCCGGAGCCAGTCACGCCAAAGAGAAGGAAGCGCGTGGGGCTTCGAGCGGCCACGTCACGGGAGACGGCCGCAATCGCCGCCTCTTGGTCGGGATTCGGCTGGGGAGCGGGCTCCAAGGCGGACGATACGTCTTCCGCAGGGACGAGCAGCCCGGCATCGAGCAGGGCCTGGACGGTGACGTCGGAGACCCCGGCCAAGGCTCGGATCTCACGAACCGGCAGGGCGCTCGAGCCAACGCCCTGGAGGCGCATGACGGTAACGGCTTGTGCCGGCCGCTTGCGCCCGGGACCGGCAAGGAACCGCTCGACAAGAGAAGAGTCCGGGTTCAGGGCCACGCTCTGTTCGCTGGAGCGACGCTCGGCCCAGCGGCGAAGCTCGAGGCCGCGTTCGGCCAGGCCTTTTTGTGCCAATGCTCGGAGCGCACGCTTCATCGGGTCGGTCAGCGAACCGCCGCCGCCTTCGTACACCACACCTCGCTCTTGGAGCATTCTCAGCGCCTCGGCCTGCCGGGCCGGGAGCGCTCCGGTGACGGCCCCTCCCGGTCGCCACGTGACGGCGAGCCTCTCTCGCACGCCAGGCGGCGTCGCTGCCGAGAGTGCGGACGGCAGTGGGGAGAGGGTCTGGCGCGCGGTCTCTTCGACAAGGTCCATCAGCGCTTCGGGAAGGTCGAGTCCTTGGATCGGCTCCTTGAGCGGTCTGAGACGGGAAAGGTCGAATCCCAGATCTGCCGGTGACGTCAATCGGACCCCGACGACGTAGCCGATCGCCCTCCTGCCCCCCAACGGCACGATCCACGCCTCGCCGCGCCTTGCCTCAGGCGGAGCGGCGTACGTATAGCTGGCCGTAGCGCCTGCATCGCGCGCGCTGATCGCGACATCGGCAACCAGGATCGAGGCGGCGGAGGCCTGGGTCACGCTTTGGCCGCCGAAAACTTGAGGCGGGTCAGCCATCGGATCTGGAACACGGTAAAGCCGACGAGGATCGCGCCCATCACCCAGGCCGCAGCCGTGGCATAGCCGAACTTGAGGAACATGAATGCGTTCTGCCAAACCTCGAGGCCGATCGTGTGGGTCGCATAGAGTGGCCCCCCTCCGGTCAGCACAAAAACGTTCTCCATCGCCTTGAACCCGCCGATGAAGACCCCGAGCAGGTTGATCAGCATCAATGGCTTGATCCCAGGCAGAAGGACGTAGCGAAGCTTGTGTCGCCACGTAGCGCCGTCCAGGTCGGCGGCTTCGTACCGCTCGTCAGGGATGTTCTTCAACGCGGCAAGGTAGAGGACGGAGCCGGGGCCGGCAGCCGCCCAGATGCCAGGAAGCACCACGGCGAACAGCGCGAGCTGAGGGTTCCCCAACCAGTCGTTGGCATCCGTGAGCACCGGGCCGCCGAATCGCTCGAGGATCGGGTTGAGCGCGGGCACGAACGGTTGGACAAGCTGGTTCAGCACGCCCTCGGGCGCCTTGTCGTAGAACTGGCGCCAAAGAAACGCAATCACCGCGCCCGAGATCGTGGCGGGCAGGTAGAAAAGTGTGCGCAAGAGCACTCTCGCGTAGCGGATCTCGTTCAGTCCGACGGCTAGCATCACGGGGAGCAAGAAGCCGATCGCGATCGTGAGCAAGACGTAGAGGGTGCTGTTCAGGAGCGCCTTCCAGAAGACGGGCTGGCTGAATACCGAGATGAAGTTGTCGAAGCCCACCCAGGTAGCACCGAGGACAATCCGATAGTCTTGGAACGCGATCTGCAGACCCTTCCCGAGCGGGTAGTACGCCCACACCGCCAAGGTGAGCGAGGCGGGTAGCAGACAGAGCCAGACAAACTTCAGAGCGGCGAGCCGCCTCACGCCTCGCGGCAGCGGGTCGTATGCCGGGCCGGCTTTTCGGGCGCGGCGAACCGAGACACCGACCGCAGTGGCGACGACACCAACGAGCAGCCAGGCGACCCAGCCCGCCACCCGCCTTTGACGCTGGATGATCGGATCGGGGACATAGCCGAGGAGCTTCTGGTCCATGGAGTCTTGCACCTCGCTGAGAATCTGTTCGCTCGGTGTGTCCTCCAGCCGTGCCCGGTCGAGCGCCTCGTCCAGAACGACGTACACCTGCTGGCTGTTCCGGCCGTACGGCTCGGGCTTGCCGCGCTCAAAAAGCTGCTTGTTCGCCTCGAGATATGCGGGATCCACGCTCGCGGCAAGGTCGTGGTATCCATACCGCTCGAGCAATGCGGGGTTGACGAGGGATGCGAGCCCAAGCTCGACCAGGGTGTGGGTCTGGACCTCGGCCGCGTCCTGGCTCGCGAAGTATTCGATGAACCGCCAGCACGCGGCAAGCTTGGCGGGATCCTTGACCGACGAGTTGATCGCCCACATGCCCGCATTGATCTCGTTGTAGCTCCCGGCCGGGCCGGCAGGCATCGCGGCGACCCCGATCAGGGCCGGGTTGATGTCGCTGATGGAGAGCATCACATCGTTCGTGTATGCGAACCACATCGAGACCTTGCCGTCGGTGATGTCGTTGTTGTAGGTAGCGCTCACGCTGGCCGCAGGCCCGCGCTTCTTGCCGTCCGGCCCTGTCCATGTGTCCTTGGTAAGACGCCGGAAGAAGTCCAGGGCCAGCGCCCCTTCGGGGCTCGCGACAACCGCGCGGGAATAGCCTCGCTCTGCGGGCACGAGCACTTCACCCCCGGCCTGCCAGACGAAGTTGGTCCAGTGGTACGCCTTGCCTCCTGGTCCCCCGCTGAAGGCGAATCCCGACCGCCCGGACGCCGAGTCCGTGAGCCTTTTGGCTGCCTGGTAGAACTCCTCCCAGGTGCGGGGCGGCCGCTGCGGGTCGAGCCCGGCTTCTACGAAGTGGTCCTTACGGAAGTAGAGCGCCTGTGCGACTTGGTAGAAGGGAACGCCGTAGAGCTCCCCGTCCAGGCTCCTCAGGACAGTCTCGATCTCGGGGACGATTCGGGAAGTGGCCTCCGGGTGCCGAGCGGCCAAGTCGTCGAGCGGGCGGCAGAACCCTTGCTCCACATAGCTGAAGTACTGGCGGAAATTGACGTAGAAGACATCTGGGGCGGTATCCCCGGCCATGGACATGAGGAAGTTGCTGTCTGCCTTGTCGCCGGTCAGTTCGAGCCCGCCCGCGTTTACGACTTGAAGGTCGGGGTTGCGGCGGTGGAACTCGTCGAAGACGGCCCTGCGGGTGATGTTGCGCGGTGCAGTGGAGTCTCGCGGCGGGATTCCGAAGGCCGGCCCCGCCATCATGCGGATCGTCGTTTGCTGGGCTACCGCGCAGGCCGCGGTCAGCGCAACCAGAACGAGCGCGAGGCCACGACCCACTCCGCGAAGTATACGTCCTGCGGCTACATCGGGACGAAGCTCGTGTCCGACTTGACCTGGCGGCAATATGCTGCCATGAGCCTGGCGCAGTCTTCGACGTCGCCAAGCTCCAAGACCTCGCACGGCGAATGCATGTACCGGATCGGGACACCGACGAGGCCGGTAGCGATCCCGCCGCGGGACACCTGCATGGCGTTTGCGTCGGTGCCGGTGCCGCCGGGCTCTGCGCACAGCTGGTACGGAACCTTCTCCTTCTTGGCGCCCTTGAGCACCAGATCGAGCACGACCGGGTTGATGTTCGCCCCTTTCGTGACGCTCGGGCCCTTGCCCATTACGGCGTTGCCGTAGCGAGACTTGTCGAGCCCAGGCGTATCAATGGCGAAGTCCACGTCTACCGCAAGCCCGCTCTGCGGATCGATGCCAAAGGACGAAGTGCGGGCACCACGAAGTCCGATCTCTTCTTGGACGGTTCCCACGGCAAAGACTCCGACGCCTTGGGCGAGACCCCCCTCGGTCTTGAGGATCCGAAGCGCCTCGGCAACGATAAAGGCGCCCATCTTGTTGTCGAATCCCCTAGCGGTGACCCGGTCACCCAGAAGAGAGGCGAACTCCCACTGGTACGTGGCACAGTCGCCGATCGAGACCACCTTTTCCGCCTCGGCCCTGCTCTTGGCGCCGATGTCGATCCAGAGGTCGTGCATCTTGGGCCGCTTCTCTTTTTCATCGCCTTCAAGGAGATGAATTGGCTTGCGGCCGATGACTCCCACGACCCTTTTTGCGCCATGAATCCAGACCCTCTGCCCGATCGGAACCATCGTATCGTGGCCGCCGATGCCTGCGAAGTAGAGGAGCCCGCCGTCGGATATGTGAATGATTTGCAGGCCAATCTCATCCAGATGTCCGGCTAGCATGATCTTCTGACCTGCATCTGGGTTGAGTGCGGCCCACGTGTTGCCATGGACGTCGGTCTGCACCTTGTCCGCAAACTTCTCAGTGTAGGCACGGAATACGCGGGCGGCCGCCTGTTCGTACCCGGAGGGCGACGGCGCGTTGCAGATCTCCTGTAGGAACGCGAGGGACTCCTTTCGCATCGGCCCAGAATACCGATGCGAACTCGGTACCTAGCGGGCCTGCCGCTCAGTGCTCTTCAGGTACATCCAGAGGCACGACCACACCAGAAGGGGAGGCAGCAGGGCGATCAATATCGTGTTCATCGGTAAGGCTCTTGTGTTTCGAGGTGTAGGCGGCCCTCGCCCAGAGCGAGAGCGCAGCGGCCATGACGAGGATTCCCGTCCAGTAGCTGGTGTCGAACCCTCCTGTCTCGACCGTTCGCGAAGGATGGAACGAAGCGGCCTGGACCTGCGGCAGCCGGGGTAGGACGAAGACGAGGAACAGGACGGGCAGAAGGCTAGCCACCGAATAGGCGGCACTGGACGCGGCACGCCGGGCAGGGTCAGGGATCGCCCACCGCAGCGTGACCCCCGCCGCCATGAGCATCAGCACCACGAGGAAGCTGGTTTGCCGGGCGTCCCACTGCCACCAAGCCCCCCACTGCACCTGGCTGAACTGGATCCCGGTAGCCATCGTCAGGCCGGCGAAGATCAGTCCCAGCTCCGAACTGGCCGCCTGTCGGTGGTCCAGGCTCATCTCGCGGCGGGCCAGGAATCTGATCCCGAGCACGGCCGACAGAACGACAAAAACCGTGGTGAGGACGGCGCAAGGAAGGTGGGTGGCTACGATCTTTGCGAGCGATGGCTCGCGAAACGACTTAGCGTCGGGAAGCAGGACGGTGACGGCGGTGGCCACGGCGGCACAGGCCCAGAGGGAGATGTACCCCGTGCGTCCAGCGAGCCTCACGATCCCATTATCTCCTTGGTGGGGTCTCGACTTGGGCCAGGCGCCACACCGAGGAAGCGAGCAACGGGTAGAGCGCCCCGACCGCAATCTCCCAACCCGCGAGGCCGAGCACAGCCCTCCACCCCTGGGCGGATGGCACCCCACCCAGTCCAGCGTGGACAGCCGGAAAGGCGAGGAGCGCCACCGGGAACAGCATCGGGAGCGCAATTCCGGCGGCCACCATCGTGCGGCCTTGCGCCCCCAGCGCGAGTGCTCCGCACAGTGAGACCCCCAAAGAGCAACCGATCGCTGCAAGGGCTGCGCCTGCGCCCAGGAGAACGGGGTCGGCGACCTTGGCCCCGCTGATCGCGACATAGACTGGGGTGAGGACCGCCGCCCCAACTAAGGCCTGGACGCAGACGTACCACGCCTTGCCGATCACTGCTGCCCAGGGATCGGCGTGCAACCGCAGCAGCGACATCGTCCCCTGGTCCTCTTCGACCAGAAACGCTCGGGGCAGCGCGACCACCGAGGTCAGCACCAGCAGCGAGACCAAGGTTGCCGCGACCGTCTGCGCGGGTGGGCTCACCCCGAACGAAGACAGCCCGTGCACCAGCACTGCGCCAAAGCCGAAGAGCAGGGCGGAGGCCAGTCCGTGCCGTGTCCTCCGCTCGATTGCCGCCTCCTTGCGGAAGACGGCGAAGGCCTTAGCCAGCGAGCTCGAGCCGGTGCGTGGCATAGGCGAGGTCTCCGGGGTCGTTGGTGGCGAGGACGGTGGCGCCGCGTCCGCGCTGGGCGGCAACGACCTGGGCCAGGACCGCGCGGCCCGGCCCGTCGAGGGCGACCGACGGCTCGTCCAGCAGGAGAAGGGCGGGCTCGTGGAACGTCGCCAGCAGCATCTTCAGTCGCGACTGCTGGCCGGAGCTGAGGTGCCCGACGAGCAAGCCAGACTGTGGCAAGAGCCCGAACGGCTCCAGGTCGGGACACCCAAGGCCGTGAACTCTCGCCACGAAGTCCGCGTGTTCCCGGACGGTCAAGGAGTGATACAGGCGTTGGTCGAGCGCAGCGAGCCCTCGCGCCTTTCGCGGCGGCACGCACAGGCTCCCGGCAGACCGCTCGCACAGCCCGGCGAGCACCCGCAAGAGGCTCGACTTGCCGCTCCCGTTCGGGCCGGTCACCGCGAGCACGTCCCCGCGTTGGAGCGAAATGTCGAGTCCGTGGAACACCGGACGGCTGCCATAGCTCAAACCCAGTCCGCTGGCCTCGACCAGAGCGGGTTCCTTCAGCCCCATTCCAACGGACACCGGGTCAGGATACCGGCGATGGGCTGTGGCACTTCCGCGGGGTTCAAAGTGCCTTCCGGAGCTTGGCAGCGCTACTCGACACCAGGCCACGGCACCAAGCCGCCGGACAGGGTTCGCGAGGCCGCGTCCCACTCGTACCGGCCCACGAACCGCCCATGCGAGCCGCCTTGGCAGACCCACGTGCCACCGACCTGCACAGGCCTCTCCAACACCGTGTGCGAATGGCCGCCGAGAACCACGTCGATCTCTTCGGAGGCTTCCGCGAGCTCCAGGTCGGCGCGGTGCCCAATATGCGTCAGCGCAACCACGAGGTCGCACTCCGGCCTGAGCGCCCGAGCCTCCTCCACCGCGGTTCGAACCGGGTCGTCCCAGAGGTACGCGCTCGCCGCCGCCGCGGCCATCCGCTCCGTCACCATCGCAACGCTCACGCCCAGCACCCCGACCTTCAGGCCGCGCGCCTCGAGCCGCAACGTGGCAGCGAGCGGCCGGCTTCCGTCCTTGCCGCGGAGGTTCGCGCACAGGACAGGATGCCGAGCCCCGGCGATCTTGGCCTGGAAAGCCTTGGCGAGGACGTGGGTCTCACGGTTGCCGATGACGCTTGCATCGCACTGGCAGGAGGCGAGCAGGCCCCACACGGGCTCCGGAGCCAGTGGCACGCCCAAGTTCCCGGACTTCACGCAGTCCCCCGAGTCGAAGTACAGGTCGGCCTCGTTCCGAAGCGCCGCCAGCGACGAGGCCCGAGAAAAATCCAGCTTGCCGTGCAGGTCGTTCGTGTGAAGTACGGCGACCCGCAACCGGCTCCTAGAAGATGCGGTGCCCGATCACGTCGAGGACGATCATCAGCCCCATGAACCCGAGGCCGAGGTACAGCGTTACCTTGCTGATCTGGTCGTCGAAGCTCGCCTTTCCCTTGAAGGTAGTACGTATCGAGCCACCGCCGCCCGACATCGCGTCGCCCTTGCCCGTGAAGAAGACGAGCGCGGAGAAGACAGCTGCCATCACGGCACCCAGCCCGAGCAAGACGTTATAGACCGTTTCCATCGCCCCAGAAGCCTAGGAGAATACCCGCCAGGCCGAAGGGACCCGGAAGAGAATCTCGCAAAAGTACAGCACGACCTCCATCGCCGCCGAGCCCGCCATGATATGGAAGAGCCCGGAGCTCATGAGCCGTCGCCCTAGCCCCACCGTCCGCGGCGAGGTCTCCAGCTTCGTCAACAGCTCTTCGCCCGCCTGGATCCCCGACTCGATCTGCTCCATCGTTGGCGGCTTCGTCGTCACAAAGTACTGGAAGAGCCCACCCACCGGGCGCCACAGCGCCAGCGTGGCCACCAAGCCCGCGAGCAGGCGGATCTCCTCGCTCGGCGTCCACCTCAGCCCAGCAAGGAAGAGGAACAGTCCGGCCCCCACCGCCAGGTTCGTCCCGCACCGAGGGTGCACGCGAGGCATTCGCGCGACCACGATCGGTGTCAGAGGCTCTCCCCGCTCGATTGCGTGCACGACCTTGTGCTCCGCCCCGTGCACCCCGGCCAGCGGGATCGCCCGGAGCATTGCCAGAAAGACCACCACGTTCAGCAGGTCCATCCCGGGCCGTAGCCATGGGCTCGCGCGCAGCTCTGTCGGGACCAGCAGGAACGCCCCAGTCGTCAGGTAGGTCGAAGCCGCAAGGAGGACGAACAACAGGGCCCCGGTCGCGACCAGCGGCCATCCCTTCGCCCCCGCCCCGATCGAACCGTTCGTCAGATAGACCCCGAAGGGCGTGGCCATGCCGCCGACCACCGCTTTGCGCACCTTTGTGTCCGATTCCGGAGCGTAGAGCCGGGAGGCCGTCGCCAGCCCGACCGCGGCCCCGTTCGGATCCAGCACGACCAAGGCGGGGACGCCGGTCTCGCAGAGCGTCCGCAAGGCCTCCGCCGCGCTTGCGCCCGAAGGCACGGTCGGCCATTCGACCAGGTGGGGGCCCAGCTCCGCCGAGCCGTCCGCCCCCGAGGCCAGAGCAGCCGCCAAGGACTGTTCCGTGACCACGCCGACATAGGCCCCGGCCGACTCGACCGCCACGATCCCGACCCCCTGGTGGGCCATCTCACTCGCAGCCAGGAACAAAGAGTCCTCCCGCGCGAGGGGCTCGATGGGGATGCTTTGGCCCCCGACCGCGCTGGAAAGCCGGGCTGACGGATCCTCGGGTGGTCGCGGAAGCAAGGATGCGATTGTACAGGCAGGAGAGCCAAAGCTGGGCCCAGAGAGATGTTAAGGCCAGGTCAACGTTCTGTCAAGCACAGGTTAAGGCCCGACCGCCAAATGGTTCCATCGGGACGACATGAAGAGGGCATTTACGGGGATCGAACTCCTTGTGGTCATCGCGATCATTGCGATTCTCGCCGCATGCCTGTTCCCCGTATTTGCGCAGACCAACACCGCGGCCAAGACGACCTCGGACCTGTCCAACCACAAGCAGAGTGGCGGCTCCAGGCAGATCTACCTGACCGACCATGACGACACCTGTCATTCCGGATACTTTTGCAACAACGAAAACGACACGGCCGGAGCCTATGCCCAGTGGTTCGGCTTCATTCAGCCCCTCGTAAAGAACCATGACATTTGCAAGGTTTCCCTCGATCCCACCAACTTTGTCGGCAACAACCGTGGCATTAGCGCTCACTGTATACAGGTCACGCAGTACAACATCCAGGACAACCAGACGCCGAGGCTAAACTATATCGTCAACACTCTCGTCTTACCGCGTAAGCGACGCTCGGTGGATCCGATGAACGTCATCTTCCAGACCGTGCTCGACGAGGTGTCCAGGACGATCGTCCTTGCCCATAGGAAGGGCTATCCCTCGTGCACCAGTGACACCTCGAGCGCGTCGGGACAGGCCTTCGAGACCCGCCGATCCAAGAATTCGATCAAGCTTGCCAATGGCAGGTTCCATGGAGAAACCTCTGGCGAGGTAGAAGACCTGTTCTATCACAGAGGCTCGATGCAGGGAGCAAGAAACCGATGGGCGAAGTACGCCAGCGGGAACGACGTCGATCCAACGAACCTCAAGTTCCAAATCGTTTACATTTTCCGCGACCGTGTGAAGAACGGGGCGAACTACATTTGTCCCGATTCCCATGCAAAGTACGCCAAACCCGAAGCGACCGTTAACCCTAAGTCGTACCAGTGGGTCCTTCGTGCTTACACCGCGGGTGGAGGGAATATCTAAGACCAGCTAACGGACTTGCCCGTTCAGTAGTTCCGAGAGATTGTTTCCCTGCTGGTCGTTTGGCTGGCTGGAGAGGAGAACGAGGCCCCGGTAAGCGTTTCAGCCGGGGCCTATTCTTTTTGGGCTACCAGCCTCGGGGGGCGAGGAGCTCGCTTTCGGGGATCGAGGAGACGCTGATGCCGACCATGGGTTCGCCCAGATTCCTGCTGATCTCGGCGAGCTTGGCCGCGTCCTGGTAGAAGAGGACGGATTCCACGATGGCCTTGGCCCTCTTCGCGGGGTCGCCGGACTTGAAGATGCCCGAGCCCACGAAGACCGTCTCTGCTCCGAGCCTCATCATGAGGGCGGCGTCGGCGGGGGTGGCGATGCCACCGGCAGAGAAGTTCGGGACTGGCAGGCGTCCGTTCTCGTGGCAGTACCTGACGAGGTCGAGCGGTGCCTGGATATCCTTGGCCACGGTGGGGAGCTCGTCCTTGCGGGCGACCGTGGTCTTCTGGATCTCATAGCGGATCTTTCGCATATGGGCTACCGCCTCGACGACGTCACCCGTGCCTGCCTCGCCCTTGGTCCGGATCATTGCCGCGCCTTCGCCACAGCGCCGGAGCGCCTCGCCGAGGTTCCTCGCCCCGCAGACGAAGGGGACGGTGAATGCGTGCTTGTCGACGTGGTGTCCATAGTCGGCGGGGGTGAGCACTTCGCTCTCGTCAATGAAGTCCACTTCGAGGGCCTGGAGGATTTCGGCCTCGACGAAGTGGCCGATGCGGCACTTTGCCATGACGGGTATGGAGACCGCCTCCTGGATGCTCCGGATCATCTCGGGGTCGCTCATGCGGGCAACGCCGCCGTCTCGACGGATGTCGGCGGGAACCCGCTCCAGGGCCATAACGGCCACGGCACCGGCGTCTTCAGCGATGCGGGCCTGGCTGGCGTCGGTGACGTCCATGATAACGCCGCCTTTGAGCATCTCCGCGAGGCCAACCTTCTCCCTCCAGGTGCTGACGGCCCGTTCGGTGGTGTCCATATCTGGATTGTACGGGCATCGGTGAGGGGCCGCTGGGGCGGAACACGGGGAATTGGGACCTAGCGTCGGGTAGGTTTGGCGTATGCGCTCGACGCTGACCGCCACGATGCTTTTGGCCCTTGCTCCATTGGCGACGGCCGAAGTCCTAACCTCGGTCTATCGGCTGCAAGGCGGGAAAGTGGGCACGAACCGCTTCGAGGAGTTCTCAGGGGGCAAATTCGTCTCGGTCACGGAGATCACTGTCGGTTCGGCTAAGGTTGCGAGCGAGCTGGAAGGCGAGCGCAAGGACGGTCGGCTGTCCGAGTTCAGACTGAAGTTCTCGCAAGGTTCGGTAAGCCTTGAGGCCTCGTACGCCGACGGAAAGCTCAGCGCGACACAGAACGGGAAGCAAGTCGTGAAGGACTTGGAGCTCGACCTGTCCGCAACGGCAGCGTTTTCCGCGTTCCACCCTCAGATCGCGACCCGGCTCTTGGCGGACGTCGGCATGAAGCCGCTTGCAAAGAAGCTGCCAGTGTTCCTGATCGAAAACTTGGCGGTGCTCTCAACGGACGTCGTGGGTGCAGTTCCCCGTAAAGTGACCGTGGACGGTGCTGCCGTCTCGGTCCAGGCGCTGAAGCTGCGCGTGCAAGGGATCGAGATCGAGACAGTCGGCGACGGCGACCGCGTCTTGGGCGTGGCCGTGCCGGCGCAGTCGCTCGTTGCCGAGCTCGAGGGCTCGTCCCTCGTCTTTGACGATCCAATGGCCCGGCACCCGGAGCTGAGCCGCACGCTCTACAAAACCAGAACTCTCAGTGGGGTCAAGGCCAAGCTTCGTGACGGGACGACCCTGGTCGCCGACGTAACCCTGCCCGACCGACCTGGCAAATGGCCTCTGATCCTGGTCCGTACGTGCTACGGGCGAGGCATCTCGATGCTCCAGGCTGAGTTCTTCGCCTCGCGCGGGTACGCCTTCATGGCCCAGGATGTGCGAGGCCGAGGCGACAGCGAAGGCGACTTTGACCCACTCGTGACCGAAGCGGCCGACGGTTACGACACATTGGAGTGGATTACAGCCCAGGAATGGTCGAACGGCAGGGTCGGCATGATCGGGGCGAGCTACCTCGGCTTCGTCCAGTGGTGCGCGGCCGTCACCCGTCACCCGGCGCTGAAGTGCATCGTGCCGCAGGTCAGCCCTCCGGATCCCACGAGGAACTTCCCATGGGACCACGGCATGTTCATGCTCGCGGGAAGCCTGTGGTGGGCACGGATCGGCGGAGACCGGTCGGGCGACGTTGCGAACGCGCTGGACAAGTTGACCGGCATGAAGAAGATGGCGACTCTGCCCCTGCTCAAGGCCGACGACGAGTTCCTGGGCAAGAACATTCCTTGGTTCGACCGGTGGTTGGCACGGGACAGCTTGGACAAGTGGGACGGCTCGTTCCGGCTCGATCAAGTGGCCAAGGTCAAGATCCCCGTGCTCCACATCAGCGGGACTTGGGACGGTGACGGGATCGGCACCAAGCTTCACTGGGAGGCGCTACGCGCCACGGGCAAGAAGAATCAGTGGCTTGTTTACGGGCCCTGGAACCATGCTTTCAACACCAGCAGCTCGATGGGGGATGTGAGCTACGGTCCCGACGCGATCCTGGAGCTCGACTCCCTCTACCTCCGATTCTTCGATGCCCACCTGAAGCAGAGGGAAGGGTTCATGGCGATCGTGCCGAAGGTGCGGTTCTTCCTCAGCGGAGCGAACAAGTGGCTGGACGTCCCTGACTGGCCGCCGCCCGGCTCGTGGACCAAGACCTGGTACCTCAGCGGAGGAAGCGGTCGCGGACTGGACGGAGGCGGCGAGCTGAACCCGGTTAAGTCTGGTGCAGCCCCTTCCACGATCGTGTACGACCCAGCACGGATCAAGATTGAGCAGGACACCATGGAGGTCAATCTCAATGCCTCGCTCCGCTTGACCAAGGAAGCGCTTTCGCAGGACGGCACCATCCTCTTCCGCACTCAGCCTTTCGCCAAGCCGACGCGCATCGGCGGGCCGGTGACTTGCGAGATGTTCGTCTCGACTTCCGGTCGGGATGCCGGCTTCTTAGTCTCGATCGCTGAGCAGCGGGCCGATGGAAGCGTCCGGGCGCTCTGCCTTCCGGGCAAGGCGCGCATAGGATGGAAGGAGGAAGGTACCTGGGGGCCGGTCAAGCCCAACGATGTGATCCGGCTAACGATCGAGCCTTGGGAGTTCGCGCACCAGTTCCCCAAGGGAAGCCGCCTGGTGGCCATCGTAACGTGCGACGGGTTCCCGGGCTTCGCAAGGATTCCCGGGACCGGAGAATCGGAAACCACGGCCACGAAGTTGGTCAAGACGACCCAAAAGGTGTACCGGTCCGGAGCCCACGCGAGCCGCCTGAAAGTAACGATGTTGCCGGACTGACCTCCAGTTCTGCCAAGACCTCCCGACGATCCAATCGGGAGAAATGGCAGCCCCGGACCTAACCTCACAAGCCGCTCTAAGTTCTGTTGGAGCCCCGCCCGCGTGCCAGTTGGCCCGCGTGCAGCTTCGCCGGTACATGGCAGGTGACGAGATCCCCGAACCGCTCCTCGAGGAGCTCCGCTCGCACCTCAACGAGTGCGAAGGGTGCAAGTCGGAGAGCGTTCGGCTCAGGGACGCCCTCGCCTCGGTCGCGCCTGGCACCTCGCCCGCCCCAGGCAGCGTACCGGCAGGAACCCGTTTCGGCCTGATGGACAGGCTCCTGGCAATGATCCCCGCGATCCCGGAGGGTCGGCTGAAGTCCGCCCTCAAGGCGCCCAAGACCGTGGGTCTCTCCATCGGCCTGGCCGTGGTCGTGGTGCTTCTTTCGACCGTCTTCCGCAACCCCACCGCAGCGCTTGGGCCCAAGGCCTCGGAGTCGGCGACCCTGGCCAAAGAGGCCGAAGCGGCAGGCGAAGAGCAGAAAGACGCGGCCGCCCACGGGGACGAATCCACCGCCGAGGACGAGTCAGAACCGGCCACGGACGCGAAACCGACTGCGGACGACCATGGGGACGCCACCGAAGACGAAGTTGGGCACAGCGGCTCCTCGGCGCACCGAAGTAGCGAAGAAGAGCATGGTGGAGAGTCGGTGGATCCCACGGTCGGCGGGAAGGTCGTGGTCGTCGGGGGATCCTCGCACGAACCCGCGGTCGAGAAGACCGAGGCCACTAAGCCCAAACTCCTGGTGAAGCCGAGGACGACTACGACTCGTCGCACCTCGACCAAGTCGAGAAGGACGTCTTCCCCACCAGCGGTCAAGTCCGCATCCAAGCCGGCTCCCAAGGCCGCCGTACCGACTCCCAACGAACCATACGTAAAGGTTTACAAATAAAAACATACACGGAAACCAACTATGAACACCATTCTCAAGGCCATCCTCATTTTCGCTGCGACCGCTGGCTCACTTCCTGGTGCTGCCCAGATATACGAGCAGGAGGGCCCTTCCGTGGTCACCTCTCAGGCGACTGGTCTCGTGACGGTTTCTAGCCGGGGCGGCGATGTCCGCGACGTCCTCTTCGACCTTTTTGACCAATCGAAGAAGAGCTTCGTCCTGGAGCCCAACGTGCGCTTCACCCTCTATCTTTCCCTACGTGACGTTGAGTTCGACGAGGCGCTCGGGCTCGTCTGCGCGACCGCCGGGCTCGAGGCGACTCTGGACAACGGCGTGTACTTCGTCAATCGAAAGAAGACGAACCTTCCCGATGCCGTGCCTGCGCCCAAAATCGTACGCAAGCTCACCGAGAAGGACATGGCTCAGCCGGTCACAACCAAGTTGCTGATGACGGATTTCCGAACCCTCGTCGGAGAGATGTCACGACAGACCAACGTGATGATCGAAATCGACGACAATGTTCCGCGGGTCAAGGTGGACGCCGTCTTCAACGGTACCCAGCTGAACCAGGCACTTACCGTGCTGACCAAGGCGGCAAACCTTGAGTTCGTCCTGACCGACCACTACACGGTTCGGATTCGAAAGGCTCAGCCGAGCAGTTCGAGCCACAACTGAGCCCCTTTGAGGTCGGAAAACCGGGCGATCGTCTCCTTGACGGCCCGGCGCTCCATCGGCCTCCAAGGCAATGGCGGGGCAGGAGCTTGCGCGGCAGCCTGCGCCGCCTGCGCGGCGGCCTCTGCGTCCATCAGGCTCCCGGTCATCAGGTTCCAGGCATAGAGCCAGCGCACGAGGGGGATGTCCGTATGGCGCATGGCCTCTTCTGCGAGCCGGGCGGCACTGGCCCTGTCCCCGACATCGAGAAGCCGGCACAGAACATCGAGCAGCGAGTCGGGGTCTTCGACAAGCGGCACGAGGAGCGGGCTAGGATCCTTGCCCTCGGCGATCGGGGTCGCCAAGAACGCTTCGGCTCTCAAGAGCGGCTCGAGCGGGCTCAGGAAGTGTGCGTTTGCGAGTGCTTCCGAATTGTCCTCGCCTAGTCGTGCCATGACGTGCGAGAGTGCCCACCAGACAGATTCGTTCTCCGGGCAATAGCCTGTCGCCTCGCCCCAAGCCGATCGAGCGGAAGCGAAGTCTCCTGAGCGGTAGCTCCGCTCCGCCTTCGCAACCAAGACCCCCGCCTCGAGTCCCGGTGCTGGCTCAGTAAGGGTCCCTGCGAGCAACATCGCTTCCGCGGAGCCCTCTGTGGGAGCGATCCATGCGTCGTTGAGAGCAGACCGGACGGGTACAGCGACCTGGGGCCTAGGATCGGGCCACTCCAGTACGTTTCCCGACTCGCCCTGCACCCTGATTTGGACCACGGAACCTTCGAGCTCGGTGTCGAGGGGAGCACCCCCGAGTTCGATCAGCGCCTCATGGAGCGAACCGTCCTCGAGGGCGACGGTTGCCGCCACCTGCCCGGGCACCTGGGACTGGAGGATCACTCGATTGCCGGCGACCCGGGCGGACAAGCTCCCGGCGACGGTTGAAGGCAGACCCAGCGAGGCCAAGGGCACGACTCGCAGGGTGTGGACCGCAGTCTGCCACGGGCCAAGCATCACGCCTTCCTGGACGCCAGGAGCCAGGGCCGTACCCTGAGTGACTTGCTCTGCCGTCACCGAGCCGTGGAACTGGAGGCCAAGATCGGTTCCTGTCATGCAGAGTCCGACGCCCTCGGGATTGGTATGGGACGCCCATTCGCCGCCGAGCATCCAGAGCGGGCGGTAGCTTTGTGGCGTGGCGGTTCGGTTCGTGGCCTTGCACTGGAGTAAGACTTCGCATCTGCCGGCAGGCACGGCCCAGCAAGTCGTGACGCTCAGACCAGTTCCGAGCACAATCTCGAACGTGAAGAGGGCGGCGTGCCCTGAGGCCCCTTCGCCCTCTCTCAGCGCCCAAGTCACCGAGCCCATCGCGTTCGGCCGGTCGGGTCCATCAAGGCACAGCGAAAGTCCGTGGTTCCAGATCCTGCCGCGGACTCCTCCGGGCGAAGTCTCGATGCGAGAGGGGTGCGGAATCACGTCCCGACCGACCCTCAGGTCGCGCAGAGCAATGAGCCTTCCCCCCAGTTGAGGACAGACGGTCGCCCGAACCAGGCCGTTGTCCAGCACAACGGTGTCCAACTCCGTCGGCCTGAAGTCGCCCGATGACCCGAGCAAGAGCCAAGGCGCTCCCGGACGTGCATCAGATACGGTGAGTACCTCAGCTTCAGAGCTGTACTTTTCGAGGACAACAGTCGGGTCTTTCATTCAACGGTCTCCTTTCTGCGCCACAATAGTGTTTGCGGGAGCATTGAACCCGCGATCATGCGCACTACGCCGCAACGACCTTGGTGGCACGGAGTCGTATGGGGGGCCTTCATTTGGCTCCTGGTACCTGCCGCCTTGTTCGCACTAGGCTACAACGTCATCGGGCCAAGGGTGGGCACTGTTCCGGCCCTAAACTCGAAGGTGGACGACATCGCGCAACGATTGGCTCGAACCGGCGACACTGAGTCCGGGGAGGCCTCCTCTTCTTCCGATTCTACCGAGCCCCGCCCCGGGGTTCCTGAGGTCGACGTAGACGTAGCTCCGTCGAAGGAGGACGAGAAGGAAGAGGAGCCCGCCCCTCGGCGACGCGCTCGGCGCAGGCCTGAGCCCGAGCCTGAAAAGGCAAAGGAAGAGCCCAAGAGGCCGATAGAGGAGGCAGGTGGAGGCACGGCAACGCCGCCTCCCGACACCGCGACCGAGCCCGAGGAGCCTCCGGTAGAAACGCCGCCCCCGACCACTGGGGGAGGCGAAGGCGACGGACTTTAGAGGCCCATCGGGCCGAAGACCGATATCGCGTTCTTGGTCGTTGCACCGGCCGTCTCTTCGGCACTGGTCTCCAGCGCCTGCGCGAGTCCCTCGTTGACGAGTGCGACCCAGGCAGGACGGTTCGGCTTTCCGCGGTGCGGCTCAGGAGGCATGTAGGGCGCGTCCGTTTCTATGAGTAGTTTCTCCAGCGGCACAGCGGCGAGCACCGCTCGCAGCTCGTCGGCCCGCTTATAGGTGACCGGCCCGTCTACCCCGAGCCAGCCTCCGAGGGCGAGTGCTCGGCGGGCGTCGCTCTCGGTTCCGCTGAAGCAGTGGAAAACAAGGCGCGGAACGGGCCGCGACTCGAGGATGGAGAGCAACTCCTCGTACGCCTCACGGCAGTGGATCACGACGGGTTTGTCGTGCTCGAGGGCGAGGTCGAGCTGGTCGCGGAACGCCTTCTCTTGCTCGTCGGGGGTCGCGTGGTCTCGGTAGTAGTCAAGGCCGATCTCGCCCAGAGCGACGCATTTTGGGTGCCCGAGCATCTCGGCCAAAGGTGCCAGCTCCGTGGGGCGGTAATCGGAAGCGTGGTTCGGGTGCCACCCCGCGGCGGCGTACACCTCTTCGTGCGCTTCGGCCAAGTTCATTGCAGCCAGGCTAGTCTCGGTGTCGATCCCGATCGTGACCATCCGCCGCACACCCGCTTCCAGCGCCTCCTCGATCGCCTGGCGGGGTTCAGGGAAGGCGCGTCTGTCTGCAAGGTGGCAATGGGTATCGACCAAGGTCACGGTGGGCCTTGTACCCTCTCAACGCATCCGGCACTGCCGATGTATACAATTACAGAGATGTCGCTCAGGGCAGCCGCGCGCAAGGTTCCTGCTTTGGTGAACTACCTCGAGACCACGCAGAAGGAAGGAGTCACGGGCACCCTGCGAGTCGCGGGGCCGCGCTTGGCAGCGGCGCTCGGTGCGACCGCGCTCGCGGGAGTCGTGGGCAACTTTGTGGCCGGCGGGTTCGCGGGTTGGGTCGCAGGAAACCTCGTGCTGATCGGTGGGACGGTGTGGGCCTGGTACTTTTCGGCAAAGGTGGCCGCGAGCCGTGACCCTCGCCTGCACGAAGGCCGCGCAGCCGCTGCCCGGCTGTCCAAGATCGGCAACTCTGGGCAGCTGCTCAAGGAAGTGGATGCCAGGGCACTCCTCGCTCTCGAGGCGTGCGCCCATCACTGGCACCGTATCACCGTTGCGCTGAGCGGTCCCCAATGGAAGCGAGACGTCCCCAGCCATTGGGAGATGGTTCGCTCCCAAGGACTCCGTGCGGCGGACCTAGGCATGGCCGAGGCCGTGCTCCTAGCCGAATCGTGCGTTGGCAAACCGGTGAAATCCCGTGAGCAGAAGGTTTCGGAGGCATTCCAAGATCTGTTCTCGCTGGAAATCGGGAGTGCGCTGGACGGCCTGCGTGAGCTGAGCCGTTCGAACTGGACGAAGTACACGCACAAGAGCCCGAACGCCCCGGCGGTCGTCCCGCGGCTTCTGGAGGTCGCCAGCGACCTCGGGCGATTGGCCTCGGAAGTGGAATCTGCCAACGCCAACCTCAGCATTACCGGAGGAGGGACCGAGCGGGAATCGGCCCAGGCGATCGACATGGCGATTTCCGAGCTGAAGATGATCCAGACCGCCGAGAGCGAGATCGAGCGTCTTGACCAGTACTGACCCGGTTCCTGGCCCTGGCCGACGGTAACCTAGAGCCATGGCGCAACGGCTTCCGGAGTGGCTGACGATCCGTCTGCCGCGCCCGGATGCGATCAAGCAGGTCGAGGGCATGATGCGCTCCAAGAACCTGCACACGGTGTGCGAGAGCGCACGATGCCCCAACCTCCCCGAGTGTTGGAGTAAGCAGACCGCGACCTTCATGATCCTCGGAGACACGTGCACCCGGTCGTGCGGCTTCTGCGCGATAAAGGTAGGCCGAGGACTTACCGTCAACAACGAAGAACCCGAAGACGTCGCCCAAGCCGCACTCGATATGGGGATGAAGCACGTCGTGGTGACGAGCGTGGCACGCGACGACCTTGCCGACGAAGGCGCGGGACAGTTCGCCGATACCATCCGATCCCTGCACAACAAGATCCCTCACGTGATCGTGGAGGTGCTCACCCCAGATTTCAAGGGCAAGGAAGACTGCGTCCGCACCGTATGCGAGGCTGGGCCCGAGATCTACAACCACAACATCGAGACCGTCGCCCGATTGCACACGATCGTCCGTCCCCAGGCGAAGTACGCACGAACCATGGGGCTCCTGAAGTACGTGAAGCAGGAGTATCCGCACATCTACACAAAGTCGGGGATCATGCTCGGTCTCGGGGAAACGAAGGACGAAGTTGTCGGCACTCTCCGCGACTTGCGCGCCTACGGGGTGGACGCCGTTACGATCGGCCAGTACCTCCGGCCGACAATGCGACACCTCCCCGTGATCGAATACGTGCACCCGAGCGTCTTTAGTGAGTACGAGGCGATTGGGCAGGAAATGGGCTTCGAGTTTGTGGCCAGCGGGCCGTTCGTTCGGAGCTCGTACAACGCGGTCGCATTTAGCGAAAAGGTGATGAAGGATCGATTGGACCGGGTCGGCGCTACCAGCGCGCTGACCGAGTGAGGAGCCCTCTCCGGCTGCTGACGGGTCTGGGCCTGCATGGGCTCATCGTCCTCTCGGGCTGGGTTGCGGTGTTCGTGATGGCGGCCTGGGGCGTCGCTTATGTCCGTACGTGCCTTGCAATCCTCGCCTCGCCAGGCGTCCCGGTCGAGCTCCCCTTCCAGGGCCGGGGCGGTGAGTACGTCGCTCGAGGAGAAGGCGTTTTCCTCGATCCGATCGGTGGAAGGGTGTTCGTGGGTAGGGCGTCCTTGGCCGAGAAGAACGGGCCGGTCGTGGCCCTCGCCAGGAAGGTTCAGGTCGCTTTCGGAGGGCCAGCGATCCGTGTCCGGGCCAATGAGCTGGACGCCACGCTCGAGCGCGATTCGACAGGCGAGCTCAACTTTGCCCGCGTCATCCCCAAGGAGGTGCCGGGCCAGAAGGCGCCTTTACTGGAGGCGACCGTGGGCATGGCGAGGGTGAAATGGATCGACCGCTTCGGCGGCCCTCCGGTCACGCTCCGGATGGCAATGCGCGAAGCTACGCTCTCCTTGGGGCCCGACGACACGTTCGTCCGTGGACACTTGTCACTGGAGCGGGCTCCGGAGGGACGGTTTTCGTACCAGGGCGCGACGGACGGCTCGCAGTGGATTTGGCTGGATCAGCCGGCGTTTGACGCGACCGGGCTGTTGCCCGCGCTCCGGCGGGTCGTTCCCACGGATGGCGAACTAGACCTTGGACAATTGCGGGCCACCGGGCTTGTCGTCGGAGGCGACCTCGAGGTCTCAAGGAAGGGGGAGGAGGGCGAGTGGGACGTCCGGGGCGCCGCCTCTCTGGCCGGCGACGGCGTGACCTATCCGGGGTGGCTTCAGCGAGCCAGTGTGCGATCGCGGCTAGCGGGCGACTTGCGCCGGGCCAACTTGAACCTGGAATCGAGAGAAAGCGGCCGCAGTCTTGCCTTTCAGGGTGTGGTCGGAGTATCGCCGAGCGCCACTCTCGCGGGTGATGTGCGGCTTTCGGTCGCCTCGACTGCGGGGGCCTGGAAGCCCCTTCGCGACCTCTTGCCTCCCCACGTGACCGCCCAAGGCGTACGGTTCGAAGGGCCTGTCGCCGTCGCCTCGGATCGGGCCCTCGTTGGCGGGTCGCTCTTGGCCGAACGCCTGACCTTTGAGGAAGAGCGATTGAGCCGAGTCTCTAGCCAGGTCGGCTGGGACGGCAAGCGCCTCGTCTTCGGTCAACTCAAGGCCGTGTGGCAGGGCCAAAGCGTGTCGGGCGCGCTTGCACTCGAACCAGAGAGCGGCCGCCTCCAGGGGTACGCGACCGCGAAAAGTGTCTCCATTCAGGACGTAATCAGCAAGTATCAAAATATAGACCTTTACGGATCGGTGGACACCACCGTCTTGGTTTCCGGCAAGTCGAACCGGCCAGAGCTGAGTTTTCTCGCCCGCGGGAACGGCCGATACGTGATGCCGGGGGGCGACTCCGTTCCGCTCGATTCCTTTGTGTTGCACGGGCGATTGGACCAAGGTGTGCTTGACCTCCATCGAGCACAGGTACGGAGCCGTGGCGGCGTCGCGGCCGCGACGGGACGGCTCCCGCTCAAGAGCGGCACGGGACGGATCGAGTTCACGTCGTCCTCCCTTCCCTTGGCCCAGTTCACAGACGTGGGCGAGGGGTCTCTCCGCGCCCGAGGCGTCCTGACCGGGACCGTCTCAGAGTGGCGTGCGCAAGGCACGGTCGAGCTGACAAACGGACGTGTCGGCGAACTGGCGGTTCCACTCGCGTCAGCCCGGTTTTCAGGGACTCCAGCCGAAGTCCTGCTCTACGGTGCCAGAGCGGCAGTGGCGAGTGGGGTGGCCGAGGGTGATGTTTCCTGGCGTGCGGAGGGCGGTGTCTTGGCGGGAGAGTTCAGTTACTCTGGCGGCTCGCTCGCCTCCCTGTCGGAGGGCCGGGTCGCCGGGCTGGTCTCTCTGAGGAACGGTGTGATCGGCGGCACGATCGAGGCTCCGACCGTCACCGCTTCGGCTTCTTCTGACCGGATTCGGATCGGTGAAGTTCTGGTTCGCGATGTCCGTGCCGAGGCGGCGGTTCGGAACGGGCAAGCGTTCATCGAAGGCCTGCAGGCAAAGTTCGGCGGTGGTGACCTTTCCGGCGACGCCCAAATGGATCTGAAGGCGATGGACGGCCTGGCCACGTTCCAGGTCAAGAACGTGGACCTCGGCGAGGTCGGGGCAATTCAATCGGACGTGGAGTTGGCGGGCAGGGCGAGCGGGGAGGGATCTGCGCGGTTTGGCTCGAACGGGTTGCGGAGCGGTCAGGCAAGCCTCGCGCTACGCGACGTGGTGTTCAACGACTCGCTGGCCGGGTCGGGGACCGCCATGCTCGCCATGGTCGGGAGCAAGGTCTCGGGCGAGGTGGAGATCGGTACGCTGGACCGCTATGTGGATCTGCGCGACGTGGTGCTCGACCTCGATACCCAGAAGGTTGACGCCGATCTCAGCGCGTACAACGTTGCTCTCGAAACGTTCGTGGTGGCTACATCTCGATGGAGCGACGACCTGCCTGTGGCGCTCCAGGCGATTTTCCGCCAGAGCGAGGGCTACATGCTCGCCAGCGGGCACCTAGGGGGCAAGCTGGACGACCCGGACATCACGGGTGGCCAGTTCAACTTGACGGGCTTGAGCGTCAGGGGCCGCGATTTCGGCCAGCTCTATGCTTCGTTCGAGCGGCGCGAAGGGGCATGGGAAGACGTGTCCCTGGACTGGAGATCCGGCGACTCCGCATTGGTCGCGATGGGGCGATATGACGCCGAGGGTGCGATCGAGGGCCTCATCGAGCTGTCCAAGTTCGACCTCGCGATGTTGCAGTCGCTCGTTCCAGACACTCCGAACGTCCGTGGAGCCGTCGAAAGCCTGACGGCAGTGGTGGGTGGAACGGTCGACGCGCCCGAGGCGACTGCGACCATGCTGCTGAACGTGGACGGGTTCACAGAGCGGGACGGCGGCGATGTCGAGTTTCCCGTACGGGCGATCTTCGACGAGATCGGCTTCGACAGGCGGCGGGCGCGGTTCCGTGGACAGACCTATGTCAAGGGGTTTGCAGGCGGTGCCGAGCTAACGCTCCCTTGGTCCGCCTTCGACGAGGAGAACCTGGAGCGTGAGCCGATCGAGGGCCGACTGGTGTTCGACGAGCGGCCCTTTGAGGATTTGAGAGACATTCTCACGTTCCTCGACATGGAGCGAAGCGTAGGCACGGTTTCTGCCGAGGCATCTGTCTCGGGCTTCGCCCAAAGTATCGTCATCGTGGGCGGGGGCAAGGTCAAGGCAGACCGGCTCGCCTTTGCTGGGACATCGTTCGCGATGAAGGACGCCGCATTTGACTTTGCGGTCGACCGCGAGGGAGCCACGTTGACCGGTCGGGCCGAAGGCGACGAAGGGGGGGCGCTCTCGGTAGACGCCCAGGCAGCGTTCTCCGAGCCTCTGCGCTTTGGTAGCGCCCTCAAGGAGACACTGACCAACGCAGCGCTCGCCGGCGAAGTGAAGGCAGACGCGCTAGTCGGAAAGCTCCTCCTCGAAGGATCGCGGCAAACGACACAGGGCGAGCTGGAGGCAAACATCTCCCTGGGAGGAACCGCGGGTAGGCCGGTGCTTTCAGGCTACGCCCAGGCGACCTTGCTCGAGGCCTGGCTGCCCGAGGCGATCGAAGAGAAGGAGCCGGCCGAGATTCCGGACGTGCTCGCTTTCAAGAACTTTAACCTTTTGGTCAAGTCAGGCAGCCGGGTCCGATCCTCGACTCTTGATGTATACCTCGGCGGCTCGGGGACGCTCGACGGAAGCATAGCGGCCCCGACGCTGCAACTCCCGTTGGTGCTTGAGACCGGCGTGTTGCGAATGCCGACCGCACGGGTAAAGCTCGATCCCGGCGGGGTCGCCGACGTGAAGATCGAGAACTTCGGTTCGGGCCCAGTCGTTCGGACGACCCTTGACGTAGTAGGCAGGACCCAGGTGACCGCGCGGAGGAGCTCGGGCCAGTACGACCGACTCGATGTAGTCCTGGAGGTTCGCGGTGATGCCATTGCTCCCGACGGACTAGTCCTGCGAGCGAGAAGCGAGCCGCCGGAGCTGACCCAGGAGGAGATCATCGCCTTACTGGGTCGCACCGACTTGATTCGCGCCTTCGCAAGCGGCGCGGCTGGCGGGGGCTTCGACTCCGCAGCGATCCGTGAGACGATCTATGGCATCGCGCTCCCCTCACTGACCGAAGGGTTCCTCGCACAGGTGGCGGGGCAACTTCGTCTCGACTTCGTGCGCGTCGA
Organism: Fimbriimonadaceae bacterium; assembly: GCA_050250535.1. Classification (GTDB taxonomy): domain Bacteria; phylum Armatimonadota; class Fimbriimonadia; order Fimbriimonadales; family Fimbriimonadaceae; genus JADLBH01. Next base: position 58,320 of record JBFWOL010000003.1, on the reverse strand, counting down.
CTACAACCCGTTCGATTTGTTCAGCGTCGTGATCGGCAAGGAACTGGGCAGGGGCCTGTTGCTCCGAGCCTCACGCCAGTTTTCGCAGAGCGCAACCGAGCCTCTCAAGTTCGACATCCGGCTGGTCTATCGGCCGCCGTTCCGAGACCGGTTCCTCCAGCAGTTCCGCTTGAGCCTGGGCCGCAACGAGCGGGTTCCATGGCGTGCGACCCTCGATTGGAGCACAAGGTTCTAGGGCCCCTGATACCCTGTGCCGGGCTATCCGTCTAAACTGAACCGAGCTACCGGTAGGAAGCCCATGCGGAAATGGATTTTGCTCGTCTTGGCCAGCGCGGCGATGGTCGCCAGCGCACAACAGAACCCCACGGTCACCAACATTGTCGTCCGAGGTAACCAGAACATCTCGGTCGAAGCCATCTTGGCCTCGATGCGGGTCAAGCCTGGCGAGCCCCTCACCTTGAGCCAGCTTCAGGCTGACGAGCAGGCGATCCGCGACCTCGGCTACTTCCGGGACGTCAAGGTGTTGAACCGTGCGGTATCGGAGACCCAGAGCGAAGTGATCGTCGAGGTCAGCGAGTACCCGATCGTCCGCGAAGTGCGCGTCGTTGGCAACACCGTCGTAGACACCGAGACCGTTACCGCGGCGGTCAACGAGATCCAGCCGATCGGCAACGTATGGAACAACCGTAACGCCCGGCCTATCCGAGACTCCCTGGCCAAGATCTACGAGGACAAGGGCTACTTCGTGGACTTCGAGCAGATTGGCCCTGACGCTACCTCGGTCGGAACCCTTACGATCGCCGTTCTGGAACCCCGGGTCGGCGAGATCAAGCTGATCGGACTGACCCGGACGAAACAGTCGGTGGTCGAGCGGATCATGAAGACGCGCCCTGGAGAGGTGTTCAGCCCTCGGTTGTGGCGAAGGGATATCGAAGAGCTCTACTACACGTACTGGTTCGATAAGCTGGAGCCGGCTCAGCCCGAGATCGGGGAGCGGCCCGGCGAGTACAACCTCGCCATCGAGTTCAGCGAGGCGCGCACCGGACAGTTGAACGTCGGTGTCGCACTGGATCCCCAGAGCCGACTTGTCGGAACCGGAAGCTACAACGAAAGTAACTTTAGAGGCCTGGGCAAGAGCATCGGAATCCAGCTCGCGCAGGCGACCGTCGGAGGAGGGCCGAGCGTCGAGCTTGCCTATGGCGACCGGTTCTACGACCGGAACGACACCTCGCTCAACGCCCAGGTCTTCACGAAGGTCGTGTACAACTTCACGGGTTCCGGCTTCGACACGATCGGCGGTGGGAACTCGGACAGGCAGTTTGACGAGCGACGCACGGGCTTCAATATCACAGCTACCAGGCCGGTCAAAGACATCCGGTACACGGTGGGCCTTCGCGGCAGCAACACGAAGACGTTGAATGCGAACAGCGACCCCAAGGTCGAGTTCGTCCGTCAGGACGGCGACGTGGTCGGGCTCGTGCTGGGAGCAAGCTACGATGTCCGCGTACCGACGGCAGAGCCGCACTCGGGCCAACTGCTCTCCATTACGTTCGAGCCCGGGTACAGCAAGGTCACCAAGCTTGGCGGCGTGCTCACAGGCGAAACCCAGACGCTTGGTTCGAACTTTTTCAGCAAGACCACCGTGGAGTTCCGCAAGTACTGGTCGGCCAAGGTTCCGGACGATGCGCCGCTGGACAAGGCCCGACCCGTCCTTGCGACTCGCGCCCGATACTCCATCGTCAGCGGCATCGCCCCGTTCTACGAGCAAGTCTTCCTCGGTGGGGCCGACTCCCTGCGTGGCTATGAGAACCAGCGCTTCTGGGGCAACCAGGGGCTGCTTGCCTCGGTCGAGTACCGCTACCCGGTTCAAAAGTCGTTCACGGTGATCGGCTTTGCCGACTACGGCGGAGCGTGGGGCGGCTATGGCCAACTCAAGGACTTTCCGCAGTCCAGGACGCCGAGGCTCCGGCTCGGCTACGGCATCGGAGTAGGCTTCCGCACACCCATCGGGGCCATCCGTATCGACTTCGCCTTCAACCAGGAAGGCAGGAACCTCACCCACTTCTCATTGGGTACCAGCTTCTAAGTTAGAAGGAAACACATGAAGAACCGCTTACCATCTCTCACCTACATCGCCGCGGTAGCCGCGGTGGCAGTGGCTGCGATCGCGGCACTTGGCTTCCAGGGCGCCCAATCGAAGTTTGGTGTTATCGATATCGACAAGGTCGTCTTCGAGAGTCAGCTCGGCACGCAGAACGCCGGCAAGCTAGACAACGCGGTGAAGGCCCGCCAGTCGCTTTTGGATTTCATCGAGACAAATCGCGTAGCCACCGTCGAGCAGCTTCAAAAGCTCCGCACCCTGGCGCTGAAGCCCGAGCCTACTCCCGCGGACAAGACCGAACTTGACAAGGTCAAGGGTGAGATTACTCAGTCCACCAAGGAGTTCGACGTCCTCAACCAGAAAGCGAGCCCGAGCGAGACCGAGCGCATGTCGCTGCAAGAGTACAACACCCGTCGCCAGAACACGACCGCGATGATGCAAGAGTGGTCGGGTTCGTTCCAGGAAGAGCTCTATACGATGCGCGAAAAGATGGTGGACGACTCGATCAAGGCCGCCGAGCTCGTGATCAAGGAGGTCGCCAAGCAGCAGGGATATGACGTCGTGTTCTCCTCGAAGAGCGCGCTCTATGCCGCCAACGACATCACGGAGGCCGTCATCAAGGCCCTTGATGCGAAATCCTAGTGCTTGGATTGGGCTAGTTCTGATTGGCGTACTGGGTTGCGCCCCGCCAGCCGCTGAGTTCGGCCGGGTGGCTCCCCGGGCAGACCAGGCTCCGATCAAGGTTCCGGCGAACGCCGTCGTGATCCGAACAGGGGCCGAGTCGGCTTCCATTTCCGGCCAGGGAGGCTTTGTACTGGGAACCTCTGGGAGCGGCTCGGTCGTCCTCGTCTCCAGTGACGAAGACATGGCTGAGAATGAGAAGGAGGCACTCACCGAGGTCGACCGCGAGGCGGCGATCATGCGGCGCGAGATGGAAAGGGCGGTCAAGGAGGACTTCGACGCCGTGTACCTTGAGATTCACGAGCGGTTCATGGAGCAGGCCCCGGCGGTAGGCGACGATTGGGCCAAGATCGCGTTCCTCATCGGTTTTCCCGATCCAGGGGAACCTAGAGTTCCCGCTCCCGAAGGAACATTGAAGGCATTGGAGCAGGCGGAGGCTCGCCTGGCTCGGGCACGGATCAGCGAAGCTGCCGAGGCGTTTCGAGCAGAAGTTTTGTCGCTCCTCGAGGCGGCCCGCAACCGCCGCCGCCAGTTGCAGACAGACATGGAGGTCCAGATCGCGGTCTTGAAGGACGAGGCTTTGCGGAAGGCGCGGGAAGAGTCGCTTGAACGGAGGGCGCAGCTAGTAGAAGTCGCGAGCAACATGGGATCCGTCTCGACCTCGCTGCCCGCCACACGGGGCAATACCGGCACCGTCCCGGCGTTGGCCGCCGCCGGACCGGTGTGGCCGTCCGCTGAACAGTCTGGATGGCGGGCGGCGGAACGTGAGGGCCGGCTCACCCGACTCTTTTTGGCGTTGCAAGGCAAGGAGCTTTCCCAGAGCGCCGGCGAAGACCTCACTTTGGAGTACCGCCGATGGGCTGGCCCGAGCAAGGCTGGACGCTAGAAGAACTGGCCGCAGTCGTCGGTGGCGTTGCCGACGGGGCAGTCGGTGCCAAGTACCTTCGACCGGTTCCTGCCCATACTCCCGACCCGGCTGGGGTGGCCTTCGCAGAATCGAAGGCGTACCTTGAGCTCGCCCGCACGTCAGGGGTAGGCGCGCTCCTCGTCGCTCCCGAGACGTCGTTCGATGGGCCATGCGTCCGGGTTCCGAACCCCAGGGTCGCGTTCCTCGCCCTCCTTTCCGCATACGGCGCCCGTCGGCAAGACTCGTCGGGCGTGGCAGCTTCAGCCGTCGTTTCGCCAGACGCGACAGTGGATCCGAGCGCGACGATCGGGCCTGGCTGCTTTGTCGGCCCGGACTGCAGTGTGGGAAGAGGCACAGTTCTGGGGCCGAATGTGACCCTTGTGCAGGACGTGCGGATTGGTGAGAACTGCAGGCTTCATGCCGGAGCGGTTGTTGGTGCGGACGGCTTTGGTTTTGCGTGGGACGGGACGAGGCACGTGAAGATTCCCCAAGTCGGCGGAGTAGTCATCGGGGACGACGTGGAGATCGGGGCCAATTGCTGCATAGACCGAGCCACGTGTGGTGACACAATGATCGGTACAGGGACTAAGATTGACAACCTTGTACAGATCGGACACAACTCGATTCTGGGGAGGCACGTAGTCGTGGCCGGTTGTACTGCGATCGCCGGAAGTGTCACGATCGGGGACGGAGTCGTCATCGGCGGGCTGACCGCAGTGTCAGACCATGTGAGCATCTGCGCCGGAGCACGGATCGGAGGAATGTCAGGCGTCGCCAAAGATGTGACCGAGGCGGGAGACTATTCTGGGCACCCGCTTCGGCCGTCGCTCGAGCACCTTCGAACGCAGGTACTCACTGGGAGGCTCCGAAAGCTCTTCGAACAGGTCGAAGAGCTGAGTCGGCGCACCGAGGATCTGGGTGACTGAGTTCACGCGGCTCACCCTCGCCGATGAGGCTCGCGTCTCCGGCAACGGGCTCCACTCTGGCGCGCCCGTCGAGGTCGTAATCGAGCCGCACGAGGACGGTGTTGTCTTCGCGACCGAGGCGGGCGAACTTCGCGCCTGCCCAACCAACGTTTCCGACACGTCGCGCTGCACCTGTCTCGGGCCAGTCCATACCGTCGAACACCTGCTCAGCGCGCTGGCTGGCTTCGGGGTGACCGATGCGCAGATCCATGTCCATGGGCCCGAGATGCCCGCACTGGACGGATCGAGCGCGGGGTTCCTCGCGGCGCTCCGGAAGGCCGGCAGCCGGTCGCTGGGCACCGCCCGGATCCACGGGCTTTTCGAGCGTTGCTTTTCCGTCGAGGGCGAGGCGCGGGTCGCGATCGGTGTAGGCGAGGGGCGCTGGCGGTATGACTTTGAGTGCGGGGAGCGGTGGCCGCACTCCCAGTCTTTCGAAGCCTCGTTGACTCCGGAGACCTATGCCTTGGAAGTCTCCAGGGCCCGGACCTTCGCATTCGAGGAGGAGGTCGAACCCTTGCGTGCGGCCGGGCTGGGGCAAGGCCTGGACGAGTCCTCCTGCCTCGTCCTGGGAAAGGAAGGCTACGTCAACGAGCCGCGATGGCCTGACGAGCCGCCGCGTCACAAGATGCTCGACCTCATCGGAGACTTGTCCCTTGCGGGCGTCCCGGTCTCACTGCTCAATGTCGTGGCGGTTCGCAGCGGGCACAAGCTGAACGTCGAGGCTGCCCGTCGGCTTGCCGCGCAAATCAAAATCGAGCGTTAGAGCGGGGCGAACCGCGGCCAGCGCAACTGCACCCCCATGCCGCGGAGCATCGCCTGAAGGCCGCCCGGTTGCTCGCAGACCGCGTGGGGCTCGGTATCGTGGAGCAGGCAATAGAGAGCCAGCGCACCCGCGGCTTCGCCGATGTTCCACTCGATCGGATGGAGACGGTAGCAGCCGTTGGTGATGTGGGTGGTGCCGCAGCACTTGCCTGCGGCCAGAAGGTTGCGCAACCGGCGATGGACAAGCATCCCGACCGGAATTTGGAAAGGCAGCGAGGAAAGGTCGAGACCGGCCGAGCCGTTCGCTCCGGGGTGGAGATCGAGCCGGTACGCCCCGACCCCTACGCTGTCCTCCCGCTCGGGAGCGAGGGTCGCACCCTGGTGGCAATGGCTGGCGACGTCCTGCTCCCGAACCTGGAAGACCGCCTCCATCCGGCGACCTTCGCGGTGGTAGGGGTACGCGGCCAGCCCGTCCTCGGTCCCGGAAACATCGGGCCGAAGCCGAATCCCAGGCAGGCCCTGCTCGGTCTGTAGCCAGTAGACGAGGCTGAGGGTCAATTGCCGGGCACTCGCCAACCTCTCGGCGACCTTGGCTTCAGGCTCGTCCACGATCTTGCCGACGAAAAAGTCGTTCTGGGGCCAGTTCAGTACCGTGACGTGCTCTCGAGGAGGGCCACCGTGCGTGGGGCCCACGATTTGGCGGTATCCAAACCAGCTCAGGCCCTCGTCGCTGAAGACCGGTAGCGTCTTGGCCTCACCGGTCATGGGGTTGCGGTACGTGAGGCTGAGGAGTGGCCCGGTCCAGTGGTCAGGGGCAAAACCCTTCCACCGGTCGTACTCACGGGGCCGCTCGATCGTGTGGTTCCCAGTCGGGTCAAACCCGACGCAGGCGCACCAGGTGAAACCTTGCACGTCGAGAGGGTCGTCCGCCTCCGGCGCACTGGGTTCTCCAGTTTCGGATCGGGACTCTGCGCCCAACCGGTACTCCGCACCGCTCAGCGGGAGCAGATCTCCGAGCTCGGTGGCGTCCAGGACGTACTCTGGCTCGACCTCAGTCTCGTTTCCCGTTCTCAGGTCGCGCAAGGTCGCGGCAGCGACCCTGTCGCCGTTCACGAGGATCCCCGCTACAACCGTTTGGTGGAGAATGTGCACGCCTGCTCCCTCCAGCATCCGCTCGATCACCGCGCGCCCGATCAGGGGCTCGTGACAGAGCCTGCTGACCCATCCCCCGCCTGGATTGAACCAAGGCTCGGTCGGCGAGAGTCGGTTCCGCACGATGGACTCTTGGCGCACGATGTCGCGGTACCGGGCATAGCTTGCCGTACGACCGGTCTCCTCGATCCAAGGATGCTCGTCCGGAGGGACGCACTGGGCGGAAAGCTGGCCCCCGAGCCAGTCTGTCTCCTCGGTCAACCAAACGGTCAGTCCGGATCTGGCGAGTGCCAGCGCGGCTGCCACGCCTCCCGTTCCGCCGCCTGCGATGAGGACGTCGAGCCTCAAATCTTGCGTACCTTGTCAGGGAAGTCTCGATAGAGCCCGGACCGATAGTTGCAGACTTTGCTATAGACCTCGGCGTGCAGCTTCTCGACCTCTGGGGCTCGCGTTGCCGCCTCGTCAAAGGCGATGTCGGCCTGGGCCATGTTTTCGAACTCGATCGAGATGAACCACTCGCCCAGGAAGTCAGGCCCAAAGCCGAGCTTCCGCCTCTTGATCCGATAGCTGGAGACCCCGCCCATCGCCTGGAGGTGACCGAGCCAATTGTGCACCGCACCGACGAACTCCATGTCGTGCGTTCCAGGGACGAGGTCGACCCAAATCTCGTAGCAGTCCATATCTAGATGCTAGCATCCCGAAGCTCGCCGCGCCTTGCCGGTACGATTCCTCCCTACGATGACGGTTCGCGAGCTGAGGGCCAAGTACCTCGAGTTCTTCGAGTCTAAGGGGCATGTCCAGATGCCTTCGGGCCCGCTCGTGCCTTACGACGTGACCGGCCGCCTTGACGAGTCGCTCCTCTTCAACGGAGCGGGGATGGTCCAGTTCAAGCCGTACTTCCGCGGCGTGGCCGAGCCGCCGAGCCGGCGCGTGACGACTTCGCAAAAGTGCCTCCGTACCGGCGACATCGAGTCAGTGGGGAACCCGAACCACCTTACGTTCTTCGAGATGCTCGGAAACTTCTCCTTCGGCGACTACTTCAAGGCGGAGGCGATCGCGTTCTCATGGGAGTTCCTGACCGGGAAGGACTGGCTCGCGCTCGAACCGCACCGACTGGCGGTTACGGTGTTCGAGGAGGACGACGAAGCGTTCGTGGAATGGGCCAAGCACCTGAGTGCAGCCGGCATCAATCCGGAGACCCGCATCTTTCGACTGGGGGAGGAGACGAACTATTGGCCAGCTGGCTCGTTCAGTGCGGGCCCCCCGGGGCCGTGTGGGCCGAACAGCGAGATGTTCTACTGGGTGCCCAGCGACGAGCCTCCTCCTCCGGTCAGCGAAGGGTACGGACGCGAGGACTACCTTCGCCACGACACCGAGGGGAAGTGGCTCGAGATCTGGAACGACGTCTTTATCCAGTACGAGTGGCAGGGCGAGGAGAAGCCTGACGGGGGGTACCGGAAGACGGGCATGCCACCTTTGCCGTTCGCCTCGATTGACACCGGGATGGGGATCGAGCGGACGGTCGTCGTGCTCAACGGGCTCAGTTCGGTCTATGAGACCGACGCCTTCACAGGGATCTTGGCGGAGCTTGACCGGCTCTCGACGAAGGACGACGTCGCCGCGCGGCGAGTGATCGCCGACCACGCGCGGGCGGCCGCGTTCTGCATTGCCGACGGCGTGCTCCCGTCGAACACGGGCCGCGGCTACGTCTTGCGCAGGCTCATCCGACGGGCAGTGCTCAAGGGTTACCGCAGGCTGGGGCTGCAGGAGCCCTTCCTCTATAGGCTGGTCGAGGCGATCGTCGAGACGTTCGGCTCGCACTACACCGAACTTGCTGAGAAGCAAGAGGTGCTCGTGGCGACCCTGCGATACGAAGAGGTGCTCTTCCGGAGAACCCTCGAGCACGGCACCGAGATCCTCATAGGACTGCTAGGCTCCGTGGACAAGGGCGGCGTCCTGGCTGGGGAGGACGCGTTCCGGCTACACGACACTTTCGGGTTTCCGCTGGAGGTCACACAGGAGCTGGCAGACGAGCAGGGCCGCACCGTGGATGTCGAGGGCTACCGACAGGCGATGGCCGAGGCCCAAGAGCGATCTCGCGGGGCCGACCAGCGCGAAAGCGTCTATGGAGGCGTGATCGTCGCGTTCCAGTTCGAGACGGATGGTCCGACCGAGACCGTCTTCCGAGGATATGAGACCACGGCTTGCCCCGCGACCATTCGAGGTGCGATCCCAGTACTGGACGACCAGGGCAAGGCGACAGGCGAGGTTGCGCTGGCCCTGGACCAGACTCCGTTCTATGCTGCTGGCGGTGGCCAGGTGGGGGACACGGGCGAGATCACAATTCCGGGTGTAAGGGCCGTGCTCGAGGTCTCGGACGTCGCGCGTCAGGACGGTGTGATCGTACATTTGGCCAGACCCCAGTCGCCTCTGGGAATCGAGGGGATGTCGCAAGACGAGGCCACCAAGTGGCTGAACAAAAACCTGTTCCAAGAAAGCGCCGAGGCCCAAGTGGATCCGTGCGAGCGAGCAGAGACGATCCGGCACCATACCGCCACCCACCTCCTCCACGCGGCCTTGCGGCAGGTGCTGGGAACCCATGTGACCCAGGCTGGCTCGCTCGTCGCGCCGGAACATTTGCGGTTCGACTTCACCCACGGGGCGGCCCTGAACCCAGAAGAGCTTGCTGAGGTCGAAAGCATGGTGAACCGCGAGGTCCTGCTCGCCCAGCCGGTCGTCACATACGCCGAAGTGCCGATTGCCGACGCCCGAGCGATGGGCGCGATGGCCCTCTTTGGTGAAAAGTACGCCGACCATGTCCGCGTCGTCCAGATCGGGGGAATGCCTCCGACCGAGGCGAGCTTTAGCCGGGAGCTGTGTGGTGGCGTCCACGTGCGCAACACGGGCGAGATCGGGCTCTTCAAGGTGTTGCACGAAGGAAGCGCGGCGAGCGGGGTACGCCGGATCGAGGCCGTGGCCGGGCTCCGAGCCTACGACTGGGTTCTGGGTCAGGAGCGGGCCGTGCGCGACATCGCCCAGAAGCTGAAGTCCAATCCGTCCGAGATCGGGGCCGCCATCGACCGTACGCTTGAGCAGCTCCGCGAAGAGCGACGCAAGCGGGAGCGTCTGGCCCAGCAGGGCGCAGGCGCCTCGGTCGCTTGTGAGCAGGTTGGCCCTCTCGAGCTCTTAGTGCAACGCGCCGATGGGATCGGGCAGGACGACGCCAAGGCGATGGCGGATCGGCTCGTGGACGGCAAGGCGAACGCGGTCGCCCTCGTCTTTGGAGTGATCGATGGCAAGGTCGCGATCGTCTGCAAGGTCGGAAAGGACGCCCAGGCGGCCGGCGCCCATGCGGGCAACGTCGTCAAGGCTGCGGCGCAGGCGACCGGTGGCGGGGGCGGCGGCCGTCCGGACTTTGCGACGGCCGGGGGCCGCGACGCCTCCAAACTCGACGAGGCGGTCGAGGCTGCCAAGGCCGCCCTCTCCTAGTCGGCCAGCCGTACGCCTCTCTTGTCAGGGAGCCAGAATGCGCCGATCAGGCAACTGACGCTTGCGACCACGATGGGATAGGCAAGCCCTGCGGTCTGGATCCCGGTGTTCGCTACCGCTGCCGTACCGATGAGTGGCACGAGGCCACCGAAGACGCCGTTGCCGATATGGTAGGGCAATGACATGGATGTGTATCGAACCTTGGTCGGGAACAGCTCCACGAGCAGCGCGGCGATCGGGCCGTAGACCATCGTGACGAAAACGACCTGGACGAAGACGAGCCCAATGAGCGCAGGGACGGAGAGGTTTGCGCCAGAGTTTGCCGTCATCGCCAAATAGATGGGGACATAGGCGACCGCGGCCAGCGCCAAGCCAGAAACGATGATCCACTTTCGGCCGATCTTGTCGCTGAGCGCACCGAAGAAGACAAAGAGCGGGGTGGCCAGGATCAGTGCGACGGCGATCACCGTGTTCGCAATGATCTTGTCCACTTTCAGCTCGGTTTGGAGGAAATAGAGCGCGTAGAACTGGCCCGTGTACCATACGACGCCTTGGCCCATCGTCGCTCCCAGCAACGCGAGCAGCACGAACCTCCGATTGACCGGCTCCAAAAAACTGTCGCGCAGGGGGTTGGAGGACGTCTCGCCCCGTTCCGCCGCTTCCTTGAACAGCGGCGATTCTTGCAACTTGCTACGGATCAAGTAGGAGAAAACTACCAGCACAGAGGAGAGAAGGAACGGCAGTCGCCACCCCCATGCCTCGAACGCCACTTGCCCGAGCCCCACCTGGAACGCGAGTATCACCCCGATTGAGACGAGCAGCCCGAGGGTTGCCGTCGTCTGGATGAAGCTCGTGTAGTACCCTCGCCGGGCATCCGGGGCGTGCTCGGCCACATAGGTCGCGGCACCGCCGTATTCGCCTCCCAGTGCGAGGCCTTGCGCCAGCCGTAGGCCGAGGACGATCAGCGGAGCGGCTACCCCGATTTGGTCGAACGACGGCACGAGGCCGATCGCAAACGTCGAGACCCCCATGATCAGCAAGGTGACCAAGAACGCTGTCTTTCGCCCGACGACGTCGCCGATCCTGCCGAAGACGAGTGCTCCAAACGGACGCACAACGAATCCGGTGGCAAAGATCGCCAGTGTGGAGAGCAGGGCGGCGGTCGGGTTGGTCTTCGGGAAGAACTGGGACGCGATTATCGTAGCTAGACTGCCGAAGATGTAGAAGTCGTACCACTCGATCAACGTGCCGGCCGACGAAGCGGCGATGACCCGCCACAGGCCGCGCCGTTCCTCACGCCCCAATTGCGCGTCCATCGGAGCTAAGGACGGGCCAGGAGGCCGACTAGTCTTGCGGCAGCCACGCTTGCCACTCCTGGTCTGGGCGCGAAGCGAGCAACCTCGCGAGGTTCAAGTGAAGGCTGGTGCTCGTTGGAGACCATGGCTCTGGGCCCGGCTCTTCGTGGCGACGCTCCCAATCCAGCGCTTGGTTGAGGATGTGCCAGAGCACCCGTCCGCAAAAACTAGGATCGGTGACGGCTCCCGCCTCCCGGTAGCCGGCAAGCGCCCACGGCACCGCCCACAGCGGCAGCGTGTGGAACTCGAACGCAGGATCGCCCCAGCCTGCGTCTCCCCAATCGAGGATGCCGCTGTAGGTTCCGTCCGGCATCACCATCGTATTGAAGCTGTGAGCGTCGTTGTGGAGGAACTTGGGCCGGGCTTCGCCCGCCAGGGCTGGGCGAAGCCTCTCGATCCACCGTGCCAGCCACAGCCCGTTCGGTTCATCAATCCGGTGCTCGGCGATGGCGGCGGCGAGCTGGCCCGGTGCGTCGCTCTCCTCGGCCTCGTCCAGCCACCCACGGGGATCAGGGCACTCGACCACGTGCTCATGAAGGAGACCCAACTCGCGCCCCAACTCTCGATATGTCTCCGGCAGCGACACTTCGTTGGGTGAGACCGTGCCCATGGCGACGCCTGGCCAGCGCTCATAGAGCGTGACGGTCGCCTCGATCACGCTGTGGGACTCGTCCATGTCCAGTAGCCGGGGGGTGCGGACACCTGCGGCCAGAACCACTGGCACGGCGACGCTCTCTGTACGGGCGTCGGGGTCGCCGGGAAGCTTACAGACGCGTACGACCACGTCGTCCGCCGCCGCGACCCAATTGACACACGCCTCTCCCGGTAGCGGCTCCAGGGGCGAGCGGTGACCCCGTGCAGCGAGCCAGGCCTCTACCTGGCCCAAGGGGACTGGACAACCGCGCACCGCCCTAGTATGAGGCCTGGCAGGTAAAGAGAAAGGCGGCACCGCACTCCGGTACCGCCTTGTCAGGCTTGCTGAGACTTACGACCGCTTGGCGGAGGTCTTCATCTCGGAAGACTGATTGATGGTCATCACGCCCATATCGATCACGCTGGCCGAGCTCGACTCACTCTTCACGAGAAGGCCGTCGGCGAGGCTGTACCAGGCGTGGGTCACTCCTGTGAGGGTCATGTTGCCCGAGGACTCCATGCCCGGCGCGGCGACGTCGAAGGTCACCTTGCCGTCCATGAAGGACTTGATCTTTACGCAGCCCATGCCGTCAACTGACTCGAATGCGACGACTTCGTTCTCGATCGGGATCTCGCCCTTGGCGTTCTGAAGGAAGCCCATGCTCTGGGAGGAGAGGATCTCGGCGAAGTTCAGGGTGCCGTTCCACTTCGAGCCGACGGAGACAGCCTCCTCAGGGAAGACCACGCCGAAGAATCCAACCTGCTTGAACATTTCCTTGGGCTGCATCATCACCATGGTGGCCATCATGTCGCCTTCTTGAACTCCGTTCAAGGCGACGTCGGTCGTCGCGCCTCGGTCGTCAAACATGCCGGTGAGCGTCGCCTTCTTTACGGAGTTAGTATCGCCGCCCATCTGATCCATCATTCCGCCTTCCATCTTGAAGTCGGTGGTTGCGACGGTGAACTTGGTCTTGCCACCGTCGGCGGGCTCAAAGCTGAATGTCTGGGCGATGGACGTGGTCGAGTCCATCGTATCGTCCATGACGCCGGCGAAGACCATCTTGGTCGTGCCGCTGCTGGACGTCGAGAGCTTGGTGCCCGGGTTGATCTTGATCCGGACGACATGGGCGTCCTGGGCGATGGCGAGGGCCGCGGTCGCGGCAAAACTGATTGCAAGGAAAGAGCGAACGGTCTTCATGGTCGTCTCCGGTCGATAGTCTATACGCCTTGGCCAGGCTACGGTTTCGAGCCTGAGTGAACTTCGGGACCTAGGGTCGGACTACGTTTATCGGCCAGGGAGGCGCCTCTTGCACTAGTGGAAGAGTCCAGCGTGGCGCGGTTGCTGCCCTGTGCAACCTGATATCCGGTGCCTTCAGCTACGAACTGTGACTGGCGGATCCGGACTTGCCACAAGGACAGCCTGTAGGGAGGGCAACATTGCAACAGAGCTGGCCCGGGCGGAGGGATTCGAACCCCCGACACCCAGTTCCGAAGACTGGTGCTCTATCCACTGAGCTACGCCCGGACGAGGGACGCCTATGGTACCCCTGCGTCTGCTAACGCACCGACTCGCGGCCCACGAGCCGGCTGACCGCGGCCGCCCGCTCGGGTTCGAGTGCCGCCAAGACCTCGGCCGCCTTCTCCGTGTCCATGTAGACGAGGACGCGGGCGAGCTCGGGATCCTTGTACACGCCGGCAACCTTGGCCAGAGTCTCGTTCGGGATCTCGTTCCATATCTGCGCGACCTTCTTCTCCTCCGGCACCTGCGGGCCTTCGTTCTTGGGTAGGGCCGCCGCGGGGGCGGCTGCAGCAGGCTTTTTCTCCTTTGCGGGCGCGGTAGGCTTCGGCTTGTCTTCCTTGGCCTTCTCGGCGTCCTGGGAGCCAGCCGCCGCCTTCTTCGGCGGCGTGACGCCGGGGATATTCACCATCCCGGCCTTGCCGGCCCCAAAAATCCCGCCTCCTAGGATGAGAAGCATTACGGGTGCGATGGCGGACATCTTCATGGTTGTCTCCTTTGAGCTGCGTGAGCGAGGACGCGGGTGACATAGGCCTGGGTCTCAGTAAACGGCGGAACCCCGCCATGACGCCGAACTGCGCCAGGGCCTGCGTTATACGCGGCGAGCGCGAGCCGCTCGTCGCCACCAAATTCCTTGAGCATATGCGCGAGATATCGGGCGCCTCCGTCCAGGTTCTGGGCCGGGTCGAAGGCGTCGGTCACGCCGAGGCCTCGAGCAGTCGCGGGCATCAATTGGCATAGGCCTTGGGCCCCTACTGGCGACACCGCGCGCGGGTTATAGCCGCTTTCGCACGTAACGAGCGCGTCGAACAGGGCAGGGTCCACCCCGGCTCGGATTGCGGAGTCCTGGGCGAGGGTCTTCAGTTCGGTTGCGTTGCCGCTCAGTCCCATTCCGCTGCCAAACGGATCGAGGGGTGCGGAGGGCCCCAAGGAGCCGGTAAGCGAAGGCGACAGCCCGGAGCGCCGGGCACGGTACGACGAAGGGGGGGGCGGTGTCGGCTTTGGCTGAAGGGCGGCGAGTTTCTGCTGGATCTCCTTGAACCGGCTGAGCGTCGCCTCGTACCCTTTGGGGGCTATCTTCAAGGCACCCACCTCGCCCCGACCCAATCGTCGGTCTCCCTTTGCTCATGGCGACGGGCGGCTTCGCTCCAGGCCTCGCGCTCGCGTTCTTCTAAGACCTCGATCGCGCGGCGGCGCATCCGGGCCTCGAGCCAGGCGTTGCGCGCTGCCTCGAGCTCGCCTTCGGCAATCCCGCGGACGATCCTACAGGCGGATCGCGCGTCTTCGAGCCGGTCGAGCCACTGCTCCAGATCGAGCCGCTCTACGAGCGTACGGGGCGAGTTGCCCTGGGCCATCTGGAACTCTTGCTCGGAAGAGCGGAGGGCGCCGGTGGCTTCCTCGAGCCGGGCGGTGGCGTGGGCCATGAGTTGTACGGCGTCTTCCTCTTCGTTGCGGCGGTGTTCGAGGATTCGGGCGAGTGAGAATCGAAACGGTTTCAATCGGTGACCTCCATGAGTTGTCTGAGGCTCTCTTCGGGGATGCGCGAGTCCGCGCGATCCTGTTGGAGGAGGCCGAGGATGGTCGGCCATCGCTCGATCGCGGCGTCGGACACGGGCTTGGAGCCTGGTTTGTACGCACCGATCGAGACGAGGTCCTCGACCTCGGCATAGGCGTCCACCCAGCTTCGGACCTGGTTGGCTCGGCGTACGTGCTCCTCCGTTGTGACGAAGGGCATGACACGGCTTAGGCTCTGGGTGACTTCGATGGGAGGGTAGTGTCCCCTTCCCGTGAGCTTACGGCTCAGGACGATATGGCCGTCGAGGACAGCGCGAACCGTATCGGCAACGGGCTCGTTCGTGTCGTCGCCTTCCACCAAAACGGTGTAAATGCCGGTGATCGCGCCGGTCGGGCCCTGTCCTGCCCTTTCGAGCAGACGGGGGATCGCGGCGAAGACGCTGGGCGGATATCCGCGTGTGGTCGGCGGCTCTCCAGCGGCCAGGCCGATCTCTCGAAGCGCCATCGCGTAGCGAGTCAGCGAGTCCATCATCAGGAGCACGCTGCGACCCTGGTTGCGGAAGTGCTCGGCCAGGGCGGTCGCGGTTTGGGCCGCCTTGGCCCGGAGTACGGCTGGCTCGTCGCCGGTAGCGCATACGACCACGCTCTTCGCCAGGCCGTCTTCGCCTAAGTCGTTCTCCAGGAACTCGCGCACCTCGCGGCCTCGCTCGCCAATCAGGCCGACCACGTTGACGTCGGCCTGTCCGTAGCGTGCGATCATGCCGAGCAGGGTGCTCTTGCCCACGCCCGAGCCGGCGAAGACACCCATCCGTTGCCCAATCCCCATCGTAGTGACCGCGTCGATCGCGGCGACCCCGGTTCCGAACGGCTCGGCGATCATCCGCCGCTGCAGCGGGTTGGGCGGGTTCGCGTCAAGCGGGGCCTTTTCCGCGATGTAGGGGAGCGGCTTACCGTCGATCGGTCGCCCTAGGGCGTCGAGGACGCGCCCGAGAAGTTCCTCGCCGGCAGGGACGCTAAGGCCCTCGCCGGTGGTCGTGACGATGTCGCCAGGCCGCACTCCCTCCTTGCTCTCGAGGGGCATGAGTACGATCTTGCCTTCGCGGAGTCCGACCACCTCGGCCGGCAGTGCTCCACCTTCGCCTTCGCGGTGCACGTAGCAGAGGTCACCGACGCTGGCCCTAGGCCCGGAGCTCTCGATGGTTAGACCCACCACTCGCGCGACCCGGCCGCGGGCAACCACACGGGGGGTCCGCACCAGCGTCCCGACCATCTGCTCCAACGACGCCACGCTACGCAGCCTCCCTTTCGAGCCGATCGAGGAACGTGCAGCCTTGAGCATCGAGCTCGCCCCACGTGGTCTCGACCACGCAACCGGACGTAATGGACGGATCGGCGACGAGGACGATTCCGACCGGTGCCGCCTCGGAACTGGCGAGCGCATCGTAGTGTGCAGGTGCGACCCGAATCTTGAGCACTTCCGTCCCGACCGCTGCGCCCAGGGACTCCCGAACGATGTCGCTCACCGTGTCGGGCGAGGTCTCGACCTCGTGCGCGAGGATCTTTCGTGCGATGGCGACCGCAAGCCGGCCAAGACGGGCCTCAGCCTCGTTTCGCCAGCGGCCAAGTTCCTCTGATATCGTCGCGACCGCCTCTGCGGACTCTTGCCGAAGCCCAGCACGAAGAGCCTCTGACTCCGATTCCGCGTCTCGAAGCCCTGTTGCCCGGCCCTCGGCGCGGCCTTGCTCAAACCCGTCCGTGTACCCGAGCTTGCGTGACTCCTCGTAGGCGATCTGAGCGCCCCCCCCTGACTGGTTGTCGGCCAAGAGGTCGGCCACGGGCCGAAGGACGCTTGCGAAACTGCGGAATCCTCCTTCGCCACCGGGTCTAGACAAGGACGTCCTCCTCTTCGCGGCCGACGCTGATCTCGCCGGACTCCTCAAGGCGGCGGATCGAGGCAACGATCTTCTGCTGCGCCTCTTCCACGACCCGGACCTTGACCGGACCCATGAACTCCATGTCCTCCTTGAGCATGTTCACGGCTCGCTCGCTCATGTTGGAGAAGATCTTCTCACTGACCTCGTCGCTTACGCCCTTGAGCGCGGTTCCGAGGTCCTTGACGTCTACGTCCTTAAGGATTGCCTGGATGGCACGGTCATCGAGTGTCGTAATGTCCTCGAATACGAACATCATGTTCTTGACCGTCTCAGCCATTTCGGGGTTGTTCTCGCTTAAGTTGTCGAGAATCAACCGCTCCGTACTGCGGTCGACACGGGATAGTAGGTCAACCAGAGCCTTGGGCCCCCCCGCCTTGCTCATTTCCTGGTTGATGACCGAGGACATCTTCTTTTCGAGGACGGCTTCGATCTTTCGCACGACCTCGGGTGGCGTCTGCTCCATCATCGCGATGCGCTCGGCGACGTCGCCGCGAAGCTCCGTGGGAATTTTCGCCAAGATCGTGGCGGCCTGGCTCATGGGTAGGAATGCAAGGATGAGCGCGATGGTCTGCGGGTGCTCGTCTTGGATGAAGCTGAGAACCTGCAGGGGATCGGTCCGACGGAGGAAGTCGAATGGAACGATCTGCATCGCGCCGACGATCTTGTCCATCATCTCGCCGGCCTTATCGTCACCAAACGCGGCCGCTAACGTCTTACGGGCGCTTTCGACGCCACCTTCAGCGATAAAATCTTGTGCTTGCGCAAGACGGTGGAACTCGTCCACGATCTTCTCGCGAATCTCGGGTGTCACTTTGTCCAGTCGAGCGATCTCGAGGAGGAGGCTCTCCACCTGCTCGTCGCTCAGGTGGCGAAGGATGCCGGCGGCTACTTCCGATCCGAGCACAGCGAGGATGATCGCGGCCTTCTTCCGATAGGTGAACTCGCTGTTGATCCGCCTCACGCCCGCTCCTCCAGGAGCCAAGTCTTGAGAAGCATCGCGACTGTCTCGGGCCTGTGCCGTGCCAGCTTCTTGATCTGCTCGAGCGGGACGTCAATCCTCCGTCGGATCTCCTCGACGTTCACTGAGTCATCGAATTCGCCGAGTTCTTCCACAGAGTCAAGCCCAGCTTCCTTGAGCGCTGCCTGGATGTCGGGGTCGCTGGCAAGGCGCATCGCCATGTCGGCTCGGCTCGCAAGCGCTGGGTCGGACGAAAGCTGAAGTGCACCTCCCGAGCGGGCCCCTGACAGTGCGCCTACTGGGCGCGCCGTTGACGCCGCCTTCACAATGGACTTCGAGAGCAACAGGCCAACGATCACCAAGGCGACGATAGGGAGAAGCCCCATAACTTGGCTCATCATGTTAGAGCTCGATGCTGCGGCCGTTGCCTTTTTCTGTTCCTGAACCGCGGCAACGTCGAACGGTACGCTCTGGACCGAGGCAGAGAACCCTGCTTGACCGTTGCGGGCTCCGAGGTAGTCGTCGAGGATCGCCTGGAGAGGCGCGGTGTCCTCGACCTTGGTTGCGTTTGCGATGACGCTGACCGTCATTGCGGTCAGTTCGCCCACTGCCTTGGATCTCTCGGTGCGTGTCTCGGTGGAGGGGTACTGGTTCGAGGTCACGCTACTGGTGTAGGTCGGACCCTTGGCGGCTCCTGCCGCCGTCGGACTCCCGTCCGATCCTGCGATCCCAGCCCCAGTGGACTTCGGGTCGGCCATCGTCTCGGTGGCCTGCTCGGTCACCTTCTTGTCACCCAGTGCAAAGTCGTACTTTTGTTCGCTGACCGTGTCCATGTCCAGGCTGACCTGGATGGAGGCGATCGTGTTGCCCGGTCCGAAGGCTACGTCGAGACGGCGCTGTAGCTCGGACTCGCGGCGCTTGGCCTCGGCGATCTCAGCCTGAAGCTTCCGGTTGCCCAAGGTGGTGGGGGAAGATTCCTCTGCCCCGTCGTAGAGCATCCGGCCGATAGTGTCGATCACGCTGACGTTCTTGGCCTGGAGGCCGGGCACCGCGTATTGGACGAGCCGGGCGATCGCCTTGCTCTCCTCTATGGCGGGCATATTGGCCGAGGCCAAATGGACGTTTACGACGGCGCTCGGGGCCACGGTCTCGTCCGCGAACGGCGAATCCTTGCCCGGAGAAATGTGGACGATGGCAGACTTCACGCTGTCCAGCGTTGAGATCGATCGGGCCAGCGTGGCCTCCTGCGAAAGACGGATCGCCTCGCGCTCTTGGGCCGGGGTTGAGAACGAACTGAGTGAGCCGAGGATGTCGGAGCCTTTGCCGCCGGTCGGGAGCTTATCGTCCTGCGCTAGCCGCATTCGTGCGGTCGCAACCTTGTCGGCGGGGACAGAGACACTGCCGCTCGCCTCGACTTGGCTCGCGATGCCAGCCGCGTTGAGACCGTCCACGACTGTGGCCTGGTCTTCGGGGCTGAGACCGGCGAAGAGAGGTTGGTACTTCGCCTGGCCGGAGAAGTGCGCGGTCAAGGCGAGGAAGCCCACGAGGAGCACACCTCCGACAACGGTCAGCAGCCGCTGGGTACGGTCGGCTGCCTGCCACCATTCTTGAATTCGTTCGATGATTGCTTGCATGAAGCTGGCCTATTCGGGCCAGGCGGGGTTCCCGAACAGGCTAGACCTGCATACGGCTGACCTCTTGGTACGCTTCCAGCACCTTGTTCCTTACTTGGAGAGTAAGGGCCATTGCAGTACTGGCGCGCTCCATCGCGATCATGAGATCGTGAAACTCCACCGGGCGATTCGCCATCAGGTCGTTTTGAAGGCCCTTTGCGTCCTGCTGGGCCTTGTTCACTTCCTTGAGAGCGTCCATCAGCATTTGGCCGAAGTCGCCCTTGGGCTCCTTCGTGCCGAGTTCCGGAGGCCGCGTCGGGGCCTGTGGGAGTGAGAGGGACGGACCAATGCGCAACTTTCTACACCTTTCCAATGTTGAGGGCGGCGCGGGCCATCCCTTTTGCGCTGTTGAATGCGGCGACGTTGGCCTCATAGGCCCGCGTTGCCGAGATCATGTTGACCATCTCCATCAGCGGGTCAACGTTGCTGTAGTAGACAAATCCTTGTGCGTCTGCCAACGGGTTGCCAGGCTCGGAGACGGCCCGAAGCTCGCTTTGGTCTTCTTGGACCGCCTGGACTCGCACGCCCTCTTCGTCCCCTTCGAGGACTACGACCCGCCGCCGATAGGGATCCTGGTCGCCTATCTTGACGGACTGGGCGTTGGCGATGTTCGCAGAGGTCACGTCCATGCGGATCCGCTCGGCAAACATTCCGCTGGCGGCCGAGCGCATCGCCGAGAAGATCGAGCTCATCTACCCTCCCGGATCACGTTGCGGAGACCAGTGAAGTAGCGGCCCGCGATGTCGGTGAGCACCTGGTAACGGAGCTCGGTCTCAGCGAGCGAGAAGACCTCCCGCTCGAGGTCCACGCCGGCACCTCCTCCCTGACCCTGTGTGGCCCGAGAGAAGCCCTGACCAGGCAAGCGCTTCGAGGCAGACGATCGCTTTTGCGCTTCTTCGAGCTCGATGCCGAACTCAAGGTCCTGTCGGCGATAGCCCGGTGTGTTGACGTTCGCGAGGTTTGCGGAGAGCATCCCGTGCCTTTGGGACGCCTGGTCGAGCGCCCTTTCCAAGTTCCTTGTGTTCGAGCCCCATAGGCGGTCGAGAATGTCCACAGTTCCGTCTCCATGGCCGGCGAAGAACCGGCACACCCGGGATATCGGCACGATCGGCGAACTTTGGAGGGGAGCTTGGGATAGTCTGGGCCGATCCTGTCGATCGGGCCAGCAGATTGGAAGAGTAACGGTTCCGGCGAGTAGAGCGTATAATGAAGTGCTATGAACTCTCTGGCGTGGCGTGGCTAGTGCTAGGCTGGCCGGTCGCGGCCTTCGGGTTCGACGTTGAGATCGTCGCTGCGGACGAGTGCGAAGGGCTGACATACTCTGCGATCAAGCAGAGTCCGTACTTGACGAGCACTGGCACCCAGTATGCCGAGTTCGACTTGCAGTGCAACGTGACCAACCTTCCTCCTGGCGTGACCGTGACGTACCAGTGGTCGCCGGTACAGGCCGACCCTCCCAAACAAACCCGCCCGCTGGGACAATCTGGGCCAGCGAATGCCCGACGTCTGGGTGCAGGAGCGCTTCCAGCCCCCGATGCCGCCAAAGAACTTCAAAATCAACTCGGAGCTGATGTGGTGGCTGACCGTGAAGGGGGATGACGAACCGGCCAGCGGTCACCCCTGCGGCCGCTTCGGCCTCGGCAGCACGGGGCCTAACGACAACGGCTGGGACAACTTGTGGCTCCGCCGGACGGAGCCGTACCGGTACGCCGACCACCCCAACGCACCTTTCTATGATTTTTCCCACCATTACTACGCGGGCACAAGGATCACTGGCGGTACGAGCAACGGCTGCTTCGTAGGCACGTACCGGATCAAGCTCTGGACAGACCGAGTAGACCATATCAAGGAGTAAGCAATGCTATTCTCAATCAACTTTGCAGTTACAGCTAACTTGAAGGCACTTGTCACAACTCCACATCGATCAGGCATGTTGTGCTGCCTACTGGCCGTAATGTTGCCGTCGCTAGCGGTATGTCAAGAGCCCCTTGAAGAAGTTGCCAAGAACCACGGTGTTTGGTACCTCGGCACGGCAGGCGGAGACTCGTTCTCGGATATCGCAGTGCTGCGAAAAGTGTCAGACGAACGAATCGGCACTCGAATCGCCAGACCAGTCCCAAACTCTACCGACGGACAGGAGAGGTTCATCTGCTTTGTTGAGACATACGACGTCGTATCGTCACGCAAGGGCGTGATTGCTGGCAGAGTCCGGTTGTTCGTTCCTGGCAGGGACAGCACTTCAGATAATTTGCGTGCAAGGGAAGAGGGTGCCTACTGTGTCGGCTTCGTCTGCGCAGCCGAGGCTGGCTGGTATCGACTTGGACCATCTGTTGCACCCAGCACCTGGGACGATGGGAGGCTCTACATGGAGAGGGAGGCAACGACCGATGCTCTTCTGTTCGCGAGCTTTGATCTCCCTGGGCCTGCGGAATTTGAGCCTGAGTTAGATGCTGGCACGGCTGTGTTCAGCGCGGCGATACGGGGCCTCTCCCAATTGTGCAGCGAAAAGCGACTCCGGACGCTTGCCATGCTTCAATCGTGCTACATTGAACCAGGAAAGCCCCGACTGGCCATGACCCGGATTGGGCGCGATCTGCTCGGGGTCGTGGACTCGCTCGACTCGAAGGATCGGTGGCTGGCTTACGGACTCTTCGTCAAGGCTGGGTTGACCTCGTATTACGGGCTCGCGGTCGACTCCCTGGTCGAGGCGGCGCGTGAAGAGGAGTATTGGAGCTCGCTGCCTGAAAGCGCTCGACAAGGTTGGGGCAGGTGGCTGCGAAAAGCGAACGCCGAACCGATCGAGACGAAAGGCATCATGGGGAGCATGAGTAGGGCAGTCGAAGCTGCCGAAGTGGTGCACGACCGTCGCCTTCGTTATGCCCTGATCCGCTATTCGATCGACGGGCCATGGGCGGGGGTGCGGCAAAGCGCCATCGTCCGCTTCTGGGACGAAGGGGACGACGCCATGAAGGACATGCTGATGGAGAAGCTTTCCTTCTGGGCTGACATCCAGGGCAAGAACCGGCACCTGAACGAGCGCGGCGAGTGGGTCAACCGCCAAGAGCTCCTCAACTTCTGGACGGCTTGGCTGCACAACTGAGCAGCACGGGATATCATCAGGGCATGCCCTCGCGCGAGCACGTCCTCGACCAATACGCCCGCCACATCGGGCCGGGAATGGCCCGGTTGCTCTCGTTCGCGGGGTTCGGCGTGGAGGTCCGGGCCGAGGGCTGTTCAGTCTGGGACGAGGAAGGGCGCGAGCACCTCGACTTCCTGGGAGGCTTCGGGGTCTTCTCGCTCGGCCACCGGCACCCTCGCGTGCTGGAGGCGGTTCGAAGGCAGCTCGATGAGATGCCGCTTTCGTGCAAGACCTTCTTCAACCCGGTGATGGCTGAGGCGGCGGAGCGGCTCGCCGAGGCAGCGCCTGCCGGACTCGAGTACGTCTTCTTCTCGAACTCGGGCGCTGAGGCAGTCGAGGCGGCGCTGAAGTTTGCCCGCGCTGCCACGGGGCGCGCTGGTATTGTGTCCACCGAGGGTGGCTACCACGGCAAGACGCTCGGGGCCCTCAGCGCGACCGGGCGCGAGAAGTACCAGAAGCCGTTCCGCCCGCTCGTGCCGGGCTTCGCCCACGTGCCCTATGGCGACCTGGCCGCCGCAAAAGCAGAGATCGGGCCCGAGACAGCGGCCTTTATCGTTGAAGCGATCCAAGGAGAGGGGGGGATCATCGTCCCACCTGAGGGCTACCTCCGCGGCCTGCGCGAGGCGTGCGACGCGGCGGGAGCGCTGCTGATCCTGGACGAGGTGCAGACCGGTCTGGGGAGAACTGGACGGATGTGGGGTTGCGACCATGACGGCGTCTCCCCGGACGTGATGACGAGCGCCAAGGCATTAGGGGGGGGCGTGATGCCCGTCGGCGCGACCCTCGGCACGCCTAAGGTCTGGGAGGCGGTCTTCGGCGAGAACCCCTTCCTCCACACCTCGACCTTCGGCGGGAACGCGCTCGCCTGCGCCGCCGCGCTCGCCGCGCTCGACGTCATCCGGGACGAGGGCCTGGTCGAGCGGTCTGCGAAGTTCGGGGCCCTTCTTATGGACGCCTTGCGGGTCGAGGTGCTACCGCTCGACTTGGTCGCCGACGTGCGGGGACGGGGGCTGATGGTCGGGGTGGAGCTCGCGATGGACGAGGTGGGCGAGCTCGTCGTCGCCCAGCTGCTGAAGCGTGGCGTGATCGTGGCCTACACGCTGAACAACCCTCGCGTGATCCGCCTAGAGCCCCCCCTTGTCATCACCGAGGCCCAGATCGGCAAGGCCGTCTCCGCGATGCGGGAGGCGGTGGCCGAGACGCAGGAACTTCTCGCCGGCGTCGCGTAACGCCGATGTGAGTCATCGTCTTGCTACCTCCAGGAACGCAAGCCGTGCCTTGCGGCGTTGAAGAGGGCCGATGAAACTCGTACCAATCCTGATCTGTGCTGGCGCTCTCGTTGCCTTTGCAATGTGGTCGGTCAGTCCGTCGCTCTGTGGTGGTGCGAGCAGACGCACCCAGATGCTTTCGAAATGTAAAGAGTGCGCGACCGCAATGAGTATCTATGCCGAAATCCACGACGGCAGTCTGCCTTCCGCGCGGAACTGGTCCGACGCCGCCGTGCCCTATCTGCGTAACAAGAGTGCGTTTTCGGTGCAGACCCCTCGTGGAAACTGGACGTCCGTCGCGATGAACTGGTTGGTAAGTGGGACAGACTCGGAGACAGTCCTCAGCCCGGAGCAGACGGTCCTCCTGTTTGAGGCAGAAGGTAAGCGTACTGGGGCCACCGGCACTAGGGCCGACCTGTGGGCCGGACACGAGGGCAATGCCATCTATTGCACGATCGATACAGCGTGCCGGAAGAACACTCCTCGCGAGATCCTATCGCTTCGGTGGGAGGGTGTCGCAGGGCCGAAAAAGTAGCGCCCTTCGCGAGCCCAGCTCACCAGTAGACCCCTACCGCCGCTACGCCAATAACGGTCTAAGGCCAGTACGTCTCGACCGTGTACTCCAGCTGCACCGTCTGGTTTGCGGCAAGGGTGAGCAGCCACTCTGCGGTCTCGTTGTCCAGCCGCTTGTGCGGGTGCGACTCGATGGTCACCTTCCACTCGCCCCAGTGCCGCTCGTAGACGTGCACCGTTTCAGGGGTCTCTTTGCGGTTGCGCACCTCGATGACAAACGTCTGGCGCATACCATCGCGGCTGCGGGAGCGAGTCAGCCATTCGAACTTCGTGCGCTTCCGGTCGGCGACAATGTCGAACGACCGCCCTACGGCAAGGCTGATCTTCTCGTCCCTCGGCGTGTGGTCGATCGAGTCCTCACCGAGCAGCTGCACTGCCCCGCTCGAGTCCTTTTGGTAGACCTTGAACGTCCCGGCCGGGAGCGGCATGCCGAGCTGGCTGGCCTTGTCGTTCTTCAGCTCGATGAGGAAGAGCGGACTCATCTGGCCCGTGCCGACCTCGCCCTCGCCGGGCCTCTGGGCTCCGTAGTTCCGCATCGAGTCGATCACCAGCTTCTTGGCAACGGGCACCGCCGCCGCCTCCATCATCGTGATTTGCTTGATCTCGCGGTTGCGCACGGTGGCCGGGCGCTGGAGCGTGTACAGGTGGTACTCGGCAAACGACTCCTCGGCGAAGCCGGCGTCGGGTTGCGCTCCAAACGCTCCTCCTCGACCCTGCTCCATCAGCGCCCGAGGAAAGCGTTGTGCTCGCATCACGTCCCCGGCCAGAAGCTTCAGCTTCGCATCCTTCCAGGTTGCCCCGCTGTTGTTCGTGATCGTGCACCAACCCCGGAAGTCGCCCCGCTTGCCGTCCTGGTCGAGGTAGAGCACGTAGTCGCTCTTCCAGGAGGTTCCCTGGGTGATGTAACTGAGCTCGACGTCTGCCCGACCGGCGCTCTGTGACTCGATCTCCCACATCAACGTGGGCTTACTGATCAACCCTTCGGGCAGGCTCGTGACCTCGACCTCGCCGGTCGGGTTGAGCAGGATCCGCCCGTCCTCGGTACGCAGCACCATGCCCTGCCAGGTTGGCGACACGTTCCCGTTGGCGTCCGAAACCATGGCAGTGGGGGAGCTGACGAGCGTCCCGACGATGCGCTCCTTCTTGCCGTCCGGCAGCACCCGGTTGAGGGCGATCGTGCCGCCAACCGCTTTGTTCAGGATCGCGACCGGGCTGACCAGGTCGTACTGGTAGTTCTGTTCCAAAAGGGCGAAGGTCTTTGCGCCGACCTGGCTCACCGCGACCGAGTTCGTCTCGATCATCTCGGCCACATCCTCGACGGCGACCTGTTGGCGTCCGGCGCGGAGCTCGAACTGGCGTCGCTCCTTGACCAGGGCGAACCCCTGGTTGTAGACGGTGACCTCGGCGTCTCGGGGTGCTGACGTGATGACGGAAGAAAGCGCTAGTGTCGCGAGCATAGAGGATCCTCGCTCCTGAAGACGAGTGGGCAATCCATCTGGTTACGAAAAGTGGGTTATCGCGAGGTTCGCTCCAGGCGCGCAGCCCCAAGAGCGCCCCCAGTATCGGTTGGGTAGCAATAGTGCACTACAGGCCCTCCCTCTCGATTGTCCTCGCAACCTTCCAAGATGTAGCTCGTTGTGCAATAGCCGACTACGGGCACTTCCCCTGTGGGACGCCAATGGATAAACTCTGGAAGTGGGCAGTTGACGCTTGGGTCGAACCGGACACAAGAGTACTTCATGCACTCTCCTTCGCAGCAAGCATTGGGGTTCGTGGATACAGTGCGACATCACGTGCGCCAACCAGGTACCGCCTCTACCGCGAAACAAGGACCGTCGCCGCAGTTGGACGCTGTCTCTGGGTTGCCCGTAGGGGTTTGTGCCCCAGCAAGGGCGAGCCGGACGCAAGCTCCTAAGACGGCCACGGCGACAATAGTGGGGGCGGCAAGACGGAGACTCTGAGGTCGAATCATTTACCGAGCAGCCCATCCAGGGCGGTCCGTTCGGCGCGCACAACTTCAATAGTCCCGTTCAATCGCAAGACAAGTACGTTCCATGAGTCTTGCCGTAACTGCGCTTCTGGCGAGTAGCTACTATCCCAGAGATAGATCAAGTCCTCCCCACGGGGCAAGTACTTCAGGAGCGTCTCGGTGCGCTTTTGCCCTACGATGGTGCGGTCGAGGAAGTTGGTACCGAACAAAGGAGGTTTGCCAGCAGGCGAGAGGTGCTCGCTGCCCTCGATCTGAAACGTCTCCACAGGCAAGGACCAAGGGTGACCCTCCAAAGCTAGCACGAGCGGATGCGGAGGGATGCCGGCAGCGGAGATCGACTTCCAATCGGAGACCGCCTTTACGCCATATTCTTGGCGATAGAGGCACAGTGCCTGGTGAATCCGAGCGAGCTTTGCGCGCGAGACAGCAGGGTCATATGTCCTTTCCTGCTTGTCCTCTCGCCCTGCAGAGTGGGGCCGTTCGAGCATGAAGCCCGTGACACCAAGCACTGTCAGTATTACTGCTGCGATGATTGCAAGTCTTGGTACTAGTGTTGCTTTGTTCATTGTTCTGTCCCTTGAGCAAGAGCTTCGCGTATGGCGGCCTCGGGTTCCGTTTCTATCCGAATCCCCTTACACGATTCTAACTGAGTAGGGCCGACATTGTCGCCTCGTAGCGTACTGGGGTTTCCCATGACCATGCAGGCCGCACCGAACACGAGGCCAAGCATGTACTGGCTTGGGCGCCACTTCCTGTTCCAGCCCTCGGTCAGATTCCAGCTAAGACTGCCCACGAGACCATTCTCTCTCTCTCTCTCTCTGGGTCGAAAGTCCTGGATTGAATCGGAATTCTGCCCTGAAGAACGGGCAACCGGGGCGATGTGACGGCATACCAGCGCCCCCTGCTCAGGGCCTGGGTTCGGGCCACGCTCGTCCATACTGTCGCTATGGACACGGTCGAAGGCCGAGCAGAGGGCCAGGGCAAGCACGTCGGGGTGGTGGTCGCCCGCTGGAACGAGCTCGTCACCAAGGAGCTGCTCGAAGGTTGCCTGGACGAGCTCAAGCGATGTGGCGACCCCGAGGTGACGGTCGTACGAGTGCCAGGCTCGTGGGAGATCCCACTGGTCGCTACCTCGCTCGTCGAGCGCGGCGAGATTGACGGGATCGTCGCCCTCGGTTGCGTCCTCCAGGGGGAGACTTCGCATGCGGGCCAGCTTTCGGCCGACGTGGCAGGGGCTCTGATGTCTTTGCAAAACGCCAGCGGGGTACCTGTAGCTTGGGGAGTCCTCGTGCCCGCGACCCAGGAACAGGCGTTCGACCGCGCCGGGCTCAAGGCGGGGAACAAGGGCCGCGAGGCCGCTCTCGCCCTCCTGGAGACGATCTCCGTGCTCGAGCATCTCCGAGGCAGCTAGACCGGGATCGAGTGCCTTCCTGCGGCGAGGTCGGCCTCCCGTCCCGCCCAAACGAGACGAAACGGAACCGGAGAATCGAGGGCGAGGCCTGAAGGGCCGTGCTCGACGACGAGGTCGCCCAATGGGTGTGCGACGCTCGCTCGGAACGACATTAGACGGCCCGGTCTGGGTGCGATCCGCGCCTTTGTCCATTGCGGGGCAGCGCTGGAAACTCCGGCCACGCTCTGGAGCAAGCCGAGCACCGGGTGGGCCGACCATGCGTGACAGTCGCTGCGGGTGGGCTCTGCGGTCTCGGCGAAAGTCGAGAGCCCTCGCGCCAGCATCGCCTCCCAGGGGCCGAGGAGCGAGAGATAGTCTCCCGCCTGAGCCAAATGGCTGTAGTAAAGGAAGTAAGGCGTGCACCTCGGCGCGTCTTGCGGCCATGAGGCGGGCCACGGCTCGGCAGGCAGCCCTCGACCCCGCAGTACCGCCGCCCGCAGCGCGGCCGCTTGCTCGCTCACCCCGTGCGCCTCGGGTGCCGACGGGGCCATGGCCCCCCCCTCAAGAAGCGCGAGCGCATCCTTAGCCAGCTCCAACAGGAGCGAGTGCTCGGCGGACGCAAGGCGGTTCGGCGGGATGCCTGCGCCCCACTGCGAGACCCAGTCCATGAACGGCCACTGCTGCCTTCCTTCAGGTTCCTGGGCGAGCCGTTCGAAGCCGTTCACGGCCCTGCGGGCACCCTGCACCCATGCCCGCTCTGGCGCCTCCTGGTCGTGCATGAGCCGGTCGGCGAGCATCACTACCCACCAAAGCGTGAACCCAGGAATCACTTGACGGACCCTGGCGGGGAAACAACTCGCTACCATGCCGGTCTCGTCTTGGCTCCAAAGGTACTGTTCGGCGGCTTGGCGTGGAAGGCGTCGGTCTCGCGAGAGGTACGCGTGGCACAGCGTCTGGATTCGCGTATCGCCGACGTACTGGAGCTGCTCGTAGTACGGGCAGTCAAAGTAGGTCTCCCCGGCACAGAGCATGAGCGTCCTGGTTCCGACATCCCAGATGCGCCCCACCTTCGGGTCGTCGCACTCAAAGGAGGATTCGACCGTGTACGGGTAGCCGACCTGCTCTGCCCGGAGATGGAGAAGCTCAGCCGGTTGGTCGCTTCGAAGTTCGAGATACCTCCAGGTCCGAACCCACAATGGCGAAAGGCGACGCTCTGCGCCATCGAGGACGAAGACGTCCTCG
The DNA here is from genome assembly GCA_050250535.1 of Fimbriimonadaceae bacterium. Classification (GTDB taxonomy): domain Bacteria; phylum Armatimonadota; class Fimbriimonadia; order Fimbriimonadales; family Fimbriimonadaceae; genus JADLBH01. The sequence continues at coordinate 29,077 of JBFWOL010000003.1, read as the reverse complement.
TAGCCCGCTACACGGCCGTGCTGGATATCGTCACGATGGAGCTTCCCTCCCTCTGCCCACGGTCCTTCTGAGTACACGGCTTGAATCCGAGCCCCCTTTGGCCCCCGGATCGTGGCCTCCAAGGCACCGTGCACGAGGTGGCCCATGTCGAGGACGAGGGGCTGGCCCGGAGTCAGTGACCACGGCGGGCCGGTGGCTGGAGAACGGAACCCGGTCGGCCCGGAGAGCACACGTGTCGGTTCCTTGGGAGTCCGGGCTAGGGCGGGGATCGGACGCTGGACGAGCCACCAGGGGCTGTTGCCCGACCATTCGCCGCGTTCGAGCGCTGCCCCGACCGTGTTCGGATCTTTCCACTCCTCCGGCTCCAATCGCCCCCCCTCAATAGTCTCGCCAGGTCCAACGTCGATGTAGAAGGGCCCGAGCTCGTCGTGCATCATCTCGAATGAGCGGCCCGGTACGTGGCCGACCTTCCAGTCGCTTGGCGTGTCGAGGCCCTCGCCCTCCAGGACAAAGGCGAGGCGGGAGGTCTCGTGCGCGGCTGGGGCGTAGCGTCCCAGCCACCACACCGTGGCCTCGACCACGTTCTCGCCCGGGCGAACCAGAGGTGCAAGGTCGTACGATTCGTACCGCCAGTGCAGGAGGTCACCGACCGCGGGGCCCTCTCCGACGAGCGTCCCGTTGACCCGAAGCTGGTACCGTTGGTCCGCCGAGACTCGCACAGGGAGGCTGTTAGGCACCGTGTCCAGCTTCAGAACCCGCCGGAACACGTAAGCACCGAACTCCCCATCGGGGTTCTGGCTCCAACTGCACCATCGGGCTCGCCAGGGCACGGCTCACGCCCCCCACGTGCGGGCGAGAAAAACGCCCGACATCACGATGCCGTACACGACCACCACACTCCGCAGTATTCCTGACGGAACCTTTCGGGTGAAGCGGGCCGATGCATACCCGCCGAGGATCGCGCCCGCAACCATAGCGGCGCAGGGCCCCAAGGCGACCAGCTCCCGCCCCAGGAAGATCCCCATCGCCGCCAGGTTGATGATCACCGCAAGCCAGTTCTTCACCGCGTTCATCTCGTTGAGGTCGGCATCCATGAAGAGCACCATCGCGGCGAGCATCATGATGCCCATGCCCGCGCCAAAGTAACCTCCGTATATGCTGATCAGGGTCTGGATTACCGCCCCGCTGGCCGGGTGGCGCCCATGTCCTGTCCGCTCCGACCAGGCACGCACCTTGTCTTGAAGCGCGAGAAGTATGGTCGCGGCGAGGATGAGCCAAGGCACCGCCGCCTTGAACGTGCTGGTCGGGGTCGCGACTAAGAGAAGTGAGCCGGTGAGCGCTCCGACGATGGTAGGTGCGACGAGCCGATACAGCACAGGCCGAACCCGAGGGAGGCTCTCTCGGTAGCCCAGTGCACTGGAAAGCGACCCTGGCCAGAGACCGACCGAGTTGGTCGCGTTTGCGTTGAGCTCGGGCATTCCGGCGAAAACAAGGAGCGGAAACGAGACCAGGGTGCCCCCTCCGGCGAAGGCGTTGACCGCTGCGGCGAGACCTCCGCCCACGAATGCAAGAAGCAGCCCGGTCGGCGAATCGTAGAGCGGCACGGCACGGGTTTACCCCGCCCGGTAGCATAAGGTCGTGTGCGGACGGTATGCGTTCTTCCAAGAACACGAAGAGCTGGAGCGCCTCTTGGGCAGGCTCGATCCGCTGGAGCTTGAGCCCCGATATAACCTTTCGCCCACCCAGCTCGGCCTGGTTGCGATGCAGAACGGGGAGCGGCGGCTCGAACTAATGCCTTGGGGACTCCTGCCGGCATGGGCGACCAAAGGAGGGCCGATGATCAACGCTCGGTGGGAGAGTGCGGCAGAGAAGCCGTATTTTCGCTCGGCTTGGAAGTCTCGGCGGTGCGCCGTGCCGGCAAGCGGCTGGTTCGAGTGGAAAGAGGAGGGGGGGGCGAAGCAGCCCTACTTCGCCCGTCAGAAAGACGGCACCGCGATGCTCTTTGCAGGCCTTTGGGAAGACGGGAAGGAATGGACCGGCTATGCGATCCTCACCAAAGACGCCGAGCCGGGTCTCAGGGAAGTGCACGACCGAATGCCGGTGATCCTTGGGCCGCGAGAAGTCGACATCTGGCTCGACCCAGAATCGCCTCGCGAGGTGCTGCCGGAGCTGACGCGGGAGTGGGCCGAGACGCTGGACGTGTTTCCGGTCGATCGCAGGGTCGGGCGACCGGCGTTCGACGTTCCAGAAGCCGTCGAACCTCTCTGACGCGGAGAGGCTGGAAGCTCATTGCTCGGTCTCGGCACGGGCCTCGGTAGAGACGACCCCGCCCTCGCCCAGCGCGCTATCCAGCGCGTGCCAAGCGAGGGTCGCGCACTTGACCCGGTTTGCATAACGACGGACGCCGAGCAGGCACTCGAGCTCGCCCAGACCGTCCATCGGCCCGTCCTTGGTAAGGGCCAGGCGTAGCCGTAGCGAGAGTCCCGTCGCTTCCTCGGCGGACAATCCTTTGACCTCGAGCGACAAGAGGCTCGCACTTGCCTGACTGATCGCACAACCGCAACCCTCGAACGCGACGTCCTTGATTTTTCCGCCTTCTACCAAGAGTTCGAGCACGAGGCGGTCGCCGCAAAGCGGGTTGTAGCCTTCCGCGCGGTGCGTCGCGCCCTCGATCTTCCTGTGGTTCCGCGGCTTGCGACCGTGGTCGAGGATGATTGCCTGATAGAGGTCGTCGAGCAACGCAGAGAGTGTACTCGGCGATTTGCGCCAGCGTTCCTGTCAGGAGGATTCAACCAGCCCCGGGCGGGGCGACGTCCGCCGGGCCGCTTCGCTTCGCTGGAGTTGCGCGTCAAGGAGGGTCGGCGGGCCCGGAATCGCGAGGTCGCGGAGTCACGGGCCCGCCTTGAGTCGCTCAGCAACGGTGTGTTGCGCGAGCACCGAAGACGCCGATGCCGAGCACCAGCAGGCCCTCCCCGATCCAACCGTACGGGCCTGGTATCGAGAAGCCAGCGATGCCCGCTGTGGCTTTGTGGAGTGGCGGCAGCTCCCCGGCGAAGACGTAGTTTTCTGCCCGATCCTCGCTGGCCCTGTGATCGACGACGAAGGTCCCCACGGGCGGCATCGGCCACTTCTCGGCCGCCGTCGCACTCGGTTCGCCTGCCAGTCTGATTGTGTGGGTCTGTGCGACTCCGTCCCCGGTAAAGAAGATCAGGACGATCTCCCGGCCCGCTTCGTCCCTCGTCGCTTCGGCCAGGACAGTGAACTCCCGGGTTCCGGCATTGCGCGATGCCTCTGGCGCTACGATCCCGTACCGGACGGTCGCAATCTGGGACGCGTGGTGATAGGTGACTATGAGGCGTTCCCAGAACTCGTCCCCGACACGGTCGAAGGTCTGGCTGCCACCCGAGGAGCCCACGGACGAGAACTGTGCTGGGATTTGCCCGAAGACCGCGGCCTCGTATATGGGGGATGCGGCGATCTCCCTCTTGTCCCCGAGGTACACGCGGGCGTTGCCGTCGGTGACGATGACCGTGGATTCTCCGTCGTACCGCTCCGAGACGACGGACCGGGTCTGTCCGGGGGTCGTGGTCGTGCAGACGGTCTGGAGGAACGTGGCCGCTCCGTCTTTGGCCATGACGAAGTCCCCGCTCGCCCGTAGCCCTGCCACCTCCCGTTCGGCCGCGTTGCGGGCGACCTCACGGTTCGCTTCGACGGAACGATCCGAGTAGCCCATCTTCCTGAGCTGGAAGAGGTGTTGTGACGTCAGTTCATCGACATTCGAACCCACGGGCGGGTTCTCGACGATGACGGTGCCTTCGACGATCTGGGCCGTCGAAGGCAGAGCGAGCGCGAGCGCTACGGCGATCGCGGTGACATATCGGTACGCGTTCCCGCGGGAGCCACACCGCAGTTCGCGATCCATTGTCTGAGTTGTTCTGTTGATTCTCATTTTCTTGTCTCCCAGCCGCTTTGGGTATCGGCTTAGTCGTTAGGGTCGATCCAGGTCGTATCAGCAACGATCCTGCATGATGATGTATGTAGTCATTGTGCCTCCGGTTGCCGGGCAGACGCAAATCTGGGCCGCGTTCACGGTACATGGGTTCGTGTACTTCGTCGCTACCGTGGCTCCGAACGCAAGCGTGCACCCCGTTCCGAACGGTACGCAGGAGTACTTCGGCACGAAATGCCTTGTGCAGTTTCCTAGAGGATCCGGGCAACCTTCCTGCATCTGGATGCACGCAATGCCGATGTACTCTTCGTATCTGACATCGCACCGAAGGATGTTCCTTGCCGAGACCATGGTCGCCAGAGCGATCAAGGTAAGCAAGGTAGCTGCCCGAAGTGTCACTTGCTTCCCCCGAGCTGCGAACTGCTCATGGAGAGTGGAAGCCCTATCCGTCGGTCAAGTCCAGGGCCGACGAAGCTCACGCCGACCGATCCTATCCGGGTTCCATCCTTTCTATATTCTCCTGTGACCTGGGCCGTGACCTCCTTGCTCGGTAGCGGGCCCATGTCGAGATAGGTACTGCCGTCGAGCGAACAGCAGTCCCCAGAGACGGTGTCTGTGACCGGAACTAGCGTCGGGTTTGTCAGTCGGACTCGGACTCTGACGAGATCGTCGGCAGGAGTTCGGGGAGCCAGAGTGGAAACAAGCCGGGCGCGGGGTCTGGGCGAATCAGTGGCTTGTGCGGTCCCCACGAGGATCATAAGGACGCCGGATACAACCATAAGCGTCAGAAGAAGACGCTTATGTCTGTCTGTCTGTCATAGATGCCCTCCTCCTTGGGAAGGTCTCGTGAAGGCATGCGCCTTCCCACTCAGTGAACGACAAAGTTATCGGTTTGTCAACGCAATTGTCCACACACCCGAAGTACTGCCATGACTCTATGAGCTTCGCAACCATCAGATCGGCACAAGCAAACGATCCGATCCGGCGGTACCACACAGGCTTGGTCGTAGTGGCAGCTTGTGTATAGCTGGCGGCACCGGGCTTAGCAGATCAGCGCTCGACGATCTCGCACCCGGGGACGATGGCCCGGATCTCTTCCCGGTGGCCGGTCGTCAGACCGTGGAACCGCATCTCGACCTGACCACTTGCCCGCCACGCCTCGGCAGTCGCCTTGACGTACTGACGGTCGGCGTCCGACATCAGCTCGGTGCCGCAGTCCGTCACGATGTTGACCTCGATGGGCTCTGGCCAGTCGCGGGCCCGCTGCACGATTCGCCTGACCAAGTGAGCCAGGTTCGTGCCCGAAGTGTTCGCCTGGTGCTCGGCGAGCGGTTTGAGCAGTTTTCCGGCATCGGCAGCATCCAGAATGCCGTCGCCGTCATAGACCTCGGCAACGGACACGTCGAAACGGAACACCGCGAGCCGAGTGCCCTTACCGGTCTCTTCGACCAAGAGCCGGGCGGCCGGATAGAGCTCGGCCCATCGCTCCTTCGCCGAGCCGGAGACGTCGATTGCCACGACCCTCGTGGCAGGGCCGCTCCGCGGGGCAGCGTCTTCTGCCCGTCCTGTGGCGCAGCCGACCGCCACCAGGAGGGCGATGGGCCAAGCGCTACTCCAACGTGGCAACACCTTCCTCCTGCCTGTGGGCCTCTTCGGTTTCGTCCGTGCGGTGGTTCACGACCCAAGGAGGCGACTTCTTGTTCCTGGCGTCATCTTGCCGGCGGTCGCGAGTCCGCTCGTGCCCGTCACGGATCTCAACGTTCGTCAGGTTTCGCCTGCGTTCCTCGATCTCTTGATTGAGGACCCCGATCTGGGAGATTAGGCCCTGGAGGCACTTGAAGTCGGCGTTTCCTTTGAGGGCGTCCCATTCCGCCTCCCTCTCAAGGTTCGCAGCGTGCGCTCGCCGCTCCAACTCGTCGTTGGCAGCAACCCGGTCGCCGTACGACTCGAGCGAAAGTTGCTGCAGCGCCGCATGGTGCTCTGCCTTCCGCTGGATGTTCGCCTCGATCGCGGTCTCGTGCTTCATTGCGCGCTCCATTCGGTGGGACTCCTGCCTTTCCTCCAAGGTCGGCTCCGATATCCCACGCCGATAGGCGCGGGCTCCGCTTGCCAGCAAAAGCGGGCACGTGACGGCGAGCGCTAGGAAGAACAGTTGGCCGTATGGCGGGACGGTCGCGGTGGTCAATTCACGGGCCCGGATGTACTCGTGCATAGCCAGCGCGCCGAGGTGGGCGTCCAATGTACAACCGCCTGCGGTGAAGAGCACGGCGGGTACGAGCCGCCAGTACTCCGAGCTGCCGAGCGCCGACTGCCGACCGACGTGGATCCAGAGCGTCGAGACCAGGATCTTGAGCCCGCCCAGAACACAAACGCCAAGCACGGCACCAACCGGGATAACCCAGGAGTCACGGCGCCAGCTGAATCCGACCAGGGTCATCAAGCCGAGACCCACCAGCGCACCGATCACGACGACAAACGCCCAAAGCACGATGTCCGGCCCGTTTGAGATCGGCCTCGGGGTCGTCGGCGGGTTGTCCACCGGCTGGCTCTCAACCTCGAGCGGTGCCAGAGGCTCGGGCCGGGCTACCGGCTCTCGCGGCTGGTAGCCGGACGCGTCCTCCCGCGCAGACCTTACGAAGTTGTTGGTCTCGCTGTCGTACTGGAGCCCGATCCCTCCGGCAGTCTCGGACGCCGACATCCGTAGTTCGAGCCGTTTCTCAACGAGAGCCGCGATCTCTTCCTGTAGCTTCTTGCGAGTGGCTCGCGCCTCTTCCTCGCTGCTCCGTCTCGCCTTGACCGCCGCGTCGCGTCGCTCTCTGGGGTCGGGGCCGTAGTCGAACCCATTCATTGAGTCCATGGTTGCCTCAAGAGGGGCATACGGCTTCTAGCTCGAAGGGGGTTGCAGTCCTGAGCGGTTCGGCGGCGCTGCTAGGCGAAGAGCTTGTGTGCGGCTACGACGGCGCCGAATAGGGCCTCGAGGTCGCTCTCGTCGTTGTAGCAAGCAAAGGACGCGCGAACGGTGGCAGGAAGCTTGAGCCGTTCCATCAGCGGCATGCAGCAGTGGTGCCCGACGCGGACCGCGACCCCGTGCTGGTCGAGCACGGTGCCCAGATCGTGGGGATGGGCCCATTCCGTCACGAAGCTCACGATCCCAACCTTCTCGCGGGCCTTCCCCACGACGCGTACTCCAGGCAACTCCTCTAGTCTTTGCGCCGCCTCTCTTGCGAGATAGCGTTCATGTAGATCGGCGTCAGCGAGGCCTATCGCGGCGAGCCATTCGAGCGCGGCACGGAACCCGACTGCTCCAGCGACGTGCGGCGTGCCGGCCTCCAGGCGATTGGGCAGGTCGGCGAAGGTCGTACCCTCGAAGCGGACGGCCCGGATCATGTCTCCGCCGCCTTGGTAGGGCGGCAGAGCTTGGAGGAGTTCGAGGCGACCGTAGAGAGCGCCGGTTCCCATCGGCCCGTAAGCCTTGTGCGCGCTCATCGTGCAAAAATCGGCCCCAGTCGCCTGGACGTCCATCGGCACGTGCGCAAGGGCTTGCGCGCAATCGAGGAGCACCACCGCACCGTGGCTTTTCGCGAGCGCCACCGCCTCGTGAACAGGCTGGATTGTCCCGAGTGCGTTGCAGACGTGCTTTAGGCCGAGAAGTCTTATGCCCCCCCCTTTCAGTTTGCGCTCCAAATCCTCTAGGTCGAGAAGTCCGTCGTCGTCCACGGCAACGGGAACGACCTGGGCGCCCTTTTCTTGCGCGACCATCTGCCACGGCACGATGTTCGCGTGGTGCTCGGCATGGGAGAGAAGCACGGTATCACCCTCCCCGAGGCTGGCCCTCCCCCAGGTTGCAGCGACGAGGTTGATCGCTTCGGTACAGCCCTTCGTGAAGACGATTTCCTCGGATGAGGCGGCGTTGATCCACCGTGCGACGGCCTCGCGTGCTGCAGCGTACGACTGCGTAGCGGCCTCGCCGAGAGTGTGGACCCCACGGTTCACGTTCGCGTTTGCAGATCGGTAGAAGGAGTCTAGGGCCGTGAGCACGGCCTCGGGCCGCTGCGTCGTTGCCGCGTTGTCCAGATATGCCAACGGACGGCCGTTCATTGACTGGCCGAGTGCAGGGAACTGCCCCCGAAGTTCAGGAGTAGCGGTCGCCACCACCCCCGATTGTACGCTTCCTGCCTTGGCTCAGGGGGCCGGGGCAGTGCCAGGCTCGCCCACGAGAGCGTCCTCGCCCATGATGATCTTGACGACCTTGTTCTGGTTGATCTTGTACTTGCGCGCCCGGGGTGGGATCACGTTGCACTCGACCGGCTCGGAAACCTCGATCTTTGGCCCAGCGGGGCTCCATGTGGCCTTGGTTGTCTTGAGCCAGCTTTCGTCGTCTCGGTCAGGGGTGTCGAGTTTGAAGTGCGCTCCGCGGGACTCGTCCCGTGCGATCGCTCCGGCGACGATGGCCTTGCTCATCTCGATCATGTTCTGCAGGGAGCGCACGAATGGCAGCGCCTGGTTGCTCCATCCGGAGTCGTCAATCTGGCCGCAGCGGCGGGAGCGGTCTGCCAGCTCGTCCAGTTTGCCCTGGGTCGCGATCAGATCCTTCTGGAGGCGCCATATCCCGCAATTGTCCCACATCGTCTCTTGGAGCTCGGCGAGCAAGGCATAGGGGTTCTCAGTCCCTTCAGAGCCGACCAGGCCTTGGTAGCGCGAGGCGTGCTGTCGTGCGGCCTCGTCGGCCACGCTCGAAGGAAGGCTCTCCCAGTCCCCTCCCTCAGGCAAGTTGCGGAGATAAGCCTCGACGCCGAGCGAAGCCAGCTCGCCCCCGGTAAGACAGGACAGAAGCGCGTTTGCGCCGAGGCGGTTCGCCCCATGGTACTGGTACTCGCACTCGCCCGCGGCATAGAGGCCGGCCATCGAGGTCTGTTGGTTGCGAGGGCTCGCCGTGTCTAACGTCTCTCCGTCGTGGCCCTTCTCATAGTCGACCCAGAGGCCTCCCATGGTGTAGTGAACCGCAGGATAGATGCGCATAGGATTGTCCACGGGATCCTCGCGCATGAACTTTTCGTAGATTTCGAGCACGCCGCCAAGCTTGTCGTTGATCAGCTCCCGGCTCCATCCCTTCTCGCGGTGCAGGTGGCCGATGTCGAGGTAGACCTGCTTGCGCTCGCCGACACCCTTGCCCATCCGGCACACACAGTAGATGGCGAAGCTCACGAGGTCGCGGCTCAGGAGGTTTCCGTAGGTCGGGTCGAGCTCTTCGCAGAAGTACCAGCGCTCTCGCTCCGGGATGTCAATCGGTTTGCGACTGTCCTTCGGGTCGCGCGGAACCCAGACTCGCCCCCCCTCTCCGCGGACGCTCTCGCTGATAAGGCGACACTTGTCTTCGCCGGGGATTGCGGTCGGGTGGATCTGTACCATTTCCGGGTTGCCGTACACCGCCCCGTGCTGATAACAGATGCTCACGGGCTCGCCGGTGTTGATGATCGAGTTCGTGCTCTTGCCGAAGATGACACCGTTGCCTCCACTTGCGATCACGGAAGCGTCGGCGGGGAAGGCGCGAACCTCCATCGTCCTAAGGTCCTGCGCGACCACGCCCCGGCAGCGGTCACTGCCGTCCTTGAGGAGCCCGACCATCGTCCAACCCTCGTACTTCTCGACCAGACCGGAAGCTTCGAATCGGCGGACCTGTTCGTCCAGTGCGTAGAGCAGCTGCTGGCCGGTCGTTGCCCCTGCATAGGCGGTGCGGTGCTTGAGCGTTCCGCCAAACCTTCGAAAACTTAGGACGCCCTCGTTCGTACGGTTGAAGGGCACGCCCATGCGATCGAGGAGATAGATCATCGCGGGCGCACGCTCGGCCATCCGCATCACGGGCGGCTGGTGGTTGAGGAAGTCGCCTCCGGTCACCGTGTCTTCAAAGTGGAGGTACGGGCTGTCGTCCTCCCCGCGCAGGTTTACGGCGCCATTGATGCCGCCCTGGGCACATACGCTGTGGCTTCGCTTCACCGGGACGATACTGAAGAGCTGGACTTTGTGTCCTGCCTCTGCCAGCTTCATGGTGGTCATCAGGCCGGCGAGGCCACCACCCACTACCGCGACTCTCCGTTGCTTCATCGGTTGCAGAGTTACGGTACCCGAGGTGGGTCGGGCCGATCAGCCACAGTACGGGAACGGGCCTGGCGCTAGTCGGCAGTCTGGACGCGGACGCTGACCGGAGAGTGGTCGCTGGTCTTTGCAGCCTGGGGCAAGGTTGCGTTGGCCAGGGCGTGGATCTCGTGCTCCACCTTGCCGGCCCCCGGGCCGATGCGCCAAGGCAGCGAGCCGTTCGTGAGGGACTGGGTGAATAAGATATGGTCCAGCAGGATCGGCTTCGGCTCTGTATCGCCCACGACGAAGTCGGCAAACTTCGCCGTCCAGCGCAAATCCTGCGGGAAGTCAAACAAGGCGTGGAAGAGGTACCGGCTCGAAAAGAAGACGTCACCCTGGATGTTACTGATGAGGTCGAAGAAGAGGAAGCGGTCTTCGAACCACTCTTTGCCCGGCCCGTCGTTGAAGTCCCCCATGACGAAGATGCCCGGATTGGGCGACTGGTCGAACCTTGAGTTCACGTAGTCACGGACGTTGGTCGCCTCGCGGGCCATCTTCATCCGCGCCTCGACGGCCATTCGCATGAAGGCGGGAGGGTCGTTGTTCCAAAGGGTCTTCCCCTTGTTGATGTACTTGCTTTTCAAATGCAGACCGATGAGCTCGATCCTGTGGCCTCCGGTGTCGAGCACCAGCGTTTGTGGGTGACGGTAGTGGCTGTGCGTGCTAGGAGTGGTCTCGCCCCATCGGTAGACCTCAAACGTGCTCTCGGTGAAGTCGTCCCAGACCTCGGGCGGGAGTAGCGACGCCGCAGGAGCGAGGTGGGGCTTGACGAGCCACCAAACCCACTGCTGGCCGAGCTGTGCATACCGCTTCGCCTCCGTCCCTGGCCCAGGGGGAAGCTTGACCGGCACGTAGTCGCCGCCGAGAAGCCCGTTCGCCACTTCGTCGATCGCCGCTTCTCCCTTGGGCCCCTCGAGGAGGCACCAAATGTCCGGGTCCAGCTCGCGGATCTCGTTGATGACCGCGTCTCGTCGTCGCAGCAACACGCTCGATAGGTTGGGCTGGACGAGCCGCTCCATGTGGGCCACGTTCCAACTGACGATCTTGAGGGTTCCCATGCAAGACAGTGTACAGGGGACCGCCGCACGCGCAGTGCAGTTTTTGCCCCGCTTCTCCGACCTAGCCGTTGCCGCGACGAGTGAAGCGCTCGGCCTCTTCGATCGTGCGGGGCCAGTCCGACTTGAGAAGCCGGCTGAGTGCCCGGTCGGCGAGAATGCGCCCTTCGTTCTGGCACCGAGGGCAGTAGTTGGTCTCGTTCTCTGCATAGCGAATCCTCGCGATCGGGGTTCCGCAGTCGGGGCACGGCTCGCCGTACTTCCCGTGGGCGGCAAACTCAGGACGAAAGGCGGTCACCTCGCCCGCACCAGGGAACTTCTCGACAAAACTGCGAACAAGCCGGTCTCGGGCCGAGGTCAATACCTCCTGGGCCGCCGCGGACAATCGGGACCACTCCTCGTCGGTCAGCGAGCCCGTAAGCCGTAAAGGGGAGATTCGTGCAGCGTGCAAGACCTCGTCGCTATACGCGTTACCGATGCCGCTGACGGAGGATGGATCCGTAAGCGCCCGCTTGAGCGTCCGGTTCTGTGCGGCCATCGTATTGCGAAGCCCGGCCGGGTTCAGAATAGGATCGACCCCGCCGGGATCGTGGGCGGCAAGCGAACCACGGTCGGCTACCAGGTGCATCGATGCACGACGCTTGGAACCGGCCTCGGTGAGGGAGAGGACAGCCTCGCCAAACTCCAGATCGAGCATCGAAAGCTTGGGAGCAAGCCGCTTCCCCCCCTCCAGCCTTCGCCAGCGTCCCGCGACCATCAGGTGCACGACCATGAAGGCCTCCGGCTCGAAGACCAGAACCGTTCTCTTGCCGAGCCTCTCGCAACCCACGAGCTTTCGGCCCACAAATCCCTCCAGCCGTGGCTCGACTGTGCGAAGGAGAAATGGACGGTTCAGCCGAGCCGCCGTGAGTTTCCGGCTGCCAAACCAGTGCCGGATCGCGGCGCAATACCCTTCGACGTCAGGTAGCTCCGGCATAGCCGCACCTACGCGATAGACGGCTCGACATAGTCGAGGTCTTTCCCGTACGTCTCTGGAAGTCGCCAGACCGACCAGAGCGCCAACCCGACCACGAGCACCGAGACCGCAACCGTGGCTCCAACGAATCCGAGCGGCGCGGCAGCCGCCGTGCGCAGCAAAGTCATGGGAATGACCAGGCCCCGCACAAAGCAAGGGGCGGTGATCGCTACTGTCCCACGCAGGTTGGTGCCGAACGTCTCGCCCGCAGTCGTCACAAAAACGGCCCAGTACCCAGCCCCTGCCCCGGCGACGAACATCAGCCAGTAGAACATCTCGCTCGTCCGGGCGACCAGGAAAATTGCCGCCATACAGGCGCTCATCAAGGTCAGGGCGGCAAAGAGCGAACGCCGCCGGCTCTTCCAAATCTGGCTCAGTGCGCCGAACAGAACGTCGCCAACGACGAGGCCGATCGCGCTGACCATGATGACTTTGGGAGCGGGGAGCGGGTCGGTAATGCCGAGGCCGGCCTGCAGTTCGGGGCTGAAGGTCATGAACAGCCCGGCAAAGAGCCAGACCGGCCCCCCGGCTAAGATTGTTGCCAGATACCGGCCGACCCGCTCGCGGGTCTTGAGCAGGCCGAGGAAGTCGCCCCGCCGTACCGACTCGTCTTCCCTGATCCGCTCGAACATGCCGGACTCGAAGACCCGCAGTCGGAGGACGAGCAGCGCAAGCCCCATCACGCCGCCGACAATGTAGCTCGTCCGCCATGGGAGAAGTACGGCAAACTCGGCGGCGGCGACCGAGCCCGCTACGCCGGTCGTCGCCACGAGCGTGGTCGCCCAACCTCGGTGGTTCTTGCCGACCAGCTCGCTGACGAGCGCGATCCCTGCGCCAAGCTCGCCTGCCAGGCCGACCCCGGCAAAGAACCGGCACGCGGCATAGGCGGGGATACTGGTCACGAAACCGTTTGCAAGGTTCGCCGCGCTGTAGACCAAGATCGAGCCGAAGAGAACCGTGAGCCGGCCCTTCTTGTCGCTGAGGGTGCCGAAGAAGAGTGCGCCGAGGATGAAACCGCCCATCTGCCAGTTCAGCAAGACTTCGCCCAAGTGCTTGACCTGGGCAGGGTCCGTGAAGCCGAGACCGGCTAGGCTCGCAACCCTCAGGACGCTGAAGAGCCAGAGGTCATAGACGTCGACGAAGTATCCCAGCGCGGCGGCGATGATCGCCGCGGTCGTGCCCCGGCCCGCTCGTTCCATGTTAAAGGGCACTGCGCAAAAACCTTGTTCCCGTATGCTTGCTTTGCACGGCTGATCCTAGCAGGAGCATCGCTGCATTATGTGCAGAAATGGCCACCGGCGTCACCTGCCGGGCAAAACAGGGTTTGACTCGATCTGGTGCAGAAAGTGTCGTACGCTTTCGCTCCACGAGAAAGCAGTGTCATGAGCGTGTCGTTCGCAACGATCAGCAATCTCGCCCCCAACTTTCGTTGGAGGTAGCCGGGGCACGCATTGTGCCCTTTGTGACGCCGCACATCACCACGGCCATGTACTCACTGTGGCGACCGGAGCCAGTACGGCGACCAATACGACTGTCTACAGCCAGCTGCAGGGCGATGCGTGCCGGATGAAGGACATGGATCAGCCCACGTATCTCATAAGCGCGTTGACTGACGCGTCCCCTGATGTTGGCTTCAGCTGCCCCGGTGCCGCCGTCGTCGCAATCCTGATGAACAGGAATGCTGCCTTCGGCGTTGCCGTGGATCGTTGCTACGAAGTCCAGGGGCCGATAGTGTCGATAGCGAGCTCAGATATCGTGTCGCGCAGCAGCTTAAAGCGATAGGCAAACTCGTACGGACTGCCAGGGAAATCGCCGGAGACCACGACGCCCGCCTCGAATTCCTCGCCCTGCAACTCGCACGACTTCACTTCGTAGGTCAGCCTGTAGCCGGTGACGGTACCGGTCAGCCATTCGCCGATCGAGGCGATGCCCTTGAGTACCAGGTCTTCGCCGTTGTCCCAAACGGTCGCGTCTTCGGCGAAGCAGGCCAAGGCCTGCTCGGGATCCTCGCTGCCCTTCGCGGCGAAGTACCTCTCGATCGGCGACGGCAAGGCAGGGTCGGGCACGTGATGAGGATAGCCCAGGCACTTGCCATGATATCGTCGGGCGCCGAGCCCGTCGTTGGCATCTTTTCCATGGTAAGGCTTGCAGGTAGAGCACCTTGCTAGTCGCTCATCACGGCATCACCGCCGTGCTCGCGACCGTCAGCTCTTTCCCGCCAGCTTGGAGTTCTGTCCATGCCGCCGGTTGGGCCGAACCTCCTGACAGCCCACTCATCACCGCCCTCACCGTCGAGCCGTAGCAACCCAGTCCAACATTCGAAAGGCACAGGTTGCGAAGGCAACACGCTCGCCTGGCGATCCGTATCATCGTGATCCACCTTGATGGAGGTGTGGCCACTGATACGCTGCAGTGTCTCTTCGGTAGGGGAGTGATTGGACAGGCGGGATCAGCCGCCGGGAGCAGACAGTGCACCCGGAAACTTCCGCCGCCACAGGACCGCATGGGAGTCGAGGGAGGGCAGCGTCGCGTACCCGAATACATACACATATCTCGCATCACGCCACACCGCCCTGGCCTCCGAGCTCGTAAACCCTGGTGGTAGGAACTGGTGGAGGTCTGTCCGAGACTCCTTGGTTCCGAACCAGACACTAGCCCGCTCAGGTCCACCGCTTGTAAAGATGACACCACCAGCTTGCACTCCACGGTAGCCTGCGAACGCAAACGATTGAGCAGCTCCATCGGGGTGGAGACTGACTGCGGATAGCGGAGTCCCGTACCATAGGCAGGCTCGAAAGCCCGCCGTCCCAACTTGCCTGTGTTCATCAAGGGCATAGACGATTCCGTCCCCAGCCCAAGAAGGGGTCAAGTCTGTCCAGGAGGCGGCGGAACCACTCCAAAGACTTGCTCGCCTTGACCCGCTCATGCGCGCATAGCCTCCTTGGGACGCACCGTTTGTGCACAGCAACCGAGAGTCAGTTGAGCCGGCCGGGTGAACGTCGAGCCATGAACCGGAAGTGCCAGTCCAAATTCCTGCTCGGTTCACACCTGCGATCGTAGCGAACCCAACTTGCTGGTTCCCGATGCACGCAAAAGCGACCGACAAGGTTGAGTCGGGTGGATGCAGGCTTGTCCAAGTACCCGAGGATCCCTGCCATAGGCTGGCCTGGGTCAAGCCCCCAACATTGACTTGACCGACTTCCTGCGAGCTTGAAACTCCCCAGCACCTCGAATCGAAAGCGCCTACCGGGTGAAGCTCGACCCACGTGCCAGCAGAGCCTGACCATACGCCAGCCCGGTTTTGCGCCGATCCGCCTTGCTTGGCCCCGATCATCGCGTCGCCGCGGGACCATGTTCTTCCGGAGGGATGAAGATCCAACGCTTGCCATTGCGCGGATGCAAGGGACGCAAGGGAACAACTCGCTAGCGGAAGCACACGGCGCCACGCAAAGTCCATTCCCTGCACCTTACACCAGGAACGCGGTCGCTTGCTTCGCTCCTGCTAGCAGAACAGGCACTTTTGCGGATCACCCGAGCGCATGTGCCAGGGCTTGCATTGAAACACTCTCAAGCTTGGACTACCATCTATGGCTCAGACACGCAATACACTGCTGATGCACACAAATCAATTACTACTGCGGAGGGCAAGCGCACTCGGCCTTCGGACGGATGGCACGTCTGGCACACCTCCGGCTCCGGGGTTGACTCGCATGTCGAGGGGTAACCTTGGCAAATGCGTGTTCTCGGGTTCGTCGTGTTCTTCTTGTTGTGGGCTGTGGCACCGGCCCAAGTGCCCGACCACGGGGGTGCGGCCCAGAGGGAAGCGATCAAGAAGTTGGACTTCTTAGTGGGCAGTTGGAAGGGCAAAGGGTGGGTCGAAGTCGGCGGTCAGAAGAGGGAGTTCGACTCCACCGAGAGCGTCGCCATGAAGGCCGGCGGGACAGTGCTTCAGATCGAGGGTCGTCACACGATGGACGTCAGAGGACACCAATTCGTCATCCATGACGCCTACGGCGTCGTCACTTTTGACCCGGCTGTTAAAGTCTACAAGTTCTGGGCCCAACTCGCCTCAGGTCAGAGCCAGACGTACTCGTTTATCGTCGGCGACACGACATTTTCGTGGCACGTGGACGGCACGCCGATGGGCGACGTCGACTACACCATGACCCTTACTTCGGATGGCCGCTGGCTGGAGAAAGGGATGGTGAGACAACCGGACGGAACGTTGAAGCAAGTATTCGAGCTGGATCTCGCCAAGACCAACGGGGCTCGCGATTCGTCGCTTCGCTGACTCGACTGCCCCGCCGAACCCTGGGGTTCCTCAGCGCTTTAGCTTTGGAGCCAATTCGCGCAGCGTTTCGGCCAACTGTTTTGCGGACGGAACTCCGTCCGGATAGAACCGTCATCCCGGAGAGTCGGAGTTCGGTTCCGGAGCGGGCAGCCCGTAGACGTCCTTGCCATCGTGCAGGAGCGTCGGAGTCGGGTAGCCCTTCCGCGGATCTCCTTGGGGCAGTTCCCCCAAGTCGACCGTTTCATAGTCCCATCCTGCAAGCTCCTTGAGCGCCTGGTCCAGGTTGGTCCGCATGGTGGCCGTGCCTGCGCATCCCTCCCGGGTGAGGAGCACGAGGTGCTTGTTCGGTTTCATGGCGTCGAGCTCCTTCTGCACGGCCTCGCGGAACTTCCCGCCGTCCAGCCTTCGATCGTCCTGGCCGAGCTGGTGCATCCAGAACTTGGGTGCGGGAGGGGATTCGCCCCATTCGGTGCTAGCGTCGTAGACAAAGTACACGTCCCACGCCGTTTCTCTGCCTCCGGGAAGTGCGACCGCCTTGCCGAACGCGTTGGCCAGCACCTTGCCTCCGTCCCAGAACGAGTCGATACCCGCTTCCCGGTGCTTCTCTGCGCGCTCGGTCGCGGCTTTGAGGGAGTCGCCGGGCACCATGGGGAGGTATACGGTGAAAGCGGCCAAGCGCTTGTCATTGAGCTTGAGCACCACTCCATCGCGGATCACGTCCGCGCCCTGCACGCACGCGCCTCACGTCGGAGAGACGAGCATGACGATGCGGACTTTGCCCTTGGCGGCGTTGAACGCTTCTGCGAGCTTGGATGCATCGGGCAGGTCTGCTCGACCCATGGCCATTGCGAGGATCAGCGGGTTCATCCTGTGATTCTATCGCATGCTTTTCGGTTTCTTGCGCAGCGGCTCGCACTCGAGGCGCCTCTGGATCCTGTGTCGTCAGCGCTTCTTCCCCCCGAAGAACGGGTTCTTTGCGGACTGCTCCATCCAGCTTGCGACTTGGCTCTCGTCGAGCTCTTCGATCGAGGTCAGCTCGACGCCCCGAGTCGCCTTGCCCATCCCCGTTGGAGCCACCGGCGGTTCGGGATCCAGCTCCGTGCCGTGGATAAACATCAGCTTCACGTGGCCTATGAACGCGCCCGACGAGAAGCACCAGCCCCCGTCCACGCCATAGTAGGCCATTCCCCACTTCACCGCCCGCTGGAGACCCGGCAGGGTCGCCGCGGCCAGGGCGTCGACTCGCTCGGCAATGCTGCGCTGAGGCTGCGGCAGGCTGGCGATATAGGCGAACACGGGCGCGTCGCCTTCCGCCGTTTTCGCGGTGCTCGCCTTGCCGGTCATCGAGGTCAGCAGCTTCAGTTCTGCCTCTCGTTGCTCCTGATTCGTGCTCATGCTTTCTCCATGCTGGCGAGAAGCTCGTCGAGTTGGTCGAGCGATTCGGGCAACGCGCCCGTCGAGCCATCGGACTCCAGCGCTTCCTTCGAGGGGTAGAGGTTGCTCACCACCATTCGCGTCCTGCCATCGGTTTCCTCCAAGGTCACAGTAGTGACGATCTGAGCGTCCCCCTCGTCGTTCGTCCACACGAGGCGCGAGGGCGGAGTCACGTCGAGGTACGTGCCAAAGAACTCCATTGTCGCGCCATCGTGGAGAAAAGCCAGGCGATACTGCCCCCCGACGCGGACATCCATTTCGCAGGAAACGAGGTTTAGCCCAAACGATTGCGGAACCCACCACTGCCTGAAAAGCTCGGCTTTAGTCCATGCCTCCCAAACAAGACGGGCTGGAGCGTTCACAGTGCGGGTGACGACGAGTTCGAGGTCGGAGATCCTCTCAACGGTTGTGGGGGGGGCGTTACTTGGTTCCATCCGGTCTTTCCTTCTGGTTCAGTCCATCCAGAACATCGTCTAATCGGTCAAAGCGTGCGGCCCAGAGTCGGCGATGGCTCTCGATCCATGCCGCCTCTTCTTCTAGCCCACGTGTGCCGAGCTTGCACGTCCGAACCCTCCCGATCTTCTCGGTACGGACGAGCCCCGCTCGCTCGAGGACGCCGATATGCTTCTTCATGCCCGTCAGCGTCATGTGGAACCGTTCGGCAAGGGCGGTGATCGAAGCGTCCGCTCGCCCGAGCTGCTCCAATACACCGCGGCGAACGGGATCCGACAGCGCGCCGAACGACATATCCAGTGCGGGACAATACTGATCCATATGGTTCAGTGTATCACAGTCGGTGACGATTTTGCGTCGGTGCGCGGCAAGGTGTAACCTCTGTGTCGAAATGCGCCGCCCTTCTATCTTCCGAGCCATTCCGCCGACCGAGCCGAAGCGAGTGGGGCTAGCCTAGTGCACCCCGAAGTACGGACGCTGGTCGAAGCTTGGCATTGGATGTACTTCGAGACTGACCTCATGTTCGAAGGGCTCCGGCCCGAGAACCTCCACCGCAGACCAGCGTCGAACCTTCTCTCTATCAGCGAACATTGCGCCCACCTCGTGCGCTCGGAGGCTTCGATCGTGAACCGCTACCTTTTCGGCCAACTCGAAGCTGAGTGGGCGGACACCCCGATGCGCAAGCGACTCTTTGGCTGGCCACCAACGATGCTCGAGTCGCCAGTAGACTCGGAGCTCCTCAGGATGTCAATCCACGAGGTGCGAGCGGCCCTGCTTGCAGAGCACGACCGGTGCTACGACCTCGCCCAGAAGCTCGAGCTGCCCGCCGAACATGTCTTTGACGACGATTGGGCCCGGTGCCCGACCGTCGGCGACCGGCTGAAGATCGCCGCGTACCACGTGGGCTACCACATGGGCCAGATCTATACCGTGCGGCACCTGCTCGGCGAGGAGACGCCCGAGAACTAACCGGCCGATGCGCATACTCGAAACTGCCCTGTACGCCGAAGACCTCGACGCTGCGAGACAGTTCTATGTGGACGTCCTTGGACTCGAGGTGATCCATTTCGACCCCGAACGAGACCTCTTCATGCGGCTCGAGCGTTCCGTCCTCATCGTCTTCAAAGCCAGCCGGACCCGAATCCACGATTCTAACGTTCCGCCCCACGGAACGGTGGGCGCGGGGCATGTCGCGTTCGAGGCCGATCGCGACGGGATCGAAGAGTGGAAGGTGCGATTAGAGAAAGCCCACGTCCCGATCACCCAGGAGATTGATTGGCCCAATGGTGCCCGTTCGATCTACTTTGAGGACCCGGCCGGCAACGTCCTCGAGTTCGCGACGCGGGACTTGTGGTTTTCAGGCTCCGGTACTTCGTAGGCAAGAGGCATGAACCGCATTACCAGGCGCCGCATGCGCACACCTGACGTGCACCTCGGAGTCTTCGACCTCCAGCATGTCCGCACCTTGTCGTTGTTCCGCGAGGTGGTGCGGAGGTATTGCTCGGCCACCCGGTTCGGAGTCGCGACTCTTTCATTATCGTAAAGCTGTCAGCTACTATCCTACACTTTTCCGACACGAAGAAGGCGTTACTCCGAGTCTTGCTTTGGTGCGAGGACTTTGTCAAAGAACGCGAAGGCCTCTGCCATCGCTTCGGCGACGATCATGAGGTGTTCGCACCGGTCGTATTCAATATACGAGTTGCCAGGCCGAGCGGCGATCTCGACGCCAAGCTGGGAGGCGGTTGTCCGTAACATCGCCATTTCCTGCTTGCCGACCGCGAGAAAGACTGGGAGATCGCGGGCCTCGGCCGGAAGCCTTCCGCCGCTCGCGGGGGCGAACAGGGCGAGGGCGTCTGGTTTGGCGCTGAGAGTCTCTTTGCTGAGCGCAACTGCGCCGCCCATGCTGTGCCCCATGACAAAAACCTTGCGAGGCGTGATGCCGCGTTCTTCGCGGAGCCAGGCCAGGCATGCGGGCACGGCCCCGGGTACAGAGCGTGGACTCATAAAAATCCATCCTCGCTTTCTCGCCGACTTGGGGCCGACGCCTGCACCGTAGCTCTCGAAGAACATGTTCTGCGATCCGCCTGCTCCATGGAGGGCGATGACGACCGGGGTATCGCTCGTTGCAACCCTCGGAACAAGGGCTCGGAACGTAACGTTGCCAGCCTGGGCGGCGTCGATCTCTTCAGTTGCCTTCCATCCCCCACTGAGAACGGCTTCGCCCCGCGTAAGCCAATCGAGGACGGGAACTTCAGTCTCGTACGTTCCTGTTCCCACTTGCTCGAGTACCGCAGCGATCGCCGATGTCAGGGGAGACGCCTTGAGACGGGTGACTCGCGCGGGGAAGTCGTTGACAATTTGGAGCGTGACCGTTCGACTCAAGCCTCCGCTCTCCATCGTGACCGCCTGCTGCCCTTCCTTCTGTGCGACGTTCACGTCGACCGTCAGACCCAGCTTCGGATCAACGTCGTACGTGTTTCCCGATATGCTGATCGTGACTTTTTCCGATACTGGATAAGCCCAGCCGAACGTGAGCTGAACCTTGTCGTTCACGCTGACGACGGGTGGGTCGGAACGGACGATCAGGGCATCGAGACCAGCCAACGGCCGACTCAGGAGTGCGGCCCGGGCACGGTCGAGAGCCTGGCAGGCGTCCGGGGTCCGGCCACCAAAAAACGCCATCACCGCTCCGCTGACTTCGGCTACTGCAGCTTCGCGGAGATTGGGGTCTCGGTGGTTGACCCACGCCTCGTCCAACCGTTTGACACGATCGGCGAGATCGAACCGGGTTGGTTCTATCGTGCCGCCCCAGAGCGGGACGGCGAGCATGGCTGCAAGGATCATCGGCCTACTGTATTCTAGATCGTCACTCGATAGCAGGTGTCCAGTGACAGGCTCGCTCCTTCCGAAAGACGTCCCAGTTCCGTCCACACGTCCCAGGGGCAGGATGATCGGTGCCGGTCTGCGCTTGGCTCGGCGGCCGTGGCACTGAAGGATCCCTTTGGAGCCAGCGTGACAGCGCACGAGCACTCACCTGGAACCGCCCTATCCCTTGGTCGTGCGTAGCTCTCCATGGACAGGGCCGACGCTTGATCCATCAGGCCTTTGCCAGCAGCCAAGCTCCGAGACCGACCAGCAGCACGGAGACGACCTGGAGAAACCGCTGCTCAGGGATGCGCTTGAGCACGGCCATTCCGACGTATGTACCGGCCAAGACCCCGGCCACCATCACCCAGATTTGAGGCCACAGGTTGGTGAGTTCTTCCCACTGCCCGATCAAATAGACGGGCATTCGAGCCAAGTCTACGATGATGCCGGTGGCAGTCGCCGTTGCCACGAACGCGTCTCGAGAGACTCCTAGCCCCATCATCGAGCCTGCCCGAAGCCCGCCTTGATTGCCAACGAGTCCTCCCAGGAAACCAGAAACCCCGCCAGCGAACCACGCCCACCCGCCTTGGAACCGCATCTTCTTGGTCCACCCAAAGAGCCCTGCGACACCGACGAAAATCAAGAGGACAGCAAGCACAATCTCCAAAATGCGCGACGAGAACCAAAGGTTGGCGAAGGCACCGAGCAGCCCGCCCCCTGCGCTCATCGCCCCGAAGGTGCGGAGGATCTTATAGTCAATGTGCGCGCGCACCAGCCACAGCCGGTAACCGGTCGCAGCAAGGTGGGGGATCGAGACGGCGGCTACCGCGAGCTTGGCTGGGTAGTAGGCGGAAAGCGTAGGCGTGAGCACGCTGCCGATGCCAAAGCCTGCCACCGACGCGACCATGGCCGCAACGATGGCGACCAGAGACAGCCCCGCGAGCATGGCGACAGTCTACAGCCAAGGTCGAGGCGCTTCGCTCAGAACCGAGTACCACCACGAACCCTGTTGTCGCAGACCCCGCCGAAGGGTAATGAGAAAAGCGAATCGGCCGAGCAGCACAGCCGGTTCCCCGCTCCCGTGGACTTCGTTGTTCATCTTGAATCCACTGACGGGCGCTTAGCCCTTCGTTGGCATCGGCTACGCAGACGCGGCGATCATAACGAGCTTTGTTTCCAGACGAGCTGTCGTCCGCACTCCAGTACTTTCACTTGCCTGGTCTCATCAAGTCCGTGATCGGATCAATTGTCTTGGCAACCCAGGCCAGCACCTTAGAATCCGTCGGCTCTCGCGAGCGTCGATCGCCAAAGTCTCTCTCCGTCGGTGGATCGAAGTTCGGACCAACCGCCTTGGTCCGGAACGTCGCGTATTCTCTTTGCTCTTCCGGGGTGAGTTTTTCCAGAGCCTGCTCGACAAAGCATCGGTAGGCCGCAAGGGAAACAGAAATCGCCGCCTTAAGAGCGTATTCTTCTTCCCAGCGCCGTCCTTTCACATAATGCCGAAGCGTGAACCTAACAACAGCGAAGAAGGTCACCTAGAATCCCGACTTTGCGTAGAACGCCGTCTCGATCTTTCCTGGGGTAGGCAGGGGCCAAACCACCCTTCCCATCGACGTACATTCCTTCGACAAGGCCGTTGACGAAAACGACAAGGCACGGAGAATCGTTGCCCGCCTCGATGGCCGCGTCGAAGTGCCGGGCGACCTGCGGCATGCCAGCGAGTTGTCAAGCGGAGCCGTATAGCCAGAAGGAGAAGGGGAAAGACCTGCTTGCCGCCCCCATGCGCCTCGGGCTAGTACGGGTGGTAACTGACCTTGGCCTCTGTCGCTGCGCTTTCCAAGGTGTGGTTCGAGATGCGCGGAGCCATGACCTCGCGAGTCCCCCACTCGACGGCGGGAGACCTCACTGACTCGGTTTGACCGGACAGTAGAACTGCAGCTACGATCGCGTTCCCCTTCGTCGTCCTCCGCCAAACGGCTTCTGCGCGTCATGGGGCTCGTGTTTGCCGTCACCGTTGGCGCCCGCCGACTGAAGCCGGTTCCAGAGCGCCCCCGCCTTATTCTTCAAGCAGTGCCTGATAGATCGCATCTGATGCGTCAAGCCGGATAAGCCCCAAGCGGGGAGAGTTGTAGTCGGAAATGAGCGTGACGGTACATGCTATGACGGCCGTCAGCAAGATCGTCGCCCACCAAATCCTTTTCCGTACCGAATGGTGAGAGAAGCCCATGAGGAAACACGCTATTCCGGAAAGCTCCAGCAGGAACTCGATGACAACCTCTCCGTTTCGGCCGAGCAGCAGGACGTGGCGCTCAAGCCCTACCTCCGACAGCCTGTCGATAGCTTCGAGAGGCTCTCGACCGTTGTAAGGGCCGCTGGAGTCTAACTGAGCACGACACAGGCGGCGAATTTCGTGCAAGACTCGGTGTTGCTCGTTGAAGGCTTGCTGCGGGCTCTCTGACCGGTAGAGGGCATTGTTGTACTTAACTATTGACTTAATGTAGGCGTTGAACTGCATCTCGGCTTGCGTCCGAACGTCGTCGGCAAGAACCTCAAGAGAAAGCCGGGCGGCGCGGATCGCCTGGACTTCCTTCGGGATCATTTCCGAACGTGCCCTATAGTAGGCGTGAGCTGAGTTCAGGGTAAAGGCGAGAATCAGGCTGAGCAAGGTCATAACAAAGCCCAGGGCCAAGTTCTCGGGTTCTGCCCGGCCTTCACTCGGATCGGGCTTTGACTTCAGTCCTACCCAAAACCCTATCTCGGTGGCACCCATGAAGACTAAGGGCAGGACGATGAAGGCCAAAGATGTTTCAACCATTTCGCGGTACGAAGATGACAGATTTGCGATCTGGCGGTCAACGCGCTGAAGGAGCCGCGCCCGCAAAGCGGCCCATGAAAGCTATGCGAGTGGAATGCGACGAGTCGACTCCGGATCTGCCACGGTATGGCAGAATTGAGACAGTCATCGAAGTGTGGCCGGATGGATGGAAGATTCTCACGAGCATCCGTTCGAGTACGCCCCGTCCGGCTGGATGCCGCAGGCTCGCGACCGAGTGACTCCAAGCCGATATCGATAAGGCTCCTATGAGCAAGCCATATTGCACTCGTCCCCATTCCACCGAGAAAGCGAGTCACGCGAGCCGCGCTGAAGGCCCTTGGCACAGGGCGTCTTTGATCCTTATGGTGTCGGCGTTCTGCTTTCCCTCCGGTGCGTGTGCCCAAGCCACAGCCGTCACGGGACAGATGGCTTACAAAAGCTACATGGTTGCGAAGTACTTTCAGGAAGCTCCTACGAACGGTCTGTTCTGTGTCTCCCGGTCGCTGGTGGCCGTTCTGGAACTCGTCTTCGCCAAGGCAATGCCACCGAGTTGGTTCGAACTTCCGGCCTTTGCTTTGGCAATTCCTGCAGTGCCGTGGATCATGCCGTGCCTGATCGGGCTGATCGTATTGCGGCGTGCAGGGAGCACGGCTTGAGTGATTGTGCCCGAGTCTAGCTGCTCACTGTCGATGATTTCAAGAATTCGCTCATCGAAACGGACTACAAGAAACTGTGCCCTGCGTCAAACGAATTCCCGAACCGCGTCAAGCGCGTGATCGCGACGGACGTATAGTCGTTCGACGTCGGAGTCGCCAAATTCAAGGCCACCACGGCGCCCATCCTCTTGATCGACAGCGACATGATGCCGCGTTCTGCATTGCGATTGGCGATCTAGGTTGGCACCAACCACGAGAGCCCACAACCACTAAGGTGCCAATTGCAGGAACCAACTAAGGTCATTTGAATCTGGTGGAGATTGGTGGACGCCCTTAGAACTGCCTCGCCGATGCCAGGTCATCGCGCTGAAAGGCTCGCTTGCTACGACAGAGCAATGTCGTCAATTGTACAATAGATTATGCTGCGTGCCGCCCTGGTCTGTCACGATGACGTCCTCTACCTTGAGGCTGTCCTCAGGTCTTTGGGGCCAGACATCCCAGCGACTGTGTTCCTGAACCGCAAGGCATGGTCGGGCAAGGCTGGGAAGTGGCAAGCGGCGCGAAAGGCAATAAAGGCCCTAGGTGCAGATTTCATTGAGGGTTCGTGGGATGGCGAGAGCGAGCACCGCGCCGCGACGATTCAATGGGCCCGCGCGCAGGGAATCAGCAGGCTCCTGATCCCCGACACCGACGAGGTGCTGTCGCCCGAGCTTCTTGCGACTCTGCTCGAAATCGCGGCAACCGAACTGTCCGACGAGGTTCATGTTGACATGGACACGTATTGGAAGAGCCCGGAGTATGTGATCCGGCCTCGCGAGCGCATTCGTCCGGTACTGCTCATCAACCCTCAAACAGTCGACCACAAGTTCATCAGAGAGTATCAGGGGAAACGGCCTCTCGCCTTGACCGCCGAGTTAGGGGTGCTCCATCACCTAAGCTATTGCGGGCCGGACAAACGCATTCTTCAGAAGATAGGGTCTTGGTCCCACAAAGACGAAGTTTTGGAAGGATGGAAGGAACGCATCTGGCATCAATGGGATTCCGAGCGGTTGCTCATGAACCTGCATCCCACCCATCCCGAGTGCTACGGTTTCGCCGAACGGATTCCACTGCCTGACGTACTGAAACCTGCCTGGGATGCATACCTCGCTGCAAACGGCGGCGATGACCCTCTTCATCCAGAACCAATTGAGCCAGAAGGCAACTGGCCACGAGTATCTGTGGTCATACCTCTTTACGGTGGACCAGAGGACATCGAAGGCTGCCTTGACAGTCTTCTGGGTTGTCAGAGTCTAATCTTGGAGGTGATCGTGGTCGACGACAAGTCGCCAGACAGCGCGCCTGATGTCGTGGAGCGATATCCGTTTGCCCGCCTTGTTCGAAATCCCGAGAACCTCGGCTTTGCGGCGACCTGCAACCGAGGGGTCTCCGAGGCAGGAGGTGAGGTCGTGGTGCTGCTGAACAGCGACACGATCGTGCCAAGGGCGGGGCTTATCCGGCTCGTGGATTCTCTGGGCCAAGGAGGCACCGTCGCGGCGGCAGGTCCTCGGAGCAATTATGTCGGCCACTTTCAGCGGACGGGCGTGACCTATACCCAGAAGAGCGGGATCGAACTCTTTGCCGAGGACTTTGCATCTCGGGAGGTGGACGACACGGAGACGGACATGCTTGTCGGGTTCTGCCTCGCCGTGAAGCGCAATGTCTGGAATGAGGTCGGGCCGTTCGACACAGGCTTTGGAATCGGCATGTTCGAGGACAACGACTTCTGCTACCGGCTCCGAAGGGCTGGCTACCGGATGCTCATCGCGAACCGGGCGTTCGTCCACCACGAGGGCAATCAGAGTTTGGAACGAAGTCCCGAGGACAAGTTCGCCATGTTTGCCAGCAACCAGCGTTACTACGAAGCCAAATGGAAACGGGACGTCGAGACCGGCTTCGTTTCTCACCTGCCAGGACTTGAGAATCCCGAACCGATCAAATTCAAGCCGGAACGAAGGCCCGACAAGGTGGAGAAGGAACTCGTGAGGCTTGTGAAGCGAGCGGACATCAGTCTCTTCATGATCGCGAAGAACGAAGAGCGCGTCATAGCGGACTGCCTGAAATCAGCCAAGCCGTTCTTCAACCAGATCGTCGTCGTCGACACCGGCTCGACCGACAGGACGATCGAAATCGCCAAGGAGCACGGTGCTGAAGTCCACAAGTTCAAGTGGTGTGACGACTTTGCGGCCGCTCGCAACGAATCCATGAAGCACGCAACCGGCAAGTGGCTGTTCTGGATGGACGCGGACGACACGCTGCCGTGGGCTACTGGGGAGGGAATGGTCCACGCCGTCCTCAACGCGCCGCCAGACCTCGCCGGGTTCTACATGAAAGTCCGGTTCGTTACCGACGATCCCAAATTCGGAACGGTTGTGGACCATGTTAAACTCTTTCGCAACAAGCCTGGGCTGAAGTGGGAACACCGTATCCACGAACAGATTCTGCCATCCATCAGAGAGACGGTCGGGGATGTTGGCTACCTGAACGTCGAGGTGCTCCACTCGGGTTACGACACCAGTGAAGAGGGGCAGGCTCGCAAGCGAGAGAGGGATGCCAAGCTCCTGGCACTTGAACTCAAAGAGAAGCCTGACCACCCTTTCGTGCTGTTCAACATCGGGATGACCCATCACTACAACAAGGAGTATCCCGAGGCAGAGGACTTCCTTTCGCGGAGCATCCAGCGTTGCAGGGCCGGGGAGACGATCCTCAGGAAAGCGTACGCGCTGCTGGCGGTGTCCCAAAACCTGCAGGGCAAGAAGGAGGAAGGAATGCAGACAGTTCTGGCTGGGCTTGAGGCATGCCCTGGCGATCCCGAACTCCTCTACCGGAAAGGCCAATTCCTTGCCGACTCCGACCGACCGGGCGAAGCGGTCGAGGCCTACCGTGCGGTCATGGGACAAGACATCTCCGGCCACTTCTCCAGCATCGAACTGGGCATCCTCGGCCCGGGGCTCCGCATCAATCTTGCCTTGGCGCTGGCCCGCCTCGGAAACTATCGCGAGGCGGGTGAGCAATTGCGTGCCGCGATTGCAATGAAGCCGGGAGATCTCTCCATCGTGGTCGAACTCTTTTCGATGGCCCGTGCCTTCGGCGATCTCAAGACCGCAAAGGACTGCCTGGACCATATCGAACGATTCGATGGGCAAAGCGAGACCTGGCACAGAATGCGTTCCGACTGGATGCAAGATGCAGGCATGATTCATGGCCGATGAGCTTTTGTGAAATCTTCGCGAATTTGGTGAACTTGCTGGGAAAGATAGGCGTATCATAATCATCTAGAGGGATTTCTGGGAGTGTTCAGCGCCGCAGTTCTCGATCACACGCTGAACCCGCGCAACACGGGTCCCATCGAAGGTGCCAACCGTTTCGGTCAGGCTGGCGATCCTGGCGGCGGCCCTTACGCGCTCCTTTGGTTTGAGGTCGAAGGTCAAACCATTGTTCGAGGCTCTTACGAAACCTACGGCTGCCCGGCGGCAGTCGCTTGCGCGAGCTTTGCCGCCGAGTTCTTGAAGGGCAAGTCGATTCGCCAAGCTCTCGCAATGGACGCAAGAGATATCGCCCTGCTTCTTGGTGGGCTCCCTGAAGGCAAGGGCCATTGCCCTGCGCTTGTCGTCGACGCCATCAAGAAAGCTTTCACTGAGGATATGAAATGAGTAGTAACAAACCATTTGCCGTTCCGTCGTCGTGCGGATGTGGAGGAGGGCCTGACAAGGCTCCGCTCGCAGGGTCTGGAAGGCCAGACCAATTGATGTACTACATCCAGTCCGATCCCAGCGCATTCACAAGCACCTGCGGAAACGTAGGGCACTCGCCCATTGAGTGCACAGATTGCTGCGAGGGTGTCGCCGTCATTCCACCCTACGTCCCTGCGCCTGCGGACATGGCGGTAACCCCGGTCTGCCCCGTCATCTCGTAGCCGAAATGTAACACCATGTCCTCCCCCTCGTCCCCCGCCAGAACCTTCGACGCTAGCGCTCCTTCTCCTTGGGATCGTTCTCCTTCGGCGGGCGGGACTCAGCGGCAGTTTGCCCAGAGCCACGGCTCGTTGGTGGACCCGGTTTTGCACAACCCTCACTTTCCTCATCCCGACCCGGTTTCGGGAGCGCTCCTGGTGGACCCGGACATCTTGCTCAAGGCAAAGGGCTTCGACCTTGAGATCAACCTCTTCTACAACTCGCGCTCCAACGCGAACGGGGCGTATGGCAAGAAGCGCTCGCTCTCGACGAACTGCTATGTGCTGAAGAACGACGAGTCGGGAAGCGTCGCCCAGGTGGTTCGTGGCGACGAGAAGGTGTACGAGTTCACAGGCGGCACGACAAGCGGCCACACCACCACCTACAATGGGGTGGCGACCCAGTATGCGGGCA
>JBFWOL010000002.1:471321-645003 GCA_050250535.1 Fimbriimonadaceae bacterium | reverse complement strand
ACGGTCGCCGACAGCGCGGCCAAGACGGCCCACGGGTTCCCGCTCCGGCTCTCCTTCCACGTGGACGCCAAGACCGGCGCGCTCCTGCGGGTCTTCGACAACCGCGACGAGTGAGCCGCCTGCGGGCGCGGGCGAGGTGGGCCGCGCGCGGTGCGTTCCGGCGCGCCGGGACTGGCGATCCCGGCGCTCGCTTTCCCGAGCCTCTGCCTCTCAGGCCTGGGAACCGCCCGGAGAGGCAGAGGAAGTATCCTGCCCGGACAGATGGATCCCTTCGAGGACGGGCAGTCCGAACTGACCGGCAGCCTTATCTCGCTCGAGTTCGGCACCGGGGGCCGGGTGACCCAACTGTGGGCGGCCGATCCGCTCCTCCCGGAGGAAGGCGAGGAGTTCCAGTTCGTCCTTTCGCCCATCCAGTTCGGCGAGGAGAACGCGGAGGACTATTTTCCAGGAACGATCCTCGTCGGCGCGCGCACCGGGCCCGAGCAGCCGTGGGTGGTGAGCAGGAACGGCTCTGCGCGGCCGGTCTTGGCTGCATACGACAAGCCGGTGGGGGCCGTCTGCTTTGAATACGAGTTCCCTTTCTTGGACGACCTCACCGCGACTGGGACGTGGTACGAACAGCCCTCGCAGACTGGGCAGATTGTGTGGGACGTCAAGATCCACAACAACGCCCGGCACACGATCGAGATTGGCGAGCTCGGCTTTCCAATGGCCTTCAACAACCTGTACGACGGCTTCGGCTGGAGCGACGAGCAGCTGAGCAAGCTCTGGCAGAGCCGGGTCTACGTGCACAAGTACATCGGAGGCGGGGCGAGCTGGGTCTTCGCCCAGCGGATGACGGCGGAGCCGCCGGGCCTCCTCGTGTGTCCAGGCGAGGGCACGGGCTGGGAGGCCTGGTCCCATGTGCCCGCCAGCCTGAATGCGCCCTACCAGTGGGAAGGGATCCCGGTGGTCTACGTGCACAGCCAGGCCACCATGGAGCGCGAGGGCTGGTCGGAGTGGATCAACCGGCACTCGTCGCTGATCCTCGAGCCCGGCGACAGCCGGCTGGTGCAAACCCGGTTCATTCCCTGTGAGAGCGACAAGCAAGACGGGATCCACCAGTGCCTCGTCTCGAACGGACGGGCCTCGATCCGGCTCTTGCCTTCGGCGGTCGTTCCGGTCGGGGTGGGGATCGGCGTGGAGGTTTCGGGCGTGAGCCCTTCCGAGATTCAGCTCAGCCGTCCGGTGGAGGCGGAGACCGACGCGGACGAGAACGGCGCGTTCCTCCTGCTCAAGGCGGACAAGCCCGGGCCGGTGAACCTTTCGTTCCTCGACTCGTTCGGCACTCCCTGCCATGCGCACGTGATGTTCACGGAGCCGATTCGCGACTTGATCGAGCGTCGGGCGAGGTGGATTTGCGATCACCAGCGGGTCGACGACCCTCGCTCCCCGTTCCATGGCGCATTGCTCCTTACCAACATCGCGACCAAGG
This sequence comes from Fimbriimonadaceae bacterium, assembly GCA_050250535.1. GTDB lineage: Bacteria > Armatimonadota > Fimbriimonadia > Fimbriimonadales > Fimbriimonadaceae > JADLBH01. The sequence goes on along the minus strand of JBFWOL010000002.1, from coordinate 643,529 downwards.
CCGCAGTCACCGACCCGGACGAGTACACGGACGCGAGCGGGGTCGAGTGCTCCCTGGCCGACGCGTTGTTCCTTGCGGAGAAGAACACGGTTTATCCCGACCGGAGGCAGATCGAGGTCCTCGACCTCTACATTTCGGAGTTCCTGCTCCGGCGCATCCAGAATCCCGCCGACCATTCCGTCGCCAGCTCGTTCGATGCCGAGACCGGGACAGGGTCGTTCTTCGGGCGGCCGTTGGTCTATCCGCACGTCTTCAACCTCTTCCATTCGATGTACCGCGTTGCCCGGACGTACGGGGAGACCGCCCAGCAACCCCACGACTATCTCGCCCATGCCGCCGCCACCGCCCTGGCGATGTTCGAGAACGGCTGGCGCCTCTATACGCGCACCGTGGGCGTGCTCGGGTTTCCGCGTGCGTACGACCTGGTCGAAGACCTTCGCCGCGAGCGGATGTCCGAGGAGGCCGACGCAGTGCTTGCGGCGTGCGAGGCCAAGGCAGAAGAGCTGGTCAAGCTCGAGTACCCGTTTGCCGGCGAATCGGTGCTGGACACGTCAGGCTTCGAGGACGTGGTCACCGCTGCCCGGCACTTGGCCGACGACGAGCACCTAGAAAGGTCCGTCCGGTGCGCCTATGCGGCGCGTTCCCTCGCCCCGAGCTGGTGGTGGTACGGGAGCGACAAGCGGAACTGGGACGGAGCCGACTCGAGCCCGATCAAGGCGCTGGTGGACAAGGGCGAGGCATGCCTGGCCCACACCACGATCCCCAACTCGCTCATTTTTCTCAGCCTCATGGACCGCGACTACCTCGCGTTGCCAGAAGCCTATATGAGGATGGCGTTTGGCGGACTCCTTGGGCCCTGGGCACTCGTGCGCAGCGACGGGGCGGCCGCGATGTGCTACTGTCCCGATCCGGCTTCGCGGCAAGCTGGGAACAACGAGTTCACCGGGGCCTCGGGCCTCGGCTATTACCACTACCTTCGCGGGGCCAGTTCCTTAGTCCTGCCAAACCGCGGGCACGCCGCCACGGCGTTCGGCTGCCACTATGAGGCCAAGGACGGCGCCTTCCACGTCCGCCCGTGGGACGGGGTCGGGCGTCGGATTGTGATGCGGCAGATCGGTGCCGAGTTCAAGCTGGACTTCGGGGTGTTCCAATCGCTCCGGCTGGGCGTGGACAAGCGATGGTTCGAGGCGAGTATCGAAAACCCCTCGAACAAAGACGTGCGGGCGGTGCTGACCGCGAAGGGGCTCTGGGGCCTGGAGGTCAAGGTGGGCTCAAGCGTCTTGGAAGCGGAGAACGGCGTGGTGGAGGCCGAGGTCGTGCTTGCGGCCGGCCGCGTGGCCACCGTCCGCGGCGAGGTAGTGTAAGGACCGTGCCGGAATGGGTCGTCAGCTCTGTCGGGATCTACGCGGTGATGGGAACCGTGTTCTTCATCGTAATGGCCGTCGTCGGTGCCTATTCCCTACTGATCCTTCTGGACATCGCGCGGCAGATGCGCTCCCTGACTTCGCGTGTGAACTCCCTCACTGAGAAAGTCCATGGCATTGCCGAGCGAGTGGACGGAGTGACTAGCGATCTCGGGGTTCGAGCATCGGGGCTCGCCAAGATGGTGGACGAGACCGCCTCCGGCGCGATGCGGGTCGTAGAGTTCGTCGCGCCCGTCTTGATTCTCTTCGGCGCAGTCATGCGGATCAAGGCGTGGACCCGCGGGCGTCGGCGATAGGCCCTACTTGTCGCAATCGGCCTGGTATCTTTCTCGGCGCGGGGTGGAGCAGTCCGGTAGCTCGTCGGGCTCATAACCCGGAGGTCGGTGGTTCAAATCCACCCCCCGCACCCAACCTCCTACTGCTCCTTGTCACCGGCCCATGAGGCCGCGTTGGAGGAGGCTCGTGTGCGCGCCGTTCTTGCCGACAATGATGTGGTCGAGGACGGGCACGTCCAGGAGCTCCCCGGCGTCCACAAGCCCCTTGGTGACCGCGATGTCTTCCGGGCTGGGCTCGGGATCGCCGCTGGGATGGTTGTGAGCGACAATCACCGAAGCAGCGCCGATCTTAACCGCTTCGCGAAAGACCTCCCTAGCCCCGACGAGCGATGCGGTCAAAGTGCCTTTGTGCACCGTCTTCCGCAAGATCACGTTTGCCTTCGCATCCAGGTAGGCAGCCACGAAGTGCTCCTGTCGCTCGTCCGCCAGGTCTTTGAACAGGTCGAACGCATCCGCAATGCCCGCCACCTGCTCGCGCACCCCGTGCGCTGAGCTCCCCACACGCATCCCAAGCTCGATCGCGGAAAGAACCCGCTCCGACTCGAAGAGGTCGAGGCCGAAGGCAGCCGATAGGTCGGCGGGCGACAGTTCCCGAAAGTGGGAGATGGGCCACCGTTGAAACATTTTGCGCGACTCCTCCTCGTTCGCGGCCACGTCCTTCTCCACCCGGCTTGCGGCGATGGCAAGGAGCATCCACGGCGTTCTGCCGTAGCTCCTTTCTTCTGGCAGCTTGTTCGTCAACTCCACTCTTCCACCTCTTCGCGGCTGACTTGGGCGAGAAAGTCGCCCGGTGGCGGAGCATACACGCTCACGGGGCGGGCGTCTTCAGGATGGAGGAACCTCAGCAGAGCGGCATGCAACTGGAGCGGCCCCTCGGCCCAGTCTCCCCTCGCGTACGTTTCGTCGCCGCGGACCGCATGGCCGAGAGCGGCGAGGTGGACTCGGACTTGGTGCGTACGGCCTGTGTCCAGCTTGGCGAGAAAGAGCGTGCCGCCCGCCGCAGGCCTCAACGCTGCCAGTCGTGTCCGCGATTCCTTTCCGCCTCGAACGACCGCCATTCTCTTGCGGTCGCGCGGGTCTCTGCCGATGGGGAGCTCCACGTTCTGCTCTTGCCAACGAGGCGTTCCCTGCCCTACCGCGACGTAAATCCTCCCGGCCTCCCTTCGGGCAAACTGGAGCGCGAGGGCTCGGTGGCACGGCTCGTCCTTCGCAACGACGATCAAGCCGGTGGTCTGCCGGTCCAGCCGGTGCACGATGCCCGGACGGTACGACGCAGTTCCTGTGCTCAATGCGCCCCCGCGCGCAAGGAGGGCCTGGACGAGGGTCGGGCCCGTGAAGCTGGGCGCGGGGTGGGTGACGAGACCGCGAGGCTTGTCCACGACGAGGAGGCGCTCGTCCTCGTAAGCAACTCCGAAAGCGACGTCCACGGGTTCCAGGTCGTGTGGCTCCGGCCCGGGAACTTCGACTTCGACCTCCATCCCGGGTTTGAGCGGCACTCCTGCACGTCTTGCGAGCGTCCCGTCCACGTGCACCGCACCGGCGGCGATCCAGCGGGAGGCCTGGCTTCTACTCGTCCCAGAAACCACGCGGGCGAGGAAGAGGTCCAACCGCTCCTTCCGGTCAGCCCGCAGGGTCATGCCCCGGTTTGTACCCGCCGCGCGCCTAGGCACCGAGGAACCGCGTCGGACTCCCTGTTCGTACTTAGTCTGATGCTGTCTACCACCGCTGTCCTGTGCTGCATGGCCGTGCTCGGCCCAAGCCGCAAAGTAAGCGTCGAAATCGAGCCGATGTCGCTTGAGCGGGCGCTGGAAAGGATCTCGGCAGAGACCGGGACGAAGCTCGGCGCGATCGCAAGCATGAAGCCCACGGTCGTCCAAGTCTCGGTCACCGACGTCGAGCCTGACGCCCTCCTGGCCAAGGTCGCCGAAGTCGTCGGCGGGACATGGCGAGTCGAGGGCGACGGCACGATGCGGCTGTACGAAGACACAGAGAAGACTCGCCAGCTTGCCCGCGAGGCTCTCGCCGCCCGCACCAAGAAGTTCGACGACGAGATTGCCAAGCTCAGAAAGGAGCTCGCGGATTCGGGGGACTTTGACGCCGCGAAGATACGCGAGCAAGCCGGGATCGTCACGGAAGAGACAAACGAGGGCGGCGAGCGCAGGCTGGAGACCCGCATGGGCGGACCCGGAATGAGGTTCAACATGGCGGCGATGCCCGGCGGACGGGCAATCGTCCGGGCAGTCGAAGCGATGTCTGGCCGGGACTTCGCGACCATAGGCGAGGGTCAGCGGGTCGTTTTCTCGTCCGCTCCGACAGCGATGCAAAAGCGACTGGGCGGCAACCCGCTTCGAGACGCCCAGACGTTCCTCGATGAGGAGCAGAAGATGCGGGACTTGATGCCGCGGCGAGGCCCGGGCGGCCGGCCTGGCGGGGAAACCGTGGGCCAACAGCAACGACCGACGCTTGGCAAGGTCTTTCTGATCGCAAACGGGGAGCGAGACTCCGTCCGACTGGAGTACTTCGTAGCGAGCACGACCGGTGAGATCGTGGGCCGGGGCTTCCTCTCGCTCGGTGGCGCCCAAGATTTCAGCTTTGATAGGACGCTGACTGGTCAGGCAGAGACCCCGAAAGCGCCCCAGGACGGGCTCAAGGTCTCAGAAGGGGCGAAGAGCGCGGCCAAGGCACTCCAATCGCCGGGAGGTTTGTTCGGGCAGCTCTTTGGAACCACGTCCATAACCGTAATCGCTGGACCTGGCGGCGAGCAGAATGTAATTAGCTTCGAGCCGCAAGGCGAGGGCAACGACCGTACTGCTGCGGACACATCGCTGCTCGACAAGTTGACGAAACCGTCGGAATTCGATCCACTTTCCCTATTTTGCGGCGAAGCGATCCGGGTAGCTCTCGGCGACGTTGACACGGTCGCGTGCCTGCCCGATTCCCTACTGAGCCACGCTGCCGGCGCGATCGTTCGCGAGCGGTCGGCGAAGGACTTCCTGGACGGGGACGGATCGCCGATCAAGGTGGAGACCCAGGACGGTTGGACGCTCGTCACGCCCAAAGACCTCCTTCGATCGCGAGCCGAGCGCGCCGACCGATTCGACCTTGAGCTGCTCGCGACGAATACTCGGCAGAACGGAGTCATGCGGCTTGCCGACCTTGCTCGCTACAGCCTTGGTGCGCCGGCCGTCTCCGGCGGCGTGGACTCGGCAGTGGTCACGGCGATCGATCCAGGCGCGAATCGCAGGTTTGCTGACGTCTATAACGACTCGCGTGCCGCGCTGCAAGTCTTTGGAAAACTCCAGGGGCCAGACTTTGCCGCCCTGGAGCAAGGCATCGTGAAGCCGATCGTGGGGTTGAGCGGGGCGACCCAGGCTGTCGCAGGCATGGTCTTCAACTCAGCCGACGGACCAAACGTCCAACGCCAACAACAGACGCAGGATGCTCCGAGCCCCCGCGGCCAAACCATTGAACTTGCCGTCGAAGTCCGCGGCGGAGGCGGGCCGGGCCAGATGTTCCGCAACATGATGAACCGCTCCATGCTCGACGAGCGCACCGAGGTGCTCCCGGCCGGACTTCCTGGCGGTACATCGCTGACCATGCAGACAGAGCGGCGAGAAGTCATCTACGCATTCAACCAAGGCGGAGGCAACGGCCGCTACACAACCGCGGAGCAATTGGGCCGCGAGGCCGCGATGGGGGAGATGTTTGCCCAGCAGGGCTCAAACGTGATTGGCGTAGGAAACCGCGGTACCGAGAGTTATGTGCCGACCACGGAGGCACGGTACACCATGACGTTCCTGCTCGCACCGAACATCACCATGACGCGGACGCTCGTAGACCCGGCAAGAGCGGACACGTCGGCCGGAACCTCGGCCAATCTCCTGCCCGACAAGTTCCGCCAGGCGTACCAAAAAGGCTACGAAGAGACCAAGGCCAGGGTGGACGGGAGAATCCGCCAGCGCGAAGGTCGCCGGGGCGGCGGCAACCCGCCACCGCCACTCGGTTGAGATTGGTTTCCTGCCCTGGGTACGACCAAGGGCAGGAGCCCCACCTTCCCGCTAGCTAAACTGTCGTGCAGATGCGCGATCGGTACGAGCCGGGCGAGTTTGAGGAGAAGTGGCGCCAACGCTGGCGTGAGGCAGACCTTTTCAAGACCCGCGAAGAAGAAGGGCGGCCCAAGCTCTACGCCCTAGAGTTCTTCCCCTATCCTAGCGGAGCGGGGCTAAGCGTGGGCCACTGCCGCAATTACGTCCCGACCGACGTCCTCGCGCGGCTCAAGTACATGCAGGGCTACAACGTGCTGCACCCGATGGGCTTCGACGCCTTCGGACTGCCCGCCGAGAACGAAGCGCTCAAGCACAAGCGCCATCCAGGGCCGATGGTCGAGGAGTACGGCGAAAACTATCGCCGGCAGATGGATCTTGTCGGAATTGGGTACGACTGGAGCCGGTGCTTCTTCTCCAGCGACCCCCGCTACTACCGGTGGACGCAGTGGATATTCAAGCTGCTCTATCGCAAAGGGCTCGCCTATCACAAGCTCGCTGAGGTCAACTGGTGCCCGAAGGACAAGACGGCGCTTGCAAACGAGGAGGTAGTCGCGGGGCTCTGCGAGAGGTGCGGCACACCGGTCGAGCGCAAGGCGATCCCCCAGTGGTTCTTCAAGATCACGGACTACGCGCAGCGACTCTTGGACGACCTTGACGACCTGGACTGGCCCGAGGGCATCAAGGCGATGCAGCGGCAATGGATCGGCCGCAGCGAGGGCGTCCAGTTCCGGATGGAATGGACGCTGGACGGCGACGAGCCAAAAGCGGGCGCAGAGGCCGCACCGGCAATCGAGAGCGAACTGGATGCTCTCATGGCGGAAGTGCAATCGGAGGGAGTAACCGAGGCTGACGCAGAGTCGCTCCGTAAGGCGGACGTCTTCGCACAGCGGTTGGGATCGATTGCCGGAGACGCCATGGTCGCCGAAAACCTTCGGAGCGCCAGCGCGGAGGTGAGCCGGTTCGGCGAAGGGTTCGAAGTTAAGCGTACGAGCGCGCCGTCGTTCGAGGTCTACACCACGAGGATTGACACCCTTTTTGGGGTGACGTTCTGCGTCGTAGCGCCGGAGCACCCTCTTCTCGCCGAAGTCTTGAAGGGCGCACATCCGGAGACGGCCAAGGCAGTGCGCGAGTACCAAACGGCCGCCGGTCGCCTCAGTGACGCGACCCGCTCGGACGAGGGACGCGAAAAGACCGGGGTCTTCAGCGGGGCCTATGCGATCCACCCGATCTCGGGCAAGACCGTCCCGATCTGGGTGGCTGACTACGTCTTGATGGGCTACGGCACGGGCGCGGTGATGGCGGTGCCGGGCCACGACCAGCGCGATTTCGAGTTCGCCACGAAGTTCGACCTGCCGATCGTGCCCGTCATCGCCCCGGCGGGCGAGAACGGGATCCAGCAGGTCGAGGCGTTCCACGCCGCGGGCAAGGCGTTCAGTGCCTCAGACGGGGTGCTCGTCAACTCTGGCGTCTTCAGCGGTCGCACGGTAGCGAAGGCGCAAAGCGATCTTGCCGACTGGTTCGAGGCGAACGAGCTGGGCGGACGCAAGGTTGTCTACCGGATGCGGGACTGGTTGATCAGCCGCCAGCGATTCTGGGGCTGTCCAATCCCTGTCGTCTACGATGCAGACGGGGGGGCGGAGTTGGTGCCCGACGACCAGTTGCCTGTGATGCTTCCGGACGTCCCCCATTACGAGCCAGGAGAGGACGCTTCCTCGCCCTTGGCCGGGATCCCGGAATTCGTCAATGTTACAACGCAAGACGGCAGCCTGGGCCGCCGAGAGACCGACACCCTGGGAGGCTTCGCATGTTCGTCGTGGTACTTCCTCAGGTTCTGTGACCCTCACAACGAAGAGAAGCCATGGTCTCCCGAGCGGGTAGCACAATGGATGCCAGTGGACTGCTATGTCGGCGGGGCCGAGCATGCGGTCATGCACCTTCTTTATGCACGGTTCTGGACGAAAGTACTTCATGATGCGGGCCTGGTACCGGTCACAGAACCGTTTCAAAAGCTCATGAACCAGGGCCAAGTCCTAGGCAATACCCCGTACCGAAACCCACAAGGCAACGAGACTTTGAACATCGGCGAGACCGGTGTGCTGATCACGCCCGAGGAGGCCGCCCGTCTTCCCGAGAGCGAAGTGACCTGGCGATGGGTGAGGATGAGCAAGTCCAAAGGCAACGTCGTGACGCCTGACGAAGCCGTGGCTGAATATGGTGCCGATGCGCTGCGGCTCCACGAGCTGTTCGTTGCCCCCTTCGATGCAGACGTCGAGTGGAAGAACGAAGGAATGCAGGGGACGTCACGGTTCCTATCCCGGATCTTCCGTCTCGTCAGCGATTCGCTTCAGGAAAGTCCCTCAGAAACGCCGCGCACGGACGAAGAGGCTTGGCTCGACATCTCCGAGCGGGCGCTCCACCAGTGCCTCAAGAAGACCACCTCCGATATCGAGCGCTTTGCGTTCAATACCGCAGTAGCCGCAATGATGACCTTGCTCAATACCCTCACCGAGCAGTGGTCTAATCGCGGCGGACTCTCGCAGGCGGCGCTGGATCGGTGGCGAGGACTCTTGGAGAAACTCACCCTGATGCTGGCACCGATGGCACCTTTCTCGGCCGACGAGCTCTGGGAGACTCTGGGCAGGGAAGGATTCACCTACCAGCAAGATTGGCCCAAGGTGGACGAGCGCCTGGCTGCCGCGACCACGGTCACAATTGCGGTGCAGGTGAACGGGAAACTGCGGGACACGATCGAAATGGACGCCTCGGCCGACAAGGCGGAGATGGAGGCGGCAGCACTGGCACTGCCGCGGATACTTGAGCACATCGAAGGCAAAGAGATCCGCCGCGTCATCGTGGTGCCCGGGAGGTTGGTCAATGTCGTGGTCTAGGTGGCTGCCGCTCTTGCTCGTGGCCGCTGTCGGATGCCGTAATGAGGGGGGGCCGGTACTCGTACGAAACTCCGCAGAGTACGATTCCTTGCTCCGCGAGGTGCAGGAGGAGACGGTCGAACCGTTCCGCGCCCACCGCGACGAGTTTCCTCTCTCCGACGCCGAGAAGCAGGCACTCTACGACGCTGATCGCAAGATCACCGGCCTCATCGAGTTCGCGCCAACCAAGTACAGCCTCCACGTCCTTCGAGGCATGGCCCGCGACGCGCTCGGCAAGGGCGACCAAGCCATCGAGGCCTTCGAGCAGGCGCTGGCCCTCGCACCCGCGGAGCCCGTCGGTTCCGACAGGCTCGTCCTCTCGCAGGTCTTCACCAACATGGCCTCCATCTCCTTCGACCAAGGTGACTTCAGTCTCAGCGAGAAGTACGCACAAGAGGCCGTGAAGCTCGCGCCCGACGACCCGGACGCGCTCACCAACCTGGCCTCGGCGCAGGTGGAGCTCAAGGAGACCGAGAAGGCCAAGGAGAACCTCAAGCGGGCGCTCTCGGTCTCCTCGGACTTTCCGCGCGCCCGCGCCTTGCTCAAGCTGATCGAGCAACGCTAAGAAAGCGGCCTCGACTTGATCGTGGCCCACGACCGCCGCGACCCTGGCGGAGTCGCGCTGGTCTTGCGAAATACCGGGAAGAGCCGCGCAGGTTCCCCTACCTCGTAGACAGCTTCGAGCTCAGCTCCGACACTCGCGGCCGGAAAAGCCCTGATCGCCTCGAGTTCCGTTGGCGTCCGGAAGGGCACGAAGCAGCCGCCGACCGCCACCCAGGGGAGAGAGACCTCTGCCTGCACGGCACAGGGAGCTAGCGCGCGCCCCGTGACCACGTCATAGCGGGGCGCGCCAAGGTCCTCGGCCCGTCCCTGCACAACGTCGAGGTTGGGCAGGAGGTGGCGGCGCAAGAAGCCCAGCGGCTTCGCCGAGCCGTCCATCGCAGTAACGCGCAAGTCCGGATAGACCAGCGCGAGCGGCCAGGAGGGAAAGCCCGGCCCACACCCGAGGTCCAACCAGTAGCCTACCGGTTCGACCGCCTCGGTGATCCGAAGCGAGTCTACAAAGTGGCGCAAGGCGAAGTCCTCCGGCGCGACCCGAGTCAGGTTGTACTCCTCGTTCTCAGCATAGAGGTCGAGAAAGAAGGCTTCGAGCCGTGCCCGGCGATCCTCGTTCAAGGCAAGGCCGCGCAGAGAGAGGTACGCGTGGGCAGGTTCCAAGAGCCGGAGGTTCACCGACCTGGCTCGCCCACACGCAACGTGCCGAGGATCCGAGCCGAGACAGGGTCTTGAGGCGTCACCGCGACCGTAACGACAGCCACGAGCCGGTGGCCTACCGCAACCACCAACAAGTCCGCATAAAACGCCCCGTCGGCGGGACCGATCGCAAGCCGCCGCCGCCGGGCCAGGTTGCCGTCGTAACTAATACTGGCGGTGTACTGCGTGGTGAGCTTCTCATCGGCGGAGGCAATCCCGAAGATCAGGGCCGACATCGCCTCCAGCAGCTGGTGATCGGCGACCTTGGTCCCCTCCGCCCCGGCAAAGACGCTCGCCATGACAAAGACGTTATCGTCGCTGTAGACGAACTCCTCCACCGTCCGCACCCAGTCGCCTTCCTCGGGAAGCTGGTTCCGTGGTTGGGACAATAGCTTGCCTGGCATCTGCATCGAGACCGGGCTCGCACCGATCTGAACCCGCTCCCAAGCGCCGCTCGTGGTGGCGAGCAGCATGGCCGCCCGGACGATCGAAAGCGCGGCCAGTGCCCCCGTCAACGCTCCGAGCCTACGGGCCGGACGATGATCGTCACCGGATAATTGGCACCGGAGAGCGGGATCGTCTTGAACCGTACGCTTCGCTGCTCGCCGGGCGGCACCTTGACGTTGCTCAGCAGATACTCGGCTTTGGTCTGCAGCAATCCGGCCTTGACCAAGCTGCCTCCCCACTCGAACAGGGCGCCCGTGTACCCCGCGCTCGCCTCGAACACGATCTCGACCTCGGCCGGGCTCGAAGTCGGGTTCTCGATCGTGCCGTCAATGTCGTAGACCACGCCGAAGTTTCCGTGCAGCACGCCCTCGCCCAAGGTATCGGGGATCGCCTTCTCGCCGACCCTCACGTAACCGTACCGCCCGCCCTGCTGATATCGGAACGACTCCTTGCGGAACGGGTGCGGATAGACGTGCGCCGTAGGCGGCCGTTCGACGGCAGGCATCTCGCTCAGGGAGATCGGTGCCATCCGCGCCCAGGCGTTGAGCCCCGTCGTCGCGGTGCGCCACGGCCCGACCCAATCTGCGGCCCGGACCGCCCTGCCCATGATGCGAACCCCAGGGGTCTCGGCCTCCAGCCTGGCGAGTCCACTGACGGTGTCTCCTGGGTTCGCTCGCACAGCGATCAAAGGTCGGGCGGACATCGGAGGGAGCGTGACCTCGGTCGCTTCGTCACCGAGCCAGGACGTGAGGAACTGCGTGGCAGCGCGATAGCCGGAGAGCGTGGGATTGGGGTCGCCTTCGCTCTCGCCCATCGTGACCCGCACCTTGGTGGCAGTCAGGCTCTCGTTGACAAGCAGGTACTCGACCACCAGGCCCGAGTGACCAGTGTTCTTATGGTGCCAGAGCAGCCTGGCCGCCTTCCTCGGTTCGAAGTCGTACCCGTACAACATAGCCGGACCAGGCACGTTTTCCGGATCGTTGCTATAGAGCAAGACCTCCTCGGACCGGAGGCTTGCCGAAAGGTTCTTCGCCTGGACGGAGACGGCGCCTTCGACGGGGAACGCGCCGTTCGCCTCGACTCGATAGCGAACGCGTCCCAGCGAGCTCGACCCACCTGCAAGCGCAGCCAGTTCCCGGCTCAGCTCGGTGACGCGTACGGCTTTCCCTGCGAGCGAAGAGAGCAGCGAGGCCTGGGCCGCCCGAGCGACGGTCTCCTCGGTCGCCTCCACGCCAAAGACGTGCGCGGCGACAGTGGACGGCAGCTTGGCCGCGTACGGAAGGATGCGCAAGGTAAGGAAGGCGTCAGAGCTGGCGCCGGTCACGTTGACCAGGCCCTCGCCGGTGCCCTGCGGCACGATCTGGATCGAGCCTTGGCTCCGAACGATCTTGGCCAGGCCGGGCGGAGTCACCTTGACCGTCGCCTTCCTGGCCTCCGAACCCACCAGGCGCACAGTCTCGGCACGGTCGGGCGGAAGGAGCGCCGCCTGCTGCCCGAGCGAGACCTTGCCGGACTTCAGCGCCGTGCCCAGCTTGTTCGCCACGAGCTTCGCCAGGCCTTCGGCCGAGGTTCCGGCGGCCTTGGCTTCCTCGGCGGTGGCGGTCAGCACGGTACGCTCGCCCATGGCCACTCGCCACGTCTTGGTCTTGGGTTCTTGGCCGGCAAAGACCGACATAGCGCCGTCCCACCCGTTGAGGGTGGCCGCCATCTCCTGGGCCCGGCTTGCCGGCGTCCGGGAGCCCCGGCCAGTTCGCACGGTGTAGACCGTTACCTCGTTGACGATCAATTGGGCCCCGTTCGACCGAGCGTCCACGACGACGCCGTCGGCGACCGCCGCGACCGCCGTTCCCAGCAAAACCACAGCGGCCACAATCGCCTTCGACATCCCGGGCAAGATACCCCACAAGCGGCCTTCCCAGGCCCCGGCGCGCCGCCCTGTAAACTAAAGCGCATGAGCACCACGCTGATCCAACCTACCGAGACCGGCATAGCGGTCAAGAACCTGATCAACGGCCAATGGGTCGCCGGAGACAGAACGTTCGAGAGCGTCAACCCCGCCAACCGGGCCCACGTCGTCGGTACCGTCCCCCTCACCCCGCGAGACCAGGTGGACGCCGCAGTCGCCGCCGCCCGCGCCGCCTTCCAGCCCTGGCGGGAAAAGAGCTGGGTGCAGCGGGCCGAGCTCGTGGACAACCTCGCCCAGCTCATCAAGCGAGACCTCGAGTCCCTGAGCCGCCTCGTCACCATCGAGTGCGGCAAACCCTACAACGAAGGCAAGGCCGACGTCGTCGAGGCCCTGCACATGGCGCAGTTCATGGCCGGGATGGGACGGCAGCACACCGGGTACGTCGTAAGCAGCGAAATTCCCGCCAAGGACGCCTACATCTGGCGCAAGCCCAAGGGCGTAGTCGGCGTCGTCACCCCGTGGAACTTCCCCTTCGCCATACCGCTTTGGGGAGTCCTGCCCGCGGTCGTCGCCGGGAACACCGTAGTCTTTAAGCCGAGCGAGGAAACCCCGGTGCTCGGCCACCGGCTGGCCGAGCTGATCCAGGAGGCCGGGTTCCCCGCCGGAGTCGTCAACGTCGTCCACGGCATGGGCGAAGAGACAGGCGACGCCATCGTGAAGAACCAGGACGTGAACGTCGTGATGTTCACGGGCTCGCGCGCCGTCGGGAACCTCATCAAGAGGGAGGCCGTCGCTGGCGAGGTCCACAAGTTCGTCGCGACGGAGCTCGGAGGCAAGAACGCCGTCCTCGTCCTCGAAGACGCCAACCTCGACATCGCCGTCAACGCCGCCCTGCTCAGCGCGTTCAAGACCAGCGGACAGCGGTGCGTCAGCTCGAACCGCATCATCGTAGACCGCAAGCTCGAGCCGCAGTTCACCGAAAGGTTCCTCGAAAAAGTACAGAAGATCAAGGTCGGCGACGGCCTCGATCCCAGCGTCTTCATGGGCCCGCTCGTGAACCAGGAAGGAGTCAAGAAGTGGCACTTCCACAACGATAAGGCCATCGAGGAAGGGGGGGAGATCCTCCACCAAGGAAAGGAGCTCACCGAAGGCGCTTACGCCCAAGGCAACTTCGTCGAGCCCTTCGTCTATCGCTTTGCCCAGTACAAGCCCGGCACCTTCTGCCTCCGCGAGGAAGCCTTCAGCCCCCACACCTGCGTCATCGGCGTGGACGGGCTGGAAGAGGCCGTGAAGGTCTATAACGACACCGACTACGGACTCGCCATGGCCGTGATCACCGAGGACTACCGCAAGTGGCGCTATGTCCGCGACAACGCCGAGTTCGGCCTAGGGTACGTCAACCTGCCGAGCATCGGCGCCGAGGTCCACCTGCCCTTCGGCGGGGTCAAAGGCTCCGGCAACGGCCATCCCGCCGCCGAGGGCGCGATCGACTATCTCACCCACCGCGTCGCATTCACCGTCAACCACGCCGAGGAGATCGTCCTCGCCCAAGGGCTCAGCGCAGACCTCTGAGGCAGGCTCGGAAGGCCACCGCGGCCCCCGCTATGCGACTAAGCCTGTCCGGGGCGCGTCCCGTCATGGCTGGCGGCCGTAGACGCGTGCGATATGCCGCTGGCGAGCCAGCATCGTCTCGTCGCGGGCGTTCCCGGCCAGGGCGGGGTCCCACGGCCGGACCGCCTCGTAGTCCTCATATCCTCTGCGCACGGCCTTCACCTCCCAGTCGAACTCGTAGTTCCCCCGCCCCCCCGAGAGCTCGACGACGTCAAAGCCGAAAGAAGACTTGTCCTCCCAGGCAAGGCCTCGGGACGAAGCAGACCCGGGAGTCAGCGTGACGGTCACCCCGCCCGTCGCGGCCAGGCTGGAAAAGTGCCCGGGCAGCTCCACCCGTGCCCGCCCGTTCACGAGCCTGCCCGTGCCCCGCGTGTACATGGCAGCCTCCGGCCCCTCCACACAGGCGTACACGATGTCGCGGGCCGCGTCGCGAGGGTCGACTTCCACGAAATTCTTGACTTGGGCCTCGACCGCCACTCTGCCGTCCGCCTGCGTAGTGATCGAGCCGATGTTCGGAGACACTCCGTACACGAGGATCTGAGCACCGCTAGAGTTCAGGATCGCCGGCTGCATGATGACGCTCCCAAAGGGACTCCCCCCATTGGTGTTCAAGCGCAACGCCAACTTGCTACCGCCCACCTGGCTCACCAGGAAGCGCGTTAGCCCCCCCCGATTCGCTTCAAACGAACTGAACTTCCTGTCCCCGTCCACCCGGACAGTGCCGCTGAACTGCGCGTCGCCAACAAACTGGGCAGCAATGCCAGTCCCCGTGTTCTCGGCGATCAGGGCTGCGCCAGAAGTGCTCGCAGAACGGGCCCACACCCCCGCCCCCGCGCCCGAAGTGATGCCTCCGAACACGCCGATTCCGTTGTTACTGATTCCCGAGACGCCGACTCCGTTGGGAGACCTTGCCTCGCCGTAGACGCCGCGCGTGAACCCGGTCGTCGAAGTCGCCGTACCGCGCAAGCCGATGCTCGACTGTTGGGCGCTGCTGAAGCTCCCTCCGACCGAAGAGCCCGCTCCCGTGGCGGCGTTGTTCCCGATGACCGGGATCGTCGTGCCGGTCGCCTGGGACACGTTGACCTGGCCCGCGCGGAACGTCCCCTTGATCGCCGCATGGCCGATCTGCTCGGTCCCCGGCGTCGTGTCTTGCAGGAAGACGTTGCCGACGACGGTTTGCACGCCTTGGTCTTGCGACAGGGCGACGGCCGAAAGGGCAACGACGGCCAAGCCGATGAGAAGGAGCGGTCTCTTACGCATAGTCCTACTATAACTCGCGGATTCGGCCACTGACCCTAACTTTCGTTAGGGATCGGTCGCGGGATGGGCCTGCCACAGGGCAGGCGCCCCCTGGAACTGTGGAAAAAAAAACGCAAAAATGTCGCCACAAGCGCGTCTTCCTGAGATAGAATAGTGCTACTGGTCGTGACATCCAACGGTCAGAGAGGAATCAAAATGAGAATCTCAGTACTCGTGCTCGCGCTTGCTGCGACGGGCGCCTCGGCACAACTCAGCTCCACCGGCCCCTTCGTCGGTGCCTGCAGCGACGACTTCGAAAGCTACGCGCACTACGGGACTTCCGGAAGCCTGGACAGCCTGGGAATCATGGGCGGCTGCGCTACCATGCTCAGTGACCCGACCGGATCGGGACAGGTCTGGATCTACAACATCCCCTTGGCCGGGTGGGGCCTCGGCGGCCACGGCAGCGCCACCACGAACAGCGGAAGCCAGGGCATGGGCCTCTTCCAGAGCGCCTTGCCCATCTCCACGACCCTGCAGTTCACCACCGCGGTCTCGCGCTTCGGCGGTTACTTCGCGGTCGAGAGCGACCCGCTCGGCTCCGGCGTGATGACGCTGGAGTTCTATGACGCGTCCAGCACCCAGATCGGTGCCACCCAGACGATCACGAGCGCCAGCAACGCCATGGTCTGGAGCGGATGGAACTCCACCGTCCCGATCGACTACATCGTCTTCGGCGGCGGGGTCATCGCCCCGGTCATGGACGACCTCCAGGCCGACCCGGTGCCCGAGCCCGCGACCCTCGTCGCCCTCGGCGCGGGCCTGGCCGCCCTCGCCGCCCGTCGCCGCAAGTAAGCAACGACCCGCGCAAAAAAGAACGGCCCCCGGCATAGCGCCAGGGGCCGTTTCTTCGTATCCTAGGCGGCCTCGAGGGTGAGTTGCTCGCCCCCCCCGCCCGAATAGACGATGGCGGTGTTGCTCGGCGCGCTGCGCTCGGCAGTCCGCTTCGCGATCACCCGGTATTCGGCCTGCCGGCCGGGCACCTGGTCTTCGTGGTCGTACTTGAGCACCGTGACCGCGTCAATCATGTCGAAGTCCTGCGTACCGTCGTAAGCGCACTCGATGATGTACGTGGTCCCGGACGCGTTACCGTTCGATTTCCATCGCAAGGAGTTGACCCCGTTACTGCATCCCAGCGCGGCAAGGTTGATCGGCACGTAGACAGGTATCGACCCCCCTCCCTGGCTTCGCGGCGGAAGGCCGAGTTGGGCGATCAGCTCGTCGCTCACCGCCGGGTTCGCCTTGAACTCGGCGTTATAGCGCGAGAGAAGGGCGACCGCGTCCTCCAGCTCCTGGGAGCAGGCTGCGACGGCGCCGCTGGCGGCCGCCTGGGCGGTGAGTTGGTCGTTGAGTGAGTTCGTGAGGTCGGTCTTCTGCGTGTTGATCGCGGTGATCTCGGCCGGGTCGAGGGAGAGGGCCCCGGCGTTGGCCGCAGCGACCGCGGCAAAGGTCGTCAGCATCGCGGAAAGCTCTGGCTTGCTCATGTCATAGTATGGTTTTAGCATGGTGTTTCTCCAGCAAAGGAGGTGTTCCATATCCGGGAGGAAAACCTACACATCGGGGGGGATTTTTTCTGTTTTGAACCTGGATGGGCGGCGGGAGGGCCGGCTGGAACGCGGTTTTTTCTAGGACCGATGGCGTTTTTTCCTTCCGGAGCGCCGTTCCTTCTTTCCTGGGCAGGGTTCCTTGCATCCGGAACGCCGTTGCTGGTTTCCGGGGAAGGGTTCCTTTCTTGCTGAACGCGGTTTTTTCCTTCCTTGGCTCGGTTTTTTCCTTACTTTCCGGCGTTTTTTCTGTCCGAAACTGGCTTGTTTCCCTGGTCTGGGGCGAGCGGGGGCTACCGGATGACGGTGCACTCCGGGAGCCCGTGCTCTTCCCGCCAAGCGTGGAACGCCTCGACCCCGGCGTCCGTGACCTGGCTTCCCCCTAAGAAGAGCTCCCGCAGCCCGGCCAGGCCTTTCAGGTGCTCCAGCCCGGCGTCCGTGACCTGGATATTCATTAAGTAGAGCTCCTGCAGCCCGGTCAGTTTCCGCAGGTGCGCCAGGCCCGCGTCCGTGACCTGGGTATTTGTTAGGTAGAGCTCCTGCAGCCCGGCCAGGCCCCGCAGGTGCTCCAGCCCGGCGTCCGTGACCTGAGTATCCGCGAGGAAGAGCGTCTGCAGTCCGGCCAGGCCTTTCAGGTGCTCCAGCCCGGCGTCCGTGACCTGGGTTCCCGATAGGTCGAGCGTCTGCAGTCCGGCCAGGCCCCGCAGGTGCTCCAGCCCGGCGTCCGTGACCCGGGTTTCCCATAGCCTGAGCACCTGCAGCCCGGCTGCCCACGGCTGCGAGGCGAGGAAGGCGAGGCCGTCGTCGGTCAGTCCCGAGAAAGAGGCACTCACCTCCCTGACCTCCGCGCCAGGCGGGACATCGTCCCCCTCCTCCAGGTCCAGCGCCTTGCGGACGAGACCCAGGACGATCTCGGCCTGCACGGCCGAGGCCTCGATCTGGGCCGATTCGGTGCCGCTCGAAGCGAAGCGGCACCACCGCAGCCGCAGGTTCGCGTCGCGCAGCCAGGGCCGGAAGGAGGCGTCCTCGATCGCCTCGCGCAGCCTCAGCCCTATCCAGACGCCCTGCGGGTCGGCACTGGCACGGTCGCCGTCCCCGGGCCGCCCCCCCTCTTCGTCTTCCTGGGGCCGGTCCAGCGACTCGGCCAGTGCGCGGTGCCTCTCTGCCCACTCGGGCGTGGCCACGAAATCCTCGAAGCTGGGCAGGCCGCCTTCCTCGCTCGTTTCGGGCAGAAGCTCGTAGAGCACCCGGCTCAGGGCGATCCCGGCCGCGCTCTCGGCGGTCAGGTCGTCGCCCGCCAGCGCCCAGCTGACCACGACATTGTTCACCAGCCGCTTGGCCTGGCGCGGCTGGCTCGCGGCCGCGGCGGCGAGCAGGCCGGGCACCCCGCCGGTCTCGGCCTCGTCGGGGAGCCATGCCTTGTTCTCCTCGATGGCTTGGGTGACGATCTTTTCGACATACTCCCGGAAGGCGTCCCGGTCGCGATGGGCGACCGGCACCCGGGTCTGGACGAGCTTTTCGAGGTAGCGGGTCCCGCTGCCCGGCTCGGCGACGCCGAACTTTCCGGTGTGGAGCTTTTCGAGATAGCCGGTGAGGAGCCGCTGGTCGAGGGCGACCACGAAGACGAAGCCCCGGGCCCAGAGCAGGTGCTTGACCGCCTCGAGGACGGCCAAGGCGCGGTCGGGCTGGCACCGGTCGAGGTCGTCGAGGAGGACCACGACCTTGTTGTCGCCTAGGGCGGCCTCGAGCTTCTCGCGAACGGACCGATGCCGGGCTGCCGCTTCGGTGCCGGGTTCCGGGGAGGCAGGCGCCAGCGCGCTTGCGGCCGCGAGGGCGTCGCCCACCGGGTTGCCTTGGGCGAGAAGGGGCAGGGAGGCCAGGCCGAGGAGCTCCTTGGCCCGGACGGACGCAAGGGCGCGGTCGAGGCGCGGCTTGAGGACGACGTATGCCTTCTCGAGCCAATTGAACTCGGGGAGCTGCTTCTTCTCCTCGAGGGCCTGGCCGAGCTCCACGAGGAGGCTGGCCAAGGGGTCGGCCTCGCGCTCGTGCTCCCAGGGGTTGAGGCGGAGGACGACGGTGCCCGGGCCCTCGCACAGCACGGCGGCCCGCTCGAGGACGGAGGTCTTGCCGGAGCCCCAATCGCCGAAGACGCCGATGGTGAAGGGCCCCGAGGCGGTGCGGGCGATGTCGGCGACGGCGGCGGCGGTGGCCTCGGCCCCGAGGTCTTCGAGCTGATCGCACCCCGGGCACGGCTGGTCGTCGTGGAGCCAGACCCTGCGCGGGGTTTTCTCGCCCATGGCCCTGCGAGGTTACCCGGCTGGAGGGTTCCTTCCCTTTCCCGCGTTGCGTTCACTGGGGGGCGGGCCCTCCCCCGCCCGCACGAAAGGCCCGGCGTGCGGGGGGGGATAGTGCCGTCAGTCGCGCTTGACGGTCGGGCGGTTGGGCTGGCCGCGGACGGGGCTGGGTGGTGCCTGCGCGGCCTCTGGAGCGGGCGGCGCGGCGGGGGGCTCGGCTGCGGCAGCCTTGTTTCCCAGGTGCACGAGCCGGGCGAACTCGCCAACGTCCTTGGCCTTCATCCTCGCATCGTCGAGGGAGACGAGGCCGCGTTCGACGAGCCTCGCGAGCGACTGGTCGAGGGTCTGCATGCCCTGCTTGGTGCCGGTCTGGATGATGGAGGAGATCTGGTAGGTCTTGTTCTCGCGGATCTGGTTTCGGACGGCGTTGGTGGCGTTGAGGACTTCGAAGGCGGCGGCGCGGCCTTTGCCGTCCTTGCGCTTGACGAGGGTCTGCGAGACCACTCCGAGAAGGTTGACCGAGAGCTGCATGCGGATCTGCTGCTGCTGGTGCATGGGGAAGACGTCGACGATTCGGTCCACGGTCTGGACGGCGTCCACGGTGTGCAGGGTGGCAAAGACAAGGTGCCCGGTCTCGGCGGCGGTGATGGCGAGGTGGATGGTCTCGAGGTCTCGCATCTCGCCGACGAGGATGACGTCGGGGTCTTGGCGCAGGACGTGCTTGAGGGCGTTGGCAAAGGAGAGGGTGTCAATGGAAAGCTCCCTTTGGTTGAGGAGCGCCATATGGTCGTCGTGTACGAACTCGACTGGGTCTTCGACGGTGATGACATGGACGTCCTGGGTGCGGTTGATGCGGTCGACCATGGCGGCGAGGGTGGTGGACTTGCCGCTGCCTGCGGGGCCGGTGACGAGCACGAGGCCGCGGGGCCGCTCGATGAAGTCGTAGCAGACCTTGGGGAGCTCGAGCTCCTCCATGGTGGAGATGGTGTAGGGGATGACACGGAAGGCGGCCTGGACGTTCTCCCGTTGGCGGTAGAGGTTGCCGCGGAAGCGCGAGACGCCTTCGATTTCCAGGGAGAAGTCGAGTTCGTAGTCCTTGGCGAAGGTTTCCGTCTGATCGGGCCGTATGATGCTGGGCAGGGCGTCGAGGAGGTCCTGCTGGGTGAACTCGGGCACGTCTTCGAGGGGTACGAGGTCGCCATAGACCCTGACATAGGCCTTGCCGGTGTCGCACTTGACGTGCAGGTCCGACCCGTCCATCTCGACGCACTTTCGGAGGAGCCCCTTGACGTCAAGCACGGGCTCCCTCCAGGCCAAGGTTGGCGGCCCTTGTTGCGAACTCTTGGGGCAGCGAGGACTTGGACAGTGCCATTTCGTAGTCCAGGCTGCCGTCCTTGACGAGGGAAAGGAGGGCGTTGTCGAGGGTCTGCATGCCGTGTTCTGCGCCTGTCTGGATGTCGTGGTAGAGCGAGTGGGTCTTGCCTTCTCGGATCATGGTCTTGATGCTGGGAGTGGCGACCATGACTTCGAACGCTGCCACGCGGCCGTTGCCGTCCTTGGTGGGCAACAACGCCTGGGAGACGACCGCCTGGAGCGTGACGGAGAGCTGGGTCCGGATTTGCTCCTGCTGATCCGGGTCGAAGACGTCCACGATGCGGTCGATGGTCTGGGCGCAGTCCACGGTATGGAGCGTGCTGAAGACGAGGTGCCCGGTCTCGGCGGCGGTGATGGCGAGCTGGATGGTCTCGAGGTCGCGCATCTCTCCGACGAGGATGACGTCGGGGTTCTGCCGCATGACGTGCTTGAGCGCCTCGGCGAAGCTGTGGGTGTCGGTGCCTAGCTCTCGCTGGTTGATGATGCTGGCCCGGTCGGGGTGGACGTACTCGATGGGGTCTTCGATGGTGATGATGTGGCGCCGCGTGGTCTGGTTGATGTGGTTGATCATCGCGGCGAGGCTGGTGGACTTGCCCGAGCCGGTGGGCCCGGTGACCAGCACGAGCCCGCGCGGCAGGAGGGAGAGCTTCTTCGTGACCTCGGGCATCCTCAAGTCATCGATGGTGCGGATCTTGTAGGGGATGAGACGGAAGACCGCGCCGGGCACGCCCCTCTGCCAGTACATGTTGACGCGGAAGCGGGCCAGCCCGGGGACGGCATAGCTGAGGTCGCACTCCTTGAAGTTGTCGAGCCGTTCCCTTCGCTCGGGGGTGAGGACGGCGAAGAGCTCGCTCCGAAGCTCGTCGACGCTGAAAGCGGGCTGATCGAGGCGATGGAGCCCGCCTCGAAGGCGGATGATCGGCGGGTTGTTCGCCTTGAGGTGGAGATCGCTCGCGTCTACCTCGACGACCTTGTGCAAAAGTTGGTGCAGCCTGCTCATCGCGTTGGGCCTGGCTGCATTCTATCCAAAACGAGGCTTTGGGGAGTGGCTACGGCCGTAGCGCACTCCCCTTGGTGTCACTCTCCCCGTTGTATTCGCTTGCGGACGTCGCGCAGATCGAAGAGCAGGAAGTTCTTGTCTTTGCTGTTCATCATGACGAGCGCACCGTCCGGCAGCCCTGGCAAGGGAACGTCCGCGATGTCTAGGCCGTCCGTATCGTCTGCCGTCGTGGGCACGATGGCACGGGGCGCTCCTCCGTCCCGCGGATAGAAGACAAGCTGCGAGCCCCCTTTTACTTGCTCCGAGTTCACCAATGCCGGCCCGCCGGGCGCTCTCCGCCACAGGGCGATGCCCTCGCGGTCGCCTTGGTACTTCTGGGTGCCGAACACACCGTGTCCGGCGGTGGCAGGGTCGCAGTGGGCCCACCGGATCCCATAGTCCTCGTCACAGTAGAAGACTCGGCCCTTCTCGTCGTCGACGAACAGGGCCTCGATCTCCCCTTCGCCCGAAAACGTTCCCAGTGTGCGAACGAACACCGCGTCCACAAGCCCGTTTCGGGCGACCAACCGGTACTGGTGGAGGTATCCCTCCATCGGCCCGGTCTTTGAGCTGACGAAGGCGTGCGTCTCTCCTCCCGGCCGCTTCCAGAGCCCGACTCCCATCGGGGCACCGGCCTCGCCTTCCCGACCGGCGAAGACGCCTGTCGCCCCGCTGACATCCCGCAGCTTGCCCGACTCCCGGTCGATCGCGAACACCCTGAGCCGGTGCTGCCCGCGCTCCGTGACCACTGCCAAGTCCACGGTTGTCCCTGCAAGCTCGAAGCCATATTCGATGTCAACGTTGTTGGGCCGGTCAATGCCGCTGATCCGCTGCACGGTCTTGCCGGCCAGGTCGAAGGCATAGAGCCCGCCCGTAGCCTCGATCTTGTCGGTCCCTAGAATCAGGGACTTCCCCGGCACACTCGGATGGATCCAGAACGCCGGGTCATCGGCGTCAGCAGAAACTTGTTCGGTAGCAAGGACCGGTTGTAGCGGTGCTTGGGCTCGATCCGCATCCTGGCCCGCGAGAAACAGGCATGCCGCCCATGCAAGGCACGCCATGTCTACTCGTTGAAGATCGGGGTCCAACCCTTGACCCGCACGTCCACTCCGCCGTCCGTCGTCGGCGGGAACATGAGCAGAGGATTTCCGGAAGCATCGGTTGAGCATTCGCCCTGCGGGCCCCACGTGGTCTTTCTCCACTTGGCGTGTCCGTCGAGATAGGCGAACGTGGTGCCGCCGGCGTGCCCTCCGCGAGTCGCGTCCGCGTTGTCAGGATCGGGGTAGTTCGAGCAGTCCTTGGACCTGCTGAAGAGCTCATCAAGCTCGTCGCCCTCGATCTCGCTGTCCGTGGCCTCGAGCACGAAGAAACTTTCGGACGGCGCCTGCCATGCGGTCAGGACAAGCCCGCCGGGAAAGTCGGTGATGTGCTCGTTGATCGCGTACGTCGTCCAGTACCGGAGCTCGTTGCAGTTGTTGCCCTGAAGCCGATAGCACTGCAAGCCCCACGATTGCGCTGGCTCGGGCCAGACTGCGCGGGCCCGGGCACCGCTGAGCACCTGGTAATTGAGTCCGGCAGGGGCGAGAGGCGACCAGAAGAAGCCTTTGGGCGCATTGCCAGCGTCGGCGGGTGCGTCCTTGATGTACGGCGTCAGCAGGAAAACCCAGTAGTAGCGGCCCCAGTTCTGGCCGGAATTGATGTTGTCGGCAGGAAGGCTGTCTTCATAGTCGTTGGCATAGAGCTGACCTGCGAGACCGATCTGCTTCATATTGCTAAGGTTCATTGCCTGCTTCGCCGAGGACTTGGCCTGCGCAAAGACCGGGAAGAGGATGGCGGCGAGGATCGCTATGATGGCGATGACGACGAGAAGCTCGATGAGGGTGAATGCTCGTTTCATATCCGGGATCCATTCCTGGCCCGTCCAGTTTTTTCCACCCGTGTTAAGCAGTAATTAAGCCTTGACCCCTGATAGGGCGATTCGATCTTTTGCCTTATCGTTCCGGTACGACCGGAGCGGCGCTCTCGAGGAAGCTGCCGCGCACACGGCACACTGGCCGTCGCGCCGCTCGGGGGCGGTTGCGGTTGTCCCGCCCCCGTATTGTTCTACTTCTCTTCCTTGAAGTCGGCGTCTATGACGTCTTCGTCCTTGGAACCGCCGCCTACCCCTGCGCCGACGGGCTCACCTTCGGACTCACCGGCCGCAGCCTCCTTGTAGAGGCGCTCGGTAAGCCCGTGGCTTGCCTGCTCGAGCGCGGCCATTGCTTCCTTCAGCTCGGCGAAGTCCTCGCGCTCCTTGGCCGACTTGACAGCCTCGATCTTCTCCTGAATGTCGGCACGTTCTGACTCCTCGACCTTGTCTCCCAGGTCCCGAAGGGCCTTTTCAACAATGGAGACGAGGCGGTCGGCTTCGTTCTTTGCGTCTGCATGCTCGCGAAGCTCAGAATCGCGGTCGGCGTTCGCCTCGGCCTCGGTGACCATCCGGTCGATCTCTTCGCGAGAAAGGTTGCCCGATCCTGTGATCGTGATCTTCTGCTCGTTGCCGGTCGCCAGCTCCTTAGCGTTCACGTTGAGCATCCCGTTCGCGTCGATGTCGAACGTGACCTCGACCTGAGGGGTACGCGCGGGGGCTGGTGGAATCCCGGAGAGGTTGAACTGCCCAAGGCTCTTGTTGTCCTTTGCCATCGGGCGCTCGCCTTGCAGCACGTTGATCGTGACCTCGGTCTGGTTGTCCACCGCAGTGGTGTAGACCCTGGTCTTCTTGGTCGGGATCGTCGTGTTGCGCTCGATGAGCTTGTCCGTTACGCCGCCCTGGGTCTCGACACCCAGGCTGAGCGGAGTGACGTCCAAGAGCAAGATGTCGCGTACGTCCCCGCCGAGGACACCCGCCTGGATGGCTGCGCCTACGGCGACGACCTCGTCCGGGTTCACGCTGCGGTTGGGCTCCTTGTCTGTCAGCTTGCGGACCAGTTCCTGCACCATCGGCATCCGGGTAGAGCCGCCGACCAGGATGACTTCGTTGATCTCAGCCAGCTTGAGCTTGGCGTCGGTGAGGGCCTGCTTCATCGGCTTCTCGATGCGCTGGAGGAGGTCGGCCGAAAGCTCTTCGAACTTGGACCGGCTCAGCTGCATCTCCAGGTGCACGGGCTCGTTGTCAACGGCCGTGATGTAGGGCTGGTTGATCTCTGTCTGGACCGCGGAGCTCAGCTCGATCTTCGCCCGCTCGGCAGACTCGCGCAGGCGTTGCATCGCCTTGCTATCCTTGCGAAGGTCGATACCGTGCTCCTTCATGAACTCGGTGGCGATCCAATCCACAATCTTCTGGTCGAAGTCGTCACCGCCGAGATGGCTGTCGCCGGCAGTCGCCTTGACCTCGAAGACCCCCTCGCCCACATCGAGGATCGAGACGTCGAACGTGCCGCCGCCCAGGTCGAAGACGAGGATCGTCTCGTTGCCCTTCTTATCCAGGCCGTAGGCAAGGCTGGCGGCTGTAGGCTCATTGATGATGCGAAGCACCTTGAGGCCGGCGATCTCGCCAGCGTTCTTGGTGGCAGTACGCTGGCTGTCGTTGAAGTACGCCGGCACTGTGATCACGGCCTGGTCTACCGTCTCGCCCAAGTACGCTTCAGCATCGGCCTTGAGCTTCTGGAGGATCATCGCGCTGATCTCTTCTGGCGTGAAGTCCTTGTTCGCCGCGGGGATGTGGACCATCGCGTTGCCCTTAGGGTCTTGGACGACCTTATAGCTTACGCGCTTGGCCTCGGTGCTCACTTCGGCGAGCTTATGGCCCATGAAGCGCTTGATGCTCGAGACCGTGTTGCCGGGGTTGGTGACCGCCTGGCGCTTCGCCGTAACGCCCACGAGGCGCTCACCGTTCGTCTTGAACGCAACGACGCTCGGCAAGGTTCTCGCTCCGTCCGCGGTGTTGATCACCTTGGGCTCGCCACCCTCCATGATTGCCACGACACTGTTCGTGGTTCCTAAGTCGATTCCTACTACTCGTCCCATGTTTCCGTGTGCTCCTATCAAATGACCTGAGTCGATTGCTGTCAAGTATAACGTCCGTTGTCGGCCAACCGTTTCGCCAATGGGCACTTTTGGCGCAGGAGGCCCCGCAACATCGCTTGTGACGCTTCCGTGACGGCAAGCGGTCGACACTCTCCCCGTAGGCGGCAACGCCCACATGGAGATACACAGTGAAAACCACAACTATCCGCATCCTCGCGGCCATGGCCGCCACGTTTGCCATCTCGGCCCTATCCCCCGCCTTGCGGATCAACGGCCCGGGCAACGGCTTCGACACGTTTCGGGAGTCAGTCAACTTCGGAGCCTTCGTGTACTCGGTCGGCACGTCGTACGCTTCTCCTGGCCGAGGCACCGACATCCTCGTCACCTGCCACACGCTGGCGGGTGGGCTCGCTTGGGCCCAGTTACTCGACGGACCGGCCAGCGCAAACGACGAAGGGGTCGCAATCGCAGTGACGGCCGGCGGCGTGTACGTCACAGGGACGACTCCCGGCGCAGGCGGCAACCTCAACGTATACGTTGGCCAGCTCAACCCCGCGACCGGCGCAATCCTGAACCAGGCCCAGTTCGGATCCCCGGCTGGGCTGGACGACGTACCTTCCGACGTAGTCGTGACCCCGACCCCGTCGGTCGTGGTCGTCGGCAAAGCGGCCAACCCTGTCAACACGGACGTGCTCCTGCTCGCCTACACGCCTGCCCTGGGGCTCGCCGCGGCCAACTTCTTCGACGCAGGCAACGACGACTACGCTACGGCAGTCGACACCGACCCGGCCGGGATGGTCTATATCACCGGCGGTATGGAGAACGGGGCGGGAGTCTCCGATATGCTTTTGCAGCGTTGGACCCCAGGGCTTACGATCGACTGGGCGGCAGCCCTGACGTACAAGCCGTGGAGCCAAGACTACGGCACCGACATCCAAGTCACTCCGGCAGGCGTCTACGCCCTGGGTAGTTCGAACCGCGGTATCACGGGCTGGGACTTCATGATGGTGCGTGCGGCCCTTGGCGGAGGCATCGGTGTCCGGCGCTTCTTCGGTTCTTTGGCCGACGACTTCGGGATCGACCTCGAGGTGTGGGCCGGAGGACAGGTCTACGCGGCAGGGAACACCGGGAACGACATCATGCTCGTCCGCGGCAGTCCCCTGCTCGCTCTAATCGGTAGCAGCACGTTCGGGAGCGCGGGAGGCGGCACCGACAAGTGTTCGGCCATGGCTCTGGACGCAGGAACGGGCGACGCTTACCTGTATGGCACCGCTACATCGGCAGCGACGGGAGATGACAGCCTCCTGGTGAGCTTCGACGCGTTCGGGGCGCTGCGATGGAACACGGCCTACGACTTTGCGGGGCTCGCCGACCGCGGCTCGGACGTCTTGTTCGCGGCCGGAGGGGTGTTCGCGGTAGGCACGAGCGAAGGCGTGAACGCCGACGCCCTGTTCAACCGATACGACCCAGGAACCGGAGTCGTGCTGTTCTAGCCGACCACCGGATACGCTCGAGGGCGGGCTTGTACCGCCCTCGAGCATATGGGGTAACCGTCTTCGGAGGTTTCGCAGTCGAGGACGACAAAGGCAAGGCCATCCGGTTTCTTTCTCGGCAGACGGCCGCTTTGTTCGCGTACCTCGCGTTACTCGTCGGCTGTTCGTGCTATTGGTAGTCGCGCCGAGCGGATCTGGCCCGAGGCCACCTCCGACCTTGAACGTCAGGGCTTACGAATGGCACTGAGCGACGTTTGGAGGGAGGACGAGCAGTACGCGGAGAGCGGGGGCTTGCAAGCTTCGCATTGGCACCGTGTATACTCTGTCCAGTATGCGTACTATCATCGGCGCATGGGCGCATCGGCGCTCCTATGGCTCGTGGCGCTAGCAGCTAGCGCCCAAGTCTCCGGCCCGGGCGCCTGAGTTCCCAGCCAGAACGGCACCACCGGACAGAGCGACCCCATGCCCTTCTACTTCTCCGGGACCGACTGTCGCGCGAGCGGCGAGGCGGTGTGCCCCGGGCTGATCGGTGGAGAAGCGAACTGGATGGTCACGGCGTGGCTGAGCCTGGACGGACAGAATCTCAAGTACTGGCAGAAGCCGCCCGGCGAGCCCGGCTCGACCGCGGTCGGCCTCGATCTGGTCTTCGATTCCACCCACTTCCCGCCCAGTTCGAACGTGGAGGTGAGGTTCAAAGCCAAGGACAGCCATGGCAACTTTTACGAGGCGACCGGCGTTAGCGTTGTGAAGAACCGGGCGTGTCTGTATAACTACCCTGAGTTCCTGGAGATTTACGGTGGAGACAGTTCGACCCTCGCGTACAACATGTTGTCCGGTAAGAACTATGACCGCAAGCTCATGAATGATTCTTGGCCGAACTCGGTGTTGAGCGCCGAACTTCACAACCCAGGGATCTGGATCGTCCACACGCACGCCAACAATAACTGGCACTACTGTTCTCCAGGTTCGTCCAGCGTGTACCACGGTATACCGGCTACGGGTACGCCAAACTACGGTGAAGCGCGGGACTACCATAATGGCGACTGGTTCCCGCCGTTCAACTCCACAGCGAACCCGCCCGTGCACCTCGCAATCATGCAAGGCTGCAATACAGGGCCACCAATACAATATGTTGCGATACTCTTGCCCTACTTCACGGAGTACAACCAGACGGAGATCGTCAATCAGGCCGTGGTTTCCTTCGCCGGGACTATCTACACGAACGACTCGGAACGCCTCATCAGCTGGTTCCTCGGGCCGTTGCTTGATGGGAGCACCGTTGGACAGGCGAGGTTTGAATTCTTCGAGATGAACAAGGCTGAGCGTGACGCTGGCCGTCCCACCGTCAGAATCAATGGTACGCCCTGGGACAGCATCATTGACCTCGCCGATGAGATGCCGATCGGCGGGGATGCGCTTACTCGGGTCAAGACCGTGTACCGGCCGCTAGGCGTCGTGCGGATGCCGCCGAACGAGTGGTGGCTCTGATGGAACTACTTGGCGCTCGCAATGGCTCAGTAGGGTTCCGGCTCTGTCTCTGGATCGCTGTTATTGCCAGGCTCAACGCGCCCTGCATGGCACAGTCCAGCCAGGAAGAGTGCCTCGCCAGTGCAAAAGACTACATGAGATTGATCGGAGACTCGCTAGCAGGTACGAACCCTGTGCTGATAACAGGCATCCGAGCCGCTGTCCCACCGAACGCTGTGAGTACCTGGTTGTTTGAGTTTGCTTCGGAAGACACTACGACAGATGGCTGCCGAGTTTCGGTTCGAGCTGAAGACGGTACGTTAAGCGGTTATACTTACATCCCAAGCGAGCTTGTTCGGGCGTGGGGCAGTTCGACCTCGATGCCGAGCGAAGCGTTACCCGCGCACTACCTCAGCAAAGGTGAAAGGGAGAGCACCGTCCGCGCCCTCGCGGCGAAGTTCCGTGTTCCCGGCACTTGGCAATATGAAGAGCTTAAAATTCAGACCGAGCGAGACAGTCCGGGCAGGTTCCTCGTCCATGCCCGCTTGCGCGAACCGACGTTTGGGTACGAGTGCGCGGGCGGCAACGCCATAAAGGTGACGCTGGATCAATTCCTGGGAAGGGTCAGCCAGGTCAGCTTGCTCACAAACCGGACAATCGTCCCCCCTCCTCCCGACCCAGTATCCATCGACCGGGCTCTGGATCTTGCACGCGAGCATGTGCAGCGCGAAAGGGAGTCCCTTGCGAGGCGCCTTCAGGGTGGCCGGAGCCCTTCTTTCGACTGGCCCGGCGACGAGGAGGTACGGCGGAGCCACCGTTTGCACTATGTCGAGCCGTACCCAGGCGACTGGTCTTCCGAGCGTGGCAGAACCTGGGCTAAGCAAGTCCGTCTGGCGTACTCGTTCCAAGCCACGAACTGCACGGTGACCATTGACGCCGAGACGGGCGAGGTCATCGGAGGCGGATCGACCGAGGGCACGCCACTACCCTCCGAACCGGCCGCTAACCCAGGTCAATCGGGCGGTGCGCAGCTTCAAACCGGAGCGGACCGTCGAGTATGGCTATGGGTTGGCCTAGGATTGGCCGCGGTGGCAGCCTGGCTCATGCTGCGAGCTGTTTCCAAGTCTAGCGGCTGAAGGGCGTGCTTGGCCCGCTGGCCCGGCACAAAGAATTGCCGCCCCGGCACCTAGGGGTGCCGAGGCGGCTGAAGCGTCGAGCGCTTTGCGAGGCTTACGCAGCCTTCTTAGTCGAGCTTACGGAGTAGGTGATGCCCTTGCTCCAGGCGCTGTTGCCGCTCTTGCTCGTCCAGCAAGCGCGGTACCAGACCTTGTTCCCCGAGAAGCTGTGCACGAACGGGAAGTTCGAACCCTGGGTCAAAGTGCGCCAAGCTCGGCCCTTGGTGCGGTACTGCACAAACGCAGCGCTCGCGCCCTTGGGAAGGTGGAAGCCACCGTTCTTGGTAGCGCCGACCCATACGTTGATCTGGCCCGACTTTCGACCATTCGTGAGCCAAACAAACGGGGCCCCGAAGCTCGTATTGGTCTTCGAGGCTGACTTTGCCGTGGCCTTCTTGGTGGTCTTCTTGGCGGCCGTCTTCTTGGCGACTGCCTTCTTCGCAATGCCCTTGGTCGAGCGCGGGCTCGTCTTGGCAACGGCCTTCTTGACCGGGGTGGCCTTCTTCGCGATGGTTACTTGCTTCGTGCCGGTGGTCTTCTTAGCGGCCGACTTCTTGGCCGTGGCCATCTTGGCAACAGCCGTCTTGGACGTCGCCTTCTTGGCCGTCACCTTCTTGGCGGTGGCCTTCTTGGCGATGGCCTTTTTCGCGGTGGCCTTCTTGGCAGTGGCCTTCTTGGACGTCGCCTTCTTTGCGACAGGCTTGCTCGAGCGGGCGCTGGTGCGCTTGGTGCCCTTGCTGCTGCTACCCGAGCTCGTCGAGCCGCCCTGGAATGCGCTCCAGTAGGCAGAGACGAACGTCTGGAAGCTGCCGAACTGCTGAGCGTTCATCTTGCTCCAGTTGTTGAAGAACGCGTTGAAACTGTTGTAGGAAGCATAGGTCTGCTGCCAGGCCTTGTAGACGCTGTTAAAGTTGCGCAGATCCGCGGCGGTGAAGCCGTGCTTCTTGTACTGCTTGTTGAACGTTTTGTGGAACGTCGTGAACCAGGCGTTGAAGTTCGCCGGGGTCTTGGAAAGGTTTTTGCTAGCCAAAGTTATCCCTCTTTCTAGTGTCGGTGAGCCATGGTTAGACTCGGCCTACGGCACTATGCTCGGGGATATAGCGAAAAATCTTTAGTGATTGCTTGAGATTCTGGGCCCTCGCACCTCAGAATTCGTCAACTCGTTGCTTATCGCGCAACATTCCCACCACCACCAACCCGACAGCGGTCAGGATCGGGAGCACGACGCCGCCATAGTGGAGCATCCGGGCCCGCGGGCCAGAACCGTACTGGTCGCGGTAAAGCTCGTCGTTCATCGCGTTGAACGGGCCAATTCCTAGGATTACGCCAAGGATGAGCGGGAGAAGCGCCGTCCACTTCAGGCTCTTGGGCCAACCCTTGAACTCGCCACGAAGGAAGTAGACGAAGGCACCGATCGCGAGCGCAGTAGGGAGAAGGACGATGCCGAACAGGGTCGAAGGCATGTATTCCTGCGAGTCGAACTGGGCAAGGGTGTTCAGGAAGAAGTGCATGACTTACAGGGCTTCTTGCACGGCGTGTGCCGTTTTCGCCTAGAGCTCGAACCGTTTGGCGCCGCTATCGGAATCCGCCCCTTGGGCGATCCGCTTGACAAAGCTCACAAGCTCCATGGGGTTGAAGGGCTTGGTCAGGTACATGTCGGCGCCATAGTGATAGCCCTCGAAGACGTCCTTGTCTTGCGCCTTCGCGGTGAGCATGATCACGGGGAGCGACTCGGTCTCCGGCTCTCGGCGGAGCGACTTGAGCACCTCGAACCCGTCCATGTACGGCATCATCACATCGAGGACGAGCAGGTCGGGCTTCTCCGCCTTCACCTTCTCGAGGCCTTCCTTTCCGTCGTAGGCGGTGACCACCTGGTACCCCTGCTTCTCCAGGTTCACCTGGATCAATCGGACAATGTGTCGCTCGTCGTCGCAGACCAAAATCTTGAGGGGCGGCATTTTCAGGGTCACCGTAGCCCTGTCTCCAAGGCACGAGGATGCTACCTCATGCCCGGAGGGCGGTCAAGGGGCTATCAGCGACGATCCCCCAGGTAGGCTCGAATCCGTGCGCCTGTGCCGGTTCGCCCTGTACGAAGACCCCCAGACACCTCGTTCCGGGATCTACCACGAGGGCAGGTTCTACGAAACGGACGGTACGAACGCCGTGGGCGTGCACGAGTCGGCCGACGCACTGCTGCTGACCCCGGTCCGAATCCCTGTCCTGTGCCGGATGACCGCGCTGTCTGGCGAAACTTGCTCGTACTCTTTCGCCGATCCTGCAGCCATAGCTGCGACCGGCGAGCCTCTCGATGCCGGTACCGGTCCGGTCTCGCTCGAATTGAGGGTGGCCGCGGTCTGCGGCGGCCCCGAAGAGAAGGGGCGCACGGCGATCTTAGGGTACGTCCCGATCGTAACGATGGTCCGGCCGGCTATGAAGGCGCAGATGGAGTCGCTCGGCCTTCCGACCGACCCAGCTTTCTCCGGCGGGACGTGTCTCGGGCCGTTCATCGTGACGCCGGAAGGCTTGTCCGAGCTTGTCCAGGACAGCGAAGGAGACCGCTTTCGGATCAATGCGGTCGCCAGCCTCGACGATTGGGAGGGAGTGTTAGAAGATATCGCGCCGGTCTCACTCAGCAAGGTCGTGGCCGAGTGCGAAGCGGCGGGAGGGCTTCGCCCGGGTGAGCTCGTCGCCGGCCCCGCGTTCACGATCCAACCGCCGTCCGGCTTTGCTCCTGGCGACCGGTGCCGGGTGGACTGCGGACCTCTCGGCGTGGTGATCGTCGCGATCGCTTAGCCCTTCCCTGGCCCCAGCCCCCCGTGCCTCCATAATCGAGGTGTCACATGCCTCTCATCAAGAGCACGCTCCCCAACTCCGTCCGTGTCCTCACCGACCCGGTTCCGACAGTCCGGTCGGTAAGCATCGGCGTCTGGTGCCACTCCGGCAGCGCGCACGAGCCCGTGGAAAGGGCCGGGATCGCCCACTTTGCCGAGCACATGCTCTTCAAGGGAACCAAGAGCCGCACCGCAAAGGAGATTGCGGAGGCCGTCGAAAGCCGAGGAGGCATCCTCAACGCCTTCACCGACAAGCTCAACACGTGCTATTACGTGCGGTGCCTCGGGGAGGACATGGAGAACGCCTTCGAAGTCCTGAGCGACATGTTCACTGACTCGAACCTTGCATCCGACGATCTGGAAACGGAGCGCAAGGTCATCCTGGAAGAGATTCGAAGGAGCGAGGACGAGCCTGGAGACGCTGTACACGACTTGCATGTCGAGGGCCTCTGGCCGAACCATGTTCTGGGACGGCCCGTGCTGGGATCCCCCGAGACGGTAAGCGCCACCTCGCAGCAAGACATGCGAGGGTACGTCGAACAGAGTCATACCGGTCACAAAGTTGTCGTGAGCGTTGCCGGGAACGCAAACCCGGACGAGGTCGCGGCCCTCGCGCAAAAGCACCTGGGCTCGCTGGCGGCTGGCGAGCCTTCGCACGATCCCGGGCCGGTCGTTGGAACTCCGGGCGACCGCTTCGTCGAAAAGGACGTCGAACAGGTCCACTTCTGCATTGGTGGACCAGGAGTGGGAATCCACGACCCCTTGCTCCATACACAGATGGTTCTGGACAACATCCTCGGGGGCGGGATGAGCAGCCGGCTCTTTCAGGAGGTTCGCGAGAAGCGGGGCCTCGCCTATGCGATCGGAACCTACGGGCTCTACTATCCAAGCGGGGGATGCCTGACGGTATATGGCGGCACGAGCCAGGAGACGTGGACTGAAGTGCAGGCAGTCGTCGCAGACGAATTCGCGCGCATGGCGAAAGAGGGCCCCACCGAGGAAGAAGTGGACCGAACCAAGCGGATGGTTGCCGGAAACATCGCGCTTGGGCTCGAGGCCATGAACAGCCGCATGATCCGCTCGGGCCGAAACGAACTGACGTTCGGCCGAGAGGTCACGATTGACGAAACACTGGAGAAGTTCGGCAAGGTCACCCGTTCGGCCGTCCAAGAGTTGGCCGAAAGACTTCTTGACCCAGCGACTCGCAGGACGACAGCGATCGGCCCCGCATGACCCCTCTCGATCGAAGTGGACTGGCAGCCGCCCTCGCTTCAGGCTCGAGCGAGAGCCGGGCGCTGGCCCACGCAGCTGAATGGATCGCAGAGCAGCTTCAGGCGGACAACGTCGCCGTACTTCTTCCCAGCTCGACCGGCGGCCTGGAACTCCAGGCGTACTATCCGCCGCATCCCTCGATCGAGCACCTTGTGCTAGGCCGAGGGGTCGGGTTGGTCGGCCATATCGCTGAGACCGGCGAAGCGGTCAGTATTCCCGAGGGCCTCGCAAGCGACCCGCGACACATGGTGGTGCCCGTACTGGACGACAGCGGGCACGAATCTGCGATCGCGGCGCCGCTCCAAATTGGCAGCGACCACCGAGGAGTGATCATGGTTCGCCGCAAGGCGGCCTGGCCTGACGCCGTCCTGAAGGAACCGTTCGTCTCCGCGATGGCCGAAGACCTTTCGTGTGCGCTCTCGGTGTACCGGGCCGCGTTCGAGGCCGGCTCCCAAAGCAACGTGGCGGCGACTCTCGCGGAGCTCGCCGACACCGTCTCGGGCGCGCCGTACCTGGAGGAAATTCTGGACCAACTCGTTCAGATCACTGCCCGCCGGTTCAACTACCCGGTCGTAACCCTCCGGCTTCTGGACTCGCGCCGGGAGTGGCTCGTCCTCCGCGCCGCGCATGCCCCCGATCTATCGGTCCCGCGAGAACCGATGATCCGAATCGGCGACTCCATCGCCGGCCGTGTCGCCCAATTGGGCAAGTCGGAGTTCGTTGAGGACGTGCTCCAAAGCAAGGACTACATCGGCCACGCAGGAGCGATCGAGCACGGGGTGAGAAGCATGGTCTGCGTCCCACTCGAGGTCAACGGCCAAATCTCCGGCGTCATGAGCTGCTATGCAGGCGAGGTTCGCCAGTTCCCTCCTGAGGAGATCCAAGCAGTGGAGGCCCTTGCAAAGCAGGCGGCGGTCAGCATTGAGCACGGACGCCTCCAGGCACGCGACACGCTCTTACAGGAAGTCCACCATCGAGTCAAGAACAACCTGCAGCAGGTCGCCTCGCTGGTTCGGATCGAGCTGCACCGGAAGGGCGGCAAGACGACCCAGGAGTCCCTGAGCGACACGCTTGCGCGTATCGAGGCGATCGCGGCCGTACACGAGCTGCTCAGCCGTGACGATCTCGACCACGTAAGCCTCACTTCGGTGGCGAGCACGCTGGCTGCGGCCCAACAGCAGTCCCTGCTCCCGCCGGGCAAGTCAGTGAAGTTCCACGTCAAGGGTGGGGACGTCTACGTGGATACGTCGCGTGCGACCCAAGTTGCGCTGGTGATCAACGAGCTCATCCAGAACGCTGTGAAGCACGGATTCAAGGTCACCGACACGGGCTCGGTTCACATTTCGATCGAGGCGCAGAGCGACATTGTCGGCATCTGGGTCAGCAACAATGGCGACAAGCTCGACAAGGATCGGCACAAAGGGAGCCTCGGCATCCAGATCATCGAAGGCCTTGCCCGTGCGCTCGGCGGCGAGTTCTCCCTGGGCGAAAAGCTCGGATGGACTGTCGCCCACCTCAAGTTCCCCCGAAGCGGCCGAACCTAGTCTACGACCTCGACCACGACTGGCGGGACGACGCCCAGCCTCGCTCCTTCCTCCAGCAGCAACCGAATCGCGGCCACGCCTTCTTCGCCCATGTCACGCGTCCGCTCGTTGACGTACATGCCGACGAAGGTGTCGCTGGTTTCTCGGTCCATGCCCCGGGCGAACTGGAGAGCGTAATCAAGTGCGTTGGCACGCTGGGTGAGACCGGCGTCAATGCTCTCCCGCATGCATCGGCTGACCTCGGTGCAGACTTCGTTCCCGAGATCCTTCCGCACAACGTTGACCCCCAAAGGAAGGGGCAGGCCGGTCTTGGCCCGCCACCACTTGCCCATGTTCACGATCTCGTGCATCCCCTCTTCCGCAAAGGTGAGCTGTCCCTCGTGGATGATGAGCCCGGCAGCGGCCTTGCCCTCGGCGACGAAACCCATGATCTCGTCAAACGGGACGACGACCGTATTGGGCTCGGAGTCGGTGCCGAACTGCTCTGCGAACCACAGGCGTAGCTGAAGAAATGCACTCGTGAGCAACCCCGGCACAGCGATCACCGCGTCCCGAAGCGAGGCGGGCTCCAATGCCGTCGGGGCCACGATCATCGGCCCGTAGCCTTCGCCGAAGCTCCCGCCGTGACGCAGGAGCGAATACTTGTCCGCGACATAGGCGAACGCATGGACGCTTACCGCGGTGCTCTCCAGCCGGCCCTCTCTGGCCCATTCGTTCAGGGTCTGGATGTCCTTGAGGATGTGCTCAAATTCGAGGTCGGTCTCGACCTGGCCTTTGGCAAGCCCATAGAACATGAATGCATCGTCACTGTCGGGCGAATGGCCGAGGCGGATGAGCACGCCTCGAAGTTACCCAGGCTTAGAAGAGGCTCAGGGGCCTAGAGCCGGGTCACGCGGGAATCTGCCGTCGTACTTCCGTTCGTCGAGCAGCACGCCGGGCACTGGCACCGGGCGATGAGGCGTGTATTGACGAGGAAAAAACCCACCAGGGCGATGCCGCCGAGAACGCTGACCGTGGCCTCGATCGGCGTGACATGGTGATGCTCGCCATGACCATGGGCCAGCAAAGAGGACGTCACGACCGCTGCGAGGCCGGCCAGGAAAAGCAGACTCGGCCAGACGTGACCATGTCTTCGCCAGCCGGTGAACGCGGTGTAGCCTCCAAAGAGAAGGGTCACGGAGAGAAGGAGCCCTTCCACGCGCAGATCATGGATCCAGTTAGGCACAAGAACCGGCGCCGCCGCCACGAGGATTCCCGTGGCGGCGCAATGGACGGCGCA
This sequence comes from Fimbriimonadaceae bacterium, assembly GCA_050250535.1. Classification (GTDB taxonomy): domain Bacteria; phylum Armatimonadota; class Fimbriimonadia; order Fimbriimonadales; family Fimbriimonadaceae; genus JADLBH01. Next base: position 606,963 of record JBFWOL010000002.1, on the reverse strand, counting down.
CGCCGCACTCGCCCACAGTCCGATCTTCTCACTGCCGGAGCCCACTCTCGCAATATTATTGCAGAACACTTACTGGAGGCAGAGGGTCTCTTCCTAGGAAAAGGTGGCGCGCTCGAGAGGATTCGAACCTCCGACCCCCAGCTCCGCAAGCTGGTGCTCTATCCACTGAGCTACGAGCGCGAGAGGCAGGATGATACCAGCGAGGTGCACCGGGCCTATCGGGCCACTTCGGAGAACAGTAAGCCCCAGAGCAGAGGCTTCGGAATCAAATGCACGCTCGCGTGCAAGCAGTGCGCTCTCTAGCGTGGGTTCCCCGTCGCGGACACGGCCTACGTCCAGGCGCCGCACTTCAACGATTGTTTCTCCTCCCTTATAGATGCAGATCCTTCCCTACAGCGGTGCGCCGTGAGGGGTGAACGACGACCGACGCTACCCTTGTCACCTCCCATCGAACGACTTTCGCCGTGAGGGGCTGAACATGCCGGGCTCAATTGCGATACTCTCCGGATGGCTTGCCACCCATCCTCGCCACCGCCGATATCGGGAGCAACACGGTCCACCTCCTCGTGGCCCAGGTCTCCAAAGGCACGGTAACGGTCATTGACAATCGTTCCCAGTGGTTTGGCCTGGGCGAGGTAGTTGCCCGCGAAGGCCACATCCCCCGCAAGACCGCCAAGCAGGTGACCAACACGGTGGCCAGGTTCGTGCAGATCAGCCGTGACCACGGTGCTAACAGCTGCTACCTTTTCGCGACCGAGTCGTTTCGTCGGGCGAAGGGAGCAGGCGAGGTGGCCGACATGGTCAAGGCCAAGACGCGGCTGCCGGTGGACGTCGTCACTCCCGAGATGGAGGCGGAGCTCGGCCTGCGCGGCGCCCTTCTCGACTGCGACGGCACCAGCCCGGCACTCTTCGTCGAATGCGGAGGCGGCAGCGTCCAACTGGCCCGGTTTGCAGAAGAAAGGATCCTTTGGGACGTCTCGCTCGCCCTCGGGACGGGAACGCTTAAGGCCGGGCTCGAAGTCGTCCAACCCACCACCGACTCCAAAGTGGAAGAAGTTCGGCGCCACATCAGCGCCACCCTCCCTGGTGGCCCAAAGCTCGACGGGGCGATGCGAGTGATCGCGAGCGGAGGGGTTGCCCGGGGGCTCGTGCGCGCTCTGCATCCAGATGGCGAGCGAGTGCTGCGGCGAATCGAGCTCGAGTACCTTGCCTGGTCTTCGGCCAGGCTCACGAGGGCCCAAGTGGCGAAGAGGTTTCGGGTCAAACCTCATCGCGCGGGGACCCTGATGCTCGGCTCGCTTGTCTTTTTGGAGCTGATGGACGCAGCCCACCAGGACGAAGTGATGGTGAGCGAGTATGGAGTACGCGAAGGCGCGGTGCTGAAGATGGCACAGGGGGGTTTTGCGAAATGGCGGCTCTAACCTCTGGCGAACTCACCCAACGGTGGCGGCAGCATCCGCGGTACCTCAATCGCGAGCTCAGCTGGCTCGCCTTCAACGAGCGCGTCCTGAGTGAGGCATCGAACGACGACAACCCGATCTTGGAGCGGGCCAAGTTTCTCGCGATCTTCGAGAGCAACCTCGACGAGTTCTTCATGGTACGGGTCTCGGGGCTGATCGAGCAAGAGGCGGCAGGGGTGCGAGACCTCACGCCGGACGGCCTCGATCCTGCTACCCAGGTAGCGATGTGCTTCCAGGTTGCGGGCGAGATGCGCCAGATGGCGGCGGAGATTTGGAAGCATCGGTTGGAGCCAGGGCTTCGGGAGGCTGGGGTAACGATCCTTTCGCCCGCGGAGTGGAACGAGGAAGAGCGGAGGGCGCTCGCCGAATACTTCCATGTCCAGGTCTTCCCTGTCTGCACTCCACTTGTCTTCGACCCGCCGGCCAGCGTGCCGTTTGTCTCTAACCGTAGCCTCAATCTCGCCGTGCGTCTATCCGACGGGAGCGAGTCGCGTCTTGCCAGGATAAAGCTCCCCCCCGTGCTGCCACGGCTTGTACCGTTGCCCGGGCTTCGTTTTGCCATGATGGAGGACGTCGTCGCGGCCCACGTGGAGAGGTTCTTCCCGGGAGTACAGGTGGTGGGGCACGATATGTTCCGCGTCGTTCGCGATGCCGATATTGAGCTTCGCGAGCTCGAGGCCGCAGACCTGATTTCCGCGGTAGAAGAGACACTCAAGCGGCGACGGTTCGGTGACGCAATAATGCTCCACACGACCCCGACGATTTCGCCCGAGACCGAAGCTGCGCTCTGTGACGGCCTCGAACTGGATTCGGACTCGGTTTGGCGCACCGAAGGGCCGCTTGGTCTTGAGTTCTGCTGGGAGTTGGCCGGGCTCGACATGCCCGCGCACCGGTACCCGCGCCACGTGCCTGCGCACCACGAGCCGCTCGACGATGCGGCAAGTCTGTTCGAGACGGTCGCGCGGCACGACGTCTTGCTCCACCATCCCTACGACAGTTTTGTGCCCGTGCAGAGGTTCTTCGAGGCCGCGGCAGACGACCCTTCCGTGCTGGGGATCAAGGCCACGCTCTATCGGGTCGGCGCACACTCGCCCATCGTAGAGAGCCTGCTCCGTGCGGCCGAGGCGGGCAAGCAGGTCGCGGCCATGATCGAGCTGAAAGCCCGGTTCGACGAAGGCAACAACCTCCTATGGTCTAAGGCGCTCGAGGAGGCAGGTGCGCATGTGACCTACGGGTTCCGTGAGCTCAAGGTCCACTGCAAGCTCGCGCTGATCGTACGCCAGGAGCCCGACGGGATCCGGCAGTACGCCCACATCGGTACCGGTAACTACAACCCCGCTACCGCCGCGACCTACACCGATCTCGGCCTGTTCACCTCCGATCCCGACGTCTGCCGAGACTTAGGCGAGGTCTTCAACTACCTCACCGGATTCTCGCGGCAGACCGACTACCGCCGCCTCTTGGTAGCTCCCTTGAATCTACGCGACGACATCGTGGAACGGATCCAGAGGGAGGCCGCGGCACACCGGTCCGCCGGGGGTGGCGAGATCGCGATCAAAGTGAACTCCCTCGTTGATCCAGAGGTGATCGATGCGCTCTACGCCGCGAGCCAGGCTGGCGTCCAGGTTCGCCTCGTCGTACGAGGAATCTGCGCTCTGCGACCGGGCGTTCCCGGGCTGAGCGAGAACATCGAGGTCGTAAGCATCGTAGGACGGTTCCTTGAGCATAGCCGGGCGTATTGCTTCGCCAACGGCGGCGCACCGGAGGCTCTGATCGGAAGCAGCGACATGATGCGTCGGAACCTCGATCGGCGGGTCGAGACTCTGGTGCCGTTGCGGCAGGCCGAGCACGTGCGGTACGTCCGGGACGTTGTGGTCCTGTCCGCATTCCAAGACGGGGTCAAGGCATGGCGGCTGGAACCGGACGGCAGCTACTCCCGCGTTAGCAACGCAGACGGCCTGGAGATGCAGCAGGAACTGCGCTCGAAGCCTGCGGGCGGGCTTGTTGGGACCAGCGGACGCGGGCGGGTATAGTCCGGGGCTCGGAGCGTGCTCCCGTCGTCTAGCGGTTTAGGACATCGCCCTCTCACGGCGAAGATCGCGGGTTCGAATCCCGTCGGGAGTACCATTTTCTTCAGAACTGGAACAGATCCAGCACAACGATCAACTTCGATTTTTCAATCTGCATCTGCTGGTCGCCTCAGCTTACACCCTAAAGACTGGCCCTGAACTCACTGCGACTTTTGAGAGTGGCAGTTCATTCCACATTCGTTGTGCTTCAGGCAGAATCTTCTTCGGGATACACTGTAAACTATTGGTGTTAGTCGGCGCCTTGATAGTGAACCGGAAGCTTTTTCCTTGACGTCCACGCCCAAGACAACCCTCGCTCCATAAGCTGAAACTGAACAAGTCATACAGGTCTGAGCAGCCAGGAAACAAGCGTCGAGCCGACGAGATCCTATGAAACGTGAACTGTACGATCGGTTGCGCGACTCCTCGCCCTGAGACTCGTAGACTACCATCCATACGCGCTTCGCGGGTAGCTCAGCTTGTACTTCCGAGGTGCGCTTATCGTAACATAATAGTAGCGATCTGATTTTGTCGCCTGAACCCTAGAGTCGTGTCGTAAGTATTGATTTTCGGGGGGCAGGTCTTCGCGATTGGGATCCATGGCGCCCACTCGGGCGGTATTGATTCCACATCCGAGGCTCGATACTTGATAGCGGCCTACAGAGCGCTCCGTAGCAATGTTCCAATGTTCCCCACTTGCGCTTCGTGTTTGGAGGGATCTGTGTGCACGACAGCGACGAGACATTACGGCAGTGGAATCCACGTCTCATTTGCCGAAACGAGGTCCTTCGTCACCCAATTGATCCCAGGGAAGCAACATGGGCGTTTCTTGCCCTGGCAGAGCATGTCGTTCGCCACCTCGATACGACGGGCACGGGTCTGGGCCTGCTTCGCGGAGGCTACCCACCGAACCCATTCCCTGCGGGCCATGGGCGTCACTTTCTCCCAAGCTTCCCTCGCCGGAGCTTCCATACCTGCTAGGAGATCGGCAGGAACTCGCACTTCCCCCTCGTCGCCGCAGCGCGTCAACTCGATGGAGCCGCCCCTCCCTTTCGCAGGAGATGCCGCCCGGCACTGCGCCTCACTCAGGACAAGTTGACCGTCTTTCAACGGCGCACGGAAGGGAAACCCGTCCAAGATCCCTTCTACCGGCCCACACCCGCAGTCAAGTTCGGCAAGTACGACTGCAGGCACGGTGACCACTCCGCCGGCAGGCACCGCCTCAAAGCGGATCGTGGGCCTCGCCTTGCCTACATTCATTCTTGTATTGTACAGATTTGCATGGTGGGGTAGCTTGGGCCAGATGCCCAAGCCAGTCCCCATCTCCAAGGTCGAGGCCAAGCGGGCTCTTGTGCGTCACCATTTCAGCCTGTGCAACGGCGTGATGGAAGTCTTCGAGCGCCTCCGCAGCGTCCAGTTCGACCCTATCGCTCCGGTCGGTTGCAACCATGACCTGGTCTTTCAGTCGCGCATCTCTGACTACCGCATCGGTGACTGGGAGGCGCCTACGTACCGTGACCGGCTCGCATACGACGGATGGGACAAGCAGGCGAGCCTGGTACCCATGAACGGCTGGCCATGGCGACGCATCTTCTACAAGACCTCACAAGGAAAGCTGGAGAAGCTGATCGGGGAGAACAAGGGCGCGATGGTAGACATCCTCCGAGAGATTCGCAAACGCGGCCCTATCACCGCGTCCGAGTGTTCGGTCAAGGACCGGGTTGAGCACCACCAAGGCTCGTGGTACGGCCCGAGCGTCGCCAAGAGGGCCCTCCGCGCGCTATGGCACACCGGCGAGGTGATGACGACGGCAAGGAAGCGTGGGTACCACGTCTATGACCTTACGGAGCGCGTCGTTCCCGACGCAATCCGCACTATGCCCGAACTCGGGGACGATGAGGCGTTTCGTGAGCTCGTGCTGGAGCGCCACCGCGCGGTCGGCATCGTTCGTCCGTCCGCGGGGTACGAGATGTGGTCGTACGTCCTCTACGCCGAGGCGCGTGCGGCGCGAATCGCTGAGCTCGTCGAAGACGCTCGCCTCGTTCCGGTCGAAGTAGAAGGTATGAAGGCGCACGCTACTCCGGAGTTCTTATCGTTACTGGAAATGCCTTCGATCAAGCCAAGGGTCGTGTTCGTCGCCCCTCTCGATCCATTGCTCTGGGACCGTAAGATGGTCGGCCATGTGTTCGACTACGACTACGTCTGGGAGATCTATACGCCGGAGGCAAAGCGCCGCTGGGGCTACTATGTCCTGCCAGTGCTCTATGGAGACGAGCTTGTCGCCCGAGCCGAGTTCTGGTGCCGTAAGGGCGTGCTGGAAATCAAGGTATGGATTTGGGAGGACAGCCCCATTCCTGAAGGGTTTTTCGAGACAGCCAAACAGGCGATTGCCCAGTTCGCCCGCTATTGCTCCGCAGGCACTGTCACCGCGGTCGCCGGAATTGACCCCCGGATCGTGGCACTTCTCTAGCGGGTAGCGCCGCCCTATCCGTAGGTCGGCAGTTGGGGCCAGCCCGGCGGCGAGTCTTCGAAGTCCTCTTGCCGACCGAACGCGGTGATATCCAATAGCCTGTACGAGTCCGTGAGCGCTTCTCCGCCGCGGGCGAAAGTCGAATAAGTGTGGAAGACTTCGTCGCCTGACCGGAAGAAGACGCTGGTGCCTGGCATCTCTTTGGGCGAGGTGGGTTCGCCCACGACGTCCACAAGCTCGTGGCCCGACTTGTAGTTGTACGTTTCCGACGCTCCCGGCCCGACGGTGACGCCGAAGTCGGCATTGAATGTGCTCCCCAGAGACGAGTACCAAGGCAACGTCCAGCCCTTGGCTCTTCGATAGGCGAGGAGGCGGTCGAGCGGCCCGCGAGAGACCATCACCATGCCAACGCCGCGCTCGGCCAGGGAAGAGAGGTCACCCAAGGCGTCAATGTAGCCGGTACAGCCTGGGCACGCCGCCTCGGCGTCAGGCCCGAACATGAAGTGATAAACGATTAGCTGGCAATGATCGCCGAACAGGCCCCGTAGCGTGGACTCTCCCTCTTCGCCGGAAAAGCGATAGTCCTTCTCGACACGCACCATCGGTAGACGGCGGCGGAGCGCGTTGATCCGGTCGTACTCCCGGGTGTTCGCCTTCTCAAGGGCGAGCAGCTCAAGGCGGGCCTTGAGCCACTCGTCTCGAGAGACGACAGACGGGCATGGATGGGCCATGACGTAAGTGTACAACCTCTCGCAGGCCGAACCTCAGGTGCCGTCGGCTCCGTTAGCGCTTCTTCTTCACCATGGCGTCGAGGCTCCAGGCGCCGCCGCCCCAAGCCCAGAACAGAAGGAAGGCGAAGCACAGCACTACTGCGGGAACCCCGCCGTTCTGCGCGGGCCATGTCCCTCCCGGCTGGTGGAACTGGAAGTAGGCGACGGCCATCGTCCCCGACAGCAGGAACGCCGTCCAGCGAGTGGCTAGCCCCACCATCATCAGCAGTCCGCCGATGAGCTCGATCCACCCACCGATCCAAATCTGGGAGCCGGTAGGTGGAGCGCCTGTCGGTACTCCGCCGAGCCATCCAAGAACCTTCATTCCGCCGGCCTGGAGCATCAGCAGTCCGCAGACCGCCCGCAATGCGGTGTGGGTCGCGGTGCGGGCAACGGCCCAAAAACCGCTTGGAGTGTTTTCGATATCCATAGTTCCCTCGCGCGGCAGTCGCCGCTCACCATACATACGAACAAGGCCTCCCCTCAGTGCCGTTACGAACCCGGCCCGATCCTGTGACGGTGCTGTGACGCACGGAAGCTTACGATGCCAAGCGACGGACAAAGTCCGAGGAAAACCAATGAAACGAACACTCTTGACGCTCGCCGCATCGGCCCTCGCTGGCGCGGCGGTCGCACAGCCCATCGGGACGACCGAGATCATCGCCGAGTCGTATCTCAACAGCCCGCTTTCCTACCGCGTTGCGGATGCTCAACGAGCACCCAATGGCGACTACGTCTTCCTGCTCGATGTTACAGACACCAGCACCGACATGGTCGTGACCCGCACAACGGCGAACGGTGCTGTGATCTGGACACGCGCCTTCCCTCGCCCGGGTGCACCGGGTGGCCAGTTTTGCCACATGCTCACGATCGCCCAAGACGGGAAGATCTACGCTGTCAGCAGCATTGACGGTACGAACGATGCGCGGGACTTCTACTTCGTCGAGCTCAATTCACTCGGATTCAAGCTCAACGAGCGAGTCGTCGACCACTTCTCCAATGACTACCAAGTCGGCGACTTTCAAGCCTCGCCGGACGGCGCCGTCTACTTCTGCGCGGGGGGCCTGAGTTCCGCCCAACCCCTCTTGGTCCGCATGAATGCTGACCTCACCACAGACTGGGCGTACTCCATGGGCAACAGTGCCGGGGTCGCCACGCAGAGGGCTGGAGAGCTGGACACGGCCACCGACGGCTCCGTCGTCGCTTCCGCCACATACGACTCTGTCGGCGACACCGACTGCCAGTTCGTACGGCTGACCGCCGCCGGAACTTTCGTGTACGAAAAGCTCCTAGGCGACTCCGCGAACAACGACGCAGTACCCAAAGTCATGCAGGGCTCCGACGACTACACTTACTTCACGTACACGCGGTCACACTTGACTGCTTCGGAGGAGACCCGGCTTTCGCGGTACGACGCCGCAGGCGTCTTCCAGTGGAACAAGCAGGATCCTGGGTTTGCAGAATCGGCCTTCGCTGAGACTCCCCACGGTACGTTCGTCTTCACCGAAGTGCAGAACGCTGCACCCTTCTCCCTGAAGGTCTTCGAGTTTGACGGAAGCGGCAACGTGCTCTGGAGCAAGACCTCGACCCGGCCGAACATGGACTCACACAGTCTGGGGAATCTGAGGGTGGACGACGATGGCTACATCTCGATTTCGACGTTCGGAGCGTTCACGGGCAAGGTAGGCGGCGACATGTTGCTCGCTGCATTCTCCAGGAGCGGAGTACCCCTTTACGAGTGGGCGTACGACACTGGGGCGGGCTTCTATGACGTCCCCGCGGGGCTTGTGAATGCTGCCCTGGGCGAGGTCGTCTTTACGGGGGCCACATCTGTCAGCGGTGCCTATGACACCCAAACGTTCCAGATCCGGCCCGTGCTCTTGGTTCAGCCGAACAGCTATAACCTGCGGCTCGGTCGCCGCGATGCAGGCAACCTGAACTCGACGTTTGCCGACGACAATGACGTGTTGAGAATCTGCAAGTTCATCGTCCCGAACCAATCTGCCGCGCCAATCAACATCGAGTTCGACTCGACGGTACCGGCGGACTACCCGATCCGGACTGTGGAGTTCCAGACGATTGTCAAGGCCAACACGGTGGGGCTACAGCAGGACGTCCAGCTATGGAACTTCCTCTCGAACTCTTGGGACCAGTCCGCGCTCACCAGCATCACGTTGAGCGAGCAGAAGACCAGCACCCCTGGTTTGCCCGATCCAAACGTCGAGGGCATAACACGCAACGTCCGGTCGCGAGTCCGCGTCCGCCAGATCGGCCCAGTGACGCTGAGCATCTGGTGCGTCGAGCTAGACCTTGCCGGCTGGCGGATCACTCCTTAGCACGTGCAACCCCGCGCACCTCGGGCCGGGTGCGTGGGCCAGACCGATGGAGGGGTTCGAGAGGACGCCCCTCCAAGGCCCAACACTACGACAGGGCGCCGGTGGCCGCAGTCTGCCACCCGGCGCCCTTGTCGCCGTCAGTCTGCGATCCAGAGAGCGACGTCGCTAGAACTCACCCAAGTCGAGGACGTCACCGGCCCCAATGCGCCGACCCTCAGCCGTACGCGCATCTCCCGCGTACCGGCCTTGAGGAACCGGGCCGGGCTCGTCATACCCACGGTGATGTCGGAACCCCCGACAGCTGCGGCGCGCTGGTCCACGGTCACCCAATCGTTCAGGGTCCAGTCAAAGGCATCCACGAACTGAGTCAGACCGCTCGCCGAAATCCTGTGCTTCCAGCGGAACTGAAGCGTGGTCGGCGATGCTAGGCTGCAACGCGTATCGAGAACGATTTGGACCGGTGCCTCACTTGCATTGAGCACGATGCCGTTGCGTACGTTCAGCTCGCTGCCGTCCGGAGTGAGAAGGCTCTTCCGACCGCCGCTTTGTAGCAAACCACGGACAATCTGCATCGAGGTCGCCCAGCCTTGGTTCGTGACTCGGTAGGGCTGCACCCAGGACATCCAGGTCGCGCCTTGCGCCCACTCGCCATGGCCCCAAAACAGGCCCGGATAGTAGGGGTCGGCCTCCGCACCGGTGTAGTCGCCCCAGCGACCGGCGGTATAGCCCGCGGTCGCTACCTTGTCGATCGTGCTCGTGGGCATCGTTCCGAGAGCGTCGGTGTACCTTCGCGACGATCGCGACATCGAAAGGAACTCGGTCGGTGAGGATCGCGCATACACGGTAGCCGCGTTCTGCTGGTCGTCTGCCGCAACCGCTACGAACGAGGTTCGGACCGTGGAGCCCAAGTCAACGTCACCGGACTGGACGATGGTCGGGATGTTGCCGGACGTCGGCCAGCCGTTGAGCTGGATCTGGTACCAGCGCGCGAGCACCCTGCTGCTCCCAACGTGGTGAGCCGCCCACAGCGAACCGTTCCGGTACTTGACGTTCCAGAAGCGGGCGTCAAACGTGTTGGGCCGGGAGGTCGTTCCCTGCTGGGGTGGATCCTCGGGCGGGGAGTAAGAAGGCACGGTCAGCGTCAGCCGCTGGATGGCCTGGGTGTTGAGCGGATCAGTGAGTGCGATCACGTCAATGGCAGTGTTCGTTCCCGCCTCCTTGTGCTCGACCATATAGTAGGCAGGCTCCGGCATATCGATGACGTCAGGGATGCCAGCCGACTGGGTGGAGGTCGCCATGGTCCGTGACCGAATGATTGGATTGCCTCCTGAGAGCAGCGGCGCCTTCTCGATGCAGTACACCGGGTAGTTCGCTCCCAGCCCGAACCCGTCGCCAGTCACGTAGAGCACGTTCGCGTCGCAGCCGAAGTTCGGCGAATCGAAAAGGTTGCCAGCAAGCGCGGTCGTCGAGAACTTGTAGAGGAACCAGCTTCCGTTGGGATCACCGTCGTCCGAAACGCCGATGAGCATGTTCGAGACCGACCCGGAAGCGCCCTGAGAGGCGAGGACGAAGTACCTTTCGGTCTGCGGGTCATAGAAGGCCTCCGGGTCGTAAATGAAGTTGTCCGAGGCGGAGAGCTGGCCCCAGAACCCAGTGGTGAACCGCATGTTCGCGGTGTAGGTCTGTGTGCCGGTCTTCGTGTAGAACGCGATGCCGTCGTTGACGACAACCACCACATGGTCCTTCCCTACCGCAAGGTCGCAATCGGGCGGGGTGAAAGTGGTTTGGGAAAAGACGTTGAAACCAACGCCGAACGCCGGGTTCTCTAGGCCGTTTCCGCTCTGCGGCGAGGGCTTGGAGAAGATCGGTGGCTCGTGCGGCCCGGCGAACGTCGTGGCCCGCCGCGCCAGCCTCAGTTCAGGAACCTCGACCGCCTGCGCGGTTGCGGCGCTCGGAACTTCCCATGCGAGGGTCGCCTCGATCGTCGTCTCGCTGAGCGAACCTGCCGGGATCAGCCTCGTGAAGTGCGCGCCCGAGCCGTCCCCGAGTCCGCCGTCACCCGACCATGCGATGGTCAGTCCTTCACGCCCAAACGCCATCCGCCGCGCGCCGCTACCCTCGGCGAGGGACTGGTCGCCCTTCACCGCCAATGTCGCGATGGTGGCCGGCCCTTGCGGAGTGCCTTCGTCCGTAAAGACCTGGACCATGACGTCCCGCTCGTTGCGCTCGCTGCTGTTCCAAGCTACTGCATACGTGCCATCGTCGCGCACGGCGACCGCCGCGCCACTGGCCCGCCCGGTCGTTCCGGTCACCGCGACCGCTTCACGCACCTGCGCAAGGCCGCGATCCAGCACCGTGCTGCGGACGGAGTACTTGCCCGCCGAGTCTGCGACGTGATACGCCACCACGACCCGGTCACCCCCGACCGCAACCGAAGGCTCCACTGAACCCGGCCCCGCCACGAGGACAGGCTCGCCGTTCGACCTGCCATCCCAGCCATACCTGGCGGCGTAGGTGCCGTTGGGCCGGTTCTCTCGATCGCTGGAAGTCCAGACGAAGACCGCCCCAGAAGCATCGACCGCGACACTAGGAACGGCTTGGTGTCCGAGCCGGGAGTCGAGCCAGAACGCGGGCCGGTCGCCCAGCTTCGCCCTGGCCCGGGCGCGACCCTGGCTGTCCTCGACGAGCCAGACCCAGGCACGTCGGCCACTGGGGTCAGCGTCGCTCGCGACACCCTGTTGGGTCGCTCCTTTGTGCGGCTCCAAAGCCTCGTCGCGGTCGAAGACTCCTGCCCTCATGTTCTCTCGCCAGCGAGCCTCGTACGAGACCACGGGCACGCCTCGCTCCAGGGAGAGGCTAGGACGGGCTTGAACGTACTCTCGCTGCGCAGAGCTGCGGTGCTCTCCACCGACCGGTCGCCCGAGCTTATCGAACGAGCGATAAGCGACGCCCGGGATACCGTCGTTGAAATACTTGCCCTGCCAGGCCATGGTGAACCCACCGTCCGGCCCGACCGCGAGCACGGCGTGGTCTTGTCGGCTGAGCGTCTGCTGGTTCGCCCTGCCCTCGATTCGGAGCATAGGGCTCCCTGCGAAGGTCACCCGGTCGGCATGGGCGGTTGGTTGTTCGATGAGGGATGCTAGTGCTGCAAAGAAAAGGGACATTGCGTCTCCGGGGCAATTCACGTGCCCTCCCCTACTGTACACGCCTTTTGTCAGCGAGAGTCCCCGTAGTTCTACAGGTTCCCATGGGAGTACATTGCATGCGATGGTCGCATGCATCGTACTGCTGATAGACTCCGAACGCCCAATGGTGCCTTTGAACCTACGAACCGAGTACCTGTCCGAGCCCCTCGCGATCGCCTCGACCAGACCGAGGTTTAGCTGGGAACTCGAAGGCGGCGGACAAGGTGCGACGCAGGCTGCCTATCGAATCACCGTGACCACCGGGGGCAAGGCGGTGTGGGACAGCGGCAAGCATGTCTCGCGAGACCAGTCGGGCGTCGCCTACGACGGCGAACCCCTCAAGCCTGCAACCCGGTACGAGTGGGAGCTGCAAGTGTGGCAATCGGGCAGCGCAGTGCCCCAACAGGTTCAATCGGCCTTTGCCACGGGACTCTTTGGTGAGACCTCGTGGTCGGCGCAGTGGCTGTCCGATCCGGAGCCAGTACCTTCGCACGACGACCCGACCACCCTCCCTGCGCTGCCCGCCTCTTACCTCCGGCGGACGTTCTCCGCACGACCGGGCCTTGTCTCTGCCACCCTTTATGCCACCGCGCTCGGTGCTTATCGGGCAAGCGTCAACGGATCTCCCGCGGGATCCCATATCCTCGCTCCGGAGTGGACGGACTATTCCCAGCGAGTCATGTACCAAGCCTACGATGTCACGAGCCATATCCGGACCGGAGAGAACGCAATCGGCGTGCTTCTGGGCGACGGCTGGTACGCAGGCAGGCTCGGAATGTCCCAGGCACTGCACCCTGGCAAGCTGCTTCGCGGCGTGTATGGCCGAAGGCCCAGCTTTCTCGGACAGCTCCTCTTGCGCTACGTGGACGGGACGATCGAGACGATTCCGACCGACAGCGACTGGCGCATGACGACTTCCGGGCCGGTGCGAACCTCGGACATCTTGGACGGAGAGGTCTATGACGGGAGCCTCGAGATGCAAGGCTGGGACAGCCCTGGGTTTGACGACAAGACATGGGTCACGCCGAAGGCATCGAAACTACAAAGCTCGCCGGAGATCGTTCCCCAGCCGAACGAGCCTGTACAAGTCTTCGAGACCCTTGCGGCGCACTCTGTCACCGAGCCCAAGTCTGAGGTGTTCGTCGTGGACTTCGGGCAAAACCACGCCGGGTTCTTGCAGGTAGATCTCGCCGGTGCACCGGGGACGGAGGTCGTCCTCCGCCATGCGGAGATGCTGGACGAGCAGGGCACCGTGTACACGGCAAATCTACGTGGCGCGCCCCAGGTCGATCGGGTCACGCTCCCCGCCAGCGGAAGGCTCAATGTGTGGAGCCCAAGTTTCACCTACCACGGGTACCGGTACGTGCAAGTCGAGGGACTCTCCGCGAAGCCAGACCCTTCGTCGTTCCGCTCCCTTGCGTTTGCCAGCTCGGCCCCCGAGACCGCCTCGTTCGAATGCTCCGACCCTGGCGTCAACCGTCTCTGGAAGAACATTCTCTGGACGCAGAGGGCCAATCTGATCGGGGTGCCAACGGACTGCCCGCAGCGAGATGAGCGGCTTGGCTGGACAGGCGACATCCTGGCCTACGGCCCGACCGCGATGTACCGCATGGACATGGCTGCGTTCTTCGTCAAGTGGCTACAGGACATGAGGGACGCCCAGGCTGCCGACGGACGGTATCCGGACTTCGCCCCCCACCCCTATGGATCGGACGAGCGGTTTAGCGGAGTGCCGGGATGGGGCGATGCGGGAGTGGGGTGCGCATGGCTTCTCTATCAGGCAACGGGGGACAAGGCCGCCTTAAGCGGCCACTTTGAGTCCATGGTGAAGTACCTCGACTGGGTGCTTGCCAAGAACCCGGGCCACACCTGGGCGCATGCGCGCCATAACGACTATGGCGACTGGCTCAACGGCAACACGCTTGTACTGGAGGGATGGGATGCGACCGGCTCCGAGATCCCCAAGGAGGCGTTCGGCACACTGATGTGGTACCGGAGCGCCCGGCAGGTTGCTGCAGCGGCCCGGGTGCTGGGCCGGAAGCATGAAGCCGAAAGGTTCGCCACAATGGCCGAGGCCGTTGCCCTGGCGTTTCGCACGAAGTTTGTCGCCGCAGACGGCAAGATCGAAGGAGACACCCAAGCCGGTTACGCACTCGCGCTTGACTTCGATATCCTCACCGAAAGCCAGGCAAAGGCCGCCGCCAACCACCTCGCGGAGGCAGTCCGAAAGCGCGGCGGAGCGCATACCACCGGCTTCCACAGCACGCTCTCACTCCTACGCTCACTCTCCGACCACAGCCACAACGACCTCGCGTACGGCATCCTGCTCCGCACCGAGTTTCACGGTTGGGGCTTTTCCATCGCCAACGGCGCAACCACGATCTGGGAACGGTGGGACGGCTACGTCGGGGGCCGCGGTTTTCAGGATCCGGGCATGAACTCGTTCTCCCACTATGCCTTAGGTTCAGTCGGCGAGTGGATCATGGAGACCGTCGGCGGGATCCGTGCGTTCCGCGAGCCCGGCAGGGTGGATTTCCAGCCTCAGCCCGGCCCTGGGCTCACCCGGGCCGAGTGCACCTACCGCTCCATGGCTGGCATGTACTCGTGCTCCTGGGAGCAAAAGGGCGGGCTGACAACGGTGACCGTCCAGGTGCCTGCAAACCAGACCGCGATCCTCACCCTGCCCGCCGAGGTGGTCGAGAAGGGCGGGCTCGATTGGTCTGCCGACGGCCTCACTACCGAAGTTCCGGCAGGAAGCTACACCGTTACGTATTAGCGAAGGCGAGCCGGGACAAGGGCCGAGGTACGTTCCTCTTTAGGATAGTCGTTTCTCGTCTTCAGTGCGGCGACCGTTCCGAGACTCGCACCGACCACCACAGCGGCGACGATCATCATGCGAACACGCGTAGCGAGCCGCACTCGGGCCACCGCGCGGGCCACCCGGGACGGATCGGCTCCAGTCACGTCCGAGACCGCACGCGCGACGTGGCCGTCCCCTTCCTCGTCAAGCTGCCGCAACACTTGTCGCAGCTCGCCGTCGCGAATGTCCTCAGAGTGGCTCACTTTCGATGTAAGTACCACCGAGTCTCGCCCACGGTGCCGCCTTCACTTGAAATCCTGGCGAACCTACCGGCTACCGGCGACCCGGCTCATGGCCACGAGCGCCGCCTCGATCGTTTCTCCCGGGTCCACGCCGGCGGCCAGCCCCTTGAGGCGGGCGTCAGCGTCGGTCAGGATGTCTAGCATTTCGGCCAACCTCGCCCGGTCGTTCCGCTTCGCCACACCAAGCACCCGCCGATACCTCCAGTCAGGCTCGAGCGAGACGTTCTTCTCGGGCAGCCACTGCTTGGCCTCCGCGCTGGGGCGCATCGGATCCTCGCCCGCATCCAGCAACGCCCGGGCCTGCCTCGCCATGCGCAGTTGCGTAAGCACGATGGGAACGATGCGCGGGACGACCTCGTCCTTGACTTGCCGCGATCCGGCGAAGAGCTTCTGCAACTGTCCCAGCGCCTCGGGAGTCCGCCCGTTCATCACACTTTCGGCGAGCGCGAAGACGTTGTACTCCTGCTCGGCGACCGTGACCGTGACGACGTCCTCCTCCGTGATGTTGGGAGAGTCTCCCACGTAGGTGACGAGCTTGCGAAGCTCCATCACCCCATAGGCGAGGTTGCCGCCGACCATGTCGGCCAGAGTCCTCGCCGCCACCGGACTGAGCGACTTGCCCTGATCCTTGGCCCGGATCCGAAGGTCGTCTGCAAGAAGCTTCGGATCGAAGTCAAAGCTAACTACCTCGCCGCCTGTCGCCTTGACGATCTTCCGCAAGGCAGCACCATGGCCGCGCTTTCCCTCGCCTTGCTCGGATCCTGGTTCCGACTCGACCAGAACCAGAAGTCCGGTCTCCGGCAGAGCCTCAATCGCCTTCTCCAATCCCTTCGCGCCGCCGGGATAGTCACCGGGATCCAGCTCTTCCGCGTTCCGCACGACGACCATCCGTCGCTCGCCAAAGAAAGGCGGCGTTCCGGCCTCTCCCATCAAGTCCGAAAGGCTTCGCTCGCCCGCCCTGCACTGCTGTAGTTCGTCCCCCGCTTTCGAAGCCTCGATCAAAGCCCGAACAAGGCTCGACTTGGAGACCGAGTCGCTACCATGCAAGAGCACACACTTGCCCTGCACGAGTTTCTCAGGAGGTGCACCTGCCACGTCCCTAGTCTGCCCTGGCCCTTCGATCCAGTAGGGACTCTGAGAAGGCTGCTACGGCGGCGACCGCCGCCTCGTCGATGCCTTCGCCGGGCCGATACATCGCTTTGTCCAGCGCGATGACCGCCGCATCGGCCAGCGGGCGCGATTCGCCCAAAGGACGGCCCACGCGACGAAGGTACTCGCTCCACGTCTCGGAGAACCTCCGTGGCTCATTGGTGTGCCGCTGCACAAGGTGCGCGAAGCGCGAATGCGCAACGGCGAGCGGAGACCTTCGCATTCCTCGGACCATCTTGACAAGCTGGGCACGTCGCGTTAGCAGCGCGTACCCTAGGCCACCGACCACCAGGAGCCCAGCCAGAATCTGGGCCCAGCGCTGCTCCCACAGCGCCGATCCGGGCTTGTTCAACGGGTCGCCTTCCTGCGGGGTGACGTCCAGGGATCCTTCGGTGGCGTCGAACGGCACCCACCCAACGCCGGGAAAATGAACCTCGCTCCATGCGTGATAGTCGCGCCTCCGGACGTTGACGTAGCCGTTCTTGTCGAGATCCGAGCTGTCCAGGAGGTATCCGACCGCGTAGCGGGCCGGCATACCCAAGTGGCGCGCACCCCGCGTCATCGCCGTCGCGAAGAGGTCGCAGTAGCCTTCCTTATTGTCAAAGAGCAAGAAGTCCACGGGGTCTTGGCCGGTTCCGACCGGTCGGGTGCGAAGGTTGTAGTTGGCCGTCCGAGCAATGGCCTCCTTGAGGAGCGTCGCCTTGCGAAGATCGTTCTTCTCCTCCCCTACGACGCTGGTGATGAAGTCGGCAAACCGGTTCGAGACCGAGCCAGGATCTCGGTAGAAACCGGCCAATTGGGAAAGCCCGGCAGGGAGCCCAGAGTTCACGACGGACGGATCCGCGCCAGCCGGAGGACTGATGTACGAAAGGGTGAGAACCTCGGTGTAGTCCGGCTTGGGAGTCACGAGGAGGCCGTTGGCCGGGGCGAGACTAATGCGCTCGGGCGTGACCCCCTTGATTGATACGATCGGCCCTGGGGCACCCAGCCTAGCATCGGGCGCGATCCCCCGAATCTCGATTTCCGCGACCTGCGGGTCGTAGATCTGCTCGTCCCAGACCCCTTCGGGAAACACGGTCACTGTGCCGTCCCTGCCTACGGTGGCTGCCGGGTCGTCCCCTCGTCGCCGGACCAGCACGGGGTCGTTCGCCGGCACGACGCGGGAGAGCAGGTTCCATCCCCTCGGGGCTTGGACAGGGTACGTCGCGACCCTTAGGTATGGGCTCCTTAGGTTGTACTTGACCTTCATCACGACCGTTCGATCGTAGGGCTGCGGCCCGCGGCCGATCGTCTGGTCGAGGTTCTGGTTCAATGCGGCATTCCGCGGCCGCGCTTGCTCCGGCAGGGAGACGTTGATCCGCCCCGCCACGTTCCGCACCGTGAATCGAAGCGCGGGGGCGCCGATCAGGCTGATCAAGACGACTACGAAGGCGGATCCCAAGGCCCATTCCGGACCCGCCATCCACCTCCAAGGGCCCCTGCTCAGAAGAAGTGGGTCGCTGACGCCAGCGCGCACGGCCCTATCGAGCATGGCCCGATGATGGACTCGCGCGTACAGAGTCGCAGCGCTCACGAGGAACGCGAAGAACATCGCCGTCCCGTATGCATAGTTCTCGAACGTGCCGACCAAGCCGTACAGAGCGATGCAGGGCAACGTGAGGAAGAGTAGGGTCTGGTCGCGCCACGAGACGAACGAGCAGAGCACGATCATCCAGCAGAGCCAAGCGGCAGCGATGATCTGGAAAGGAAACCCTTCGTCCGGCAGTGCGCGATTGAGCCAGCCTACGTTGATCGCGGCGAGGAAGGCCATCACGGTCCATCCGGTCCCGTCTAGCCCGATGCCACGCCACTTCCCGAGAGTCGTCGAGACGACCAAGGAAGCTAGCAGACCGACAGTGGCAACGCTGCCGAGGAACCATGCCATCGAAGAGTTACCGACGCTCAAGCTCACCGAGATCAAAGCGGAAAGGCAGCACACCCCGGCAAGCAAGTAGTCCAGCCAACCCCGATCCCCGACGAACGTCCTCACGCGCCCACCTCGGTGTACGAAGCGACGTGGACTCGCGCCCCGGCTGACTCCAACTGAGCGATATAGGCGGGATCCGCCGGGTTTGGCGACGCGAGCCGGTACTCCTTGGCGTCGTAGATGACGACGACCGGCCGGTTCTCGCGCATCCCGATCAAGGTTCCCGGAAGCGCCGGATCCTGCACCATCAAGAAAATCAGCAAGGTTTCGCCTTGGCGATGCACGTGGCTGGCGATCTCGTCCGAGACTGGGAGGTGGTTGCCGGTTTGAATGTCGGTCAGAACCTCTCGCACGTTGCGCTCTCGAAGATCGGGCGACTGCACGGCGGCAGATCCGTCCTCCATCTGCGGGAACAGGATGCTTCCGCCTCGACGGACGTGGTCTGTGGCAAGGAAAAGAGCATGGGCGCACGCGGCCTCGAAAGGAGACCACCCGTCGCGCAGGCCGGCCGTTTCTTCGGTGCGTTGCAAGTAATAGGAAACCATCGAGCCGGTGCCCGACTCGTGTTCCTTCACCATAAGCTTGTTCGTCCGGGCGCTCGCCGCCCAGTGGATGTGGCGAAGCGGGTCGCCCGCGACATATTCCCGCGTGCCGCTCGGCTCCATGCCGCTGCCCTTAGCCCGCCCGGTCTCAAGTTCGGCCGCGCCCCAGCCAGAGCTCGGCATGATCTCGACCGAGATCGGCACCGGCGCCGGGTAGACCGTGAGCTCGACAACGTCGGTCTTGTACTTCAGCGAGGTCGTCACCAGGCCCAGAGCGTCCGTTCCGAAGACGGTGAGGCCTCCCCAGCGGTATCGCCCGCGCCTCATCGGACGAAACCGGTACGAGGTCTGAATCGGCTGGTCGAAGGCGGGAGCGATCGGGACGGAAGGCGTGAGATCACGCGCAGCGAGCCGCCTGGGGACATCGTCCACGATGGTCACAAGCGGTCGCTGGATCTTTCGACGACTCCACACCGTGACAGAGATCGAGACGACCTCGCCGACTTTCACCGCCGGGGGGACGCTCCGCTCAAAACTGAGGCCTCGAACCGCGAGCCACGCCTGAAGCCGCGAGGCGACAAGAGTGGCCACGACCGCCGTCGCCATGTAGAACAGTGGCGGCGAGTTTACGAGCACCGCCATGACCATGAGGAACAGGGCGGCGACCGTAAGCGCGATCGCGGCGAGGCGGTTGACCACGTGCTACCTCGACGGTACCGGAACGGCGACCGCCGACATCACCTGGTCGACGACCTCAGGCCCGTCCGTTCCCCGGGCCCGGACCTCTCCGCGAAGCATAAGCCGGTGGCCGAGCACCCACCCAGCGGCCGACTTCACGTCGTCGGCAGTCGCATAGTCGCGCTCGTCGAGCGCAGCGAGCGCCTGCGCGGCGTGCATCAGGTACAGCGAGCCCCGTGGCGAGCTTCCTAAGTGTACGAGGCCCGACGTGCGGGTCGCCCTGACAATGTCCACGATGTACTCCCGGAGGCTGTCGCTGACCACCACCTGCCGGATCGCGTGTTGCGCTGCGAGGACTTCCTCCAACGTCCCGACCTGGCTGATGGAGTCCACGGGGACGGCCGACTGTTGCGATCGAAGGATCTCGGTCTCTGCGTCACGACTGGGATAGCCAAGGGTCACCCTGGCGAAGAAACGGTCGAGCTGTGCTTCCGGCAACGGGTACGTCCCAGTCATCTCGACGTTGTTTTGGGTCGCGATGACGAAGAAGGGCGCGGGCAGCTGGCGAGTTGCCCCGTCAATCGTGACCTGTCGTTCCTCCATCGCCTCCAGAAGCGCGGACTGTGTCTTCGGGGTCGCGCGGTTGACCTCGTCTACGAGCACGACGTTGGCAAATAGGGGGCCAGGAATGAACTCGAATTCGCCGGTCGATTGGCGATATACAGATGTGCCGGTGATGTCGCTCGGCAGGATGTCCGGGGTGAACTGGATCCGGTGAAACTCTCCGGAGATCGTCCGCGCGAGCGCCTTGGCCAGCGTGGTCTTGCCGACCCCCGGCACGTCCTCGATGAGGATGTGGCCCTCACACAGCAAGGCCGCGACCGCGATCTCGATGGACTCGGGTTTGCCCACGATAGCCCTCTCGACTTCGTTGCAAATGGATCGGGCGAACCTAGAAACCTGCTCAATGTTCATGCTGTGCTCTTCGTACGTGGGTCGGGAACAAGGGTCGGCGTCCAACGGCAAAGGCCCTTCTTTATCTGCCCCCGGTCTTACCGAACGCACGAAGGATCGAGATTACGTCAGTGAAACTACCAACTTTGTTCATCACTGACTGTAGCTGGGCCATGTCCGGCACGTCTACCGTAACAAGAATCTCGGCCGTATGGTTCGGCAACGTCTGGATTCGCGCCGACGAAACGTTCACCTTCGACTCTCCAAAGATCGTCGAGATGTCCATCAGAAGCCCTTGCCGATTGACCGACACAATCTTGAGCTGGACCCCGTAGCCTGTGCCATCGGGCTCCCAGACCACCGGCGTCAGCCGCTCGGACTCTCCTTCCGTCTCGCCAAACTTGAGGGCGTTCGGGCACAGTCTACGGTGGATGACGATGCCCCGGCCCCGAGAGACGTATCCGACCACGTCTTCCCCTGGCACCGGCATGCAGCACTTCGCCCGCCGGTACATCACATTGTCGAGCGCGCCGGTGATCGCCTGTGGCTCTTCTTTGCCCTGGGAAATCTTGAAGATGCCCGGCTGATCTCGGACGATCTTGCCCAGCACCTTTTGGACCACGTGCTGGACACCCAGCAGCCCTTCGCCGACACGGGCGAACACGTCTTGCGCGTTCTCACAGTCCTTGAACTGCGGGGCCATCTCGTCCATATGGCCCTCGCCCAAGATCTGGCGAGGATCGAATCCCGCGCCGCGGAAAGCCTTCTCGAGCGCCTCCCGGCCACGCGCCGTGCTCTCTTCGCGGTTGCGCTTGCGGAAGTACGTACGGAGCTTTGTCCTGGCGTGCTGGCTCTTGATGAACTTCAGCCAGTCAAGGCTCGGCTGGGCGTTTGATCGAGTAACTAGCTCGACCACGTCGCCGTTCTTCAGCTTGGTGTCGAGGGGCACCATCGAGCCGTTCACCTTGGCACCTGCAACCCTCAGCCCCAGCTCAGAGTGGACGCGAAAGGCGAGGTCGATCGGGGTGGAGTCGGCGGGCAGGTCCAGGACGTCGCCCTTCGGCGTGAAGACGAACACCTGCTCGCTGAACAAGTCCGTCGTGACCGCACGGAGGAAGTCGCTCGAGAGCTGGCTGTCCCCCGACCAGTCGAAGAGCTGCTTGCCCAAGACCGCGCTCCGGTCAGGCTCCTTCGACCCTTCCTTATAGTGGAAGTGTGCAGCTACGCCAAACTCGGCGACCTCGTGCATCTCCTTGCTTCGGATTTGCACCTCGATCGGAGAGCCGTGGGGGCCCATCACCTTGGTATGGATGCTCTGGTAGCCGTTCGGTTTCGGGAGAGCGATGTAGTCGAAGAAAAGGCCCGGCACCGGCTGCCACAGGTCGTGGACGATGCCAAGGACGATGTAGCACTGGTCCTTGGTCTCGGTGATGACCCGCATCGCCTGCAAGTCGTATATCTCCTCGAACTTGACGTTGGCCTTGACAATCTTGTTGAAGATGCTGTGAAGGTGTTTGGGGCGGCTCGTGATCATGCAGTTGGCGAGGCCGCGCTCATCGAGCTTTGCCCGCAGCGCGGTCGTCGCCCGATTCAGCTCGTCCTCGCGCTGGCCCCTCGACTTGGCCACAAGATCGCTGATCTCCTGGAACTCCCGGGGGTGGAGGATCTTGAAGGACAGGTCCTCGAGCTGCCACTTCAGCTGCCAGATCCCCAACCGGGCGGCGAGCGGCGCGTAGACGTCGAGCGTCTCGTTGGCGATCCGGGTCTGCGAGGCGGGCGGAACGAACTGGATCGTCCGCATGTTGTGGAGTCGGTCTGCCAGCTTGATGATCATCACCCTGACGTCGTTCGCCATCGCGAGAAGCATCTTTCGGAGAGTCTCCGCCGCACGGGCCGATTCGGCGGCCCGGCGTTGCCGAGGGCTGGCGTCGGGAACCAAGTTCAGCCCTAGCTTCGTGACGGACTCGACGAGCAGGGCGACGTCCTTGCCGAACTGCTCCTCGACCGTCTCGATCGTGACCTCGGTGTCCTCGACAACGTCGTGAAGGAGCGCGGCGACGACGCTATCGGCGTCCATGTGAAGATCCGCCACGATTTGGGCGACCTCGATCGGATGAAGGATGTACGGCTCGCCGGACTTGCGACACTGGCCTTGGTGCGCCCCGTCCGCAAGCTCGAAGGCACGTTGCACGCGATCCTTCTGCTCCGCACCAAAAAGCTCCTCGGCCTTCGCAAGCAAACGGGCCAGCGCGGCGTGCTGGTCAGGCTCGGGTGTTGCGTTCGGGGCAGGTTGGGACATTGGGTGGCTGTCCCTTCAGATTCTGGCACACTCAGGGGGGGCGATACGTCGAAATCTCAAGCCTTGGCGCGGCCAGCACGGCTATAATCCCCTCCATGTCCCAGGACATCCAGCGCATCGTCGCGACCGACTGCGGCTCGACCACGACCAAAGCCATCCTCATTGAGAGGAACCCGGCTGGAGAATATCGTCTCGTCGCCCGAGGAGAGGCCCCGACGACGGTCGAGCGACCCTTCGAGGACGTCACTGTCGGCGTGCTCAACGCAGTCACCGAGCTGGAGGAAATCACTGCGGAGCACGTGCCCGAAGGCTTCGAGGCATCGCGCAGAAACCTGATCAAGGACGGAACGGTTTGGCGTCTGCAGAAGAACGGCCAGCAGACGGATTCCCGCTCCAGCTCAAACGAAGCGTCCGACCTCTATGTCTCGACCTCGAGCGCAGGCGGTGGGCTCCAGATGATGGTTGCGGGCGTGGTCAAGGCCATGTCGGCTGAGTCGGCCGAGCGCGCGGCCCTGGGCGCGGGCGCGATCCTCATGGACAGCCTCGCCGTGGACGACGGACGAAAGGAGTTTGAGCGCGTTCAGCGGCTCCGGCAACTGAGGCCGGACATCATCCTCATGTCGGGCGGTACCGACGGCGGCACCAGGACTCACCTGGTCGAGATGGCCGAAGTCATCCACCGCGCCGACCCCAAGCCTCGCTTTGGCGACATGAAGCTGCCGGTGATCTTTGCCGGTAACAAAGAGGCCCGTGAAGACGTCCGCGAGGTTCTCGGGGCCGACATCGAGCTCAAGGTCGTGGACAACCTGCGCCCCTCTCTTGAACATGAGAACCTGGACCCCGCCCGGGACGAGATCCACGAGCTTTTCCTCGAGCACGTCATGCAGCAGGCTCCGGGCTACAACAAGCTCCTGGAATGGACCAGCGAAGAAGTCATGGCCACCCCCAATGCGGTCGGCAAGCTGATGAAGTCGTACGCCGACGAGGAGGGCATTAACATCCTCGGCGTGGACATCGGTGGTGCGACGACGGACGTGTTCTCGGTCTTCGAGAGCACGTACAACCGGACCGTATCCGCGAACCTCGGCATGAGCTATTCGATCTGCAACGTGCTCAAGGAGGCAGGAACTGCGAACATTGCCCGGTGGCTTCCCTTCGAGATCGAGCCTTTCGAACTGCGAAACCGGCTTCGCAACAAGATGATCCGTCCTACGACGATCCCGCAGACCTATGAGGACCTGCTCGTAGAGCAAGCGGTCTCTCGCGAGGCGTTGCGACTGGCCTTCGACCACCACAAGTCGCTCGCCCGCTCCCTCAAAGGCACCCAGCAGCAGCGCGACGTGGGACAGATTTTTGAGCAGGTGGAGACGGGCCAAACCCTCATCAAGATGATGAAGCTGGATATGGTGATCGGATCAGGCGGAGTACTGAGCCACGCACCATTGCGGGCCCAGTCCGCACTGATGATGCTCGACGCCTACGAGCCCGAAGGTACGACCATGATCACGGTCGACTCGATCTTCATGATGCCGCACCTCGGCGTGCTGAGCGAACATTTTTATGAAGGCGCGAAGCAGGTGTTCGAGTTCGACTGTATCGTCAAGTGCGGCCACTGCATCGCCCCGGTCGGAAACGCAAAGCCCGGCGAGGTTGCGCTCAAGATCACGGGCAACGGGGTGAACGAGACCGTCACGGCAGGGACGATCAAGGTGATCCCGTGCGGCCGAGACGAGTTCCTCGAACTCACCGTCGAACCCTCGCGGAACCTCGACGTCGGAGCTGGTAAGGGCAAGCCGCTGTCGAGAAAGTTTGAAGGCGGCACAGTCGGGATCATTGTTGACGCCCGCGGCCGTCCCCTCAACCTGCCAGCCGATAATGCAGCTCGTATCCAGGCGCTACGCTCGTGGCTCGAGGCCATGGGACTGCCATTACCTCAGTAGAAGCGAACCGGGAGTACGCGACAGGCGTCTTCAGAGATGGAGACAGCGAGAATGAAGACTGCTACGATCATCGGACTGGTTGCGGGGCTTTGCCTCGGGAGCGTCGTAGGTGCAGGAATGCTGGGACTTGCCCGGGCCCAAAGCCAGAAGGCTGGCCCCGCGACTACCTCCGGGCAGCAGACGCAAAGCAGTTCGGCAAGCGGCGTGGCGAGCGGCAGCGTCACGATCCGTGGCTCCGCAAGCGCAGGCGGCTCGGCGAGCGGAAGCAGTTCTGGCAGCGGTCAATTGGGCTCCATGCGGGATCCCGCCAAGAGCCTGTTCGTGGTCACGTACGATTCGACGAAGGCGATCCCTGCCTCGTCGCTCATGGTTCACGAGCGCTACATGGCGCAAGGCGCGGTCTCCGGTATCGTGCTTCTCGATGGAATCCTTGAGCGTGGCGCCGAAATGGCGGTCGTCCAGTTCGCGAACAAAGGCCAGGCCGAGGCTTGGGTCGGAGCCGACCCGAACGTCAAGGACGGCACCCTGGATCGCGTGGAGGTCCAGGCCTACAACGTGATCCATGAGCAGTTCGGCGGGCGCAAGGTAATCAGCGTGCCGCGTCCGGGCTCGCCGCCGCGCGGCGACGGTGGCGGCTAGGCCCCTTTCGACCTATTTCGCCTACTTAGGACCCTGATTCTGTCAGGGCCCTGCAATTCTTAGTCCCCGGGCTCGTTTCAAGAACGCAAGTGGACGAGTCTTTCTCGCCTTGCCTTGAACCTGATCCTGGCCGTCGTTTGGCACGCCTCGGGGCGTCCACATGTTGATTGCGGGGATCCATGTCGGCGTTTGGGCCGGCTTCTTCGGGTTCGTGCTCGCCGTTCTCGCCCTGGACTTGGGGGTGTTCCATCGCAAGGCGCACGAGGTGAAGGTCAAGGAAGCCCTCGTCTGGAGCGGGATTTGGGTGGTCGTGGCGCTCGTTTTCAACGCGCTCCTGGTTCAGTATTGGGACGCTTGGCGGCCGGATAGCCCCCTCACTTCGACCGAGGCAGGCACGGCCTTTCTCGCGGGCTATATCGTCGAGAAGGCCCTGAGCATTGATAACGTCTTTGTCTTTCTCATCGTCTTCTCCTACTTCCAGGTACCCGCGAAACTCCAACACCGCGTGCTCTTCTGGGGAATCTTGGGGGCGCTCTTCTTCCGCAGCATCTTTGTCGCTGCCGGTTCGGTGATCCTCGAGCAGTTTCTGTGGGCAACGATCGTGTTCGGCCTGTTCTTGATCGGCACGGGAATCAAGCTCGCTCTCACGCACGACAAGAAGATGGATCCGGGGAACAACCCTCTGGTCAAGCTCTTCCGCAGGTTCGTCCCGGTCACGGAGGGCTTTGTCGGGGAGAAGTTCATGGTCGTACGAGACGGGAAGCGTTGGGCAACGCCGCTCCTGCTGGCGCTGGTCGTCATCGAGTTTACGGATGTCGTGTTCGCCGTGGACTCGATTCCCGCGATCTTCGCAATCACGAGCGAGCCGTTTATTGTCCTGACCTCGAACGTCTTCGCGATTCTGGGCTTGCGATCGCTCTACTTCGCGATCTCGGCCATGGTCGCGGCCTTCAGGTACTTGAGTTTCGGCCTTGCGGCGATCCTGGTGTTCGTAGGCGGGAAGATGATCTACGGGTACTTTGAGAAGTCAGTTGTCGCGGACTGGCCCAAGTTTCCCGTCGGATGGTCCTTGAGCACGATCGCTCTGCTCTTGGGAGCGTCTGTGGCTGCTTCCCTACTCGTGCCCAAGCCTCAATCCGAGGAAGCCGACTGACTGGTATAAGGCCTCGAACCCGAGTCGCCGGAACTGTCTTGGCTGGGACCCCGGCCCCTGACGTTGGCGGTTTCTGGCATAATCGTCCTGCTCCCGGAGACCGTCGGTGGCCGCAAGGCCCTAATCGTCCTGAAAAGGCGGCCGGCCTAGGCGGCAAGGAAGAGAGGTTTTGGTTCGCAGGGTGCTCGCCCCGCGGCAGAAGATCGGGCTCCCTGGCGCTGCTAGGGGGCCCGAATGCGTTCCGGAAGAACGCAAGGAAAGCAATGCCGACCGCCGCAAAGGCCAAGACTATCCAGGAGACACAGGAACGGCTCCAACGCGCCCGAGGCGTGCTCTTTACCGAGTACCGCGGGCTCAAGGTCAAGCAGCTCCAGCAGCTGCGCAAGGCCCTGGGAACCTCCAGTGAATTCCAGATCGTGAAGAATACGCTCTTCCGGCTCGCCGCTGGCGATACCGCCGAGCAGTTCGACAGCGAGATGACGAACGGCCCTACCGCCGTCGCATTCGTCTACGACGACGAAGCGGCTTGCGCGAAGGCCCTCGTGGACTTTAGTAAGGCCAACCCGCACCTTGTCATCAAGGGCGCTTACCTCGACGGCAAGAACCTCTCTGCGAGCCAAGTCGACGCGCTGGGCAAACTGCCCCCGCGCGATGTCCTCCTCGCACAGCTCATCAGTACGGTCATCGCCCCGCTCACCCAACTCGTTGGCGTTGTCGAGGCGATTTATGCCGATCCGATCCGAGTCGTGGGAGCCGTGGCCGATAAGGTCGCAGAGGGCTCCCCGATCGAGGCCAAACCCGCCGCTGAAGAACCGTCCGCAGAGGCCGCTCCCGAGGCAACCGCCGAGGAGCCGGCCTCAGAAGCCGCCGACGAGGTAGGAACCGACGCAGCCGAGGTAGCTGCCGAGGAACCGGCCGCAGAAGCGCCAGCCGAGGAGAACGAGGTACCGACCCCCGCCGAGGAGCCCGCCGAAGAGGCGCCCGAAGCTTGACCCGATTCATAAGGAGAACACACGAAAATGCCTGCAGGAACCGTAGAAAAAGTCGTCGACATGATCAGCGAGATGACCGCACTTGAACTCAGCGAGCTGAAGGGCGCGCTCGAGGACAAGTTCGGCGTGACCGCCGCCGCGCCTATGATGGGCATGCCCATGATGATGGGAGGCGGAGACGCCGCCCCGGCCGAGGAGAAGACGGAGTTCACCGTCGTGCTCGCCGATGCTGGAGCCAACAAGCTAAACGTCATCAAGGTCGTCAAGGACGTCACTGGTCTTGGCCTCAAGGAAGCCAAAGACTTGGTGGACGGTGCCCCGAACCCGATCAAGGAGAACATCGGCAAGGACGAGGCCGAGGATCTTAAGAAGAAGCTCGAAGAGGCCGGCGGCAAGGTCGAGCTCAAGTAGCTCTCAGACCTTTCTGCAAAGAAGGGCGAGGCTGATTCAGCCTCGCCCTTCTTGCTTCTCACCCACGTTTAGTCGATCTGGACGGTCTCGAAGGCTTCGATCAGGTCGCCTTCCTTGAAGTCTTCCCAACCTTCAAACTTGATTCCGCAGTCTTGGCCGGCTGTGATCTCGCGGACGTCCTCTTTGACATTTCGGAGCGAAGCGATCTTGCCTTCGAAGACCAACTCGTCCTCGCGATGCACCCGGACCTGACAGCCGCGAACGATCTTGCCTTCGGTGCAATGCGATCCCGCGACCTTGCCCGCCTTCGTGAGCTTGAAGGCCACACGAATCTGCACCCGCCCTAGTTCGACTTCCTCGAACTTCGGCTCCAGCATCCCCTTGACGGCCGCCTCGATGTCCTCGATCAACTCATAGATCACGTTGTACGTGCGGATCTCGACCTTTTGCCGAGTCGCCTCGTTGCGGGCACCAGCCTCGGGCTTGACCCCGAATCCGACCACAATCGCCCCGGCCGCGCTGGCAAGGAGAATATCGCTCTCAGTCACGGTGCCGACGCCACCGTGGATGACCCGGACGTTCACCTCGGGGTTATCGATCTTCTCGATCAATCCTCGGACTGCCTCCACAGAGCCCTGTACGTCGGCCTTGACAATCAAGTTGAGATCCTTCGCACCTTCGTCCGCGTTGTGCTGGCGGAGGTCGCGCAGACTGACCTTGCGCTTCGGGCCCGACATCGCCTGATCGCGAATCTCCGAGATCCTTCCTGAGGTCACGTCGCGGCCCTCGCGCTCGTCCGCCGCAGGTTCCAATCGGTCGCCGGCGAGCGGTACACCGTCCAACCCGAGAATCTCGACCGGGGTCGACGGACCAGCTGACTTGACCGGGTTCCCGGCATAGTCGTTCATCGCGCGAATCTTGCCCCAGTGCTGGCCACAGATCACGACGTTTCCAGTCTGGAGCGTGCCCTGCTCAACCAAGACAGTGGCGACAGGGCCACGGCCCTTGTCGAGCTTGGCCTCGATCACGACGCCGTGGAGTTCCCCTTTCGGGTCGGCGGTGAGCTCCAAAACCTCAGCTTGAAGAAGGATCATCTCGAGCAGGTTCTTAACGCCCTCGCCAGTGTGGGCGCTGACCGGGCACACGATCACATCGCCACCGAACGACTCGGGGATCAGTTCGTGCTGCGGGAGTTGCTGGACGACCTTGTCCACATTCGCCTCGGGTTTATCAATCTTGTTCACCGCGACGATGATCGGTACTCCGGCGTTTTTGGCGTGGCTGATGGCCTCTATCGTCTGAGGCATGATGCCGTCGTCGGCAGCCACGACGAGCACCGCGATATCGGTCGCTTGGGCTCCTCGCGCCCGCATGGCGGTGAATGCCGCGTGGCCTGGGGTGTCAAGAAACGTGATGAGGCCTTGCGGAAGCTCGACTTGATAGGCACCGATGTGCTGGGTGATTCCACCATGCTCCTTGGAGACGACGTTAGCCTCGCGGATGTGGTCGAGCAGCGAGGTCTTCCCGTGGTCGACGTGGCCGAGAATCGTGACGACCGGAGGGCGGGGCTGGTCGCCTTTCTGTTCGGCCGTAGAGGCGACGGCCTTCGCTGGCTTGGCGGCGGTCGCCCAATTCACCTTATAGCCGAACTGGCCGGCGAGCTTTTCGACGATTTCGTCTTCGAGTGCGGTCGTGAGGGTCGCCATGACCTTGACCTTCGTCATCAAGGTCTTGAGAACCTCGTTCTGGGGAAGGTCGAGTGAATTGGCGACGTCTCGCGGGGTGGTCTTCCCCGGCGTGCACACGATGGTTTTGTCCCCAGCCGAGGACTTGAGTTCCTCAACAATGAGGGCGAAGACGTCGTCGTCAGCCTCGAACTTTGAGCCACTGTGCGCGACGCCAAGCTCGTCGAGGACGGCGACGACCTGGCCGCTCGCAACTCCGTGTTGCTTCGCGATGTCGTCAATCGCCCGTTCCATCGCAGTCTGTTTTACCTCTGGCATTCTTGAACCTCTTTCCCTAAACCTTCCAACTCCGCCTGCGTCACCTTGACTCGCCATGCCCTCTGGAGCCGCCTCGCGTCCGCGACCTGAGCGACACACTCTCCGACTCGGCAACAATACGCCCCCCTGCCGCCACCCTTGCCCAGAACAACAGATCCGTCCTGAGACCGGGCCAGCCTGAGCAGCTCGCCCTGGGGCTTACGCTGTCGGCAGACGATGCAGGAGCGCTCCGGCGTCAGCTGGCCTCCGACCCGGCGGCGGGCGCCTCTGCAGGTGCGGACGGGTCGCTCTCCGCCGTACTTACCGCGGCAGTCTGGCTAGGCGGGGCCTCGTCGAGCGTGTCGCCGTCGGCCTCCGACTTCGCCTGGGCCTCTGAGCGGATGTCAATCTTCCAGTCGGTCAGACGCGCGGCAAGCCGGACGTTCTGGCCGCCTCGCCCGATTGCGAGCGACAGCTGGGTGTCCGGAACCACCACGTAGGCACTCCTTTCCTCCTCGTCAAGACGGATCGAGTTCACCTTCGCCGGGCTCAAGGCATTGATGATGAACTGGCGCTGGTCTTCGGTGTACGGTACTACGTCCACCTTTTCGGGCCGCAGCTCTTCCATCACGGCTTGGATACGCGTGCCGCGCGGGCCGACGCAGGCGCCGATCGCGTCCACCCGCTCGTCATGGCTGAGTACGGCGATCTTGGAGCGTTGGCCGGGTTCACGCGCGACAGCCATGATCTCGATAATCCCTTCCGTTGCCTCCGGAACCTCCAACTCGACGAGCCTTCGGAGCAAGTTCGGGTGCGAGCGGCTCACGAACACCTTGAATCCACGGTGGGTCTCGTCGATCTTCACGACGTACACCTTGATCCTCTCGTTCGGCCGGTAGTCGTCGGTCGGCACCTGTTCGCGCTTCGGTAGTTCCACCTCATGTCGGCCGACCTGGACCATGACCCCCAGTTCCTCGCGCCGGGTGACGATGCCACTCACGACCTCGTTGATCAGGTCGCTAAACTCGTCGTGGATCTTGCGGAGCTCGGCCTCGCGGAGCTTTTGCGTCAAGACCTGCTTAAAGGTCTGCGCTGCGATCCGACCAAAGGTGTTCGTGTCGATCTCCATCGGTACGAAGTCGCCCATCTGAACTCCCGGGCTATACTTCTGCGCAGTCTCGTACTGGATCTGGACTGCCGGGTCGAGCAGCTCGCCGACCACTTCCTTGAGCACGACTGCACCGCTCTTCTTGCTTGGATCGAGCTTGATGACGACCTCTCCTTCCGTGCTCTTGAACTTCTTGTACGATGCAGCCAGCGCGAGCTCAAGCTCTTGCTTCAGCTCATCGATCGGGATCTCCCGCTCCACCGCGATCTGCTTCAGTTCTTGCAGAATGTCCATAGTTCCATACCCCCAGAATCACAAACGGGATCGCACCACGCGACCCCGTCCAAAACTTCTGGTCTGACGTCTGTGCCAAGATTGTATCACACCCCCGCATAGCGGAACGGGCCGATTGTGGGCTAGGCTCCTCATGTGGACGCCGTCATCATGGAAGGCCTGCGGGTGCTGGCTCGCGTGGGGGTGCTGGAAGAAGAGAGGTCTCTTGGCACGTGGATCGAAGTAGACGCCACGGTCGAGCTGGGAAACACCAGCTTTACCGGCGACTCGATCCATGACACCGTGGACTACACGTGGATCGCCGAGACCGCCACGGAGATCGGCCAAGCAGAGAGCCGTACGCTGGAGCACTATTGCGACCTCGTAGCCCAGGAGCTCCTGTCCCACGACCTTGCGGTCGAGGTGGAGGTCACAGCGAGGAAGCGCACGGCGCCTTGCGCCTTTGCGGTGGACGCCTTTGGGGTCACGATCTCCCGGGCCAAGCGGAAGCGATAGCCCCATAATCGGGCAGTGGAACGAATCGTCCTCGCCTCGCCCCGTGGCTTCTGCGCCGGGGTCGCCTACGCGATCGAGGTCGTCGAACTTACGCTGAAGATCCACGGGCCGCCGATCTATGTACGGCACGCGATTGTCCATAACGAGGCGGTGGTACGCTCGTTCGAAGCACGTGGCGTTGTCTTCGTCGAGGACGTCGGTGACATCCCGCCCGACGCCGTAGTCGTCTTTTCGGCCCACGGTGTCTCTCCAGCCCTCAGAACGGAGGCATCGAACCGTGGGCTCCAGGTCGTGGACGCGACCTGTCCTCTCGTAACCAAGGTGCACAACGAGGCGAAGCGGTACGTCAGGGCCGGCTACTTCATTCTCTATATCGGCCACCGCGGGCACGTGGAAGCCGAAGGCACGATGGGCGAGGCGGTCGGGCGGTGCACCTTGGTGGATGGACCCGTCGAGGCCGAGTCTGTCCAGGTGCCCGAAGGCGAGCCGCTGGCGGTACTGACGCAGACGACGCTCAGCGTCAGCGAGGTCGAGGAGACGATGGCAATCCTCAAGCGTCGCTTCCCTCACTTGGAGACCCCGGTAAAGGAAGACATTTGCTACGCGACGACCAACCGACAAGGCGCGGTGATGGAGTTGGCGAGAATCTGTGACGGCGTGATCGTGGTGGGCTCGGAGACGTCCTCCAACTCGAACCGGCTCCGCGAAGTTGCGGAGCAATGCGACACGTCCGCGGTTCTGGTAATGCACCCTAGCGACCTGACCGAGCAGTGGCTCGCGTCCAGAAAGGTGGTCGGCGTCACGAGCGGCGCTTCGACCCCGGAGTCCTTGGTCGAAGCGATCCTCGGGCTACTGCTGGAACGCTCTCCGGGAGTCGAAGTGGAGATCCTGGAGACTGTCGCAGAAAGCGTCGAGTTCCTTCCGCCAAGGAACTTGGTGCAGCTGGCCTTGGCTAAGGGCTGACGAAGGCCGAGACCGTTTCCAGCTTCACTCCCAAGTAGGACCGCGTCCACTCGTCCAGCAATCCCGGAGGGCCGATCGCGTGGCTCGTGGTGTGGACGTGCACCGCCGTTTCCCCCGACGCCAAGTCGAGTGCAGGGGACGAGGTCTCCAGTTCAAAGAAACCGCCGAGCGAGCCGTCGTCGTTGTAGCTGTTCACGACATCTCCGGCGAAGGGGTCGTCTTGGTCGCCCCACATCGAGTCCACATAGCCGTTCGGTGCTGGCACCGCCGGGTAGGTGACAAGGGTGAGGCTGCCCGCTTCGGTATCCACCGCCCCGATCGTCGGAACGGCCCGGACGGCCGACAAACCGATCTTCGACCGGAAGCGGCCGTCACCACGGAACAGGATGGCCTTGCCCGTGCACGCTAGGCGATCCGCCGGTACCGTGCCGAAGTACCGGTCGTTCACAAGCGTGCCCTCGGCGTCACGGTAGGGCAGTACGGCGACAGCCCGTGGCGACGAGCGGAACATTCCCAAAACCCAGATGGAAAGCAAGCCCGACTCAGGCTGCCACGAGGTCGCCCCGACGTTTCGCACCTGGTTCACAGACTCGAATGTGACGCCGCCGGGCAGTACGGGTTCGACGATCCGGACCGTGCGGAGCAGCTCGACGTCAAACACGCTGCCTGCCGCATTCTCCAACCGCGCCTTATGGCGCATCACGATCTCCGTCCCGTCCTCAGACACGACTTCAAAGGCCTCAGAATCGATGGGCGCCGGAGTCTGCCAGTGTTCGAAGACTTGCTCCTTGCCGTCCTGAAAGAAGAGCGAGAAGGGGCCGCCCTCCGGACCGAACCACAGCCGGTCTTCGCCGCCAAACGGGTTGATGTGGGGCAAGTGAGGGCCTGACCGAACGAGGTCATGATTGATCCAGCCAAACCCGGTTCCATCCCTTCCAGGAATGCACGAGGTCATGACCCGGCCCTGGATGCTTGGGCATACGGCTACCCGGCCAGTATCAAGCTCTCCCAGTACAACGGTTTTGACATGGCCGCGGAGGAACTCGATTTGGGCGTCGAACCGCTCAGTAAAGGCAGCCATGAGGTGAGAGAGAATTCAAGAAAAGTTCGCCGAGATTGTGATATAGTTCTAAAGTCCCTGGAGGGATCATGCGTAATCACCGTGCCTTCACTTTAATCGAGCTACTGGTTGTCATCGCAATCATAGCGATTCTTGCAGCCATTCTGTTCCCCGTCTTTGCCCAAGCCAAGGTCGCAGCCAAGGGGGCGGCCAGCATCAGCAACGACAAACAAATCATCACAGCCTCGATGATCTACATGGGCGACTACGACGACATGCCGCCGCCCGTAGGAATCATCGGCGAGCCCGACTCGCCGTTCCTGCTGAACGGAACTTACTACAAGCCGTGGTCGTGGCTCATGCTGCCGTACATGAAGGCAGGAATCATCTACCAGGATCCGCTTCGGATGATCGAGCCGCCGATCGCTGGTGCCCCGGACTATGCACTGTGGTCGTACCGAACCCACTTCGGCTATGCGTTCACCGTGCACAGCCCGACGATCTCGTCGAACGGTTGGAAGGTCATGCCGACCGTCCATACGAGCTTGGGCGATCCGGCCAGCACCGTGATGTTCCTGAGCAAGAAGGGACGCGACGCGACGCTCGACTGGCTGTGGGTCGGATCCCCGATCTGGATGGCGAACCTCGTCGCGCCGACCCATTGCGGTGCGACGTACACCGATCCGATGGTGAAGCCGCAAAGCATCTGTGCCCCCGCAGTCCGATGGGGCAGCGACGGCTACGCCAGCGGCCAGGTACCTACCGAGATCGAGGGACGATACACAGGCGGCATGGCAATCCGGAAAGCGGGCCGGGCGATCGTCGCGAGCGCCGATGGCCACGTGAAATCCATGGCTCCGGCCCAGGTAGCCAGTGGCACGAACTGGACCAAGACGACCCCGTCAGCCCAGATCCGAATCACCGATATCAAGCAGTATCGGTGGGACATGGAATGAGGGGAGTCCTGATCGCGGGCTTGGCCTTCTTCGTCGTCGGGTGCGGTTGCCAGCAAGCAACCGCACCCGACACGGAAGCCAGTTCAGTAACACCGGCCAACAAATCGGGGGCCACGGACGCTCAAGCGGGACAGGCCGCGGCAGGCGGACCCGAGGCCGGAGTAGCCGCCCCGACCAAGGGCAGCGACTCCGAACTCGAAGTCAATCCGAACGCAAACTTCAAAACTGGCCGCTAGCCGGACCAGTGCATCTCATCGTCTCCCTGAAGCGCCTGGATGTAGTTGAGTTGCGCGTCGTGGTACATCGTGTGCAAGGCTAGGAACGAGGCGACCTCGTAGGGCGAACTAGGGCCCCGCGGGGTCGTCAGTTCCGTGAGGATCCCGTCCCTCCCCCGAGCCTCCACCGCAGCGGTAACCGCGTCGCACGATTCCGCAAGCTCCTTGATGCACGCCTCCTTGTTGCACATCTCCGGTGGAGCGACGACCCAGCCGTCCCAGTCTAGCTTCGGTTCCTCGCCCGCGATGCGGAGAGCCATGGCCCGGTTCACGACGGCAACTTCATAGGTGAAGTCGTAAGCGGAGCGCGACTTTCCCTGCTTGTGGGCCAGCTGCTCGTCGGTCATTGCCTCCAAATCCTCGACGTATCTCGTCTTCGCACCCTTCATGAGTTCGAGCGCACGGTCATAATGTTGTAGGTCTCGCATGGCATCTCCGGTGGTTCGAACCGTCTTCAGTCCGGCAACCTTGGCGCTAACGTACCTTTTTGCTCTCGCCGGGTGCGCATTCTATGAGCCCCCTCAGTCCCTCTACACCGCCCGTCCGCAGGAAGTGCTCGACAATCCTTCCGAAATTGGATCGGGAACCACTCATGGATCCACACCCATGGGTGGCCCTGGATCTGTCCCCGGTGCGCCACAGGAGGGAGGCGCTTCACCTGCACCGGGATTCGGCCAGCCGTCTCCTACAGATCCCGGCACAGCTGGCGGAGCGACAGACCAGACGCAGCCCGGGACAGGCTCGCCCCAACGGATGCCGCAATTCGAGCCGGTCGAGCCGGCCGTGCTCCAAGACCGGCTGGCCAGCATCGCGGAAGCCCTTGCCAAGTACACCTCGCAGAACGGCGGCAAACTCCCCGAGTTCACGAGCGGAGGATCGTTCCGCAAGGCGATCGTGGCCTTGATGAAGGACGAGTCGGCGTGGCCCGTCGGCACCATGATCGTGCCCAGGGCGATCTCTGGGATGAAGCTGGACCAGATTCCGAACCGGTCGGAGACCCCGTTGTTGGTGGCCGGTCCACTGGGCACCGACGGCAGGCGCTATGCCGTTTTCGCCGATCTGACCGTCAAGGTCGTGCCGGAACAGGAGCCCGTCTCGCCGCCACAACAGCCCCGTGAAGTGCCTCCCACCGGTGTAGACTTCTAGGATTGAAGATCCTTGTCCTCGGCGGCACCGTTTTTGTCGGTCGCGCTATCGTCGAACGTCTGCTTGAGCTGGGCCACGACGTGTCACTGTTCCATCGCGGCGTGACCCACAAGAACCTCTTTTCCGGCGTGCCCGAGTACTACGGCGATCGAAAGGAGGGCATGGTGTCACTTCCGGACGAAAGGTGGGACTGGGTGCTCGACACCTCAGCGTACATTCCCCGCGAGGTGCGAATCGCAAGCGAAGCGACGAGCGATCGGGCCGACCGCTACCTCCTGATCTCGACGATCTCGGTCTATGCGGACCAGTCCATGCCCGGGCCCCATGAGGGCTCGGCACTGATCGAGTTGGAAGATCCTGCCACCGAGACCGTGGACGCAAACACGTACGGCGGTTTGAAGGTGCTCTGCGAGCGCGAGGCTGCCCGCACTTGGGGAGAGCGGCTCACGATCGTGCGCCCAGGCATAGTGATCGGCCCAAACGATCCGACCGACCGGTTTACGCTGTGGGCGACGCGCCAGGGCCGGCTCCCTGTCCCGGATCGGCTAGACCAACCCATCCAAGCGATCGACACCCGAGACCTCGCTTCCTTCACGGCCGGCCTTGTCGAACGTGGGATCACAGGCACGTTCAACGCCTGCGGCGAGGATTCGGCTCTCGGAGAGATGGCCGCTGCCTGCGGCGTTGAAGCTCAGCCGATCCCTATCCCTGAGTGGGAGAAGGCGGGGCTCCACTTGCCCATGTTGCTGCCTTTGGACGGGTCGAGCGATGGAATCTTCCGTACCGATGCTTCCCGTGCCCGGGCGCAGGGGCTCTCGCACCGGCCGCTTGCCTACTCTGCCCGAGACACCCTCGCCTGGTGGCACACCCAGGGCAAGCCAGGCCTGAAGACAGAACCGGACGAAGCGCTGGTTCGCGCCTTGATTAGCTGACGATCCCGAGAGGCTTCGCCGTTTTCCAACCGCCCCGGGTGAAGTCCGGCACGTCCACGCTCCTGCCTCGCGAAGCGACCGAGACCTCGCTCAGGGTGCCGATCGACGTCCATGCGGCCCCGTCATAGACGCTCTGGTCCAGCGGCAAGCCATCGCGCAGGCACTGGATCGCCCTCCACCACATGACAAAGTCCATGCCTCCGTGGCCGGAGCCTTTCGCCAGTTCTCCCACTTTAGCCCAGAGCGGGTGCTCGTAGCGGTCGTAGAACGGCTTCAGGTCGCCGGACTGCTGCCACTGGTCGGTGGAGGGAGACCGGCCTTCGATGACACACCGGTTGGGGAAGCCGCCCCAGACTCCCTTCGTACCCTGGAGCAGATTGAGCCGGTTATACGGCCGAGGGAGTTGCTCGTCCCATTGGACCATGAGTGTCCGACCCCGTGCAGTCCGAACGATCGTGGTGTTGATGTCGCCACAGACGAACGGCCTCTTATTCCACTTGTGATCATTGGAAAAGTGCTCTGTCGCAAACTCGTTCCGAGCGCGACTGTTGGAGCTCACCGAGGAGAGAAAGTCGAAGCGGTCGCCTCGGTTGATGTCCATGTACTGGGCGACCGGACCCAGCCCGTGGGTGGGATAAAGGTTCCCGTTCCGCTTCTGGTAATGCACTGTTCGCCAGGAGCCGGTTCCCCGCTCGACCTCGTTCATCTGCCCGCGCAAGTCGTGGATGTAGGCGCCTTCTCCGTGAAGGATCTCGCCGAATACGCCGTGCGCAACCATGTTCAAGACGAGAAGCTCTTCTCGGCCGTAGCATACGTTTTCCAGCATCATGCAGTGCCGCTGGGTGCGTTCGGCCGTGTCGACAATCGCCCAGCACTCCTCTGTCGTCGTCGCCATCGGGACTTCGACGAAGACATGCTTCCCGGCATTCATCGCCGCGATCGCCATCCGGGCGTGCTCCTCCCAAGGCGTGGAGACCACGATTGCATCG
The DNA here is from genome assembly GCA_050250535.1 of Fimbriimonadaceae bacterium. GTDB lineage: Bacteria > Armatimonadota > Fimbriimonadia > Fimbriimonadales > Fimbriimonadaceae > JADLBH01. The sequence continues at coordinate 568,648 of JBFWOL010000002.1, read as the reverse complement.
ATGTCGTCTCGCGACACCATCTTGAGGAAGTCGTCCTTTCCACCCGTATAGAGCTCGGGCCTGGGTCGCCCAGCGTCCGTGCATCGCTTTGCCGACCGTTCCGCCCAGTCCGGATAGAGGTCGCATATGGCGCTGATCTCGACTCCATCGAGTTTCAAAAGGTCGCCGACGTGGCCGCTGCCTCTTGCGCCCACTCCGATCATGCCCATCCGCACCTTTGACATCGGTGCAGGTGCGAAACCGGCCAGGGACTTGGCCCCGCGCGGCCGGGGCTTTGACTGCGGGATTGCTGCGGCAGCCGAAATGGGCAGGGAGAGCGAAATTCCGGCGCTTGCTGCACGGCCGAGGAACTGACGGCGATCCATATCCGAGGACATGGCTCCTATGTTATCCGAGAAGGGTCGCGGCCTCGCGCTCGTACGTGTGGAACGGATCGGGCATCTCGAGGAACCGACCCCGGTCGAGCGTCGCTCCTGACCAATCGAACAGGTAGGCAGAAGGGCCGTTTCCCGAAACTACTGCCCTGACGATCTTGCTCCGACCGAGAGCCCTAGTGTCTTGAGGCGGTTCCGCCTGCGCTTCGACGATGTCCACCGGGGCGACAAACCGCCGCGTATCCAATGCGTGGAAGAGCGACTTTTCGGGATCAATGTTGTGGTACTCCAGATCCACAGAGTGCAGCGCCGGATCCTCCCATCCCGTGCCCGTATCCTCCATGTAGGCCTCTAGGATCTTCAGCTTGGCGACCCAGTCGAGCCGGTCTGCCAGCTGCAGCGGATCCGCCTCTAGCTGGTCGAGAACGTCTTCCCACTCTTCCAAAACCCAGTCCGTGTCGTTGCTGTCGCCCCTATATTGCTGCGCGAGCGCGAGGAACTCCCGCTGGTAGTCCACCGCCCCGATGGACGCGCCTTGGGTCAGGCAGACGGGCCATCGGTACGAGCGGTCGCGGCTGACCTGCCGGAGGGCGACCAAGGGCCGGTCGAGCACCAGCCGGTCGGGAATCTTCCCTTCTTCCGCGAGCCGCAAGACCAACGATGTCGTGCCTACCTTGAGCGCCATCGCGTACTCCGACTGGTTCGCCTCGCCAAAGAGCAGATGGAAGCGATTCATTCCGTCGTGGGCATAGAAGTGCTCCCACTTGGGGTTGATCAGAGCCCGGTTGAAACGCACGCGGCTGGCCACAGTCTTGAGAATGTGGTCGGCCCGTTGGCTAAGCTGGAACTCTACGGAATCGTCGGGCAGGGCATGGTAGATCTGGCTGACCCAAATGTAATCGATCGGGTTGGCGGAGACTGCCCCGAGGTTGGGTCGGTTGGTGGCCGCCAGGATGTGCCCGCCCACTCTCCCGGTGCCGGCGAAGATCTGCCGCGTGACGAGGAACCCGATCAGGCCCGGAGTCCGCACCGACATGAAGTCGTCTTCCATCCGTACGAGGTAGTTCTCATGGCAGCCGAACGTGTGCCCGCCGAAGTGGTCGGTGCTGTTGTTGTAGACGTCAACAACGTCGCGCAGACCGAGGTCTTGCAGGGCACGGACAATCAGCCGTTGGCCGGCCCGGTCCTGGGCGACAAGGTCGCGCAGGCTTCTGCACTCCGCAGTAGCGTATTCCAGGTGGCTTCCGACCGCATCAATGTACAGGCGGCCCCCGTTCATCAAGAAGCCGCCCGACTCGGCGGGCTCGAAGACTTCGTCCCGGGCGAGCAGATCGATGGCACCGAGCCTCAACTCGTAGAAGACGTGGTCTTTGATCGCCTCGACCGCGCCTTCCGGCGTGCCAAGGCCCGGCTGGACGAGCGTTCCAAACTCGGTCTCGATTCCTACGATGCGGTCGGCGGCGCTCCGCGCCATAGCTGATTCTAGTACCTTTCCCGGCCCTAAAGCTGTACCCGCTGCGGCCCGCACCAGTACACTGTTTGGCAGAGTGAGCGAGCTAAGCCCTCGAAAGCAACGGATACTGGAAGCGGTTATCGTCGAGTACGTACAAGCTGGGGAGCCCGTCGCAAGCGACGTCATCGTGCGGAAGTACGAGCTTGGCGTGCGGGGAGCGACCGTACGAAGCGAAATGGCCGAGATCACCGAGCTCGGTCTGCTAGACAAGCCCTACTCGAGCGCAGGTCGGGTTCCCAGCGACGGCGGCTACCGTTACTACGTAGACCAGATCGTCGTCCCCAAACCCCCGACGCAACCCGAAAAGAAGCACATCGGCGAGGCGACCAGCGAGGAGGACACCCTCAACGACTTCCTCTCCAGCACAGCACGCGCGCTTTCGAGAATCACCCATCTCCTCTCCGTGGCCACCGTGAACCGCAACCAGGACGCACGGGTGCGGCACCTTCTGATCACGGGCCTCAGCCCAGGCAAGTGCCTGCTCGTCATGGTGATGGAGAACGGCCACGTAGAGAACCGGATGGTCGAGACCCCGCCTGAAACCGGTCTCGCCCATATCGCAGCAGTCAACGAGGCGTTGGCCACAGCGTGCATTGGCAAGTCATTGCGCGAGCTCGGCACTCTCTCAGTGCCGAAGGGACTGGATAAGCTGGCCACAGCCGTAGGGGCGGCAACGATCCATCAGGTGAAGTCGGCTGCCAAGGAGCTGCAGAACGGAAAGCTCGTGGCAGAAGGACACGAGTTCGTCCTTGCCCAGCCCGAGTTTCTCCGTGAAGAAGGAGCTGCGCGCGAAGTGCTCGATGGTATCGAGGACGAGGAAGCAATCCGCTCCGCGCTCAGCCGACCCAGTCTTTCCATCGGCTCGGAGAACCCGGACCGCCGGTTCCGACGATTGACCGTGATCCAGTCGCCGTTCAAGGTGGGCGGGCAGGAAACAGGGGTGCTCGCGCTCATCGGACCCACCCGGCTGGAGTACGACCGCGCCATCTCGCTCCTCGACTTCACTGCCAAGGCGCTCGGTGCCGCGCTCGACGACCTCACCGCCTAAGAGGCGTCGAAGAGCGAGGCTGCGAGGCCAGTATTCACTTTGACGTTCTGGTACGCGGTCGAACCGGCAAACTTGCCTTCGGAGTTGTTCACAGAGACTTTCTGAGGAACATAGACGCCACCTACAGACTTCACGTCCGAATAGGTGAACGTCGCGAGGAGGTAGCCGCCGAGCTGGGTGTACCACTCGCGCTTCGGCGTGTACTTCCGCTGAGGATCGACCCAGACCCGGTTCCTGCTCGTGTCATCAAGCGATGGGAGGTAGGTCAGGTCAAAAACTAGGCAGCCCTTGAGGTCGCCGCGGGTTTCGGTTCGAATGTACTTCGCCTGGAACAGCCCCTTGAAGAGCGACGGTGTCAGCAGTCCGAAATCGAGAGGCGTCTGGCGCTTGCCCGGGGCCTTGCTCAAGTCTTCCCGCTGGCGGAGCCCGGTGCGAGGCACAGAGACGAGCCGCTTCGACCCGTTTACGATGTAGAAGATCTTGGTGTCGTCCACCACCGACTCCATGCGGAGCATCATCGGCTCCTTGAGCCATACGTTCGAGGAGGAGAACCGGTAGGAAACGGAGAAGTCCTGGTTGATCTTCTTCAGCTCGGCCTGCTTCGCGCTCAAGACTTTGGCGGTGAAGCTCAGGTCGCGGAGACCGCTCTGCGTGTAGTCTGTGATCAAGGGCTCAGAGCTCGGCGCGACCATGGCGACGAGGGCAAGAATCGGTCCCATAACCCTACAGACGAAGCTACCAAGCCAGGGGCACACCAGGCCCAGGAAAACGAGGGGGCATCTGCTGTCAGAATAGAGACGGTGAACCTAGACCGGCTGGAATCCCTCATGGGACCCAAGGCAGCCCGCCAAGAGCGGCAGGCTCGGCTCCGGCCGATGGGAGCCGCGGAGGTGGTCGCCGCCGCGTTCGAGGTCTGCCAGCAGAGCGCCGTCACCGCGTTTCGGTCGAGCATCGGCCCAGTCATCGCCGCCCTGGCCAGCATCGCTTTTATCATTGAGGTCGCTGTGCCGACCGTACTCTACACCCCGCGCGGCCGCCCCGTAGACACGTTCGCGCCGTTGCTCGCGGTGAGTGTCGCGGGCGTCATCGCGGTTGTCATTGCGGCCTGGGTGTACTCCTCGGTCCTCGATTCGATCCTTCCAGTCGCAGCCAGGCACGTTACCGGCGAAGAGCCCCCGCGCCGTCGCGGAACGTTCGGTACCGCGCTAGTCGGCTCGCTGTTTCTTCTCGGACCATTCTTTAGCGGGGTCTTCCTGATCTTTCTCAGCGACGTGGTCTTTGCGGGAAAGAGCTCGATTCAAGCCGCGATCGGGGTCTATGGGTTCGTCGTGTTCGGCTTTGGCGCTCTAACGTGGCTTTTTGGACTGCAGGCTTTCAGCCTGGCGCCCGCGGTATCCAGGGTCGAGGGGACCGGGCCCATCCGCTCGATCGCCCGAGGGTTTGCTTTGGGCAAGCGGACAAGGCATGCGTCCGGAGGATCCGTCTCCACGATGGCCGTATTCCTGTCCGTGCTCGTTTTCACCGGGCTCATGGGTGCGGTGCTGGTCGCGGCGATCATCCCGTCCGACGCTTTGGCCGGGACTCCGTTTGGACCCCGCGGCTCCGAGGCGGTGACGGCCCTGCTCGGCCTACTTCCCTTCCTGGCGGCTACCCTGGCGATCCCGCCGCTCTGGGCCAGCTGCGCCGTCGTTACCTACTTCGCCCGGCGAGTCGCGGTCGAAGGGTTTGACATCGAGGTTGTCGCCCGAGAGGTCGGCATGTTGCATGAGAAGGAGTAGCCTCGCGTCGCTGCTTACGATGGTGGCGGCGACGTGCGCGCTTTCGCAGACCGTGGAGTTCGAAGGGCTCACCCCCGGTACGACCCCGTACAAGCAAGCCGCGCAGGCTCGGGAAAGCTTGCGAAAGCCCCCTCCTGGGCCAAACTCTGCCGAAGCTGCGAGGAAAGTCCTTTCGTCGAAGAAGTTCGCCGATCCTGGCGCGGTCGCGCAGCGGGAGGTGCTCAAGAGCACCAAGGAGGAGACGCAAGGGTTCTTTGAGCGGCTCGGCGCGGGTATCGGTCGGCTGATCAACTCGATGTTCAGCTCGAGTGGGCCGGGCAGCGCACTCCCTGTCCCGCCGTGGGTCTGGATCGGCATCGCCGGGCTGGTCGTCGCGGGCTTCATGATCGCGGTGCTGCTGGACCGCCAAGGAAAAGCGCGGCTAGCGGCCGACTTGATGAACGAGGGTGAGGAAGGGCTTACCGCCGACGAGTGGCTCGACCGTGCAGACAGGCTCGAGGCTCAAGGATTCCACCGCGATGCGTACCGTTGCCTCTACGTAGCCTTGCTCGTACGGCTGTCCGAGTTTCGAATCGTCCCTTTCCGCAGGCATGAGACCAACTGGGAGCACGTGCGCCGGGCCGAGAAGAACCCTGACTGTCCCGAGATGCTCGACCTGCGCGCCACGACGAGGCAGTTCGACCAGTTCTGGTACGGCCGCAAGCCGATCGGAATGGAACAGGTCTCCAGCCTTCGGGAGCATTACCTCCGCGCATACCGCGTCCTCGAGGGACGGGCGGTATGAGGAATCGGACACCCCTGCTCGTTTGGCTCTTTGTCGCCGCGCTCGCCGTGATCGCGGGCACGGTCTGGGAGGTTCAAACCGAGATAACTTCCCAGCCCGTCACCTCCAACTCCGGCCCGAGCGGTACTGCAGGACTGGCCGAGGTCTTGCGCCAGAGCGGGTTCCCTGTCCGCGTGGATCGCTCTGCCCGATTGAGCCCAAAGATGGGCGAGGTGGTCGTCGCGATTGCGCCGCGACTCATTGACCCGATGACAGCGATCCGTGAGGCTTTCGAGGAAGGCCAAGGATTGACCAGCCCCGATCCCGAGCCCTCCCGATTGCACAGGGCACTGGCCAAGGCTGCGGAAGGCGGGGCGACCGTCGTCTACGCGGAAGTTCCGGAAAGCCTCGACGACGCCTACGAGCGTGTCGCCGTTACGCGGTTGGACTCCACTTTTCCGGAGAAACGGGCGTTCCAGATCTCGTTCGACCCGGACCAAGAGGACCCCGACGACTCTTGGGTCGCCGATACCGGGCCGTACGACTGGTACCGCGAGGCAAAGGTCGGCTGGTGGGTGCGCGTCCAAGTCATGGGCGAGGGCCGCGCCGTCCTCGTGGCCGACGGGCTTTCCGCCACGAACCGATACCTTGATTCGGCCGACAACGCGGAGTACTGGGTGACCATGCTCGCCACGCTCGGCGGGCGCGAGAACGGAGTGGTGTTCGCCGACGCGCTCGGTGGAGACGAGGCAACGCCTTCGCTCCTGGGGACGCTCGGGCCGTGGGCTGTCGCCATGCAATGGCAAGCCCTCTTCGTGTTCGGCCTCGGCGTCTGGTGGCTCGGACAGCGGTTCGGCCCACTACTTCCCAGCGCCGACCGGGACGTCACGGGGCGCGGCACGACGCATGCGCTGGCCGGGGTTCTATCGTCCGGACGACAGCACGGCACCGCCGCACGTATCATCGCCAACAACCGGCTCGTCGCGATCCGTCGCGTCCAAGGTCTTCCTCCATCCTCGACGCCCGAGCAGGTGCTCGCTGCGATCCCGAGCGAAGTCGCCAGGCCCATGGGCAAAGCACTCGCGCTGCCCGATCGGGCTCCGGCCGCAGTCGCTCTTCCATTGATCCAGGAGCTCGACGAGGCCATTGCTGCAACCAACGTGCATCGGTATAGGCAGTAGAATCGTAGCATGGAGTCTCGTTGGACGCCCGCGGCGGCCGTGCTCGTACTTCTCGCAACCGCGGCCCAAAGCCAGGCACCGACCGTTGCCCTGGACAAGGCAAAGGAAGCCTACAGCGCTGCGATGTCGGCCCAGCCCTCGAAGACGGTCTGTGAGGCTTGCGTCTGGTGGAACAAGGTCGAGTCCACCCTCGACTTAGCAAACGGCTACATGTACTCGCCCGACCTGTTACCCAAGGACAAGTATCCTAGCGCGCTGAAGCACTACCGGGCGACCCTCAAGCTCTACCCGACACTGATCGAGGCAAAGCAAGGGGCGGACACGATCGTCTCCATCTACCAAGGCATGGGCCGAGAAGTCCCGGAGTAGGAGCGCTTGACCGAGCAACGGGATCCGACGACCTCGGCCCAGATCGAACGGTTTTCCGGGATCCTCGCCCTCGCGGCCGTCTTCCTCGCGGGGCTGCCGACCCTCGTGGGACTCATCTCCCTCCCGCCCGGCTCGACGTACTTGGGCCACCAGCTCAATATCGATGACCAGATGGTCTATGCAGCCTGGATGAACCAGGCGATGCACGGCCGCGTGCTCTTTGAAAACCTATTCACTACGGACTCACAGCCTTCTCTCACGTTCCATCTGTTGTTCCTGCTCATGGGATGGCTCGCCAAGCTGATCGGGATCGTCGCCTCGATGGTCGTGACGCGGCTGGTGCTTACCTATGCGTTCGTGCGGCTCTTCGGCCGCTTTCTCGTCGAGCTCGGTTTGCCAGTGTTCACGGCGAAGTTCGCGATCACGATGGCATGCTTTGGGGGCGGCATCGGCTATGTGATGTGGGAGCGGTTTGGCGAGGCCGCCCGGAACGCGCCCGCCCCGCTCGCGAGCTTGACCGGTGGCCGCGCCCCCACTGACGTTTGGCAGCCCGAGGCGTTCGTCTACCCTTCCATGCTGACCAACGCCCTGTTCATGGCCGCGTTGTGCCTGATGGTGATCGTGCTGAGGCAGGTGTGGCGTGCCCGCGAGTCATGGTCAGCCGTCCCACTCGGCGCAGCAGCATTCTGCGCGCTGATGAACATCCATAGCTACGACGCGCTCCTACTGTTCTTGGTGGTCGCCGTCTGGTTTGTGGGGATGGCAGCATCGCGGCAAGCAAGCTGGGCTTGGTTCGGCCGGGTCTCGGTCATCGGGCTTGGAGCGGTACCTGCGGCCGCGTGGTTCCTCTACGTGCTTTCGAAGGACCCGGTGTTCCAGGCCCGGGCGGCGACACCCACGTTCGCACCTAGCTTTTCACAAGTCGCGCTCGGGCTGCTGCCATCGCTGATCCTCGCTGTGGCGAGCATCTTTGGCTCCAAGGTGCCTCGGGCGCGACTGGCAGGGATCGTCACGCTCGCCCTGCTGGGAGCGATGTGGTTCGCCTTGCCCGGTGGCACCGAGGCGATGCAACTGGATCCGGTGACGTGGGGCGTGTTCTTCACGGCCGTGGTCGGGGCGGTGATCCTTGCGGCCGGTCAGGACCGGGCGAAGACGATGCTGCTCTCTTGGGCGCTGGTCGGCGTGGTCGCGCTGTACTTCCCTGCCATGTTCCAGCGCAAGCTCTCGATGGGCCTGATCGTTCCCTGGGCCACTCTCGCGGCATTCGGCCTCGCCGCGCTGATCGAACGAGTGGACCGGAGCGCCCGAAACATGGTTGCCGCTCTTGGGCTGGTCGTGGCCTGCGCCTCCTCGATCCTGTGGCTCCAACGAGAGATCTCGTTTATCCGCGACGACGTGTCCAGAACCTCCGTGCACTCGGTCTACTACTCGCGTGACGCCTCCCGAATCCTCCAGGGGCTCGCCTCAGTCCCCGGACGCAAGGTCGTCCTCGCGATGCCCGGTGTGTCGAACTCCGATGGCCCGGCGGACTTCGGCAGGCCGATCATCTCCGACCTCAACCCCGTCCTCTCCGGCATGGCGGGAGCAACCACCTTTGCAGGGCACTGGAGCGAGACCCCCGATTACAGGAGGCGAAGGAACCGCTTGACCGCGTTCTTTCTCGCGCAGACCCCTTTCGAAGAACAGGAAGCACTCCTCGCCGAGTCGGGAGCAGCCTATATCGTGCAGCCGAACCCGGAGGCGTTCCTCTCGGTCGAAGGCGACGAAGGGTCGAGCGTGCTCGCAGACCTCAGCCGGTTCGGCGCGAAAGAGTACGACGGAAGCCAGCTGTGGTTGATCAAAGTCCGTCGGCACCAGACGCCGGATCGCCAGCCGGAGTGACCGGAGGCGGCGGGGCGGCGGGCTTCTCGGCCGGGGCTTGCGGCTTTGCCGCAGGCTTCGCGCTCGAGTTCCGTCGCACGATGCTCGGCCCGCCCGAATAGGTGGACTCGAAGGTCTGCTTCTTCGACTCTCCGGCGGCAGAGGTCACGGTTCGGGTCGTTACCGCCCTGGAAGCGCTGCCTCCCTTGTCCTCGACCCGGGAAGTGCCCGGGGCCAAGCTCTTGTCCTCGACGTACTTCACCCCGCGCGACCAACTGGACACCGTCTGTTGCGAGATCGTCACTTTCGGCTTCGACGACTTCGTGCCGAGAACGTGGAAGGTGATCTTTCCTCTCGCGACCGAGGTCGAGAGCGCAATGGGAAACTCGTACGGGTTCGTGAGTACGAGGTCGGGCTGCGGGTAGCTCACTGCGGCGTCCCTTCCTCGCGGTACGTAGGGGACGGGTAGCGAGTGCGGGGATCGATCGGAGAAGTCCAAGCCGCTCAAGAGTGCAGCGTTGAAGAGGGTCGTGCTCACCTGGCAGATTCCGCCGCCAACGTCGAAGTCGTGCCGGCCCGAAACGTAGACGCCAGCGACCTGGTAGCCCTTCGACTGCGTCCGCTGGCCCAGATGGCCGTTAAAGCTGAACTTCTCACCCGGCAGAATGATCGTCCCGTCAATCTTGCCCGCGGCCACCCGGATGTTGTTGCTACGAGGCCGGTTCCCTTCTGAAAAGCTCGTGGTGAACGAGCCGATCGAGCCGTCGATCTTGGCGAGCAGATCCTCCGTGATCTTGACCGGGGCAGGTCTGAGCGGAAGCTCGGCCACACCGCCCGAGTCGAGCGAGTGCGAGAGCGAGTCGAGCATGCCTTCGACGTCGAGCTCGAATCCGGCGTCCTCAGGAGTCCGCTTGACGTTTCCGCCGACCAGCCTCACGCTCGCCGGCGTGCTCTTGCCTAGGGCCTCGCGCACAGACTTGGCTAGCGGATCCAGCTTTTCTCCCTCCATCGCTAACTCGGGGGCGATGTCGGCTGGCGTAGCTTGCTCGCGAGAAAGCAACGAGTTTGCAGTCTCCAACGCGTCGCGAAAGTGCACCTGGGACAGTGTCTCCTCGATTTGGAGCGTGAGCCCGAGATCGGCTACTTTGTGGGGAGCGCCGAACGGTTTCTCCTCGTGGTAGAAGGTGACTTCTTGCAGGGACATCTCGCCCCACTTTTTCTCGACCATCGCTCGAACCTCGGCTCGATCCATTCCGCCGATGTCCATTCCCCAGACTTTGGTTCCCTCAGGAGCCTTGGGTTCGTATTGGGCAGCGTAGATCCCTCCGAAGACGACCAGGCCAAGGCTACAAATCCCGATAACCCTCCACGCCCGCGAACGCTTCGCCGTCTTGCGAGGCTTTTGCTTCCCTGCCATATTGCCGTCCATTGATTAGACGACATTGGGTTCCCACTCGGCTTCAAAGCCCTAGAACAGTTTCCGGTATTCTGACTGCCATGCCCGGCCTTGTTTGGTTCAACGGTTGCACGAGCCCGCTCGAAGACACGACCGTTCCCGCTGCAGACCATGCCCACCTGTACGGCGATGGCCTGTTCGAAGGCATCCGCATTTATGGGCGCAAGGTGTTCAAGTTGGACGAGCACCTTTCCCGGCTCTACGACGGGTGCAAGGCGCTCAAGATCAACATGGCCCTCGACCAGGACAAGCTCAAAGCGATCGTGCTGGAGACCTGCCGCAAGGCCGACATCTCGGACGGCTACATCCGCCTGAACGTGACCCGCGGCACGGGGCTTGGGCTCGACCCACGGGCGGTTAAGACCGAGCCAAACGTTATGGTGATGGTCAGCTCGCTCACGCTGTATGCACCCGAGATGTACGAGACGGGCCTCCAGGTCGTGACGACGTCCTGGCGGGTGATCCCGCCCGACGCCCTCGACCCTCGGATCAAGTGCATCGGCCGCTACGCCGCCAACATTCAGGCCAAGCACGAGGCGAACCGAGCTGGGGCAGGTGAGGGCCTGATGCTGAACGCCCAAGGCCACATCGCAGAGTGCACGGGCGACAATATTTTCCTCGTGCGCAACGGCGTCGTCTTCACGCCGCATCCTTCGTGCGGAATCCTTCAGGGCATCACGCGCGACACGATCATGGCCCTCCTACGAAACGAGGGTGTCGAGGTCGAGGAAACGTTGCTGACAACGTATGACGTCTACCGTGCCGAAGAAGCGTTCCTCACGGGCACGGCGGCGGAGGTCATTCCCATGGTTGGTCTGGACGGGCAGCCGGTCGGCGACGGCAAGCCGGGACCGATGACAAGGAAGGCGATCCAACTGTTCCGCGAGAACGTTGCCAGCGGCGTGCCGTTCGACCATTGAGAATCTGGATCAGCGACGACTCGGGCACCCAGGCATCCGATCTGGTTCGGCTCGCCCGTAAGACCGGCGGCACGGATCTCCATCGCCTGTTCGGAGGCTTGGCCGGTCCAATTCGCTCGAACTCGGAGTGCCCTGCCTGCGGTTGGACCCGGCAGCAATACACCGACACCAGCCTGCTCGGATGTCCGCTCTGCTACGAGGTCTTCCAGGTCACGTCGCCGGCTGAACCGCCCCAGCCTCCCGGCACGTCTTCTGGAAGTGGGATCGGGTAGGGTCATGCTCGTGCGAAAGCGATTCGTTTTGTACATTGCCGCCTGTTGCGTCACGGCGGCTGTTTTGTTCGCTGCCGGCTGCGGCGGCGGCGGTAGCGTCGTTGTAGTCGGAAAGAACCCGTTCGTGATCTTTGTCAATGCGTCATCGAACGCAGCAACGCTTCTCTTCTCGCTCAATGACGAGCCCAAGGGCGGGAACCTCGCCCCGCTCAAGTCTTCGGCTCCATTGCAGATCGAGTTCATCAGCAGTGACGACGGCGGCTATGACGTCGCGGTCGAGCCAACCGACCGGAGCGACATCTTCGACTCGCAGGTCAACACTTTCGACAGGGACACCTCCACAGTCGTCGCCGCATTTGGACTGAAGGACTTTGGAACCGAGGACGAGAAGCGGCTTCGGCTCGCAGTGCTCGCCATCACGCGGACCGCGCCGACTGGCAACCGAGCCCGGCTCATCGTTCTCCACGGATACAACCTCGGAGCTGGCTTCGACACTCCGGCGATCAACTTTCTGAGCGCCGACCCGGCAGATCCCGACAACCTTGATAATCCCCAGTTCGCGCTCACTAACATCGAGTACGGAACGGTGCGGGCCATAGAAGTGGATGTTGACCCGAACCCGGCCAACCACCTCGTTTGGGTCGTGCGCCGCGAGGACGCCGAGGCGAGGCTCAGCACTCCCATCGCACCCAGCCCAGCCCTGAAGGCTGGCGGCATCTACCTTGTCGTCGTGAGCGGGTTGGAGGACGCCGACGCGGACACGCGCGACGCCACCGTGACCTTCATCGAGATCCCGCCCGAAGAATAGACTACTGCCTGCGATCCGCGGGTATGATTCTTGGCACTGCGCCCTCTTGGGCGCATTGTCTTTTTTTGCCGATGCCGACCAGCCCCCGCGACGAGTCCCAAGCCGAGAAACGGTGGCTACAGGCCCTCGCACGAGGCGACGAGCGCGCCCTTGCCGCGATCTATGAGATCTATGGCGAGAAGATCTATCGCTACGCCTACCGAATGCTGGGCAACCGGAGCGACGCCGAAGACGCCACCGCAGAGACCTTCCTCCGAGTCCTCAGAAAAGCAAGCGAGCTACGGGCCGACGGCGCCTTCAAAACGTGGCTGTTCCGCATTACCCGCAACCTCTGCATCGACAAGATGCGACAGCACCGACTTCTCGAACTTCCTGGCGACGCGCACTATAATGGAACCGAGGAGCGGGCCGCGCTCAAGGTCACCGTCCACCAAGCGTTGGACGAGCTGCCAGTGGAGTATCGCGAGCCGCTCATCCTGTGCGACCTGGAGGACGTCTCGGCCAAGGAGGCGGCAGCCACCTTGGAGATCAGCGTCCCGGCGCTCAAATCGCGGCTCTACCGCGGAAGAAGGGCGCTCAGAGAGCGGCTGGGCGGATCTATGGAGAAACTATCGTGAACGAAACTTTGGAACGACTTCTCGACCTATATGCCGGGGAGGAGCTGGACGAGGAGACCCTGAACAGGCTCCTCGAGGCCGTCAAGGCAGACCCAAGCCTGCTCGCGCAGGCGAAGGACCTGCGGAAACTGGTCGAACACCTCCACTCTGATCCCGGCCCTGAGTTCACCGAAGAGACCAGCACCCGAATCCTGCTTCAGATGCAGATGCGCGGTGCGACCCTCGGCACCGCAGATCCGTCCCCAGAATATCAATGGCCGCTCCCGCTATAACAAGACCGACAATGAACCTCTCCTGCGACAAGAAAGCCTTCCAAGCAGCGCTGAACATCGCCTCTGCCGCGACCAGTCAGCGGACCGCTCACGTCTATCACCAGTCCATCAGGATCGTGGCCGGAGAAGGTACGGTCACCTTGTCTGGCAACGACGGCGAGATGTGGGCCACGGCCTCGTGCCCGGCCGAGGTCACGGAAGCCGGCGAGATCTGTGTCCAGCAGCGGCTGTTGGCCGAGATCGTCAGCGTGCTACCCGACGGCACCCTCGACCTGGAGCTCCGCGGCACCCAGCTCTGGCTTCGGCTCGGCCATGGCGAGTGGCTGCTCACGACCTTTCCCGCTGACGAGTTCCCGACCGAGAGGGCGGTAGCAGACGGTGCTTCGCTCAAGCTTCCCATGGGTGAGCTGAATGCGGCGGTCGAGAGCGTCATCTATGCGGTATCGGACGACCCGAGCCGCCAGCACCTCACCGGTGTGCTCTTCCAGTACGACGGCAACGAGCTTTCCCTTGTCGCGACCGATACCCATAGGCTTGCGGTCAAGCGGCTTCGACGCGACGGCATCGGGAGCAACGTGGAGGCGATCGTTCCGGCCAAGGCGCTTCGAGCGATCAAGCAGCTACCGGTCGAGCCGGACGCCGAGATTGAGCTCAAACTGGACGCGGACAACCTCAGCGTGGACGTCGGCACGGCCAGGGTCGTGACCCAACTGCTTAGCGGCCAGTATCCCAGCTGGGAAAGGGTGGTTCCGCGCGAGTTCACCCGACAATGGACCGTGGATCGAAACGAACTGCTCGACAACGTCCGCCGCGTCCTCGTGATCGGCAAGGACAATGCGAACCGCATCCGCTTCAGTGGCAAGGACGACAAGGTCATGATCAGTGCACGAAGCGAAGACCGAGGCGAGGCGAACCAAGAGATCCCCGCGATCAGCCGGAACGGCGACCTCGAGATCGCGTTCAACGGACGCTACATCGTGGACGCGCTGATGGCGATGCCCGGTGACGGGGTCGTGGCCGAGCTGACCGAGCCATCACGGCCAGCCGTGATCCGGCCCGCCGAGGGCGGCGAGGACCGCTTCTGCGTCGTGATGCCGATGGCGCTGAGCTAGCCCCGGGTCGCTTTCTCCAGCTTCCGTAGGGCGTTGCACTGGCCCAGGTGGTAGGTTGCGTGAATCGCGATCTTCATCAACGTATCGAGGGCCTTTTCGTCCAGTTCGTCGCCTCTTTCCCTTGCGAGGTCGTAGGCGGCTTGGAGCCCGTCCACAAACTCCTTTCGGCAGGCCGCCCACTCCCCTTGCTGGGGCTCGCGGAAGTCTTCGCGGCAGACCTGGTGCCAGTCTTGGCGCGGCCCGAGCCCTAAGTTTCCCAGCCAAAGCCGTTGCCAGCGGCAAGCGTGCGCCAGGTTCGTTGCCACCGAGTACGGCGACCCGGGAACGAGCCGCATGGCGTCTTCCTCCTTGACCCGGAGGGTTCCCGACGGGGTTGGGATGTCCCATCCTTCCAGAACCTGCTGCAGCATCCTCGCTACCGGGTGCATAGGGCGAGCGTACCGTCCCGGGAACACTGAACCAACGGAACTCTGGGGCGTCCAGGCTCAGTACCCAAAGGTGGGACAATGACACTGACAGCACTATCCGCCCTCTTCGCAGCAACCGCGACGGCCGGCATCGGCCTAGTTGCCAACGTCCAGGACAAGAGCTCGGCCGCTCCGGGCTCTCAGTCGCACACTGTAGGCGGCTGCGGCAAGCACGGCATGATGGGCCGATACGCCGAGGAGATTGGCCTGACCGACGGACAGAAGGCGCAAATGAAGGCTCTCAGGGATCAGACCAAGGCTCAAATCCAGAAGCTGAAGTCGAACGACAGCCTTGATGATGAAGCAAAGAGGACAGCTTGGAAGCAGCTCCGCCAGGAGCGGGACGTGCAGTTCCAAAACATTCTGAGCCCTGAGCAGAAGGCCAAGATCGAGACGCTGAAGGCTGAGGCCAAGGCAAAGCATGCCGAGCGAAAGGCGGCGTTTGAGAAGAACCTCGGGCTTACAGCCGAACAAAAGGCCGAGATTGAGAAGATCAAGGCTGAGTTGAAGGCGAAGATCTCCGAGCTCAAGTCCAGCGATGGCTTTAGCCGCGAGGCTTTACGCGCCCAGATGGATGATTTCCGATCCCGAATGGACTCGGTCTTCACCGCCGAGCAACGCGCGAAAATCGCTGAGACAAAGAAGTCTTGGCGTGGCTTCCGCCATGGCGCAGGCGAGGGCAAGAAAGCTGGACTCGGCGGCCAGCGCACCATCAGCATCTGACGCCCCGAGCAGACTGGTTGATTGCGGTCCTTCGGGGCCGCTTTTTTCTTAGCCCCGGGCCTGAAGAAGTCCTCGAACGGCTTCGGCCTGCTCGGGCGTGTCCACCGCAAGGGCCGTGGCATTGCCTGGGCTCATCTTGATCCGCATACCGTGCTCGACGAATCGAAGCTGTTCGAGCGACTCGGCAACTTCGAGCGGAGTCTGCACCCAGGTTGCGAACGCCTGGAGGGCATCTCGCCGGTATGCGTACAGCCCGACATGCTTCTTGAGCGGCTCGATCCGGGGGTTACGGGCAAACGGCACTGCGAACCGGCTGAAGTAGATCGCGAAGCCGTCGAGCGAGGTCACGACCTTGACGACGTTCGGGTCGTCCTCTTCCTCCTCTCCGAGCTCGCCATAGACCGAGCCCATCGCGATGCCGGTGTCCTCGAGCAAGGGTCGGGCACAAGCGGCGATGCTCTCAGCGTCGATCAAAGGCTCGTCGCCCTGGACGTTCACATAGACCTCGGCGACGACTTTCTCCGCGACCTCGGCGATGCGGTCGGTGCCTGTTGGACAATCGTGGGAGGTCATCGCCGACTCGATCCCTAAGGCCCGGCAGGCGTCTGCGATCTCCTGGTCAGGGGTCGCGACGACCACCGTGTCGGCCACACCGGAGGATTGGGCCGCTTCCGCGACCCAGGCAACCATTGGCTTCCCGCATAAGTCGGCAAGAGGCTTCCCTGGGAAGCGGGTGCTCCCCATGCGGGCTGGGATAACGATGGCGCATCGCACCCCGCGATGTTACTTCCCTAGCTTGCGGGTGTCGCGGCCTCTGCCGGATCGTCCTGCTCTTGCATCCTGAAGACGGCCGCGCCAATGACGCCTCCAATCACGGGAGCGGCGGTGTAGACCCACACGTCCCTCCATGAGGCGTTGAGGTCTGTACCCGTCAGGGTAAGGCCCACGCCGACGGCGGGATTGAACGCCCCGCCGGAGTAGGGCCCTGCGGCGAAGGCGGCGGCGACCACTGTGAACCCGATCGCCAGCCCGTACATCCAGTTGCCTGTGGTCTTCTTGCTACACGCGACATTGAGTACGACGAGCACGAGGGCGAAAGTGAACAGCGCCTCGACCCAGGCCGCGGAGGTGAGCTTCACTCCCATTCCCGGTGCAATGCCGACGCCGTGGCCGACCACCGAGTAGCCCGCAAAGCTCCCCAGACAGCCGCCGGCGAACTGGGCGATTATGTACGGCACAAAATCCTTGGCCGGCATCTTTCCGGCAACGAGCGCAGCGACCGAGACGGCTGGGTTATAGTGCGCGCCGCTCACGTGCCCTCCCATGTACACCATGACCATCAAGACCGAGCCGATCGCGAGAGGCGCCATGGGCCCGGCCCCATTGACTGCGAGGACGATTGTCATCACCAGGAACATCGTCCCGATGAACTCGGTGACCAGCTTTTTAACCATACGTCTCCAACTGCCAAGACGGGACTGAGTGCAGAATCGGAGCAAGCCAGTGGAAACGACGCGGTTTGCCCCGAGCCCGACCGGCTACCTGCACTTGGGCCATGTCTACGCGGCCCAAGTAGCCCGGGAACACGGGAGCACCATGCTGCTCCGCATCGAGGACATCGACGGCACCCGCGCAACTGACACGTACGCGGAGGCGATCTTCGATGATCTTCGATGGCTGGGTGTCTCCTGGGACGGCGAAGTGGTTCGTCAGAGCAACCGTATGGACGCCTATAGTAGCGCTTTGCGCGATCTCGACTCGCGGGGTCTCGTCTACCCGTGCTTCTGCACCCGGAAGGAAATCCTGGCCTCGGTAGAAGCACCGCAAGGGCCCGAGGCGCCGATCTATCCAGGAACCTGCAAAGCTCGCACACGCACAGAGCGAAAAGCCCTTATCGAAAGCGGGGCGCAATACGCTTTGCGCCTAGACATCGGTGCCTGCAACCTTCCCCAGCTCCATTGGGAGGATGCGGACGGTACGCGGCACGGCACCGACTCTGCTCGGATCGGCGACTTCGTGGTGGCTAGAAAGGAGACGCCGACCAGCTACCATCTGGCCGTGGTCATCGATGACGCCTTCCAGGAGGTGACGCTCGTCACACGGGGCCGCGACTTAGAGGACGCTACACACCCACAGTCGGTTCTCCAATACTTGCTAGGAATCACTCCCCCCCGATACCTGCACCACGCCTTAGTTTGCGACGAGGCCGGGCGACGGCTGGCAAAACGCGACGGAGACACCGCGGTCCGCCTCTTGCGCGAACGCGGATGGACCCCGTCGCGAGTGTGGGCCGAGGTAGAGCGGCTGCTCGAAACGGCCTAGGCCGAGTGCAGCGGGAAGCGCGAACAGAGGTCTTTGACTTGTGAGCGCACCCGGTTCAATACCGCCTCGTCCTCGCGACCCTTCAGAGCCTCGGCGATCCATGCCGCGATGCTCGCCATCTCGGCCTCTCGCATGCCCCTGGTCGTCACCGCCGGCGTCCCGAGCCTCACGCCCGAGGTCACGAACGGCTTTTCCGGATCGTTCGGGATCGCGTTCCGGTTCGTTGTGATGTGGACGCCGTCCAATACGGTCTGGGCAAGCTTGCCAGTCACCCCGTAGGGGCGCAAGTCCACCAGCATCAGGTGGGAGTCGGTGCCGCCGGAGACGATGCGGAAACCATGCTCGGTGAGGGCGCCCGCCAGGGCCTTCGCGTTTGCCTTGACCTGTGTGACGTAGTCCCGGAACTCGGGTTGAAGCGCCTCCAGAAAGGCAACCGCCTTGGCCGCGATCGCGTGCATCAGTGGACCGCCTTGGAGCCCTGGAAACACTGACATCCGGATCGGCTTGTCGAACTCCTCGTCGTCGTAGAGAATGATCCCCCCCCTTGGACCCCGCAAAGACTTGTGGGTCGTCGAGGTGACGATCTGTGCGTGCCCCACCGGAGACGGATAGACCCCGCCGGCGATCAGGCCGCTGTAATGGGCCATATCGCACATGTGGATCGCACCGCACTCGTCCGCGACCTTCCGGACGTATGCGAAGTCGAACTCCCGGGAGTAGGCGCTCGCACCGCTCAGCAAGATCTTTGGGCGGGACTCGTTCGCAAGCTTGCGCATTCCGTCATAGTCGATCGTCTCGTCGTCCTTAAGGCCGTAGCTGACGATGTCGTACATCTGGCCGCTGAAGGCTACGGGCGAGCCGTGGGTGAGGTGGCCGCCATCGGCCAGGCTCAGGCCCATGAGGCGTTCGCCAGGCTTCATCAGGGCGTGGTAGACCGCCATGTTCGCCTGGGCTCCGCTATGGGGCTGCACGTTGGCAAAGCGGGTCCCGAACAGCTTGCAGACGCGCTCGATGGCAAGCTCTTCGACCCTGTCCGCGTTCTCGCACCCGCCGTAGTATCGCCTTCCGGGATAGCCCTCGGCGTACTTGTCCGTGAGCACCGAGCCCATGGCCTCGCGAACCGCTACGCTCGCGACGTTCTCGCTTGCGATCAGTTCGAGGCCTTCGTCCTGACGACGGGCTTCGGCGCTCAATGCGGCTGCGACCTCAGGATCCACCTGCGCGAGGGGCGCGAGGCGCCCGGACTGTGCGGTCAACGACATTGTTGTAGTCTACCGATGCGCGGCCGCGGGTAATGTCCAACCCATGAGGGCCCTGATCCTTCTGCTCGCGCTCGCTGCCATCGGATGCAGTTCAAGCCCGCCCGGCAGCACCACTGGCGAGACCTCCGACAAGAAGATACGCCTCGCCGTGATTCCCAAGGGCACGACGCACGAGTTTTGGAAGAGCGTGCACGCCGGGGCCTCAGAGGGCGCCAAGGCCGCCGGAGTCGAGATCATTTGGAAGGGCCCGATCAAGGAGGACGACCGTGAGAGCCAGATCAAGACGGTCGAGGACTTTGTGGCTCAAAAGGTTGACGGGATCGCCCTCGCCCCGCTCGACGATACAGCCCTGCGTCAACCCGTAGTCGAGGCGCAGGACGCTGGAATCCCGGTCTTGATCTTTGACTCGGCCCTCAAGCACGACGACATCGTGAGCTTTGTCGCCACCGACAACCGCAACGGCGGCAAGGTCGCCGGCGAGGAGATGGCTAAGGTCCTCGGCGGCAAGGGCAAAGTGATCCTCCTGCGCTATCAAGAGGGCTCTGCAAGCACTACCGAGCGAGAGGAGGGCTTCCTGGAAGCGATGAAGGAGGCAAAGATCGAAGTGCTGGTCTCGAACCGCTACGGCGGTGCTACGGTCGAGTCTGCGCAGACAGAGTCGGAGAACCTGATCTCCCGGTTCCGCGAAGGCCCAGGACTCTCCGCACAAGGCATCTTCTGTCCGAACGAGTCCACGACGTTTGGAATGCTAAGCGCGCTTCGGGGCGCGGGCATGGCTGGCAAGCTCACCTTGATCGGGTTCGATGCGTCGCCCAAACTCGTCGAGGGCCTCAAGACGGGGGAGGTCTACGGCCTCGTGGTGCAGAGCCCGTTCGAAATGGGCAGGCTCGCGGTAGAAAGCCTCGCCGCCAAGATCCGTGGGGAGACCCCCGAGCGTCGCATCGACACAGGTGCGACCCTGGTAACGGCCGAGAACATGGCCGAGCACGCCAAGCTCCTCGATCCGCCCAAGCTGTGAGCCAGGGGCGCGGTCTCGCGATCCTCGGCCTGGCCTGGGTGGCGATCTTCGCCGGGTTTGCCACTGCGACCGGATGGGATCGCTTCGCCTCGCCCGACAACCTGCAAAACCTCTTGCGCCAGGCGACCATCGTCTCGATGGCGGCGATCGGGGCGACCTTCGTCATCGTCCGAGGCGCGATTGATCTAAGCGTCGGATCGGCGGTTGCACTGGTGACGGTGGTGACGGCGGCGGTTCTCCGTGGAGGCGGTCATCCCGTGCTCGCGGCGCTTGCAGGGATCGCTTCTGGCGTGGCGGTCGGCGGATTGAACGGGGGTGTGGTGCGCTCGCTCCGTGTCAGTCCGTTCATCGCGACCCTCGGGACGTTGCTGATCGTGCGAGGGATCGCCAAGGGCATCGCAGAGGACCAGAAAATCGACGCGCCCCTCAGCATGCTCCGCTGGCTCACCGCCAAGCTGCCCCCCGAATCGGTGTGGATGCTCGTGCCACCCGGAGTCTGGATCACCCTCCTCACGGCGGTCGTTGCGGCGCTGGTATTGCGAAACACGGTCTTTGGCCGCAATGTCGTCGCGAGCGGCTCGAACGAGACCGCGGCCCATATGGCCGGCATCTCCACAGGTTCAAGCCTCATCGGGGCGTTCCTGGTGGGCGGGCTCTGTGCCGGGTTGGCCGGCCTGCTCCAGTTTTCGAGGCTCACAGTCGGCGATCCGACCGTCGCGGGCGGTCTCGAGCTTGACGTCATCGCGGCGGTTGTCATCGGTGGTGCGTCGCTCTCCGGCGGCCGTGGCTCAGTGGCGGGAAGCCTTCTCGGTGCCTTGGTCATGGCGACCATCCGGGCCGGGTGCTCGCAGTGGGGCTTGCCGAACTGGGTGCAGGAGATCGCCACCGGTACGATCATCGTGCTTGCTGTCGCCCTGGACCGCATTCGGGCCCGCGAGTCCGCCCCGCTATAATCAAGCATGTCTGGAGGCCTGCTCGACGACGTCGCGGAAGTCGAGCGTCCGGCCGCGTCGTGGAGACCGACCCCCCACGCAACCGAGCGCATGGGAACTGCATACACCGAGGCGGTTTGGCAAAGGGCGATAGCCTGGTTCTTCTGGCTTTCGGGAACGGCATACCTCTTCCTCATCGCCCGGCCGACCGCGCTCTCGGGCTATGCAGGCGCGCCTGAGGCAGCGATCATGGCCCACATCAAGGCGCTGATGATGGCGGGAGCGGGCCAGATCGCTCTCATGATCCTCTATGGCCGCCTGCGCGACAATATTGACATCGGGCCAGGGATTGTCCGGATCCAGGCGAAGGTGCCCGATCCGCAGGCGTGCCGTTGCCGAGTGCGGGTAATGCAAGACGGAGTGGTCACGGGCCTCGACGAGGGCTTCCTCTGGTTGGACGAAGGCACTTTGTACTTCAAGGGCCTGCAGACCGCGTTCCGGCTGGACTCAGACGATCTCATGCCCATCGGCCAGTGGCCCAAGGGCGACCGAGTCCTGACCGACCCCTCCATCGCCTCGGACGAGACCAAGCTGACGCTCGCCGAACCGGGGCGCAAGCTCGAGATCTCGTATGTCGAGCCGTTTGACGACCACGAGGCAAGGCGGCGAATCTCCGACTTTCGCCGGGCTTTACACGGTTGGCTGCGGGATCCAGAGCCGTCTTCGCTCGAATCGCTGCTGCCGCCCAGGGGCGTGCACCCGAGCCTACTCACCGCGGGCCCTTTCCGCTATGAAGCCGTGTTCGCTGGAGGGCTGATGGTCGCGACCAGTATCCTGACGCTGCTCGTAACGCCCCAAGGGCCGAGCCTCACGCCTGGCATGGCAGCCCTCAGCTCGATCGTGGACCTCGCCTCGATCGCCCTGGTCGTGGTCGGTGCCAAGATCGTCTGGTCGCAGTGGCGGGCGAACCTGGTGCGGGCTCGGGTCGCGATGCAAGAGTCCCAGTCCGCGCTTTTCCATTGAACACTTCGGGGGCCCAGCGACACTCATGGACGAGCCGACCATGACGCAAGCCCATCTCCATGCGGCCGCCCGGGGTGACCGGGAGGCCGCCGCCCACCTGGTTCGGGCGCACTACGCGGACGTTTTCCGCTTCTGTGCGCGCCGGATCGGCCCTGACCTGGCTGCCGATGCGGCCCAGGAGACATTCATCACCATGACAAAGACCCTTTCAAGGTTTGAGGGAAGATCCGACCTACGAACCTGGCTTCTCGGGATCGCTTACCGCCACTGCCAAGCGCTCGCGAGGAAACGAAGACGCGATCCGGCCCCCCTGGATGCAGCAATCGAGAAGACGCCCGCGCCAGGCGTCGCATGTCCGATCGAAGCGTCGGCCGTGCGTGGTGCCCTGGCCCGGCTCTCCGTGGAGCACCGAGACGTCGTCCTCCTGCACGAGGTCGACGGCCTGACCTATGCGGAGATCGCCGAGGCACTGTCCATACCTGTAGGGACGGTGAAGAGCCGGCTCTACCACGCCCTAGCGGCCCTGCGCCGCACCCTGGAGGAGACACGATGAACGAAAGAGAAGACATCAAGGCATATCTGGACGGCGAACTGACCCCGGAGCAAAGCGCCGTCGTCGAGCGACTGCTCGCCGAGGACCCGGACGCAGCGGCCGAGGCCGAATCGTTCCGCGCGATCTCGCAGAGCCTGGCCGCGCTGGCACGCTCGCACCAGCCCGTGGGGCTAGACGTGGCCGTGGACCGGATCGTGCGCCGCCGGATGCCGCTGTGGCCCGTACTGGGGACGTGTGCGGCTGTCGTGCTGCTCGGGCTCGTCGGCCCACGCGTTGCAGGGGATTTTTTGCCCTTCTCCGCGGCTGAAGTAGCGGCTCCCGTCCCCTTGTCAGGCCCTGCTGAAGAGGCTCCCGTGTTTGCCGAAAGACTCCGCCAGGACCACGAGGCAGAGTCGGCGGCCCGGGCAGCCGTCACGGAAAGCCTCAAGACGACGCGCCCCGAGGCCGGGTCTGGACTGCCTCGGGTTCCGGACGCGACGCCTCCCGTGCTCAACGCACGGCGCGAGGTCATCCGCAACGGGGACCTGGCGGTCAAGGTCAAGGACGCTTCCAACGCGCTCGCGGAACTCCTCCGCTCGACCGAGGCGCTCGGAGGCTTCGTCGAGTCCTCGTCGCTCATCGTGAATCAGGAAAAGCCTGTGGCGACCGCCCGCTTGCGCGTCCCGAGCGAACGCTTCGAAGCGGCTGTGAGCATGATCCGCGGTCTTGGCACGGTGGAGCGCGAGAGCGTGACCGGCGAAGACGTCACCGCACAGGTAGCGGACTATGATGCCCGGGCACGCGTCCTGGCCAACGAGGAGCAGGCTCTGATCGAAATGCTTCGCGCGACCAGGGATCCCGCTTCGAAGCTAGAAGTCCGGCGAAGGCTCACGACCGTCCGCGCGGAACTGGAGAGCTTCAACAGTCAGCTCAAGGCACTGCGGAACCTCTCCTCGCTCAGCACGATCGCGGTCGAGCTGAAACAGGACCTTGGCGCTGGGGACGGGCTGGCCGCAGAAGACTGGCTAGGCAAGACGACGGCGGTCGCTCTGAGCGTGCTCACAGCCGTCGGCAAGGTCGTCGCCCAAGGGCTTGTATTCTTGGTCGTGCTCTCGCCCCTCTGGGTTCCCTTGGCTTTCGCGCTGCGCTGGTACCAGCGGCGACAGGCTAGGCCCTAACGCCAATGCTGGCGGGCGTGCAATACTTCGTGGCTCGCCCGCCCGTGGCGCGCCCCGCAGGGGCCGTTGCGAAGCGAAACCAAAGGAACGGCTAAGACAGCATGGCGACTTATCGAGGAAGAAAATCAGACATTTGCCGCAAGGTCGGCTTCAACATCTGGGGTCAGACGAAGTGCCCGAGCACCAAGCGTCCCTACCCGCCCGGCCAACACGGCCCCAACCAGCGTGACCCACGCCGCTCGGAATATGCCGAGCAGCTTCTGGCCAAGCAGGTCGTCCGCCGCTATTACGGCATGCTGGAGAAGCAGTTCTCCCGCACCTTCTCCAAGGCGATGCGGATGCACGGCAACACCGGGCTCAACTTCCTGCGGCTGCTCGAGATGCGGTTGCAGACCCAGGTGTATCGGCTCGGCTATGCCCGGACGATCGACCAGGCCCGGCAGCTCGTCGGTCACGGCCATGTGACCGTGAACGGCAGAAAGGTGGACATCCCCAGTTACACTTGTAAGGTCGGCGACGTGATCGCTCTCCGTGACAAGGGTGCAAGCAAAGACATCGCCAAGCGGAACAACTACGAGGGAGCGCCGATCCCGGTCTACCTCGAGCCTGACGTGGCGAACATGAGCGGCAAGATCGTCGCACTGCCGGAGCGAGAGGACTTCCCCAAGTTCTTCCAGGAGCAGAGCGTTGTCGAGTTCTACGCCCGCTAAGCGTTCGTAGCCAGCTTCATTTCTCGGACGTAACGGGCCAGGGCCTCGCGCCCTCGCCCGTCGTCCCATTCCCGCCCGATCAGGTCCACAATGGGAGATCCCACGATCGCCCCGTCGGCAAAGGAGACCACCTCGCTGACGTGGGCTGGCGTGCTGATCCCAAACCCAACATAGACCGGAAGATCGGTCTGGCCCCGTAGCCGCGAGACCAGTTCCCTCGCGTCCGAGGAGACCTCGGCGCCCGCCCCTGTTACGCCGGTACGTGAGAGCGCATAGACGAAGCCGATGCTTGCCTCGCACACAACCCGTAGTCGCTCGTCCGTGCACGTCGGGGCGGCGATGAAGACAGTGTCAAGGCCCGCCTCGCGGCTCAGCCTCCGCCACTCCTGCGACTCCTCCGGAAGGACGTCACAGACAATGCTGGCCGAAACTCCCGCTGCTGCGGCGTCTTGGGCGAGCCGCTCCAGCCCGTACGCGAGCATCGGGTTGCAGTAGCCCATCATCAGGACGGGCACGCGGTCGAAGCCTCGCACTGCGGCGAGAACCCCAGTGAGGTTGGTGCCCGCTTCGAGGGCACGCATCGAGGATGCCTGGATCGTCGGGCCGTCCGCGATCGGGTCGCTAAAAGGCACACCGAGCTCGATGACGTCCGCCCCGGCGTCGGCCAGGGTGTCCAGGATCGCGGGAAGCTCGGACAGGGAGGGAGTCCCGGCTGTGACGAAAGCGACCAAGGCGCGCTCTCCTCGCTCTCGCAATGCAGAGGTCGTGTCCGCGAGCCTCGGCATCGGTTAGATGCCCATTCCCGACATGTCGAGGTTTGCCCGAAAGTCGCCAGCGAGGGAGCCGAAGACCGCCCGGCGTTCGGCGACAGAGAGCTTTCCCGACTCCTGCGCGATCTCAAACGTGAGCGACCTCATTCCTTGGAGCGCCTTGATCGCATCTTTGCTCGGTTGCCGCTCCGGAAGGTACAGCTCGTCCAGGCTCTCGGCGTTCTGCTTTACGTAGTGTTCTGCGGTCGCGAGCAGCTTCCAGACCGCGGCCTGGCCCTCGCCGGGAGAGAGCGGCCTTCGGCCGTAGAGCTCAGCGGTCAGTTCCTCGACATCGCCCAGAATCGAGGCATAGACCGGGTTCCACATTGTCCCTCCGCCGGAAATCGCGGACCCGACCTCACAACTCAGGAGCTTGAACCTTTCTACCAAGGGCCGGATTCGCTCCATGAGCTCCCTATTCGCGGGAGCGTGCTTCTTCACCCAAGCCTGGTTCAGAGCGCGAACCGCCTCACCATACGAGCCCTCCGCGTCGCACATCGCCATGGTCGAGCTGCCGTGCTTCGTGCTGAACTCGTCCACAAACTTTGCGCGGCCCATCCGCTCAACCTGCGTCGGAGTCATACCAAGCCAGTCCCGTTCGACTTGGCAGTGCGCTATGGCGGTGAGAAGTACGAGGCCGAGAAGGGCCCTCAACGCCCTGCGGTCTCCTTAGGCTTATCTCCGGGCTTCGGAGCAGCGGCAGCACGCTTCTTCTGCTCCTCCTCTTCCTTCCTCTTGAACTCAGCCTCTTGCTTCTTGTACTCCTCGTCCGAGACCGGTTCGACGCTGGCATCCATCGTCTGGGTGAACGTACTGTGGAACTTCATTCCGTCTTGGTCCACCACAGAGACGATTTCAGCCTTGACCAGCCTGCCGTTCTTCGGATCGATCCAGGCGATCATGTGCGTCTTGCCCGAGGTGCCGCTCGGCACGTCAATGTAGATCTTCGCAGCATCTACGCCTGCGACCGCCTCCATCTTTTGGAAGGTAGCCTTGGCCGGGACGTCCTGGGGGAAGGGCTTGTACTCCCACTTGTCGCCTACTCTCACGGGCTCCTTTGGGAAGAGGCCGTTTAAGGTGTTGGTCATCGGGTCCTGCACCGAGTCCTGGCGCAAGAACTTGCGCTGCTGGTCGACGTCGTACTCTTGGTACTCTATGCCCTTGGCGATGTAATCGGCAGCGTCTCCCTTGCCGAAACCTGTCCCTACCGCGGTCCCCGGCTTGCTCCACGACTTGACCGTAATCCGCTTGTCGTCCGCCGCGTCCACCTTGATCGTCATGGTCCCCGATACATCCATGGAGCTTGGCTCCAGTAGCCGTTTCGGCCATGTCTTGGGATCCTTGACGCCGGACGGGTCGCTCTTCGCAGTCAGCTCGAACTTGTAGTTCACCACCGTGCCCGCAGGATCGGAGTACCGAAACGTGTACGGATTCTGTTGACAGCCGACCAGGACAAGCGCAAACGCGCAGAGGAGGGGCGTGGGCCTCATCGCCCTCTATTATAGGCTTGAGAGCCTCAGGTACCCGAGGTCAGCGCGTCGCGCAGCTCTTCAGCCTGCGCGATCGGAACCATCGCGACGACGGTATCCCCGCCTTGGAACACGGTGTCCCCACTCACGGTCATCCCCTTTCCGTCTCGATAGAGCCAGACCAGGAACGTCTCGCTCGGAAGGCTGATCTCGCGCACGGCCATGCCAACAAAGGGCGACCGATGGCTCAGCACGGCTTCGACGACCTCGACGTGACCCTGGTGCAGTGCGCCGATTGGCACGACATCGTCTGTCTCGAGCTGCTGGTCGATCAAGTTGAAAATGAGTCGGGTCGCGCTTACTGTGTCGTCGATTCCCAAGTCCTTGAACACCCCTTCGTGCTCGGGATCGTTGACGCGGGCGACAACACGGTCGACCTGCCACTTGCTCTTTGCCAACTGGCTCACGACGAGGTTGTCCTCGTCCTCGCCGGTTGCGGCCACGACCACGTCGGCCCTACCGAAGCCGGCCAGTTTTTGGACGTGCAGCTCGCACCCGTCTCCCGCCAGGATGTACTGGTCTCCGATCGAGGTGGACAGCTTGGTGGCCTGTCGAGCGTCCTTTTCGAGCAACAAGACCTCGTGGCCCTTGGCGATCAGCCGCTTTGCAAGTTGGAAGCCTACGTTTCCGCCACCGACGACAATCACGTACATGGCTAGATGCTCAGCTCCTCGACCAGCACGTTGTACTGATCTATCGGTCGGAAGGGGGCGCCAGTCAGCTGGTCGATGCAAAGGCCGGCGATGAGCGCGCTGGCGTTGACGCAATACAGGCCCATTTCGCGGTAAGCCTCGGCACGGACGGGGTCGGCTACCTTCACCAGTACCTTCTCAACATCAAACCGCTTCTTCACGACCTGGGCCGCCATGAGGTTGGTGTTGTCGCCGCGAGTCATTGCCAGGAAGGCGTCGCACCGGGCGACTCCGGCCTTCTCGAGCACATCCATGTCGAGCCCGTTCCCTACCACGATCTTGCACTCCGGCTTCTTTCCGAGCCTGCGTAGCGCTTCTGGCGAGCGCTCGATGACCGTGACATCATGCCCGCGCGAGGCCAACATGAGGGTCAGGGCTGCTCCGCTCCTCCCACATCCAAGTACGACGACCATCATCGCGGCGCCGAGGTTACCATTGCCTCCTCGATGTCCCGAGCCACGTCCGCCCGGTCGAGCCGAGCCCCGTTGGGCCCGTTTACATAGAAGCTTGCTGTGCCGAGACCTGCCCACTGGCCGATCCGCGCCGTGAGAATGTTCCAGCCCCTTTCGGCGATGAGTCTGCTCAGTCGGTACGGCATGCCCCGTCCGCGCTGCGTGCGCAGTTCCAGGATTGCGGGGTCGCCCTCGGTGAAGGAGTAGCGCAGCACCGGTTCGCGGACGCTCGGATCCTTCCCACGGGAACGCAGGAGATCCTCGACCCCGACGATTCCGCCCAATACTTCTGCCAGCGCCACTCGGAGCTGGTGCACGGTCGCGCTGGGCACCGGCCGCCCGCCAAAGCTCAACGTAAAGCGGTCCAGGAGAATCTTGGGGTCGCCCTCGGTCGTGGCCGCCCGGATGTCGTGAAGGCTGACGTCAAAGGCATAGAACACACCGAGGATCCTGCTCAAGTGGCCTGGCTCGTCCTTGGAGGCTACGGTGACTTGGCTCACGTGGACGTCGTGGTAGTGCACAAACTCCACCACCGTCTTTCCCTGCGCCGCGGTCTTGACCCACTCGAAGTCTTGGCGCGCTTGGGCCGCGCTGGTCGAGACGACGTACTGTGCGGGCATCGAGTCGACAAACCGTACAATCTCCTCCTCGGCCGCGTCGCTGCTCACCACCCGGGAGGCAAGCCTGGCGCGGGCGTCCTGAACAGAGATCGCCTGCGTTCGCTCTCCTTGGACGAGGTCGAGCGTACGCCGGTAGAGGTCGTGCACCAGGTTTTCCTGAACCGGCGTCCAGATCCCCTCGCCCACGGCGGAGACGTCGGCCCAGGTCAGCAGTGTCAGATTTGCAAGGCGCGAAGGAGTCTTGACCAGGTCGGCGAAAGCTTGCACGGTCTCCGGGAGGGCAACGTCCCGTGTTCGGACGACCTCTGCCATCGCTAGGTGCTCCCGAACGAGCCACGAGACGAGATCGCTGGTCTCTGGCAGCAGGTCAAGCCGCTCGCAGACCTCGATCGCCATCCTCTCCCCCACGAGACTGTGGGGCTCGTTGGGACGTAGCTTGCCCACGTCGTGCAGCAACGCCGCGACCAGAAGCGGGGCGCGGTCCGAAACCTCGGCCGCCACCGAGCCCAAGAACCCGGAGTCAGGCAAATTGTCGAGGTTTCGCACCACGCGAAGGGTGTGCTCGAAGACCGTATAGCTGTGGCTGGCGTCTGCCGGGTAAAGGGTGCGGCAGGCCGTCAATTCCGGAAGGAGCTCCTGAAGCAGCCCGCAACGGTCCCACGCACGGACGATCGTCTCTCCCCCCTCGAGAGACCTCATGACCTCTCTTCCGCTGATCGCTGGCTGAAGGGCCGCCTTGACGCGCGGGACCTCGATGCCCAGTCGCACTGCGTGGGCGACCGCGACTGCAGCCGATCCCAGTGTCGCTTCCCGATCGAACCGAACCGCGCCCCGATGGGCCTCGACGCCGTGGGCGAGCTCGACCCGCGCATGCCTCAGCTCTTCGACAGTTTCCTCGAAGTGCTCGGCAAGCTCGGACATCGCCGCCGCCACCCTCGAACCGAGCTCGGCCGGAGTCATGCCCAACCGGGCGGCAACGGAAGCTCGACGGCTGTCGTCAAGCACGTCAAGGCTCCGCCCGGCTTCCAGGTGAAGGAGGTTGCGGACGCACACTACCGTGTCATACGCCTGGGGCACGGCCGCTTTGCGCTGGCCGAGGGCGACACGGATCCACTGTGCTGCCTGGAACGACCGGAGTCCCCCTGCGCCCTCTTTGAGGTCAGGGCGGACGAAGTAGGGCGTGTCGTGCGTCTTTGCCTCGTGAGCACGTCGCTCGTCCAGCTTCTTCAGGACGAACTCAGCGACGGGAATGCCGGCGAGGAGCTGTTCGTGCAGTCCCTGCCACCGCACACCGGATCCCGCGAGCGGCCGGGCGTCCATGAGGGTCGAGATTGACGTGGAGTCCAGGCCTGCGACGTCGTTCTCGGTCACCATCTGGTACCCGATGCGCAAGCCTAACGACTCCACGGCGGACACGAGGGCCCGAAAGAGCGACTTGACCGCAGGACTCGTATGGGCTAATTGCTTTTGCTCGGGAACCACCACGAGGTCGACATCCGACCATGGGGAAAGTTCTCGCCTGCCGTAGCCCCCGGTGGCAGCGAGGCCAAGGTCCGCAAGGACAGGATCCTCCGCCACCGCCGATCGGAACGCCTCCGTGATCGCGGCGTCCACAAGGTCGGTGTGCACGGCACACCAGTCAAGACCCCGGGGGTCTCGCCCCAGGTTCTCCAGAACCTCGTCTCGAGGGGATTGCGCGCTCACTTGGTCAAATAGTAGTTTGGTTCCTTCAGGAACTGCTTATAGAGCACTTCCGTGAGATTGGTGTCAGCGACAACGAGGAACGGCGTCAAGACCACGGCCGCGGCGAGTGCTACGATGGCCAACGCACCACCAAACCCCTGGAGCACCTTCGGCAGCACTGCCAACCCTCGATACCGGTTTACGAACCCCCAGACCGGTGCCACAAAGACGACGAGCGACAGTTCCAGGAACAGGGCCAGACGGAGGACCTCGACGTCCAGCCCCGCCTCGGCCACAGTGGTCGCGAGGGCTGCGCCCGCCCCGGTCCATGGCAAGAATGCAAGCGGAAATGTGAAGGCGACGAGTACCGCGAGCGTCCAGACCGAAGCGCTGAGACCGGCACCGGAAACAACGACCGCACCCTCTTTGAGGCGGTCGGGCGACACCCCGAAGCTCGAGACGACGAGAGCAGACCATAGGGCTGGAAAAGTGAGGCCGCTCGCAAGATAGACCAATGCGCCCACGCTCGCCGCCACCAAGACCAGCGGGGCGAACGGCGGCGTCCGGCGGACATTGGAGCGTGACGTCGCCAATCCGAGTGCGCAGATCAGGAGCCCTCCCGCTCCAGCCAAAATCAGGCCACTGGGAAACGCCACTGCAACCACGGAATAGAGCGTGGTTTGTACAAACTCTTGATGCGCTTCAATGGGTTTGACAAACACGTGCCAGGCATCGTTCTCTGCAAACGATGTAGCCGCCCAAACTGCGTCCTCCCCTCTCCCTGTTGCGCTCAGACGGTCGAAGAGGTCGCCGCGCCAGTTCGCCAGCCGCCGAGGCTCTGGGCCAGCGGTCACCGGAACGCGGTCAATCAAGGCAGCCCCTTCCGCGGCACCGGCCGCGGTCCTCGCCCCCCCCCTCAATAGAACCCCGTTCCGAAGTTGGATTATGCTCGCGTCGGCGTCGTTCTCCGCAAGGGGCGCCAGGGCGAGCCCGGCCCGACCGATGAGGATGGGCAGGGCCTCGCTCCGGTTGTTTTTGGCGAGGGCATAGTGCCAGGCCAAGACCCGTCCGTTCTCCTTCCTCAGCCCCTCGAGCACTGGTCGCAGCCTGTCTGTCTCGAAATCGTCCCACCTCAAGCGCGAGGAGGCCTGCCGCCAAGAGTCACGCACACGTTGGTCCACCTTCCCGGACTCACGCCACCGAAACGCTGCTTCGGCCTGCGGCCACATTGCGTTATTGGGGTCATTTTTCGCGGCAGCGGCCGCCAATTCGGCAAGAACGGCCGACTTTTTCGGCTCCAGCCTCCGCCCGGTAAGCTCGTACTCTGCCCCGACCTGAAGCCATAGCGCCGTCTCGGCCAAAGTCTCAGGCGGTGCGAGCTCGGGGATGTTCTCGATCAGAGCAGGGGTCGTGTCCAGGAAACGCAGGTTCGCCGTCCGCTCCAGCGAGCCGAAGACGAGCGGACGAGTGACCGGGTGGGAAACCAGGACGACCAGGGAGCCTGCTAGCGCACCTATTGCGGCGCGCCCGACAGCCGTCACCGCTCGATAGTGAACCCGGGATCGGGGATCACGGGAAGATCGACCCGCCGAGCCTCGCGGCCTTCGAGCACGGCAGGCCTAGGCTGCGGCCGGAACGAAACGACTTGGATCAGCGCGAGAGCGGCGATCCCCGCCAACGCCGCGCCGACGAACACCGGGCTCCAGTACGCGAGAGTGCGGGACCCGCGATCCAGCCGAAGCCTCCGCACCAGTTTCTCGTCAAAATCGCTGGCGATCTCGACCTCGGCTTGTGAGGAACCGCGCAGCGCGCGCATTGCCTGCACCTCGGCAGCCTCCAACGTTGCGCAGTCGGCGCACTCTTGCCAGTGGTTCTCCAACCACTGCTCTTCGAACAGGCTCAGCGAAGACATCGCCCGCTTCTTTCGCAGGCGATGGCACTTGCGGCATTGGTCGTTGCCTGTCATGCCTCTCTCGTAGCCTCCATCCAAAGAGCGCGGAACCGCTCGCGGGCGGCATGGAGGCGCGAACGGACGGTTCCGACCGGCACGTTCATCGCGCTCGCTACCTCTTCATAGCTCAGCTGCTCCATCTCTCGCAACACGAGTGTGAGCCGCAGGCACGGTGAAAGCTGCTCGAGAAGCCGCTCGACCACGACTCGGGTTTCGATGCCAGTGCCGCCCGAGGGCTCGACCTGGTCAACAGGGCCCGGCTCTTGTCGCTTCGATCGGAGCCTGTCCATGCACAGGCGTACGCAAATCTTGTACAAGTAACTGGCAAAAGCCCGGTCGTCACGCAACCGATGGATCTCGCGGAACGCCTTGAGGAATGCGTCCTGGGCGACATCCTCGGCCTCATGGGCGTCACGAAGCGAGTTCGCTGCGACTCGGATGATCCGTCGACGGTGCCGCCGTACGATCGCTGCCATCGCTTCCTCGTCACCTTCGCGAAGGCGCGCGACGAGCCTGAGCTCCTCGCTCCGTGCTTCAGCCGCACTGGGCACTGTTTGGAGATTCGCCATTGCTTCTGGGACCATTGTACTATAGACGTGCCCCCGGAATGCCGAGTTCGCACGGTAACTTGGAGACCAATGCTCCCAGGCTCGTATGTTCCGGCAAAGTTGCCGGGCCCCGCGGTGGAAGCGACGATCCGGCAACAGCAAAGGCTGGACGACACCCTCTCCGTCGAGTACCTGGAGGCAGAGTACGACTCGGCGACCAACATTTGGACCTTCCGGGGCGGGGTCACCGCCAAGTACGGGCCGACCACCCTCACCGCTCCGTCGCTCGTCGTGGACATGACTAACGCCCGAGGCTTCTCGGAGGGCGGCGTCGAGGTGACGGACCCCGAGGGTTCGCTCGAGTGCGAGACGTTCGAGTTTGCCTGGCGCGAGAAGAAGGGCTTCGCCACCGGGGCGACGATACAGTTCGACCAGCACCACTTCCAGGCCAAATCGGTGAAGGTCGAGCCTGGCGAATGGGAGCTGAAGGACGTCCATGCCGCCTTCACCCGCACCGGCGAGTCCAACGTATGGCTTCGGGCATCGAGCCTCACGATCCGGCCGGGGATCGAGGGTGTCGCGCGTCACGTGTACCTCGTCGTCCTGGGCAAGAAGATCGGGCCCATCCCCCGGCTTTCTTTCCAGCTCCGCAAGCGTGTGAAAGGGCTCGGCTTCCCTTCTATCACCAATCGCCGCGGGGTGGGCCTGGGCGTGACTTGGGACGCTGGCCTCGCGCTGGGCGACCACGGTGTCGCCAATATTTTCTACGAGGCCTTCCCGCGACAAACTCCGGCCTACGGCATCGGCATCGCGTTCAGCCCCCTCGACCCAGGCTCACCCAACCCGATCAGCCCGACGAGCGACCTAGGCGAGAGGTTCATTGATGGATGGTTCAATAGCATCACCGTCGCTCGCCCCGACGACGAGCAGCGCGATCTCAGAAACCAGCGCCTCAGCTATGGCATCGGCTCGTTCTGGAACAGCGGCACCGTCGCGAGAAGTCCCGACTCCGCCGACGTCAGCAAACGGATCGATCTTGTGTACGAAGTCGGCGGAAGGTCGGGCGGGTTCGGATACGTCGCCCGTTCAGCGATCCAAAGCGTTCGCCCGGACTCGGCCACCCCTTTCCGCGAGCGAGCGGTCGCCAGCGGCACCCTCTCGCTCCCCCCGATCGTCCTCAACGACGATCTCAGCGTCCGGACGAGGCTCGACCTGTTCGGAACGGGGAGTCGATTCGGTACCTATGGGTTTGGCCGGGTAGAGACCGGCGTCGTCTACAGCCCCGGACGATCGTTCACGCTGGGGGCAGCCTACGCGGCGGGGAGCGAGGCAGGAAGGGCTGACTTTGGATACGACCGGCTTGGCTCGACGTCCGCCCTGCATCTCCGTGCAGACTACAGCACCGGGCCATACACCTTCCGCTACCTCGCCAAGTACGACACCTTGTCCAGGCTCTGGTACGACCGGGAGTTCGAGCTCGCCCTGGTCGCGGGCCCCTTCGAGCCGTTCCTCCAGGTTCGACAGTTCCCGAGCGAGACAAGGCTGGGCGTGCGGTTCAGGATCGACAACCTGAGGGACAGGATCCAGAACCGACGCCAAGACCGATAGGGATCAGGGTTCCTAATCTGGCGGGCGGGCCAGGTAACTTGGTTTACGATGCCCACCAGCTTGGACGCCCGCGCTTGCCGCGATTTTGGGCTCTCTTCCAGGCTCGAATGGATCCTGACTAACGGGATCGGCGGCTACGCCATGGGCACCGCGAGCGGCGCGAACACCCGCAGGTACCACGGGCTGCTCGTGGCCTCGCTCGCCCACCTTGCTGAGCGGATGGTGCTGCTCGCCAACCTCGAGGCCCACGTCACCGTGAACGGCGAGTCGTTCGGCCTCAGCACAAACCAGTATGTGGGCGCGATCCATCCCAAGGGATACTCGCGCCTGGAGTCGTTTCGGTCCGGCGACGCGGCTGAATGGACGTACGCGATCGGGACAGAAAGGATCGTGAAGAGGCTCCGATTGCACCCCGGGCACAACGCGTGCACGGTCGAGTTCCGCAATGCTGGCACCGAGGCAATCGCCCTTACGCTCCGGCCCTTGGTCTGTCACAAGTTCTATCACGAGAACTTCCGCCTTACCGACTTCTATCCGCAGTTCCTCGTCTTTCCCGACGGCAAGACCATCCTGAGCCATCGCGACGTCCGACTCACCATCGAGCATCCGGACGCGGACCGAACCCCGACCACGGGCTGGTACTACCGATTCGAATACAGCCGCGAGTCTGAGCGTGGGCTCGAAGCGGTGGACGACCTCTACTGCCCGTGCGAGCTTCGGTACGTGCTCGGTGTCGGGGAATCGGCGCGCATGGTGGCCTATGAGGGCGATGAGCCGGGCAACCCAGGCGCCGAACGATCTCAGCTTTCGGAAGACGCCACGATCGAGGACGAACTGGAGAGGGCGACCGAAATCTTTCTGGTGGAGAACGAAGGAAGACCGGGGATCATCGCCGGCTATCCCTGGTTCACCGAATGGGGAAGAGACACCGCGATCTCCGTCCCTGGCCTGTGCCTCGCCACCGGGCGCTTCGAAGTGGCGCGGGGCCTCCTGCGCAGGCTGGGCGACGCGATGAAGGACGGCCTCGTGCCGAACCGGTTCCCTGATCTTTCCTCCGAACCCGAGTACCACACCGCAGACGCCACACTCTGGTTTGCCAACGCGATCTGGTTGTGCCTGGAGGCAGAGTGGAACGAGGATTTTGCCCATGACGCGATGGGGTGGCTCCAATCGCTCGTCGCGCACCATACGAAGGGAACCCACTTCGGAATCAAGGTAGATCCGGACGACGGTCTCCTCACCCAAGGTGCGCCTGGCTACCAACTCACATGGATGGACGCAAAAGTCGGGGATCGGGTAGTGACTCCACGTCACGGCAAGCCGGTCGAGGTGAACGGCCTGTGGGCGAACGCGCTTCGTATCACGGCGGCCCTCGCCGCGAAGCTCGGTGTGGAAGACATAGGAGCGGGCAGGCTCGCTGACCAGGCCGCCGCCTCATTCGAGGCCAAGTTCTGGAACGAACGTCTGGGCCATTACCTTGACACTGTCAGTCCAGACGACGCGAGCCTGCGGCCCAACCAAGTGTTGGCCATGGCCCTTCCTTTCGGTCCTTGCGACTCGGGCCACGCCGCCAGGGCGCTGGAAAGGGTACGCAACGAGCTGCTCACGCCGAACGGGCTGCGTACCCTGGCCCCGGGATCGCCGGGCTATCACGGCCGATACGAGGGACCGCTCGCCGAACGAGACGCTGCCTACCATCAAGGCTCCGCCTGGCCCTGGCTCCTCGGTCCCTACATCTCTGCGACGCTCAAGCACCGCGGCGCGACAGAGGAATGCGAGAGGCTCCTGAGCCGAGTCAAGGTCTGGCTCAGCGAGTACGGCCTGGGCGGTATCGCCGAAGTCTATGACGGAGACACGCCGCAGTTCGCAAGCGGGTGTCCGTGGCAGGCCTGGAGCGTCGCGGAGGTCCTTCGGGCACTCCACGAGGTACGCGCGGTCAAGCCCTGAAACTGGCGGTGTTTTCGACGTCGAAGTTGCGTCATCATGTAGTAGCCGACCACCTCCGATGCCCCGTCCCTTCGTCCATCTTCACAACCACACCGAGTACAGCCTCCTTGACGGGGCGACGCGCATTTCCGAGCTCGTGCCGCGAGCCAAAGAACTGGAAATGCCGGCAGTCGCGATCACCGATCATGGCGTCATGTTTGGGTGCATGGAGTTTGCCCTCGAGTGCGAGCGGCACGGGGTCAAACCGATCTTGGGAATGGAGGCGTACGTCTCTCCGCGAGGAATGGGCGACCGGACTTCTCGCGAGGAAAAGAGCACGTACCACCTGCTCTTGCTCGCGCGGAATGAGGAGGGGTATCGAAACCTCTGCCGGCTCCACTCGGTCGCTGCGCTCGAAGGCTTCTACCACAAGCCGCGGATCGACCACGAGATACTGCGAAACCATGCGCGAGGGCTGATCGGCTCGACCACTTGTATCGGATCGGAGGTCAACCAGGCGCTCCTCAACGACGACTTCGACGATGCGCTGCGGATCGCACGCCTCTACAAGGAAATCTTTGACGAAGGATGCTACTTTGTCGAGCTTCAGGACCACGGCATCGATAAGCAGCAGAAAATGAACCTGGGGCTACTGAAGATCGCCGAAGAGTTGGGACTGCCGCTCGTCGCGACCAACGACAGCCACTTCCTGTGCAAGGAAGGAGCGGAGGCGCACGATGTCCTCCTGTGCGTCGGTCTAGGGAAGCTCGCTTCCGACCCTGGCCGTTTACGCTTTACCCGAAACGAGTACTTCAAGACGGCGGACGAGATGGCCGCTCTCTTTCCCGAGCATCCGGAAGCGATCGAAAACTCCCTCCGAATCGCGGACATGGTGGACTTCCAGCTCCGCGGCTCTCGCAACGTCATGCCCGAACCCAAGATGCCCGAGGGCGCGGACGCTGCGGGCTACCTCCGCGAACTGGCAGAGAAGGGGCTTCGCGACCGGCTGCCACACTGCGACGACAGCGCGCACGAACGACTGCAGTACGAGCTGGGGGTCATCGGGCAGACCGGATTTGAGAGTTACTT
Organism: Fimbriimonadaceae bacterium; assembly: GCA_050250535.1. GTDB lineage: Bacteria > Armatimonadota > Fimbriimonadia > Fimbriimonadales > Fimbriimonadaceae > JADLBH01. Next base: position 531,231 of record JBFWOL010000002.1, on the reverse strand, counting down.
CTTGCTCGTTCGGGAGTTTGCCGAATTCAGCCGCCAACAGGGGATCCAGTTTGGAGTGCGAGGATCGGCCGCGGGCTCACTCGTCTCCTATACCTTAGGAATCACCGATATTGACCCACTTGAGTATGATCTTACGTTTGAGCGGTTCCTGAACCCTGAGCGCATCTCCATGCCGGATGTGGACATGGACTTTGAGGACGCTCGGCGCGACGAGGTTATCCGCTGGGTCACCGAGAAATATGGAAGCGACCGGGTCGCCCAGATCGTAACATTTGGAACTTTAGGGGCGAAGGCGGCGATCCGAGACACCGCAAGGGTCTTGGGCAAGCCCCCCATCGAGGCCGACCGCATCTGCAAGCTCATCCCCACTGCCCCGGGCATGACGATCGAGTTCGCCCTAGCGGAGTTTCCAGACCTTCGGGAGTTGATCGCGAACGATGCTGAAGCAAAGCGGATCGTAGATACCGCACGATCCATCGAGGGGCTTTCTCGGCACAGTGGCGTCCATGCCGCAGGAGTCGTGATCTCGGGCCAGCCGCTCAGCGAGCTCGTACCGCTCTACCGCTCAACGGACGGCCAGCCGGTTACCGCTTATGACATGGGCATGCTCGAGAAGCTCGGCTTGCTCAAGATGGACTTTCTAGGGCTGAGCAACCTTACCGTCTTATCCAAGGCGATGGAGCTGCTCACGGAACGCACCGGCACACAGTTCCGACTCGAAGACATTCCTCTCGACGACGAACAGACCTACGCGATGCTCGGGAGGGGGGATACGACTGGAGTCTTCCAACTGGAGTCTGGCGGTATGCGCCAGGCGATCATGGCGGTGAAGCCGCAAAACGTTCGAGAGCTCGCCGCGCTCATCGCGCTCTTCCGGCCCGGCCCCATCGGCCACATCGCCCGCTTTGCCTCGAACAAGTTTGGACGAACCGAGATCGAGCTTCTGCATCCTCTGATGGAACCGATCCTGCGAGAGACGTTCGGGATCATCGTATACCAAGACCAAGTCCTGAAGCTGGTGCAGGCGCTTGCCGGCTTTTCGCTGGGAAAGGCAGATGTCCTCCGCAGAGCCATGGGCAAGAAGGACGCTTCGGTCATGTCCTCGATGCACAGCGAGTTCCTCTCGGGCTGCAAGGATCGAGGCATCGAGCACGAGACCGCTGAAGAGGTCTGGACGCTATTGCTACCTTTTGCCGGATACGCCTTCAACAAGGCCCACGCGGTCTGCTACGCGATGCTCGCCTACCAGACGGCGTACCTGAAAGCGAACTACCCGGTAGAGTACATGGCCGCCCTTCTCACGGTGTTCCAAGTCAAAGAAGACCGCATCGGAGTGCTCGTCGAGGAGGCTCGCAGGATGGGGATCCCCGTGCTGCCGCCCGACGTCAACGCCTCTCACGCAAACTTTCAGTTGGAGAACGCGGGGGGGGCACATGCCATTCGCTTTGGCCTTGCCGCTCTCAAAGGAATCGGCTTTGGGTTGGTCTCTATGATCATCAAAGAGCGGGAGAACGGCGAGTACGGCCATATCTTTGAGTTCGCCGAAAGATGCAGGGAGTTTGGACTGAGCAGGACTTCGTTGGAGGCATTGGTCAAGGGCGGTGCGCTCGATCGAATCGTTCCGAACCGTAAGACGGGTTGGGAGAACGTGGACGCGGCGCTGGTCTTCGCCGATGCGAGCCGACGCCGTCGCCTGGGTGGGCAGGATTCGCTGTTCGGCGATGCCGGCAAATTCCCTGTAACCTATCCGCCGATTCCTGCGGCGGAGCCGTACAGCCGGGCCGAGACCCTGGCGATCGAGAAGGAGGTCCTCGGTATCTATGTAAGCGACCACCCGCTTCGTGGATACGAACGGATCTTGCGTGAAGAGGCGACCACAACCGCCTCCCAAGTACCAGAACTTGACGATCGGGCGCGGGTCGTAATCGCGGGCGTTATCGCGAACTTCCGCGAAATCGTCGTGAAGAAGACCGGCGAGAAGATGGCTTCGCTCATGCTGGAGGACTTCACCGGACAAGCCCCCGTGATCGTGTTCGCTAAGACTTACCAGAAGTTCATGGGTCTTCTCCGCCGCGACCGCCTTGTGCGTATCACGGGCACGGTGAGCCATCGCGAGCGAAGTGGGGAGAAGACCATCGAGGTCGCGGCCTTCGAGGTCGCCGATCTGCCAGAGCCGACCACCGCCGAACTGGAGGCAGACCCGAGCCCAGGCAAGGTCGTGGTCACGTTGCGTTCCGCGACGAAGACGGAGCTCAACGACCTGCGGAATGTGCTCGTGAGCCACACAGGGAGCTACGCCGTGGAGCTTCGGTTCGAGGGGGAGAGCCGCGCAGTTGTCCAGCCCCTCGATCGCGTCGAGCCCGGCGAAGGGCTCCGAAGGGCCATTGTGGCCGCGGTCCCCTCCGCCACCGTCGAGATCATCGAAAACGCCCTTCCGCGAATGGACCTTTCGCGCGAAACTCCGGTCGCCGCGGGTCGTCTGTAGGCATGAGGTGAGGCTCCTCGCAGCGCTTTCGTTCGGCATCGTGTCGCTAGCGGCCGACCGTGATCCGTTCGACCTCTACCTCTGTGACATCAACATCCTTCAGGACAAGGGGATTCAAGCCGAGCTCAAGGTGGGCGAGGCGCAGCGGGCGAAGCTGAATGAGCACGCCACCTGGTTCGACGAAGAAGCAAAGCGGATTGAGTCTAACGCCGCTGCCGATTCCCGGGTCGAACTCCTCCTCACGGCTCGTGCAGTCTTCAAGGCAAGGGTTCTGGACAGCCTTTCCGACCCTCAGGTCAAGAGGCTTGCCCAACTCAGCCTGCGGGCGATGGACATTGTGGCTGTCCTTGACTTGGAGATCGGCAAGAAGCTCGGGATCACGGAGGTTCAGCAGAAGAAGCTCTTCGACGAATGGAAGAAGACGGGCGAGGCGGTGGCGGCTGCCCTTGCCCGGGTGCGCAAGCCGATCGTCGAGAAATACCGCGCCAAGACAGCCGATTCGGACGGCGAGCGGAAGGCCCTGCAAGCCGAAATGGCGAAAGAGATTGCCGAGACCGACAAGACCATCCAGGACGAGATCCAGGGCCACAAGAAGGCGTTTGAGGCCACGGTCGCAAAGACCCTCAGTGATGGGCAGAAGAAGGAGTGGGAGCGGCTCAAGGGACCGCCCATGTCTAAATCTCCTTCGGACGGAACTTGAGCGAGTAGACGAGCGGCCCGAACCCCCAGGCCATAAGAAGCGCGAGCTGGAGCCAGATCGACGCACCGGCCAACGTAGCTGCAAAGCCGACGAGGGCGACCACCACCATGTAGCGTGCAGACCATCGATGGGTGGCATGCCAAGCCTCATCACTGGCGAGAGTCCACGGCGTGCGGATGCCCATCACGCTGTTCCGGCGCATCTTTCCCATCATGTTGCCAAGAAAAGCGAACAGCAAGAACATTGCGAGCATCAGCCCCTTGCTCAGAAAGTCGCGGCCCATTGCTGCCTGCACCATGAGCCACTCCAACCAAGCGAAAAACCCGGTGAACGCGATGACCATGTGACCGAGCACGTCCGAAAAGTGGGCGATCCGGCGGGCCTGGCTCGGTATCGCTGCGAGCCCAGCAATGAGAGCGACGATGAAGACCTGCATCGCCGGCACGAACCAGAGCAGGAAGCTCTTTCCTGCCCAGCCGTCCGGCTTGCCCGAGACACCCCAATGGACAGGCACGACCTCGGGCAGTGAACCGTAGACCGAGAGCGCGTACCCAAGGGTCGCGATCACGATCAAAAGGCAGTAGGCTAGGTGGCGTCGTTTCATTTCTCTTGTCCGCGGAGCAGATCGAGCAGTGCGGCCACAGCGTCCTGGACTACGGTCGTGTTCAATCGGTAGAACATGCTCTTGCCCTCACGACGAACGGCGACCAGGCCCGCGTCGCGCAACACCGAGAGATGGTGCGAGACGGTGGACGGAGCGAGAGGGAGCAACGCACTGATCTCACCCGCCGACCTCTCGCCGTCCCCGATCAAACCGAGGATTCGGCGGCGGGCCGGCTCGGAGAGTGCTGCGAAAACGCTCCCTCGGGCCATCGTTTCGTTCCCTATCGAAATGACGTCGGAGGTTGGATCCAGGTTGCATCCAGGGTCCCAACACCTCTAGGCCGACCGGCCCGACTCGGCTGACCATTGGCAGTCTCGGCGGTATATTGCTAATCAAGCCAGCGGGCGATACGTGCGCCTTCTGGTATCCACAGGAGACTTACAGAATGACCATCCAACCACTTCACGATCGGATCGTTGTCACCCCTGCCGAGCAGGAAGAGCGGACGGCGGGCGGGATCATCCTTCCCGACACGGCAAAGGAGAAGCCGCTGCGCGGCAAGGTACTCGCAGTCGGGCCGGGCAAGACCCTGGAGAACGGAACCGTTGCCAAGTGCGACGTCAAGTCCGGTGACACCGTGCTGTACGGCAAGTACGCCGGCACCGAAGTGACCGTAGACGGCACCGACTACGTCATCCTCCGATCGGACGACGTGCTCGGCATCCTCACCGGCGTCGCCGCCAAGACCACAAAGAAGGTGGCCGTAGGGGCGAAGAAGTAATGGCTGCAAAGAACCTTGCCTTTCGCAACGACGCCCGCAAGCGGCTTGAGGCGGGAGTGGACAAGCTTGCCAACGCGGTCAAGGTCACCCTGGGCCCCCGTGGCCGCTATGTTGTTCTCGAGAAGAAGTTCGGCTCGCCGCAGATCATCAATGACGGCGTGACCATCGCCAAGGAGATCGAGGTCGAAGACCGCTTCGAGAACATGGGCTCCCAGCTCATCCGCGAAGTGAGCAGCAAGACCAACGACATTGCCGGCGACGGCACAACGACAGCGACAGTGCTCGCGCAGGCCATCTATAAGGAAGGCGCGCGCAACGTGGCCGCCGGCAGCAACCCGATGCAGATCAAGAAGGGCATCGAGCAGGCAGTCGAGTACATCGTCTCCAACCTGGACAAGGCAAGTACGCCGGTCAAGGGTCTCAACGGTATGACCGAGGTCGCGACGATCAGCGCCAAGGACAAGGTGATCGGTAGCCTTGTGGCCGAGATCATCAACACGGTCGGCAAGGACGGTGTGACGACCGTCGAGGAGTCGAAGACCGCCGAAACGACGTTCGAGATCGTGGACGGTCTCCAATTCGACAAGGGTTACCTTTCGCCGTACTTCGTCACCGATCCCCACCGCATGGAGGCGATCTTCGAAAACCCGCTGATCCTGTTCCACGAGAAGAAGATCAGCAGCGTGCAGGACATCGTGCCGCTGCTCGAAAAGGTGCTCCGACTGGGCAAGCCACTCATCATCGTGGCTGAAGACCTCGAAAACGAGTGCCTCGCAACGCTCGTTCTCAACCGGCTCCGCGCTAACCTTCCGGTGGCCGCGGTCAAGGCCCCTGGCTTTGGCGACCGCCGCAAGGCAATGCTCGAAGACATGGCGATCCTCACCGGTGGCCAGTTCGTGAGCGACGACCTCGGCATGAAGCTCGAGAACGTCACGCCTGACATGCTGGGCAGCGCCAAGAAGGTCGTGATCACCAAGGACACGACCACCATCGTCGGCGGTGGCGGCAAGAAGGCCGAGATCGAGGGCCGCAAGAGCCAGATTCAGCGCCAGATCGAGACGACCGACAGCAACTACGACAAGGAGAAGCTGCAGGAACGGTTCGCGAAGCTGAGCGGAGGAGTGGCCGTTATCATGGTGGGCGCCGCGACCGAGACCGCGCTCAAGGAGCGGAAGGCCCGCATCGAAGACGCGCTCGCCGCGACTCGGGCCGCGCTGGAAGAGGGCATCGTCCCGGGTGGAGGCACCGCCCTCATTAAGGCCGGGCAGGGCATCGAGAAGCTCAAGGCCGAGGGCGACGCCGCGATCGGGATCAAGATCGTCACCAAGGCGATCGAGGCTCCGTTGCGCACGATCTCGGAGAACGCAGGCGTGGAGGGATCCGTCGTCGTTGACAAAGTCCGCGAAGGCAAGCTCGGCTTCAATGCTGCGACGCTCAAGTACGAAGACCTGATGAAGGCAGGAATCGTGGATCCAAAGAAGGTTGTCCGAACGTGCCTGCAGAACGCAGCCTCGATCGCGGCCCTGCTCCTGACGACGGAGGCCGCTGTGGCTGACGCACCCCAGGACGAGGACGAAGGACACCACCACCACGAACACTAGGGCGTTCCGTTCCCCTGACCGCTCCCCTCCCCCGTTTCCGGGCGAGGGGAGCTTCTTTTTGTAGACCAGGCTGGACCGTAGGATAAAATCGGCAGGCCCATGCAGCGCAACCGGCTCGAAGCCTTCAGCGACGGCGTCCTTGCGATCCTCATCACGATCATGGTGCTCGAACTGAGGTTCCCCGAACAAGCCCTCAATTCGGCAGCAGCTCCGATCACCAGATTGGATTCGTTGAAAGAGCCTTTGCTCAGCTACGTCATGAGCTTTATCGCGCTAGCGATCTATTGGAATAACCATCACCACTTGCTCCACACCGTAAACCGCGTGACCGGCCGCATCCTCTGGGCCAACATGCACCTCCTGTTCTGGCTTTCCTTAATACCGTTTACTACCCACTGGCTTAGCATCGACTCGTTCGACCCAGTCGGTACATCGTTCTATGGAGTGGTTCTGGTCTTGAGCGGTATCTCGTACAAGATCCTGCAGACTCAGATCATTCGAGAGCACGGCCAGGATCATGTGCTTGCCCAGGCGGTGGGGAAAGACTACAAGGGAATTGCATCGGTCCTGGTGTACCTGTTTGGCATCGTAGCCAGCTCGCGGGCGCCTTGGATCGGGCTGGCGAGCTACGGATTCGTCAGCCTCCTTTGGCTCGTCCCCGACCGCAGGATCGAGTCTCGGTTCGCCGAACCCGAGGTATGATAGGCCCATGATCGGACTTTGGGCGGCACTTCTCAGAGCTGAGACGCTCGAAGAGAGGGTGAGGTCGGTCATGCCGACCGCAGCCGAGGAGCGTTGGCTTGAAATCGGCTGGCGCACCGATATCCGTGCGGCACGGATCGAAGCACAAGAAGCCAATAAGCCGCTCTTCTTTTGGGTGATGAACGGGCACCCTATGGGTTGCACCTGAAACAACGGACTTTGGGACCGTGCGTTCCTGTTTAGCGACCCCGATATCTCCAAAAGGCTCAGACAACAGTTCGTCCCAGTCGTTGCAAACACCCACGAGGTCCAGACGGGGAACGCACCGGAGAAGGATTGGTTCTTGGCAGCGGCGGTGAAGGTAAAGCCCGACATCAAGTCAGGCGTCACCGCCCAAGGTAAGTACGTCTTTGGTGCTGACGGTAGCGCTTATGGCTTTAATAACAACCGAAGCGTTGAACGGCTCAACCAAATGCTGGATTCTTCAATGGAAAAGTTCAGCGTCGAGCCTCGGGCTGCGATCGATCTCCGGTCCCTGGTCAAGCCCCCCTCCGGGCGCAAGTGGCCAGAGGGAGGTTCGGTGGTCCGTTCCTTCACCCGAGTCCGACCGATTCCGGAAGGTTGCGACCCGATGAACGAAAACGTAGCACGAGACCATCTTTGGATCCTGGCCGAGGAATCTGCATCGCTGGCCCTGCACAAGTTTCCTGAGAGCCTAGCGACCCGGATGTGCCGGTTCTCGCTCGTAGACAACGTCCGAGGCGAGCCAGACCACTGGAAGTCACACGAGGTCGAGATGAGCGAGTTTTGGCCGAGCGGCGAAGGCGAGTTCACCGGGATTTTTTCGATGCACACCAAGGATGGTGCGAGGGGTCTCCAGGGTATGGTGACTGTCGAGGTCGGGCACAAAGAGGGCAAGCTTTCGAAGTTTGTCGCGTATGCGAGTGCGGCTGCATGGGGACGCAGCACCTACACCCCTGGCGAGCCGCCCGGTCGCTTCCCGCTCGCCTTTGGATTCATCCTCGTGGACGACGAGATATCGCGCATCGTGCCGCCCCAGGCCGTGGTTCACGGCTCCGAGTACTTGGGGCGCTCCTCCACAGGGCTTGCCATGTGGACCACCCGCTGAGGAAATGGGATCGTGATCTTCTTCTCCGCGAAGGCGTCGTGCAACATCCGCACGAGCGTGCTCTGCGCCAGATAAATCTCCGACTGGCTCGCGATGGGGACGAGCACCCGGAAATCCACCGAGCTGTCACCAAACGCCCGCCAGCGCACAGTAGGCTCCTTGAGTCCTTGCTCTCCTCCAAACTCTGCGCTCACCATTCGTGCAACATCGAGCGCGGTAGCTTCAACGAGCGCGAGGTCGGAACCATAGGCGACGCCGCAGTCGAGGCCGACCGCGGTCTCCGGGCTCGGCCGGCTGAGGTTTGTGACGATCATCCCCGCCATCGAACCGTTCGGCACTACAAGCAGCGTCTGATCGTGCATCCGGAGCTGCGTGTTTCGCCAGCCGATGGACTCGATGTATCCCTCCTGGCCGCTCTCCAGCCGTACAAAGTCGCCGATTCGCAGGCTCGCATCCCAGGTCATCAAGATGCCTGAGAACACCGCCGACAGGCTCTCCTGCAAGGCGAGGCCCAGCACGACGCCGCCGATTGCGCCTCCGGCCAAGAGCGGCCCAGCGTCCACCCCGAACACTCCCAAGGTGACCAAGAGCCCGGCGATGATCGCCGCAGCGGTCAACAGCCTCCGCACGATAACTGCCCGGTTCCGCTCCTCCGGTTCCATGCTGCCGTACTTGCCTCGGACTACTTGGAAACCGTGGCGAATCCCGCGCACGGCGGAGTGGGTCACAAGAGCGATGACAAGCACTTGCGCCGCACTCCGTAGCCAGCCATCGAGCCGTTGCTCCAGGGCAAAGCCGTCCACCACCACGTTGAAGGCAACGAGGGCCGGCATCCAGAGGGCGATCGCGCCTATCGGCTTGAGCAGGCCGACGAGAAACGGGGTGTTTCGGACGAACGGGGCCCGCCGGAGGGCCACCGAACTAAGCCAGAGAAGCACGCCCAGGCCGAGCAGCCCGGGGATGAACCATGGCTGCTCGGCGATCAGCGTCGCGTCTTCCTCTGGCATCGGCGCCGATAGGCTACCCGCCGATGCCAGAGCAGCTCCGATGGGCTCAGTCCACGGTCACAGCAGCCGCCTCGACCTTCAATTGAAGCGAGGATGCCAACAAGATCCCGTTGTAGGAGATGGCGACTCGACACTGCACGTTGCCGCCGCCGTCCACGTACTTCGTCCCGTCTAGGCCGGAAGCAGAGAGCGAGTTGAGCATAGATCCCCAGTTTCCGGTAGCGACCTGCTCGAAGAGCCCGGTGTTCCAGTTCTTGCACTCAAGAGCCACGGGAACGCTCAGCGATTGGTTCACCTTGCCGCTCACCGATACGCCGACCAGGGTACGGGTCGAGCGGTTCGTTCTCGCGTCGAAGTCCACGCCCGCGCGCAAGGGTGAGGTCGAGGCGAGCCGTAACGCTTGAACGTCGAAGGTCTTGCCGTCCGAAAGGATCAGCGAACGGACTTGGCCACCAAGGTACGGCCCCTGGACTGCCCGAGCGGCGGTCAACCAAGTCGTCTCGTTCCGAACGATCCGGTTCACGGTTCCGCTGTAATCAATCAGGAACAGTTCACCGTCTCCGTCCACGCCGAACGAGGAAACGTTGGCGAAGCCGATTCCACCGAAGTCGGTCGTGTGGTCGGTGACGTTCGTGACCCCGGCCTCGCCCGTGATCGGGTCAATCAGAAGGCTCAACGACCAAGCCCGACCGGCAAGATAGTCAGCCAAGAAGTAGCGCCCAAAGTACTCGGGGCCGAGCTGAAGCCCGCGGTAAATCCCGCCACCGGTGACGGACTGGCCTTGGGTCCGCGGGTACTCGTGGATCGGCGGCGTGTGCGGGCTGTAGGCGAGGGCCGTTCCAGAGCTGAACAAGAACGTTCCCTCGAACCGCTTCCAGCCGTAGTTGCGGCCGCCCTGGCCCGCTGGCTCATAGTTCACTTCCTCGCGTGTGCTTTGGCCCACGTCAGCCAGCACCAACGCGCCAGTGCCGAGCTTGGTCGGATCGTCGAACGCGAACTTCCAGGGGTTGCGGAGGCCAAACGCCCAGATCTCTTCGAGGGCCGCGATCGGCGGGTTGTTCGCCGGACGGAAGGGGTTGCTGGACGGAATGCGGTAGTTCGCCTCAGGATCGCTCGGGAAGTCGTCGCCCGAAGGATCCAACCTGAGCATCTTGCCCAGGATCTGGGTCGGGGTCTGGGCTCGATTCCCGGGGTCGCCGCTGCTGCCGCCGTCGCCGGTGGGAAGATAGAGGTAGCCGTCCGGGCCAAATCGGATGCAACCGGCGTTGTGGTTCGCGAATGGCCGAAGCGAGCGGAAGATGTTGAACCGGGTCGCCGGATCAACGGTCAATGCGTCCCCGACACGCGTGTACCGCGCCAGTTGCATGTATACGCCACTGATCGTGAAGTTGAAATAGATGTGGCCCGACGTCTCATGGTCGGGGGCGAAAGCCATGCCTAGGAGGCCGCGTTCACTGCCGAGCAAGACCGGGAGGGTGACCATCGGGGTGGGCAGCAGCACTCCGTCCTGCACGACCCTGACCGCGCCAGACTGGTTGAGGACGAACTGGACGTTTGACCGAAGTGGATCCTGAATGATCTCGACCGGGCGGTCGAAACCGGACACGACGGGAGCCAGGCTCAGCGGTTGGGCGGGTGCAAGGGCGGAAGCGGCGAGGGCAAGGGGCAGGAGAAGGCGTTTCATGGTGGCTGGCACAGCGCAAGAGGGATCGCGCCTGGCTCTACTGTAGCGACCTTCGCATCTTCGCTGCCAGGTCTAGGAGGTCAATCCGGCAAGATTGCCAGGATCGTCTGAGAGGCGGGAATCTGGCTGCCGGACTAGGATTCGAACCTAGACGTGCGGCACCAAAAACCGCTGTCCTACCATTAGACGATCCGGCAGACCGCTCTGCGAGCGTACCCCGCCGCCCGGACGAGGCGAGGAACCTGGCCCGGTAAGATCAGTCCGTGCCCCAACGCCCGTTCGAAGAGAGCATCGTGACCGGATTCGAAGGGAGGATGGACTACGCTGGATACCTCTTCCTCGACCGGCTGTTCGACTGCCAGCACCCGCTTTCCGACCCGCCCCACCACGACGAGCAACTCTTCATCATCCAGCACCAGACGAGCGAACTTTGGATGTCCTTGGTCGTGCACGAGCTCCGCGCGGCGATCCGGTGGATCCAAGGCGACCGCCTCGATCCCTGCTTCAAGATTCTCGCACGGGTCAAGCACGTTCAAAGGATGCTCTTTGAGCAGTGGAGCGTCCTTCAAACTCTGACCCCCACGGAGTACCTCGAGTTCCGCGACGTCCTGGGGAACGCGAGCGGATTTCAGTCCTACCAGTACCGGCTCGTCGAGTTTTTGCTCGGTAACAAGGATCGGGACGCGGTGGCGGTGTTCAAGCACCGTCCCGCGATTCAGGAGCAGGTACGGGCGGCACTCGAAGCCCCCTCGATCTATGACGAGTTCCTTCTCCACCTTCGTCGTCGAGGTCACGCCATTCCCCAGGATGTGGCAATTCGAGACTTCTCTGAGCCGCGAGAAAGCAATGAGGATGTCGTTAAGGTTTTCGCCGAGATCTATACACATCCGCACAAAGCATGGGACGCGTACGAGATGGCGGAGAAGCTCGTGGACGTTGAGGAGCAGTTCCTTCTCTGGCGGTTTCGGCACATGAAGACGGTCGAGAGGGTGATCGGCTGGAAGTCCGGTACCGGAGGCAGCAGCGGCGTGCCCTTCTTGCGGCGTGCCGTTGACCAGCGGCTCTTCCCCGAACTGTGGGACGTTCGAACGGTTCTCGGCTGATGGGCGCACGCGGCGCGAAGTCCCTCGGCGAAGAGTTCCTGGCGACCGAGGTGCGGCCCCGGTTTTCGCGAGCCCTCGCGGCCGAGCGGGCACGTGGCGAGGTGTACCTGGCCAACCACTCTCTCGGGCGGATGCCGGACGCGGTAGCAGACAGAGTAGTCCGAGGATTGGAAGCGTGGCTCGATCCAGAGTCGGCATGGGACGCTTGGGTGAAGGAGTCTGACCGCTTCCGAAGTTTGACCGCGGAGTTGATCGGCCGGGCTGACGAGCGCGCGGTTGTGCCAAAGACGTCAGCGGGTCAGGGCCTCCGCGCAGTACTGAACTCGGTCAGGAAGGGAGGACCCGTCCGTGTAGTGACCACCACCGAGGAGTTCGACAGCATTGACTTCGTCCTTCGGCGGTATCGGGACATGGGGGCGGCCACGGTGGATTGGGTCGCACCGACGACCACGGACGGGCAGGTTCCGCTCCTGGAGCAAGAGGCGATCTGCGAGAGGATCGTTCCGGGTACCGACTTCGTCGTCCTTTCCCACGTCTACTTCATGACCGGCCAAGTAGTGCCGGGCCTCGAGGAGACCGTTGCCCATGCCCACTCGCGCGGTGCTTTGGTGCTCATTGATATGTACCATTCGGCTGGTGTACTACCTCTACGGTTCGACGATTGGAACATCGACTTTGCCATTGGTGGCTCGTACAAGTACCTCCGAGGCGGGGCTGGTGCCTGCTGGCTCGCCGTGGGCCAGGAAGTGCTAGCAAGCGGACGGCTTACGCTCGACACGGGCTGGTTCGCTCGAGCGGACGTCATGGGCTTTGCCCGAGGGGACGACCAGCGGGAGGCCCCCGGCGGCGACTCGTGGCTCGAGTCCACCCCGCCGGTGCTCACGCCGTTCCAGGCACTTCCTGGCCTCGAGTTGACACTAGAGATGGGTGTCCCGTCCCTGCGGGCCCACAGCCTGAAAATCCTCGACCAATGGAGGAGGGCGCTGGAATCTCAAGGCATCGAGCCCCTCATCCCGTCGCGGCCGGAGGACTACGGCGCCTTTGTGCTAGTCCGGCATGACGACACCCTCAACAGCCGGTCGCTACTTGACACGGGGGTGGTCACGGACAGCCGAGGTGCATTTATACGGTTCTGCCCCGACATCTTGACGAGCGAAGAGGACCTCGCAACCGCGGCCAAAAGGGTTGGGTCGCTCAGGGCCTGACGGCCGTTCCCAAATAGTCAGCCTAGCACAATCATCTCCTCGCAATGCAGTTCACGAAGTATCCGCACCCTGCAAACTTTGCCTTCGTCGAGTCGTTCGACGAAGCGACCGGATCGGTACTCGCCGCAGGGCGAAGGCTTCGGGTCGAGCTTCGTTCCTACGCCGGAGGAATCTCCAACGTACGTGTCGTGGCGCCGGAGCTTTGGACAGAAGAGCCACACCTGGCTGAGATCGCGATGCCATCCCCTCCGACCGTTGAGTCGGTCTGTGTCGAAGGCGTATTCGACCTCGTCTTTCGTGACGACGCCGGGAACGAGGCGCTGCGAACAAGAACCGGCCAGGGGTTCGGGATCGATGGCGAGGCCAGCGTCTTCCAATTCGAAATGCCGGAAGCCGCTCGGTTCTACGGGATGGGCGAAAAGCTCTTTGGCCGTATCGAGCTCTCAGGGATCAGGACGTGGTTCTGGAACACCGACGTATGGAGCGACTTCCACTGGGCTCAATGGAGCGAGCACCCCAGCGACCCGCCGTACTGCTCGGTGCCCTACGTGGCGTGCAACCTAGGTGACCGCTGGGTAGGGCTCCTCATGCACAACCCGGGCCCGGTGTTCATTGAAACACCAGGCCGGGAAGAGACGCGGGTCTTCGTCGAATGGCAACGTACCTCCCGACACCTCACGATCGGTGCAAAGCTCGGCGAGCCAAACCTGTGGGTAGTCACCGACGGCACCCTCGCAGGCTTGACTCGGAAGCTCCAACGGTTGGTCGGAACGGTTCCCGTGCCCCCGCTTTGGTCGTTGGGATACCACCAGTCGAGGTGGGGCTACGGTGGCGAGGCGGACCTGACCGCATTGGACCACAACCTAGACCGGTTCTCGATCCCGTGCGACGGGCTTTGGCTCGATCTTGACTACATGCGCGGGTTCCGTATTTTCACGGTGGACGACGACCAGTTTCCTCACGGCGTCGCCCAGGTGGCCGCTAGCTTGGCAAGAAACGGCAGACGGATCGTCCCGATCCTGGATCCTGGTGTAAAAAAGGAGCCCGGGCTGGATCTCTACGAAGAGGGACTGGCGGAAGGCATGTTCTGTCTAAACCACGTCGGAAAGCCGTTCGTCGGTCTCGTCTGGCCGGGAGAGACCGTCTTCCCCGACTTCACGAAGGGCAACGTCAGGAGCTGGTGGTCTGGCCATGTGGCAGACCTCATGGGCCAAGGCTTCGGGGCCTTCTGGGTGGATATGAACGATCCTTCCACCGGGCCGGTAGAGCCCGACGGAATGCTCTTCCAGGACGGCACCGAGCCCCATGCGCTGCACCGGAACCAGTACTCGCTCGGTATGCAGATGGCGACCGTAGAAGGAATGCGCCGGGCACGGCCCGAAGAACGCCCGTTCCTGCTTTCGCGCAGCGGGTGCACGGGTAGCTCGCGCTACTCCGCAATATGGACCGGCGACAACGTCTCGAACGAGAACTACCTCCAGTCGGCTATCCCGACTTTGCTGGGTATGTCTCTCAGTGGGTTGCCCTTCTGCGGTCCAGACATCGGCGGGTTTGGCGGAGACGCGGAGGACGAACTGATGGTGCGATGGTTCCAAGTCGGGTTCCTATTCCCGTTCTTCCGGAACCATACGACCGCGGACAGTCGGCACGAGGAGCCTTGGGCATACCCCGTCGAGATCCGTAAGCTTCTAGCGCACTATGTGCGGCTCCGATATAGGATGTTGCCGTATTTGTACAACCTCTTTGTGCAACAAGCGCAGACTGGCGATCCCGTCATGCGACCCCTGTGTTACGAGTTTGATGGGGAGGAGTTTGCCGAGGTCTCAGACCAATTCATGGTCGGTCCATCGTTGCTCCAAGCACCGGTGCTGGGTCTGGGCAAGGCTTCGCGGCGGCTCGTTCTGCCCGGGAACGACCCGTGGTACTGCTTGCGGACCGGCTACTGGCGGGAGCCAGGCTCGCACGCCGTCCGGACGTCGCTGGCAACGACTCCAGCCTATCTGCGGCAAGGTGCGGTTCTCCCCCTCGTAGCCGACCAGCCCAAGAGCCGCTGTGGCAACCTCAGCGAAGTTGCGTTCCTAGTGGCCGTGCCGCAGGGATGGAAGGGCGAGAGCGAATATGAGTACGTGGTGGACGACGGCCTCAGTCTGGATTACCAGACCGGCGGGCAGAGCCGAGTGCTTGTGCGGGCAAAAGGCGACGGCAAGCTGGTCCATGTCGAGACGAAGCAGACTGAGGACGGCTACGGGCCGGTGCACTGCCAGGTTTGGTTGCCGCGCGACGTGACCTCGAGCGGCCACCAGCGAGACACCTCGTTGCGCCTGACCGGGTCAGCAGTGCCCCTTCAGACAGTCCTGTAGAACATTTCATGCCCCATTCGGCGTAGTGTGTGTATACTGTGAATACGTATTCCCTACGTACGGGACGCGGAACGCGCAGAGGAGGGTGCACCAAGAGTGAGGCCGACCCAAGAAGACATCGCACGACTGGCGAAGGTGAGCCAGGCAACCGTCTCGCGCGTGCTCAGCGGCGACGAGAGAGTCGTTCCTGAAATCCGCGCCAAGGTCGAGCGGGCCGTCGAGGAGGCCAAGTACCGACCCGACGCGCGAGCTCGATCCCTCAGAAACCGGACCAGCGGCATGATCGGGATGGCGATCCGGCGTCCCCTGGGAGGGCTGAGCGGCGACCCGTTCTACACGAGCCTGATCTCCGAGATCCTCGACAACCTCGCCGACACGGGGTACCGGCTCGCACTCCAGACCATCCCACCGAACGAGCCGCAGTGGTCGGTGTACGACGAGCTACTTCGCAGCCGTGTCGTAGACGGGCTGCTCCTCGTCGAGTCCGAGACGGAAGACGTGCGGCTTCGCAACCTCCATGAAGACCACTTCCCGTTCGTCCTCATCGGCAACCCGATGGGGATGGAAGTCGCAAGCGTCGATAACGACAACGTTGAAGCCGGATTCCTTGCCACATCGCACCTAGCGGAGAACGGGTTCAAGAACATCGCGATGCTCGCGGGCAGGCGTGGGATCACCGTAAGCGACGACCGGATCGAGGGCTACTTGCGCGCCGTGCAGCAGCACGGGCAGGAGGCGCTCGTCTGGCACTCCGACTTCGGGCCCGAGGCAGCTTACGAGGTCTCGCTCCGCGCGCTCTCAGTCGGGGACGCGGTGGACGGGATCGTTGTCCTAGACGACTTCCTCGCCCTCGGGGTCGTGAGCGCCGCGCGCATGCTCGGGCTGAGAATCCCGCACGACCTAGGCCTCGTCAGCTTCAACGACACGCCGATCTGCTGCGTGCTCGAGGGCGGCTTGACTTCGGTCAGCCTCAACATGCCCGAGCTGATTCGGTCGGCGATCGGCACACTTGTGCCCGCGGCCCGGCTGCGCGCCGCACCGGAGCCGGGTCGGACGCTTGTGCCCGCCCACCTTGTCGTCCGTGGTTCGTCCCGCAGGGAGGGCCAGGCTTGACTGCAGTTTGCTGGATCGCCGCAATCGCTATCCAGGCCGCATCGGTCGAGGTGGCCTTCACGTACCGGTCGGACACTGCCAAGATAGTCAACCTGGCGGGAAGCTTCAACAACTGGAGCACGACAAAGACCCCTTTGACCAAGCGTCCGGGAACGGACATATGGAGCCGATCCATCGAGCTCCCCGCAGGCAAACATTGGTACAAGTTCGTTCTCGACGGCACCACTTGGGTTACCGACCCCAGCGCGGTCCGCCAAGAAGACGACGGCAATGGTAATACAAACTCCGTTTTCCCCGCCAAGCCGCCGGGTTACGAGACCCCAGCTTCTCGCGGCGACGGCAAGACCACGGTCTCCGCAGTCCGGCACGAGTTCACGACCCGCTATGCCAACTGGGACAGCGGCGAAGCGACGCTCAAGCTGGAAGCGAGGTCCGGGGACGTCCGGTCCGTCTCGCTGGTCCTGGATGGAAAGTCCGTCCCGATGTCACGCGCCGGTGCCGACGACTTCACCGAGTGGTACTCCATCACCCTACCGGTGAAGGAGGGCGCCAAGAACAGCTACTTCTTCCGGATTGTGGCCGGTAAGACCTAGAGCCTCGGAACCGGCGGGCTCGTCGCCGGCGCCAATGTAGCCAGACCGTTCGCGGCCCACTGGTCGCCCGACCGGTTCCCTCGCACCCCGGACTGGGTGCAGGACACTGTCTTCTACCAGATCTTTCCCGATCGCTTTGACAACGGGGACAAGCGGAACGACCCGGAAGGAACCGTTGGCTGGGACGCCGACCCCACCTGGTTCAATTGGTTCGGCGGCGACTTTGCGGGCGTATCCCGGCGGCAGGATTATCTGGCGAGCCTTGGTATCAGCGGCGTCTATCTCAACCCGGTCTTCCAGGGCCCGAGCAACCACCGCTACGAAACGACGGACTACCAGCGGAGTGATCCTCGACTCGGCACGAACGCCCAGTTCCGCGAACTGGTCCGGACATTCCGTTACAACAAGATCCGGGTCGTTCTCGACGGTGTCTTCAACCACACGGCCGTTGACTTTCCGCCGTTCGCAGACATTCTCGCTCGGCAGAAGGAGAGCAGCTACCTCGATTGGTACGAGGTCTCCTCCTTCTCGGTGACCGTTCGCGACGCGCCGCCCTACCGCGCCTGGTTCGGTTTCAAATCCATGCCTGAACTGAACTTCGATAACTCGGACGTGGAGGACGCGATCCTCGAGGTGGTGGACTTCTGGGAGAAGGAAGCAGCGATAGACGGCTGGCGGCTCGACGTGGCCAACGAAGTGCCGCACGAGTTCTGGAAAAAGTTTCGAACGCGGGTCAAGTTGCACTCGCAAGACCGTTGGATCGTAGGTGAGATATGGGGAGACGGCACCCCATGGCTCGGAGGCGACCAGTTCGACTCCGTGATGAACTACCGGTTCCGGGAGGCCGTGCTCGGTTTGGTCGCCCGGCGGACGCTACCTCCGAGTGCTTTCATGGAGCGTCTCATGGGCGTTTGGAACGCCCACCCGCCCCAGGTCTCCCGCAATATGCTGAACCTGCTGGGCCCCCATGACACCCCGCGTCTCCTGCACGAGTGCGGCGGCGACGAGAGCCGGGCTCGCTTCGCGGCAATGCTGCAGTTCGCCTGGCCGGGTGCCCCGAGCATCTACTATGGCGACGAGATCGGCATGACCGGCGGCCAAGACCCGAACAACCGACGGGGAATGGAGTGGGGCAGGGCTGGCGGAGATCGCTACGAGAACATGACTTAGGAGATCCTGATCCAGCCGTACACCAAGAACGATCAGATCATCGTTTCGACCGAAGACGCCAAGCCAAAGTCCGCAACCCCGTTCGGCAACGTGCACACCGGTTGGCAGTGGCGAAACGGCTACAAGGGCAAGTTCGCCCCGGCGTGGAAGGAAGCACTCAGCACTTCCTCGATCCCGGCACCGGCGAGCACGGTCTCGATAGGTGTGCAGCGAATGCCACTGCTCACAGGAAACCCCTGGACGAGCGGAGACTGGTTCTTCGGCGTCTATATCGAGAACACGAGGCGAGACGACTTCCCTCCGGGAGATCCGCGCGCACCCTACGGCAACGTGTCAAATGTTTACTCGGGCGGCTCGGTGTGGGCGTTTGCCGACGGCCACGTGAAGTTCCAAACGGTGAACGGGTTCGCAGGTGACGGCATGCTCTACGGCACTATCTTCAACGGATACGAAGAGAAGGCCGGCGCTTGGGTGACCGGAAACGGGGTTCCGTTCTGGGACAAGGGCATCGCTTGCATGGACTCGCTCTTCCAAGCCGGCACTGCCGACTGCAAGCTGCCAGAAGGTTCCTGATGCGACAAGAAGTCCCTCGCTGGGCGATCTTCGGCGCAGTCGCGGTCGGAGTGATCGTGCTCGCAGGCGTGTTCTTGCTCTCGGGCCAATCCGGAGGCATGTCCCCGGAACGGCAAAAGATTGAACAGGAGCACGCCGAAATCGTCAAGTCTCGCTACGAGTCCAACTTCGAGGCTACTCCCGTGGGCGCCGGCAAACCCGCGAAGAACCCCGAGGAGCTCGCGCGGGAACAGTACGGAGGCGAATAGGCATGGTACCGGCGTGCCCTCGGGCGACGAAAGTGCACGCCGGCTGGGCACAGGGCTAGACTGCATCTGTTGAAGCGCCACCCATTGCATAGGTGCGACCAATGAGCCATTGGGTCCGTCAGACCGTGGCGACGGCTCTTGCACTCGTCGCCAGTTGCGCCTGGGCCCAGGGGACCGTTAGCGTCTGGGGCGTCAGGCCGGGCCCGGACGCTAAGGGCACCGAGGCCCTCGTGCGGGAGTTCGAACGTCGCAATCCCGACCTTCGCGTCCGCACGATGAGCATGGGCGCGGGCGAGATGAGCCCGCAAAAGCTCATGACCAGCATCGTTGGGAACGTCCCGCCCGACGTCATCTTTCAAGATCGGTTCACCCTCAGCGACTGGGCCAGCCGTGGCGCGTTTCTCCCGCTCGACGAGTTCCTCGCACGAGAGAACGGCCCGGACGCGGTCAAGCCCGAGGACTACTACCCGGCCGCATGGTCCGAGGCGGTCTACGACGGCAGAGTCTTTGGGATTCCCTACGGTGCGGACGACCGCATCCTTTTCTACAACCGTGCGATTTTCCGTGCCAAGGCCGAGCAACTCCGCGCAGCCGGTCTCGACCCTGAGCGTGCTCCCCGATCCTGGAGCGAGCTCCTCGCGTACAGCAAAGTCCTGACCGAGTTTGACGCGAACGGAGAGATCAAGGTCGCTGGTTTCATCCCGAACTGGGGCAACTCTTGGCTCTATCTGTATGCCTTCCAAATGGAGGCGGACTTCATGTCCGCCGATGGCAAGACGTGCACCCTCTACACGCCCGGTGCCGAGCGGGCGCTCCAGTTCATGGTGGACGGCTACAAGCTGCTGGGCGGATACAACGCGGCGCAGAAGTTCCAAAGCGGCTTCCAAGGGCAGGAGAACGACGCGTTCTACATCGGAAAGGTCGCCATGAAGATTGACGGCGATTGGGTGCTCAACCCGATGGGCCGATACGCACCCAACCTGGACTTTGGTGTAGCCCCACCCCCTTCGCCCGAGGAGCGGCTGGCCGGTGCGGGACAGTTCGCCGGGCTGCCACCGTATGCCACTTGGATCGGCGGGTTTAGCTATGCCGTGCCCAAGGGGGCAAAGAACCCAGAAGGCGCATGGCGCTTTATCCGGTTTGCGACGAGCCTGGAAGGCAGGCTGATCGAGCACCGGGCGCAGCGCGACTTTGAGCGGCTCCGAGGCCGAGAGTACGTTCCCCGGAACCAGGCCCACATACGTGCCAACGAAGAGCTGGTGCGAGAGTTCACCCCAGCCAACCCGCACCTAGCCGCCGCGCAAAGGATGCACGTCGAGATGGCACAGTACGGTCGCATCAGGCCAGCCACCGTGGTCGCCCAAGTCCTGTGGGACGAGCACGTTAAGGCGATTGAGAAGGCTTGTCGGGGCGAGGCCACGCCGAAAGAAGCCCTCCTCGCCGGTCAGGCCGTGGTTCAGCGAGAACTAGACGAGCACTTCCGGTATTTCGAGCGGCCCAAGACCGACTTTCGCGCTCCGATCGCCGCGAGCGTCGCCCTGTTCCTCGTTGGTTTCGGTGCGTTTTGGCTCTACCTCCGGCGTCAGCCGCTAGGTCGCCTCGGTCGCCACGAGGCCCTCTGGGGTTACCTGCTCATCAGCCCCTGGCTCATCGGTTTCCTCGTATTCCTGCTCGGCCCGATGATGGCCTCGCTCGCCTTCAGCTTCACCCAGTACAACGTCCTGAACGAGCCACGCTGGATGGGACTGGAAAACTACCACGCTTTGGCCACGACGGAGAGGGACAACGTTTTCAAGGCTTTCGGGAACGTCTTCTACCTGGCGGGGATCGGTGTGCCCCTCGGGATCGTCTCGGGCCTAACGATCGCGCTGCTCCTGAATCGAGAGATCATGGGTGTTCGCGCGTACCGAACGTTCTTCTACCTGCCCGCGATCGTCCCCGCGGTGGCCACGGCGGTCCTTTGGGGCTGGATCCTCGTCTCAGACCCCAGCAAGGGGCTGGTCAATGCCCTATGGGCCAATACGCTACAACCGTGGCTGGGAGCCTCGCTGCCGGGATGGCTGAGTGTCGCGGACTGGGCCAAGCCGTCCATCGTGCTCATGGGACTCTGGGGAGCCGGGGGAGGGATGATCCTGTGGCTTGCCGGGCTCAAAGGCGTGCCACGGAGCCTCTATGAAGCCGCCGACCTGGACGGCGCCACACCTTGGCGATCCTTCTGGAGCGTGACGCTTCCCTCGATCTCGCCGCTGGTCTTTTTCAACGTGGTGACAGGACTGATCGCCGCCATTCAGGAGTTCGACCGGGTCTACGTCCTCAAGGGCAACAGTGGGACGATCGGGCCGTCCGACTCGCTCCTGACCCCGGTGGCACACCTGTTCGTCAACGGCTTTAGCTACTTCAAGATGGGCTTCGCCTCAGCGCTGGCATGGCTCGTTTTCGCAGTGGTGCTGATTCTGACCGGAGTTCAGTTCTGGGTTTCTCGGACGTGGGTCCACTACGAGGCTGACCGATGATCCAGGTGCCGGTCGTCTGGCCCGTCGCCTCACCGATCTTGTGGGCAGCCTGGCTCTTTGGCGCGATCGCGGCCGTCCAATTCGCCCGCGCAATGCTCGACCTTCCGGCCAACCGTGCCCGAGGAATGCGCGGTGCGGCACTCTGGGCGCTGGTGGCCGGGGCTTGTCTGTGGCTTCGGCGGTTCGACCCTTCGCCGGTCTCGTGGCTGAAGGGGAGCCTGCCTTTGGGATGGGGGGCGATCGTTCTGCTCGCAACCGCAGGCTGGGCTGGGTGGGCGATTATTCGACAGGGAGCAAGGAACTCTCGATTACAAAATCTTTTTGGCAGTTTCCTTACACATATCGTCCTGATTCTGGGAAGTGCGGTGTTCTCCGTCCCGTTCGCCTGGTTGCTTGTGACCAGTTTCAAAGAAGATGTGGACATGGCCTCGCCCCACGGCATCGTTTGGGTACCCAAGGTCACCCAGACTGTTCCCTACCTCAGCCAAGAAAACCCCCTGTACCGGGGCAAGTACCAGGGTGCGGCCGTGGAAGCAAACCGCGCGTTCGTCCTACCCGACGGCAGGTGGCAAATGGCGGTCGAACGTCCCCTGGGCCTTGCCGGATTTACTTTTGAAGTTGAGCCTAGTGAAGTTACACAGATCCCTCGCAAGGCACCGATCGTGACCGCGATCGTGGACGGCCAAGAAGGCCAAGGCAAGGTTGTACAAGAGATGGAGAACGGCGCCCGAGTGATCGAGTTTGATTCCCCGCCCGCCCTCGCCGGGCAGCGGAGAGAGTTACCCCCGAACGAGGTTCGGCCCGTCCGTGAGGTCGGCCTACGGTGGCAGAACTATCCAGAGGCCCTCGACTATCTGCCTCCCGAGGCCAACCGGGGCCTCACCTACCTCCGTAACTCGGTGGTCCTCGTCGTCCTCAACGTCCTCGGAACCCTCCTGTCCTGCTCGCTCGTCGCTTATGCCTTCGCCCGCTTGCGCTTCCCTGGCCGTAATGTTCTGTTTGCGGTGCTGTTGGCGACGATGATGCTGCCCAGCGCGGTCACCCTGCTTCCCCAGTTCTTGATCTTTCGTCAGATGGGTTGGATCGATACCCTCCAACCGCTGTGGGTGCCAGCACTCTTCGCGAGCGCATTCAACGTCTTCCTGCTCCGGCAGTTCTTCCGCCAAGTGCCGCTCGAGCTTGAAGACGCGGCGAAGATTGACGGATGCGACTATCTCAAGGCGTTTTGGCGCGTGATGGTGCCGCAGGTAAAGCCCGCGTTGGCGGTGATCGCTGTCTGGACCTTCATCGGTGCTTGGAACAACTTCATGGGCCCGCTCATCTACATCAACTCGCCCGAGCACTTGCCAATCGCTTACGCGCTGCAACTGTTCAACGGAGAGCGCGCCGGAGAGCCCGGCCTCCTCATGGCCTTTGCGAGCCTCTCCATGCTGCCGGTCGTGCTCGTCTTCGTCTTTGCCCAGCGCTACTTCATCGAGGGAGTGACGCTGAGCGGAATGGGCGGCAGGTAGCTACTTGCCTGGGATCCCGGGCTCGGTCAGCTTCGAGGGATCCAGAACTGTGGACAAGGTCTCCTCGTCCAAAAGCCCGAGCTCGCGCACGACCTCCGGGATCGGCTTTCCTTCCTTCAGCGACTGTTTCACCACTGCCGCAGCCTGCTGGTACCCGATGTAGACATTGAGCGCCGTAGCCAACGACGGGGAGGTCTCGGCATAGAGCCGGCAGCGCTCCTCGTTCGCCGTGATCCCGGCCACGCAGTTGTCGGTATAGGTCGCCAACGCGTTCTTCAGCACCATCAGCGAGAACTGGGCAGAAAACGCCATCCCCGGCATCATCACGTTCAGTTCGAGCTGGCCCGCCCGGACGCAGTCGTCCAGCGTCGTGCACTGGCCCAACACTTGGTACAGCACGATGTTCATGTTCTCCGCCATGCTCGGGTTCACCTTGCCCGGCATGATCGAAGATCCTGGCTGCACCGCGGGAAGGGTGATCTCGGCAATGCCCGTGAGCGGCCCCGAGCAGAGCAGGCGGAAGTCGTTCGTAATGCGGGTCAGCTCGTTGCAGAAGATTCGGAGGCCGGCAGCCAGGGCGGCCATGCAGAGTTGTGACTGCATCGCCTCGCGCATGTCCTCCGCGGGCCGGAACGGCAACCCCGTCCAATCAGCCAGCTTCGCAACCACCCGGGCCCGGTACTCCGGATGGGTGTTCAGGCCGGTCCCCGCCGCCGAGCCGCCGATGCCCAGCTCTTCAAGCTCCCCGGCGGCATGGTCGAGCCAGCGACGCGAACGCCGGACTGCGACGGAGTAGGCGGTGAACTCCTGGCCCAGCCGAATCGGGACAGCGTCCTGCAGGTGGGTGCGGCCACTCTTCAGCACACCGTCGAACTCCTTGCCCTTGGCTGCCAGGGCGTCGCCCAGGCGGTCTACCTCTGGGGTCAGCTCGCCGAGCATCATCCGGGACATCACGCGCATGGCGGTCGGGAACGTATCGTTCGTGGACTGGCCGTAGTTCACGTGGTCGTTCGGACTGACTCTCTCGTACGACCCTCGCTTGCCGCTGAGCCGCTCTTCGGCCAAGTTCGCGAGAACCTCGTTCACGTTCATATTGAACGAGGTGCCGGCGCCCATGTGGAAGACGTCCACCGGGAACTGGTCTCGGTGCTTTCCGGCGAGCACTTCGTCCGCGGAGTCCGAGATCGCCTGCGCGAGCTCAGCGTCGAGAAGGCCAAGCTCGCCGTTGACCTGCGCACATGCCTTCTTGAGCATCACATAGGCCTCGATCATTCGAGGGTGCTCGGTAAGGCCGCTCAGGGCAAAGAGCTTGCGGCTCCGCTCGGCCTGGCTCCCCCAAAGGGCTTCGGCAGGCACCTGGACCTCGCCCAGGGAGTCGTTCTCGATTCGGTAGGACATCGGGCTGAGTCTATCCCGCTTGGCCAAGGCGACCGGGCAGCCCGGTATCACCGCGAGGTTTGTGCTGACCCTGTCACATCATCGGGGAAATCAGGTCGGGAGGTCGCGGAACAGAAAGACCGTGGCACCTCGCCTTGTGCGGTGGTGCCGAATTAGGGGAGACCATAGAATGTACATCCTTAACTGGGATCACGAATCCAGGCTTCTGGAGGCCAATCTGGCCGGCATTGTAACGGAAGGGGAAGCGGACGCCTTCCTCGACGACCTCAGAGCCCTCCTTCGGGAGGCTGCCCACTCGGAGTTTGCGTTCATCTTGGACGCGGGTCGAGCGCGCCAGTCCGGCGCCGTCTCGTCCACGCTCGAAGACGCTCGCACCATGGCGATCTTCGCCGGTGCCACTCGGCTCCGCTGCATCTTGAACGACGAGGAAGAGCTCTTCCAGCAGGTTGAGCGCCGCCTTGAGCCCGTTCTCGGTGGCACGGAAGTCTACGAACTACGCGCGGCCTAGGAAAGCTCTCTAGGGTCGACCCGGCCCGCGCAAAAAGGCACGACGGGCCCCCGGTTCACCAGGGGCCCGTCGTCGAATTCGGTCTAGCTTGCGGCCCGCTTCTCGCCCTCGGTCAACAGGATCGGCTCGCGGCCTTCGGTCACGAGGCCCTTGGGCAACACGACCTTCTTGATCTTCTCGTTGCTCGGAACCTCGTACATGACTTCCAGCATCGAGCTCTCCAAGATCGAGCGCAAGGCTCGGGCGCCGGTCTTTCGCTTGATCGCCTCCTCGGCGATCTCTTGAAGCACCTCGGGGTCGCACTCCAGTTCGACTCCGTCCAGTTCGAAGAACCGCTTGTACTGCTTCATCACCGCATTCTTGGGCTCGGTAAGGATCTGTACAAGGGCATCCACGTCCAACTCGTCCAACGCGGTCAGGACCGGCAATCGGCCAATGAACTCTGGAATCAGGCCGTACTTGCGAAGGTCTTCCGGCTCGACGTGGGACAGGATCTCTTTGTTCCGCTCGGTTTTGCCCTGCGGGTCGGATCGGAAGCCCATCACGTTCTCCCGCTGACGCCGCATGATGATCTCCTCTAGCCCGTCAAACGCGCCTCCGCAGATGAAGAGGATGTTCTTGGTGTCGATCTGGAGGTACTCCTGCTGCGGGTGCTTGCGCCCGCCTTGCGGCGGAACGTTGGCGACCGTGCCCTCGATAATCTTGAGTAGCGCTTGCTGCACCCCTTCCCCGCTTACATCGCGCGTGATCGATGGGTTATCGCTCTTGCGGCTGATCTTGTCGATCTCGTCCACATAGATGATCCCGCGCTCGCACAGGGCCTTCGCGTTGCGAGGATCCATCTGCTCGGCGGCCTGGAAGAGCTTCAGCAGGATGTTCTCGACGTCTTCACCGACATAGCCGGCCTCGGTGAGGGCGGTCGCGTCGGCGACGGTGAACGGAACCTGGAGCATACGCGCCAGCGTCTGGGCAAGCAGGGTCTTGCCCGAGCCCGTCGGACCGACCATGAGGATGTTTGACTTTTGCAACTCAACGTCCTGGTTGCCAGTCTCCTGGATCCGCTTATAGTGGTTGTAGACGGCGACGCTCAGCGAGCGCTTGGTGCGGGCCTGGCCGATGACGTAGTCGTCCAGGAACGCGACGATCTCCTTGGGCCGCGCGACCTTTGCCTCCTTGGGCGGCGCAGGGGTCTTGGAGGACGAGCCCGAACCAGACGGCTTCTGGGGCTCGGCGCGCGGTACGCGCTCCCCGTCGCCTTGAAGAATTCCCGTGCAGAGCTCTACGCAGTCGGCGCACACGGCTCCGCTCAAACCTGAGATCAGCTTCGGGACTTGATCCTTGGCCCTGCCGCACAGACAGCACCGATCCCTGCTTTCGTCCATTTTTGCCATAGTTCTAGCTCTCGCTCGGCCCTACCTGGCGCCCGGTTCGAGGACCTTGTCCACGAGCCCATAGGCGACCGACTCCTCGGCCGACATCCAGCGGTCTCGATCCATGTCCTTGCTCACTGTCGCCTCGTCCTTGTCCGAAGCCTCGGCGAGGATCTTGGTCAACGTCGTCATGTACCGTTCCGCTTCCTGGATGGCGATCTTCATGTCCGCGAGCTGGCCTTGCGTGCCTCCGCTGACCTGATGGATCATCACCCGGGAGTTCGAGAGTGCAAATCTCTTGCCTTTCGCTCCTCCGGCGAGAAGTACCGCACCCATACTGGCAGCCTGGCCCACACAGATGGTCGCGACATCGGGCTTGATCATCTTCATCGTGTCGAAGATCGCAAGGCCCGCGCTCACCACGCCGCCGGGGCTGTGGATGTAGAAATCAATGTCCTTGTCCGGGTCTTCCTTCTCTAAGAAGAGAAACTGGGCGATGAGAAGGTTCGCGACATAGTCGTCCACGCCTGTGCCCAAAAAGACGATCCTGTCCTTGAGCAGCCGGCTCCAAATGTCATAGCTTCGCTCGCCTCGAGCGGTCTGCTCGATGACGAAAGGCACACCCATACCCCTTGGTTCCATCCTTGTTGCTATTGTGGTCCGTAGGGGCCCGCCTTCGCAGGGCACACGCGCGATTCCCCCGCCTTAGTCCTTTTTCGGCTTGGCCGAAGCCTTCTTTGCCGTGGGCTTCTTTGCCGCCGGCTTTTGAGCAGACGGCGCCTTCGCGGCGGGCCCAGCCGGTTGGTCGAGACCAAGCTCGCTCGGGTCGACCTCTTGGACGTTCGCATTCTGGCGGAGCACGTCGAGCACCTTGCGGAACATGGTGCGGAAGACGACCTCCTCGCGAAGCTGAGGGCCGTTCTCCTTCATGAACGCCTGCACGTCCTCTTGGCCGACCTTGTTTTCGCGAAGGATGTCCTGGAAGGTGAAGTTCGCATCCTCGTCGGTGATCCTCATCTCTTCCTTGACGAAGACCTCGCGTACAAGGGTCGCTCGCTGGACATGGAGCTTTGCCTCGCTCATCTGGGCCTGAACGAGCTCGTCCACCGTCATTCCGTTTTGCTCGGCGTACTGCTCCAGGCTGGAGCCCTCGTCCCGGAGCTGGATCGCGATCTCCTGCAACCGCCGGGCACCAACGCGCTCCCACGTGGGGTCGGCTACCTCCACTTCGCTGGAGCGGATCAAGGCGTCCAGGAGCTGCTCGCTCACCATGTCCTCGCCGATCTTTTCCTTGGCGCTCACGATGCCCTCCGAGACCCGCTTCTCCAGTTCAGAAGTGTCCTTCACGTTGAGCGAAGCGACCAGCTCTTCCACTTCGGGGACCTGTACCGACGAGACACTGCGGATCGTGATCGTGCACTCGTACTCCTTGCCCGCCCAGTCCTTGTCCTGGAAGTTGTCCGGGAAGTTCAGTTTTGCGTGCTTGATCCCCTCAGCCTCCATGCCAAGGATCGCGGCGTCGAGCGCCGGGAACGTCTGGCCTGCCTTCGTCATAAACGTCTTGCCTTCGCCGTCCACGCCCTCTGCGCGGATGTGGACCACCGCGACGTCGCCCTCCTGGACGCCCCGCCCGGTCACCGCCTTTTGCGTACCGGAGCGGCGGCGAAGCTCCTCGATCTGGTACTCGACCTCGCCTGGATCCACGCTCGCGATCGGCTTCTTTGCGGAGAGCGACTTGTAGTCTCCCAGCGTCACCTTCGCGCTGAGCGGCACCTTGACCATGAATTCGAGCTCGGCCGCATCGCGGTCGAATTTTGTGACCGTCACCGCGGGGGCATCCTCAGGGGTGACGTCCGACTGCTCGAGGGCCTGCCGCAACGCACTGCGAACCGCAATCTCGACTGCAGCGTTCGCGAGGTCTTCTTCCGGAACCATCTTTTCGACCATTGCCTTGGGGGCCGCGCCAGGTCGGAAGCCGGGCACGCGAACCTTCTTGGCGAAGTCGCGCACCGCTCGCTCAAAGCCCTTGTTCACCTGCTCTTGCGTGCAGACCACGTCTAGCTGGATCGTGCACGCGTTCAGGTCGGTGCGCTTGACGGACATCTCGGAAGCGGAGGCACTCATGGGCTGAACCTGTGATTCTACCGCCGGGCTTCAGCGAGCCTAGGGGGCCCGTCGCGACCTGGACGGGCTAGAAGTCGAAGATGTCGCCGAGGAAGTCCATACCGCGCTTCTTTCGCCTACCGCGCTTGTAGTCCTCGTCGAACGAGTCCTTGGATCTTCCCTGCCTAGGCTGGGCGGGCGGCTCCTGCTCGCCCCAGGTCTCCCGATAACCCGGCAAACTCGCCGGATTCGACTGCTTCATCACTTCAGACTGCCTCTCGATGAGCTTGTCTAGTTCTCCGCGGTCGAGCCAGACGCCTCGGCACAATGGACAGTAGTCCACTTCGATCCCGCCTCTGTCGGCGATCGCGAGAATCGCGTCGCATCCCCGAGGGCAAGTCAAACCGATACCTGTCCCCGGAGGGACTCGAGCCGACGTACGCGCTCCTCGACGGGCGGGTGGGTGCTAAAGAGGTTTGAGATGCCTTTGAGGCCGGCGAACGGATTGACGATGCACATATGAGCCGCCTGTGGCGCGATGCTCCCGGGCTCGCGGATGACGCCGTTGTGGAGCTTGACCAGTGCGTTCCTCAGTCCGTCGGGATCCTGCGTCAGCTCGGCAGCCATCTTGTCCGCCTCGTATTCCCGCATTCGCGAGACGCCCATCTGAACCATCATCGCCATGATCGGGGCGAAGATCGCTAGCGCAAGCGAGGCCATTACGTTTTCGCCGTCGCGGCCCCCGGCGAACATTGCCCCGAACCGAAGCATCATCCCGATCACTCCGATCGCACCGGCAAGCGTCGCGACGATCGCCATGGTGAGGGTGTCGCGGTGCTTGATGTGGGCGAGCTCGTGGGCAACGACTCCCTCTACCTCGCGCCGGTCGAGCAGATTCAGGAGACCCTGGTTCACAGCGACGACGCCATGCTCCGGACTCCGCCCGGTTGCAAAGGCATTCGGGCTTGGATCGGGCACGATGTAGATTTTGGGGCAAGGAATCCTCGCCCGCTCGCTCAAGCGCTCCACCATCTCATAAAGCTCAGGCGCCTGGCGCTCGTCCACGGGCTGCGCCTTTGTCATTTTGATCACGATCTTGTCGCTGAACCAATACGAGCCAAGGTTCATCACGGCGGCGACCACGAGACCGATGACCATGCCGCCCGTGCCTCCGGCGAAGTAGCCGATGGCCACAAACAGACCGGTCAAGGCGGCGATCAGAAGTCCGGCTTTGAACGCGTTCATCTCTTACCCTGTTTCAACGAAGCTCGGGCACCGCTTGTTTCGCGGTCCTGGCCCGAGGTGAGGATGATCCTACGCCAACTGGCGTCGCCAAGCCTCAGGCACCTGGCCGAAGGCGTCCAGCGCCGCCGCTTCGACCCTCTCGTAGGCAAACGTATAGCCCCGCGAGGTCGCGATCTGAGGTACGGCGCGGCACGAGTCCATCAGGAGCCCTTCCTCCCACCCGTTCGCCTTACAGACGAGGCGGATGACCATGCGCGGCACCGGCGGGGCTGGAAGCCGGACCATCGCCTTGCGGATCGATGCCATCAGCGCATCGTTCGTCGCAGGCACGGGCGCTGTAGCGTTCATTGCGCCCGGGAGGCGTTGTTCGAGCGCCAACATCACGAGCCCGGAAACGTCGTCCGCGTGGATCCACGGCTGGTAGTGCGAGCCGTCACCGAGCGGGCCGATCGCAGGCAACTTGCTCAAGACCGAGCCGAATGGGCATCCATTGCCGAGCACGATGCCCAAACGAAGGCGGCACTGGGACGTGTTCGGCGTCTCCGACTGGGTCACCGCGCCTTCCCACGCCTGGCACAACTCACCCAGAAAGCCGCCTGAGAATGCGCTCGCCTCGCTCACTTCGCGCGTCCCACAGTCGCCGTAACCTCCGGTGGCACTCGCGTTCACCCAAGCTCCGGGAGGCGTCTTGCACGCGGCGATCGCCTGGCCGATGAGCTTTGTCGTCTCGACGCGGGAAGACCAGATGGCCGCTTTCGACGACGCGGTCCAGCGCTGGAAAATAGGAGAACCACAAAGGTTGACGACGCCATAGGCACCTTCCAGTTCCTCCGCCCATGGCCCAAGGGCCTTGGCGTCCCATGTGACGGCGCGGGCGTTCTCGACGCCGTGCCCGCTCCGTCCGACGACCACTGCCTCATGGCCGTCCTGGAGAGCGCGACGAACGACCGCGCTCCCTAGATACCCGCTTCCGCCGAAGACTACGATCTTGCCCATTACGGTTTCGGTGCCATTGTGCTTTTCGGTGCGACCTCCGTGCCACCTTTAGGGTCGTCCGCCCCCCATTCTGGAACGAGGCGCTGTTCGATCCCCAGGCTTTGGAGGATCCGGGCGACGACAGTGTCGGCAAGGTCTTCCAACGTTCGCGGTCGCGAGTACCAAGCTGGCGACGCAGGCAAGACGCGCGCGCCGGCCTCCGCCAGGGACGTAAGGTTGCGTAGCATCACGACGTTCATGGGCATCTCCCTCGGCACTACGACGAGCGGCCGGCCCTCTTTCAAGCACACGTCGGCCGAACGCGTCAGAAGGTCGTCGCTCACGCCGTTCGCAATGCGCCCCGCTGTGCCCATCGAGCATGGGACGATCACCATGCCGTCGTGGCGGAACGACCCGCTCGCGGGCGGAGTGAAATAGTCCTTGGAGTCAAGGAGACGCAAGCCCGGAGGAGTCTCTCCCAGCCATTCGCCCGGATCGAAGGGGGATCGGCCGATGGAGACGCCAAGCTCAGTCTCCGCGACCTGGAACGCCTGTTCGCTCATTGTCAGGTACACCTCGCGGTAGTGACGGACAGCGACGCGGAGAAAACGCTGGGCATAGATCGCCCCGCTGGCTCCAGTGATCCCGACGACAAGCCTTCCAGTGCTCAACTGGAAGGAGTCTACACGTCGAAGACCGCGCGTGTTCGCACGCCGATCGCGGATCGGGTCTGGTGGCAGGTACCCGTGCTCGTCGCCCTGATCGTGCGAATCGTCTGGCTCACTACGGTGGACACACAGCCGGTGACCGATTTTTCCTGGTACTTCGAGCGCGCAGCCGGCATCGCGCGGGGGATGGGCTACTCGGTAGACGGCGTGGCTACCGCATACTGGCCAGTGGGCTGGCCGGGCTTCCTCGGAGGAGTGTTCGCCATCACTGGCCCAAGCGTCCTGGTGGCCAAGGTGGTCACGCTGCTCTTGGGCGTGCTGAACACCGGCCTTACGTTTTGGGCCGGCAGACGGCTGGGCCTAGAGAAGCTCCCGTCGAGCGTTGCCGCGCTTGCCGTCGGGCTCAGCCCGGCGATGGTCGCCTACAGCACGATCCTCGCCTCCGAGTCCCTGGCCATTGTTCTCGGACTGCTCGGGGTTTGTGCCCTGATTGACGCGAGGACGGAGCCTGGGCTCGTTCTAGCCGGCGTGGCTTGCGGCGCGGGAATGCTCGTTCGACCCCAGGCCCTTGTGTACACGCTCGCAGCAATTGCCGTCCTGTCACTTTGTCGAAAGTGGCCGTCCCGCTCGCGAGGTGTCGCGGTTGTCCTGCTGGGAGCCGCGCTCGCGGTATCGCCTTGGACGGCAAGGAACTACGTGGACTTCCAAGCCCTCGTACCGGTAAGCACGAACGGAGGTGACAATCTTCTGATCGGCCACGGTCCGGGGGCGACGGGCGGATATCGCAACCCCAGGCAGATCGAGCCTCGAATCAATCACCTCAGCGAGGCCGAGCGAGACCGGGCAGCGGGCAAGATTGCCCTCTTCTATCTGCGGCAAGATCCGGCACGGGCCGTTCGCGCATGGCCGGCGAAGCTCCGCGAGACGTTCCTCAAGCACACCGACGCGGCCTACTGGGCGTTCCAGACGGAGTTCGGCAGCCTCGTTGTCCCGGGTGCGGGTACCGACAAGGCGCAGTACCTTGCGTTCCGCAATGCCTGCTACATCGGCGGAAACGGCCTGCTGGCGCTCGCGCTGCTCGGAGCTGCCGTAGCGGCGATTCGACGTCAATGCACGGTCGCGCTCGCGGTCGGCGCCGCTTGGCTCGGGGTGACCGCTGTACTCGCCGGGGTCTTCTTCGGCAACGGACGGTTCGGCCTGGTCACGGTTCCGTTCCAAGCGATCTTGTTCGCGGCCGGAATCCAGGCTGCTATGGCTGGACGGCGAAGTTTGTGAAATAGACCTTCAAGACTGGCCCTTCTTGGTTGTCCCAGGAAGGGTCCAGGATCTCGGGTTCCTCCTCGTCATCCTTGGAATGGCTGTCCTTGGACTTCTTGCCTTCCTTGTCAGACTTGCCTTCCTTGTCCGCCTCGGCGTCCTCTTCCGGCGGATGGTTCTCGTGGACGGCGTGGTTCACGGCCTCGGCGATCTCCATCTTGAGCCGCGCTTTGCCCTTGGCGCTGAGAATGGACTCGACGCTCTGGCTGGACAGGACCTCGATAATCGCGTCGCGGACAAACGCGGGAGGCTCAGCCGCCTCGCCGTGTCCGCCCCCGCCTCCGTGCGCGTCCAATGCGGCCTCTTTGGCCAGGTGGACACTAACGTCCGTTTTCAAGAAAGCGCCTCCGCGGACGTTCACCAAGAACTCCCCAAGCGGTACGACCTCGCCCAGCTCGACCTTGGGCTCGACCTTTTCCCCTCCCTTGCCCTTCATGGCAAAGAACCCGCCGCCGCCCAATACGGCGACGACGACCAGGATCATTGGCAGTTTGCCCTTCTTTTTCGGTGCTTCGGCAGCTTCAGACATCTCGGTTTGCAATCCCCTTGGCACTTGTTCCGTGTTTTTGCGCGTAGGCACCACTGCCCAAGCCGAATGGGTAGGGGGTTCACAACAAGGGTACCGATCCTACACACTGGGTGTATGACGACGACCACCGTACTCGACGAGATCATCGCCAAGGGCGTTGCCGCCGTGGCGAACGGGCTTAGTGACACTGACGCAATGGCCATGACCGAGCACTATGGTGCACGGAACTATAAACCCCTCCCGGTGAACCTGGTCCGAGGTCATGGCTGCCGGGTCTGGGACGGAGCAGGCAAGGAGTACATTGACTGCATCGGGGCCTATTCGGCGGTGGCACACGGTCACCTCGGCTCCGAGATTGTGCAGGCCATCGCAGACCAGCTCAAGCGGATTGCGGTTCCGAGCCGGGCAACCTATACGCCCGAGGTCGCCCTTTTGATGAA
Source organism: Fimbriimonadaceae bacterium (assembly GCA_050250535.1). GTDB lineage: Bacteria > Armatimonadota > Fimbriimonadia > Fimbriimonadales > Fimbriimonadaceae > JADLBH01. The sequence continues at coordinate 497,596 of JBFWOL010000002.1, read as the reverse complement.
GGGACTCGCAGAGTACTCGGGGCTCGACATGGTCTGCCCGATGAACACCGGCGCTGAAGCGGTCGAAACCTGTATCAAGCTCGCGCGAAAGTGGGCCTACACGGTCAAGGGTGTGCCGAGCGACAAGGCCGAGATCATCGTGGGCGATGGCAACTTCCATGGACGGACGACCACCATCGTCGGCTTTAGCACCGAAGCAGGATATAAGGAAGGGTTTGGCCCCTTCACCCCAGGGTTCAAGGTCGTGCCGTTCGGCGACCTCGCCGCGATCGAGGCGGCCATCACACCCAACACAGCCGCAGTCTTGCTCGAGCCGATTCAAGCCGAGGGCGGGGTCATCATCCCGAGCGACGGGTTTATGGCCGGTCTCCGCCAACTCTGCGACCAACGTAACCTGCTGCTGATCTGGGACGAGGTTCAGACCGGATTCTGCCGCACGGGCAAGCGGTTTGCATGGCAATGGGAGGACGCCAAACCCGACCTCATGTCGGTCGGCAAGCCGCTGGGCGGTGGCGTACTGCCGGTCTCGGCAGCGATCGGCACCCGAAACGTCGTCGAAGTGTTCGTGCCGGGTGACCACGGTTCCACCTTTGGCGGTAACCCGCTTGGTGCAGCCGTCGCCCTCACCGCGATGGCGGTCATGGAAAAGGACGGGTTTTCCGAGCGCGCGCACCGAATGGGAACCAGGCTGGCCGAAGGGCTCACCTCGCTCGCCACCGACCGGATCAAGGAGATCCGGTGGCGCGGCCTCCTTTTCGGGATCGAGGTCTCCGACGGCCTCGACACCAAGGCGCTCTCGGCCGCATTCCTGGAGAACGCCATCCTCACCAAGGAGACCCGGCAACGGACGTTCCGACTCACCCCGCCGCTCGTGATTGACGAGCCGACAGTGGACGAGGTCGTCGAGCGTGTCGGTCGGGCCTTGGCGGCGGTCTAGGGCTTCAGCTCCTTGATGCGAAGGTTCTTGTAGGCTACGAGGTCCCCGTGGTCCTGCAGAAGGATGTGGCCGCGAGGTTGCCTGCCGTAGCTGGGAATGTCGCGGAAGCGGCACGCGGCGAGCCGCTCCTGCCACATGGTCGAGCCAATCTCGTACTCCACGACCTTGGCGCCATTGAGCCAATGCTCGACGTGGTTGCCTCGGCACACGATCTTGCCCTCGTTCCATACTCCCGCCGGCATTGTGTGGTTAGGGGGCGACTCGAAGAGTGCGTAGAACGACGCGGCCGAGGTGAGCCTGCTCCTGCCGTCGGCATGGAGAAGGTCGTCCAGGATCTGGTACTCCGGTCCGTCACCGTTCCACTCTCCGTTGGGGCCGATCGTACTGCGATAGTACACACCGCTGTTTGAACCCGGGGCCACCTTCCAGTCAAACCGGAACTCGAAGTCGCCGAACTGCGCAGTCGTTCGGATGTCGCCACCCCCAACGCCGGGTACGAACGTGAGAGCGCCGTCTATCACGTTCCAGCCTTTCCCCGGAGGCAGACCGTTTCGAGAAAGCCAACCCTCGGTGCTCTGCCCATCAAAAATCCGCTTGTACCCTTCGGCCCGCTCCACTGGAGAGAGGGCGTTGGCGGCCGTGCGGCCCAGGGCCGTCGGAATCACGATCCCTGGCGCCTCTCCGACGCGGTTCAGGGTGTACCAGGCTTCGGTCGCCCATAGGCTCTCACCCTGTGCCGAGCGAACCCTTGGGTCAATCCGGAAGTACACGACATGGCCCGGAAGGTGGCCCTCCGTCTCAACAAATACGCGCTTACGGTCGTGCATAGGAGTCACCGAACGGACAGTGAGCGCCCGCTCGTCCACCTTCGGCCCGCCGTAGTCGGCGGTCGCCTCGTAGCGCCACTGCCTCACCGTCCATGAGTCCTGATCCAGAACTGTGCTGCCTCCGATTGCTGCCGTGAACTCGACCTCGAACCCGTTCCTCCTGCTGCGGACGGCCAGGATGTCGAACGCGGCCTTACCGTTCCACGCAAGTCGCTGGAGGCCGAACCGCTCCTTACCCTCCTGGCCCCAGTTGCCGGTCGAGCCGACGCCCCCGACGTAGATCGCCCCGTCCGGCCCCACCGAGACACGATTGATGCCCGCCTCGAGGCCTTGCACAAACCGGAACACGCAGCCGTTGGAGACTCCACCAACGTCTTCAATGAAAACCCGCTTGAGGCCTCCATGGGTGACATCGCCGATGACGGTCTGGTCGCGATATGGCCCAAGGTCGAGACGGGCCATCTGAGAAGGCGAATTGCCGATCTCGCCCTGTGGAAACCACGAGACGGGCGGAGCCACGGGCCAGTCTCGGGAGGCTTCCGGCTCCACCGATCGGTTGCCATAGAACGCCCCTTCTTCGAGTAACAATAGTTTGGAGGCAGGTAGCCAGTCGCCCTGGTTGTCACTGACATAGATGCGGTTTCCCGACCCGCGGCCGATGCCGTTTGGCGTCCGCAGCCCCCTCGCGAAAACCGACACTTCCCCAGTCTTTGCATTGATTTTGACCGTCTTGCCACGGTCAGGGTTTTGGGGGTTCGTAGACTTGCCACCAGGGTCGATCGCGGTTGCCAAGTTTGCAAGGAAGTATCCCTTTTCATACTCAAGGCCGAATGCGAACTCGTGAAAGTTGGGAGTCACTCCCCACCCGTTGGAGACACACTCGTACTCGTCCATGACGCCGTCGCGGTCATGGTCGGACAGTTTCGTCAGCTCCTGCTTCTGCAGGACGTAGACCGTGCCGGACACGACCTTGATCCCTAAGGGTTCGGCAAGGCCGAACGCGATGCGCTTGGCGGTCACCTTTCCTGGTTCGCCCGAACTAACTCCGGACAGGGTGTAAACCCCTCCCTCGGGCTCCCAGCAACAGACGACCATGCGTCCGTCCGGAAGGAAGTCAATCCCCCCGACCTTGGGGTGGAACCCCTCGGGTCGCGCAGGGCTGAGATCGAAGCCGGGATGCACCGAGACCAAGGGCGAACCGTCGCCGGGCCGAGAGGCCCACAGCGAATCCAGCAACCGCTTCGGTCCAGGCGAAGTAACGTGCACCTCCCCCCCTTGTGTCTCCAAGACACTCGAAGGTACTAGCACAAACATACCGGACGATGGAGACTTCCACTCTAGCTTGAGCTCTTGCCCCCCTTCGTTCTCGAAATAGTCAATAACAAGATCGTGGCTTCCTGTAGTCAGATCTGCGGTTCCTTCGACTGCAGTCTCGGCAGAATGAAGGCCGTCGTTACTGGCTACCTCCTTTCCGGCAATCGTTAGGCGCGAACCGTCGTCGCTGGAGAGGCGAAACGTGTAGGTGCCCGCTTCCTGTACCCGGAGCCGGGCCGTGAGCTTGGCGACAAAGTGGGCTTCAAGACCGAAGTCTTCACCCTTTAGATCGATGGTGGAGACGACCTTGCTCACGTTCGGGGTCTGGTTCGGTACGAGCCGAGGAATCGCGTCGAGTGGCCCTTCCACCTGATAGGCGCGGTACGTCGCGCCTGGAACCGCCGCCTGCCTCGGTCGAGGTGCCGGCACAGCGGTCATCGGCCGGATCGGGCGTGCGGCACCTGTATCGAGTGGCGCGAGCGCCATCATGTCGCCTTCCATGACGAGCCGGTTCGCCCTGAATCTGCCTTTGCCCGAGGTCGTGACCCCGCGAAGCATTCCAGTCTCCACATCGAGCACCGTGCCCTTCGGCATGCCCGAGACTGAGAACTTCCTCTCCAGAATTGGCCCCGGCCTACGTTCTGGCGTTTCGAGCACCTCGATCGTCTTCTTGCCTGCCTTGAGTTCATACCGCAGGCGACACTGGCCTTCAATGAACCGATAGCCGCGGAAGCGTGGCCTCACGGTGACGCCGTTGACCCTCCAGACATCGCGATCGGCGGGGCCACGGTAGTACCAGCTTCCTGTGCTCGTGGGCTGAGGACCGTGCTCGGCGGTGTAGACTGAGCCGTCCAACTTCACCCCGCCGACCCACGCCTGTACGAGCGAACAGTGGGTCGCGTCGTAGGCTACGTAGAGATCCTCACTCAGGGCAAGGGTAAGCATCCGGGGCCGACCGTCCAGGACGCTGCGGAACGCCCAGACGTCGACGGGCCGATCAGGAACGAGCGCGGTCAGGACGAGGGCGGCAAGCGTCACCATCTGCCCTATTCTCCACTATCGGTGGAGGCTATTTCACGGGTGCTTTGGCCAACCGGATCTCTTCCAACGCCGTGGCCAAGGAGAGCCTCGAGCTCTGTGGAGTGACCGTTTCGAGCGGCTCGTTGTTCCCTACCTTCTCTACAAAGTAGGAAAGCTCGTGATAATAGCCGCCGAGATCGCTGATGTTGCCGCCCCCCTCTGCCTTCATAGATTGGAACTTGGGAATGATTGGCTCTTTGCCGTCTTCGTAGACTGTAAGAGGGCCAGCGTCCATAATCATCGCCCCATGCTCGAAGATCGCGCGGAACGCCATCTTGAAGGGAGTTCCCGCAGGAAGGTTCCACCCACCTTCCAAGTGGACTATGGTAGGTCCGTACATCATCGTGGTGAAGATTTGTGACACACCGCGAGCATCCACCGTGCCGCGAGACGTCATCGAGTCCGGCTCGCCCAGGAGATAGAGCGCAAAGTCGGTGTCATGGATATGCATGTCGAGCGCGCCGCCTCCAGCCCGGGTTTCGTCAGCCAGCCAGTTCTCGGCAGACCAACTGGGAAACGCTCCGTATCGGGTCAAGTTGAGCGAGGCGAGCCCGCCAAGTCTCCCCTCGTCGCACGTCTCCTTGAGGAGCGCGTACTCAGGCCAGAACCGGATGCAATGGCCGATCATTAGCTGCTTACCGGCGGCGTCCGCAGCGGAGATCATTCGGTCGGCCTCCTCTAGGGTGAGTGCCATCGGCTTCTCGCAGAAGACGTGGCGTCCAGCCGCCAGTGCCGCGACGGACGCATCGCTGTGCAGATCGGTGGGTAGGCAGACGTCCACTGCGTCTACGGCTTCGGTGAGGGCCTCCTGAGTCTCGAAGACTGGGCAGCCGTGCTCTCGCCCAAACTTCGCGGCCCGCTCAGGGTTACGGTCAGAGACGCCCACTAGCTCGCAAGCCTGGAGCTGGCGATAGACCGAGGCGTGCATGCCTCCCATAAAGCCGCATCCGACGATCCCAATCCGAAGCACGCCCCATTACACCACGCAGGCGGTTCCGTTCTGGGCTACTTGCTTGGCAATTTCCAGGGCTTGTTCCTTGCCCAACGTGCCGCCCGCCATGTAGAGGCTTTCAAACCCATTTTTTCCGAGCTCGCTGACACACTGGGCAGTGATCGCGGCGCGGTTCGCCCCTTCAAGACCTCCAGGGTTCTCGCCGCGGGCAATCACCGCGTCGATGAATCCGAGGAGCTGGGCACCTAGCCGTGCCCGCTCAGAGACGACAGAGGCCGCGGCGGCGGCGGTGAGCAACCCGACAAGCTCCCGATTGGACTGTGGCTGAAACTCGAGGCCCCGGCCCAGCGATTGAAGCGCTGCCGGTGAGTCCCCCAGTGTCGCGTGCGCCTGAGTCGCGATCGCATGGGCGGCAGCGGCCAGACGCGAGAACGCGGGCGACTCGCCTGCAATGGCGAGAGCGCGCTGCGCAAACTCGACAGCAGCCAAGTGTCGCTGGGTGGCGAAGGCGAGGAAAGCGAGGTTGACGTTTGCCGCGGCCTTTCGATTCCTCGCTCCAGCCTTCTCGGCAGCTTCCAGTGAGCGGGCGTATGCGGTTTCGGCCTCCTTCCAGTGCATCCTTTCCATCGCCAGGTTCCCCAGTCCTAGCCAGCACCTCGCCGCGTCACTGTGGTCGCTTCGGGAGACCGAGGACTCAAGGCTCGCTTGGAGCAACGACTCGCTGGTCGCAAAATCGCCGATTCGGTGGGCCTCGACCTGGAGCACCGACATCGCGCCCACCTCGGCGCCAGCGTCCCCTTGTCTGCGGGCGACCTGCAACTGCTCTTCGGCAAGCGCCTTGGACTTGTCATATTGCGAGACCATCCACAGCATACGGGCGAGGAGCACGCTTCCGCGCAACCGGCTCTCCGGCGAAATCCCCTCGATCGCGAGGGTGGCCTCCAAGAGTTCGACGCACTGAAGGGTCGAAGTTCCGGTCTCTCCGAGCTTCGACACCACGATTGCGTGTCGGACCGCGTCTTCGCCGAGCCCTTGCGAGAGCGAGCGCCGAATGGCAGTCGCATGGTCTGCGAGCTGGGCTTCCGTCTCCGCCATCCATTGCCCTTCTTCTGAGCGCTCTCGTGCTTCCGCGGGTAGGGCCGCGTCCAGCATCGCCTTGCGGTGGGCATCAAGCGATTCCTCCTTCTCTTCCTTCGACCAGCGCTCGCGTACGATACGACGAACGCTCGACAGCATCATGACCATCGTCCTCTCCCCCGCAAGTCCTGCGTATTGCAATATTCCCAATGCCTCGAGTTCCCGGAGAGCCTGTGGCGAACCGGGCCCTGCAGCGGCCTCCAACGTGCTAGGGCAGACCGGGCCCTCAAACGCGGCTGCGCGGAGCACGAGGTTGCGAGCGGAGTCGCTGGCCAGTTCAATGGTCGAGACAACCACGTGTTGGAGAGAAGAATGTCGCGAAGCAGGCGGTACCGAGGCGTCCTGCAGGAGCACGGATTCATGTTTCAGCCGCTCGACGATCTCGTTGGCGGAGAGAACCCGCACCCAGCCTGCCGCGAGCTCGATGGAGAGCGGCAATCCATCCACCTGTTCACACAACGCTTGAACCGCCTCGGCATCCAGCTCCCGGTTCTTCGGCGACTTTTCCGAGAAAAGGAAGAACAAGGCGGCGGCCGGTGACACTGCCTCGTCCTTCCGCCTGGTGGTACGAAGCGGCGACAGCGGATAGACCGACTCTCCGGCGAGTCTTAGCGGTGTTCGGCTCGTCACTAGAATCCGTACATGGGGAACCGCTGCCAAGAATTGAACCAGGACCCCCGATTGCTTCGCATCCAGATGCTCGGCTTCGTCGACGACAATGAGCCCGGGAGGGTGGGTCGGCAAGGCGGCCCGAATGGCCCCTAGGTCGGCATCGTCACCTAAGCCGAGCGCAGTTCCGATCGCGCCGAGAAGCGTCGGGGCAGGCGGGAAGGAACCTGCATGTACGAACGCCGCCCATCCGGCACCACTCGCGGCGAATCGTTCCGCGAATGCGACGGCAAACCGGGTCTTTCCCGCTCCGCCAAGGCCGGTCACAGTCAGTAGCTTCGAGTCGCTCTCAATGAACAGGCGGTGCACCTCTGCCAACTCGGCATCGCGGCCGATGATCGGGGTCGTGAACGACGGGCCCTTCACGGGCCGAATCGTGCCGAGCGACACGTCGGCAGCCACAGCCGCGGTCCCGACGGCCTGAGGAACGGCACCCGCCTCGGCCCGTAATGCGTCCAGTGCGGGATCCAGGGCAGTACCCGCGGTCAGGCCCGCCTCGTGGGCGTTGATCAATTGGGCCACTTGCGACGGCCTTCCGTACTGGAGCAGGAGCCGACATAGTTTGAGGAGGCTTCCCGGGTCGGACGGCTCCGCGTGCAAGCGCCGGAACGCAACGTCCACCGCCCTCTGGATCCGCCCCGCCCCCTCGTGGCTTGCTATCGCGACATCGAGGGCATGGAGGAACTTCGACTTCAGCCGTGAACGGTCGGCCTCTGCCCAGAGGAACGAGTAGCCCGCCAGATAGTCGCCTTTATACAGAGCGCTGGCGTGGTTCGCAAGTTCAAGCTTCGCGTCCTCGTCCCCGGCTTGATCCATCTGCTCGATCGTCGCCTCGAACTCGTGCACATCAACCGCCACCACGCCCGGCTTGATCGAGAGCGCGTGGTGGCTGCTCGTGAACAGCGTCCCGTCTTCGTTGCCGAGCAGCCTGCGAAGTGTGGAGATCGCCTGACTCAGCCGATTGCGGAGCATCTGGCGCTCGCCCTCGCCCCACAGCTTGGCGGCGGCTTCGTCCCGGGGTACCGGCACAGGGCAAGCGAATGCGAGCAGTGCTAGCAGCCCTGCGGTCTGCTTGGTCGAGAACTTGGAGAGCCGCGTCGATCCCCTTTCCGCTGCGATACCGCCCAGGAGTTCGACGCGCCACTGATGGGAGCGCATGCCTCTCTTTGACCGAGTTCGCCGTTTCGCTGCCGACATCATAGGACCATTTGCTCCTATCATAATGGGTGTCTTTTCGAATTCTATACGAATTATCCGGAATTGTTCCGCGCGGGTATCTTCGCAGTCAACGATGAGGCACTCCGCGCTCGTACTCGCCGCAGGTTCCCTGCTCCTTGCCGCTGGTTGCGGCTCTCCGGGAGGCTCCGCGCCGGGAGGAAAGGTTCCGGTCGAAGTCGTCGCCTTCCAGGGCGGCTACGGCATTGACTTCTTCCAAGACGCGGCCGGGGAGTACAGCAAGCTCGACCCCAAGGTAGAGGTCAAAGTGACCGGCGACCCTCGAGTCTGGGAGGCGTTGCGGCCAAGACTGGTCGCCGGCGACGTGCCGGATCTGATGTTCCCCGGCTGGGGCATGGACCATTGGGCACTCGTCAACGACGGCGCCCTCCAAGAGCTTGATGCGGCCCTGGACGAGAAGGCGTACAACAGCGACCAAACCTGGCGAAGCACGTTCAGGCCCGGTCTACTTGACCTCTGCCAGAAGGACGGGAAGACTTACATGCTTCCGCTCTATGTGATGATCTATGGCTGGTGGTACGACCCAGGCGTCTTCGCCAAGAACGGATGGGTGCCCCCGCAGACGTGGGACGAGCTGCTCGACTTCGGCGAGAAGTGCAAGGCGAAAGGCGTCGCGCCGATCGCCTTTCAAGGCCAATACCCGTACTACATGATCGAAGGGATGCTACTGCCTTGGGCTTGCTCCATCGGTGGTATCGAAGCGGTGAACGCCGCACAAAACCTCGATCCTGGGGCTTGGTCCTCACCGGCGATGCTCCAGGCGGCGAAGATGATCGCAGAGCTGCGTGACAAGGGCTTCTTCCTCAAGGGATCGGTCGCGATGAGCCATACCGAAGCGCAGACCCAGTTCCTCAACGGAAAGGCGGCGATGGTGCCGTGCGGTTCTTGGATCGAGGCCGAGATGAAGAGCACGATGCCACCCGGAGCACAGGTCGCGTTTATGCCCGTCCCCGACGCCGTCGGCGGCAAGGGCGACCCGACCGCCCTCCTCATCGGCATCGAGCCGTGGATGGTACCGACCACAGCCAAGCACCCCAAGGAAGCAATCGAGTTCTTCCGGTACATGACCTCGCTCGATAAGGCGAAACAGTTCGTGACCGAGAAAGGCACGCTAATGGCGATCCAAGGCAGCGACGACACCGAGATGCCGCCTTCGCTGGAGGCTCCGGCCCGCGCCCTTGCCGGGAGCAAAACGGTGTGGTCGGTGCAGTACCGCACCTGGTATCCGGCGATGCAAGAGGAGCTGGAAGGGGCGATGACCTCGCTACTCAACAGCCAACTGACGCCCGAGCAGTTCGTCACTCGTTGCGAGGCTGCCGCCGACAAGACTCGGAAGGACAGCGCGGTCACGAAGTACAAGGTCTCGTCGTAGAGAATGCGCCGCAAAGGACAAGGGCCGTTTGTCATCGGCTTTCTCGCCCCTGCGGCGCTGCTCTATCTCGTCTTTGTCGTCTGGCCTCTGCTTCAGTCGCTCTACCTTTCGACGTATCAGTGGTCGGGCCTCTCCCCGGTCAAGAAGTTCGTCGGGGCGGACAACTTCCAACGGCTCTGGGCCGATCCCGTTTTCTGGACCTCGGTGCGTAACACGCTGATCCTGATCGCGGTGTGCGGCGTGGTACTCATCGTCGGAGGGGTCGGCCTGGGCCACGTGGTGAACGAGGAAACCCGACTCGCCCGCGCCCTCCGCTCGATCTACCTCTATCCCCAGGCCGTCTCTCTGGTCGTCGTAGCTATCATTTGGTACTTCCTGCTCTCGCCCCAGATTGGTCTGGTGAACAACCTGTTCCGGGCGGTGGGCCTTGGTGGTTGGGAGCGAGCTTGGCTCGGTGAGCCTCAGACTGCGCTCGCCGGGGTCGCTGCTGCGTTTGTCTGGTACGCGCTCGGCTTCTACTCCCTCCTCTTCGCATCGGGCCTCAAGTCGCTTCCGGCCGAAGTGAACGAAGCGGCGGAACTGGACGGATCGGTGCGGCTCCATCGCTTTTGGCACGTGACCTGGCCGATGCTCTGGTCTATCAAGAGGGTCGCGGTCGTGTACGTCGTCGTCAACGTTGTCAATACTTTCGCGCTCGTGATCGTCATGACACGCGGGGGCGACCCCGACCGGGCAACCGAGACCATGCTGACCTACCTCTACGAGCAAGGTTTCGAGGTCAGCCGATTTGGATATGCCACTTCTATCGCCGCCGCCAACTTCCTAGTCGTTATGGCGATCAGCCTTGCCGTCCTCTACTGGTTCCGGCGCGACCCGACGGCGGCCCGGGCATGAGAGCCCTCGGACGCATCCTGGCAGCCCTTGCCGGTCTTGCCCTGTTCGTCGTCACGGTCGGACCGATCGCCTGGGTCGTGGTCTCTTCGCTCAAGCCGGGCTACCTCATTCCCGCCGCGCCGTGGAGCCTCCCGAGCACGCCGGAATGGGGCAACTTTGCCAAGGCATGGGGCACGACGGGCATCGGATCGGGGTTCGTGAACAGCCTGGTCGCTTCCCTCGGGACGCTGGCGATCCTCCTTCCGATCGGGGCGATGGCCGCCTATGTCCTCTCCAAGTATCGGTTCCGCGGCCACGGCCTGGTCTTCGGCGGGTTTCTGGGCGGCATGATGTTCCCACACCTGCTCGTGATCGTGCCCCTCTTCATGCTCCTTCGCGACCTGAAAGGGGTGGACACGATGTGGGGCCTGATCGTCGTCTATGTGGCTTACTCCTTGCCGTTCACCGTCTTCGTACTCGGAGGATTTTTCGACGCCGTCCCGGACGAGCTGATCGAAGCGTCCATGATGGACGGCTGCACGCACGCCAGCACGTTTTGGAGGGTGATGCTGCCGCTCGTGAAGCCCGGCCTCGCCGTCGTCGGGATCTTCGCCGGGATCGGGCTTTGGAACGAGTACGCACTGGCGAAGGTGCTCCTCACCTCGCAACAGAGCTTCACGCTTCCGGTGGGACTGGCCAACCTCACGATGACCCAGCAGTACGAGGCGGACTGGGGGGCGCTCTTTGCGGCATTGGTGATCGTGATGGCACCGGTCATCCTCGTCTACGCAGTGTTCAGAGACCGGGTCCAGCAAGCCATGACGGCCGGTGCCCTGAAGGGCTGACCCAGTATCCTGCGGCCGCAATGCTGATCAAGTCGGTCAACTACTGGTCGTTCCCAGGTGGATTGGAGGGCACGCTCGACCCGGTCGAGGCGCTCCATCTCGCCATGGCGCTCGGTTTCGAGGGTGTGGAGCTGGCAGTCGGCCCGGCAGGCTCTGCGCTCGGTCTGGACTGTAGCGATGCGCGTTTGGACGAAATCGTCGCGACTGCCAAGGAACTGGGCCTGAGCCTTGCTAGCCTCGCCAGCGGGCTCTACTGGGAGCGGAACCTTGCCAGTGCCGACTCCAGCCTCCGCGCACAGGCAGTGGACGATCTCAAGAGGATGGTCGCCATCGCGTCCAGGCTCGGTGCCAAGACCCTTCTCACAATTCCGGGCGCAGTAGACGTTTTCTTCTTGCCAGATCGGCCGCGACAGGCATACGCGGAGGTGCTCCAGTATGCGAAGGAGGGTCTCCTGCAGGTGCTCCCGGACGCGGCAAGCCACGAGGTGCGGCTCGGCATCGAGAACGTGTGGAACAAGTTCCTTCTCAGCCCGGCAGAGATGGCGGATTTTGTGGACTCCTTCGGTTCGCCGTGGATCGGGGCATATCTCGACGTGGGCAACGTGCTCCCCTTCGGCTATCCGCAAGACTGGCTGCGCCACCTCGGCTTACGGGTCGTGGGCGTGCACTTCAAGGACTTCCGAAGGTCGGTAGGTACGGCAGACGGTTTCGTCGACCTCCTCGAGGGCGATGTGGACTGGCCCGATGTCACCGCAGCCCTGGAGGAGATCGGCTACGATGGCCCGGTGGCCGCAGAGATGATCCCAGGCTACCGGCACCACCCCATGGTGCGAGTCGAGAACGCCTCGCGAGCGATGGACGCAATCCTCGGAAGGGGTTGACATGGCTACACTACGTGTGTGCGACTGAGCGTCCGTCACGCACCGCTTGCCCTCGGAGCGGCCATGTTCGTGGTCGGGCTCGCCGCTGTGCCACCGATCGTAGGCACCCCAGCAAGCCAAGATTCCGAGCGGCTGTTCAAGGGGAGGGCCGGGAAGACCCTTGCCGCAAAGTGCGCGACGTGCCACCAGGGCTCTGGCGCCTCGGGAGGCCTCGACCTCGCCGCAATGAAGAGTGCGAAGGCAATGACGTCTCGACCGGGCCTCGCCGAGAAGGCTTTGCTCTACATCCAGACCCGGCACATGCCTCCCGCGGGTTCGACGCCGCTCACACGGGAGGAACTGGAATCGCTTTCGGAGCTGTTCGAGTCGGTCGCGACCGACGTCGCCTCCGGTGCTGGTGCCGGAAGGGTAACGCTCCGAAGGTTGAACCGCCTCGAGTACACCAACAGTGTCCGCGACCTCCTTGGCGTCGAGGCGGAGCTCGCGGCCGACTTTCCCAACGACGACGTAGGCCACGGTTTCGACACCATTGGCGACGTGCTCAGCATGTCGCCCTTGCTTTTCGAGAAGTACATCGCTAGCGCGGAACAGATTGCCGCAACTGTCGTACCCGCCAAGGCAGCACTGACGGTTCTGCGGCAGGGTGCCGAACTCAGTGGGCCCACTAACTCGAACGCGACCCTTGACGGGGAGCTGAGTTTCTTTGCCAATGGCACCGCGAGCACGGCCTTCGCGACATCGGCGGGGCAAGGAACGCTCAAGGTCGCCCTGTGGGCGATGCAGGCAGGCCCGGAGCCAGCCAAGGCGGTCATACGAGCCGGGGGAAGAAACTTTGGCACGATCGAGGTCAAGGCGGGGCGCGCTCAACCGCTCGTCGTCGAGATCCCCCTGGAGCTGAGCCCGGGCCAGACGAGGGTGGAAGTCTCGTTCGTCAACGACTATTACAACCCCGGCCATCCAGACCCCGCACAGCGTGACCGAAACCTGATCCTGGCTTGGATCGAGCTCAGGCAGGCCCCGACCGCCGCCCAAACATCGGCAGCCAGAGACCGGCTGGTCGCCAAAATCGAAGGCAAGGGCGACCCAGACGAGGTAGCCCGGCTCGCGCTTGTAAGGCTGGCCGAGCGGGCCTTCCGCCGACCCATCACCGCCCCAGAGCGTGACCGAGTTCGTGCTGTCTTCGACCGGGCCAAGAAGGAGGGGGCGGACTGGGAGAGCGCGGTGCAAGCGGGAATCGTGTACGCGCTTTCCTCGCCGAGCTTCCTCTTCCGACCGGAGCACGGTACGGGCAAGTCGGACTCGCAGGGCGATATTGCGCTGAGCGCGTACGAGCTGGCCACCCGGCTTTCCTACTTCCTGTGGGCGAGCGTTCCCGACGAAGCGCTCCTTGCCAGGGCCAAAGACGGCTCGATCTCCCAGCCCGAGGTGCTCTCCCAACAGGTGGACCGAATGTTGCGCGATCCTCGTTCTCTCGGACTGGCAGACGGCTTCGCCGCACAGTGGCTCTTGCTCCGCAAGCTAGAGATCATCCAGCCGGACAGGGCGACGTTTCCTGCGTTCACCCCCGAGCTCCGGTCTGTGATGGCGCAAGAAACGCTCCGGCTCTTTTCCCGTGTCGTGCGCGAAAACCTCCCGGTGACCGAGTTCGTGGCCTCCCCGACTACTGAGCTCAACGGTCTGCTTGCCCGGCACTACGGGATCGAACCGAAATCGGGCGGATGGGAGACGTACACGCTACCACCCGAGCGAAGGTTGGGGATCCTTGGCCATGCCTCGGTGCTGACCGTGACGAGCAACCCGAACCGCACCTCGCCGGTCAAACGCGGCAAGTTCGTGCTCGAGCAGGTCTTGGGGACCCCACTGCCCCCGCCGCCGCCGGACGTAGGAGTCATCGCCGACGATCTGGAGTCGGTCAAGACACTCTCAATCCGGGAGCGGATGGCTCGGCACAGCAAGGATCCGTCGTGCGCCGGATGCCACAGAGCCATGGATCCCATCGGGTTTTCGCTCGAAGCGTTCGACGGGATTGGCCGAGTCAGGAAAACGGACGAGGGAGGGTTCCCGGTGGAGAAGGGCGGCGACCTTCCGGACGGAACCAAGATTGACGGCCCGACGGGACTCAAGAGGGCTATCCTCGACCGGGAAGAGGAGTATGTGCGCCACCTCGGCTCCCAACTCTTCACCTATGCGCTCGGCAGGGGGCCGAGACCGGAAGACCGGGTCCACATCAACGGCATCCGCGACCGGTGCCTGAAGAACGGGCTGAAGATGGGTGAACTGGTGAAAGGGGTGGTCCACAGCAAGCCGTTTCGCTATCGCTCGACGCGGTGAGCTTCCCATCTCGGCATCTTTCCCCTATAATGGATCAATGGCGATCTCGAGGAGGCAGGTTCTCCGGGGGCTGGGGGCAGGTATCGCATTGCCCTATCTCGAGGCCATGTCCCCGACGACTGCTCTCGCCCAAACTCCCGCGGCCGCACCGACACGAATGGGGTTTGTCTTTGTCCCGAACGGGATAGACATGGCGGGCTGGCGCCCGGGTGAGGCGGGAGCGCTGGGCCAGCTTCCCGAGATCCTTCGTCCGCTGAGTGGCCTGGAAAGCCAGATCAACGTCATCTCGGGCCTTGCCCAAAAAAACGCGGCCGCCCTGGGCGACGGGCCGGGCGACCACGCCCGCTCGACCGCGACATGGCTCACCGGAGTCCACATCAAGAAGACGGCCGGGTCTGACATCCAGGCCGGCATCTCGGTGGACCAGGTCGCCGCACAGACCCTCGGTAGCAAGACACGGTTGCCGAGCCTGGAGATCGGGTGCGAACGGGGGGCGATCGCAGGAGACTGCGACAGTGGCTACTCCTGCGCCTACTCGGGCAACGTCAGTTGGAGCAACCCCGGCACTCCAGTGGCCAAGGAAGTCAATCCTCGTGCCGTGTTCGAGAGGCTGTTCGGCGAGGTCGGGCTCGACCCCGAGACCCGCAAGCGTAGGCTGCTCTCGCGTCGCAGCGTTGTTGACGCCGTGCTCGAGGACGCCCGCTCCCTGCTCCGCACGCTCGGCGCACGGGACCAAGAGAAGCTGGACGAGTACCTGGAGGCCGTGCGCTCCGTGGAGCGGAGGCTCGACACCCATGCCACGGGCGGAAGTCCGGACGGGGTCGCTCTGCCGCCGGGAGTACCACGAGACCGTGGCGAGCACATCCGACTGCTCGGAGACATGATGGTTCTCGCCTTCCAGAGCGACACGACCCGCGTCGCGACGTTCATGTTTGCCAATGACGGGAGCAACCGCCCGTTCCCCGAGATCGGGATCGGCGACGGCCACCACGACGTCAGCCATCACGGCAAGGATCCGGACAAGCTGGGAAAGAAGCGGAAGATCGACTCTTTCCACGTGGAGCAGCTCGCCTATGTGCTCAAGAGAATGGCTGCGATCCCCGAGCCAGGCGGCGGAAACCTGTTGGCGAACTCGATGATCGTCTACGGCGCTGGAATCAGCGACGGCGATCGCCACAACCATGACGACCTCCCGACACTCGTTGCCGGCCAGGCAGGCGGTAGGCTCAAGGCCGGGCTCCACCGTGTGTACGCGCCCAACACTCCGCTCACGAACTTGTTCGTGACCATGCTGGACAAGTTCGGAGTGCCCTGCGAGTCCCTCGGGGACAGCACAGGGCCGCTCAAAGAGCTTATCTAGAACCCGACATCGCGCAGGAACCGCTTGGCCAGTTGGCCGAGTCGGCCGTCTACGCTGATCCCGGCTACAAGGAGCATCATTTCGTCTGAGGTCTCTTCTCCCCAGGTGACGTCCTTAGGCGGGTTGTTCGGATTAAACGGATTGTTCGCCGAGTTGTCGAAGACTGCTTCGACCCGAAGCCTGGAGCCTTTCGGAAGCGCCTTGGGCTCCTTAAGGTAGTAGGCAAGCTGCCAGTTCCAGTCCCACTTCGGAATGAAGATCAGGTCTTCCTCGGTGCCGTCCGGCTTGATCCAGGTCGCTCTCATCTGCTGTCCCAGGGTGTGCATGTGCGGCATGAGCCAGTACAGAGTCACGTCGACAGGGATCGGCAATGTCTGGGTGAACTTCTTTGCCGGATCGCCTGCCGGGATCCGGATGAACGGATTGGCGATCCAGGCGATCTGAACCTCGGTCTTGACCTTTTCCTTGCTGTAATAGAGTGCGATCTCGGTCTGGTCGGTCTCCTCGACGCCGCTCTTGTGATAGTGGACTTGGAGAACGATGTCGACGCCTGGCTTGAGCAAAATGCCGGTGTCCTGTGCGGTGCGGGTCGGCTTCAGGCCAGGAGCCCAGCCCCCGAGCGAACCGGAAGGCATGAATCCGAGGCCACCATACGTCAAGTACGCGCCTCTCGGATCAGCGTTGGCCTTCTTGCGGGCCTGGCTCGACTCGTCCAGGAAGGCGATCACGTGGTGCACGACCTTGCGGTTGCCCGGTCGAACGTCCATAGCCTGGATGTAGACCGGCTCCTTATTGTCGGCCTTGATCACGAAGTTCCAATACTCGTCGGGACCGTCCGCGCCCAGCTTGAATGCCGAGGCAGTTTTCAGAACCCGATCGGGCTCACCGAGGGGCCACCCTGCTGGGAACTTGGGAAGCTTGGGAGCCGAGCCTAGGTTGCCCGACGGCGCGCCCGCCTCGGCCCACCGCAGGAGAGTCTCCTTCTCAGCGTCGTCAAGCCGGTTCTCGTGCATAAACTCGCCGATTCCCGGTGCCGCCTTCCACGGGGGCATGGTGCCCTCTTTCGTCACGAACGCGATCATCTTCGACCAGTTCTTCACGTCGTCGAACTTCTCCATCGAGAACGGAGCGACTTGGCCCGGGCGGTGGCACTCGAGGCAATGTTCGTACAGGATCGGGGCGACGTGCTCGGCAAAGTTCACGACCCCGACGGCCGGGATCGGGGCTGGCTGGAGCAGACAGCCGTTCGCATCGGCCTTTCGGACATCGGGGGTACCTCCCTGGAGCGCTGCTCGTATCGCGTCTTGCACGTACGTTCTGCGCACGAGGTTGCTTTGCTTGCTGTCATCGAGCGCTCCATGGTAGACGAGCTTGCCGTCCTTGCCTCGTACGACGACCGTGGGGACGAACTCCACTTTGTCGGCTTTTGCGGCTTCACCACCCACGTCGAGCTCACACGGGAACTTGAACCCTCGCTCCTTGACGTAGGCTCCCAGCTTGACCGAATCGTCGCTGGCTTGCGGGAACAGCGCTCGGATCTCGACCGGGCGCCCCTGGTACTGCTCGGCCAGCGCTCGAATCCGATGCGTGTAGGCCGCGCTGACCGGGCACTCCGTACCAAGGTACAGCGTCACCATGACGGGCTCTTCGCGCCCCGAGGGTGCGAATGCGGCCAAACTCGCGAAAACCAAAGCGAAGGCGGTCACGGCGATCGGCAGGTGTAGTCTCATCCTGGTGTCCCCTAACGTACTCTATACGCCTTGCCATGTGCCAAGGTTTCCCTATGGACGAGAAGAGGGTCTTGGTCACGGGAGCATCCCGTGGGATTGGCCGAGCAACCGCGATTCGCCTTGCGAGCACCGGTTGGAAGGTCGCCGTGCACTTCGGCGCGCACCGTGAAGAAGCCGACCAGGTGGCGGAAGCGCTCGGAGATGCGTGCAGCGGGGTCTACCACAGCTGGTTCCAGAAGCCGGACGCGGGCAAGGTCTTGATCGAGCGCGTGCTCGCCGACGGTCGGCTCGACGCCTTGGTGAACAACGCCGGGGTCTACGGAATGCTCGATTTCGTCGGCTCGACGGACTCGGAGTGGGAAGCCACCATGCGGCAGACCTTTGAGGTGGACTACTTCACTCCGGCACGGCTCGTCCGCGAGGCTTGCCGCGCCTTCATCGCCCAAGGCGGCGGCAAAGTCGTCAACGTCGCGAGCCGGGTCGGCCACCGCGGGGAGGCGAGGGCCGCCGCCTACTCCGGGGCCAAGGCGGCGCTCATCAACCTCACCCGCGCCCTCGCTGTCGAGCATGCGAAGCTGGGCGTGCAACACTTCGCCATCGCGCCCGGATGGGTCGAGACAGCGATGGCACGAGAAGGTATGGAGCAGCGCCTGCCGGAAATCCTTCGTGACATCCCCTTGGGTAGGGTCGCCCGAGCTGAGGACTGTGCGTCCACGATAGCCTTCCTGCTCAGCGACGAAGCCGAGTACCTCTCAGGGATCGTCATTGACATCAACGGGGCGAGCTACCTTCGATGACTTCCCTGCTCGCAGCCGCCCTCTTCCTCACCTCCCCCTCGGCGGCGCGGATCGAATTGGGCAACGGCGTAGTGGTAGCGATCGAACCCATGCGCGTACAAGGTCGCATCGCGGTCGTGATGTCCGCCACCGGAACCGGCGAATCGGTAGCTCGAAAGGGGCAACGGCATTTGCTCGAGCATCTGGTCGCACTCGGGCCGCACGGTGACTTCGATTCGAGGATCGAGAGGATGGGGGGCTACCTTCGGGCCGAAACGACTCGTGAGGCGGTCGAGATCGGGATGGACGGCCCGTCCCTCGCATTGGAGACGTTCCTCAACGTTGTCACAGAAGCAGCCGGGCCCTTCACCTTCAGCCAGGAACAGATCGTGCGCGAGGCGAGGGTGATCGGAGAAGAAGAGGCGATCCGCAGGCCGTACACGATTCACGCAGCGGCCGCGTGGAATCTCGCTTTCGGGGACGGTGCTCCCGACCCAATGGGAGACGCGGCGGCCTTGGCGAGCGTGACACCGGACGCGCTTGCCACCCTCCACGCCGAAGTGTTCGACCCCCGCACTCTTGTAGTAGCGATCACTGGTGACTTCAGTGTCGAGGAGGCCACGAAGCTCGTGTACGCGACGCTCGGAACCCTTCCGTCGCGCCGAGGTGACGCGCCCGCCAGGTTTCAGCCTGGCAAGCGCAAGGACGACTTGACCGTTAGCGTTGGAGCAAGGGGGGGGAGTCGTGCCGCCGTGGTCTCGAGCTTGGAGAACCTCTCCACCTTGGCCAAGATTGCCGCTGGGTTCGCGATCCAACGATCGGGCGGGCGCTCCCTCCTCCTGTTCACAGAGTCATTCGACCAGGCGGTCGTGACCCTTTGGTCGGAGCGCCCTGATTGGGATTCCTTAGACGCGGATGCCAAGGCCACTGCGGCGCCATTCGTCGAGGCCGGTATCCGTGACCTGGCCCGCGCGCTCTCGCCGGGCTCGCCTTTCGCTCGGGCAAGGCTCGAAGCTCGACTGGGTGCCCCGACGGGAGTCCGGGCGACCACGTACCTGTCGTCCGTGGCTGCGCGGCTTGATCCGAACGAAGTGCTCGAGGCAGCAGCATGGTTTGCGGAACCTGTCGCCATGCAGGTAAGGGGACGATGACGGCCACTCTCCTTCTGGCAATTGCCGCCGCGCAAGTGCCGCTCGTGTCCGAGATTCCAGTACCTGACGCAGACCAAATCGTCGTCTGCTCGGTCTCGCGGGTGCCGGAGACGATGAGCGCGAGGCAGGAGGCGGCCCTCCAGTTGCTCGCCCTCGCCTTGCGGGACGGAAGCACCGAGCTGTCCCGAACCCGGACAGTCGCACTCGCCTCGCAAACCGGTCGCGGCCTGGAGACAGAAGCCTGGCCTGGCGCTCTGGTCGTTCGATTCAGCGTCCCGCGAGGCCAGCTCGCCATCGCCGGCCTACTGACAGAGGGCCTCATCGAGCGTGCCGCCCTCACCGACTCAGCGATCAGGGAAGCGATAACCCAACTCCGGAGCGAGAAGCCTACGGCACTCGAGCAGGCGCTCGGCACTCGGGTTTACGACTATAGCAAGGTGACCCCGAGCGACGTTCGAGACGTCTACAACCTGGTTCGCTCGGGCGGCAGGACGAGGATCTGTATCGGGGGGGCGTTCGAGGTTGGCCGCGGATTGGCCGAGATCGTTCCCCGCTTGGACGATGAATCATCGCTGAATAAACCACGTACCGGCCTGCCTTGGGAAGCCGCGCACGGGCCGGTCGGGGGGATCGAAGTTGCGCGGATCGACCTGGGTACCTGGACCCAGGTCGAACCACGGCAGTTCCTCGCTCTCGTCGCACTCGGCACCGGTAAGGGCTCCTCCCTGTTCCGGGCGTGGAGGCTACGTTCGCCCGAGTCCTACTGGCAGCAGGCGCTGCTTGCCCCAACGGGAGGGGGATACCACGCGACGCTCGTCGCCCTCAGAAAAGTCCGGACTGGCGAAGACGACTGGGCGGCGAGGATGCGCTCTGCACTCCTAGACGACGTGAAGGGATACACGCAATCCGATCTCGACCGGGCTTTGGCAGTGGCACGAGAGTGCCTTCTCGGACAGTTTCCGAACAGCCCACTGGTCAGCCTAGGCTGGGAGCCCTTGGGCCAGTCCCTTGCAGACCGCTGCTTCCTCCAAGCCTATGACCCTGGCTGGAACCCCGAGACCGTCGCCGAGGCCATGGTAAATGTCGACCTGGAAGAGCTCCAGGCTGAGGCGATCCGGCTCCTCGGCGGCTAGTTGCGCAACGGCTTGCCGGTCTCGATCATGTGCCGGATCCGAGCCACGGTCAGCCCTTCGGAGAGTAGCAGTCGGAACGCCTGGCGCTCTCGCGACAGCGCGTCCTCGAAGCTTGTTGCCTTAGCCAGTACCGCTTTGGCGTGCTCGGAAACAGCGAAGTCGTGCTCGGTCAGGTCTCCCTTCTTGCGCATGTCCGCGAGGGCCTGGTCAATCATCCCGGTCACCGGGCCGGCGACAGGCTTCCACTCCGGCAAAGGCGACGGCTGGGCGGTGAGAGCCGCCTGGCGCGCGTCCTCGAGCAGCCGGTCTGGATGATACGAGACCACATCTGTGGGCCGAAGGTATCCAATCTTTCGTGCTTCGACTGCGTTGGACGAAAGCGTCCCAAGAGCCAAGAGTTGCGCCACCGAGACCAACTCCTTGGCGCTTTCTTGGTGTCGGAGGCGGAGAAGCGACGTCCCTCCGCCGCCTGGGATCAAGCCGACCCTGACTTCTGGCAACGAGATCTGCGATTCAGCGGCCAGCACGCACTGGGAGCACGAGGCGGCCATCTCGAACCCACCCCCCAGGCAGTAACCGGAGACGGCGGCCACGCTCGGCCACTCGGAGAGGAGACGTCCCAAGCCTTGCAGCTCAGCGAGCCCCTGATCCAAAGCTTCCCAATCTGAGCCCTCCGCGCACGCAAGCAAGAACTTCAGGTCAAAGCCCACGGAGAACGACCTGCCTTCAGAAGCAATCACGATTGGAGACTTCTTGTTCGACTGGAGCCATGCCGAGAGAGATCGAATCAACTGGAGCGTGAAAACTCCCATCTTTGTAGTTGTGGAAAGAAGCTGTACCCCCCCCTCCATCGCTCGCACATTGAAGCCTTCTCGCTCCTCTACTAACGCGAAGTCCGACACGGTTCGGTATTCGGCAGGCTGGCTCGCTGCATGTTCCTTGCCGTCCCAGCCCATGTAGCCGCCGGTCGTGTAGACCTTGGGCTGGCCATTGGCGACCATATCACGGATACGGAAAGGCCCGGCTTCCCAACCGAAGCCCCACATCATCACCCTGTCGAAGTCCTCGGGAGAGTGGCTAATCTGCTCGCCAAGGTACGTGGCATAGTCAAGCGCGGGCGTCAAGTAGCGGCGGAGGAACTCGCCGGCGTCGTCCTGCAGGCTGAGCGCGGCATTGATCCGATCGGCGAGGGGCAGCTTGGCGATTCCGGCGATCGAGGGAAAGTCCGGCTTCCTCGTCATTCTGTAGCCGTGGTTCACAAGGTCGAACGCGAAAAGATCTTTGTTCTCTTTTCGATAGTAGCCTTGCCCGGATTTGTTGCCAATCCACCCCTTTTCTAGGAGGTATTCTAGGCTCGACGGGGGGGCGAGTGTCGTCACATGGGGGTCGTCCGGGCAACGCTCGATGAGGTTGTTCGCGATGTCCTGCATGATGTCAAGCCCCACCAGGTCGTTGAGGCGGAAACTGCCGGATCGAGGGCGGCCGAGCAGCGGCCCGGTCAATTCGTCCACGTCCTCGATCGAGAGGGCGAGGCGCTCGGCCACGTGCACCGCGTGGAACATGCACCACATCCCGTAGCGGTTCGCAATGAAGCCAGGAGTGTCCTTCGCCACCACCACTCGTCGGGCGACCTCTCGCTCCAAGAACCGCGACATCGCGGCGACGATCTGCGGGTCGGTCTTCTCAGTCGGGATCAGCTCGAGCAGCTTGAGGTGCCGCGGCGGGTTGAAGAAGTGGGTGCCGAGGAACCGCCGGTTGAAATCCTCGCCGAGATCCTCGGCAAGCATCCCTATCTCGAGCCCGCTCGTGTTGGTCGAGACGAACGCCCCTGCGGGGAGGCAGGGCTCCAGCCGGGCAAGAAGCTCCTTCTTGGCTTCCACCTTTTCGATGATCGCCTCACAGACCCAGTCCGCATCTGAAACGTGCCGTTCCAGGTCATCGATCCCGCCCAGCTGCACGGATTCGGAGGTCTCAGGGACGTAGAAGTGGGGCGGCCTCGCCATCTTGGCCCGCTCGAACGCGGCCGCCGCTGAGGCAGGATCCAAGTCAAGAAGTGTTACTTGGAACCCCAAATTAGCAAGATGGGCGGCGATCCCGCTGCCCATTGTCCCCGCTCCCAGGACACAGACCTTCGTACGCTCTCCTAGCTGCTGCTCCATCCCTGGGCAGGCAGGTTACCCGTGGGCTCGCCCACAGGTACAATCGCTGGTCCCATGCGACCCGACGGCAGGCAGCCCGACGAGCTACGCCCCCTCTCGATGGAGAGGGGCACGATGAAGTTCGCGGAAGGGTCGTGCCTGATTCGGCTCGGCGACACCCACATGCTGGTCACGGCTACCATCGAAGATCGGGTTGCCCCGTGGCTCAAGGGCTCGGGGGGCGGGTGGGTCACCGCCGAGTATTCGATGCTTCCCCGGTCGGGGCGGCAACGCAACCAGCGCGACGGCACCCGTGGCCCGAACGGCCGCTCTCAAGAGATCCAGCGCCTCATTGGCCGGGCGCTTCGCTCGGTCGTGGACTTGACCGCGCTGGGCGAGCGGACGATCACGCTCGACTGTGACGCGCTCCTGGCTGACGGAGGCACTCGGTGCGCCTCGATCACTGCGGCATACGTCGCGCTGCACGACGCGATGACCTGGATGACCGAGAAGCGGATGCTCAAGAAGTGGCCCATGCGTGAGGCACTGGCCGCCGTCAGTGTCGGCATCGTCGGAGGACGCGCTGTGCTCGACCTCAACTATGACGAGGACTCTCGCGCCCACACTGACATGAACGTGGTCATGACGACCTCGGGCCGGTTCGTCGAAGTCCAGGGGACGGCCGAGCACGAGCCGTTCTCGGCGGAAGAGCTCGGTCAGATGCTCTCGCTCGCGAAGAAGGGGATCGGCGAGCTCCACGCTGCACAAGAGGCCGTCCTCGGATCCTGATGCGGCTCGTGGTCGCCACCCATAACCCCGCTAAGGCGCATGAGATGGGCGAAGTCCTGGGAGCCCGGGTTCCCTGGTGCGAGATCCTCACCCTTGCCGAGTACCCTAGGGCTCCAGAGCCGGAAGAGAACGGAGCGACCTATGCAGAAAACGCGCTCATCAAGGTCTGCTCCGCAGTGGCATTCACCGGCGAGACGTGCGTCGCTGACGACGCCGGCCTGGAGATCGACGCGTTGCCTGGCGAGCTCGGCCCTCAGAGCAAGCGGTTCGCCGGAGAAGGCACAAGCTTTGCCGAAAAGGCACAGATCATCCTCGATCGGATGCGCGGCCTGCCGCAAGCGGAGCGTGGTGCGCGCTTCGTCTGTTGGGTGTCCCTTCAGCATCCCGGAGCGGAACCGCGCACGTTCCACGCGACGTGCGAGGGCCGTATCGCCTTAGAGCCCCGGGGAGAGGGGGGGTTCGGCTACGACCAGATTTTCTGGCTCCCCTCGCTCGGGTGCACCATGGCCGAACTCACCGCAGCGCAGAAGCACGCGGTCTCGCACCGCGGCAAGGTGCTGCGAGAACTGGCGGTCTGGCTGGAGCGGGAAGCACGCCCCGTTTGACCGCTGGGACGCGGTGCCAGTTCCCAGGACGGCATTTCGCTCAGCTTCGCACGGGAAAAGAGCCTCGAGGAGCTACAAATCGATGGCTTTGCGACAGATCAAGGGCGGCTTTGCCACTACGCAGGCCACAAGAGCCGACTCGATCTCCAGTCTGTACCGTTGGTGCACGGCCCCGGCGAGTAGAACTCGAAGACGACTGAATCGCCGTCGTCCTATACCGTCGCGGGGGCGAGCCGTGTGAAGGGGTCGGTTCCGGGCTTGACGTGCTGGCTCGGCATCACATACCCATGTTCGACCATGGATACTATGTGGCGACCCGATCCTCGAAACTCCACGATGAGCCGGTTCAGGAACTGGCCCGCGTCGCCCATTCGTGTGTTACCCATCATAACTTGAGACATGCGCCGAAGCGGACGAAAGCCCGGCTAGCCGTCATGGGCTCTGCCCCCCCTTTGCTAGCGCGGGCTTCCGTCTCGTGTCGCCCTTCGGTCTCTACGGAATCGGGTTACAGATCCAACTAGACCATCCGTTGGGGTCACCGTTGATCGGACTACCGAAGATGAAGTTCGCCCCCTCGGGATCGGTCCGCGAACCTGTGCTGTCCCGTTCGCACACTTTCGTTCCGTCGTACGTCCACCTTCCGTTGACGCATTTATAGAAGTCGAAAGTCTGGAACTCCCGGTAGAGCCATGTGTGCCGGCCGAACCGCATTTCAGTCCCTACCTCTACGTCGACGCTGAAAAGCCGGATCAGGTCTGCGCGGATCTTGGCGGTGGCACGGATGCTCCCGGCGTTCGGATTGAAACCGAGGTACTTCTTGAACCGCTTGACCGGCCCATCGATGCGCCGGTTCGTCCCGGGGGGTGAGCACGGGTTGTCGTTCCAATCTGGTACCGGGTTGATCGGCCCCGTCTTGCAACGCAAGGGGTCCTTCTGCTGGATCCCTGGCGACCCGCTCTGGATGGCGAGCAGGTCCAATCGTTCGTTAGATCCCAAGTAAGTGGAAACAGGCAACAGCGCCCCGCTCTCGACCGCAACGATCTCCGCGCAGTCGGTCACCGGGGCAAGGTCGGGCCCCGGCGGCTCGGTCGATTTGCGGATCGGGTGCCACTGACCATCTTTCGGCACTGTGTCGAGCCAACCCCGTTGTGCCCATTGCGTCCTTGCCCACGATTCGCGGAGTTCTTTGCTCGGCATCGGGTTGGACACGTTGGCGTTCCGACGCTCGCCGGACGGGTTCGGGCGCTCGGGCGACATGTACTCCGACTGCGCATGGAACCCATCCGGCACGACGTACGGCGGCTCGAACTCGTTTCCCGGGGATTCTTCCAGGCGTATCCATACGGTGGCCACAACACCGTTCGGGGCCTCGTATCGCAGACTGTCAATGCCGGAAGGTGGGGCGAACGCTGGCGAACGGTACGTGCCATCGGCGTCCACGCTCCCGAACTCGGCGGCCCACTGGCCGCCTGCGGGCAGGGGCGATCCGGGCATCAGGTCGAAGTCGTAGATCTGCCCGGGCAGCAAAGTGGTGACCCAGAAGCCCTCTGGGTTCGCCCCGGCCGCGTCGAACGCGCAGCACTCTTCGGCGGGCGCCGCGGCTTCGGTCGGCGCTGAGGCGCGGGCAGGAGTGCAGGCGAGCCCCATGGCCCACGCCGCCCCCATGCCCACGGACGCAAGCCCGAACCAAGGCAGGGATCTAGACTTGCGGCTCAACGCCGCACCGAAGAGCGCCGTGCGCCAGAACCATCCCACGCGGTCTGTCTGTCTGTCTCGACATGTCATACCTCTGCAGGGCAAGTGGCCCATGCTCACGTGTCTATACCCACTATACAGTGCTATTGTCAATACTCGGTTTTCTTTCTTGTTTTCTGACCGGAAATGCCTCGCTTCAGCGGGTAACGACATACCGCGGGGTATGCCACGGCTAGCCTACGGCTAGCGGAAGTTCGAGCAAGTGACGGTGAACGAACGCACGGCGCGGTTTCTGTGTTGTGTCGCATTGCAGGCACCGGGAATGGAGCAGACAATATTGCACGCGACGTGCGAGGGCCGTGTCGTCTTAGAGCCACGCGGAGGGGGGGGGGGGGGGGGGGGGCGGCTACGGCCCCGTCTTCTGCCACCCCACGCGCGGGGGCC
>JBFWOL010000002.1:0-471311 GCA_050250535.1 Fimbriimonadaceae bacterium | reverse complement strand
CCCCCCCCCCCCCCCCCCCCCCCCCCCCCCCCCCCCCCCCCCCCCCCCCCGGCCACGGCCCCGTCTTCTGCCTCCCCTCGCTCGGGTGCACCATGGCCGAACTCACCGCAGCGCAGAAGCACGAAGTCTCCCACCGCGGGAAGGTACTCCGTGAG
Organism: Fimbriimonadaceae bacterium; assembly: GCA_050250535.1. GTDB lineage: Bacteria > Armatimonadota > Fimbriimonadia > Fimbriimonadales > Fimbriimonadaceae > JADLBH01. The sequence continues at coordinate 471,156 of JBFWOL010000002.1, read as the reverse complement.
CCCGCCGTGTGGCTCGAGCGAAAGCACGAACGAGCCTGATTCGCTCGCCCATGTATCAGGCCCGCGAGGCCTAGGCTCCTTGTGGTTAGCCGATCGTCACACACCGTGGCGATCGGGGGAAAGAACGATGAAACGACTCTCTACTTTGCTCTCCCTCTCAGCGCTCGCAGTCTGTTCTGCGTCTGCAATCACCCTGAACGGTCCGACGAACATCGCTGTTGGTCCGAACCCGGACGGGATCGCCTTCGGCGACTTCAACAACGACACGTTCATGGACTTCGCCGTCTCCGTGGACGGCCCTGACCGCGTCCAGGTCTACTTCGGCTCGATCGCCGGAACGTTTGTGCTCGGCCATCAGGTCTTCCTCGGCGCTGGTGTCGGTGCGGGTGCCCTTCGCGCGGTGAACGTAGACGGCGATGCGGACATGGACCTGATGGTCGCCCAGCACAACGTCTCCTCGGTACGCGTCATGGTGAACCCCGGTAGCGGCCTCTTCACTCCTGGTTCCACGATGGCGACCGGCTCGAACCCGCGCGGCCTGAGCATCGGCGACATTAACGACGACAGCCAGATGGACGCCGCGGTGGCGAATCGGGACAGCAACAGCGTCACCCAACTCAAGAATACAGGCGGCGGGACGTTCCTCTCTTCCACCTTCGGCGTCGGTACCGAGCCCAGCCAGCTGGCTCTCGGCGACTTGAACGGCGACAACAACGCCGATGGCGTCGTTTCCAACCACCGCGACCGCACGATCCAAGTCATGCTCTCCAGCGGCGGAAACCTCGCGGCCGGTGCAACCTACAGCGTCGGCGGCGCAGTCCGCCCGAACGGGGTTGCGATTGCCGACATTGACGGAGACTTGGACAAAGACGTTTTGGTCGCGGTAGGAGACCCCGAGTTCCTCGCCGTTTTCCGGAACGATGGCACCGGCGCGCTGACCGGGCCTACGTACTACGCGACGCTCGGCCAGAACGCTGACTCGATCTCGGTGGGCGACTTGGACGGGGATAACGACCTTGACGTCGCGATCACGAACCAGGACAGTAACCAGCTCAGCGTCTTCGAGAATCTAGGCAACGGAACCTTTGCCGCCGTCCAGAACTACGCGACGGGCTCGAACCCGGGCGACGTACGGATCGCCGACATCAATCGTGACGGTGCGCTCGATGTTGCCGTCTCAAACCGAAGCTCGAACAACGTGAGCCTCTTCTTCGGCGTTCCGAACGTTCCGATCACCGTAAACCCGTCTGCGTTTAGCTTCATTCGCGGCGCTCAGACTGGCGGAAACCTTGCCTCGTTGCAAGCCAGCGACGACGACCGCCTCACCGGTAAGCAGTTCGTGATCCTCACTTCGGACGAGGCCCCGGTCCAGGTTCAATTCGACGGCACGGTTGCCCTTGGCAACGTCTCGCAGCTCACGCTTCGCTACGAGGGCTCGAGCAGCGTCGCCAACATGGGCCAGACGCTCTCGCTCTTCAACTTCGCGAGCGGCAGCTTTGAGGTCGTTGACACGCGCAACGCGACCCTGACCGACTCGACCGCTACGATCGTGATCTCAGCGAACGCAGGTCGGTTCGTCAGCTCCACCGGAGCGCTGCGTGCCATGGTCAGCTACAAGCCGAACGGTCCGATTCTCTTCAGCACTTGGGCGACTCGCACGGACTTCGTCCAGTGGGAGATCCAACGCTAGCCATTGCCTCCTAGCACCAAGTCATTGACCCCCCCTACCTAGGGGGGGTCACTTTCGAAAGCAGACTTACTTGCCTACTTTCGCTTCCAGAGCCAGACTGCGAGGGCAGAGCCGATGATCCCAACCAAGACCCAGCTGACTCGGAGGCCCGAGCCCATCCCGGCCACCGACGGCGACGAAATGGAGTCTTCGCTCGGAAGGGAGCCGGTAAACACGTAATTGACCGGTGCCTTGGCGCCAAGCCGCATGTCAACGATCGGACTTCCCTTTCCGATACCGTGCAGTAGATCGAAGCTGGCTTCGGTAGATTGACCCTCTACTGCGATCGTGACTTCTTGGCTTTGCTTACCGCCTACGAAGAAGTCCATCGTGACGGTCGAGCCGTCGGCTGATCGGGCTACCTGGGAGGCGACTTGGAACTGGTCTTGTCCCGGTTTGAGGTTCTCCTCGGGGAGCACAAAGCCTTCCTTTGCGCTGACAACTCGGGTTCGGCCCGAACCGGCATACACGACCACCAGCCGGCGGTGGAAGCCAGCACGGTCGTTCCCCTCATATGTGACCGTCTCACCTTCGCCATTCGGCACCGAGCCGGTCTCACTGAGCCAGGCCGGTGCCGATCCAATCAAGCTGACTTGAAGGAGCGGATGGCCGGAGAAGGTTCGATGATCGCCGTTCTGAACGACGTTTTGAGTCGAATCTGTCGTTACGGTCGTGAAACCGTCGAAGGCTTCGGTGACTTGGGTCATCTCCCGATCCGTCGCAGTCGACCTTATCGGGTAAGACACCCACGTGTTCGCGCCATCGAGTACGTACTCGAACGGGCCCGATATCTCTGACCCTGCGGCAAACTTCGTGCCAGCCCGTCGCAGGCCTTCCTCAGCGTGATCGAGCTATTCTTGGGTAAAGCCGCCAGCACGTAGTTCGAACGCGAGAGTTTCGTATTCTTGCTCTGCGGTCTTTCCTGTGGCTGGTTTGGTCGTGGTCATCGTGCCGCTCACGACCTGGCCACAGCTGAGACTGGTCAGAGCGAACAGCAAGGCGGCGGCGGCAAGGTGTCTGAAGTTGGACATCCCCCGTTTCGCAAGGTTTCGTCCGGTTAGATCTCTCTTGAGCTTCATGGTGATTCTCTTCATTCGTTTTGCCCATTTGGGCGAGTCACGGAGTCGCTCTTGGCAGACTCGAATTTCGTATGGTGGCCCGGAAGATCTGCTAAAGGGCCAAGCGCATTATCTAAAGTCAGCACGAGTACCCACCGTATGTGTACTCTTCTGTGGGCGGCCCATAGGCATCAGGGCAGTGCAGATGTTTGCTTGGGCTACGCAATCGATGATCCATCTTTGACCATTCAAGGTTCCAAAAGTGAGGGAGCATCCGAGCCCAAGCGGGGCGCAGGAGTACGTGGTCACCATGTGCCTGGCGCAGGTAGGGTTCGGAGCCGGGCATCCCGATTCCGATTGGAAGCATGCGATCTGGCTTGAGATACCGTACCTCTGCAGGGCAAGTGGTTCATGCTCACGCGTCTGTACCCACTATACAACGCTAATGTCAATATTCGGAAAATTTCTTGCAGCTCCGAGCCGGAAATGCCCCGCTTCAGCGGAAAAGGCCAAACCGCCGGGTATGCCACGGATCTCGTACGGCTAGCGGAAGTTCGTGCACGTGACGGTGAACGGCAGCTCCAGCCCCTTCACAAACTGTATTGCCTTCTGCAGGTCGTCCTTGCTCTTTCCGCTTACTCGAAGCTGTTCCCCCTGCACTTGCGCGTGGACTTTGAGACCATTGTCTTTGATCTGCTTGGCCAGTGCCTTGGCGTGTTCTTGACTGATCCCCTGCTTGAATGTAACGGTCTGGTGGACCGACACCCCTGCACCTGGTTCGATTTTTCCGAACTCCACCATCTTAGGGTCGATCTCGCGCTTGACAAGCTTGCTGAAGAGAATGTCCCGTACTTGGCCGAGCCGGAACTCGTCCTCGGCAGTCAGCTTCATGGCCTTGCCGTCGAACTCTATCTTTGCGTTGCTCCCCCGAAAGTCGTACCGGTGCTCCAGTTCCTTTGTCGCCTGGTTGAAGGCGTTCTTCGCCTCGTTCAGGTCGACTTCCGATACGATGTCGAAGCTGAATTCCTGGGTTGCCATCCTCCGAGGCTACCAAAACGATGGCAAGGCCCGAGGGACATAATGGTAGCGAATGGCAAGGCGAAGGCTCAAGAGCGAAGCGACGAGAGCCGCTCTCCAGCAGATCTTCATCCAGACGCTTCTGTTCTCGATCCCCGGTACGCTGTTCACGCCGAACTCGGGCCCAAGCCGGTGGTGGGCGGTGCCCTCGTTCACATTCGGTTTCAGTTTTTGGATCGCCGTGGTCACCTTGGGCCTGGTACCACGAATGAAGCGGCTTCCGCTCGTTCTGTTCGTGATTGGTGCCGGCGTCAGCTACCTCGCCATGATCCTTCTGGCGTTCTCGACCTCGCTTCCACTCTATATCTGGCTTACCGAGGGCTTTCCACCGTGGTCGCCTCAAACTCAATCAGTCCTACGAGGGTTCTTGCTGACGCCCGCGATCACGCCTTTGCTCGGTGGGGCATTGCTCATTGCCGTGCTGGTCGCGTTCATGACGCAGGTTTCTAGGTTGGTCGGCCCCGCAGTCATGGCCCAGTGGGTCTCTGGCCGATACCGATCGCCGCGAGAGGAGGAACGCTGGTTCATGTTCCTCGACATGCAGGACTCCACTTCCCTCGCAGAACAGATGGGCGACCTGCAGTTCTCGCAACTGGTTCAGGAGTTCTTGGGAGACTTGAGTGATCCGGTGGTTGGTTCAGGCGGCGAAGTCTCGCACTATATCGGCGACGAGGCCGTGCTGACGTGGCGCGTACGAGGCAAGGATGTCGGTGCACAGTGCTTGGAGTGCTTCTTTCACTTTAGGGACGTGTTGGAGGAAAAGAGGGCCACCTATGAGTCCAAGTACGGCCTGTTGCCGGGGTTCAAGGCCGGGGTTCACTGCGGCAACGTGGTGGCCACCCAAGTCGGCGAGATCAAGTCGGAGATTGTCTACCACGGCGATGTGCTGAACACCGCGGCAAGGGTGCAAGGAATGTGTGGGGAGCTAGATGCCCGACTACTCGTCACGGGCGAGGCGTGGGAGCGTGTGCACGATCGCACGGGCCTTGTGGCGAGAAGCCGCGGCGAGCACATCCTCAAGGGCAAAGCCGCTACCGTGCAGATCTTCGAGGTGACACAAGGAGTAGTCACGCCGATAGAGATGTCACGGACAGTGACGGACGACCCATGAATCGCAGGTTAGACTGTCGCGCGGGTCTTGGCGATCACGCTCTCTAGGAACGCAGCGTTGTTCGGCATACGCTTAAGGAGCTTGATCAGCTGATCGGTGGCCTCGACGGTGTCCTTGCTGTTCGCGAGGATCCGATGCAGATGGTATACCGCATCCAACTGACCCTTTTCGAGCAGTTGCTCTTCGTGGCGAGTCGAAGAACTCCGAACGTTGATGGCAGGCCAGATTCGGCGCTCGGCAAGGTCACGATCGAGCACGATCTCGCTGTTTCCCGTGCCCTTGAGCTCCTCAAAGATGTTATCGTCCATCTTCGAACCGGTCTCAATCAACACCGTAGCGATAATCGTTAGTGAACCGCCTTCTTCGATGTTTCTTGCGGCTCCAAAGAAGCGTCTTGGGCGATAGAGAGCCGCCGGGTCCAAACCGCCCGAGAGCGTTCTTCCGCTCGGGTTGATGGTGAGGTTGCTCGCGCGTGAAAGCCTCGTGATCGAGTCCAGGAGCACGACGACGTCCCGACCGTCCTCGACCAGCCGCTTCGCCTGTTCCAGGCACAAATCGGTGACCCTCATGTGGTTCTCGGCGGGCTCGTCAAAGGTCGAACTGATCACCTGGCCCTTCACCGAGCGCCGCATGTCCGTTACCTCTTCCGGCCGCTCGTCTACGAGAAGCACCATCAGATAGACGTCGGGGTTGTTCTCCGTAACCGAGTTCGCGATGGACTTGAGGATCGTCGTCTTACCGGCTTTCGGGGGGGCGACGATCAGTGCGCGCTGGCCCTTTCCAATCGGAGAGATCAGGTCAATGATTCGGCCGATAATCTTGTCGGGCGTCGTCTCCTGGCGCAGGACTTCCACCGGAAAGAGAGGGGTGAGGGAGTCAAAGTTTCGGCGGGTCTGGGTCTCAGGCGAAAGCGTGCCGTGCCCGTTCACCATCTCCACTCGAAGCATGCCGTGGTACTTCTCCCCTTCCTTGGGGGCGCGGCAGAGGCCGAACACGGAGTCGCCCGGGCGCAGGCCGTGCTTCTTGATGTGGTTCTGGCTGACGTAGGAGTCCTCGCCGCTCGGCTGATAGTTGTCCCGTCGCAGGAATCCCCATCCGTCTGAGAGCACCTCGAGCACGCCCTTCCGATAAATCTCTTCCGGGTTGGCGCGGGCGACGAGATCTTCGATCACTACGTTGCGAGGGAGGTCGAGGCTGATCTTCGCCTTCTTCGCCTCCTTGGCAAGCTCGGTGGCCGACATTTTGTCGAAGTGGTTGGCATCGATCTGCGGAAGCGAATCGACGTCTACGGTGAGGTCTGGCCTCTCTTCGCCGCGCGTGCGCCGTCGGCGCGGGCGGCCTGAGTCTGCCTTGCGAGTTCTGAACGTGTGGTTCATTAGGTGGGGAACCGTGAGGTACGGGGGCCCTAGTCGCCGAGACCGGCACCAGGATTGGGACAGGTGCGGAGGCTTCCTAGTCCTCCATCAGCCCGATGAAGGGCAGGTTGCGGTAGTTCTCCGCGTGATCCAACCCATATCCTACCACAAACTGGTTGTCAATCTCGAATCCCACCCAGTCCAATGGCGCTTCGAATCCTCGGGCCCTCGCCTTGCTCAGCATGGCGACCGTCCTCAGGCTCCTCGGACGCCTCGTCCTCAGCATCGCGAGAAGGTGCTCCAGGGTCAGCCCCGAGTCCACGATGTCCTCTACCACCAGGGTGTGCTTTCCTTCTATGTTCACGTCGTGGTCGCGCTTGAGCCGCACCACCCCGCTCGAAACGGTCGAGTCGCCATAGCTGCTCACTTGGATGAAGTCCACGACGACCGGGCACGTCAGCCGCCGCGCGAGGTCCGCCGCAAAGATGTACGCGCCCTTCAAGACGCACAAGAGCACCACCGGCTCTTCGCCGTAGGTTGCGTTGATCTCGCTCGCCAGCTCGTCCGTCCTGCTTTCCAGGGCGGATTGGGCGATCAGGGTCCTCACTTTCGCGCCACCTGCGCTGACGCACTCGAGGTCGGCGTCTCATAGACCGTCGTCCGCACGATCCGCACGCCCGGACGCTCCATTAGACAAAGAGAGACCGCCTCGGCGAAGTATCCGGATAGGTTTTCGGCCGTGCTCAAGAACGGAAGCTCTACCGTCCGCAGCCCGTGATCGCGGAGAAACCCCCGCATCAGGTCGTCGCCGGGGTCGAGCGCAAAGGCATGGTCCAATTTCTCGATGAGCGGCTTGACGATGCGTGCGATTTCACCGAAATCCACGACCATTCCGTCTGGGCCGACGTCGCCCTCGACCTCGACTACCAGGCGGTAACTGTGCCCATGGACGTTCTTACAGAGGGGGTGGTCGGGCAAACGGTGCCCCATCTCCCACCGAAACTCTTTAGCGACTTGCGCGTGCATTCGCCCGAAAGGTACCAGTCGGCGGAACCGGCACCGGGGCCGGGAGGCTCGATTCTACTCGGCGAGGGAGCGGAAATGCGCCTCGGTATAAGTGGAGTCCAGCTTGCCGTAGAAGCTGATCGCCAGGCGTACCTTCTTGGCCAGCACCGGGTGCCGATCCACCGCACTCCAGAACGACTTCGGGCCCATGAAGAGCGACTCTGCGACCATGTTGAAGTCTTCCTCGTAGCTCGCCTGGCTGTACTGGCTTACGAAGCCGATCGCCATGGTCTCATCACTGGGCTTGGTGCTTGCCTTGCCGCTGCGGAGGGCCTCCGTACCGCCGTTTCCGTACTTGAACCCTGGAGGGTTTGCCTGCCGCCAGGCAGAGAGGTCGAACTCGCCGATATGGTTGCGAAGCAGGATGCTCGAGAACTCGTGGTGGAAGGCTCCTTCGAGGAACTCGTCCGTGTACCCGTTCGACTCTCCGTCGTTGGTCACGTAGACCGTGTCCAGCGAGTTCGTGCCCCCATAGTCCAGTCCATAAAAGCTGATTCGGCGCAGGACGAAGACGCGCTTCAGGTCGCGGTCGAGGAAGCCCTCCGGATACTTGGCGAACGCCTTGCGCAGCACCCCCAGCGAGCGGTCCTTCTCGGAAGGAGCGAGCGAGACACCCGCCCCGCGGACTTCGCCGCCCTGCCAGCTGGCAGGGAACGTTGCCGAGTCAAACTCGGTCAGGATAGAGATCTCGGGCAGGGCCGGCGGCCCCCCGCCCCACCCCTGCGAGGCCAACAGCGACCCGAGCAACAAAGTGCGCACCCAACGCAAGTCTATCCTTCGGTTCGGTCAGATTGCAGGGGATTTCTAGGGGTTGGGCTTGCCGCGAGTGCAGAATTCGCCTGACCCGGAGCCTTTACTGCGCCAAGGCGTCGCGCTTCGACCCTTGCTTGACATACTTCAGGCAGCACGCCCGGACGCGGGTCCGCACGCGCTGGATGTACGCCGCCCGATCGGTGACCGATACCGCGCCCCGGGCATCGAGCACATTGAAAATGTGCGAGCACTTCAGGGCCATGTCGAAGGCCGGATAAACAAGCGCACCCTCGCGAGGGCTCTCGCCCCCAGGCTGGCTCGCCGTCATCACTCCTCGCTCGTCGTCCCACCAGACCGGGGTTTCGATCAACCGCTTCGACTCCTCTTCATAGAGCTCGAACAACTGCTTGAGGAGCGGCACCGACGCGACCTCGAAGTTGTAGACGTTGTGCTGCATCTCCAGTTCCGCCTCCGCTTCGCGGTAGGAGAGCGAGGGCGACCATTGCAGGTCGTCCCAGAAGGAGCGGCCGTTGTTCAGCATCAGCACGAGGCGCTCCGGGCCGTACGTGATCTCCGCGCTGACCGGGCTGCACTCGATCCCGCCCATCTGCTGGAAGTAGGTGAACTGGCTGATCTCGGTCCCGTCGAGCCAGACCTCCCAGCCGACTCCGCTTGCGCCCAGGCTCGGGTTTTCCCAATCGTCCTCGGCAAGCCGCGCATCGTTCTTCTGCGTGTCGAAACCCAGTGCGTTCAGGCTCTCGAAATACAAGTCCACTACGTTCTCTGGGCTCGGCTTGAGCAAGACCTGGAACTGGTAATACCGTTGGCCACGCATGGGGTTTACGGTGTAGCGGCCGTCTGCCGGTCGGCGGCTGGGCTGGACGAAGCAGACGTTCCAAGGGTCAGGGCCCAGGCACTTCAGTGCGGTCGCAGGGTGGCTCGTGCCCGCCCCCACCTCCGTGTCATAGGGCTGGAGCACGGTGCAGCCTTGCTTGCTCCAATAGTCTTGGAGCCGAAAAATCAGTTCTTGGAGTGTCAGCAAGGCACCTGAAGGTACCCCGGGTCAGGTTGACGTCGGCCATTGCACGGGCCTGTTGGGAACGTGCCTTGTCCCCAGTCCAAGTTCTCCCAGCTCGTCCCCGTACCTCCCCGCGGCTCCTATAACACCGGGCTCAGTGCATGTCGTCCTGGCACGCTGCGCAAGCTCCTCGGTGACCCGCGGGAGACCTTCGACCAGCAGTGCCGGCCCGTGACCAACCGGGCGCTGAAGGCGAGGATCGTCACCGCCTCGGTCGGTCCGTTCCGGGTCACCGGCCTCGATGTCGCCGTTGCCTCCCTCACCCGGGTCATGGCTGCGTTCCGTGCCACCGACCCCGCTGCCTATGCAGCCGTGGGAACCGCCGGGATGCTGTGCGCCCGGTTCGTGCGCGGGTCGCAGAAGAGCGTCTCCAACCACGCTTGGGGCACGGCGGTGGACCTGACGTTCGACGGCGAAGTGGATCCCCGCGGGGATGGCAAGGTCCAGGCCGGCCTCCTGCGCGCATACCGGTTCTTCCATGCGGAGGGGTGGTTTTGGGGAGCAGGCTTTTCCCGAGAGGACGCGATGCACTTCGAACTGGCCGACGAGACGGTGCGCGTCCTCCTCGCCTCTGGCTAACGACACGTTCCTCGTCGCGCGCCCGCTTCGGTCGCTAGCGCGCTAGCTGGAGGCTGAAAGTAGAAAAACACTTGGATTATTGCGTAATCCATGGATTGCACGGGGCAATACAAGAGTTGATTTGGGCTCGGCAAGAGCCCGTCTCGCGCAGCGGCCTCAATCGTCTCCGATTGTCGCCTCAAGACTCGCCGGAAGACGCGGAATCCTGCTGGAGCACGCGAGGAGAGTCGCGCTTGTCGTTGCTAGGCCTTTAGTCCTCTACGGTGTGTGTGTGTGTGTAAATGCGGCATGCGTCGAGTTCCGTTGGGCGTACTCCTGGCGAGCCTGGCTTGCGCTTACCGCGCGGGCGTCCACCTCGTGATCCCGGCGGATACCCCGCCCCCCCTCTACTTCACTTCCACCAACGCGCGTGCGAGTGCCCGTGCCTGGCTGAGCAGCCCGTCCGAGGGCATTGAGACGTTCAAGATCAAGCTCAACGGAGAGCAGGTGTACTCTAAGACGTTTCCCTACACGCCTGGCGAGCTCCATTCGCAGTGGTAGGCTCACGTGATGTTCGACTCGACCCACTGGGGCGCCTCGCAGTCGAATTGCACGGTTCGGCTCGAAGTGACTGAGTTTGGCGACCCGACCGTGCACGCAAGCGAAACGACCGTACCGATCAAGAACATGACGAAGCAGTACGAGGCCAAGTTCAACAGTCCATGGCCGGCGGCATCGGCAGTCGTGGCGCAGAAGATGGGAGCAATGGGCTATCCCACCCATACTCACACCAAGGACGGATGGACCCGGAGCCAGTTCCTAGCCGAGATGCAGGAGGCATCCCACGAGTACTATCACGGCCACGGTAGTGCTTCCCCGGCCTTTCAGGACGACAGCGCATCGGGCCTTCCGATCTACCCTGCCGACGTACAGGCATACCGGCTCGGCCAGATGGGGACGGGCCTGCCACCGTTCAACTCGACCGGGCAGCCGCCCATCGCCTTTGCGTTCATCCACGCGTGCTGCGCTGCGACGGACAACAGTTTCAACGTCTTCAACCTGCCCTACGCAAACCACTACGGCGGTTGGATGGAAGACCAGATTTTCACGGGATTTGCCGCCGAGCCGTTTGCGAAAGACGGTGCCGATATCGCCGACATGTATTACGCGGAGCTCAGCATGGGCAAGACCGCTCAGCAGGCACGGACAAAGTTGATCGCTTCTGGACAGTTTCAAGTAGGACTGCCGGGCTCATCTGGCGAAGTCCCTCTCGATTTCCCGCACATGCCCATTTGGGGAGACCGCATTACGAAGTTGAAGGGCGTCTACAGTCCCTTTCCCTTGGCCAATGCGCTTCAGTTCTCGAGGGTGCTACAAGGATGATACGACAGACAAGCCTGCTCAGAACGGCGTCCGCTCTGCTAGTCTTGCCGCTAGCCCTGTGTGCCCATGCACAGCACACTTCTGAGCGCGAGGCGGAGACCGCCGCGCTACAGTTCATCAGCGACGCGTACCAGGACGAAGTGCTCGACTCGGGTGTGATCAACCCGATCTTCAACGACATGCCTCTCCCTGGTGTGTCAACCTGGGAGCTCTGGTTCAAGAGCTCGAACCGGGCTTACACCGTGTACATCAGCGACACGAATGGCAAGGTGTGGAGTCTCCACGCCTATTCGGAGTCTGGCGACCCGCCCGGAAACCTACTCAATTACATCAAGGTTCCTCCGTTTGTCCCCTTCTATCGGAGCGAGACCGAGGTCTTCGAGAGGGCCCGTGAGATAGCCCGGCTCGCCGGATCTGCGGCGCACGACCAGGTGGGCGGTGCGTCCTTCCCACCCCGCGGGAGTGACGGTACCGTGGCCTCGCGCCTGCTATGGGTAGAGCTCGAACCGCTCGTACACGGCTATCGTTCGGTGGCAGTCAATCACACGAGGGTCACCCTGGACGCACTGACGGGGCGCCTCGCAGAACTGGCAAACCATACTCTCCACCAGTACGAGGACCCGCCTCCCGCAGTGATCTCTCCCGCAGAAGCTTTGGCCGCCGCACGGGCCATCGTGGAATTCGAGGCCGAACCCGAAGTTCTCGGCCCCGAGTACCGAACCATGTTGGTGGCGCGAGGTCCCGACTCGTTCATGACCGCGAAGGGGGAGGCGCTGCTCATGGGGAAGCGAGCCCCAGTGATGTACGTGGTGGCCACGCCGACGTGGGAAGTTCGCTTAGACGCAGGCACAGGTGAAGTACTCCGGGTCAACAAGCGGGAGCGCACAGGCTTCGCTGTCACCACAGAGCCTGCCAAACGCCAGAACCTGAAAACTAGGATCCCAGCAGGCGATTCCGATAGGCCCGGTGCAGAGCGAGGAGCGCCAGATTCCTGGGCCGGGCTTGCCTGTTTCGTCGCAGCAGGTTCAGCGCTCGCCGTCGTCGTTCACTTCTTGACGAGAGGTTGACGACCGATCTGGTTCTAGTGATGCGAGTAAAGCTGAATTCCTGGGCCGGTTTCGGCCGAAAGGACGAGATGCACTTCGAACTGGCCGACGAGACGGTGCAGCGGCTGCCTTTCTAGATAACGCGGCCCGCCGACCGTGAGGTCGGCGGGCCGCGGTCTGCGCCGGTGCTATACTTACTTGCGTCGCCGGCGGGCCGCCAGAGCCGCCAGGCCGGCACCCAGGGCGATCATCGTGCCCGGCTCGGGGACTACGGCGAGCCCGAGCGGGTTCGTCGCGCCGCCACCCAGTGCCCCGATGAGCGTCGCAGCTCCCGTGGTGGTGTCGAACCGGTACAGGGCGTCTGTCGAGTTGTCGATCCCCAGGAGGCCGTAAGTGGGACTCCACGCCATGCCGGTGCCGAGAGAGCCCACGATCCCGGTGGCTCCGATCAGAGTCGATGCGCCGGTGGCCAGATCTACGGTGTAGAGAGAGTCGGTGCCAGCGTCGCCCATGTACATGATGCCCGCATTGGCGTCCCAGGCGAGGCTGGCGAAGCTAGTCGCGGCCGTGATGCCGATGAGCGTGGCCTGGCCAGTGTTGACGTCGATCTCCACGAGTCCCTTGTCACGAAAATCCAGGCCGTACAGCTTGCCGTTCGTCGTGTTGAACTCGAGCCCGTGCATAACGGGGTCGATACCTGGCCGGTTGAACGCCCCGATCAGAGTCATCGCTCCGGTGTTGATGTCCATCGTGTAGAGCGAGTCCACCGAGCTGTCGGCCGAGTACATAGTGCCCGAGCCCGGATCGTAGCCCAGACCGGCCGCGATGCCAAAACCGCCACCGGTCAGCGTCCCGATCTGGGTGGCGGCACCGGTAACCGGGTCGACCGAGAAGTACCTGTCGTTCGAATCGGTCACGATCAACCTCTCTTGTGCTATCGCTATGCAGGCAATCGCCGCTAGCGCGATCACCGAAAGAGTCTTCTTGTAGTTCATTTCTCACCTTTACCAGCCGAAACCCGACTGGAACGAGTACTATTCTTGCACAAGTAGTTAGTACAGTGGCAAACAACCCCGTAGATTCACCAGGCTTCATATGTAGCCACTGAAGTGGCAGTCAGCCTTTCTCCGGACTGTGCCGCACACTCTACGCCTTGACTGTGGTGAAGGCGTCGCCCGAGAACAAGCGCTGCACCACCCTGAGCGAGACTGGCCACTGGATCCACGGATTGCGGTCGGAGTACCGCGGAACCAACAACACGAGGCTGAGCCATCCGAAGGTGAGGAGCGGTCGGCCGAAGGCGAACCACCGCCTCCAGCTTGCCGCCTGGCCCAGCGGCTCTTTCTCGAACGCCAACTCCGCTTTGAGTAAGAGGTCCATAAAGTCCATTCACGTGAGAAGCCGAATAATGCAAGACCCAGAACGCTTCTGAAACCAAGCAAAGCGCCGATCGCCAGAATAATGCACACACCATAAGCGTTAAGCCGACTGGTAGAGGTTTCGAAGCACGCGCGAGCGAGGACCTACCCCTGACCTCGAAACGCATAATGTAAGTGCGCCAATCCAGCCCAAGCGACGCACGAATACACGTTAGCCGCTTACTTCGAGACGGTGCTTATACTGCACCGTCGCGGCTAATCCCACCCAGCTTGGAAGGACGCTCGGCGGGCGTGCACCGGCCCATCGGAAATAGGTCTTTATACCTACGTCGTTTCCTGTGGATCAGTAGCCTGGCCGTCCTCTCCAATGGGGGTGAGGAGAAAGGTTTGGGCTTGCGGCATCAGTTCGGGACTCTCCGTGCTCGCGTTGGGTTCGAGATTCGGGGGCTTGTTGCCATCCTCACGGTGTTGCTTTGCGCCACCGTCTCACACGGCTGGTCCGCCGCCATTGTCGCAAGCGAAGAGTGCGAAGGCCTGCAATACAGCCGAGCCAAGAAGAGCGTGTACCAAGCCGAAAGGGGCTGCCACTTTGCAGAGTTCGACCTAAGCTGCGAACTGAGTTGCGTGCAGGCCGGGAGCTCTGCAACGTTCCAGTGGACCCCGGTGTACTCCCAGAACCCGACAGCCCCCCCCCCCCCGCAAGTGCAACCTGGGTGCCAAGTCCAGGTACCGCACAGTCCAGCGTCGGCTGGACGTTCGATACTACGGGACTGTTCACAGCCCAGTGCATCGTGACGCTCACCTTGGCGGACCAGTCGGTCGAGCAACAGACCGTGTCACAGTCGTTCCTAGTCGCCGGAGGGCCGCTCAAGTTGGGCGTCGCCCGGGGTACCGATAGTTGGCAAGGCGTTCACGATGAGAGCTTTGTGGAGACACTATTGCACGACGAGGACGACTCGACTCAGCCGCACTATCTGCAGTACTTCAATTACGATCCGACGTCGAATTCGTTTCCCGTCCAGTCCCAACGACCGCAACTAGGTACGGTCCAGTTCCAAATGGCGGTCGTCAACGACTTCCCCGGCATGGATCAGCCAACGACGTTCGAGTGGGAGCTCGGCCCCGGGCTCAAGGCGATGCCGGACCAAGCACCGTTGTCAGATCGGGAAAAGTTGCGTGTGGGAGCAGTCGCTCCGAGCGGGGGCGCCGGGCTCATGCCGCGGTGCGGCCAGGTGGTCAAGTTCCGAGGTCGGACTTATACGATCCTCGACAACTCTGACCAATCCCCCCCTCCCGGTGTTGCCACCGGAGAACCGATGATCAACGCGTTCTGTTTCACGGCACACCGGCCCCAAGACATGCAGGACAACCCTGGCGACGATGTCGAACTTCTTGCGTCGGCTCCAGGGAAGCCTTACGGTTGGGAGCTCCGGTCCAGGCCCGTCCTGGTTGACAACATCGGTCAGCGAATGCCGTACGTTTGGATCCAGGAGAGGTTTCAGCCTCCGATGCCGCCTCCGACATGGCAGATCAACACACAGGACGTCGCCTGGATGACGGAGCAGGGCGAGCATGGTGCCCATCCCGAAGGAAGGCTCGGTGCGAACGGGAACTCGCTTCCCTACGATCGACTTGCAGTGTTTTCTACCAAGGAGCACACTCTTGCATCCAATCCCGATCAGCCCATACACAACATGGTGCACCACTACCACGCGGCAATCAAGCGGGTAACGGAAACTACCGGTGTTTTTGCTGGATCCTATCGTATCCGGTATTGGACTGACAAGGTTATGCACACGAAAGAGTAAAGAAGAGTTAGGAGCAGAACAGCGTGAGCATCTTCAGAGTCATTTCGCAGTTTCGAAGGGTTTTCATTGTGGTAGGGGCCGCACTGATCCTCTGCTGTCTTGCACCTGCCCAACGCGACGTGGATGATGCGGGAACCGACGCCCGGCGGCCCGATACACTGTACAACGCACACGCGAACTCCTTTCCGATGGCGGACGACATCGTCGTGGCCGAGAAAGTGTCCGAGTCAGGGCCTGAGCTTCGGCCGCTGACGCAGGGGCGGCTGGGCAATCCCGAGAACGCCTCGGTCGTCTTCACCTATGTCGAGACGTACCGCGTTCTGGCAAGCTGGAACGGGGCTGTGTCCGGTGACGTTCGATGTGTGCTGATCGGAACGCCCGACGCCTCTGGCGCTGCACCACAGCTACGCCCGCGCCCGGTCGGGACCAGGGTCGTGGCCGCCCTGGACGCCTCACGACATGGCATGCTCGGCTTCTCCTGGGAGTTCCCTCCGAACGACATGGAGGGCGACGTCGTCCCTGCCCTGCCGGGAGAGCACACTCTCTTGCTCAGCGACGGCGTGACCGATGCTGGCTTTGCCCCCAACGTGTCGAACCCGAGCGATGCCTTTCTATGCACGGCGATCCAGGGGCTCGACTCAGTCTCCCGCCAGGAGACAAGGAGGACATTGGCCCTCCTGATGAACCTGAATGGCGACGCGGTTTCTTCGAGCTTTGGCACCAGGGTCTCGCGGGCCATGATGGGCAAGATCGACTCTCTGCACCCGCAAGACCGCTGGATGGGCTTCGCCGCGCTGAGGATCTGGGAAATGCCCGGCTTGCGGCCAGATCTCATGGAGGCCCTGATCCCCGTTGCGACGGATCCGGCGGCATGGGCAGAAGTGCCGAGGGGTGCCAAGAACGCTCTGTTGCACGCGCTCGAGTTGGGCCGGGACGCAACCATGGCGCCGTCCCGCGTGCGCCTGTTCGCGTCGGCCGCAGACGCGATGGAAGCACTCGTGCTCATGTCAGACGACAGGCTCGTCGCCAAGTTCATCCAGCTCTTGCCCTACCGCAACTATCCAGGCTGGCACGAGACGAAGCTGGGCGATCTTTGGAGCCATCGGTCTTCGAGCGTCGAGCTTGCCCTGCTTCGCGCCCTCCCGGAGTGGACAGGGCTCCGGGACAAGATCCTTGTACGCAGCGAAGTTCCGCCCAAGGACTACACCAACCGCCAGGAGCTGGTCGACTTCTGGACGGGCTGGATCGGCCGCTGAGCCCTGATGCCGCTCCGGCTCTTCGGGAGCTTCGTGACCGTCGGGCCGCAAGCCGGCCGCGCTGCCCTGGGGGCTCGGCCCGCGGCGAAAGACCGGGAGACGCGGGGCTCACAGGTAGCATGACGGAAAGCGTCAAGGCCCGCCCCTGGGCCGTCCTAACCTAAGTAGCACCGTGGCAGAGAACGACACCAACATCAGTACCGTCGAGATCGAAGAGGAGCTGGCGAAAAGCTACGTCAACTACGCGATGTCGGTCATCATCGCGCGCGCCCTGCCCGACGTGCGCGACGGCCTGAAGCCGGTCCAACGCCGCATTCTCTATGCGATGGACCAGCTGAACCTGAGCCCGCAGAACCCCACCACGAAGTGCGCCAAGGTGTGCGGCCAGACCAGCGGCGACTTCCACCCGCACGGCGAGGCCATCATCTATCCCACGCTGGTCAGGATGGCGCAGCCCTTCAGCATGCGGTACCCGCTCATCGAAGGCCAAGGCAACTTCGGCAGCGTGGACGGCGACAGCCCTGCGGCCATGCGGTACACCGAGTGCCGCCTCACCCCCATTGCGATGGAGATGCTCGAGGACCTCGAGCGAGAGACCATTGACTGGATGCCGAACTACCTCCAGTCCATGAACGAGCCCTCGGTGCTACCGAGCAAGTTCCCGAACTTGCTCTGCAATGGTAGCCAAGGCATCGCGGTAGGCATGGCGACCAGCATGCCGCCGCACAACCTGACCGAGGTCTGCAACGGCATCCTCGCTCGGCTGGACGATCCGGAATGCTCGCTCGACGAGCTGATGGAGCACATCCAGGGGCCAGACTTCCCCACCTACGGCCTGATCATGGGCACGAAGGGGGTGCGCGACGCCTACGAGACCGGCCGTGGAAGCGTCGTGATGCAGGCCAAGACGATGATCGAGCCGATCGACAGCGGCAAGACCGCCATCGTCGTCACCGAGCTGCCCTACCAGGTGAACAAAACCAACCTCGTGAAGGCGATCGCCGACATCGCGAAGGCGAAGAAGTTCGACGGCATCACAGACGTGCAGGACTACTCGGACAAGCGTGGGATGCGCATCCAGGTCGAGCTCCGGCGAGACGTGAACCCGAACAAGGCGCTGAACTACCTGCTCAAACACACCCAGCTCCGCACGACGTTCGGTGCGATCATGCTGAGCCTGGTGGACGGGGCG
Organism: Fimbriimonadaceae bacterium; assembly: GCA_050250535.1. Classification (GTDB taxonomy): domain Bacteria; phylum Armatimonadota; class Fimbriimonadia; order Fimbriimonadales; family Fimbriimonadaceae; genus JADLBH01. The sequence continues at coordinate 453,308 of JBFWOL010000002.1, read as the reverse complement.
CCGCGCGTCTCGCCTTTGTCGGTTCTCCTCGACGAGTACATCCGCCACCGCCGGGAGGTCATCGAGCGCAGGACGCGATATGAACTGATGCGGGCCCTGGAAGAGGTCCACCTCAACGAGGGCTTCCAGATTACTCGCCGGTTCCTCGACGAAGTGATCCAGACGATCCGGGCCAGCCGAGACCCGAACGTCGCGCGGGTCGAGCTCGTTCGGAAGTTCTCGATGTCGCCCTACCAGGCAAACGCGGTACTCGCCATGCCGCTGCGGCGCCTCACCCAGCTGGAGCAGGACAAGCTGGAGAACGACTACAAGGCCGCGCTTCGGCGAGCGCAGGACCTCATGGACATCCTCTGCAACCCGGACCGGCTCAAGACCGTGCTCCGCGACGAGACCATCGGCCTCCGTGACAAGTTTGGGGACGAGCGACGCACCAGGATCATCGCCCGCGAAGCTGGCGACTTCACCGAAGAGGACCTGATCCCCGAGGAAGAGGTCATCGTGAGCCTTAGCCGCGACGGATACATCAAGCGCATTAGCCTTGACGCATATCGCCAGCAGAAGCGGGGGGGCAAGGGCATGAAGAACGTGATGAAGCAGGACGATGAGCCTGCGCAGCTCTTCCAGGTCAATACGCACAACTTCATTCTGTTCTTCACCGACCGGGGCAAGTGCTACAAACTGCGGGCGTACGACATCCCCGAGAGTGGCCGATATGCCCGCGGGATGCCTGTCATCAACTACATCGCCATAGACGGCGACGAGCGAGTGACTGCGACCGTCCGGGTCAAGGACATCAAGGGCGAGGGCTACCTCGTCATGGTCACCAAGTTCGGCGAGATCAAGAGGACGGCGCTCGACAAGTTCCAGAACATCCGGTCGAACGGCCTCATCGCCTTTGACATCGAGGAGGGCGACGAATTGGGCTGGGTGCTGCAAAGCTCCGGAGACCAGGACGTCATGCTCGTCACCCGCCGGGGACTTTCCATCCGGTTCAAAGAGACTGCGGCACGAGACAGGTCCCGCGCGGCCGGAGGCGTGCGAGGGATCAGCGTCCAACCGGAAGACTATGTGGTCACCGCGGTGCTTGCTGACGACGAGGCCTATCTCCTCGTGGTCGGCGAACACGGCTACGGCAAGCGCACCAAGGTCGAAGACTATCGAGTGCAGGGACGGGGAGGCAAGGGCATCCTGACGATGAACGTCACTGAGAAGACCGGCGAGATCGTGAGCGCTGAGATGGTGCAAGAGGACGACAAGCTCCTCGTGCTCACCACGAACGGCAAGGGGATCCGGCTCAAGGTGAAGGACGTACGGCTCGTCGGCCGTATCGCCCAAGGCGTCAAACTGATCAACTTGGCAGAGGGCGACCAGGTCGCTTCGGTGGCAAGGCTGGTGGACTCTCCGGAAGACGATGAGGAAGAGGTTCCGACCGTTCTGATCCCGGAGTAGGCGACACCCGTTCCACGCATGAACAGCAGTCCGCGATGCGGCGTGTGCGTTGATGCCGGCCAAAGCGTGTCAGAATCAAAGCTCCAGTCTGGCTCGTCCTAGGTGGAAGGGTACTGAGAGTGCAACCGTCCAACTATCCCCGTCCTGTCGTGAACGAGATCCGATTCGGCGTCATCGGTGAAGCGTGGGAGATCATCAAAGCGAACATGGCGCCGTTCATCGTCGCCGCCCTCATCGCGATGATGGTGAGCATGATGGTCGGCTACATCGGTTCGTTCATCGCCGCCGGTACCATGGATCTCACGAATCCGCCGACGGAGCTCACACCCATGCTGATGCAACAGCTCAGGGCCACCGTGATCTCAACGCCGTTTTCGTTGCTGGGCTACGCACTGTCGGGCCCGTTCCTCGCCTCCATGGTCCACATGGCGTTCAAGCACATGTCGGGTCAAAAAGTGGAGGTTGCCGATGCGACGTGGGGAGTGAGCAGGTTCGTCCCGTTCGCCCTGGCGACGCTATTGCTGTATGTGATGGTGACGATCGGCACTTATATGTGCATCATTCCAGGCTTGATCGCCGGAGGGCTCACGCTTCTCGTGCTTCCTTCCATGGTCGTCCAAGGGCTTGCGCCGTTCGACGCCCTTTCCTTCAGCTTCGCCAAGATGAGCAAGTTCTTGGTAATGGGTGCGGCGCTCTTCTTCGTTTTGGGACTGGTCTCATACCTTGGCCTCTTGGCTTGCTGCATCGGCGTCCTCGTCACCTTCCCCATCGCCGCTGTCGGCTCAGCATTGGTCTACCGTGACCTCGTGGGCATGGGGCCCGTCGCTGAGAGCGTGCCCGTCTCTGCTCCGATGGAATCCCCGGCACCGGCCCAGGAGAGCCCCGCGCCCCCGCAGGAGCCGGAGGCACCCTCCGATCCCGAGGAGCCCAAGGCCGAGTAACCCGCTACCCCGTGGCGGGGTTGGGAACGAACGGTCCGCCACGGCACGCTTTCAGATAGTTCAGGCCATAGACCTGTCCGGTCATCTCTAAATCGTCGCGGTACACGTGGTCGTGCCAGCCCTCGATGTCGATCGAGCCCCGCCAGCCGTGCTCTCGCAATACGCTGATGACGTCCGTCCAGTTCGTGTCGCCAAAGCCGGGCGTGCGGTGCCGGACAACGTGACGCCCCGACCGCGTCCCTTCGCGCCGTACCACGTCCCACTCGATGGTCGCATCCTTGCCATGGATGTGGACAATCTTGCCGACCCATTGTCGGAGCTGGGGCACCGGTTCGATGAAGCTCACCATCTGATGGCACGGCTCCCATTCGAGGCCGATGGCGTCCGTGGGCACCGCATCGAACATCAACTCCCATGCTCGAGGCGAGTGCGCGATGTTCCACTTCGGGCGGTCCCAATGACCGCCCATGTCGCAGTTCTCGAACCCGATCTTGACTCCCTCTCCTTCCGCCACCTTGGCTAGCTCGCCAAAGACCTCTCGGAATCGGGGGATACTTTCGTCCACCGGCCTGTCCTCGAGGGCGCCCGCAAACCCGCAAACACACGTCGCACCAAACTTCTTTGCCGTGCGGAGCACCGTGACCCAGTCTGCGGCGGTCGCCTCATTGGTCAAAGGGTTGCCATAGAGGCCGAGCGCCGCTACGACCGCTGTGTCGGCCAGGACTTCCTTTACTTCCAAGGCGAGCGTATCGAGATCGAGCCCGCCGATCGTCTCCCACATGTTGAGCTGAAAGCTCTCAAAGCCATGGGGAAGAATCTGCCGCAGGTAGTCGGGCGATCCCTTGAGCGGCGCCAAGGTGCCGATGCGAATGTCGCGATGGTCGGTGCGATCCATGAGCTGGGCGAATGTACCTTCACGGAACAGCCCCAGACAGCAGTCCCCGTGCTTTCTCCCGCGGTGGCGCAGAATCCACCTCATGGCAAGCCTGCGCGAACACTTTGACGAACACGGGTACTGCGTTGTGCGCGGGGCATTCACGAGGGAAGAAGTGCTCGTCCTGGAAGCCGAGTTCGATCGCGTGGTCAGGCAGGTCTTGGCCTCGGGCGAGGAAGCGAACGCGCGCTGGCACGGCCCAGAGATGGACGCGATGGGCGCATCTTCGACCACGGTTCTGCACACCCACAACGTCCAGCAGTACTCTGAAGCCTGGATGCGAGCCCTGTTGCATCCCGGACTCTTGACACCGGCTATCGAGCTTCTGGGCCCCGACATCGTCCTCCACCACACCAAGCTGTTCCAAAAGCCCGCCGAGTCCGGAGCGCCGTTTCCGATGCATCAGGACTGGGGATACTTTCCCACGCTTCACGACACCATGGTGGCGGGGATTGTCCACGTCTCGCAGGCAACGGACGAAATGGGGTGCTTGCGCGTGTACCCTGGCTCGCACAAGCGAGGTCGAATGGAAGGCGCGATGGGCGGCACCGAGGCCTTGCTCCGAGAGTTCCCGATCGAGGGAGCGACCCCGCTAGCGGCGGAACCGGGCGATATCGTCTTCTTCCACTACCTCCTCGTTCACGGTTCCCTCCCCAACCGATCGGACCATGTGCGGAAGACGGTCCTCGTTCAGCTTCATGCGGGTACGGACGATGTCGAGCCGGGTTGCACGCACCCGAACGAACGCCTGTGCCTCGCAGGCTGGAACCACGCCGTCACCCGCCAGGCCGCGAACCTCAGTTGAGCCGGGAACGCTCCGATCCAGGCGCGGTGTTATACGTTGTGTGCGGGCGGTGGCCTTCGTGATTCCTCTGGCGATTGTCGGTTGCCAACCCCGCACCCCGCCTCCTCCGAACCTGCACTCGCCGCCCGTGCCACGTAGCTCAAACCCAGTGTTTCGAGGAGCGCTTGCGCAACTCGATCAGCCGGCAACCTATGACGCACGGTACCGGCATATCGGTTATCCAGGAGGGGACGTCCCCAAGAGCGTGGGGGCTTGTTCCGACGTCGTCGTGCGCGCGCTGCGCTCAGCAGGGCTCGACATGCAGGTCGAAGTCCAAAGGGACCGCAAGCGGACGCGGTATCCCGCGATTGTCCGGCCGGACTCGAACATCGACCACCGGCGGGTACGGAACCTCGCGGTGTACTTTCGGAGGCACTTCGAGACCTTATCGATCAAGGGTACGCCGGAATCGTGGAAGCCAGGAGACATCGTGGTCTGGTCCATGCCGACAGGACGCGACCATATCGGCGTCGTGAGCGACCGCCGCGGCCGGAGCGGGTGGCCTGCCGTGATCCACAACACAGGCCGCGTCGCCGAGCAGGACGTCTTGCAGGTCTGGAAAATCGTGGCGCACTACAGGCTCCCCTCGTAGGCGGCGCGGGCCATAACCCGCACGGGAACGTATGGGGCTGGACTCCGGAATGACTTCACTCGCTGCGTACACTTGGCGAACGGGCCCGGTGTGAACGACTCCGCCTCCAGAGATGGTGTGTCGTAGTCCGAGCATTCGAACGCAGCGCCCAAACCGAGCTCCGATGTGCCGGCCTTGTGCCGACAGGGCATCCAGATCGCTGCACGAATCCGAACCGATTCCCGCGACCCGGCGATCTATACAGTATGGATCACCGCACGGCCGTTCTCCTCGCACTCGTGACTGCCTCTAGCGCACCGGCCCAGTCCGGCCTTCGGGCGCAAGAGGTTCTGTCGGGCCTCAGCTCACCGATCGCAGTGATCCATGACCCAACCCGCACCGGTTCAAGGTTCGTCGTCGAGCAAGGCGGCCTGATCCGGGTGCTCGAAGGCACTTCCCTCCGTACGCTCCCGTTCCTGGATCTGTCGTCACAGCTGGAGTTCGGTGGCGAACGAGGGTTGCTCGGCCTGGCATTTGCGCCCGACTACGCTTCGAGCGGCTACTTCTACGTGAACTTCTCGGCTCCGGGATCCTTCATGCAGCTTGCCCGCTTCCAACGGAACCCGAACGATCCTAACCGGGCGTTACCCGGCAGCAGGCGCAACATCCTGCGGACTTCACGGCCTCTTGCCAACCACAACGCCGGCACCATTCACTTCGGTCCAGACGGATACCTGTACCTGCCCACCGGCGACGGCGGCGGCGCGGGCGACACGCAGAACTACTCGCAAAACCCGAGCTCGCTCCTGGGCAAGATGCTTCGAATCGACCCGAGGACGGACGCATTCCCCTCCGACCCGCATCGAAACTATGCCATACCGCCGAGCAACCCGTTCCTCTACGGCATCCCGATCGACGCCTTGCCTGAAATCTTCGCGTTCGGACTGAGGAATCCGTGGAAGTTCAGCTTCGACGACACGCGGCTGCTGGGCAATGGCGCGATGCTCGTCGCCGATGTCGGCCAAGACCTGTGGGAAGAAGTGAACTATGTGCCCAGGGGCGAGAGCGGCCAGAACTTCGGCTGGGCGCGCCGCGAGGGTAACGCCTTCTATTCTCCGGGCCCTACCGCATTCAGTCCCGACACCCGGCCGGCACTCGTCTACGACCACTCCTTGGGCTCCTCAATCACCGGCGGCTACGTCTACCGTGGCTTGAAGCTGGGCCGGTACTTCTTCGGACGCTACTTCTATGGCGACTTCGTCTCAGGCAGGGTCTGGTCGTGCAACTTCTACCGGGACTCGCGCACGGGCCGCTGGTTAGCACGCGATAACCGGGAACACACGGCCGATCTTGAACAAGGCGCCCAGCTCGGGAACATCGCTTCCATCGACGTGGACTCCTCGGGCGAACTCTGGATCACGGACTATCAAGGACGGCTCCTGGCCATCAACTTCCTTGGCACGGCCTTGCGGACGGTGGTTGCCTCTTCGGGCCGGATCGAGTCCGGTAACGCGCGCTATGCCGTCCAAGACGACCAGTACTTCCTCAAGCTCGCGCCCGTGGTTACCGACCCCGGTAAGTGCGGGGTGGTAGCCATGTTCAAGACCGGGGTCACGACCCCTACAGCCCTAGGCTTTGAGGCGGTCGGGCAGATGACGGCAGGAGCAGGCTTGCTCAGGGTCGCCTTGCGACGATGGTCGGACGACCAGTTCGTCCAGGTCCGAGCCTACAGGATCGACACCCTCAGGCGGCGGTTCCAAGTCGCCGACGTGGGTAACGCAGCCGACTACGTTCGCTCAGACGGCCGCGTCGAGCTCCGCCTCACTACCGAGCAGGACGTCGGTACCACAGGCGCTCGAACGTGGTGGAATCTGATTGACGCGAGGATAACCGGGTAGCCCGGCAGGCAGACCCTAGGGTCGCCGCCCACGGCGCACTCGATGAGAAGCTGAGGGACATCTGGACCGATGGCTGCTCTCCCATTCTGGCCACGATGCCGCATGCGTGTTCCCAGCGGAAGCCTTGACGGAGGCCACGGACTCGAGTTGGCGGCTGGGGACTCCCATCTCAGGTGCAAGCAGGTTGGCTCGTGACGCCAAGGCGCGTCGGCAGAGTAGGAACGTAGCAATTCCTTGATTTGCAGGCGCCTTGGTGGTTGCTCACCGTGAAGCCGTGCCTTCTGTGCCTGGCCTATCGGAATTGATGGGATCCTCGAGCCACGTCGGAGGCCGGGATCAAGTCTCGGACACGAAGCTGCAGCTGGTCTGTCCGAACAACGGGACCGTACCGCATGCAAGCCTCATCTGCAAGTTCGACTCGACGCACTGGAGGCACGACGAGAACGTCCAGTTCTGGGTCTATGCCACGGACTTTCACCAAGGCCAGGTCACTTCGATCCAACCGATCCTCGTTGCGACTAGGCCCGTCTACAATGCAGCAGTGGCCTTCCAGCACAAACAGCTCGCACTCGGTGCCGGCGGTGCCGGCTATGCCTCAAGTATCGCCTTGTGGAACCACAAGATCACGCAGGCGGTGACGAACAACTCGTGGACAGCTGCACAGTATGCGACCGGTCTCGGTCCCGCGACGAGCCACTTTGTCCTCGCCCACGGCACCCCGGGCGAGATCCATCCTCCGGTAGAGCCTTCGGCGATCAACGACGGGATCGTCCAGGGCGGGGTGCCCGGAGGGCCCTTCCCTCTCTACTTCGCCTTCCTCGCATCGTGCCGGGTCGCCGAGAACGTCAACGACGCATTGCCGAACGCATACCTGAGCGACCTGACCGGCACCAACAACCGGTGCGTCGTCGCGTTCAAGTTCTCAATCACAAACGCAGAAGCAAACGCCCTCTTCGCCGGGATCGTTCTTCGGGCGCTCGACGGCTACTCGGTCGAAACGGCGGCTGAAGATGAGTGGGACGCTATGGACTTAACAAACACATACAACCGACCGTTTTCGCAAGGCGTTTTGATCGCAGGGGATGGGACTGCCCGCCCGAGGTCGCTTTACAACGGCACCCACACCAACCGAAAGGGCATTTGGAAGGACAACCGATGAATCTACTGCTTACCGCTACCCTCGCCCTCTCGATCACGACGACGACCAACGATGAAGCAAGGGCTAAAGAGGCCTTGCTTCGGAAAGCGCCGGTACTTGGCATTCGACTTAACGAAAGTGAGCTAACAGCGACGTACACCGGCCGCCCTCATCTCTGGCGAATCCGTCAAGTCACGGCTCCTTTCCAGTCCTCCTGAACATCGGGAGTCGTCGACATTCGAACCGGTCACATCGTCGAGCTGGACTCAGCACGTGCCCGGGCGCGCTCTCGCGCCGAAAGAAGCGATGTCGAGCTCACGCTCAACACCGAGCACCAGGTCCGCGACTTAGCACAGAAGCTACTCGTAGACCTCGGCCTCGACCGCGAGTTCGAGATCGAGAAGATCAAGCTCGACCCAGAGATCGTGAACCCCGACAAGCCGGAGCGGATGAAGTCCTACGGCACCGAGCGCGTCCAGGGCCGCAAGAAAGGCGACCCGGTCAGCATGTTCGGCCGCAACCGGTGGACCGTCGCCTACGACCGTTGGGACGGCGCCGTGCTCCACTACGGGCTGTTCGACACCCTGCGGTTCATCGAGGAGCCGGACACGATCGGGGAAGCGGGTGCCCGGCGAGCCACCGAGGGCATCTGGACCCTCATCGACGCCGACGACCCCACCCAGTACCCCGCCGAATGGCGCCGGGTCTCCGCGGTCGAAAAAGGCTGGAGCATCGTCGGCAAGCAGTGGCACGAAGCGTACAAGGCGCAGCACGGCCGTGAGCCGGAGTTCGGCGCGATCGTCCCCGCCTACAAGGTCTACTTCTCGAACAGCGCCTGGTGGCCGGGGCAGGACGAGCCGGACTACGTGATTGTCCGCGCGTTCACCGGCGAGATCATGCACGACGCGAGGTACTGACGTGCCCTTCGGCCATTGCCCCATGAAGGCCGCGGTCGGGATGCTGTGGAGGCCGAACGCCGCCCATGCAGGGTTCGGGGCCCAGTCGCGGCCAAGCTCGCTTGCGGCGGGAAAACGTTCCTTGCCAAACACTTTCGGGGCGATCGTGAACGGGAAGCGCTTCAAGACGCAGTGGCAAGGGCGAATTCGCATTGGCCACCACAACGGTTTCACCTTCAAGAGCCCGCCGCGGAGCTTCTCATGCAGATTCGAGGCAACAACTGGAGCAGGCTTGTCAACGTCTACGTCTCGGCGTCCAAGGGAGAGGCTGTAATCCTTCAAATGGAGAACTTACAGTTTTGGTTCAAGCCTTAGCACTCGTTCTGTCGCTCGACACGTTCGGATCCCCATTGTCTGGCGGGCTCGTCGAGAGCCAGCAGCCGCAGGTAGCTGAACTCGCAAGCAAGGGTGCGTTCGCTTCGCTTCACGGAGCACCGCTCATGAGGACACCAGTCTACTTGGGGAAGATTTACTTTGAGTTTGGTAGTACTTCATCAAGCAGCAACGACTCCTCAACCATCTGTAAGACTGCGGATCGTCGCGAAAGATCGGCGAACATTGGAAATGCCGTCCCGACCAAGCTATGGCCGGTCTCCCTGGCCTTCCACGAGGACGGCACGACCGGCGCGCTCCTGTGGGTGTTCGACAACCGCGACGAGTAGGGCGCGAGGCGGGTGGGCGGTTGCCATAGCCCTGACAAGGCTGCGCGGCCATCTACGTATACTCGGTCCGGTGCAGCAAGGGGTCTATCGGGACACATGGGCGTGGAACCTCGGCTTTAGCGCCTACTGGTTCGCGGTTAGCTACAAGTGGTTCATCCTGCTCTTCGTCCTCCTACCGTTGCAGGTTCGGGAGTTCGTCCCCGAAGGGAGCCACAACTCGGCCTGGGGGGCAGTCTATGGCATCGGGGCGGTGTGGGCGATCGTCGGGCCCGTGCTCTTCGGGGCGTGGAGCGACCGGGCCGACTCCCGGTGGGGCCATCGACGGCCATTTATCCTCGTAGGGGCGTTGCTCACCTTGGTCGCGCTCGGTGTACTAGTCTCCGCCCCTAGCCTGATGGTCTTCGCTGTGGGCTACCTGTTGCTCCAGGTGGCAGACGACGTCGGCACCGGCCCCTACGGCGGCATGGTGCCTGAGCTTGTTCCGGTCGCATCCCGAGGACGAGCCAGCGCGGCCATGGTTCTGCTGCAACGGTTGGCCGAGGTCGCCAGTGCGATCGCGGCGATCATTCTGGTGGCGAACGGACGGATCTATGCCGGGATCGCGGTCGTGACGCTCGCTGGGGCGGCACTGACCCTCTGGACGCTCCGGGGCCACCGGCGTCACACCCCACCACCGAAGGACCGCCCCGGCCTGGCCCAAGTCTGGATCGAGCCATGGAAGAGCGCCGACTTCCGGTGGGTTTGGGCGAACAGGGCTCTCACTGCGCTCGCGTTCGCCCTCGTGACCAACTACCTTGTCAATTATCTCACCGACGAGTTCGCCAGCTTTCGCATCTTCGATTACGACGCAAAGACCCCGGCAGGAGCAGCAAACGTTCTCGCCGTCACGGTTGCGATGTTCGGAGCCGCAGGTGCACTACTCGCCGGTCGGCTAGCCGACCGTATCGGTCGCAAACACGTCATCTATCTCTCGGCGGTGCTCGTGCTAGGAGCCCTCGGGCCGTTGGCGCTCACTCGGGACCTCACCCTCATCTGGCTTCTCGCACTGCCGTTCGGAGTCGGGTTTGGCCTCTATAGCTCGGCCGATTGGGCGCTCGCATCGGACGTGATCCCGCACCTCGACCGTGCGGGATCCCAGATGGGGTTATGGACCTCCAGCCTCACCAGCGTCCAATTGGTCGTCGGTGCAGCCGGGTTCCTCGTGGACAGTTTGAACCAAGTTCGGCCCGGCGCAGGCTATACGGCGATGTTCTGGATATCGGGCGCGCTTTTCCTTGTTGGTACCGTATTGATCCGGTTGGTGCGCGGTAGCAGGTAGTATGGTGAGCGACATGGTTGTCCTACCGACGCTGGTGCTTGCTTATCAGGTATCCCAGCTCCCCCCGAACCCATGGAAAGGGTTCCCTGCTCCCCCAGTCGGCCACGAGCGATGGGAGGGCAAAGTTGTCAGCTACGAGTCTCCGAAACGCCTCTTGATACTCGATGTCGAGTCGGTGTGGAACGACCGAGGCGACGAACGATTTTATGGCAAGGCAGACCGACGGGAGCTCCTGCTGCCGGCTTCGGTCTCGCTCAGGTGGTCCGACCGCACCCGGCGCCCTGCCTCCGGCAAGGACCTTGTCTTCGGAAAGGACGTCGCAGTCGTCTACCGTGGCAACGGGACGGGTGAGGCGGTGGAGGTTCTGATCGCCAGTCCGACAATGACTGCGCCCTCCCGCTCCGGGGCACGGTCTCCAGTGGCACGCCCCGGGGCCGCCGTCGCAAGCATTGCGGCCGACAAGGTTTCGAGCGAGATAGTAACCCTTCCCATTATCTATCCTGTGCTCGGGGGCACCAAGCTCGTGGACACGTTCCTCGCCTCCCGTGGAGGGGGGAGCCGCCGCCACCACGGCCAAGACCTGATGGCCCCCAAGATGACGCCGCTCGTCGCCACGTTCGATGGAACGATATCGCTACGCTCTAACCCGAGCCACTATTGGCTGACGCTCACGGGCGAGGACGGCTGGGAGGCGGTCTATATGCACATCAACAACGACTTGCCCGGTACCGATAACGGTCGAGGGGGGGGACGGTTCGCCTTTGCCCCGGGGATCAGGGACGGTGCCGCAGTCCGAGCCGGTGAGATGCTCGGCTGGGTCGGCGACAGCGGCAACGCCGAGGGCACTGGGCCGCACCTCCATTTCGAGCTGCACACCCCCGAGGGGCACGTCGTGAACGCAGTCTATAGCCTGGAGGCGGCAGACATGGTCGAAGCCCCGGTTCCGCGGCAGGCGGCGACCTCGCTGGTCCGCCGTTCAGGACAAACCCGGCTCGACGGCACCGTCCACCGGTACGACAAGGAGCGCGACGTGCTCGTGGTCGTGGTGGCCACCCTCGAGGATGACACCGGCGCGAGGGCCAGCCTGAAGCCCGACCTGAAGTACATCAAAGACGCCTCGAAGACGCTCGGTAAGGCCGAGTTCCCTGCGGGGGCGTGGGTCGTCGCGGTCGGATTGGACCTCGGTGAGGGCAAGGCCTTCGAACCCTCCGCGCTCCACGTCGGCCACTAGCCTCCGCCGTGCTCCCGGCGGTAGTTCACGGCTGCAAAGTAGCGCCCCTCCTCCTGCTTCAGGGAGCCCACGTGCTCGCGGTCTGCCACCGCGATCACTTCGCGGACCAGCCTCAGCGCCTTGTCGTAGTCCTTGGCCGTGCGCCACTCCTCGTGTGCGAGCGCGCGCTTCACGTTCGGATCGTCCGGAGCCGCCTCGTGTGCCCGCCGGAGGATCCGCAGACAGGTGGAAGGGCTCCGTGGTTACCACACGAGCGTGAGCGACGAGAGCGCCAACGTGTCGGGGGCGGTCGGGACGAAGTCTGGCCGGTACCACGGGTCGCGTTCGCCCAGCAACCGATCGAAGGACCGGCGACCAGAGCGGTTGGCTTCGAGCCAACTCGACCAGTACGGTCGCCATACTGTTCCTGCACGGGCGTTCAGGTACGCGTACAGCGCCTGGATGTCCGAGCCCGACTGCCAGATAAGCGACAACTGGACGGACTCGCTCTGCTCCATCTCGAGCAAAGCCTCGCGCTCCCGATCCAGCTCGACGAGCAGGCGGACGATCATTGGGTCGACGATGTACTCGTCCTCCAGCCCGGCAAAGCGCCTCCGGTGCTCGCGGGCGGCCTCCAGGGCGACGTCCGGGCCCTCGTTACTAACGGTGGCGAGCAACGGGGCCAGCCGCGCGGCTCGCGCATTGTTCAGCGCGTCTACCATCGCCCGCGTCTCTTCGGTCGTCGGTTCGGGGCCGCCACGAACAATGCCGGTGGGCAGCAATGGCCTGTCCTTTTGTGCGGAGACGCGCGGCAGGCCCATCGCCCATCTCGCGACGGCTTGAGGCGTGGCTTGCCGCCCTGTCGGCGGCATGCAGATTGCACAGGCAATGGTCGCTAGCATGGTTTGATCCTCAGGTAGTTTCTTCGTACGTTTGTCGTTAAGGCGGCGGTGGCGGCCCAGGCGTCCAATCGATTGGGCCGTTATCGTGGACCACTGTCCACATCGGGAAGGAAGGGTAGTTGATGAATAGGAAGAACCATGCGTTCGTACCCTGTGTCAGGATCCATGGAGGTTCGAACGAGGTGGTACCACCGCATAGCCAAGGTTGGATACGTAGCGGAACCCAGCGGGTATCAGCTCCGGGCGGACGGTAGAAGATATAGTGCCGCAAAGTATCCTTAAGGTAATACCAATTCCACTCTGGGGCTGCACCAAGGCCGAGTGCGGGGGAGTCGGCCCATTGTTTGGGGAGGTGTTGCACGGCGGTGTGGGGCCCACCGTCCCCAGGATACGGAAAAGCCCCGTCCAACCCCCAAACTCCCCAGTCGGTATTGTGCGCCTCATTGGTTCCGTTAGAATGCTTAATGTGGTACTTCGCGGCGACGAGCTGGGTTTAGTTCCACTGTCCGAGCTCGTTGCCAAAACCAGGCGGACTCTGGACCCAAGCGTAAACGGTCGAGCCAAACTTGCGGCCTGGCAAGTCCGGCCACGGCGGGCTGAGCCCCCAAAGCTTCATCCAGTCTGGATTCGAGGGATCCTCGGTGTACGGCTGGCCGCTACCGCGCAACAGGTACATCCGGTCAATCCTTGGGTGGCCCAAGGGTCCGGAGTAGTCGATTGCTGGCCGGTAGACCCTGACCTCGTTGCTAGGGATCAGGACTAAGTCGAATCGCGGCAGCGACACCGTGCATCGGATTGTGTAAGTCACTGATACATTAGCGACCGCAGAGAGCGGCGCACCCTTACCGAAGTACGTCGCCATGCTCGGTGTGCCGGGGTCGGCCCAGGCCTGGAACGTGGTCGGGAGCAGGTCGGGCCGGTAGTCGAGGAACGGGTTCCCTGGCGGCTCGTCCCAGTCGTACGAGTCGTACGGCGGGGCTCCGAGGTCGTCGTCGAGGACTTCCCCGGGGATGCCCACCACCGTGGAGACGAGCTTCTGCCCGACCTGGATCGCGGGGCCGCCGACGTCGGTGGTGCCGGAAAACTGGATCCTCACCGGGAACGCCTCGGCCTTGAGGCTCACGCTCGCCGAGCCGGACAGCATCCCGGACGGGCCCCCGACTTCGAACGCGCACTGGGCTGAGGGCTCTATCTCCATCTCGAAGACGGGGCCCGGCTCGTCGCGCGCCGTCCATTCGACCCCGGTCGAGGTCTGCGTGAACCCGGACGCGGGGAGCGCCGGGTGGCCCAGACCGTTCTCCGCGGTGCCTCCGTCTCCGCTCCAGACTGCCGTGCTGGTCCTCTTGACCACGACGCTGGGCGGCGGCGGCTCGGGGTCGTCAGGGGCGTCCTTTGTCCCAGTGAACGTGATCGTGACCGTCCCCGAGCACTGGACCGTGCCCGACCGGGGCTGACCGGGAGGGTCTCCACAGACGCCCGTCGTGCCCGAGCCGCCGTACCAACCGGCTGCGACGGCATAGGGGATTGTAGTGCCGCACACCGGGTCAGTCCCCGTCGTCGTCACGGTGCCGCCCGAGCATGTCACCGCGTAGTGCCCTGCATGTGCGTGAGCCGCCCAGAGGACGGTCAAGGGTACGGCCGCGAGCCGCCAGCCTAGTCCAGAGCGTTCTCCAGACCTTCATGCTTCCACTATACCAAGGGGTGTTTCCAGAGCGTTCCGGAACCAGGTGCGTCCACAGAGACGCAACGCCGAACGATGTCCCATACTGGCAGTGTGCAGACCGAAGCCACACCGGAACTCGTCCGTCGTTACCGCCAAGACGGCTTCGTCGTCATCGAGGGACTGCTCGACCCGGCCGAACTTGAAGAATGGAGGACGGTAGTGGACGAGGCCGTCGCCCAACGCCTGGAGGACCGCGGCGCGCCCTTGCAGAACCAGGCCGACCCCGACAGCTACTATGCGCAGATCTTCACCCAGTGCCTCCGCCTCGCCGACTCCCACGAGGGCGTGCGCCAACGCATCTACGACCCCGGGCTCGCCGCCATGGCCGGCCAGCTTTCCGGCGCCGACGGCGTGCGGGTCTGGCACGACCAAGCCCTTTACAAGCCTCCCTTCGGCAACCCCACCGCCTGGCACCTCGACAATCCCTACTGGTCGTTCGACTCCGACCGCGCCATCTCGGTCTGGATCGCCCTCGACGACGCCACCCGCGATAACGGATGCCTCTACTACCTGCCCGGCACTCACGAGTCTGCCCGGTTCGACAACGTCTCGCTCGGCAACAATCAGGCCGACTTGTTGCGCCACTACCCGGAGTGGCGCGAGATCGAGCCCGCCTGCGCGGCGTGCAAGGCCGGCGACGCCGTCTTCCACCACGGCCTGGTCGCCCACGGTGCTGGGGCCAACATGACGAACCGCCCTCGCCGCGCCATGACCTGCGCCTACATGCCCGACGGCTCCCAGTTCAACGGAAAGCAGAACGTATTGCCGCAGGAGTACTTCGAGAGCCTGACCGTGGGCGACTTACTGGATAACGACGACATCAATCCGTTGCTATGGCGCAAATGAAGAAGATCGCGGTCGCGGCCAAAGGAGTGCTGTGGCGAGGGCTCGACCCGTGGGTACGCCGCATGTTCCATAAGCTGTACTACCACCACTACCGCCACCAGACCTGGGAGGACACCCACTGGCTCGGCGCGAGGGTGCTGAAGAACCCGTTCGACCTTTGGAGCTATCAGGAAGTGGTCTGGGACACCCGGCCCGATGTGATCGTGGAGACCGGCACCCACGACGGCGGAAGCACCCTGTTCTTTGCGTCGTTACTGGACTTGGTGGGAGGGGGGCGTGTGCTGTCGGTAGACTTCGACCCCCAGCCCGGACTTCCCGAGCACCCGCGCATCGAGTACAGGCGCGACTCCTCGGTGTCGGATGGGACGCTTGCCTGGGTCTCCGAAGCTTGCGGGGGGGCGAAGAATGTGATGGTGGTGTTGGACTCCGACCACTCGCGCGACCATGTGCTCGCCGAGCTGAGGGCCTACGCGGGGTTTGTGACGCCCGGGTGCTATCTGGTGGTCGAGGATGGAAACGTCAACGGCCATCCGGTCTACCGGGAGCACGGGCCCGGACCGTCCGAGGCGCTCGCCGCGTTCCTCGCCGAAGACGACCGCTTTGAACCCGACCCCCGTCGCGAGAGGTTCCTGATGACCTTCAACCCTGGCGGTTGGCTGCGGAGGCGCTAGCCCCCTCTCCAGTGCTCCGCGCCGAGATCGTGGAGTTTTTTATCCGCTCGTTCCGCACCCCTACGCGATTCTTGTCGACGTCTTTGCGGCGCTTGCCCACAAGAACTCAAGACACACCCGCACAAAGCGGATTTTCACCGGCGCACGCTGAGTTTTCGTCGGTGCGCACGGAGTTTTCGTCGGTGCGCACGGAGTTTGCGTCGGTGCGTACGGAGTTTGCGTCGGTGCGCACGGAGTTTGCGTCGGTGCAAACGGGGTTTGCGTCGGTGCAAACGGAGTTTGCGTCGGTGCAAATCCTTCCCGCGCCGACGACTTTCGGGTTGTCCTGGCAATCCTGGGGTGTTAGCGAAGGATCCGGCAGCCCGGAAGCGCGTCCTTGAGCTTGGCTACCCCCTCGTCCGTGACCTGGGTGCCGTTGAGGTGCAGCGCAATCAGGCCGGTCAGGCCCGTCAGGCTCTTCAGGCCCTGGTCCGTGACCTGGGTGTGACCGATGTGCAGCATCGTCAGCGACCTTAGCTTGGAGAGGTTCTCCAGCCCGGCGTCCGTGACCTCGGTGCTACCGAGGAACAGGTGCTGGAGAGAGTTTAGCGCTGCGAGGTGCTTCAGCCCGGCGTCCGTGACCCGGGTGCCACCGAGGAACAGCTGCTCCAGCGACCCCAGCCTGGCGAGGTGCGCGAGCCCAGCGTCCGTGACCCCTGTGAGGGAGAGGCTCAGCGCCGTCAGGCCGGTCAAATCGGCGAGGCCGGCGAGCTCTTCGTCGGTTGCGTTCGTCCTACGCAAATCCAGTGCCGTTTCTTTCTTCAGGGTCACCAGATTGATATCCTCCACCACGGTCTGGCGCTTCCGGGCGACCACGGCGGCGAGCCGGAGGAGGTTCGCGTCCTTGCCTTCGTCGGCGGCGGCTTCGGGCTCCGCCGGGAACTCGACGATGCGGATCACCGCCCCGAGCGTCATGTTCTGGAGCAAGGGAGCGAACCCGGGGGGCCCTGATTATGACCGAGGCGCAGGGCTCGCCACACCTGCGGCGGTATCCTGCGAGGCTCCGATGAGCTTTGTCCAGCGCACTGTCTGGTGTGGCGACTTGCGAGAGTCCGACGTCGACCGCCAAGTCGCACTGAACGGCTGGGCCCACAAGGTGCGCGACCTCGGCGGTCTCTATTTCATAGACCTGCGCGACCGTACGGGCCTTGTGCAACTTGTCATCGACCCCGAGACGCTCGGCACCGAGGAGATCCGGTCCGAAGCCTGCCTCAGCGTGAGCGGGATCGTGCGCGAAAGGGACGACGCCAACAAGAATCCGAAGCTCCCGACCGGCCAGATTGAGATCAACGTGACCGGGCTCTCGGTGCTGGGCCAGTGCGCGACCCTGCCCTTCCCTGTCAGCGACGAAGAGCAGATGAAGAAGGTGAACGAGGAGCTCCGGGTGAAGCACAGGTACCTCGACCTTCGGCGGCCGAGCATGTACCGAAGGCTGGCGGTGAGGGCCTCGGCTGTGCGCCGCATCCGTGCGTTCCTTGACAACGAAGGGTTTCTGGAGGTCGAGACTCCGATCTTTACGAAGTCCACGCCGGAGGGTGCCCGTGACTACCTCGTCCCTTACCGCTTAGAGCCTGGCCTTTTCTATGCGTTGCCTCAAAGCCCACAACAATATAAGCAACTGTTGATGGTGGGCGGCATCGAACGGTACTACCAAATTGCAAAGTGCTTTCGCGACGAGGCACAGCGGGCAGACCGTCAGCCTGAGTTCACCCAGCTCGACCTGGAGATGAGCTTTGTCCAGCAGGAAGACATCCTCTCGCTGACCGAGGCGATGACCGTAGACGTCGTCAATGGGCTGATCGAGGAGTTCGATTTGCCGAAGAAACCGTTGGAAGGCTTCGTCCGGCTGAACCATGCAGAGTCGTTGGAGCGGTTCGGCAGCGACAAGCCCGACCTGCGTTTCGGCTTGGAGCTCTTCGACCTCGCCGAAGTTTCTGCACGATGCGGGTTTGGTGTCTTCAAGAGTTGTATCGAGGGGGGCGGACGGGTGCGCGGCGTGCTCCATCCAGGGGGGGCCGGGCTCAGCCGCAAACAGATCGGAGAGTACGAAGACGTAGTAAAGAGCTACGGTGCCAAGGGTCTCGCTTCGATCGCCTGGGTAGCCGAAGCGGGCGAGGGAACGGTGGACCTCGGTGACGGCACCCACGCCAAGGGCTCGATTGCCAAGTTCTTCTCGGTAGAGGATCTCCTCGCGTTGTTCCATGCGGCGAGCGCCGCGCCTGGTGATTTGGTGCTGATGGTAGCCGACACCCACACCGTCACTTCGGACGCGCTCGGTCGGCTCCGAGTCTTGGTAGGCGATGCTTGCGGCCTACGGGACCGCGAGAAAATGGCGTTCGCGTTTGTCCTCGACTTCCCGCTTGTCGAATGGAACGAAGAGACTCAGAAATGGGATCCGACGCACCACCCCTTCACCTCGCCCAAGCACGAAGACCTGATCTATTTCGGCACTGAGCCGGGCCGCGTCCGGGCCGACTGCTATGACGTCGTCTGCAACGGCTACGAGTGGGCCTCCGGCTCGATCCGAATCCACGATCCGGCGATCCAAGCGAAGATTTTTGACTTGATCGGGGTCTCGGCAGAAGACCAAGAGAGCCGGTTCGGGCATATCCTTGACGCCTTTCGGTTCGGTGCCCCCCCTCATGGTGGCATCGCGCCGGGCATCGACCGGCTCGTGATGTTGCTCACCGACGACGAAAACATCCGCGAGGTCATCGCGTTCCCGAAACTTGGCGGAGGGTACGACCCCCTCATGGACGCACCCAGCACCGTGAGCCAAGACCAGTGGGACGAGATGGGTCTCGCGCTGAAGCCGAACCAGCAGGGCCCTGCCTAGATCGGCAAGGCCCTGGAGCACACCTACCGCCTTCGCGCGAAGAGCGCTATGCCCGCGAGTGCGGCACCGACGGCGACCACCGTTGCCTGCTGCCCCGCTTCTTGGCCCGGCTCCTGTCTCCGAGGAGCTTCGCGCAACCAGCCGAGGCCACTGGGATAGACCTGCATCGTCGCATCGATCGTAGTCATGCACGACCGCGTATAGAAGGTTGTGTAGGTGCCTAGCATGTCCACGCTTTGCTGGATACGGTCGGAGAACCCGTGCCTGCCAGAGAGGATCAGGGACGCGAACTCGCCTTTGTCCGCAAGTGGCAGTACCTTGCCAAACTCATCCAGCGTATCGTGCATCTGTCTCCGCATCAGCGCTAGGTCGTTACGCTGCATCTGGAGCATGTTCGCAAGGTCCTTGGGTCGGTTGTTGCGGACTGCCGATTTCGCACCTCCAATGTTGGAGTACCGCACCCCTGTCGTCGAGACCCGTTCGAGCCGCTCGGCCTCTCGTAGGATTCTGCCCAACGCTGCGGCGAACTTGGGATCGTCGCCATACTTTTTATGCGCCTCGATGAGCTCGGTCATACGGAGGGCGAGTTGATCCATCGCGTTCGCGCATTCTTGGAACTTGCGGAACGCCTCGTGGAACAGCTCTGGCTTAGGGGTTCCCTTCATTTCGGCGAGAACACCTTGTTCGAGGAGATCGTCCCCCTCATAGTGAAGCCTCGCTACTTGGTTAAAGAGCAGTCCCGAGACTTGGAAGCTCTTCTCAAAGAGGATGACGGTGGCCGCCCGGTCACCTGTGATTGCGTGTCACGCCATCGAGTGGGTCTGTGCGATGGCAGCAAGGACTGCTGCCGCAGCGAACGTCGAGACTGGCTTCAGCATGTTCATAGTTTCTTGATCTCGAGGTCGGGGCTAGGGCTTGGCACCGTAGTGCCCTCCCCCTAGCAGGGTGACGAAGTCCACGAGGGCCTGCTGGCGCGCGGCCGGCAAGGCCAGGAACGCCTCGCGTGAGGCGCGGGCCTCGCCCGCGTGGTGGGCCACCGCCTCACCGACTGTCGTACAGTCGCCGCGGTGCCCATAGGGAGCGGAGGTAGCCGCGTCCCACAGTTTCGATGTCAGGAACTCGCGGACCGGAACGTTGTCCTGCTTCTTCACTTCGTTACCGAAGAAGGGATCGCCATCGTCCGCGATGACGTGTCGGCGCAAGTCGCTGAACGCGGCCACCCATGTCGATCCGTCCGTTGCGCGATAGAGGCCGGTGGGCAGAGTACCGACTTCCAGCTCCAAGGCAACCGTCCCGATGTCGCTGGGCAAGGCGTTCCCGGGACGGTTATAGGGGTTCGGTTCCACAAAAGTGCGGCTTCGGAGCGGTAGCGCGGGAACGTGGCAGTCGGCGCAGCCTACAGCTTTGAACGCGGCTAGCCCGCTGGCATAACGGCCTCTTCTGGCCTCGAACTCCTGTGGCGCTACCTTGGGCGCAGGCAACCCCGCTTGGAACAGCGTGAGTGCGGAGACTTGCCCGATCGTGAACTCCTGCGCGATGCCGTCACTGTCGAAGTCGGCCAAGCCAGTGCGCTCAGGACCGAAACGCTCGACGGCTTGGATGCCGTGGTGGTGGTTGAGCGCATTGATGCTGAACTCGCGGAGCGAGATCACGACTCCCTTCGATCCGAACGGTTTGACAACGAGGTCCACGTCTACACCTTGGATGTCGGCGCCATCATAGGTTCCGTCGGGCCTCGCCGTTATCGAGCCGAATCTCACCCCTTTTGACGACAGGGCTTGACGCACGTCGGTCTTAGACATTCGAGCTCGCTGGACCGCTTGGTTCAATTGGCCCCGCAAGTCCTCGGTCATCTCTCGAGCGAGAAGCTCGATCGCGCCCGATCCGAAGAGCCCGATCGTGTTCCGCTCGCTCGTAGACTCCACATCGGTCGAACGGGTGGGAGGATCAGAGAACTGTGCGCCAACGAACACGTTGGCGACGAAGTCCCCCGAGCCTCCCACGACCGGGTCGTTGTGGCAACTTGAACAGGCCGATGCGTCCGGGCCCGCTACCCTCAGCGGGCCCAGCGGTATGGGCTCGCGAAACGTCGGCTTCGAGTCCCCTGTTGCTGAGGGCCGGCCGGCACCGTCGTGCACAGTGAACTTGGTAACGAAGAGGGATCGGCCGTCCGCCACGACGCCTTGGAGCCGGGCTCCTCTCGAGCCTGGTGTGTGCGAGGGATGAACCCGGATGCCCGGCTCGCGGGTAGCAAGTTGCCCTGCCGCGATGATCGCAGGCGAAACGGCGAGAGCCAGCAGAACCTTGCGGACGATGCGAGACACGCGCTTCTCGATTCTGAGAATAGCACGAAACTTTCGGGATGGAAGCGATCAGCTGCGCTTTCGGCGCAGCAAGGCGGCGAGGTTCGCGCCCATGGCCGCCATCGTTCCAGGCTCTGGGACGATCCCCATGCGGTCATACGCCGACCAGCTCACCGCACCGTTGCCGTTGTTGTCCCAGCCCAGGTTCGGCCCGCCCGCAAACGTTTGACCGGGGATCCCCTCGCTGGACATGAAGTTCGAGTCGCTTCCGTTGGCAACGAACAAGTCCATGCTCGCCGTCGGCGAGGTCAGCCCCAGGATGGAAACCGAGCAAGAGATTGGTGACATCGAAATCCATGTAGAGGGCGCCACTTCCGAGCGTGCCCCCAAAACCCGTGCCCGCCCCTTGGAAGACCTGGCTGTTTCCGGACCCATACTCGTTGGCGCCGATCGTTCCGTCCTGGACATAGTTGGAAGAGTTGCCGTCCGCGTCGAGGCGGGTGTCGGTGAGTTGTGCGCTCGCGAAGACTGCGGCGAGCTAGGCGACAAGGAATACGGTCGTTTTCATCAGGTGCAGATCCTACAGGGGGAAAGGACGCAATGTCCCAAACCTCTAGCTCATGTTCGCGACCAAGACGAGTTTGTGATTCAGGATAAGCCCACCGGCTACGTGTTCCCGCAATAATACTGGGGTCAGTGCCTCGGCGGGATCTCTTCCCTGCCGCCGAACCCGCCCATGGAGCCCATCATCTTGAGGAACGTCCAAATCGGGCTCTTTCGCATTTGGTCGGCCAGGGACTCGATCCGGGCTCGCTGATCCTCCGGCAGCGCCGTTAGGCCGACCGATTCAGCGTTCGCATCGAAGGAGTCGTCGTATAACTCTCCCGAAGCGAACACGCCCGGGGCCACTTCGATGCTGAGGCGGATCTTCTGCCGCTTCCCAACCTTGAACAGCCGGGGAAGAGGCTGGCCCTCCTCGATCCCCTGCCGGGTCTTTTCGTCGGAGAGGATGAGTTCGAGCAGAGCCAGCTCCTCGATCCCCACGGAATCGGGGAAACCGCTATCCTCCCGTGCGGCCGGGCTATAGCAAACGTCTGTCGTACGAGTCAGAACCAGGGCGGTGTTCCCGTGGATCCCGCCCGGGGCAACCTGGGTCGGTTCTAGGTTCAGGGGCGACTTAGACGATTGGCCCCCGAACGGAATCTCCGCCGCCAACATATCGAGAAACGACTGTTCCAGCTTGGGCGAGAGGTTCGGATCAGGTCCGTACACCCACTTTCCTGCGGCCGCACGCTGAATCTGGCTCCAGACCCCGACCGGAACTGCCGTGCCATTGGGCGCAGACCGCTGGACCGGGGCGAGCGTCCCAAACAGTCGGAGCAGCAGCCACCGATCGTCGCTGCTGAACAGACCCCGATCGCTAACGAGCATGAGCCGGGCCAAGCTACCGGCGATCGCGTTCTCATTCGGATCAGGATTGTCCACCGCATACTCGGCCCACCGGTCGAGCGGCGCGATTCCGCTCTCGCCTCCAGATGCGAGCAAGCGCGCCAAAGCTGCCCGGTCGAACTGGCCCTCTCGGGCAACGCTGGGCGACTTGGGCGACAGGACGAGCCACGTTCCTGCCTGGATCATCTTCATCGAGCCACCCTTCGCCCAGCTTGCCTCCACGGTCGAGACGTTGCGGGCCTCGCTCAGCACGTTTTTGGCGTTGTCTGGCAGGCAGGCGACAATGTCTCGGTCGGTCTTGTCTGCATAGTGCGAAAGCGCCTCGCTCGGCCCGTATGCCAAAGGGTCTCTTTCGACGATCGCCAGAATGAGCTTTCTCGCGTCCTCGTCCTTGGTGCGGTTCCATCCGCCGTTCTCCACCAGCCGGAGCCAATCCTGTGTCTCCTTGCTGAACTCCCACTGCGGCTCCGGTGCAGGGGTTTCCTCAACTGGCGGAGGTGGCACTTCTTGGCCCTCGGCGGCGGCTTCCTCGACCGCGGACTCCTCGGTTGGCGGCTCTTCCGCCATCTCCTGTTCCCATTCGCTCGCCAGGCTGGATTCGGAACTGACCATTCGCTGGCCTTTCTCGTTGTAGACCACGATCTCCAGCCTGAGGCCCGAGTCGTACGCGGTAACCGCCCGAGATCCGATCACGTGTACCAGGGCCGGGGTGCCCTCCGCCCGCGCGGGCCGAAGGAGCGGGCCCATCGCCTCCATCATCTGCCGAATCATCTCGGACTCCGTCGCGTCATCCCCGCTCGGAATCGGCGCGTCCACTGCGGCGTTGTGGTCTTTGACTGCCTTGGCGACCTCAGCTTCCAGGCCGGGGATCCGCAAAGCGAGCTGGCCGGACGTCGGCGAAGTGCTCCAGACGACTCGCCCGTCCCGACGAACCACGCTCAGCCCATTGAGGCCGATGCCCACGGCGCAACGGAGGGCCAGGCTATCGTCACCCCTTCCCAGCAATTCGTTCGCTCTGTTGACGCCCAACGTCTCTTCTCGCCGATCCTCATTCGATCGGTTCGCCAGCTGCTCCTTGAACCGGTTCAACGTCAACCCGAGCCGGGTTCGGAACTCGGACTCGTCAAACTGCTCCTCCAAGCGACGCCGGTTTGCATCCGGCACGAGGAGGGACTTGCCCTCGCTCTCCGCCCACTTGCACGACGTCGCCTCGGCGATCTTCGCCTTCAGCTCGACCACGTCGGCATCGCTGACCTTGACGAAGACGATCTCGCGCATCGGGGTCGGGCCAACCGAAAGTTCGAGGCCGGTCTTCTCCGAGAGCGCCGCGAGAACCTTGCCCACCGGCGCGGCCTCATGCTCGAACGTCACCTTTGCCGGGGCAAGGGCCAACAGAAGTAGAGGTAGCGCCGTCATCCTGCCTCTACTGACGCCCTCAAAGAGCGCCCAGTTGCAGTCACATGGTCGAAGTCCCAGCCACCTGTCGCTTCCTCAATCGGGGGCCGGGACGCGGTGCCGGGCGGCAAGTACCGGCGTGTCTGTGAGCCGGATGGGGAAGACCGACCCTACAGCAGGCGCCTCGTCGCCCAAAAACCCCCACGTCAACGCGCCGTCGTCACCAAGGGGATGCAGGATGTGGAACGCGAGTTCGCCTAACGCTTGTCGGATCGAGACCAGATAGTCGCCCTTCGCCGCAGTATAGGTCGCCCCGCGGAACGCGCCATCGAGCGTGATCAAGCGGTGGCCCTGGAACGGTTGCGCGGCCTGCCGTGCCTCGGAAACCACAAACTCGTCGACTTGTCCTCTCCACTCTTCGTCCAACTGCTCGACGATCACGCCGTGGCGGGCGAGCAGCTCTGCCACCGGCTGATGATCGGCGGGGAGGAGAAACGCCTCGGGCACAGGCGTCTTCCGGCTCGCGACAAAGCGGTCGTAGACCTCCATCTTTACAGTCTCGATATCGGTGACCGGGCCAGTCCGGCGTTCCCCAGTCTTCCGCTCCAGCAGCACGTCCTCGACCCCGCGCGACCGAGTCTCAAAGCGAACGCCCATCTCGATGCGCGCGACGACGGAGTCCGGATCGGCCGCTTGCTTGGCTAGGTCAAGGATGTGGGACGAGTGCCTCGCCGCCGACTGGAGCACCTCGTCGGTGAATCGCTCCGTGGATTGGATCCGCTTCTCGAAGCTGTCATAGACGATCGCCTCGCTGAGTACGCCGATGCAGTCCACCAGGCCGGCGTAGTTCGTCGAGTACCGACCCTCCGGCCCGACCACGTACCAGCCGCGCACCCCGGCGCGAGTCTCGTCGTTTCCATAGTCGAGGGTCTCGATTCCGGTGGCGCGAAGCCGTGAGCGGACCTCGGGCATGAAAACGTCCCTCCCGAACTCGTAGAGCCCGGTCGCTCCATTGGGATTGAGTGGCGGGGCATAGGTGAGCGGGTAGCCGTGGCGGGTGCCGTCAGTCGTGTGGAGGTCCATCATCACATGCGGCCGGTACGCCGTCCAGACGGATCGAAGCGCAGCCCGCATCTCGGGTGACTCCGCCTTCACGAAGTCGCGGTTGAGGTCGAGGCCCTGTCCGTTAGGCCGAAGGCCGACCTGCGCGGGGCCGTTTTGGCCAGGTCGGTGCCGCTCCTGGGGGCCGAACTCGTCGTTGCCGTCGGAGTTGTAGATCGGGTTCACGAGCAACACGATCTTGTCAAGAATCCCTTCCTTTTCTTGACTATATCGCCGCAGAAGATGGAGGATCGCCTCCTTGCCTTCGACCTCTCCCGCATGGATGTTTGCCTGCACATAGACGATCGGACGGCCCATTCTGGCCGCGTCTTGAGGAGAAGACGGTAGAGGCCGTGCGGCCACGACCAGCGGGATGGGTTTTCCCTTGGTCGAGGTACCGATGTACTCCAGCCGCATCGGGGCTCCAGCGCGCTGGAGCCCATCGAGGAATGAGACGACGTCGGCATAGCTCGACGTCTCCTGGTAGTTCGTTGACTCAGCCTTGGTCAGGGGCCACTCCTGCGCGAGCACGGAGTAGAGGAGAAGCGGGAGGATCGGCACGGTGGAGGTTTACCCGAGCGTAGGTATCCTCTTGGCTCCCATGAGCTTGCCTCCGCTCTTCGTCGGACTCGGTGACGCGCCTGTCCACATCCTGCCCAAGATGGCAAACCGGCACGGTCTCGTGGCCGGTGCCACGGGAACGGGCAAGACGGTCACGCTCCAGATACTTGCCGAGCAGTTCAGTTCGATCGGCGTTCCTGTGCTTGTCGCGGACGTGAAGGGCGACCTCTCGGGGATGGCGGCAGCCGGAGGCGGAAAGCCGAAGCTGGATGAGAGGGCTCAGGAGATCGGGCTGACGAACTATGCATATGCGGCAACCCCGGTCGTCTTCTGGGATCTGTTCGGCGAGCGCGGCCACCGCATCCGAGCGACGATCAGCGACATGGGCCCGCTCCTTCTAGCCCGGCTTCTCGGGCTGAATGAGACGCAAGAAGGCGTCCTTGCCCTGGCGTTCAAGGCGGCGGACGACAACGGCATGTTGTTGCTCGACCTGAAGGACTTGAGGGCGGTGCTCGCGTGGGTGGCCGACAACGCAGGCGAGCTCAGAAAGGAGTACGGCAACGTAAGTTCAGCCTCGGTCGGGGCGATCCAGAGAAGCCTGCTCGCGCTCGACGAGCAGGGAGGAGAAATGTTCTTCGGCGAGCCTGTGCTCGACCTGAACGACCTCATGCGCATCTCGATGGACGGGCGAGGGATCGTGAACATCCTCAGCGCGGACAAGCTGATGCAAACCCCCAAGCTTTATGCCACCTTCCTGTTGTGGCTCCTCAGCGAGCTCTTTGAGAACCTCCCCGAGGTGGGCGACCCGGAGAAGCCGAAGCTCGTCTTCTTCTTCGACGAGGCCCACCTGCTTTTCGACGAAGCGCCCCCGGCACTCATTGAAAAGGTCGAACAGGTCGTTCGCCTGATCCGATCCAAGGGCGTCGGCGTCTACTTCGTCACGCAGAACCCGATTGACATCCCCGATACCGTCCTCGGCCAATTGGGCAACCGGTTCCAGCACGCCCTCCGCGCGTACACCCCGCGCGACCAGAGGGCGGTTACCAGTGCCGCCGAGACCTTCAGAGAAAACCCGAAATTCAAG
The DNA here is from genome assembly GCA_050250535.1 of Fimbriimonadaceae bacterium. Taxonomy (GTDB): domain Bacteria; phylum Armatimonadota; class Fimbriimonadia; order Fimbriimonadales; family Fimbriimonadaceae; genus JADLBH01. Next base: position 426,477 of record JBFWOL010000002.1, on the reverse strand, counting down.
GTAGCCGACGTGATCACCGAATTAGGCGTGGGAGTGGCACTCGTCTCCGTGCTCGACGAGAAAGGCGTGCCGACGGTCACCGAAGTGACCAAGATCCGCCCGCCGGCATCCCGGCTCGGCCCGCTCACTCCCGAAGAGCGCACGACGATACGAGGAGCAAGCCCCATCGGAACGAAGTACGACCAAACCCTCGACCGAGAAAGCGCATACGAGAAGCTACGGGCGCTCGACGCCCAAGTGGAAGCGGCTACGGCACAGGCAGAGGCTGACGCGAGGGCCGCCAAAGAGGCGGTGGCCCATGCAAAAGCAGAGCAAGCAGCGGCCAAAGAGCGCGAGCGAGCGGCAAAGGCCGCTGCAAGGGCGAGGAAGCCCATCGAGTCCGCCTTCGGGTCCGTGCTGCGCAGTGCCGGCACCCAGATCGGACGGGAAGTAGTCCGGGGGTTGCTCGGCGGCATCCTAGGCGGACGCCGCCGATAGGTTCTGCCTAATGGAAGACGGCACGCTCGAGGGTTTTCGCGTGGGCGACCCAGTCCTCGACCTCGGCCTCGCTCGGCACTCGGCGAACCAGGCTCTTCTGCTCGTTCACTTCGGCCATTTTCGCGGCCAAATTGGCCGCGTTGCGCTGCGCAAGCTCGGAAACTGAGTCCACTCCCGAGGCCTCCAGCAGGTCGGCATATTCGCTTCCGACGCCCTTGATGCGATCCAGGTCTGCGCGGTTGACCCACTTGAGGATCAGGGTGTCGCTCATCCCGGTAGCCTGCACGAGTGCCTCGCGGCCGCCGCGCGAAGCGCCCTTGTCCAACAGGTCGGCCAGAGTCTTCACACCTGCGTTGCCAAGCTTCTCAGCATATGCGGGGCCGATGCCCTCGATGTCTTGAATGTTTGCCATTTTGTAGCTCCAGATTGCCTCCCTCTGGCGTCAAGCTTATCCCACCGCGGGCTACAAAGTCGTGGGTGCGTTGCGCAAGTGGTGCTCAAGGCTCAGGATTTCGTCCAGACGTGGTGCCTGGATGCGGGAGGCCACCACAGGATCGTCCATCGCTGCAGTGCGGAAGTCCTCACCAGACCACGCGCGAGCCGCCGCGCGTTGGGCCGCCTTGTACGCACCTTCACGGCTGAGGCCGCACCGGACGAGCTCCATCATCAAGTGCTCGCTAAACGGCAGGTCGCCCATCTTCCGTAGGTTTGCCGTCATGTTTTCGGAGAGTACGCTCAGGCCGGAGAGGAGTCGGGCAAGGCGACGCACCATGAAATCGACCAGTTGGAACGTGTCGGGAAACACGATCCGCTCGAGCGACGAGTTAGTGAGGTCGCGCTCGTGCCATGTCGAGACGGTCTCGAGCATCGCATGCACGTTGCCCCGGACGACCCGAGCCAGGCCACACACGGTTTCGGCGTTCCATGGGTTTCGCTTGTGCGGCATCGCGCTGCTGCCGGTCTGCCCTGGGGCAAACTCCTCTTGGACCTCCATGATCTCTGTGCGCTGGAGGTTGCGAAGCTCGGTCGCAATCCGTTCGAGCGATCCGGCGAGGACCCCGACCGTGCACAACAGGTGCGCGTGGCGGTCACGCGAAACGATCTGGGTACTGTTCGGGTCGGGATGCACCCCGAGCTTCCGGCAGACGTGAGCCTCGACCTCGCGCCCCGCGTGCGCGTGGATTCCTACTGCGCCGCTCAACTTTCCGACCGCGACCTCGGTGCGGCACTCGGAGATTCTGGCGGATGATCTCTGTAGCTCTAGCCACCATCCTTGCACTTTATGACCAAACGTGATCGGCTCGGCATGGACGCCATGGGTGCGTCCGATGCAGGGCAGCGACCCTTCTCGCTCGAAGAGCGCCGCAAGCTCGGAGCACAGCTCATCGAGCGACTCGATGAGGACGTCGCAAGAGTCGCGCATCATCGTCGCGAGCGCGGTATCGATGATGTCGTAGCTCGTGACCCCGTAGTGGATCCACCTTGAGGCGTCGCCTTCGAGATTCTCCAGCTCGGCCGAGAGCGCGTCCACACCGCTCACGTTCTCGCTCAGGTTCCTTACGAACGCGACAAGGTCGTGTCGGGTGACCTCCTCAATCTCGTCGCACCGCACAAGGTCAAACTTGGCCCCGGACTTGATTTTTGCCAAGTCCGCAGCGGGAACGACCCCGGCCGCCGTCCAGGCTTCGCAGACAGCAAGCTCGACCTCTAGCCATCGCTGGTACTTGGCCACTCGGCTCCAAATGGACGTCATTCCCGGCGTCGTGTAGCGCTCGATCACGGGTTCCGAGGCTACCCGTCGGCCCGCGGTCAGGCTCGGGAAGTCTGAGGGGCGATCTGCGCCGCGATCCGCTTCAGAGCCCGCGATCCCGACCCTTTGAGGTAGTACGACAGCCCGTTCGCCTTCCACCCGATGCCCTGGCCCTCGTAGAATTCTCCTTCGCAGTCGAGCTTGACCGGCGCCCCCATGTCGAGCTGCGGAGCGTTCTCACGGACGTAGAGGTGATAGGTCTGGCCGTCCTCCGTGAAATCGAAGCACGCCCAATCGCCCCCGTGCATCGCACCGGTGAACTTCGCTTTGGAGCCAAGGTCTATGTCGGGTACCTGGTAGCCGATCTCGCTTTGCACCCAGGCGAGAGAGGCGGAGAGGGTCGCTGCGCGCGGGCTCTTGGCCATCACCGCCGAAGTATCGAAGCGCATTGCGTCCGGGGACAAGACGGTGGGAGGCTCGGGCCGCGGAATAACCGCAACTGCGATCGCGAGGACCGCGACAGCACCCGCTACGAGAGGAATGAATCGGAACGGGCGCCGCCGTGGGACAGGCACAGATACTGAAGAGGTAACGGCTCGCTTCACTGCATCGCGAAGTGCGTTGAGCGCCTTGACCTCGGCCGCGGCCTCGGGGTTCTGCCCGAGTTCCGCCTCATGACGCTCGCGCTGGGCCGCGTCGAGACTTCCGTCCAAAAATGCCTGCCAGTCAAACCTCATACTGTCTCCCCTCGTGAGGCGAGGACATCGCGGAGTTGCTTCCGTCCTCGAAACAGCCGGCTCCTCACGGTGCCGACGGGAACGTCCATCGCTCGGGATGCCTCTTCGTAGCTCATGTCCTCGACGTCGCACAGCATGACTGCCAGCCGCAACGGCTCAGACACCGAGTCCAAGGCTTGCAACACTGACTCGATCTGCAGCCTCTGCTCGACCGAGGCCCAGTATTGCGGCCCCGTGCTCAGATCATCAGGTACCTCGCCTTCCTCCTTCACTACCCGCATTCTCCTCCACAGGCTGCGTTGGCGGTTCCGCATGATCGTGATGAGCCAGCTTCGGAGGTGGTTGCCGTCAAAGTTTCCGAAGCTTCCTAGGGCATGCATCACGGTGGACTGCACGAGGTCCTCGGCGTCGTCAACCGTTCGAGTCAGCCGTTGGGCCATGCGTCGGAGCATCGGAATCTCCGCCTCGACCGCACGGTCGAACTCAAGTGGACGGCGGTTCATGGCAAAGGAAGCAAGAGCGAGATGGCGACAAGGCGCGCTCCCGGCAAACTTTACCGGGAAACAAGCCGCAGGCATGGTCTGAGTCAGCCTCATCGCAGGCATGGGCCGCGGGTGGCCCTATGCCTCGGAACGCAGGAAACCGATGCTAGTTCCCTGCCTTTGCGATGTCGGTGCGAAAGGTCTTGCCTTCGAACTGAACGAGTCCTACTCCGGTGTATGCCCGTTCCCTCGCAGTCCGCGCGTCCGGCCCGTGCGCGCTGACCCCGAGCACCCTGCCGCCTGCGACCCTGATCTCCCCGTCTTCGAGCCTCGTCCCTGCATGGAACACGACGACACCCTCGGGCATCGCGCCGAGCCTGATCTCTTGGCCTTTCCGTGGCGCAGCGGGATAGCCCTCAGAAGCGCACACGACAGTGACCGCCGCCCCCGGTAACGTCTCGCAGCGCTCGGGGTACTCGCCCCCCGCCGTCGCGAGCAGGCACTCCAAGAACCCTGCGCCGGCAAGCCGGACGACAGACTGTGTCTCCGGATCGCCAAACCGTACGTTGTATTCGAGGCAATAGGGCTTGTCCTCGACGACCATCAGCCCGCTGAACAGCACCCCGCGATAGTGGATCCCGGCTCGGGCCAGGTCGGAGAGCAGAGGCTTGACGACCCGCTCCTCGGTCATCAGCACGAGCCCTTCAGACACCCAGTCCGCGGGCGCGAACGAGCCCATCCCGCCCGTGTTTGGCCCTTCGTCGCCGTCCCCAAGACGCTTGTAGTCCTGCGCGATCGGGAGCGAGGCGATCCCTCGCTCGTTGGCGAAGGTCAGGAGAGAGAACTCACGGCCGACCAGGCGCTCCTCGAGCAAGACCTTCTCGCCAGCAAGACCGAGGCCACCCAGTTCCATCCAGTCCCGGATCGTCGCCTCAGCAGTCTCGAAGCTTTCCGCGACCACGACGCCTTTGCCCAAGGCCGGTCCAGTCGCCTTGACCGCAACACCCTTGCCTTCTTCGAACCGCTCTCGACACCACTCGATCGCTTGGCCAACGTCTGTAAACGTCTGCCCGGCAGCGGTGGGCACGCCGGCTCTCCGCATCGCGTCCTTCGACCACCCCTTGTCTGCCTCGAGCCTTGCGCCCGCCGCCCCAGGGCCGAGCACCGCGAGACCGAAACTCCGCAGTTGGTCAGCGAGCCCAGCGATGAGGGCAGCCTCGGGTCCCACGAGAACGAGGTCGACTTCGCGCTCCCGCGCCAGCGCCGCCAAGCCTTCCCCGTCGTCGGAAGCGAGAGGGACACACTCAGCCACCTCGGCAATGCCGGGATTGCCAGGCGCACAGATCACCTCGGACTCTGGCGCTAGCCGCCAACATAGGGCGTGCTCCCGACCGCCCCCGCCGACGATCAATACCCGCTTCAGAGCGGCCTCCGGAACTCGAGGGCGCTCACGAGGGTCGCAGAGTCGGCATATTCCACCTCGCCGCCCGCGGGCATGCCGTGAGCAAGCCGGCTCACGACGATCCCGCTCGGCTTCACGAGCGAGGCGATATAGAGCGCTGTGGCCTCCCCTTCGACTGTCGGGTTCGTTGCCGCGATGACTTCGGTGACCCCTTCGCGCAAACGCGATACCAGCTCGCGAACCTTGATGTCCTCCGGGCCGATCCCGTCGAGAGGCGAGAGTAGGCCGTGCAGGACGTGGTACAGCCCCTTGTACTCGTGCAGCCTCTCCAAGGCGACGACGTCTCGCGGGTCGGCGACCACGCAAATGACGCTTCGATCTCGGTCGGGGTCGCGGCAAATCCGGCACACCTCGTCGTCGGCAAAGTCCTGGCACACCGAGCAGAGCCGGAGCGCAGTCCTCGCGTTCACCATAGCGTCCGCAAGGCGTCTCACCCCGTCTTCGGGCATGCGGAGGATGTGGAAAGCGAGTCGTCCCGCCGATTTCGCGCCCAGACCGGGAAGCTTTTCGATCTGTGCGATCAGTTCAGCGAGCGGCCCGGCGAACACGCCTTACAGTCCGAGGTTTCCGAGGCCAGGAACGTTAGGCATGATTTCCTTCACGCGGGCGTCGCGAAGCTCGGTAGCGCTACTGAACCCGTCGCGAACGAGACCCACGATTAGATCCTCCAGGCCCTCGACGTCGGCAGGATCTACGACGCTCGGGTCAATCTTGATCGAAACGATTTCGCCGGTGCCAGTGAAGACCCCCGAGACCGGGCCCTTCTCGACCGTGATCCGTTCGGCAGCCAGTTCCTCCTCGAGGTTCTTTGCCCGATCCATCGCGGCCTGAGCCTGCTTCAGATAGCCTCCAAACCCTTGTCCGCCGAAGTTCTTGGGAAGTTTCATGGTGTGTCTTGCCCGCCGGCTGCGAAGACGTTCTCCGCTGCCTCGGCCAGCTCCTTGCCGGTAAGCCTCAATTGTACCGAGGTAGTCGCCACCTCGGGCACCGACTTAGTCTGCGGCGCTGCCGCTGCGAAGACGAGCTCGGTCGCTCCCCCGCCTGCAGCGTCCCAAGCCTTGCGAATCAGGCCTTGGCGCTTGGCCGATTCCATGACCCAGTCGTAATTGAGCACGCGAGAGAACTCGAGGACCGCCACACCGTTGTCCAGCCTCCGTACGACCGCACCGTGCAACCTTGCGCCAGCCGATTTGCTTGCGGCGCAAAGCTCTCCGTACGCAGTGAACCATATGCCGCGGAGCTTGTCGGTCTCGGCGTCGCCCGTCGGCACAGGAGCCTGGGTCTCGGAATCTACAGTTGCAGACTGGGACTCGGGAGCAACGTTCGGGGCAGCGGCCTCCTCGGCTCGGGCAGGTGTTTCCGTGACCGCCTGGGCCGGCGCGGGCTGGACAGTTTCCGCCGGCTTGGGCGCGGGCTCGCGACGGGCGGGCTTTGGGGCACCAGCCATCAGCAACCTGGCCTCCATCCACGTGCGAGGGAGGGTGGAATCGCGGAGTGCGACGTGAGCTTCGACCGCGGCCTCACGAATGCGCGCTAGGGTTTCCAAACCGACTTCCATTGCAGTAGCAGACGCGGCCGCCAGGGTCGCCGCGTCGGGCCCCGACTCAGCTTCGAACGCCGCTCGGGTCAGCTCGCCGACCCGCGAAAGGAGCTCGTTCGAGATCGTCCGCGCGTCAATGCCGCGCTGGTACAGCCCGTCGAGGGTAGCCAAGACCACTGCGGCGTCGCCACGCCCGATGCCGAGCACGAGCGTGTCCAAGTCATCGTCAGGAACTGCGCCTAGCTGTTGCAAAACGTGGGCCTCTTCGATCTCGCCATCGGCGGAGTACGAGACCAGTTCTAGCAGGGAGAGCGCGTCCCGGTATCCTCCCTCCGCCATCCTCGCGATGCGGGAGAGGACGGCGTCCCCGACCTTGATGCCTTCCTGGTCGGCTACATACCGCAGGCGGGAGGCAATGTTGGCCACACTCCCACGATGGAACTCGAACCGTAGGCACCGGGATCGGATCGTCGCCGGCACCTTCTGTGCTTCCGTCGTGGCAAGGACGAAGACGACGTGTTCGGGCGGCTCTTCGATAGTCTTGAGCAAAGCGTCGAACGCCTTCGGGGAGAGATCGTGGACCTCGTCAATGATGTAGACCTTGTGGCGCAGCGCTGCTGGCCGATACTCGACCGCCTCGACGATCGAGCTTCGAACGTCTTCGACAGAAGCCTCGCTGGCAGCGTCAATCTCGACCACGTCCATGGCCCGGTTCTCATTGATCGAGGAACAGGCCTCGCATTGGTTGCACGGCTCCGGGCTTGACTCGTCTTCGCAGTTCAGCGCCTTGGCGAGGAGGCGTGCCGTGCTCGTCTTGCCGGTACCCCTCGGGCCGGTGAAGAGGTAGCTCTGAGCGACCGAGCCAGAAGCAAGGGAGTTCAGTAGAGTGCGGACGACGTGCTCTTGTCCCACCAGGTCGCTAAAGGTCTGGCTTCGGTACTTTCGGTAGAGGGTAACGCGGGACAAGGGTCTGCCCTCAGTATCGCACGGATCGGGGAAAGGGTAGGCCGGGAAGGGTGCGTCGCCCGCTGCGTCGTCTTACCGTTGCTGCCTTCCGGCCCTGGCGGAGTTCGCCGTGCACACGTCGCGCAGTTCCCGGCGGCCGGTGTCGCGCACCCGCCGCCGGTCCGTACCTACCCTGGATCGCTAGTTGCCGCCTCCCTCTGACGCGCCCTCGATCCCACCCATCGTGGGTGCCTCACCGGGCTCGATCGCCGATCGAGGGTCGCGGAGGCCCGGCACAGTTATCAGGTCGCTTCCCGAGCTCGCAGCCTTGATGCCTACGTAGTTGTTCGTGTGGACGTCAGGAACCTTGTTCGCCCATTCCCCTCGGCGCAAGATCTGGTCACGCGTTAGGGCGAGCGTCGTGAAAACAACCCGTTGGCCGGGGCGGATCTGATCGTTGAGGAAGTTCTTGTCCGCCATGCCCTCGCCGCTCCAGCCGAACTTGTCCTGGATGTGGATCGCGGCGCTCCGGGGATTATAAAAGAACTCGACTGTGTACTTGTCGTCCACGAACGGATACATCGTGAGGTCGCGGCTCATGTCGATCTTGCGGTTGAACGACTGGTTCCGGACGAAGAGCTGGTCTTGGAGGAACGTCCGATCCTTCGGCGGGGTGAGCTCGACTTGCGAGCCCTGGTTCCACTTCATGCCCGCGGGCAAAGCGTTCGGATAGTTCTCGTCCCGCAGAATAAAGCGAATTCGGGTTCCGACCGGCTGGACGCCCCACGTACCCTGTACCACGATGACCTTGGGCGCCACTACGGTCACGCGAGCGCTGAAACCCACGTCGAAAGGATTGTCCGTGTCATAGATGCCGAGGTTCCGGTCGGGCGCACCTTTCGCAAAATAGCCTCGCTGCGACATCCGGACGAGCAAGTTGTCGAGGTTGCCCTCGATGGTGTCGCGGTTCTGCCTCTCGGAGAAGCCTGACGACTTCTTCATCGCCTTCTCCGCCCGATCCAGGAGGCCATAGGCGTAGTCGAGCGCCTTGTCCACCTCGCCATTGCGCTGGTAGCAGTTGTTGAGGATGTTCCGACGAGCCGGGATCATGTCCTCGTATCGGTTGGCCTCTTCCATCCAGTAGACGGAGTTCTCATAGAAGTCGTCTATCTTGTGGAACCAGAGCCACCCGACCTCATAGAACATCTCATAGGTGTAGTCGTTGTTCTTCGCGCCCTCCATGCCCAGGGCAAGAGCGGTCGGGACGTACCGGCGGTCGGAGCGAGAGCCCTCGTCGGTGAAGTTGTAGCCGATGTGCCACATGCCGGTGGCGTACACGTCGATCTGATGCGGGTCAAGCAAGGTGACCAGCCGCACGATCGGCAGGATCGCGTCGTAGTTCCCTTCGCTGAAGTAGGAGTCCGCTCGAACCCAGAGTATGCCGGCGATCAGCTCGCGGAACCCGGCAAACGCGAACAGCAACTGGTCGGGGGACAGACCCGAGTAGTCAGCAGTCTTAGGTGCGAAGTTCTTCCGCCAGAGCGGCAGCATCGTCCTGTTGATCGCACCCGCTCCGAGGACTCCGACGGCGAGTGCGGCAAGGAGCTTGGCTCGATGGGCTCGCGCCAAGCTAGACCTCCCGCCGGTCGAAGACCAGGATCCCCGCGATGAGGAGGATCATCACGTACACCAGCGCGTATCCGAACGCGCCCAGGTAGTACAGTTGTTCGTTCTGGATGATCGGCCCCGCGTTGATCGCCGAGTTCTGAACGTTGAACATCTGGAAATTCGGCACAATCGCGTGGACGAGCCGTGCGCCGGCCTGAACCATCGCGGGAAGCTCCTTGTTGTTGCTCAGCACCTCGAAGAGGGAGCTGAACACCGAACCGAGGAGGTACACACCCCCGCTCAGGAAGAAGTTCACGATCGGCGAGACGAATGTAGAGAAGAAGACCGCGACCGCCGCAAGCAGGCTCATCTGGACGAAGAACATGAGCGGAACTTTGGCCAGATCGAGCATGTCCGTCCCCAGCGAAAGCTTGCCAACGACGGAGAACACGATCAACATCGTGGCCGCCATCATCGCGACCATCAGCGCCAGCGCCGAGACCGCACCCAGGTACTTGCCCACGAGGAACTGCCACCTTTGTACCGGCTTCGAGAGGATCGTGTAGATCGTGCGCCGCTCGATCTCGTTCGGGATCATGTAGACCGTCAGAACGATCGCGATCACCGCGCTCGTGAGCTGGATAACCCCGAGGGTCAGGCTTCGCAGAACCGTCGTGCTCTGCCGGGCCGAGAGCGCCTCCATGCCCGGCGCTACCACCAAGAGAAGCAGGCCGATCAGTAGGATTACGAGAAGGACTCGGCGTCGAATCGCCTCGCCGGTCGTCGTCTTTGCAATGCTGAGAACTACGTTCACGCTCCTTCCTCCACGGCGGTCTCGGCGTCTGCCGCGACGGTCGGCACGTGTGCATCCTTCTGCAGCATGCTCCGCTTCTGTCGGCCCTTGGCCGCGTCGTCCTGAGTGACCAGCTCGAGGAAAAGGTCTTCCAAGCGTTTTCTGCGCGGGATCACGCTGACGATCGCTCCGCCAGCATCGCGCACTGCGTCCAAGATTTCGTTCGGCTCTTCCGAATCCGGGATGTCCACGATCAATCTTCCCAAGTGGGCAGAGACGACCCGATCAGCGGTGCGAAGCTTCTCGACAAGGGAGTCGGGACACTGGTTCGCCGTCACCTCGATTCGGCCACCGACGAGGAGCGATTCGAGCGGCCCTTGCTGGACGACTTCGCCTTTATTGATGATGGCGACACGGTCGCAGATGCGCTCCACGTCACTGAGTTCGTGGCTCGAGATAAAGACCGTCTTGCCCTCGTCGCGGAACTGCAAAATGAGATCTCGGATCTCGATGTGCGCGATGGGGTCAAGGCCCCCGGTCGGCTCGTCGAGGAAGAGGAGCTTCGGGTCATTGATCAGGCTCTGCGCGAGCCCGACCCGCTGCTGCATACCCTTGGAGTACTCGCTGAGCGGCCGATTCATGTCGTTCGCCAGGTTCACCCGTTCGAGCAGCGACTTGCACTGGGCGTCGTCCTTGATTCCGAAGAGCGACGCATAGAACCGCATGATCTCCAGCCCGGTCATGTGCTCGTAGTAGTACGGCTTCTCCGGCAGGTAGCTCAGCTCGCGGTGGGCGTCGGTGTCGGTCGGCTCCTTGCCCAGCACCCTGGCTTGGCCGGAAGTTTGGTAAATGATGCCGAGAAGGATCTTGATCGTGGTCGTCTTTCCGGCGCCGTTCGGCCCCAAAAAGCCGAAAATCTCTCCCGGCTCCACTTGAAGGTTGACCCCGTTCACAACGTTCAGGGCTTTGCCCTTCTTCGCCTTGTAGGTCTTTGTCAGGTCGCGTGTCTCGATGGCAAGATCCAAGAATGAGGCTCCTTTCGGTACAAGTACGGGCGCGGAGTATACCGACGGGCGTCAGCGCACCACGGCCCAGTGACAAGAGACGCCGTTAGCCGCCCCGATGTGCCCTGTGCAGGGCCTCTTGGGCAATCCGGACAAACGCTCGCACCAAGTCCGGGTCCTTCACGCCCGGCTTGCTCTCGGTGCCCGAGCATGCGTCCACGCCCGAGGGTCGGACTGCGGCAATGGCCTCGGCGACATTGTCCGGACCAAGGCCGCCGGCAAGAACGACGGGTATGCGACTGCTCCTGACAACCTCGGCCGCAAACTCTTCTGAAACACGGTTCCCGGTTCCGCCCATTCCCCGCTCGGAGTGCGCGTCGAGGAGCAAGAGGTCAACGAACGTTGGCGGCTCCGCACTCCCGTCGGTGCTCAGCCAGTGCTCGGCCCCGGACGCCGGGGCGACATGGTCGTTGGCTTGCCGGACGAAGTGGAGGGGAACGTCGGGAACCTCGAGCCGACGTGCGACCAATACCGGTCGAGCCGAGCGGCACAGCAACCCCAACTCGACCGCACGGGCCAAGGGCACGTAGCGCTTGCTCTCCGGATCCACGACGAAACCAATGAAGTCAGCCCCGGCCGCTTCCACCAACGCAAGATCTTCCTCCGATGTGATCCCGCAGACCTTTACCAACCCATCACTTCCCTGACCTTGGCGGCCGGGTCGGCTGAAGAACAGAACGCTGTCCCGATCAATACAGCATGGGCGCCACTGTCTTGTACAGATTTGACATCTTCGTGGGAATGCAGGGCGCTCTCGCTCACCCGCATGACACCGTTGGGAACAAGTGGCAAGAGCTCAAGGCTGGGGGTCAAGGTCGTCTGGAAGCTGGCCAGGTCTCGGTTGTTGACACCAATGATCGTCGCGCCGATCCCAAGGGCACGGTCCAGTTCCTCTCGGTCATGAATCTCGACCAAGCAGTCCAAGCCGAGCGATTCCGCCAACTCCCGAAAGCCTTGAAGCTCGGCGTCGTCCAACCCCCGAACAATCAACAGGACCGCGTCTGCTCCGATCGCGCGGGCTTCATAAACGTCCAACTCTCCCACCGTGAAGTCCTTGCGAAGCACAGGCAGCGAACACGCGGCGCGCGCCGCGACGAGATCCTCGGCACCGCCACCGAAATCGAGTTTGTCGGTGAGTACGCTCAGAGCTGTAGCGCCGCACTCTTCGTATTGCGCCGCGAACCGTGCAGGATCAATGCCGGGCCACTCCTCACGGCGGCTTGGGCTCCGTCGCTTGATCTCTGCAATCAGTGCGGGTCGCTTGCCCGCAGACTCGAGCGCATTGCGAAACCCTCGTACTGGCCCTGCGTCGAGCGCCGCCGCCCTTGCTTCAGAGACTGCGTTCGCGGGCCGAGCGGCCAGCTCCGTCCGCTTGCGATTCATGATATCGTCAAGAATCATGGCTTAACCTTCGTAATATTTCGAGCGAAGCCAAAGCCTTGCCGCTCGCGACGGCCTCCAGTGCCCGTGCCACTCCCGAAGCGGGCGTCTCCGCCAATCCTGAGAGCCAAAGCGCAAGTCCCGTTGTCGGCAGACATACTCGGCATGCGACCGATCCCGGCTCGGTCAAAGCCTCCAGGGCGAGTACGGCTGCCTCCTCCGCAGTTGCCGGAGCAGGGATGGCGGCCGGATCGAGCGAATCGACCCCGAAGTCACCTGCGCCCCACTCGTAGTCCCCCGCATCCTGCCCGGTGACCAGCACACGTGTCCTCCCGAACGGCATGGCCTCGTCGTAGCCGTCCTCGTGCCAAACCACTGCCGCCCGTTCACCACCAAGCATCTCTAGGGCTGAAGACGTCGGACGCTGGAGGGCAGGATCGAACACCCCTGTTATCTGCACACGGGCCCGTGCGGGGTTCAGCAACGGACCGAGTTGATTGAAGATCGTGCGGAATCCCAAGGACCGCCGGATCGGCCCCACGCGACGAAGCGCTGGATGGTGGTCCGGTGCGAAGAGAAAACAGACCCCGGCCTCCTCAATCATCTTTGCCTTCGCTTGCGGGGTCGCGGACGCCGCCACACCCAAGGCCTCAAGCACATCCGCGCTTCCCACTGCGCTCGTAACGGCGCGGTTCCCGTGCTTGGCGACTCGTGCACCTGCCGCTCCCGCGATGAGCGCGGCCACGGTGGAGACGTTCGGCGTGGGCTTTCCTCCGCCTGTGCCGCACGTGTCTACCAACCCGACTCCGAGCGATATCGGGACCATCCTCTCGAACAGGGAGTCACAGTAGCCTGCCAGTTCCTCGGGTGAAGAGGGGCGCTGAGCAAGCTGGGTAAGGATCGCGGCGACGCCGTCGTCTGGGGTGTCCTCCGACACGATCGCACCCATGAGAAGGGCTGCCTCGCGTCGGGACTGGGGCCGACCGGCGAGGCTAAGGGCTTCGCCAAGGTCCATGGCTCAAGATTCTACTAGCCGGGCGCGGGTATCGTACAGGCCGTGTTCGGCGAGTTCCTCCCGATCCTCCTATTGATGCTCGTGGCCGCGCTCGTGGCCGGGCTGATGGTCACTTTGAGCTGGGTTCTAGGCCCGAAGAAGGACACTCCCTATAAGTCGTCCACCTACGAGTGCGGAGTGACCCCGATCGGGAACGCTATCGAGCGTTTCCCCATCAAGTTCTACCTAGTGGCGATTCTCTTCGTGCTGTTCGACATCGAAGTCGCTTTCCTGTGGTCCTGGCTCACCGTGTTCAAGAACTCGACGGTCGAGTACCAGGTTTTCAGCGGCATCGCCGTGGGCATCTATATGTTGCTGTGGATCATCGGGGACGCCTATGTCATCAAGATCGGGGCGCTCGAATGGGACGAGGAACCCCAGGTCGCGGCAGAGAAGTTCGAGTCCACTTCGATCCAGCAGGTGCCCGCGGCGGTGGGCAGCAGCTCGTGAGCGAGCCCCGATCGCCCGAAGCCAGGGCCGTCCAGGCCCGCTTTCCCGATGCGTTGATCTCGGAGTCCCTGAAACTGGGTTCCCTTTACCTGTGCGTCGAGCGAGCCCGGATCGCTGACGTGCTCGAGCTCCTGAAGACCGACCCCACGCTGGGCTACGACTACTTTAGCGAGTGCCTGGGTGTGGACTATTCCACATGGAAGGAGGACCGCGACCTTGGCACCAGGTTTGAGGTCGTGTACAACCTGATGTCGGTTTCCAGCGGGGCGAGGGTCTTTGTCAAGGTGGGCGTGAACGAAGGCGAGCCTGTCCCGACGTGCATGGGCGTCTTCTCTGGGGCGGAGTATCCGGAGCGCGAGGTTCAAGACCTGTTCGGCATCGAGTTCGCGGGAAACGGCCCGATCCCCGGAGAGCGGTTTCTATTGCCCGACGACTGGGTCGGCTTCCCCTTGCGAAAGGAGTTTCCCCTCGGTGGTGAGGACGTCGTCTTTGCCCACGGAACGCTGGGGCCGGCAGTCGAGGACGTCGCAGCACCTTTGGCCGGTGAAAGTTTTGAGGGAACGACCGGCACCGAGGACGTGTCGAGCCGGCGAAAGTAGCAGGACACGAGCCCTCATACCCGCAAAAATACGGGACTTAAATGAATTGCCGGTGAAGATCCCGAACCGGATGGCACCAAACGTGCGTATACTCAGTCTAACGGATGAGCCCGAAATGGCTCACCGTGAACTCATACGGAGAAACAACATGCGAAAGTTCCGAGCATTCACGCTCATTGAGCTCCTCGTCGTGATCGCGATCATCGCGATCCTGGCAGCCATCTTGTTCCCTGTGTTCGCCCAGGCAAAGGAGGCCGCGAAGGCCACCCAGGACCTGTCGAACCTGAAGAACCTCTCGACGGCTACCCAGATCTACCTTGCCGACACCGACGACGTCATGCCGCTCGGCCATGGCCGCGCGCTCAGCGGTCAGCACGGTTACAACTGGAACAAGTACGTTCCTTATGACTGGGCTGCGACCAGCAACCCGCCGGAGCGACGCTTCTATTCGGAGACGTTCTACATGAACACGATCCAGCCGTACGTCAAGAACTTCGAGATCACCGTGGCCCCGGGCCTCCGTGAAGAGGAGTATCAGGCGACCACGGCGATCGCTGCGAACAAGAAGAAGGAAAAGACCACCTACGCCTACAACGGCTTCCTCCACGGCTATAGCGCCACCGCCGTCGTTGCGGTCGCCAACTTGCCGTTGCTCACCGGTCTGAACGGCGCTGCGCGCGTCCTCGGATGGGGCTTCGCCAACCCGGCGCTGACGTGTTCGGACGCGGCCAGCTCCGCGTGCTTCTACATCCCGCGAACCACCGCAGGCTGCGCAACCGGTAACGGTGCACAGGGCGCCGTGTACACCACGTACAACAACGCCCAGTCCTACTGGATGTACAAGAAGGGCCAGAACTGGGCCTTCGTCGACGGCCACGCCAAGTTCCGCCGCCTCGGCGCCACCCTGGCTCCGAACGACAGCGACTGGCGCACCGACCCGCTCACCCAGTACGACAACACCGGCCGCGCCGGCTTCTACTGGTGGAACGGTTGCCACGCTTGGCTCTTCCGCCCCGACTACGACTTCTCGTAAGCTCGTAATCTAAGCAGAAAGCTCGCCAAGAGCGACACGGGCCGAACCTTTTTGGTTCGGCCCGTGTATTATTATGTGGCCCTCTCGGGCCGAAAACCGAATCGGAGACAACTAATGAAGAAAGCACTCATCCTGGCGGTGCTCGCCGCCTTCGCACTCAACCTCGTCGCAGGTTGTACTTCGAGCGCAGAAGAGACTGAGCCGCCGAAGCTTCCGGATGGCCGGACAACCGGCAACAAGGACCAAGAGGCAAGCAACGAGAACGCCAACGTCGAAACGACAGCAACGCCCCAGTAAAGGCCACGACCGCGCCCCTTGGGCCGCACGCCCGGGGGGTGCAACCCTTGCATCAACCCCATGAAGTCCGCGTCACTGCAATCCATCGTGTTCGTAGCCGCGTTCGGTGCCCTGCTCGCGGGATGCGGGCAGTCCAAAGAGGACGCTGCGCTCGCCCGCATGCAAAACCGGCCGAAACCCGGCTTCGTCAGGATTCTCAACCTGACGGGCGGAGACGCGTCGCTCCTGTCTCGTGGACGCCCTGTCAATCCAGACGTGAAGAACGGCGAGTCCGGCCGGCTCAACCCGGAAGGGGTAGGTAAGCGGACGATGGGCATCCAGACGAAGGAAGGGGAAATGGACGTCGAAGTCGAGCTGACCAGCGAGATGGGCCACACGCTCGTGCTGATGGCATCAAGTCACGCCCTCATCCAGGGCGAGCCGCGCAAACCTGTCGAAGGAAAGAACCTCTACGTCGTTTTTATGGCCGCGGACGGCAAGCTCATCAACTCGGGAAACACCGTCCCGCTCACCGCAGCGGACGGCAAGGTAGACCTTGATCCCAAGGAGCACGCCTACGAAGTAGCTTCCGGTAGCGTCAGCCTGCTCGGCAAGACCTTCGAGGTCAAGCCCAACTTCGCCTACACCATCCTCATCCTCCAGTCAGGAAGAGAGATGAAGCCCTTCTTCATGCTCAACACGGCGGACGACGTCCCGGCGGCAGTCGGCACCTCCGCCAGCTAGGGCAGCGGGTACTCTCGGGCCAGCCCGCGAACCGGGCTGGAACCCGTTCCATGGCGAAGTCCCCGTTCATGCCGTCCACCGGTACCTCGTTCGAGCGCACCGGCGAGAACTCAATGATCGTGAACATGGGGCCGCAGCACCCCAGTACCCACGGCGTTTTGCGGCTGGTGTGCGAACTGGACGGCGAGACTGTCGTCCGATGCCGGTGTGTGATCGGCTACCTCCATACCGGGATGGAAAAGGAGGCCGAGAGCCAGTCCTATCAGAAGTGCGTCGTGATGACCGACCGCATGGACTACCTCAATGCCAACGGCAACAACCTGGCGCACGCCCTGGCTGTCGAAAAGCTGCTCGGGTGCGAGATCCCAATCCGCGGGCAATATCTTCGGGTCGTCCTTGCCGAGCTCAGCCGGATCGCCAGCCACTGCGTCTGGCTAGGGACCCATGCGCTCGACCTGGGCGCAATGACCCCGTTCTTCTACATCATGCAGCAGCGCGAGCTGATCCTCGACATGTTCGAGATGTTCAGCGGCGTAAGGATGATGCCGAGCTGGATCGTCCCTGGCGGACTGCGCGGAGACATGCCCGACGGGTTCGAAGTCAAGCTGCGGGCCTTCCTGCGCGACTTCCCCGGGGAGATCAAGACCGTCGAGAACCTCCTGGTCGAGAACCCGATTTGGCGAGAGCGTACGCAGGACGTAGGGGTGATGACCGGAGCCCAGGCACTCGAGCTCGGTTGCAGCGGCCCCATCGCCCGGGCCAGCGGAGTGGGATGGGATCTCCGCAAGAGCCACCCGTATTCGGGTTATGAGAACTTCGACTTCCAGATCCCAGTCGGTCACTCTGGCGACGTCTACGATCGGTTCCTCGTGCGGATCGCCGAGATGAAAGAGTCGGCCAAGATCCTTGAGCAAGCGATCGAAGGCCTTCCCTCCGGACCGGTCAACACGCTGGATCGCAAGGTTGCCCCGCCTGACCGGGCAGAATTGGACTCCTCGATGGAGGCGGTGATCCACCACTTCAAGCTGTGGACTGAAGGGTTCCGCACCCCAGTTGGCGAAGCGTACGCTGGGATCGAAGGCTCGAAAGGAGAGCTGGGCTTCTACATCGTGAGCGACGGGTCGAACCGTCCCTATCGATGGCACGAGCGGCCTTCGAGCTTCATGAACCTCAAGGCGCTGGAAGTTCTCGCCGAGGGCCGGCTCATTGCTGACATCATCGCCATCATCGGCTCGATTGACATCGTGCTCGGCGAGATCGACCGATAACTACCTGAGCGACCCTGAAAAAAATTCCTGGATCGCGAAAATCTGCGACAAATGGCAGGACTTTCGGGCATACTTGGGGTGACCCCATTCTTGGAGGCCATTATGAAACGCAATGCATTCACCCTGATCGAGCTCTTGGTCGTCATCGCGATCATCGCGATCTTGGCTGCGATCCTCTTCCCGGTCTTCGCCCAGGCAAAGATCGCTGGCAAGAAGGCCGTCAGCATCAGCAACCAGAAGCAGTATCTGACCGCCGTCATGATCTACATGCCGGACTACGACGACAACACCCCGATCATCCAGTACAACAACACGTACCGCGTTGACCAGGGCGACCGGGCCATCGGCCAGATCGTCAACGTCTACATGAAGAACATGGACATCCACGCGGACCCGAACAGTCCGGTTCAGCGACAGGAGCGCATTACGCGCGACCTGACCGACCCGAGCACCCTGCCCGCCCAGTGGCGGCAGCTCCAGACCGAGTTCAACCTCGCGATCAAGTCGGACTACGGATACAACACCCAGTACTTCGGCCCGATGGGTTACAACTGCGGCACGCCGCCCCTGTACTTCAAGGGCCACAGCATCCCGCACACCCAGGTCACCGACCAGGCCCGGACGTTGATGTTCATCAACTCGATCTGGGATCGCGCCGGCAACACCGTCGTTGGTGGCGGTAACTGGGGCCTTGACATGCCGTGCCGGCTCTATGCCGACGGCCGAGACAGCCTTCCCCCGCTTGCGAACTGCGCAGGCCGATGGTGGTGGGGCGGCTGGCGCCCGGGCACCCAGGCTTGGAACGAGTTCGGCGGCGCATGGCCCTATCACGCGGGCCAGGCAGTCACCGGCTACTCGGACGGCCACGTGAAGGTCATGCGGCTCTCCGCAGTCGCGGCAGGCTGTGACGTCCGCGCTGGCTGGACCGGTCGCATCTTCGACGCCTCTCAGTACATCTGGGACCTGGAGTAACCATGAAGAGGCTAGCTCCCCTGTTCGGACTCTTCGTCCTCGCGAGCATCCTCGTAGGCTGTGCATCTGGCGAAACCAGCAATGCAGACCTCGACAAGGAGCGTGCGACGATGGAGAAACAGACCCCGAGCAACCTCGAACCTGTCGAGCCGCCCAAGGACACCATGGACATGGGCAGCATGAAGGGGGGAGGCGGAGGCTAACCCTAACTCAGACGGTGCACACCGTCTGAATCGAGAGCCTGGTCGGAACACTCCGACCAGGCTTTCTTCGTTTGCTAGGGCAGGGGTAACCTGCGACCAGTGAGCGAACCCGTCCGACTCGAGGCCCATCGGCCCAAGGCCCCCCGACCCGAAGAACTCGAACTGAAGTTCAGTGAACGCGCCGTCTCCGAACTGGACAGCCTCCTCGCCCACTATCCGGACAAGAAGAGCTGCATCTTGCCCGGGCTCTGGCTTGCCCAGCGCGAATATGGCGGGAGCCTGCCTCCGGCCGCGATCGCAGAGGTCGCCCACCGGCTCCAACGGAGCTATGCCGAGGTCGAGGGCGTCGCGACCTTCTACTCGATGTACAACACCTCCCACGCGCCGGGTCGGCACATGATCGAGGTCTGCACCTGCCTGAGCTGCCACATGAACGGTGCCTACCGGATCGTTGACCATCTCGAAGAGCGGCTAGGAATCAAGCTGGGTGAGACGACCCCCGACGGCGCGATCACGATCCATGAGGTGGAGTGCCTGGACGCCTGCGATCGGGCCCCGCTGCTCCAGGTCGGTGACCGGTACATCGGCCCGGTCACTGCAGAGGACGTGGACCGGCTGATCGAGGAACTGCAGAACGACTCCGGTTCCAGCGTGATCCAGCTGGCTGACTCCATAGTGCAGGTTCACATCCGGTCCGCGAACCCATAACGGGGCCTTGTGGGCCAGTGCCCCGTATAAATACGGGTTTTCCCTCGACGCCGGAACTATAGTCCTGGCTCGTACTTCATAATGCAACGGGGATATCTCTCCATGAAACGCACTGCATTTACACTCATCGAACTGTTGGTTGTCATCGCGATCATCGCGATCCTCGCGGCCATTCTGTTCCCCGTCTTTGCCCAGGCCAAGCTCTCGGCAAAGCGGACCTCGTCTTTGAACAATGCCAAGCAGCTCGCGACGGCATCCCAGATCTATGGTGCCGACGTCGACGACATGATGCCGGTGTTCCTCAGCGGAACCTGGACCGGGCTCAACGCCACCAACGGTAACACCGCCAACCGCGCCAAGTCGTGGGTGGAGATCATGAAGCCGTACGTCAAGTCGAACCCGATGTTCGCGGATCCAGTCCGCGGCGACACTTTCGGCTTCTTCAACTGCGAAGTGATCGACAACCCGCCGTCAGGCGCCCCGGTCTGCCAGTTCCCGCGCAACCAAAACCGGTTCCCCATGTACGGGTACAACTATCTCTGGCTGAGCCCGTGGCCGCTCTGCGTCTCGGCGGAAGGCCGATCGTTCACGCAGGCGACAGACGGTGCTGGCACCGTGCAGTGGACCCAGTCCAAGCTCTTCACCCAGGGCAAGAACCAGGGCTACTTCATGGCAAACGCGCCGGGAATGTGGCCGATTATCGCACCGCACCCCGTCTACTGCATCGTTTGGGACGGTAACACCGGTTCCGGTAACTGGTCTGGCGCCAACACTGGCCTCGCCGGTGCGCCCTATGGAGACAAGTTCTATACCGCGCAGACCTACACGGACACTGCCGAGGGTAGCAACACCACGTTCCTGGACGGCCACGCGAAGTACCTGAAGGCTGGCGCGCTTGCCGCCGGTACGGACTTCGGCACCGCCGCGTTCAACAATGCGAACGAAGGTGCGCAGATCGTTGACCGCGACCGCTACATTTGGAACTTGGACGACGTCTACTTCCCATAGGGATGGCGAAATCCAGAACCAATACTCTCGTCCTTGCTAGTATCGTCGTCGTCGCGCTCGGCATCCTTGCCGGGTGCGGCGAGGCCGAGAAGGCACCATCGGCAGACACCAAGGCGAACGCCGCTTCCTCGACTAGCGTCAAGGAAGAAGGCAAGCAGGGTGGGATGGTGCCAGACTTCTCTATCGATAAGTAGACCGGTCGGACTCACCGACTGACCAAGGGCCGATTCCCCACGAGAGGATCGGCCCTTTCTTCGTGCCGATCCGGTCGCGGAACCAGTAGAATCGGCGAGAACTATGGGCGAACGCAAGTTGTTGCTCGAGCACTCCGGTGACCCCGCCTACGCGACGTGGGACGGATATGTCGCCAAGGGCGGCTACGCCGGTCTCAAGAGGGCCCTCACGATCGAGCGACAAGCGGTAATCGACGAGGTCAAGGCGAGCGGGCTTCGAGGCCGAGGAGGAGCTGGCTTCCCCACCTGGATCAAGTGGAACGGCATCGAGAAGGAGAAGACGAAGCGGCACTACGTCGTCTGTAACGCGGACGAGGGAGAGCCGGGCACCTTCAAGGACAAGGAACTCATGGAGCGCTGCCCGTTCCAGGTCATCGAAGGCATGACCATCGCAGCAAAGGCCACGGACGGAGACCAAGGCTTCATCTACATCCGGGGCGAGTTCGTGGACGCGGCGAGGGCGATGCGAAAGGCGATCGACGAAGCCTACAGCAAGGGCTACCTCGGCAAGAACATCTTGGGCTCTGGTATGGACTTCGACCTCGATATCCATATGGGCGCTGGTTCCTACGAGTGTGGCGAGGAGAGCGCGCTCATGTCCTCGCTCATGGGTGAGCGCGGCATGCCTCGGCTCAAGTTCCCCCACGCCCCGTTGCCCACCGTCTCTGGACTCTGGAACTCGCCGACGCTCATCAATAACGTCGAAACCTACGCGGCCGCTCCCTTCATCCTCGACAAGGGCGGCGAGTGGTACGCGACCCTCGGAGCCTCCACGAAGAACTCACGCGGAACCAAGCTCTTCTCCGTAAGTGGGCACGTCAACCGCCCAGGCAATTACGAGATCGAGTTCGGCACTCCGCTCATGGAACTGATCGAGCTCGCGGGAGGCATGCGCGGAGGCGCGCTCAAGGCCTGTGTCCCGGGTGGGAGCAGCGTCCCGATCATCAATGCCGATTCCTGCGCCAAGGCGATCCTGGGATACGAGGAGATGGGCGACGTCGGGAGTATGGTCGGCTCGGGAGGATGCATCGTCCTGAACGAGCACACATGCATCGTGAGCTTCATCTGGCGCACCGCGCTCTTCTATGCCAACGAGTCGTGTGGAAAGTGCACCCCTTGTCGAGAAGGCACGAAGTGGATGGAACAGACCCTCCGCCGCATCGTCCGGGGACAGGGCCAGGAAGGTGACCTCGAAACCCTTCTCGCCGTCACCGAGCAGATTGACGGCCGGTCGTTTTGCGGGCTCGGGGATGCAGCCGCCTGGCCGGTCGCCGGGGCGCTCAAGGTCTTCCGCGAGGAGTTCGAGTACTTCGTCAAGCATGGCCGAAGCATGGTGCAAAGCCCGCATGCCAGTGAGCTCGCGCCCAGCTGGGCAAGTCCAGTCCACGCCTGACCGAACCCCTGGAGCGCCGCACCCGTCCTTAGTGCACGGGCGTGGCTCAGGTCCATCAACTCCGAGATTGCAGGAAGGTCTCGACCCAATGGTCGAAGATCGTAGCCTGGTCGTTGGCGGGGCCCATTTGCTTGGCTGCAGTCCTCCAGCCTTACCGATTGCTTGTCGTACGCGGCAAGTCAATGGAGCCCACGCTCGCAGATTTGGAAGTCGTCGTCGCGAAGCGTCCAGAGAGTGTCCCTAAAGTTGGTGATATCGTGGTCTTCCCCCTCATGGAGGAGGAAGTGGTCAAGCGGGTCGTCGCGACCGGCGGCAGGCTGTACCGGCACAATCCAAGCGGCACCGCGCTCTATATGCCGCAAGACCAGGTCTTCGTCCAAGGGGACAATCCCGAGCAGTCCTTCGACTCCCGCCATTTCGGGCCGATCAACGTAGGAGCGATCGACTTTGTCGTGGTCTACAGCGCCCGCCGGGAGCTGGCGCAGCCTAGGTAGACTCGGGTCACTCCCGGACGTAGCTCAGTGGATAGAGCGCCTCCCTCCGGAGGAGGAAGTCGGAGGTTCGAATCCTCTCGTCCGGGCCACTCCTCCTTGCTATCGCCGTAGCCGTTGGATCGCCCGCCAGAACTCGTCCGCCATGACCCGATAACCGAGAGCGTTCGGGTGGTACCGATCCGAGAGGTACCGAGACGAGTCCCACCGACGGTACGGGTCAGCCATCTCGACTGCATACCCGTTCGCCCTCCATCGGGCGGTGACCTCTCGGACGGCGCGTTGAATCTTTTCCTCAACGGTAGTCTTGTTCGTATCGCGCGACGAGCCAGGAACGCTGGAGACGACGACGATCATGCCGGGACGGACTCGAAAGGCGATCCCTAGCATGTCTTCGTACTGGCGCACGGTCTGCTCGTAGGACAGGTTCCAAGGATCGTTGGTGCCTGCGGTCACGAGCAAGACCGAAGGTTGATAGGCGCGAAGCCAGTCGGAGAGTCGCCCGGCACCACGATTGTCCGGGCGACCATGGATCAGGTCTCGCGTCCGCCAGCCGCCGAAGCCGGCGTGCTCCCTGTCGAGCATCCCAGACGAGTTCTCAATGCTAGGCCCCACAAAGTCGAGGTACACGCCGTAACTGCGCAGGCGGTCTTGGAGCGGGCGCCGGAAACCTCCTGGCGACCCCGCCCCGGCTGTAATCGAGTCGCCCACCGCCAAGACGCGGGTTCCGATCCAAGGCACCGGACGGCCCCTCCAGCCGTACGCGGTCCCCAGTGTCGCCAGTGCGACGCACAACAAGCAGAAAACTAGCCTTGACATCATTCTCCCTACCCATGGGTCGGGAACGAGGGCAGGGGAGCCCACCGCAGGATTACCGGGACAAGGCACGGGACTCCGCGATTCGCGGCGAGCAAAGGCGTATAAGAAGCGGATGTTTTGGACGATCGCCTGGAGGAGCGTGCTGGAGAGTCCTGCCCGCACCGCGCTGTGCGCTCTGGGAGTAATGGTAGGAACGGTGGCAATGATGCTGCTGGTGAGCATCGGCCTCGGGGTGCAGCAAGACGTGCGCGGCCAAGTCGAAGACCTGGGCGCCAACGTCGTGGTCGTCGTCCCGGGCCGGGTTGACCCGATGGCCGGCTTCAATCCGAACCTGGCCGGCCAGAGCTGGTTCCAAGACTCAGACCAAGCGACCCTCGCCAGCGTTCGCGGCGTGCGGTCTGTCGCGAAGCTAAGCTTTGTGGGCGGGGGGATCGAGGCAGAAGGGCTGAGCACGTACCCGTTCCTCATTGCGGCAAGCCCTGAGTGGTTTCGCATGCACCGGGTCGAGATCGAACAGGGCCGCCCGTTTGGTCAGGAGGACGACGGCAAGCGATCGTTGATCCTCGGGTCGGTTGCGGCCGAGATGCTCTTTGAGGGAAGCGACGCCATTGGCAAGAAGGTGACCGTGAACGGCGAGCAGTACACGGTGACCGGGATCTCCGCCCAGACCAAGGCGGGCGGCGGGATCTTCGCCTCGCAGAGCCTGCAAAACGTGGCCTACATCCCGTACTCGACGTTTCGGGCCAGCAGCCCCGAAGCCCAAATTGACCGGCTCATGGTCTGGACCGAGCCCGACGCAGAGCCGAAGGAGCTCGTGTCCGGCCTGGAGGGCGCGTTGGGCCAGCGGCTCGACCGTCAGCAGTTCAGCGTCCTGACCCAGGAAGATCTGCTCGGTCTTGTCTTCCGTGTCTTCGCGATTCTCTCTTCGCTCGTCGTGGGGCTCACGAGTATCGCCCTGTTCGTCGGAGGGCTCGGGATCCTGGCAATCATGACCCTCTCGGTGAGCGAGCGGAAGCGAGAGATCGGCATCAGGAAGGCCGTGGGAGCGCGCTCGTCCGACCTGTTCGCCCAGTTTCTTGTAGAGTCGGCGTTGATTGGCCTGGGCGGGGTAGCGGCAGGCGTATTGCTGAGCGTCGTGGTTTGTTCCGGGATCGCCGCGACCACGGCGATCAAGCCTTTGGTGACCTGGGGCACCGTCCTCGGGTCGCTTGCTCTGGGCGTCGGCGTGGGCTGTGTTTTTGGGGTCCTGCCTGCCATCCGTGCATCCAGGCTGGACCCGGTTGTGGCCCTTCGCGCGGAGTGATTCGAGAAACCAGCAAATCTACCTGCCGAAGTTCTCCCTTAGGGACTTGGATTCCCTTCGTGGCCTGTGTATACTGGGCGTGGCTTCAAGCCAGAGGCGATACAAATGATTGACAGGAGAATCCTCACAATCGCTGCCACGATCGCCGCCGCCAGCATGGCGTCGGTCTCGCTCGCGCAGCGCACACCGTATCTCGCACCGCAAGGCACCAAGGTCGCTCCCAAGCGCATCGCTGGTATCAAGCGGGTCGTCGAGAACGGTCAAGTCCGCTATCGAATGACCACTCCGTGGACGGAGTACAAGGACAACCCCATTAAGCCGGCCGCATCGACGACCGTCGGCGTCGACCACCTGGAGTTCATCTTCGACGGTACCGGCGCGATTGTTCCGGATGAGAACCCGGCATACACGGGGAACTGCGGGCTTGGCGGCAGCCGATACTTCTTCGGCACCTCGGCGGTCAACGCTTACACCTACGACGACATGAAGTGCGCCGCCGGCACCGGCGGGGCTATGGCCGACCGCTACGTTCCGACTTGGTTCATGGCCGTCACCGAGCAGCTCTTCCTCCTCTTCTTCACGACTGAGGACTTCGTGCCCGACACCGGCGACCCGAACGATCCGTTGCAGGTCAACGCCTTTGACGGCGTGGTCTACGACTTTGGATCGGTACCGGCAGGCGGCTACTACTATAGCGACATTGACCTCTCCACCGGTGTGCTCCGCCACGAGCTCCCGGCCGACGAGAACGGCGGCAACATCACGATCTTCGCCAGCGCCTACGACTCCGGTACAGGCCAGGCGACGCTTGGCAACGCCGGCCAGCCGATGCTCTGGTTCACCAAGATGGGCAACCCTTCGTACCTGCGAGGCGAGTTCCAGTGGGACGACGATGCTCCGAAGGACGGTACCTTCGGTGCCGGCGAGTACTACAGCTACAACTTCCCCGGTACTTGCCCTGCGATCGCTCCTGACGAGATCCTTGGCACCGCCATGGCCCTCCTCGTTCCGGGCAGCGCCCCCGAGGTCGTGGTCCCGAGCTCCTTCGCGACGGTCCTCGGCCGGCTCGATGCGGGCAACGTGGGCAGCCTCGCCGCTGACGACGACGACTACCTGCGCCACTGCAAGTTCATCGTCCCGAACGCCCTGGTGGCCCCGGTCCGCGTCCGCGTGAACGGCACGACCACCAAGAGCAGCACCACCGGCATCGCCGCGGCCTGTAAGGGCCGGATGGCCTCCGGCGGCTCGTTCAGCCTGGGCGTCGAGCAGCGGAACTTCGTCTCGGCCGTGAACCAGGACCTGGCGACGGGCGCCGTGGGCACGAGCGAGGTGACGGTGACGTCGAACACGACGGGCAACCACAGCGACATGATCGGTGGCGGCGGCGCTCTCCAGGCCGAGTACCTGGTGCGTCAGACGGGCCCGAGCGTGGTCTCGCTCTGGTGCTTCAACGCCGACCAGTTCACCTGGACGGTCAACTAAGCCTCCCCGCCTGACGGCGGACACGACCAAGCAGGCCCCCCGGCAGCGCCGGGGGGCCTTTTGTTGCGTGTGGGACGCCTCTACTGCGACGCGAGCAGGTCGAGAAAGTCTGACGGGGCCATCGCGCCGAGATCGCCGTCCTCCCGGCACCGCACGCTCACCGTGCCAGCCTCGAGGTCACGGTCTCCCAACACCAGCATGTACGGCACCTTCTGACCTTGGTTCTCGCGGATTTTCTTTCCGAGTGTCTCGCGTCGGTCATCAACCGTGCATCGGACTCCCGCCGACCGAATCTCGCCCCTCACTTGCTCCGCATACGCGTTGTGCCGGTCAGCAATGGGCAAGACCACGACCTGTACCGGTGCGAGCCAATAGGGAAACGCCCCGGCATACTGCTCGGTGAGGAGCCCGATCATGCGCTCCAACGAACCGAAGGGAGCCCGGTGGATCATGACGGGCCGGTGGGGCTTGCCGTCCTCTCCGATGTATTCCAGATCAAAGCGCTCGGGCAGGTTGTAATCCACCTGCACCGTGCCCATTTGCCACTCACGGCGCAAGGCGTCGCGGATGATCAAGTCGAGCTTCGGGCCATAGAACGCGGCGTCTCCGGGCGAGATCTCGTATTCCAAGCCGAGTTCGTCGCACGCTTGGATAATCGCACTCTCCGCGAGCTTCCAGTTCTCTTCGTGACCGACGTACTTGGTGTCCTCTGGATCGCGGGTTCCGAGCCGCACCCGGTACTCCTCCAGACCCAGTTGCTTGAGAACGACCATCATGATATCTACCACCGACTTGAACTCCTGCAGAAGCTGCTCGGGTGCGCAGAAGATGTGGGCGTCGTCTTGAGTGAAGCCTCGAACACGCAGCATGCCAGCCAACTCGCCGCTCTGCTCGTACCGGTATACCGTGCCAAATTCTGCGTATCGGATAGGCAGTTCTCGGTAGCTTCGCAGCGAAGACCTGTATATTTCGATATGGAATGGACAGTTCATCGGCTTCAGGATGAACGTTTCCTTCTCCTCGTCCACCATGAACGGGAACATCTTTTGCCGGTACGTTAAGATGTGCCCCGACTTTTCATAAAGCTTGATTGACCCGATGTGCGGCGTGACCACGGGGTCGTACCCTTGCCTGAGCTGTTCCTCTTTGAGAAAGTCCTCTAGGACGCCGCGGATGGTCGCCCCCTTGGGGAGCCAGAGCGCAAGTCCTTGGCCCACGGTCTGCGAAAACATGAACAGGCCAAGTTCGCGACCGAGCGCGCGGTGGTCGCGCCGCTTTGCCTCCGCCAGGAACTCGAGGTGCTGGGCGAGGTCTTCGTCGGACTCGAACGCCGTCCCGTAAATCCGGGTCAGCTGCTCGTTACTGGCATCTCCGCGCCAATAGGCACCGGCGATGCTCATGAGCTTGAAGTGCTCGATCTCCGACGTGTTCTCGACGTGAGGGCCGCGGCACAGGTCAATGAACCGGTGACCGTCGGCCTGCTGGTCGTAGAAGCTGACCTCCTCCCCTTCGGGAACCGCTTCGAGCAAGCGGAGCTTGTAGAGCGCGGTCTCCTCGCCTTGCCCGAGCGTGCACTCCTCGATGATGATCCGCTTCGCTTCCTCGCGGTCTTTCGCGACACGGCGGACGATGGGCTGGCCGAGCTTGGCCAGTTCCCGCATCCGCTTCTCGATCTGCTCGAGATCCTCCTCTTTGATAGGTTCGGGCAGGGCGATATCGTAGTAAAAGCCGTTCTCAATGGGCGGCCCTATGGCAAGCTTGCTGCCGGGATAGAGCTCGGTCACCGCCTGGGCCATGAGGTGGGCCGCACTGTGACGTAACCGATAAAGCCGTGATTCTTCGTATTGCATCGTTCGTTCCTCCGCAGACCAAGCGGTCGAGTTGTGGATCCGAGGTGCGCAGGATACCTGGTTCGGAACCTTGGGCCGGTTCAAGTCGTCCAATTCTCCGTGCGGGCCTGGTTGGCACCTTTGATCCTTGTCGCGTCTCCGGCGTTCGCGCAGAGCGCGGGCACCGCGATGTCGGACGCCTTGGCAGAGTTGGCGCTCCAGCCCCGGTTCACACTGCAGACCGTGGCTGAGGAGACGCTCAATGGCCGTCCCGACGCGAGCTTCGTTAGCATCGCCGTTGACAATCGACCGGCACAAGGTGCGTTCCGCTTGGAAGTAAACGTGCACGAGGACGGTAAGCACGTCCGCCGCATCGTCGGGGACGGCGCATGGCTGTGGGACTACAGCCCGAAGCCGAATACGTACTCCAGTGTCGCCTATGGCTCGGCCGAAGGGGGCCTTGACCCGAAGTGGCGGCAGAAACTCTTCTCCCGGCTGAAACTGCTGCTGGACGGGCCTTCGCTCTTCACTGCCCGCATCGTGGCGGATTCGTTCAGCGCGCAACCGGGCTCCTCATGGACCCCCTGGTTCCCGACCTCCACGCTCACCCGGGATCCCGGAGGAGTGACGGCCGCCGCGCAGTCGCCGTACCAGGCCCGGACTCGATACAACCTCCGGGGCGGACTCGAGGGCGCCGTGCACGAAGGCTGGCCGTTTCCGGGCGAGTATGAGAAGTTCGTAACGTCGGTCTATCCTGGCCAACTGCCTCCGGACGCGAGTTTCGTCTTCGTGCCGCCCAAGGGTTCGCGAGCCGTGGCCGCTTCCGAACGTCAGGGCCGCTGAACCCTCTTCACAAACCGCTCCCAGGCATCCTCCGTCGGCGCGCCTAAGGCGAAGTGTCCCGCGACCCAAGCGAAGGCGCCGGGCAACTCGCCTTCACCCAAGAACGTGCGTGAGTGCCGGCTGCGCGGAACCGCCGACTCGATTTCCGCCCAAGTCATGCCTGCAACCAGGATCGCGACTTCCTGGGCCCAGCCCTCCG
Organism: Fimbriimonadaceae bacterium; assembly: GCA_050250535.1. Classification (GTDB taxonomy): domain Bacteria; phylum Armatimonadota; class Fimbriimonadia; order Fimbriimonadales; family Fimbriimonadaceae; genus JADLBH01. The sequence continues at coordinate 397,332 of JBFWOL010000002.1, read as the reverse complement.
TCGCCAGGAGCCGGAGCCACAACTCCACGGTTCCAAGGCACCCAGAGCCCTGCCCCCCAACGACAATCCTCCACCGATCGGCACGGTAGGGATCGCCGCCTCGGTTCACTCCGGAGAACGTAGGCAGGGGGCCCTCGCCCTCCGGCGTCACATACGGCATAGTCCGCCCCCGGTTTGAAGTCTACGGCTACACTGACCAAGGATGGCGGCGACTCGGATTGAGGGAGATCCCACAGCCGAGTTGGAAGTCCGCCCGGGGGCCGTGTTGTGGCGCCTCGCCTGGCCTGCAGTCTCGCTGAACCTCCTCCAGACGGTCAACGCGCTTCTCGACACCTTCTTCATCCAGGGCCTGCCCACAGCCAACGCTACCGCAGCGAGCGGGGCAACGACCTCGATCTTTCTCTTCATCTCGCTCGCCTTTGCCCTAGGAATGGCTTCCACGGCCCTGGTCGCGCGATTCTATGGCGCGGGCAACGAAGCAGACCTTAAGACTGCGTGCGAACAGGGCGTGGGAACTTCGTTGATCGGCGGTTTTGCGGTGGGATTGATCGCGTTCGCCCTCTCCCCTGTACTAGCGTGGCTCCAGATACCGGCCGCGGACTTCGAGGCCATCGCGCTGATGAAGACGTACCTCCTGGGCCTCGCCGCGGGCCTACCGGCAGTCTTTGTGATCCAGTCGCTGGCTGGTTCGCTGCGCGGAGTAGGCGACACCAAGAGCCCGATGCTGCTCAGCGGGTTTCAGATCTTCGTCCACATCGGTCTGAACGCTTGGATGATCCCTAGTGGCCCGGGGCGCCTCGGATGGGGCATCGCCGGGGCGGGCGCGGCGTTCGCGATCAGCGCTTGGGTCGCGGCGATCATCTACATGTCGTTTGCCCGGCGGACCGCCCTCGGCTCTGTGACCCTGCGATGGCCACAGACGGAGTGGGTGCGCCGCATCGTCCGGATCGCCTTTCCCGCCGCGATCGGAGCCATCGTGCGGGTCACGTCGCTCATGGCGTTCACGTTCATCCTGAAGAATGTGCCTCGGGCCAGCTATGCGGTCGCTGCGCTTCGGCCGGCATTCAGCGTCGAGTCCTTGGCCTTCATGCCGACGTTCGGACTTTCCATTGCGGCGGCCGCACTCGTCGGGCAGTCCCTGGGTGCCCAGAAGCCGGAACGGGCAGCACGCGTCGCATGGCTGGCCGCACACCATGCAGCGGTCGTGAGCCTTGTCGCCTCCGTGCTCATCTTTGCGTTCGCCGCACCGATTGCCGACATGCTGCTCCCCAACCAGCCGGAGGTCGCGGTGGAGGTCGCGACCTTCTTGCGGTACTTGTGCGCCACCGAAGTTCTTTTCGCTTACGCGATGGTGTTGCTCGGCGCAGTACAAGGCGCAGGGGACACGACCAGCCCGCTCTGGGTCAATGTCGTGTGCATGTGGGGGCTGAGGGTACCGATCGCGGCCGTCCTAGCGATGCCATTCGGTCTCGATTGGGGCGCCAGAGGATGCTGGACCTCGATGATGCTCACCCAAGCAGTTCAGGGCCTCGTCGCGATCTGGGTATTCCGTCGCGGCCACTGGAAGAAGAAGGAGGTCTAGGCTCTCGCCGCTTCCAGCACGGTCTCGAACCGGTCGGTAATCTTTTCCAGGTCGAAGGTAGCTTCGGCATAGGCCCTTGCGTTCCTTCCCATCTGCTCTCGTCCTTCCCGGTCAGAGAGAATCCTTTCCGCCCCGGCGACAAACCCGTCCTCGTCGCCCGGTGGCACTACAATGCCGGCCTGGTGCCCACCCACGATCCTTGCGATTAGGTTTTCCGGCGGGACTGCGAGCAGGATCGCTCGGCCCGAACAGAGGTAGCTCAGCACCTTGCTCGGCACGGAGAAGACACCCGCAGCGGGCTCGAGCACCCCAACCAGCATGTCTGCGCTACCGAGAACGTCAGGAAGCTCGGCGGCGGGCTGGAACGGCAGCACGGTCAGGTTCTTGAGCCGTCGCTCACTAGCCTGCTCCTTCAGCCATCCGGCACTCGCCCCCTCGCTCACGACGACGACCCGCACGTCCGGACTGTCTTTGTACCGCTCCGCGATCGCGACGAGCAGACCAGGATTGTGCTTCATCCCGAGAGTCCCGGTATAGACGACGTTCGTGGTCTCTGCAACCCCGTTGCGGCGCGACCACTCGTTGTCTTTGGGCCGAACGGGCACTTCCGCAATCGGAGACCAATTCTCGACCGTGTGCACCCGGGACGCCTCGACCGGAACAAACGGACGGAAGTCGTCCGAGATCACCACAGCCTGGTCAGAACGGCGGAGCAGGCGCTGCTCGTAGCCCTTGTACCAAGAACCGACCAGGGCACCTAGAACCGGGATCTTCTCGCGAAGGATGCGATCGGCCGCCACCCCGATCAGGTCTTGCACCCAGAAGACGTGGCGCGCACCGATCGCCCGACATTGGACTTGAATACGGTCTACGGCCTCAAGCGGGGTGTTCGCAGTCACCACAACGTCGGGCCTGAACTCTGAGATTCGTCGCGCTGCGATATGGCCGTGCGCGGCATCGGCCTGCCGCCGCTTGATGAGATCGGACTTGTCCACTTCCCTACCGATGGAGACCGGCTCTACCGAGAACGTCTCCGGGTCGTCCTCTTTGCGTTGCAAATCGCCGTGCGGAGTCAGGAACGATGCGGAGTAGAGGTGCAGCACCTCATGGCCGCGCCGAGCTAGCGACCGGGCAAGGCTCAGGGCGCAGAGGTGGCCCGAGTAGTCATGGACGACAACACGCATCGGGTCATTGTCCGGAGGCGCGCATCAATCCCTCGTTTGCGGCATACCACTCGACCGTGGACTTGACCCCGTCCTCCAGGCTCACCTTGGGCACGTAGCCCAGCTTGGCGACCTTCGAGACGTCCGGCACCCGGCGAGGCGTTGCTCCGGGCGGTTCCGCACCGGGCTGGATCTCGGCCTCGCGACCGAAGCACCGCACCACCAGCTCGGCGAGCTCGCGAATCGTCGTCTCGATCGGCGTTCCCACGTGGTAGATGTTCTGGTCGGCCCCGTCCAAATACGCGTGAAGGCACCCTTCGGTGAAGTCGTCAATGTGGCAAAACGCGCGGGTCTGGCTCCCGTCCCCTTGTATTGGGAAGCGCACGTTCCCCTCGGGCTGGGAGGCCACGGCGGCTTTGGCCCTCAGGGCGAACTGCGGCAGGACGTGCTCCCATCCCATGTCCGGACCATAGACGTTATGGGGCCGTACGATCACCGTCTTGTCAAACTTGCCCCGGCCATAGTTCACGGCCAAGAGCTCCGAAATCAGCTTCCCGCCGCCATAGGAGTAGCGCGGGTTGAGGGGATCGGGAATATAGAAAGGGACGCTCTCGTCGGTTGGCACGACCGGAGGGGTCTGGTACACCTCGGAGGACGACATGAGCCAGTACTGGCCGACACCGTGCCGCAGCGCGGAGTCGAGCGTGTTCAAGGCGCCCTTTACGCCCACCTCGAGCACGAGTGCGGGCTTGTTGTAGAAGAACTCAGTGCCATTGATGAAGGCAAGGTGGGCGACTGCGTCCATTCCCTTCGTCGCCGTGTCCACGACCTCGGCGTCCCGGACGTCGCCCTGTACGAACTCGATGTCGTCCATCACGCCGACGAGGCGGCGCGGGTTGCCTCGGGAGTTGTCGTCGAGGCAGCGCACCTCCCAACCGTTGGCGAGCAGACCGCGCACCAGGGCTGCACCAATGAAGCCCGACCCGCCGGTGACGAGAACCTTGGGCACTAGCGGCCGCTCCAGGCCTTGACCGAGCCGAACCGAAGGTAGGTGACGCCATCGCTAAAGTCGTGGCTGTCTGCCGAGATGCAGTCCCAGCAGTCAAAGATCAAAGCCGGCTTCTTCATGGTCGAACTGAGGTCTTCATAATTGATCCTCGAGTAGCCGAGGTGGTTGTTTGCGATGACGACGACTGACGCTCCGTCGAACGCGGCTTCGATGCTGGCCGGCTCCACCCCCAGCGTCTTCGCATCCTCGTCCTTGACTGCAAAGTCCTGCCCAAACACCTTGGCACCCGGAAAGTCCCTCTTGACCGCGTCAATGATCAGTCGCGTCGGTGTGCCCCGAAGGTCGTCGGTCTCGGGCCGTCCCTTGAATGCAAGACCACAAATGCTGACCTTCATGTCCGGTTGGAGCGAGTTAGCCCCGGCCCAATCCAACACCATCTGCGAGACGATGCCCGGCAGTTCCTCGTTGAGCGCACGTCCGTTCGAGATGAGCCTCGGGACAAAGCCGAAGTCTCGGAACGAGTGGGCAAGGATGTGGGGATCCTTTTCGAGGCAGGGCCCACCGACCATCCCGGGCCGAGCGATGTTGGTCCGCTCGTAACCCGTATTGGCGGCCTGGATGACCTCGATCCCGTCAAGGCCTGCGGCTTCGGCAAGGAGGGCGACCTCGTTGCCGAACGCGAAGAACAGGTCGCGGAACGAATTGTCGAGAAGCTTGATGATCTCGGCCGTCTCGAGAGTTGAGACCCGAATCGTGGTCGGGGTGAGCCGCTGGAAGATTCGGCTGGCCCGCCAAGCGTCGTCGTCGGTGAGTCCGCCTACGATCTGGGGCAGCGACCGAAGCTCTTCCAGCGCACGGCCCTCGACCGTCCGCTCAGGACAGTAAGCGAGTTGGAACTTCTTGCCGGAGCCCTCCAGAATGGGTTGGACGACCTTGCGAGTGGTACCGAGACGGACTGTCGAGCGAAGGACCGTGAGGCTGCCCTCTGGCATCACTTCGGCGACATAGTTCGAGGCGCGCTCTACCATATCCATCCTGGGGTTGCCTTCGTCGTTCAGCGGGGTGCCCACGGTCAGAACGAAGACCCTGCACTCGCGGGCGGGGTTCGCCTCGTCCGGCGTCTCGAACTTGAGCTTTCCGCGCTTTAGCTGCCTGGCCATGCGAGCCTGGAGCCCGAGCTCGTAGAAGTGGGCCTTCCCGCTGCGAAGCCGCGCAACGGTGTCGGGGTTGATTTCGACGCCGAGGACGTCAAAGTCGCACTCGGCCATCACTACTGCCAAGGTCAGGCCGACATAGCCCATTCCAACGATACAAACCTTCTTGTTCTCTGCGTCGATCATCCGCTCACCGCACTGCCTTGTGCCACGTTTTCCAAATACCAATTGTAGGTCTGGCGAAGACCCTCCTCCAGGCCGGTCTCCGCGACGAACCCAAACCGCTCCCGGGTTTTGGAGCCGTCTAGCCCTCGCCGAGGCGCTCCACCCGGCTTGCTCGTGTCCCAGACGAGTTCTCCGTTGAAACCTGTGACCTTGCAGATCGATTCAGCCAACTCGCGTACCGACGTCTCACGGTTGGAGCTCAGGTTAAAGGCGTCGTTCGCGGACGGCCCCAAGGCAATCTGCAAGACGCCCTTCGCGGCGTCTTCGACATACAACAGGTCGCGGGTCTGCGTCCCGTCACCCCACACCACCAGTTCCGAATGACCTGCCCGCCGGGTCTCGTCCGCCCGCTTCAGTAGAGCGGGAACGACGTGCGACTTCGCCTCGTCGAAGTGGTCCCCTGGCCCGTAAAGGTTGGTGGGGATAACGTACGTGTAACCCAGTCCGTACTGCCGGTGGAGCCCGTCGGCGACCGTGTGGAGCATCCTCTTGGCCGCGCCGTACGGCATGGTGTCCTCGGCCGGCGCGCCCTCCCACATGCTGTCTTCCTTCGTGGGGATAGGGGCGTCCTTGGGATAGACGCAGACGGTCGAGACGACCAACACGTGGGGCAGCTTGGCCCGGGCGGCCGCTTCCAGGACATTCAATCCCATGCGAAGGTTCTCCACCGCCATTCGGCCAGGATTCTCCTTGTTCAGTCCGATGCCACCGACAAATCCGGCTGCGTGGATCACGGAGTCTGGTCGGTGCTGCTCGAAGTACCGGACGCAGGCATCAAGGTCGAGAAGGTCGAGCTCGGCGCTTCTCGGGGCCAGAAAGCCGTCCGGGGCGAGCCGCTGAAGGTGCTTGCCCAGAAACCCGGAGCCACCAAGAATCAAGAGAGAGCCAGTACTCATATCGTGGGAAGAACCGACTCACCTGCGGGCAAGCCGTGTGCCACCGGCGGAACCGCCTAGGACACTACCGCAGGGAACCTGTCCGACCCAGGACAGCCGAAGCGGAAACAACCTGCGACGCGACCTCCGCAGCGCGCCGGGTCTGAAGCGGGTCGTGGGTTCGAACGATCCGCGCACCCAAGTATTGGGCAATCACTTGGGCGGCAAGACCCCCTTCCAACCGATCCTCGACCGATGCTCCGCCCAAGGCCGTGCCGAGAAACGACTTCCTGCTCAGCCCCACCAAGACGGGATAACCCAACGTGACGATTCGATCAAGATTGCCGATCAGTGCAAGGTTATGCTCAAAAGTCTTACCAAAACCGATACCAGGATCTATCCAAAGCCGCTCCCGTGCCACGCCCCCCGTTTCCAATACGCAGCATCGGTCGGCAAGCCACGACGCGACGTCGGCTACCACGTCGGCATACGTCGGCGCTGCTTGCATCGTTCTGGGATCACCCTGCATGTGCATCACGCAGACGTGGCAGTTCGATCGCAGAAGCACTGCGAGCATCTCTGTCGTTGACACACCGGTCACGTCGTTCACCACCGAGGCGCCGACTCCCAGGCACGCCTCGGCGACCTCCGCCTTGCTCGTGTCGATCGACACTGGGACACCCGAGCGGCACAGAGCATCCACAACGGGGACGGTGCGCTCCAATTCCACTTCGTTCGGCACTGGATCAGCGCCGGGCCTTGTGCTCTCGCCGCCGACGTCCACCAGGTCGGCACCCTCCTCCATCATCCGAAGCCCGTGCTCGACCGCCGCGGCAGGATCCAAGAACTTCCCTCCGTCGCTGAAGCTGTCGGGCGTGACGTTCAGGATCGCCATGACCGCGGGGCGGCCGGCCGGCAGCTCGAATCCAGCCACTAGACTGCCTCGGCCAGACCCAAGCCTTCGTGCAGTGCGGCCACCGCTCGCCGGAGCTCCGATTCGGGCACGAGGCACGAGAGGGAAGACTCGCTGTCCGAAGTCTGCAGAACCTGGATCTGCTCTCGCACAAGAAGGCCCATGACATTGAGGAAAACGCCGGGTTGCCGCATGTAGTCGCGGCCGACCACCGACACCATCGTGCAGCCTTCGACCACTTGGAAGGGCACCATGGTGGGCTCGCTGCCGCGCTGCATCAGGCGGGCCTGGGTTCGAACTGAGTCGCTTTGCGCGCTCCCGACTTGGCAGACCGCGACCGTCCCCATCGAAGCCGGGATCACGAGAGCGTCCAGGATCGCCCTCACGTCCGCATACTGCTCGCGCCTCACCGCGAATCCGAATCCGTCTGGGCCGCGGCTCACCATGTAAAGGCTGACCAAGTGGTCGCTGAAGATTTGGAAGATCGTCGCGGCGAACCCGGCACGATCGCCTTCTTCGAGAACGGTCACGTCCACCGAAAAGGCCACCAGCTTGCCGGTGTGGGTGACTCCCGTCACCTTCCGACCGGTCGCGCGAGACTCTTCGATGACCTCGGTGCCGGGATCGTCGGTGAACGTGTTCTTGACCCAAAGGGGAATGCCAAACTTCATGCCGATCTCTGCCGCCCTCGGGTGGAGCACCATCGCCCCTAGATGAGCGATCTCCGCAACTTCGGAGTAGGTGACCTGTCGCAGGGTGGGCGCGCCAGGGACGAAGTCCGGATCGGCAGTCTTCACACCGTCCACGTCGGTATAGATCTCGACCCTTTCCGCCTGGAGCGCGGCTCCGAGCCCGGCGGCGGTCGTGTCCGAACCACCCCGCCCCAACGTAGTCAGCTCGGCACCGGGGAGGCCGCCCTGGATCCAAACGCCCTGGAACCCGCAGACCACCGGGATCAAGTCGCGGTGCAGCGCTTCTTGGACGCCCATGGGGTTAATGCCCAAGATTCGGGCATTGCCGTAGTTCCCATCTGTGCGGATGCCGGCCTGGCCGCCACGAAGCGAGATCGCGGAATGCCCGAGGGCCTTGAGAGTGTGGGCGAAGACTACGGAGGAAAGGATCTCGCCGCAGCCCATGAGCAGGTCGAGTTCCCGAGGCTCAGGCTCTACGTCCGGCTCGATGTCGCGGAGGAAAGAGATCAGAGTGTCGGTCGCGTAGGGTTCGCCCTTGCGCCCAATCGCGCTGACCACCACCACCGGCTTCAATCCTTGCTCCCGGGCGCTCACGACTCGGAGCGCCGCGGCCGTCCGCGCCGCTTTGCTCTTGACGCTCGTGCCGCCAAACTTCATGACGACAACGCTCACTTGTCGCCTCCGAGGTCAGCTCTGACCCGGTCGGCGGTCTCGGCGTCCAGGACAAAGATCACGCGGTCGTGCATGTCACCGATGTGGTCCACTTCGTCCCCAGTCAGCATGATCCTCGAGATCGTCCGCGCGATCAGGCCCTCCTCGTCCCTCATATTGGCCGCGTGAACCGCCACCACGCACCGGCCAGGACGCGAGAGGAAGCTCAGTCCGTCAAGGCCCGCGGCCAAGGCGTCCAAGTCAGTCTCCGAGACCACGAACGACATCCTCGGCCCATCCAGCTTCAGGTAGTCCACGGAGACCCCTTGTTGCGCGACTCGCCGGAGAACGTCGAGCCGAGCCTGGTCGTACGGTGGTACGAGGGGACCCACAGAAACCGTGGCAAAGCCTCCTTTGACCTCGACCCGGTCGATCCCACGCTCGCGCTCGAACTTGGTCTCGCTTGCGCGAGCGCTCTCTTCCGGCCGCGCGTGCTCGCGCCGAAACGGCTCAGACGATGGTGTACCGGCCTGTGTCATCTTGGCGGAGGTTACTCGCGGGGAACCTCAAAGAGAAGGCCCCGCGCTGTACCTTGGGCAGTCTCCCAAGTCTGGACCGGTACAATCGCGCCCTCGGCGACGGCGTCGGCGAAGAGCACACGCCACCACTGGTTCGGGTCAGGGCGCATCGCATCGCGCTCTTGTTGGGTGAAGGGAACGCCGCCCATCGCGTCCCTCCATCGAAGCACGTAGGCGGGATCAAGGCCTGAGGCCAGGTTCACATAAACGTAGCGGACACCTTCGTCACGGTAGCGATCGACAAGCCCGTTCGCGCTCTCGATGCCCTCGGGGCCGAACCGAGTGGAATGGCCCGGGTTCGCCCAAATGTAGGGCCGGTCAAGCAAGTAGCCGAACACCTCGTCGTAAAGGGCGACCTTGCCCTCAGGCAAGGCGTTGATCGCCTCGGCCGGCACCGCGAAAGCGGTAGTTTGCCTTCGATACTCCTGCACAGACTGCGAGCCGAGCACTACCGGGAGCTTGCCTTCGTTCCATCCCCACGTGAGCCAAGCCGTGTAGGCCGCCTGGATCCCCGCGAACGCGGCCGCCGCCCGTCGCGCCGGCGTGCTTGCCGAGACCGCTACCAGCGCGAGCGGGAGACCGATGGCCACGAGGTAGCGGCTCTGCTGGCTCAGCACAATCCATCCGAGAAGCTGGATACCGACCATGGCGAGAGCGGCGCGTTGCACCCTTCCCAGCCCCCCCAGCGCCGCAGCAAGCCCGCCCGCAGCAAGCACGGCAAAGCCGAGTGCCCCGGTCGGAAACCCTCCTCCCTCGGTCTGCGCAGGGTTGACGTACCGGCCGGGCTGATAGGCGAGGCCCAGTACGCTGTGGCCGATGGTCGCGATGCTCTTGGGCGGCCCGAAAGTGGACTGCTCGAAGGAGTAGGTTTCGGCCCTCCACGCGTCCCATTCCCTGCCCCCCAAGACCGAGGAAAAGAACGGAAAGACAGGGTTGCCGGTCATCACCGCCGACTTTGCATACCAAGGCAGGGCGAGCACCAGCGCGACTCCCAAGGCCAGCGCTGGTGCCTTGAGTCCCGACTCCCTGCGGGCGAACGAATAGACCGCAACCACCGCGCACGACCCCCACGCCGCTAAGCCAGTGTGCTTCGTGCCCAAGGCAAGGCCAAGGCACATCCCGGCGAGCAACGCCCGGTCACGGTGCTTGCCGAGAAGAAACTCAGCGGCGTAAACTGTTCCGAGGGCGGAGTAGAGCCCGTGGGCGACGTCCACGTACGCGGTGCCTGCTTCCCAAGCCACCACCGGCATTCCGGCAAAGAGAACCGCAGCGGACCAGCCTGCACCGTCTCCTGCCCAGCGCCGGCCCAGCCCGAACGAAGTGACTGCCCCGCAGGCAACGAGAATCCAGGAGAACGCCTTCGCCGCCGACTCTCCGCCCCATGCCAGGCCGAACAGGAACAGGTTGTCTACCGCAAATGGGAAGTTGCTCTGGTGAAGTGCCGGGACATGCACGATTTGGCCTGCCCTCAGCCATTGGGCTGGCACCGCCAAGTGGTATGCGAGGCTGTCCCAGTCGCGAGGGTCGCTCGGCCCGAGCGCACCGATGCCTGCCGCGGCCAGAAGCGCCACCAAGGCGACAAGCGCGACCAATCCCCACCCCGACGGGATCTTGACCGGGAACGCAGGAAGGCAGCCTCCCCAAACCGCCGCCACTAGCACGACCACGCTGATTACAGGAAGGCCCCACGAGAGGCCCGAGGGCAGGAATCCCGGCACCAGCACCGCCGTGCCGACGAGCCCGAGGCCCAGCAGACCGGCAAGGCCCCATGTCTCTGCGGGATCGAGCCCGGGGGAGAAACGGGAAAGTCGCCTTGCTGCGGCCATGGCTACGGCCACCGCGAACACGAAGGTGAGCAGGACTCCGGCCATCGCCGAAGCCGAGTCTACTCAGACGCCAGGTACATTCGTGCCGATGGCCCGGGCGTGGAAGATTTATCGGGCGTTCCTACGTAGCGCCCTTGTCCGAACGATGATGTTCAAGGCCGACTTCTTCGCGAAGCTGGCCTCGGTCACGACTTGGGTCCTGTTCGTCTCCTTTGCCGTCGTGGTGGTTTACGACAATGCCGAGACGATCGCAGGCTGGGCCCGTGGGCCCGCGTTTGTTCTCTCCGGAACCGCCTTCCTCGCTAGCTCTTTCGGTTACCTCGTCTTTCCCAGCCTGATCGAGTTGCCGGAGCAGATCCGTCGTGGAACCCTGGACTTTGTCTTGACCAAGCCGGTGGACTCCCAGTTCTGGGTCTCGTTCCGGATGATCGAGCTGAGCAATCTTGGGGTCGTGATCGGCTCGATGGGGATGATCGCGTACGGAGTGTCCACGTCGGACTACGTGCCGAGGCTCGAAAACTGGGCTGCCTACGCGGTGGGACTCGCGGGTGCTCTCGCTTTGCTCTACTCGCTCCGGCTCGCGCTCATGACCCTCGCGGTGTGGTTCGTCCGCGTCGACAATCTCTGGGTGCTCGAAGAGTCCACCGAGCAGATCGCGCGCAACCCGGTGGAGATCTTTGGACCACCCGTCCGACAGTTCCTCACCCACGTGCTGCCGGTCGCCCTCCTCGGTACGATCCCGGCCCGCCAATTGGTGGGTCCCGTTGTGCTGCCGGAAGTTGTGCTCTCCGTGGTTTGGGCCGGACTGGGGCTCTTTCTGAGCCGGAGGTTCTGGCGCTTGGCGATGGTCAGCTATTCCAGCGCAAGCAGCTAGAACCCGCCGCCACGGCCTCGGCCGACGCCTTGCCCGCGCGTGCCTTGGCCGAAGAACGAGGACGATGGGAGCGCCTTCAACCGTAAATACAGCGAGAACGTACGGCCCGAATTGAATCCGACGTTGTTCTCAATCAGCTCAAAGACCATCTCGGCACAGTGGAGATCGTAGACAAGCTGGTAGTGCTGGGCCACCACTTGGTTGGTAAATCCGTTGAAGTCCCAGATCGCGTTCGCCGTGACTCGTCCTGCCCGGAAGCCTTCCACCAACAGGTTGATCGCGCTCACCTTTCTCGAGGCGCCGTCGTAGCTTGCTCCGGCAGCCCACTTTGCACCTGCGAGGTTAAACTGGCTGTCAAGACGCACCACGCTCCAAAGATGGCTGAAAGTGTCATAGACTGCCGAGCCCTGGAGAGAGAACCGTTCGGAGGGCCTCCAGTCCGCTCGTAGCCACACCTGCTGCCACGGAGCCTCCCCCCGCGACGCGAGGAGGTTGTCATACCCCGTCAGAGCACTGAGCTCAAGCGACGGCGTGGGCCGGTAGCCCAGCTCGATGTCGAAGCTGTCTGTCCTGCCCGTCCGGTCGATTTGAAGCGGAGTGAACCCGAACGAGCGGAGCGAGGAATAGCGGACGCGCAACGAGGACTCTCGTTGGAAGCGCCAGTCCGCCTGTCCGTCATAGGCTAAGACGTATTGGGCCGTGTCGTCGCTGTAGATCCCCTGCAGGAACCGTCCGCCCCAATCGAGCCCGAGGCTGGGGCCGATCTCCTCGCGCTTTCGTAGCGACGTGCCGAGCGAGAGCCGCGTCACTGGCCGGTTCAGGAGGGCGTCGCTCAGTTCACCGACCGACGTCTCCATCTGGATCGGCCACCTGCGGCCGAAGTCGGAACCCCAGAGCCTGGAAGAGTCGCTGCGAACTGTGAGTAGCGGCGTCCGATCGCTCTGCGAGCTGAAGTTCACGCCTCGGCCGATGGGGAGGCTTCTTTGGTATAGCAGTTCGCCGGTCGCCTGGCGCCAGTCCCGCCGGGCAAGAAACCGGGTATCGAGGCGCTCGCTTCGCACCCCGGGCAGTCCCGTGGAGACCGTCTCGTACTTCGAGATCACGACCTCAGAGTTGAGGGAGAGAGTGCCTAGCTTGCGCGTATCGGTCACTCCACCGCTCTGGTTCACTGAACGAAAACCCGAAGTCGAGCCATCGGTCCGGGAGTAGTTCAGCCGGGTGCTGCCGCCGAGCGGTTGAAAGGCGAAGGAGCCGACCAGGTTCCAGAGGGTGGAGCTCGGCGCGGTGAGATAGTCGTCGCGCTGGAGGTTCGTGGTGAGCGCAAGGTTTCCGCCGAGTAGTCGCTGGTTGTGTAGAGCGGTCGCGGTGAAAGTACGGTTGGGGCCGAGGATCGTGTACGCGGTGGCCGACCCGTCTGCCCGAGGCGCCACGTAGTTCAGCTCTAAGCCGAGACCAACCCCGAGCCTCGACATGAGTTCGACTCTCGTATCAAAGTAACTTTCACCAGGCAAAGGTGTACTAAACCTTGTCTTTACAAAGTATCCTTCCTGGGCACTGTTGCCAACCTCCGGCAGGTTCTTGGTTCCGTTCTCGACCAGCGGCACGACCAAGTAAGGCAGGCCGATCAAGGTCTTTCCGAGCGCCCGCAGCCGTACATCTCGCAGCACCACCCGTTTGTTCGGGACGACCCGCGTCGTTCGCGAATCCACCTCCCAGTGGGGCTGGTCTAGTTCGCAAGTCGAGAACGTTCCTTCGAGCGCCTCAAACTCGGACGAGTCGCCGACCCCGCTCGCACCACGGATGTAGACATCGTCGCTCGCCGCCCCCTCTAATCTCTCCGGCGAAAGGCGCGCGCGACCGGTGCGAAAGCCGAGCGTCCTCGTTTTGAAGTCGATCGCGACCGACTCCGCCGTGATGGTTTCCGTCTTCCCTTCCACCCTCACGTTGCCGAACATTTCGAAGACCTGAGTCCGGCGGTCGCCCTCGACGGCGTCCGCCCACACGTCGTACCCTTCGTACTGATAGTGAACCGCGCCACTCGCGCTTACCTTGTCTCCAGCGACAGTGGATACGTCCGCATGGATCAACTTGAACGCCTTGCTCGCTTGGTCGGAGGGTGCGGGCAATCGAGGCGCGGTAGGTGCCTGACGGACAACCTGCTCGAATGCTCTCTCAAACCCGGGGTACCACGTCTGCGCCCAGCCCGCCCCGGCCAGGAGGGCGGCACCGAGAAGTAGCCAGCATCTCACTCGAGCCGGCGACCGAGAACCAGCCCCAGCCCTCCAAACACGAATACGGGGAGCCAAGCGGCCAGCCACGGCTGCACCCACCCCGCCCGGCCCAGCACTTCGGCCGAGACAACGTGCGAGTTAAAGTAAAGAACGAGGACAGCGAACCCGGCGAACAGTCCGACAAATGCGCCTCGCCGGGCAAACCGGACGGAAAGCCAGAACGAGGCGAGCGAGAAGACGACGCACGCTGCCGGAATCGCGAATTTCTGGTGCAACGCTGTCTCGAGGTCGCGAGCCGAACCGCCCGTCTTCTTGGCGTTTTCCAGGGCGGCGCGCAAGGCCGTGCTCGTCTCTTCGTCTGGCGTGGGAGCGGCAAACAGGTCGGCGAGGCGCACTTTCTCATTGATCACCAACTCCTGCGGCCTGACGTACTGCATCTGCTCGCCCTTGAGCCAAAACCCTCGCGAGTCTCGAAACCGCCACACTCCCCCGGTGTACGTGCCGCTCGCTGCGGTGTAGATCAAGTACTCCGTCGGTCGAGGGCGCTCGATGAGCAAGGCGTCGGTGAGGACGACGGTCCGGTCGTCGCTCCGCGTGATCGTCCCAAAGTGGCACGTGTACTTGGAAAGCTGGAGGGTGACGTTGCTTTGGAACCGTGGAGCTGCCGCGATCAGGCTGACCTCGTTCACGAGTCGGCGGTACCGCAAAGCAGAGAGAGGTGCAAGGCGGTCTACGACAAGGTGGTCAATCACCGAAGTCAATAGCCCGGCCAGCAACACAGGGACAAGCAAGCGGCGAATCGGGTACCCGGCAGCTCGCAGCGCCGTGACCTCGCTGTCGCGGACGAGCCGGGAGACCGCCAATGCAGATGCCATCGCCATTCCTGCGGGGATCGTCATACCCAGCCAGAACGGCAGCCGAAACGCGAGCATCTGAAGCACCGCGAGTTGCGGCACGCTCTCAAGATTGAAGTTTTTGAAGATCGCGATCGCGTCGTTTGCAACGAAGATCATTGCGATGACGATTGTGCCGGTCAAGAGCGGTAGCGCCAGTTCACGGAGCAACAGGATATCGATCTTCCGGACGAGCCTCATGTCCCAAGTACTCGCCCTTTGATCCCGATAACAATCGCCAAGGCCGCGATCGCCAGCACCCCTATACCTGCCAGAACCGGAGTTTTCCCGAGGTAGCCGAATACCGCAGGTACCCCGACCACAACCAGCGTACCGATAGCCCAGGCGGCGACGAGCTTGTGCATCAGCTCACCCTTCACTACGCGGCCCCGAATCGAATCGAGCATCACCGGCGCTCCACAACGAGCGCAGTCCAAAGTGCCGGGCAGGGTCTTGACGCCGCACCGAATGCATGGATCGACCTCGGAACCGGTCTTCGCAACAATCGCCTTCCACTTGGCGAGCGCAGTCAACTCAGTCCGAAAGTGGGCGGGGTTCGCACCGGCGAGGGCGGACTCCGCCAAAGCGGCGGCATGAGCGACCTGGCCGTGCTTGAAGAGGATCTCGGCCGCGGCGAGTTTGGATGCGGCGTTATCGGGCCTGGCAATGCAAGCGTCCAAGGCCCTCTCCAGCCGGTCTCCGTCCATCTCCTTCAACTCGTGCTCCATCGCAAGCCGACGGATCGGAACGAAGAGCACCATCGTTACGATGGTTCCGGCGAAGAGGACCGGGCTCAACCAGTCGACGGGGGGCCGTACGGTCAACGCGATGATTGCGAGGCCGACAAAGATCGCCGCAACTGCGAAGGGCGCCTCGATGTCGCCCCCGACCCACATGTGGATGATCGCGACCACCCAGACCGCGATCGGAATCCATATCAGGCATCCAGAAACGAACACTCCCCATCGGCCGACCGCTTCACCGAGGAACACTTTTGGCCTCCTCGCCCCGGCGGGCACCAAACTTGAAGCGGGGTTCTTCGCCTCTTCGCAAGCGCGACAGGTTCGCTCGGTGCCGATAGAACACATAGCCGATCAAGATCGTCATTGGCACCACGAAGCGCCAGTCGGGATTCCTGTAGACCGCGACGCCCCAGATCACCGCCGCTGCAACGAGGCTCGACAGGCTCACGATCCGCGAAACCACCATGAGAACGCCGAAGACCACGAGGCCACAGAGTCCGGCAACCGGCGTCGCGGCGAGAACAGCGCCCAATCCCGTCGCAACCCCCTTCCCCCCTTTGAAGCGAAGCCATGGCGAGGCGGTGTGGCCGATCACGGCGGTGATGCCCAGAAGCAACCCGTGCGGCGGACCCTCGGGCAGCCAGCCCGAGGCGACCATCCACGGCCCGGCCAAGGCAGCACCGGTGCCTTTGACTACATCGAGCACCAGTACGAGCGTGCCCGGCCCCTTGCCCAGGGTACGGGCGACATTGGTCGCTCCGGTGTTCCCGCTGCCTTGGGCTGTGATGTCCACTCCGCAGACCTTGGCCACCCAAACCCCGAAAGGCAGGCTACCGAGCAGATACGCGGCAAGGTAACAAAACAGGATGCTCACGCGGGCCTAGATCCTCGCGACGACCGCTTCGAACACGCCCTGAACGCGACCCCGATGGGCCTCGAACTCGGACAAGACCTCATTGCCGTCATGCGCACATTGTAGACGCGCAAGGACTTCCAGTTTGTCGGGGTTTTCCGGTACTACGTCGTCGGGAAACCCGAGCGTGGCGAGCCGTACCCGTAGTCTGAGCAGAAACTCGTGCGCCGCTTGAAGCTGGGTGAGCTCGTCCTCGGAGAGCAAGCCTGCCCCTTTGGCCATCTCGAGGCGGCTGAGTGCGGTCGCAGGCTCGGTGGGAGCAGGGACGTGGCCCGCCTTCCAGACCAACAACTCGCCGAGCCAGTCAATATCAAGCAACGTGCCGGGCGACAGCTTGACGTGGCGGGACCGGTAGGAAACATGCACCCGTTCGGTCTGGATCCGGCGGCGCATCGCGAGGAGCCCTTCGAGCCGAAGTCGATCGAGCGGGCCGCTTCGAGCGGTCAGTAGGAGGTTTTGCACGAGCGACGTTGCTCCAAAGACGAGCCGCGCCCTTCCCCACGCCAGGCGCTCCCAGTCTTCCATCGAGCGATCCGCGTAGAGGGCGAGCAACTTGGGCGTCACGACAATCCTTCCCTTTCTCCCGTCCGGCCGCAGCCGGAGGTCCAGAAGCCAAGGAAACCCTTCGGATCTGAGCTTCTGAAACCGCCCAACCAACGTCTCGGCCAGCACGTCCGGCTCGGCTTCTTCGTCTTCGGCGAGTAACAAGACGTCCAGATCGGAGCGCGGCACAAGTTCCGCGATCGCGAACGAACCGAGAGAGACCATGGTCAGGGGTGTGCCCACCTGCTTCGCGACCTCTGCGCAGACCACCTTCGCGATCTCGGCGGCTTCGCCCGAGAACGTGCATCGCGGGGTAAGTGCCTGGCGAGCCAAGCACCTCAGCCAGCGACCGTTCGCCCACTTCGCGACGGCGACCGTAGCCGGAACCTCCAGGGGGATGGCCTCAAGGACCTCCCCGCTCACTACCTGGTCGATCAAGGAGCTCTCGTTGCTGATGTCTGGGGCAAACGCGGGCAGTTCCGCGGCGACCGCCACCATCCGGCCGAGGCTCGACTCGTTCTCCTGAAGCACCGACCAAACCGGGTTTCCCGCAGCCATCGGCCCTAGCATGCGCTCTAAGGTGCTCCAAGCCGAGCCGGCCGCCCTTCGCAGCGGCTCGGCCGAGCCCTCCGCTTGTGCACCGAACCGGGCGATGTACACGCTGCGGATGTCGTCCCGCTCCGAGGCCAGGTGTGCCTGAAGCCCGGAGGCACCAACAAAACCAAGGCCACGGGCGAGCCATTCGAGGGTTTGCGGGTCGGTCGGGAGCTTGTACGCGGGCGAGTCGTTCCAGACCTGGCACCGGTGCTCGACCTCCCGGAGGGTCAAGTACCCGTGCCCCAGGGTCGTGGCCTCCGTCCGCGAGATCACGTCGGCACCCGCGAGGGCTCGGACCGCGGGCAACGTGCCTCGCTTTCGCAGGTCGGGCACGCGGGCACCGTGCAACAGTTGGAGGATCTGGGTGAGGAACTCGACATCGCGGATTCCGCCGGGTCCGCCCTTGAAGTCGTCCGCGCCCACCTTTTCTTCGATTCGGGATCGCACCTCGAGCAGGGAGTCCATGAACATCTGCGAGCGGCTCGGCCGGAACACTGTCGTCTCCCGCAGGTCGTCCCACCAGGCGCAGAACTCCGGCTCTCCGATCGCCCGTGACCGCACCATGGCGAGCACCTCCCAGGGCTCGGCATACTTGTCATAGTAAGCCTCGACCGCCGAGCGGGACGGCACGAGCGGGCCTGTGCCACCAAAGGGCCGGAGCCGGAAGTCCACTCGATACAGCGAGCCCCTTCCCATTCGGTCACTCACTGCGCGGTTGAACTTCTGGGCAGTCCGCACCAACCCGTCCGTCTCCCGCTCACTCGCCCCGTCGGGTTGCACGAGCACTAGATCCACATCGCTCGATACGTTTAACTCTTGTCCGCCTAACTTGCCCCAAGTGACAATTCCGATTCTGCTCTCCTCGCCTTCGGAACTTAATCTGAGTGCCTCGAGCAGGAGTGCGTCGGCAAGGTCGGAAAGTGCGCGCCAGACCGCCTCACCGCCCCATGCGCCCGAAAGCTCTGCGATGAGGATGCGGGCCGAGACCGCCTGCTTGCAGTAACGGAGCCGGTCGAGAGAATGGCTGTGCGAGCTGCTGTTCGCAAGCAAGCTCGCAAGCTCGCGCTGGATACCCTCTGGGGTCGGCGGTGCCGCCCACAGCGATGTGCTAAACAGCGAGGAGCCAATCTCCGGGCTCTGGACCACCGCGTCGGCAATTCCCGCGCTCGAGCTCAAAAGCGCGGCAATCAGTCGAGCGACGCTGGGCTGGGAAGTGATTTCTTGGAGCAACGAGTCTGTATTGGCCGATCTCGCCAGCCACTCTTCGAACCGAAGCAGCGCACGCTCGCTTGCCGGGGCAGAGCGGCAGATCGAAGCAAGGGCACCGGTCGCGTCTGGCCCGATACGCTTCGTCAATCGCTCTATCGTGGCATCGGCTCGCGGGTTCATGCGGCGGAGTGATAGCGAGCTTGCCGCCGATGTCCGGCGGGCATGGCCCCAGTCAGAATACACTCTTGCCATGTCCCAGAATGTCGCGCACCGCCGAGTGGCGGTGATCATGGCCGGCGGTTCCGGGGAGCGATTCTGGCCCGTATCCGTGCCTGACCGGCCAAAACAGTTCCTCCGCCTTGCCGATCCCCATGCCTCTCTGCTCCAGCAGGCAGTGCGAAGGGCGGGAGCGATCGTCGGCTTAGGCGAGACCTACATAGCGACCGGGCGGGGCCTGGTCGAGATGAGCGCAGCCGAGTGCCCGGAGCTTCCTCGAGGAAATCTGTTCGCAGAGCCGTGCCGGAAGAACACGGCCGGATGCCTGGCCTGGGTGGCCGCAAACCTCATCGCAGCAAATCCAGATTCATGGCCGACAATGACCATCGCCGTCCTCACCGCAGACCACCGGATCGGACCGGCCGACCGCTTTGCCGTCTCCCTAACGAAGGCCTTTGAAACGGCGGAGCGAACCGGTGGTCTGGTCACCATGGGAATCCCTCCTACGCGGCCCGAGACCGGATTCGGATACATCGAGGTCGGAGAGCCGGACGGGAACGCCTTCCGTGTACTGCGGTTCAGGGAGAAGCCCGACGAGCCGACCGCCCAGGAGTTTCTGGAGCACGGCGGGTTTCTCTGGAACTCGGGAATGTTCGTTTGGACGCTTCCCGCGTACGTCGCCGAGACTGAGCGTGCCGACCCGGTCTATGCCGAGGCCGTCCGGGAGATGGCCGCAGCCCTGGCCCGAGGGGATGCCCAGGCAGCCGAGGAAGTCTTTGGCGGGCTGCAAGGCATTTCCATCGACTACGCCCTGATGGAGAAGGCCGAGCGGGTGTTTGTCGTCAAGGCGGAGTTCCAGTGGGACGATCTCGGTGCATGGGACTCGCTCGAGCGTTCGCTCGAACCTGACGAAGCCGGCAATGTCAGCGTCGGCGGTTCCAGGCTGCTCGATTGCTCCGGAATGGTCACGTACGACGCCACCGGGAAGACCGAGATCTGCGTCCTGGGCTGCCATAACCTCGTGGTGACCGTCGCAGAGGGCAAGGTTCTCGTCGTTCCCAAGGCACTTGCCCAGAGCGTCAAGCGGTTTCAAGCTGGCTGAGCGCCTGCTCCAAGACCATCAAGAGGCTCTCCCCAGGACGTGACAAGCACGTGACGAGGCCCGCGGCCTCGCCGCACTGGATGTCGGTGGTGCGGTCCCCGATCATCACGCTCTGGGGCCGGTCAATCCCTAGGACCGCGTCCAAGGCGTCAATCATCCCTGGCAACGGCTTTCTGGCCGGACAGCCCTGACCGGACTCGTGCAGACAATAGACGATTGCTGAGATCGGAGCCTCTGCCATCATTCTCTCGCTGAGTTCGAGGAGCTCGGCCTCGGTCAGCATCCCTTTCGTGATCCCGGACTGATTGGTCGCAACTAGGTTCCGAAATCCGAGGGCTTCCGCACGGGCCAAGGCATCGAGAGCGCCGTCCCGCCACCTGAAGTCGCTCCAGAGACGGAGGTAGCCGGGGTCGTGGTTCAGGGTCTCGTCACGATCCCAAACGATCGCGGGAGCAACCTCGCGGACGTAGCTTGGCAGGCCCGACCCAGGGCAACCCCGGAAGACGAGCCCGGCCAATTCGGCTACCTCAGCCGTCGAGCGGCCGAGGCGTCCTTGTTCACTACGAGGCCGAGCAATCGGCCACCGGCGAAGTCAATCATTCCGACTGCCTCGCGCATCTTCGGCTTCGTCGGCTTTTGCTCGACGAACACGTACGCGACGTCCTTCACCTGGCTCACCAAGCTCTGCGTGTCAGCAAAGCCAAACGCCGCCGGCGAGTCAAAGATCACGGTGTCGAAGCGTGACTTGAGATCCTCGATCACCCGGGTCATCCCCTCAGAACCGATGAGCTCAGTGGGGTTGGGAACCTCGGCACCCGCCGTGATTACGCTCAGGCCTGGCGTAGAGGTCTCCTTTACGACATCGTCCAAGGTGAGGCTGCCGCCAACGACCTCGGTGAGGCCGCGCTCGGAGTCCGCCTTGAACAGCTTGTGCAGCGCCGGGTTGCGAAGGTTCGCGTCCACAATCACCGTGCGCTTGCCGGCCAGGGCAGTGGCCACGGCAAGGTTGCCCGCGACCGTCGTCTTGCCCTCTTTCGGCACGGTGCTCGTAACAACGAAGGCACCCTTCTCCCCCCCTGCCGCGAGCAAGGCGCTCGAGCGGAGGATCCTATAGGCTTCAAAGGCGCGGGCCCGCTGCGGGTCTGCAATGAGCGGATCGCGAGCGCTTGAACGCATCGGGATGCGGCTGAGAACCTCAGACTCGGCAAGGATGCTCGCCTCTTCGACGCTGTTCACCCGGTCGAGCGAGGCGTCGCGAAGAAGGCTGAACAGCGCGCCGAGCAAGACGCCGGCGACCATCGCCAACGCGAGGTTGAGGACCAGGTTCGGACTTACCTTGCGGGCCGGGGTCGCACCAGTCAAGTCGGTGACCGGGCTCGACAGTGCGTTGTCGCGGATCTTGGTGTCGCTCAAGAGTGCCTTGAGCCGACTGATCGTCTGCTGTGACTCTTGGATTCGTAGTTCCATTTCTCGCTGCTTCGCCACGATCGGCGCGAGCGCGGCAAGCTCGCTCCGCTTCTGGCTGAGGACGCTCTGCGCTGACCCGACCCGCGCCTCGGAGGCGACCACGCCAGCCCGGGCTGCCTCGACCTGCTGGTCGAAATAGTCGAGTTGTGGGTTTCGTGTGGAGACGGAGACGTCGATCGTCTCCTTCAGATTGCTGATGTAGGTCTCCTGCTCCTTGATCGCTTCGTCAATTCGCTTGATACGGTCACTGTCCGGGAAGTTGTTCACGAGCAGCGACGCCCTCTGGTTCTTCAGTGCGGCCAATTGGGCGTTCTCACGATCAATCGCCTCGACGTTCTTTCTCGTCTGCGGATTGTTCAAAACTGCGGGCGTGGCGGAACGGGCAGACTGCACCGAGCGAAGGCTTGCACGGGCACCCTCTAACGCGAGCTGGCTCTCATTGAGCAGAGTCTCGGCCCTGGCAACGGCTCCGAGGCGGGCTTCTTGTTCAAAGTTGGAGTCGGCGACGCCGTTTTGCGCCTTGAACGTGGCAGCTTCCTGCTCGACCTGACGTAGACCCTCTCGCTCCTCAGCAAGGCGGGCGGTCACGAACTCGATCGAGCGCTTCACCTGGTCGCGCTGCTTGTCCTCAATGAACTCCTTGTAGACGACCGGAAGCGTCGATGCGACCGCGTTTGTAAACTCGGACTTGCCATGCTCTACCGAGACTTGGACGGCGTTCGTCGTACCAATCTGAACGACCTCGACCTGCGGAAGCGTCTCGTACACCTGCTCGGTGATCTGTTGCGGCAATGGATAGTTCGTGCGCTTGAGCGACGCATAGATCATCGCAAACGAGGAAAGGATGCGGATCTGGGTCGGGACGTCGTACTCGACGCCGACTTGGGTCAGAGCCGACTCGATGTCGCCGGAGTTCCCCTGGTTCGCCTGCGTCTTGCCCTCCAGAATGACCTGGCTCAGCGACTGGTACCGCTCGGGCATGAACAAGCCGAGCGCGGTCGCAATCGCCAAACACGCAAGAAGGGTCCCCCAGAAGACAGCCTTGCGCCGCTTCAGAAGGGCGTAGATGTCACGGAACGACATGTCCGTGAGCGTCAGGTTCAGCAGTTGGTCCTTGTTCATCCCTGGCTCGATTCCGTTCTTGCGTTGAGTCCCACTTCCATTCTTGGTCGGAACCCCGGTATGCCTCACGTTTCGGGCCATCCGGGCCCGAGACCGATGAAGCTGAATTATACACCCCACTGTACACGACACGGGGTTTTCAGACAGAAGTAGCAGTTCCCGTACCTTCACGGGCTCGATTCAGGTTCCACTCACGGAACGAAGCCCCTATGGCGCGTCGACGCGGTGCAGGTGGCAAGGTCACCTGTGTAATTCAAGTTCTCGCTGTTCTCGCTACGGTCGGAGTCCCCGCACTCGGACATAGCCAAGCCCGAATCTATGTCCACCCTCAAGGGAACGACGCCTGGAACGGCCTCTCTTCGAGCAGAGACGGCTCTGGCAACGGTCCGAAGCGCACGCTCTTTGGCGCCCGAAACCTCCTTCGGAATATGAAGTCGAACAACACCCTGCCGCCCAGCGGCGCCAGGGTCTACGTGTACCCAGGCCGGTATCAGCACATCAGTACGTTCGACTTGACCGCAACGGACAATGGAACTTCCACCGGATCGATCGCCTACGTTTCCGTTGTACCTGGCGGTGCCGTACTCGACGGTAGCAGGACGATCAACCGTTGGCAGTCGCCAACTCAGAAGCCCAGTCTAGACAGGATCGATCCTTCCATCCGAAACCTGATCAAGACGGCCGACCTTCGCGCGAACTATGTCAATGAGGCGGGCAGTCTCAGCCACAGCGCGGGCAACTTTCACATGCCCCAGACCGCCGCCGAGCTGTTCTTCAACGACGAGAGGATGACCCTGGCTAAGTACCCCAACCAGGGGTACCTGAAGGTGATGGGCCCGTCCCCGACGGACACGTTCAACGCACCTTCGTTCCTCGGCGACGTCGGCCCGATGCGCACCCCATCGTTCCAGCGGCTACCCGGCTCCCAGCCGGACTATGAGCACGATTACTTCTACCGTGGAATTCTCAACGAGCGGCTCTACAACAATTTCTTCGAGAAGCTCTCGAAGATGGACAAGGTCGCGAGATCGCTGACCGTCCAGATCGACTCCGGCAACATCGTTGACGGTGCCCGCCGAGTGAC
This sequence comes from Fimbriimonadaceae bacterium, assembly GCA_050250535.1. Lineage (GTDB taxonomy): Bacteria > Armatimonadota > Fimbriimonadia > Fimbriimonadales > Fimbriimonadaceae > JADLBH01. Next base: position 373,670 of record JBFWOL010000002.1, on the reverse strand, counting down.
CGCAAACCCGTTCCAGGACGGTCGGTTCCAACTGGTCAACTCGCTCTATGAGTTGGACTCGCCCGGCGAGTACTACATCGACCGCGCCGACATGGTCCTCTACTTCTACCCGCCGTCCACGGTCACCTCGACCAATGTTCGGCTCAGCATGTCCCAGGCTCCGGTCGTACGCATGCGCAACGTCCGGAACGTCACGTTTGACGGCTTTGCCATCACCGGCGGCCGCTCAGACGGCGTCGAGGCTACCAACTGCCTCTTCGTCCTCCTTCGAGGGCTGAAGATCTACGGCGTAGGAGCGGACGGTGTACGTGTCCGCGACGGCCGATATGTCACGGTCCAAAGCTGCGACATCAAGGGCACTGGCGAAACTGGAGTCAGCCTAGTGGGCGGCGACCGCGCGACCCTGTTGCCCGCCGGCCACGTGGCCGCGAACAACTGGATCCGCGACGTGGGACAGTTCCAGAGTGCGCGCCGCCCCGGCCTGTTTCTCAGCGGCTGCGGTATGACCGCGCGCAACAACACAGTGCAGAACGTCGCGCACACTGCGATCCTGTTCCTCGGCAATGACCACCTGCTCGAGCGGAACGAGGTGAACAACGCTGTCTACGACTACGTTGACATTGGAGCGATCAGCACTCTCTGGGGAGACTGGAGCTGCCGAGGAAACGTCATTCGCGAGAACCTCGTCGAAAACGTCTCGCAGAAGATCTTTGCCTATCACATCGTCCACGGCCTATATCTTGACGATATGTATAGCTCTGCTCTGGTAGAGCGTAATGTATTCCGAAATGTGGAGCAACCGATCCAGTTCGGTGCAGGCTTCCACAGCAAAGCCCGATACAACGTGACGTTCGACTGCGTCGGCGGGTTCCGGATCGACGACCGCGGCCTCACCGCCCCGGCAGAGTGGATCCAGGAGCTCCGAGACCGTGCGAACCAGATGCCGTGGGACTCCACCCTCTGGAAGGACCGCTATCCTGAGATGCACGCCGTGCTCTCGAGCAACGACCAGCGCAAGCCGCAAGGAAACGAGTGCGTTGGTAACGTATTCGTTCGCTCCACCACGACGAACCGTATCGGCGCAATCCTCGAACTCTGGGGAGTGAACCGCACGGACCCGACCGCAACCTACTCGGCCTCGAACACCGTCTCCAACTCGAGCCTGTTCGTCAACGAGGCCCAGGGCGACCTGACGCCTCGGCCAGGATCGGTGCTGTGGGACCGCGGGTTCACCCCGATTGACATGCAGCAGATGGGCGTTCAGACCGACCGCTACCTTGATGGCGGAGCGATCGGCTGGAAGACTGAACTTCAGCCTTAAGTGTCTAGAGCTGGCCGCCTCGCGCGGCCAGTTCCATTTCTGCGGTCTTCATCACGATCATTCGTTCGTAGATCGCGTTGAGGCGGCAAAACTCCAGGCCGGCCCGGCCGTCGAGGAACCCCAGCTTCGCAAAATAAAGCAGGCAAAACTTCAGCTGGCTCCTTGCGGGCATCCGATAGAAAATCTCCTTTTGATGGTAGCGCCGATCGGTGTAATCCCGGCCAAACAGCGCCTGGGAGAGAGAGGGGCGTATCCCTTCCCGGCGGTTCTCCACGATCTGGCGCGCCTCCAGCGTCGAGTAGCGATTGTGCTTCTCGAACCAATGCGTGAGACCCTTGCTGAAAGGAAAGTGGTCGAAGTGCTCCTCGATCATCCCGACGGCACCGTCGATGACGGGCACCGGGTTGATCAGCCGGGCGTAGCGCATCTTCTCGTGAAGAAAGAGCCGGATGTTCGTGGGGGAGGGCACGCAGTGCCGTAGCCACTGGCCCATGAAGTAGTCGCGCCGTCGCATGCGGAAGGCAACGTTGCCCTGCGGCTCCGCTACGCATTGGCCCATTGCCGCAGCAAGATCGTTGGGAACGCGCTCGTCGGCGTCAGAGTGATAGACCCACGGGTGCTGGAACTCCAAGTTCTCCATCGCCCAGTTGCGGTGCACCGACTCGGTATCGAAGGCACGGGTCGTGACCGTCGCTCCAAACTCACGGGCGATGTCATGCGTCCGGTCGCGGGAGAGGGAGTCGAACACGTGGACGTCGTCCGACCAGGCCAGGGACTCGAGGCAGCCCGGGAGATCCTGCTCCTCGTTCAGCGTGTAGACGATGACAGATATCGGCAGCTTCATCCGGTGTGCCGCTTCCTTTCCTTGAGCGGCTTGCACGGGTTCCCTGCACAGACCATCCAGGCCGGCATGTCTTTCGTCGCTACCGATCGGGCACCGAGCACCGCGCCTTCACCGATCGTCACGCCGGGGCCGACGAAGCTGTCAGCGCAGACCCATGCTTCGTCGCCGATGGTGATCGGCTCGGCATAGAGTTGAAAATTTGGACTGTCGTAGTCGTGGGTACCTGCGCAGAGGTGGCTGTACTGCGAGACCGTCGCCTTGTTCCCGATCGTGATCTTGGCCATGTTGTAGACAATGACGCCTTCTGCCACGGCGGCATACTCGCCCATTTCTAGGTTCCACGGAGCCCAGACACGAGCCGACGGACGGACGTTTGCACCCTTGCCCATGGTCGCCCCGAACGCTCGAAGAAGCACGGCGCGCCAAGATCGCATGACGCCAGGGGTCGGCCGAAAAAGAAGCCAGTAGACGATGCCCCATAGGGCACGTCGAAGCCGGTTGCCCAGGCTAAAGCTGGGGCGAGAATAAGTGTCGGAACCTTGCAGGATCTCAGGCATTGGTCGCGCCTCCCACCACAGCGAGCAGGCTCTTCGCCGAGCCCTCCACGGTGAACCGGGCCTCAAACAGCGCCCGGGCGTTTCTGCGCATCGTCACTCGCTGCTCGTTGCTCATCGCAAGCCAAGCCTCCAATAGGCGGATGGTACCGGCCTCATCGTCAGTATCGGCAAGTCCGGCCTCGCCCTCCGTGACCTCGCGCCATAGGTTCACCTTCTTGGAAACTAAAGTAGGCGTCCCGCATGCTAGTGCCTCCGCAACAACGATCCCGAAGTTCTCCTGGTGCGAGGGCAGGACGAAAGCATCGGCGCCATAGAAGGCTCCCCACTTCGGCGCACCGGCCAGCATCCCGGGGAACAAGACCCGGTCGGCAAGACCAAGCTCTCGCGCTCGGACACTCAGACCCGGGACGAGCGCCTGCTGGTCCGGTCCGGCGACCACCAGCTGCAAGCCCGGGTCATTGTCGGCGACCTTGCCGAAGGCCTCGATCAGCAAATCGCACCCCTTCTTCGTGTGGATTCGGCTCAGGAAAAGGAGATACCTCCCCGGCTCGGCGCCGGGGCACAGGCCGTGAAACGCCTCCAAGGCTTCGTCCCGCGGCACGTCTGGGCCAGCAGTTCCGTAGCTCACCACGATCTCGTTCACCTTGTAAGGTCGGAACGAGCGCCGGGCCAAGACCTTTTCTTCCTCGGTGGTGAAGATCACACCGGCGGCGTCCCGCAAGACTCGGTACTCGCCCCAACTCCAGTACAGGTTCTTCTTGAGCCGCTTGAGAGGGTACGCCTCGTTGAACCAAGGGTCGAGCATCCCGTGCGTGAACACCCAATACGGCTTGCCCAGCCGCGTCATGGCAGCCCGGGCGGCCAGGCTGTGGTACTGCCAGATGCCGTTCACGATGACGGCGTCAAACCGGCCCGCGTTCTCAAGCAACCAAGGCTTCATGCGCGGCGCATAACCGAAGGCGCCCTTCCCCGGGCCCAACGCTGTGACTGGGAACGGGTGCTCGCCAATGTACTCCGCGCTGGGGTCGTCCAGCGAACAAACCTCGACCTCGTGGCCCCATAGGTGCAGCAAGGCGGCGCGCTGCCGCAGTCCCTCGATCGGCCCGCCCATCTTGGGATCCACCGAGGCGATGCAGTGCAGGAGCCTCACGAGCAGAGCCTCTGGTAGAGGTCACGGTACTTCTCGATCATCACCTCGGTCTCGAATCGCGCCGCATTCTGTGCGCCGGCCTCCTGCATCGCCTCCCGCTCGCTCCAGCCATCTACGATGACGTCAGCGGCCTGCGTCGGCTCCTTGGGATCGAAGAACCGGGCTGCATCACCACCAATCTCGGGGAGCGGCGGGCGGTTCGAAGCAAAAACAGGACATCCATACCGCATGGCCTCGATGACAGGCAGGCCGAACCCCTCCATCAAGCTGGGAAAGAGCAGCGCGCCTGCATGTGTGTACAGCGAAGCGAGTTGCTCCTCGCTGACCTCCCCGACGACCTTGATCTTCTCCGAGATTCCGAGCGAGGCGACGTGGGCGAGGAGGTCCTCGGTTGGCCTGTGCCCGGCCATGACCAGGCGAGCCGACTCGAATCCAGGCCTCTGCGCCAGCGCGGCAAAGATCTCGACCAGGCCAGCCTTGTTCTTATAGCGAGAGTTGCCTCCAATGTGGAACAGGTAGCCCGGCTCCAGCTTGAGGCTGGCCAAGGCCGAAAGCGACTCTTGCTCGGCAAGCTCGACTTTGGGCGAGTAGAAGCCGTTGTAGACGAGCTCGGCAGAGTGAGGTGCGTTCGGCACAAGCCTACGAAGCTCGGAAAGCGTGAACTTGGACACGCATGCAACAACGGTGGCGAGCCCGATCGAGCGCTTGATCCACTGTTGCAACACCTTGCCTGAAGGGCCAACCTCCCACTCGGGAATCTCTCCGAGCGAGGCGCTGAGCGGCAGCAGGTCGTGACACGTGAGGAGGCTCGGGATCTGGCGGCACGACTCCAGGTACATCGCATTGCCTTGGTCGACGACATGAACCACGTCGTACTTTTGCGCGGCGGCCCTGAGCTGGCGCGGAAAAAGGACGTACTTGTCAACATACGCGCGGTACTTTCCTGCCGGCCCGCGATTGCCGAAAAAGCGCCTCGGCTCGATGCTCCCGACAGAGTCGCCGCGATCCAGGAGGCCCCGGTGCAGGCATTGGTGCAGCCCTCGCATCGAGTATTGGTTGTCGGGAGAATAGTTCCCGACGAGAAGAACCCTCGGTCTCACGTGGTCTGGGCTGGCCGCGCCGACGTCTCATAGACGTGGGAGGCCGACCTCCAGCGTTTGGTGAGCGAGGCAGCGAGGAACACTGCGGGCAGTGTTACCATGAGTAGGAAGATCGGGTACTGGACGATGTTCAAGATCTGCGCCTGGATCGTTCCCTCGGAGAAGATCCATGTGATGAGGAATGCCAACGACACCGAGTAAACGTTGCGGTGTAACTGTCCGCCTAGAACAAGGTGGTATACGGAAAAGTAAGCTAACGAGATCAAGACCGAGAAGAAGTACACCCCAGCCCACTTGAACGAGATGTAACCGTCACAAAAATAGCCGAGAGTGATCTGGGTGTAGGTGTCGTCCGCACCTACTAGACCCTTGCCTTGTCTGGCAATCCAGTTCGAGGTACCAAACGCTTCCTTTTTGGCATTGAGGAATCGCGGGATGAGCATTTCCAGACCCGCCTCCGTAGTCTGCCATCCGGTTGTTCCTCGCAACTGAGTAGCCTCAATAATCTCATCGTTCACGATGATCATTGAATAACGGTCGAGCGTCGGAAGTCGTCTTCCGAAATAGCGCATTCGCTGAAACTCGTACCGCTCCTGCTCCTCTTTCGCCTTTTCGATGTCCTTGTACTTTCCGGGATTAGTGATCACGTCGCCCAGCGTCGACGCCGCCTTGGAGATTCGTTCCTCAAAGCCGCCAATTCGAACCTCGCCCTCGTTACGGGCATAGAGCGCATACGGGAACATGATGAACTGGAAGAAGTACCCCGCGATCACTGCGACCGCGTAGTGGATGAACCGAAACTTGAACTGAAACGCGATACAGGTGAGGACAAACGTGACGAACACGCCTGCCGTGTCCGCTCGAACCGCACCCAGGATGCCTGCGAGAACCGGCGTGATGAGCGCGATGAAGTTCACGGGCCCGACGCATCGTCTGCCCTTCGAAGAGATAATGACGGACGCAGTACCGTATGCGACGGCGAGGACAGTGATGAAGGTGAGCTGGCGCAAGGGGCCGACCCATCCGCCGATGTAGACGCCACCGCCTGCTCCCTCGTAGACACCGTACCTTTGGAGCAAGAAGAAACGGACCACCGACAGGCCGGTGAAGATCAGGGACAAGACCGTAAGACGCCTCGCGTCAGTCTCCTCTTTCAGGAGCGACGGCGCTTTGTCTATCCTCAGGAATCGGTAGATGAGCGCACCGGTAAGGATGCCGCACATGCCGAGCGAGTACATCAGCATCGTGGGCAACGGGTGTTGCAGAGGCGTGTCCGCAGGCTGGAGGAAGATCACCTTGGCGATCTGGGAGACCGTTACGTGCTGTAGGGCCAAGACGCCCACACTGAGGCCGAAGAGGTTCCAAACGCCCCCGAGCACCCGGATCGTCAGACCGGTCAGAAGGTGGAACAGGAGCACCATCGCCGCAAAGGCGACGCCGGTACCGGTCATCAACTGACCCAGGAATAGAAACACCGCCGCCAGCAGGTACGCAATGATCCAGAAATGGGACCAACGCTCCCTGCCCCTCGAGATCGGCTCTACGGCCGGACTGATCGCCATGCGGTGCTCGGGGTCGAGTTTACTTGAATCTGTGGCCCAGTTCGTTCCGGACAGACTCCGCAAGCCCCAGTATCTTTTCGGCATATGACTCCCAGCCCCCTAGCGAACGGGCCCGTTCTAGGGCCGCGGAGCCTAGTCGCTCCACGAGTTCCGGGTCGTCTGCCAATTGTTGGAGGGCGGCCGTGATCGCCTCGGTGTCGCCGGCAGGAACGATCAGGCCGTTCTCGCCGTGCGTGATCAGCATTCCCGCACCGGTGTTGGTACTGGCGATGACGGTGGTGCCGCATGCCATCGCCTGGCTCATGACGAGCCCATAACCGTCCTCGATGCTCGGGAGAACGAGTACGGTGGCCCTGCTCATGACTGCCTTGAGGTTTTCCTGGGGCATGTGACCGATCGCTTTCACGTTCCCGGTCTTCGTCGCCGCGAAGACGTGTTTCTTGATTTCAGGGGCGACCTGGCCCACCAGAAGCAAGCTCTTGTGCGGGTGATGCACGTTTTCAAACGCTTTGAGAAGCCTTGGCACGCTCTTGCGAACTGACGCGTAGCCGACGAACAGGGCGACGAACTTCTTAGGATCTCGTTTGCCGACCGGGTGGAACCGCTGAAGATTCACACCGTATGGGATCACGACAACCCGCTCGTCGGCGAACCCCATTTCGACGAACGACTGCTTCGCAAAGTCGCTCGGAACCGTGATTACGTCCGCCTCCGCATACTCGATCTCTTCCTGGCGGATCACCCTGGGGTCGATCCCTGGGAACGGAACGCCGCTGAATTCGAACTCGCCGGCAAGAAGGCGGTTTTGTACGACAATGTGCGAGCACGGTCGGTCGAGGATCACCTTCTTGCCTCGCGCGTGGGCGGCACGGATCGTCCGAATGGCGGAGCCGGCGATCAGGTGGTAGACGTCCGCGGTCGGGATGGTACGACTGGCGAGCCAGTCGAAAACGACCTTGTCCACGTATTCGTAGACCAGCCCGAACTTGCCCATCACGCGGAAGGCAAAGTGGTAGTAGGGAAGCGGGATGAAGTTGCGGGAGGGAACGCGTCGGTGCCTCGACCTCAGCATCAGGTACCCCGACATCAGGGCCCGCAAGGCGCCCTTTTTCTGCAACTCGAAGGCGAGGTCGTAGAGGTGGTATTTCGATGGCCCCGCAAGCACCATCTGCGTAGAGTGGGGCAGCGGCCCCTTGTCGCCTCCGCCAGCCCGATCCATGATCGCCCGTACGATTCCAAACGGTGGCGCCAGGACGTGGGGCCAAAACTGGCCCGCCTTCTCATCGAGCATCCGCCAGGCTGCGCGCGTAACGATGACGAACATAAACACCTCCGCCGCGACCACCGCCCAGGCACCGCCTTCTAGTCCCCAGAGTCGAAGCAAGGGGAAGCTGGCCCAGAAGGCCAGGAACGTGACGAGGACGAACACGGCCGTAAGCTTGTGGTGGCGGTTCAGCGAGACGGGAACCACCAGACTGACGCCCCAGAGCCCGCCAATCACCGAGGCGAGCAAGAAGATCGCGAGAAGCAGCGGGTGAAACTCGACTTTGCTCCGTACCCACGTGTCAAAGATCTGCCGGGCGAAGACGAGGAGGAGGCCCGACGCGATGGATGTGGACCACAGAACGGCCTGCCAAGAGAGCCGGTAGATGCGCCGCGCACGCTCGGTGTCGCCCGGGCCCAAGGCCCGCGAAAGCTCGACCGATGCGGTCTGGGATACCATGAACGCCAACTGCCAGACCATTCGGGCCAATGTGCGGTGCAGCGAGACCACGGTGACCATCGTGGGCGAGTAGACATGGCCCACCGCGAGCAGGATCCCCTGGATGCTCAAGGCGTACGCTAGAGGAGTCGCTACAAAGCCGACGGCAGGCAGCAGCAGCGGCTTGGCCTCGGACAGTCGGTCCATCACCCACGCGGGACGCGCCCACGGAACTCGCTTCCGGAGGTCTGCCCACATCACGACGTAGCCCGCGAGGCGCAGCACGACCAGCGTGGCCGCGTAGTGCCACGGGTCGCCACCAGCCAGAACCACGCCCAGGCCCCCGACGAACTCGACGAACCTCGCAAGATTGAGGAACAGCGTCCCGGTAGCGTAGTGCCCGTCGCAGCGGTAGATCGCCTCGATGATTCCTCCCTGCTGGGATGCGCAGACCAGCAAGATCAACAGGACTGCAATTCCGTTCGCCTCGCTGCGGCCCAACATCGTGAGGTCGAGGAGGGTTGTGATCGGGAACAGGTGCAACAGCCCGACCAAGAGGAAACAGACCGCCGCGGAGATCAGCGTGATCAGGGTCCACGTGCACTGGAGCAATCGCAGCGCGCCAGGCCGGTCGCCTTGGGCTACCAGGACGGTCATCTGAACCCCGGCAGCGGTCGAAAATCCCAGGTCACTGATGGCAAGGTAAACCGGAATCAAGCTGAGCAGGAGCCACTCGCCGTAGAGGTGCGATCCCCACGCATTGAGGAAGATCGGAACTGAGACGACGAGGGTAAGGAGTGCGACGAGCTGACCGAACCCGTTGGCGGCCACGCCCTTGGCCATGGTGTCGAGAAGCCCTTTGGGCGCGGGCGCGGACGTCATGGATGGCTCGTGCCGAGGTTACCAGTAGCCGGGTCGCAGACCACTGTATACTCGCCGCCCATGGGCGCGATGAAGGCGGCGGTCCGGCTCGTCCGCCCCAAGCAGTGGAGCAAGAACCTCCTCGTGCTTGCCGCCTGGATCTTTGCGGGCAAGGTGGGCGACCCGGTGGCGACCGGGCTGGTCTTGCGTGTGTTCTTCGGCATGTGCCTGGCCAGTTCTGCGGTGTACGTATTCAACGACCTGCTGGACGCGGAGCGAGACCGCAACCATCCCGAGAAGCGGCAACGCCCCATCGCGTCTGGGGAGTTCCCTGTCCCGTGGGCGGCGATTCTCGGCGCAGCGCTCCTGGTCGGCGCCTTCGCGCTGGTCGTTCCGGTCAACAAGACCAGCACCGCGATCCTGCTCTTCTATCTGGCGCTCCAAGTCCTCTATAACGTTTGGGCCAAGCGGGTGCCGATATTGGACGTCTTCATTATCGCTGCGGGGTTCGTGGCGCGCGCAGTGATTGGAGCATCAGCTATCCAAGTCACGATCGGAGCCTGGCTCCTGGTCTGTACCGGCACACTGGCAATGATGCTCGGCTACGCCAAGCGCCGTCACGAGCTCATGCTGCAAGGCGACGGTGCGTTTGCCAGCCGTGCGAGTCTCGGTGCGTACAACCGGACGGCATTGGACGCCCTCGTGGTGATCTTCGCCGCCCAGGCGATGATTTCCTATGGGGTCTACTCGATCGAGAGTACGACCGCGACCCAACACCCGGCCCTCATCATCACCACGCCCTTGGTCATCTATGGCCTCGCCCGGTATCTGCTCCTCGTATTTGTGAAAGAGGAGGGGGGCGAACCCGCGGACATCCTCACGCGCGATCCGCACATTCTCGCCAGCATCGTCCTGTTCGGAATCGCGGCGACGGCGGCGATGAACGGGCTGGTCCTGCCGTTCCTCGAGCGCTAGCGTCGGTTCGCGCTCTTGGGCTCACCCAAGATTCCCCTGCTCGTCTGCGCGGCGGTGTCGATGTACGCCGAGGCGAAGGCCTTGACCTCGTCCTTCGTCGCCCCGGGGTAGAGCGGGATGAAGCGGAAGAAAAACCCGTTTTGTAGGCTGTTCGCGCTCATTCCGGCTACGAAGTAGTCACGTCCCATTTCGAAGGTCGTGGCATGGAACTTCGTCGGCCCTTGGAACGTGAAAAGGGCATAGGTCGTCGGCATCCCGCCCTTGGAGATCTGCACGAGCTGGACTGGAATGTCCCCTGCGACCTGAGTCGTGATCGTGTCCATCGCGGTCTCGCGAAGCTCGTATCCCTGGGCCTCGAAACACCATCGCTGATCGTGGAACGACTCGTTCTGATTGCCAGCGATCACGACCGCGTCCATCTCCATAGCACCAAAGCGGAATCGTTGGGCCGCGATACCGATCGGATCGAGCTCGTTGTAGGTGATCTCGTCCATCGTGTACGTGACCGGCTTGTCGGGCCCCAAACTCCGATCAAGCTCCCACTCGCCGATCTGAGTCGGCACCATCTCGTGGAGCCAAGACTCCGGCTGTCGGCTGCCGTTCTGAAAGGCGTTGACGTTGACCCACGCGCCGGCGGCGCCAAAGAGGGCAATTAGGATGACTGCGTGTTTGATCATTTGGACCACTTCTCCAATCGCTTCGTGACAAGACCCAAGATGACGAAGCAGAGGACGAGCGCGATGTACCCGCTGTAATCGTGGAACGTCGCGGCGGCCTCCATTCCTTCCTCCGCACCCACGACACCGATCAAAGCGATACGGGTGCCGTTGATCGCGACGCTGAGCGGGATCGCCATCACGGCGAGAATCAGGTTTGCCCACCAACGAAGCCTGCTAATGAGCATAAAGAAAACGACGGCGGCCGTGACGGCGATCGTGGTTTTTAGCCCGCTGCAGGCGGCCGCGACCTGGAGCGCGTAGTCGTCCACGTAGAGGATCGTTGGCTGCGTACGCATCGTATCGTAACCGATCATTTGCAGCATCCGGTACGCGATCCCGGTAGACTTGATTTGGAGCGGCATCGTAGAGCTGTCGATTAGCCTATCGAAGACCGGCAGGCCTAGCAACATGAAGCCCGTTGCAGGCAGGGTCGCCTTGAACCAGCCCCAGCCTGCTATAAAGAGCACCGAGAGGGAGATCGCGAGCACAAAGAGCAGCGAAAGGAGAAGGAACATCCAGGAAAGCGCCGCATAGTGCGCAATGTAGAGCACTCCCAGCAAAGGCACGACGGCCCACACAAAGGGCTTGACGGGGGTCGCCTTGATCTTGTCCCACTTGTCCCAGAGCAGGTACGCCGAGCAAAGCGGCACCAGCATCCCGTGGGCATAGTAGGAATCCATGTCCAGCCAGACCTTGCTGAGCTGGATCATCAAGGGCCAGAAAGCAAAGCAAAGTGCGGCGAGGACCACGAGCGTGATCTTGAAGACCGGGCTCGCCAAGATGTCCCGCCAGTTCATGCTTGACTTGGCCGCTTCTTCGATCGCCCCCGCGGCGCCTTGGGTTATCGCCGGGTCAGTAACGGACATTGTTTGTTAATGGTACACAACGCGTGCCATCCGAGATTCGTCCCCTAGGCAGGACCCCTTGTCCAGGGACTAGTACGCGCCGTCGCCCCGAAGGACGGCGATCGGGGTCAGGAAGAGCAGCTTGAGGTCCACCCAAACGCTCATCTCCTCCAAGTACCGGTGGTCGAGCTCCATCCATTGCTCGAAGGTCAGGTCGCTGCGCCCCATGACCTGCCAGTAGCAAGTGATCCCGGGTCGCACCGAGAGGCGTTCCAACATGTATTCGTCGTATTGAGCGACCTCTTTTGGGATAGGCGGCCGCGGCCCTACCAGGCTCATGTGCCCGAGGAAGACGTTGAGAAGCTGGGGAAGCTCGTCCAGACTGTACTTCCGCATGAACTTGCCGATCGGGGTGACCCGGGGATCATCCTTCATCTTGAAGATTGGCCCTTCCCTGTCGTTCTGGCACGAAAGCTCCCCGAGGCGCTTGTCCGCGTCCAGATACATCGAGCGGAACTTGTAGAACGGAAACACCTTGCCGCACAGGCCGACTCGATCCGACACGTAGAAGACGGGCCCCTTGCTCGTCAGGCGAACCAAGAGGGCGATGACGAGGAAGACCGGGAACAAGATCAGAAGGAGCGCGGTCGAGCCCAGGAAGTCGAGAATCCTCTTCCGCTTCCTATAATTGATTACCCTGGGCTCCAGGTTCTTGAGCCCAGCATTGATCAAAGGCGCGCTCTCAGGGACACCGTCCAAAGCCATTCAGTCTCCAATCCTCCATCAAGCACCAGGCCAAACCGGCCAAAACGGCACAGAACAGAGCTTCGTGCCCACCCCCATCATAGCATGTCGGCACCGCCGTGCCCTCGATTCAGGCCCGAAGCTTGAACAACCTACTCTACGGTGACCGACTTGGCCAGGTTCCTCGGCTGGTCGATCTCGCACCCACGGGCGGCGGCGACATAGTACGCGAACATCTGAAGCGGCACGACCGAGAGCAGCGCATCGAGGAAGGCCGAACCCGTCGGAGGGATGAAGATCGTCTCGTCACCGACCCCTTCCATGTTCTTGGCGTCTTGTGTCGTGACCACGATCGCCCGCCCACCGCGAGCCTGGACTTCCCGAATATTGCTCACGACCTTCTCCCTGACATCAGGGTCGGTTGCCGCGAAGACGGCGAGCGTGCCCTGATCCACCAAGGCGAGCGGGCCATGCTTCATTTCGCCCGCGGGGCACTCCTGCGTCGCCATGTAGGCGACCTCCTTGAGCTTGAGGGCGCCCTCCCGAACCACGTGGGCGTCCGCATTGCGGCCGAGGAAGAACGCCAGGTCTGCGTCCTTACATGACTCCGCGACTGCCTGAATCCGCTCCTCGAGACCAAGGGTCGCTTCCAAGTGGTCGGCGAACGTCGTCAATCGCGAGACCTCGTCCTCTACACGGATTCCCGGCATCTCGCTGATCTGTCCGATGTGCAACGCGAGGATCTGCAGTACCAGGCACTGGGCCAGGTACGCCTTCGTACTCGCAACGCTGATCTCCGGCCCGGCCTGCGTGAAGATCGTCCGATCGCATTCCCGGGCAATGGCGGAGCCGACCACGTTGACTATGCCCAGCGTGCGGATCCGACGTTGCTTGCACAACCGAAGGGCGGCGAGGGAGTCTATCGTCTCGCCCGACTGGCTGATGAACACTGCGAGCGAATTGGGCGAGAGCAGCGGGTCGCCGTACCGGAACTCGCTGGAGTAGAAGACGTCGGTCGGCAGGCGCAAGGACTTCTCGAAGAGGTACTTGCCCATAAGCCCGGCGTGGAACGCGCTCCCGCAGGCGATGATATTCACCCGGTCGATGTCGTGCCAAACCGTGTCGCTGAAGGCGTTGTCCAGCCGAATCCGGTTGTTTGCCTCGATCCTGCCTGCGAGGGACTGCCTCACAACGGTCGGCTGCTCATGGATCTCCTTGAGCATGAAGTGCTCGTAGCCTCCTTTCTCCGCCGCTTCCAAGTCCCACTCGACGACCTCGACCTTCAGGGGAACGGTCTCGCCCTCGAGGTCGGTCACCGTCACCGAGTCGCGGGTAACGACCGCGATCCGGTCGTCTTCCAGGTAGACCACGTTGCGGGTATAGGGGAGCAGGGCCGGGACATCGCTCGCGACGATGTTCTCGCCGTCACCCAAGCCGAGAATGAGCGGGCTAAAGTTCCTTGCAGCCACGATCTTTTCGGGTTCGTGCTTGGAGAAGACGACGAATGCGAACGCACCCCGCATCCTCCTCACCGCCCTGCGGATCGCCTCCTCGAGCGGGATCCCGGCCTCGAGCTCGCGCCCGATGACGTGAGCGGCGACTTCCGTGTCGGTCTCCGAAGCGAAGACATGGCCATGCGCGCTCAGCTCGTGCTTGAGCTCGGCGTAGTTCTCGATAATCCCGTTGTGGATGAGGACGATGTCCTCGTACCGGTCATGGTGGGGGTGGGCGTTCTCGTCGGTCGGGCCGCCGTGGGTCGCCCATCGGCTGTGCCCGATCGCCAGCCCGCTGGAGAGCGGCGTCTCTTCGAGCAGGCGCCCGAGCTCACCGAGCTTGCCGGCCCGCTTGAGGACGTGGATCGAGCCCGAGCCGTTGAGATAGGCGATCCCTGCGCTGTCGTATCCACGGTACTCGAGGCGCTTCAGCTGGTCGAACACCACCTCGACCGCGTTCCTAGGGCCGACATAGCCGGCGATCCCGCACATATCTCGGATAGTACCAACGCCCAAGACCGGGCCCGCGATCCTGCCTGCCTAATGGTATGGCACCTAAGTTGCCACAATCTAGCCTGTCGCAGATGAGAGTCACTGTCGTTGGGACCGGCTATGTCGGCCTGGTGCACGGGGTCGTGCTGGCCGACATGGGCAATGAAGTCGTCTGTGTCGACAACGACCCTTCCAAGCTGGAAAAGCTCCGAAACGGAGTCTCGCCGATCTATGAGCCAGGGGTCGAGGAAATCCTTGCACGCACACTTGCCGACGGCAGGTTTCGGGTCTCGGACTCGGTGGCGGAAGGCACCCGCCACGGCGAGATCGTCTTTATCGCGGTCGGCACGCCTCCCGGCCCGGACGGAACCCCCGATACCAGCGCAGTGCGGGCGGTCGCAGCCCAGATCGGCGGGGCGCTGGACTCGTATACGGTCGTTGTGAACAAATCCACGGTGCCGGTCGGGGCCGGCGACATGGTCGAGGAGATCATCCGTGAGGCGGGGGGCGACCCTTCTCTCTTCGATGTCGTCAGCAATCCGGAGTTCTTGCGAGAGGGCTCAGCGGTATGGGACACGCAGAACCCCGACCGGGTCGTCATCGGGGCCAAGGATCCCGAGGCTGCGAAGAAGCTTCTCGAGTTGTACGCGCCGATGAACACGCCGACCTTGGTGACCGACCTCAACACCGCGGAGATGATCAAGTACGCGAGCAACTGCTACCTTGCGACCAAAATCAGCTTCATCAATGCGATCTCGCGGGTCTGCGAGCTCTGCGACGCCAATGTAGGCGATGTGGCCAAGGGAATGGGAATGGACCAGAGGATCGGTTCGCAGTTCCTCCAGGCCGGACTCGGATGGGGCGGCTCCTGCTTCCCTAAGGACGTCGCAGGCCTCATCAAGATCGCAGACTCGTTCGGCTACGACTTCGAGCTCCTCAAGGCTTCGGAGGGGGTGAACGCCGACCAGACGCCCCACTTCCTGCGAAGGCTCGAGAACCACCTGGGCGGACTCCAAGGAAAGACCATCGCAGTTCTCGGTCTCGCGTTCAAGCCGAACACGGACGACATCCGGGACGCCAAGTCCATCGAGGCGATCAAGATCCTCACCGCGGCGGGGGCGAGGGTCAGGGCATACGATCCAGTCGCGATGCCCGCCGTCTCGGCTCAGCTGCCGGATGCGGTGTACTGCGACGACCCGTACAGCACGGCCGAACAGGCCGACGCCGTGATCTTGATCACGGAGTGGAAGGTCTTCAAGGAACTCGATTGGCAGCGCTTTGGCGCAGCGATGAAAAACCGCGTTCTCTTCGACGGCCGGAGGGCCATCAGCCGTGAGGAGGCAGAGCGTGCAGGTTTCCACTACGAGACGATCGGTTCCTAGCCCATACAGGGACCCAAACCGGATTCCGGCCATAATTGCACCCGCTTGAGCGAGCACTCGCTGACTCCAGAACAGGTCGCGGCACTGCGGCCATCGTTCGAGGCCTACCTTCGCAAGGCGAAAGGCGTGCTCATCGGCACGCATGTCCAGCCCGATGGCGACGCCATCGGCTCCAGCCTCGCGCTGTCGCTCTGGCTCAGCAAGCTCGGAGTCGAGAACCAAGTCCTTTGCCACCACCCTGCGCCTCCGTACTTGGAGTTCCTGCCTGAGATCGACAGGCTCGTCCAGAGCCCGACTATCGAGGCAGACACCGGCGTCCTTGTGGACTTGGAGGCGATGGAGCGACTCGGTTCGCTCGCAGCGGTGTTCGAGGGCCTCCCGCGGCTCGCTCTCGTCGACCACCACGTGCCCCACCAGCGACCGGGCGACCTGCGGATCGTGGCCGTGAATGCCCCCGCGACCGCCTCGATCCTGGCCGACCTGCTCGAGGCTGCCGAACCCGGCTTGGACGCCGATATCGCCACTTGTCTCGCGACGGGCCTCGTCACCGATACGGGCAGCTTCCGGTTCCCCAACACGACGCCGCACGCCCTGCACCAGACCGCGAGGCTCGTCGAGGTCGGTGCCGACCTTGCGATGATCTCCCAGGAGGCCTATCTGAACAAAGACGACGCCGCGGTCCGGCTCCTTGGCCTGGTGCTCGCGCGCGTCCGCACTGCCGCCGAAGGCAAACTGGCCTGGGCCACGATTCCACTCCAAACGTTCGAGCAGGCCGGTGCGGAGGAGTTCCACACCGAAGGGATCGTCAACGAGATCTTGAGCATGCGGAGCACGCAGGTGGCGTTCCTCTTACGCGAGGCCCGGCCCGGCAAGATCCGTGCGAGCCTTCGTAGCAAAGGGGCGGTAGACGTTGCGAAGATCGCCCAACGATTTGATGGCGGCGGCCACCGCCTGGCGGCCGGGGCCAGTTTCGACGGCTCCCTCGATTCCGCGGAGAAGGCGCTTTCGGAGGCTTTCCTCGAGTGCTTGGCATCCTGATTCTCGACAAGCCGACAGGTGTCACTTCCCACGACGTAGTCCAGACCGTTCGCCGACGCTTCGGCACGCGGCGGGTCGGCCATGCCGGGACCCTTGATCCCCTTGCGACCGGGGTTCTCGTGGCCGCGGTCGGGCCGGCCACGCGGTTTCTGCAGTACCTGCCACTCGAGCCCAAGAAATATCGCGTCAAAGCGGTGTTCGGCGCGACGACGCCCACTTATGACCGCGAGTCGGCACCAGAGAGCGGGGGCCCCCTCCCGGTCGATCTCCAAGCCGCCTTGGAAGACGCGATTCCTGACTTTGAGGGCGCGATCGAGCAGCTTCCACCACTCTACAGCGCGGTGAAACGGGCGGGGAGGCCGCTCTATGAATATGCACGCAAGGGCGAAGTCGTGGAACGGCCCTCCCGGCGGGTTTTCATAGAGTCCCTCGTTCTCAAGGAGGTGGGTGCAACCATCGCGGAACTGGACATCGTCTGCAGCGGAGGCACATACGTCCGTTCGATCGTCCATGACCTGGGCCAGGCGCTGGGCTGCGGCGCATACGTCGAAGAGATCCAGCGGACGGCGGTCGGCCGATACGGGCTCCCGGACGCTGTGTCATTGGACCAAGCGGGACCGGAAAGCATGCTTCCCCTCGCCGAGGCGCTCGAGCCCATGCCCTCCGCCAGCCTAAACGACGGCCAGGTCGAGCGGATTCGACACGGTCAGTTCGTACTCGATCCCGGTGCCGCCGAGGGCCCGTTCGTGGCCCTGCTCGATCCTGGTGGGACGCTCGTGGGTGTCTCACGCAGGGAAGGCAACCAACTGCTCCCCGAGTGCGTCATTCCAGTCATGGGGGTGGACTGAGGTGCTTAGGCCGGGTTATCCCCGGCGAAGGTTGGCCGGGCAACTGGTCTGGGCTCTGCTCTGGCTCTCAGTGACCGTGTTCGGGGCGCTCGTTCTCAAGCCGAGCGCTTCCGGCCACGGCACCCATACCCAGCTCGGCCTGCCCAGTTGCCCGACGGTGTTGATGTTCGGTCGGCTCTGCCCGGGCTGCGGCATGACGACGAGTTGGACGGCTTTGCTCCACGGCGACCTGCCCGGGGCCACCTCTGCCCATCCACTCGGGCCGCTCCTGTATCTGGCCTTCACGGTCAGCGCCGCATTGGCGCTCATCGGCTACATGAGGTCCTCGAAGTTCGACACTGACGTCCGATGGCTGACGAGGGCGAGCGCCGTATTCGCGGCTGTGTTCATCGCGTTTGGCGTCTGGCGCTTCGTGACCGATCCGCAGCCCCATCCCCTCTCGCGGCTAACCGCCGGCTCCGGGAGCGCAGACCGTGGGGAAGCCGCCAGTGTGCCAGAAGAGGATCCTGCCCGATAGCGCCCCTTGGGCGGCCAGGCCGATCAGACCCGACATCGCCTTGGCACTGTAGACCGGGTCCAGGAACACTCCCTCCTCTCGTGCCAGTCGCTTCAGGGCCGCCTGTCCAACCTCGCTGGGAACACCGTAGCCAGGCCCGACCCAATCCCGATGGAGCAACAGTCCTCCCGGCTCTATCCGCTTGCCTTGCCCGTGCATCTCGTCCAGCCCTGCACACAAACGCACAACGTCGTCCAAGAGATCAGGTTCCGGGTCACAAGCGATCCCGTGAACTTGGGTCGAAGACCCGTGGTAGTGCCAAGCGAGCCCGGCATGCGTGCTCCCGCTGCTCGTCGGCACGACGATGTGGTCGAATCTTTTCTGCACTTCGGCCGCCGCCTCGACAAATCCGTAGGCGCCGAGAGGGCTGCTCCCGCCGATCGGGACCTCATAAACGGTATGGCCGCTGGCCCGCTCCCGATCCGCGATGTCCGCGGCGGCATTGAACAGAACCTCCCATGGCCCGTCAGAAACCATCTCGAGCTGCACTCCCAAGATGCGATCGAGCTCCACGTTTCCGCCCTCGTCTGGCGGATGCCCGTCGGGCCGACCAAACTCCGCTTCGTACGGGAGCGCCATCACCACGGCCACGCACCGGATGCCTAACATTGCGCACAGCCCTCCGGCGCTGCGGACGAAGTTACTCTGCAGCGAACCGCACACGACCATCGTGTCGGCGTCAGTCTCGACTACGTGGCTGGCGAGGTACTCCAGCTTTCGGCCCTTGTTGCCGCCGCCAACAAACCCGGTCAAGTCGTCGCGCTTGATCCAGACCTCGGCCCCCAGCATGCGGGACAGCCGTGGAAGCGGGTGCATCGGCGTCGGCAAGACGCAGAGGGGGTAGCGGGCCGGAAGCGGCATGCCGTTCCTTGTACCTGCAATCACTATAATGGAGCGATGGTGAGGAGACTGCCGCGCTGGGCACGGTTCGCCCTGCTCGTGATTGGACTCGGGCTCGGGGCTGGGCTAGCCTGGTGGATCTTCCAGGTCGCGAACGCGGCGATCGACCTGAGTCGGGCCGGTGCCTTCTCGGAAGTCCAGGAGCGCGAGTACGTGGCCGACCGGCGCGGGAACCTCGTCGCGATTCACAAGGCGCTCTTCCTCGTCGCGGAGAGTGACGGCGCGTTACCGGAGAACGACTGGCAGAGCGCGGCAATACTTCGGCTCAAGACCAAAGACCTGAGCGAGGAGGGGGCGAAAAAGAAGCTCGTCCCGGTTGGTAGCGACGCTCAAAGCTACCGGCTAAGCGCAGAGGTCGCGGGCAAGCATCCGGATGACCTCAAAGCCGATACCGTGCTCGTCTTCGAGTCCAAGAGCGGCGACGGTAAGACTGGCGAGCCGGAGACGGGCCTGCTGGGCGTCACGGTGGGTGGAAAGGTCGTCACAGTGCCCTGATGCCGAGCCGCCTGGCGCGGGCATGATAGAATCCACAAAGCCATACGGCAACGGAGCCGCACATGTCGCTAGCCAGCCCCACGATGAACAAACTCGATTTCCTTCGCCTGATGATGACCAGCCGCGAAGGGGACAAACGGGAGGCGATACTCCTCCGGCAGAGCAAGGGTTGGTTCCATGTTGGCGGCACGGGTCACGAGGCGCTCGGTATGTTCTCCCTCGGGCTGACCAAGGACGACTTCCTCTACCCGTACTACCGTGACCGTTCGATCATGCTCGCCCGCGGGCTGACGAACTACGATCTAGCCCTCGCGTACTTCGCCAAGCGAGAAAGCAGCAGTGGCGGGCGCCAAATGCCCGGTCATTACAGCAGCCGGGAGCACAACGTCGTCAGCGTCTGCACCCCGACCGGGGGCGGCCTCATCCCCGCGGCCGGTACCGCGTGGGCAATGAAGCTCGCTGGCAAGGGCGAGGTGACACTCGCAACCGTCGGCGACGCAGCGATGCGGCAAGGTGAGTTCTACGAGGCGTGGGCATTCGCCGTACAGGAGAACCTACCCCTCGTGCTCGTCATCGAGGACAACAAGTACGGCATCAGCACCCCGACCGAGAAATTCATGGCGCTCAACCTCCGCGGCGTGCTGAGCGAAGAGCTGGTCGTGAAGACCGATGCCCGCTACATCGAGAACGTGCGCAAAGTCGCCCAGGACGCCTACGCCAAAGCCCGGAACGGCGAAGGGCCGACCTTGGTCTGGGCGGACCTCGACCGCCTCTCGAGCCACACTTCCAGCGACGACCACAGGGTCTATCGCGACCAAGCCGAGATCGACGCGATGTTCCAGCGAGACCCGATCAAGCTCCTTGCCGACGAGTTGATCGCCAATGGCGAACTGACTCCGGCCGAGATGGAGACAATGGAAGAGGAGATCGCCGTTCACGTGCGGGACGAGTACGACCGCGCAGAACAGGCCGAAGACCCTCGGAGCAGCGAGCTTTTCCTCCACTGCTGGGGCGAGGAGGCCCAAGCTCCGAGGCCCCCCATCGAGCCAGGCGCGATCACGATGGTGGACGCGATCAACAAGACCCTCCACAAGGCAGTGGCCGACGACCCGAACGTCGTCCTCTTCGGCGAAGACATCGAAGACCCCAAAGGCGGCGTCTTCGGCATGACCAAGGGCCTGAGCGAGGCCTTTCCCAAGCAGGTGTTCAACTCGCCGCTCGCCGAGGCGACCATTATCGGCGTGGGCGTCGGGATGTGCGCCTATGGCATGAAGCCGGTCTTCGAACTGCAGTTCGTTGACTTCATCTGCCCGGCCTGGAACCAGATCGTGACCAACCTGAGCACTACGAGGTGGCGCAGTTTCGGAGGCTGGTCCACGAGCATGGTCGTATACGCCCCATACGGCGCGTACTTTGGTGGCGGGTCGCTCTGGCACTCCCAGGCGAACGAGTCGTGGCTCTGCCACTGCCCTGGCATCAAGGTCGCCGTGCCCTCCACCCCAGAGGACGCGGCCGGACTCTTCTGGACCGCGGTCCACTCCGACGATCCGTGCTTTGTCCTGGTGCCCAAGCACGTCTTCCGCGTGCGGCGTGAAGTCGAGAAGGTCGAGCCGCTGCCCTTCGGAAAGGCCAAGGTCGTGCGAGAGGGATCGGACGTCACGGTCGTGGGCTGGGGCAATACGGTGCATCTAGCGCTCGAAGCCGCGGAAAAGCTCGACGGAGAGGTTTCGCTCGAAGTCGTCGACCTGAGGAGCCTCGTCCCGTGCGACTACGAGACGGTGGTCGAGTCGCTGCGCAAGACGGGCAGGCTCGTCGTGGTGCAAGAAGACACCCGGACGTGCGGGTTCGGCCAGGCCGTGGTGAGCGAGATCACCGACCGACAGGAGTGGTTCTCTCTGCTCTGGTCCGCGCCTCGACTTCTGAGCCGGCCCGACGTCCACATCGGCTTCCACCCTGCCTACGAGTTCGAGGCCCTGGTCTCGCTGGACGAGCTTGCCGATGCCTGCCGGCAAGCCATGGAATGATGGAAGGCTCGCAACTTCCCGGCGTCGTGGTTCGGCCTCTCGGCCGCTTCGAAGACCAGCGCGGCTGGCTCTCCGAGCTGTACCGGGAAGACGAGTTGCCGGAAGGCTTCCTGCCTGTCATGGGCTACCTCAGTGTCACGAAGCCCGGGGTCGCCCGTGGGCCGCACGAGCACCGCGAACAGACCGATGGGTTCGTCTTTCTCGACGGCGAGTACGATCTTTTCCTCTGGGAGAACCGCCCCGGCCAGCCCGAGGTTGCCGAGACGCACCGAGTGGGAGCGGCCAACCCCGTGCTCGTCATCGTGCCACCAGGGGTCGTGCACGCCTACCGCAACGCGAGCGAGCGCGACGCCTTCGTCCTGAACTTCCCCGACCAGCTCTATGCCGGACGCGGGAAGACGGAGCCCGTGGACGAGATCCGTCACGAGGACGACGTGTCTTCGCGCTTCGCGATGCCCTGACCTGGACCCGGGCCGCTGAGGGCGCAATACTGGAGCCAGTGAGGCTACTCGTCACCGGCGCGGCCGGGTTTATCGGCTCGCACTTCGTCCGCCATGCCCTTCAGGAGCGGCCCGACGCGCAGGTCGGGGTTTTCGACGCCCTGCGGTACAGCGGCAACCGGAGCACAATGGCTGACTTCGCCGACCGCACGGAGTTCTTCCATGGCGAGATCCAGAACCACCGGTTCGTCGAGGACGCCTTCTCAAAGTTCCGCCCGAGCCACCTCGTAAACTTTGCCGCAGAGAGCCATAACGACCGGTCGTTCCTCGATTCCAGCGGCTTTGTCGAGACCAACGTACTGGGAGTGCAGACCTTACTGGACGCCGCCCGACGCCACTCCCTGGAGCGGGTGCTCCACGTGAGCACCGACGAAGTCTATGGATCGATCTCTGAGGGGCGATTCACCGAAGACTCTCCGTTCCGGCCCAATACGCCCTACAGCGCTGCCAAGGCAGGGGGCGACTTGCTTTGCCGGGCGCACTGGAAGTCGTTCGGAACCCCGGTGACGGTGACCCGCGGCGGCAACACCTACGGCCCGTACCACTTTCCCGAGAAGCTCGTGCCCTTCTTTTGCACGCGGCTCTTGCGCGCCAAGAAGGTACCGCTCTATGGTGAGGGGGGCCAAAGCCGCGAGTGGATCCATGTAGAGGACCACGTCGCCGGGATCTGGACTGCTCTCACCCGAGGGGAGCCGGGCCAGGCCTACAACGTCGGTGACGACAACGAAAGGACCAACCTGACCGTCGTGAGGCTGATGCTTGCGGAACTCGGTTTGGACGAGTCGCTCGTCAAGCGGATTCCTGACCCGCGCAAGGGCGGGCACGATTCCAGGTACTCGATGGAATGCTCGAAGCTGCGCGAACTGGGCTGGACACCTCGGGTCGGCTTCGAGGAGGGCCTCCGCGCGACCGTCCGATGGTTTCGCGAGCGCGAGGACTGGTGGGGGCCGTTGGTCGACCGCGAGGACACGCAAGAGTTCTTCCAGCGTTTCTACGGCCCGGGCCTCGGCGGGGATCTTTGATGGCGTCAAGCTGAACCTGGAAGTTCTGGCCACTCCCCCGCATGCCGGGCCGCAGTGGGCACGCGTGCGTTCCGTCATCCACCTCAACCGGGCGAAGAGGTGCCAGACTCTCGGGCATGAAAGGAATCGTCCTGGCTGGCGGAACAGGGTCGCGCATGTACCCGATCACGCTCGCGGCGTGCAAGCAACTGCTTCCCGTCTATAGCAAGCCGATGGTGTACTACCCGCTAAGCGTCCTCGTGCTGGCGGGCATTCGTGACGTTCTCGTGATCACGACTCCAGAGGACGAGGCCGCGTTCCACAGGTTGCTGGGAGACGGTGCAGAGTTCGGGATCAATATCCAATACGCGCAACAGCCAAACCCGGGTGGACTGGCCCAGGCGTTTCTCATCGGTGAGACGTTCTTGGAGGGGGGCGGTGCCGCCCTCGTGCTGGGAGACAATATCTTCTATGGACAGAACTTTACCGCGCAGTTGCACGAGGCCAAAGCGATTCAGACCGGCGCCACCGTCTTCGCTACGAAGGTCGAAGACCCAAGCGCCTATGGCGTAGTCGAGTTTGACAACGAAGGCAAGGCGGTCAGCCTAGAAGAGAAGCCCGAGTCACCACGTTCCTCGTACGCGGTGACCGGACTGTACTTCTACGACGAGAGCGTCGTGCAGCGGGCTCGCGACCTGACACCTTCGGCGCGAGGCGAACTCGAGATCACCGACCTGAACCGCAGTTACCTGAAAGATGGTCTCTTAAACGTCGTGCGGCTTGGCCGCGGCTTTGCCTGGCTCGATACGGGCTCTTATGCCGCTCTCCTCCAAGCGGCAGAGTTTGTGGAGGCGGTCGAAATGCGGCAGGGACTGATGATCGCCAACCTAGAGGAGATCGCCTACCGGCAAGGCTGGATCGAGCGTTCCCAGCTTCGCGCAAGGGCTCAGTCTATGGCCTCATCGCCATACGGCAGGTATCTCCAAGCGATCGCAGACGAGTTCTAGAGGTCTACCGGCCCGCTCTGGCTGACCGCCGGGCTCTTCGCTTCGACCGACTCGCTCTCCATGAAGATTGGATTGAAAAACCCGACGAGCGCGGCAATGCCCAAGATCGAAACGCCGAAGAATAGGGCCTGAGAGAGCTTGGCGGTCGCATTCTGCGCCCGATCGCTCACCGTGACGCCCCACCGGATGCAGAAGTTCCAGACGCCATAGCTGAAGTGATATGAGCTCGCCACAATTCCGACGATGTAGACCACTAAGATCAGATAGGGTATCCCGAGGACTGGTTGGCTCAGTGTCCCCGCCCAATTGTGATACTGGATCGTCGTTTCGGCACCGTACATCTTGCCAAAGATCGACGTCGTTGTCATATGGTAGCACAAGAAGAGAAACGCGACGATCCCCGACACCCGCTGTAAGAAGTAATAGCGATTCTCACGGTACTTATATGCGGACTCGCTATAGTTTTGCTTGCCCCGCTGCGTAATGAAGAGCCCGTACACGGCGTGGAAGATCAACGGGATCCATATCGCTACCGCCTTCAGCGCCAGCTGGAAGTGGAGCGGCATTCCATCGAAGAAGGCGATGACGCCGTTGAACTTGTCCGGGCCTCCGAGGCTGAACGTGTTCAGCGTCAGGTGCTGGACGAGGTAGAAGCCGATCGGGACGATCCCGGTGAGCGAGTGCAGCTTGTGGAGCAGAAAGTTCTCTCGCATCGAGTACAGGGCAGAGTCTACACCCGAGAGCGCGCTCCAGGCAGGGGGACCACCACCTGGCCCGGGATATCCTGCCCTCTCCATGGCTCTGATCGCGAACATCTATGCCCGAGAAATCCTGGACAGTAGGGGCAACCCGACGATCGAGGTGGACGTGGTCCTCGAAGACGGCACGATCGGCCGGGCAGCGGTGCCCAGCGGCGCCAGCACCGGACAGTTTGAAGCGGTGGAGCTTCGAGACGGCGACGAGAGCCGGTACCTCGGCAAGGGTGTCCTCCAGGCTGTCGAGAACGTCAACGGACAGATCGCGGCGGCGCTCGTAGGCTGGGACTCCGAAGACCAGGAGGGCCTTGACCAGATGCTGGTCTCGCTCGACGGAACGCCGAACAAGGCAAACCTCGGTGCGAACGCACTGCTTGGTGTTTCCCTCGCGACCGCCCGAGCCTCCGCAGCATCGTTCGGGATGGAGCTCTACCGCTACGTGGGTGGAATGGGGGCCACGGTCTTGCCGGTCCCGATGATGAACATCCTCAACGGAGGCCGCCATGCCGACTCCAACGTGGACTTCCAGGAGTTCATGGTGCTTCCGGTCGGTGCGGAGTCGTTTGCCGAGGCGCTCCGATGGGGGAGCGAGGTGTTCCACCGCCTCAAGAAGGTACTACACGAAAAGGGCCTCGCAACCGGAGTCGGTGACGAGGGAGGCTTTGCCCCCAACCTGCCCACGCAGGATACCGCCTTGTACTACATCCTCGAAGCAGTCTCGGCAGCCGGACTCGAACCTGGCAGGGACATGTTCCTCGGCCTGGATTGCGCCGCGACTGAGTTCTTTCAAAACGGACACTATGTATACAAAGACGGCAGAAAGATTGACGGATCGGGCCAAGTCGAGTACCTCGCAGGGCTTTGTTCGAACTACCCGATCCTGAGCATCGAGGACGGCTGCGCGGAGGACGACTGGGACACATGGAAAGCGCTCACCGAGGCGATCGGAGCGGACGTACAGCTCGTGGGCGACGACCTCTTCGTAACAAACGTAGAGCGCTTGGCACGCGGGATCGAGACCGACACGGCGAACAGCATCCTGATCAAGGTGAACCAGATTGGGACGCTCTCCGAAGCGTTGGAGACCTGCCGCATGGCGGCCAGGGCGGGCTATAGCGCGGTGATGAGCCACCGAAGCGGCGAGACTGAGGACACGACGATCGCCGACCTTGCCGTCGCGACCCGCTGTGGCCAGATCAAGACCGGCGCACCGAGCCGGACCGACCGCGTAGCCAAGTACAACCAGCTTCTGAGAATCGAAGAGCAACTAGGCCCCTCCGCCTCCTACGCCGGAGAATCCGCCTTCAACGTCTGAGACACCTGTATACTGTTTCTAAGGCCAGGGGCATGCGCCCCTTTCCGATGGAGACGCACAAATGAACCTCAGATCAATAGTCGTAACCTGCGCCGCGCTGTTCGCGCTTGGTGCCCAGGCCCAAATGGGTACCCCCGTCCCTGACGAGTGCAAGCAGCTCGAGGCAATGGTCGGTACCTGGACCGGCAAGGCCAAGTTCAACTTCACCGGCGAGGAGGCTGAAGGCCCGGTCAAGGTCACCAATAGGATGTCCTTGAACGGTCGGTACCTCGAAGGTCACCACGAGTACGAGATGCCCGAGATGGGTAAGTTTTTCGGCCTGCAGATGATGACCTTTGACGCGGCCAAAGGAGAGTGGCTCTCGCACTGGTTTGACTCCTCCGAAGCCGGAGCAATGGAGATGCGTGGCAAGAAGGAAGGCGATTGGTACGTGATTTCGGGCGTTTACAAGTCGGAGGCGATGGAGATGGAGATGCGCAACAAGGTCAAGGTCTCCGGTTCCAGCATGTCAATGGTGCTCGAGATGAAGATGGGCGACGATTGGATGCCCATGATGACCGCCGAGTACAAGAAGTCCTAAGCGGCGCGACGGGCGCTCCGCGAAAGCGGGCGCCCGTTTTTTGTTGCCTGCCCTACCCCGTAAAAATGCTGGTTTTCCTTGGGTTCGCCCAATATCCAACGAAAGTATTGATAGAATTTTTTTAGGGCCGACCCGACGACGAGTCGGCCCGCACAAGGGAGGACATATGAGTTTCAAACCTCTGCTTGCAGTTGCGACCGGAGCCCTCGCGGCCCCAGCCCTTGCTGCACCACTGTTCCCGACCATCCTCGGACACGATTGGAATTTCGGCGCGTTCAATTCGCCAGACGGTGGGCCCGAATGGGCTACGAACGGGGCCGCACCCGACACGATTACGTGGACCACGTCCACCATCCACACCGAGGTCACCGGCTACTGGCCGACCTGGCCGACCCCGCCCGTGTTCCCCGTCTTCAACCTCGCAGGAGCGTTTGGCGGTGACATCGCCATCGCCGTGGAGCTTTCAGGAATGGATGCTCCGTATGTGAACGTCTTCGGAGACGTCCTCGACATCAGCCTCACCGGCACCGGTGCGCTCCCCGGCGCCGACTTGATGATCTTCGGCGCGGTGCCCGGTCTGGGCCTCGGCCCTGGACTGCTTTGGGCGATCGACCTCGACGACGTTTCGCTCTACGGCCGTTCGGTCGCCCCGACGTTCGTGCTCGAAGGAGCAGGCACGATCGTCGGGGGGGCGGCTGCACACCAGTTCAACCTCGTGGGTCAGCCGGGCGTAATGCGCGGGCACGTGGACATCAGCACGATGTTGCCGACGCTCTACGACCCGCTGGTCGACTACGCTGGTGTGCCGCGGGAGTTTCGGGCCGCCTATTCCGGCGAGACCGGGTACGGGACAGTCGTCCCAGAGCCTGCCACGATGCTCGCGCTCGGCGTCGGACTTGCGGCACTGCTCGCACGCAGACGAAAGTAAGTGAGCGCGTTACTCCTCAGGCCCTCGGCGCGGTGACCACCGGCGTCGGGGGCCTTTTCTTGTGAGTTGCGATCTGCCCAAACCTGGTGTAAAGTAAGGGTGATGACGGAGATCCAGCTCCAGGCCCTCGAAGTAGCTCCCAAAGTAGTCGAGCGCCTCCTCCGAGTCTTCCCCCAAGATCGGCTTGACGACCGGCTGACCACGGAAGACCTCACCCCTCGCGAAGTGATCGCCAGCCTTGCCGACACCGAGCAGCTTATTCTTGACCGTGTCCGGCTCGGCAACATGCGGCCTGGATCGGCCGTGCCGTGGGTGGATCCCAACGTGCGCGCACGAGAGCACCATTATAACGACAAAGACGCGTTCCACGAGGCCGAGGTTTTCGAGTCGCGGCGTCAGACGACGCTGGAGTACCTGCAGTCCATGTCGCCCGAGGACCTGAAGAAGACGATTAAGCTCGACGGCAAGGGAGAGGTCACCATTGACGATTATCTCGTCTTGGTCACCGCTCACGACATGGACCGAATCGGGCTACTCACCGAGCACCTGGCCAACGAAGTGGCGACTATCTCATAGCTGTTGAACGCTAGGCGCAACGAACCGACCATAGTCCAGACATGCTCACGTTTCTTGCCATAGCGATCGGAGTCAAGAGGCTTGCGCAGGACTGCATCGCTTGGGGCGTGCCGAACGAAGGCCTTGCGCTGGGCTTCGCAGAGACAAGGCTTCCCCATGGCCCGCCGCTCTTCCGAACGTACGTGCGCAACGAGACCGGCGCCCCGGTAGCCCTGTGCACTGGTACCTCATTGGAGGGCCCGTCGGTGCCGGTGCTGGAGTTTCGTGAGTCGTTCCGAGTCCGTAAGCACCCGTTCTTGTTCACCGTCACTCCGCCGCGCGGTCAGTACGGGGCAGGGGGGCTCGTCGTGGGTGTCCCGAGCTTCATCCAGATCGAGCCCGGACAGACCGTGCTCTTGCACCGAGCCAGGTTTTGGATCCCGGGCAAACCCGGGCTCTATGGAGTGCGCGCCTCCTTCGTCCAGCCAACTCACACAGCGTATGACTGGCACCCGACCTTCCGTGCAGGAGGTCTGGTTTTGGCCAGTGGGGTCCGGTATGTGACGATCTTCCCTTCTGACCGCATCGAAAGCCAGGACGGGTGAGACAGGGTCGAACCTATTGCCTGGGCAGCTTGGGCCCACCAGATCACGACTTCCCGCAGAGAGTGAAGCGGCGGTCCGGCTCGGCATGGTATTATATCTAGCATGGGCGCATCGGTGCATCGGTGCATCGGTGCATCGGCGCATCGGCGCATCTGTCGCAGTTGTAGTGGCCTCGACTTGTGCCTATTGTCAGACTTCTGCCCAGAATTCTGTCGCGCTCGGTGACGGGCAGTTCACGGCACGGATCGAGTTCATGGAACCGTACTCCCAAACGTCTTCGGGCGGAGTCGTCAGGGTCAGCGGCACAGAGTCGAACTTCTCGGTGGACTGGATCGCAGTGGCCCACGACCCTGCGGTCGTGACGGTTCTCCAGACGAAGGTGTGGATAGGTAACGAGGCGCTCACACTTCCTCCCGACTTCGACGGCGGCACCGTGCGCTTCGCCCCGACCCACTTCCCCGATTCCGAGGGTTCGGGTGGCTTCCCTACAGTGAAGTGGGAGGTGACCGCCCGCCTCCAATGCTCGGCGCACAACATCGACGACACAAGAACTGTGAGCGTTGAACTTGCCTTCGACCCGTGGAACAAGGCGGTGGTCTACGGTACGGCCATCGGCAGTAACGGCCAGACGAACGCTTCGATCGCCATTGCTTCCAGCGGGATCACTGGAGAATCGTCTGGACGGCTAGGAGCTCACGGCCATACCGTCTCACCGTCCGGCAACAAGCTCACGGTTTCGAAGACTACGGTTGTGTCCCTTCTGGGAGAGGTTACTTGCTACATCGCGTCGGCGCACGGCGATCCTTCAGGCGTCAACGACTCGTTTGGATGGCAACAACAACCTTCGCAGTACCTGGCGTTCAGTAGCGACATCGCATCACCTTTGTCTCCTCGCGACGGGAACGGAGTGCCCCGGTTTCGGTACGCGTTGTTATATAGTTGCAGTACGCTGGTAGAAAACACCGCGACTCCGTGGCCAAGCTTCAACCCTGAAGAGCTGGGCGGTGTTCCGCGTGACAGCGTGTACTGCGGCTTCGAGAAGGTCGTGCAACCCGTTCTCGCGCCAGGGATCACTGACGAGTGGGTGGATCTCTACCAGATCAATGTGAGTCTTTCTGAGCATGCCAAGAAGCTCTTCGCCCATTGGGCAGGGGATGCCGGTACTTCGGATGACGAACGGATCATCGGGCGTGCACTCGCTTACGCCAACACGCAAATGATGCCCCGAGGGTTGCCGGTCGCAGACAACAGCTTTCCGAGCGGCTTCAAGTGCGAAGCCATCCCCATGAAGTCTCGCGGAGACGTTCGCACCACCTTGCGCCGGGTCTACCTGACGGAAGCTGAACAAGAGGTGGCCGACATCGCCGACGAACCGACATTCTGGTACTACGTATGGAACAACTGAGGCTACACAGGCATGGCTAGAACCAACTGCACTCCGTGGACGGCTCGCCCTAGGCTCGTAGCAGTGTGCCTTTCCCTCTTGCTGGCATCGCTCGGCAGTGCCCAAGGGCGCGAGGACAAGCTAACGGGCATCGTCCGGTTCGAGGCCGCTGTCCGACTGATGGAGGACTTGGATCGCGGGTTCACCCCTTTTTATCGAACTGGGCGACACGCTATCCGTGGCTACGATGCCCCTGTCGCCATCCAGCGGGGCAGCTACGGACTCGGATCGGGGATCTGCAGTGGCTCCTTAGAGTCAAGGACACACCGACTGCTTGAGTTCGCCTGTAGAGAAAACCTCGACGTCCAGAAGCTGCGCGAGGCCGATCCTTCTCCCCGCATCTCCCTCGAAGAGGCGAAGAGGATCTGCACCCAGCTCTACCACATCAGCGACGACCGCTTTCCGCTCAAGTTCACAAGCATCCAGGAATGGGCAGAGGGCTTCGAACTCCGCGCCCAGCCGGATGTCGGGCCGAGAATGCTCTGGCAGCAAGGCGAGTGCATCTTCGAGATCGACCGACACCGAGGAGTCGTCGTAAGCGCGTATATGGGGTACTCGCCAGTTTTGCGCTACGCCGATGCGCCGGTGGTCGACGCGGCTGTCGCCCGTGCCGCCGCAATCGACGCGTACCTCCGGTACCGGCCCTTCGCCTGGACCGAGGTCAAGGGCACCGGTCTTGGGCTCGCCGCGCCCAGGTTCTTCAAGCCGCGCGAGTTCACGGACGAGCTGATGGAACTGGGCCTTGCCAATATTGCAATCCCGATCTACATCACGTTCTTTTGCGAGCCATCGACATATCTGCCTTACTACAAAGCGTACGGGTCTTCCATGTTTGTGTATGTGGACGGTCGCACAGGTCGGGCAATCGCCATCAGGGATAACTCCGGTGGGATTCTCTCTTTGGACGTTCCGGCAGACCGTCCGTCGCCTCCGCTCGACCAATGGTTCTTCGTCTCGTTCCTAGACTCGAAAGGGACAACCATCGCAGGGAATTTCACGCTCATCAAGCCACCCACCCGATATGAGTTCGAGGGAAGGGCCGTGTGGTTTCGGAACGGCGACGAGTGGGTCGTGGGGGATTACGACGGTTTCCAGCAGGTGCTGAAGGTGGGCGACGGGGCAACGGCCCGGTGGTACAAGGTGTCCGGGCCCGTAACCGACGCCTTGCGCAAGGCGAAAGCGCCCTCCGGATCACGGTTTGGCGCGAACACGCTCGTGGAGACGTCCGGCAACTAGGACATTCGATCTTTCGAGCCGGGGGGCTTGCCCTCGTCAGCGGTATCCAGTACGTGACAAACTTCCCTTCTGACCGCATCGAAAGCCAGGACGGCTGACCTCGCCCGGCGTATTCCTCACCTAGAAGACAGCCACTTTGCCAGGCAGGAACTGAAGGGTTGCGCCGTTCGCAAGTGCCCGCCGCCCCAAGGTTTGGGGCGGCGCCGCTCATGGACGCACCTGGAAGGGAGGCACCCGTGCGGCTCGTCCCAGGCCTTTGCCGACGACGCTCCGAGGGGGCTGGTAGATTCAAGACATGGAGACCCGCCTCGTATCCGTCCCGGACGCTCTGCCCGACAAGGTCTATAGCACCGAAAGCGCCGGGATCAGCAAGGCCACCCACGACAACCACCTGACGCTCTGGAAGGGCTACGCGAACAAGACCAACGAGATCCGCAAGGCACTGGCGGAGATGGAGGTGGATCCGGCTACGGCAAACCAAATCTACAGCCAGATGCGGGCGCTCAAAGTGAACTATGCGTTCGCCTACGGCGGCTACATCAACCACGAGGTCTACTTCGATTCGATCGGGGGAGGCGGCGGGCCGGCCACTGGCGAGCTCGGTAACCTGATCAATTCGAGTTACGGCTCATTCGACGCATGGCTCGCCGACTGGAAGGCGACGGGGATGGCCGGCCGTGGCTGGGCGTTCCTTGGGTTCGACCGCCGCGAGGGCCGCGTCTTCAATTATGCGGGAGACTCGCAAGACACCTTCCCGGCCTGGAACCACACGCTCGTGATGGCGATGGACGTCTACGAGCACGCGTACTACCTCGACTTCCAGACCGCCAGGATGAAGTACATCGAGGCTTTCCTGCAGGTCGTGGACTGGGACGCGGCGAACGCCCGCCTCGGCTGACGCGGGGTACCCTTGCCGCATGGCAAAGATCCAGATCGAGTACTGCCAAGCTTGAAACTACCTCCCCCAGGCCTCCAGGTTGGCGGCCACTGTCGAACGTGAGGTAGGCGTCCCGGTCGAGCTTGTTCCGGGCAAGGGCGGGATCCTGGAGGCGCGGGTGGATGGCGAGGTCGCCTGGACCAACCGGGAGAGCCGCGTGAAGGACGTTCCCGACGAGACAATGGTCGCGGCTGTGAGAGAGCTGCTCGGATAGGCGGCAGCGACGGCTCAGAAGAAAGGAAGGGGCGGGAGGAGCTTCCCTGCTCCGTCCTCCGTTACCACCGATCCATGGTGACTACCGCCGAAGTCACTATAACCCCACTACCGGCCACCCGCCTAGGCCCTCAAGCCTACGGCTTCCCGATAAATCCCGGCGAGCTTTCGCGCATGGCGGGCCGGGTCGAGTCGGTTCTGAACCCATGCCCGACCGGCTGCGCCGATGGACTCCCGACGAAGAGGCGAGGAGGCAGCATCGGCGAGGACGCGGCCGAGGTCTTCGTCGTCTTGGAACGCCCAAGTGCTCACACCCGGGTCTCCGATCTCCGTCAATCCGCCCCAAGCGCGAACCACCACCGGAATTCCGAGCTGCATGGCCTCGACCGCTGTCCGGCTCCAACCTGCACGCCGTGCGGGCACGACGACAAGGTCCGCCGCACTGACCCAGCGGACCGGATGGTCGAGCCAGGTGCGGAGCACCGTTGCACGCACGTCGCCCGAGTGGATCGGTTCGGTCCCTTCGCCCACGATCAGCAGTCTGGCTTGGCCAGAGTCCTTCCAAACTGCTTCCATGGCACCCGGCAACGCAGCCAAGCCGGACTCCGGCGTGAACTCGCCCATCGCATAGACGAGGACGCTGTCCTCCGGAACCCCGATCTCCGCGCGAGCGGCATCTCGGTCAGGCAGGCCCAAGCCGGCAGGGTGGGGCATGACCTCGAGGTGGAGCACGTCCACCGAGTCCAAATCGTCGTGCACGGAGCGGGACGGAACGATGCCCCGCCGGGCCGAGTTCAATCGGTCTACCAAGTCCGGATGGGTCGTCTTGGGCGGATCGTACGCGGTGTAGACCCAGGGAAACCGCAATGCGAAGGCCTCTGCGCAAGCCCACGCCGTGCGGTACCCCAAGGCGTGGACCGCATCAAAGCCTCGGGCATCTTGCTTGAGGCGCTTGGTTACCTCCCGGTCGGCCGCGCGGCCGGTCTGCGGAGGAATCCATGAAGCGTCGTCCACAACAAGCTCGACCCCTTCCTCGGCCAACCACTCTGCGGCGTCGGCAGCCCAGTTGGCAAGCCCGCCCCTCTGCTGGCGAAGCAGTGCGAGGACCCTCAACGCGGAACCTGTTGCGCCTCGATGACCTGCCGCAGCACGTCTGCCGGACCCAGACCTTCGATCTCGGCCTCAGGCTTGAGCAGGAGGCGGTGCCGTAGCACGGGGACAGCCAGCTCCTTCACGTCGTCTGGGATCACGAAGTCCCTGCCTCGCATCGCGGCAATGGCCTTGCCGCACCCGAGCAAGGCCAGCCCTGCACGGGGCGAGGCACCAGTCATCACGTCGCGGTGGGTGCGAGTCGCCGAAACCAACCCATAGATGTAATCGAGCACCTTGTCGTCAACCTGGATTGCGGCGACCTCTTCGCGAGCCGCGCGCAGGGAAGACTCGGCACCGACCGCGGTAACTCCGCTCTCTGCGAGCCTCCCGGCCCGAAAGCCTCCGTGATACCGGCGATAGACCTCCGTCTCGACCTCCTGCGGCGGGTAGCCGATCACGATCTTCATCAAGAACCGGTCGAGCTGGGCTTCGGGGAGCGGGTATGTGCCCTCGGTCTCGATCGGGTTCTGGGTGGCAAAGACGAGGAACGGATAAGGAAGGGCAAAGCTTTGGTCGCCGATCGTGACCTGCCGTTCCTCCATGGCCTCCAAGAGCGCAGCCTGGGTCTTGGGCGGAGTGCGGTTCACCTCGTCGGCCAGCAGCACGGCGGCAAAGACCGGACCCTTATGGACTCGGAACACCGCGTCCTTGACATCAAAGACCATCGTGCCCGTGACGTCCGAAGGCATGAGGTCGGGCGTGAACTGGACCCGTCCAAACGCCAGCCCCAGCGTCGTCGCAAGCGTACGGGCCAAAAGGGTCTTCGCCAGGCCCGGCATGCCTTCGACGAGCACATGGCCGTCAGCGAGGACGGCAGCCAGGCACTGCTCCACCACTTCGTCCTGCCCCAAGAAGGCCTTGCGCACCTCGCTGGTGACCCGCTCTGCAAACTCCGCCGCAGCCATGCGGAGGGGATGCTACCCCTAGCGGGCCGCGGGCTGGCCCAGGGCTCCGGCCCTGCCGCCGTCGGACGGTCGCTGTCTTCAAGAAGATGGTCACCGTCTTCAAGGAGACGGTCTCCGTCTTCAAGGAGATAGTCACCGTCTTCAAGAAGATGGTCACCGTCTTCAAGGAGACGGTCACCGTCTTCAAGGAGATAGTCACCGTCTTCAAGGAGACGGTCACCGTCTTCAAGGAGACGGTCGCCAAAACCTGGCAGGAATGCTGGGTGAGCAGATTCAAACGCCAGGAACGCGCGGTTTTGCCTCCGCCAATCGCAGCCACGAAGCCGGGGTGCGGCCTATCTGCCGCAAGCAACCCGGAGCGCCCACGGGGCCGACCGTCACCGTCCCTGCGCCCACCTTCTTGGCTAACCCCCAGGCGCAGCTGTGCTGCTGTGGCAGGGCGGACGCGGAGCCCGGGCCGGTGCGGGCGCAGTTCGGCCATGATAGAAGGCGCGGGATGCTCCAGTTTGCGAGCCTGGTCAAGGAGTACAAGGGGCACAAGGCCGTGGACGGGCTTTCCTTCACCGTCAACGGGGGCGAGATTGTCGGGCTGCTGGGGCCGAACGGCGCGGGCAAGACCACCGCGATCCGGTGCGCGGTCGGCATTTTGCGGCCGACCGACGGTGCGGTCTATGTCTACGGCCACAATGTAGAAGAGTCCCCAGCCGAAGCAAAGTCCAAGCTCGCTTTTGTGCCTGAGCTGCCGGCGCTGTACGAGCTGCTCACGGTGGACGAGCACCTACGCTTCATCGCGATGTGCTTCCAACGGCTCGACCTCTATGAACAGCACGGAGAGGCCCTCCTCGCCCGCTACGACCTCCTTGACAAGAAGAAAAGCCTCGTCGCGACGCTGAGCAAGGGCATGAGGCAGAAGCTGGCTGTGGCTTGCGCATTTGTGCATGACACCAAGGTGCTCGTCCTGGACGAACCGATTATCGGGGTGGATCCCGCAGGGGTCGCGGAGATGAAGAAGGCGCTCTATGAGGCGCGGGACGCGGGGTGCGCGGTCTTGGTCTCGACCCACCAGCTCGACACCGCCGAGCGTTTGTGCGACCGCGTGGTGATTCTCAATAAGGGAAAGAAGCTCGCCGAGGGCACATTGGAGGAGATTCGGGCCTCGCGGGGCCAAGGCGAGGCGACACTGGAGGACCTCTTCCTGCAGATGACCAGGGAAAGCCAGGATGAAACCCCTCCTATTCCTGGTTAGCCGGAGCTTCGTCAATGGGCTGAAGCGGACTCTGCGCAGCCCAGGGCGAATCCTCGGGCTTCTCGCGTTCCTGGGCTACAACTTCTGGATCTTCGGGCGGGTCGTCTTCGCGGGTCGGGGCACTGCCCCGAGCGCGGGCGTCGATCCGTTCAAGGACCTCAACATCGAGTTCCCGCCGATTGTCACCATCTCTGGCATTCTCTTTCTGGCCTTTGCGGCCTTGGTGTGTCTGAACACGTTGGGGCTCGGCGGGTTTCGGGCAACGTTTCGGGCGGCGGACGCGGACGTGCTCTTCCCTACGCCGGTCAATCCGCGGATCGTGGTCGCCTGGCGGGTGGCTGCAGACACGCTCATTCGCATGTTGCTCCCGCTCCTCGTGTCGTTGATCGCCTTGGGCCGGGGTCGCGGTTCCCTCGGCTCGCTGGCGGGCATCGTCCCAGACTCGCTGGACGTGACTCGGGCGATCCAACTTGCCTCCATCGGCTATCTCTTGATAGCGGTTGCGTTTGCACTCTTGGGTTGGGGCATCTCCCTTTGGAGCTTCAGCCCGCGCAACGGTACCAGACCCCATACGCGGTGGGTCTATCTCGGTCAAGCCCTGTACCTGGGGGCGGGCATTGGGATGGCGATATCTGCGTTCCAGTCGTCGCCCGGGCTGGGCTCCCTGGTCGGGTTTGCAAACCGGCCTGGGATTCGTGCCTACTTCTTTCCTGCCCACCTCGCCGAGCGCTTTGCCCTGGGGGTCGCAACGGGCGACCCGTTCTCCAGCGTGCTCGGGCTCGCCGGGCTCTTCGGGCTGATTGGCTTGGGTGCTTGGCTGGCAATGCACTTCGCGCCGAACCTTTATGAGCAGGCGGCTTTGCGGGCGTATGAGGTCAAAGCGGTCACCGACCGGGCAAGGAAGGACGGGACTTCGTTCTCGGCCACTCTGAGCCGGGCCGAACGAGGGGGAATCGGCCTGGGACTTACCGGCTGGCTCTATCGGTGGAAGGCGGGCGGGCCATGGAGCATCGTGTGGAAGGAGAGCGTCCTTTCGCTGCGTGTCGGCGCCGTCCAGGCCTTGATCGTGACCGCGATGGGGGCGACGATGCTCATCCTCATGAAGATCTATGCCCCGGCGCGAGCGATCAATGTGCTCGTACCGATTCTATGCGGCCTCGCTCCGCTCTTCGCGAGCCCGTCTGCCCGGGCCACCGTTCTGCCCGAGGCCCTGGCGAGGCTCGACCTTGTCAAGCCGTTGCCCTTCACTTCGCGCCAACTGCTGGCGTGGGACGCACTATCGCGGGCGGTCGTTCCCATGGCGATCAGCATCCCGGTTCCCATCATTGGGGCTGCCATCGGCGTCGGCTCGGCGATGACCACCGTGATGGCTTGGCTCACTGGATCCGTCTTTGCCGTCACACTCTCGCTCTCCTACTTGCCAGTCGCGATCTTGCAGCCTGACGCTCGGGACGCCGCACAGGCGAGCGTTCGCGGCCTTGCCACCATGATCGTCCTCTTGCCGGTCACCGGTCTCGCCTTGGCCCCCCCGATCCTATGCGGAGTGTTCAGGATCCCAATCTGGATTGGCTTGGCAGGCTCAGTCACCGCTTTAGTCGGCGTCGGAATCGGCATGACCTACCTGGCGGCCACGATGTACGATGGCTTTAATCCCAACGACCCGTAGCCAAGGGTGGGCGGAACGGGGTCGGACGGTAGACTGTTGACTTGCCCATGAGAGTCAGCGCGTCGGTCAAGGCGGCGGCAGTAATGCTGGGACTCGTCTGCCTCGGCGTGCTGGGCTTTCGCGGCTACAGCACCCTCGCGCTTCGGAACTTTAGGCCGACCCCGGTCGAGCCGGGAGAGTTTTCGATCATTGCGTTTGAGCGCAGCGGAGGCTATCGCATCATTGTCTCCAACGGCATTGCCCACCTGACCGAGCTTCGACCGGACGCCGAGGGCGGTTTTGAAAACCCCACGGACGACCAGCGAGAGATCGAGAACGCACCTCGTCTGCCCATCCGCGAAATGCTCGCCTCGCTTCGGGGAGACACCGAGTCGCTCGGCGATCTGACCATGAGCGTGAACAAGCTCTCCAGCGACGATATCCCTGTGGATCCAGTCGTCTGGAAGGCGGAAGACATCCAGCGTGCCCTCGGAGGCGACGCGGCCCTTCGCAAGCAGTTGGAGAAGGATCTCCAGACCACGCTCGAGGGCATGCCTTTGCCGGTGGTTTCCAAGCGAGCGTTAGACAAGGGGATCCTCATTGAGAGCCCCGTGGACGTAGCCTATATCGTCGAAGGTCAGAAGGAACGGCTCACTTGCCGTATTCGAGAGCCGTATATGACCCGATTCGTCATGGCCGTCCAAAACGGGCTGAAGGAAAAGTTCGAGCAGCCTGACCATCTGATTGCGGGCATCTATCGGCAAGAGGCGCAGTCCATTCTCAGCGGCAAGCAGCCGCCCGAAGACGTCGCCCGGTCGCTCCAAGCCCGGTTCGATCCAGAGCGGCTGCAATCGCTGGCGGCCAAGCCCTCGCGCATTCTTTCTGCCTGCAACGTGTTGGTCAATCAAGACCATGTGGCTGGCATCAGCTCGCAATGCAGTACGAACGCCCTGCGAACCGACGACTGCACGATAACCCTCGGCCTGACCGACGAGGGAAAGATGAGGCTTTGGAAGTACAGCCATGAGAACTTGGGCTTCCAGCTCCTAGTGACTGTACGAGGAGTTGCCGTCGCAGCACCGAGGATCCAGACCGAACTCTCCTCCAACGAGGTCAAACTGACCCAACTTCCCTCCAAAAGTCTGGTACAAGAAACGGTCGACCTCGTCAACTCTGTACTAAGGTCTAGGAATCCGCAATGACACGAACGCTCCTCGTCCCTGCCGCCTTGCTCGCCGCTATCGGCCTCGTCGGCTGCGGAAACTCCAAAAAGGATGCCCAGAAAGGTACCGGCGCACCTACCCCTGTCAAGTCCACGGAGATCGCGGCCGGCCAAGAACAGAACCTGATCCCGCTGGAGAAGGGCAACACTTGGGTCTTCGAAGTCGACGCCTCGGCCCAAGGCCCGGGCGGGAGCCAGCAGAACCAAACCGAAGTTACGTTTCGAATCACCAAGGTCGAGGACAAGCCGGACGGCAAGTACGCCTACGTGGATATCTTCAACGACAAAGACGTGAAGATCGAGGCGATCGTGTGGAGGCTGAGCGACAAGGGCCTCTTTGAGATGTCTGACGTTCGGTACAAGGACAAGGACGACCAGTCGCCCGCGATTCCCAACAACCCGCCGCTTCCGACGATCCTGTTCCCGGTCGACAAGGGGACCGAGAGCAAACAGCAAGTCACCGGGCTTCGACCAGACGGAAGCAAGGGCCCTGCCAACGTCCGAGTCTGGAGCGAGGGCATGCAGGAAATCGATACCGACATCGGGCGTTTCTCTGCTCTCGCGGTCACGTCCGAGACCAACTACACCGCCAACAAGATGGAGCACGCCTTCGGAAAGAAGACTTGGTGGGTGCCGGAGGTCGGCCTGGCACGAATGGTCATGTCGCTGACAGTCACGGCTCCCGACGGCCGCCAGCTTCGACAGTCGTCCACCCTTCGTCTCAAGAGCAAGTCACCATGAGAACCACACCTATTTTCGTCCTCCTTGCGCTTACCCTAGCCGGGTGTGCGCCGAAGGCGGCAGAAGTCGCCGGAGCCGGGGCTACCCCGAAGCCGGGCGAGGCGCCCGCTGAAAAGTCTTTCGTTGTCCCGGAGGAACTCAAGAACGACGCCTACGTCTATTACGGTCTCGGAAACACCGAGGAGATGACCTACGAGATGGTTCAGGGCAAGGGAATGGCACCGCAAGAGGGTACGCAGACCATGCGCACCAAGTCTGGGGCCAAAGACGGCAAAATGGTGTTCTCGACGGTTCGCAGTGGTGGCATGTCCGGCATGGGCGACGAGGAACTCAGCCTAGAAAAAGGCGGGCTCTACCTCACGTTTGGCTCCATCATCTCGCCCACCGAGCCGTCGCTCGTGCTTCCGAGCAAGCTCGATGTGGGCACGACGTGGAAGACCGACACCACGATGACCTCGAACACTGCCAATACAACGGTCAAGATGAAAGGCACCTCGAAGGTAGAGAAGAGCGAGACGATCAAGGTCAAGGCCGGAACGTTTGATACCCTGCTGATCATCCAGACCGCGGAGGCGGACAACAACGGTGCGAAGGGGACGATGTCGGCAAAGGGCTGGTACGCCAAGGACGTCGGAATCGTCAAGATGAACCTCGAGTACAAGCAGGCCGACGGACAGATCGTGACGACCACCCTCGAGCTAGTACGCAAGGGCAAGGGAGCCGAAACGAGCTCCTAATGCGGCCCTGGGCCTGGACCCTCGCAGGATCGGTAGCTGCTCTCGCGGCCGTCTTCGCCTGCACCGGGCCTGGCGTCGCAAAACGAGAGTTGGGCCGTGCCGACTATCCGGACCTCGCGGCGTTGGGCGCTGACCAGCTCGGCAAGCAAAAGGCTAACCTCATCCTCGCAGGTACGAAAATCCCGGTCGATGTAGAAGAGGAGCGAGACGCCTCGAGATACAAGATCCTGGTCCTCGCCCACGACGAGACCCTCGAAGAAGAGTCGTACGTGGTCGGCGAATCGGAGTTCTTGTTTGAGAGCCTGAGCGGCGAGCGTTTTCAACCGCCGATTCCCATCGTCCGTTTCCCGTTCAAGGTCGGTGACGGATGGGACTGGACAGGCGAGGCGTACCTCGGCCCGAATGGCCGAGCCGCCACAGCGAAGGTCACGACAAATCGGGACCAGTTAAATCTTGCAAGCGGGAACTTAGACACGGTTCAAGTTTCGATCAATCTTGTGGTTCAGACCAGCAAGACGGTCAATGCCGATCGAAAACTGCAGTTCTGGATCAAGCCGAAGGCTGGGATCGTCCGTCGCGAGTTCGGCTCGAGCTCCCTGCGAGAGCCGTGGGCCGCTGAAGACGGCGAGCAATGACCGGCGCGCGCGGG
Source organism: Fimbriimonadaceae bacterium (assembly GCA_050250535.1). Lineage (GTDB taxonomy): Bacteria > Armatimonadota > Fimbriimonadia > Fimbriimonadales > Fimbriimonadaceae > JADLBH01. The sequence goes on along the minus strand of JBFWOL010000002.1, from coordinate 332,689 downwards.
CGGCACTCCTATGTCGGCCTGGCCAACCCTAGCCGGGCCGTCTCGAACTTGCCCCTCCTCGCCGCGGCAGGACTGATCTTCGCGTTCGGTCTCGGAGCCTTGCACAGCATTGACTTCGCGCGGGGAACCACCTTCGCCCCCCGCCAGGCCGTCTTTGCCGCAATCGGGGTTCCGCTCGTCCTTCTCGCCTCCAAAATCAGTCCCTCGCGCTGGCTGGCGCTCTCCAACTGGCTCTATGGGCTCAACCTTCTCCAGCTTGCCTCCGTGTTTCTCATCGGCCGTAAGACCAACGAGGCGACTCGGTGGATCGACATCGGCCCCCTTCAGTATCAGCCCAGCGAGGTCACCAAGGTGCTCGTCATCCTCACTCTGGCCGCGTTCCACGTCAAGAACGCAGAGCGCGGGAGCCCTGGATCCGTCTTCCTGCGTTCGCTGCTCCACGTCGCCCCCTTCGTAGGTCTCGTGCTGTTGCAGCCTCACCTGGCGGGTGCGGTCTCCCTCCTCGTCATCTGGCTGGCAATGTCGCTGGCCGCCGGCCTACCCTGGCGCACGATTCTCTTGGCCGTAGTGCTCGCGCTCGGGATGGGAGCGGCCGCCTGGTACACGCCCGGGGTCATCAAGCCATACATGCGCGATCGGATCGAGTCGAAGCTCAACCCCGACAGCAAGGCCGGGGCCTACCAGCAGACCCAAGCCCTGATCGCGATCGGTGTTGGCGGGATCAACGGAACTGGCTACCTGCGCGGCGAACGGAAAGCGGCGCGGTTCATCCCTGAACAGCAAAACGACTTTATCTTCACCGTGATCGGCGAAGAGGGCGGCCTGGTCGCCGGGCTCTTGCTGCTCTCCGCGTTCGGTTGGTTCTTCTATCGGGTCTGGGAGGTCGGCCAGAGGAGTGCGGACGTCTGGGCCCGGGGCGTCAGTAACGGCGTCCTTGCCGTGCTGGGGTTCCACGTCTTTGTGAACCTGGGGATGAATCTGGGCGTCCTGCCCGTAGCGGGCCTTTGGCTACCCTTTGTCAGTTATGGCGGCACCGCACTATGGATGGCGATGGCGTGCCTGGGAATCCTCTTAGGCTCGGAAAGGGGCTGAACTCCCGCCCCATGCCCCCGCGTACCTTCGTCCCAATCTCGCCGAAGCGGGCATAATAGGTCAACGTACGCCCACGGACGGGCGTCTGGAATGCTAGGAATGCGAACTCCTGCCCGCAAGACTGCGGCGGGGAGGGCCGAGGTTGCCTCGCCCGACCATCGCCGTTCGGACATCACAGGCTTGGCCTCGATCGCCTTGGGCGTCGTGCTGGGCGCGGGTCTTGGTCTCGGCCGCACCGGTCTGATCGGCGACGCACTCACCCTCACCCTTGCGAACCTCGCGGGCAAAGGCGCTTGGGCGGCACCGGTGATGCTCGTCCTTGTGGGCCTGGCGCTCCTGGCCGGGCGCGCACCGAGAACGGTCGGCAGGACCGCGGCAGGAGGGGCGATGCTTTTCCTCTCTGTGCTCGGGTTCCTCGCCCAGCAGCGCTTCGGTACGTTTTTTGACCCCGAGGTCGTGGTGGAGTCCGGCGGCTATCTGGGAGCCTCGGCCGCGTGGCTGTTCTCCACACTGCTCGGGCAGGCGGCGGGAGTCGGCATAGCCGTTCTCGGGATGGCCGGGCTCGTTCTCTGCCTGGACGCTCCGCTCCGCCATGCCCTCGACCCAAGGAGACGCTTTGGCAACGGCGACAAGCCCAAGACGGTCAAACCGATCCCCGCCAAGGCGGTCGCGGCCCAGGCCGTCGTCGCGATGCCCGAGGACGTGCCCGAGGCGACCCGCCCACGGCCCTCGCTGCTCAAGCCCAAGGCCGAGGAGCGCAAGCCCGCCCCCGTGCTCGACACCGCACCCGTCCGCTCCGGGTTCAACTTGCCCCCGATGTCGCTCCTCCACGAGCCGATCTCCAAGTCGAAGCGCAGCCAGCAGGAGATGCAGGCCAACGTCCAGACCCTGGAGAGCACCCTCGAGCAGTTCGGAATAGACGCCAACGTCGTCGAAGTCGCCACCGGACCGACCATCACCCGATACGAGCTCCAGCTCGGACCCGGAATCAAGGTGAACCGCATCACCGCCCTGGGCGACAACATCGCCATGAACCTCGCCGCCTCCCATGTCCGGGTCGAGGCCCCCATCCCCGGCAAGACCGCCATCGGCGTGGAAGTCCCCAACGCCGTCCGGGCCATGGTCACCCTCCGCGAACTCTGCGAGGACCTTGAGTTCCACAGCCAAGACCTGAAGCTCGCCGTCGGCCTCGGGTGCGACGTCAGCGGCACCCACAAGTACGCCGACCTCACCAAGATGCCCCACATGCTCGTCGCAGGGGCGACCAACAGCGGCAAGTCCATCTGCCTCGCCACCATCATCATGTCGCTCATCGTCCGGCACACCCCCAAGGAGGTCCGGCTCGTGATGATTGACCCCAAGCGCGTCGAGCTCGCCCTTTTCGACGGCCTGCCCCACCTCATGTGCCCCGTGGTCAAGGACATCAAGGAGGCTCCCGGAGTGCTCCGAGCAGTCTGGCGGGAGATGGATCGCCGCTATGACCAGTTCAGCGAGGCCGGGGTCCGCAACATCGAAGGCTGGAACAACAAGTGCGACGAAGACGACAAGATGCCCTACATCGTCGTCGTCATTGACGAGCTCGCCGACCTGATGATCCAGGCCGCCGCCGAGGTCGAGACCAGCATCTGCCGCCTCGCCCAGCTCGCCCGAGCCACCGGAATCCACCTTGTCATCGCTACCCAGCGCCCCAGCGTGGACGTCATCACCGGCACCATCAAGAACAACATCCCGTCCCGCACCGCCTTCGCCGTCAGCTCCCAGATCGACTCCCGAACCATCCTCGACCAGGCCGGTGCCGAAAAGCTCATCGGCAAGGGCGACATGCTCTTCCTGCCCATCGACCAGACCAAGCCCGTCCGCATCCAAGGCTGCTACGTCAGCGAGAAGGAGATCGAGGACGTCTGCCAGTTCTGGCGCGGCCAGGCCAAGCCGCACTACGTGCTGAACCCCGTCCAGATCGCCATCGAGGAGCGCGAGGCCACGATGCAAGAAGAAGAGGACGCCGACCCGCTCTGGTCCGAGGCCGTCAAGTTCGTGGTCGAAAGGCGCCAAGCCTCGACCTCCATGCTCCAACGCAAGTTTGCGATTGGCTTCCAGCGGGCCTCAAGGCTCCTCGACATGATGGAGGAGCGAGGCGTGGTCGGCCAGCGCGACGGGCCCCGACCCCGCGAGATCCTCCTCGATCCCGGGCAGGTCGCCGTGATGCTCGGCCATGCGGAAGACCTCACCGCCATGCCAGACGGCTCCCGCCTGGACGACGAGTGAACGCCAAGAGACTCCACCACTGCCCTACCTGCGAGAGAACGCGTGCCCGATCGGGGTAAGGCGCGCTGCCTGCAATGCCCCCCCCCTTCTGCTCAACGGGGAAGCCCAGGGGAACGGAACCCGGGCATGCCCCCTTACGCCGCAGCAGCGAGCGACCGGCCGGCCGGCGGGTCGTAGACCGCGGCGGTGTTGCTCGCCGGGCTCTTGGTCGAGCCACGCTGGGCGTACACCCGATACCGGGTAAACCGGCCCGGAACTTGGTCCGCGTGGTCATAGCGCGGCCGAGTCGTGGCATCCACGAGGTGCCAGTCGCTTGTTCCGTCATATGCGACCTCGATCATATAGATCGTGCCAGCCTCGTTGCCGTTACGCTGCCACCGAAGGCTGGTAACACCGTTCGAAGAGCCCAGAGCACTCAGTTCTCCCGGTGCAAAGACAGGAATGGAGCCCCCCTCCTCACGAACCGTAAGCCCCAACTCGCCCAGGAGCTCGGGACTGATCCCTGGGATGGCCTGGAACTGGGCGTTGAAGGATGAGACCAGGTCGAGCGACCGGCGCCACTCCTGGTCGGCACGCGCCGTCGCGCCGATCGAGACAGCCCGAGCGGCCTCCTGGGAGGCGAAGGCGGCCACAAAGTCGTCCTTGGCGTCGCTGATTGCAGCCAGCTCGCCAGGATCCAGGCCCAGTGCGGCCGCGTGGCCCGCGCTCACCGTTTGAAAGTTTTCAAACCATGCACCGAATTGCGCCTTGTTTAGCCTGTAGTACTTGCCCATTGGTTTGTCTCCGGCCCTCGACGGGCACTAGAGGTTATGTCGGTGGTGGAAGGAGTTTCTTTAGGGCTCGAGACGGCTCTTCCCGCGTCCGAAGCGGCTTTTGCCCTATGATCTGCGACTTTTCCCGAAGTCAAAACGGTTTCGACCGTGAGAGAAATCGCTTCTCACAAGGTTTTTCTTGCCTCTCACACGATCGCGGTAGATCCGCACCGGTCGCCCGCCGTTCCCACCAACACGGAACCACCCCGCGCCTTGCCGGTTCCCGACTTGCCGTAAAGGGACCCGGAATGGGCCCATAATCAGGAAGGTTGCTTCGCGTTCAGTTGTTCGGCAGGGTGGCGGTGGTGCGCGGCGACGGGACCCCGGTCGCGCTCGAGACGCGCAAGGTCGCCTTGCTGGCCGCCGTGCTCGGGCTCCGGCCCGGCCGGCCGTATCCCCGGGAGGCGCTTGCCGCCGCGGTCTGGCCCGATTCCGAGCCCGAGGCTGGCCGCGCCTCGTTGCGGGTCGCACTTTCTACGCTCCGCAAGGCACTGGGCGACGACGCGGCGGCGCTCCTTGCCAACCGGTTGGAATGCTCCTTCGACGCCGATGCCGTGACCTCGGACACCGGAGATTTTTTTGCCGCGATTCGGGGCTCGCGCATTGGGGATACGCCTGGCACCGAGCTCCTGGAACGCGCCATCGGGCTGTACTCGGCCAAGCCGCTGGACGGGCTCGACGGGGCCTGGGTGGACTGGGCGCGCGGGCTCCTCCGCAAGCGGCTCGAGGAGGCAAGGACCACCCTGGTCGAGGCGCTGGTGGCGGCCGGCGAGTTCGCCCGAGCGGCCGAAGCGGGCCTGGCCGCGCTCGAGCGTCAGCCTGGCTCGGAGGCGGTGGCCCGGCATACCCTGGTCGCTTTGCAGCACCTGGGACGGGGGATCGAGGCGGTTGAGGTCTTCGAAAGGCTGAAGCGCAGCCTGTGGGACAGCCACCGCGTCGCTCCGGCCGCAGACCTCGCCGCGCTCTTGCCCCACACCGCCGAGCCGCCGAAGGCCTCGGCAAGCCTCGACCTGCCGCTTGCCTTGGGCCGGATGATCGGACGGGAAGCCGAGCTTGCTTCGCTCACTGCTGTACTCGATCCTAAGGGGGGGGAGCGTCTCGTGACCGTCATGGGGACGGGCGGTATCGGCAAGACGAGGCTCCTGATCGAGGCGGCGCGAGAGCTGCGCGAACGGTTCAAGGGCCGGCTCGCCTGGGCCGACCTTTCGTTCTTGCGCGACCCGGCCCAGATCGTTCCGAGCGCTTTGGCGGCCGTGGGCCTGCGCTCCGGAGCAGACGACTTGCCGCAGCTGCACTCGCGGTTAGGATCCGGACCTTATCTGTTACTCCTGGACAATCTGGAACAGTTTGGGGCCGGTGCCCGCGCTCCGTTGGAGCAACTCTTGGGGGCGCATCCCGAGCTTATGGTGTTGGCCAGTTCGAGGCAAAGGATCGAGACGCCCGGAGAAAGGGTCTTCCCGCTCACGCCGCTCGCGACCACCGGCGAAGACGACCGGACGATCCCGGCCGTGGAGCTCTTTATCGAGCTCGCCGACCGTAACCGTGCCGGCATCGATTGGGACGAAGTGAACCTCGTTCTTGTGCGCGAGACCGTCCAGACGTTGGAGGGCCTTCCCCTCTCGATCCGGCTTGCCGCGAACAAGGCGGACGTGCTTTCACCAGCCGAGATCCGCAGCCAAGTCGCAGACCGGTTTTCGCTTTTGCGGGACGGCGACGACGGGCTGCCCGAGCGCCAGCGAAGCCTGTGGGCCTCCATCGAATGGACGTACGAACTGCTCCCTTCGGCCAAATCGTTCTTCGCGCAAGTTGCCCACTTTCCTGCGCCATTTACGCTCGAGGCTTGCAGCAGGGCGACCGGCGAGGCAGACTCGCTGGACCTGGCCCAGCTGTTGGTTCGCCGTTCTCTGCTATCGGCGGAGCAAGAGGGGGGGCAGACGCGGTATCGGATGTTGGAGAGCGTGCGGGAGTTCGGCCAGCGGGCGCTCGACCCGGTCCTGCTCCCAGGCCTGAGAGAGCGGTACATCGCGCACTACGAGAGGTGGTGCGACACCGTCTCGGACGAGTTTCCCGGCGTGGGGGCCGACGCCGCGATGCGCGTCCTCCCGGCAGAGGAGGCGAACATTCGTCTCGCATTTGAGTGGGCCCTTGAAGACGCGCCCAACTCGGCGCTCTCGATCGCTTACTCCATTGCAACGTACTTTGACGCCTGCGGGCGGTACTGGGACGCGATCCGATGGCTCGACCAGGCCGAGGCCGCTGCCGGGGACGGCGCGGACCCGGAGATGCTGGCAGGATCAGCCTCGGACCGGGCCCAGTGCTATGTCCGGCTGCGGCGTCCCGACCAGGCTGTGCAAGCCCTCGAGGAAAGGATCGGGCTCCTGGATCGGGTCTCGAACCGGACGAAGTTCCACTTTCTGACCAGCCTGGGATCGTCCTCGCTGATGGACGGGCGGTTGGAGCAGGCCTGGGAGCACTTTTTCCAGGCACGCTCCTCGCTCACCGAGGACACCGCCGCCGGTTTGTATGCCACGGCTCTTGGCAACGAGGCGCTCGCCCACCTCATGCTGGGGAACTTGGACGAGGCGGAGTCCCTAGCCCGAGAGTCGCTGGCGCTTGCCGAGGCGCAGTCCCGTCGGCCCGGGATGGGATCGTGCCTTTACACACTCGCCCATGTTGCCATGTGCCGCGGTGACTTGGAGAAGGCCGCCGAGTTGTGCCGCGAGAGCATCGGGGTCTTGGAGGAAGGCGGCCTGAACGCTGCGCTCTCCGGGCGGTTCACGTTCCTTTCAGAGAGCCTGAGCGGGATGGGGCGCCTCAGCGAGTCGCTCGGGTCTTTGCAACGGTCGGTAGACCGGCTCCTGCACGCGAACATGGAGCGCGACCTGGCCGATTGCGCCCGGGCGGCGGGGGTGTGGTGTCTGGCCGCCGGGGACGAGGTCCGCGCCGCCACGTTCTTGAGCTTCTATGAGCCGTACCTCGGTGGCGGGTTCCCGGGGCGTTCCCGGTCGGACCCGCGGCCGACCGTGCCCGAGATGCTCAGGGACCTGGAGGCGAGCCTGGATGCCGAGGTTTTCGGCAGGGCATCGGCGACGGGCCGCGCCTGGAGCGTCGCCGACCTCCCCCGCCACATCGGCGAACTCACCGTTCCGGAGCCGGGCGGCCTTAGGGCCTGACCCCCCCTCTTTCGCTCGATGGGAGGGGCTGGCAAGGCAACCGCGCCACCGGTCGGCGCTCCGGACATCGGGGCCCGAATCGAGCGTCGTTCATGGTCTAGGCTGGGGCTGACCGACCATGGCAGCCCTCCTCGTCCTCGTCCTCGTGCTCGTCTCTGGCGTTCTTGTCGCAGTCGAGATGGCGCTGTTCTCCGTGCGTCGCGAGCGCCTGGAGCTAGCCGTCCAGCAAGGCGATAAGCGGGCGCGATTCGGCCTGGGGCTGTTGGACGACCCGGCCAAGTATCTGACCGCCTCGAACGCCGCGCTCACTGCCATCGGAGTCGTTGCCGGCAGCATCGTGACACCGTGGCTGACCGACCCAGCAGAGTTGTGGCTTCGTCGCGTGGCAGTGCCTGCCGCATGGATCCCCGCTGTGGCATACGTGACCTGCGTCACCGCACTGACACTGCTGACCCTGGTCTTCGGAAACCTGGTGCCCAAGCAAATCGGCTTTGTCTGGGCGGAGACAGTGACACTGCGCGGTGCGAGGTTCATGGGCCTCGTGATCGCACTGGCCAAGCCCGTTTCGGCACTGGTCGAGCCGCTTGCGCGAGCGGTAGCACGGCTCTTGCGCGTACCGAAGGAGGCCGCCATCGTCGTTGAGGAGGGCGACCTTCTGCTGCTGATGGAAGAAGGTCTGCGGTCAGGACGGATCGACCGCCGAGAACACAGCATCGCCCGTAGGGCGTTCTCGCTCAGCGACCGACCGGTCAAGGACGCGATGACCCCCCGTGGCAAGATTTCCTGGCTGGACGCAAACCTTCCTTCGAGCCAAGCAAGACAGAAAGTGGCTTCGTGCAACCGCTCATGGGTTGTCGTATGTGACGGTTCACTCGACCGGGTGCTAGGGACGGTCAAGGCCCGCGACTATCTGGCCTTGCCTTCTCCTCCGGACCGCGCAACACTGGTCGCGATGCTCAAGGCTCCCGCCGAGACGCAGGTGGGAGCCTCGCTCCTGAGTGCCCTGGAGCGGCTCGGCGCGGCAGAATCGAGGATCTTGCTGGTTCTCGGGAACAACGGGCAGATGGAAGGGCTTCTGACCGCCAACGACGTGGTCTCAGCCCTGGTCGGACCGATCCGGAGCCTGGACTAGTCGGCTGCCGGTTTCCGGGACTTTTCCTGTTCCTCATCGGGCTGGAGTCCGCACCTGCCTTGGTGTTCGCACGCACACCGAACGGGGCGCCGCTCCCTATACGCCCTAGCCTCGATCCGGAGATTTCTGGAGATGGGGGCAAAGGAAGCCAGACTAACGCGGCCAGTTGCCGAACCGTGGGTGCGGCGGGCGCAACAGGCTTGGGTAGACGAGATAGACCGTCCGCCCCGACTTCGCCCACGCCGCCTCGAAGTCGCTCCGTCGGTAGGTTTGTCGCGTCTCGCTCCTTCCCGGGTCGTTGAAGACCGGCTCGCCCTCGGCCGTGAAGCCCACGAGCACAACCAGGTGGCCGTCATTACCGTCGGCGAACCCCTTGCCGCGCAGCAGCCCGTTGCTTACCGAGCACGCGACCGGCCAGCCGCGAGCGATCCAGTCCTCCAATTCGGACATGCCGGCAAGCCGCGTCACCAACGCCCGCAAGCCCGGCTTCGACCCTGCGAACGCCACATTGAACGACCAGTTGCCCGTGCCGTCCCAACCGGGATCGAAGACCGCCTGGCAGGTTTCGACCACTCCGCTCGCAAGCGTGGGCTTGCCCAGTTCCCTTGCCCAAAAACCCAAGATCATGGAGAGCGCGGTCGGGCTGCAAATCTTGTCTCCGTTCGGGTAGTCCATCTGAAAGAGCCGGGGCGGCTCCAATACCTTGCCCCATGCCTCGCGATTGGGTTCCGACGCAGGCGTCTCTGCGCCAGGATCGCGGAAGCTCGCCCCTACCCATTCGACCCTCGGCCCCCCTCCCTTGGCGACCAGTGTCACCCGCACCGCGCCCGCGGCACGCGCGAGAACGAGTGTATCGGTCAGCACCTTGCCGTCCTCGTCCACTTGGTCGTTCACGCTGGTTCGTTTCGCGCCGGTGGCATTGCCCCATTCGCCCATGACGTAGTCTTTCGTCCATCCCTGCTCGTGCTCGGCGGAAGCGAGGACTGTCACGCTGCCTTTCCCTGTGCTACCGGTGTTCCACGAGAGCACCAGTTCGCGCCAAGCAACCTTCGGCCGGAGTACCACGGATGCACGGAGACTGTCGCCCACCCGCTCCCAGGAGCCGGGCTGCCACTGCTCGAATCCCGTCGCCGGGTTGGTCAGCGCTTGTAAGGCCAGCAAGATGTGTGGGCCCATCACACGGATTCTGACGTATCGGCGACCGACTTGCGATCGAGCGGTCCTCCCTGGCAAGATGAGTCCGTGCTCTCAGCCCAGTTCGTCACGTTCCTTCGCTCTCCACAGCCTTCGAGGTCGTTCGAGTTCTACGAGTCGCTGGGACTGCAGCTTGCGCTCGACCAAGGCGGTTGCCGGATCTACCAAGTCTCCTCGAGCGCGTACCTGGGCGTGTGTGAGGGCACGACGCCCGATCCGCCCAGCTTACTGTGCCTCACGTGGGTCGTGGAAGACGTGGACGGTTGGTACGACCGGTTCGTACAGTTAGGGGTGCCGACGGACGGCCCGCCTCGCGAGAACCCGGAGTACCGCATCTACCACTTCTTTGCCACCGATCCTGACGGGTACCGGCTCGAAGTGCAGCGTTTCCTCGACCCTGCTTGGCAGGGCTAGAATCCTTCCACTGCACGTCCGAGGTGTTGCGGAGTCACCTGTGCAAAGCTAGCTTCGCTCGTGCGCGGTCGGCTTGGCGCGAAGCCGAACAAACAGCTATCCGAGCCCGAAGGCAACTGCAATGCCAAGCACGACGGGTACGACAGAGCCAGAGGCGGCGCTGCCAGGCTCCGTCTCCCGCGCCGGGCCTGAGCTAGGTGCCGCTTCGGCCGTGGTAGGCGCAAGGGAGCTTACGATGTTCCGCTGTCGAGTCCGAAGGACTTTGCCGGTTCCAGCATGGACCGCACCATGGTAGTTCCCCCCAGTGATTGAGTAGACGAGGGGAAGGACGGCACGCTCCTTGAACAATCGTCCATCCGCGGAAGAGTCTCCGGAGCCGAGCAGCTCCATATAGGCAGGGCCGCGCACCTCGAGGAGCTCGCCGATGTCAACCGCCGCTCGCAAGGCAGCAACGGCCTCCTCGCGGCTAACTACCCGCGCCGGCGTGGGCTCGAATCTCAATCCGCTCTGCACACTGACACTGAACATCTCTCCGTTCGTTGCGTCCAAGCCGAGGTCAATGTGGTTTCCGCCGGTGAGGGTCGGATAGGCAGGCCCACCCTGGTTCAGGGTCAGATAGACGACACGCGTGTGGAACTTGCCTCCTTCCCACTCGTACGGGATCCTCGACTCGGCTTCCACAAAGTTGCGGAACTCCGGAAAACCGAGCGATCAGGCGAGTACCCGTCCGTGCTCGGCCCACTCTTGTCGAGTTCTGAGGAACGGTCGGAACGGAGCGACCGGCTTCTCGACTTGGGCGGCTCCCGGGCCGCTCCATTCGTATCGGACCGGTTCGCCGTCGGAAACGCTCACGATAGTGTCTCCGAAGTAGACGTGCCAAGTCCCCCTCCCGATCGGATAGGCAAGCGGATGGCTGGGGGCCTTGTATCCAACGGTATCGGCGACAAGCCTTTCTCGAGGCCCGTCGCCGTACTTGAGCGCAATTCGGACCGCCTCCTCCGCGGCTTCTTCCCGTGTCCACACTTGCCCAAAGGCCGCGCTAGCGAGAATCGAGCCGGTGGCGATGCAACAAAGCAGTCTTGTTTCCATGGTTCAGAGCCCCCGGCTCCAGCTGAGCGACTTTCCATGAAAGTTGGGCAGGTAAACATTCTTGAGCCGCGTGTATTCGTCTCCGTAGATCAGCATATGCGCTGCGGTCAAGTCAACTTCGTTGCCACCTGACTCTACGCTAAACCGATCGTCGTTCACTACATATTGCCGGGCAGCGTACACCGAAAACCCGACAGCCAAGTGCTCGTGCAGTACCATGCTCATATCCGCTAGTTGGACATTGTACGTCGAGGAAGCAAACGCGACGACGGCCTGATCTCCCATGGCTGGCGAGTATGCGTTCTGGCCTGGAAAAGCGAAGCTCAGGAAACGGTCGTCGACTCCACTACAGCAACAGAACAGCACAGCAAATGCAATGGGAGGGAGTTCCGATACATTGAATGGCGGCAATCCGCTAGTGACTTGCTGCATCCTCGACTCAAGCACGCTGGGAGACCCTAGGGCGTAAACGAGATCGTCATGGTCGTCGGCAAAGTGCCCCGGGCCACCATGGCTTGCTATTTGAACCGCAGTCGATCCGGCCATGTCGCTCAAGAACTGTGTGCCGTTCCAGCCGTCGCCATCGTGGAGCGCCGTGTCGTAGTTGAGACCGCTCAAGACGTTGACGGGAATTGGGGCCGCCTTCGGCTGTATGCTCGAATCGTGGTGGCCGTAGCTGATGAGCCTGTTCTTGTCCGGGGCCTGCATCTCGTCCTGCCGCCAGACCCCCAGGGAGTCGAGGAAGACGAACTCGACCGTGACGGTCGAGCCGTGGGCGAAGTGGCTGGAATCGAACATCACCTTCAGGCTCTTGCTGGAGACCTGTGGCTTGCCCGGTTGCCACTGGTAGGTGCGCACGGTCTCGCAGTTCAGCTTGGGAACGGCGGTGACCACGTAGACCGTCTGGCCGTTCACGGCGCCCCCGGTGTACCCGAGGCCACTGGCCCGGGCGTTCGTGCCGGAGAAGTAGTACGGCTCAGGTTCCTTGTAGCCCGGTGTCCACGCGCCCGGCACCGGGAGTAGCGCCTGGCTCGCTGAAAGGGTGGCAAGGCACGCCGTTACCCCAGAGCCGAGAGCAGAGAGCCGGACACATCATGGATGTCAATTCAAAGTATACGACTGCCTGCGAGGACCGCAAAGCGGGAGCCCAGAGACGGCGCAAGACCACCGCGGCAAGGCTAGAATCACGGTCATGGGGACCCCCTGGTACCGCGACGTCACCCGATACCAGTGGACGGTGCTCTTCGTCGCGTGGCTCGGCTGGCTGTTCGACATCGCGGACACCGCGCTCTTCAACTTTGCCAAGGGCCCGATGCTCAAGGAACTGCTCGGCCCCAACGCGGATCCAGGGTTCGTCCAGACCGTGGACGGGAGGCTACTCACCGTCTTTCTGCTCGGTTGGGCGCTGGGAGGGTTTGTCTTCGGCATCCTCGCAGACCGCTGGGGACGTACGAGGACGATGATCCTCACGATCCTCGTCTACGCTTGCTTCACCGGTCTCACTGCGCTCTGCACGACGTGGGAACAGGTGGCCGTCGTGCGGTTCGTCACTGCCCTGGGCATCGGCGGCGAATGGGCGGCGGGAGCGGCGCTCGTGGCCGAGGTCTTTGGGCACAGGTCACGCGCTCCGGCCGCTGGCATCTTGCAGACCGCAGCCGCGTTCGGGCCAGTGCTCGCGGCCCTCGTGAACTTCGGCATCGAGCCTGAGCATTGGAGATGGCTGTTTTTGGTCGGGGTACTGCCCGCGATCGTGACCGTCCTGATCCGGGCCTGGGTCAAGGAGCCAGAGCGCACCGTCGAGGAGGAGAAGCCAAGGGGCGATCTGCGCGAACTTTTCGGCCACCCGATCTGGAGGAGACACGCCTTCGTCGCGCTCGTACTGGGCATCGTGGTGATCGCTGGCGCATCGAACGTCTCTTACTGGATTCCCAACCTCGTCGAGCAAGCCAGCCCCGGCCTCGACGCAAAGGCGGTGCAAGACCGCAAGTCCGTGGTGACGATGGTGATGCACATCGGCACGTTCATCGGCGTGCTCGCCATGCCATGGGTGTGCGAGCGGGTGGGCCGAAAGCTCGCGCTGGGCATCTTCATGGTGCTGTCTCCGATCTCGGTCTGGTTTGCCACCCAGGCTTCCGGGACATGGTCGGGCCTGCTCGTTGCCGCGCCGTTCATGTCGCTCTTTTCGATTGGGATCTCATCGGGGCTCGTGCTGTACTTCCCCGAGCTGTTCCCTGGTCGGCTCCGGGCGACCGGATCAGGCATCGCCTACAACGTTTCGAGGATCTTTGCAGCCGGAGTGCCGCTCTTGACCACAATGTGGATGGGCAGCGAGTTCAGCGTAGGAAAGGGTGTCGCGACGACTGCGGTCGTACTGGGCCTCGGTGCGCTCGTCCTGCCCTTTGCCACAGAGACGAAAGGCAAGGCTTTGGAAGCCTAGTCGCGCACGGGTTCGAGCAACATTTCCTTCGTATAGATGAAGTCCTCCCGCTCGTAGTTGGACAGTTCAAAGTCCTTTCTGAGGACAATCGCTCCGGTCGGGCACGCCTCTTGGCAGTAGCCGCAAAAGATGCACCGGAGCATATTGATCTCATAACGGTTCGCGTATCTCTCGCCCGGCGAGTAGCGTTCTTCATCGGTGTTCTCCGCCGACTCGACATAGATGCAGCGTGCGGGACATGCCCCCGCGCACAGCGAACAGCCGATGCACCGTTCGAGGCCGGAGTCATACCGGGTCAGGACGTGGCGCCAGCGCGTTCGCCCGAACTGCTCGCGCCGTTCCTCTGGATACTGGACCGTGACCTTGGGATGGGCGAGGCGCTTGGCCGTAATCCCGAAACCGGTGACGATGGGCTTGACGACGTCTCGGAAGACCTCGAAGCTCACGCCGTCTCCTCGAAGGCCCTGGGCTTGAGCTCGATCAGGCTCAACTGCTTTGTCGAGCGCATGCTCTGCCGCTTCACCTTGTTCTGCAACTTGATGACGGCATACATCAAGGCGTCGGGCGAGGGCGGGCAACCGGGCACATAGACGTCCACCGGCACGACCTGGTCCGCGCCCTGGACGATCGCATAGTTGTTGTAGACCCCGCCGCTCGAAGCGCAGGCGCCCATGCTGATCACCCACTTCGGCTCTGGCATCTGGTCGTAGATCTGCCGGAGCACCGGGGCCATCTTCTTGCTCAGCCGCCCCGCGATGATCATTACGTCGGCCTGCCGAGGCGTCGCGCGAAAGGCCTCGCTCCCAAACCTGGCCAGGTCGAAGCGGGCGGCGACCGTGGACATCATCTCGATCGCGCAGCATGCAAGTCCGAACGTGAGCGGCCACAGTGCGTTCGAGCGGGCCTGGTTAATGAGCGTGTCCAGGGTCGTGACCACGACGCTCCCGCCCTTCATCGTGTCTCCAATGACCGGCGTGCTGCTGTCGTGCATCACGAGCGTCTCGATCCGCTTCGGCATGGGCCCTATCTTACTCCTTGGCCTGGTCGGAAGTCCGCTCGCCTAGTCACTTGGGGAGCTCGCAGGTCCGCTTCCCGAACCACCGCAGTCGATTTCGCTCCACGACCCGGTAGCCGAGGCGCACGAGCGGCCTCAGGGCCCGTAGCGAGAGGAGCGGCGCTATCCAGCCGACGAAGCCCGGAGACAGGCGGGCAAGCTTCAGCCAGGCTTCCTCTGCTAAGAAAACCTGGCCATCGGCCTCCAGAGCCATGGCGTCTCCATACCCCTTGGCTTGCGCTTCATGAGACTGGAGAACGTCGGTCTCCAGCGGCTGGCCGGCGGCACGGGCCCACCGCACCACCCTCAACTGGGAGCTGTGGCAGAGGTTGCATTCGCCGTCGTAGTAAAGCCGCCACACGGTGGTCCTACCTCAAAGAACGTGCCGGAGGGTCGTTCTGTCGCCCCGGCCCTAGTCCAGGACGAGGCCAGCATCCCAGCGCGACCCAAATCTACAATGCCCAGCTGCACTCCGGAAGGCTTCCTCCAGCGGTCGGGAAACCAAGGGGCACCGGGCCGGGGAATCGCACAGCGGCTGGGCTTCGTCGACCTCGTGGCCTGATTGGACAAAAGCCACACTGCCCTGACGAACCCGATCGCGAAGCGGTCTGCTACGGACGCTCACGACACCGCTCGCAAGGGTCAGTAGGGCCAGACCACCGATCTCTTCGCGTCCGCACCTGACGCCCGAGGTGATCGGTTCGGGTCGTCGTGCCGTTCGGGGAAGGCTGATCTCCCGTCGCGGAAGCCCTGCCCACCATAAGGCTCCGCTCGAAGTAGACTGCCAGGAATGGCAAAGTTGCACGAATATCCCGTCACCGTTGCGTGGACGGGCGCCCGGGAGGGGCAGGGCACTGCAAGCGCTGACCGGACCGGGGTCGAGGTCCCGCTCCGGGTTCCGCCGGAGTTCGGCGGCAGCGACGGCGCGGGGACAAACCCCGAGGAGCTGCTCGCCGCTTCGGTCGCTTCTTGCTACACGATCACGTTTGGCATCATTGCGGGCATGCGGAAGCTGCCCGTGGTGGACGTCTCGACAAAGGCAGTCGGCCTGGTCGAGGAGAACGGGCCGCAGTTCACGTACAAGAAGCTGACGCTGATGCCCAGAATCGTGCTCGCGGCCGGGGCGAGCGACGACGAGATGAAGATGGCCGAAGACATGTCCCACAAGGCGGACGCCTACTGCATCATCACCAACGCGGTGCGCGGCTCGGTCGAGATCGTCGTCGAACCGACCATAGAGCGGGGATAGCGTGCGGACCAAGCTCGTCGTCGGCAACTGGAAGATGCACCTGACCTTGGCCGAGGCCGGTGCCTTGGTAGAAGAGCTGCTGGGGATCTACCGGCCCAAGTCCGACGTCGACGTCGCCGTTTGCCCAGGGTTCGTCGCCCTGGCCAGGGTGAGGCAGCTTCTCAAGGACAGTCCGCTCAAGCTGGGCGCACAGGACGTGTTCTGGGAGGAGACGGGAGCATTCACCGGCCAAGTGAGCCCCGCCATGCTCGCAGACCTCTGCGCAGACTATTGCATCGTAGGTCACTCGGAAGCCCGTGGACGCTTCGGCTCCGGCCCGGCCTCGCCCGAGGTTGCACCTTATTTCACCGAGACCAACACCACGCTCCACCAGAAGGTGGAGGCCTTGCTCTTCCGCGCAATCACGCCGATCCTATGCGTCGGCGAGACCGTGGACGAGAGGGAGGCCGGCCAAGCCGAATCCACGGTCCAGGCCCAGCTCGAGGGTGCCCTTCGCGGCTTCGACCCCACCGAGCTCTATGGCGTCGTGGTCGCGTACGAGCCCGTTTGGGCCATCGGCACCGGCAAGGTATGTGAACCCGAAGAGGCAGGGAGGATGTGCGGAGTGGTGCGACAGACCGTCTCCGAACTGGCCGACGCTGACGTGGGCGCCAACCTCCGCGTCCTCTATGGCGGCTCGCTCAAGCCGGACAACTCGTTTGCGATCTTCCAGCAAGCCGAGGTGGACGGCGGACTTGTCGGCGGGGCCTCGCTCAGTGCCTCGTCCTTCGCCCAGATCGTCCACGCGGCATGAATACCAAGCGCGTACAGGACACCTTCCTGGAACTCGCCCAGCTGATGACGCCCAATGAAGGGAACGTTCTCGGCAAGGTCTTCGGCGGTGCCGTCCTCTCGCTCATTGACCTCTGCGCCAGCGCGACCGCCCAGAAGTTCGCGGGCAGAGTCTGCGTCACCGCCGCCTTCGAGCGCGTGGACTTCCGCGAGCCGGTCGAGATTGGCGAGCTGCTTACCCTTCGCGGCCACGTCAGCTATACCGGCCGTACGAGCATGGAGGTGACGATCGACGTCTTTGCAACCCACCTCCCCTCGGGCAAGCGGAGGCACACCAATACGGCGAGGGTCACGATGGTCGCCCTGGACACCGACGGACGCCCGGCTCCCGTACCCACGCTCGTCTGCGAGACCCGCGAGGACCAGGCCGCCTTCATCTTGGGAGGACTGCGGCGGAAGCTCCGTACAAGCCGCCTTGCCGAGATCGAGGAGTGGACCAAACGGTTGGAGACAGCATCGGACGCCGAGCTCTCCGCCTGGGTCGAATCGGGCGTGCCTGTTTGAGGAGTCCCGGAACTCCCTGGATTCTGCCTACTGCGTAACCCGAACCGTCACCGCCGCGTAACCCCGAGCCCCGTCGTCCTTGCGGCGTACGCTGAGGAGGAGGGGGTAGTCACCGGACTGTGTCCCGGAGGGAACGCGTACTGCTATGGGCACCGTCAGCCCCGCCCCCACTGCCAACACGCCAAGCGTCGGCACAGTCAACACCCTTTGGAAAGGCGACTCCAGCAAGAGCGTCAGCGCCGTCGGTGCCCGGCCGGTGTTCTGGAGCGTGGCTTGTAGAGAGGCGGACTCACCAGCGCGGCACGAGACCAAGGACGCCGACGGCAGCACTGAAGCCCCGGGCGCCGCCTGCGTCGTGACGTTGGACTCGGCGACCGGCCCCCAAGCCTGGCGCCAGGCGGCCTGGGCGCCTCGGAGGTGGAGCTCGAAGAACCCCGTGAGATACCGGCGCGTGAGCGTGAGCTGCTCGGCCCTTGGCATAGGGCCCGAGTCGCAACCGAAGCTCGAAGAGTCCTGGAAGCCGCAGTGCCACCCGCCTTGGAAGACCGGCAGTTGCTTCGCCGGGCCGCCCGCGTTATAGATCGGCTGGGCGTGCTGGCCGAGCGGGGTGACCGTGTCGTTGCTCCCCGCGAGAAGCCGGAGCGGCACGGTGACGAGCGGCATCGCCGCCGCCGCGGAGGGGTTCGTCTCGGCCGGGGCCAGGTTCGCCACGGCCCGGATCCGCATGTCCCGCGATGCGGCGAGGATCGAGCATCCACCACCCATCGAGTGCCCGCTCGCCCCGAAGGCGTCCGTCCGCACCGCCTGGAAGTAGGGCGAGGCGGGGTTGGCAGCCTGTTGCTCGAGCCAGGTCAAGCAGTGGCGCATGTCGTCGGCGAACGCGCTGTGGCTGGGGAAAAGGCCGCTCTGCGACTCGCTCGCAATGGCGAAGTATCCCCAAGTGGCGAGGTGCTCCAGCGTCGAGGCGTACCGCGAGACCGGCTGGAGGAACCCGTGTCCGAACGTGACCCCGGGATACGGCCCACCCGAAGGGTCGAACGCCGCACCGAGTCCCCGAGCCACCGCCGGATAGTAGAGCACGGCGGTAAAGGTCGAGCTGTCGGGACGGGTCACGGTGACCGTGCGCCACCCCGCCTGGAACGGCCCGGGCAAGGCGTAGTCCGCCGCCCCGAGCTGCGCAACGACGGCGAAGGTGTGGAGGAGGAGCAGGACGGCGGCCGCCACGGCACGGAGCATGGATAGAGTATACGGAAGCGGACCGCCATTCGCGCCTTGCCGCGCCTGTCGGCCAGGTGCCTCTGGCCGCCCAGACTGTCTGCACCGAACGAGATTGCCTTCGAACTGTGAGTGAGCGCTTCAGTGCTAAGTGCGTAGACTTGCGCCATTACCTGCCGGGAGGGAAACTGGCGCGTCTGTACGGGCGTCCCAAAGCTATGGATCCGCAATCCGCGTTCTCGCCCCTCTCGCTTAAGCGGGAGGACCTTGTGAAACCAGGCTACTACTTTGAGACGAGCTATAAACCACCGACGTGGGCACCTGAGGGAACGCTCTCCTGGACTGTGCGCTTCAAGGATCAAGTCGATAAGACCGAACCTAGGTCATGCGACTACTTGGCCCGGTCCAAGATGTGGAAGCACGCTCTACTCCGCGGCGAGGGCGCAATCTGCATTGTCAATCCGAATCGCAGGCCGTCGGGCCAAAAGATGCGGTCAAACGTGACACTGACCCTGATCCTCAATGCACTCAAGATAGAGGCCGATTCTATGGACTTCCAGACGAAGGTAGACCTTACCATGGTGAACCTGGGGCTGCTCACCGCCAAAAGCAAGACCCACGGAGAATTCTGGCTCCCCTATGCGCAGGGGATATCGCAGAGTCAGCCAATTGCTTCCGGGCTTTCCTTTGCCATCCGGGACGACTCGCAGAGTATGCCGAACGACGGCCGGGTGTACGGGTTCTCCAGCACTGAAGAACGAAGGGTGCTGGAAGAGATCCGCAACTTAGGCTACATTGAGAGCCACAGGGACTACGAACCGCGGTACAAGAACAAGCCCGCGCTTCTTTTTGAACTGACGCCGACGGGGTACCGCCGTGCCGACGAGCTCTCGCGTAGCGCAGCCGCCGACCCTAAGCGTGGCTTCTTGATCCGGCGGTACCAGCTTCATTCCGACAGTACAGAGGACGAGGCGCATTCCAATGCCCTCAAGAGCATCGTGAAGCATCTTAGTAGTCAGGGATACCACCTCAAAGCAGCGTGGGAGGACAAGGCGAACAACGAGAACCTTGACGACTACATCCTGCGGCAAATCCGGGAGAGTGCTTTCGTCGTCGTCGAAGTTCCGCCCAAGGCGACATCCAAAACCAACGGGGAGAGCACAAACGTCGGTCTCGAGGTCGGCTATGCCCTCGGCATCGGCAGGACTGTTGTCGCCATCCAATACTACGCCGGCGGCAATGGCGAACCAAACCTGCCCTTCGACCTGGCCATGGCGCCGTGCACAACGTATGGGTCGACGCCAAGTGACGCGGAAAAGAGGCGCATTTTGGCACGGGTGCAGAACGCTAGTGAGGACGCGAGAAGGCGAATCTAGGCGGTGTACCGTGCGAGGCACCGCCTAAGCCTGGTCAGCGGCAGACTCGTTCCTCCCCTGTTTCACAGAAGGCCCAATGGGGGAGGTGGACCTCGGCGTCCAGCCGGGGGACGGAGAGGGTTCCCCCAGTCCCTCCCCTGTTTCACAGAAGGCGCAATGGGGGAGGTGCGAAGGGCCTCGCGCGCTCCAGTGCGCGGCCCAGGCACGGGGACCCTCCTGCCCTGCCAGCGCGGGCGCGGCCGGAGCTGACTGGGTGGCTCCCTCTGCGGGCAGCCCTTGTGCCACTGACGCTTTGAGTCTGTCTGCCGCTTCGCCGGGAGGCGCCGAAGAGGCGGCCGGCCGAACGTCGGAGCTCCAGACGCAACGGCTTCGCGAGCCTGGCCGACTCCCCGGAACCTCGTGGCCAGGGCGCGGCGTGCCTGAGCCCAAGCGCGGCGAGCCCGAGCCCAAGCGCGGCGTGCCTGGCTTCAAGCGCGGCGTGCCTGAGCCCAGGCGCGACAACTCTGAGCCCAGGCGCGACAACTCCGAGCCCAGCCACGACAACTCTAAGCCCAGGCGCGGCGTGCCTGACGCCGGGCGCATCAACTTTCCCGCAAGACATGGAACATCCTCCCTAGGCCCCGGCAATCCCGCGGGCAAGGAGACCAAAAATGCCGCAATACATCACGCAGATCGAAGCCGACGGCAGCCTCAACACGGCCCTTGCTTCCTTCGCCCAGACCTGCGCCGCAAACGCCGGCCCCCTCGGCCTCGACCCGTCCGAGGTGATCGAGATCAACAACGCAGCCAACAACTTCGACACACACCTCCTGGACTGGCAGAACGCCAGGAACGCCGCCAAGAACGCCCTGACCAGGAAGGACGGACAAAAGGAGGCGAGCAGGGGCGTCGTCAGTAAGTTCGCCAAGCGGTTCCGCGCCAACCCGGCGGTGAGCGACCCGCTCCTGGCCAGCCTCATGCTCCCGCCGCACGAGACCCCCGGAACCAGAACCGAGCCGACCACGCCGGCACACCTGGTCGCGAGCGGCGACGGCAACGGACTCGTCTCGCTGCGCTGGGGCCGGAACGGCAACACGCAGGCCACCGTGTTCCAGGTCTGGTACCGCACCTCGCCGACCGGCGAGTGGGCGGCGCTGGGCTCGACGACCAAGACGCGGTTCGAGCACCAGTGGTCGCCGGGGGAGTACGTCGGCTATCGAGTGACCGCCTCGCGCAACTCCTTCACGAGCCCGCCGAGCACTCCGGTCGTGCTTTGGGAGCCGGCCGGCAAGGGCGCGCTTCTGCTCGCGGCCTAGGTACGGGGCACTTCCGGCCCTGCCCGCGCGGGGCCGGCTAGGCCTTGAGCGCCTCGGCCCCGCCGACGATCTCCAGGATCTCCTTGGTGATGCCGGCCTGACGGACGCGGTTGGCGGTCAGCGTGAGCCCGCCGATCATCTTGCCGGCGTTGTCGGTCGCGCTGGTCATCGCGGTCATCCGTGCGCCGTGCTCGCTTGCCGCCGCTTCCAAGAGCGCCTGGTAGACCACGGTCACAAGGTACTTCGGCAGGAGCAGCCCGAGGAGTTCGGCCGGCTCTGGCTCGTACTTGTACTCTGCGACCTTCGACTTCCCTTCCTCGGTATCGGCCGCGGAACCTTGGGGAGGCTCGATCGGAAGCAGCTGGACGACCTGGGGCACCTGCCTGATCGGCGAATAGAACTTCGAGTAGCACAGGTAGATCGCGTCCACCTCGCCTTCGACAAACATCCTCTTCGCCTCTTCCGCGATTTCGACGGCATCAGGCAAGTCGCCTCCCGCTGTCGGGAGCGTGAACGTCTTGGCCACCTCGTGCCCTCGTTTGCCGAAGAACTGCCAGCCCTTCTTGCCGACGCCGATGATGGTGTGGTCCTTGTCCGACTCTTTGAGGAAATCGGAGGCCTTGCGGATCACCAGCGTATTGTACGAGCCTGCCAGTCCTCGGTCTCCAGTGACAAGGAGGAGCCCGATCCGTTTGATCTCTCGCCGGTCGAGGAGCGGATGGCTGGGCAGCTCGCCGGCTTGGCCGACGTTCTCCATGAACTCGCGCATCTTCTCGGCGTAGGGCCTCGCCTCTTCGACCCTCAGCTTCGCCCGGGTGAGGCGCGCGGCTGCCACCAGCTTCATCGCGCGGGTGATCTGCTGGATGTTCTTGGCCGAACGAATCCGCTGCCGGATCTGCTTGAGGGTCGCCATTCGCTAGTTCTTCTTGAAGCTCTCGAGCGCCTCTTGGGCAGCCTTCTTCAACTTCGTCTCGGCCTCTTCGGAGAGTGACTTGGTCGTCCTGACCTCTTCGACGATGTCCGGATACTTCTCATGGACGTAACCGAGGAGGTGCTTCTCAAAGGCGGCAACTTCGCTGTTCTCGATCTCGTCGAGGACGCCCGCGGTGCCGGCAAAGACGGCAATCACTTGGTCAACGACGCCATAGGGCGTGGCAAGGCCCTGCTTGAGCAGTTCGGTCAAGCGCTGTCCGCGGAGGAGCTGCATCTGGGTCGCGCGATCGAGGTCGCTCGCGAACTGGGCGAAGGCAGCGACGTCGCGATACTGGGCCATTTCCAGCTTCAGCTTGCCTGCGACCTGCTTCATGGCCTTGATCTGCGCGTTGCCTCCGACCCGGCTGACCGAGATGCCGACGTTGATCGCAGGCCGCACACCGGCGAAGAAGAGGTCGGGCTCGAGGTAGATCTGTCCGTCGGTGATCGAGATGACGTTGGTCGGGATATAGGCCGACACGTCGCCCGATTGGGTCTCGATGACTGGCAGTGCCGTGAGCGAGCCTCCACCATGGGCGTCGCTCAGCTTGGCCGAGCGCTCAAGCAAGCGGCTGTGCAGGTAAAAGACGTCGCCGGGATAGGCCTCGCGCCCAGGCGGGCGACGGAGCAGCAGGGACATCGCGCGATAGGCGACCGCGTGCTTGGAGAGGTCGTCGTACACGATGAGGGCGTGCATCCCGTTGTCGCGGAAGTACTCGCCCATGGCCGCCCCTGCGAAGGGCGCCAGGTACTGCATGGCGTTGGAGTCGCTCGCGCTGGCGACGACAATGATCGTGTACTCCAGCGCACCGTACTCCCGGAGGGTCTCGACGACACGGGCCACGTTCGCCATCTTCTGGCCGATCGCGACGTAGATGCAGTAGACCGGGCTCTCGCCGGACTCGTGCGTGTACTTCTGGTTGAGGATCGTATCCACGCAGACGCTGGTCTTGCCGGTCTGGCGGTCGCCGATCACGAGCTCGCGCTGTCCTCGTCCGATGGGGATCATCGAGTCAATGGACTTGACGCCAGTCTGAAGCGGCTCCTTCACGGGCTGTCGGTCAACGACGCCCGGGGCACCGGTCTCGATCAGCCTCTTCTCTTCCGCCACGATCGATCCCAGCCCGTCAACGGGCTGCCCCAGCGCGTTCACGACTCTGCCGAGCAATGCCTTGCCGACCGGCACTTCGATGATGCGTCCCGTCTCCCTGACGTGGTCGCCCTCTTTGATCTCGCCGCTGTCGTTGATCAGAACGGCACCGATCGTGTCCTCCTCGAGGTTCAGCGCCAGTCCGGTAACGCCGCCAGGGAACTCGAGCATCTCGCCGACCTGGCAGTCCGGCAGACCATAGACGCGCGCGATGCCGTCGCCGACCTGCAGGACGGTACCGACGTGTTCGACGTCTACCTTGCGCTCGAACGACTGGAGCTCGTGCTCCAATATACTGGTGATCTCTTCGGGTTTGATTGCCATGGTTCTCTAGTTTTGCTTCAGTGCATCGAACAGCAGGGAGTCCTCGAGGCGCGCGAGGGACCCGCGCAGGCTTCCATCCAATACGTAGTCGCCCCACCGAACGGTGAGACCGCCGATCAGGGCAGGGTCAATGGCAAACTCCGCTTCGACCCGCTTCCCGCTCTTTTCCTCGAGACGCTTGACGATCCGGAGCTTCCCTTCCTCGCCCATCGGTTCGCGGGACGTGACGATCGCCCGCATGACCTGCTCACTGGCCCTACGGAGCTCGACATAGATTTCCCTCACGAGAGCGATCGTGGCCTCCCTCCTCTTGTCCAGGAGCAGTCGGACGAACGCCATCGTGAGTGCCGTCACCCGATCCGAAAACGCTTTCTCGACGACCTGGAACTTTCGCTCCCGCGTCACATCGGGGCTATCGAGGAACGTCGTGAACGCCCCACTGCTCCGCGCGACCGCCACGATCAGGTTCAGGTCGGATTCGACACTGCTGACAATGCCTTGCTTGGTCGCTGCTTGGAACAGCGCCTTGGCGTAGCGGCGGGCGACGCGGGCCTCGGTCACGCGGTGGGCACCTCGACCTTGTCCAAGAACTCGTCAATGAGCCGCCGGTTGCGGTCGTTGTCCATGTTCTCGTTCAGCAGCTTTTCGGTGGCCTGAAGCGTGAGGTTGGCGACGTGCAACCGGATATCTCCCAGGGCGCGAGCCTTCTCCGCCGCGATCTCTTCCGAGGCTCGCCGGGTCATCTCATCGGCCTTGGAGCGTGCCTCCGCCTCGAGCGAGCGGCGGAGTTCCTGGGCCCTGTTGATCTCTGCCTGGATCTCTGCACGTGCGCTCGCCTCCGTTTCAGCGATGCGGCTCTCGTATTCCGACTTCAAGCCGTCCATCTCGGAACGGAGGGTCGCCGCCTCGGTGAACGTTGCTTCCAGCGAGTTGTTCCGCTCGTTGATCGCGTCGCGCAGCGGTGTGAAGTAGAAAGTGTCCAGCACCTTGAAGAGGATTAGGAACACGCCGATGACCGCGAGCGTTTTGCCCGGATCGAGGAGGATGCCCTGGTGCTCTAGGCTCTCGAGGAACGGGATCTTGACGCTTTTCGAGAGATATGTCCCGCCCACCATGAGGACGACTCCCACGATCGCGTTGACGATCAGGGATCCCGAGCTTGGTGCTTTCAGTTCAGCTTCTGCCATTGCTTTGAGTTATGGGGTTAGGCCCGCGGGAGTACTCCCCCGCGGGCTTAGCCGTCTCCTTACTTGAAGGCGCCCATCGTGCCGGGCACGATGAACACCGTGAGGAGGAATACGAGCTCGACGAACGCCAGCGCGATGAGCATCACGACCTGAAGCTTGCCGATCGCTTCCGGCTGTCGGGCCATTCCCTGCAGGGCAGAGAAGCCGATCAGCCCGAGGCCGATGCCGACGCCGAGCGCGGCGAGTCCGATTCCGATACCGAGTCCTTGACCAGTCATTTGTTGTTGTTTTCTCCTAGTTGGTTATGGGTTGTGTTAGAAAGTCCGTTTTCGATCAGTGCTCGTCCCCGTGATGGGTCACGAGCGACAGGTACACGCAAGTGAGCATGGTGAAGATCATCGCTTGGACGACCACGGTCATCAGCTTGATCGGCATCAGGATCAGCGCACCGACCGGCACAAAGATGGGAGCGCCGAGCTTGTCCATCGCAACGACGGCGAGGTGCCCCCCCTCGATGTTGCCGAAGAGCCGCAACGAGAGTGACACGTTCTTCATCACTTCCGAGATGATCTCGATGGCGAAGATCATTACCGACACCACGGCGATGAAACCCGTGAGCTTCGGGCCGGCGAAATGCTTGAGGTGGCCGACGAGCCCATTGGCCCGGATCCCTTCCCACTGGACATACCCCACCGCCATCAACGCAAGAGCTAGGTTGAAGCTCAGGTCCGCAGTCGGCGCGGTCGGCATGAAAAGGGCGACAGAGTTCGAAACGAAGATGATCAACCAAAAGGTCAGGATCATCGGAACGTACTTCCGGCCATGGGGGCCGATCGTCCCCGTGCACATTTGGGATACGAACAGGTAGACCTGCTCGAACAGCCCGCCGAAGAGCTTGCGGAAGACCGGAGTGCCCGACTTCTGCGCTGCCCGCACGTTGCCCATCGCAACGGTGAGCGCTCCGAACACGATCGCGACGACCAGGCCCGTATACACCATGAGGCCCTCAAACGAGTTGTGGGCTTCAGAGGTGGCCACGAGGCCGGGGGTCAGTCGAAGTAGTTCACCCATCAGACGCAGGCGCCTTTCTCAAGCCCTCAGAAAGGGCCTTCGCGGCGGTGAGCAAGTATACCAACGCCAATCCGAGCAGAAACCACGTTGGGGCAGGCGGTCCCAGTCGCTGCGTAAAGAGCCACGCGAAATACAGCGCGGGAAGCTTGAGAAGCAGCAGAACGACCGGCCCGATCCAACCTTGTTCACCCCCGCCGGAACGTGCCGAGCGCGCGAAGACCTCGGTCAGGGCCCAAGTCCCTACCATGCTGAGACCGATGGCCACAAGGCCCAGGAGCGCGCCCCATGCGCCCGGCGGCCCCGCCAGCGCGAACCCCAGTCCACAGAGGCCGACGGCAGACCCGAGAGCAATCCAGAGTTCCCGCTTTCGGCTCACATCCTCTTCATTTGGTAGGCAGAGAACCAGATACCTGCCGCGCCGCCGAGACAGAACCCGACGATCGCGAACACGTTGCTGTCCGTACCTCGGTCTGCCAGCCAGCCCACTCCGAACCCGACCATGGGTAAGCCCAGCAACGCATAGGCGATAGAAAGGCCGATCCCAGTCCCCCGACCCAAACCACCGGCCGTGAAGGAAGAAGACTCCATCTTATGTTCCTCCGTGGCCTTTTTCGTCAGCGCCGCGGTGCCTTGCCTCTCTACGCCCTCAAGCCGCTCTTGCAGGCGTTGCTCGTGCTCGAGCGCAGCCTCGCGGGCTGCCTTCGCCGAAGACGAAACCCCGCCCTCGATCTGCGCTTGGAGCGCCTCCACGTCGGTCGGCTCCGGGCCGTCGTCCATTCACGTCATTATATGGCAGACGGCGCATGACGGGCGAAAGAACAACCGGACTCGATACGGATGTCCGATTCCTGAAGGGGGTCGGCCCAAAGGGCGCCGCGCTGTTGGAGAAAGTCGGCCTGCGCACGGTGAGCGACGTCCTTTGGTACCTGCCTCGGCGATATGAGGATCGCCGCGACTCTCCCGAAATCATGCTGCTGAGACCGGGTCGGTCAAGCACGGTGATAGGGACTCTCGAAGTCGTCCGTTCGCGGAGCATCGGCCGCGGAAGGGTGATCATCGAGGCGCTGGTCAGCGACAAGACCGGAGAGATCGTCCTGTGCTTCTTCAACCAGCCGTGGGTCGGCCGCCAACTCGAACGGTACACGGGGAAGGGGGTGGTCGCGTATGGATCGGTGAAAGAAGGCTACCGGCGGCGGCTCGAGCTTCACTCGGTCGAGTGGGAGCCGACGGAAGACGAAGACGCCGAAGAGTTTGCCAGGATCGTCCCCGTCTACGCACTGAGCGAAGGGGTGCCCCAGCGCTTGGTCCGCCGGGCCGTCGCGTCCGCACTCGACCAGTTTGGCGACCAGGTTACCGACCCGCTACCCGACTCGTTCCGTACGAGGCATGGGCTCCCTCCAGCGGACACCTCGCTGGCACAGCTACATCGGCCGACGAGCGACGAAGAACGGGTCAACGCGCGGCGTCGGTTTGCGTTCGAGGAGTTTCTCTATCTTCAGATCGCGCTCCAGGTGCGCCGTCAGGCGAGCAAGCAGGAGGTGGGCATCTCGTTCCCGATCTCCAGTGTAGGGACAGACTCCGCGCCAACAGGGTCACTCTTCTCGCCGACTACGCCGGTCTCGTTGGCCGAGGAAGCCCGAGGGCTCTTCCCCTTTGAGCTCACCGGTGCCCAACAGACCGTAATCCAGCACGTTTGGCGGGACATGGAGGCCGCCGCGCCGATGAACCGGCTTGTCCAGGGCGACGTGGGGAGCGGCAAAACCGCAGTCGCCGCCGCCGCGATGCTTGCGGCCGTCCGGTGCGGATGGCAGTCCGCGATGATGGCACCGACCGAGATCCTCGCCGAGCAGCACTATATCAACCTGCGCCAGATCTTTGAAGCACGGGGCATACCCGTCGTCTTGCTCGCGGGCAAGCTCGGCGCCAAAGAGCGGAGGATAGCGCTCGAAAAAGCCGGCAACGGCGAAGGAAGCATCCTCGTCGGCACCCATGCCCTCATCCAGGAAGGCGTGAAGTTCCACCGCCTCGGACTGATCGTGATCGACGAGCAGCACCGGTTCGGCGTCGCCCAACGCATGGCGCTGCGCCAAAAAGGTGAGACCCTTCCCGACGTCCTCGTGATGACGGCGACTCCGATCCCGCGCTCGCTCACGATGACGATGTACGGCGACCTGGACGTGAGCGTGCTGGACGAGCTGCCGCCCGGCCGAAAGCCGGTAACGACCTATTGGCGGCGGCCTGGCGACCGCACAAAGGTATACGCACAGGTCGAAGAGCTACTTGCGACTGGAGCCCAGGCCTACTTCGTCTGCCCAATGATCAGCGAGAACGAGAAGGTCCAGGCGCAGGCAGCCGAGGATCTACACTACCGACTGAGCTCCGGGGTCTACGCGCACCGGAAGGTCGGGCTACTGCACGGCCAAATGAAGGCGGCGGAGAAAGAAGAAGTGATGGAGGCCTTCCGAGCCGGTGAGACCACGATCCTCGTTTCCACGGTCGTGATCGAGGTCGGAGTGGACGTCCCGAACGCGAGCGTGATGGTAATCGAGGATGCGAACCGGTTTGGGCTTGCCCAGCTTCACCAATTGCGAGGCCGGGTCGGGCGCGGGGCTCGCCGAAGCTTCTGTATCCTGATCGCCGAGGGCACGAGCGACGACGTCGTCGAACGAATGCAAACGCTCGTGGACACGTCGGACGGTTTCCTCATCGCTGAGAAGGACTTGCGGCTTCGCGGCCCAGGAGACTTGATGGGGACGCAGCAACACGGGCAGCTCCACCTCCATGTCGCCGATCTGATCCAAGACGCCAACCTTCTGGAGAAGGCCAGGGAGACGGCGCGCGAGCTGGTAGCCGAAGGGGCGCTCGATGGGCCAGAATGGGCTGCAGTGGTGAAGCGCACGCGCGCTCGGCGCGGCGAAGAGGCACTGGTGACGGTGAGTTGAGCGAGGGCAACCCGAGCGAGAAGGCGGGAGCGGTCGCGGTCGTAATGACCGTTGCATGGCTGTTGGCGATCGGCCTCGCGGCGACCCACGTGCCGTACGATGTCAGCAAGCAGAGCACAATGCTCGTGCTCGGAGAGTTCGCCCAGTCGGTCAGCCCCAAGGCAGGCGAGCCCTGGCCGACGGACAGCGCCTCGTTCCAGGTTCGCGGAAGGCACTGGGACGCGGAGGAGCCTGCTCCCGCGTTTCGCCTTGTCCGATCCGAGACGAAGCGGGGCAAGGAGTTTGCCGAATACGAAGTGACCCTGCGCGGCACGAGGCGTAGTGTCGAACTCGTCCGGCCTTAGCGCTTGCGGGCGCCTCTTCTCGGGGGCCGCTTCGAAGGGCCTGCCGCGATCTTCTTTTGAAGCAGCTCGGCCGCCTCGGCGGGAGTGACGCTCTCGGGGTCGGTCCCCTTCGGAATCGTCGCGTTGACCTTGCCGTTCGTCACATAGGGCCCGTACCGCCCGGACATCACGCGGACCTCGCCTTCGACCCCCTCGATCGGCCCCAGGGTCTTCAACGCGGCGGGGCCGGATTTCACCTTTTGGTCAAGAGCGGTGACCGCTTCTTCGAGCGAAACGGTCGCTGCGGTACGCCAATTGTCCAGCGACGCCTTGCGCGCTCCACACGAGACATAGGGCCCGTACCTCCCCAGCTGGACCACCACCGGTTCCCCGCCGTGCTCGCCCACCGTACGGGGGAAGCGCAGCAAGAGCGCGAGCTCCTCGTCTCCGATGTCTTGCGCGGAGAGGCCAGGCGGAATCGAGACTCGGCGCGGCTTTTCGGCATCGGTCCCGACCTCGAGGTAGGGGCCGAAGCGACCGACCTTGGCGAACACGCACTGGCCGGTCTCCGGGTCGGTCCCTACCGCGTCCGGCCCGGCGGCTCGAGCATCGAGGAGTTGCTTTGCAGTCTCGAGCGTGAGGTCTGCCGGAGGGAGGTCTTCCGGGACGCTCGCAGTGTTTCCTGGACCGCCCTCGCCTCGCTGGATGAACGGTCCGTTCCGCCCGATTCGCACAATCACGTCCTCGCCCAAGGGCATATTGGGGAACGGAATCTCCGCCTTCTTATCCTCGACCATGCGTTCTAAGCCAGGCGTGCCCACGGAGCCTTGGTAGAAGCGCCGGAGGTGCTCGACCGCGTCGCGCTGTCCGTTCGCGATTTCGTCCAGCTCCTCCTCCATGTCGGCGGTAAACCGCAGGTCTACGAACTCGAGGAAGTTGTCTTCCAGAAGTTGGGTCACTGCGAATGCAGACCAAGACGGGACGAGCTCGTTGCCCTTACGGAAGACATAGCCCCGGTCTTGGATCGTCCCGATGATCGACGCATAGGTGCTGGGTCGCCCGATCCCCTCGGCCTCGAGCTTCTTGACAAGGCTCGCCTCGTTGTACCGAGCGGGCGGGAGCGTCACGTGACGGACCGGCTCGACCTCGGCCTGGCCCGACTTCTCGCCTACCTCGACCTTCGGCAAGATCTTGTCGCGCTGCTCCAGTTCGGACTCAGGATCGTCGCTGCCTTCGACGTACACACGGAGGAAGCCGGGAAACACAATTCTCGTCCCGTTCGCCTGGAACGTCAGCGTCTTCCCTTCGTCCTTCGTCTCGACCTCGATGCGCGTACGCTCCAAGCGGGCTTCCACCATTTGGCACGCCAGCGTTCGCTTCCAGATGAGGTCGTAGAGGGCGAGTTGTTCCTTGCTCATGTGAGCGGCAAGAGAGGCCGGAGTGCGGGCGAGCTCGGTCGGCCGAATCGCCTCGTGTGCCTCTTGGGCGTTCTTCGCCTTGCTCTTGTATCGGACCGGCTGGCTCGGGAGGTAATCGGCGCCGTACTGCGAGCCGATTACTTCCCGGGCCTCCTTCAGCGTCCGCTCACTGAGCGTGAGGCTGTCCGTCCTCATGTACGTGATGAGGCCGACCCGTTGCCCGTCCAAGTCAATGCCCTCGTAGAGCTGCTGCGCGATCTGCATGATCTGCCGAGCCTTCATCCGCAGCTTGCGTACTCCCTCCTGCTGGAGCGACGACGTCATAAAGGGTGGAGGCGGTTTTTGCGTGCCGGGCTTGGTCTCGTTGGCCGTACACGTCCAACCCTCGGTCCCGTCCAGCCGCTGGGCCATTCCCGCCGCCTGCGACTCCGTGAGCCAAACCTTTTGTGGCGCCGTGCACTCGCCCTCTAGGTTGAAGTCTTGACCATCGGCGACGGCTTGTCCGTCAATCTTGGAAAGCGCGGCCTCCAAGCTGCCGTGAGGGAACGGGAGCTTGGCGGAGAGGTCGAAGTACAGTGCCTCCCGGAAGCGGCTCCGTTCACGCTCGCGTTCTACGATCAGCCGGACCGCGACGCTCTGGACCCTGCCGGCGCTGAGGCCCCTCGCCACTTTGCGCCACAGGAGCGGCGAGAGCGTATAGCCATAGAGCCGGTCCAGGATACGGCGCACCTCCTGGGCCTTGACGAGGGCCAGGTCAAGCTCTCGAGGTGACGCGACCGCGGCCTCGATAGCCTCGGGGGTCACCTCGTGGAACACGACGCGTTTCACCTCCACCGACTTCGAAGGCTTGATCAATTCGAGCACGTGCCAGCTTATACTTTCGCCCTCGCGGTCTTCGTCTGTCGCGAGCAAGAGGGTCGAGGCACCTTTGGCGTCCTTCCTCAGCTGGGCGACGCGCGACGACTTGTCCGAAGGAACGACATAGTACGGCTCGTACTCGCCGTCGACATCCACCCCGAGTTGAGCCCAGCGCTTCTTGCGGACTTCCTCGGGAAGGTCGGAGACCTTCTCGGGCAGGTCGCGGACGTGGCCGTAACTCGCGACGACCTCATAGCCAGGCCCCAGGAAGCCAGAAATGGTCCGTGCCTTAGCAGGAGATTCGACGATGACGAGCGTTTTGCCCACGCGCGGATAGTGTGCGGGCCAGCCGCCCTTGGTGTCAAGCTCCCCGCCCCGCAAAGCCCCATGCCGTGCCGTTCGGCCCGGGCCTTCCGGGCCGGAAAAGAGGGAATCTAAGCCAATTGGCACGTTCGCAACTTCGCGAGCGTCCGATACAGTAGGGTTCTTAAGGTACTGCGCGATGGCTCCGAGAGTGCAAAAGCGATTCCTGGTGACGGCCGCCCTGGCTGGAGTCCTGGCGGCGGTCTTCGTGTTGCCTCCCGTACTCGACTCGCTCTACCGGTTCGTGGCACGGGCATCCGGCTCTCGAGCCGAGTCCGCCGAGCTCCCCAACTCCGACACTCTTGTCTTCGACCGGATCGTGATCAATGATCCTGGAAAGAGCCTCGCCCAGCGTCAAAGCATCGCTGAGGAGCTGGCCCGAAACATCTCTGCCGGGCTGGAGACGTTCGACAGTGTCTCGGAACATTACTCGGGCGGCAAGGCGACGCCACCAGTGAGGATCTCGCGCGTGGCGGCGGAGAACTCACCCGACCTTCGCCCATTGGCATTGCTCGAACCGGGCAAGTTCCTTCCTACCGCCGTCTATGACGAGAAGGTCAAGACATTCGCCTTGTTTCGCCTGAAGGAGGTCGAACAGAGGCCTTCAGGCGGAGCAACTCCCGAGCAGGAACCATATAACCTCGACAAGGGGCCGGTGACCATGGCCGCCTTGGCGTTGCTCGGAGTCATTCTCGGCGTTGCGATAGGCCAGGCGTTCCTTCGCATTTCAGAGCGCTTTTCCAGCAAGTGGGAGGCGACCGACACAGGCGACAAGGTGAACTTCTTCCTCGGCGCAGTGCTCGGTCTGATCGGCTCGCTGCCGTTCATGCTCGCCGTCGGCAACCTGGGCCAACCATGGTCGAGCCTGATCACTCTGGCGATCGCGATCGGCCTGGCATCGCTCGGGGTGTTCGCGCTTCGTTCGATGGGGGACGTGCTGCCGTGGCAGTCCGGTGGCCCGCGAGCGAAGAAGTCCGGCATCAAGGTCATTGACACCAACGTGCTGATCGATGGTCGCCTCTATGAACTTGCCCGAACCGGCTTTATCGAGGGCGAGTTCTACGTCGCAAACTTTGTTCTTCGCGAACTCCAGTTCATAGCGGATTCCAGCGACTCGCTTCGCAGGCAGCGAGGGCGACGCGGTCTCGATATGTTGCGCCACCTCCAATCGGACTTCCCGGTCAAGGTCGGGGAGCACGACCGGTTCGCCGGGGACCAGAAGGATCCTGTCGACGAACGGCTCGTCCGGCTCGCCAAGTCGCTCGGTGCCGATCTAGTCAGCAACGATTACAACCTGAACCGAGTTGCCTCGATCCAAAACGTCAGGGTGCTGAACATCAATGACCTGGCGTTAGCGGTTCGGCCCAACGTACTTCCCGGAGAGACCTTGGAGCTCCTGATCGTCCGGGAGGGCAACCAGGCGGGGCAAGGCATCGGCTATCTCGACGACGGAACGATGGTCGTTGTCCCAGGGGCTCGGGAGTACATCGGCGAGACGCGCCCGGTTTGGGTCTCGCAGGTCATCCAGACCGAACGCGGAAAAATGATCTTCGCCGAGATCGACGACCCTGAGGCCGAAGAAGCCCAGAGCGATTCCAAACGCAAGCCTCAAGGGCGGCCGGGCAAGCCGCTTTGAAGTTTTGCGGTATCGTCCTCGCTGCCGGCACGGGAACCCGCTTCGGTGGGGACAAATTGTGGAAAACGATCGGCGGCGAACCTGTATGGCTCCGATCTTGGCGTGCCTTGTCAGCTCCCCCCGTAGAAGCGGTCGGATTGGTGGTGCCGGCGGGCTCTGAACCTAGGTTTGCCGCGCTGGCTCCCGGTGCTGCGTTCATCGTTGCCGGAGGAGAGACACGGACTCAGAGCCTTGCGAAGGGAATCGGGGCCTTGCCGGCTGGATTTGACGCCGTTCTCATCCACGATGCGGCCCGCCCTTTCTGCCCTTCCGACGTCGTGGCCCGGGTCGCGGCCGGGGTCGAGTCGAACCGAGCTGCCTATCCCGTTGTCCCTGCCGTAGACACCGTCCGAATGAGGACGGCGCGAGGTACTTCCTTCGTTGACCGTGACTCTGTCCTCCTTGCCCAGACGCCCCAAGGTGCGATGCTCGACGATCTACGACAGGCCGTCGCCTCCGGCGAGGCGACCGACGAAGCAGCCATGCTGGAGGCGATCGGGATCCATGCGATCCCCGTGGAAGGAGACCCTGTGAACAAGAAGATCACGTTCGCCGAAGACTTGCACTCCTTGTCGGAGACCCGGGTAGGGATCGGGTACGACTCACACCGCTTCTCCGACGATCCCAAGCGGCCTCTTTGGCTCGGGGGCATTAAAGTTCCGGGCAGAGGATTGGCGGGCCATTCCGACGCCGACGCAGTCCTTCACGCAATCACGGACGCGATTCTTGGCGCAGCGGCCATGGGCGATATCGGCGAGCACTTCCCGGACACCGACCCGCGATGGAGTAACGCGCGGTCGGGCCAGTTTCTCGCCGCGGCCAGGCAGTTGATTGCGGCAGACGGTTGGTATATTGTAAGTACCGACGTGACCGTGATCGCAGAGTCTCCGAAGCTTGCTCCGTACCGGGTTGCGATGCGAGCGGCGATAGCGGAGTGCCTCGGCCTCGATCCGTCCCAAATCGGCCTCAAAGCCACGACCAACGAGCAGATGGGTTCCATCGGCCGGGGCGAAGGCATTGCCTGTATGGCCGTCGCAACGATCGCACGAACCCACGTCTAGACACGCTATGCAAGTCATCGTCAGGAACACGCAGGGACAACTCACAGAACGCGACCGGGAGTACGCGGTGAAGAAGCTCGAAAAGCTGAGCCGGTACTTCCACTCTGCGAACAGCGTCGAGATCGTCTACCGAGAGGAGAAGTCCTTCCACCGCCTGGACGTCACGGTTCACGCCGACGGTTATCACCTGCGTGGTGACGAGGAGGACGAGTCGGTACGCGCCGCGGTGGACGCGGTCGTGGACAAGCTCGAGCGGAGGCTCCGCCGGCTCAGGACACGGATCATCCAGTCGCACCGGAAACGTGGCGAGAACGTGCCGCTCGGTCTGCAGGAGGTCGAGCACCACGAGGAGGATCCGCACGAGGTGAACGAGACCAAGAGCTATCTGATCAAACCCATGTCGGTCGATGAGGCTGCCTTGCAGATGGAACTTCTCGGTCGGGACTTCTTCGTCTTCATCGACGAGCACACCGCGAAAGCCGAGGTCATTTACCGTCGCTCCGCCGGGCCTGGTTACGGCTTGCTCGTTCCCGAAGGCACCCGCTAGTGATGCATTGGTTCCCCGCATAAAGCGGCGGCGGACACGGTCTTGGCTCGTGACTGGAGCAGGGCATCGGCACAGGCAGTCATCGTCGCACCTGACGTAATCACGTCGTCCACAAGCAGGATTCGCATGCCTTCGACTTCGCCGGCCTGGAAGGCTCCTTCCAGGTTGGTAAGTCGCTCGGCCTGGGACAAGCCGACTTGGGGCCTCGTACGCTTGATCCTCCTGAGCAGAGCGGGCTCGACGATGCACGGCCATGACTTCGTCAGCGTTTCCGCCTGATTGAACCCGCGCTCGATTCGGCGCAGCATGTGTATGGGCACAGGTACCACGGCGTCGAAGTCTTCCAGCACGCCGCGAACTTGGGAGAGCAGCATTTCGGACAATGTCGGGCCGAGGCTCGTCACGCGGTCGAACTTCAGCCTCCGTACGGCTTGGGCGGCACGGGCGGAGTACTCGAATCGGACCCATGTTCGATCGAGGAGCGGCACATCCGTCGCGAGCGCCCCGCACGACGGCATATCGGCCATGCACTCGGCACAGATCGGAGGCTCGCCGATCCTCCCGCACAGCCCGCACCGGGGAGGGTAGAGCCAGTCCAGGGCTTGACCGAGCATCGCGGCCTGATTACACCCCGGTCAAACAAGAGAACGGCCCGTCGCTCCCGCGATGGGCCGTCCCTGCTCTATCTCGACTCGCTAGTCCTGGATGCCCTGGCCGAAGAACGGCTCGAAGGGAATCAGTCCCAGCCTCGTGGCGGCACGAAGGGCCTGCACGCGGTTGTTGACCTGCAACTTCTGATAAATGTTCGCCAGGTGGAAGTCCACTGTCCGCTTGGATACGACCATGCGGTCAGCCGCCTCCTGACTGCTGTGGCCCTGAGCGATGAGGCTCAAGACCTTGACCTCGGTCGGCGTAAGCCTGACCCCCCTGCTGGATTCTACTTGTCTGTTCGTTCCTGGCATTGCCATGTAACCCTTCCCTCGCTTGGACTGAGTGCCGCCTGTGGTCTTCATTCCATGTACTCCCAGGATTTATGACCCAGTATTTTTACTGGCAATACCCGTTGGGTTGTCGGGGACCTTCCATGGCCCTGCGATTGCGCCGTTCGAGGCAGTGACGATCCGGATCGAACCGGCCCGTCTCCCCGTGTACTCTCGATACTGGTGCAATGCTTCTTCACTAAACGTTTCTACGCGATTGTTCTCGACAAGTGCCACACACGCTCCGCCCAAGCCTGCCCCGGTCATGCGGGCCCCCCAGCATCCGGCGGACTCTTGCGCTGCTCTTGCCATCCCATCCAATTCGACTGTACTGACAGCGTAGTTGTTCCGCAACGACAGATGGCTGTCGCGCATCAGACTCCCCACCCTCTCCCGATCTAGATTCCTGAGCGCCGCTGCCAACTCCCGGCACCGAGCGATCTCCGCCAACACATGGGACGTCCTTAGTCCCAGTAATTGTTCTAGGCCGCCGAGGTTTGTCATGTTGGCTTCAGCCTCGCGCAGGGTTTTGACCCCCAGCGCGGCGCAAGCCGCCTCACACTCCTTCCTTCGCTCGTTGTAGACCGATCCAGCCAGGGTGCGGGGCATCCCTGTGTCGCAGATCGCTATCGAGAGGCTCGGCGGCAGGGGAACGGGCTCGACCTCCAGGCTCTGGATATCAATGAAGAGGGCATGGCCCTCCTTTCCGAGGCTGGAGGCGAGCTGGTCCATGACCCCGCACTGGACTCCCACCATATGGTGCTCTGCCTGCTGGCAGGCCAATGCGATCTGCATTGCGCTACGGGCGCCGCCGTCCATCAGGTCCCATAACCGGGCAAACGCAGTCTCGAGTGCAGCACTGCTGCTCAGGCCCGAGCCGATCGGGAGGTCGGTTCCAGTCAGCGCGTCCACCTCGGGTACCCCGCCTAGTGCCCAGGCTACTCCAGCGACGTACCTCACCCACCCTTCCGCCATGCCGGGTTCGACGGTTCGGGAAGAGAACGGCAAGGCATCGCCCTCTTCCATCGAGACGATCCGGCTCCCGCCTTCGGCCGGAGCGGCCAGCACCCAGGTGCCGGCATTGATCGCAGCGGGAAAGACGAGGCCGTCGTTGTAGTCGGTGTGCTCCCCGATGAGGTTTACGCGGCCCGGAGCCCAGGCGATCAGACTGGGTGGACGGCCAAACGTACTGTGGAACCGGGACGCAGCTTCGGCCGGCATCCTTGCCTGCAACCCCGGTAAGGGAACCTGGATCAAGGAGGGCATCGGTGCGGAAACCCTACCGTGGTGCGATCGGAACGACAAGCCGCCCGGGCCTTTCGCACCCGTTTTTCTCACCGGGCCAAGAAGTCGGCGGTCTCGAGTGGCAGGTCGTCTGCACCGGTCGCTCGTGCGATCAAGGGACGATAAGGGAAGACCCGCTTGGCCAAGAACGCCGTATGGCCGTCGCGCCATTGGGCGTGCCCCACCACCGTGACGTACGGCGAGCACACGATCGCGTGCCCGTCCCGACGGTAGGTGTCGTCGAAGCAGGTCACGTTCAACAGCCCAGTCTCGTCCTCCAGGTCGAAGAAGACCACCCGCCTACCGCTTGGTGTTGGGGGGAACCGAAGCCGGATCGGGTTCCCCACCACGACCGCCTTGGTACGGTCTGGCAGTCGCCGCGCCTGTTGGGCGGTGACACACTCCTTTTTCTCCAGCCGGGCCCGCTCCCAATGCACGAGGTGGCACTCTACGTCAAGCCCGAGGAGGGCACGCTCGTAGAGCGCCCGCTCCATGGGGTCGAAGTCCTCCATGCCGCACGCAATGCGAACCGGGTGCGCATCCTCGCACCATAACGAGGCTTCAGTGCTCTCCGCTGCGGCCAGCAGCGCGGGGATCGACCAGAGCAGGTCGCGGCGGTGGGGATGGAGCGAGTCGAGTGCTCCGCAGAGTACGAGGGACTCCATTTCGTCCCGAGCTGGCCGTACCCGATGGACGAACCCGAACACCGAGCCGTACCCTTCGCCACGCTCTGACACGATGCGTTCCTGGCACCCGCGCGAAAGCCCCTTCACGTTCCCCAGCGCGAGGCGGATCGCGGAATGAGGCACCACGAGCCGCGGCTCCATCGCCGAGACCGCATCCTCGACATCGTGGTTGAGCGTGCTCTTCTCGACGTCCACCGGCAGGACGCCCACACCACGGGAGCGGGCTTCGTTCACCAGGGTGCACGGGCCGTAATAGCCGGCGGGCTGGGCATCCAGGAGCGAGGCGAAGAACTCGGCCGGATAGTTCTGCTGGCAGTGGATCGAGCGCAGAGAGATTTCGGCGAAGGCCAGGGCGTGTCCCTGGGCGAACCCATACCCGTTGAAGCCGGCGACCAGCTCGAAGACGTGCTCGGCGATCGACTGGCTGAACCCGTTTCCGACCACCCTCGCAATCACTTGGTCCCGAAGCGAATAGCCGTAGCCCTCGTGCCTGCGCTTGTGGATGTCCTCCCGGGTGTCCTCCGCCTCGCCGCTCGAGTACCCCGCGAAAGTTTGGAGCAACTGGTCCACTTGCTCCTGGAAGACGATGATGCCGTAGGTGTGCCCCAGGATCCGCTCCAGCTCTGGGTGCTCGAAGCTGTAGGGTTTGAGCCCGCGTCGGCGGGCGATCAACTCGTTGATCTTGACCGCACCGCCCACACCGGGCCGTATCCCTGCCTGGACCAGGCTGGCGTCGTGCAGGTCGGCGGTTCGGATCCTCATGTGTGCCTGGCGCATGGCAGGGCTGGCGGACTGCGGTATGCCCACCAGCTCGCCAGAACGCATGGCGCGGTAGCCTTCGTCATCGTCGGTGCCCAGAGCCTGGGCGTCAAAGCCTTGGTCGGCGCTACGGACACGCCGTTCAGTCCCGGACAGCACGTCCTGCCCGCGGAGGCAGAGGATGTCGAACTTATCGAAGCAATACTTAGCGCTTCGCTTGTCCCACTGGATGATGCGGAGGTGCTCCTCCCCCTCTTCGGCTGCGGACCACTGCACGGGAACGGTCTCGTGGATCGGGCGGTCGCTGACGACGATGCCTGAGGAGTGCGCCCTCATGTTCCTCGGCACGTCGGCGAGGCGTCGCGCGAGAAGAAAGAGCCAGTAGAGGCGGTTCTTGTCAATCCCGCTGCCGGCGAGCTCGGGCCTTCGCTCCAGCGCGCTCTCGATCTCCTCCGGGGCGACGCCGCCGTGCATTCGCTTGGCAATAAACCCCAGCGCCCTAGGGCTGAGGCCAAGCGCTTTCCCCACCTCGCGCACGATGCCGCGCGTGTTGTAGGCACCGACTGCGGCGACGGTCGCGACCCGCTCCTTCCCATACTTCTGGGTGAAATAGGCACGGACGTCGTCTCGCCGAGCGGCCTCAAAGTCAACATCAATGTCCGGTCGCTTGCTCCCGTCCTCCGGCAGAAAGCGGTCGAAGTGGAGATCGTGCGCCATAGCGTCAATCCTGCTCAAGCCCAGGCAATAGGCGACGGCGGAGTCCACGACCGACCCTCGCCCGCTGAAGTGGATCCCTTCCCCGCGTGCCCATTCGCACGCGTCCCAGATCGCCAGGAAGTGGTCGGCGAATCCCAGCCTGCATATCCGCTCAAGCTCATGGCCGAGGCGCTTCCGGAGGCGTGTGTCCACCTTATGGTGCAGCCTCTCCGCCCCTGCCATGGTCACCTCGCGCAGGACTGCGGACGCGTCCGAGTGCACTTGGGGCAACCGGGTCCGACAGGGGAGGACGTCGTCGTCGCACATCTCCGCGACCCGCGCCCTCGCTTCGAGCCAGTCCGTACGGTCGCTGTAGAGCAATCGGGTCTCGGCTGGGTTTCGGAGC
The DNA here is from genome assembly GCA_050250535.1 of Fimbriimonadaceae bacterium. Taxonomy (GTDB): domain Bacteria; phylum Armatimonadota; class Fimbriimonadia; order Fimbriimonadales; family Fimbriimonadaceae; genus JADLBH01. The sequence goes on along the minus strand of JBFWOL010000002.1, from coordinate 292,855 downwards.
CACTGCTCGGCATTGAGCGACCGGGCTGGACACGGCGGCACCTGGGGCTGGGACGGGTGTCGCTGAGGCTTGCGGCCGACCACCTCGTCCACAGTGCACAGAGTCTCGGCGCACACCGCGACGTCCTGGGCCGGGAAGTCCTCGGGAGAGGCGTGGGTGAGCGGCCCCCCTGCCACGAGGGAAAGGCTCTTCGCACCCGCCAACTCCTCCAGGCGTGCCTCCAGCTGGACGCCCCAGGGGCAATAGCTCCGCTCTACCTCGATGAACACCGACTGCCGGCCATAGGTATCCACCAATTGGTCAACCCACTCCGCCGCCTCCTCCCATCGGCGGGAGACCAGCAGGCGGTCGAGGCGGCCGCGGTGCCCTCCGGTGAGGCACAACAGCCCGCGCGAGTGCGACCGCAGACGGTCGAGGGTGCACAAGGGGAACAGCCGTGGCTCGCCCAAGTGGCACTCGGTGACCAACGCGGAGAGCGAGACATACCCTCGTTTGTCCCGGGCGACGAGGACGACCTCGCCCCCTGAGTCCATCTCGAACGTCGCCCCGATCAGTGGCTTGATCCCGAATGCGCGGCACTCCCGCGCCCACTCCATCGCGCCGGTGAGGGAGAAACGGTCGGCGAGCAGAACGGTAGAGACGCCCAACGACGCCGCCCGGCGCGGTACTTCCCGTGCGAGAAGGACACTGCGCCCGAACGAGTAACCGCTTAGGACGTGGAACCATGCACTGCCGCCCTCCAGCCTGGACACTCGGGGCGAGCCCTCCACAATCAGCCCGCAGGCCTGCGCGACCTTCTCGTCTCGGGTCTTGCGCGGCCTGAGGGCAGGCTCCTCGATCTGGGTGGGATCCATCGAACGTTGTCCGCTGGCGATGGCACAGGGCGCTAACTCTCGACGTGCCTCTCGTACGACGCCTTTACGGTCGCGCCACCTTGCCACCTCGGCAGCCGGAGCGCCTGCCCACCACTCGCCCGACTCGCGCCAGCGCGCGAGAACCTCAACGCCATCCGTTCGCATCGTGCCACGCAGAGATCACACGTCGGTGGCGAGGGAGGGGCACCTCGCTCGCCATCTTGACCGCACCGTCGCCGAACGCAGCCCGCACTGTTCCCAGGGCAGACTTCACCGACGAGCGAGAGCGCCACAAGCCCTCTTGGCCCGACTCGATGGGCCGTAGGCCGAGGGCTGCCACTCGGACTGCCGAAGGCGGGAAGTCGAGACGAGCCTTCTGCCACTCGGCGTGCAACGCAACCATCATCCCCTCAGCCGAAGCGGCCGACTTCGTCATGCGCCTGCGACAGGTGACGCACCTTCCCTCTTCCGACTCGAACACGAGCATGACCTCCTCGGCGGTTCTCTCTGTCGCATGGAGCGTACAGGACAGCTTGAGCGCCAGCACGCCCAGCACCTCGGACAGTTCGAGCGAGCACTCGATCGGGACGAGGGCGTTCCAACGCTCCTCCGCGCTCGTCCCTGGATAGGTCGGCACCACCGGATCGGGCCATGTCCCCTGGGACGCAGACGAAACCAACGCGGCGGAGTCCCCGAACTGCGTCCGCAACACAGCCAAGGGCACCTCGGCAACGTGACCGATCGTGCGGTGGCCAAGGGCTACGAGACGGGCGCGGATCTGGGGACTGACCGGACGCAGCAGCGCGACCGGAAGGCGGGCCAGGAACGACCGCACGTCCGTCACCGGTTCGAGCACGGGCACTCCCCAGCGAAGAGGAGCCAGGTCGAGCCGCGACACTGCCAGTTCCGCAACCCATCGGCACGGCGCGGTGCCAGCGACCAGGCCGCAAGGCACCTCCTCTGCCACAGACCGGAGCGCTCCTTCTGCAGCAGTGTAAGGGTCGGGATGCCCCGCCATGTCCACCCATGCCTCGTGCGGCAGGCCCGGCATTACCCTGGTGCTGTAGGGCAGCAGCCGGTCGAGCCAACGGTCACGGTGCGGCTCGCAGACTTCAGGGTCGAGCTCGGAATACGCCCCCTCCTCCCGCAAGACCGCTCGCGCCTCGGCCAACGACGCACCAGCAGCGATCCCGCGCTCCCGTGCCAGAGGGCACGCCTCGAGCACCGCCCCATCGGCGTGCACGACGTGCGGGCGGTCGAGCGGACGGACGACAGCCGTGTAGAATCCTTCCAAGCAGACATAGAGCACCTGGGCCATAATTGTCTGCTATTATCGCACGAAATAGCGTTCATATGTCTACTATTTTGCAAAGCCAGGCCCTGAACTCCCTGCCGGTCGAGGCGTGTGCCCCGCTCCTTCTGGGCTGGCATGTCCGGACGCCAGACTGCCTCGTCCGCATTGTCGAGACTGAGGCCTACGGAGGCGAGGACGACGCTGGTAGCCACGCCTGGCGCGGCGAGACCCCACGGACGCGGGTGATGTTCGGGCCGCCCGGTCGCGCGTTCGTCTACTTCACCTATGGGAATCACTAGATGCTCAACGTGGTCGCCCGTCCCGAGGGCAGGGCCGCAGCCATCCTCATCCGCGCGGCCGCCCCGATCGAAGGAACGGAGCGCATCCGGTCACGACGGCCCAAGGCCAAGAACGACCGCGAGCTGCTGGCTGGCCCGGGACGGGTCGCCCAAGGACTGGACATCGACTCCAGGTACTACGGCCTCGACCTACTCGACGAAGCGTCTGAGGTCAGGCTCGAACCCGGCACTCCGCCAGGGCAGATCCTCCAGGGAGTGCGCGTCGGCCTGTCGCAAGGGCGAGGCGAACACACGCGCTGGCGGTTCGTGGACGCTGAAGCGACGAAATGGTGCTCACGGCCCCTACGCGGCCTTGAGCCCAGCTAAGCGACCGGGTCGCCGTGAGAGAGGGCACGCCCGTCGTCGGTCGGTCGACTGAGGACATACGCAGCGCCCGCCGCACCCAGCACAAGGACTGAGATCCATGCCGCGGGCTGACCCCTCGTCAGCCACGCCGACGCGAGCACCGATGCCGACATCGCGCCGACCGCACAATACTTCCCTTTCAGCGTGATCGCCTTCGTCAAGCGCCACCGTTGGAGCGTATCGCCGTACACCTTATGGTTGAGAAGCCATTCCTCGAGACGGCTGCTACCCTTGCTGAAGCACCAGAGTCCGACGATGAGGAAGACCGTAGTCGGGAGCACGGGGACGAACGCGCCGACAATGCCGACGCCTACCGATCCCAGCCCCATCACCGTCCAGACCCAGCGCAACTCCATCCCAGCTTCCCTCAACCCAGGGGCGGCAACCATGTCACAAAACGCCGACCGCGTGCCCCTAGCGACGAGCCCTATTTGTGGATTGCCATACCGTGGGCGTCCTCGAAGGCTTCGAGCACCGCTTCACACATGGTGGGATGGGCATGGATCATGTCCGTCATGGACTCGAGCGTCGCTTCGAGCTTGATCGCGGCGACCCCCTCGTGGATCATGTCGGTGACGTGCGACCCAATCATGTGCACCCCGAGCACCTCGCCGTACTTCTTCTCACAGACGACCTTGACGAAGCCGTCCTGGTGTCCCGAGGCCATTGCCTTGCCCAACGGTCGGAAGGCGAACTTGCCTACAGTAACTTCATAGCCCTGCTCCTTGGCCTCTCCCTCGGTGAGCCCGACGGTCGCGACTTCGGGCACGGTGTACACGCAGTTGGGCACCGCGCGATAGTCCACCTGGCGATTCTCGCCTCGGACGATGTTGGAGGCGGCGATGGTGCCTTCGTGCGAGGCGACGTGCGCCAATTGGATACGCCCGGTCACGTCTCCGATTGCATAGATGTTCGGGACGTGGGTGACGAGCGAATCGTCCACGATCTCGACCCCGCGGCGATGGAGCTTGATCCCGATCTTCTCCAAGTTCATGTCGTCGGTCATCGCCTTGCGACCGACACCCAGGAGCACGACGTCCACTTCGACATCCTTGGTCTCACCGCCTTGCTTGACCGTGCACAGCCAACCCTTCTTGGTCTTCTTCGCGCCCTCTAGCGAGGCCCCGGTGAGAACGTCGATGCCTTGCTTGGTGAGGAGCTTGCCTAGCTCGTTCCCAAGGTCCTCGTCGCACATGGGAATCACGCGCGGCATCATCTCGACCAAGGTCACTTTCGAACCCAGGCCGTTGAAGACGTAGCCAAACTCGACACCGACCGCTCCAGCACCCAGAATCAGCATTCGTTCGGGGACGTACGGGGCAGTGACCGCATCGTCACTCGTCCAGACGCCTTCCTTCCTGCCGCCCTCCAGGCCGGGAACCTTCAGATAGATCACGCCAGAGCCCATCGCCAGGATGAAGTTCTTGGCCGTCTTCTTGACCTTCTTCCCGTCCTTCTCGATTTCGATCGTGTGGGCGTCCACGAACTTCGCAAAGCCCTCGATGTGCTCAATCTTGTTCTTCTTCATGAGCATGCCGACGCCGCCGCGCAGCGTTGTGACGATCTTGTCGCGACGGGCGCCGAACTGCTCGAAGTCCAATTCGACCTTGCCCTCGACCTTGACGCCCAGCTCGCCGGCGTGGAGCACGTCTTGGTAGCGCTCGACCGAGGCGATCATCGCCTTGCTCGGGATGCACCCCCAGTTGAGACAGGTGCCGCCGAGGTACTCCTTCTCGACTATGGCGACCTTTGCGCCGAGCTGGGCTGCACGGATTGCGGCGACATAGCCGCCCGGCCCCGCGCCAATAACGATCAGATCCAGGTCAAACTTTTCTTGAGACATAGGGCTGCCTTTGGGGAGCGTGCCGACGCCGGAATCAATGCTCCGAATGAGCGACTCTGCGGCGGAAGGCGTGGATGAGACCGACGCCGAGAGGGCTCTGGCATCCTCGCGAGAGCCGGCCCGCTCACGTTCCCTCGACACGCTCCTGAGTGTACCGATACGCTGGCCAGGGCCCATAGGGGAACGGGCGGACCCACTGGTATGATCATGCCCGATGCGATACACCCTCGCCCTCGCCGCCGCACTCGCGCTGGCAGGCTGCAACTCTGGCCCGAGCCTCGTGGGAACCTGGGACGTGAGCGGTCTCAAGGACATGCCGTCGGGCGCGAAGACCACGATGACCTTCGCCGCACCCGACAAGATGACTATGGTCGTCCAGTCCGACCTCCCGATCCCGAGCGTCAAGGCCTCGATGACCGCCACGATCAACGGCACCTACGCTCTGAAGGGCGACGCTCTGACGCTCAAGGCAGATTCGGCGATCCTCAAGTTCGACGGACTGCCTGCACAGATGCAGGCTCTCGCAGACCAGAACGCGGAGCAGGGCAAGCAGCAGATGCTCGACCAGATCAACAAGAACCCAGAGAGCAAGATCGCTTGGGAAGGCACGGACAAAGTCACAGTCTCCGGCTCCGGCCAGACCATGACGATGAACCGGCAGAAGGGCTGACCGCTAGGCGACCGTCACTTCTTCGCAGAGGTAGACGTCCTGGATCGCGTGAAGGAGGGCAATCCCCTCCTTTCGCGGTCTTTGGAAGGCCTTCCTGCCGCTGATCAGGCCCGTCCCGCCCGCTCGCTTGTTCACGACGGCAGTCGTCACGGCGTCGGCAAGGTCGTTGTTGCCGCTCGCCCCTCCCGAATTGATCAGCCCGGACCGTCCCATGAAACAGTTGGCGACCTGATAGCGGGTGAGGTCGATCGGGTTGTCCGAAGTCAGTTCGGAGTAGATCCGCTCGTCGAGTTTGCCGTACGAAGACCCTCCAGTATTGAGGGCCTTGAAGCCGCCGTTGCACTCGGGCAGTTTCTGCTTGATGATGTCGGCCTGGATCGTAACACCGAGGTGGTTCGCCTGGCCCGTGAGGTCGGCAGAAGTGTGGTAGTCGGTTCCGTCCTTCTTGAACCCCGAGTTGCGGAGATAGCACCAGAGCACGGTCGCCATCCCAAGCTCGTGCGCATGGTGGAAGGCCTCGGCAACCTCGACGATCTGGCGTGAGGACTCGTCGCTGCCAAAGTAGACCGTGGCGCCGACCGCGACTGCGCCCATGTCCCACGCCTGTTCGATCGCACCGAACATGATCTGGTCCGCCTTGTTCGGATACGTCAGGAGCTCGTTGTGGTTGACCTTCACCATGAACGGGATCTTATGCGCGTACTTTCGCGCTACCGCCCCGAGGACACCAAACGTCGAAGCCACCGCGTTGCAGCCTCCTTCGATCGCTAGCTCGACGATCGACTCGGGGTCAAAGTAGTCTGGGTTCTTGGCAAAGCTGGCACCGGCGCTGTGCTCGATGCCTTGATCCACGGGAAGGATCGAAAGATAGCCCGTGCCGCCGAGGCGACCGTGGTCGAACAACTGCTGAAGGCTACGAAGGACCTTGGGAGACCGGTCAGTGGCCGCATATACGCGATCCACAAAGTCGGGGCCCGGAAGGTGGAGCCGCGAGCGGTCGATCGTCATGCACTCGTGCCGCAACAGAGCGTCTCCGCCCAGAAGTTCTTCGATCTGGCCAACTCCGCCTGATGCCGTCCATGCCATCGCGCGAGTGTATCCGACCAGGCGACAGGCCCGGTGCCGCAACTGGGCTCGCGCGTTTTCGGTAAGACTAGCGGACGGGCAGAGACGCTGTCCAGAAACGAAACCATGAGGAAGGTACCGCTCACCCTCGTCGCGATCTTGGCCGCTTCGTCCGCATGGGCAGACCTGACCCTGGAGGACGCGCTCCGCAGTGCCCGGGCGAACAATGGCACCGTCCAGGCCGCCTACTTGAACTATCGTGCCGCCGTCGCCCAAGAGAGGGCGAGCTACGCCGCATTCCTTCCGACCGTTACGCCAACAGTGCGGCAAGAGAACGGGCGGCTGAACAACTTCACGGGTTTGGGCCGGGGCGGTTCCACGATCGACGCGACCGAGGCCGGGGTCACAGCGTCATGGCTCATCCTCGATAACGGCACACGGGCCACCAACTATCGTTCCGCAGGACTCGTCCGAGACCAAGCCGAGTTCTCCGCGCTCGACACGCTGCGCAACGTTCTATTCAACGTCCATTTGAGCTTTTACAACGCGCTGAGGGCCCAAGAACTCTTGATCGTCCAGACCAGCGGGGTGCGGCGTGCGAAAGAGATCCTCGACCGGGCGATCCTGAGCGAAGAGGTGGGAGCTGGCCCCAAGAAAGACATCCTGCAGGCGAGGGCCGATTATCTCAACGCGCAAGTCGGCGAGCTCACCGCCCAGAACCAGGTCTCGACGTCACGCTCCTCCCTCTGGGCGGTGATCGGCTACAGCGAGCCGGAAATCCCCAAGCTCGTCGGACCGGGCGAACAGGATCCGCAACTGAGCCTGCCGACCCTCGAAGAAGCCACGGAGCAGGCCCTGAGAGACCGCGCTGACCTCCGGGCAGCGAGAATCGGAATCGAGTCGAGCGAGGCAGCCGTGGACACGGCGCGGCTAGCGGGCAGCTTCAGCTATTCCCTCAGCGCCCAGTACAACCGCTCGTTCTCCGAGAGCGTCTTCGACCGGTCAGGCATTGTGCTCGAGGCAAGCTTCCCGCTGTATGACGGGAGCCGCAGTAAGGAGCGGGTGACCGGTGCCAAGCTCGACTTGGAGTCGCGCAGAAAGTCGTACGACCAGTCGGTCCGGGTCGCGATCGCTGAAATCGAATCGGCATGGAAGGAACAGTCTCAGAACGCGGAGCGAATCCGGGCTTCGAGGATCGCACGAGACGCCGCGCTCTTGAATTATGAGGCGGCTACAGAGGCACGCCGCCTGGGCGCGGGCGAGCTGATCGAGGAACTAACGGCCCGCCTCAGCCTGGTTACGGCCGAATCCAACCTAGTACAGGCCGTATACGACTATTGGATCAGCGATGTTCGGTTCAGACTGGCGAGCGGCCGGCCTCTCCCGGGCGAGGAAAGCGAAGAAGAAACCCCATGAGCGAACCCATCATCCGGGTCACCGGACTCTCGAAAGACTATGTGATGGGGCCAACGATTGTGCGCGCCCTACGTCAGGTAGACCTCGAAATCATGCCTGGCGAGTTTGTCGCCATCATGGGGCCGAGCGGCTCGGGCAAGTCCACATTCATGAACATGGTCGGGTGCCTCGACCGGCCTAGCGCTGGCAACCTGTGGCTCAACGGCAAGGAGATCTCGCTCCTGGGCGACAATGAGCTCGCCGAGATCCGGAACCGGTATGTCGGCTTTGTCTTCCAGACTTTCAACCTCCTTCCCCGCACTTCGGCGCTGAAAAACGTCGAGCTGCCGCTCATGTATGCAGGGGTCAAGGATCGAGCGGGGCAGGCCAAGGGAGCACTCGAAAAGGTGGGGCTGGGTCAACGCATCCAGCACAAACCGAACGAGCTCTCCGGAGGCCAGCAACAACGTGTTGCGATCGCGAGAGCGATCGTGAACGATCCCCTCGTCCTGCTTGGCGACGAACCGACGGGAAACCTTGACTCGCGCACGGCCGAGGAGATCATGGCTCTCTTCCAAGAGTTCAACCGAGCGGGCAAGACTGTCATCATCGTCACGCACGAAGAGGACATCGCCCAGCACTGTAAGCGAAAAATCAGGTTTCGCGACGGCAAGATCGAGCGGGACGAGCTCGTCGAACACCCGCTGGACGCCCTTGAAGTCTTGAAGACGCTTCCCAACCCGGAAGACCAGCCGGTAGGCGTCTAGTTCGCCGTCAGGCTCATTGCGCCCTGCAGCTTGCCGCCCTCGATCACCATCCAGTCATCAATTTGGGAAGCTCGGACACGGATCGGGTCGCCCAGCTTGCGGCCGCACAAGGGTTCCTCGCAGTTCGACACGACCCCGACCAAGACCTCGCCTTCCGCGGAGAGCACGTCCACCCAGACGGGCACGAGTGACCCGTCCGCCGAGGGAAGCTGAACTCGAACGGCGCAGTACTCAGGGCGCTCGTCGTTGGCTCCCACCCTGCTCAGGAAATCTCCGATCGGGGGCTTCGCCGCCGTATCTGTGTCACTTGGGAGCACCGCTCGCCGGACTTGCTCCGTTTCCGGCTGGATCGCCCAGTTCCAAGTTGCGACTCCGACGGCCGAGAATGCAACGGCTCCCAGCACACACTTCGCGAGCATGCGGAACCTTGCCCCGAACGGACTTCCGGGAACCGGGACCGATTGGGAAAAAGGGCCCGGTCAGGCCCTCGCGGCTACTCGGAGCGCGGCGAGGAAAGTTGAGCGCGCCTCGCGTTCCTTGGCAGCAGCTTGCAGGGCCACGGCCTCGGTAGCCCTCTTCAAGAGAACGGAATCGCCTGCCCTCCATTGGCCGACACGATCGAGATCGGTCGGGCAGAGCCAACCGACGAGGCGATACCCGCCGGTGACCGGCCCATCCGGGCCGATAACTAGGAGCTCGCCGCTGGGCGCGAGCTGGACGCACCCTGGAACTACGGGCACGCTAGGCCGCTCCTCCAGGTCGCGAAGGTTCGCTCCCTCGAGCCGAATCCCAGCACGGCTCGACCTGAGCCCGACCCTCAGCTCCGCATCGTCCCATCCCGAGACCAACGGCACGATCCGAGCCTCCTTGGGCCGCTCATGTCCGGACCAGGCGAGCGCCACCTCGTCGAACGGGTGGCTCTCCGCGCCCCGGAGCGCGGTTTCTACGAAGCCGCAGACGCTTCCCAATGCCGGATCCCCAGACCACCCTCCCAGGGCCGCTAGGTACAGCCGCGCTGCTCCGTGAACCTCGATCCGCTCGCCCGCCTTCACCTGCCAGCGGCCCGGACGACGCCGTTCTCCGTCTACGGTCACCGAGCCGCAACCGGCCCAAGCCAGGGTGCCCGGCTGCTCGCACACCGCCTCCAGGGAACCTCCCACCTCCAACACTGGACAGGCGTCACCGACAAGAGCGGCGCAGCACTCCGCGGCGAACCGATCGAAGGGCCCCGCGGGCGGTACGCCTTGCTGGCGAAACCCGAATCGGCCCCGGTCTTGGAGAGCGACCTCACCATAGGCCGAAACCACGCTCAGACGCACGGGCGCACCTCGTATCCGGCCTCGATCACCGCCTCTCGGACCGCGTGGAGGACGGCGACCGAGTCAGGTCGATCGCCGTGTACACAGATCGTCTCGACGCGGGCGGCGAGCGAAACCGCCTGCCGGGCAGCGGCCTGGGGCGTTTCAATCGTCGCCCCTGCCTCGCCTCTCGGCACAAGCCGCCCATCGACAAGGTAGCCGCGCTCGGCGAACCCCTCGGGGACGAACCGGACGTCCGCCCGTTCGGCGGCCCGTTCGTGCAGAGTCCCGGGCAGACCATAGAGCGGGAATCCGCCACGGCTAGCCAGTCGAGCCAAGAGCTCCGACCAAGCCGCTTCCGAAGCGGACTGGTTGTAGAAAGCTCCGTGAGGCTTGAGGTAGCGAGCGAACCCGATCATCGAATCTAGTTGGTCGTTGAGCGACGCCTCGGCCTCTTCCAGTCGCACAAGCGGCCAGGGAGAGCGCCCCATTTGTCCTGGATCTGGAAATCCTGGATGGGCACCGATCGTGACCCCTAGACTCTGCGCCAAGGCGATAGTCTTGTGCGTCCTCGCCGGTGAACCGGCATGGGCTCCCGCGCAAACATTGGCGCTACTGGCAAGCGCGAGGAGGGCGTCGTCGTTCGGGCACCCTTCGCCCAGGTCTACGTTGAGGTCTATACGTCGCAAAGACGCTTCCCCACCATTTGATCGAACTCCTCGGTACTTATGGGCAGGAATCGGACGGTATCACCGATCTCGATGCCGAAGTACCCCGTCCGCCAGTCGCAGACAATCGCCGGAGTCTGGCCCAGGAGCCACCAGCCTCCTGGCGTGCCTTTCGGATAGACGCCTGTGCTCCCTAGCGCCACCGCTACCTTGCCAGGTTCCACGCGAGGCCTTGGGCTGGGCCTGCGGTTCAGCCTGCTCAGTGGCTCTACCAAGGGGCTGAGATATGCGAAGCCGGGGGCAAAGCCGACCGACACGCAGACGTACTCCGCGCCGCTGTGGCATTCCACCACTTGGTCAGGATCGACCCCGAGGACGTGCGCGGCCTCGGTAAGGTCCTCTCCCCGGGAGTAGTCCACCGGGACTGTAAGCACCCGGCCGGAGCGACCGAGGGCCTCCGAGCGCGGAACGCTGTCGAGAGACGCCAGGTCGAAGCTCGCCAGGTCGGTCGAAATCGCGGTGCCGAAGGCCGTCCGCCACGTCTCAACGACCCCGGGAACGGCGAGCAGCTCTGCCGGGATCGGTGCTTCTGCCCCGTGCTCGAGGAGCCACGACACCTCTCCGATCCGCGTCCACCCGCCCTGCATTCCGGCTATCATTGTGCCCAATGGCGAGTCCAGTCCACGTCGAGGTGGTTCGAGATCCTGGGTGCCCGCTCCCGCAGTACGAGAGCGCGGAGGCGGCAGGCATGGATTTGCGCGCTTCGGAGCCTGCCGTGCTTGCGCCGCTTCAGCGCGCGCTCGTCCCGACCGGGCTCCGCATCGCGCTGCCCCCGGGGTTCGAGGGACAAGTGAGGCCACGTTCCGGGCTAGCGACCAAGCAGGGCGTAACGCTCGTCAACTCGCCGGGCACCATCGACAGCGACTACCGAGGCGAGATCAAGGTCCTATTGATCAACTTGGGAGCAGACGTCGTTACTCTAGAAGCCGGAGACAGGATCGCTCAGCTTGTCGTCGCGCCGGTCTCTCGGGTGGAATGGATCGAGGTCGCAGTGCTCCCAGAGTCCGAGAGGGGCGCGGCCGGTTTTGGGAGCACGGGGACAACGTGAACGAAGAGATCACTCCAAGGGACGAAGTGGCAGCAAACCGAGACCACGCGGCGCTGAACCTATTGCGCATGCGGGGCGAACTGGAGCAGGCCCGCCAGTTCGGTACCGCCGTGCTCAAGAAGCACCCGAACGATCCTGCGCTCTACGAGCTCATGGGCGAAATCCACATGGATCTGCGCGAGGAAGACCAGGCTCTGAACTGGTTTGAGATGGCGCTCGACCTCGACCCGAGCTTGGCAACCGTCCGAGACAAGGTCGAAGGGATCAAGTCGCGACTTGCGGAGAAGGACCACAGTGAGACTGTAGAGAGGCTCGGCCTCCCCACCAAGTCCCCGTTCCCGTGGCTCGTGCTGGGTGTGACCTCGATCGCCGCCGTCGCACTCGTCTTCGGCGCGTTCCATGTGGGAAAGAATGCGGGTAAGGAGACCCAGCCCGTAGTCTCACCACCGGTCGCCCTGAGCTCGCCGAAGGAGGAGGAGCGACCCGAGACTTCCGGGCAAGACATCCCGCAACAGCCGGAGGAATCAATCCCTTCGCCAGCCGGGATCGCTCTGGATCAGGCACTGCTCTCACGCCTTACAAGCTCGGGAAACACCGATGTGCGGTTCGTGGACGCCTTGCACGACCCGCGTGGGCCCAGTTGCCACGTGACAGTGGGCGCAATCCAGGGCCAGGGCCACCCGGCGACCGCTCTTAAGGCGGCGCTCGCCGTGAACCAGGCCCGGCCCGACTTTACGATGATCCACGTCCGCGTCTCCGACGGCGGCAGCATCGTCTACGCGGCGACCGTGCGGCAAGACACGCTTTCCACCGTCGCTAGCGCGCTTGCTGGCGGAGACTCGATCGAAAAGCAGGCCGAGGTCGCGCTGGCCGACCCCTGGCCGAGCGACAACTCGAACGCTGCCTCAGGCGGGGCGGCCGGAACGCCAGGCGACTAGCCCCAGACAAGGTCGGGGCGCAACACGATCGTCTGTTCGCGGCCTGGCCCTATGCTGAGGATTGCTGCAGGAACCCCGGAGCAATCCTCGATAAACCGCACGTAGTCCCGGGTCTCGGCCGGGAGGTCTTCGAGCTTTCGCGCGGAGCCCATCTCTCCTTCCCAACCGGGGAGGGTCTCATAGACCGGCTCCACCCTTGCCCATTCGTGCGAGCACATGGGAACGCCTGGCAGATCCTTGCCATCGAGCCTGTACCGGGTGGCCACCTGGAGAGGGCCGACCCCGGAAAGCACGTCGAGCCGTGTCACCACCAGGCCTGAGAAGGAGTTGGCGCGTGCCGAGAATCGAAGCGCGGCCAAGTCAAGCCATCCGCATCGGCGGGGCCGTCCCGTGGTCGTTCCAAACTCGTGGCCCTGCCGTCGAATCTGTTCACCGATGTCGTTCCCTAACTCGGTCGGGAACGGGCCCGTACCTACCCTCGTGGTGTACGCCTTGCAGACCCCAAGCACACCCGTAATGTCGCGCGGGCCGATACCCGTGCCGATGCAAGCCCCTCCCGCCACCGGGTGCGAGCTGGTCACGAACGGATAGGTGCCGAGATCGAGGTCGAGAAACGTGCCTTGTGCGCCTTCCATCAGAACGCGCTTGCCCGAGGCCACCGCGTCCTGGAGCATCGCCTCCGAGTCGCCCACATAGGGGCGAAGCCGGTCGGCGTAGCCCCGGTACTCCTCAAAGACCTCGTCGAAGCTCGGCGGGGTCTTGCCAAAGAGGCCGAACAGCCTCGTCTTGGCACCGAGGACTGATTGGAGCCGCGAGCGGAACAGGTCTTCGTCCACGAACTCCGCCATGCGGATTCCACTCCTTTGCACTTTGTCGGTATAGGCAGGCCCGATCCCTCGCGAGGTGGTACCGATCTTGTCCGCTCCGCGAGCTTCTTCCTCCAATGCGTCCAGCGACATGTGATAAGGCAGCACGACGTGGGCACCCCGGCTGATCACAACTTTGCCAATCTCTGGCTGCTTGGCGAGCGTTTCATCGAGCTCGCGGACGAGGCTCCTCGGACACACGACCATCCCGGCGGCAAGGATCGAGACAGAGTGAGGGTGGAGCACCCCGGCCGGCAGGAGGTGGAACTTGAACTCCACGCCGTTCGCGACCACGGTGTGGCCGGCGTTGTTGCCACCGCTGTACCGAGCTACATACTCGGCCTTGTCGGAGACGTAGTCGACGATCTTGCCCTTGGCTTCGTCGCCCCACTGGGCGCCTACGATCACTAATGTCATGGTTGCGGCCTCCTCGTACCCTTGCTGAGAGGGCTACCGAGGATCCGCCGACCTGCGCCGTTCCGCCTTATCTCGGTGGTAGAAGGTTACCTGCCCGGTGCCGAGAGCTTAGGGCAGGAGGTGGCCGAGCTTGATCTTCTTGGTCTCAAGGTAGCGCTGGTTGTGCTCGGTCGGCGAAGTGACAATCGGTACGTGCTCCACGATCTCCAACCCGTGACCACCGAGCCCTGCAACTTTCGACGGGTTGTTCGTCATGAGCCGCATTTTCTTGACTCCGACATCCACGAGCACCTGCGCACCGATGCCGTAGTCTCGCAGGTCTGCTTTGAAGCCGAGGGCCTCGTTCGCCTCGACCGTGTCCATTCCATCGTCTTGGAGCTCATAGGCGCGGAGCTTGTTAACGATGCCGATGCCTCTCCCTTCTTGCGCGATGTAGAGCACCACTCCGGTTCCTGCCTCTTCGATCGCGGTGAGTGCTGCAGCAAGCTGGTCTCCGCAATCGCAGCGCAACGAGCCCAGGATATCGCCGGTCAAGCAACTGGAGTGAACCCGGACGAGCACGGGCGTCTCGGGCGAAGGCGCCCCCTTAACTATCGCAAGGTAGGGGTGGGGCTCTGGTCCTTCGTAGGCGTAGAGCTGGAACATCCCGTACCGGGTCGGGAATTCGACCGGCCCCGCGCGGCGCTGGACAAGGCGCTCGGTCCGCCGCCGATACTCGATGATGTCGGCGATCGTCACGACCTTCAGTCCGTGCTCGGCCGCGTACTTGGCGAGCCCTTCGAGGCGCATCATCGTCCCATCGTCGGCGACGATCTCCACCCCCGCCGCGACAGGCTGGAGCCCAGCCAAAGTACAAAGATCGGTCCCCGCCTCGGTGTGCCCGGCCCGACGAAGAACACCGCCGTGCTCGGCCCTCAGGACAAGCATGTGGCCGGGTCGAAGGAGGTCGGACGGAAGTGCCTTCGGATTGCAGAACACTTGGACGGTCCGGGCCCGATCCGCAGCCGAAACTCCGGTAGTCGTGCCTTCCCGTGCGTCCACGGTCTCCGCCATCGCAGTCCCAAGACGGGCGGTGTTCTGCTTCGTCATCATCGGCAACCCGAAGCGGTCGAGCCGATCACCGGTGGTGGCAAGGAACGGAACTCCTCTTCCAAACCGGATCATGAAGTTCATGTGCTCCGGCGTGACCTTTTCGCCCGCCATGATGAGGTCGCCTTCGTTCTCCCGGTCGGGATCGTCCACAACGATGACCATCCTTCCCTGGCGTAGTGCGTCCAGGGCTTCGGCGATGCTCGCAAACTCCATTCGTGCCTCATTCTACGGCACCTTGCTCGCCCACATAGCGAGGATTGAGCACTCCGGTACGGGCAAGAATGCTGGGGGACGCCTTGCGCGGCGAGGGCTTGGCTTGTATAATCGGAGGGACCCCAGCCGCCGTTTTTGCGACTCCTCGCACGGCCCGGCCCCAGGGTCGGGCGGACATCTTGGCGAAGTTCATTTTTGTAACAGGGGGCGTAGTGAGCTCGATCGGCAAGGGCATCACCGCCAGTTCGCTCGGTCGCATGCTGAGGAACCGAGGTTTCACGGTCGCCCCGGTGAAACTCGACCCCTATATCAACGTGGACGCGGGCACCATGAACCCGTACCAGCACGGTGAGGTCTTCGTCACCGATGACGGGACGGAGACCGACCTCGACCTCGGCCACTACGAGCGGTTCATGGACGTCTCGTGCTCTCAGGGCTCGTCCATCACCGCGGGCAAGGTCTACCAGCGGGTCATCGAGGCCGAAAGGCGAGGCGACTATCTCGGGGCCACCGTCCAGGTCATTCCCCATATCACGAACGCGATCAAGGCCGGGATCACCGACTTGGCGGCACAGGAAGAGGCGGACATCGTCTTGGCAGAGATCGGCGGCACGGTGGGCGATATCGAGTCCCTCCCTTTCCTAGAGGCGATTCGTCAGATGCGCCAGGAGCACGGCCGGGAAAACACGCTCTTCGTCCATGTCACGCTCGTCCCTTCGGTCGGGCCCTGGGGAGAGGTGAAAACCAAGCCCACCCAGCACAGTGTGATGAGCCTGCGCCAGATCGGCATCGCTCCCGACATCCTCGTCTGCCGGTGCGAGTCGCCCCTGACCCCCGACCAAAAGGAGAAGATCAGCCACTTTTGCGACGTCGACGAAGAGCGCGTGATCGAGAGCCTGAACGCAGACACGATCTATGAGGTGCCACTTCTGTACGAGAGGCTGGGACTGGGAGAGCAGGTCTGCACCGGTCTCGTCCTAGAGTTCGAGCGGAACGACACGGAAGAATGGAGCGAGCTCGTGCAGCGGGTCAAGCAACCCCGGCACGAGACCCAAATCGCGGTAGTCGGAAAGTACACCAGCAACGGAGACGCCTACAAGTCCATTGCAGAGGCACTCGTGCACGCAGGCATCCCCAACGATGCCCACGTCTGCATCACATGGATCGAGAGCGACGTGTTCGAGTCGACCGAAGACCCCGCTCAGCACCTCGCAGGCGTAGACGGTGTCATCGTCGCGCCCGGTTTTGGGGAGCGTGGCGTCGAAGGAAAGGTACGGGCGATGCGGTACATCCGAGAGCAGGGCATACCGTTCCTCGGTATCTGCCTGGGGCTCCAAATGGCGGTCATCGAGTACGCGAGAAACATATGCGGCCTCGAAGGCGCAAACAGCACGGAGTTTGAGCAGAACCCCTCGTATCCGGTGGTGGACGTAATGCCTGACCAAATCGGGGTCACCCGCAAGGGCGGGACGATGAGGCTCGGTACCTACCCCTGCAACGTCACCGCGGGCACACTCGGGCACCGGTTGTACGGCCAAACAAGGATCGAGGAGCGTCATCGCCATCGGTACGAAGTGAACAACGACTTTCGAGAGCTTCTGATCGATAAGGGTCTGGTCGTCTCCGGTGTTTCGCCCGACTACCGGCTGGTAGAAATGATCGAGCTACCCGACCATCCGTTCTTCATCGCTACCCAGGCGCACCCGGAGTTCAAGTCGCGTCCGAACCGCCCCCATCCCCTCTTCCGTGGCTTGGTCGAAGCGGCGATTCTGCGGAGGCGGGCACAGAGCGGCACAGCCCCGGGCGTACCTTCGCCCCTCGCCTGACCGCTCCGTGGCCAACCAGGTGCCGTTCGGCCAGAGGTCGGGCAGTGGAGCGTGCCGCGTTGGACTCGGCGGCGACAATGCAACAGGCGACTACTGAAACCAAAGGCGATCCGAGAGACGTACCTCCGACCCGAGCTCTACGGCGAACCGGCGACCCTCGGCCAACGGGCGGCGGCCGCCTCCTTCCGCTCGGAACGTAGGGCCCGGCGACCGTAGGGAACCGGAACACTTAGACCTGACCAAAGTTAGTGTTGAGAGCCGCCTGGGCGCAAGCACAATAGGAGCATGCGAAAGCGCACCCTCTTTGCATCGGGCCTCGGGCTTCTGGCTCTGGCCGCTGTCGTCACTGCCCAAGACCAGGGAGTCCAGGCCGTCATCGGCAACGTCTTCCTGCAGAACACAACCCCAGGAACCCCGCAGATCGGCCATGCGACTCTCACCGGCACGTTCCGCGCAGGGCAGGTGTTCGTCCAGCAGGCCAGTCCGGTCACGATCCCAGTCGTCGGGAACAACCTCTCGACTTCGGGATCAACGGTCGGCGGGTCGTTCTCGGTCGCGAGCCCTGGGGGCAAGGCAGTCCGCGGGACAGCGACGTCGCAGACTGCGGGAACGGGCGTCCATGGGGAAAGCCGTGCCACCGAAGGGTTCGGCGTCGTTGGGCTTCATCGCACGACCCAAAACACGATTGGAGGCGCTGGCGTCTTCGGCTCATCGGACAGTCCTACCGGCTCTGGTGTCGTTGGCACGGGCGCCCAAGGCGTCGGGGTGCTAGGATCCTCCATTCAGGGAGTTGGGATCAAGGGCTCTTCGTTTTTTCACACAGGGATACAGGGCGATTCAGAGCAAGGCAACGGCGTGCAGGGGTTTGCGAAAACGGCATCGGGGGTGAGAGGCACAGCGACGACGGGTGCCGGAGTGTCTGGGCTCAGTTCTTCGGGGATCGGCGTTTCCGGACAGAGCTCAACGTTCCATGGCATGTTCGGGAGCACGATCACGGCCTCCGGTGCCGGCGTTTTCGGCCGCAATACGAACCCAGCGGGCCAATCAGCCGGAGTTTGGGGAGAAACTTCGAGCACGAGCAGCGGGGTGGGAGTCCTCGGCGCGTCCCCGGCTAGCGGGACGAGCATCGGCGTCTACGGAGTCGGTTTGTCGGCGACCGGCTTCGGTGTCTTCAGCGAAGGGCGGACGGGGGCCACCGGAACCAAGAGTTTCGTGATCGATCATCCTCTCGACCCCGAGAACCACTATCTGATGCACTTCAGCCATGAAGGACCGGAAGCGCTCAACGTCTACAGCGGGACGACGGTCACAGACCGGCAGGGCTGGCAGACCGTTCGGCTTCCGGACTATTTCGAAAGCATCAACCGAGACCCACGCGTACACCTGACCATCGATGACACAAGCGACGACTTTGTCATGAGCAAAGTGGTCGGCGGGGTTCGAAACGGAGTTTTTCGATTGCGCACCAGCAAAGGCAATGTACGAGTGTATTGGCGTGTCGAGGCGGTGCGCAACGACCGGTGGGTGCAAAAGCACGGCATCGAGGCCGAGCCCATGAAGGCGGAGGCCAACCAGGGCACGTACCTTCACCCTGAGCTTTATGGCAAGCCCGCAACCCTGGGCCAACGGGCGGCAGCGGCCTCTTCTCGCTCGGAGCGCGGGGCTGGTCGGCCATAGGAACCCGGAACGCTCAAGCCTGGCTAGAGTGAGGGCTTGGGGCCGTTACGGCACCACCACAACGGGAGCATGCGAAAGTGGGCATTGACCGTATCGGGCCTCGGGTTCCTGGCTCTGGCCGCCGTCGTCACTGCCCAAGACAAGGCCGTCCAGCCTGGGCCGCCGAGGCGGCGTTTGTGCAGTGGGCAGCAGGTGCCGCCCAGACGATGACTGGATCACGTATGACCGGCACTACCAGAATGCGAACCAAGTCTGTGCCAACGGCCACGTGAGGTTCATGCTCCGGGGCCACGCCCGGCACGACCACTTCCCCGACCATGTGATCCGGTGCCCGAACGCCGATCCGCCGAAGTAGCAGCGCGGGAACCGAGGATGCCGCGTGCGGAGCGCAGGAGGCATTCAGAGGCGGAAATGGGACAACTTGTGACGCCAACGGTCTGACCAAAGTCAGTGTTCAGTGGCGACGATCAGCGGCTAAGATGTTTCTGTGAGCGTGACGCAATCACATTCTGCCGTCGTTTTACGCACGTTCACTTTCGCGTTCACTGACATTGAAGGCAGCACCAAACTCTGGGATGAGCAGCCCGAAGCGATGCGCGCCGCCCTTGCGCGCCACGACGAGATCGTCCGCGAGGCGATCGAGGGCGGGGGGGGGCGGGTCTTCAAGACAATCGGAGACGCCTTTTGCGCGGTCTTCGTGGAAGCCAGTGACGCCCTCGACGCCATGGCGGCCGCAATGCGGGAATTGGAGCGCGAGCCCTGGGCACCGGAGACACCGATCCGCGTGCGGATGGCCGTCCACACGGGGGAAGCGGAGGTTCGCCAAAACGACTACTTCGGGCCACCGCTGAACCGGGTCGCACGGCTGCTCGCGATCGGTCACGGAGGTCAGATCCTCGTTTCGAAGGCGACGGCGGAGGGCCTCGAGGGACACGATCTACTTGACCTGGGTCTTCACTCCCTAAAGGATCTTGCCGATCCCGAGCGCGTCTACCAACTGCTCGATCCATGGCTAGCGACCGACTTTCCCGAGCTTCGTTCAGTCAGCTCCGCCCCACGACATAACATCCCCGAGTCGCTGACGACCTTCGTCGGTCGTGCCGAGGTGTCCGCGAGGCTCGAGGGAGTTCTCGACGAAGCTCGTCTCGTCAGCCTTACCGGAGCAGGTGGCTGCGGCAAGACCCGCCTCGCGATCCACGTCGCGAGGCGGGTGCTCGAACGATTTGAGGACGGGGTTTGGTTCGTCGAGCTCGCATCGGTTATGAGCGGCGACTTCGTTCCAGCGGCGGTCGCCGCGGTCGTGGGAGTCCGCGAAGAAGCGGGAAAGAGCATGACGGAGTCGCTGGGAACGGCCTTACGCACGAAGAAAGTGCTGATCGTCCTGGACAACTGCGAGCACCTCCTCGACGCGTGCGCCCAGCTCGTGCTTGGCCTTCTCGAACAGTGCCCAGGGGTGTGGGCGATGACGACAACTCGAGAGGCGATCGGCGTTCCCGGAGAGCGCGTGTTTACGGTGCCGTCGCTCAGTCTTCCCGATCCGGGCGAGACCCTCGGGCGGGCAGATGCCGAAAGCTACGAGGCGGTCGCACTCTTCCTTGCGCGAGCCCAAGGGCAGGGTCGCGCGATCGAACCGACGGAATCGAACCTGGCCCTTGTTGGGTCGATCTGCCGACAGCTGGACGGAATTCCTTTCGCCATCGAACTCTCGGCGGCCCGCACGAACGTGCTGAGCCTCGAGAGCATCCACGCGAAACTCGACCAGCGCTTCCAGTTGCTCACGGGAGGTAGCCGGACGGCCCTCCCGAGGCAACAGACCCTGCGATCCCTGATCGATTGGAGCTACGACCTTCTCAACCCGGCGGAGCAATCAACGCTCCGCCGCTTCGGCGTGTTCTCGGGAGGATGTGACCTAGAGGCGGCGGAATCGCTCTTTGACGCCGATGCTTTGGATCTCCTATCGTCGTTGGCCGACAAGAGCCTGCTACAGATAGATCGGAGCTCCGAACCGGTGCGATTCACGATCCTCGAGACCGTCCGTCAATACGCGATAGAACGGCTCGTCGATGCGGGCGAAGCCGGCTACTGGCGCGCCAGACATGCCCAGCACTTTGCCGAATTCGTCACCCGTGCCGCGCTCGAGTTCACGGGTCCAGACCAGCTCGCATGGTACTCAAGGGTCGATCGCGAACACGACAACCTCCGCCTCGCCCTTGACCAGGGCGAACCCTACGCGCTCACGATAGTCGCTGGGATTTGGCGCTACTGGCTCGTCAGGGGGCACTACACCGAGGGCTATGAGAGAGCCTCGCAGGCTCTCGACCGGTCCGCCACGACCGGGCCAGACAGAATCGCGGCGGTACGCGGCGCGGGCGTCCTCGCCAACTTTAAGGGAGACCCTGGGCTCGCGGGGAGCCTCTTCGAGCAGGGCCTCGCGCTCGCAGACGAAATCGGGGACGTTTCGGGTAAAGCGGCGTTTCTCTCGAGCATCGGCAACTTGGAAACGCAGTTTGGCAACATCGCCGCGGCCGTAGAACGGTTTTCTGAGGCGCTACGAATTTACGAAGTACTAGGCGACCGCTCGGGCATGGCCCGGGTACTGAACAACCTCGCATTGGCCGAGCAGTGGCTCGGCGAGCTCGAGTCGGCACGCGGGCACTACCGGCAGTGTCTCGATATGAACCGCCAATCCGGAGACACCACGATGATCGCGCTTTCGCATCACAACTTGGGCTGGATCGCGTTCGAATTCAATGAGCTCGACGATGCGGTTGAGGAATACGAGGCAAGCCTGGCGATGCGGCGCGAACTGGGCGAGCGTGGGGGCGTGGCGGACACACTGACAAACCTCGGCGACGTTCGGTTGGTCGAGAAGCGGTTCGACGACGCAGAAGCGCTCTACGCAGAAGCGCGGGCGATTTATGGGGAGATCGCCGACGTTCGCGGGGTCGCACTTACGGAGTTCGGCCTGTCCGCGGTGGCCGGGGCTCGGGGCGATGACGCGGTGGAGCGGCGCTTGCTCGAAGGCGCAGCGGCCGTCCTTCATGGTCTCGGAGAGCAACGCAGTTTGGGTGCCGTACTCGGGTCGCTCGCCTTCAACCACGCGCGGTCGGGGCGTGTGGACGATGCCGTTCGTGCGTTCGGAGCAATTGAAGCGCACCGCGTCGCCAGCGGCTACCACGTACCGCGCGAGGTCCGCGAGCAGCACGAGGTCCAGGCGGCGGTGCTCGCCGGAATGGTCGGGAACACTGAGCGGTTTAGTGCCTTCTTCGCCGAAGGCCAAGGGATGAGCCTGAGCGACGTTGTGTCCACATTTGTCTCTCTGGTCGAGCGTGGCTCCTAAACGGCCTTGGGACGCCGAGGGGTTGAGCCCATCGGAGCAGATAGCCGCGTCGAGACATGGCTTCTACACGATTCCTCGCGATGAGGACACAGAGTTTCTCCGCGCTTGGGCCGGGATGCGCCGTGGGGCTCCAATATCATGGGGCAATCCCTGGCGCTCTGATACGGAATGACGCCGTGATCCCTGATCATTGCCCTCGCCGCTTCCTTGGCCCGGGCCTGTTGGGCTCAGTACTCCGGGGATCGGCGTTTTTGGCCGCAATACGAACCCAACGGGGCAGTCAGCCGGCCTCTGGGGCGAGACTTCGAGCACGGGCTTCGGCGTTGGAGTAATCGGAGTAACTCCGGCCCACGGGGCGATGGTCACCGACAGGCAGGGCTGGCAGACCGTTCGGCTTCCGGACTATTTCGAGAGCATCAACCGAGACCCGCGCGTACACCAGACCATCGATGGCACAAGCGACGACTTTGTCATGAGCAAAGTGGTCGGCGGGGTTCGAAACTGAGTCTTGGATTGCGCACCAGCAAAGGCAATGTGCGAGTGTATTGGCGTGTCGAGGCGGTGCGCAACGACCGGTGGGTGCAAAAGCACGTCCGCGGAACCAAGCCAGGCTCCACCAGTTTCCGGACCAAGGGTACGACGCTCCCTGGCGAACCCGGCGCGGCGAACGAAGTTGGAACCCAGCAGCAAAGGTCTCCGCCACGTGAGCCAGCGCGACATTCTGACACGATGTGCTAGAGTTTCAATCCGCCCGGTTTTCTACGGGGCGGGGTCGGGGAAGTCCGGTGTGATCCCGGGGCTGTGCCGCAACGGTGATGGCGTAACTGTCGAGTCCGTATGCCGACCAAAACTCTGAATCCTAGTCCTGCGAGCACAGGCATGATCGATACGGTGTAAACGGCGTTTCGACTTTCTGTGCCAGCGGCATGGAGGCACCGATAGAATGAAACGAGCATTTACACTCATCGAGCTTCTCGTCGTAATCGCGATCATCGCAATCCTAGCGGCGATCCTCTTCCCGGTCTTTGCCAATGCCAAGATTGCCGCAAAGAAGACACAGTCCTTGTCAAACCTAAGGCAGATCGGCCTCGCATGGCAGCTCTATAACTCCGACTTCGATGGCACCATCGTGCGTGTTGCGACGTCGGCGGCGGGAAAGAGCTACTATTGGTGGGGCAGCTATGACGGGCGCACGTTGCGCGAGGAGGAAGGGCTGCTCTTCCCGTACACCAGGAGTCGAAACATTCCACACGACCCGTTGTTCTCCAACACCTTGCGCACTGCGCTTGGCCTGACTGGTTACGGCTATAACTATCAGTACTTGTCTCCCTCGGACTACCCGCCGCCGAACTACGAGGAGATGCCTGTTCCGGTCAACGAGTCCCAAGTCGAGGAATCCGCTGCGACAATACTCTTTGCCACTGCGGCAAGGATCAACAACTGGTCGTACAGTATGCCAACCTTGGAGGGTAACGCGTACCTAGACCCCCCCTCTAACGATTTCCCTGGGGTTCACGGTCGTGGGGCGGGTCATGCGGTTATTCTTTGGGTAGACGGCCATGCCCGGTCGCAAAAACCACAGTACCGACCGGCCGATTTCGGGTACGGGCACTCAGCGGCCGTTTTCCGACGAGAGAACCTCGGGGACGTCTTGCACCCCAACTGCCCGCCCGGATCACCGTGCCAAGATTACTTCTACGCAACGGCGAAGCCGCCCCTCGAGTGACGAACAAGTTCGCGTAGTGGCGGACTCAAGTGCAGAATCAGGCGGGGGAGTGGCTCGGAGGCGTCCCCCGCCTGGCGTACAGGCGTTAGCGATACAAACCGAACGCAGAGTTCATCCTCGTGGACTGGCCCGAAGTGAACTGGAACATGCAGTAGTCGTCCGTGTAGTCCATGAAGTTTGTGATCGGATCGTTCCCCGGGAACTTGCTTCCCGTACACGTGTTGCGACCGGTCGGGCACCCGAATGCGGCCGACCGCTCGGCAGGCGTGTCAGAAACGTAGTCGCCACCGTTCGTCGCACTGCGGGCGCACCCGCCTTGGAACGTGTGGTACAGGCCGAGCCAGTGGCCCACCTCGTGGGTCGCCGTGTCGCCCTCGTTATACGGGGCTGCACTACCGCCCGGCACGGAGTTATAGGCGATGATCACGCCGTCGTCCGTCGGGTTGCCGGCGTACCACCAAGGGAAGGTCGCCCAACCGAGGTAGCCAGCGCCGCTCGTGCTGTAGACGTTTAGTGTGCTCGCGCCTCCTTGTCGGAGAGCCGACTTCATCGCAGCCTCCGCCGAAGAGCCGTCGCTAGCGTTGAACCAGGAGCTGTTCGTTGTCCGGGTAACCCCAGCGAGCACGAACTGGAACTGGGTGTTCGACCCGCCCGTGGCGCCGTTGTACGACTGGTTCAGAACCGTCATCTGTGCATCGATCTGGGATTGCGGCACATCGGTAGCGTTGCCGACAGCGGTGCGCACGACGTGGTACCAGACCGGGATGGTGGCGACCTGGGGCAGCTCGCCTTGCCAGCGGCTCAGCTCCATGTCGATCCGCATCGCCTCACCGGGGGTCAAGTCCCTGGTCGCGCAGTGCTTTACGCCCGTCGCGACCTGGCTTTGCGCCGTGCGCGCAACAAGCCCTGCAGAGGCGACGCTGAGAGTGACGATCAGGGTGCCGGCGATCCCGACAACGCTCTTTCGATTCATTCAGTGATTCCTGCTGGTCTGATGCCAGCCAAGCAATGATACAGCTACGAAAGGTCCTAGGTACCTAGTATTTTTACTAGACCACTTGACTAGGCACATCTCAGCTCGCGAACCATACTCGGGGTTGTGGCGCCCAGACCGTCCGCCACGGGCCGCCCCCCATGTCACAAGATCCCGCAGACGCACGCCGTTCTCTGGCGTTTGACCGAGCCCGACGGCTCCTAATTCTCAACGCCAAGACCGTAAGCGGCGATGCCCGCAAAGAATGGCTCGAGCGCTTCACCGAGCTTCTGAAGGCAATGTTCCCCGACGCCGAGATGAATGTGGCAAAGCCCGGGTTGGCGACACGGATGTACGCCGCCGATGTTGCAATCGGCTCCCGTGACAAGATCCACGCGCTCGACCTGGCCCGCGAGCTCGACGACAACTGGAGGGTCTTCGCCCAAGACTACGGAACGATCGAGTCCTGCTGCTACCTTGATCGGCTGGACGGGATGTGGGAGTGGGTCGTGGATCTGGGTGACGGAACATTCGTCTCCGGTTGCGCCCGCTTGAAGAACTCCGCGTTTGTAACCCGTGAAGACCGGCCCGAGCGATCCGAGGGCGGGTTTGAGCGCGGTCGCGGAAGCTACGGAGACCGCGGGGGCAGGCCGCCCCATCGGCGCCCCTATGGCGACCGGCCGCAAGGTGACCGGCGCCCTTACGGCGACCGGCCGCAAGGTGACCGGCGCCCTTACGGCGACCGGCCGCAAGGTGACCGACGCCCCTACGGCGACCGGCCGCCGGGCGAGCGAAGACCCTATGGAGACCGCGAGCGGCGGCCGTACGGCGATCGACCTCAAGGGGAGCGCAGACCATATGGCGACCGACCATACGGAGACCGTAGGCCGAGCTATGGCGACCGTGAGCGACGCCCCTATGGAGACCGACCCCAGGGTGGCGACCGAGGCAGATCGTTTGGCAACCGCGACCGTCCGGGCTTCAACCGAGACCGGAAGCCGTTTGGAGACCGTCCGTTCCGGAAGCGAGACGACGACACCCCGCCTCCCAGCGATGGCGAATAACTAGGGCGCAGGCTCTTCCGCGAGGCGGCGCTGCACGCGGAGCACCTCAACGATCCCGAGCAAGAGGGTCAGTACGACCGGCCCCGCGACGATCCCGATGGGCCCGAGCAACAGAACGCCACCCAGCAGGCTGAAGAACACCGCCATCTCATGGAGCCGTGCCCGGGAGCCAATGAAGAACGGCCGCAAGATGTTGTCTACTTGCGAGATGAATAAAAACCCGATGCCGAGCAGGGTTATGCCTTGCGCCACCTTCCCCGCAGCAATCAGTTGGATCGCCAATGGCGCATAGACGATCGGCGCGCCAAGGAGCGGAATCGTGCAGAAGACAAACGTGATCAACGACCAGAGCAACGGTCCCTCGACACCGAGCACCCAATAGGCCACCCCGGCGATCGCCGCCTGGATCAACGAGACCAGGACGACGCCGATGAAGACGGCATGGGTGGTCGCGCGCATGCGGCTGAGGATGTTCAGGGTCTCCTCGCGCGGCAGCGGGACGATCTCGAGGGTAGGTTCGAGCAACCTATCACCGTCCCGTAGGAGGAAAAACATGGTGAGCAGACCGATCACCAGGGTCAAGATGGTGGCGATGAGCTTCGTCAGGCCGGTATAGAGCGGCCTGCCCACCCTCTCGGCCAGACTCCCACGGTTTTCTTCCACGTAGTTGGCGACAGTCGCCTTGTCCAGTCCGACCGCGTCGTAGGCAGGAGCCAAAGTCCGGTCAAGTTCGGACGCGATCTGCTCCAGGCTGACCCCGTTCTTCTTGTCCGGTGAGTCGTCCATCGTCTTCTGGACAAACGTGACGACCTGGATTCCCACCACCGTGCCGAGACCTGCGAACGGGATGACAAGGATGACGGCAGCGAGCAGGGTTACCGTGAACGAGGCAAACGGCCGCCCCATCGCGCCTTCAAACCGCTTCATCAGGGGCCAGGTCAAGACTGCCAGCACCGAGGCCCAGAGCACGGACGTGAGGAACGGCATGAAGAGCGCCGCTGCCGCCCCGGCGACAAGCACGACCAGCGCCCAAAACAGGACGCTTCGGTTGATATCGCGGGTGGAATCCATGTCGGAGCCTTAGCCGTCTGATACAGGCTTCTTGTTAAGACGGTTGCGGGTCTCCAAAAGCCACGACTCGGCTGCCTCCTTGTCACCAGCCGGAACCTCTCCCTCCAGGACCGCTTCTGCCAATGCTCGTTTCCACGCGCCCACTTCCGGCCCAGGCGACAGGTCGAGCAGACGAATGACCTCCTGCCCCGAGAGGGGACTCTCCAAGGTCTCCTGAGGAGTGGCCCGCGCAGTCTCCTCCAACCGGCGGCGCAATTCTTCGACATCGCCCAGATCGAAACCGGGACGAAGTGCCGACCGGTCTGCCTCGACCAGGTCCAGCAGCCGACCCACGTCCTCCCCAAAGTCGCGGACGACTCGACGGAGGCCCGCCGGGCCCGGCGGCTGTGGTGCCGAAAACCGCATGTGTCCGCGAACGAGTTGCTCCACTGTGGCTGCAAGCGCCTCGGGAAACCGCAAGCGATGAAGCACGTCCCGCGCCATGTCCGCCCCGACGGTCTCGTGACCGTAGAACGTGACCTTGTCGCCTTGCACCTCTGCCGTCGCCGGCTTGCCGATGTCGTGCAGCCATGCCGCCAGCCTCGTTGCGAGGTCGAACGGAGTTGCGTCCACGACCCTGCAGGTGTGCGCCCATGCGTCCAGATGGTGGTACTTCCCCACCCCAACCTTGCGCATTTCGGCAAACTCGGGCGATACCCGCGCCAGGAGCCCGAACGACTCGGCTTCGTCGAGGGCTGCACCGGCCTGCTGCAGCATGAGGATTTGCGAGAGCTCGTCTCGGACTCTCTCGGCGGAGAGCATAGCCGTCCGGTGGGCCTCGCGGCGGATCGCGTCCGGCAGAACCTCGGCATACTCGAAGTCCAGCTTCCACCGGAACCTCACCGCCCGATAGAGGCGGAGCGGATCATCGGCAAAGGAGACGACGGGGTCGCCCGGCGTTCGCAAGACCTGGGCGCTGAGGTCTGCAAGGCCGGTGCCCAATGGATCGGCAAGTTCGCCCGTCGCCGTACTGCGGAGGAGCGTGTTCACCGTGAAGTCGCGGCGGTAGGCGTCCATATCGAGGCTCGCCGGGCGGACGTTGGGCTTACGGGAGCCCGGAGAGTAGGACTCGGCCCGGCTCGAAGCAAACTCCAGCTTGAGCGGGCCAACTCGGACCATCGCCGTGCCGAACCTGGCATAGACCGCAGGAGGGCCGTCCGCAATCCCTTGGTCAAAGAGGTCTCGGGCCGCCTGGACCGCATCTCCAAGAACCACGATGTCGATGTCTTCGGACTCTGGCCCGCCCAGGAGGTCGTCGCGCACCGCTCCCCCTACGAGCCAGCATCGGTCGGCCCAGCCTGCCTTCCTGACCGCTTCGGCCGCCGCCTCGAGGTTTGGGCCCACTCGCGCCATTATCCCCTCCGAAGCGGGCACGACTTGACCCGCGGCTGAGGAATCGGGTTCAATTCGTGCTCCGGCGAGTGGGGGTATAGCTCAGCTGGGAGAGCGCTTCCATGGCATGGAAGAGGCCAGGGGTTCGAATCCCCTTACCTCCACCATATTCAAAGGAACCTGACTTGATTGCCTGCGGTTCCTACACGGTTCCCGTCAGGGTCGATCGCGAACCCGCCCGCGATGTAGGTGGTGATGGCACCGCTGGGGTCTTGGCGCTGGGAGCCGCTCCAGGTCATGGGGCCGCCGTAGGCGTACGTCCACACACCCGAACCCGCCGCCACGCTCGCCACCCGGTTTGACCCGTCGTAGGCATAGGTTGTGGCGAATCCCCTCGGGTCTTCGATCCGGGTGAGCAGGTCCCCCGTGTAGGAGTTCTTCGTCGTGCAGCCAAGCGGAGTCGTCAGCGTCGTCAACTGCCGCGAGCCGTCGTACATCATCGTCCAGCGTCTTCCGCCCCAGTCCTCGATGTGGTCGAGCAAACTCGTGGGCGATCCTCCCGCCGTGTACGCAAACGTGACCTTGCGGCCACCAGGCACCTCGATGTTCTTCAGAAGGTTCGTCTCGGGGCTCGTCCCGTAGGTGAAGGTGTGGCGGTTGCCGCTGGCGTCTTCCACCCTCCCGATCTGGTACCGAACCGGGAAGCCGCCCTGGTTCTTGTCGTACACCATCTTCTTCCCATCCGGGAAAGTCTCGATGAAAGCATCCAGGTTGGAGTTGTAGACGAGGCTCGTTCCCGCATACTGGGTCGCCACCCCATTGTAGGTGGTGGTGTGGCCGCTTGTCGTGCCGCCTGTGAACTCGTACACCTTCTCATCGCCACGCACGACTTGGGCGACGCTTCCCGACTCGTCGTTCTTGAGCACATAGCAGTTCGTCGAGAGTGACCGCTTCTTACCGTACGCCCCGTTGGCGTTGGAGCGCGAGTTGTAGAACAGGTTGATCTCAAGGTCGAAACCCTTCGCTTTGAGCAAGATGTCCGGGTCCACAAGCAGCGCTCCCGAAACCGGGTCGGGGTGCGGAAAGTGAGGGTTGTGCAACACCGGGTCCACCACCGAGCCATGGCTCTGGGCCAACTGCCGCTGGGTTCCGCCCGCCGAAGGAGAACGATCCCAAGGAGAGGGAGCGCTCGCGTCGAAACTACGGACTGGGGACGAAGTGGTCATGGCGTCAGGTTCATACTCTCCGCTCAATGCCGACTAGTCTCCGTTGAAAAGCCCACAAGCACAAGTTCTCCCTTGTGGCCCAGAACAAATGTATAGGACTCTTGACACTTAGCCCGATCTCTTTCGACTAGCGCAGATCCCTGCAATGTAGGATAGGTAAAGCGAGGGTTGTGCAAGGAAATGTTGCGACTTCCCTTTATTGAACCCAACTCTGCGGTCACTTGGGCTAGTTTCTTTCTCACTTCGTCACCCTTGAACGTAATCGACTCGAAGTCGTCCGCGATTGCCTTCTCCAATGCTCCCTGAAATGACTCGCGAGTCATAGCTTGCGGAAGTGTCAGATACCAAACAATAGAAGCGGCGGTAACTATGCTGAAACCGATCACAACGATGAGCAATGTTTTTCTACCCAACGACCCACCCATTACCGACTCGCTTTTTGTATCCTGGTGGACACTGATCATGAGGGCCGACCTCAGGCAAGCCATCATAGATACTTCCACAAGGCGGTCTTATGCAACCCTTTGATAGTAGGCAGTCCTGGTCACCTCCACAACCACAACACGCCATGACTCCGACAAATCCCCAGCATGTTCCAACTTTAATGTAGTCCCATGTCCCTGGTGAGCCGTTCTTCCATCGTCGGGTACAAGCGCAAACTTCCGAAGCGTATCCGCAATCAGTCGAAATCAACTTACACGTGGTGAGCCCTGGTTGCGAGCAGTTGTTGCCGTAGCCAGTATCTCCTGGCCCTTCGGGATACATACCCATACTGCATCCACCGTTTGGCCCCTCGACGCAGATAAACTTGTGGTTCAGCTTGCTACTGTTCACCGTGCAAATGTATACTTTGCATCCCTTCAATCCGGTAGGATCAACTAGGGTGAGGGGACTTGAGCCCACATATCCGAACGCCCTTTCCGCTGGCCAGATTGGATCGGTTTGCATCCACCTGCCCAGTTTCTTGTACAACTCCCTTGCCCGCACGTAGTCTCGGTCTGGCGTGTCGTTGTAGTAGCCGTAGGCGGCGATGTAGACGAAGGGGATGGAGATCTTGGTCAGAGCAGAGGCGCGGGTGCCGTATGGGTACAACTCGACAAGGCTGCCCAGGCTGGCTCCGGTGGAGATCTCTTTGACGAGAGATCCAAGCGGATCGGTGAGTAGATCTTTGCTTCCGCAGGAAACGATCTCCGAGTCCAGCGTGAGCACCACGCGGTTCTGGGTCGGCTCGTTCAGGAGCAGGTAGTCGCTTCCGTCCCACACCATCGTGGTGACGTCGAGAGTCGGCGGGTCTTGGCTGACGTTCGTCGTGGCCACGGACCTTCGGAGCCCGTCGCCGTCAAAGCTGTAGGTGGTCTTGTCTCCGGTGGGAGCGGTGACGACGGCGAGTTGGTCCTGCCCGTTGTAGGCGTAGCCGGTGGTCGAGTTCCCCGTGATCTCGCTTTCCAAGGCTCCGTAGCCAGTCCAGGCGTAGGTGGTGAGACTCGCTCCTTCCACCATTGTGATCAAACGGTCGGCGGCATTGAAGGTGAAGGTCTTGGGGAAGTTTCCGCCTTCCCACATCGTCTTGAGATTCCCAACACCGTCAAGCGTGTAGGTACAGACCTGCCCCGCCTTTTGCTGGCCAGTCAGCCGGTACAGATCGTCGTAAGTCCAGGTGATGGGGTTCCCGTCGAGGTTTCTCGTCACCCTGTTGCCAACTGGGTCGTAGCCGTCGACGATGGTGCAAAGGGGAGTCGCTCCCGAATACTCGATCTGCGTGGTCAGTTGCCCCCGGTTGTCGAACTGATACTTCCTCGTGCTGCCGTTGCCCAGCATCATGGTGGTGCAGCGCGGGTCCGCAACGTACTTCGGACTATTCCAGTACGTGTCCATGACAACATGAACCTCGTCAGACCGTTCGGTTGCCGCGACTTCGAACGGTGCCGCAAGGGGTTCAGGAGACAGGACTTCGTCGGTGTCGGGGATGAGCAGGCGATCGATTCCTTGGGCGCGTGCCCACTGAATCGTCGCCGCGCGGTGCTCGCTCTCGCCATCCCTAGAACCCTCAATGATCCCTGTACCCAGGGCCTTTCTTGCCTTTCGCGCCGCTTGCCACTTCCCGGCCTTGCCCGACCATGCCTTGCGGTTCAGGAACACAGTCGCTGGGATGTCTGGCCACAAAGACATGAGGGCAGCCTCAAGGTAGAGGACATCATCGTGACGGACCAGGGCGGCACGCAATATGATCTATTGTACAATGGACGACATTGCTTTGCCTGAGCGAGCGAGCCTTCCAGCGCGTTGACCTGGCATCGGCGAGGCAGTTCTAAGCGCGTCCACCAATCTCCACCACCGTTCCTTCCTTTCGACGCCGACTAACGGCCTCGCGGCGCGACTCGCCAAGCCTGCCGCGTCACGATCGGAACGTAACCTGACTCAAAGCCCTTGGGCGGCTTGACGATCAGTGCCGGATCGATGCTCGCGAGTCGTCCAACGGTGTTTGGCGGTAAGTAGGAGAGATCTTTCGTCCAGTTTTGATGGATCCGCTCCACGCGTTTCTGGATCGCTTGGCGCTCTTCGTCTGTCAAGTCCGCGTTCTGCAGGGCGGGTTGGTCGGCGAATCGGTACCAATAGTAGGTGACCTCGCTCCCGTCTCCCACCGCGCGCTTGAAAGGTCCGGCGGCTGGCCCGGGCTTCTTCCACGGTGACTCCGGCTCATCCGGAGTCACGTAAGGTTCGGTTGTGCGCGTTGGAGACGGAAACTTGGCCTCTCGCAACCCGGTCTCGGCCGGAACGCCTTCCGGACGGACAGCAATCCAACGCTCTTGGCCATTCGCGTTCTTCGTCAACCGATAGAATTCGGGCAATGTCACGAGCGAGCGTGACGCCCCGGTGCGGTGGAGAAGGTCGCGATTCCACCGAATCCCAAAGGTCGAGTCGCTGAGAGCAACGGGAGTCGCATAGGATGCCCAATCGATTTCGGGAGCCTTCGACCGATCCCCTCCCGGCAGGTATATCTTCCACGTCGAATAGCCGCCGCCTTTGAACCCATGCACGCTCGAAGCGGCGGGCGGAAAGAGGCCAGAAACCGACGGCCCACCGCGGAACCATCGGTCGACCTGATTCCAGAGGACGTCCTTCGAATAGGCCGTGATGCGGTCAATGAGCGGCGCCTCCTTGCCTGAATCATCCGGGAAGTGGGTCGGCGCGATCCTCGCGAAGGTGGTGCCATCGTCGCTCTTGGCCACTATCGCCGGGATGTGCTGGGTCTCCATTTGAACGGCCTTGTTGGGTTCCGACGGCATCGAATCGAGGAACTGCCCAGCCAGTTTCGGGTTTTCGGCGGAAGCCTTCGACCAGAAATAGGGCGTGAAGAATGCCACCGGCCCCTTGAAGTTCGCAGTGTTCAAGAACAGCGTCCAGCAATGGTTGCCCGTGGGCACGTCGTTCCCGGCGGTCTTGGTCTTCGGGTCGGTAAGGGGCAAAGGTAGATATCCGTAGCCAAACAGCTCGCCTTTTGTGCCCTGCTTCAAGTTCAACCCATCCGGCGGCCAGAGCACCCACGGAGATAGCTGAGCGACGCCATATAGTCCGGTCGGGATGTTCCAGTTCCGACCTTTACCCGCGCCTGGACCGTTCGCCCACTCGCTGAAGTTGAGGGCGACTCCCCCCATGATGAACTTGGGCGTCTCGGTGGCAAAGCGCGTGTCCCTCCACCAGCCCAGCCCACCTTCGATGTCGGTGTAGTGATCCTTGGGAGCCTGGCCCTCGAACTGGGGGAACATCCACGTTCCAAACAGGCCGCTCTGAAAGTCGGGCCCCGGATACGATTCTAGCAGCGGCCAAGCGGCGACATACATCGAGAACCCAGCATTGTAGGATCGGGCGACACGTTCGTGGGGCACGATGAGATAGCCCGCCATTTCCGTGAGCTGTGGCTTCTGCGGTGTCGGGCCTAACCCGATTGCTACCAAGACAAGGTGAGAGGTGATCACTTCCGTCGCCCTTTGAGAAGATCGGCCATCGCACGCCCCATGCTTTCTCCGATGAGATAGTACGCCTCCCCGTTGCTGTTCCAATGATAGTCCTGCGATGACGGTGAGATTTCCGAAGGTCGCCAAAATTCCCGCGTACCAACGAACGCCACATTCGAACGGAACTCGGCATGCCGAGCGACGGCCGCCTGGGCTTTCATCAGGTCAAGCGCCCGCTCGTTTGTCTCTTTGAGCCCGCCCATCCCGGTCTCGGCGATCACGAACGGCAAGCCTGGGGCATTCAGGTCTTGCCGAAAGTCGCGAATGAAGTTGGCCATGTTTTGTTCGTATTCCTTCACGAAATCGCCATTGATACGATCGTTCCAGCCCTGGTGCCATCCGAAACCAGTGAGTTCGACCGAACGACCCTTCCACTCGGGGAAGTTGACACTCAAGTTCGCCAAGGCGTCACGGGTTTGACGGACGAGTTCGCTGTAGAATGGGCCCACCATGCCTCCCGAACTGGGCGGACGGAAGTCCACCGCCAGACTCTTCCCGCCCCAGGCGATCTTGATCAGAAGGACCGGCTCTCTCATCGCGTCGCCCATGACGTTTCCGAATCCGAACTCCGGCCCGATGCAATCTTCACCGGCTCCGTAGCCGACGGTGAGAGGGCCCTTGCGGTCGAAGTATTGAATCCAGACATCGTCGCGGGTTCGCCACTTCCCCTGCTTGTCGAGGAGGCGTCCGAGTTTGCCGGTGCGCGCTGCCTCCTCGAGGCTGCCCCGTCCGCCGTTACGTTTTTGATCCGCAACCACAAGTCCGTGGCCAACCATATTGGATTGGCCGGCGAGCACGAATGCCTTGATGGGCGGCGGTTTCGTCCCCGAAGCGACGAGCAACATGAGAAACGAAGATGAGACCAACAGTCCGACTTTACCGGGAAGGGCAAAATAGAATGCTGCCCAGCCCTCATTTACGTTGGGTGAGGTCTGACCGGATGTAGTGGGTTCGAAACGCGTCCGCCGATCTCCACCAATGTACATGCTTAACGCTTTCCGGGTCGGTCCGGGCCCGTTTTCTTGCCACGTTCAGCCTCAAGTCGAACGGCATTTTTGAGGTCTGCGACAACTTTTTGACCGCCACATTTGCTGCTCGTGAGCATTGCAGAGACGCTTTGGCGTTCTTCGTCCGAACCGGCTGATGTGAACCTGAAATGGGCGGTATATGGCGAGTTCTAGAATCTTAGCCGCCTCGTCGTAGGAACGCGATTCTTGACCGGACAGGGACGCCATCGCCGCATCGGTTTCCCGTTTCTCAGCCACAAGAATCGGCGCCTTTTCGTCGTGTTCTACACGGCTAAGGACTTCATCCTCATAGTCGTCGCAGTCCGGGATCCCTGCGGCGTTTCGGTCAATGAATGAGCCGCGACGCGGGGAAAGCACCACTAAGATACGAATGACACAAGGCGTTCAATCCGTCTTGTCTCAGCTAAACTTCCTGAATCTGACTAGATGTTGTTCTCTACCGGAATCCAATGACTGCACCGTGCGCTTGATGATGCAAGCGCGTCACTCCTGGGATCCACCGCTATTGCCAGGATGAAGATCCTGCGCACAGCGGAAGCCGGTATGGCAGAGGCTCGTATCGGGGGACGTCTTCATTCGGGCAGCGGCGCGATAGCCACGGCAGTAACAGTCCGCGCATAAGTACGATCCGCCCCGCACGACCCGCTTGGCAACCCCGGGCTCTGCTGGGTCGAGCGAGGAGTCCGGCCCCTGCGGATTGGTCGTGTCGCGCTCGGCAAAAGCATCCGCCCGGTACCAGTCAGAGCACCACTCCCAGACGTTTCCCGCCATATCGTATAGCCCATAGCGAGAGGGGGGGAACGTGCCCACAGGGGACGTAGCCAAAAACCCGTCTGTGTTCCTGTTCTCCCCCGGGAACTCGCCCTGCCAAATGTTCGCCTGCGGGCTCCCGTCGTCAAACTCCTCTCCGCCCCAGACGTATTCGGCGTCTTCCTGGCCTGCTCGGGCAGCAAACTCCCACTCCGCCTCTGTCGGGAGGCGCTTTCCCGCCCACTCGGCATAGCGAGAGGCATCGTGCCAAGATACGTGCACCACAGGGTGCTTTCCCATTCCTTCGATGCTGGAACGAGGCCCGGCAGGGTGTCGCCAGTCCGCTCCGGGAACGTACGACCAGCCCTGTCCCATCGTAAAAACCGCCGATCCGGGCACGAGCTTTTCAATCGGGACTCCGGGGAAGTCTGTGGGGTCTGGAGGGAGCTCGGCCGTCGTCTTGTAACCCGTATCCCGGACAAATCGTGCGAACTCTTCGTTGGTCACCTCGTGCGCGTCGAGGTAGAACGAGTCCACGGTGACTAGGCGGCTGGGCGCCTCGTCTGGCCGGCCATCGTCTTCCCCCAGCACTCTCGACCCGCCGGAGATCAGCACCATGCCAAGAGGTGGAGCCGGCGCGGTGGCCCGCTCAGCCGTGCGTTCGCAACCCAGGGCTGCTAGCAGGAAGACGGCGAGACAGGCGCGCACCTCCTACAGTATAACTTCCTCATGAACTTGGCCTCGCTGGTCTGTGCGCTTGCCGTAGTCCCGCAAAGCCCCGACGTCGTCCTGGTGCTCATAGACGATATGGGCTGGCAAGACACGTCGCTCTCTTTCGGCCTTACGGAGAAGCTTGTGGGCAGGCACCTTCGAACTCCGAACCTGGAGGCCTTGGCCAAGCGAGGCACCACCGTCAACCAGGCTTATTCCTCCTGTACGGTCTGCACCCCGACCCGAGTCTCGCTCCTGACCGGGGTCAACCCCGCGCGGAGCCACATCACGAGCTGGGTACACAGCAACAACGACACCGATCCCGGTCATCCGGAACTTGCCACTCCGGACTGGAACAAGGCAGGGCTCCAGCCTGGCGACACCACAACGCTCGCGCAGGAATTCGCCTTGGCCGGCTACCGTACGGTCCAGATTGGCAAGGCTCACTTCGGATCGGCAGGAACTCTGGGCGCCGACCCTCGAAACCTTGGATTCGAAACGGTGATCGCGGGCTCGGCTGCAGGCCATCCGAGCAGCTACTACGGGCTCGAGAACTTCGCCCGGAAGAAGAACGACCCCTCTCAGCCGCCTGCGCACAACGACGTTCCCGGCCTCGAGGCATACCACGGGAAAGACGTCTACCTGGAGGACGCACTTGCTCAGGAAGCGGCACAGGTCGTCCGAGAAACCGCAGCCTCGGGTAAGCCGCTTTTCCTGTGGTACTCGCCCTACGCCGTCCACACCCCGATCCAACCTAATCGGCGACTGCTCGGCCATTACGAGGGACTCGATCCGACTGAGACCGCGTACGCGACGATGGTCGAGACCGTGGACGAGGCGCTCGGCACGATCGTGACGGCGCTCCGCGAGACAGGACGCCTTGCCAAGACCGTGATCGTCTTCACGAGCGACAACGGCGGGCTCTCACAAACCTCGCGCGGTGGCTACCCCAACCTCCACAACCTGCCTCTACGGAGCGGGAAGGGCTCTGCCTATGAAGGCGGAACCCGAGTGCCGTTCGTTGCGGCAGGTCCTGGCATCGCAGCGGGGCGCGAACTAGAACGAACGTGGCTCGTCTCCGTCGACCTCTTCACGACGCTTGCCGAGTTGTCCGGGCTCAAAGTTGAGCCCAAGGACGGTGTCTCTATGGCGAAGGCGCTGGGAGGCGGCGCCGACGCGACCCGATCGGCTGCGAACGTCTGGCACTATCCGCACCACCGAGGATTTGGCGGTCCAGGGCTCGAGCCGTACTCGGCGATCCGGGATGGGGCGTTCAAGTCGATCTACTTCTATGGCCAAGAACGGTGGGAGCTCTATAACGTCGTGAACGACCCCGGCGAGACTCGCGACGTCTCTCGCTCGCAAACAGAGCGGCTCGCGAGCATGGCGAAAGCGCTCGTCGAGAGCCTCGAAGCGATGGGTGCGCAGTACCCACGCAAGCGGGCAACGGGAGAGGCGCTTCCACCAAAGGTGCCGAACGCCGTGCCGTAGAGCGATCGACCTGTAGCACTTCCGCATCGGGCCCGGGATGAGAACGGGGCTCACCTTGGCGTCGTCTAGAATGAGGAGCGGGCTTGACGACTGTCGCTTCCGCACAGGCTAAGGCATGTCCTCCGGTATCCCGCCCCTCCCGCCCGATCTTGAGTTACCGTCGGTAGTCGCGCTCAGTCAGTCCCAGCGCCATCGGATGCTGGAAGACGCGATCGTCACGCTCTATCGCTGGTACGTCGCCCGGTCTCAGGAGCTCCGCAACTGGAATCCGGACAGTTCGATCAACTGGGGCATGCTCCGGCAGGACCACACCGAAGAGACCAACACCGCAATCGAGGGCTTCTACGCCGTCGAGCAGTACGTCCCCGACTACACGTCCAAGATCGTCCAAGCTGTACGGACGTCGCACGGCCGATCCCACTTCCAACTGCGCTGGGGCTC
This sequence comes from Fimbriimonadaceae bacterium, assembly GCA_050250535.1. GTDB lineage: Bacteria > Armatimonadota > Fimbriimonadia > Fimbriimonadales > Fimbriimonadaceae > JADLBH01. Next base: position 254,952 of record JBFWOL010000002.1, on the reverse strand, counting down.
CGAGGAGCAGAAGCACATGGAGCTTTGGCGGAACGCGATCATCTGGGGCGGGAAGCGCAACGTCGAATGGGTGCGTCAGTACGGCGAGGACTTGCGCAACGAGGAGTGGCGGCTACCGTGGGACGACCCGGTCCATATGCTCTTCTACACAGTGTTCCAGGAGAGGGCTACCCAGGTGAACTACCTCAACCTCGGGCTCATCGCTCGCGGCAAGGGGTTCAGCGGAGAGGCGGATGCTGACCCGGTTCTCGAGCACGCCTGCAAGCTGATCGCTGCCGATGAGGCTGCCCATTACCACTTCTTCCTCGAGTGCGCCCGGCTCCAGCTCTACTTCTTTCCGACCAAGGCGCTGGAAGCCCTGGCGAACGTCCTCCGGCACTTTGCAATGCCCGCCGGCGACATCATTCCGAACTTCGCGAAGTTCAGCGAGACCGTGATGAGGATCGGTGTCTACGGTCCGCGGAACTTCAGCCGCGACGTCGCGAAGGTTGCGCTGGCCCAGCTTGGAGTCGAGAGTCTGAGGAAGGTCGAGGAGGGGATCAGGAAGAGCCGCAACATCCCGGACGAAGAGGGCCGTATCCGGTCGGGCGCGATATTCGAATCGCTCAACTACCGACTTATCGAGCAGAAGGTGCGCTCGCTTTTCGGTCGCCTGCGAGAACACAACGTGGCGACGGGCCGCGAGCTCGTAGAACCGCTCATCGAGCCTGCCTGGACGTACACGCCGAGCTGAGACCGCTCTCGTGCGGGGTGCTTGCGGCCCGGCTATGACGCAGACGGTTGTTTCCCGCTGATGGAAGTCCCTTCATCGCGCGGCGTCTCGTGGCATCCTTCGCAACATGGAACTCGCATCCGAGATCACGCCGGAGGAGCTCGGCGACGCCTACGTCGTGGACATCCGCCCCAAGCTCGAGGTGAAGGGCGAGCCGCCACAACGGGAGGTTCCCATCGTTGCCCGGGAGTCGAAGCTACCCGAGATTGCCGAACGGCTCGATGGCAAGCCGCTCGTGCTGATGTGTCGCACCGGTCGCCGTAGCCTGGAGGCCACCATGCGCCTGAGGGCCGCCGGACACGCCAACGTGTGCTCACTCAAGGGCGGCGTCCGAGCGTTTAACGCGTACCTTACCGACCAGGGCGAATAACGCAGCACCCGCACTCAACGAGGTACCCTGTCCGTTATCAGTGCAATGGACAACCACTCTTACGGGATACGACGAGGCCTTCACGAAGGATGGATTTCCAAGGCCGCACTATGCCTCAATCGTTGAGTCGCTAGGTCGCCTCACCACCCGCCAGATCAAGCATCGCGGCAAGCTACAGGAGGTGTCCTTGCGTAACCAGGGAATCACCTTCAATGTGTACGGCGATGGCGAGGGGGAGGAGCGCGTCTTCCCCTTTGACTTTGTGCCGCGGGTGATACCGTCGAGCGAGTGGAGGCAACTCGAAAAGGGGCTTGCGCAGCGGGTGACCGCGCTGAACCTCTTCTTGAAGGACATATACACAAACCAACGGATCTTGGAAGAGAAGATCGTGCCGTACGACCTCGTCTATTCGAGGACGGACTTCCGCAGGGAGCTGTTGGGTGCAGTACCCCCCCACGATGTATATACGCACGTCGTCGGCACCGACCTCATCCGCGACGAGGACGGGAGCTACGTCGTGCTGGAAGACAATTGCCGTTGCCCGAGCGGGGTCTCCTATGTTATCGAGAACCGCAACATCCTCCAGAGAACCTTTCCCGAGCTGTTCTCTGCCCTGCCGGTCGCACCCGTTCGGAACTATCCGGACATGCTGCTGGAAGCGCTGCACTACGTCTCGCCCCAGAACGCCGCCCGCGGCCTGAGTGTCGTCCTCACACCGGGAAGGGCGAACTCGGCGTACTATGAGCACAGCTTCCTCGCCCGCGAAATGGGCGTCATGCTTGTCGAGAACCACGACCTCATCGTTGAGGAAAACTACGTCTACGTCAAGACCACCGAGGGTCGGCGCCAAGTCGGTGTGATCTATCGGCGAACGGACGACCCCTTCTTGGATCCGTTGGTCTTCCGCCGCGACTCCGTCCTTGGGGTACCAGGGCTCATCAGCGCCTACCGGGCCGGCAACGTCGCTCTCGCGAACGCCCCCGGATCCGGCGTAGCAGACGATAAGGCGGTCTATGCCTTCGTGCCGGACATCATCCGTTACTATCTCTCCGAGGAGCCTATCCTTGGCCAAGTCCCGACCTATCTTGGTTTCCGAAAGGACGACGCAAAGTTCATTGTAGAAAACCTTGACAAACTCGTCGTCAAGCAGACGGACGGCGCGGGCGGATACGGGATTCTCATGGGGCCCATGGCTACCAAGGAAGAGCGGAACGAGTTTCGCAAGGCGGTCGAGGCTGACCCCGGCGGCTACGTCGCCCAGCCGCTCGTGCACCTCTCGGCCCACCCGACATACCTGGACGCCAAGTATCAGGCGAGGAGGGTGGACCTCCGGCCGTTCGTGCTCTATGGCGACCGGATCCGGGTACTTCCAGGAGGCCTGACTCGCGTGGCCCTGGTCGAAGGATCGTACGTCGTGAACTCGTCGCAGGGTGGCGGCAGCAAGGACACATGGGTGTTGGAGGAGCCGGTTGCAGTACCTGCTCGCTAGGGTCGCCCAGAACCTCTACTGGTTTGGCCGCTACGTGGAGCGGGCAGAGAACTGTAGCCGCCAGATCCGAGTCACCGCGGATTTTTATCGCGAGCTCGGCGGGCTGAGCGCGAGCGCCGCGAGCGATGAATGGGACTTTCTCGCGCAGTGCTTTCCTAGCCCAGAAAAGGTTCGCGAGCGGACCAAGGAAGGCAATATCGCGCTCGACCACATCAACCATTACTTGACGAACCCGAAGAACACCGTTTCCGTGGCGTACTCGGTGGCTGCCGCCCGTGACTGCGCCCGGGCAACCTCCGAGACCTTGACGCGGGAGGTGGTCGTCAACCTGAACGACACCCATTTGCGGCTATCGAAGATGAAGAACAGGCTGTTCCGCGACTCAGGAAAGGCGTACGAGGAGGTCGACCTAGCCAATCGGCAGATACTCCTTACCCTGGGCGCGATCGAGAACACACTGACGAGGGATCAAGGATGGTGCTACCAAAAGCTGGGAGAAGCGCTCGAGCGGACTTGCAGAACGCTCATCGTGCTGGGCGCGCGTCTGCCCAACCTCAAGGAGGTAAGCGAGACAGGCTCGCCCCTCCACTTTGCCGGGTGGCGAAGCCTCTTGGCCCACCTCGCCTCGCTCGAGAACTATCGCCAGAAGTACGGACCGAGATTCACGAGCACCGATGTGACCGACTTCCTCGTCTTCAATGCGGGCGCCCCGCGGTCGGTGAACTGTGGCGTCCGAAGAATGCTCGGCTACCTCAACCAGCTACCGCCCGAAGGTCCAGGCATCAAGCTCGCGCTGCGCGAAATCGGCAAGCTATCGGCTACCCTCACCTATGACCGCGAGCAGATCCTCGAAGCACCCAAGCTCGGGGACTTTGTCGGAACGACTCTTGCCTCGCTGAACCAGGTGCACGCCGCACTCACCGACGCGGACCAGTACGTATGATCCTGCAGGTTGAGCATACGATCTCGTTCCAGTACAGCGACTTCATTCGCGAGTCCTGGATGGAACTGCGGATCGAACCGAAGCAGACCGAATACCAGCAGGTGCACTCGTTCGTGCTCACCGTCGGGCCTCCGACCAAGGTTTTTGAGCACCACGACTGGCTCGGAAACTCTGTCCATCACTTCGGTATCCCGAACTTTCATGAGAGGATAGAGATTGCCGCCCGCTCTATTGTCGAATCAACCCAGCCCTACCCGACGATCGACCAGATCGTCCCCGGCTTTCCGGCCGAGCCGAGCAGTGGGCGGTTCCGCGACTTTCTGACTCTCGGCGGGCCGATCGCGGACGATGCGATCGTCCACGAGTTTGCCGCCACGGCCAAGACCGGGCCCCAGCCCTCGGTTTCTGAAATTGTGGTGGCCACAGCCGATCTTCTCAAGAGCGAGCTCACGTACAAGCCCACCGTAACCAGCTACCACTCCGCGATCACGGAAGCCCTCTCCCACCGAGCGGGGGTCTGTCAGGACTTCGCCCAAATCATGATCGCCGTGCTGCGAATCAAGGGCGTGGCCTCCCGGTACGTGAGCGGATACCTGCACGTCGAGCGAAACCAGGGCAGAAACTCGGAGAGCCATGCGTGGGTCGAGTATCTCGATCCAACTGGTGCCTGGCAGGCCTACGATCCGACCAACCACTGTAGTCCAGACGAAAAGTACGTCGTGGTGGCCCACGGGCGCAACTATGACGATGTGCCCCCGAACAAAGGCGTCTACCGAGGAAGCGCGACCGAGTCCCTCTCCGCAACCGTACACACGACACCGACCGAACGCCCAGACGTTGCCGGGCTGCGCGAACTGATCGAGTCCATTGACGTCCCCGTCTACTCCAAACTTCCCATCAAATCGTCGGCGCCTATGGACAACATGGTACCGGTCGAGGCCCAGCAGCAGCAGCAACAATGACGAGCTGATCGTTGCCCTGTACGGCTCTGTGCGGGTAACTTTCGGCCATGCAAAGCATGCAACCGAGCAGGCGACAGATACTCGGTACCGCCGTGGCCGGAGCGTTGCTCCCGAGCCTCGGCACCGCCCAAGCCGCGCCCAGTCGCAAGAACGTACTACGGATAGCACACCTGACCGACATCCACGTGCAGCCCGAGAAAGGTGCCCCGCAAGGAATGGCCAAGGCACTCGAGCACGCGCTGGGGCAAAGTCACAAGCCTGACCTCTTGCTCACCGGCGGCGATCTGATCATGGACTCTTTTCGAGCCTCGAAAGAACGCACCAAGGAGCAGTGGGCAGTCTTCCACAGCGTGCTCGGCAAGGATCCCGGCGTGCCGGTGCGCCACACTGTCGGCAACCACGACGTCTGGGGTTGGAGCCAGTTCGAGGCAAACAAAGACGAGCCGATGTTCGGCAAGGCTTGGGCGTGCCACGAGCTGGGGCTCGAACGGCCCTACTACAGCTTCGACCAGGCAGGCTGGCACTTCATCATCCTGGACAGCACCTTCCCCAAGGACGGTAAGTCCTTTGCAGCTAAGTTGGACGAAGAGCAGTTCGAGTGGCTGGCAGGCGACCTTGCCGCGACCCCTTCCGAGACGCCGGTCTTTGTTTCCAGCCACATCCCCATCATCAGCATCTGCTCGATGTTCGACGGTGAAAACGAGAAGACGGGCGACTGGGTGATTCCGGGCAACTGGGTCCACATCGACGCCCGTCGGATCAAAGATCTCTTTCGAAAGCACCCCAACGTGAAGATCTGCATCAGCGGGCACGAGCACCTGCTCGACGAAGTCGTCTACAACGGCGTCCACTACTTCTGTAACGGGGCGGTGTCCGCAGCCTGGTGGGGAGGCGACTACCAGGAGGTCACGTACGGCTACACGATGATCGACCTCTTTGACGACGGTACGTTCGAGAACCGGTATGTGCCGTATGGGTGGGAGACGGTGCCAGCCGCCTACAGTACGCCGTCGAGCGCTTCGGTCAGCCGTTCGACATCGTTCAGGCTGTTGTAGTGCACGGCGCTGACTCGGGCGACGCCTAGGTCGGGCTCGATCCCCAGCGCCTCGCACAGGCGGTACGCATACATGTGGCCACTTCGCATTCCGATGCCCTGGCGATTGACGTGCGTGGCAATCTCCGGAGCCGAAACCCGGCTGGATCGGAAACCCCAAGTCGGTACCTTGGCCCCAGCCGGGCCATATACCACGATCCCCGACTTCGATCGGAGATAGCCGTCAATTGCTGCAAGGATGGGTGCCTCGAGTTCGGCAATCCGTCGGTACGCGGTGCGGACCAGGGCACGGCCCTCGAGCTCGGCGCCGGTCAAGAACTGGAAGTACTCCTTCAACGCGAGGAAGCCTGCGAGCGCCTCATAGGAGAGGCAGCCCAGCTCGAACTTTCGCGGGATCTCGCCGGCAGGGACAAAGAAGTGGTTCGGCCCTTCCAAGCCAGACCAGGCGTCGTTCCGGCCGAACAAGACGGCCATGTGGGGCCCGAAGACCTTGTAGTTCGAGAGTGCATAGAAGTCTGCCTTGGTCGACGTCACGTCCACCATAAGGTGGGGAGCATAGGCGACCCCGTCCACGATGACCCTCGCCCCGACGGCATGTGCGAGATCGCACACCTCGCGTACCGGGCTGATGTCTCCCAACAGGTTCGACGTGTGAGGCATTGCCACCAGCTTCGTACGTGGCCCCAGCAGAGGCTCCAATCCGGCGAGGCTCGGAGCCCCGAACTCAGGATCCAAGCGCCACCACCGGATCTTTGCCCCAAACCGCTCCAGGCGCACCCAAGGCCCGATATTCGCCTCGTGGTTCGCGACCGATACGACGATCTCGTCGCCCGGGCTGAGAACGGAGGAGTACGCCCATCCCAGGCTCTGAAGCAGTGCCGATGTCGAGGGGCCAAGCACGCTCCGGCCGTTGTCTTCCGCCCCCACCAAATGGTCGGCCCAAGCGTGGGCCTCCAAGACGACTCTGTCGCAACGGTCAGAGGCCGGGTACCCAGCGTACGTCTGTACGTTGTCCCGCTCGAAGAAGCGGGCCATCGCGTCGATCACACAATCCGGTACCTGCGAGCCCCCGGCGTTCTCAAAGAACGAAAATTCTTGCGATAGGGCCGGAAACCGGGCCCGGACTTCGGCGACGCACGGAAGGGCGGAGGTCATTCCAAGGTCTTACCTGAGGGGCCCGGCCTTTCGCGTCATACTGGGGAAGGCACCTGCTCGACTCATGCTGAAGCCCGATCGAGAACACGCCCTCCCAGGACTGGTTCGCCGTTGCCAGGCGGGCGACCAGGCGGCGTGGGCGCGGATCGTGGACGAGTTCCGATCTCTGGTTTATGGCGTGGCGAGCAGTGCGGGCCTGGACCAAGAGGACCGGGCCGAGGTATTTCAAGAAACCTTCGTGGCGCTCCACCGTTCGATTGACCGAATCGAGAATCCAGCCGCGCTCGGCGGATGGCTAGCCGTCACAGCCGGCCGTCTGGCAGTTCGCCTAGCGGGCACTCGGCGAGCGCAGGCGACGACCGACATTGAGCCCCTCGCTGAGGTACTGGCAAGCGAGGATCGGGCCGCCGACCAAATCGCGTCCGTTTCGCTGGACGCCGAAAAGATCCGTCAGGCACTCGAGGCACTGGGCGGAAAGTGCTCCAAGCTCCTCGAAAGGCTCTACGGTGCCCGCGGTGCTACCTACGAGGAGATTTCGGAGGAATTGGGAATGCCGGTAGGCTCCATCGGCCCAACACGGGCAAGGTGCCTGGAGCGGCTGAAGAAGGCACTCGAATCCTCTGGATTTTTCGATGGCCCCACGTATCAGGACGGAACAGTTCCCCCTCGGACAGGACAAGGCAAGTGAATATGGACAACAAGGACGATTGGACCAAAGACTTCGAAGGTGCGATCCAGGGGCTCGGAGGGTCGCCCCTGGCAGTCCGTGCAGCCCAAGCGTTCCAGGCGCTGGCGCCAGAAGTTCCGGATGCACTTGTGGACAAAGCGAAGGCCATCATGCCCGTGAAAGAGCGCAGCCGCCTCACCGTTTCCGTCGGCGGGCTGGGCCAAGCGTGGGCTGGCGCCCGTGGCGGCAGCGGTGCGTCACACGTCGTAGTCGAGGTGGGAACATCCACGCTGCGCCTGAGCTTTGAGGAGACCGAGCAAGGTTATCTCGTCCAAGGGAGGATCGGCTCCGGGCCGTGGTTCCTCGACACGCATGAGGGGCCAGTCGCGATCGAGCCCGGCACGATGTTCGAGCAGACGGTTCCCACGGGCGAGCCGATGCGGTTTTGGAACGCCGACGAAGAATTCGAGGTGCCGCCGCTCGGTACGATGCGCCCTGAGGGTGCATAGCCTAGTTTCCCGAGTCGAGGCAGCAAAGAATCGGAAAGAGCTTGTAGCCCTCTCCGGGCTCGTCGACGCGAGCGATGTCCAGGAGTTCTTCGAGCGAGTCTCTCGGCTTGCGGGCTCTGAGCCCCTGGCAGCCTCTCGACTCGCCGACCGCTGGCAAACGTTTGCCAACGCTGACCGAGCGCTGGCCCTCCGTGCCCGTGCGGTAGGCGAGCGAGCTAAGGGGCAGTGGATGAAGAGCGATACGACGCTCCAACTCGCCGCGAAGGCGACGAGCGACCCTCTGCTCTCGCTCACGTACTCGATCGGACGGGTGGACAGCCTCGCACGTGCGGGGCGTCCGGAGGTGGCAACCCGGCTGGGAACGAAGCTGGCTCAAGAACTCGAGCGCAGGGGCGCTTTAGCCGAGGCGGCCCGGGCACGGCTGAACACGGCGAACGCTCTGCTCTGGAGCGACCGATACAAGGAAGCCATTGAGACGATCGACCGAGCCATGCCCCATCTGGAGGGAGTCGAAGCGGCCAGCGCAATCCTCGCCCTTTCCACCGCCCACTTGTTTGGAGGCAGCGCCTCGCGGTCGCTGAGTCTCGCCCAAAAGGCAGCGGCGATGCTGGATCGCCTTGGGCTCGAGCACTATGCCAGACTCGCCCGGTATAACCAGGGCTACGCGCTTGCGCTGACGGGGCGGGTCGAGGAAGGGCTATCGATCCTTCGTGAAAGAGGCGGGCTTGAGGAAGACCCGCGGACCGCAGAACTCCTCGCCGATGTCTATCGGGATTGTGGCCTCGTGGACGAGAGCATCTACGCTGGAGAAGTCGCACTTCGAGGAGCAACCGGCCTCAATCGAGCGGACGCCCACCTCGGGCTCGGTCTCTCTCTCGCCCAGGCCGGAAAGTGGAAGTCTGCCCTCCGGAGGTTCGAGCTGGCGGCCAACGCGTTTCGCAGAGCGGGCAATCAAGTCTGGCTCGCCTATGCCCGGGCCCGCGCCGCAGTGGCCCGGATGGAGAGCTCGGGCGAGGGAATCGTAGCTCTACGAGCTGCCGTGCAGAAGCTCGGGAAGGCCAAGGCCTACAGGCTCTATGCGGAGTGCATGCTCGACCTGGCTCATTGGGAAGCCAAACAGGGCACGTTGCCGCCCGATCGGCTCAGGCAGTGCCAATCTGCGCTCGCCCGCCTGGGTGGTTCTCGGGAAGAGTGGCGCCTCGAAGAAATCACGGCCCGGGCATCTGGGGAGGTGACACGTCTTACAGCCGCGCTCGCGGCGTTGGCCCGCGAACGCGACCGACTCGCCAGCCCTATACTCCGTGCCGCTTTCATGCGGGGGAAGGAGGGTCTTCTCGGACAGTACGTGTCGGTGCTCGCCCAAACATCGGGGGGAGCCCAAGAAGCAATCATTGCGGTTCGTACGCACCGAGCCGTCGGCTTTGTCGAGGAGATTGCCGCGCTACGCTCCGATGCCCTGCCCCAGGGACTGACGAGCACTATGGCAAGACTCCGAGACGAGCTGGCATCGTTGGGTCGGGACGACCTACGACGGTCGTCGCCCCGGAGCGACGCTGAGCTATCCCTGCTCACCGAATGGTCAGAGGCCCACCTCACGCTGAGCAGCGCTACCACAAATATCCTGGAGAAAGTTCCCGCACCCGATCTTGTCTGGGTGGGCTCCGACGAGGCGACGCATGTGCTTTCCGGCGATACGATCCGCTCCATCGGGTTGGGGCGGGCGGAGACTGCGCGGAGGCTTCGTGCCTTGCGCTTCGAGATCGCCGGAGCGCCACTAGATGGAGCAGCAGACGTTGCGCAAGCGGAGGCCGCGATTCGAGCTCTGGCAGACCTGCTTCCGCGAGAGTTGCCCCACCGAACGCTCTGCCCCGAGGGCCAGCTCTGGCAAGTACCATGGTGCGCACTCGTCGAGCCCGGTGCCGAGCCCGTGCTCGCGCTCGCACCCTTTGCACCAGAGGTAGCCACGACCTTGCCAAGCGATCCTAAGGTGCTGGTTTGGGAAGCAGACTGGGACGACCTTCCCCATGCGCGGGAGGAGGGCGAACTGGTCTACAGCCGATTTCCCGGCTCCCGGGTCTGCAGGTCATTGGCGGAAGCAAGGGAAAGCCTTGCCGACGGTTCCTACGACCTGCTCCACGTCGCTACCCACGCACGGGCGCACCCGAATTCTCCGCTCTTTTCCACAATCTCGTTCCCCGACGGGGATCTGTATGCCTTCGAGGTCATGAGCTCCCCAGCGAGGATCGGAGCGGTCGTACTCACCGCTTGCGAGGCCGCTTCCGTAGGAGGCGCGAACCCTTTTGAGCCGGAAGGTACGGGTCGGGCTTTTCTCTCTCGGGGTGCCTCCGTGGTGGTAGGACCTATATGGCCCTTGGACGACAAAGCAGGCAAGACCTTCGTAGAATGGCTATACGACAACCTCGGGAGGGGTGTCGGGTGGACAGAGTCTGTGGCCTCGGCGAGACAAAAAGTAAGGGACAAGATGCCGCATCCGTATTACTGGGCCCCGTTTGCGACTCTGGGAGGATACAGATGATGAGAAGGCTATTGGCGGCACTCCTCATAGCGATGGCAGCGCTTTCGCAAGCGGGTGCACGGTTCATCGTTGAACTACAGGACTATCGCCAGGTATTCGGAGTCGTGAACTCGCACCCGGTGAGGCTGATCGACATTGTTAAACCGGCACCGTTCGTGCTTGTCGAGGTCAAGCCGGGGTTTGACCCGATCACGGTTCAACTGCAAATGCAGGCCGACCCGCGGGTGCTCTTTTGCGAAGACAACGTCGAGCTCTCCATTCCCGAGCATATCGGGGCTGGCAAGGGTAGCACGATCGGTGCAGTTTTTGACGACGGAATCTACAACGAGAACACGAACATGCTCTCCCAGATCCAATGGTCGCTGAGGAACTGGCGTGCCACCGACCGTCGAATCCGCGTCGGGATCTTGGACACCGGAATCACAAAGCAAAACACGTGGCTCCTCTCCCGGGTTGTCGCACTGTATCCAATCTCGCGCGACCGACCCGACGCTTGGGACATGCCGACCGGCGTGGACTCCAACCGAAACTTCCTGATTGACGAGGCTCTCGGCCACGGTTCCATGGTGGCTGGCCTGGTCGCCCAGATCGCACCTTACGCAGACCTTGTCATCTGCCGGGTAGCGGACGCCGACGGCCTCGCCGACGCTTGGACGATCACGAAGGGGATCGCACGGAGCGTACTAGCTGGCTGCGAGGTCATCAATATCAGTCTGGGCTCAGAGCAGACGATCCCCGCGCTTTCCAACGTGATGCACTTCGCTGAAGATCGCGGCTCTGTCGTGGTCGCGGCGATTGGCAACAACGGGTATCGCGGTGCCAACTATCCGGCCGACATCAGCAAGGTGATCATGGTCACCGGCGTAGACCACAACGACATCAAGGCTCCCTTTAGCAATTGGGACGGTGGGTCCAGACAGGCTGCCCCGGCGACCGGGATCAAGAGTGCCTGGTGGGACGGCACGATCGGAATCTGGAGCGGCACGTCCTTTGCTTCGCCGCTCGTCGCAGGCTCGATCGCGGATGCGTTGCGTTCGGTTCCTCCAATCGTCCCAGCTACGCTGCGAGACCTCGTCCGGAGCAGCGGAACCGACATTGACGACTTGAACCCAGAGTTCGAGGGCGAGCTCGGTCTGCGCCTGCATTGCGCCAATATGGCCAGCCGGTTCGGCGTTCCCTAGGCAAAACGAGTCAACGGGGCTTCGACCATGTCTTCCTCGCGTCCGAGCCAGCCTTCGGGCTCGGTAGGGCCGTAAATCGCGTTGGGGAGCCCGTTCCGATATGCCCAACCTTGGTCGCCGTACGACCAGTGCCACCACTCACTCGGATAGTTCGTCAAACCGCCGGCGAGAAGCGCTTTCGCAAGGGCGTCCCGGTTCTTACGGGATTCCTCATTCAACCCGGGTGCATCGAACGGATAGGCCTCGTGATGGCCAAACTCGTACGGGCTCATGTGGTCAAGCTCCGTTCCATCCTGGAGTGCCAGGACTAGATCCACAGCCCCGCCCGTCGAGTGCGGCGGAGGAACCCTCTTGTGGATGGGCGCAGTATACCGGTTCACAGTACGGCGAAGCTGGGCGTCCGACCAGTCCGGCTTCTTTGCCTTCCAGCGTTCCCAGCTCGAGAGGTACAGCCGTCGCTGGATGTAGGGTGGGCGCCACCCTTCGACCACGGCGATCGCATACTGCTTTGGCAAGGCTTCCGCCGCCTTGACCAGCATCTGCACGACGCTTTGCCGGGCAAACGTCGCTCTCACGTAGTCCCACCGGGGCGCGGCCTCGATCAGTCTCGGATGTTGCCCAAGATACGACACCAGCGGCTCGCCGCACTCTAGGATCGGTATCCGGCGGAGCTCAGTGACCGGTTCGGCAGGGGAGGGCTTCTTCTGGGACAACGCCGGGAAGTTACCCGTGCCGGGTCCCGCGTGGAAGCCCAGCCTCGAGCGATAGGTACGACTGTCCCTTCCAAGCCTGTACACCTAAGCGCTCCGCACAACCCGCTCTTGGCTCCAGATCGGATCGAGCTCCTGGACTTGTGCCGCTCGATGGCTGACATGTGCACCCCCGGAACCTACGGCGGTGGGTTCCAGGACGTGGGCCCCAGCCCTTGATGCTCTGCATCTCGGGCACGGCGCCTGAAATTTCAGCTACGTACGCGCTTGGCGTCAATTTGGGAACTTGCGGCCCAGCGACTCGTCCAGCACCTGGCCGGTCGCTGCGTCGATGTCCACATGATGGTGGCCGAAGCGGACGCGCCAAGCCCGGCCGTGGGCGGTGTACCGGAGTGCCGAGCCCCGGCTCGGCCATGGATTCGCGAGCCTCGGCTCGCGCACCTAGACCGACGGCACACCAAGAAAGCGGCGACGGATCGCCGCGTTCTAGAGGGGGGGGCTGGCTCCTCGTGCAGGGGAACGTGACGTCCGGCCGGGTCTAGCCCCGCGCCTCCTTGGCCCTCCGCCTGCGGGCCCTGAGCACGAGCACAAAGGCAGGGGCGAGGGCGAAGAGCATCCCTGGCTCTGCCACGGCACGGATCTCTAGCGTCCGGTAGGCGCGGATGCCCGAGCTGAAGGAGCCGTAGTTCTGGAGGAACTGAAAGTGCGCTATATGCGACCAGTCGGCGGTGCCCGAGAAGTCCTGCCGCCTGAATAGTATCCCGTTCGGTCCGCGCTGGAGTGCCATGCTCGAAATCGCCCCTCGCCCGCTGGTGTCAGAAACGAATATTCGGTAGAACTGGGCGTTGGCCTGGTCCGGTGTCGAGCCTCGGTCGACCTCGATCTGGGTCATGAACCCGAGGTCGATGTCCATCGGCTGGCCGTAACCGTAGTCGAGGATGAACTCGTTCGGCACGTTGATCGAGCGCCAGTCCCAGGCGACCTCGAGCCTGCCGTCCCGGTTGTTCACGTCGAAGACGACGTTGTTGGAGTTGTCCCCGATCTCGAGACTGAACGCCCGGGAGCCTCCCGCAGTGTGCCGGGGGTCGATCCCTGTGATGATGTCGCCGTGTCCGCCACGTGCGCTGTAAAACCTTTGGAAGTCACCGGCTTCGAAGTCGTCGATGATAAATTGCATAAGCGTATTGTATCACGGCATCGTACGCACTTAAGTCCGCGAACTTGCCAAGGATCGCGCCGACTCCTGCTCGACCTCGGCGTGGCTCTGCGTCCAGTTCAACGTAGCGGTGAAGTGACGGCGGTTCTCGGGGCCCGCCTTCTGCGGGCCCCGAGCGTGCGCACCATCACAGGCGCGAGTGCGAGTAAGGTAGCGGGCTCGGGGACGGCGCGGATCTCCAGCGTCCGGTAGGCGCGGATGCCCGAGCTGAACGAGCCGTAGTTTTGTCGAAAGACTACGTATCGCACGGCGGACCAGTCGATGTCGCCCGAGAAGTCCTCGCGTCCAACGGCGCCGTCCGGTACCTTGCGTCGGGCTAGGGCGACGGGTTCCAGAAGGACGGTGTCCTCCCTCGGACGCTCTGCATCTCGAGCACGGCGCCCGTCTTGCCGTCCACGAACGCCCGGACCTCCCAAACCGGATCGCCCTCCTTGAAGTGTCCGCCCGGGCCGTGGAAGACCCCTCGCCACGTCACGACGCTCGGCGGGCCGGTTTCCCAGCCCCAGCCGTGGGCCTCGAAGATGTGCGGCCTCTTCGCGCCCCGGACGCGGAAAACGACCTTCTCCATCCCGACCTTCGTCCACCGGGCTTCCCCGTAGACCTCCTCCATCTTGGCGAGCATCGTCCGCTCCGCGTCGGCTTCGTCTACCGCCACCGTCGTGTCCGTCGGGGGCGCGAACAGCAAGCCCAGGCTCCAGTGGCGCAGCCGCTCGCCGAACTCGTCCAGAGTCGCGCTGCCGCTCACCGCGCCGTACAGGAGGCCTCGCCACTCGATCTGGAAGTCGACGTCGATCTCCTTGTTCATGTAGTGGGGCCTGACCCCGAGGAACCGCGGGCGCACGTCGGTGTACCCGAGGTGCTCGATCGCCCGTGTGACTCGGTACCGCGCACGCCGTTCGGCCTCGAGCGAGGGCAGCCACTCCATGGGCCGCCGCTCCTCCCCTCTGTGGATCCAGGCAGCCGCGACCCTGCCGTCCGCAGCCCGGATCCAGACCCAGCCGTCTCCGTAGTCCACGTGCCACTGCTTCGTCTCCTCGTCCAAGTAGACGGAAAGCAGCGGCTTGAGCGGCGGGTCGGTCTGGCTTCCGTCGGCGCGCTTGATGCTCCAGAGCCGGAACGCGTCCGCGATCTCGACCGCCTGGTCTTCGCTCGTCACGCGCTCCTGCGCGGGGGCGAGGAGCAGCAGGGCTAGTCCCGCACCCAGAACCACTTCGTCCTCCTCGACTCGTGCCGCTCGCTCGCCGTCGAGTGCGCGGCAGTCCGTCGAGCCCAGCCTTTGCGCAACGTTCCCACCTCATTCTGCCAGGAACACGAACCTCTGGGCCGGCGCGACGGTCGGCAGGGATAACGTGCAGGGTCTTCCCCCAGCCAGCAGCCGGCAGGGAACCGAGGCGCCATCGGAGAGACAGCGATGCGCACTACTGTGTCGGCGGCCTCCAAACCTTTGCTGTGCCAGACCGGACGCTCAACATCTCGAGCACCGCGCCGCTCTCGG
This sequence comes from Fimbriimonadaceae bacterium, assembly GCA_050250535.1. Taxonomy (GTDB): domain Bacteria; phylum Armatimonadota; class Fimbriimonadia; order Fimbriimonadales; family Fimbriimonadaceae; genus JADLBH01. The sequence continues at coordinate 239,893 of JBFWOL010000002.1, read as the reverse complement.
CGTCGAGCCAAGCGTGCACCGTCCAAAGCCGGTCGAGCGGGGTAGGTGGCGCTTCCGGGCCGCGGAACTCCCCCTCCCACGCGACGATCGAAGGCGGGCCGGTCTCCCAGCCCCAGCCGTGCGATTCGAGGATATGGGGCTTGCGCTCGGGGCGGACACGGAAGACCACCGGCTCGATCCGGGCGAGCGTCCATGCGTCGGTTCCGTAGACTTCGAGCATCTTCGCCAGCATTGTCCGCTTCGCCTCCGCCTCGGAGACGGTGGTCTCGGTGCTGGCTGGTGGGCGCGAGAGCCCGGTCAGGTTGAAGCGCACCAGGCGTTCGCCGGTCGAGTCAAATGCAGCGTGCCTCCATTCCGTCCCCGGGTACTTGAGGCCGCGCCACACCGGCCGGTAGCTGACGGTCATCGCCTCGTCTCCTTTACCGGCGCTCGTCTTGCCGAAGACTGCTGTCATCTCCGTGTACCCGACAAAGGCGAGGACGCGGAGCAGCTTTGCCTGGGCTCGCTGGATTGCGTCGTCGTCTAACTCCCACTTCGCAGTACGTTCTACGTACCTGAAATCCCTGAGCCAGTGAGCCGCGACGCGACCGTCCGAAGCACGTACCTTCACCCACCCGTCCGTGTAGTGGATGTCGTACCGCAGGGTGTCGGGGTTCAGCGCGACCGAGAGCAACGTCCCGGGCGCTTCGCCGGCGTACGCACCGTTTGCGCCCGTCGCCGCCATCTCGCGGAACGAGTCCGCGATCCGAACCGCCTGGTCTTCGCTCGTCACGCGCTCCTGCGGAGCGGCGAGGAGCAGCAGGGCTAGTCCCGCACCCAGAACCACTTAGTCCTCCTCGACTCGTCCCACTCGCTGGACGACATGTAGACCCCGGTCAGTCGCATGAACGGGTCGCCGAGCTGTATCATCGGAAGTTCCTCATAGTTGTGCGTGTGTGGCCGGAAGTCTTCATTTGCGCCAACTACGGCTTCTGCGATTGTCTGGTACCTAGTATTCGCCTGCTGTTCGGGCCCCTGCCCCATCAATGTCAGTATCCAACGCAGGTGGTCGGCCAGCGTCGCTCCCTCCCAGTTCTCGTGGTAGACGTCACTGTATACCACTTGGTCGAACCCGCACCACGCCCGGTTCGGCACGACCACCCATCCGCTTTCCTGCTGCTGCTCCGCCCCGAACGCCTCGGCCCACTCGTGCCCCGAAGCCCCGTAGCTGCAAGCGTACATCAGCGTCAAGTTGCAAAGGGGTATCCCCGCCGCCCTCGCGACGTAGCCTGTCACCTCCGGGATCGTGATCCGGTCGTCGCCGTTCGCCGGGTTGCCGTCGTCGTAGCTCGAGCGGAACAGCGCAGGCTCTCCGTGGGTGAAGAGCACGTTCACCGTCGATTCGTCGAGATGTTCGGCAAGCTCGGACTCCTGTTGTTCGTTGTCGGCGATCCCGGACGGCCATTGCAGCTGGTGGTTCAAGCCCGGCTGGCCGAGCAATTGCTGCGCCTGATTCGTCCCTTCCGACGATACGTAACTGTACTCGAACGCCGTGGGGTCTGGGTCGAACTCGTACTGACCCGCGGCGTTGACGATCTCGTGGGTCGCGAGCCGCTGCACCGTGTTGTACGCGTCCACGTCGAGGTCGTGCTCAACCGTCTTCTGCACCCACGAGCCGCCCGAGGCCTTCTTCAGGCTCACGAACGCCTTGGCCCGGAGCTCGATGTCGGTTCCGTGGGCGAACCGGGTCGAGGCGAAGCGGATCCGGGCGACCCCGTTGGGGGTGTTCTCGAACGCCTTGGTGAGCGTGTCGGTGGAGATGCCGGCTCCGCTGACCGAGAATTCGATCTTGTCCAGCCGCGCAGCGTCGTAGGTCTGCGCGCCGTTCCAGTTCGCGTCCGGCCCGCCTCCGCCGGTGAACTTGACGTTCACGTTCGTGCCGCTCACCTTGACAAGGGGTGACGGAGCCTCGTCAGGCAGGGGCGGATCCGGGGCCTCGGTCTGGATCTCGATAAAGACTTGGAAGTTGTCTTCTTGCCGCCACCTCCGCCAGTAGACCTCGTCCTGCGCCGGTGCCAAGCCCGGCAGCAGCAGGAGCGCGAGTCCGACCGCCCTCATGCCGCACTGATACCTCGGGGGAAGGGGGGGGGCAAGGTCTATGCCTGCGGCAAGAAGTTAGTATAAACACTGGGACAATGGACTTGAACAGTCCGTGCTATTGCGACATCGCGACCGGGGTTAGAGAGCGGGTTTTCGCGCGGGGCTCTTCACGGACGATCTCTCGGTAGAGCGAATCGCGCTCGACCGGGATTCGGCCCGCCTCCTCGATCATCGCCACCATGTTCGCGTACGTGAGCGCCTGCGACTTATTGCCGAACTCTCCGTCCTTGTACGTGATCTCGTACTCGTGGACGAGGCCGTCGGCGTCGTCTGCCCCGTACCACAGAGCGGCCTGGGTGATTGCAGGCGTATTCATGATCCAGAAGCTCTTGATGTGCTCGAAGTTGTCGAGCATCAGCCGCGAGACCGCGATCGCCCGCAGGTCGGAGTAGCCGGTCTGAGGCGGGATGTCGGGCAGGTCGGTCCCCTCCGGATGAAACGAAAGCGGGGTGAAGCAGACGAAGTGGCCGGTCTCGTCCTGGAGTTCGCGCAGTTGCACCAAATGGTCAACCCTCTCTTCCACAGTCTCGATCGTGCCGTAGAGGAGCGTGGCATATTGGGTCAGCCCGACTTTAGCGGCGGCCCGGGCCACGCTCTTCCAGCCCTCGCCGTCGAGCTTCTTGCCGAAGAGTTCCCTGTGTACGCGGTCGCTGAGAACCTCGATCCCGCCTCCGGGGAGCGAATCAAGCCCAGCTTCGACCAAGTCCCGTAAAGCCTGCTCGTGGCTCACTTTGCCCACTCTTGCGATCTCCTCGATCTCTATGGCGGTGAACGCCTTCACGTGGACGCCGGGCAGGGCCTCTTTCACTGCCCGCACGAGGTTCATGTAGTACTCGTACTTCAGCCGTGGGTTGATGCCGCCCACCATGTGCACCTCGGTGATCTGGGCGTCGCGGTGCCACTCGAGCCTGCGCCGCACCTCCTCGATGCTCATCTCGTACGGGTCGGGCCCGCCTTTCTTGGCGTAGAACGAGCAGAACTTGCAGAACTTGTTGCAGATGTTCGTGTAGTTCACGTGCTGGTTGCGCACGAAGTAGGTCCGTGCGCCATGGAGCCGCTCGCGCACAAGGTTTGCCAGGATCCCGACCGAGCTCAAGTCCTTGTGCCGATAGAGCCTGACCCCGTCTTCGGGGCTGAGTCGGTCTCCCGACTCAACCTTGCGAAGGATGTCGTGGAGGTCGGGGGAGACGGTCTTGTGCGGTGCGATCGCCATCGGCCTGCCAGCCGGGAAGATACCTCGTACGGAAGTTTCGTCCCTCCGTCTGATACGTGGTTCCGTGCGCTTCGGCACGACGGGTGGGCCAGAATGCTCGCATGTCCGTCCCGCAAGGGCTCGTCCGCCTCTCGCACGACTTAGGCGAACCCTCGCACCGCCTCACGACCTTTGGCGAGGGCAATACGAGCGCACGGGTCGACGAACAGCTATGGATCAAGGCGAGCGGTCGGCAGCTGTGGGGCATCGAGGCAGGCGGCTTTTGCCACGTCACCCTCGCGCCGCTCGCAGCTGCCGTCGAGAGCAGCGATGCCCTGAGCGACGCGGAAGTCCACCGGCTCCTAACCCTTGGCACAGGACCGAAGCCCTCGGTCGAAGCGTTCATGCATGCGTGGCTTCTTGGGCTGCCCGGTGTCGAGTACGTTGGGCACGTGCATGGCGAGGCGACGCTCGCCCTTCTTTGCACGGTTGCGGGAAGGGAGATCTGCTCCAAGCGGTACTACCCAGACGAGGTCGTGCTCTGCGGGCCAGCGACACTGTGGGTTCCCTATGTCGATCCTGGACTCGCCCTTGCCCGCGAGATCGCCGTCCGCTGCTCCTCGTGGATCGCGGAGCACGGCTCGTATCCGCGTCTGATCGCGCTCCAAAACCACGGCACGATCGCCCTGGGCTCCGGTCCCGAGATTGTCCGGGCGGCGCTACTGACGGCAGAGAAGGCAGCGCGCATCGTGATCGCCGCGCTCTCGACGGGATCGGAGGTCGTGGCTCTTTCCCCTTGGAGCGTGCAAAGGATCGCCGACCGGGCCGACGAGCACGAGCGTCAGGCCACCATCTGGTCGCGAGAGACAGCACCGTAACCGGCTACCTCGCCGCTCGTCCAAAGCACGAGGACTACGATGCGGATACTTGCTTTCGCCGCTTTCGCCTTTGGTTCCATGGCTGTACAGGCTCAGAACCTCACAAGCGTCTACAACCGTGATACCGGCCAGTCGTTCGCCCTAAAGAAGGTGCATGCCTTTAGCATTGTCCGCGGCCCCCTGGTCAAGACGACGACGACGTACCTCTTCGAAAACCCGTACACGAAACTCACGGAGGCTTCGTTCAACTTTGAGCTGCCGACTGATGCGGTCTTAGGCGGGTTCGGCTATTGGTACAAAGACGAGTTTGTCCCCGGAATCCTGATGGACAAGCAGATGGCCTGGTTCATCTACACTGCGATCACCTCGCGCAATCGCGACCCGGGAATCATGGAAATGACTTCAAACGAGTCGTTCCACGCACAGATCTACCCCTTGGCCATTGGGTACGCGCTCCGGATCCAGCTCACTTCGATCAGCTACGGTGAGATGGAGTACGACCGGATGCACCTCACACCTCCCGGTTGGCCCGGAGGCGACCGCGACGTCGAAAAGACATGGAAGGTGGATGGAGGCGGACGACCGGTGATCACCTCTGATTGGCGAGCTGCAGTCAGCTTGGATTGGCAAGCGAAGAACTTGGAAAGCGACATCTTCACGTCTGTAGTAGCGGAAAGGTGGAAGGACGGGAGGGTCTACGTGGCCGGCACCGCGATGGGCGCACTCGGCCGGGGCACGCCAACTGTGGCCGGGTTGCGGAGCTACCACAGCCGGGTCGAGGGCCGTGGCACTTATGGCTCCACCGTCAGGTTCTGCGGCATAGCTACAGGCCCCTCCATCGCAGTCCGCCAGGGCAGGAACACGGTGAATGTCAGCCTGGGCAACGTGACTCCCGGTAGCGATGTAGCCAAGGTATGGGCCCAAGCGGAGATCGTAGACGGCTACAGCTGGAACCTCCTCGATTTCAGCCTGAAGTACCAAGTGCCGAGCAACAAGACGGCGCTCCTCGCTGTGCCGACCGAGGAGAAACGGCTCTTCGAGCAGAAGCGAAAGGAGTACCTGGCCAAGCTCCGCGCCGAGAAGGCCGAGATGCTCCGAAGGGACCGGGCGGCGAAACAGAGCGCAGCGCGATCGCCGCGCGAGGCCGATCTCAACTGGCGACAAAGCCGGGGCGGCGATCCTCAGATCATGTTTGAGGACCGCGAGGCAGAACGCGTCCTTGCCGTCCTGCCGGACGGCCGTGTCCTTCCGCTCCGCAGCATGGGGAACGGATGGTGGACTGTGAACTTCGAGATCCCCGCCGACGCGACCGAAGGCACGTACGTGGTTCGTCTCATAGCGATCGGCAAGGACGGTTCGCGGCGCGAAGAGAAGGTCGAGTACGTCGTTGACCGCACAGCTCCGGTCGGTACAGCCACCTGGGAGCAGGGCTCGCTCGTCGTCCGCTCCGAGCCCGGCCTTGCGCTGGTCGAGGCGTTTACGGTCACCGGGCGAAGAATCGTCGTGAGTGAGGTTGAGCCAGGGGTGTACAAGTCCAGAACAGCGATCGCCGAGTCCGTAGCGTTCGTGCTAGCCAAGGACGGGGCATCGAACAAGACGAGGCTGCAATGCTCTCCTCGGCCGTAATCCTCGCCTTGATTGGGTGGACCGGGCCGACCCTTACGGCCACCTACTCTCACCATGAGGAGGTGCGGTGCCTCAGAGTCCAAGAAGGGACGCTAGTAGCCGGCACCGGGGGAGGCCTTCTCACCTTGGGCGCCCAGGGTTGGGCCGAGGTCGCGCCCCGTGTGCCTTGCACTGTAGTCCGCTACGAAGACGACGCTATCACCACTCCATCCGGCGTAGTGATGCGTATCCAGGGGAGCGAGTGGCGCCCCAGCGGTCGCGCCGCTCTTCAGCCAAGTAGCGACTCCGTGGCGTGTACGACACCGGATGGAACGGTCGTTTCTACGCTCGGCAGCCGCGTCCTTGCGTTCGACGACGGTAGTTCGTGCCCGGCGCCGGAAGCGGAGAATGTCTATGCACTTGCATGGCACGCAGGGGCGCTCTGGGCTGGAACTTCCGACGGGCTCTGGCGTCGCGGTCCCGGAGGATGGGTACGGGAGCATCTGCCATCGATCTTGCCGACCCAGCGCCTCCACGGTCTCGCGATCCTCACACGATCGTGGCTCGTCGGAGGACCTGAAGGGCTATGGGACGGCAGTCCCGGGACGTGGCGCTTGCTCGATTCTCGGCCGGTCCGGCAGGTCGTCACCCATGCTGGGTCAGCCTGGGTGCTCTTTGGCGACGGCTCGACGGACAAGCTCGACCTTGCCGCTGACAAGCGGTACGATGCAGTTCTCCACGGCGCGGTGAAGCGGCCTTGGTCCTCTACGCTCGCCGCAGGCGACAGCTTGCTTTTTGGGGGGATGGGCGGCTGGGTGGAGAAATCGAGTTCACGGACCACCGAAAAGAGGCCGGAATGGCTGCAGGGCGCCGTGGTGACCGCATTGGTCGCAAGTTCCGGAGACACCTTTGTCGGCACCCAGTCTTCGGGTGTGTACCGCCTTGCGAAGGGCACGGTACGGAACATCAGCTTGCTTGAGGGGCTCGAAGACACCTGGGCCACTGCCTTGGCCGAAGTTGCAGGCACTGTCTATATCGGGACGTCCCAGGGAGGGTTGAGTCGTATCTCGGGCGACAAGGCCCTCCCTGTACAAGCACCGACACGATCGATCAACCATATGGTGGTTTGGCGTGGCAGCCTGGCTATCGGCGGCAACGACGGTGCCTGGCTGTCCGTAAACGGCCGCTGGATCCGGATCGGGCCCGAAGCTACGGAAACGACCGGACTCGCCATTGCTGCAGGAGGGCTCTTCGTCCTCACGCCCTATGGCACGTACCGTTACGACTAGCCGGAATAGATCGCTTTTTTCACCAATTGGATAGTTTCAATGGCGTCGCCGGTCGCCTGGGCGGCCTGGAGCCTCTCGCGCTGGGCAAAGATCGTGAGCGCCTTCTTCATGCAGTTCGCAAAGAACTCCACGGATAGCTCCATAGAGACCGTTTGCTCGGTGCGGTAAGTGAACTGGTCGAGGCCGAACCAGCCGTCGTAGCCCGTGTCCGCAGCGGCATAGCAGAACTCCGCCAAGCGCCATACGTCGTCGGTTCCTGCGATCCGATCCTCGTCGTTCGCGTTGTATTTCGCGCCGTTGATGTGGAAGTTTGCGATCGGCACGCCAAACCGTTGCAGGACATAAAGCGAGTCAGCGGGAGTGTTCCCCACCATTTGCTCGTGTCCATAGTCAATGACCACGCCCATGACAGTCTTGCCCACCATACGGTTGACTTCTTGGGCGACCAGCGCTGCCTTTGCGACCGTGTTGCAGATCATATTGCCCTCGCGTGGCTCGTATTGCTTGGGCTCGGTCCCGAACTTGAGGCCCAGGGAGTCGCACTTATTGGCAATCTCTGCGCAACCGTCGATGAACCAGCTCAAACGCTTGCCATAGTCCACCTCGAAGTGGTAGTCCCAGCCGTCCGAACCCGGCCAGATGTTGCAGCTGCCGCAACCGATCTCCTTTGCAATTTCCACGCCCGTGAGGGTCTGGGTAAGCGCGTCACGCCGGATCCCCGGATCAGGATGGGTCAGGCCGCCGAACTTGTACTTCGGGTTGCTCCACGTATTGAAGTTCATGTTCGTTGGCACGATCCCGTGCTGCCGCATTGCGGAGATGATCGAGTCGATCCGTCCCTGTTCGCGCGCGCCGTGTGAGTCGAGGAACACGACCTCGTGCCACTCGACGCCCTCGATCCCTGCCTTGGCAATTCGGGCTACCTGGGCTTCCTCGCTACGGTCAAAGCTCGGATCGTCCGCGTTGTAGCCGCCAGGGGCAAACCGGTCGAAGAACTCACCGGCGCACCAGTGTCCGGCAGCCATATGGATGCCGAAGTGGTCGAGGAACGAACGAACCCCTGGACCTTCGAGGTATCCGGAGAACTTCGATCCGATTTCCGAGAGTCGCGCCTGGTCGAGGTGCATTCGTCGAGGTTACGGGGAGTCGACCCGCCGTGTCAAGCCGTGCGGACCGGAACGCCGAACGAAGCGAGCGCCCCGCGCATCTGGGTTACCGCGTCAGAGCTTGGGGCGATCTGCTCCGCCCGCCAACCCATGGAGCGTCCGCCCTCGACATACGCGGCAACATCGTCAAAGTACGCCACACCCGCCTTGCTCACTCCCGCGTTTCGCTCAAAGAGACGGTAGATCTCCGGCTCCGGCTTTACGGCAAGGGCAACATGCGAACCGACTTTGACCGACAACCGAGCCAGGGCAGGATACGTGCAGTCTTCGACCAGTGTCGTCCAATGCAGGGCGTTCGTGTTCGAAAGGCAACCGCAGACGACGCCCAACCCTTCGAGTTCTTGTACAAGCTCCTCCGATCCCGGCGAAGCATCACCCAGGATATTGCGATGGATCAAGTGTGCGCCTTGGAGGTCGGTACCGAGTCGGCGCGCGAGGGCCCACAAGTACTGGTCGTCGTCTAGCCTTCCCGCCTGATAGTCTTCGAACTCCTCGAACGAGGAGAACGGGCAGTCGCCGCCCTCGATCGAGACCCCGGCGCGTGCTGCAGCCTCGGCCCAGGTGTGCGCGATCTGCACCATCACCCCCCCGATGTCCAGCGCGACTGCGCGCACACTCATGAGACGCATAGTATGCCTTCCTCCGTCTTGATGGTTGCAGGGCCAACCATGCGGATAGTTGTCACGGGAGCTGCCGGGTTTCTTGGGTCGCACTTGTGCGACGTCCTCCTCGCCGAGGGCAACGAAGTCGTCGCCATCGACAACCTCTCCACCGGAAGGTGGACAAACCTTCCCGCACGAGAGCGGCTCTCCCGCCTTACGCTCGATGTCTGTAACCCTATCTTCGTCGAAGGTCGCGTTGACCAGATCTACCATTTCGCGAGCCCGGCCTCGCCCAAGGACTTCGATCGCATTCCGGTGTCGGTCGCGGCGGCGAACTCCCTCGGAGCATGGAACGTGCTTCAATTGGCCCGAGAAAAGCGCGCCAGGATTCTCATGGCCTCGACAAGCGAAATCTATGGCGATCCGCTCGTTACCCCTCAACCCGAGACGTACTGGGGCAACGTCAACCCGTTCGGCCCGCGGTCGTGCTACGACGAGTCCAAGCGTTTCGCCGAGGCCCTAACCCTCGCGTTCGCCACCGAGCACGGCACGGACGCCCGCATCGTACGGATCTTCAATACCTATGGGCCAAGGATGAGGCAAGACGATGGCAGGGCCGTTCCCACGTTCATTGACCATGCCATGCGTGGTGTGCCCATACCAGTGCAGGGTGACGGGCTCCAGACGAGGTCGTTCTGCTACGTGGCAGACGTGGTCGCTGGCGCCATCGCGCTCATGGATTCCGGGTACTCGAAGCCAGTCAACCTGGGGAGCGACGAGGAAGTCACGATCCTCGACCTAGCTCGCGAAGTACTCCAGGCGACCGGCTCTTCGAGCGAGATCGTCCACCTGCCCGCTGCCCCGGACGATCCCCGGCAACGACGCCCCGATCTCAGCCTAGCCCGACGTCTCTTGGAGTACGAGCCAGCGACGAGCCTGCGTGAGGGCCTCAGGATGACGCTACGCCTGCAAGCGAAGCAGTTGGCCGGCTAGCCGTCCACTCCCATCTTGGAAAGGAACTCGCGACTGGTCTTCACGCAGTCGAACGGGTCGCGCGGGCTCTCATCGAGCTCCACGATCGCGTACTTCACTCCGGCCTCCCGAGCGACCGGGATGATAGCCTCCCAATCGAGGTCGCCCTCCCCGACCGGAGTGAACTTGCCGTCTCGACCATCCTTGAAGTGGGTGAGCGGCACCCGGTGCTCAAGGGTGTCGAGCCAGCAGACCGGGTCGTGTCCGCCGTACTGGCACCAGTACAGGTCGAGTTCTGCCAGCACACCCTCGGGCGCGTGCTCCCAAAGCAACTCATATGCCGGCCGCGCTCCTACCGGTTCGAACTCGAACGCGTGGTTGTGATAGGCGAACTTGAGGCCTTGTCCTGCAAGGCGATCGGCCACCTTCCCCAATCGTTGGCCGAACTCAGGCTGGGTTCGGAAGAGCTGCTCCTGCACCCATGGTAGGACGAGGTAGCCGACCCCCAGCACCTTTGCCTCTTTCACCGTCTCATCGAACTTCTCCTCAAAGGCTTCGAGTCCGTGGTGCGAGGAAGTCGCAGTGAGCCCGTGCTTGTCCAAGGCCACACGGAACGCCTCGGCGGAGAGGCCAGCCAGGCCGGCTGTTTCGACGTAGCGGTAGCCCATATCCGCTACCCTTGCCAGTGTTTCTACCGGGTTTTGGTTCAGCGCATCTCGAAGCGTGTAGAGTTGAAGACCGATCTTCATCAGCCCAATCTTGGCCGATTTTTTTGGAAGGGCATCGCTCTTGATCCGGTATAAGAGCGCGGGGCCGTTTTTGGGTTACCTCTCAGCACATCTCAGCCCCTCCTTAGGAACTCCATGACGAACCGACGCGGATTCACCCTGATCGAACTGCTCGTCGTGATCGCGATCATCGCGATCCTTGCAGCGATCCTCTTCCCTGTCTTTGCCCAGGCAAAGGACGCCGCCAAGAAGACGCAGAGCATCAGCAACCAGAAGCAAATCGCCACGGCCAGCCTGATCTATGGCGGCGACCACGACGACTACTTCCCGATGAGCGCGTACTTCCGCACTCCCGATCCGGGCGATCCGCGCCCCGTGATCTTCTCGGTTTACGACGCGGTTCAACCCTACATGAAGAACACTGCGATCTTCGTGAGCCCCGCGGACCAAACGCCCGGGCAGGACTGGAAGGCCCGGCTCAACTCGCTGAACCTCACGATCCCGCAGGGCGGAGTGCAGTATGCGAGCTACATCCCGAACCTCGGACTCTTCGGTGAGAACTTCTGCACCGCGCCGCTCCCTCCGCTCCGAAAGTACACCCCGGTCAACTCGCAGTCGGGTCTCCCGGACGTTGTAGGTACGGTGATGTTCTTCGACGGCTACATCCGGCGGCAAGTCGGCGGTCAGCCCGCACCGCTCGAGTACTGGACGTTCATGGGAATGGCGCGCCACGCTGAGGGCCTCGTGATCAACTTCGCAGACAGCCACAGCAAGGTGCACAAGTTCAACGGTGTTCCCGACGGTGGCAACACCCAGGCCGGTGCCCGCGCACCCAAGTACTACTCGTGGCGGCCGACCTCGGTCGAGCCGCTCCGCCGAACAATGTCCGAGTTGGAGAGTACGGTGATCTCGCCGACCAACCCTTACAACGACCTGCACGGCGTCCCAGGAACCAACATTTCGGACAGCGAAGACACCGCCTGCCCGTAAGGCGCGGTTCTTCGACGAAACCGTGGGCCGGCAAGGATTGCCGGCCCAACTTTTTTTCGCACGGCTACCGCAATGCCGCCGCTCACGTATACTAGCGGTGAGCACAGAGTGCTCGTCCGCAAGGGGCGCCCGAAACAGGGCTGAGACGTGCCGCGGAAGGCGGCCAGTCCCTTCGAACCTGATCTGGGTAATGCCAGCGTAGGGATTGCGGCGAGGCGTGACCGCTGAAGACGGCGCCGACCAGCAATCGCAGGACGGCGCAAAGTGCGGGAACGCAAACCATGAAACGTGCATTCACCTTGATCGAGCTGCTGGTCGTGATCGCGATCATCGCCATCCTCGCAGCGATCCTCTTTCCCGTCTTCGCCCAGGCCAAGGCCGCGGCAAAGAACACTGCCTGCCTCAGTAACGGCCGCCAGATCGGTATGGCCGTCAAGCTCTATTTGGGCGACTTTGACGACACCATGCCGATTTTTCATGCCTATAACACAGTGCCGCCGCCCGGCGACCCCGGGCATTTCGGCACCGAGGACCTGCTCCTCGTTTACAGCAAGAACAAGGAGATCTTCCGCTCGCCCCTGGACTCGGGAAGCCCCTTCCAGCAGCGCGATGTGCCCGGTGCCCGCGATTACTGGAGCGCGTATGGCACCTCCTATCGCTTCACGAGGTGCCTGATGACCCTCGTCAAGGACTTCTCCCGCCAAAACAACGCTGTTGTCCCCATCGCCTCGAATACGGCGGTCAGCGAGACCTCGATCTCCGAGACTGCGGCCGCGCGCATCATCCGGTCCGAGATGTTCCCCTTCTTCAGTGAGAAAAAGGATCCCGGCTGCGCCAAGTACGGCTACGACTGTGGCTCACCCTACGACTACTATCGAGAGTGGTCGAACACAGGGGGAACCGTGATTTTCGCCGACGGCCACGCCAAGCGCACCACCCAGTCGGGCGCGTTCGACAACCAAATCGTGCACCCCGAGGGACACCGGTCCAACGACGCCAATGCGTCCAGTTGGTCCGGGACCTGGTACGGAATCTGCGACTAACGGAGACCGGGCACGTAGTCATCCCCATGGCTCCCGGCCCTAGTCCCGTTCGCATCCTGTGCATCGCAGGCAGTACGCGTTCTGCCTCGCTCAACCGCAGACTGCTCGGTCACTGTACCGACCGTCTCACGGCCATGGGAGCCGTTCCCGAAACCTTCGACCTTCGCGAACGGCCCCTGCCACTGTATGACGGGGACTTAGAGGCAAGCGATGGAATCCCTTCGAACGCCATCGCACTGGCAGAGGCCATTCGCGGGTGCGACGGCCTGCTCATCGCCTGCCCGGAGTACAACGCCGGGATGACCGCCGTTCTCAAGAACGCCCTGGACTGGGCCAGCCGGGTGCGGTTCGACGAAGGGTCCACGTTCCCGGGAAAGACGGCAGCGCTGGTCGCAGCTTCGCCGGGGCGGCTCGGGGGCCTGCGCGGGCTGGTCCACACACGCTTGGTCTTGACCGAGCTGGGTTGCACCGTACTGTCCGGCCAGGTTGCAGTCCCATCCGCTGCGGAAGGCCTCTCCGAATCCGGCTCGCCGACGGTGGAGCCCGTCGCGGCCATGCTCGAGAGCTTGCTTGAGGATCTGGTCCGAACAGCGGGCCTACTGCGTGCCTAGTCCACTAGCCCCGTAACTATCACGGGCTTTTGCGGATTGGGAACGATAGACGGCCTGCGACTGTTGCCTCTAGCGGGAATGGTACGATCCGACCAATGCTGTCTCGTCGCGGCAATCCGCAGCGCGAGCGATTTGAGCGGATGGCCGAAGGCGTTTTTGCATCGGTCTATGGAACTGCGCTTCGACTCACCCGCGACCCCGAGGACGCAAGCGACCTCGCGCAAGAGGCGATCGTCCGAGCCTACGAGGCTTTCGATCGCTTCGACGGACGCAATTTCAAGGCATGGATCCTTCGCATCACGACCAACCTCTACATCAACCAGTACCGAAAACGTGCCCGCGAGGGCACTCCCACCTCGCTCGACGAGGAAGGGGTTTGGGAGCCAGCTGCACCGAGCGACGACGCTCCGGACCGGGCGCTCTTTGACGGGATGTTGGGAGCCGAGGTCGAGGAAGCACTCGCCCAGGTTCCGGAGGTGTTCCGCATGGCGGTGATCCTTTGCGACATCGAAGGACTGACGTACGAGGAGATCGCTGAGACGACTGGGGCCCCGGTCGGCACGGTGCGGTCGAGGATCGCACGGGGCCGATCGCTCCTGAGAGAGCAGCTGGAGAACTATGCCCGAGAGGAGGGCTACCTAGGAAAATGAACGAAAAGACGGAACTGATGAACGCGCTCGCGGACGGGAACCTCCCCGACGAGGAACTCGCCGAGGCAGAGGCACTGTGCAAGAGCGACCCGGCAGCAACCGCCGAGTTTGAACGGGCAAAGATGGTCCGAGCGACTCTGGCATCGAAGTGTGTTGCCGAACCTGACCCCGAGATCTGGAAGTCGTGTGTCCGACGACTCGACGAGATCGACCGGGTTTCCAAGACCGAGCGGTTCGTCACGAAGTACGCCTGGGGCCTCTGCGGCATTTTCCTCTTCGCATTGCTTTCGGCAGCCGGAATCAATCGGCTGAACGGAGCAGGCACGGTCCCGACGTCAAACATCGCCGGGCTCTATACGGGCTTGACCCCGATGGGGACGCAAGCGCCCTCGGTCGCGGCCGAAAACGTCCGCCAAGCCGTAGGCATCGCTCCGAACCGGATTGACGAGTTGGAAGCCAGGGTCATCGACCTCGCAGTGGGGATCGTCGGCGGTCGCAAGGCTGCCCGGCTCACAATGCATGATGGCGAGGGCCAAGTCGTCCTCTTCGTCGTCTCGGGGGCAAACGAGGTCGAAGGCGTGGCGCGCTCGATTGGCAACGGCTTCCGCGAAGGATCCATCAACGGTCGGCCAGCGATCAGTTGGCAAGATTCCGGCTATCTCCTGTTAGTCACGGCAGACCGGACTGCGGAGGAACTTGTCCGGGTCGCGAAGGTCTTGCGGGCCGACCGCTAGCCGGGACGTTCCCAAGCCCGTGCTACAATTCCAGCACTTAGGGGTGTAGCTCAGCTGGTAGAGCAGCGGTCTCCAAAACCGCAGGTCGCGGGTTCGAATCCTGTCGCCCCTGCCACTCCATCCCGGAGTTCCGGGCATTCCCGGCCCAGAGCGGCCGTGCTGAGGCACAATCCAGCCATGCGACGAGCTATCGTCCCGCTTTTGCTCGGCCTGATTACCCTGACCGGATGTCAGCAGGAGGAGATCGTTGGCGGCAAGGCGCGTGACGGACGCGTGGAATCGGTTGTGAGCCTTGCTCCCGGAGTCACGGACATCCTCTTCAAAATCGGAATGGTCAGCACTGTCCGCGGTCGTACTGCCTCGTGCGACGTGAGTTATGGAATTGGTTCCGCAGCGATCGTAGTGAACGGCACGACCCCGAACTATGAGAAGATCGTCGCCCTCCAGCCGGATCTGGTGGTGTATGACGGCACGCTCTACTCAGAAGCAGAAAAGGAGAAGCTCAAGGCCCTCGGGCTGAAAACCGCCGAGCTCAACGCGAGCTCTGTCGAGGGTCTGGTGGAGTTCCTCTACGAGATCGGCAAGGCGACCGCTGCCGAGAGCAACGCTTCCAACCTTGCCGACAAGATCCTTGCCGCCAGGGTCAACGCAATGTCCCAAGCGCAGAGTCCTGCCCCTCGGGTAGCGGTGGTGATGGCGGACGGGAGCCTCTACGCGGCCGGGAAAGACAGCTTCATTGCGGACGTAGTCCGCTCTGCGGGAGGCGAACCCGTCGGCCCTGCAGGCACGACGTTCGTCCGAACCTCGCCCGAGCAGCTGCTCAAGCTCGCCCCCGACGTGATATTCGCACCGAACGGGTCGGGACTCAAGCTCCTAGGGAACCCCCAGCTTGCGAGCATCCCGGCGGTCAAGGCGAAGCAAGTGCTGGAAGTGGACGACAAGACGTTGCTACGGGTCAGTACTCGGATCGAGACCCTGATCGAGCCCATGTCCATCCGGTTGCGCGAGGCCAAGGTCCAGCCCCGATGAGCCAAGTAGCCGAAATCGGGGTCTTCGGCGGCTCCGGCCTGTACAGCCTGCTTGAGGACGTCCGCGAAGCCAAGATCGACACTCCGTACGGCCCGCCTAGCGACTCCGTCTTCCTCGCCGAAGTGCACGGCCGGAAGGTGGCGTTCCTTCCCCGCCATGGCCGGCGGCACACGCTACCGCCACACATGGTGAACTATCGCGCGAACGTGTGGGCGATGCACTCCTTGGGGGTCCAAGTCGTCGTGAGCCCGTGCGCCGTCGGCTCTCTCCAAAGCCACATCGAGCCCGGGCACTTCTTGGTTGCCGACCAGTTCGTCGATCGGACGCGAGGAAGGAAGGACACGTTCTTCGACGGGCCCGTCACGACCCACGTCTCCCCCGCGGAGACCTATCATCCTCAGCTTCGCCGACTCGCCGTTGAAGCGATTGAAAGGGCTGGGATCACCGCGCACGATGGGGGCACTGTGGTCGTCATCCAGGGTCCGCGCTTCTCCACCAAGGCCGAAAGCGCGTGGTTCACCCAGATGGGCTGGCACGTGATCAACATGACGCAGTACCCCGAGGCGTACCTCTGCCGCGAAATGGGAATCGGGGTCGTGAACATTTCGCTCGTGACCGACTTCGACTGCGGTGTCGTAGCCGGCGTAGAGGCAGTAACTGCGCACAATGTTCTCGAAGTGTTTCAGGCGAACGCGGAGAAGGCGCGGACGGTGATCCTCGACTTGGTACGCACCCTTCCGAAAGAGTTAGCGCCGCTCGCAGACAAGGAGTCACTCCGGTTCACCCGAGGGGACGGACACGCCGTCGCCACGGAGGACATCCGAATCTTTGAGTAAAGTCTGAACTGATGACCGCGCTCCTTTTTGGACTGCTACTCGGCCCCCAGGACATCCCGGTCGAGACCGTGGACATTGCCGGACGCGGCGTCCCGCTGGTCTTCCCCCACACGGCCGCCCCGTGCGGACCGTGGACTTCCCACATCGAGAGCGGCGGCTTCAAGTACGAAGTGACCGCCGACGGTGGTCTGGGCCGAAAGTATGTCCAGGACGGGGGCTGGGGCGACATCAAGGCGCGGTGGAACGCGGCGAAAGCAGCGGCCGACAGGCGGCAGATCCACATCAAGGTCTTCGTGCCCTCCCGTGTCTATATCCTTGACTACGGCAATGACGGAATCGTGAAGCAGCGGAGAGGCTTTATCGAGCGTTCCGCCGTGGACACGATCTACCGGTCGCTTGCCCTGCTCAAGGCCATGATCGACGGCTCGAGCGAGGGCACGGTGGACACTCGGTTCCTGGTCGAAGAGGACGATGACCCGAGGTTCGTCGCCTTGGGACGGTCGGGTAACCAGCTCTCTGACGACGATATCGTGCCGAACCTGCAGGCATTGGTCAACGGTGCCGCGTTCCCGACGGACGACGGCGTGTATCACGGCCCATACATGGGGGCGTTTGTGATCCACGCCGGTCTTTCGGGCACGGCGCGCGACTACGATATCGGCCACACGCCGGTTACGTTCCTCCCCTACTTTGGGCTGGACGGGTTTGCGCCAGACGATGCCCTCGCGGCCACGATGTACCGGTCGTTCCGACGCCATCTGGGGCAGCGCCGCACAGGCCTGGCGATCCGAGGTCGCTCACACGTCACTGCCGAACCGATGGTGGATGGCGGCCCGACCTGGAGGTCGTGGCTGGAGACGCCGGAGACGTTCACCCGTTTCGCAATGTATGACCGTGAAGCCGAGGCCGCTAGTTACCGCACTGGCCCTGGGCAGACCGTCTTCGCGGTCGAACACGCCGATCTCGTGCTCGCCAAGGGCGCGAGCCTCGTCCGCGACGCGAAGCTGACCTCGCAAGACCCTTCGATCGTTGTCTCGGGTGCCGAGGGCTTTGACCCGAGAGCCGCCGCTGTCGCCGGCTCGGCCGTCGCTCCTCAGCCCCAAAGCCCGAGAGGGGTGGGCCTTCACGAGGCCACGCTCGGTGACGAGGCCGGAACCTTCGTCGTGACGCGCCAGGGCCGGCAGGCCCGCGGCTATGCCTCGTTCCGAATGGAGGCAAGCCCCGGTGTCTCGTTCCGAGCCAAGCCGGTGGGCAACGAAGGCTGGTATGCAACCGCGGTCGCCAGCGACGGCAAGGTGGCGGAGAGGCTGATCGTCGGCATAGACCAAGTCCCAGGCGAATCCGAAGAACTGCGAAGAGCGATGGCTCCCCTGACGAGCGGCAACGCCGAGTGGCAGGACGTCACGATCACTGCGCCGAGCCTTGGCCTGTCCGACATTGTCGAGCTCCGCATCGGTGCCGGCTCCGAGTCGTGGATGTTCGAACGCGACGATCCCGGTCCGGTGAGCCTCACGGTAACCGCGCCTAGCGGCACGCAGGCTCCTGCAACCCCGACACTCGAGCCTCAGCCGCCCGACTCCCGTCTCGTCGCGCTCGCCGGGATCCAAGCGCCGGCAAGCCCCGAAGACGTCGCACTGATCAAGTCGGCCCTCGCTTCGCAAGCGACCGACCTCAAGCTCAACGCGCTGGCGGCTATTGCCAAGGCTCAGGTGCCAGGGTTCTTGGTAGAACTGAACGAGCAAGCCAGAGGCGCCCTTGCCTCCACGAGCTATCTCGCGATCCAGGCGCTGGCTGCACGGACCGATCCCGAGTCGCAGGCGATCCTTTTCGAGTCGCTCGAGCGTGCGCCGTTCGACCACGGCCGCAAGTTCGTCCTGGAAGCCTATCGCGGCAAGTTCGCCGACAACATGGCGGCCGCGGTCAGCCAGATGGGGGTTCGCAGTTGGAGCTCTCGGCTCGCCGGCGTCCTTTCGCTGGGGGCGATGGCGGGCCAGCCCGCCCAGATCCTTCTCGCCACCTCGGTCCCTGACGAACCCAACCCGGCCGTCCGCCTGGCAGCGGTCAAACTCCTGGATCCGAAAGTCGGCCTCGTGGCACGAAGGCTCCAGTACACGGCTGTCAACGACCCTAGCGAGGCCGTTCGCGTTCAGTGCCTGGCCGCTCTGCTGGACTCTGAGGACAGGGGAATCCTTCGCGACGCCCACAACGGCGTACGAGACGAGTCGCCTGTCGTCCGGCTCGAATTGCTCGCCAGGATCATGCAGAGGCGAAACGACGCCGACCGCCCCGCGCTGAGACTGGCGGTCACCGATCCCATGCCGATCGTGCGCGCTATGGCCCTTCGTGCCTTCCTTGCCCAGCCCGGGCCGGTCAAGCCGGAGGAAGTCGCAAACACGAAGGACGACCCGGATCCCATGGTGCGGGAAGCCTACGCCGACCTCGCGAAGGCCAAGGGGTTCTAGCCGTGCCCGGCAGGGTCGTTCTCGGTTCCGACCACGCGGGCTTCGCTCTCCGCAAAGTGATCGCACGGTACCTCGCGGGCCAGGGAACGGACACGTACGAGGTCGGGGCCGAGGGCGAGACACCATACGACTATCCAGACGCCGGGTTCCTCGTCGCCGAGGAGGTCGCCTCGGGCCGCGCCGAGAACGGGATTCTAGTGTGCGGAACCGGAATCGGGGTCTGTATCGCCGCCAACAGGAACCCAAAGGTGCGCGGCGCCGTTTGTTGGAGTACGGAGTCTGCAAAGCTGGCTCGTGAGCACAACGGCGCGAACGTACTGTGTCTCGGGTCACGACTACTGAGTGAAGGCCAGGCGGTCGAGATCGCCGAAGTCTTCCTTCACACTAGTGAAGATGTCAGTGATCGCCATGTTCGCAGACGCCGAAAACTAGAGGGGCCCGGCGCGCTGGCCTGACCCCGTGCCTTGGTGCAATGCATTGAACAACCCTCGCAAAAACGTCATACCCATCCTCGGGCTACTCGCCGTAGTGGCAGCATTTGTCGCTGGAAACGAAGCCAGGACGCGCCAGGACGTCGGCCATAGCGTCAGTTCGCTCCAGAACCTGGGAGTCCGCTCCATCATCGCGGCTAAGGACGATGTACGGCCAGTCGGCGAGGCCGAGTTCTTCTTCCAGCTCACCCTGCTGCTCGAGCGTGAGTACGTCGACCAAGTCGACGACGAGATGTCCTTGGCGAACGGCGCGATTCGGGGCATGGTGAACGGCTTGCTCGAGCCAGAGTCACGATATCTTGACGAGGTGGAGTTCAAGGCTCACATGGCGGCGACCGAGGGCAAGGTCGAGGGAGTCGGAATCGAGACGACCCTGCGATATGACGCCGAGACGCTGAAGCTGGCCCGAGAATCGCTGAGGAAGGCCGATCCGCTGCTCATGCTGCCTGACATGTTGGTGACCGCGGTCTTCCCCGGCTCACCGGCTGAGGCGGCAGGCATCCGCGCTGGAGACCGCGTGATTAAGCTCGACGGCAAGTGGGTTCTCTCCCACGCCGACATCAAGGCGATCCGAGAAGTGAGGGAACGGGCTGCCAAAGGGCAGGCAACCCCCGGGGAGGTGACTCAGTCTCGCAAGGACTTCCAAGCCAAGGCGGACGACGCCAAGCTCGCAACCAAGGCGAGAGAATCGCTCCTGACCGGCACCGGCAAAACCCACGAGGTCTCCGTCGTGCGCGATGGGAAGCGGCTCGATTTCAAAGTGAAGACCGGAGTCACGCCGCGCCCGCCGGTGACAAAGTCCGCTGACGGCACGTACCGTCTCCAGTTCGTCCGTGGCGCAGGCGCGGCGTTGAGCGAGGCGCTTGACTCAGGTGCGACAGTGATCGACCTCCGTCAAAGCGGGATGGGCAGCCCGCCGGAGCTGATCGCAGCGCTTTCCGCCGCCGCTCCGGCTGGCGGCTACGGCACCCTCTCAGCAGGGATGACCGGCAGCCCGCGTCCTCTCACTGTCGAATCTGGTAGGGAACGGGCTCCTCTGACCTTGATCGTGGACGAGACCACCCAGGGCACGGCCGAGATCTTCGCCCTCGCGTTGGAGAAGGCGGGCAAAGCCAGGCTTTCGGGCAAGAGCGCTGGACGTCCGCTCTATGTCGAGACCAACAGCCTTCCGGATGGATGCGGCTATACGCTTCTTACAGCCCGATGGGCGACGGAGGACGGCAAGTGAAGCGGTTCGCCACCGGGGTCGCCGTGCTCGTAGCCGTGGGCCTGGTCTTCTGCACCGGTTTTGCGTTCCGTGACCTCGCCTCGAGGCGAGGCGTCTCCCAGGAGGCTTTCGCCCGCCTCTTCGGTCTCACGCCGAAGCAGAAGGAGACGCCTACGGTCCTCTTCACCCGGCAGTACAACTCGATCCTCGCCAAGTCCCTGGTCCCGATCGACGCCGAAGTTCTCAAGCACCGAGCTATGGAAGGCATGTTCGCCTCGCTCGGCGACCCCCACACGAATTTCCTTGAGCCGGTCGCCGCCGAAGACCTGAAGCTTGAAACGCGAGGCGACTTCGTCGGCATCGGTGCCAGGCTCAGCCCAGATCCCATCGGCGCCCGGGTCGCGACCGTTTTTAAGGGTGCGCCGGCCGAAAAGGCGGGTCTCAAACCCGGTGACATGGTCGTCAGCGTGGACGGCGTGGACGCGGCAGGTGAAGACGTCAACGAGGTCGTCGCGAAGATTCGCGGCAAGGCTGGGACCAAGGTCAACATCCGCGTGGTGCGTCCGAACGTCGCCAAGCCGTTGGACATCTCGATCGTCCGGGACATCGTCGTCATTCCAACAGCGGAGGGGAGGATGCTGGAGCCGGACCACTTCGGCTATCTGGCGGTGAGCCAGTTCGCGGAGACCACTCCGATCCAGTTTTCTGACGCCCTGGACGACCTGATCCAGCAGCGGCCCAAGGGCCTTGTGATCGACCTGCGCGGCAACCCGGGTGGGTTACTGCCTGCCGTCAGCGACATGCTCGGGGCTTTCCTGGACAGCAAGGAGGTCATCTCGATGAAGCTGCGGGACGGCTCTAAGCAGACTGCGACCACTCCCCGCGGCAAGACGAAGTCCATGCCCTTCCCGGTCGTGGTGCTCGTGAACGAGGAGTCGGCCAGCGCCTCGGAGATCTTTGCAGGCGTCCTCCAGGACTACCAGCACGCTACGATCATGGGAGAGCACACCTATGGCAAGGCCTCGGTACAAACGGTGTTCACGCTCGTGGATGGCTCAAGCGCGAAGATCACGCTGGCACGCTACTACCTGCCCTCGGGCCGGAACATTGAGCGCAAAGTGGACGAGGACGGTCAGTACATCTCTGGCGGGCTCGCGCCGGACATCGTTGTGCCGCTCCAGATAGAAGACGACACCCTGCTTGGCGAGCCGGGCCGGGACAGCCAACTTGACTTGGCGCTCGAGCACCTCAGGCAGACCAATGGCCGCTAGCGGTTCCGTGGATCGCTTCGCTCCCGGAGTGCGTCGCCGAGGAAGTTCAGGGCGAAGATCGAAAGGCTGAGGGCGAGGCACGGCCAGAAGAGCACCATTGGATGCGACTGGAGCTCAGACCGGCCCACGTTGATCATGCTCCCCCAACTGGGATCGGGAGCTTGGACGCCGATGCCGAGGAAACTCAGTGCGCTCTCGCTGAGAATCGTCCCCGCCAGTTCGACCATTGACACCGCCAGGAGGACGCTCCAGACGTGCGGGAGTACGTGCCCCCGGACCAACGGCAAGGTTGGTGAGCCCAGGGCTCGGGAAGCGACCACGAATTCCCGTTCTTTGAGGGCACGGCACTGGGTCATCACCAAGCGGGCGACCGGGGGCCAAGCAGTGACGCTCAGCGCGATCACAACAGGAAGGAACCCCATTCCCACAATGCCGATGATCAAGATCGCAAGGAGGATGTCGGGGAATGCGAACATGGCGTCAGTCAGGCGCATCACCGGGCCTGCGATCCATTTTGGCGCAAAGACTCCCGCCACTCCAACGACGATTCCCACAAGGAGCGCGATGGCCTGGACCGTTACGCCGATAAACAGCGACATTCGGGCACCGAACGCAAGCCTGGCGAAAAGGTCGCGGCCCTGCTCATCGGTACCCAGCCAAAACTGCGCGCTCGGCTCCAGGAAGGGTTGTGCCGCCGGCTCGAGATAGTGGTGCCGCATCGTCGGCCCCAAGATCGCGAGCACCGCGAGGAAGGCCAAGAAGCTCGCCCCCGCCCAGAACGGCCAGCCCAGCTTCAAATGGTCGCCTCGCGGATTCTGGGGTCGAGCAGTGGCAACACCAAGTCAACCACGAGGTTCACGATGATGAACATGGCACCGGTAACGAGGACGGAGGCCATCAAGACCGGCGTGTCTCGCTTTTGGATCGCGTCAATCCCGACAAAGCCGATACCCGGAACGGTAAAGAACCTCTCGACGATGAAGGAGCCCGTGAGAAGGAAACCGAACGAGCTTCCCATTGAGGTGACGACCGGCAAGATCGCATTGCGGAGGCCGTGGACGATGTTCACGCGCCAGGGGGAAAGGCCCTTCGCGATCGCAAGCCGCACGAAGTCTTGCCGCAAGGCGTCTAGCAGGCTGGCCCGCGTGAGTCGCGAAAGCGATGCCATGGGCCGCGCTGCAAGCACGAGCGTGGGAAGGATCAAGTAGTAGAACTCGGCGACCGGTAGCTGCGGATCGTAATTGACTGGCAGCATGTCAGCCTTGATCACGAATACGAAGACCAGGATCGGTGCAAGGACAAAGTTGGGGACGGTCACCCCCAGCGTACCGATGGTCAGGGCGAGCCGGTCTATCCAGGTGTCCTTGTAGACGGCGGCGAGCGCTCCCAGGCCTACCCCCAGGAGCGCGGCAACGATCAGGGCGAACGCCGCGAGCTTCATGGTAAACGGAAGCGCCCGGGCTAGAACGTCACGCACCGGCTCCTTGATCCCAAAATAGCTGCGGCCAAATTCTCCTTTGGCTGCATCCCCGACGAACCGGACGAACCGGGCAGGCCAGGGCTGGTCGAGGCCGAGCTCCGTCCTGATCCTTGCGACAGCCTCAGGCGACGCCTTTTCGCCCGCAATCATAAGGGCGGCATCGCCCGGCGCCATCTCACCGGCGACAAACGTGACCAGCGCGACGAAGAGGAGGCTCAGGATGCCTGAGCCGATTCGAAGTGCGAGTGACTGGAAGAGGGGGGTCTTGGTTCGGGCCATCAGCCGCGCACGAGGCGCACCGAAGTTACCTGATCGCCGAGCTCAACCTTTTGGAGAACGTCCATCCCTTGGACGACCTTGCCGAAGACGGCATAGCTCCCATCCAGGAACCGGGCTGGGGCGAGAAGCATGTAGAACTGCGAGTCGCCGCTGCCTGGGTCGCCCTGCCTCGTGCTCAGACCGACCGCACCCGCGTCGTTGGGAAGGCCTGTGTCTTCGAACGGGATGCGCTGTCCGCTGCCACCGTTGCCGATGGAGGGATCTGTCACGGGCCGGGTCTTGGTTCCGGGGTCGCCGAACCGAACCAAGTACGGCCTCGGCTCCTTCTCGACCTTAAAGAACTTCTGGCCGTTGTAAAAGCCACGATCGACCAGGCCGGTGATATGGGCCGTGGTCTTAGGCGCCTTCTCGGTCTCGAGGCGCACAACGATCTGGCCCTTGCCGGCGACCTGCATCACCATCAAGGTCTCACCAGGTTTAGCCTTCACCGCCTGGGCGAACGCCCACGTGGCGATCAGGATGACGGTCAGGCCGATGGCTCGCCAGATTCTCATGTTCCCGTCTGTTTAGACGGCTCGAAGACTCCTGAGGTACTAGGCGGTAGGTCAGGAGTCGGCGAACTGCCGCCCGTATCCGTCGAACTTGAGCCCGCCGCTCATGATGTAGATCGCGTCAATCAGCGCCCACAGGAACCCGATCCCGCAAAAGAGGGTCGTGAGGAGTTGGAGAACTCCGATGGCGGGGTACGCGAGATAGATCCGACCGACTCCCGGGATAAGGTTCAAAACACCACCAAGGACGCGGTTTCGATCGCTCACGGGCACGCTTCCCGACCATTGGGCGAGTGGGGCGGCGGGCGTGCTCGCGACCGGCGGCTGGTACGAGATCGTCGCCCCTGCGATCGGTACAGGCGGCGGTGCGGACAGCGAGCTCGAAACAATGCCGAACTGCTCTAGCTCTCGGCACCCGGAGGCGGCGACCCAGTCCGTCATGCCGACCCGCCATACAAACGTGTCGGGCCCTACGACGCCATCCTGGATCAATTCACCCACTTGTTGCAGGGTGAGCGGTCCAAGTTGCCCGTAGTGGCCTACGTAGTACCACTGAGCGGTCGCGGATTCACCTGACATGCTCGCCTTAGTAGCGGAAGACACTCCATTCTGGCCCTGGGTTTCAAACTTTGGGCGCGGCCCTGAGAAAAGGCCCAGTCCAAAGGTAACTTTGGGCGGATGTCCGTGCGAGTGCGCTATGCCCCCAGCCCGACCGGCAGCCCGCACGTCGGAAACATCCGAACCGCCCTGTACAACCATCTGTTTGCCCGGCGGAACCAAGGGACGGTCGTACTCCGTATCGAGGACACGGACCGTGCCCGGGCCGTCCCAGGCTGCGAGGAGGAGATTATCGAGAGCCTCCGCTATGTCGGGGTGGAGTGGCAGGAAGGGCCCCACCGACAGAGCGAGAGAGCGGCTCAGGGGCTCTACCAGCCTCACATCGATTCGTTGCTCTCGTCAGGCCACGCCTATCTCGCCTTCGAGACCCCGGAGGAGCTCGCAGAGATGCGGGAGGAGCAGTCTCGGCACAAGCAGGCCACCGGATACTTTGGCGGGGCTTGGCGTGACGCCAAGGTGAGCGACGTCGAGCGGGCACGGGCCGAAGGGAGACCGTGCGTCATGCGCCTGAGGATTCCGCGCGACGAGACGATCCGCTTCGATGACGCCGTGCGCGGAAGCATCGAAGTGGACTCGAACGTGGTGGACGACCCGGTCTTGATCAAGGCCGACGGCATGCCCACCTACCACTTCGCGGCGATGGTGGACGACTACATCATGGGCATCACCCACGTCTTCCGGGGCGAGGAATGGATAGCGAGCGCGCCCAAGCACATTGTCCTGTTCCAGGCGCTTGGATGGGAACCACCCGTTCTCGTTCACTTGCCGGTCATCAAAGGCAAGGACGGGTCCAAGCTCTCAAAGCGGCATGGTGACACCGCCTGCCTCGACTTTCGGCGCGCGGGGTATCTGGGCGACGCCCTCGCGAACTTCATCGCGCTCATCGGTTGGTCCCCGGGCGACGACCGGGAGATTATGACCCTCGACGCGATGTCCGAGGCGTTCGACCTTCGGGGCATCCAGCCTTCCTCCGGAGTCTTTGATCCCGAGAAGTTGGACTGGATGCAGGGCGAGTATGTCCGGGCTAGGCCGCTGCCCCGGCTCGCGGACGAAGTCCGGGCCTATGCAGGGATCCAAGAGAACATCGAGTTCCTGAAGGCAAAGGGCGACGAGGCGGTCGCCGACAGTTTGGAGATCCTCTCTTGGGCCGAGCCGAGCCAGGCCGAGGCGGCGGTCGGCCTGCTACAGCAGCGCTGCACCCGGCTGGGAGAGTTCGGACCCGCCTGCAAGCCGTACCTGGTCGGCCAGCCTGAGATCGACCCCTCTGCCTCCACCAAATGGTTCGGCGAGCCCCACGTCCGTGCCTTGCTTTCGACCCTCAAGGACCGGATTCTCGAGCTACCGGGCGACCCTGACGAGGCCTGGTGCGAGGAGACCTTGCGCGGCCTACAGTCGGAGTTGTCTCTCGAGAAGCTTGGCCCGATCGTACATCCTGTTCGGGTCGCACTGACCGGGACGACGGTCGGGCCGGGGCTCTTCGAGCTGATGGCGCTGTTGGGCCGAGACCGGATGGCCGCCCGTCTTGAGTCCGCGCTCGGTTCGCTTCCGAATTAGTCGCCTTTCGGTGCCTTCGCCTCCCCGTCGCGCTCGAGCACGTTAGGCGGTGGGTCGAAGAGCGGAGTGTCGTCCTTTGTAGGCATCTCGTTGGATAGCTCGCGAGAGTATGCGGAAGAGCGCGAGTCTTGCGGGCCCCCACAGCCCGCGGCGACAATGAGCCCCAGAAGGAGGGACCTAGTCCACGTCATACAGGTACAGGTCGGGGTCGGTTCTTGGCCCGCCGTAGCGGGAGCGCACGTCGCAGCCAGCCATCAGGCGTCCGAGGGGCACGCTCCTGGCGTGACCATCCAGGTACGCGGTCTGGAACCTCTTCATAAACCATGGCCAGGCACCGCCAAACTCTCGCCAGCTGTAGGGTGGGCCTCCAGTCTGGTTCACGATCCAGCCGCCGTAGCTAAACCAAATGGTTGGCTCGACGGGAACGATGAAGTTTCCCTGCTGGTCTCTGACGCATGGCGCCTCTACCACCCAGTTCCCTCCACCGATCGGAGTTCCGCTCCTCGAGTCCCTGTCCCAAATGGACTCCACCCCATAGAGGGTCGAGGCGGGTTGGGCAACGCGAGACATGTTCACGGGCAGTGAACCGGCCAGGTTCCTCGAGACGCTGTACACCCAAGGCGAGATGAAAGAGTAGTTCAGTCCGATGTGCGACCGCGCGGACATCTGATAGTAGTAATTGGGGTGCGCGGGCGGATAGGGTCGGTTCGTAAACGGGTCGGACGCGAGAACCTCGTCGCGGGAGTTCGGATCCCCAGGGCAGCGCCACATGTACCAGTTCTTCACATAAACGTTGACGAGCTGGACCCACGTGCGGTCGTTCGGATAGCTCGGCCAGCCACAACCCCAGCAGGCGCTTCCGCTTCCGCCGGTCGAGCGCGCATCCACATTGGAGGGCGGGACGCCGTCGTCATTGTCGCTCAGGTACATCATGTACCCGAGGTTCGTCTGCTTGAAGCTGTTCATCCAGACCGTGCGTTTCGCCGCAACCTTGGCCTGGGCAAAGACCGGGAACAGCAGCGAGGCCAAGATCGCGACGATCGCGATCACGACCAACAATTCGATGAGCGTGAACGCTCGGCGTCGACTCTCGGCCTGTCGCATACCTTGATCGTATCACACGATGGAAGGACTCGGGCACGAAAACTCGCCTTGCTGGAAGGACTTGGCTACAATGGGCCAGTGCAGAGGGTTGGTTTCGTAGGGTTAGGCGTGATGGGCTTGCCGATGGCGGGCCACCTCTTGGGCAGCGGAACAGATCTGACCGTGTGGAACCGCACCATCGAAAAGGCGCGAGGTATCGGTCGGAAGGGGGCTCGAATCGCCGACTCGCTCTCCCAAATGGGACTTCTGTGCGACTTGGTCGCGATTTGCGTCACCGGCGATGAGGAGGTCGGGGCGATCATCCGAGAGCTGTCCCGGTCCGCCCGGCCAGGCACGCTGTTCATCGACCACAGTACGACTTCTCCGACGATTGCCAAGACATTGGCAGGAGAGCTGGCTCAGGCTGGCCACCGCTTCATCGACGGGCCGGTTACCGGTGGCTCGGCGGGGGCGGAGAAAGGCACCCTGACCGTTTTCTGTGGCGGAAACGTGGACGACATTGAAGAGGCGAAACCGGTGCTACGAGCCTATGCGCGCACAGTAGAACACGTCGGCCCGCACGGCTCGGGGCAGACCATGAAGATCGCCAACCAGATTGCGGTGGCCGGTGCCCTCATCGGTTTGTGCGAGTCCCTCGCGTTCTGCGAGCGGGCGGGTCTCGACCTCGAACAAGCCCACCGGCTGATCGGATCTGGTGCGGCAGGCTCCTGGGCGTTCCAGAACTACGGCCCCAAGATCTTGGATCGCGACTGGAGCCCCGGATTCAGCGTCCGTAACCAACGCAAGGACCTGCGGTACGCCCTCGCCGCCGCGGTGGAGCTCGACGCCTCCACCCCAGGGACGAAACTGGCCGACGAGCTCTTGAGCCATCTCGAAGAGGCTGGCCGGAGTGAGGAGTCCACCGCCGCACTGTTCGACGTTTACGTAGGTTCCACTGGTTGAAAGTCGAACTGCGCGATATCACGGTCCGTTTCGACGAAGTCGTCGCGCTCGACGGAGTGTCGTTCCAGGCAGACGAAGGCAAGATCCATGCGCTCGTGGGCGAGAACGGTGCCGGTAAGACCACCCTGATGCGGGTGCTCTACGGCGCGCAGAGGGCAGAGGCAGGGACGATCCACGTGGGCGGAGCGCAGGCGATGTTTCGCAACAGCGCCGAGGCGATCTCCGCCGGGATCGGGATGGTCAGCCAGCACTATAGCGTCATTCCCGAGCTCACTTGCCTCGAGAATCTGATCCTCGGCGCAGAGCCGGGTTGGAAGGTGCACCGAAGCGCCGCAACCCAAAGGGCCAAGGAGCTAGCGGCAAAGATGGGCTACTCGTTTGACTGGAACAGGAAGGCAGACCGGTTGGGCCCTGCAGGTAGCCAGAAACTCGAGATCCTCAAGCTTCTTTGGCGCGACTCGAAGATCATGATCCTCGATGAGCCGACCGCGATGCTCTCGCCCGCGGACTCGGCAGCACTGTTCGAGAGCCTGCGCAGCCTCGCCGAACAAGGGGTGACGGTAGTCGTCGTGACCCACCGCCTGCCCGAGGTCCTCCAGCACTGCGATCGCGTGACCGTGCTACGGGCGGGCAAAGCCGTGGCCGCGAGGTCGACCGAGGGCCTCGATGCGGCGAACCTGGCAGAGCTCATCGTCGGCTCACACGTCGAGACCGGGAGCCGGGGCGCCTTCGAGCCTGGCCCACCGCTATTGGAAGTCTCCGGCCTGCGGGCGAGGGGCTACCGGGGGGACTGGGCCGTGGACGGCGCCGACCTCACGGTCGCCGAAGGCGAGGTCGTTGGGCTGGCGGGGGTGGACGGTAACGGGCAGCGCGAGCTGTTCCACGCTCTCATCGGAAGCATTCCGAGCGAGGGCAGGGTCTCCCTGCAAGGGGCCGACTGGTCGTCCAGGGGCACGGCCGGCCGGATCGCTGACGGGCTTCGGGTCGTGCCGGAAGACCGGCACGCAGAAGGCATCGTCGACCACTGGAGCTTGGTCGAGAACGCTGTTCTCGGCCTTCAGCGGCGGGACGGACCCTCGCGGGGCCCGTGGCTCGACCGGGAAGAGGCGCTCATCCTTGCTGGCCGCGTTGCCGAGCGCTTTTCCACGCGCCATGGCGGGCTCGCCAACCCGATCGCCTCGCTGAGCGGCGGCAACCAGCAACGCTTCGTGGCCGCCCGTGCCCTCGAGCTCGGGCCCAAGCTCCTGCTCGCTTTTCAACCCTCGCGAGGGCTTGACATCCGTGGGACTGAAGACGTCTTTGCCGCCATCCGTGCCGAGTGCCGCGCGGGTGCGGCGGCCCTTGTCGCCAGCTTCGACTTAGACGAGCTACTCGAACAGTGCGACCGGATCGTTGTCATGTCACGAGGCAAGATCTCGGTTCCTCCGCCTGGCGCGGAGATGGACCGGGGCGCGATCGGGAAGCTCATGACGGAGGTCGCGTGAAGGGCCGGCTCGGATGGACGCACGCCGCGTTCGTCGTCGCAAGCATCGCCTTGGTCTTCGTGAGCGTTCGTGCAACCGGCGCGGACTTCGGCGAGACCGGACGATTCTTCGTCCAAGGTAGCTTGGGCGGGCCGGGAGCCTGGACCAGGACCCTCAAGGAACTGATGCCGCTCCTCCTTCTCGGCACCGCAGTCTTTGTCGCGTTGCGCGCTGGGCTCTTTAACATCGGTGCCGACGGTCAGTTCACCGTAGGGGCGCTCGGCGCGGCGATCGTGGCGCTAACGATTGGCGGCACGCAAGGCATCGTGATCGGCATGCTGGCCGGGATTGTTATGGGTGCGTTCTGGGCGTTCCCGGCGGGCTGGATTCGTGCGTACCGCGGTGGCCACGAAGTGATCTCCACGATCATGCTCAACAACGTGGCCAGGTTACTGACCCTGTACCTGGTCAAGGGGCCGATCAAGGATCCTGCCCAACAGGGCCAGACCACGGCAAACTTCCCCATCGCGACGAACTTGCCGGAGTTCACGTTCCCATCCGGAACCATCGTGAGCTCGGGGCTCGTGCTCGGAATGCTCGTACTGCTTGGATTTTGGCTTTGGGAGAGGAAGACGGTCGCCGGGTACGAGCTCAATCTCGTGGGCGCCAACCCGACCGCTGCTGCAGCGGCGGGAGTCTCGGCGAGGAACGTGACGCTGGGGGCGATGGTCGCAAGCGGGGCGGTTGCCGGGTTTGCCGGAGCGCTGTTCGTGCTCGGGCATGAGCACCGGTTCTATGCCAATCTCTCGCCGGGCTACGGGTTCGATGCGCTCGGTGTCGCAATGTTGGCGGTCTCGGGCGCACCTGCGATCATTCCCGCGGCACTTGCCTTTGCCGTGGTCTCGACAGGTACTGCCGCGATCCAGATCCTCGGGGTGCCAAGGGGGCTCAGCGGCGTGATCTTGGGCTTGACCCTCCTCGGGGTGGCGGCGATCACCGGGGTGAGGAGGAAGACCGCCCATGAATGACCTCCTCCTGCTGCTTGGCAGCACGGTCGTCCTCGGTTCCCCGCTCGTACTCGCGGCGATGGGCGGCCTATTGAGCGAGCGCTCCGGGGTCATGAACATCGCGCTCGAAGGAAAAATGCTCACGGCCGCGTGCCTCACTGCAGTTGTCTCGTCACTCTCCGGGAGCGCCTGGGCGGGAGTCGCTGCCGGTGTCGCCGCCGCGGTGGCCCTGAGCCTGGTACACGCCCTGGTGACTCAGCACTTCAAGGCCGACCACATCGTGAGCGGGATGGGCATCAATGCTCTGGCGGCCGGCGGCACAAGCTTGCTGGTGAAGGGGATTTTTGACCGCGAAGGCGCAGCACCTTCGGTGTTCCTACCTGTAGCGGGATACTGGGTGACCGCGCTCGTCGCCGCGCTGTACTTGGCCTGGTACCTGACCAGGACGCGAGGCGGGATCAGGCTCATGGCGGTGGGCAACTCGCCTTCCAAGTCTCGGCAGATGGGGCTCGATCCGGTGCGGGTGAGGCTTGTTTCGCTGCTTGCAGCAGGGTTGCTGTGCGGACTGGGGGGCAGCTTGATCGCCTCCAATGCAGGGAGCTTTACTGACGGAATGACCTCGGGCCGAGGATTTATCGCCCTAGCAGCGCTGATCCTGGGCGGCTGGAGGCCCCTTCCGGCTCTTGCTGGTTGTCTCGCTTTCGGACTCGCCGAGGCGCTCCAACTTCAGTTGCAGGGCACTCCTGTGATGGGCTTAACCATTCCGACAGAAGCTTGGAACGCCCTGCCCTACCTGGCGACTCTCGTCGCGCTCTTGTTCCGTCGAGGCCGGGGGGGCGGGCCCGCCGGCCTCGGAGTGGACTAGCCGGAGAAGGACTTCGTCGCGGCGAGCACGGCCTTGTCCGGCTCTCCGAAGCGAACTGCGGTGTCGACCTCGACGTCCGGCTTCACGCCGTTCCCTTCGATCCGGTAGCCCTTGATAGTCACGTAGTCGGTGACCGGGAATTGGAGGGTGAATCCTTCGGCGATGGGCCACATGTAGCTGGCCAGGACGGCACCTGCAGACTTGTTGCCAATGATCTTGGCGTCGCGGTACTCCCGCATCGCGCTCGCCATCATTTCGCTGGCACTGCCGGTTCCACCGTTCACGAGGACGGCTACCTGGCCGGTGAACCGCTCGACGCGGGTGGATGGCTTGAGTCGACTGGCCTCCGGCCACGCGGCGATCTTCAGGACATCGGTCGACTTGTCGCCCGTGCTGTCTTCATACCGCTTTACGAGCGACTTGCCGATGAACGTGCCCAAAGGCTCGTCGCGCTTGAGGAAGTAGCCCGAGAGGTGGAGCAAGTTGACGACCGATCCGCCGCCGTTGCCGCGGAGGTCAAGGATGAGCCGCTTCGCGGTCATTGCCTCCTTCATCGCCTTGTCCAGCGCCTTGTTCTTGTTGTATCCAAGGTCGAAGGTCGGGATCGTGACCACCGCGGTCTCCTTGTCAACCCACGTCACCGATTCCGGAACATCCGTCGAGAAGGCGCGCCGGGTTATCGTCTTGGCGAGTTCATTGCCGTCGCGCTTGAGTTTGATCGTCACCTTGGAGCCTTCTTCCCCGCCCAAGTCACCCGCCTGTCGGACTGCCTTGCCGTCGGCCTCAAAGATGAGGTCTCCGGGCTCGATTCCCGCTTCTCGCGCCGGGCTCTCCGGGAAAACCCACACGATTCGAATGCCTTCTTCTTCGGGCTGAATGCGCACACCGAGTCCAACCATCTTGCGGTTCGTCCTGGCTTGGGCCACTGCCGGCGAATAGAGGACGCAGTGACTGAACCCAAACTCGTGGAGAGCGCCGTTCACAATGTTGGTGAATTGGTTCGGGCTTTCCGCCGAGGCCAGCGCTTCCTTTTTCTTCTCGATCATGCCCGACCACTTGGTGAAGTCAACGCCGGGAACGAAGGCGGTGCTGGTCAACACTTTCTCGATGCTGGCCAGGACTGCGTCCTTCGACTCTGCATCGAACGGTTTCGCCTGGGTCTGGGGCGGGGTCTGGGCGACAGCGAGGGCGGCGACGAATGTCGCTGCCAGGGCGGTGAGGGTTCGGTTCTTAAGCATTCTGCCTCTCTTAGACATATAGTCGGCTGGCGGGTGCCGAGGGTTCATCCGACTTCCATGATTACGCACGCATATCGAGAAAGGTGCCCGAACCCTGTCAGGCGAGCCCGCCGCCCAGGACTGTGCGGGCGACCTCGAAGAAGATGACGAGGCCAGTGGCGTCCACAAACGTCGTGATGAACGGCGCACTCATCACCGCGGGGTCGACTCCTAGCCGTTTCGCTCCCAAGGGCAAGAGCGAGCCCACGACCGCTGCCCACAGGACGACGCACGGCAACGAGATTCCGACGATCAGGCCGACCGGGGGCGCACCGCCCCACACAAACCGCGCCCGCAACATCCCAATCACTCCCAGGAGCACTCCTATGAGGATCGAGGTGGCAAGCTCGCGCCGCATTACGGTGAACCAGTCTCCGGTGGATACCTCGTTGACGGCGAGCGCTCGGGTGATCGTGGTAGTGACCTGCGACCCGGCGTTGCCCCCGGCACCAATGATCAGGGGAACGAACGGCATCAGTGCCAGGATGCTCGTGCCCGAAGTGTTTGCCGAGTCCTGGCCGTAGTGCCGCAAGACGTATCCCGTGAGCGACTCCGCGACGAACAGGACAAGCAGCCAAGGCGCGCGCCGCTGGACAAGCTTCCAGACCGAGAGGGAAAGATACGACTCGACCCGGCCGCTGACCGCGCCCAGTGCGAGGACGTCCTTCGATTCGGCGTCTCGAAGGATCTCTTGGGCGTCGTCGCCGGTGAAGATTCCGACCATGCGCCCTTCGCCGTCCAGGATCGGGAGCGCGTAGTAGCCATAGCGGGCCATGCGGCGGGCCGCGTCTTCCACCTCCTCGTCCACTTGTGCGGACTCGAAGTCCAAGCGCATGAGTTGGCTGGCCTTGGATCGCGGCTCTGCCCGAAGCGCCCGCCTGAGGCTGAACAGCCCGAGGAGCTTACGATCTTGGTCAAGGACATATACGTCGTTGACCGTCTCGTACTTGTCTTCTGGGGCTAGCCGGAGATCGAGCAGCAATTCGTCTACGGTCGTCTCGGGTCCGACCTCGAAGAATCGCTCCGTGACTGAGCGGCCCACGCTGTCCTTCGGGTACCGCATGAGCCGCCTGATCTCTTCGGCGTCCTCGTCCGGGATGACCATGAGGAGGCTCTCGAGCCTTTCCGGTTCCAGGCCCTCGGCGAGGTCGAGCGCGTCGTCCATCGGCAAGACGTCGAGGTAGTAGGCCACCGTGGCGTCTGGAAGGTCCTCAATCAGCGAGTCCGCAGTCTCATCGGTCAGTTCGGCAAGAACCTCGGCCGCCATCCCGGGCGCCATTTGGGAGAGGGTTTCGAGCGCCTCCTCCTGCGGCATGCGCGCCAAAGCGTCGGCGATGTCCTCTGGGTGTTGCTCCTGAAGCTCGACGGGGAGCGCTTCCGGCTCAGGCCGTCGTACCGCGCCGCGAATCCTGGCGAGAAGGATCGGGATGCGGTCCAATGGCCGGGGCATGCCAGTTCGATAGTACCGGTAAGATTCGTTCGTGCCTGAGACAGCAGCGCACCGCCTGGCGCTCCTTGCTGTGGAGCTGGGCGACCGGCCGTTCCTCGTCGCTTTGAGCGGAGGCGCTGACTCCACCGCGCTGTTCCACGCCCTGGCGGTTGCCGAGCTCCCGATCGTCGCCGCGCACCTCGACCACGAGATGCGAGACGAGTCGCCGTCCGAAGTCGAGCACTGCCGCAGGCTTGCCGAGTCCCTCGGTCAAGGGTTTACTTCTGGAGTCAGGTCCGTGCCGAAGCTGGCCAAGGACCTCGGGATCGGGCTCGAGGCGGCAGGCAGGTTGGCCCGTCGCGAGTTCCTGGAAGCCGAACGCGTACGGTTGGGCTTGGATTGGATCGTCACCGCACATACTCTCGATGATCAGCTCGAAACACTCTTGATGCGGCTCTCACGTGGCACCGGTTTGCACGGGATGGGAGGCATCCGCCCGGTTGCCGACCGGGTGATCAGACCGTATCTCGAGGTTCGCCGCGAGGCGACGCACGCCTATTGCGAACGGCACGGCCTCGAGTACCTCTCGGATCCGGCGAATAGAGACTTCCGATTTGCGCGGAGCAGAATCCGCGCCCTGGTCGCACCAGTCTTGTCCGACCTCTACCCCGGGGCGCGGGAAGCGGCTGGCCGGCTCGCGCGGTATGCGCGGGAGGACGAGGCGTTCCTCGTGACGCTGGCGTGCGATGCGTTGGAGGGGTGCCGCGAGCTGCCGGGCGCACTTGCAAAGCTTGTGTGCAGGCACGAGGAAGTCATCACCCGGTCGAAGTGGTCCGCCTTACCCTTGCCGTTGCGGTTTCGGTGCCTTAGACTCGCGGTCTCGCCTTTGCACTTGGGTTCGGCGGCGGCAGAGGCAGTGCGGGGAGACTCCGGCTCTGTCACCCTGGAGGGCGGTCGGATTGTCTGGAACAAATCAAGGATTCGGTGCGAGCGATGGAGCGAGCCGGGCCTTGGGCAGCCTCTCACGCCTGGTTCTTGCGCCGTCGGCCCGGGCTGGCGGGCCTGGCTGGACGGCGAGCCTGGAACCTTCCAAGCCGTCGTTCGAAGCGGATGTGTGACCGAGGTCGGCCCCTCCCAGGCGGGCGACCGCATTGCCCCGATCGGCATGGAAGGCTCAAAACGGGTGACGCGAGCCCTGGCCGACGCAAGAATCGGGCCGGCCGCACGGCCCCACGTCCCGGTCTTCCGAGGGCCGGAGGGCCCGGTGTGGATCCCCGGCGTTGCACTAAGTCGTACCCACGTGGATTCCGAACATGGAATAGGCGCTGTCCGTCTGAACCTTGGACTCGACGCATAGGCCATGAGTCGCGATGCCGCGGAACGGTAGCCTTGGCCCGAGCGTAGGTACCGTGTACAAACGCGGGGTGCTCGCACCCCGATAGGTGAAGACTTGAACAATCGAGGAGTTAGAGGCTTGCTGTTCACCGCGGTAGCGGTGCTGGTCGTGATTCTTATGAGTCGGATGTTCTCCGGCACCGCAGGCAGCCTCGGCATCGCCTCGCAGGCTCCGGAAGAACTGACCATTAGTCAGCTCCGCAAGGAGGTCGAAACCGGCAACATCACCTCGGCCAAGTGGCAAGACAAGACGATCAAGGGCGAAATGGTGGACGGAAAGCCCTATATCGCCAAGGCGAACACCTCGGACTCGTACGCCGGAGGCGAGCTCCAGAAGCTTTTCGAGGCGAAAGGCGTGGACGTCACCCTGGAAGACGCGCCAGCAGCGCTCACTTGGCTGCCCGTTGTACTGAACCTGCTCGTCCTCCTCGGGTTCCTGTTCATCCTATGGCTGATGATCTCGCGCGCCGCCCAGGCCGGCGGCAACCAGGCGATGAGCTTTGGGCGAAGCCGGGCCAAGCGGGCTGGAGAGAACACCCCGAAGATCACGTTCGAGGACGTTGCCGGCATTGACGAGGCCAAGGCGGAGCTCTTTGAGGTCGTGGACTTCCTCCGGAACACGAAGAAGTACGTAGCGCTGGGGGCCAAGATCCCGAAGGGCATTCTCCTGACCGGCCCTCCCGGAGTGGGCAAGACCCACCTCGCCCGGGCAATTGCCGGCGAGGCGGGCGTGCCGTTCTTCCATATCTCCGGCTCTGACTTCGTCGAGATGTTCGTAGGCGTCGGCGCTGCAAGGGTTCGAGATCTGTTCGAGACCGCCAAGGCACACCGGCCCTCACTGATCTTTGTAGACGAGATTGATGCTGTCGGCCGCCAGCGGGGCGCTGGGCTCGGCGGAGGCCACGACGAGCGCGAGCAGACCTTGAACCAACTTCTCGTCGAGATGGACGGATTCGACCCGAACAGCGGGGTCATCATGATCGCTGCCACCAACCGGCCCGACGTCCTCGACCCAGCCCTGCTTCGACCGGGCCGCTTCGATCGTCAGATCGTCGTGGACATGCCCGACGCCAAGGGCCGAGAGCACATCCTGAGGGTTCACGCTAAGGGAAAGCCGATTGCAAGCGACGTATCGTTCGAGACCATCGCAAAGCGGACCCCTGGATTCACGGGCGCAGACTTGGCGAACAGCTTGAACGAGGCTGCGCTTCTCGCCGCCCGCAACGATCGCTCGAAGATCTCGATGATCGACGTCAACGAAGCGCTCGACCGCGTCATGGCCGGGCCTGAGCGCAGGAGCCGGGTCGTAGACCCGGGGGAGCGCGAGACCATCGCCGTCCACGAGGCAGGCCACGCCGTCGTTTCCGCGTTCCTCGAGTACTGCGATCCGGTTCAGAAGGTCACAGTCCTGCCGCGCGGGATGTCTTTGGGCTCGACTTGGTACCTGCCTGAGAAGGACACCTACCTCACTGCCAAGCAGAAGCTCCTTGACGAGATCGCTGCCCTTCTCGGGGGCCGAGTCGCCGAAGAGGTAGTAAAGGGTGCCGTCACGACTGGCGCCTACGACGACCTTCGGCGGGTCACTTCCATCGCCCGAGCGATGGTGACCGAGTACGGCATGAGCGAGAAGCTAGGAACCCTGGCGATCGGACGAAGCTCCCGCAACCCGTTCCTCGGCCGCGACTACGTCGAGCAGAGGAACTACAGCGAAGAAATCGCCCGCCAGGTGGACGAGGAGGTCAGGGCCATCGTGGATCATTGCCACCAGCGCGCGACCGACATCATCACCCAGCACCGAGACAAGCTTGACCGAGTGGTCTCGACGCTCCTCGAGCACGAGACCATCGATCGCGAGCAGTTCGAGGCGATCCTGGCCGGGCGCGAATTGCCCGAGCCCGCCAAGCCGGAGACTTCCGCCGGAGACACCGAGGCACCGGCTACCGGCGAGCCGTCTACGAGCAAGCATCCCAGCCCAAGGCTCGAACCTGGCACCGCATAGTTCAAATCTAGGCGCGGTTTGGTATAGTTGTTTTTCTGGGTCGGGGCTGATGAGTGTCGAAGCAATCTATAACGAGGGCTTCCAAATGCGGTGCGACGGCCGCTACCGGGAAGCCCGCCAAGCGTTCGAGCAAGTCGTTGCGCAGGATCCCGGCCATACTGCTGCCCGCTGGCAGCTGGCATTGATCCAAGGCTTCGAGGGCGACTTCGACGGCTCGCTCGAGTCCCTCAAGTCGCTACACGAAGAGCACCCGGAAAACCAAGACGTCTTGAATGATCTTGGGATGACCTACATGATGCTGGGGTTCACTGAGGAGGCCTGCAGCGCATTCCGGCGCCTCGTAGCAATCAACCCCGATCACGAGAACGCGATTCGGCAGA
Organism: Fimbriimonadaceae bacterium; assembly: GCA_050250535.1. Taxonomy (GTDB): domain Bacteria; phylum Armatimonadota; class Fimbriimonadia; order Fimbriimonadales; family Fimbriimonadaceae; genus JADLBH01. Next base: position 201,655 of record JBFWOL010000002.1, on the reverse strand, counting down.
TGGTGTACTGCGGCTGAGCGGCCGATGGCTGCCCGGCGTCCGTCACTCCTCTTCCTGCTCCTCCTTCTTCCCCTCGTTCCTCTCTGGAAATCCGTCTTTCGCGGGGAGGTGATCGGCCCGTGGGGGCACCTCTCGCAAGCCGCGCCCTGGAGCGCACCTGCAGACCCGCGGGCGTATGACGTTCTCCAAATGGACGGTGTGCTCCAGACATATCTCTGGCGCGACCTCGTCCTACGATCGTGGGGCCGGGGCGAACTCCCGCTCTGGAACTCAGCAGAGCTCGGGGGAATCCCGCTGCTCGCCAACGCCCAGTCGGGAGCGCTCTACCCGCCCCACGTGTTGCTGGGAGCGCTGCATGTGCCCACGGCATTGGCGCTCAACCTGCTTGCGTGGGCGCACCTTGCATTCGCAGGGCTGGGGGCAGCCTGGCTTGCCCGGCGGTCGGGAGCCAACGAGACGGGCGCCTTGGTGGCCGGCGCCGTGTTTTCGATGTCTCCATGGATGCTCGCTTGGTCGCCACTAGGCACGGTGATCGCTACCGCAGCGTGGATCCCCTGGGTCTTGGCCGCGGCGTTGCCCGGTGAACGGGAGTGGTGGCGCATCCATCCCGCGCTTGCGCCCTGCGTAGCCTGCATGCTGCTGGCAGGCCATCTGCAAATCGCTGCATACGGCTTGATCGGTGCGGTCGCCGTCGTAGTCGGCTTCGCCGTGGTCAAGAGGGGATCCGTGCTCACGGTAGCGGCAGCGGCAGTCGGTTGCCTCGTCGGCGTTGCCGGAGCCTGGCCTCAGGTCGGGCCTTCATTGGCGCTTTCCCGAGAGGGGCACCGACAGTCGGTCGTCTCTGAGGCAGGCCAGGCAGCCTACATGGGCTCCGCCGTCCAGCCGTGGCGGCTCGCCACCGCCGCGTTTCCTAACGTCCTTGGCCTGCCTGGCCAGCCCGCACTACCTGGCACTGAGCTTGGCCAGCTTCCCGGCTATTGGCCGACCTACACACAGCGAGGCGACGCGTTTGCCGAGTCCGCACTTGGAATCGGGCCGTTTGCCCTTGGGCTTCTCGCCTGGCTTCGGCGCAAGCGATCCGGTGTGCCGATTGTTCTCGGCTCCGTCGGGCTTCTCTTGGCGCTGGGCCCGCTCAGCCTGGCCCTCTACCGTTTCGTACCTGGATGGGCCGCTTCCGGCAGCCCAGGCCGTGCGTTGGTCCTCGTTCTTCTCGCAGCGGCGGTGGCCGCTGGAGCGGCATGGCCCGATTCCGACGATCGTCCTTGCCCGCGGCGGCCCGTCATCATGCTGCTCGCTGGCGCATTGCTCGCGGTAGCGATCGCGTTCGCAGTAGGATCCCGTACTTCTGCCTGGCTCCCTGCATTTGAGCCCGTGGTCGCCGAGGCCGCCGTCAATGCGGTTCTGGCGGCATTGCCCGGCGTCGTGCTCGGAACGGCCCTCGCATTGGTCGCCTTTCGCATGGCCGAGAGCGGGAAGCGCGCGCTTGCGCTTGGTCTGGGCCTGGCCGCCCAACTCTGCGTGGGGGTTGTCGCGATCGTGCCGTCTGGCAAGGTGCCCGCCGCCCTGGACGGCTCTCCGCTATCCGGCCGCGTTGCCTTCGTGAACGAGGATTGGTCGCTTTTTGGCATGGCGTCGGTCACCGCGCCGCCGAACTCTGCCGTATTGCTCGGTGTCCAGGACACCGGCGGCTACGATTCGCTGCTCCCGAAGAATTCGGTAGACCGGCTTGCGGCAGCGGTCGGCGGCGATCCGGCCCCCCAGGCCAACGGCAACATGATGCTGGTAAAGCCCAGCGCAGATCCGGCGCTCGTCGCGGAGCTCGGGGCTGACCAGATAGTCAGTCGAAACGCCATTGAAGTTTTGGGGCCACCGAAAGCGGAATGGCGGGGCCTCTACGTCTATGATCTTTCTCCCGGCCGGGCCTCGACTCCTGTGGGTCGCGCAGAGATCGTGATGGATACGGCGACCCGAGTCGTTGTCAAGGCCGAGGGGCCGGGCACGCTCACGCTCAGGGACGCACTGGCGAGCGGCTGGACCGCACGTGTGGACGGCGAGCCGGTGGAACTCGGACCCGGCCCTTGGCGAACCGTCGAGCTGCCGACCGGCACCCACACAGCCAGCTTCCATTATCGTCCCGCCCACCTCTCGTTCCTGCCCCTTCTTGGCCTACCGTTGATCCTGTCGATAGCATTGGTGCTCGGGCGACGGCAGAACAATCCTGTACAATAGGGTCGACACATGGCAATGGCAGTACCCCAGTCCCTGCCCTCCGGCGCCAGCCCGGACACTGCGGGCGGCTCCCGGCACATGACCGTGATCTACAACGACGACCACACCCCTTACGAGGCTGTGGTCGAGATCGTCATGCGGGCGACCGGCTGTGGACGTGACGAGGCCGAGATGGAGACGTGGGAGGCCCACCACCACGGTCGTGCACCGGTTCACTTCGGGACTCCTCGCGACTGCCAGGACGTTGCCAACGTCATTGCTTCCATAGGCGTGAAGGTCGAGGTGATGCCCGAGTGGGAGGATTGAACACGAGGTTGGAGGCCCCGGGCGCGCTCCCGGTCCTCGATCCGGGCTCGCGCGTCGAGGTCGGCCCGCTTTGGCAAGTAACGGTCTACGACAACGACACCAACACGTACGAAGAGGTCATCACCGTCTTAATGATCGCAACCGGGTGCACGGCGGAAGAGGCCTACATCGAAGCCTGGGAAATCGACAAGTACGGCCAGTGCATCGTGCACCGGGCTGACGAACCCGAGTGCCAAGGCGTTGCTGAAGTGGTCGGCACGATTGGGATCCGGGTCGAAGTCTCGCCTGACGCCTAGTCCGGGAACGCGGCCCGCAACGCTTGCCCCACGTTGGCAACGTACTTCACCTTCAGCTGGGCACGAATCTTCTCGGGGATGTCCTCTTCATAGTCCTTGCGGTTGTCCGTCGGAAGGATCACCGTCTCCACACCGGCACGGTGCGCCGCGAGCACCTTTTCCTTGATCCCCCCGACCACGAGCACCTGCCCGGTCAGCGTGACCTCTCCCGTCATGGCTAACCGTTTGGTCAGACTCTCGCCCGTAAGGAGGGACACCAAGGCACAGACCATCGTAACCCCAGCAGAGGGGCCGTCCTTCGGCACCGCTCCCTCGGGCAAATGGATGTGGATCTCGTTCTTCTCGAACGTCGCCGGATCAATCTTCAATTCTTTCGCGCGGGCACGGACATAAGAGAGGGCGGTGGTCGCCGACTCTCGCATGACGTCCCCAGCCTGACCGGTCAGAAGCAGGCCCTTGGTTCCGGGGAGGAGCGCGGTCTCAACAAAGAGAAGGTCGCCGCCCATCGGCGTCCAGGCCAAGCCGACTGCCGTGCCCGGCAACAGCTTCCGCTCTGTCACAAGGTCGTGCTGGAACCTGGGCGCCCCTAAGGACTGGGCGACAAACCGCTTGGTCGCCGTAAGCTTCGCCTTCCGGCCGTTAGCAAACTGAAGCGTTGCCTTACGGGTCACGTTCGCGATTTCGCGCTCAAGGTTTCGGACGCCGGCCTCGCGCGTGTAGCCACGGATGAGCGCGGTCAGCGCGTCATCCTTGAACTGCAACTGTGAGGGCCGGAGACCATGCTCGGAGAGCTGCCTCGGCACGAGGTGGTCTTTGGCGATTTCCAGTTTTTCCTCTTCTGTGTACCCTCCGAGCTCGATGACCTCCATTCGGTCGCGGAGCGGCCCGGGGATCGTGTCGAGCCGGTTCGCCGTGGTGAGGAAGAAGACGTTCGCCAAATCGAACGGAGCGTCAATGTAGTGGTCGCGGAAGGCGAAGTTCTGCTGCGGGTCGAGAACTTCGAGCAAGGCGGAGGCAGGGTCGCCGCGGAAATCGGTTCCCAGTTTGTCCACTTCATCGAGCATGAAGACCGGATTGTTGCTCTCGGCCCGCCGAAGGCCTTGAATGATCTGGCCCGGCAAGGCACCGATGTAGGTTCTGCGATGCCCTCGAATCTCTGCCTCGTCGCGCATACCACCGAGCGATATCCGCACGAACTTCCGATCCAACGCCCTGGCGATGCTCATCCCGAGAGAGGTCTTTCCCACGCCTGGCGGGCCATAGAAGCACAGGATCGGTTGCCGGACGGTGCCTTCCGACTTGACCTTACGGACGGCGAGGAACTCGATGATCCTGTCCTTGATCTTTATGAGGCCCGAGTGGTCATCGTCCAGCACCGTACGGGCGTGCTCAAGGTCGAGGTTGTCGGCGGTCGAGACCGACCAAGGCAGCGAGGCCATCGTCTCAACATAGGTGCGGGCGACGCTGTACTCCGGCGAAGCTGGGTTGATGCGGGCAAGACGCTCCAGCTCGCGTGTGGCCTCCTTAAGGGCGGCCTCCGGCAGCTGAGCTTCCTCGATCTTCTCGCGGAGGTCTTCGATCTCGGCGCCAGTGTCGTCCCCCTCGCCGAGCTCGCGCTGGATCGCCTTGAGCTGCTCGCGGAGGTAGTACTCGCGCTGACTCTTGCTCAGCTCCGCGCTGACTTCGCTATGGACCTTGCTAGTAAGTTCGAGCACCCGAACTTCGCGTCCAAGTACCTCGAGCAGCTTGCGTAGGCGCTCCTTCGTGCCGAGGGCCTCCAGCACGCCTTGCTTGTCCTGCAGCGAGAGGGGCATGTGGGCGGCGACAAGGTCCGCCATGACGTTCGGCTCGCGAACGGTAGTCGTCATCGCGAGCAGTTCGTCGGGCAGTTGGGGGGTCAGGCGGACGGCCTGCTCGAATAGCGCTGCAACGGACCGGCGGAGGGCTTCGACCTCCTCGGCCTCGTCAGGGGTGATCGGCTCGTCACCGAGCACCTCGATCTTCGCGCGAAGGTACGGCTGTTCTTGGAGCCGCTCTACGATACGGAAGCGGACGACACCTTGCACGATCAGCCTGACCGAGTCGGGCACCCGCATCAAGGTGCGGATCACCACGGCGCAGCCGTACTCGAACATGTCGTCGAACGTCGGCTCGTCGATCTGAGGGTTTCGCTGGGCGATGACGCCGATCACGCGACTCGACTGCGATACGGCTTCATCGATCAAGTTGATCGAGTTCGGGCGCCCCACGCTGAGCGGCGCGATAAGCATGGGAAAAACCACAGCGTCGCGCAAAGGCAGGAGCACAAGCTCCTCCGGGATCACGGGTTTCAGCTCGCCGGAATCTTCCTCGATCGCCTCTTCTGCCGCGACTCCGAGGGCCTCCTCGATTTGGGCCTCGATGTCTGGCTCGATCCTTTGGCTCAATGGCGCACCACCCTGATTCTACGTCGCGTGACCTTCATGGTCGGCTCTGCCCCTTCGTGCCTGGGCACGAGGATCGAAAGCATGCCGAGCTCTAGCTCGGCCCTCGCGTCTCCGAAGTCGTATGCCGCTTCCGGCAGCTCCACCGTCCGCTCAAAGGCCCCGTATTCGATCTCGAGCCGGATCGCCGAGATTCGCCCAGATGGAATGGGAGGTTGACGTCGGTCGCCTCGTACGGTAAGCGTCCCCGAGCCTCCGTCGAAGATCAACGTGATCTCGTCAGGCGCGAGACCCGGGACCTCGACTCGGAGCAGTACGAAGCGCTCATGGTCGAACAGGTCGATCCTAGGCACCCACCCCGAGCGCGCAAAGCTCTGCCCAGGCGCCGGGCCCGTGCCTTCCCTGATCCCGAACTGAACCAGCCAAGCCTGGAGATCGTCGCGGGGCACGACCCTAGTGTACTGCCCGCTGCACACTCACACCCAGCCGCGAAGACGGCACGCCTCCGCAACACGCTCGACCGCTACCAAATAGGCCGCGAGCCTAGTGTGCACCTTACGTTCGGTACGCACCTTGTGCACGGTTGCAAACGCGTCGGTCATCGTCTCGTCCAGCTTGCGGTGGACTCGTTCCAAGTCCCACTTGTCGAGACCTGCGTTTTGAACCTGCTCCATCCAGGAGACGGTCACTCCCCCAGCGTTACAGAGGAAGTCCGGGATCACGTACACGCCCTTGGCGAAGAGGATCTCGTCCGCCTCAGGGCTCGTCGGTCCGTTCGCTAGCTCGGCGACGATCTTCGCACTCACGTTGCCTGCGTTCTTTTCCGTGAGGACGTTTTCCAGCGCACTGGGAAGCAGGACGTCAACGTCAAGGCAAAGAATGTTCTCGTTATCGAGCTCCGTGCTCCCCGGGAAGCCGACGACGGATCCGGTCTTCTTCTTGTGCTCGAGCAGGGCTGCGAAGTCAAGCCCGTCGGCAAGGTACACGCCTCCCTTGGAGTCCGATGCGGCAACTACCTTTGTGCCGAACAGCTCGATCAGCAGTCGGTGAGCATGCTGACCGGCGTTACCGAAGCCCTGGATCGCGGCAGTTGCCCCCGAGAGGTCCAGCCCTAACTGCTGGGCGCACTCGCGCAGGGTGATCATTCCACCGCGGGCGGTCGCATCGTCTCGCCCGGCGATTCCCCCGAGAGGAAGCGGCTTGCCCGTGATCACGCCTGCCTGATGGCTCTGTGAGATCGCCTCGTACTCGTCCAGCATCCAGGCCATGATCTGGGAATCGGTGTAGACGTCCGGCGCAGGCACGTCGCACTCGGGGCCGATAAAGCTTGCGACTTGGCGGATGTAGCCTCGGGCCAGTCGCTCCTTCTCGCCGGCCGACATCATTTTCGGATCGCACACGACTCCGCCCTTGCCTCCACCGAGGGGAATGCCGACGACGGCGGTCTTCCACGTCATCCATGCTGCGAGGGCGCGAACGGTGTCAATCGTCTCCTCGGGGTGCCATCGTAGACCGCCTTTCGCCGGGCCGCGGGCGTCGTTGTACTGCACGCGATAGCCGGAGAAAACCCGCGTGTCGCCGTTGTCCATGCGGACAGGAATACGGACGTGCAGCTCGCGCAACGGCTCTCGAAGGAAGGCCCGCAACGATGCGGGCAGGTCGAGGATCGCCGCAGCCTCGTCGAACTGTCGCTGGGCGGTCGCAAACGGATTGGACATTGCGCCAGGATTCTACTTTCCGGGCTTCAGCCTTCCTAGGTTCCCTTAGCTCGTCTTCTTGCGAGTCTTGTTCTCGCTCCGGATGAATCGACGTATCGCCTGCAGCGTGACATCGCTAACGTGGTGCTCGATGCCCTCAGAGTCGGTTTCCGCGACCGCCGGGGGAACGCCGAGCAACTGCAGGAACTCCAGTACGGTCTGATGCCTTTCGCGAAACCGCTCTGCGAGCGCTTCCCCCTCGGGCGTGAGGAACACGCTTCGATACGGTTTGGCAACGACGAAACCGTCCCGCTGGAGCCGTTGCACCGTCTTACTCACGGTGACCGGGCTCACGCCGAGGATCTCGGCTATGCGAACGGCCCGGGCTTCGCCTTCGGACTCAGTGAGGCGCAAGATCAGCTCGACATAGTCTGCCGCAGTCTCAAGCGCGTGGTCGTCCCGAGTACGCGCGAACGGATTCTTGATGCCTCTTGCCATGAGTCGGGACAATACCTATTCCGATTATGAACCATGTCTGGTAAACTTAGCCTATGCTAACAAGATGCGCGCTGGGCCCGACGCTGGCTGCCATCCTGTTCCTCGTGCTCTGCGGGTGCACCGCGGGTTCCAAGCCCGCACCAACCAAGTCTGACCGGCTCGTCGTCGTCTCGACCACCGGGATGATCAATGACGCAGTCCGGAACATCGGGGGCGAGCACGTCGAAGCCATTGGGCTGATGGGTCCAGGTATCGACCCGCACCTGTACCGGGCGACCGCGGACGATGTGCGCAAGCTGGACGATGCAAACGTGATCTTTTACAGCGGTCTGGAGCTAGAAGGCCGAATGACGGAGATCTTCGCGAAGATGAAGTCTCGCGGCACCCCCACCTATCCTGTCACTGCCGCGATCGCATTGGATCAGCTCCGTAGCCCGCCAGAGTTCAAGGGAAAGCACGATCCGCACGTGTGGTTCGACGTCGAACTCTGGCGCAGCGTGGCCGGAGAAGTCCGCGACGCCCTCGCCAAAGCTGACCCCGCCAGGCAAGCCACCTACCAGGCGAACGCGGACAAGTACTTGGCAATGCTCGACTCCCTGCACGAGTACGTCGCCTCGGAAGCTGCGTCACTCCCCGCTGACCGCCGGGTGCTCGTCACAGCTCACGACGCGTTCGGCTACTTCGGGCGAAAGTACGGTTTCGAGGTCGCCGGTATCCAGGGCACAAGCACCGCATCGGAAGCGGGTGCACGTAGAATCATTGACCTCGCCGACCTCATCGTCCGGAGGAAGGTCAAGGCGATCTTTGTCGAGACCAGCGTGCCCGAAGCGACAATCAAGGCCCTTCAGAACGCGGTGAGAGACCGCGGTTGGGACGTGAACGTCGGAGGCAAGCTCTATAGCGACGCTATGGGAGACGACGGGACCCCGGAAGGTACATACGAGGGCATGGTACGCCACAACATCGATACGATCGTCCAGGCACTGCGATGAACGCTGAAGCCCTGGTCTCGTCTGGCCCATTGCCCGCCGTCTTCGTGCGGGACCTTACGGTCGCATACGACGAAAAACCGGTCCTGTGGGACATCGATCTGGACGTGCCCGAAGGCACTCTCACCGCGATTGTGGGCCCTAACGGGGCCGGAAAGAGCACGCTGCTCAAAGCGATCCTCGGACTTGTCCCGGCGGCCGCAGGCACGATCCGCGTACTGGGGGAGCAGTACTCGAGGAATCGAGGCCTCGTCGGTTACGTCCCTCAACGGGGAACCGTGGACTGGGACTTCCCGACCGACGCGCTCGACGTCGTCACGATGGGGCTGTACGGCTCGCTCGGATGGTTTCGCAGGCCCGGCGCCCGAGAACGCGAGACCGCGATGGCGAGGCTCGACCAGGTCGGCATGGCGGACTTCGCGAAGCGGCAGATCAGCCAGCTCTCTGGCGGCCAACAACAACGCGTCTTCCTTGCGCGGGCGCTCGCACAAGACCCCAAGGTCTACTTCATGGACGAACCCCTCGCCGGGGTGGACGCAGCCACAGAGCAAGCAGTGTTTGAGATCCTTCGAATGCTGCAGTCCGATGGCAAGACAGTCGTCGTCGTACACCACGACCTTGAGACGGTGCGGGAGACCTTCGACCGGACCATCCTGCTGAATGTGAAGCTCATCGCCTCCGGGCCGACCGAAGCGGTGTTCGCACGGGAGACGCTTCAGGCAGCCTATGGCGGCAGGCTCGCGACTTTTGAGCCATGAACCTCTTCAGCGACTACACGTTGCGGAACGTGGCCTTGGGTGCGATCGTCCTCGGGGCGGTCAGCGGCGTCCTCGGATGCTTTGCCGTCCTGAGGCGGCAGGGCCTGATGGGGGACGCTCTCAGTCACGCGGCCCTGCCTGGAGTTTGCCTTGCCTACATGCTCACCGGGCTCAAGTCTTCGCTCGTGCTCATGGCCGGCGCGGCCGCCTCCGGCCTCGCAGGCATGCTCCTGATCCTGGCCACGATCCGAAGGACTCGGGTGGACCAAGGCTCGGCGCTCGCAGTGGTCTTGACCTCCTTCTTCGGGCTTGGCGTCGTGCTCCTGACCGTGGTGCAAAAGAGCAACGACGCGAATCAGGCCGGTTTGGACAAGTTCCTGTTTGGCCAGGCGGCCGCGCTGGTAGGGGAGCAGGTGGCGACTATGGCCGTCCTGGCCCTCTTGTGCATCGCCGTGGTTTTCCTCCTCTTCAAGGAGTTCAAGGTGGTCAGCTTTGACCCTGAGTTTGCCCGGACGATCGGGTTGGACGCCGGGCGTCTCGGCACGGCGCTCTCGGGCCTGCTGGTGATCGCGATCGTGATCGGTTTGAACACGGTGGGCGTGATCCTGATGTCGGCGATGCTAGTGGCACCCGCGGCCGCGGCTCGCCAGTGGACCAATTCGCTCGCCACGATGCTCTGGGTAGCCGCGGGGATCGGTGCCGGTTCGGGCTTGGCCGGGGCCTTGATGAGCGTGTACCAGGAAAACGTGCCCACCGGCCCGGCCATCGTGCTCGTGCTCGCCGCGGCAACCGTCGTCTCCCTCTTCTTTGGCAGCGCGCGCGGGCTCGCCTGGTCGCGTCGGCGCGCAAGGGTGGCGGCGTGAACAGCGGCGTCCAGATTGCCCTCGTGGCCGTTGCGGCGGGCCTGGCATGCTCGCTTGCCGGGGTGTTCCTGGTGCTTCGGCGGCTCGCGATGGTCGCGGACGCGATCAGTCACGCTGTCCTGCCTGGGCTCGTGGCCGGCTACGTCCTCGCAAACGGACCCAATCTTCTCTTCGGTTTCCTCGGCGCGGTGGCTTCGGGCCTCGTAACGGTGTACCTTGTCGAGACCCTCTCCAAGACCCGCCGGGTGACAGGGGACACTGCGATCGGTCTGGTCTTTCCCGCGATGTTCGCCCTCGGCGTCTACGTGATCACCCGGTACTTCCCGAACCTGCACATCGACACCGATGCCGTCTTGTACGGAGAGATCGCGTTTGCCCCGTTCGACACGCTCGTCTTGCGCGGGTTAGAACTGGGGCCGGTCTCGCTCTGGGTTCTGGGAGGGCTGGGAGTCTTCAACGCCCTCGTTCTGACCGCGGTCTACAAAGAGCTCAAACTGGCGACGTTTGACGCTGCACTGGCGGCAACGCTCGGATTCGCCCCGATCGTATTGCACTACATCCTGATGTCAGTGGTCGCAGTGACCACCGTCGGCGCGTTCAGTGCTGTCGGGGCCATCCTCGCCGTGGCTCTTATCGTGGTGCCGGCCGTCACTGCGTCGCTCCTCACCAAACGATTGAGCAACCTCATCGCGATCTCGATGGGGATTGGGGCAGGATCCGCGCTCGCGGGCTATGGTTTGGCCAGTCTCTGGAACGTCTCTATCAGCGGGATGATGGCGACGGTGCTCGGGGTCGTGTTCTGCCTAGCCCTGCTCTTTGCCCCGGCCGAAGGCTTCCTCACTCAGTGGGCGCGACTGCGGCGCCAGCGTGAGGAGTTTGCGACCGACGTCCTCCTAATCCATCTGGCCACCCACCGCAACACTCCCGAGGAGGCGGTCGAGAGCACTCTCCTGCATATCGAGAGAGAGCTTGGTTGGAGCCCGGACCGGGCTTCGCAGATTGCCGTCCGCGCGGAGCGCGCCGGACTACTTCAGGCAAAGAGAGGGTCGCTCCGGCTCACCCAGGAAGGGCAGACCAGAGCGACCCAGGTCGCAGCGAGGTAGCGTTTAGTCGTCGTCCTTGAGCCGTATGGCGGAAAGTACGGTTCCGTTGTAGCTGCCCTTGGCCTCGACGATTGTCCCGACGCTGATTCCTGCAAAGAACTGGTCCTTCGTCACGGTGTCGCTGTTCAGTCGGTACTCGGTCGAGCTCTTCGTGGTGACGTCGACCGACTGGCCGGCTGAGAAGCCCGCGCCGAACCAAGATTGGACGGTCATGGTCAGGGTTCCGGCTGCTGCGTCGTGGGCGGTCAACGGCCCCTTGATCTCTGCCTCGTTGACGTCGTTTTCGTCCTCGATCTTGGCCTTGGCCGCGGTGAAAAGCGAGCCGTTAGCCCGCCCCTCGACTTCGACCTGGTTGCCAGGAGTGGCGAGTGCCGCGAAGAAGTCGTCCTTCGTGATCAGGGCGCCGGCGTCGCTCAGGAAGCGGGTCGTCGCGTTTGTCGTCACACTCATCGTCGTGCTGTCGGGAACGAACCCTCGGGCCAGGGTGACCTGGACGTCAAACGTACCGGCGGCGGCGTTGATGTTCGTCGGGTTGCCCTTGATCTTGTGTGGATCGTTGGAACTGCTTCCGTCCTCGACCTTCACCGCTCGGGCCAGGAAGATTCCTTGCACGAACACACCGTAGACCTCGACTCGCTGGCCGTTGGCCAAGACCGGGTTCGTCGCGCCGTTGCTGTTGAAGACTCGGGTGTCTGCACTGGTCTTGACCTTGACGTCTCCGCCGGTTCGAGTGAGCGTGAACATCTGGTTCGGCGAGGTTCCTGCGAGGCCTGAGACCGTTCCGTGGATGTCGTTCGCCTCGTGGCGGTTTTCGTCATCGAGGCCGTTGCGGTTGCCTCGCTTCAGCGTTGCCACGACGCGGTTGTTTGCATCGAGGTTCCAAGTCGAGAGGTCGAAGTCAAGGACGAGCTCGTTCTTGCCCGGGATGATGACGCTCGGGGATCGAAGTTTGAGCTCTGACCGGCCGGGCGTGCCGGCGACGGCGTGCTGGGCGGCGAACCGATAACTTTGCGCAGCCGTCGCGCCCTTGGGAACCATCATCAGTTCCTCGTCCATCACAACGCGAATCTGGCCGTAGGTAGCCGGGGTCACCCCGTTGTCGTCCAGGAAGGCGTACCTCGGGCCAGCGACGTCCCGCAGGGCCGTGAGGTCCATGTCGAGTCCAGCGGCGTTCTCAAAGACGAGCTCGTTGGACTGGCCTTCGAGATAGATCTGGAAGACCTTGACCCAAACGTGGTCGAAGTCAGTGCTCAGGCTGTCGGTGGCATAGACAGCGACGGAGCCGGCTTTGGCGGAACCGCCGGCGTTGCCCCCGCCTCCCCCGCAGCCTGCTACGAAGAGGACGAGGAGCGCGGCATAGAGCGCTAGGAGGGTTGGTTTCAATCTCATTCTTGCACCTGTGGGGTTGGCACCGACAGATCGGTGCCGTAAGTTTACTGACGCACCGAGCGCCGGGCTTGATACAGTATGTCGGACAGACTGGGCCAATATTGGGAGCTCGGTGTGAGGGGTCGGGCCGATGCCGGGTACACCCCGGATTTACTTGCTTGGCCGGGCTGACGCCTCGCCCGCCACCGTGCCCTTCGAGGTGGTGGACGGTACAGGATTTGAACCTGTTACATCTTCATTGTGACCGAAAACTTCTTAGCCTCAGGCAACCTGTTTTGAGGTTGCGGATTCCACAGGAAGTCGCTCAAGATCTGCCCCCTAAGAGAGACTAAGTGAGCGACCTACCTGCTTCCAAGTCTCAGTTCGGATCCGTTCCAGGATACCAATAGGCCATGAAAGAGGTTCCAGGGCGACTGGCTCAAGATTGGAACGCTATACGAAGAAACGGACCGTACATGTACAGGCAGCCAGGCCTACCCGCCCGCATCCAATATTCTGAGATTTCGGACTAGCTCACAAGAATGATACGCTCGAACTATGCCAGACCCGCCATCCCTACTGTTGCTCGCGGTCGTCGGCGTTATTGCGGGCGGAATAGCTGGCGTCGTCGGGTTCGGCAGCGCGATCCTGCTCCTACCTGTCTGCAATGCCGTCCTTGGTCCGTTGCCATCGGTCGGGGTCTTGACAGTTGGAGCCCTGATTGGCAACTTGGCCCGCGTCGCGCTTTGGTATCGCGATGTCCAGTGGTCGGTCGTTTGGCGGTACTGGTTGGGAGGAATCCCCCTTGCCATCTTGGGATCCTTGTTGCTGGTGAAAATCGAAGCAAGATATTTACCGCTCGCGTTTGGGCTATTCATCCTGTTGCTGATTCCAGGACGGCGCTGGATGGACAAGGGTGATCGTCGAATGAAACTCAGCCAGTTCCCATTGCTCGGGGCGGTCATGGGTTTCCTGTCGGCCATCGTCTCAACTACGGGACCAATCAACGCTCCCTTCTATGTTTCGTATGGTTTGACGCAGGGCGCATATCTCAGCACGGAAGCTCTGGGCACGGCTGGGATTCACCTGACCAAAAGCATTTCCTACGGGAGGCTAGCTACGCTGGATCAGAGTGGGCTGATTGCAGGAGTCTCCCTTGGTATGTGTCTTCTCGTCGGGGCAGCGATCAGCAAGCCGTTCGTCACCAAACTCAAAAAGGAGCGATTTGTCTTGGTCGTCGAGATAGCACTTGGCGTCTCGGGTTTGGCTCTGATCACCCAGGCTCTCTGGGTTTAGATCGAGTGGTGGGCGGTACTGGATTTGAACCAGTGACCCCTTCGGTGTGAACGAAGTGCTCTACCGCTGAGCTAACCGCCCGGAACGAAGCCAGAATACCAGGGCCGGCCTGGCCTGAAGGGCCGCGATGAGTCAGGATAGGAGCGTGGGCGCACAGCGTTACGACTACGTGGTCGTGGGAAGCGGCCTGGCCGGACTTTCCTTCGCCCTCGCCGCCGCCGAGACCGGCTCGGTCTGCGTCCTCACCAAGGCCGAGATCGCAGAAAGCAACACGAACTACGCCCAGGGAGGCATCGCCGCCGCAGTCGGCGAAAGCGACGACGTGGTGCTCCATGAGGCGGACACCCTGGCGGCCGGGGCAGGGCTCTGCGACCCGGCCGCAGTCAAAAAGCTGGTGCAGGAGGCGCCAAGGGCGATCGAATGGCTCCGGGCCCTCGGGGCGCGCTTCGATCCCAAGCTAGCGCGGGAAGGAGGGCACAGCCGGAACCGAATCGTCCACCGCGGAGATCGGACGGGCTGGGAAGTCGAGCGGGCGGTGTGCGATAGCGTCCGCCGAGATCAGCGGATCACCGTCTTTGAAAACAGCCTCGCCACTTCGTTGCTGATGGCCGAGGGCCGGGTTGCGGGGGTGCGAGCGATGGTCCACGAGCACGGAGAGATGGACTTCCTCGGCCGGGCGGTGCTGCTAGCGACCGGGGGCTGCGGCCGCGTCTATGCCCATACGACCAATCCGCGAGTGGCCACCGGGGACGGGATCGGCCTCGCACTAGCGGTAGGCGCAGAGGTGCGGGACATGGAGTTCATGCAGTTTCACCCGACCACGCTCAACCACCCGCAGCTGCGCAACTTTTTGGTGACGGAGGCGGTGCGGGGGGCCGGGGCGACGCTGCGCGACTATCGGGGCCGCCGCTTCATGTACGACTACGACGAAGACCTCGAGCTCGCTCCGCGAGATATCGTGGCCCGGGCGATCGAGGCGGAGATGGCCCGCCTCGAAACCTGGTGCGTCTACCTCGATGCGGCGCACCTTGAGGCTGACCAATTGGAGGAGATGTTTCCCACCGTTTGGTCGCAGCTGCGTAGTGTGGGGATCGAGATGGAGAAGGAGTGGATCCCGGTCGTTCCCGCGCAGCATTACAGCTGCGGCGGCGTCGTCACCGACCTCTCAGCACGATCGACCGTGACAGGATTGTATGCCGCCGGAGAGGTCGCGCGGACTGGAGTGCACGGGGCGAACCGGCTGGCGAGCAACAGCCTGCTCGAAGCGATCGTCTTCGCCAGGGAAGCCGCCTGCCAGGTGACCGATGAGCCGGAAGCCAAAGGTGAAGCCAAGCCAGCGAGCGAGCCAAGGCTGATCAACGAAGGTGCCGCCGTGGGCCTGAGAAGCCAGATCCAGCGCTCCATGAGCCAGTTCGCCGGGGTATTCCGAACCCACGACGGCCTGGCCCAACTCACCATACGGTTAGAAGAGGCAGAACATACTTGGGAAGAGTCGCCGATAGCTGGCTACTCTGGCTACGTCGTAGAGACGCACAACCTCTTGCGCGTGGCCCAGTGCGTCTGCCGCGGGGCGGTTGCCCGAAAGGAGAACGTCGGGCTCCACTTCAACGCCGACCTTGCAGCCAGTCCGGCCAACCCGGCCAGGCCGGAACCTGCTTCTCCCACCGATCCATCGTGATCTTGAGGACGGCCGTCCCAGGCTTGGTACGGTTCAGCATGACTTCGACATAGTTGACGGTTCCTGTGACGGCCACTTTCGAGTCAGGGTCGACGGATTCAATGACGACCTTGGAGGGCGAGAGGACCGAGAACTCCCGGCTGAGGGAAGGGGGTACTTCGACCATGAGCAGCCCGCCAGGCCCCAACCGCGCCTTGGCCCCGCCCACGATGCGGAGCGGACTATCGAGTGCGCGGATCCAACCATCGCCCTGAGGCAGTCCGGCGAGGCGCCGCGCGAGGGGCTCGTACCGCGACCGGTAAACCCGTTGCTGCCGTAGACCATACTTCTCGCGAAAGACAGAGAGCACTCCTTGGGCAACGAGGCCGGTCGCGAGCATGGAGCCTGCCAACCTTCGCGCGGGCCGGGCCTCCAAGGCTAGCTCCAGGGCCAAGACGCCCGTGGCGTCAGCAGCTTCTTGCCCAGGTAACCAAAGAGTCTGGTCCCGAGCGTCTTGGGCCCAGAGCAGCTCGTTGCGGGAGGGGTTCTCGTCGTTCTCGGCGTCGGAACGAAGCCGCCGCGCCAAAGCGAGCAATGCGACGGTCAAGGAGCCCTTCCCGCTACCGTCGAATCCGATGGGCACACCCGTCACCGGCTGATTTGCGCGCGTCAAGCCCGCCGCCAACCCCTCGCGAGCAAGCACGCGGTCTTCCTCGCTTACGATGCCTGAAAAGAGCGAGCCGAGGAACACTTGGGACGGGGACATCGCCCCGAGCGAGGCCGGGACGTCACGCACGAGGGGCGTGCCCGGCGCAAAGGGGAGAAGCGGAAACCGGATCGTGAGGACGGCTTCGTCTGCAAAGGCGGTGGGACCGTCGGAGAGCGGCGCCTCCACGAGCCGCACCAGGCTCTCGACCTGGATCGGGCAGCCCGCCTGCTTCGCGAGAAGCACGGCAGGAGGCACGATGGATCCTGGCCGGTCGAACTGCCAACGCGCCACGATTGAACCGCTCTCCTCGTGCACATCGAGGGCCAGCAACGATGGAGCCTCGGCGCTCCAGAATGATTGGGTCTGGTCCACGGCCTTCGCGACCGCCCCGAGGGTTCGGGCAGTCCTGTCCGGCACTGGAACGTGGCCGCGCGGCAGGCAAAACCGAACCCGCTTGGGCCCCCGGAGGCGAATCGTCCAACTGCCCGCTTTGCCGCTTACCTTCGCTCGGATCGGGGCATCTAGGCCGGCTGCCAGAACCGGTGGCTGGCCGGGGCCGAGCGAAACCACAACCCAGGGCGATTCTGGCACCTCGATCCCAGGCCCGAACGACGCCTCCTTGATCGTCAGGATCGGCTCGAGCAACACGGAGGCCGAGAGCGAGGCCTCCGCGGTGAACTCCATCACAAACCCTGGGGCACGCAGGTTCGATTCCAGCCCTGCGAGAATCCCCTGCGTGACCGGAACATAGTGGGCGTGCCGGTCACTCAACTCGCTCACTCTCCATGCGGTTGACCCGCCCCACAGAAGCCGGTCGGCGGAGTCGGTATCGGCGGAGAAGCCTGATGCGTCAAACCTGAACCCAGGGGCCACCGGATCATGCGACCACCCGAAGCGACCGAAGGAAGACGCCCAGCCTGAAGCCGCCATGAGGGCGACCGCCAGGCTAGTTAAAACGCGTGCCGAGAAGCTCAAGTCCGATCCGCTTGGTGCGAGTCGAGTAGCTCAGGCCCACTTCGCGGAACCCGACCAGATAGCCGAGAATGATGGTCTGCTCGCCGAACACCTCGCCCTGATACCGATCGCGGTAGAAGCCGTAGGAAAGTCGCCACAGCCCGCTCAAGCGGTAGTCCAGGCTCCCCGAGACATTGAACCGGTCAATATCCAGGCCTTGAGAAAGGTAGGCAGAGGCAGAAAGCGGGCCGTCTCTCCAGTAGAGCTGGCTACCCACACGGTGGGTTCCCAGGATGTCGTCGGTGAAGCCGTCCACGGTGTACTCGTACGTCGAACTGGCGACGAGTCCGTTGCCCAGGTCTGCGTCCCAGCCGACCTGGGCAAAGCGAGTGGTGCTCGACGTGACGTTGCGGCCACGCACTACGCCGAGGCTCGTGCTCAGCCTCAAGGAGTTTCGTGCATCGATGATCAGCGGGTCGGAATCGGCACGCACTTGGAACTCGACCCGCTGCGAGGCGGGCTGGTTCAGGATCTTGTTGACGCCGGCGCTGACCCCGTAAGTCATGCTTGCAGGCAAACCACCCAAACGCATTGGCCGCCGTTCCACCGAAACGTTGGCATTGTTCGTCTCGAAACGCTCGCCGGCAATGCTCTGCCCTCTCTGGCCGTTCAGGTTCAAGCGGTAGTCGCCGACGGGTTGCGTCAGGCTCACGTTGGCAAATAGGCTCTTATGGGCCGGAAAGTCCAACTGCGCGTTGACCGAGGTCTTGCCCGTCCAAGCTTGGCGAAGGCTCAGCCCCCAGTCGTTGCGCGCGATTCCGTTCAGGGTCAAGCCGCCTTGAGAGTCGAACCCGCGGTTCCAGTTCAACTCATAGTCCATGAACATGCCCGCCGTGGAACCCAGGCCGACCCCGCTCCGCTGGCCATAGCGAAACCGTAGGAGGCTCGTTTCGCCCGGCTTGAGAGAAAGGTAGTGCGGGTAGTTCACGTTCAGCGAGCTGTTCGAGATGTTCAGGAACTGCTCGGTGACAAGCGGGGTTGAGGTTGAGGTTGAAAGCTGGAAGAGAGGCAGCGAGAGGACCGTCTGCTCGTTTACCACGACGTTGGCCCTGTGGAACTGGATCTGCCGGCTCGGAAACACGACGGCCTTCGAAGACCTCACGAACGAGATCGCTCCGGACATGTCCACAGTGTTCAATAGGCGGAGGTCGGAGTCGGACGGGAGCTTGTTGAAGCCGTTGGAAGTGATCTCATAGACCGCAAGCCTCGGGGCGTTCGACTTTTCTAACGCGATGAGCGGTCCGTTTCGGTGCACAACAATGTGCTCGCCTTCTTCGGTCGCGATCCCGATTCCCTTTCGGCGATCCAGCCGTATGTACAGCTGCTGGAACATCTTCTTGCGCCCACCAAAGTCGATTTCAGCGCCTGACGCTCGAACCTCGTAGGTCGAAGCCGAGACTTGAACGGACTGGCACTTGATCGTGATGTCCCGATACTCGATGTTGACCTCGCCTTCGCCGCTCAGGCTCTCGAAGAGGCGGTGCTGAGGGCTGTAAGACAAGTTGCCGGAGCTGACGATCTCGATATAGTCCTGCGCGGAGTCCAGGAGCGTGCGGTCGGCAAAGAACTCGATCTCGATCGCCGTGGAGGCGTTCAGCGAAAAGACGGTCGCCTTGACCCGCACCGTCCCAGCTTGGCTTGGCGAAACCATTGTGATCTGGGCAAGGCCGGACTGGGTGCTGACGATGTTTCGATTGAGAAACGTCCCTCGCTCGGCCTCGAACACGACCTGAGTGCCGTCTCGCACAAGCCGACCGACTCCGTCGCGCACCTCTGCGGTGAGGGTGAGCGTGCTTCGGCCATCGGCCACACCGATCGAGGGGAAAGCAGCAAGCTCGATACTAGCCTGTTGACCATGGGCAACAACGCCGCACGCTATCAGTGCCAGCGCGAGGGCGAGTCTGCCACGTAGCAAGACGGCCGCTCGCAGGGAACGAATCCCAGACCGAGCGGCCGTCAGTGCCACGTTACCGAACCACGTTTACCGGGACGAACTTCCTGACGCGTTCGCCGTTGGGCGTTTCCGCGAGGATCTCTACTCTGTAGGTTCCCGGCGCCACTGCGCGGCCGGCATTGTCTCGAAGGTTCCAGACCACCGAGTTATCGCCCGAATCGGCGGCGCGGCCTCGCGTGATCGTGAAGACCTCTTTGCCGGTCCCCGATAGGACTCGGGCGGTCACGACCGCGTCTGCGCTCAGCGCATAGCTGACCGAGACCGGGCCGTTGGGCCCGTTGCCGACACGGCTGACCACCATGTTGCCGATCACCGGTCGCGAGCTGCCTCCCGGTTCGATCGTGAGCTTGAGCTCACGCGCGCCTGCCTGTTGCATCATGAAGGTGTAGCCCGAGGTGGAGCGCAGATCCTTCGAATCGCCAGTAACGGGATCCGTGATCCGAGCTCGGAGACCCCGAGGCATGGATGCGAGGTTCGGCCAGGTCACTGTGACCTCGCCAGGCTCCTGGGCATCCACCTTGACCGTCCACTCCGACTTTCCTCCGCGCTGGTCGACGGCGATCGCATAGGCGCGACCGTCGTTCGCTCTGGCATCGGAGACAGAAAGCCGGAGCTTCTGGCTCGGGGCAGCCGGCGGCTTGAGAGTCTTGGTTCGCTGAGCGAGCTTAGCGTCCCGGATTCCAGCGACGAAGTTCTGGGAGTCGAAGCCGTTGGCAGAGCGTGCGCTCAGCTGCAGGCGCCAGTTGCGGTCGCTCTGCCGAACGTCAGCCGCCGGACTGCGGTTGGAGCCAGGCAGACCGACTGCGAAGACAGGAGGCCACTGGATCCGCAGTGGTTGGAAGGAGTTGGAGAAGATCCAGTATCCAATGTGCGGCTCGAGGAGCGAGTCGGGCCCCTGGGTGAACTCGTACGTTCCGCCGTCGGGCAGCGTGGTGTCGGTGCGCCAGTACGCGAGACTGGACTGCAGGAGACCGCCTTCGACCGCCTCGACCCAGGACAGCGCGTCAGAGGGGTTCTCCTCGCTAATCACGTTGAGCTCTGCAAGCTTCACCGGGTACGGGTAGGGGTTTCCGATGAGGTTCCACCCATTGTCCAAGTTGACCAAGAGTCCACCGGTCGGTGCATCGATCGGAGGTTGCGCACCTTCCAGAGTGTGAAGGCCGAGGTTTGTCTTGGTGTCGACCCAGTAGCCCAGTCCACGGCGAACCGTGGCGGCCGGGATGTACTTCGCGCTCTTGGCTTCCCAGGAGTAGGCGTTGTAGTCGATTCCAGCGGTAAGTCCGAGAAGTCGGTCGAACGCAGTGTCGTTCAACGTGTACGGCACGGTGACCAGGCTGGCCCCTTTCGGAAGAGGAATTCTCGGCGTTGCCGCAACCGCGACCCTCGCCACAAGGTTCTTCACGGGACCCGGAGTCGGCTCGAACCTGACATTGATGTCCTTGGTTCCGAAGCTCTTACCGTCATCGAACACTGACCACTCCACGAAGGAGACGGCATTGGGAGCGATGGTTCCCAAAGTCTTCTGCTGGGTCTCGCCCGGGGACAGTCGCATACCCGAAGGCAGGAATATCGTGAACTTGACGTTGGTCAGCGTGACCTCCCGATCCAGGGTGGCGTACTGGTTGTCAATGTAGGCCCTGACCCGGAACGGGTTCGGGCTGAGGCCATTGAGGCCCACGGGGTCGTTGGCAATCAACGTGGGTGCGTCGAGGACTGCGGTGTAAGGATCATCGAAATCAGCTTCGCCCCAGATTTGCCGTACATAGACTACGACGTCCCTGGTCTGCAAGGGTTCGACGGCAACTGCCGGATACCGCTGGACAAAGCAAGTCTCATTGAGTGTGATGTCGGCTTCCTCAAGCGGGTTCGGGTTGTTAGGCGTGTCGCCGAAGACGATCAGCCGCATCGTGTTGTTCCAGAGCAGGCCCGGGGCCTGGAAGGCTCCGTGGTTGCCGATGACGATGAGATCGGCTGCGCTTGCATCCGGCGTATCGTCGCCAGGAGTATTAACGACCCGCATGCCGAACGGCGTGCTCTGACCGTAGTTGAAGTCAACTCGATCAGGGAAATTGGGGCTGACCTTGCCGTAGCGGCGCTCGTTGCGCACCGGCCGCGTAGTGTCAGGGATCGTGAAGCCGATGTAGCTGTCGAAGTTTTTCGGCTGTCCGCTTAGGGTTCCCAGAAGCGAGTTTGCCTGGTTCGTGCCGGTGCTGTCGGTTCGGTTCGGACCAAGCCGATAGCCGACATAGGCGCCCCAAAGCAGACCGAGCGACTGGGTTGTGGCCAACTTGTTCCGCATTCGCCAGCGCATTCGGGTCGCATTGCCGATGAGCTTCATTTGAAGGTCGACTTCGACGTCGGCGTCCTCCCAAATCGTAACCATGTACCTCTTCGAGGCACCCTGGAAGTGAACCCGGATTCCGCTCGGGCCAAAGAGGACGCTGTCGCCATCCGTGTCGCCGTCCTTGAGGATCTTTCCGTAGCAGTAGTCTCCCACGGGGTCTCGGGGAGCACCAACGGTCAAAGCCATGAGGTCGTCGGTATTGCTCTGTACGGAACCGGTTGCGCCGATGTTGAAGGCAAACCGGCCTGCCGCCTCCAGCGTCCTCGCAGTGGGGCCGTAGCAAGGACCGTTCTCCCCGCCGTAGGTGACCGTGCCGGAAAGGCCGATCGCGGCACGCATGAGAGAGTTGGCGATGGCGTCTGTCCCGTAGTCGTCGGAGTACGGCTCTTCCAACTCGGGGTCGATGCACTCGAACAGCCATCCGCCAGCCTGTGCGAAGGTCAGGGGTGCGAGCACGGAGGCTGCTAGGAGTCCTGCAAAGCGAAAGTTACGATTCATGGGTTTGCTCAGTGAGTAAAGACTGGTCAAGGTGGCCCCGAAGTTCGCGCAACGGCGGCTTCGGGGCCATGCTTGTCATCAGGGCTTCAGCCCTTCCGCGGCGCTCCGGGATTTCCGATGCGGCGGAACTTGCGAGTTGCGCTCCAGATGTAGCGGAACCCGTTTTGGTCCGCGACCGGCCCGGGGTTGTCCTCGAGGTTCTTGACGCCCACCCGCCAGTACACCGATGTGGCACCTGGGTAGAGGGTGTTCGTATTGACGCCGGGGTAGCTGACCGCCGCGCCTCCGATCTGGCCGCTGTCGTCGATCGGTTCGAGCGTAGTTACGCGGCCTCTCGGGAACGTCGGCTGGTCGCTGAACTGCACGACGTACTCCAGCTGAATGCTCCGCTGGGAGTCACGAACCGACTCGAACGTGAACGTCCGCGTACCGGTTACGACCTCGTCAGGCGAGGGCGACCGAAGCGGCGGTCGTCGTAGCGGGGTCGCTGCTCCTTGGGTGTTCACTCGGCTCGATGCGAAGTAACAGTAGCCTGCGCCGCCCGTCGTGCCGCCGGTACCGCCCGTACCGCCGGTATTGCCACCGCCGGTCGTGCCGCCGGTGTTGCCGCCGGTCGTCAGGCCGCCAGTGTTACCGCCGCCGGTTGTAAGGCCGCCGGTGTTTCCACCGCCCGTCGTCAGACCGCCGGTCCCGCCGGTTCCGCCGCCAGAGCCGCTGCCAGGCAGGTCGAGAGAACTGACACGGTAGACGACTTCGACGCCGTAAGTGTAGGAAGTGCCGGCCACGATGTTCGGGGCCGGAGTGTCGTTGTCCACCTCGGGCGGTTCCGTAAAGTCGCAGTTGAAGCCGCCGACGATGCCGTTGAAGTCGTACCAGACGGGAGGCACTCGTTGGCCCAACGCATCCTCATAGGCTGACGATTGTGTACCGCCCACGACAGCGGCGGGGCTCGCGGTGTGACCATCCCTCCAGACTTGGTAGAAGACTGGACCAGTGTTGTTGCCGCGCTGGAACGCGTCCCGGACCCAGCTGATCTTCACCGCAGGAGTGTCGTTCAGCGAGGTCGCCTCGGCGAACACGTTGTTGACCGCGTCCTGGTTGCTGCCTCGACCTTGGCCAATAAGCAGACCGACCGCGAGAAGCAGCACCACGAGCGAAATCAGGCCGGCGTTGCTTCCGCCACTGGACTTCTTCTCGTAGCGAGGCTGTCCCGCCTTGGTCCAATTGTCGCGGATTACGGGCACGTCGAAGATCGCTCGAACCTTGTCGCCGGGCTGGACGCCACGGAAGGTCTTCTGAATCTCAATAAATGCGGAGTCGGGGTCGACATTGCGGACGACTGCCGAGGCGACTTGAGTCTGGCCACGGCTGACGATAACGCTCTGGCCGTCCTGGAACCCGGCTCGGGCACCCTTGTTGATCAGGGCCCTCGTCGCCAAGGTGTTCAGAACCGTAGCCGAAGGAAGAGTGCGCTGGTTGATCTGGCCGACAGCCTCGAACACTCCCTGCGCAAGAGCAGCCTTGAGCAGTTCGTCGGTCGACACGTCCCCTGCCGTCACGTCGGAGTCCGCGCTCAGGGCAGCGCCGTTGACGACGAGGCCAGAGGCGACGTCCCACACGACGATTCGCATGAGGGCCTGGGCCATCTTGCCGCCGTCCTTATCCACGATCCGCCAGTTGACGATCTCGCCTGTGACGACGGTGTCGGCCTCGACTGCCTTACCGAACCGGGTGATATCGGCAGGCTTCGTAAGCGGCGGCCGGTAACCGAGGTCGCCCAAGATCCGCTTTGTGGTAGCGGCGGAGACGACGTCGATGTTGCCGGCCTTGGCCAGCTCATTACTCAGGGCCTCAGAGGCTGCACTGCCCACATCCATGGCCGAGCTCGGCCCCTGGACGCTGAAATCGATGACTGCCCAGCTAGGCAAAGTCTCGATCTGGGCGGTCGCGTTCCTTGGTGCCGCGATCCAGAAAATAAGGGTCGCGAGACCCAGAGCGACGAGTGGGAGGATCGCACGAGCCTTCGATCGGTTTTTCCGACGACCCTCGTTTCCTCCTTGAACGACGTTTCGCGTTTGCATTGTCACTTCCCGTTTGTAGGCCCGCAGTTTCCTGCGCGTCCGACTCAGCCGTGGTTCGGCGAGGCCGTGCATCCTCGCTTGACAGGTTTAACCCTGCCGGCACACCAGACCAGACTTACGTCAGCCCGCGAGTATAGCACGATGCCCACCATTATTCATACCAGGCAGAACGCGCCGGCCAGACCGGTCACGTGGGAATGGACGTCGGCCCGGTCTCTGTTGGTTCGCACGATTGCATCGGCGAACGGCAACTTTGCCCGCGTCGGCAGTTGCCAAGAGAGCGCAGACCTCGCCTCAAACTCCCCATCGAGTCTCTCCGACAGTCGCCGAAGCTGCTCCTCGCGGCCACACGTCACGACCCACACGTAAGGGAAAGCATCGGTCAAACAAGCCTCACAGAGAAGGGGTACCTCGACCGCCCGGGCCTCACGCGCTACGATTTCGCGCAGCACGAGCGGGTGCATCGTGGAGTTCACGGCCCGACGAACTGAGGTCTCGGCGAGAATGGCGTCACGGAGATCCTTCCGAGAAAAGTCCGGATGGAGCCCGACCAGGGACGCAACTCGCGCCCGGACATGGGGCTGCTCAAGGATCTCGGCGGCGATCTCGTCGGCATTCGCCACGGCGACGCCCAGACTCGCCAAGACCTGGAGGACCGTAGACTTTCCTTCGGCGATCCCCCCGGTAACGGCGATCGGGCCTTTAGCCGGCGTTGGTTTCCTCGGGCTGCGTGGCCGTCTCTGCGGCTGGCTCGGGAGCCGGAGCTTCCGAAGCTTCGCTGGCGGGAGCCTCGCTATCGGGAGCCTCGCTATCTGGCGCTTCCGAGGCTGGCGCTAGAACCTCTGGCGCAGGTGCCTCGGCTACTGGTGCAGGAGCTTTCGGTGCGTCCGGCACGATCTCGGCCGGGGTCGCAGCCTCGGCTTCGGGCTCGCCCTCGGCATTGTCGCCCCGCAGGATGCCTTTGAGCATTCCAAGGCGCTCGCCGATCGTCGCACCGCCCGTCGGGGCGCGCATCGTGGCCGCCGGGACTTCCGAGGTTCCGTCCGGCCGAGGCCCGCGACGTCCCTTCCGGCGGTCGCCGAACTGGCCCCGCTCGCCGGTTGCGGGCTGGGCACCGTCACGGAGGCTCAACACCATCCTTCGATCGTCCGTGCGTAGGTCAATGATCGTAGGCTCGATCTCTTCACCTTCGGAAATCGCCTCGTTCGCCGACTTGACACGCTTATTGGAGCACTCGCTCAGCGGCAAAAACGCCTCCGCGCCCTCAGGCAGGCGAACGAAAGCCCCGCTCTGAACGATTCTTCCCACGCTGACCTTGATCTTTTGCCCGATCTTGTAGTTCTCGCGGATGATGTTCCAGGGATCCGGCAGCACCTGGCGAAGACCGAGGCTGATACGGCCGCTGTTGGAATCAAGCCGAAGCACCTGGACGTTAATGTCGTCGCCCTCCTTGAGGACTTCCTTCGGATGGCTGATCCGGTACCAGCTCATCTCGCTAATGTGGAGCAAGCCGTCCACGCCGCCGAGGTCAACGAACGCGCCGTAATCGGTGAGGCGCCGGACGGTGCCGGGTACCACGTCGCCCGTCTTGACCTTGTCGAAAACCTCCTTACGGGCCTCGTCGCGCCGCTCTCCTTCCGCTTCGCGGTTGCTCAGGACGACCTTCTTGCGGTCGCGGTCGATCTCGATGATCTTGACCGCGAGCACCTGGCCCACGTACTTCTCGATGTTGCGGAGCTTGCCGTTGCCGACGTGCGTTGCCGGCACAAATCCGCGAACGCCAATGTCCACCACGAGGCCACCCTTCACGCGGTCGATGACCTGCGCCTGGAAAACCGTGGACTCATCGAAGGAGTCGAGGATCTTCTGCCAGGTCTGGTCGAAGTCTGCTCGGCGCTTCGAAACGATTGGGTTCCCTTCAGCGCTTCCTGGCTTGAGGACGATTACCTCGAAAGTGTCGCCGGGAGAGACGACTCCCATTGCGGAGTCAATCCGCTCGTCCGTCAACTCCTCCAGCGGAACGACGCCCTCAGCCTTGGTGCCCAGGTCGACAAAGACACGGTCCCGTTCGACCATGATGACCTTGGCCTCGAGCCTGTCGCCCTTGGAAATCTTCGGTGAGGCTTCACCCTTACCGTCTTCCGACTCCATGCTTGCCATGGCCGCCTCGAAAAGGTCTTCGTCGCTCGCGCGGCCAGTCGCAGGTGCGGCGGCGGGCATTGCCGGCTCTTCCGGCGCAGGCGCAACGGCTACAGGCTCAGCCGGTGCGGCTTGGGGCTCTTCGATCGGTTGCGGCGGTTCGGGAGCAGCAACAGGGGCGGCTTCGACCGGGGCCTCGTCCGTCGGGGGTGCCTCGGGGACGTCGGTTACGGTCGGAGTCTCGGGCGTGGCAACCGCCTCTGAGGTCGTTGCCTCGGCGGTCGAGTTGGTGTCGTCGATGATCACGATTGTGTCGTTCCTTGTCGGGGGCGAGGGCAATCCGTGGAGCGGCCTTCGCCGGGCGTCAGGCCTGATTGTATCGCATGAGCCGTCTAATCGGACCCGAGTGAAACCGATCTAAGCTCGGCGAACCTGGCCAACTGCGGTCCGAAGTCCCTCCCGCTGGGCCTAAACTCCTTGGCGATGCGCATCGTCGCCCTGGCTGCCGAGTCGGAGTCAGGCCAGATTCCTAGACCAACACCGGCGAGAAGGGCCGCCCCGTACGCAGGGCCCTCGTCCATCTCGGGCACGAGACAAGCCACCCCCGCCGCGTCTGCAAGAAGCTGGCACCAGAAGCTGCTCGTGGCCCCACCTCCAGTCAAGTAGAGCTCGCCCGATCCTCCTCCGACCAGTGAATAGCATTCCATGAGTCCGCACGAGACCCCGACGAAGGCAGCGAGCGCCACGTCGCCTGGATCGTGCGAAGCCCGGAGCCCTAGCAGCGACGCCGTCGCGCCAGGTGCCACGACCGGACACCGCTCTCCGCTCACATACGGCAGGAAGACGGGGCCGTCGTCACTCCACTTCGCCGCCTCAGCGATCGCCGTTATCTGATCGAAATCCATTCCGCCAAAGAACGCTTGCCTGGCCCAAGAAAGCGAACCGCCGCAACCCAGCATCACGCCGAGCCGAAGCCACCGCCGGTCGGCGTGGCAGAAGCAGTTCACGGCCGGGTGGGCCGCCTCCGGAGCGCTGTTCATCGCCGTGAAGGCTACGCCGCTCGTTCCTAAGCTGAGACCGACCCGTCCGGGACGGGTGGCCCCAACGCCCACCGCACCGGCTGGCTGGTCCCCCGCTCCGGCCACGAACATGGTCTCGCCCTCGGTCAACCGCTCGCCTGGCTCCCTGCACCGCGGGAACAACCCGGGATCCAAGCCCACTGCCTCGATGAGCGCCGGCGACCATGTGCGTCGGCCTGTGTCGAAAAGACCCGAGCCCGAAGCATCCGACGCCTCGGTTGTCAGCGGGCCTCCCAGCCTGTGCTGGACGTAGTCCTTGGGGAATACCACGTCCCTGACCCTGGCGAACCGCTCCGGCTCGGAGTTGCGGAGCCACAGGACTTTGGGGGCTTGGAAGCCGGGCGAGACCGTGTTCAGCGTAGTTTCACCGAGGCTCGCGCCGGCTCTCTCTAGCAATTCTTGGCACTCGCGCTCGGTGCGTTGGTCACACCAGAGGAGCGCAGGTCGGACGACCTCCCCTGCCGCGTCGAGGAACACGCTTCCGTGCATTTGTCCCGTAAACGCGATGGCGTCCGGGCGTTCGCCGAGATCGGCAAGGCACTGCTCCGCAGCCGCAGCCCAATCTTCGGGATCCTGTTCGGCCCAACCCGCGGCCGGCGTGGACAAGGGATATGCCCGGCTCGAGCTTGCCACAAGGCGGCCCTGCCCATCAATGAGCACCGCTTTGCAGGCCGATGTGCCGACGTCGATCCCGGCCAGTTTCGGCACAAAGCAAGTGTACACTGGCCCTGTGCGGCGAGCGGTCGTGGACGTTGGTTCGAACTCCGTCCTCCTCCTCGTCGCCGAAGAGTCGAACGGCTGCTGGAAGTCCGTCCTCGAGACTTCGAGGGTCACCGGTCTCGGTGCCGGTACCAAGCAGTCCGGACTGCTCAGCGAAACAGGCGTTTCCGCAACGCTTGCAGAGCTCCGGCGCCAGTTCGATGCTGCCAGGAGTGCCGGGGCTGATTGTGTGCTCGCAGCAGCCACAATGGCCGCGAGGATCGCGACCAACACTCCAGAGTTCCTCTTGGCGGCGGAAGCCCAAGGTACACCGGTCGTCGTGCTCCCCGCCGAGGAGGAGGCCCAGCTCGGCGTGGATAGCGTCCTCCTCGATCCACTTTGGGCCGAATCGGTTCGGGTGACGGTGCTGGATCCCGGCGGTCACTCGAGCGAGGTCGCCACCGCGGAACAAGGCTCAACCCTGTTTCGCTGCAGTTCCCCGGTGGGCGCGCTCGGCGTCCGGGACTCGATGGACAATCCGGAGACCCTGACGCCGCTCGACATGCTTCAGGCGTGCGCTGAAGTGGACCGGGATATCGGCTACTGCTACCTGCCGGATCGTGCCGGGACTGCGGTGGCCCTCGGAGCGACCGCGACCAACCTCGTCTCCATCCGCGCTGGCTATGCAGAATGGCGACCTGACCAAGTCCACGGTCAGACTCTGGGCTACGAAGAAGTCTCGAAGATGGCAGCTTGGCTCTGCGAGATGAGCCAGGACGACCGCGGCCGGTTGATCGGGATCGAACCGGGCCGCGAGGGCTCGCTGCACACCGGGGCGCTGGTACTGGAACGCCTGCTCTATGCGGTGCGAGCCGAGGAGTGCCAGGTCAGCGTGCGGGGCTGGCGCCATGCCCTTGTGGAAAAGTCCGAAAGATTTCTCTAGACCTTGGGGATAACTCTCATGTAAAGTCGCGGTGGGGAGAGCGGAGGGGATGTGTCGTTTTTCGATTCGCTCTCGGGGGTGCAGAAGGCCTCCGTCATAGGCTTGGCGTCTCTCGCGCTCGTAGGAGTCGGTGCGGTCGGGCAGCAGAGCCTCGCTACCAAGAGCCAACCGCCCTCCATGGAGGCCCCCCAAGAAAGGGCCTCCATCACGCCTCTGCTCGGCACCAAGCCCTCGCCACGACCTTCACAAAGCCAAGTCGTCGCCATCAATTCCGCAGATGCAGCCGAACTTGAAACATTGCCCAGAATCGGACCGGTCATCGCTCGGCGAATCATCGAGCACCGCTCGACCCATGGACCGTTCCGATCCGTCGAGGAACTGATCGACGTCAAGGGGATCGGCCCAAAGACCATGGACCAGCTTCGCCCCCGCGTCAAGCTGTAGCCGTGGGGTTCGTCGCGATACGCCCGATGGTCGCAGAAGACGCGGCGGTGGTGCTTCGCATCTTTCAAGAAGGAATTGAGACGGGTCACGCCACCTGCGAGACCATGCCGCCGAGCTGGCCGGACTTTGACGCTTCGCACCTAGCCGAGTGCAGGTTCGTGGCGGAGGCCGACGGCATCGTACTGGGCTGGGTGGCTCTTTCCCCCACGTCGTCGCGCTGCGCGTACGCCGGAGTCGCAGAGGTGAGCGTCTACGTCGGGAGGGCGGCGCGGGGCCGAGGGGTCGGGATTGCCCTGATGGAGTCCGTGGTCGGCGAGTCGGAACGTGCGGGGCTCTGGACCCTGGTCGCGGGCGTGTTCCCTGAGAACGTGGCAAGTCTCGCCCTCCACCAAAAGATGGGTTTCAAGGTCCTCGGAATCCGCGACAAGGTAGTACGAATGGACGGCGTCTGGCGAGACGTGGTGCTTCTTGAGCGCCGAAGCGAGGTCGCGGGCATCTAGCGTCCCTCGACCAAGAACAGGCGGTACTCCTCCTGCCTTACTGGCGCCGGGCTAGCTTTCCAACCAGATGGTGGATTCCATCGCCCCGCCCGCGTCAGGACAAAGTACGGCAGACGCTCGCGCGAGAGGTCGTCTGGCTCGTCCGTCATCGTGGCGATCCCGCCAAAATAGAACAAGGCGCTGGGATGGCTCGTGTCCTGAAGCTGGAGGCTTCCGGTGCCAGGCCCGC
The DNA here is from genome assembly GCA_050250535.1 of Fimbriimonadaceae bacterium. GTDB lineage: Bacteria > Armatimonadota > Fimbriimonadia > Fimbriimonadales > Fimbriimonadaceae > JADLBH01. Next base: position 171,539 of record JBFWOL010000002.1, on the reverse strand, counting down.
CTTCCCTACCGATTCGATAGACGACCAGGCCGGCATTCTTGCCCGAGGCATATCTGGCCAGCGACTGCACCTCGCGCATTCGCACATTCCAGTCGTGAAAGAAGACGACGTTCGCGAGGGCGCAGGCCGCGACCGGCCAGACAAGCAACCACCTCCAACCGACCGGGCCGGCTGCGTCAATTTTCGTGGCGAGGGCCTTCCCAATCAATAGCACGAGAGGAGGCACTGCGGGCAGGATGTAGTGCGGCAGCTTGGTTCCGCTTACGGTGAAGAATGCGAGGACCACGACAGCCCATGCGAGCAAGAAATCGTCCACCTGCGCCCCCCGCTTGAACATCCTCCGGATCGCAAACGGCCAAAACGGAAGCATGCCGGCGATGAGGATCAGTAGGTAGTAGATTGCATGAGCCCAGGCGGGGACTGCGTGGGCACGGTCGCCTCCGGTGAACCGACCGATATTCTGCTCGATCAGGAACTCCTGGACGAATTCTTGCCCGTTCGCAAGGTAGCAGGGGACGTACCATGTCGCGACGACAGCGGCAAATGCGACCACGAACCACAGCCACCCGCGAGCGACCCCGGGCCGCGACTCAGCGCATACGAAAGCTAGCCAAACCACGATCCCCACAAAAAGAACGAGTCCGACCGGCCCTTTCGCAAGAACGGAAAGGCCGACCGCAACGCCTGCGAGGCCCCGGCTGAAGGAGCGGGCCCTCGAGCCCTCGCCAAAGGATCTCCATGTCACGAGGAGCCCCGCCGTCAATGCGGCGACAAGCGGAGCGTCGGTCATCATCATCCGGCCAAGGCCGAGCGGGAGAAGGCTCGAGCAGTACACGATCGGCACTACGAGCCCGGCGGTCTGGCCGTAGTTCTTTGCCGCGAAGCGGGACAGCATCCACGCAGTTGCCAAGGTAGCGAGAACGCTGGGTAGCCGCGGGCCTATCTCTTGCCCCAACGCGAGCACCGACGGCATGGCGAGCCAGTAGGCGAGAATCGGCTTCTCGAACCAAGGTACGCCGTTGTACGTGGGCGTGATCCAGTCGCCTCGCCGAAGCATGTCGGAAACAACCGCAGCGTAGAAGCCTTCGTCAAGGTCAAAGAGGCCGTACGCCCACCAACCGAGAAACGGGACGATGCAGGCAAGGACGATCACCCAGTTCGGCGGCCGCATCGCCCGGGAGTCTGGCACACGCTTGGAGATCTAGGCGAGCCGATCCAGTCTCCGATCTGCGGCAGAAAAGCCTACAATAGACTTGTGAGGGCACGTAGCCTCTCGATAGGACTGGCAGTGACCGTAGCGGCAATCGGTCACTGCGGCTTCTCGGCAGCAGAGGTCGCCAAGGTTCGCGAGTACTGGGGCGAGCCGAAGAGGAACCAGATCGGCCCTCTGCTTCGCGATTCGCAAGAGTGGATCCCACAAATCACGCCCGCCGGCTCGGAGTACCTCCTCACGCTGTATCGGCTCTATGGTGCAGGCAAGGTCGCGCCCACCCGGGTACCGGTACCCCCGACCCTGGAGCTCGCCCTTTGGGAGGGCTGGGCCCACCGCAAGTACGATTTCGACAAGGCCGCGGCGACGGGCATTGCGCAGGCCAAGAACCTGGGATCCGAGCCGCCGGTGCCTATCCACTTTACCGAGGCAATGCCGGCAGGGATGTCAGCCCAACTCGGCTCCGCGCCGACGATGGTCGAGGCCGTCAGACCGAACCGATACAAGCTCGTCTTCCACGATGGCACCAGGGTCGAATTTGGTGACTGCGTGCGGGTGCGGGATCGATACCCCTACTACCGAGCGCACACCGGCGTGGCATCGATCGGTACAAAGGCGACGAGCCTACCGTCGGCAGAACTGGCGAGGGCATCCAACCAGGCCGGCCTCAGCCCGTCCGAGCAGAAAGTCCTCCTCGCGGTCTCCCTCCTGGAAGGCGGGTTCGACTCGGTCAACACCTATGACACGGGCCTCGTCAGTGCTGGATTCATCCAGTTCGCTTGCCTCAAGGCGGGATCAGGCTCGCTCGGTGCGGCAATGCTCTTGTACAAGGAGCGGACCCCCACCGTTTTTGCCGCAAACTTTAAGAAGCTGGGATTGGACGTCACGTCCGACGGGTCTCTCGAAGCCGTGCGGCTTTCGGACGGTGTTGTCGTGCAAGGCTCGGCTGCCGCGGCCGCGATTGTTGCCGACCCTCGGTTGGCAGCCGTGTTTGTTCGCGCGGGAAGAGTCTGTAGCTATTGGCGTAGCACGCAGCTCCGGTCTGCCAAGAAGATGTACATTCCAACGGACGATCGAGTAATCGTCCATCTAGGTGGCTTCCCCTATTCTGTCCGAGTCGGCGACGTAATCCGTTCGGAAGCCGGACTCGCCACGCTGACTGAGCGAAAGGTGAACACGGGCAACCTAGGAGACCTGGGAGGACAACTCGGGCGCATCGCGCTGACCTACGGCGTCACCGACCCCCTCGACTTGCCTGCAATCGAACTTGCTGTCGTCCGCGCTGTGACGTACCGGAAAGACTTCCTCGTCGAGGCGAACCTGGGCCGGCCTCGCGAGGTTGACGTCGCCGCGTACCGGCAGGGTCGCCGTTCGCGTGGCGGCTAAAGCAACTGTCGGAAGACCTTCCGTGGCAGGAATGTCGCGGCGTAGCGTAGCCACGACTGCCAGCGCCCCGGTGCGAGGCGCATGGAAGCAAGGTAGCTGGCTCGTGCCTTTCCAGGCTTGCCGTTCAAGCATTGGACGGTGCCGAGGCATGCCCAATTGTGGGCTTCGGCGCGCCTCAGGTCTTCGGGAGGGAACCGACCTTCCCATTGGGCAAACCGAGGCTGGAGCCAAGTTCTTAGGGCCTCGTCGTCCCGCCAGATTCTCTCCAGCTTGTGCGAGGCGTTGGCGCCGTGGACGCGATAATCGGTAAGCCTTCCCTCGACGAAGCCGACCTGCCACTGCTCAGCCACGCGGAGCCACATCTGCCAGTCGCCCGAACCAAAGTAACTAGGATCAAACCCACCGAGATCCTCGAAGCACTGACGTCGGACCAGGGCGGCGCTTGCGATGATCTTGTTCGCGTAACACAGGTCGAGCAGGACGTCGCCGGTCTCGGTGCGTGGGAACTCAAACCCCAAAGGGGAGCCGTCCATCGTGTTGCCGTCGCCGTCAATGAAGCAGCCGTCGGTGTGCACGAGCCCGACTTCCGGCATGGCATCCAACAGCGCGACCTGACGAGCAAGTTTCTCGGGGTGCCAAACGTCGTCGTCGTTGAGCACTGCAACGAACTCGCCGCGAGCGAGCTCGAGTCCCCGGTTGAGGGTCCCATAGGTTCCCAGGTTTTCTTCGTTCAGGACGACGCGCAACTCTTCCTTCCGTTCTTGGAGGAACCCACGGGTGCCATCGGTCGAGCCGTCGTCCAGGGCAATGACCTCGAAGTCTCGGAACGTTTGACAACGCAGACCCTCCAGGCATGCCGGGAGATACACCAAATGGTTGAAACATGTCAGGAGGACGCTGACGCGGGGCGACCCGTTCACAGCTTACGGACTTCGATCGTCCAGTCCACGATGTCCAGGTCCGGGTCGGCGCAGTCGCCCGCACCTTCCACAGCGTCGGTCTGCGCGTTGCGAAACGTGCGGCTCGCCCGAAGCGGTACCGTGAACGGGCGGTTCACTTGGACGGGGAACTGGCCGCGAGCGTCCCAAACCCTGCCTCCGCCCTGGGTGTTCGTGTTGTTCATGGTCAAGAAGTTGACCTTGGCACTGCGGTACGCCCCTACGTCCGCAAGGGGGACGAGCTGAGAGAGGTCAATCTCGAACTGGATGCGCGCGGAGCCGGGGTTCACATCAGTAGTCTGAATTGGGATGCCTTTGGGAAAGCGCTCGTTGAGTGTGGCGTCACGAAACTCCCATATCTGGTAGTCCGGGCCTTGCGGCGGATAGAACATCACGAAGTGCGAGCATTGACCGGCGACAATACCGTTGCCCCCAGGGCTGACGACGGGCAGTGGACCGTCTTCCGGCGGGTTGTCCACCTTACTGAGGAAGATCGCGACCACGTAGACGTAGGGAAGGCCGTTTTCTCCCGTGTTCCTACCGCTTCGGATCTGGCGGTCTACTTCCATCGTGAAGACGAGCCGAGTCGTGGCCCCAACACCCCCGGTGTCAGGAAACTTCGCGCATCCACAAGCGATCAGTGCCGTCAGCGCGACCAGGCCAGGCCTCACGCGTGCTGCTCCAGCCGAAACAGGATTCTTCCGCACTGCTCGCAGGTCTGCACCTCGTCCCTTCGGACAGCGTCCCGCACCTTTTCGGCGATTGCCGAGGCGCACACCGAGCACCGGTGGTCGTCCGTCACCATGCCCATCCCGACCCCCTTCTTGGCTCGGATCGGCTCGTACTTCTTGAGAAGCCGGTCGGGCACGTTCGAGGCCAGGCCAGCCCGCGTCGCCAACAAGGCTTCGAACCGGGTCTTGATCTCAGCGTGGTGCACTTTTGCCTCACGCATCTTGGACGCCGCGGTCACCTTGAGCGACTCGATCTGCTCCATCTCGGACTTGGCGGCAGCCTCTGCGCTCGGGATTGCCTCCAGGAGTTCAAGCAACCGGTCCTCGCCGTTCCCGATCCGACTCCGCACCGACTCGAGTTCGGCGGCCACCGCGGCCCGGTCTTTCTCGGAATGCACCGTGCCATCCAGCAAGGCGGCGTCGAGCTTCTGTGCCTTCCCCTGCAGAGTGCCTTGCTCGGTCTCGAACCGGTATTGCTCGGCTTTGAGGGCGTGAAGCTCGGATGACGGCCCGTCGGATGCTTCGGCTAGCCTCTTGGCCTCGGCAAGCTCGGCTGCCCCGGTGTCAAGGGCTGCGGCTTGGGCGCGGAGGGCCTGAATCGCCTCGTCCACCTGGTGCAGGTGATAGAGAGCGAACAGGCCTCCGTCAGTCATGCCCCGATTATGCCCGGCAAGGCAGGTTTATCGGCGAGTCGGTTGCGGTTCTCGGGCCCGCAAGAGGCGCTCTCGGTGATCGTTCAGCGGGCAAATCGCGCGAATCCCGATGAATGTGGCCACCTCGACGGCCTGGTCCCACCTGGTCGGGTTCACCTTGCCGTCCCGGCAGGATGACTTCTCCGCGTCATATCGGGGACAATCCCTACAATCCATGACCTCTCTGATCCTGGGCGTGGCACTTGTCCAAGCGCCATCCATCAGCTTTCAGGACGGCGTTTTCCGGCTTCAAGTCTCGTCCAAGAGCCATACCGTCGCCATCCAACCTAGCTTGGCTCACTCGAACGTCAAAGGTACCTTTGCTTGGGCCTCCAACGGGGCTGAGGTCAGGTTCGACAAGGGGGGCCTTCGGGCAGGCAAGGCAGGCGCGGCAAAGAAGGTTTCGCTCAAGGCGTTCGCGACCAGCCCCCGGTTCCAGTCCGGCAATGAGCTCCATGACACGATCCAGTTGATCCAAAAAGGCGACCGCTCGGTGGAACCCTCTGCGCTCTCGGGCTACGAGGTCGTGGATGGTGAACTCGTCCTGCTCTTCCGCTGGGTGGATAAGAAGGGCAAGCCTTGGCTCGAGGCTCTCGCCGTTCTCGCCCAAGGCGAGAGCGGCTTCAAGGCGGTCGGACTGGGGCGCCTAGACGGTATTGGGTTCGGCTCGGGCATCGTAGACGACGAGCTTTACCTGGAGGACGGCCGGCTCGCAGCACCGACCAACTTCGATGGCAAGTTCGGGATCGCTTCGCTCGCTCCGGACGGAAGCGATCGGAAGTTCCGTCGCCTCGGAGAAGAAGTCGGTGGTGTGGCGTGGCGGCCGGACGTGCCCCAGGCGTTTGTCACCCGTCCGGCCGGGGAGGGCAGCATCTCGATTTCCAGCGTAGACACGGAGAGCGGCGCTTGGCGCAGCGCCTTGGAGTACCGAGGCCGGATTGGCAACCTGCTTCCGGAGGGCTGGGCCAAGCTCTTGATCGACAGTAAGCCCTGGGCGGCCAACCTTTGGACCGGTGCCCGAGCTCCTCTGCCCGCCAATTCCAACATGGAACACACCCCGTTCGGCCTGTTAGTCTGGGCACCGGCCGATGCCCCCAAGCAAGCCTGGCTCTACGACGGGAATGCTCGGCAGATCCGGGCCTGGCGGGCCTCAGCGAACCCATATTGAGGCGGATCCTCTTCTCGGCCGGGGAAGCGAGCGGCGACGCCTATGCCGCCGCAATCCTCGCGGAGACCGAGGCCGTAGGCGCCGCATGGGAAAGGGTCGATGCCGTGGGCGGCCCGAAGTTGCGGCAAGCCGGAGCCGAGATCATTGCCGACTCGTCCCATTGGGGCGCGTTGGGCATCGTCGAGTCTCTCAAGACCGTCCCACTCGCGACACGAGGATACTGGTCCACTGTCAGACTGATTGAACGATCCGAGCCCGGCCTTTTCGTACCCGTTGACTTTGGGTTCTTCAATATCAAGCTTGCTCGCCGGGCCAAGCGGTGGGGATGGAAGGTCCTCTACTTCGCTCCGCCCAGCTCGTGGCGTCGCGACAAGCAAGGGGCCGACCTTCCGTCGGTGACTGACGTGATCGTGACCCCCTTCCCTTGGAGCGCCGAGATCCTTCAGCGCAACGGCGCGGACGCCCGATTCTTGGGGCATCCGTTGCTGGATCTCGTGCGCAGCCATGCTCAGACTGCGCGGGGCGACTCCGTCGCGGTGCTCCCTGGCAGCCGTATCCACGAGGTCAAGGCGAACTTTTCGGTCGCGTGCGCCGCCGTCCGCCGCACGGGGAGGCCGATTATCGTCGGACTCGCCCCGTCGCTTCAGCCAAGCGTGCTCGGCCGGCTCGGGCCTGACGTCACGATCGTCCGCAGTTCACACGAGGCCCTTGCGCGGAGCTCTGCCGCAGTCGTCTGCTCGGGCACGGCGACCCTCGAGGCTGCTCTCCTGAACTGTCCCCAAGTGGTGATCTACCGCGGAAGTTGGATCATGGAACTCGAGTCTCGAATCCGGAAGCCCCAGTTCGACTTTATTAGCCTGCCCAACATCGTGCTCCAGCGGCAAGCGGTTCCCGAGCTCCTGCAGCACGATGCCTCGGAGGAAGCGATTGCCTCCCACCTCGTCGCCCTGCTCACCGACGTGCCGGCGCGGTCCGCGCAGCTCGACGCGTTCGCCGCGGTGAAAGCAGAGCTTGAACCCGCCGGGTGCATCCGTGCGACCGCACGCCTGTGCCTAGCACTATTACCGGATTGATGGGACTTCCCGATTTCCGGGAACCGCCACCTCGCACCGAATGTTAGGCATAGTGATCCTCCAGTCTCCAACGACCCAAAGCGTCCGAAGATTGAGAACAAAGTAGAGAACAGCGAGCTAGCGCCGGTCGGGTATCTCCCCCTCCGGCGCCTTCTTTTTTCTAGCTCTTATTGCGGACGTGCAAGAGGTCGCCGTCCTGGACTACGTACTCTTTGCCTTCCAGTCGCATGGCGCCGGCCTTGTAAGCCGCATCCAGGGAACCGTGGGTCTGATAGTCCGCAAAGGAGACGACCTCGCTTCGGATGAAGCCCTTCGCAATGTCGTTGTGGATGGTCCCAGCCGCCTTGAGCGCGCTTGATCCCGCAGCGAGCGGCCATGCACGGGTCTCGTTTTCTCCGGCGGTGAAGAAAGTGATCAGCCCAAGGGAACGGTAAACGGCCTGGACCATCCTCGCTGCCGCGGATTCGGTGAGACCGTAACTGGAGAGGAACTCGGCTTGGTCGTCCGCTCCTAGGGAGGCAAGTTCCTCCTCGAGCTTGGCGCAGACCACGAATCCTTCCACCCCGTTCGCGGCGAGCCCGGCCAAGACCTCGTCATACCTGCCCGAGGTCGCGTCCCCTTCGCCCACGTTGATCGCAACGACGACCGGCTTGATCGTGAGGAACTGATAGTTCTTCACGACCTTCAAGTCCTCTTCCGAGAGGTCAATGGACCGGAGCCCTCGGCCTGCCTCCAGCTCGGGCCGGAGTCGGTCGAAGATCATCTTCTCGACATAGTCGGGCGAGCCAGGGTTCTTGACGGTGCTCGACTTCTGCAGCCGCTCCAACCGGTTCTCGACAAGCTGCAGGTCGGTGAGAAGGCCTTCGTCCAAGAAGTTGGCGACATCGCGGGCGGGTTCGATCTCCGTGTGGTACGGAGCGGTGGGATCGTCAAACGCACGCGCGACCAGCAGCATGAGGTCCGCGTTTCGGATCGCTTCCAGAAGCTTTGCGGGGAACATCTTGCCGCGCGGCTCCAGCGCGTCCATGTTGTCGTCCAGCACCACGGTCGCGGGAGTCGCCTTTTTCGGCTTCACCTGCTCGACAATTGCGTCGAACCGGGAGTCGGGTACGGTCACCGCGACCAGAGTTCCCTTGGCGTCAGGCCCTGCGACGGCGCGGAAGAGCGTGGACTTCCCTGACGACGAAAAACCAAGCAGCGCTACCTTCATGGGGGGACGGCCCGGGATTATGGCACCGGGGCCACGTAGTCCGTGTCCACTTGGACCGGAGTGCCGGCCCATTGCCTCGGCAGCACCCAGAAAAGCCAGCCCGATAGCAGGAGCACCGCGACCGAGGCCACGGCTATCCAGCGGTCGCGCGACCGGCCATCCATGGGACGGAGTATGCCCTACGGTACTCTCGATCCCCGTGGCGGTCGGACCCAATGAGAGCCCGGTACCGAAGGTCTCGATGTTCTCGCCGGTCGTGGCCGGCCTTGAGCTCGTGGGCGAGTGCACGATGTTGCTCGGCGATGTTGCCCGGCGCCTTCTTCGCGGCCGGATCGAGGCGGGCGAGACGCTGCAGCAGATGTCGTTCGTCGGCGTGGCGTCGGTGCCGATCGTCGGCCTGACAACCTTTGCCAGCGGCGCGGTGATCAGCCTCTACAGTTCCGAGATCCTGGTCAGGTATGGGGCCGGGAACCTTGTCGGTGCGGCAGTCGGATTGGCGGTCACGAGGGAGATCGCTCCGGTTCTCGCCGGGATCATGGTTGCTGCTCGGGCCGGTTCGGCGATGGCCGCGCAAGTCGGATCGATGGAGGTCACCGAGCAGATTGACGCCTTGCGCTCCCTCAACGTCCACCCCACCTCGTACCTCGTTGTGCCTAGGCTCCTCGCAGGCATCTCGATGCTTCCGGTCCTCGGATTGGTCGGCGTCTATTGCGGGATTCTTGGCGGTTACCTGGTGGCGACTCGGATCGGCGGGGTTCCAGACGGGCAGTTTTGGCACTCGATCCGTCAGTTTGTAGAGCCGTGGGACGCGGTCGGCGGCCTCATCAAGGCGACCGTCTTCGGCCTTGTGGTGCCGCTCATCGCTTGCCAACAGGGTCTGAGGACGAAGGGCGGCGCAGTCGGCGTTGGAAAGGCGACCACGACCACGGTCGTACTCAGCATGGTCATCATCTACATGCTCAACTACTTCCTCACCGCGGGCCTTTATCCGCCAGGCTAAACCCGATACAATCGGGCAGGTGGCCGCCGGTCGATTCCTACTTTGCCTTCACTCGCACATGCCCTACGTGCTGAGCCATGGCAAGAGCCCGCACGGCACCGACTGGATCTTTGAGAGCGCCGCAGAGTGCTACCTGCCGTTGCTCGACGTGCTCAGCAGGCTCCTCGCCGAGGGCGTCCGCCCGCGTTGGACCGTCAACGTTACGCCAATCCTGGCCGAGCAATTGGACGATCCCTCGTTCCAATCGGGGTTCGAAGACTATTGCCGCGAGAAGATCGAGGCGGCGAGAGAAGACCTCGACCGCTTCCGAGCCTCCGGCGAGAACCAGATGTGCGGCCTGGCCGAAACTTGGCGCCGGAGCTATCAACGGAGCCTGGACCGGTTCCTCAAGAGGTGGGGGCGTTCCATTTGCGGCGGGTTTCGCGAGATGGAGGAGGCGGGATGCATCGAGCTCGTCACTTGCGCGGCGACCCACGGCTACTTACCGCTCCTCTCCACCGACGAGAGCGTCCGTGCCCAAGTGCGCCTCGGGGTCGAGAGCCACACTCGCAGGTTCGGCAAAAAGCCGCGGGGCATTTGGCTTCCGGAGTGTGCCTATCGGCCCCGGTATGAATGGAAGCCGCCGGCCGGCCCGGATCTCGCGCCCGCCAGCCGGGCTGGAGTGGACGAGGTTCTGGCCGAGCACGGCATCGAGTACTTCTTTGTCGACTCCCACATGATTCGGGGTGGCGTGCCGCTCGGCACCTATTGGCAAAGCTTCCCCCACTTGGCCGAGCTCATCGAACGAAGCAAGCAGCTCTTTGTGGCCCCGGAGGAGGCGAGAAGCGAGTACGCGACCTATTCCTTAGCGACCGGCGAGCGTGTTTTCGTCAGGGATCCGGTCACGACGGTCAAGGTGTGGTCGGGCGACGCTGGCTACCCGGGAGACGAGCACTACCTCGAGTTCCACAAGCAGCTGTACCCTGGCCGTCTACGCTACTGGAGGATCGGCCAGAACAAGCAGGATCTGGGCTCCAAGCCACCGTACGAACCTTGGCAAGCCTACGACCGTCTTTATGGGCACGCCCGAGACTTCGTGTCCCTTGTTCGCGAGTCGCTGGCGAGGTACCGAGGGGCGACGGGGAAAGACGGCACCGTGGTTGCGATGTATGACACCGAGCTCTTTGGACACTGGTGGGCCGAGGGTCCCGAGTTTCTCTATGAGACTGCCCTTGAGATGGCACGGCACGACGACCTTGCGATGGTGAGCGGAGGCGACGTCGTGGACTCGGTGCCAGACGATGGAACCATCCACTTGCCCGAAGGTTCGTGGGGCGAAGGCGGCCACCATTCGGTCTGGCTCAACGCCGACAACCATTGGACGTGGGAGAAGCTCTACCCGGCGCAGCGAAGAATGAACTCTCTGTCGAACATCACCGTGGCCGATGCTAAGCCCTTCGTCACCCAGTGCGCCCGCGAGCTCCTACTGGCCGAAGCAAGCGACTGGCAGTTCCTCATCAGCACGTGGAGCGCTCGCGACTATGCCGAAGTCCGGTTCCAAGACCACGTCAACAGGTTCGAGCAGCTTGCCGCGATCGCTGAGCGGATCGCTCAGGGCGAATCCCCCACAGCGGAGGACCGCCGCTTCCTGAGCGAGTGCCAGCAGAAGGACGCGCCGTTCCCCAACCTCGATCCCACCATTTGGTCAAAGCAGGAGGCGTTCCGGTGAGGCTCTGGTTGGTTCCGGTCGTGCTCCTTTGCGCCGCTGCGTGCACTCCCGGAAGGCAAAACACTGCTCGGCAGCCCTCGGGCCCAGGTTCCACACGGTCAGAACGAGTACGAGGAACGGAGGATGGGGGACGGGGAACGCCCGACCCGGAGAGCCTCAAGAAGATCCCCAATGTCGAGGACAACCCTGCGCTCTCGATCCAGCCGACCGAGAGGACCGGGTGGAAGCCCGAGAACCTGCCCCTCGCCGAGCTTGGCGGTGCAATGGACGCATCGATATCTGCGCTGAAGGAGGCCTACGCCGAAACCGAGACGATCTACGTGAACCAGGGCAACAATGCGAGCGCCAAGCTCAATTGGAAGATCCGAGACGCCGACACCTACCGCATCGAGTGGATCGAGCCGAAGAGCATGGCGAACATCAACTACATCGTGCGCGACGGGGCAAAGTCAGGACTTCGATTCGACGGTGGCACTCCCAAGGCAAAGAGCTGGCCGGTCTCGCAGCCCCAGCAGTCGATTGACTTGGAAAGGTTTGCGGCAGACCCCCTCAGAACTATTGTCGGCACGTTCGAGTCCGGTAGCGGGACATGGCGCGGGGTCCTTGCCGCGCTGGAAGCTGGCCACGACGGTTTCCGCGTCACGAAAGAGTCGGCCGAGCTCGGCGTCCGCGGGAGCAAGCGCAAGATCACTCGGATCGTCGCCAAAGCACCTTCGGGTGCCGAAATCGAGATCGTGGTAGACGGGGAGCGAAAGTTGCCGCTTACGGTCAAGACTTCGAAGAAACGTGCCGACGGAGCTCTGGACAAATCGCTCTGGACAGCCAAGTGGGCCAGTGGTGGGCGGCACGAAGACTCGAGCTTCAACGTGCCCTAGGGTCCCGTCCGGAGATACATCTCCGCGGATAGATCGTCTAAGGAAGCGGAGACCTGTTCAATATGCTGGCAACCGTCGCTCTCGCACTATTCGCCGTCCCAGTACAAAGTCCGCCGGTGAAGATCGCGCGAACCAAGACGTTCGACCAGTTTCGGGTCGTTTCGATCGCTTCCGGTTCAGCGGACACCGTAGCGTTTGGACTGGAAGACAACTCCGTCAAGGTCTTCAATGCGGCCAAATTGATGAGCGTCGCCACTTTGGGCGGGCATCCCCAGCCGGTCTATGCGCTCGCCTTCAACAAGGCGGGCACCCAGCTCCTGACCGCTGACGTTTCGGCCCGGATTTACCTTTGGGACGTCAAGAAAGGAAAGAAGATCAAGGAGTTCTCCCGAGAGAAGGGACACACGAAGTCTATCAAGGCGATTGCGTTCCACCCGAACGGAATCAACTTTGCGACCGTCGGCGACGATGACTTCCTCAAGGTCTGGAGCGTGAAGGGCTCGCACCCCGTTGCCACCGTGCCTGGCAACGCGGCAAACCTGTACGGCGTCGGGTTCACGCCTTCTGGCAGCATTTTGACCGGAACGCTGACCGGAGAGGTCAGGGTCTATAACATCGCTGGCAAGCTCTTGGCCTCGATGCCTGCCCCGAACAGCAACGGGATCAACGGTCTCGCCACGAACTGGTCGGGCAACACAGTGACGGCAAGCCGAGACGGCAGGCTCACCCTGTGGAACCTCGCGGCCAAATCGAGAGCAAAGACCTACACCGGGCACACCGACTGGGCGATCAATGCCGCCATCACCCCAAACGGTCAAGTCGGTGCGAGCAGCGGGAGCGACGGTCGAGTCTCGGTCTGGATGCTGAAGAAGAACATCAAGCTCGCGACGTTGGAGAACCAGTCCTACGTCGGCTCCCCGATCACGTTCACGGGGAACGGCAAGTACTTCCTCACCGGCAACGCTTCGGGCTTCCTCGAGGTCTACACGGTCAGCCCATCGCAGGGCAAGTAGCGTTTCTCGCCGGCCGGTGCTAGTCGCCGGTGAGATATTCCGCCAACAGCGCCGCGGTGTCCCGAAGGGCGTCGCGGTGCGTTCTTTCATACCCGTGGCTCGTGTCCACCCCCGGGCCGATCAGTGCGACTTCGGCCTGGCCTCCCATGCGCCAATACGCCGAGCCGTCGCTGCCATAGTGCGGATAGATATCCGGCCGCAACTCGATCCCCGCCTTCTCCGCTATCCCCATCAGGCTTTCTGTCAGCACCTTGCTGTACGGTCCACTGGAGTCCTTCACACAGACCGAGCAGTGGAACTCGTCGCCGTTTTGCCCCTTGCCCACGCACGCCATGTCGACGACGATCATTTCGGCAACCTCGTCGGGGAGCCCGTCCTTGCCACCGTGGCCAACCTCTTCGTGGACACTGAAAAGGAAGGTCGTCGTCTGCGCCGGCGTGACGTCCGCTTCGCGGACTGCCTTGATCGCCGCGACCATCGCCGCGACACCGGCCTTGTCGTCCAGGAACCTCGACCTCACAAAGCCAGACTCGCCTGCCTCGTACCTTGGGTCGAACGAGACGAAGTCTCCGACCTGGATCCCCAGCAGGCGAGTCTCTTCCGCATTCAGGGTCCGCTCGTCGATTCGCACTTCGAGCGTGTCGGCGTTGCGCTCCGCTTTGCGGGCGTTGGTGTTGACGTGGACCGAACCGTTCTCGAGCACGATCGATCCCCTCACCTGGCTGCCACTACGAGTCCGAATCGTCACTCCCTCGCTCTCGACCGAGGGCCACATCACCCCGTTCAGGCTAGAGAGTCGAAGACGTCCAGAGGGCTTGATCTCCGCGACGACCGCGCCGAGCGTGTCGAGGTGGCCCGTCACCACGCGGGGCGCTGCCGTCCGCAAGCCGGCGACTTCCGCGACCAGGGCTCCTTTCTTCGTCCGGCGGCACGGGACTCCGATCGCCTCCATCTCCGCCTCGACCAGACCAACCGCCCAAGCAGTGTCGCCCGTAGGGCTCGGGGTGTTCACCAGGTCTTCTAGAAATCGAAGTAAGTACTCGGTCGAAACGTCGTATCGCACCATGGGCGGTGCATTCTTACCTGACATACTGTGCGTTTGTGGAGCCACGGCCGCGAAACATTCGCATCGTGACCCTCGGCTGCGCCAAGAACGAGGTGGACAGCGAGGAGATAGCAGGGGTCCTCGCGGAAGCGGGGCACCGCGTCGACGCGAGCCAGAGCGCTGACGTCACCGTCGTCAACACCTGCGGATTTATCGAGTCGGCGACCAGTGAGTCGCTCGAAGCCATACGAAAGGCGGTCCGGGAGAAGGGCGATGGAAAGGTAGTCGTGGCAGGGTGCTTGGCCCAACGGATGGGCCACAAGCTTGCCGACGCCGTCCCTGGAGTGGACGTGATCGTCGGCGTCGGGCAGATGGCCCGGTTTGGCTCGATCGTCCAAGGCGCCCTCTCATCGCCTGACCAACTGGTGGAGACCAAGCGCCCGGAACACCTGTGGGCCAGCGTAGGCACGAGGGCCCGCACTGGCCACCCGTGGAGCGCCTACCTCAAGGTGAGCGAAGGCTGCGACCACAAATGCACGTTTTGCACGATCCCTTCGTTCCGGGGGGGACACCAGAGCAAGCCGCTGGAGAGGGTTGTCGAAGAAGCCCGTGCCTTGGCAGCACAGGGCGTCAAGGAGGTGAACCTCATCGCCCAGGACGTGACCCAGTATGGTTACGACCTCTATCGGGAGTTCACTTTGCCCCGGTTGCTACGGGAACTGGACGCCATCGAGGGGATCGAGTGGATTCGACTCCTATACTTTTATCCGAACCGCCTCACCGACGAAGTGATCGAGGCCATGGCCACGCTTCCCAGCGTGGTGCCGTACGTCGACATCCCGCTCCAACACGTACACGGAGACGTGCTTCGGGCGATGAAGCGACCTTGGGACGGGGAGCGCTATCTCGGACTGTTCGACAAGGTTCGCGCCGCCATGCCGGGTGCGGCGATTCGGACGACGTTCATCGTGGGCTTCCCCGGCGAGACAGAGGATCACTTCGAATATCTGCTGTCATGGGTTCGCGAGGCTCGGCTCGAAAGAGTCGGAGCCTTTGTCTACAGTAGGGAGAAGGGCACACCCGCTGCAGAGATGACAGGGCAGGTGCCGTTCCTCAAGAAGCGCAACCGCTACGACCGCCTCATGCGCCTCCAACAAGCGGTGGGACTGGAAAACGGCAAGGCCTGGATCGGGAGGGAGGTGGACGTCCTCCTGGAATCGCCGAACTGCGGACGCACATATCGGGACGCGCCCGAGATCGACGGGAAAATCGACCTGGACTTCTCGGGCCAGCCGGGAGACATCGTCAAAGCACGGGTCGCCGGCGCCACGGTGCATGATCTCACCGGTACTGCCGTCTAACTGTGGCGGCGGACGCAGCGGGTGCGGATGTAGACCGCGATCCCGTTCAGGGTAAGGAGCAACCCAAGGAGGACGAGGATCGCCGAGGCCGCCAGTTTCTTGAAGTCCTCGCTCGGGTGCAGGGTCCAGTCGAAGATTTGAATCGGGAGGACGGTGAACTTGCTATCCAGCCCTGCTGGGATGCGGCCGATGTAGCTGACCGCGCCGACGACAATGAGGGGTGCCGTTTCGCCGATCGCACGGGAGACCGCAAGGATGACGCCGGTGACGATGTTTCCCCTCGCGGAGGGAAGAACTTGGGTGCGTATCGTCTGCCACTTTGTCGCCCCAAGCGCCAGCGCACCCTCCCGCAGGCTCGAGGGTACGGCCTTGATCGCCTCTTGCGTCACCACAATGATGAGAGGCAGCACGAGAAGGGCCATCGTGAGACCACCGGACAGCACCGAGCGGCCCAGATCCATCAGGCGCACGAAGACCGCGAGCCCCAACAGGCCATAGACGATTGACGGCACCCCGGCCAGGTTGTTGATGTTGGTCTGAACCAGGGAAATCCACCGGTTGCGCTTGGGCGCGAGCTCTTCGAGGAAAACTGCTGTCGCAACGCCGATCGGTACCGCGGCAAGGATCGTCAATGAAACGACCCAAATGCTGCCCGCCAGCGCGGACTTGATGCCGGCCTTGTTCGCAAAACTCGACCCAGAGTTCGCAAAAAACTTGGCATTCAGCCCTGCAAGGCCGTCTTTCAGCACGATCGCAAGGAGGGAGAGAAGAAAGAGGCATGCCACCACCACTCCGGCCAAGCAAGCCGCATGGAACAGTGCACCCTTGATCTGCCGCGCTCGCGAGACCCCCGTAAGCGTCATTACGAGTACCTCAGCCGGAACCGCTTCACAAACCGGGCGGCGGCTACGTTCAGCCCGAGAGTCAATAAGAAGAGCAAGAAACCGACTGCAAAGAGGGTGAGATACGCGGTGCTTCCTGCCGGCGTGTCGCCCTTTGAAATCTGGACGATATAGGCGGTCATCGTCTCGATCCCGACGCGGGGGTCCCAAGTTAGTCGAGGCTGCTGCCCTGCGGCCACCGTCACCGCCATGGTCTCCCCGATGGCCCGGGAGAGTGCCAGAACGACAGCGGCCCCAATCCCGCTCAGCGCGGCAGGGACCAACACTTTCGCCACGGTCTCGCTTCGGGTCGCGCCGAGCGCAAGCGCACCCTCCCGGAGACCGCGCGGCACCATGCTCAACGCGTCGTCGCAGAGCGAGCAGACCATAGGAAGGATCATCACCCCGACGACGAGGCTGCCGGAGAGCGCGTTAAAGACTTCGACGCCGGGGATGAACGTCCGAAGCAACGGAGTCACATAGAAGAGGCCGAAGAACCCGTAGACTACGGTTGGAATACCCGCCAACACTTCGAGCAAGGGCTTGAGCACCGACCGAAGGCGAGGCGAGGCGTACTCGGTGAGGTAGATCGCGACCCCGAGCCCGAGCGGCACTGCCAGGAGGGCGGAGCCGAGCGTGATGATGAGCGTGCCGCACACGAGCGGCAATACCCCGAACGCGGCGTCGGCAAAAGTGGGTGCCCAACGTGTGCCGGTCAGGAACGACACCACCGTGACCTCCGGCCGGTTGAAGAACGCGACCGTCTCGGAACCGAGCAGGAAGACGATGCTAGCCGTGACGAAAAGCGTCAAGAGGGCGGCGAGGACGCACACCAACGTCGAGGCACCCTCGAACCAGCCCCTCATCCCGCGCTTGGGCGCGAGCTGGGAGCGAATCGCTTTCCTCGACTCGGCAGCGGACGCCACGCCTGACCTAGCCCTTCTCGGCGCTCAACAAGTCTTGGATCGAAAGCCCGGTCTCCGTGCCGTGGAAGACGGATCCGGTCACCATGCCCTCCAGCCGAGCTTGCGCGAGCTTTAACACCTCGGGTCCGGCAGGTACATAGTTTGCCAACTTGACGATCTCCTCGTTGCGCGACATCAGGTCCATCAGGAACGCCTTCACCTGAGGCTTTGTCTCGTACGAAGCCTTGTTCACGTAGACCAGGAGGGGGCGGCTCAGGGGAGCGTAGGTTCCATCGAGAATTCCTTCATACGTCGGCTGAATCGGTCCCTTGCCTCCGTCTATCGCCACCGCGGACAGGTCGTTCTTGTTCGACTCGTAATACGAGTATCCGAAGTAGCCAAGGCCACCTTTCTCCCCCTTCACCCCTGCGACCAGGACGTTGTCGTCCTCACTCGGGGTGTAGTCGTCTCGACTCGCCTTCTCCTCGCCGACGATAGCGAGGGTGAAGTAGTCGAACGTACCGGAATCAGTTCCCGCCCCAAAGAGCTTGATCGGCTCGTTCGGGAATCCTGCGCGAACCTGCGACCAGTTCGTGACTTTGCTGCCCGGCTCCCAGATCCGTTTGAGCTCGTCCACCGTGAGCGACTTGGCCCAAGTGTTCTCTTTGTTCACAACTACGGTAAGACCGTCCATGGCTACCGGGATCTCGATGTACTCGATTCCCGCAGCCTTGAGTTTTTCGGCTTCCTCAGGCTTGATCGGTCGCGATGCCCCCACGAGGTCTGCTTCGCCTGCGATGAGCTTCTTAAAGCCTCCGGAGGTACCGGACATTCCTACCGTCGGCTCGGCGTCCGGGTTGTCTTCTTGGAACAGCTCCGCTGCAGCGGCCAAGATCGGCCCTACCGTGCTACTACCGTCAATGCTGATCTCCCCGGACACTCCCGCCCCGCCAGCGGAGCCGCTACCTCCCGTGGATCCGCTTCCGCAACCGGTAAGGACAAGGCCGACGGAGAGGACCGCGATGCCAGAAATCGTGCTGAGCCGGAACATTTCGGCCAGACTGTCTCACGGGAGTGTTAAGGTGCGGTTAACTTTCTAGGACGACGAACGCCAGCGCGAACCCGGCGTCGTGGGTGATCGAGACCCACCACTTGCCTGGCGGACCTTCGATGCAAGGTGCACCGTCGGCGCGGACAAGAACCTGCACCTCCTGCCAGGATTGGAGGCTTGGCATACACTTGAACGCCGCTTCCTTGGCCGCCCATCTCCCGGCCACCCACTCCACGCCGCGGGCTTGATCCCGCTCCTTTGGCGTCAAGAGCCGCTCGAGGAACCGAGGGTTCTCCATCGCGGCCTCGATCCGAGCCACTTCGACCAGATCGGTTCCGATGCCCGCGATCACGGGTTGGCCTCTTGGAGTTTTTCGGCGAGGTCAACGAGACGAACATCGTCGCCAGCCTTCTGCTTGATGCTTGCGTCCAGCATGATTCTGCAGAAGGGACATGCGACCGCAACCTCCTGCGCGCCCGTGGCCAAGAGCTCGTCTACTCGACGGTCGCTCGGTCGCTGACTGGGCTCGTCCTCCATCCACATCCGTCCCCCGCCAGCACCGCAACACAGGGTCTTCCTTCCGCGGTTCTGCGGCTCTTGGAAGGGCGAGCGCGAACCCGGCTCTGCCTCTGTGGCCCGGAGAAGGGCAGCCTGGTCACCATCGAGCGACGTCGTTACGCCGAACATCGCGCGGGGGGCATCGGCGATGCCATTGACCCGGGCGAGGTAGCACGGGTCGTGGAAAGTCGTGCCGCCGATCGCGCCCTTCGCGGGGGCGAGCGCCCCGGCCTCTACAAGCCGCGCGAGCAACTGCGTGTGGTGCTCGACCTCGAGCCGTGCACCGAATTCGCCGTACTCATTGAGCAGGGTGTTCAGACAGTGCGGACACGCCGTGACCACCTTCTTTACGTTGTAGCGTTGGAACACGCTGGCGTTCGCCTCTGCCTGGCCCTGGAAGAGGAACTCGTCTCCCGCCCTGCGAGCGGGGTCGCCAGTACACGCCTCCTCGTCGCCGAGGCACGCAAAGGAGACACCTGCCTTCCGCAGCAAGCCTGCGAGAGCCTTGGTGGTGCGTATTGCAGCCGGATCGGTCGCGCCGGCGCACCCGACCCAGAATAGGTACTCGAACTCGGCCCCGTCGCGACACAACGGCACGTCCAGCCCGTCCATCCAGTCCTCTCGACCGCCCTGCGAGCCCCACGCGTGGCCGGTCGAGCCAAGCTGGCGGAGCATCGTTGCACCGCTCCCACTAAACTGGCCCTCGGCCACGAGGTTGCGCCGGGCGTCCACGATGAGGTCTACGTGTCGAATGAGGACGGGGCACGCCTCGACACACGCATTGCAGGTCGTGCAAGCCCAGAGCGCCTCTTCCCCCACGGTGTCCGCTACGGGTGCTCCGGTCGAGTTCGCTAGCGCGATATCCGCGACCACTTTCTTCGGGTTCAAGACCTTGCCGGCACCGTGCGCTGGGCACACCTCCGTACACCTGCCGCACGACATACAGGCATCGAGCGAAAGCAGGTGCCACCGCGAGTAGTGCTCGGCCAGAGCGACGCCTACCCGTTCCGTCTGCTCGACCTCCTCGACAGTGACCTTCTCAAGGTGGCCAAGCGGTCGTTCGGGACTGCCCGCAGCCGATGCAATGGCAACGACGACGTGCCGGATACGCATCTGCGGAAGAAGCACCACGAAGGCAAAAAACCAAGCGTAGTGGAACCACCACACCGCAACGTAGGCAGGAGCGCTGACCGGAGGCAAATGGCCCGCGACCCAGTTCCCGACGACCGAAGCCGTGTCCCAAGCTTGCGGCTGGTTCGCGATGCGCGCACCTTCGAGCAAGTACCCGGTCACCCCAAGCATGAGCAAGATTCCGAGAGTTGCGTAGTCGCGCCAATCGCTGGTGAGCACGCGCGCAGCGGTGCCCTTTGCCACGCTGTAGTCGTGGACCGCCCGTCGAACAAGGGCGAACCCGATCCCGCCGACGAAGAGAAGCCCGAGCAGGTCGAACGTGGTCTCGTACACCAGGTAGTACACGCCCTCATGGAAGTTGCGAAGCCCGACGAGCGGCGCATACGAGGCCACTGCCAGCAACGTCGTCGCCACGAAGAGAGAGAGGAACCCGTAGAAGATCGCGAGGTGCATGGGGGCACCCGAGCGAGGACGGCTACCTTGGACCTTCTTCTGGCCCAGGACATATCGGATGACAGATCCCCAAGGGTCAGGCTTCCATCCGATCGGCTTTCCCTTGCGCCAGAGGATCGCCCGCTGATAGAACTGCCATGCCATGGCCGCAAGGCTCACCAGGGTCAGCAGGTAGAAGACCGGCTTGGCTGCGGTGCCCTCCATGTGGAGGAACTCCGTGCGGGTCGGCGTCACATCAGCTAGTTTGGCCGGATTAGTTCAGAATTGCCAGCGCCTAGGTGCCGGCGATCTGGGAAGCGGAATGGTGGCCGAGCGCGTGGGAGACCGTAGCAACAATCCCCTTGGGGAGTCCGGCAGCCCATGAAGCCCACTCGTTCAGCACGGTTTCGTCGAAGTACGGCCGGTTGTCGGCGGCTCGTGTGAGGTGGACAGCGTGGATCATCCCTGCCGTGAGGTCGTCGGGCTGGGTACTCCTGGCTGGCCAAACCGCAATCCCATTCGCGAGACTGCTGGCGCAGACGGTCACACCTAAGCCCACCAAATGGTCGAGGTAGTCCCCATCGTGTGCAGCCCGCTCGCCAAACGGTACGGCCACGACCTGCGAGGCACCAGTGCCGAACACTTCGAACCACAGCTTCTTGGTCTCCGCAAGCTCGTCGTTCACCATTGCCAGGGTCCAACGGTCGAGCCGACCGTCCAACCCGGCGGCATCGAGGAACGTGCCATTTGCAACCTCGTGCCCCTCGGCGACGAACTTGCGCCAATACTCCGGGCGCTCGACGAGGCGGCTTGGATCGACCCAGAAAGTCGAGGCAAGACCCCGGCTGCCCAGAGCAACCCGGAACGGCTCGACGTCGACTCCTGAAGTCGCATCGACCATGAGGCTGACGAACCGAAGCCCGCCTCGAGTGGCCGAGTCCATACCAGCATCATAGCAGAACCCGCCGCTACGTTCCCCTCGTATCTCCATACAGTTCGATGTGCAGCCGGGGGCAAAGCCGCCAGCCTCGCGAGGCCACGTACGGGGCGAGCACGGCAAGACCATCGCGCACCGCTTTCCGATTCCTCCCTTCCGGCATGAGCAAGACGCGGTCGGGCCTGTCCCATCCGAGCGTCTCGACGAGTGACTCGATCTCGGCCACGTCAGGCTCTGCCGTTGACGCCTGGACCACGAACTTCAGCTGGCAATCGTAGTGGCCTAGGAGTCGGATGAGGGGGGCAAGCTCGGACCTCACGGTCTCGTGCCGATCCGCCTCTGCTCCGACAGGGGTCGAGTTCGCCAGCTTCGGACTTACCGACATAAGATCGCACGAGATTTCGCGGAACACGGTTCCTGCCGTTTCAACGGTGACGACGTGGCCGCGCTCCGAAAGGTCACGGGCCAGAGGCTCAATGGCGTCGAAGAGCATAGGCTCGCCACCGGTCAACACCACGTGTCTCACTCTGAGGCCGTGGACTTCGGCGGCAATGTCCGACACTTCGCGGATCGGCCCTTCCGGATTCCAGCTTGCGTACGGGGTGTCGCACCATGAGCACCGAAGATTGCACCCCGAGACTCGCACGAACGCGCTGGGCACTCCGGACCAGATCCCCTCGCCCTGAATGCTGGCGAAGACCTCTGCGATTCTCAGCGCGGCCAAGGACTAGCCTCCGGAAAGGGCAAGCGAAGGATCGGGAATTCCGACGGTCTCGAACGCCCGACGGCGGATGATACAGGCATCGCAGTTTCCGCAGGCACGGTCTTCCGGGGCCGGATCATAGCAAGAGCGGGTGACTGAAAGGTCCACGTTCAAGCGGAGCCCTTCCAGGATGATGGCGGCTTTGTCCCAGTGTAACAGAGGCGCGACGACCTTGATCCCGTCACCTTCGATGCCCGCCTTCGTGCCGACTGCGGCAAGGTGTTCAAACGCGCGCAAGAACTCCGGACGACAGTCCGGATAGCCGCTATAGTCTACAACGTTGGCACCAATGAACACCGCCTCGGATCGGGTGACCTCGGCTAGCCCTAGCGCGAGGGAGAGAAAGACAGCGTTCCGTGCGGGGACATATGTCACCGGTACGCCCTGAGGCGGGTACTCCCCCTTGGGTACATCAATGTCGCCAGTGAGGGCGGATCCCCCTATCGAACGCAGGTCGCACTCCACCATGTGGTGGGAGGCACACCCCACGGCCACCTTGCGAGCGGCTTCCAGTTCCCCGACGTGCCTTTGGCCATAGCTGACCGTGAGGGCGTGGCACTCATAGGCGTCTGCCTTCGCAATGGCTAGGGCGACGGCGGAGTCCAACCCTCCGCTCACCAGCACGACCGCACGGCGACCCAAAACTAGACCTCGCTCGCGATCGCGATCACGAGAGGCTGCTGGCGACTGGTCTTCTTGATCGAAACGCGAACCGCCTCGATCATCTCCTTCTCCAGGGTCTCCTTGTCCGCGAGCTCCGCCGGGCTGAGCTCCGCGATCGCGTCGCAAAGGTCGGCCTGGGCGCGCTCCACGACCGCCGGTGGTACCGCCAGTCCGCGCACGACCAGTTGCGGCCGCAGCATGACTTCCTTGCGTTTGAAGTCGATTCCCACCGTCACGATGGCAACCCCGTCGTGGCCAAGGGCTTGACGGTCATGGATCGTCTTCGATTCCACCGCCATGTTCGTGTTCTGGTCAATGAGCACATCCCCAGACGGCACAGCGGAGCGATCCACGACGGCATTGTTCTCCGAGACCACCAGCGAGTCTCCGTTCGCGAGCGTGAACATCCGATGTTTCGCATGGCCCATGGCCTCGGCCATTTCGCAATAGAGGAACTGGTGCCTGGCCTCGCCGTGGACCGGGGCCAGATAGAAGGGCTTCGTCAGGTTGATCATTGCCATTAGCTCCTCGCGGTATGCGTGCCCGCTCACATGGATGGGCGGATCCGGGTCGACGAGCACCACTGCCCCGAGGTTAAAGAGGCGGTTCACCGTCCTCCAGATTCCGGCCTCGTTTCCGGGGATGGGCCGCGCAGAGTAGAGGACGGTGTCGCCTTCCCTGATCTGGAGCTTGGAATACTCTCCTCGAGACATCTGCGTGAGCGCCGCCATAGGCTCGCCTTGGCTGCCCGTGGCGATGACACAGATTTCGTCCGCCCGATACTCGCGGAGCTCGTCGAGCCGGACATGGGTCTTCGGCGGGACGTTGAGATAGCCCATCGAACGGCACAACGCGATCGTGGCCTCCATCCGCCTGCCGGTCACAGCAACGACGCGGCCCGTTTCATGGGCCACGTCAAAGATCTGTTGCATCCTGTGGATGTTGCTCGCGAACATCGTGGTCAAGACGCGTCCCTTGGCCTTGCGGAAGGCCTGGCGAAGCCCTTCCGTCACCGTGGACTCGCTCGGCCCCCATCCAGGGCGGTCGACGTTCGTGGAGTCGCTCAAGAGCAGGACGACGCCTTCTTCGGCCAGTTTTGCGAGGCGTCCTACGTCCGTCTGGAATCCGTCCACAGGCGTGAAGTCGAATCGAAAGTCACCAGTGAAGAGCACGATCCCGTGATCGGTGCGCACAGCCAATGCGTGGCTCTCCGGGATGGAGTGCGTGACCCGGACGAACTCGACCGAGAGCTTTCCGACCTTGACCGTCTCTCCACTCTCCACCTCGCGGATGTCGGGGTCGGTCAGGTTCGCACGCTCGGCCAGCTTTGATCGGACGAGTGCTGCGCTGAGGCGGGTCGCGTAAATCGGGCAGTCAAGCAGCGGAACCAGGAACCCCAGGGCGCCGACGTGGTCTTCGTGCGCATGGGTCAGAAAGATTCCCTTGACCTTGTCCTTGTTTTGAACCAAATGGTCAAAGTCGGGTACGACGATGTCTACCCCGTAGTGTTCTTCGTGAGGGAAGCTCAATCCACAGTCCACGACGACCCATTCGTCGCCTTGCTGGACTACGGTGCAGTTCTTCCCGATCTCGCCCGCTCCTCCGAGCGGAGTAATGCTAAGTTCGGTCAATTCTTGTTCCTGGGGCGGTTTGCCCCGGCTGTCACTTCATTTTTGTGGCGCGGATTCGACTCATCGCGCGGTCGAGCTCGTGCCGGGCTTCGGCCTGTCCGAGGTCGGAGGCCTCGCCCCGGAGGGCCTTGCGCGCCTCCTCCACCCGTCGTTCTTCCTCCGCAACGTCGATCTCGCTCGCGAGCTTCGCCTCTTGGGCGAGCACGACGACTCCGTCCGGTCTGATTTCGGCGAAGCCCCCACCCACCGCGACATGGTGGATCTGGTCGTCTGCCGCAGTGACCTCGATCACGCCAGGGTTGAGAGCGATCAGGGTCGGCTCGTGGCCCTTCCACACTCCGAGGTAACCGCCGGCAGACGGCGCGACCCATGACATCGCGTCCTCGTCGAAGACGGTCCTGTCCGGGGCGACTACGGTGAGTCGAAACGTACTGGCCACAACGGAATCATTATGCCCGCACGGTTCGCCTTGGTCAGGGACTAGGCTACGTCACAAGCCCGGTAGGCTCCAATCACCTTCCGCTCGCCTTCCGCACCGCCCTGGGAGTTTCCGTGCTCCATTCCCAGTACGCCTTGGAAACCCTTGTCGTGGATGTGCGCGAAGACGTTCTTGTAGTTGACCTCGCCCGTGAGCGGCTCCCGCCGGCCAGGGTTGTCCCCGATCTGGAAGTAGGCGATCTCGCTCCAGGCTCGGTCAATGTTCGGGATCAGGTTTCCCTCCTGGATCTGGGAATGGTACATGTCATAGAGGATCTTGCAGCTCGGGGAGTCCACTGCGCGACAGATCTCGTATGCCTGCGGGATATCGGTCAGGAACAGCCGGGGGTGGTCGCGGAAGTTCAGCGGCTCCAATACCATGACCAGGCCGTGCGGCTCAAAGACTTCCGCACCGCGCCGCAGCGCTTCGACCACGTTCGCGGTTTGGTACCCGAGGTGCTGCCGTTCGTCGAAGGTTCCTGGCACAACGGTCATCCATTGGGCGTTCACCCGCTTGGCGACCTCCACCGATTCCTTGCACTGTTGTACGAACGCATCGAGCGACTCTTTCGAGCCGGTGGTCAAGGTCGGGTTCTGCCAGTCAATGTTGTTGGCAACGAAGACGCCCATGGTCAGGTCCAACCGTTGCATCGCCTTGGTGATGCGGTCTTGGTCTTCCAGGCTCCGGCCCTTCATGCCATTGTCCTCCAGGGCGGTGAAACCCTCGGCCGCGATGAACTCGAGCTGCGCCACGAGGTCGGTGCCACCGAGGTTTTGGAACATCCCGAAGTGCGGTGCAAACTTCATACCGAACTTCTCTCCCGAACGGTCGGTCGCCAAGGTCACGCCAGGCAGTCCAATCCCCGCGGCTGCCGCTCCGGCCAATACTTCCCTCCTGCTCACGCCCGCCATCTCACCAAGCCTTCGTTGTGCCCGGCATCGGGACTTCGGGAACTTCCATAGGGCCGAACTCGTGGAGGTCGCCGAGCAGCGAGATCTCGGACTTCATCGCCTCGTCCCACTCGACTTCCAGGCCGGAGTAGGCGGCCATGCGTCCCATGATTGCAGACATAGTGGACTCCGCGACTCGCTTGGCGTCGTTGACCTTGTTGCCACTTCGGATTGCAGCCACCAGCCGCTTGTGCTCTTGGACATACGGATTGGGACGGTCACCTTCCCACCTCCATCCCGATGCACCCTTGATCGAAGTGGCACAGTTTGAGGATCCGCGGGTACCGACGACGTGCTCGTTCACCCGTCCGACCGTACCGTCGATCTGGCGGCACATGGAAAGGAGCTTGACCCCGTTCTCATATTCGAACTCGATCGCGAAGTGGTCAAAAATGTGGCCATAGGCGGCATTGGTCCGCACCTGGCGTCCGCCGACCCCCATAGCCTTGACCGGGTGCGCCTGTTGCACCCAGTTGCACACGTCGATGTTGTGGATGTGCTGCTCGCAAATATGGTCCCCCGAGAGAGCGGTGAAGTACAGCCAGTTGCGAAGCTGCCACTCGACGTCGCTCCACTTCTCTTGCCGGGGATGCATCCAGAGTCCGCCTTGGTTCCAATAGCAGTACATCGCGGTGACCTCGCCGATTTGGCCGTCGTGGATCCGCTTGATGCAGTCCATGTACGCCACATCGTCCCGGCGCTGCGTGCCGGCGACGATGCAAAGGCCCTTCTCGTTTGCCTTCTCGCCCGACGCCATCACGGAGCGTACGCCGGGCGCGTCCACCGCCACCGGTTTCTCCATGAACACGTGCTTGCCAGCGTCTACGGCAGCGGCAAGATGTATCGGTCGGAATCCGGGAGGGGTCGTGAGGATGACGATGTTCACTCCGCTCGCGATGACAGCCTTATACGCGTCAAAACCGGTGAATGTGCGGTCGTCCGTTACCTGGAAGGACTTGCCCAGTGCGTCCTTGAGACCGTTCTTGGCACTCTCGATCCGGTCGGGGAACACGTCACCCATGGACCAAAGCACCATGCCCGGCGCCGATTCGAAGGAGTCGCGTGCGGCACCGCTTCCCCTGCCGCCACACCCGATCAGGCCTACCTTGAGCGTCTCTTGCCCTTCGAAAAACCCCAACGCGCCCTTTGCGGCCAGTGCCGCCCCCGTGCCTGCTACCGTCGCCATAAAGCCTCTTCTGGATACCATCTCCGATGCCTCCGGCCTAGTCTGGCACGGACTTGACTATTTCTGCGAGCAAACGAGGCGGAAACCAACGTGCTGTCCGTTCGAAAGCCACCACCGGCTCTTAGGGTTCTGAGGGTCTGCCTCTGTCCAAGCCGGGATCTGAGCTTCCCGCATCGAGAAGGACACCTCCTTGTCGCGGAACGATCCGCCGCAAGCCACGGGGCCGTCCGATGATTCGGCCCATTCCGCGACGTTGCCCAAACAGTCGTGGATGCCCCAAGCGTTTGGCTTTAGCTTGCCCACCTTTTGGATGGAATCGTCCCCGTTCGACCAAACCCAGGCGTAGTCCTCGATCGGCCCGGGGTCTTCGGTTGCGCCGGCACGGGCGATGTACTCCCACTCGCTGACGCTCGGCAGGCGATAGTGCCTGCCCGTCTTGGCAGAGAGCCATTGGGCAAAGAGCGTCGCCGACTCGTGCGTGACACAGATCGCAGGCGTACCCTTCATCGAGTGGCCGATAAAGATCGCCCCGTAAGGCTTGGAGGGTCGGCTTTCGGCGTCCACGCCCGCGACTTCCTCCTCTTCGGTCAGATCCATCCGCAGGAACCAGATTTCCAATAGGTCGAAGGTGACCTCGGTCTTCATCGCCCACAGTCCCTCGATGCTCTGAGAAGCACTGTCCGGCACCCGCACCATCTCAAACTCAACCAGATGGTCTGAAAGTTTCTCGATGAAGCCGGTGTCTTGTTGCATTGCTGTCCATGCGAGAAGGCTCGTGATCATTTCGACCGTGGTACAGGGTAGGTACGTGGAGCTTTTACCCCTTGGACGTACAATGGTCTGGTGACCTTGGCCCTCGCCCTGGCCCTCGCGAAACCGTCCATGGAACGCTACGAGTTCACCCAGGCCCACATGGGAATGGCGGTGCGGGTCGTGCTGTACTCCTCTGCCCAGGAGGTCGCTGAGAGCGCGGCCCGGGCCGCGTTCGCGCGATTCGCCGACCTCGACACGATGTTCAGCGACTATCGTGCCGACAGCACGCTGAACAGGATGCTTGCCGCTGCCGACGGCACTCCTCAGTCCGCACCGGCCGAGATGGTGGACATCCTCGGGACTGCGCGCCGTCTGTCCGCCCTCACTGAAGGGGCCTTCGACGTCACCGCCGCCCCGCTGGTGCGATTATGGCGCGAGGCCAGGAAGACCTCCACAATCGGCTCGGCAGAAGAACTCGCCGCCGCCCGGGCACTGGTGGGCTATCGGCGGGTCTTTGCCGACCAGCAGGCAAAGACCGTCTCGATCGAACCAGGCACCCGGATCGACTTGGGCGGCATCGCAAAGGGCTACGCCTGCGACCAAGCGATCCAAGCGATCCGGTCGAAGGGCGTCACGAGCGCTCTCGTCGAGGCCGGAGGAGACATCGCCGTTTCTGGGCCGCCCCCTGGGCGAGAAGGATGGACAATCTCGCTGGAGCACGTCGGCCAGGGCACGGTGAACGTCGTTGACTGCGCCGTCTCCACTTCCGGTGACACCGAGCAATTCGTCGAGATCGATGGGGTGCGGTACAGCCACGTGATCGACCCGCGAACCGGACTCGGCACCACGGAGCGAGTCCAGGCGACCGTGATCGCGAACCGCGGAGAGTTGAGCGACCCGCTCGCCACCGCGATTTGCGTCCTCGGAACCGGCTCTGCCGAGCGGATCGCCCGGCAGTTCGGCGTTCGTTGCTGGGCGCTCAGCCGCCGCTAGGCTCGAAGCACGAAGTCGAACTTTCCAGTCTTCTTGTCCCCGTCCTTCCCCATCTCCATGAGCAGGCGCTTGTCATAGATGCCGTCGCGGGCGTTTCCGGGTTCTGAGGGGAAGTAGAGCTGGGTCGTGAGCGGCTTCCCGTTCGGCGCCTGCACCCGCACATGGATGTGCCGGGTACGCCCAGGGTAAAGGCCAGGCTCGATCGTCTCGAACTGGTAGTGCCCGTCCTCGTCGGCGAACACGTGGCCCCGGAACTTGAACCCGCTGTTGTCATAGTCGCCCTTCGGGTCGCAGTGCCAGACGTCCACGAGCGCCTTCGCGATGGGCTTTCCCGAGGTGTCCACGACCTTTCCCGACACGACGAGCGCCGTGCCCGCCACGCCGGCTACCGCGAGGTTCTTTCTTTCCGGCGAGTTCCTCTTGTAGTACGGGCCCTCTGTCTGGGACGGGGTCGGCTCGTCGGCGTCCGGAATCTCGGGCGTCGGTTCCAGTCGGTTCGCAAAGGCGGCCAAGGGAGCAAGCGAGGCCGCGAAAGGAACGCTCGCGGTCGCCTTGAGAAGGCGACGTCGAGAATAACCACGGTGGTTTCCCATGTCGCTCCTACTCGATCAGAGAAAGCTTCGGTTCCCGAGCCGTCGGACCGCCCCGCAGGTAGCCTCCTGCCATGACAAAGGTAACCTTCCGTCCGGCAGTCACGGACGAGGATTACGAGGCGTGCGCCCGGATATCCACTGAGCAGGACCCCGACTCGCCGGTCACCGCCGCGGTCTTGCGGAAGCACGACCTCCTCTCGCCGGAAGGAACCCCGAAGCACCGGGAGCTGATGGAACAGGACGGCAGGCCGGTCGGCCACGTCAGGACGATCCAGGTCTTCTGGGGAGACTCGCCCACCCTCTTCGATGTCAGGTTCCTGTGCTCGCCGCAGGATGAGGCCTGGTTCGAGACCGGGCACCGGCGAGCCACGGAACTTGCGGTCTCGGACGGTGCGACCGACATCACCACTTGGTCAGACGAGCGGCATCCGGCGAGGATGCGATGGCTAGCCGAGCAAGGGTTTGTAGAGAAGCAGAGGAACCCGGTGAGCTTCCTCGACCTGACGAGTTTCGAGCCCCAGCAGTGGAGCGCGAGAGTCCAGCAAGGGTTTTCCGGGGGCATCGAGGCAAAATCGTGCGAATCCTTGATCCAGGAAGGAGGAGCAGACGCCTTTCAGCGCCTGTGGGAGTTGGAGGACGCCCTCATGGCCGACGTGCCCCTCCCCTATGAGTGGAAGGGCATACCCTTCGAAGAGTTCAAGCGGTTCCTCGAGTCACACGAGCGCCACTGGCCGACGCTGTGGATCGCCTTGGACCAAGGCGAGTACGTCGGGCAGACGCAACTCATGCGGAACGAGGCGGACCCTTCGCTCGCGGAGACCGGCCTGACCGGTGTCGTGCGCTCCCACCGGAGGCGCGGGATCGCGGCCGCGCTCAAGATCAAGAGCCTCGCCCAAGCCAAGGAGCTCGGAGTACGCCGCCTCGGGACCGACAACGAACAGAACAACCCCATGTACGGGCTCAATGTCGCTCTCGGCTTCCGCAAGGAATACGAGGCCGTCGGCTTCGAGCGGCCGGTATAAGACCGAACCCGGCCGCCGATCGCCCGTTAGACCGCAGCCAGCCGCTTTGCCTTCTCGCGCACGTCCTCGAGTCCGCCGCAATAAAGGAAGGCCTGCTCGGGAATCTCGTCCAAGTTGCCCTTGATCAACTCGGAGAATGCGGAGACCGTCTCGTCAATCGGAACGTACCGGCCCGGGTTACCCGTGAACTGCTCGGCCACGAAGTTCGGCTGCGAAAGGAAGCGCTCGACCTTGCGGGCGCGCGCCACCACCAGCTTGTCGTCGTCCGAAAGCTCGTCAATGCCGAGGATCGCGATGATGTCCTGCAGTTCGCGGTACCGCTGAAGCACCTGTTGCACTTGTCGGGCCGTCTCGTAGTGCTCGGCACCGACGATCCTCGGGTCCAGGTTCTTCGAGGTCGAAGCGAGCGGGTCGACCGCCGGGTACAGGCCCTTCGAGGCGATCGCGCGCTCCAGATAGACATAGGCGTCCAAGTGGCTGAAGGTCGTGGCCGGCGCCGGGTCCGTCGGGTCGTCGGCAGGGACGTACACCGCCTGCACCGAAGTGATCGAGCCCTTGTTCGTCGAGGTGATCCGCTCCTGAAGGAAGCCCATCTCGGTCGCGAGCGTCGGCTGGTAGCCGACAGCGCTCGGCATGCGGCCCAGAAGCGCCGAAACCTCCGAGCCCGCCTGCACGAACCGGAAGATGTTGTCCACGAAGATCAGCACGTCGCTGCCGACTTCGTCCCGGAAGTACTCGGCCATCGTCAGGGCGGTGAGCGCGACCCGCAGCCTCGCTCCCGGCGGCTCGTTCATCTGGCCGAAGACCATCGCCGTCTTGTCAATGACCGCCTTGGTGGTACCGTCGGTGTCCTGGAACGTCGCCTCCTTCATCTCGAGCCAGAGGTCGTTCCCCTCGCGCGTCCGCTCGCCGACTCCGGCGAACATCGAGACGCCCGAGGCCTCGACCGCGATGTTCCGGATCAGCTCCTGGATCAAGACCGTCTTGCCCAGGCCGGCACCGCCGAAGAGGCCGATCTTGCCTCCCTTGTTGAAGGGGACGAGGAGGTCCACGACCTTCAGGCCGGTCTGGAGCAGCTCGACCTTCACGCTCTGCTCGGCAAAGCCGGGAGGGTCGCGGTGGATCGGAAGCCGTGCGGAAGCCTCGACGGGCCCGCCGTTATCGATCGGTTCGCCCAATAGGTTGAAGACTCGGCCGAGCGTCGCTTCCCCGACCGGAACCATGATCGGCCCGCCCGTGTCGATCGCCGGGAGGCCGCGCACCAGGCCGTCGGTGCTGCTGAGCGCGACGCATCGAACCATGTCGTCGCCCAGGTGCTGCGCTACCTCGACGGTCAGGTTGATCTTCCGCTTCTCGTCCTCGATCTTGATCGAGTTGTAGATTTCGGGCAGGCTTCCGGTCGGGAACCTGCAGTCAACGACAGGGCCTGTGACTTGGACGACGGTACCGGTGTTCGACATGGGCGTGCAAGGGCGTGGCCCCTTCGGGGCGACGCGCAGAGTGTACACCGGGGCCGGGGCCCGGTTGGGACGCTCGCCGGGCCGCCTGCGGGCAAGCCTGCTCCTCGGCCCTGGTGCGGCGAAGGAGCCGCCACCGCCCCGCGCCCGCCGGCACGGCGCTTGCCCAGTACGAGCGATAGGGCAGGATACCGCCAGCCCCCGAGCGCATGCTGCCAGGAAAGAAAGCGACCCCTCGCAAGGCCGTGACAGCGACTCCCTCGCAAGAAAACTTCTCACAAGTGGCAAAGAGACAACGCCAGTCGCCCAGGACGCTTTCTTACGCGCTATCGAGAAAGCGTCCATGGCAAAGGAAACGCCCCGGTCCACAAAGAAAATAGCGTCCATGGCAAGGAAAACTCTCTCCAGGGGAATGGAGACAGCGTCCATTGCCAGAAAAATTGTCTCCATTGCGAACGAAGGAGTCCCAGCCGCGACGGCATCTTCATTTTCTCACCACGGAGGAGCGTCTTCCGCCATAAGAACCCGTGCAATTACCAGGTGGCCAGCACCCACGGGAACGGAACAGAACTTCTTAGGAAGCCCCCACTTCCTCGGAGACACCAATGACGACGAAAACCACAGGCCCGAGCAGGGCCAGGACGGAGCGATAACCATGGCGAACAATTATTTCAACCTGCCAGACGACCAGCTCGCACAGTGGCTGACCAACTTCGTGACGGTCGCCTCTGCCCCGGCCAACCAAGGCCCACTCGGGCTCGACCCGGCCAAGATCACGACCCTGGCCAACGCCAAGAACGACTTCCAGACCTCGCTTTCGGCGAGGGTCGCGGCGGCGGCGGCGGCGAAGGCGGCCACCGAGACGAAGAACAATACCAGGGGTGCGAGCCTCACGACCATTCGGACCTTTGTCAACGGATGGTATGCGGGGGGGACGGTAAGCGATACCTTGCTCCTGCAGCTGGGCCTGGTGCCTCGCGACCAAGGCGGCTCGCCGGTGCCGGTCTTTGTCCCGGCGGACCTGGTAGTGGAACCGTGCAACCAAGTGAACAAGCTAAAGTGGGACCGCAACGGCAACGAGCCCGGTACGGTGTTCGTTATCGAGCAACGGCTACCGGCCGGCGAGTGGGAGTACCTGAACGGTACGACCAAGGCCAAGTTCACGGTCGAGGGCGCGGTCCCGGGCGAACAGGTCAGCTACCGCGTCTATGCCCAAAGGGGCGAGCAAATGAGCCTTCCGAGCAACGTCGTTACGGCGTACGGCGGCGGCGGCTCGGAGGCGCTCCCGGCTGCGGCCTAAGGGCGGCAGCGAGCGCAGAACCGGCCAGGCCGGGGCAGACGCCCCGGCCTTTTCCATGCCCGGGGGCCGTCTCGGGGATAGCGCCGGGCCGCCGTGAAGGGCCGGAAAACTCGAAGTCCCCGCATCGTTGCAGGGTCGTTTCCGGGTCGGTTGCGGGTAGCCTTGGGGCCGATGTTCGGAGGTGCCAGGACGTTCCTCGCCCTGATCGGGGGCTCGGTGCTGATGGCTGCGATCGCGGCCCCGCCCGCCCCTGGCTCCGGCAGGCCCCCGAAGAAGATCGAGTACGGCCGCGACGTCCGGCCGATCCTGAGCCAGAGGTGCTTCAAGTGCCACGGGCCTGACGGGGCGGTCGCCCAGGCCACCGGCCTGCGGATGGACAAGGCCGAAGACCTGCTCCGCGACCGCGGCGGCTATGCGGTGGTGGTCCCCGGCAAGCCGGACGAGTCCTGGCTGCTCCGGCGGGTCATGGAGTCGGAAGACCTGCGAATGCCCCCGGCGAGCGACTCGAAGAAGGGCCTGAGCGCGGACGAGATCGCGATCCTGCGGGAGTGGATCGTGCAGGGCGCCGAGGTCAAGCCGCACTGGGCGTTCGTGCCGCCGGCCCGGCCCGAGGTGCCCTCGAACAGCGGGACGAAGTGGGGTCGCAACCCGATCGACGCCTTTGTGCTGGCGGGCTTGCGGGAGCACGGCCTGGAGCCCGTTCCGGAGGCGGACCGACCGACCTTGGCGCGCCGCGCCGCGCTGGCCCTGACTGGGCTGCAGCCCGATCCTGCGCTGCTTCGCTCTTTCCTCGACGACCGGCGCGAGGACGCATACGAGAGGTACGTTGACCAACTCCTGGCGAGCCCGCGCTACGGCGAGCACGCCGCGCGGTACTGGCTCGACGCCGTCCGCTACGGCGACACGCACGGGCTCCACCTGGACAACGAGCGGCTGGTCTGGCCCTATCGCGATTGGGTCGTGCGGGCGTTCAACGAGAACCTTCCGTTCGACAAATTCACGGTCTGGCAGCTCGCCGGAGACCTGGTGCCGGCGCCGACGACGGAGAGCCGCCTGGCGACCGGCTATGTCCGCATGAACCCGACCACGAACGAAGGCGGGGCGATCGTGGCCGAGGTCTTCGCCCGGAACGTCTTCGACCGGGTGGACACGACGAGCACGGTGTTCCTGGGCATGACCGTCGGCTGCGCCCGTTGCCACAGCCACAAGTTCGACCCGATCTCGCAAGACGACTATTTCCGGCTCTTTGCCTACTTCAACAGCACCAAGGACACGCCGATGGACGGCAACCTGCTCACTCCGGAGCCGGTGCTTCCGGTGCCCTCGCCCGAGCAGGCCGCCGCGCTCGCCAAGGCCCGGGTCGGCCAGCGCGCGCTGGTCGCCAAAGTGGGCTCGGCGGAGGCGGAGAAATGGGCAAAGGCCCTGGAGAGCGACCCGCCGGTGCCCGGACCGTGGGAGGTCTCGCAGAGCTTCCCGGCCCAGAACTTCGACTCCGCCTTTGCGGCCGAGTTTGGGCCGGAGCCGGGCGGTGCCGAGGACAAGGCCGAGTGGAAGGCGGTCGAGATCCCGCTCGGCAAGGTGAAGGAGAACCTCGGCGGACGGGAGAACGCGGCCGTCTTCGTGCGGACCGTCCTCACCGCGAAGACGGCCGGGAGGCAGAGCTTCCTGCTTACTTCCGACGATGGGGTGAAGGTCTGGGTCAACGGGGCCAAGGTGCACGAGAACAAGGTGCTTCGTGGAGCCAGCGGCGCTCCCGACACCGTCACGGCGGACCTCAAGGAAGGCAAGAACGACCTGCTGATCGAGATCGTGAACAGCGGCGGGCCGGACGGCATCTACGTCCTCTTTGAGGACCCGCTCCCCGCCCGGGCCAAGGAAGCCGCGGCCGAGCAATCCAAGAACCCGGAATCCCAGGCGCTGACCAGGCTCTACCTCGCTTCCGGGCCCGGCTCCGCGGACTCGCTTCGATACCGCGAACTGGCGGCGGAGGAGGCGAAGGTGGACGCGATGGTGCCGCGGTCGCTGATCGCTGAGGAAGGGCCGGCAGTTCCGGCGTACCTGCTCCGGCGCGGCGAGTACGACCAGCCCCAGCACGAGGTGAAGAGGGGACTGCCCGAGTTCCTCGGGACGCTGCCGCCGGACGAGCCGAACAACCGGCTCGGGCTGGCGCACTGGCTGACTTCCGAGCACAACCCGCTGACCGCGAGGGTCTTTGCGAACAGAGTCTGGCAACAGCACTTCGGCACCGGGATCGTCAAGACCGCCGAGGACTTTGGCAACCAAGGCGAGTGGCCGAGCGACAAGGAGCTTCTCGATTGGCTCGCGACGGAGTTCGTGGACTCGGGATGGGACGTCAAGGCCCTCCACCGTCTGGTGGTGACGAGCGCCGCCTTTCGCCAGTCTGCCGCGGTGTCGCCTGCGGCGCTCCTTACCGACCCGGAGAACCGGCTCGCATCCAGGGGCCCGGCCTTCCGCCTCGATGCCGAGGTGATCCGCGACCAAGCGCTGAACGCGAGCGGACTGCTGAACGAGGACATGGGCGGGAAGGGCTTCAAGCCTTATCAGCCCGAGGGCCTATGGGAAGCGATCGGCTTCCTCGAAAGCACGACTGCCAAGTACACCAAGGACACCGGGCCGGGTATCTACCGTCGGAGCCTCTACCTCTTTTGGAAGAGGACCAGCCCGCACCCCACGATGCTGACCTTTGACGCGCCGATGCGCGAGGCCTGCACCGTCCGGCGCTCCCGGACGAACACTCCGATGCAAGCGCTGCTCACTCTCAACGAGGACGGCTATCTCGAATCGGCCCGGGTGCTGGGCCAACTGATCGCGAGAAGTCCGGGAACGGACCGCGAACGGCTGCAACGGCTCTTCGAGGCCACGCTGTGCCGAGACGCCGAAGAAGACGAGGCCGATCGTCTCCTCGGTTCCCTCGCGCGGTATCGGACGCGGTTCCTGGCCGAACCAGCCCGGGCTGCCAAGCTGCTCGAGATCGGCGACTACTCGCAACCGGCCGGAGACAACGTCGCGGAGTCTGCCGCGTGGATGCTGCTCTGCAACACCGTGATGAACCTCCACGAGTTCTTGAACCTCCCCTGAGACGAACCATGAATCCCCTCCGCGAATTTGAACTGGCTTTGACCCGCAGACAGCTTTTTGGGAGGGCCGCTTGCGGTGTCGGCACCGCAGCGCTGGGCGGGCTCTTGAGCGCGGGCGGTCTCCCGACCGTGGCAGGCACGAATCCTCACCCGGCTCCCGGCCTGCTCTCCGGGATCGCTCCGAAGGCGAAGCGCATCATCGTCCTCTTTATGAACGGGGGCCCGAGCCAGATGGACCTCTGGGACTACAAGCCAACGCTGGCCGAGAAGTTCGACACCGACTTCCCGGAGAGCATACGAATGGGCCAGCGCCTCACGACAATGACGAGCGGACAGGAGCGGTTCCCGATCGCGCCTTCCATCTATAAGTTCAACAAGCACGACAACCAGGGCGACGGGGTGTGGGTCAGCGAGCTCTTGCCGCACACCGCGGGAGTTGTTGGAGACCTCTGTGTCATACGGTCAATGTGGACGGACGCGATCAACCACGATCCCGCCGTCACGTTCATCCAGACAGGCAGCCAGCTGCCCGGCCGCCCGAGCTTCGGCTCGTGGATGAGCTACGGCCTCGGATCAATGAACGACGAGCTTCCCACCTATGTCGTGCTCCACAGCAAGGTTTCCAACGGCAAGGTGGACCAGGCCCTCTTCACCCGGCTTTGGGGCAGCGGGTTCCTCCCGAGCGAGCACCAGGGCGTCGCACTGCGGCACACCGGAGACCCGGTCCTCTATCTGCGCGACCCGGACGGGATGGACCGTAAGTCGCGGCGCGAGATGCTCGACGATATCGCCGCACTGAACCAAGGGTACTTCGCCGAGATCGCCGATCCGGAGGTGACCGCACGGATCGAGCAGTACGAGATGGCGTACAAGCTGCAGACCAGCGTGCCCGAGCTCATGGATCTTTCCTCGGAGCCCGACGACGTCTTCGAGTTGTACGGTGACGCAAGCCGGGAGCCTGGCACGTTCGCCGCCAACTGCCTGCTCGCGCGAAGGCTCGCAGAGCGCGACGTCCGGTTCATCCAGATTTTCCACCGCGGCTGGGACCAGCACTCCAACCTCACGGGAGACTTGCCCTCCCAGTGCAAAGACGTGGACCAAGCCTGCGCCGCCCTGATCAAGGATCTCAAGCGCACCGGCCTGCTCGAAGACACCTTGGTGGTCTGGGGAGGCGAGTTTGGAAGGACCGTCTACTGCCAAGGCGCGCTCAGCAAAGAGAACTACGGTCGGGACCACCATCCCCGGTGCTTCACCATGTGGTTAGCCGGTGCGGGCGTGAAGGCGGGAACTGTGTACGGCTATACGGACGACTATGGCTACAACATCGTGGACAAGGACGGCAACGTCCTTTCGCCATCCGTGGACGAGTTTGTCCCAGGAACGATGCACGTTCACGATCTCAACGCGACCTTGCTCCACTTGATGGGAGTGGACCACACACAGCTCACCTACGCGTACCAGGGCCGAGACTTCCGCCTGACCGACGTGCACGGACACGTGGTCCACGACGTTCTCGCCTGAAGCAAGCTCCGGCGGGCCGGACGGTACTATCAGCCCCATGTTGGCCGTCCTTCTCGGTGCCCTCGCGATGCCGGCTCAAGAGCCGGACTGGACGCCCCTGTTCAACGGGAAAGACCTGTCGGGATGGACAGTAAAGATCAAGGGCTTTCCTGTCGGGGAGAACTACGCCGACACCTTCCGCGTCGACGACGGGATTCTCAAGGTTCGCTACGACAAGTACGAAGGAGAGTTCGGGGATCGGTTTGGCCACCTCTATACCAACCGGCCGTACTCGAGCTACCGCCTTCGCGCGGTGTACCGGTTCGTAGGAGAGCAACACTCCGGCGGGCCGGGTTGGGCATGGCGGAACAACGGTCTGATGATCCACAGCCAGTCCGCGTGGTCCATGCCGCTCAATCAGGACTTCCCGGTCTCGATCGAGGTACAGCTGCTCGGGGGTGACGGCAAGAACGAGCGGCACAACGTCAATCTGTGCACCCCAGGCACCAACGTTGTCTACGAAGGCAAACTCCATCTCGCCCATTGCACCGACTCCAGTTCCAAGACCTGCCACGGCGACGAGTGGCACACGGCCGAGGTCGAGGTGGACGGCAGTCGGCGCGTCCGACATTTCTTGGACGGCGAGCTTGTCATGGAGTACTCGAGCCCACAACTGGACGAGCGGGACGAGACTGCGACACCCTTTATCGTCGGTGGCATGAAGCTCCTCGATAGCGGCCACATCGCGATCCAGGCGGAGAGCCATCCGACGGATTTCAAGTCGATCGAGATCAGGCCCCTCTGATCCCGGGGCCCGACCCAGGCAACCCCGAAGCTCTCAGCAATGTATACTTTGCGCCTCTGAATCGCGAACAGCGGTTCGGACGGCGGCGCACAAAGGGACGATCCAAAGATGTTCAAGAGGTTTTTTGCTTGGCTGAAGGCGGTGTTCAACCGGGGCATGGATTCACTGGAAGATCCAGAGATCATGCTGGACCAGGCAAGGCGAGACATGCAGCAGGCCCTGATCGCCAACCGCGAAAAGGCAGTCCAGGCGATCACCCAGAAGAACCGGCTGCAAGGAATGCTCGAGGAAGCCGAGAGAAAGTCGGCCCAGATGGAAGCCCAAGCCACGACCGCCCTCAAGAAGGGCGACCGAGAGCTCGCGAAGAACTTCCTGCGCGAAAAGGCGACCACGGACGCGACAATCGCCACGCTGAAGTCAACCTATCAAGGCGCTGTCGAGACCGTTGAACAGGTGAAGGTCGCGATCAAACGCCAAGAGGAAGAGGTTCGACGAAAGACTGCCGAGGCACTGGCCCTCAAGGCTCAGTGGAAGCAGTCGCAGATCCAGTCCTCGATCACCAAGGCTCTCGAAGGTCTGACGTTCGAAAACGAGTTCGAGGGCAGCTTTGCTTCCGCCCGGGAGAAGATCGCGGACAAGCAGGCCGAAGCCGCGGCGCGACAGGAGATGTTCTCCGGCTCGGTCCAAGGGAAGATCATGTCCATGGAGGACGCCGCAATGGACGCCGCCGCAGACGAGGAACTCAAGAAGCTCGAAGAGCGGCTCGGCCTTGGAGGGGAAGCCCAGACCGAGGATGCGACCCAGACGGACGCCTCAGTAGAATCCGCGGCGGACGCTGAATTGGACGAGCTGGAGAAACGCCTTCAGCAAGGCCAGCAGTAGGTCCTTCGACTAACACGGAGGGAACTTCCGAATACTTCCGTACTATTAGGTGCAGGAGAGCGCAAGATTGTGCTCACCTAAACGGAGACAACAATGTACAAGCTATTGATCGCTGTTGCTGCCATCGCAGCCCTCGCCGTTCCCGTCATCGCCATGCGCTCGATGGACTCCGGGCTCAAGCCTGGGGAATCCGTAACGCCTTTCCACCCGAGCCATGTCGCCGGGCCGCTCGCTGGCACCAAGAACTGCTTCCCGTGCACGTTCCAGGCACGCCCCGCAGTCCAAGTCTGGGTCAACGGTGAGAGCGATGAGAACGTGATCGCGATCGCGAAGAGCCTCCAGACGAACATCGACACCCACAAGGGTGCCGAGTTCAAGGCCATGATCGTGATGGTCGGCATGAGCACGGACTGCAAGATGTGCAACGCCCACCTCGCGAAGATCGCCGAAAAGAGCGGAGTCAAGGACGTCGCCTTCGCCGTGATCGGCAAGGACGACGAGAGCATCTCGAAGTACAAGATCAATCTTGACAAGGAAGTCAAGACCACGATGATCGCCTACAAGGACTGGAAGGTCCAGGCGAACATGGTCAATGTCCCGGCCGGCGAAAAGGGCTGCGGCATGATCTGCGACACCATCTCCAAGCTCGTCAAGTAACTCCAACCCCGACCAACCCGGGCTAGTCACGAACCAACGTGGCTAGCCCTTTTTTTTTCTTTGCCCGTGCTCTCCACCGCCATTCTCGCCGCGCTCTGCGTTCTTGCCCCGGCCTCGGGACTCCAGCCTCGTGAGTACGTCGTGGCGTTCGAGCCTCATCACGTTGCCGGTCCGTTCGCGGGAACCAAGACGTGC
Source organism: Fimbriimonadaceae bacterium (assembly GCA_050250535.1). Lineage (GTDB taxonomy): Bacteria > Armatimonadota > Fimbriimonadia > Fimbriimonadales > Fimbriimonadaceae > JADLBH01. The sequence continues at coordinate 131,308 of JBFWOL010000002.1, read as the reverse complement.
CCCGTCTGCCAGTTTCCGCTGAACCCCGGGGTCATGGTGTGGGTCGGCGACGAAACCGAGTCTCGTATCGAGGCTTTGGCAATCGCGCTGGAACGGAAACTCCGCACCGAAAACCGGGATCGGCAAGGCACCGAAAGGCTCGTGGCCTTCATGGTCTTCCTCGAGTCGCCGACGAACACCGAGGCAAGGCTTCGGCGCATCGCCGATAGTGTCAACGTTCGGGACCTCGCTCTCACCCTGCTCCCCCCCGACTCGTCCGCAGTCGCAACGTTCGAGATCAACCGGAGCCCGTGGGTCAAGACCACTACGCTCGTGTACCGCGAAGCTGAGGTGTCGTTCAACTTCGTGAACCTCTCACCGTCCCGGTCAAGCGCCTTAGAAGCCGCGATAGACGCTGTCCTAAAGAACTAGGTATCTCTTGGCTGTCCGATGAGCCGACGGGGCCTGCCCGAATCCGTGACTGCCAGGTTGGAGCACCTTCCCGCCTCGCCCGGTTGCTACATCTATCGCGACGAGGAAGGAAAGGTTCTCTACGTCGGAAAGGCGATCAACCTCCGCAACCGGGTGCGGAGCTATTTCCAGGCGAGCGCGAAGCACGGGGCCAGGATCCAAAGGCTCGTTTTTCGCACCCGCGACATCGAATGGATCGTAGTGGACTCGGAGTTAGAGGCACTTGTTCTCGAGTGCAACCTGATCAAGAAGCACCGGCCTCCCTTCAACGTCCGCCTCCGAGACGACAAGAGCTACCCGTTCATCGTGGTCACCAAGGAAGCGTTTCCCAGGGTCCTCTTCACGCGCAATCCTCGCCGGGGTCAAGGCAAGGCGTTCGGGCCCTACTCCAGCGCCTTCGCCGTCCGAGACACCCTCAAACTGCTCCACAAGGTGTTCCCGCTCATCCCTTGTGGCAAGAGTTGGAGCGGCAGGGAGGAGCAACGCCCGTGCCTCTATTACCACTTGGGACAGTGCCTTGCGCCCTGCGCCGGCATCGCGGACAAGAAGGAGTACCTCGGGATCGTGGGCCAAGTCGAGCGATTCCTCAAAGGCGATGGCGAGTCGCTCGTCATGGAGCTAGAACGCGAGATGGCGACTGCCGCCGAGGAGGAGCAGTTCGAGAAGGCCGCAGAACTGCGAGACCGGGCCGCTGCGGTTCGCCACGTCCTAGAACGCCAGAAGGTACTGAGCTCCGACGATGTCGACCGAGACGTAGTGGCCGTCGTCAAGGACGAGCGAGTGGCCGCAGTGCAGATGCTCTATATCCGAAACGGCAAGCTTGTGGGCCAACGCCAGTTTGTGCTGGACGGCACTGCCGACCGGCCCCCGGGAGAACTGGTGCAGGAGTTCGTCAAACAGTACTACGCCGAGGCCCCCGAGGTTCCACGCGAGATCCTACTTCCTGCCGAATTCGAAGAGAGGAAGATCGTCCAGCAGTGGCTTCGGCAAAAGCGCGGATCCTCGGTGACGCTGGAAGTGCCCCAAGGGGGGGAGGGACTGGGCCTTCTCGACATGGCCGCAGAGAACGCCGCGGAGTCGTTGAAGGTGTACGCAAGCGAGCTCGCGACCCGGGAAGCGTGGAGCGAGGAAGCGGCGGCCACCCTGGCGCAAGAGCTGGGACTGCCCTCACCCCCGAGCCGCATCGAGGCTTTTGACATTAGCAACGTCCAAGGCACTGCGCCTACCGCATCCATGGTCGTCGCGATGGACGGCGTGGCGGCAAAGTCCGAGTACCGACGGTTCAGGATCAAGTGGCACCCGGAGAGCCCGGACGACTTTGCCATGATGGGCGAGGCCGTCACCCGGCGGCTTCGCGCCCATTTGGACGACGACCCGAAGTTCGCGACCTTGCCAGACCTCATTATCATTGACGGCGGCAAGGGCCAACTCGGCGCCGCCCTCGCAGCGAGCAAGTCGCTCGGTCTGGAAGTGCCCATGGCGGGACTCGCCAAAAAGCAGGAGATCCTCTATGTCCACGATGGCGACGGGTACCGCGAGGTGATCTTGCCCATCGGCTCTCCGGCGCTCGTCCTGCTCACCCGGCTCCGTGACGAGGCACACCGGTTTGCGCTGAGTTACCATAGAAAGCTACGGGACAAAAGGATGCACGGCAGCGTGCTTGACGAGATTCCCGGGATCGGTCCGAGGAGGCGCAGGATGTTGTTGCGCTCATTCGGTTCCATCGCTGCGATCAGGCAGGCGACCGTTGAGCAGATCGCGGCCGTACCGACCCTGACCCGCAGGCAGGCGGAAGTGATCCACGAGTTCTTGACCGCGGAGTAGACGGTAACCTCCATCTAGTAGCGTGCGGCTTCTGGCAGACCAGGACGGCTCTCGCGGCTCGGGCACGGTTGGAGCCCTGGCCAAGTATTTCGCGCTTGCGGCGCTCGTCGCCGCCCTCTTTGGTATCGGCCGGTCGGCATGGATGAAGTGGGACGTGAGCCGAAGCGGGGAGCGGTACATGGTCGTTTCGAGCCGATCCGCGAGCGAAGACCTCTTCTATCGGGAGTTGGCGACCCAGACCGCCGTGTTTCGGTACACCCGGGCCGACTCCGCCCTCGGAACCGAGCTGCGCCGACAGATGCCGTACGAAGGCCGGCTCGCCGTCTACACGGAAAGAGGCGGGCGAACCGTCTCGGTCAGCACTTCCGTGGGCGACATTTCGCGGGCGGCGGACATCGGGAACCGCTCCATCGAGGCCCAGTCGCTGCCAGCCGTGTTCATCGGGGTGGTCGCTGGAGCAGCCTTAGGAATGTCGCTCGGGCCGTCCTTCTGGGTGCTGATCGCGGGGCTGACCGTCGCCGCGTGCGCTGCGGTGCACAAGCTGGTGGCAGGATGCCCTACTTGTGCGCCATCTTCACTCTGGGGAGTGCGGGTCGAAGTCTTGGGCGCAGGGGCCCTCACCGCGATATCAATTGGCTTGGCGGTCGGCGTGCTCGGACCAGGCATTGTCGCCTTACTGATGGCCTTCACCGCGGCCGGACAGGTCGTGGTGACCCTGGCAACTGGAACCGACTGCCCGGCATGCGCTGTCGTCGCCGGAGGCTGCGCACTAACCTCGTTTTCATTCCTCGGAAGGGCGTCGGCCGCCATCAGGCCTCGGCGATGGGCGGCGGCGGCCGTCCCGGTCATCGTCGCCTCGTTCTGGATGGTCACGCCGCGACCCGACCCGCACCGGACGACCGACATGCTCCGGACCCCCACCACTTGGTTAGGAAAGGACTTGAAGGAGCTGGGATCGATCGAGCTACCCAAATCGGGCAGGAGGCTTGTCATCGTCTGGTCTCGCGGGTGCCGCCCGTGCAGCTTCGCCCTGGAGAGGCTGGCCCTGGAGCCCGAGTTGAATGCAGACCTCTACCTCGGCGTGCCCCCAGGCGAGTCGTCGAGGGCCAGAGGTGAGCGGTACATCGAACTCAACGGAAGACTAGACCAGACCCCGGCCTTCTTCGTGATTGACAGCTCGGGCACCGTCCGCAGCGAGTACAAGGGCTGGGCCACCGACCCTGAGTGGGCGAACCAGTTCGTCGCGACGCTTCGCCACGACCTCGAGGCGCAGGATTGACGCGGAGGGAAAGACACGTCTTGATATTTTCTTGAGAATGGATACTTTTCGAGCCAACGCGGTGTATAGTCGTTTTGGAGGTCTTGAAAAACCTATGTATCGAAGGCTCGTATTGACGATTTGCGCCGTAGCTGCTGCTCTGACTATGGTCCATGCTCAGATCCAAGACGCCTGCCAGGGGCGAACCCAGGTCGCCAACCGCGAGGTTCACACCTGCAACTACTCAGGCTGCGGCGGAAACCAGGCCAAGGGATACACTTACAGCCAAATTTGCACGACCTGGTGCTGTCCGAACGGCCAGGGCCAGTATGACCCGGCCACGTGCGTCGGCACCTTCAATACCGGTAAGTGCTGCACCGCTGGAAGCGGCGCAACCACGCCGAACTTCTTGTGTAACGCAAACTAGGGCAGTGCTACAGGGCCAAGCGAGGTCGAGCCGGATGGAGTCGCTCGCCGGCAGTTCGTTGCGGCTTGGCGTCATTGTGGTTTCGGGCTTCTACGTGGCGCTGGCCTTGTCGAACTTTGCACTTATCGTCGGGCCTGCAATGGCGCAAGGGATCGAGGTTCCCATGGCCCCTGCGTTCGGCATGATGTGGAACCCAGCCGAACTCATGCCGGACGCGAGCTGGCTCGTTTGGGCCGTTCTCACCATCGTCCTGCAACTCGTCTCTGTAGTCACGAAACCCCCGTTTCGTTGGCTTGCAATAGGCCTGAGCATCGGGTGCGTCGCGGCCATGGGAGACTTGGCACGTTGGACCGGCCCCTACGCCCCGCTCTCGACTGTGCTCGCGATCGTCAATGGAGCGGGGCCGGCTCTGGGGGCGATCGTCTTCAAGAAACGGACAGGGACATGAGGCGAGCGTTTAGCCTGATCGAGATCCTGGTCGTGACCGCGATACTCGCCGTACTGGCCGCGCTCTTGTTCCCCGTCTTTGCCCAGGCCAAGGACTCGTCCTACCGTGCCGAGGAGATCTCCGCGATGCGCCAGATCTACCTGGCTTGGCAGATCTACGAGGACACGTCCGGCGACGCACCGCGAAGCCTCGCCGACATCCCGCCTTCTTCTGTGCCGCCCGAGCTTTGGCGTGCGCACCGCGACCCGATCCGCAAGACTGCGGGCGGCGACTTCCCCGCCGATCTGTACGTCCAAGAGAGCCCGAGGCGAACGCCAAACCGAATCAGTTATGCGTACCTTCGGGCGTTCGAGGGGCGGTTTACGGGCCACACGTGGGAGACCCTACGCGCCGAACCGTCTGTCGGGCTTCTCTGCTCGGCCTGGAGCCTGAAGAGCGACGGGTGCAATCCCCAAGGTGCCGTCGGCGAGCATGGGCCAGTGACAAACCATGGTGTACTCCTAAGGGTTAAGATGGACGGTTCGATGCAAAACGTCCCACTCCCGTCCCCAAGGGCTTGCGGCGTCGGCGGGAGCTATGAAGAACTCTTTCTCTACCGACGGTAACTGAACCAGGGACCCCAAGAAACCGCAGGTACAGTGTATCTGAGGAAAAATGGGAGACCACAACAGCTATAACACAAGAAGAACGGCGCGATTCGGTGGGAGAGAGGCGAGCTTCTACAGCCTTGAAGCGCTGGTCGAGCAGGGACACAGTATCGAGCGCCTTCCCTATACGCTAAGGATCCTGCTCGAGAACGTCCTGCGAAACGAGGACGGCACCAAGGTCCGCAAACAAGACGCCGAAGCGATCCTGAGTTGGGAACCGCAAGCCGAGCCGACACGGGAGATCGCGTTCACTCCCTCCCGCGTTCTTCTTCAGGACTTCACGGGAGTCCCGTGCGTCGTGGACCTCGCCAGTATGAGGGACGCGATCAAGAAACTAGGAGGAGATCCCAAGAAGATCAACCCTCTTGCACCGGTCGAGCTCGTCATAGACCACAGCGTGCAGGTCGACCGTTTCGGCACTCCGGGAGCGCTCGACTTCAACCTTTCGATGGAGTTCGAACGCAACGTTGAGAGGTACGAGTTCCTCAAGTGGGGCCAGCAGAGCCTGGGCAACTTTGCGGTCGTCCCACCCAACACGGGAATCTGCCACCAGGTGAACCTCGAGCGACTCGCCCGAGTGGTCTTTGAAGCCGAGACGTCGGACGGAACGGTCGGCTACCCAGACACCTTGGTCGGGACGGACTCTCACACGACCATGGTCAACGCACTGGGTGTGCTGGGTTGGGGCGTCGGAGGTATCGAGGCGGAGGCGGCGATGCTCGGCCAGCCCGTCTCCATGCTCGTCCCCCAGGTCGTCGGGCTCAAGATGACCGGAAGGCTCCCTGAGGGCACGACCGCGACCGACCTCGTCCTCGTTGTGACCGAGCTGCTCCGCAAGCACGGCGTCGTGGGCAAGTTCGTGGAGTTCTATGGCCCGGGATCGGCGAACATGACCCTCGCCGACCGCGCGACCATCGCCAATATGGCGCCCGAGTACGGCGCAACTTGCGGCTTCTTCGCGATCGACGACGAGACCCTGCGGTATCTCCGAACAAGCGGCCGAAGTGAAGAGCACGTCAAGTTCGTCGAGGACTATGCCAAGGCCAACATGCTCTGGTGGGATCCGTCCGCTCCGGATGCGACCTACTCCGCGAGCCTGACGCTCGACCTTGCCTCCGTCGAGCCATCCGTCGCCGGTCCGAAGCGGCCGCAAGACCGCTCGCCTCTCAGCCAGGCGGCCCAATCGTTTGCATCAGCCTTCCCCCAGAAGGACGGCGCCGTGGCGACCGATTCCACCAAGACGCTCACCGATGGCAGCATCGTCATAGCGGCGATCACCTCGTGCACGAACACGAGCAACCCGAACGTAATGGTGGCTGCAGGGCTCCTCTCAAAGAAGGCTCTGGCGTTTGGGCTCAAACCGAAGCCTTGGGTCAAGACTTCGCTGGCTCCCGGCTCACGGGTCGTAACGGAGTATCTCACCCGCTCCGGTCTGCTATCCGACCTCGAAGCCATCGGCTTTAGAATCGTGGGGTACGGGTGCACCACTTGCATTGGAAACTCAGGCCCGTTGCCCGAGGAGATCCAAGACGCGGTGCGCGAGCAGAACCTCACCGTCACCTCGGTTCTCAGCGGTAACCGCAACTTCGAAGGACGCATCAGTCCCGACGTCAAGGCGAACTACCTGATGTCCCCCCCGCTTGTCGTTGCCTATGCGCTCGCTGGCAGCATCGAAGTCGACATTACCAAGGATCCGCTCGGCACCACTCCCGAGGGCGATGAGGTCTTCCTCCGCGACATCTGGCCCAGCTCGCAAGAAATCGACGCAGTGGTCAGCGAGCATGTGAACCGATCTATGTTCGTCGAGACCTACAACCATCTCTTCGAGGGAGACGACCGATGGAAGGCCATCCAGCCTGCTGCAGGCGAACTCTACGAGTGGGATCCCGATTCGACCTACGTCCGTCAAGGGCCTTACTTCGACGGCATGGGGGCAGAGCCCGCCATGTCTGTGTCTCCGCTAGCCGGGATGAGGGCAATCGCCCTCCTCGGCGACAGTGTGACCACCGACCACATCTCGCCCGCCGGCGCGATCAAGCTCGACTCCCCGGCCGGGAGGTACCTCGTGGAGCAGGGTGTGGATCCCCGGATGTTCAACAGTTACGGATCGAGGAGAGGCAACCACGAGGTGATGGTGCGCGGCACCTATGCCAACGTTCGGTTGCGTAACGGGCTGGCACCAGGGACGGAGGGCGGATTCACGACTGACCCGGTGACCGGTGAGGTCACGACCATCTTTGAGGCATCGGAGAACGCGGCCAAAGCGGGCATCCCGCTCATCGTGATTGCGGGCAAGGAGTACGGCACGGGTTCGAGCCGCGACTGGGCGGCCAAGGGAACCCGGCTCCTGGGCATCCGGGCCGTGATCGCGGAGTCCTTCGAACGGATTCACCGCTCCAATCTGGTCGGCATGGCCGTACTTCCGCTCGAGTTCCTTCCCGGCGAGAACGCCACGACCCTCGGCCTCGACGGAACCGAGACCTACGAGATCGTGGACTTCCCCGAGAAGTTTTCCACGGGCTTCCCGGACGGGACGATCCTGGTCGTGGCATCGATGAGCGGGAAGACCATCGAGTTTTCCACCCGGGTGAGGATTGACACCCCGATGGAGCGCGAGTATTTCCTGCACGGCGGGGTGCTACATTTCGTCCTGCGCCAGTTGTTGAAGTCATAGATTTCTGCTGGCGCCGGACAAAGGTATGAGGGTTGTAAGGGTTGGAGCGTCTTTCCTTGCGCTCTTCACTGCGGCCTCCCTCCCCCAAGGCGTCAGCGGATCCACCAACGAAGGGGAAGCGATCCCGGGAATGGGCGTGCCGTATCTGCCCGTCAAGCCCCTCGCCGAGCAAGTATCGCAAGGCAATCCGAACGTCTACGCCATCGCCCTCACCTTTGACGACGGGCCTCACGCCGGGTACACTGAGAGGCTGCTCGATTTGCTCGGGAAAGAGAACGTCGTTGCGACCCACTTTCTGATCGGCAGGAACGTACGGAACAACCCGGAACTGACACAGAGGATTGCGCTCGAAGGGCACGAGGTCGCGAACCACAGCATGAACCACATCCGCTCGGACAAGCTGTCTGGACGGCAACTGACCTGGGAGATTGCAAGAGCGACCGACGAGATAGAGAAGGCGGCCGGTGTCCGTCCGGCTTTCTTTCGACCGCCTGGCGGCACGGTGGACTCGACCATGGTCGAAATCTCCAACTCGCTCGGCCAGACCGTGGCGCTCTGGACCTCCAGCGCAGGCGACTTTACGTCGAACGGCAGGGAGCCGACAGCGTCTCAAATCACGGATCGTGTCTTGGCCTCAGCAGAACCAGGTGCGATCGTGATCCTGCACGACCCGATGGAGCAGACGCTCGTGGCGCTGCCCGAAATTGTTCGGCGGCTCCGCGAGAAGGGCTTCTACTTCGTCACAATGTCCCAGCTCGCAGCGATGCCCGGAGCGGTGACCTCGGCCCCCAAGGCCATGCCGAGTCCCAAGCCCACCACCGTGAGGCCTCTCTTGCCAGAGGGCCCGTCCAGGTAAGATCCAACGTCCTATGAGGGTTCGGAACAAGGAACTGCGCACACGACGGCGGCGCAAGGAAAAGCGGGTCAAAGAACTGATCCAGGAAGAGATCGCAGAGAAGAAGTCCGGCGGAAAGGCCGCCAAGGCCGTTGCCAAGGCTGAGACCGTGGCTCCCGCCAAGAAGGAACCGGCGAAGAAGGCCACAGCCGAGAAGAAGCCCGCCGCCGAGAAGAAGCCGGCTGCGGCCAAGAAGCCAGCGGCAGTAAAGAAACCCGCAGCCAAGAGTGCCCCAGCCAAGAAGGCCGAGGCCAGCGAAGAGAAGGCCGCCGAATAGTCCGGCGATGCGCCAGATCGACCTGGGTCGCCTCGAGTACCGAGCGGCTTGGGAGAGGCAGTTGCAGGTTTGGAGCGAGGTTCAGGACGGTGCTGAAGACACCTTGGTCTTCGTGGAGCACGACCCGGTTCTGACCTTAGGCGCGTCCTTTCACGCTGAAAACCTCCTCCTTTCTGTCGAGGAGTACCAGGCGCGTGGGATCGCAGTCGTTGAGACCGACCGTGGGGGCGACGTGACCTACCATGGCCCCGGGCAAGTCGTGGCCTACCCCATCTTTGACTTGAGGCGCCACGGTCGCGACCTTCACCGATGGATACGGGGGCTTGAAGCCGCGGTGATCCACGCCCTGGGAGGGTTAGGCGTCGAGTCGTTCCCATTCCCCCCGCATACGGGAGTTTGGACCGGCTCGGCCGAGAATCCCGCCAAGATCGCCGCTATCGGCGTAAAAATCAAACGTTGGGTCTCGATCCACGGGATCGCGGTGAATTGCGTGAACGACCTTTCACCCTTCGATCTCATCGTCCCTTGCGGGATTCAGGCACGTCCAGTCACACGGCTCGCTGACCATTCGGAAGCGGGCCCAGACGAACTGAAGCCTGCGCTCGCCGCTACCCTCGTCGAGACGTTCCCTTCTTAAGCGAAGAGTCCGAGGGATCCGAACTCCTTCCCAAGCACCGTGCCCGAGTCCGACCCCATCCAGTCGTCGAGCGTGGTCGCGTACACCTGGCGGAAGTCGGTGGACCACTTGAGGTCTCCACGGGAAAGGTCGGTGAGGCTAGGCTGCTGCCCGTACATTCCACCCTTGACGCCCTTGCCGACCAACACCATCGGCCCGGCCTGGCCATGGTCGGTGCCCTGGCTGCCGTTCTCATAGGCTCGGCGGCCAAACTCGCTAAAGCACATCACGGTGACCTTGTCGGCGCGCCCCGCGGCCTCCATTTCTCGCTGGAAGGCGAGTAGAGCGTCGCTGAGTCCTTGGAGAAGCTTCGCGTGTTGCTCGGGCTGGCGGCTGTGCGTGTCGAACCCACCTGCGCTGAAGTACACGACCCGGGTCGCGGGCGAGCACATCACGATCTGCGCGATCTGCTTGAATCCTCTTCCGAAGGCATCGTCGGCGTAGGACTGCTTTGGGGCAGCCAAGGCTAGTTTCGACTGAAGCTCAGCCATCGCGTCCAGCGCGGACCGGTTCGCCTGTTGGACCACGCGGAGTGGGTCGTCCGGACCCTTCTCCGATCCCTGGATCTCGCGCAGGCGACGCTCCGCATCCGGGTCTCCGACCATGCTCTCGATGTCCGCAAGACTTGCGAAGCACGGGATCCCTGCCTTCGCGGCGACCAAGGAGCGCGGCTTGTCCACGGAGAGGCCCATGCCGACAACCGGGCTGATCGGCCCCTGATCCATCAGGTTGTCAAAGTGCCGGCCGAGCCAACCGTACTTGAGCGATCCGTCGGGCGAGCCGCTCTGCCAAATCTCCATGCTCTTGAAGTGCGAGCGGTCCGGATTGGGATAGCCGACGCCTCGAACAAACGCGACCTTGCCCTCGCGATAGAGCTCAGAAAGGCCGGTCATCGAGGGGTGGAACCCGAAGTCCTCGGTGACTTTGATCATCGCGTCCTCACCGATCGCAAGCTTCGGACGTAGTTCGCGGTACTTCGGGTCGGTGAACGGGATCAGGGTGTTGAGGCCATCGTTGCCGCCCGAGAGCTGGCAGACCACGATAACGCTGTCCTTGGCAGTCTCGCCTGCCGCCATGCGGAGCATGTCGGCGCGTGCGACCTTTGCAAGCCAAGGCGGTGCGACTAGCCCGACGGCGATCACGCCACCAGTCTTGAACAGGTCTCTTCGGCTTACTGGGTTCGACATCGTGCTTCTCCGGTTCCTTCCGATAGTACTAGACGTCGGGACGATACTTCGGTTCACCGTTCGTCCAAAATGAGGCATGGCGAAGCGATCCGGCAAGTACGGCTCAATCCTTGCCTCGTTGTTGCTGGCCGGATTGACCGTGAGCGTGTTCGCAGTCTCTCAGAACCGAGGCCCGGTGAGCGCGATCACGCGATACCACGAAGCCATTACGCGAAAAGACGCCGAAATGCTCGAAGCTGCCCTGCTTCAACCGCCTGACCATCCCGCATGCCAGGCGTTGACCCAGTACGTCGGTCGCCTGCAGCAGCTCAACCCTTCAGTGAGGTTCGTCAACGAGGAGAAGCGAGGGAAGGAAGGGCAGATCGTCGCACTGTACACCGCGCCGACTGGCCGACCTCTCGCGTTCATTCCGTTCAGCCTCGACAAGGTCGGGGGAGCGTGGAAGGTGGACGCGGTCACGACCGTCTCTATCCTGAGGCAGATGTAGCCCGCTCGGGTTTAATTCAGGGGCATGCATCGCGCGGGTCGGGTTCATTGGCTGATTCTTGCCACGGGGGTCGCCGTGCTTGTCCTTGCCGTCCTGACAGTTCTTTCCGCCGAGTCCCCGGCAGGTGCGGCCCAGAAGTTCATGACCGCCCTCGCCAAACAAGACGCGCAGACCCTCGCCGATCGAAGCTATTTCAAACCGGCGCGTGACAAGGGCCAGGTCGTCGAGGCGTGGAAGAAGACGCTGGACCGAGCCGAGTATTTCCCGTTCGTGTGGCGGTTCAAAGGCTCCACTATCCTGCCCAACGATCGCGCGACCGTCAACATGGAGTTCGTGCGCGACGCGGGTACTCGCTGGGCCTACGAAGAGAACTTCAGCCTTGACATGGTGAAGGAGGGCGGCCGGTGGAAAGTGGACGTCCTCGGGTTGAGCCGAGAGATGTACCCCGCACTGCCGCGCTAGCCGTACCCGGCCTCTTTGTCCTCGCGCACGCCGTCAATACAGCCCCCCTCGCCGTCCGGGCGGACATGCGGCTTCATGACGTCCGCTGTACCCTGCGACGCGTAAGGGTCCTCTCCGCACACCATCACGATATCGCGATGGTCGTGCTGGGCAAGGCCGGTCGGCTCCGAAGGCCAAATCCACGGCAGGAGCGACTCTGCGGACATGTAGTGGTTGACCAACGCTCGCCGGAAGCCAGAATCCGTCCGGTTGGGGAGGGATCGGTGGAGCAGGTACCCGTTGAAGGCCACGATCGCACCAGCGGGCACCTCGACCGGGACGCCTTCTTCGCCCATGTGGGGCGAGTCGAAGGACTCCCATGAACAGTCAAACCGTGAGTCCCCGTGCCAGCGCATCGGCCAAAGCACGCCAGCCCTCTGCGAGCCAGGTACCACCCAAAGGCAACCGTTCTCCACCGTGGCGTCGTCCAAAGCAAGCCAGACCCCGGTCAGCGAACGGTCCCTCGTCGGAATGTAGGCTTCGTCCTGGTGCCACGCCTGTCCTGGCTTACCGGCAGACTTCACGAAGAGCATGGACTGCATGCACTTGACGTTGGGCCCGACCACGATCCGAAGCAGCTCTACGATCGCTGGGTCGCCGAGTTGCTCGTGCATTAGGCGAGAGATCTTGTGCGGAAAGTGAACGCAGAGGGTCCGAGCCAGGATGCTCTGGTCCGACTCGCCTGGCATGGGCTTCGCCATCCCGCCCACATCGCCTCGTTCGCCTTTGCAAATGGCGAGGGTCTCGCGGTTCAACTCCTCGACCGCGTCGGGGCTGAACGCGTCAAGGAGGACGAGATATCCATTGTCCTGGTAGAAGCTCGCGGCCGCGTCGCCCAGTGGCCGCCGGAAGAACCCAGCAGGTGCGGAGTCTCCCTCCCAACTGGAGAACGAACGTCCCATAAGCTCATTGTGGGCCATGGCCGAGCGGCAGGGGCGTCCTCTACCCCGCAGGTACCCTTGCAAGCATCCCCATGGACGTCCGCAACGTCGGCATCATCGCGCACGTCGACCACGGCAAGACAACGCTGGTCGACGCGCTCTTTCGTCAGGCCGGCCTTTTCCGCGAGAACGAAGCCGTTCCCGACCGGGTGATGGACTCCAACGACCTAGAGCGCGAGCGGGGCATCACGATTCTCAGCAAGGTCGCGAGCTGCGTGTACCAAGGCACCAAGGTGAACATCGTGGACACTCCCGGCCACGCAGATTTCGGTGGCGAGGTCGAGCGAGTGCTCAGCATGGTGGACGGAGTCGTACTCGTGGTCGACGCTTGCGAGGGCCCTATGCCGCAGAGCCGCTTCGTCCTCCGCAAGGCGTTCCAGCACAAGCTCAAAGTCGTCGTATGCATCAACAAGATTGATCGCGAGGGAGCGGCACCGCTCTATGTATACGACAAGACCGTGGATCTCTTCATCGACCTCGGATGCTCCGAGGACGACCTTGACTTCCCCGTGATCTACGCAAGCGGATCCGGCGGATATGCGAGGACGGCAGCGGACGGGCCGGAGACCGACATGCGGGCGCTCTTTGACGCGATCGTGACCACCGTGCCGCCTCCGTCCGTCGATCCCGAAGGACCGGTTCAGTTCCAAGTCTCCGCCCTAGACTACAGCACGTACCTTGGGAGAATGTTCGGCGGCAAAGTCCTGCGCGGCAGAGTCCGTACCGGCGACCGGCTCATGCATGTCGGCGAGACCCTGGAGACCCCGTTCAACGTTACAAAAGTCTGGGTTTTCGATGGCCTTCGGACGCGTGAAGTCGAGCAGGTCGAGGCAGGAGACATCGCGATGATCTCTGGGTTGGACGACGCCGTCGTCGGGGACACGGTCTGTGACCCCGCATACGTCGAGCCGCTGCCCCGAATCGCCTTCGAGCCGCCGACGATGACGATGGCGTTCTACGCCAACGCCTCGCCCTTGGCCGGACGAGACGGAGGCAAGTCACTCACGATCCACAAAATCCGTGACCGCCTGGAGAAGGAGGCCAACGTCTCGGTCTCCCTCGAGATCGACCGGAGGAGCCCTGCCGACGTGGTGAAGCTCGCTGCCCGCGGAGAGATGCAACTCAGCGTGCTTATCGAGACGATGCGCCGAGAAGGGTACGAGATGGCCATTGGCCGCCCCGAAGTCATTCTTGGCCGCGACGAAGCTGGCGGCGTCACCGAGCCGATGGAAGAACTGAACATCGAGACGCCTGACGACACGATGGGGTCGGTAATGGAGGAACTCGCTCGAAGGAAGGCCGACCTGCGAGACATGGTCAGCATGGGCAACGGGAGAACAAGGATCATCGCCTTGATCCCGACCAGGGGCCTGATCGGGTTCCGAACCAACTTTCTGACCATGACGAGGGGAGAGGGCCTGATGTCTTCGATCCTGGAAGGGCACGGGCCGCACCGCGGGGACATCCAGGGCAGAACCCAGGGCGCGCTCATAGCGAAAGACCCCGGGCCAATCACCCGCTACGCCTACGAAGACATTCAGGAACGCGGCACCCTCTTCTATCCCGTGGGGACGGAGACGTACGGCGGGATGATCGTGGGTGCCTGCGCCCGCGACGAAGACATGGTCGTAAACATCACTAAGGCCAAGGCGGCGACGAACATGAGGTCGTCGAACTCGGAGGCCACTACCGTCCTCGACCACCACCGTGAGATGTCCCTCGAACAGGCGCTTGCCTGGCTCCGAGAAGACGAGCTGCTGGAAGCGACTCCGAAGAGCTTGAGGTTCCGCAAGCGGATCCTCGACCACAGCGAGCGTAAGGTCGCCGAGAGACGGGCCGCGGTCTAGCGATCCACAAGGTAAAGAGCGGTGCCGTCCGCGTTCGCCCCAATCAGTTCCGTACCCGGAATCGGTAGCGCCTCGCCTATCTTGGGGCCGTACCAGAGGATGTAGGCACGACGTCGCCTGAGCCCCACTGTCGCCTGCAACTCGCGGATCTTCTCGACGTCCTCGAGGGTCGGCGCCCTCTCGATCGGCTCCTGCCCTTGAAACTCCTTGAACGGCGCGGCGAACTCCGTGAACACCATCGGCTGCTGCAAGGGCTTGGCAAAGAGCTGAGGGACGAACGCTCCCTTTCGGATCACAAGCCAGTCGGCAGCGTGCAGATGCCAACGACGAAAGGTGGGACGCACCGGCCTGCCAGACTCGAACGTAAAGAGCGTGTCCCCGCGGCGCACGTTCGCACCCGCGAGGTTGAGCGCCTCTCGAAGATCCGCCGCCATCGCCCAATCGGACCGAAGGTTGAGAATGGCGACGATGCCGGCGAGGGCGAGAACCCAGGCTGACTTCGCCTCCTCGAGCGGCTTGGAATAGACTGCCATCGTCACGAGAAGGGGCAATGTGGCGCGCTCCGAGCTGAACGCCGTGCCACCGAAAAACGACGGCCCCAACAACGCAACGGCCCCAAGCGCGACGGTAGGCAGCAGCCACGCGCGCGATCGGTAGTTCCAAGCGGCAAGGAGGGCGAGCGCGGCCCCGGCGATCACAGGTTCGACCAGGCTGCCCGGCTCCCCGAACATCCGCAGCAACCCCTGGAGCGCCATCTCCTTGGCGCTCAGGTTCACCGCAGTCTTGCCGATCGCCGTCAGGCCGGCGAGCATGGCGAGCAGGCCGGCCGGCAGAGCCGCCAAGAACAACCACGTCGCCACCCGTTCCCCGCGGCTCTCGCGGACTCGCTCCACCACGATCCAGAGCATGAGGACGAGCAGGGCCATCAGGTGGACGACCGCCAGGCAAGCGACCAGCGGCGCAATCCCAACCAATCGTCGCCATAACGGGCGTGCTGACAGTGCGGTCCATACGCACATGGCAAGCGTGGCGATCCCGATTCCGAACACATAGTTGGCAAACCCCATCCGATACCACGTGTCACCCAGCGCAAGCGCCGGTAGCATCGCCTCCGCTCCCCATGTGCCTTGTCTGAGCCTGACCCAGAGCATGGAGCCTCCCAGCACGAGGACGACGCTCAGAGTCAGAAAGAGCTGCGATGCGAGCATTGGCGGAAGGCTCGCCATCATCGAGGAGAGGAGCAGGTCTATCCCGAGGTTGGGAACCGGGATCCAGTTCGGACGATAGTAGTCGAGCAGGCCGCTCGAACCGTCCGGCAACGAGAGGACGTACGAGCGGGCGGCGTGGGTGGGATAGTCCACGAGGGGAGGGGTGCCCAAGGGCCATACCAGTACGAGCACGGCCGCCAGGCACGCGAGCGCGGCGACCGCCGAGACCAGTACCCAAATCCGCATCAACCTAACTGGAGACGCTCGGGCAGGTACCAAAGGGCCCGCGGGCCCACAAGCCCGCCCCAAATTGGAGCCTTGATCCTTGTCATCGACAACTACGACAGCTTTACCTACAATCTGGTCCAGTACCTTGGGCAGTGCGGGGAGAAGGCGACGGTCGTAAGGAACGATGCGATCTCCCTGCAAGGAGTGGTCGAAGCACGCCCTACGGGCATCCTTCTCTCACCTGGGCCGTGCTCGCCCGAGTCTTCTGGGGTCTGTCTCGACATCCTCGCCGAGGCCTTCCACCCTGCGGGACGGCTCAGCGGAGTCCCGATCTTTGGCGTGTGCCTTGGATACCAAGCGATGGGCCTGGTGAGCGGTGCAAAGATCCGCCACGCCGCGACCCTTCGGCACGGCAAGACTTCTCCGATCGAACATGACGGCAAGGGTGTGTTTGCCGGCTGTCCCAGCCCGCTCACGGTCACCCGGTATCACTCTCTCGCGATCGGAGAGGGCCTCTCCGACGACTTCGAGCCCACCGCTACGGCTCTGGACGACCAGGAACTCATGGCGATCCGGCACAGGATTCTTCCCATCGAGGGGGTCCAGTTCCATCCCGAGTCCATCACTTCGGAGCACGGCCTGACGATCGTCGGGAACTTTGTCCAGCAAGTCCGCAGTGCCAGAATGGGGAGCGATGGCCCACAGCATAGTTCCTGAGGCGGAAGCGCTCCTCGACCAGGAAGTCAAGGTTCTGGACAAAGGCTTCGTCCGGCTAGTGGACTACATGGGCGGGGACGATCGGATCGTCCAGGCGGCCCGGGTCAGCTATGGGGCCGGTACGAAGTCGTACCGCGAGGATCGCGGGCTGATCCACTATCTCCTCCGGAACGACCACACGTCGCCGTTCGAGCAGGTGGTGCTCACGTTCCACGCCAAGATGCCGATCTTTGTCGCCCGGCAATGGGTGAGGCACCGCACCGCCCGACTGAACGAGGTGAGCGGCCGGTACTCGGTGATGAAGGACGAGTTCTACGTTCCCGAGCCGACCCAGATCCGGGGACAGTCGAGGGACAACAAGCAGGCCCGCAGCGACGAGGTGATCGAAGGCGCGGACGCGATCGCGGACCAGATGCGCTCCGAGCAGGAGGCCGCGTACGCCGAATACACCGCGCTCTTGGACAAAGGCGTGGCACGCGAGCTCGCCCGGTCCAACCTTCCGCTCAGCCTCTATACCGAGTGGTACTGGCAATGCGACCTGCACAACCTCCTCCACTTCCTGAGGCTCCGACTCGACGCCCACGCGCAATATGAGATTCGGGTCTACGCGGAGGCGATGGCGAAGTGCGCGCAGGCGGTTGCACCGCTCGCATTCGAGGCGTTTGTGGAGCACAAGCTCGGTTCGGTGACTTTCTCACGGAGCGAGGCAGAGGCCCTGGCGCGCACGATGCAGGGTCAAGAAAGCGGGCTTTCTGGGCGTGCCCTGGCCCTGTTCGAGTCGAAAATGGAGCATGTCAGATCGGCCCAATCGGTGGAAGAGCCCCTTGATCCTCCAGTGCCCGGCGCTTAGGCGGCGCGGCTGGCCAAGGCTCGAAGGTGCTTCCGGGCTCCCGCGATGGAATACATCTCCTCGCGCAGGAGCCGATTGATGACGATCACCGCCTGGATGTCGGCGGGCCTGTAGCGCCGCTGGCCACCGGGCGTACGGTCGGGAGTGAGGAACTCGGGGAACTCGTGCTCCCAATAGCGGAGAGTGTGAACCTCGACGCCCGTGATCTTGCTCGCCGTACCGATGCTCACCGACACTTCGGTGCCCGAATTCTGGTTCTTCCCCGCCATACTGAGTCCATGGCCGCCAGCCCCGGATTGGACTGGCTCCTGGTAGTGTTATCGGCCGTTCCGCCGCCGAATTGAGGCCTGGGCGGGACAGTAGGCCGCAACGACCATCGGCGACCGACGTAGAATCTACCTGCGCGACATGGAATCCGCGTGTCCCAGCCAGTCCGAAATCCTGGAGATCCTCGCCGAACGATCCGGCGAAGCGCCCTTCCTTGCACTAGGCCAAACCGTTTTTTGGGACGAACCCATGAAGGCGGGGCTCGTTCTTCGAGCCCGGGAGCTCGGACATGACCGCAAGTTCATCGCCGGGGTTCACGACACGGACTACTTCGCCAAGGCTCCTGGCCAGGCGGCAGAAGGGCCGCGCTACGAAGCGCTGCCCCACAACGACTCTTCGACCAGGGGTCTGTGGAGCGCTTCGGGCGAGTTTTCGACGCTGTTCGGCAGTGAGACCGTCGTCACACGCGAGCGGCTGGCCCACTCGGGAGTGCAATTGTCCCTCCTGGAAGCCGAGCGTCCCGGCTCGATCGACGCGCTCACCGAAGCATGGGGATGGCGCGGAGTCGTCGGCCGGACGCCGAGGGCAGAAACTGCTGCCGAGACGCGCCTTGATCTTGCCTGGCCCACGCTATGGGAAGTCTTTAACCAGATGGTGGATCAGGCGGCTAAGTCAGCTGCCGTAGGTGCGGGCGGACCGTCTTGGGCAGCCGTCGAGCGTCTGAAGGAAGCTGTCTGCGACGCAAGCTCGCAAGGCGGCACCCTGGCCGACTTCTACGAGAGGTTGACGCCCCAGATGTTCGAGTTTGCCGCGGGTACGCCGGTTCAGCTGGAGGCGACCCGCACGACTCGTTTGCTCGCATTTGACGAACAGAGCGCCTGTCTGCCCCGGTTCAAGCTCCTCGCTGCGTTCCTCGACCCCGCAACTCGTCGGTCAGCGGAGAAAGCGTACGACGACGCCGTGGCCCACTCTGAGATCTACGATCTGGCCAGGTTCGGCACAGGCGCGCTCCCCTTCGATGTCTTGGTTCCCGGGGTCGGTCGTGGCACGCTCCGACTGGGCTCGCGGGGCGGGGTCGTCCAGGCTTCCCATCCTGTCGGGTTCCGATACGAGCGCCGCCCGGAGACGCCTCAAGAGCTCGCCCGCTTGCTGGAGGGCCGGTTCGGCCCGGGCGTGGTCGTACTCGGGAAGGCCATCGCCCTGATCGCGATGCTCTCGACCGAGTTCGTGTTCGTCATGCACTCGGGGGCGAGCGGATACGTCCACAGGACTGCCCAAATGGTACGTGGCATGCGCGGTGCCGGGATAGCGCTGCCCCCTTCGTATCCGATCCTTAGGATCGAGTACCCCACTTGGGACGCGTTAGACGGCGTGAGCGCATGGTTCCACTTGCCGGAGCCGTTGCAGGGGCCGTTCGGCACCAGGACGGTGTCGGCGTGCGGGTTTGCGGCACGGTGGAAGCTAGTCGCCCAGGAGCAGCAGGCGCTCTTGGAAGAGCTTGCCGTGGAAAGGAGCCCGATTGGTCTCATCCGGCTCCTTGCTCGTCGCCTCGGCGATACTTGGGTGCCTCTAGCCTCGCAGTTCGAGCAGAACACTGCGCTCGTCGTCGGCCTTAGGGACGTGGTCGCCGGTTTCAAGGCACGGAAAGCCGAGATCGCCGCTCGACAGCAAGACGCGGTGGCCCGACGTGCCGAGATAGAGCGTCAATTGGGCGAGCACTGGCGGGCCAAGGTCTGGAACCAAACGCCGACCGAGGACGAGTTAGCAAGGCGAGAGGAACTCTCGACCCGACTCCGAGACGTGCTCGACGAGCTCCACGGGCTTCGAGCTGACTGGCGCCGGTTGGACGCGGAGCAGGCCACCGCGGTCGGGGCGCCCGACGTCGTAGCCGCCAAAGAGCGTAGGCGCGTGATCTCGGTCGAGGCCGGGTTCGCCCGGGCGGAGCTCGTGAAGTCTGCCGTCTTCGCCAGCGATGGACTGGAGCGGGCCGGCCTACGGCCGGGAGCATGGTGGTTTTCCGTCGTGAGTCCTGACGGAGCCTGGTTCAGGGCGACCTCGCTCCGTGCGAAGTATTGCCTCGAGGAGCTTGCTTGAGCGGGATCCCCTTCGCCAAAGTGCAGGCACTCGGCAACACGTTTGTGCTGATCGAGACCGGATCGGTGCCCCAGGCGTCTGAGGCAGAGTTTGCCGTCGAAGCCTCTCGCCCCAGCTTTGGCGTGGGATCCGACGGTCTTCTCGTACTGGGTCGGCTGGCCGAAGGCCTCGAGCTTCGAATGTACAACCCGGACGGCTCCCCCGACTTTTGTGGAAACGGGCTTCGATCGGCGGCTTGGTTCGCCCACTCTCGAGGCTGGATCGGATCCAGCAGCACGATCCTGCATGGCGGAGTCTTGGTTCCCGTGCAGGTCTCACAGGGCGTGGTCAAGATAGAGATCCCGGCCCCCTCGTTCGAGCCAGCGGACGTACAATTGGACTCGCCCGAGCCTTGGATCGAGCGTGAGGTGCACGGCGTGGTCGGCACCGCGGTCAGTACGGGAAGCACACACTTTGTCGTGTTCCGCGAACGGCTTCCCGAGGACGACGAGTTTTTCGAAGTCAGCCCCAAGATCGAGCTTTCTTCGGTATTCCTGGAAAGAACGTCGGTGATGTGGGCTGTGCGCGAGGCGGACGACGCTTTCCGGATTCGCATCTGGGAGCGAGGCGCAGGCGAGACACAAGGTTGCGGAACCGGAAGCATCGCGGTCGCGGCAGTCGCGCGAATGCTTCTTGGCGCGCCCGCCGAGATCAACGTCCACAACCCTGGCGGAACCCTGCTCTACCGAGACTTGGGCGACCGGGTCGAGGCGACCAGTGCTGCGAGCATCGTGTTCCTCGGACAGTGGAGCGCTAGGGTTCCAGCCTATAGCTCGTAGCTCCGCGCTACCCCAGGGCTCGCGGCGATATGGGCGAACACGTCGTCTTGGGAAGGGACGTCCTCGCTCGCTCCTTCCCGGGTGCAATTGAGGCACCCAGCGGCCGAGGCAAACCGCAGCGAATCTGAGAGGGGCCACTCCGCGTCCAAGCCCAGGAGCATCCCGGCACGGAAGACGTCGCCAGCACCCGTAGAATCCACAACGTGCGGGCATGGGAACGGGGCGAAATGTCGGGGAGCGAGCAGACCGCCTCCCGGAAGCCGGCCACCGGCAATGAACCCGTTCGCGGCATCGCTGAGGATCGCCAGGCCCTCGAACTCCCGAACCCAACCCTCCATGAGTTCGAGATTGCGCTGAATGTCGCCACGGTGCCCCACGAGGTCGGTGCTGCTCTGCCAGACCATCGCGGTCAGACCGCCCCCGATGTCCGAGTCGAGTGCGTAGGTTCCTGCTCCGCTCTCGCGGGCCAGAGCCAGGGCCTTTTCGCTGGCGACGCCGAGGTTCGCGTCCGTGGTCAGCCAGTCGCCTGGACCGACCTTCGGGACAGGGGGCGCTAGCTCTGAGAGGCCCCGAAAGCGATACCCAAACATCGTTCGCTCACCTTCTGGGGTGACGTAGATGTCGCACACTGGGGTCTCGCTGTCCGTCTCCGGTGCAGTGGGAAGTTCGAGACCTTTCGCCTTGAAGAACCTTTGCGACTCGGCACCCCCAATGGAGTTCCCAGCGAGGACGGGCTCGGCACCCCAGCGTCGTAGGGCAATGGCGGTGTTTGCGGCTTCTCCACCTACCCTGATGCACTCCGATTCGACTTCGACGTACTGTCCTGGCCGAGGCAACCGAGCGACCCGCCTGGTTCGATCAAGGCAAACCGTGCCGAAGACCACGACCATTCCGCCATTGTGCACCGGGGCGGACGGGTATGACTCCTGTCGTGTGGGGCCAGGCTCTTGCCGCGTTCGTGATATGGATCGCCTACGGGTTCTACCTATTGCGACGGCAGCCCAGGATGACCGACTCCGCCCGGCGTCTCAGTGCCCGCCAGGTCATGGTTCGCTCGCTGGCCTGGCTCCTGGGTGGCTCTCTGGCCTCGCTGGGGCTGCTTGCGGCGGTAGGGCTGCTGGGCGGCGTCAGGGAGGCCAGACTTGTGCCTTGGGGGCTTGCGGTCGCCGTGGTCGCCGGCCTGACCTTCGTCCACAGCCAGACCGTCGCTGCCGTGCTCATGGTCGTCGGTTCGTCTTCTCGACGTACACCAGGGCCCTCTGACACGTCAGAATCCTAGGTGTAACCATGAGCCGTCTCTTTGCCACACTCACCCTAGGGCTCGCCTGCCTCTCGGCAGTCTATGCCGCGCCGATCCAGGCCGCCCCACCCAAGAAGCTCACGCCGCTGGAGAAAATCAAGCGGCTCGACATCTACAACCAGGTTCTGCCCGTTGTAATGACGTCCGAGCAGATCAAGGCCCTCTTGCCCGTGATTGAGCAAGCCCAAGAGAAGGAAAGGCGCCTGATCAAGCAAGAAGCCGACGAAATGAAGGCAATGGACGAGCGCTTTGACAAGGCCCTCGACGCAGCCGCGAAGGGCGAGGTGCCATCCAGGGAGCTGCAACAAGACATCCACAAGCTGTTCCGCGACTTCAGAATGCGTCGTCTCGCATTGACGATTGACAGCACCGAAGACTTAGTTCTACTCCTCAAGAAGACCCTGGACGAGGGTCAAATCAAGGCGGTCGCGAACGCCATCTCGGTCGCAGAGATCGCCCCAGACAAGAAGCCGGAAGACGTCACAGAGGACGAAAAGCTACGGGGATGGGTGAGAATCGTGCTGTTGGATCCTATGGCATATGACCTACTGGTAGAGATGAGCAGGAAGTCATGAGGCATATATAGGCGTTATGGTGTCTGCCATGTGGAAGTTTGTGCCCCTCGCCGTCGCTCTGGCCCTGCTCGCTGGATGCGGGCCGCAGTTGACCGATACCGCGGCAAAGACAACGGATGAGCCTGCCACCGCGAGCACTCCGGTGGAAGTGCCCCAAGCCCAGCCAGCCGCGACGACCGAGCCCGTGGCAGAAGTGCCGAAACCTGCCGGAGCCAAGCTCGTCTGGGCAAAGTCAGTCGACGAGGCCAAGGCAATCGCCAAGAAGGAAGGAAAGTACGTCGTCATGAAGTTCGAGGCCGAGTGGTGCGGACCGTGCCAGCTCATGAAGAAGGAGGCCTTCAACGATCCCGATGTCGTCGCGAAGCTTGAAGACGCCGTCATTGTCGCGATCGACATCGACAAGAAGGAGACCATGGAGCTCCAGCAGAAGTACCAGGTCGCGAACATTCCGAGGCTGGTCTTTGCCGACGCTACGGGCAAATCGTTCGGCGACGTGATGGGCTACGACACGGTCGACACGTTCAAGGTGCACCTCGACCGCGCACTCGCCAACCGATAGATGTTCGAGGAGGCGCCGAGCACCGCCTGGCGGCTGCGCTTCGGCGAAGACGCTCCGGCCGAGGCCGACCGCCTCGGCCGATTCTTCTCACACCGCAGTGTTCGGCGGTTCCAGCCCGACCCTGTGCCTGAGACCCTGGTTCGTAGTTTGATCGGTGCAGCCCAGAGCGCGGCCACGAGCAGCAATCTGCAGCTTTGGTCTGTGGTGACGGTCCAGCAGCCGGACCGGAGAGCCGAAATGGTCGAGCTTTGTGCCGGTCAGAGGCAAGTCGCAGAGGCGGCGTGGTTCTTTGCGTTTGTCGCCGACCACCACCGATTGCGCCATGCCCTCGAAGGGACGTCCGACGAGCCCGACGCCCTCGGAACCACCGAGATGTTCACAGTCTCGGCAATCGATGCCGCGCTGGCGGCCGAGCGGATGGTGTGCGCCGCCGAAGCCGTCGGGCTGGGAATCTGCTACATCGGCGCAATGCGGAACGACCCGGTGGGCGTCGCGAAGCTATTAGAACTCCCGCACGGAACCATCGGACTCTTTGGGCTCTGCGTCGGCTGGCCCGACGAGTCCAAGCCCGCGGAAATCAAGCCAAGGCTTCTGCCTGAGGCAGTCTGGCACCGGGAGATGTACGGCAAGTCCGACGTCACGGAGTATGACGAGCGCATGGCCGCTTTCTACGAGACCCAGGGGATGGATGCGAGCATGTCTTGGTCGCGCAGGTCGGGCCGGAGAACGCAGCATCGCGGCGTGGGAATCCGCCACGCATGGGGAGACGCGCTCCGAAGGCGCGGGTTCTGCACGAGCGACGACCAGTCTTAAGTTCGCGAGCGCTGCTTCCTCAGGAAC
The DNA here is from genome assembly GCA_050250535.1 of Fimbriimonadaceae bacterium. Lineage (GTDB taxonomy): Bacteria > Armatimonadota > Fimbriimonadia > Fimbriimonadales > Fimbriimonadaceae > JADLBH01. The sequence continues at coordinate 107,313 of JBFWOL010000002.1, read as the reverse complement.
GCCGGAATGTCCAAATCGATCTCTTCGATGCTGGTCGGCAACGGGTTGGCCCGCCCGTTGTCCGGCGCGACCTCGATCTTTCGAGGCTCGGCCTCCTCGGCCGCATAGAACGCATCCTGAGTGAAGCTCCTCGGATGGTCGGAAAACCCGGTCGCAAGCAACGTGACCACGATTTCGTCGCCCATTCTTGGGTCGAACACTTGGCCCAGCGTGATTGCGGCGTCCTCGGCGTCCGCGAACTGAGCGAGGTAGTCCATCGCGTCATGGATCTCGCCCAGCGAGAAGTCTTCGCCCGTCGTGAAGTTTACGAGCATGCGCTTGGCACCTTGGATCGAACCATCGAGCATCGGCGCGGCCGATGCGGCAGCGGCCGCTGCCCGCGCGCGATCTTCGCCCGAGGCGGAGCCGATGCCCATCATCGCGATTCCGGCCTCGCTCATGACCGATTTAACGTCGGCGAAGTCCACGTTGATCATTCCGGGCTTCGTTACGATGTCGGCTATGCCTTGGACACCCTGCCGAAGAACGTCGTCAGCCTTGGCGAAAGCGCCCTGAAGAGTCGTGTTCGAGGCCGCCTCGCGGAGGAGGTTCTCGTTCGGAACGACGATCGTGGTGTCAGCGATTTCCTGGAGCTCGAGCACGCTCCGGTCGGCAATCCCTTTGCGCTTAGCACCCTCAAATGCGAAAGGCTTCGTGACGACCGCGACTGTAAGGCAGCCTAGCTGCTTTGCTGCACGGGCCACCACCGCTGCCCCGCCGCTGCCCGTGCCGCCGCCCATCCCAGCGGCGATGAAGACCATGTCAGCACCTTCGAACAGCGATTGGATCTCCCGCTCGCTTTCCTTGGCGGCCACTCTACCGGTCTCCGGGTCGCCACCCGCGCCCAACCCGCGCGTGACATGGGTGCCGAGTGGCAGGCGCACTGCGGCCCTCGAGCCGTCCAATGCTTGACGATCCGTGTTCATCGCGACAAACTCGACTCCCTCGATGCCCGCCTCGACCATTCGGTTGACAGCATTGCCGCCCGCGCCGCCTACTCCGACGACCTTGATGACGGCCAGCGTCTCAAACAGGTTCTTCGGGCTCACTTCCAGATCCTGATCCTCCACAGCTTTGAACTAGGGACGCGTACTGCACCGCAAAAGACGCCCGACTTTTCCACAGTCAGGACCCGCCTGGGATGGTACGCTCTCGCCATGTCTCACCCATTGGTTGGAATCGCCATGGGATCAGAGAGCGACCTGCCGACGATGCAGGCCGCGGCCGATGTCCTTGCCGAACTCAACGTGCCGAACGAGACCCGCATCGTCAGCGCGCATCGAACCCCCGCCAAGATGTTCGAGTACGCAAAGGCTGCCCGGGGTCGCGGGCTCAAGGTTCTGATCGCTGGTGCAGGGGGCGCAGCCCACTTACCTGGGATGCTCGCTTCGCTTACTACCCTACCGGTCATCGGAGTGCCCGTCCCGATCACGGCTCTCCAAGGGGTGGACGCCCTCCACTCCATGGTCCAGATGCCTGCCGGCATCCCGGTGGCGACTGTCGCGATCGGCAACTCGCGCAACGCCGGTATCCTCGCGGCCCGCATCCTCGCCGTCGAGGACGATGACCTGGCAGCTCGGCTCGAGGAAATGGCCCGTCTGGCCGCCGAGAAGGTCGAGGCCGCAGACGCCCGGGTTCGCTCCCAATAGTTCCCGGCCAGCCGCACTCCTCGGTGCTAGTATCCGGGACGGATGGCAGTCAAGATCCTGGACGGTAAGGCGCTCTCGCGGATGGTTCGCGACGAGGTCGCAGAACGGACAGCCAGACTCCGAGAGAAGGGAGTCGTACCGCGGCTCGCAGCGATCGTCGCCGCCCAAGACCCGGCGAGCCTCGCCTACGTACGGATGAAGCGCCGCTGGGCAGAGGAGGCGGGCATCGAGTCGCGCTCCTTCGAGGTGGATGAGGCATCGACGACCGGAGAAGTCCTGGCTGAGATACACCGTCTCAACCGAGACGACACAGTTCACGGTGTTCTCGTGCAGCACCCCTTGCCGAGCCAGGTGGACGAGGGCAGGGTGCTGCTGGCCCTTTCCGCCGGCAAGGACGTAGACGGTATCACCCCGGCATCCCTCGGGCTCCTCGTCTCCGGGGCACCGGGTTTCCGGCCCGCTACGCCTCTGGGCATGGTCACCCTGTTACACCACTATGGGATCGAAGTTCGCGGCAAGAAGGCGGTCGTCATCGGCCGGAGCGTCATCCTCGGAAAGCCAATGGCCCACATGTTGCTCGAACTGGACGCGACGGTCTCGATAGCCCACTCCAAGACCGACGACCTGCCGAGCCTCATCGCCGGGGCCGACATTGTAGTCGCCGCCTGCGGTCGGCCCGAGCTTGTTCGAGGCGAGTGGCTGAAACGGGGGGCCGTCGTCCTCGACGCGGGTTTCAACAAGGTTCCTGGCAGGGTCAAGGACGTCGGAGACTGTCATTGGGAATCCTGTGTCGAAGTCGCATCGTGGATCAGCCCTGTCCCCGGCGGCGTTGGGCCCATGACCGTCGCATCGCTCCTTGCCAACACCGTCGCTGCCGGTGAGGCGTCCCTAGAGGAGTAAGGCCGCTCGGAGCGCCTCGAAGAACGGGAGCCTGGCATACCGCTCCTTCCAAGGCTCGTGGCCGCACCGCTCCAGAATAACCATTGTGAAGTCGGTGAGCATGGAGGAGAGGGGCTCGGAGACCGTATCGGCAGGATGAGGGTCATGGTCGCCATGGATCGCGACAACCGGGCACCGTACCGAGGCAATCCGCTCCAGCAGCTCGCCCGATTCGCGGATCGCTGCCGCAGTCGCCCACACCTTTTGGTTGATCTCGTACTGAAACTCAACCGATGGCTCCCCGATCGAAGGGTCCACGTCGTACCCGTCAGCCTCCGCGATCAGCCGGCAGTACTCCAATACGTCGTCCGGCAGGGCAGCCGCGGACTTGCTCCTCAGCTTCGTTTTGAGGGCGAGTGCACGCTCGCGATCCTCCAGGGAGAGCCGCCCCATTCGGTTTTCGGCAGTCCGCACGTAGGCGTCTGCCGAGAACCCCCCGCTTCCGACGAGCACGACGGTCCGAACCAGGTCTGGTGCCTCAGCGGCGGTCAATAGCGCCAGCATCGCCCCCCACGAGTGCCCTACGAGGGCAGCCGGGGCAGCGATTTCCGTCCTCAAAGTCGCGGCGAGTTCCTGCACCTGTCCGTCCAGGGAGTCCGCCGTTTGGAAAGGCTCCAGGGCCGACCCCAATCCGGCGGCGATCCCGTATGCCGATCCGGGCGCGCCGGGCCCACCATGGACGACGACGATCCCATACGGCGGCACTCCGTGGCGTCTGCCGACCATCAGCCTGCTCTGATGAACCCAGGTTGCAGCCAGCTCAGCCGAACGGCCTGCTGCAAGACCACAGCGCCGTCGAGGTCGCGAATCTGGAGCCGGACGACCGGGTCTGCCCTCTCCCACTCCACCATGATCGTCCCGAAGTTGTCGCCGTAGTTCATCGAGGCGACGCGGTAGCGGTTCGTCTCCTGGGGCCGCCATTGCTTCGCCGTCAGGTTCATGCCGGAGGATGTGACGTCAAAGACCGGGTATCCGATTCCCGCGTCCGCCACGGAAATCTCCGCTAGGTGCCGGTCGCCACTGAGAAACACGACACCACCAGCCTTCGCATCCGCTATCTCGCGAAACAGTCGCGACCGTTCTTGCGGAAAGTTGCCCCACTTCTCCCAAAGGTGATCCTCGGGCACCACTTGAACGGAGCTGCAAACGAGGCGGATCTCAGCCGGCTTCCGCAGCTCGGCACGAAACCACTGCCACTGTTCGTCGCCCAACATGGTCAAGCCGGGGCGGTCGTCGGGGACGTACCTGCCCGGCCTCGTGTCGCCCGGCTCCTTCTCTTTCAACGGGCTCCTCGCCCAGCGGGTGTCTAGGAGGATCACCTGCACACGTCTCCCGACCGGCCCGACGACCACCGAGTCGTAGATGCCTTCCCTTGTGCGACGAGGCGAGTCTGGCGAGACACCGAAGAAGTCACAGAACTCGGTGCGGGCCGCCTGCTTCCATTCGTACTCGGCCCCTCCGTCGTTCATGCCGTAGTCGTGGTCGTCCCACGTGGCCAATATCGGGGTGGTGGCCTTGAGTACACGATAGCCGGGTTTGGCCGCGAGCTTGGCGTACTCCTCCTTCATCGTGCCGGTCCCGGAAATATCGGCATAGATGTTGTCACCCAAGAAAAGGAACAGTTCGGGGCGTAGGGCGTTGACGGAGTCCCAAATCGGCTGGTCGAGTTGCTGGCTCATGCAAGAGCCAAAGGCGATCCTGGTCAGCGGTGCATCAGCGAGCTGGGCCTGGCCGAGGGCGATGGCGGCAAAGAAGATGGCCGTGGTCATGGGCTAGTTGTACCGAGTCCCGGCGTTCGGCAGGACTTCTCGGGCCCGTGGGCGGTAACTTCGAGTCCCGTGCGGGCGCTGGCCGCGCCCTTCCGTAGAACAAGGCACATGGCGTACCGCGACTTCCAAGACTTTCTGGACGCATTGCAGTCCGCCGGCGAGTTGAAGCGGATCGCCGAGCCGCTCAGCCCTTATCTCGAAATCACGGAGGTTGCAGACCGGGTCATGAAGTCCGGCGGCCCCGCGCTCTTGATCGAGAAGCCCGTCGGCCGCACACCGCGCCTGGGGACTCCGGATCCAAAGAGCGCGGTGATGGGGCAACCGAGCATCCACCCACCGGCCGCTGCTCCGAGTCGGGAGTTCGGCATGCCGGTCGCGATCAACACCTACGGCTCGCGCAAGAGAATGTCCATGGCGCTTGGCGTAGAGGACTATGAAGAGCATGCCGATCGCCTTCGCGGCCTCCTCAAGCCCGAGGTGCCGCGAGGCCCGATCGAAGCGCTGAAACTACTCCCCGGCCTCTTGCGCGAGGTCGCGAGCGCACCGCCGCGCTCGGCCAGCCGAGCCCTCTGCCAAGAGCGGGTTTTGCAACAAGGAGAGTTCGACCTCACGGACTTTCCGGCCCTGACCTGTTGGCCGGAGGACGGCGGGCCCTATGTCACGCTGCCGCTGGTCTTCACCCATGACCCTACGACCGGTAAGCGAAACGTAGGCATGTATCGCGTCCAGATTCAGGGCAAAGACGAGTGCGGGATGCACTGGCAGATGCACAAGACCGGCCAGCGACACATGGAAGAGTCGCGGCGCCCGTTGGAGGTCGCAGTCTGCCTGGGTGGGGACCCCGCCCTGGCCTTTGGCGCGATCTCGCCTCTCCCGCCCGGGATCGACGAACTTCTCTTTTGCGGGTTCCTCCGCCGGGAACGGGTTTCCACCATACGGTGCAAAACGCTCGACGTCGAAGTGCCTGCCGACTGTGAGATCGTTCTGGAGGGAACCGTGGATCCGGCCGAAAGACGGCTCGAGGGCCCGTTCGGAGACCATACGGGCTACTACTCCCTCGCTGCTGACTTCCCCGTGTTCCGCGTCCACTGCGTGACGATGAGGGAGCGGCCGGTCTGGCCGGCGACGATCGTCGGTCAGCCTCCCATGGAAGACGGATGGATGGGCAAGGCGGTCGAACGGATCTTCCTGCCGCTCATCCAGCTCACTGTCCCGGAGATCGTAGACATGAACCTCCCGGTGGAGGCGTGCTTCCACAATGTCGCCTTTGTTTCGGTGCGAAAGAAGTACCCCGGCCACGCCTACAAGGCCATGAACGCGATTTGGGGGCTGGGCGGGCTGGCCTTTACCAAGTTTGTGTTCGTTTTTGACGAGGGAACCAACGTCCACGACATCGGCGAAGTGCTCTTCCGGATCGGCGCAAACTGTGACCCTGGACGAGACACGCTCCACTCCCGAGGGCCGGTAGACCAACTCGACCACGCTGCGCAAGTCGAGGGTTTCGGCGGCAAGGTCGGGTTCGACTGCACCGAGAAATGGCCGGGCGAGTCGGGCTTCACTCGGGACTTTCCCAAGCTGATCGAGATGGCGCCTGACGTTCGCGAGAAGATTGACGCCCTCTGGCCGCGGCTTGGGCTCTAGCGTTGAGCCCGTTGGGATCGCTTGCGCGTCATAATCCACACCGTAGGCAATCAATATGCGAAGTGTGAACAACCAGTCGCGAAGGGACGTCCTGAAGGCAACGGGAGGAGTGGCACTCGCCACGATGTTGCCCAAGGTCGGCTTGGCCGGAGTCCACACGGCGGTAGACGACACGATCCAAGTCGCTCTCGTGGGGTGCGGCGGACGGGGAAGCGGCGCGGCTGCGAACGCGCTCAGCGTTCAACGTGGGCCCGTCAAATTGGTCGCCATGGCCGATGTCTTCGAAGATCGGCTCCAGTCGAGCTACGACAACCTGGTCGGCGGGCTAGCCGAGAAGATGGACGTGCCCGCCGACCGCAGGTTCGTCGGCTTCGACAGTTACAAGAAGGCGATGGACGCGCTCCGCCCGGGCGACATCGTCATCCTCACCACGCCGCCCGCGTTCCGCTGGATCCACTTTGACTATGCGATCCAAAAGAAGCTGCACGTCTTCATGGAGAAGCCGGTCACGGTAGACGGACCGACAAGCCGGAGAATGATCGAGCTCTCGGCCAAGGCCGAAGCAGCCGGGCTCAAGGTCGGGGTCGGCTTGATGTCGCGCCATACCGTCGGACTCCAGGAGCTAGCCAAGCGCATCGAGGACGGCATGCTCGGGGACATTCTCTACATGCGCGGCTATCGGATGCATGGACCGGTCGCAGCGTCTCAATCCGTCGCCAGGAAGCCGGGGATGGGCGAGGTCGAGTTCCAGATCCGGCGATTCCACAGCTTCCTCTGGGCCAGCGGCGGGATGTTCGCCGACTTCTACATCCACCACATCGACCACCTTTGCTGGATGAAGGGATCGCTACCGGTCCACGCGCAAGCACTCGGCGGCAGGCACTACCGCGCCAATCCCGACGGCGAGTCGTTTGTGGACCAGAACTTTGACTCCTACGCGGTCGAGTACACGTTTGATGACGGTACAAAGTTCTTCTTCGACGGAAGGTGCATGGAGGGCGCCCATGGGGTCTATGCAAGCTATGTCCACGGCACGAAGGGCCTCGGCGTGGCGGCACGGTCGGGCGACTTTGGGGGGCCCCAAGCCATCCACTCCGGCCAAAGCATGGATCCCTCCAGCTTGGTGTGGCAGAGCACCGACAAGTCGAACCCATACCAGAACGAATGGGAGGTGCTGATCGAGGCGGTGCGTGACGGCAAGCCCCACAACGAGGTTGTGAGAAGCGTCCACACGTGTGTGGTCACCAACATGGGAAGGATGGCGGCCCACACGGGCCAGCTCGTCACCTTCGACGAGATGCTGGCCAGCGATCAGGAACTCGCGCCCACCCTTGCCGACATGGACTACGACGGCCCGGCTCCGGTGATGCCTGGCGACGACGGAAGGTACCCGCAGCCCGCACCGGGCCGGGTCACGGACAGAGAGTATTGATTTCTGCACTTGCCCTGATGCTCGCTTCGCAACAAGGCCCCACCGTGCACAAGGTGCCGGGGACGACCGTCGAGTTCACAATGGTGACCTTGCCCGCGGGCAAGATCACGGTCTTGGGCAAGGAGATCGAGACGACGGAGGTCGAGATCGCGACGACGGAGGCTACGTGGGAGCTGTTTGACACGTTCCTGCTCAGCGGCCCGCCGAGCCCGCCGTACGACCAGACGAAGTTCGAGCCCGACGCGGTCGCCCGGCCCTCGCGCAGCTACATCCTCCCAGACCTGGGCTGGGGGCACAATGGCTTTCCGGTCATCAATGTCTCGCACACCAATGTCGAGATGTTCTGTCGCTGGCTGAGCAAGGCGACCGGCAAGCAGTACCGCCTGCCCACTATGGCGGAATGGCAGCTTGCCGCGAGCGCAGGCTGGGACGGGCCGATGAACGAGGAGAAGGCCAAAAAGTACGAGTGGTTCTCGGCCAACAGTGATTACGTCACCCACCCCGTCGGCAAGCTCGAACCGAACCCTCTCGGGCTCTACGACATGCTCGCTAACACCGGCGAGTGGGCGATGGATCCGGAAGGCAAGCCGGTCTTGTGCGGAGGCGACATCCTCACCGAGGCCAAGGACCTCTCGCCGACCATGCACCGCTACTTCGACAAGTCGTGGCAGGAGACCGATCCCCAGTTGCCCAAGTCACGATGGTGGCTCTCGGACGGCTGGTTCGTCGGGTTCCGCCTCGTGTGTGAGAAATGACGCTCGGGGCGCTCTCCGTGCTCTTGTCGATCGCGACCGTCCCCCCCCAGGACGACCTTCTCGTCTTTCAAGGAACGGCAGGACCATGCCTCGGCAAAAAGGTCGTACTGCTCGCCGGGGACGAGGAGTACCGCTCAGAGGAGGCCCTGCCGCAGTTGGCAAAGATCCTCGCTTTTCGTCATGGGTTTACCTGTACAGTTCTCTTCTCGCTCGACGCGGACGGCACGATCAACCCCGACCGGCAGGACAACCAACCCGGACTCGCAATACTGGACGACGCCGACCTTTGCATCATGATGCTCCGATTCAGGAAATGGCCCGATGCCCAGATGAAGCACTTCGCGGACTACCAGGCGAGCGGACGCCCCTTCCTTGGAATTCGTACCAGCACTCACGCGTTTGACGGGCTCTCGGGCCGGTTCGAGCGGTTCAATTGGAGAAGCTCTGCCTGGCCTGGGGGCTTTGGGAGGCAGGTGCTGGGAGAGACTTGGGTCTCGCACTGGGGCGACCATGGTACGCAAGCAACCTTGGGCAGGCCCGTAGCGAGCCACCCCGTCCTGAATGCGGTGGGCGAGGTCTTCGTCACCACCGACGTCTATGAGGCCCACCCGCCTTCTGACGCGAGCGTTCTGATCCGAGGCGAAGTCGTGTCTGGCATGATGCGATCCATGCCCGCGGCCAGTGGCTCGAAGGCCGACTCTCGTGACGTGCATCGGTCGCTGAACGACCCGGCCATGCCGGTTGCCTGGATCCGGGAGCCCGTGCCTGGGCAACGAGTCTTCACGACGACAATGGGGGCGGCCACCGACTTGCTCGATCCTCACTTCCGCCGACTCCTTGTGAACGCGACGTACTGGCTTACCAACACAACCGTGCCGACAGCGGCTGACTCCGGGCTATGGGGCTCCTACGAGCCGAGCCCGTTCGGCTTCGGCAAGTGGCGCAAAGGGATGCGCCCGAGCGACTTTCGCGAGCCTTACATTACTGCCGGGTCAGGCTGAGAGTCACGCCCATAGGGGCCGGTCCAGGGTCGTTCTCCCTTTGGTTGAACTGGGCGATCCCACGCCGCATGCCGATCGCAACGATGTCCAGAGAGGTGAACTTAGTTCCGTCCCAGGCTCCTTCTCCGTACATTTTCGCGTCATACCCACGAGAGCCTGCCTCGGCGGAGAACGAACCGCGATAGGCGAACTTGCCTTCCTCCAGCTTCCACATCTCGAGCCGTGCTGACTTGACCTCGCTCTCGCGCCACTCGGGAGCCTGGCCACGGACATTGTCCACCATGACCTCGCGCACGACTCTCCGCACGAGCGCCTGGTCCACCTGCTGGACCGCATCGCCTCGGGGCACAAGTGCGGCCGACCGCTCGATCGCAACCCAGTTCTCGTTCCATGCCCACTTGACAAAGTCAAGCCACATCCCCGAAGTTGGGATCTCGTGCAGCCGCGAGCCGCTCTGGTCGCCAGGTCCTCGCGGCAGGTCGCGGAGGTTGACCCGCAACACCAACTCGCCCTCGACCCCGGGTGGAGGCGACCAAGGCTTGGGCTGGATCGCCTTGTTGGCGTAGCCCTTCGACCGCTTCAGATCCTCCCACCTTTCGAGCGCACGGACGAGGCGGGCGTGAATGTCCGCCGCCTCACCGCTCGCCGCGAACCGGCCCTCGAGGAACTCGGCGTCCGGACCCATCATGTAGATGCCTTGCTTCGTGCCTTTGTGGTTCCAGTCCCCCGACGGCATCTGGGCGCCGAAGCGGTGGAAAAACTCGTGGTCCGCTCGGCCCTTTGCCCGCTCCAGGTGCTGCGGGTTCTCGGGGTAGAGCCCATAGGCCTCGTCCGCCACCGTGACGAACTCCTTACTCAGTCGCTTGACTTCAGGGTCTGACCAGACCAACTGGCGTCCACGGACGCCGTTGTTTCACGTGCAGCCGAGAGGGTGCCCGTTCATGGTCCACAGCAGGATGGGACGACCCAGTTGCCTCGCTTCCGGGATCGCAGCCGCAAGACTGGTTCGCCAGTCAATCTCCTTGTACGCCTGCTCTTGACGGTCGGGCTGGACGAACTTCAACCATTCGCTGAAGTTCGTGGCCGTAGGCTCGACGGCTTGCGCGACCATGAGTGCCACAACGGACATGACCATGGCTCCAGTATATGCCCCTCATGTACCGATTGGCGTCGTTCCCGGTGAGTTCACCTGGCCCCGAGCCATGACCGAGCGACTACAATGCCTCATGGCCCGCCGTATCTTCGCCGCGCTCGTGCTCCTCGCTCTGGCCGCGGTGGCGCTCTCCCAGCCCAAGGTCTATGTCGCGCTAGGAGACTCTCTGGGATGGGGATACCAGCCGGACAATGTGACTCCGAGCGAAGGGGACAAGGGCTATGTCCGGGGCACGGCCGACTGGCTCGGCGCCCAGCAAGGCACGCGACCCGTCCTCACCAACCTCTCCATCCCTGGCGAAACCAGCGCCAGCTTTTTCAATACGAGCGAGATCGGCGCAATCCTGAACACGAACTATCCCCTGTTCTTCCGGAAGAGCCAATCGCAGACCTTCCTTGACCGAGTCGCTTCGCACCAGGCGGCGGGGCGCATCGTTGAGACCGTGACGCTGGACATCGGTGGCAACGACTTGCTCGACCTGCTCGACTCAACGTTCCTCGCCAAGCCATTCACAGAACAGCAGGCGATCGCAGACACCGCGATCAACGCCGCTCGGCCCAACGTGCGCCAAGCGCTTGCTGTCGTGCGAAACCGACTGCCACTAGCAAAGATCGTGCTCGCGGGCTATTACAACCCCTACGCCGCGTTCCCCGGCTCTGCCGAGGATCGGATCTCGGCCTATGCGATCCCGCGGCTGAACCACATGCTCTTCATCGAGGCCAAGAGGATTCGGATCTCATATGCCAGCTCCTTTACCGACTTTGTCGGGCATGAGCTCGAGTACACCTGGATCGGCGAAGGCGATATCCATTGCCGCAATGCAGGGTATGCGGTGATGGCGAGTGCCGTCACGGCACGCCTGGCGCGTCCCTTGCCGGTGATATCGCCCTAACCGATTGGTGGAACTAGAATTGTGTACGTGAAAGTGAGTGTCTTCCTCTCACCTGGCTTGAAGTTCATGTTCCACTCGATCTTCAGGCCCGGGTTGGCGGAGCCCAATCCTGACGGAACCGTGACGCCCTTGCCACCATTGTCCGCGTGGAGCAACTCGCCGAACGTGGACTTGGAGACGCGCACGGCTACCGCCTTCGGTTTGCGGTTTACGACGGTTACCGTCGCCTTCACCGTGATCAGGTCCTGCCGGTCGTTCCCGTGGCGGTCCTTGATGAAGCCCCGCACGCGCTCCAGCTGTTCTTCGATCTCGTCGGATTGAATTTCTAAGGCCTTGCCGACCTTGAGTTCGACGGTGTCGCCTGTCGGGGTGTAACGGATTTCGTCTTGGCCGATCACCTCGCCTGACTTCATCACCAAGGCAGGGGCAGTGGTGAGAGGTTGTCCTGACGTGTTGCGGAACTCGATGACGTGGATCGCTTCCACGGGATCCTCACGAGTTCCGCCGTAGGATCCGGACTGGCGGGTGTAGCTGTCCGAGCGGTCCGACAAATTTATCTTGTAGATGTGCTTGTACTCAGCCCCACTTTGAAACAGTGGCCGGTAAAGCCGGTCTCCCCGCTTCATCTGGACACCGGGAACAGTGTAGAAGAAGAGATCCTCCAATTGCTGCCCGGTACCCGTAGAGTCGAAGTTTCCAAAGGAAACTTCGTCCCCACTAGCCTTCCCTGCGACTTGGCCCATGTTGGCGACCCCACCACCAAGGCCTCCCGATGGCAATCCGCCGCCAAACATCTGGGCACTGGCGCCAAGGGTGAACGGATCGAGGGCTCCCAGATACTTGATGCTGGGAAATCCAGTGATGAGCCGTACATCCACGTCGGAGAAATCTTCGAGGTCGTTGAGTATCACAGCCTTCGACCTAAACTGCAGCGTCTTTTCGTCAGTGATGTCCACTTGGTACGAAGGAGACCAAGTCATCCCTCTCTGCATCGCAAGCGTAAAAACCTTGCCGTCCCCACGTGTAATCACCTTCAAAGTCTTCGCAAATGACGCCGACTTTGTCGTGTACCGGAGCTCGCCGTCAGCGACAATGCGGACTACTGTGGCCGGGTTCATCGCCACGACTTTCCCTCCTACCAACTCGAGCAACAGGAACTGCGCCGAGAACGACTTGATCTTCCCGGTTACTTCGGTGACCTGGTTCGGTCTGGACTGCAGGGTTTCCACCGTGACGGTCCTCCCCACGTTTGCCGCGAGAACGGATTCGAGCGTGCCAAGGGTGATCTCGACTTCCTTGGCGACACTAGCGATCCGGGCCTCGGTAAGGGTGGTGCCCGTGGAAGTGCCGAACCAGAATGTGCCGAGCACGGCATCAGGGGCAGGGATCTCGGTCTCGGCGATGCCGGTGACATCGGAGACCCGCGTGATCACGGCGTAGCCGTTCTTGAAGAGCGAAACGGCGACAATCTTGTGGTCGGCCGGAGCGGCCAAGGTCGCAGGCGCGAGCAATGCGGAGGCAAACAACGTGGTCATCACTTCTTTGACGAAGAAAGTGCAGGGTAGGTCACACTGCAGTGGCGGGTGGCACGGCCCGCGCAGACCTGGAAAACGGTCTCCTCCCCCTCAAACTCGACGTATAGATTCCTGCTGTCGGGGCAGGGCGCTGCTTTCGCCTTTTTGGATCCAGGATCATGACGCATACGACGCACTCTTTCACCCCTACCGCCCCCCTACGAGCGATCTAGCCAGTATCTGCATCTTCGGTAGATGATTAGTTTTTCGCGGCGACATCGTAAAGTACAAAGTCTCCTGCCTTAGCCTTGAGGGAAAGGCACGCGATCATCGTTACTCGGCTCTTCGTGAGGCCCTCGCTATCATCTTAGTACGTACATCGGTACCGACGCTTGCGAAGCGCATTACGCTGCTGTGGCCCAACTCGATTTTTTTATAACTCAGAGCACCTCAGGAGCAGCTGTTCCGCCATGAACTTTTTGGCTCACTGTCCGTCGTCGACCTGCCTTTTGGCAGGTTCGCCACCGGGGCACCCAGCGAAGATCAACAGCATTGGTTCGAGGAGCAGTATCCGTCGCTTACGCGAAGAACAGCAACGAAGTCCAGAAATTGCAACAAGCTAATCGGGGGGCCTGCGAACCTACTTTTTGCCCTGGTCCAGGTTCACGACTGTACCCATCAGCGTCTTCTCTGCTCCACCGACGTTGCCACCTTGGATCGCGCGGATCGCCTGTGTGACCTCTGCCGCCTCTTGCAAGCGACCCTGCGAGGAGAGCATAGCCTGGGTTTTCTGCAGGTCCGCCAGCGCAACCGCCTGCGTGATCTCGTTGCTCTTGAGGCCCATCACCGTCCTTTCGATTGCCCGCGACGCCGCCGAGACCTCGTGCGCCTGCTCCACCCTCGGGTCTGCAGGAGAGGAGTAGCGCGCGGCGTCCGCGGTGAACTCCATCACAAAGTCGAGCGCGACAGACTCGTCTCCGCCGGATGCGTCGCTGTACTCCAGCCGCCCTCCTGCGACGCGATAATGTCCCACCGGATGGTTAGGAAACTCCAGGTCAACGACCTGCTGCATGATCGCGCCGCGCTCAAGGTCGGGCAGATCGAGCAAGAACTCTCGACCTTCCGGCACCGTCGCCTCGCCGCTTAGTCCCTTCAGGTTTACCCATCGGCTCAACCGCATGGTCAGTTTGAGCCGGGTCGCTGAGACTGAGACGAGCTTCTGCAACTCGGCCCGGAACACCTCAGGGATCAAGTGCGGTTCCGAGATGTAGTAGTAGTTGCCGCCCGCCCGCTTCGCCATTCCGGCAAGGAGTTCTTCGTTGTAGTCCGGCCCAAACCCGAGGAATGTCATTGTAATGCCGTTCGACTTGGTCTGCCCGGCCAGATCCACGAGAGCGCCATATTCCTTCACCCCTGCGGTCGGCTCGCCGTCGCTCAGGACCACCATGCGTGAGGCACGGCGTTGCTCGATGAACTGTGTCACCTGCTGGCGAGCGACCAGGATTCCGTCCGAAAGGTTGGTCGTATATCCAGGCGCCAGTTGAGCGATCCCGTCCTTCACTCGCTGTCGGTCGGTGAGACGTTGGGGTGCCATGATCACCTCGACCGTCTCGTCGAAGGCAACGATACTGAGGACGTCTTCGGGCCCAAGCATGTCCACGACGTGAGCGCACGCTTGCTTTGCATAGTCGAGGGGGGCGCCCTCCATCGACCCAGACCGGTCGATCACGAGGCAAAGGTTGAGCGGCGTCCGCGGCCCGCTTGCCGAGAGACCAGGCAAAGTAGGCTCGCTCGGTGCGCCGATCTCGATCAGGAAACGTTCGCGGGCCGGACCGTTCGCCATCGTGGCCACACGCGAAGGAACGATCTCAATGGAGAGCCCTTGGCGCTCGCCCGGCGTCCACGCCTCAGTCCGCTGCTGGCCTACCGCCTGAGTTCGATCCATCTCTCTATTGTGACGCCTGCTCCACTCGGAACGTCGTTGACCCAATCTGCAGGGTGTCTCCCGGCTGCAACACTCCGCTCTCCCGGCGCATGCCGTTCACGAGGGTGCCGTTCGTGCTCCCGAGGTCCGAGAACGCGATTCCTGCCGGCGAGGGCTCGACGAGACAGTGCTTGCGCGATGCCTGCGGGTCGAGCGGAAGGGCGAACCCTGATCCCTCCCGACCGATCTCGATCAGCCGGTCTACCGGAACCCGCGTGCCCGCCATTGGGCCCGATGCCACGACAAGCGACGAGCCGGGACTCAGCGTACGGGCGTGTGCGACCGCGACGGTCGGATCTCCGGTCGCCATCGGAGGGGTGGCGATCGTCGTGGCCGGGCCTGGCACAATGGGTGCCCCCCCTAGGACGGGCGCACGAAGCGCTTGCGCACCACGAGTATGAAACTCGAACTGGAGGGTGCCGATCTGGATCGTGTCTCCCGGGCGCAGTTCCGCCGAGGCAACGCGGACCCCGTTGTGACCCACTCCAATCTGCGTTCCAGGATCCACCAGCACGTAACGACCCGATTTACGCTCGATCACAGCGGCGAGTGCGGCAAGGTTGGGATCGGAGAACACGGGGACATGGGCACGCTCGTCCCGTCCGATCATCGTCGCGGCCGAATCCAAGGGCCAGTCGCGGCCCTCGTTCCTCCCCAACACAAGCCGGATCCATGCCCGGCGGGAGACTCGGTCCGCGATCCCGGTGAAGAGACCGACCCCTAGACCCAACCCGAGGCACATCAAGGCCCGTCCAGGCGAGCCGGTTTCTACGGTCGTGCCGGGCGAGGACGACAAAACCTTGGCGGAGGCCAGGGACGCGCTGACGAGGTCGAAGACCGCGCCGGTGGCAAATGCCGCGATCAAGCCCCCGACCAAGCCGGCGATCGCCGGGCGCAAGGCCCGTTGCGATGCTCCAACTGCGAGGCCGAGCAAGCCCCCTAGAGGGAGGAACGCTGCCGTGCGAGGGACGATGTTCTGGACAGGGTTGCCTACTGCGCTCCCGCCGAGTGCGGAAAAGAGCGCAGACGCCGGCCCGTGGGCAAACGTTGCCCCGATCGCTCCCAACACCAGGCCGAGCGCGATCGAGACCGTAACGTTGTACTTACCGCCTCGCTGGAGTCCCGCGAGAAGACCACTGGCCGCCCCCACCAATCCCCCGAGGGCAAGCAGCATCCAGAGCTCTTGCCGCGCCCAATCTGCCGAGCCGAGGCTGTCGCCAAAGCCTGGCTCGGTGACGAGCCACGCGAGGGCGCCGGCGACGCCACAGACAAACGCGCGCGCTAGAACCGATCCCATCTCATTCCTCGTACGTGAAGCGCGCCCCGGCAAACTGAACGATGTCTCCGCGCCTCAGTTGGGTCGGGGCGCTGATCTTGGAACCGTTGACGTAGGTGCCGTTCGAGCTCCCAAGGTCTTCCAAGGCATATCCGTCTCCGCTCGGCACGAGCTTCGCGTGGGTACGGGAGACGGACGACTCGGAAGCCAAGGCGATGTCTGCGCCCTCGTCCCGGCCGACAGACTTCTCTTCGCCCGCCAAAAGGTGGACAGAGCCGTCAATGGCCACCAGCCGCGGGTTGGGCACATGGGTCGTGGCCGGCGGTGCGGCCGGTGCCGAGGCCGGGCCGGGGTCGTCCATGACGATCTCGATCTTCTTTCTCGGCTCTGGTACGGCGGACGCCGCAGTATCGGTGTCCGTCCCGGTGTCCACGGGAACGATTCCGGCGGAAGTGAGTGCCTTCTCGACTTGCTCTCGGTTCTTCTTGAGGAAAAACATGATGCCCCACAGCGCGGCCCCAATCACGCCGAGCCCGACCAAGATGCCTGCGATCCTGCTGCCCATGGATTGTTCGGGAGCCCTGGGCGGCGGAAGCGAGGGATCTTCGGGAGAGCTCGCCGCCGCCTTGGCAAGCGAGACGGTGAACGCGGCCGCGTCCGGGCCGTCCACTACTGAAATCTTCTTGGTTTCCGTCGCGTCCTTCCCGTCCGAACCGCGGTACCGGACGGTGACCGTGCCTTCCCCCGTAGGGACAAACCGAAACGACGCCTTGCCCTTGTCTGCGACCGACAAGAGGCGCTCTCGCACCTCGCCCTTGGTCTCGAGCCTGACGAAGCCCTCGTCCAAGGTGCGCCGTCCGTACGTGACCACGACCTCGACCGTGGCCGCCCGCTTCTCGTCCTTCGTGCCCAGCTTCCATGATTTGTCCTTGAGGACCGCCGATGCGGATCTTGCGACACAAACGCCAGAACCGCGGTCGAGCACGACCACAAGCAGGTCTTTGCCTTCCGTGACCTTGATCTCGGCCGACTTCTCAGTCGGCGAGGTCACGGCGGTGGCGGAATCAAGGTCGCCCGGCTTTGCGACGTAGACCTCGCGCTCGCCCTCGCTTCCGAAATCGAGCCGAACGGTGGTGCCCTGAGCGAGGCAACGCGGCGCGACGAGAGAGAGGAGTAGCGGGGCTAGGACCCTGCGCACTCGGTCAGTTTAGCCCGCGCGACAGGCAGCGCGTCCGCGACGTCGCTCGCCGTAAACCCGATCGGTGCAAGTCGTTCCGCGCAGATGTCTCCGGCGTACCCGTGCCAATACATGGCACACAAGCCAGCATCGGCAGGGGCAAGGCCCTGGCCTAAGAGCGCTGCGGTGACTCCAGACAGCACGTCTCCCATTCCTGCCGATGCCATGCCGGGATTGCCGGTGGTGTTCACCACGAGAGGCTCGTCAGGGCTGCCCAAGATGCTGTACGCGCCCTTGAGAACGACGGTCATTCCCGTCTGGCGTACGGCTGCGGTAACTGCGGCAAACCGGTCTGACTGGATATCGCCAACGCTCGCACCGACGATCCGCGACATCTCGCCCGGGTGAGGGGTGAGCACACAGGCACAGGGCGGCAACGGCACGCCGCACGCCACCGCGTTCAGGGCATCGGCATCAATGCAGGAAGGGGTCTCCCACCGGCTCCAGATGCTGGCGAGGGTCTCTCGCACCGTATCGCCATGGGTCAGGCCCGGCCCAAAGACTGCGGCAGAGTACCTGTGCTGGTCTGCGATCACCCGTTCGGCGGAGGATCGTGCTATGGCTCCGTCTTCAGTCTCGAGGGGCAACAGGCAAGCCTCCGGCACTTGGGCCATCACTGCGTCGAGCACCGGCCCTACGCTCGCCACCGTGACCATTCCCGCGCCCGAGCGGAACGCCGCTCGTGCGCACAGGACCGCGGCGCCACGCAAGGGCTCGCTGCCGGCCACGATCAGCACGTGCCCGTTCGAACCCTTGTGGCTCGAGCGGAGCCTCTCCGGGATACTGCCCATGGTCCGAACCGGGCAAATCAGTTTCGCGGAGGTCGGTGTGGAGAGAAGGTCAGAGGGAATGCCGATGTCGGCGACGATCCAGTGGCCGCTGTGCTCCAGCCCGGTCCCTTGGAACAGGAACGGCTTGGGCATGCCAAACGTAACTGTCGCAACGGCCCAGACGGACTCGCCGAGCTCTTGGCCCGTGTCGGCGTCGATCCCACTGGGTACGTCAACAGAGAGGACGGGAACGCCGCTCCGGTTCATGGCCTCGATCGCCTCGCGGGCCGGGCCGCGCACCTCGCCCTGTGCGCCAATCCCCAGCACTGCGTCCACGATCAGGTCGGATTGAACGAGGCACTGAAGCCGACGCGCCCACCGGGGGTCGCCGTGGAGAACGGGCCGGACGCCCTGTGCCTCGGCTTGCAACATCTGCTGGCTGCACTCGGGCGACATGTTTCCGGGCTCCGCCGTCGAGATACATTCGACTTGGTACCCAGCCTCCAGGCAGAGCCGGGCAACGACATGGCCGTCGCCTCCGTTGTTTCCCGAGCCGCAGACCACGGTGACTTTGGAGCCAGGCGTGGCCAGTCCCTTCACGGCCTCAAAGACGGCCAGTCCCGCCCGCTCCATCAGTACAATGGCGGGCACGCCGTATTCAGCGCTGGAGCGACGATCCACCTCCCTAGCCCACGTCGAGTCCGCTATCCACACGATACGTGCTCTACTACGGAGAATCTTGCCGCTTGTTCCCTCTACTCGTCGATTCGCGAGAAGTAGATGACGGTCACGAGGTGGGCAGGTGTGACGAACTCGCCGTATATCCGGGTGAGGAGGGCAATCATGTCGTCATGCATCCGCATCTCTGGATTTTCGCGCTCGATGTCGCGCGGCGAGAGCTCGGAAACGGGTTTCACCTCAACCCGATCGAGGATCGCGCTGTATAGCTTGGTACGGCGGCCAAACCGAGGACCGACCGTGATCCACACGACCATGCCGTCTGCATACTTGTCCGACTTGTCGCCGAGGCGAACCGTCGCGGTTTTACGGTTTGACCGGAGTAACTCCTCGTAGATCTCGGAGTAGAAGTTCAGAGCGAACATGGATGCCCGCGCCCATTCTAGCCCGCAACGATGATTTGGAGTGCCCTGGTCTTGATCGTATCGGCGGTCGCGCTGTACTGGCTCGTCATGCTGCTTGTGGCCGTGGTGAGCATCGCGCCTCCCAAGCTGCCGGTCGTGCTCAACCCTGGGCTGCTGGGCCACGACAGCGAGACGGTCGAACTCAAGACCAACGACGGACGCAAGATCAAGGCATGGTGGGTACAGGGCGAAGGCGACGTCGTCGTCCTCTGCGTCCACGGCTATCTGATGAACCGGGCCGAGTTCGTGCCCCTGGTGCCGCTGTTTCATTCCCTCGGCGCAAGCTCGCTCTTGCCGGACTTGCGCGGCCACGGCGGAAGCGACCGCGGGCCTGTCACGTTTGGAGTGAATGAGCAAGCCGAGATCCGCGCGTGCGTGGACGAGGTACGACGCCGAGAGCCTGGCGCACGTATCGTTGTGTTCGGCAGCAGCATGGGGGCCGCCGCCGCCAGCCTGGCCCTTGCCCAAGACCCGGATCTTGCCCACGCCCTCATCGCAGACTCGATGTACGCTCGGCTCAGCGAAGCCTCGGAAGGCTGGTGGTCGTTCTTCCTCAATGGCAAACTAGCTCCGTTCATGCGGCCCGCGAACTGGATTGGGGCCCGTCTCATGGGCCTCAAGCCGGGGAACATCTCGACGCTGGACGGACTCCGGGCCACAGAAGACAAGCCTGTCCTGCTCATCTTCGGGGAGAACGACCCGCTGGTGCCGCCCGACTCGCGCAAGGCCATGCTCGAAGCCGCTGGCTTGAATGCGACCATGGTGACCATCTCCCAAGGTAGCCACGGTGACGGCCGGCTCCGCGAGCCTGGGCAGTACCGCGAGGCGGTGAGGGCCTTCCTGACCGCGCTCGGCCCCGATCAGGCCAGAATGCAGGGAGATGAGCGCCCTCTTGAAGGCCGGTCTCGACCTCCCCTTGGTATCCCAGGGAAAGGTTCGTGACGTCTTCGAGAGCCATGGAAACCTCCTGCTGGTAGCCACTGACCGGATCTCGGCCTTCGACGTCGTGATGGAGAACGGGATTCCAGAGAAGGGCATTGTTCTCACGGAAGTCTCGCGGTTCTGGTTCCGGAAGCTGGCGGGCATCGTCCCGACCCAACTCCTCGAACCGGAGGTCGAGACAGCCGCCCTTGCCCAGCTCCCGCCTGAGTACCGGGAAAGGACGACCGTTGCGCGGAAGACAGTACCTGTGATGGTCGAGTGCGTCGCCCGCGGCTACATCTGTGGATCGCTCTTCCAGGAGTATCAAGCCGGGAACTCGGATCGGCTGGGCCTGGGGCTGCCCCACGGGCTCACAGACGGCGACCGGCTCCCCGAACCGGTGTTCTCGCCCGCAACCAAGGCGACCTCAGGGCACGACGAGAACCTCTCCTTCGACCAAATGGTGGGAATCGTCGGCTCCGATGTCGCTGAGCGTCTGCGCGACTTGACGCTCGAGGTGTACAGGCAAGCGAGTCGGCACGCCGCCTCGGTCGGCCTCATCCTTGCCGATACCAAGCTCGAGTTCGGATTTGCCGATGGCGAATTGCTCTGGATTGACGAGGCCCTCACCCCCGACTCATCGCGGTACTGGGAGGCTTCGCTCTGGAAGCCGGGCGGGCCGCAGCCCAGCTTCGACAAGCAGTTTGTACGAGACTGGCTCTCAGCGACCGGCTGGGACAAGCGACCGCCAGGCCCGCGCCTGCCCGAAGATGTCGTAGAGGCGACCCGCGCCAAGTACATCGAGTGCCGGGACAGGCTGTTGGGCGCGGTACCGAGCGCCGGATGATCGTCCTCTACAACGTACTCCTCGTCCTGACCCTTCCCATCTGGGCGGTCTGGATGGCGGTCCGGGCACGGCGGCGAAAGGAGCCCGTGGACTGGAACGAGCGCCAGGGCGCCTATCCGTTCGTTTTGGGACGGTCGCATCGGCGAGTGTGGGTGCACGCCGTCTCGGTCGGGGAGTTCATGGCCTGCCAGCCACTCTTGCGGGCTCTTCGCGCCCTGGATCCACCGCCCGAGGTCGTCGTGAGCACCACGACTTCGAGCGGGCACGGCGCGGCGGAGAAGCATAAGGGCGAGCTGTTTGACCGTTTGGTGTACTTCCCGATTGATGTTCCCAGGTTCTGCCTCAAGGCGCTGCTCGCCGTGAAACCGACGGTCATCGTGGTCATGGAGACCGAGATCTGGCCGAACTTCCTCTGGACCGCGCGCCAAATGGGGATTCCGGCGATGGTGGCGAACGGGCGGATCGGCGACCGCACCTTCTCCCGTCGTTGGCTCGCGGGTCTGGTCTATCGTCCAGTGCTCCGGTACCTCGATGCCGTGCTTGCCCAGTCGGAGACTGACCGCGAACGGTTCCTCGCACTCGGCGCGCGCCAGGTCGAGGTGTTGGGGAACACGAAGTTCGACCAAGCTTTGGTGGGCCTCGATGCAGACCCGGCCGAGTGGCGCGGGACGTTGGGAATCCCTCCCGGTGCGCCGGTCATCGTGGTGGGTTCCACCCGGAGCGAGCTGGAAGAGACGTTGGTTTCAGACGCGTTGTCTGACCCCCGCCTTCACGGTGCGGCCCTCGTCTGGGCTCCCCGCCACATCGAGCGCGCCCAAGAGATTGCCGCACAACTGCGTCGGATCGGGCGTTCTCCAGGGCTGCGTAGCGAGGGCGGCCAAGGCGATACGGTCGTTCTGGACACGTACGGCGAACTCGCAAAAGTCTACAGCGTTGCCGACGTCGTGATCGTTGGGGGAGGGTTCGACGATCTTGGAGGTCAAGACATCCTCCAGCCTATGGCGCACGGCAAGCCGGTCGTCCATGGGCCGAACATGGCGAACTTCCGCGACGTGGCACGGCTGGCGGACGATGTGGGAGCGACGCTCGTCTGCGAGCCTGATCCGACTGAGCTTGCCGACACCGTCACCCAATTGCTCGAAGACCCCGCGCTACGGCTGAAGGCGGGAGAGGCCGGTCGAGCCCTCGTTCAGAGCCACCAAGGTGCGGGCGGGCGCATCGCCGACCGCGTTGCGGGATACTTCGAAGCCCCTTAGACCTTCCAGCTCTCCCAGTACGTCGGGTCTTCGATCGCCAGGGCGTTCTCGGTGAGGTAGAGCGGATAGAAGGTGTCGAGCATAACGGCGAGTTCCTCGGTCTTCGTGTGGCCGAGAGAGCGCTCGACCGCCCCTGGCTGCGGCCCGTGCGGGATCCCCAGCGGGTGGAGCGTGATCGAGCCCTCGACGATCCCCTTGCGAGAGCCGAACTTGTCGTTACAATAGTACAGCACCTCGTCCGAGTCCACGTTCGAGTGGTTGTAAGGGATCACGATTGCCTCGGGGTGGAAGTCGAGCATCCTCGGGCAGAACGAGCACACGACAAAGTTGTGGCCTTGGAAGGTCTGGTGGATCGGCGGAGGCATGTGAAGTTTGCCCGTGATCGGCTGGAAGTCCAGGATATTGAACCGCCACGGATAGACGTAGCCGTCCCAGCCCACGATATCGAACGGGTGGAACGGATACCGATACGCCGTCTGCCGGCCGCGGGCCTTGACCACCACGGTGAACTCGCCCTTCTCCTCCACAGTCTCCAGCTCCGTGGGCGGGTGGATGTCCCGCTCGGTATAGGGAGCCTCTTCGAGCAGCTGTCCGTACTGGTTTCTATAACGCTTCGGGATCTCGACCGGACCGTGGCTCTCGATTACGAGCATCCGCACGGGGTAGGAGTCGAACTCGATCTGCCATATCGTCCCCCGGGGAATGACCAGATAGTCGCCTGGTCCGAACGGAACCTTTCCATAGTTGGACCGGAGCGTTCCCTTGCCGTCGTGCACGAAGAGAACCTCGTCCGCCTCGGCGTTCTTGTAGAAGTCCTTCATCGGCTCGGCGACCAGCACCTGGTTCCAGATGACGTCGTTGTTGGCCATCAGCGGCAGCCTGCCGGTGATGGCGTCGCCTTTCGGCCCTAGTCGGTCGGTGCGCAAGTGGCGGTGGCGCAGTGCCTCGTCCTTCAAGAGCTTGGGTGCGACCGGGCCAAGGTCTTCCCACCCGCAGACCGTGGTCGGCAGATTGATGTGGTACATCGTGGACATCATGTCGCTGAAGCCGTGGGTGCTGAAGAGCTCTTCGGCATAGAGCGAACCGTCGGGCTGTCGGAACTGGACGTGCTTCTTGGCCGGGAGTTGGCCGAGCCGGTGGTATCGGGGCATTGCTGGCCCTATTCTACGCAAACGGGCGACCGAGTTCCCGGCACCAAGGTACCCGAGGATCGGGCACAATCGAGGCATGCGGGACCGCGAATTGCAAGACCGCGTAGCCAAATTGGTGGTGGGCGGGGCGATGCTCAGCCTCGTCTCGTTCCTCGTGATGCTGTCCGGGATCGCTGGAGGCACCCTCTTGCGTAACTTGGGCGGGCCGCCGACCCTCTTGGCGATTGGCGTGATCGCAATCGTCGGCCTCGTTGCCGGGCTCGTGCTCATCAGCATCGGGATCGCGATGGGAATGCGCAGGGTGACCAGGCGGCACGATGGTGCGGCAAGGCTCGCCTCCGGCGTGTACATCGTGAGCGTGGTGTGCGAGGATCGAAGCGGCAAGCCCATCTTGGACCCCGAACAATTTGACGAGGACGACGTCAGGTACTTCGCGCGCGTGCGCTTCCCAGAAGGGCACGTAGACGAGTTCAAAGTTGCCCTTCCCGTGCTCAGCACAATGGGCGAGGGAATGACCGGCACGATGGCGTTTGTCGGCGATCGGCTGGTGCAGTTTGAGCAAGAGCGGGCCGACATGGCTGACCCTGGCGCGCTCCATCGCCCATAATCTCCGGGATGCCCGACCTCGATACGGTTTGGAGCGAAGTCCTTCCGGACATTCGTCGCGGCGTGACCGGCGTCGGAGTCTGGTCGGCGCTGAACGCCAGCAAGCCCGTCACCGTGGAGGACGGCATGCTTGTCCTGGGCCTCCCGTTCGAGTCCACCGAGCTGGCCGGGCACCTTCGACTGCCGCTCACCCGGAAGCTGATCGAGGACACCCTGGGAGAGGCTCTCGAACAGAAGCTCACCCTCCGCGTGATCGACGGCGTCACTCCCGACGACTGGGCGACGGAGAAGAAGCGCGACTCCGAGCGGCGCAAGCTCGAGGAGCAGGCTCTGGAGCGGGCCCGCACCAAGGTCAAGGCCACGAGCAGTTGGGACGCGATCTATGACCAGCTGAGCCGCAAGTACGCGGAGACCCCGGCCCGATCGCTGCCACAAAACCGCGCCCGGTTCCTGCTTTGGGCGGTCGAGACCGTTGCGACGGCGCTCCAGGAGACCCCGGTGACGGACGAGATGGCCGAGCGTAACTTCGCGCGTTGCCTGGAACGCATCGCCCAGTACGCCGAGATCCCCAGCACCCTGGTCGCGGTCCAGGTGCTCGAGAAGAGCTTCGAAGGGTGAGTCCACGGGCCATCGTCCTGGGTTCGGGGACCAGCAACGGCGTCCCGTCGCTCGGGAGGACATACCCGCCGGCGTTTTTGGCCGACCCGCGAAACCACC
Source organism: Fimbriimonadaceae bacterium (assembly GCA_050250535.1). Taxonomy (GTDB): domain Bacteria; phylum Armatimonadota; class Fimbriimonadia; order Fimbriimonadales; family Fimbriimonadaceae; genus JADLBH01. The sequence continues at coordinate 82,622 of JBFWOL010000002.1, read as the reverse complement.
GAACCCGTTGCTCGCTGATGCTCCAGGGTCCGACGGGAAACGTCCTCGTGGACTGCGCCCCTGAGATGCGGCTTCAAATCCTCAAGACGGGAATCACGGAGATCGAGGCGGTGATCATCTCCCACACCCATGCGGACCATGTGATGGGCATGGACGACCTACGCTCCTTTTCGCTTGCCACCGGAGAGGCAGTCAAGGTCTACACCTCGCCCGAGTACCAAGCCGATATCCGGCGCCTCTTTCCGTACGCTTTTGGCGAGTTTCCTCCCGGGATCTATGTTCCCCGGTTCGACCTTCGCGACCTTCCCGACCGCTTGGAACTCGGCGGGCTCGACATCGAAGTGCTCTGGGTGCGGCACGGGCCCTGGGACGTCGCCGCACTGCGGGTGGGCGGCTTTGCCTATGTGACCGATGTCAGCGAGATCCCGGCGGAGGTGTGGGAGCGGCTGCAGGGACTGGACAACTTGGTGCTGGACGCCGTGCGTCACCGCCCCCATCCCAACCACTTCCACCTCGACAAGGCGATAGAAGTCGCACAGTCGCTCGCTCCCAGGGCCACCTACTTCACCCACCTCTGCGACGAGTTTGACCATGGGCCTGCCGAAGCCCGGCTCCCGGACGGCATCCGGCTCGCCTACGACGGGCTCACGATCCCGATCTAGGGCGGCGAAGTCTGGAACCTTTGCGGTGATCCCTCCAGAAAACGCGGAATAGACCAAGAATGCGATCCGTGGCAGACCCCGCGCCAGGCAAGAAGGCCAAACCGGCCCTTCCCTCCGTCTTTGCGCTCGGCCTTGCCTCCTGCTCCCTCGCAGTCGGCGTCCTTGCGAACGTCGAGCCGGCCACCGTGCTGCTACGATCCGCCATCGCGCTGGTCATTGGCGGGATAGTCGGAAAGCTCTATTGCGCCGTTAGCGAGGTCGCATACGTCTCTGGAGTCAATCAGGGTTCTATCGAGCCCTCTAGTCGGGTGCCCGAGTCCTCGGCCGACCCGAACTAACCGGAAAGGAAGCCATGCCAATGTCGCCCGAGCAACTAAAGAAGAGCTGGATCGAGTTCAAGGTCTATAAGGACGGGCGCGCCCGCGACGCGATCATCAACCACTACTCGTACCTGGTGAAGATCACAGCCGGCCGTCTCGTGGCGAACATTCCCAACGGCCTCGACCGTGAGGACCTCATTGGCTCGGGCGTCGTAGGTCTGATCAAGAGCGTCGACCAGTACGACCCCAGCCGCGACGTCAAGTTTGAGACCTATGCCATCGCCCTCATCCGGGGAGCGATCCTCGAGTCCCTGCGGGAAGAGGACTGGGTTCCGCGCTCGATCCGGGAGAAGCTCAAGGCGATGGAGCGGGCCAGCCAGGCGCTCGAACACGAGACCGGCGTGGCACCGGGTACCCAAGAGATCGCCGATTATATGGCGATCACGGTGCAAGAAGTGGAAGAACTGCGGGTTCGGGTCACCCGGACGACCGTGCTCAGCCTCGACGACATGGTCGGCGGATCCCGGGGCGACGGCGAGGACCATGTCCAGTTCATCGAGATGATCGTGGATGCAGACGCTTCGCCCGTGGACGAGATCGAGGGCCGCGAGATGCGGAAGCTCCTCGCCGACGGCGTGGACGTTCTACCGGACCGCGAGCGGCTCGTGATTGCGCTCTACTACTTCGAAGGCTTGACCTTCAAAGAAATCGGCCGAGTGCTTGGTGTGAGCGAGAGCAGGGTCTATCAGCTTCATAACCAGGCCGTCGGGCGGCTGCGGAAGTCGCTCAGGGACGCGAACGGAGTCAGCGTGGCATAAGGAGATGGACGAACTGGCCCGGGTGCAAGCGATTCAGCCCTGGAAAGCCCCTCCGCCGACCGGAGAGGAAAAGCACCGGCGTCAACGTCAACACGACCCGCGCGAACCTGAAGACACCGTCGAGCTCAACACCGACGAGAACGCCCTCGAGGAGCAAGAACCGGGCCCATAAGTCCACGCTGGCACGGTCTGTGCCCAGTCCAGCGTTCTACCGCTATGGCTGCGATAGCCCAAAGGCTGTCTCGCAGTCTTGCCCATAATCCACAGCATCGAGCTAACCATGAGAATTCTCCGAATATCCCTGCTCGCCCTCGCCGCGCTCTCCGCCGTCTCGCTGGTCGGTTGTAACCGCAGCAAGGCCGACAAGTCCATCGCCGTGGTCGGCACGGAAAAGATCACCCTGGACGAGTTCAACAAGTACATGGCCGCCAAGCCCACGATCCGAGTCGTGGTGCAGGGCGAGGTCGTCGAGCTCCCCGTCGCCGAGACCATCGCGTTCCAGGCCCTGCAAGACCTGATCAGCCGAAAGGCGCTCTTCCAAATGGCCAAGGACGAGGGGGTGATGCCGACGGACAAGCAAGTGGACGACGAGGTCGGCTTCCAGAAGAAGCTCAATCCCGAGTTCGTCCAGCAGTACCAGGCCCGGGGCATGGGCAATCCGCAGATCCGGGACGAGATCCGATTCAACCTCGCCCAAGAGCGGCTGTTCACCAAGGGCATCTCCGTCAGCGACGATGAGGTCCAAAAGTGGGTGGAGGCGAACCCCCAGGCGTTTGTTGACCCAGCCAAGGCCACTCTCAGCGTCGTGCTCGTGAAGGATGCGACCCAGCAGGCCAAGGTGGACAAGGCGCTCGAGAATGGCCGACCGTTCCGCGAGGTTGCAGTAGACAACAGCACGATGCGTGACGCCAAGGTCAACCAGGGCAAGTTCAACAGTGGCCGCCCGGTGCCGATCCGCAGTCTCGCCCCTGTCGTCCGAGAGGCGGTGGACAAAGTCCAGCCTCGCCAGACCACCGGCTGGGTGAAGCTTCCGGAAGGCATGGCCAAGTTCTACGTTGACAGCAAGACGGACGACATCGAACTGGAGAAGACGCCCGAGCGCATGGCCAACGTCAAGCGCTCGCTCGGTATCGAGAAGGGCAAGCTTGCCAACGACCTCCGCCAGCGCCTCCTCAAGCGGATTCGCGAGACCGACATCGAGATCGTGGGTTCCGACGCCTACAACACAGCCTGGAAGCGGTTCGTCGAAATGCTGAATGCGCAGGCCGCCGCAGAGAACGCGGGCAGTGGGCTCGGCCTTCCCGGCGGAACGGGCGCAACAAGCGGAGCCACGAGCGGGGCAACCAGCGGCAATGCCGCGACCCCCGAAGGAAACTAAGGCGCGGTCGATCCTACGGAGCGCCCGCCCTGGCACGCAGCCAGGGCGGGCGTTTTTCTTTCGCTACGCAATCTCTGAGAGCGCGTTACAGAGGTTCTCGATCTCGGTGCCGGTCAGTTCACCGGTGCCAACGTACTCTTGCAGGCCCTGAGCGATGTTGTCAAATCCTGGGGACACCCACGTACCCAGCGGTGGCCGGGTGCTGTCCAACTGAACGAGGCTCAGACGGAAGCCTTGGGACCCTGGAACCCCCTCCTTCATGGACATGCCCCTACCGATCAGGTCTGCGACCGAGGTGTAAACGCCGCTGACCCTTCCGTTTCCGGCCTCGTCGAGCTGCTCAGTCACCCAATAGATCTTACGAAACTTCATGGTTCGATTCTGTGCGGCCTTAGTGCGGCCAGGGCAACGATCGTACCATCTAGGCGGTCCAAAGGAAGGGCTCTGCGTCCGTCAGCACCCTGCCTTTTTCGATCTCTCGAAGCATGTACTCGGGCAGGGTGAACATTGAGCCCATGAACCGAGGCGTGCAGTACCGGTTCTCGACGCCGCGCGTGGCGAGGCGGGAGGCGACGTCTTCCTGGCTGAGGTTGAGCGGATCGGGCCCCTTGCTGGCAAGAATGAAGCCCCATGGCATCTGGAAGGTCGTTACGAGGCCGAAATAGCCCCGTACGACCGGGAAGACCTCCTTCAATGCCTCCAAGGTCTTGTGTACGCAGGCGAAGCAATAGGGATACGTCTCGTTGCACGCCCCGGCCTGGAGGACGAACACGCCGTCATCGCTCAGGCACCGAGCGACGTGTTCGAAGTACTCCTTGGTGTAGAGGTACAGCGCCGGCCCGCCCTCGATCGGTCCGGGAAGGTCGCTCAGGACGACGTCGTACGTTCCCGGTGAGGCGTCCTCGACCCACTTGCGGGCGTCTTGGTGGACAAGCGTCGCCCGAGGGTCGTCGAAGCAGCCGTGGTGCCACTCCTGCATGTGCACCTTCACCATTTGGATGAGTTCTTCGTCCAGGTCCACCATGTGGGCCTCCTCGACCGACTTGTGCCGTATGGCCTGCCAGAGGGTCGCGCCTTCGCCTCCGCCGCAGACCAAGACCCGCTTCGGATCCGGATGGGTGATCATTGCGGGCTGGACCATGGACTCGTGATAGACGTACTCGTCGAGCAGGCTGGACTGGATCTTGTAGTCGAGGAACAGCGTCTTGCCAAAGGTCGGCATTTCGACGATCTGGTACTGCTGGTACTTCGTCCTACCCTCGACAAGGAACTTGTCTACCGAGAAAAACCACGTAACGGCGTCAGTGTGGGTCTCGGCAATGAACATGCCGGTGGACTGGGAAAAGAGACGGTCGGACATCCGAGGCCGGGAAGTTACCCGCCCGACCGGACGAACATTGAGACGGTCACAGCGAACCGTACAGAAGTGCCCGTCGGAACGGGCAAGGCTCCGTCAGGTTAGACACCATCTAGGCTCAACCCGCCTACTCATACTCGAACTGTGACCCTCGCCTTCGTGTGCCTGCTCGCCGTAACTGGCCCGGCTTGCCCCTGCCACCCTGCCCCTGCCCCGTTGCCGTCCCAAGCGAAACCGATGGCCGATTGGCCGAGCTCCGTACGACGAGAGTCCCCAACGGGCGAGCGCCACCTGAGGAACATCCGGCAGCTGACCTTCGGCGGACAGAACGCGGAAGCCTATTGGGACCTCACCGGCAAGAAGCTCACGTTCCAATCCCGCCAGCCTGGCTTGCCCGACGAACAGATCTTCACGATGAACGCGGACGGGACCGACCGTCGCTTGCTGAGCACCGGCCTGGGGCGCTGCACCTGCAGCTATTTCACGCCAGACGGCCGGTACCTCTACTTCAGTAGCACCCATGAACTCAACCAGGGCGCCCAGCCGCCCATAGACATGAGCAAGGGTTATGTCTGGATGGTAAATCCGCACTTCAGCCTGTTCCGTAAGGATCTGCGGACTGGAACGCTGCAGAAGGTCATCGAGCGGGAGGGATATGTGGCCGAGACCACGATCTCACCTGACGGCTCGTACATGACCTTCACCGCAAACTGGGACGGCGACCTGGACATTTATCGCGCAAAGCTCGATGGTACTGGAGTCAAGCGTCTCACGGAGCAGTACGGCTACGACGGAGGGCCCTTCGTGAGCTGGGACAGCAAGGTGATCGTGTACCGGCGCGCCCCGGCTCTGGAACGGCACGAGATGCGCGAGTACACCAACCTCCTCTCGCAGAACCTTGTTCGACCCAAGAACCTCGATATCTGGGTCATGGACGCGCACGGGCGGTACGGAAGGCCGGTGACACAGCTCGGTGGCGCGTCGTTCGCACCATTCCTCCATCCCGACGGCACGAGGATCATTTTCTCGAGCAACCATCACGACCCCAAGGGCCGAGAGTTCGACCTCTTCCTGGTCGGAAAGGACGGCAAGGGCCTCGAACAGGTCACGTTCACCGGCGAGTTCGACGGGTTCCCCATGTTCTCTCGAGACGGCAAGAAGCTGGTCTGGGCGAGCAACCGACACGGAACCGTGCCGGGGGAGACCAATGTGTTCGTCGCCGACTGGAAGGACTAGCCGGTCTCGACTTCGCTCTGGATGCCGCGCCGGACGAGCAGGAACTTGATCCTTCTCGGTCGGAAGCGCACTCGCAAGACCTCCACTGCCCGTCGGACGTTGACAGTGCCGCCGCAGTAGAAGAGGTCGATCGCCGCATAGCCGTGCTCGGGCCAAGTGTGGATCGTGTAGTGCGACTCCTGGATGATGACCGCCCCCGAAACCCCCCAGGGCTTGAACTCGTGGAAGGACTCAGCAACGACGGTCGCCTTGCTTTCGACTGCTGCCTCCCTCATCGCGGTTCCGACTGACGCCTCTTGCTTGAGCGCCGCCCCATCACAGTCGAAGAGCTCGATCAGGAGGTGGGAGCCGAGGGACGACTCCTCGTCGCCGAGCATCGGGAGACCGTCGGAGTCCGAACCGAGCCACGCTGAGAACCGATCCGCGTTCTCGCTATGGATGAGTTCCCAGCCAGCATCGTTCGGGATCCGAGGCGGCGCCGCCACCGTGAGGTCGGGTTTGCGCTTGAAAAGACGCGAAAGGACTCGCGAGAACCAACCCGTCCCGGCAAGGGGGACCGCGGTGGCCACGACAAGGGCGCTAAGTATGAACGGAAGGTATGCCAATCAAGAGTTCCTCTGGTTCCAGTTTTTTGGCAGTACACCGAACCTGGAACCTCTCGGTGCCCGATCCGACCGTTGCACTGCCGAACGACGACATGGAAACCCTGCCTGCCCTTGGGGGGCCTGCCGCGGGATACGGCCGCCGTACTTTACGCACCTGCCGTCTCCCCCGCCCTCTCACCTTTGTCTAGAGAGGAGGTTTTCCACTATTGGCGCCTGGCTACCGGAGACTCCGGAGGCTAATGGCGCGAATGAATAGAGTACCAGAACGGCGCCAAGGTTGCAAGGAGCGGCCTCGGATGGGTCCAGTACCCTACCCGCCGCCGTCCTCGACGATCCGTCCGTCGTTCATCGTGACCGTGCGGTTGGCGTCCCCAAGAATGGCCGGATCGTGGGTAACGAGTACCAGGGCCCCTGACCCACGGTTCCGTTGGAGAGCGTCCACCACCTGAAAGCCTTTGGCATGGTCGAGATTGGCCGTGGGCTCGTCGGCGAAGACGACTTCCGGATCACCCACCAGTGCACGCGCAACGCAGACCCTCTGGCGCTCTCCACCGCTGAGTTCATGAGGCAGCCGATGCGCCTTCTCCGCCAATCCCAGGACGTCCAGGCGCTCCAGCGCTTCTTCCACGCTCGTACCGGGCCGGCCGGTCGTCACGTTCTCCATTGCGGAGAGATAGCCGAGGAGGTACGGCTGCTGGAAGACAAACCCGAACTTGCCCCACCGAAGCGCAGCCCGCTCGGCATCCCGCATGGTCGAAAGGTTCGTGCCCCGATACTCCACTCGGCCCGCCGTCGGAAGCTTGAGCCCGGAGAGGAGGTACAGCAAGGACGACTTTCCCGAGCCGGAGGGGCCGAGCACTCCGAGGAACTCGCCTGGCATCACCTCGAGATCCACATGTGCGCACGCGAAGACTGCCTTGGAGTGGTCTTCGTACTCCAGCGAGACGCCGCACGCTCGAATCACGCGGACCTCCGCTCGATCACGACAATCGGGTCGAACCGTCGGAAACGACCGACGACGATCACCGAGACAGCGGTCGCGATCGCGACAGGAATCGGAAGCGTATAGGCATACGCCCTGGGCGACCACGGATCGATCATGAAGGCGTTGGGGTCGAACAGGGCCGACTTTACGATCGAGAGAAACCCGAACGAGACCAGGACCCCCAAGAGCCAACCGAGCCCGACGACCAGGACGGCCTCGACCAGGCTTCGGCGTACGAGGCGGTCCCGCGTGAACCCGAGGGCTTGGAGAAGCCCAAATTCATTCATTCGCTGGTCCACATAGATGCCCATCAGCAGGGACATCATCACAGTGATCACCACGACCAGGAGACCGATCACCACGTTCAAAATCATGTACAGGATCTCAAACATCCCGTCCGTCTGTTTCTCGAGCTCTGCAAAGGTGAAAACACGGGCCCGCTCAGACGAAAAGCGCTCCACCGTCCAAGAGTCGAGGTCAGCCTGCTGAGCCGGGTCAGCCGACATCGCGATCAGCAGGTCGATGGGCGGCATATGGTAGAGCGCGAGGTATTCGAAGGAAGTGAGGGCGAGCCACAGGTGGCTATCGACGATCCCCACGACCTTGACCGGCATCGGAGAGTACGAGTCCTGCGTCTCGGGACTGAGCAGCACGCCACCGAGACCGATGCCGAGGTTTCGGGCCAAGGGGGCGCTCACGACGGCCTCCGGCATACCTGGGCTCGGGAGGCGCCCTTCCAGCTTGCCCCCGCCCATTCGCTCGATGTACGCCGGGACATCGGGTTCTTGGAGCCCAATGATCACGAACTGCCAAGGGCCGACAATGGACCGGACTTCGAAGTTCGACGCCCGGCACTTCATCAAGTCCCCGATCGGGACGGGCGACTCGGTCTCCAGGATTGAGCGCAGCTTAGGGGTGAGCTCGTTGTCGCCCCGGGGGCTTACCCCCAGGTACGCCTTCGAGTACCCGTACGTGGTCCGAATCGAAAGCGGGATCGAGTCCATGATTGCAACGATCCCGGCGACCAGCATTGTCGCGAGCACGATTACCCCGATCATGGGCAGGATCTTAGTCATGTTCCTGGTCAGGAATGTGACTGGAGCTAGCGGCTTGCGCGTCAATTGCGCCTCTGGTAGCGGAGGTAGACCTCGTCGCCTACCGGGGTCGAACTCACGAGGCTAAACCGGAGCAGATTCTTTCGGCCCAGCGGCTCACCGTCGGCATAGGTAGGCGTCGTCCGACCCAGCTTGACCAATGGTGCCATCGTGAGAAACAGCTCGTCCACGACGTCCAGCGCGAGCAAAGACGCATTGAGCTCGCTTCCACCCTCGATCAGGAGCCTGCTGACACCCATTTCCACGCGCATCCGTCGTAAGGCTTCGATGAGATCCACCTCTGCATCGCCGACCACCATGCAGTGAGCACGGCCCGCTACCCGTTCGGAGCCTGCCTTCGCCGTCACCACCCAGGCGTTCTCCTCAGACTTGGCAAAGAACGGCGAATTGAAGTCGAGGTCGCCGCTTCGACTCACGACAAAACGCGCGAGGCGGGGTGCATAGTGGAGCTTGGCGGTGGCGCGCAGGGAGCCCGCCCCGATCAGTACTGCGTCGGCGGAAAACTCGATCGCCCGCATCGTGGCGTGATCGGTCTCGGTGCCCAAGTCCTGCACGTCCTCGTCCCTCGTCCCCGACACCGACTTGCCGTCGATCGTCGTGACCATGTTGATATACGCGTAAGGCCGGTCGAGCGGGGCCGTGGGGAACTCGAGCGTCTCGTATACTGCGTCGGTCACGCGGTGCTCAGCTCCCTTGTCAGTGCAGCTCTCACGACCGTCACCGGCTGCTCCGCGTACCTCTCGCCGCCGATGAAGAAAGTCGGCACGTTGTACACGCCGTTCGCGTAGGCCTGCTCGTCAAATGCGACGATCTTGTCCGCGTAGGCGTCCTCGAGCACGGCTTGGCGCACGCCGTCTTCCGAGTCGGCGAACGGTGCGACGTGCGAAGCGACCGCGTCCACACAGTCGAGGTCACGGCCCTCGAGCCAATAGGCATCGTACAGGGCGTCCACGGCTCCTTGCAGATCGCCCGTCGCTTTGGCGTGCTCCAGCGCGGTCAAGGCCTTGTGGGTCCGCATATCGGACGGCCTGGAGACTTTGGGAAGCACGAGCTTCTGGGCGGCGAGGGCCAACTGGACGCGCGACGGAGTCTTCGGCCGGTCTTCCTCGACGCTCGGCTTCGGCGCGGGCGGGTCGAAGGGCATCCCTTCGGGATACAGCTCATAGCCCTGCCAGTCGAACTCGACACCCAGTTCGCGGCGAAGCTCACGTACCTGGTTCACTCCAATCCAGCACCAGACGCAGGAGACGTCATGGGCGACGGGCACGATCATCACGAGATAGTACCGACGCCCGAGGCCGGGCGTCGGCAACCGGTGGGCCAGTTACTAGGCCGCGGACTGGTTCCCGCGCGAACCGCGGGCCAAGTCGATCAACTCGCTCGCCGACTTGATTCTACGGTTCGCAACGATCACACCCACGTCTACGCTCACTTCAAGCGAGCCGTCCGGCGAGTGGCTCGACCAGGAGGCAAACTTCTCGGCAATGCGTCCTCGCACAACGTTGGACGCTGATCCTGTGCCTGGCAAGATGACGGCGAAGCCCCACTGGCCCAGGCGGCACTGGATGTCCAGACTTCGACTCGCACTGCGAATGTGCGAGGCCGCATCGGCCAGGAGCTGTTGGATCCCACCCGGGCCGTAGAACTTTCCATAGTTCTCCAGGCCCTTGATCTCGACAGTGATGAGAGACAGAGTGGCGCCTTGGCTCGAGAGTCGGTGAAGCTCTTCCGTGAGCCTCGCATTCAGATAGGCCTCGGTGTAGCACCCCGTCGTTTCGTCAACGCTCGAGTCGGAGTCCGCGAGACTGTCGACGGGAGCGAGCTGGTTCGCCTTCTGCGGGCCCAGCGCCACTCTCAGTTTGGAATGGGCTTGCCGCAAGATGTGCGAGACGTAGTTGCACGAGATCGAGAGCCTCGCGGAGATCTCCGCCTGGCTGAGCGACTCGAAGTGGAACAGCGTGACCACGTCCTTTTCTAGGTCTCGGAGACCGACGACGGCATCTAGGAGGACCACCCGGTCCTCGACACTGACGTGCGGGGCGTCCGACTCCAGGGCCTCCATTCGGTCGCCTTCCCCGTCTTCGTTATCAGGCCCGGTTGAGTCGAGCGATGCGACCCTGACAAGCTCTTGCGTCGCGTAGGCGTCGTGGACTGCGTCCGGGGTCACTCCGCAACGGTGCGCGATCTCCTCGCTAGTCGGGGGACGTCCGAGTTCTGCCTGCAACTGTGAAGCTGTCTTCTGCACCTTCTGACGAAGCTCCTGGAGCCATGCGGGCTGCCGGATTGTCTGCGTCCTGTCCCGCAAATAGTGCTTGATCTCGCCCGCGATGAGATGGGTAGCGTAGGTGCCGAACTTGACGCTCGCACCGGGGTCGAACTTCGAGAGTGCATTGAGCAAGCCGATGTATCCGACCTGTACGAGGTCTTCCATAGGCTCGATACCTGCAAAGCGCCGAGCGATTCGCTCGACCGTCCCTGCGTAGTGGACGATGACGAGATCCTTGAGATCCGGGCGAGGGTCTCGGACATATTCCGCGACGATCGCTTCGGCATCTCGCGAGCTAGGTACTTCTTCTGACATGGTTCAATCCGTTGTTCCAATGCCCCTGCGTTTTTCGGCTGCAGGGGGGCCGTTGCCTCGGCGGCGTGTCCCGCCGAGGCACTTGGGATAGCTCCCGATTACTTGTCCACGCTGTTGACGATGGAGAAGATCGGAGTCATGACTGAGACGGCGATGAAACCGACGACACAGCCGAGGAAGATGATAAGCATGGGCTCAATCATCGAGGTCAATCCTTTGACCGTCGACTCGACCTCGCTATCGTAAAAGTCGCCAACCTTGACGAGCATCTCCGAGAGACGACCAGACTCTTCTCCCACGTCGATCATTTGCGTTACCATGTTGGGGAACAGGCCTGATTCAGTCAAGGGCGCACTGAGACGGTTTCCGTCCCGGATGCTCATGCGGGTCTCGTCGATCGCGTGAATGAGAAGCCCGTTATTGAGCGTCTCGCCAACGATCTCGAGGCTTCGCATCATCGGCACGCCAGCGTTGATGAGCGTTCCGAACGTTCGGCAGAACCGAGCTACGCTCAACTTGAGCGACAGCTCGCCGATGATCGGCATCTTGAGTTTGAAAAAGTCGAGTTGGTACCGGCCCTTGGTGGTCTTGCCCCACATCTTGAACCCGATGAACCCACCGATCGCGGCCAGGATGATGGTCCACCAGTACGCCTGCATGAAGTCGCCGATGCCAAAGAGCATCTTGGTGAGCGCTGGCAGCTCCACGTTCATGCCCTTGAAGATGTCCTTGAACTTGGGCAGGACAAAAGTGAAGAGGGCGAACAGCATTAAGACCGAGAAGCACAGGACAAGAACTGGGTACATCATCGCACCCTTGATCTTGGAGCGGATCTCGGCCTCGTACTCGAGGAACCCGGAGAGCCTGTCGAGGATCACGTCCAGAATGCCGCCAAGCTCGGCGGCGCGGATCATGTTCACATAGAGGTTGTTGAAGACGGCCGGGTGCTTGGCCATCGCTTCGTTCAAGCTTAGGCCCCCCTTGACGTCGGCTGTAACCGCGACGATCGCAGGTTTGAGGGCCGCGTCCTTGGTCTGACTGCCCAGGATCTCAAGGCACCGAAGAATTGGAATGCCCGCATCGATCATCGTGGCAAACTGGCGCGAGAAGACAACCAGCGCCTTGGGCTTCATCTTTGCCTTGCCGAACGAGAGGGAGGACTTTGCCTTGGCCTGCTTGAGCTCGACAATCTGAAGGTTCATCTCTCGAAGCTTGGAGAGAACGAGAGCTTCGTTCTCTCCTTCGATCGAGGACTTGACGGTTCGGCCCTCACCGTCTAGGGCCGTGTACGCGAAAGTTGGCATGGTCTAGGCCTCAGGAACGATGCCCCATCCATGGCGCGACCGCTCCTAGACCGATTGTCGGAATGGCAACACACCAATCCTTACTGCCAAAACCTCTGAATCTACATCGGCTTCTTGACCCAGCCCAACCCGGGACCAATGTCCGAGAAAAGTACTAGGTTTTGAGAAGCAAATGGCCCGTGGCACAGTGGGTGATGCCATACTTCGCAGGTCATCGGGAAGCTATTGTTGCCCGGTGCTGACTTCACGAGGTGCAATGCTAATGAATATTTATCGCTTCCTGTTTGGTGCCACTGCGGTGCTTGCCGCATCTTCGGCCCTCGCAACCAATTGGGTCTGGGACTGGAACGGCGGCAACGCCTACAACAACGCAGGCGGAACGATCAACTCGATCCACGCCGAGTACAACGACGCTACCAACCGCATGGTCTGGAAGACCAACTTCGGTAACAATCCGAACGGAAAGAAGACTGACGGCTATTGGCTCGTCGTGAGCCCCGGTCCGAACCCGAAGGGGAACGACGGCGAACTCGCAGCCATCTACTTTGACCGCTCGGGCGGCGGTAGCGGCAACAACCCCGCCGTCACCGTGTATGCCTACAACGGCGTGAACGGCGACAACAGCTGGAAGGACGGCTCCAAGGCTTCTGGAACCCAGACGCCTGACAGGATCCTTTCCTCAAAGCTGACCCAGAACTGGATCAACGCCCTGACCGCTGTAGACGAGGCGAACGGCACCCGCACGTTCACTTTGGACATTGACGCGACGGCGATCCGCAACCACGTCCCGCTGCACGGCGGCCCGGATCCCTGGACCGGCTCCTCCTTCGGCGAAAAGCTGGGACTCTGGTTCCACCCGGTCGTCGGAATCTCGAGCGCCTACTCGAACGGGTACCTGTCCGACTGGCGGTACAAGGATCAGGGGTGGTTCGATGGCCAGAACTTCACGACCGTCCCCGAGCCCGGCACGATCCTCGCCTTGGGTGCGGGCATCGCTGCCCTCGCCGCCCGGCGACGCAGGAAGTAAGTCTTCCAAGAACCAACAAATCGGCCCCTGCGAGGAATCGCGGGGGCCGTTTTCTTTTGTGCGGGTGCTCCTGGCTTAGACCCCGAGCTCTTCGAAGACCGCCTTCAAGCCTTCGGCGTCCTCCGTTGCCTGCTTGATCTGGCGCCCTAGGTTCTGGGCTTCCTCGACCCGACCTGTCCGCTTGGCGGCGAGGGCAAGGTTCACCGCGATCGGCAACGATCCCGGCATCCCCGACATCGCGTTTCGCAACAGGTTGTACGCCTCCTCGTTACGATCTTGTCCTGACAGCGCGGTCGCCAGCTCTCCAAAGGCAGGCTCGCAGTTCGGGAACATGTTGAGGAGCCGGACTCCTGCATCCTCGGCCTCCTCGTGCGCCCCTGTCTGGTTGAGGGCGTTCGCGAAGACCGCCCAGAACTTCCAGTAGTCCGCCAGCCAGTTCTTCAGCCCGCGCAACTCTGCGACCGCCGCCTGGCCTTCGCCTGCTTGGGCCTTGTCGGCCGCGTTCTTCACCGCCTCGACCCGCTTCGGCTGTTCGATCTCAAGGAGCCATGCTTGGGTCTGGGCCCGGGTATTGGGGTCAATGTTGCAGGCAAGCACCTCCCGGAGAATTTTGGGAACCTCGAACTGGCGATCGGCCGACTGCAAAGTGTTCGCGTACTCCAGTAGCAGGCTGGGTTCTGCCGGATTGGCATCGATGCAGTCCTCGAACATGTCCATCGCACGATCGAGTTCACCCTTGCCGGCGAGCACGGTAGCGTAGGTACGTTTGACCTCCAGAGGGTCTTCGGCGAGCTCGAGTGCTCGGTCGAACTCCCGAAGGCCCTCCGCATCCTTGCCGGCGGACACAAGGGACACGGCGTATCGGGCATGCAACGCCCCGTTGCCGGGGTTGGCGTCCACCCGATCCTTCCACAGCGGAGGAACTTCGTGGGAGCGCCCAGAACCCTCCAGCAGCCCAGCGAGGAGCTCGGTGCTTGGCTTCGGCTCTTGCTCGATCTCGATCGCCTTGACGATGTTTCTCTCGGCGTTCGCGGGCATTCCCAACTGGGCTTGGGTCATTCCGAGCCTGGCCAAGATGGGGGCAAGGTCGGCTTGCATCGCCTCCAGTGCCTCCCTTGCTGCGGCCAGCTCGTCACCCGAGATGCCTTCCATCTCCTTCTCTTGAGTCTGGATGCGCTTAGACAGCGACGTCGCAGCCTTTTCGAACTGATCCACCGCTTGGTTAAGATCGCCGACGACGGCGGCAAGCTCGCCCAAGGCGAACGGTGCCCGCGGATCCTCAGGCTCGCTCTGAGACAGGGACTCCAACTTCTCGCGGACGATGTTTGCGTCGCCGAGCCGGTGCTGGATGCACACTCGGCACAACCGGACGGCTCCCATGTATGGCGCTTCCCATTCCGGATCGGCCTGGTACGCAGACATCAGGGAGTCCAATGCGGGCATCGGGTCGAACTCTCGGGCGACCGCTCCTTGGGAGCGCTCGATGTACTGCACGGCGTCAAACCCGACCAAAAAGTCGGCGAAGGCCTGCTGATCCTGAGTGCCAAAGAGGGTCAAATCGTCGCTCACCTCTGCCGGCAGAGATCCGCCCGCCGCATTGGCGAGGAACTCCACCATGCTCCGTGCAGCCGTGAAAAAGGCCCCCGGGAGATAAACGAACTCACCCGAGTCGGAGGGCCCGTTCGAACCCTTTTCCCACTTGCGGACGGTGAGGGTTCCGCCACCCTCCGGGGTCTCGACCAGCAACCCGTCCACGATCACTTCCATCGGCGAGTTGGCAAAGAACTGGGAGATCAGTTCTTCTTCGTTCAGCGTTTCTGAAGGGTTTGCCTGGGCGAACCGGGTGACCCCGCCGTCCGGGAACTGAGCCATGAGGTTTACGCCATGAATCTCTTTGCCCGTTACGCTACGGGCAAGCTCTGAAGCGAACTGTGAGAGTTGCCGGGCAAGGGTGGCCCGACTCTCCGAACCCGCATTGAGCGGAAGGACTGCGATCTGCACGAAATCCAGTCTACCAGTCGCTCTTGAGTGAGCCCCGGGATAGGAAAACCTGCTGGAACGGAGGGTAGAGTATAGACGTGCGTCTACCTTCTCGAGAAGGCGATGACGGGAGGCTGAGGATCCTGTTCCTCGACTTCAACTCGTACTTTGCGTCCGTGGAGCAGGCGGAGCAGCCGGAATTGCGGGACAGGCCGATCGTAGTCGCGCCGGTGGACGCGGACACGACGTTCGCAATCGCGGCCAGCTATCCTGCAAAGAGGTTCGGGATCCACACCGGGACACGGATCAGCGATGCCAAGAAGCTGTGCCCCGACCTCGTGATTGTTCCAGCAAGGCCACGCCTGTACACCCACTATCACGACCGGTTGCTCGAATCGGTCGGCCGGGTCTTGCCAGTCGCCAAAGTCCACAGCATTGACGAGATGTCTTTCCGGCTCCTCGGCAAAGAGAGGACCGAGGAGCGATCCAAGGAACTCGCGCTCGAAATGAAGTCGAGGATCGCTCGGGACGTCTCGCCTTGCCTCACGTGCTCGATCGGCGTGGCACAGAACACGTTTCTCTCAAAGGTCGCCTCCGAGATTGTGAAACCAGACGGCCTCACCGTACTGAACCAAGCCGACGCGTTTCACCACTTGGTCAAGCTTCCCCTGCTCGCCTTTCCCGGGATCAACAAAAGAATGGAGGCACGCTTGCGCGCGGCGGGGATCTTTACGACGGCGCAAATGCTGCAGGCGAGCGAAGCGCAGCTTCGAACCGCTTTCCGCGGGGTCGGCGGCGAGCGTTGGTACTGGCTCCTGCGGGGCCACGAGGTCGAGCCTGAGAACCGGGTTGGGCAGAGCCTGAGTCACTCTCATGTCTTGCCCCCGCGCCTCCGTAGCGACCAAGGCGTCCGCTCCGTGGTACTGCGACTTGCGAGCAAGGCCGCGGTCCGGCTCCGACAGGGCGGTCTGCGGGCGGGCCAGATGCGAGTCTTGGTGTCCGGCCGCAAGGACTGGGAGGCTGCTGCAAAACTTGATGGCGCGCTGGACTCCGTGACGATTTCACGCGCGGTAGAACGACTTTGGCAACAACGGGACTTTGAAGGCCCGGTCAAGGCGGGCGTCACTTTCACCGAGCTCACGAGACAAGAGGGCCACACCCCCAGCCTCTTCGACGAGACCCAGCAATGGGAGTTGCTCAGTGCCGCCATGGATCGGATGAACGCACGGTTTGGCAAGAACGCGGTCTACCCGGCGAACCTTCACGACGCTAGAAACACCGCCGGAGAAAGGATCGCCTTTCAAAAGACGCAGCTGCTCGACGAGGGTGCCGATCCCGACGATTGGCAGCCGGACCAGCCTATCAGCCGGGACGCGGAGTAACCATCGGTATCCTGAAGCTTCCATGTCGGAATCGACACTGATCCTCATCAAGCCAGGCGGGGTCCATCGGAACCTGATCGGCACTGTCATCGCACGGTTCGAGCAACGCGGTCTGCAGATCGCGGCCCTCAAGTTGCTCAGTGCTGAAAGAGCCACGGTAGAAGAGCACTACGCTGAGCACCGCGAGCGAGCCTTTTTTCAAGACGTCTGCGACTATCTCTGCAGCGGTCCGATTGTCGCGGCGGTCGTCAGCGGTACCAGCGCGGTCAAAGCCGTTCGGGCGATGATGGGAGCGACGAACCCGCTCGAGGCGACGCCAGGCACGCTTCGCGGAGACTTCGCCCTCACCATCGACGATAACCTCACCCACAGCAGCAGCGACGCCGAGGCCGCAGCCCGCGAGATCTCGCTCTGGTTCCCCGAGGGTGTCACCCGAGGCTAAGCCCTTGTCATCAAATCAGATGACAAATAAGATACTGACAAATCTACTAGCTCTTTTCCCCGAACATTGACAGGCGACACTGCTTTGGGGAGAGCAGTCGTGGGCCGGCCCGGCAACGGTGTCCGGCCCGACTACTTTTTTAGGCTAGACGTCTACGACTGCGTGCGGCGACATCGGCACCCACATGGCGACGAACTGGTCTTCTGAACCTCGGATTCGCCATGCTCGTACGAGACACTGGCGCTCTGACTCGTCGTTACCGACGATGCGGACTACCGCTCGGAAGCTCGACGCCTCGCTGAGCCGGTTGCTCAAGCTCGACCCGTCCTCAAACCGGACGTAATTGTCAATCACCATTGCTCCTTCGTCTGGAGCAACGCCGATCGCCCCCATCTCGTGGTAGAACGCCTCGTTGCCGTAGTTCACGACCCCTCGACCGTCCATCACGCTAAGGCAGACTGCGATCGAGTTCAAGACGTCCTCGAAATTGATCCCGTGCAGCACGCTGTCGGCATTGATTACCGCTTGATTGCGCACCCACTCGGCGACAATCTCGGTACGCCACCGCATGCCTGACTTCTGCCGAATTCGAGACCAGTACGTTCCGAGCGTTCCTGGCGATATAGCGAGAGCTGCACAGATTTGTTTGTCACTGTGTCCCTCTGCGGCTTTCCCGACGATCTCTGACTCCCGGTCAGAAAGCGCACGAATGCCGTTAGCGCGTACGTTTTCGTTCAATGAATCTCCCCTAGTTGTCGTTGCGACCGTTGTTTACTGCCGCAAGACACAAAGTATGTACGAAGCAAACGTGAGTCTCGGTACGGCGGAAGATGAAATCCCCGACGCCTGACGGAGCAATTCAAAAATCCCAACCTGAAGAATCTTTAGGTCTTTGTACCTATTCGTAACTCCAGGCAAAAATGCCCGGACTCCCGTCTGCCGACCTAGAAGAGTGAGGAAGGGAGAGCCTTTGCAGGGCGGTCCCTACCCAGTGCCGAGCCGCGCAAAGGTGTCTTCCGCGCCCGACGATGCGTCTCCCCGCGCTCTTGTCTGCGACGACCTGTACGATGATTTGTGCAGCGTCAGGCTCCGTCAGCCTTAGCGCTTCGCCCCCGTATCCAGGCATTGTCGTGAAGCCGGCATTCCAACTCGAGGTATCGGAAGCGGGCACGCGATGGATCGAGTTTTCGCGGGGCGCGACGATACGCGGAGGAACGATGGCCAAGGCACAAGGAGCCAAGGAATGGAGACTCCTCTACAGTCCCTTTGGATCTTCGGAATGGCTGGTTCTCGATTCCCAGGGGCGAATCATCCAAAGCAATCGGTTTGACGATCTCGGCCCATTTGTAGGAAGGATGCCGGCCGCGATCCAGATCGTGGGGACCGACAGCCGAGGTGTCGCCTACCTCGATGGAGACCGAATCGCGTTGGAGTCTGGTTTGAGCGGTACCCGCTATCTCACCGGTGAGACATCGGAGTTCCGGTTGTCGGGAACCGTCGAGCCAGGCGGGGTCAAGGTGACCCTGTTCGGGCGGAGCTCCGATGTCATGCCCGCGTCACTCCTGCCGCTCGCGGCGGCCGGAGCCCTCGCGGCGAGCTCGAACCGAGGGCCAGCGCCCGATCCCGTTCCTGAACCGTGCACCCTCATCGGCTCTGCAGTGGCATTCAGCGTTTGGGTGCGCAAGAAGGTCACCTTCCGCCGAGACCGCTGAGCTGTACCCCTTCGACCAGTTTCCGCTGGGCAAAGAGGAAGATCATGAGCAGCGGAAGGGTCGCCATGGCAGCGAATGCCATCATGAGGCCGATCTCCCCTCCGCGGTCAGACCGGAACAACTGAACGGCATAGGCAACAGGCATCTTCTCCGGCGTGGAGAGGTAGGTGAGCGGGCCCATGAAGTCGTTCCACGCGCCAAAGAAGGTCCAGAGCCCGATCACGATGAGAGCAGGCTTGACTTGGGGGGTCATCACCTTCCAGCAGATCCGCCAATATCCGCAACCATCGATCCGTGCGGCGTCTTCGAGCTCAGTGGGCAGGGTCTTGTAGAACTGCCGGAGCAAGAAGACATAAAAGGCGCTGGCGAAGAAACTCGGAAGCCAGAGCGGCACCAAGGAGTCCACCGCGCCGAGCGACCGCCAGAGAAGGAACTTGGGCACGATTGTGACGGCCACAGGGAGCATCATGCTGGCGAGAAGAAGCCAGAAGAGCCCGTTCTTTCCGGGGAACCGCATGCGGCTGAAAGCGAACCCGGCCATCGAGCAGCTGACCAGAGTCCCGATCACGTTCAAGACCGACAACCAAACCGAGTTGAGGACGTAGGTCAACCCGTTGTGAGTCTCGGCAGGCAACCACTCCAACGTCTCGCCAAAGTTGGCCCACCGAAATCCAAACCGATAGACTGGTTCGGTCTCGTCCCGAGCCACTACGACCTGCTGGCCAGCATGCTTGGCTGGGCGCAACAGCACGACGCGAACCGTGCCCTTCTCCAGAGGCTTGCTGATGTAGCCCTCCCGGCCGTCGGAAAGCCGAACGACCTCCCCCTCGCGATCCACCTCCTGCGTTTTTGAGAGGTCTTCTTCGAAAAGGAACCCTCGCAATCGGAACGGCCGTTCGACCTCCATCTCGTGAGACGTGCCAACGGCCCGCACGACCTTGGCGAGCACCGGCTCCCCGTTGAACCTGGTTCGAACCAGGGGCTCGGACGGGTCACGATATGGGTGCATCACTGCCACCCGCGGCGCGAACACTAAGGAGTCGGCGGCCGTGTTCAAGGTGTTGTCACGCAGACTGGTGAGTACGAGCCAGTACAGCGGCAGACAGAACACCAGGCTTCCCGACACGAGCGAGATGTGTAGTGAGATCCCCCTGACCAAGGTTCCCCGGCGCGCAGTGCGCGACGCCCAGACCGACACTCCGAGTCCCCCGAGATAGGCCGCTACGGCCCACGCCACCTCGCGCGGGCCAAACCCGATTCGACCTTGAAGGACCTCGGCCGGTTCCCCGGTTGCCGTCCACCAAGCACCGCACGCCAAGGAAGCAGCGACCCATCCGAGCACCGCCTTCTTCCGGATCGCGACGGCCGGGCCCAGGCTCCGGGTCCACACCGACCCCGTGCTCGCGACGAGGCCGACCGCGCAGGCCGCCAGTACCAAGCCTGGGAACGGCAGAACCGGTACGGCAAGCGCCAGACGCCATGGCTTCTCCTGGGCGCTGCCCGCAAGGACTGCGGGAGCCCCGACGAGGACGGCTCCCAGCGCGACCAGGATCCAGAACCGGCCCCACCTTTGACCGGCAGCGAAGGCCACCGAGGCGAGGAGGGCACCGATGCCGACCCATTGGACCACGGCGAAGATCACGAGTCCACCTCAAATTCGACCCACGGTCGGCCGACCAGGAACTGAAGCGCAGTGAGGACAAGGGCGACGACGAACACCACCCATGCCATCGCGCTGGCCGGCCCTAGACGGAAGTAGTGGAAGGCTTCGCGGAACAGCAGGTAGACCGGTACGGCAAGACTGTCGTTCGGGCCGGTGCTCAGACCGTCAGTCACGACGTAGACACTGTCGAACAGTTGCATCGTCCCGATCAGTCCAGTTACGGTGCTGAAGAAGACCAGCGGACTGATCATCGGCAGCGTGATGTTCCAAAACGTCGCCCATGGGCCGGCACCGTCAAGGCTGGACGACTGATAGAGCTCTCGAGGCACCCCCTTGAGCGCTGCGAGCCAGACGATGATCCCCGTCCCTGCGCCCCACACTCCCATCGCGATGAGAGAGGGCTTCGCCCAATCCTCGACGACGAGCCAACCAGGTGGTGGGACCGAGAACCACGCACCGATCGTGTCCACCCAAATCCCGTTGGCGAGTCCCCGTCGAGGATCGGGGTTCAAGACCCACATCCAGAGGACAGCGCTCGCAACTGCAGGCACGATGCTGGGTAGATAGAAGAGCGAACGATAGGTGCCCTCGCCTTTCACTCCTGCGTTGAGCAGAAGCGCGAGCCCAAGGCCCGTAACGAGGCCGAGAGGAACCCCGATTCCGCCGAGATACGCCACGTTGGCGAACGCCTTGAGCAATAGAGTGGTGTCCTGGCTAAGAACCTCGGAGAAGTTTGCGCCGCCGACCCATCGTGGCGGGTTCAGTACGTCGTACTGGCAAAACGCGAGTACCAGCGAGGCGAGCATCGGCCCCGCAGTGAACACGACGAACCCGACAATCCACGGCGAGACCATGAACCAACCCCAGCGCGACTCGTGGCGGGCGAGCTTGCCAAGACCCTGTCTGCGCACCCAGCCCCAAACCAGCACAGCGCCCAGCGCGAGCCCGAGCCCTCCAAGCACCAGGGGAACCCGGAGGTCGACGATCGGAAACGTGGACTGGCTCTGGAACTCGTCGAGCCTGCGCTGGACTCGGCCTTGGGCGGCTTCGAGCGCCTGTTGCGACGAGACCTCGCCTCGGATACCCTCTTCGGCGGCACGGACCTGCTCGTCCCAGAGCAACTGCCCTGCGTACGTCACCGGTCGAATCCGCGCGACGCCCATCAAGTCGACATGGGTCCGGACAGCGTCCCCGAGGCTCCCTCTCTCCGGAACATACCGTTCGAGCGCGATCCGGTTTGTCTCGATGTGCGCGGAAATGCTCGGCAGGGTCGGGACACCGCGGGCCGCGTTCAGTTCCGCTTGCTTCTCGAGCCTGATCTCTCGGCCGCGCCGGCTCGTGATGAACTTGATGAATTTCCAAGCCTCCTCACGGTTTCGTGCACCCCGAGGCATGCACCAAGCGAAGCCGCCAGTCCACGTGATGTACCGATCCTTCTCGTCTGCGAAACGGCCCGTACGGTTGAATCGCTCGTCCGGCACGGGCGCCGGGGCCGTCCCGAAATCGAGCTTTGGGGCAAACCGAGCGATACCGGGGAGAGTCCAGTCGCCGTCCACCACCATCGCGATCTGTCCGACAAAAAACGCACTTTCCCCCTCGCCTCGAAACGTCGCCTGGAATCGGTTCGCTTCGTCGATCCCACCGAGAATCTTGTAGCCCTCGCGCATGAAATCGAGCGATTCGACCACCTCGGGCGAACCCAGGGTGCACCGCTCGCTATCCGGGCTCATGAATTCAGCGTTGTTCTGGAAGGCGTAAAGGTACAGGTAGGTGTTGCCGAAGTTTGGAATGAAGCCGGCACGGTCGAGGGTGCCGTCCGGCGCGAACTTCGTGAGGACCTTGCTATAGGCCAGTAGCTCGGACCAAGTACGGGGCGGGCGTTCGGGGTCAAGGCCAGCCGCCCTCAGCTTTACGGCCTCTTGGCGAAAGACCGCACGGTTCCAATAGAGGGCGCGGTTGTCCGCCATCCAAGGGATGCCATAGACCTCGCCGCCGTACTGCGACTCCTTCCACGTTGCAGGGTAGTACTGTTCTTCGGTCGGACACGTCGGGTCGGTCGCCCGGTCGCGCTCAATGAGCGGGGAAAGCGATTGGAAAGCCCCCCTCGACGCCCAGTCGGCCAGGGCGAACCGATCCTGATAGATAACGTCCGGGGGAACCCCTGCCGCGACGGCAGTCGCAAACTTCTGCGGGTTGTTCCGCCCTGCCGAGAGGCCGAGAAGGCGAATCTCGATGTCCGGATTCTCGTGCTCGAACGCACGGATGGCGTCAATCGTCCCTTTGTCGGCGGGTGTGAGGGCCATGCCCCAGACGACCACGCTCGTCTTCTTGGTGGTCGGGACGCACGCCGCCCCGAGTCCAAGAACTGCGAGGGCCGTAGCACCAGCGACCCACGCCCCTGCCCTCATCGTCCCATTGTGCAAGGAATCTTGCAGATATGGGTGCAATCCATGGCCCGCCGTGCGTATAATCCTGTTACGGGCCTTCGGGCCCGACCCGTGGCCTAACGTCGGCTTGCCGGCGGCGGGGGAACCAACATCGGGGTGAACCGCCCATTGCGGGCGGGGGGTGGTTCTTGGCCCCAACCCGGCAGCTAACCTCGTAGGCCAATGCAAGGACCAGGCGAAAGCCTGGAGCGGGAGTTTGACTTGAGCGGACTACGAACTGGAACAGCGAACGGCGGCCGCAAGGCCGAGCGTGCTGGTTTCTCGTATGTCCTCAGGAAGAGGCCCTCAGGACCCGCGTTGATCGCGATCTTCGCGCGGCGAACCTGCCTCCAGGGCGTTTCCTTCTTCGATTCCGGACCCGAAAGCCACGGCCCTGCTCACCACGGGAACCGTAGGCCCATCGGGTAACCCGGGCTCGGGTCGTGGGCGGAACCTCGCGAAGACGCGGGGCTCCGTCCGCTCCCTGTCCTCCCTTCCTCGCGTAGACTATCGTCGTGAGCCAACCGAGGCCGCTGACGGCAGCGTTCCTGACCGTACTGTTCGACCTTCTGTCGTTCTCCCTGATGATCCCGGACATCCAGCCGAGGCTCGATTCCAAGGGTTATCCCGGCGCCTTGATCGGCTTCACGATTGCCGCGTACAGCATTTCCCAGTTGCTCTTCGGTGCGCCTTTGGGCAGGTGGAGCGATCGTGTTGGCAGGCGGAAGACCCTTCTCATCACTACCGGTTTCTCGGTCTTCGCAGCTGCCCTCTATGCCCTGAGCGACAATTTGGGCTGGATGATCGCCTCGCGCGTGCTCCTCGGTATCGCTGGGGCGAACCTCGGCGTCGCATACGCATATGTCTCCGACGTTACAGAGCCGTCCAAGCGTGCCTCGGCGATGGGCAAGCTCGGCATGGCGTTTGGAATCGGATTCATGTTCGGCCCGATCATCGGCGCAGTGCTCGTTCAAGCTGGCGCGGGTTCTCCGGTTCTGCTCGCTGGGGCATCCACGTTCATGGCGATCGTCAACTTCGTGTTCGTGCTCCTCTTCTTGCCGGACGTTCCC
The DNA here is from genome assembly GCA_050250535.1 of Fimbriimonadaceae bacterium. GTDB lineage: Bacteria > Armatimonadota > Fimbriimonadia > Fimbriimonadales > Fimbriimonadaceae > JADLBH01. The sequence goes on along the minus strand of JBFWOL010000002.1, from coordinate 58,559 downwards.
CCGATCCAGGAGTCCTCGGAGACTTCCGGGCTCAACCCCGCGCGCAAGCTCATTAAGGCTTTGAGGACGCCTGGCCTGGGGACGCTCCTTGTGCTCTTCTTCGTGGCGAACTTCGCATTTGCCAACCTCGAGTCCACGTTCTTTCGCCTTTTGATGTCACGCCTCAACCTGAATCACACTGAGGTCGCAATCCCTGGCGCGGCGATCCTGGTGTTCGTCGGGATTATCGCCGCAGCGGTGCAAGGAGGCGTCGTCGGAAAGCTTGTTGCCCGATTTGGCGAGCTTCGACTGATGAGGGTGGGCTACATGATCCAGTCGCCCGCGTTGGCGGTGATCCCGTTCATCCCCTTTTGGGTCCCGTTCCTCATTGGGGCGTTGATCCTTGGCTTCGGCTCGGGGATCTCGAGCCCTAGTCTCACGAGCCTCATTTCGAGGACTGCACCCAAGGGAATGGCCGGGGGAATCTTTGGCGTGACCCAGTCGCTCGGGGCTCTCGCCCGGGTTGTATCGCCGGTCATTGGTAATTCGTTGTTCGACGTTGGCAGTTGGGTCCCCTACGCATTAGCGGGGTTCCTGATGCTCACTCCGCTCATCCTCGCGCTCCGGTTCAAGGAATCTGACGGCGGTATGATCGCCCAAGGTGGTTCTGCCTAGCGGTGAGGTCGGCGGGCGATGAGCGGAGGACGTCCGCGCCTGGCCGGAAGCATGCTCGGAATCCTGGTCTTCTTGGCCGGAATCGGGCTGGTTCTCTGGGCTTTTTGGTTGGCTTCCAAGATCTTCACACAGCCCCCAGAGATCGCACTGAACGTCAAAGCTGGAGAGTCACTCGACTTCGGGCAAGTGGCTCAGGCGATGTTCCAGCTGATTGCGAAGAGCGTGATGCTGGTCGTCATGGCCGGTTTCGGATCGGCGGTCGCAAACCGAGGGATCCGGCTCTATGCCTCGAGCGCGCCTTCGGCCCTACGAGACGACCCCCCGGCCTGACGGTATAATCGCGGCTGCCCATCGGGATGTGGCTCAGCTTGGTAGAGCGCTGCGTTCGGGACGCAGAGGTCGCTGGTTCGAATCCAGTCATCCCGACCATACTCCGGCTCTCAGGGTTGAATGGATCCCGCCCGCGCCTATCCGCCCTCCTACTTTCCGGAACCCATCGAAGTGCCGGAGAACGCGGCCCAGGGCCCATACCTGCCGAGGGTCGCCTTTGTCCGCTCGGTGGTCGCTCTGCACTCGTTGACCATCGCCGCCACGGCCGCGTTTGCCACTTGGGGAACGGTTCCAGCCTTGCCGGGGAGTCTCGCGCTGTTCTTGGGCGCGCTCATCGTCCTCAGCGCCGAACGTAGGCTTCTTCGAAACTCCCAACTGACTCGACTTCTCTCACCCGCGATCCTAGTGATCGGGCTCTACGGTCTCTCGGGACTGGCCCGACCCCTGGAAGACGCAGGTCTGCCGCTGGAAGGCATCGCTATCTCGGCGGCGGCGGCCCTGACCTACGTGTCCGTCTGCGGCAAAGCGTTCAGCTATCTTGGGCTCGGCTTTCTCTCGATGGTCGCGAGCAGCACATGCCTCGTGTTCCTCTCACAAGGCCGCGAGCCGGGATGGCTCGCGAGCGGCATCGTCATCACCGCCGCCTGGATCCTGTACCTGTGTTACGACCTGAGCATGGTAGTCAAGCGGAGGCGCATCAACGAGGTGGCCCCGGCCGTCGCGGACCTCTATCGGGACCTGCTCAACTTTGCCCTCTACCCTGGCCGCGTCTGGCTCCATTGGAAGAGGTACAAGTTCCTTTGAGCGGCCTTGCCCGAGTGACCGCCATTGTTCGGCCTTATCGCCTGGAAGCGGTGAAGACCGCTATTGCAAAGCTCGGCGTTGGCGGGTTGACCGTGAGCGACGTACGGGGCCGAGGCCGGGGGCCAGTGGCTGCTTCGCCATTCGCAGGCGATCCGGTCGTCGCGTTCCACCTCTACTGTCAAATCGAAGTCACGGTCGAAGCAGGGCTGGCGCACGATGTGACGAGCGCGATTGTCAGTTCGGCCCATACCGGCCAAACCGGCGACGGAATGGTCTTTATCGAGCGAGTGGATGACGCGCTCCGGATCCGAACGGGCGAACGCGGAAGCGCCGCCATCTAAGCGCGACCGATCCTCCGGGCTTCGCGACGCGTCATAATGGACGGTATACCTACGGGGAACCTTATGCGTAAGTCCGCGGCACTTCTCACCACCCTTGCCCTCGCCTTCTCGGCGCTCGCCTCGGCAAGCATCACGATAACGCCCAGCATCAAGAACGGGCAGACCGTCGCCGGAGAGATGAAGGTCTCCTTGGTCGTCGACTCGGACTCGCTCGTGACGAGTGTGGAGTTTTATGTCGGCGACGACTTGATCGGTACCGACAACAGTACGCCTTACGAGTTCTCCTATGACACGCTGAGCGTGGACGATGGCAGCCTCAAAATGGCGCTCGCAGCCTATAACGAGAAAGGTGAGTCGGCCAAGGCCACCGTCACCGTCTCCGTCAACAACGAGATTTCCAAGGGCACCGTCTACCTTGCCGGACAGTCGAACTCTGCATCGGACGTGTCGAACTGGATTGACGGAGTCCGGTTCGGCCGAGCTGCGGTGAAAGCGGACGCTACGAGCGTCACCGCCAAGCTCGCCCTCGCCCGGGCGTACTTCGGTGCGGGCCAGTTCGACCGAGCCCAGCAGCACGCCGAGGATGCCGGCAAGATCGAGCCGACGAACCGGCGAGTCCTCGACTTGCTCAGCGCCATCCACCTCAAGCGAGCATTCTCAACCTTGGATCGTGGCGACCGAGCCGAGACCGCCAATGTGATCCGAGGTGCGTTCGCCGCGGCAGCCAAGAGTCGGACCGACAGCCTGCAGGCCGTGGCCGACGGCTTTGTCACCGTGGACGATAGCAACAGGATCGCCTATGTGGACGCACTACTGGACGCTGGCCGGTACTCGCTCGTGATCAGCGAGCTGAAACCTCGCTTCCGCACTAACCCCAAGGACAACCAGATCGCGGACCGCCTCATGTTTGCCCAGGTCCGTTCGGGAAGGCTGCAGGAAGCCGCCCAAACGATGAAGGACGTGCAGCGATTCGGCGAGTTTGACGGGGAAGGCGAGGCCCTCCGCGCCCTCCTCCTGCTCTTTGCCGGCGAGTACGAGGCTTCGGCCGAAGCCGAGAAGAACGCGCTTCTCAACTCTCCAGACTCGCTCGTTGTGGCTTCGTGCCGAACATGGATGTCGCTACGACGCAACGATTTGGGCGCGGCACGCAGCCTGGCGACCGGTTTGGCTGCCACCCAGGGGCAGGATCCGATCGTCAACAGCGCGCTTTGCACGCTCTACTGGCGAACCGGCGAGTTCGAAAAGAGCCGCGCCGCCTTTGAGACTGCGATCCTTGCCGAACCGGCCAATGTCGACCTCTACATCGAGAAGGCAAACCAGGTGATCGAGTTCGGTCTGAGGAGCGACGTTACTGGCGAGGACCGAACCTATCAGTTCCGCCTCGCGGACGCCTACTTTGACGCTGCGCTCGCCGCCAAGCCGGACTCGTTCCAGGCGATGACCGGCAAGTCCCTGACGCTCGCGATGCTGAAGGACACCGCAGGTGCCCTGAAGTTCGCCACGTCGGCCTCGAAGGCTGGCCCGAACTACGCCGGCGCCCAGTACGCGCTTGCCGCTGTCCTGTTCGATCTGAACCAGAACACCGAGGCAAAGAACGCCCTCAAAGCCGCGGAAGTTGCCGACGCGAGGGGACTCGGAGGAAGGCCGATTCCCAAAGTGCTGGACGCATGGCAGTATTTCGCCGGGATCGGAAGGCTCCCGCTCGTGGCGCGGCCTCGGGGCTAAAGGGAACGTGTGGGTATTCTCCGGCCTCTGTCGGGGCGTGGCGCAGCATGGTAGCGCGCTTCTCTGGGGGGGAAGAGGCCGCCGGTTCAAGTCCGGCCGCCCCGACCATATCCTTCTCCTCGGGCTGCTGTTGGCCGCTGGCTGCGGAGGCTCGATCGGCGACTTCTTCCAGCGAGTCTTTGTCTCACCCACGACTCGTGTCGTCCGTGCGCTTGGCGACCGATTGAAGTTCGATATCGCCGACCAGACCTTCGACCGAGCGGTGACCTTTCTGGTGGCCGACGTCTTGGGCCTAGGCGGCTTTGCAGGGCTCCTGGTCGCCAACGCCTTCGATTTTCAGATCGATGGTCAGAACCCGTCCAAGGACATGGCCCTCGAGGTGAAGTTCGACCCTACGAAGTTCCCACCGGGAATCCAGGCGGCAGACCTTGACCTCTACCGGCTCGAAGGAGATACCCCCGTTCTCGTGCCCGGGTCTACAGTGGACGTTGCGAACAACAAGGTCTCGGCAATGGTGAGGCAAGAAGGCCGGTACATCGTGGCCGCCGAGTCTCCGTAGCAAGACGGAACTTGTACAATCTCGGCATGGCAACGAGAACGGCGGTTCGTGCCCCCCGAGGAACCGAAATCCAGTGCAAAGGCTGGCCCCAAGAGGCCGCACTGCGCATGCTGATGAACAACCTCGACCCCGATGTGGCCGAGCGTCCCGAGGATCTCGTGGTCTACGGCGGGACCGGCAAGGCGGCACGCTCCTGGGAGGCCTTCGAGGCGATTGTTCGGTGCCTTCGAGAGCTGGAAAACGACGAGACTTTGCTCGTGCAGTCCGGCAAACCGGTCGCGGTGATGCGCACCCACGACCTCGCCCCTCGCGTCCTCCTCGCAAACTCCAACCTCGTCGGCAAGTGGGCGGATTGGGATCACTTCCGCGAGCTCGAGCGGCGAGGTCTGATGATGTACGGCCAGATGACAGCCGGCTCGTGGATCTACATCGGCTCGCAGGGAATCGTCCAGGGCACGTACGAGACATTCCAGGCGTGCGCCAATCGGCATTTTGGCGGGACCCTTTCGGGCAGGCTCGTAGTAAGCGCAGGAATGGGAGGCATGGGCGGAGCCCAACCGCTCGCCGCGACCATGGCCGGGGCCGCTTTCCTCGGGATCGACGTGGATCCGTCCCGAATCGAGAAGCGGATCGCTTCCGGCTATTGTGACCAAATGGTGGACAGCTTGGACGAGGCCCTCGCGGTGCTGGAGAGCCGCCCGAACAAGAGCGTCGGCCTCGTGGGCAATGCTGCCGAAGTGTTGCCCGAGATGGCCCGCCGCGGAGTCGTCCCCGACGTGCTCACAGACCAGACCAGCGCGCACGACCCGCTGAACGGCTATGTCCCGGTAGGTCTGAGCCTACGAGAGGCAGACGATCTGCGCCAGCGAGAGCCGCAGGACTATGTCCGACGCTCGATCGAGTCCATGGGCGTCCACGTCCGCGCGATGCTCGACCTTGCCTCCCAAGGAGCAGTGACGTTCGACTATGGAAACAACATCAGGGCCTACGCGGTCGAAGCCGGCGTCACGAACGCGTTCGACATCCCCGGATTTGTTCCCGAGTACATCCGGCCCCTCTTTTGCGAGGGCCGTGGGCCGTTCCGGTGGGCCGCGCTTTCCGGCGATCCGGAGGACATCCATAAGACCGACCAGCTCGCGCTCGACATCTTCCGGGACAACGAAGGTCTCGTGCGCTGGCTCACTCTGGCGCCCAAAAAGATCCAGTTCCAAGGTCTGCCGTGCCGCATCTGCTGGCTCGGCTATGGCGAGCGGGACGAGATGGGCCTGGCGATGAACCATTTGGTGGCATCCGGCGCGGCCAAGGCGCCGTACGTGATCGGCAGGGACCACTTGGACTGTGGCAGCGTCGCCTCTCCCAACCGAGAGACCGAGGCGATGCGCGACGGAACCGACGCGGTCGCGGACTGGCCGATCCTCAATGCTCTGGTGAACACAGCAGCCGGGGCAAGCTGGGTCTCGGTGCACAACGGCGGCGGCGTGGGAATCGGGTACTCGCTCCATGCCGGTATGGTCGTCGTCGCCGACGGAACCGAGCTAGGACGTCAACGGCTAGAGCGAGTGTTACGGACCGATCCGTTGATGGGTGTCGTCCGGCACGTAGACGCCGGGTATCCCGAAGCCGTCGCCTGCGCAGCAAAGCACGGTGTCAACATCCCGATGGGCAACCCATGAGCCTCTTTCACGACCCGGCCTGGCCCCGGGCAAGCGAATGGCTCGCGAACTCGCCGAGCGATGGCCCGCTTCTCGCGATCGGCGACCTCGGGGCGAACGTGTCGATCACCCCGGGTCAAACGGACGAGGCGCCTCGAGCAATCCGCGATGCGCTGGCCCGGCTCTCGACGTTCGACCTTGAGACGGGCCTCGACCTCTCCGGCACGCAGGTTTGGGACGCAGGCGACCTTGATCCTCGTTCGCAGGGCCCGATCGAGGGGCTCGAGGGAATCACGATGCGGTGGGCCGACGCCCTGGAGGGAACTATCGCAGGGGTGATCTTGGGCGGAGACAACTCAGTGACCCGACCTGCCGTTCATGGGCTCGCGAGGCACCGCGACATCAATCTGGAGGAGATCGGGATCGTGACCCTGGACGCTCACCTGGATCTCCGCTCGACGCAGGGCGGGCTCCATAACGGCAACGTGATCGCGGCCCTGCTGGAAGACGGCCTCCCTGGTCAAAACGTCTTCCACATCGGGATCGCCCCGTTCGCCAACTCACGGGAGTACGTCGAAACCAGTCGTCAGGCAGGAACCACCATTGTGAGCCTGGAGGAGGTTCGCAAAACGGGCGTCGGTGAGGCAGTCCGGTCCGTACTCGACGACCTCAAGTCCCGAGTCAAGGCGATCCATCTTGATCTCGACGTAGATGTCCTCGACCGGGCGTTCGCACCCGCCTGTCCTGGTGCGAGGCCGGGTGGACTCACTGTCGGCGAGGTCCGAGAAGGTGTACAGGCGGCAGCCACGGAGCCGCTTGTCGCGAGCGTCTCGATCATGGAGATTGATCCGTCGCTGGACTCGGGCTCTCGCACGGTGATCGCGGCCGCGCAGTTCCTGTGTACCTTTGCGACCGGGATCCAGCGCCGATGAACAGCCTTTTAATACGCGACTGCTCCCAGGTCGTGACCGTGGACCAAACCGACACGATCCAAGTCTTGGAAGAGGCGGCAGTTCTCTGTGAAGACGGGTACGTCGCCGCCGTGGGTGAGCCAGGACAGTTTGCAGGGCACCGGGGCGAGGTCGTGAGTGCTCGGGGCGGCGTAGTTTCGCCGGGCCTCGTGGACTGCCACACCCACCTCGTCTTCGGAGGATCGAGGTGCCGCGACCTCGAGCTGAAGTCGCAAGGCAAGGCGTACCAGGAGATCGCGGCTGCGGGGGGAGGGATTCACAGTACCGTCGCCCAAACCCGGGGCTTGACTCTTGACCAGATGGTGGACATCGGGCGCGCCAGGATCCGCGCCGCCATGGCAATGGGAACCACCACATTGGAGGCGAAGAGCGGGTACGGCCTCGACTTCGAGACGGAGGCAAAGATTCTGCAGGCGTACAGATCCTTGTCAGCAGAGGGGCCGGTGCAAGTGTTCTCGACCTATCTGGGTCTCCATGCGGTACCGGAGGGGAAGTCCAAAGTGGAGTACGTCCACGAAGTCTGCACCCGCCACTTGCCCATGCTTGCCGAGCGAGGCCTAGTGGACTCCGTAGACGCATTTGTCGAAGAGGGCTACTTCAGCGCAGAAGACGCTAGGACGCTGGCCACCGTTGCTCAGCATCTCGGGATCGCGATCCACCTCCACGTTGACCAGTTCGGCGACTCCGGCGGGGCGGCATTGGCCGCGGAACTTGGCGCCTCCACGGCCGATCACTTGGAGCACACTGGCGCGGCGGGCATCGAGGCGATGGCAAGTTCGCGGGTCGTGCCAGTGTTGCTTCCCGGCAGTGTCGTCGGCCTTGGGCTTCATCGCTTCCCCGACGCTCGGGCGAAACTGGACGCCGGCCTGCCCGTCGCGGTGGCCACCGACTTCAACCCGGGCTCGTCACCCATGCTCTCCTTGCCGCTGGCCATGGGATTAGCGTGCCGGTACATGGCGATGACCCCGGCAGAGGCCCTCGTGGCCACCACGGCTAACGCGGCTCGGGCGCTCGGTCTGTACGATCGGGGCCGGCTTGCGCCCGGTGAGCGCGCTGACCTCGCGTTGTGGCAGGTCTCGGACTATCGCGAGATTGCGACGTACTTCGGCCTCAACCTGTGCCTAGGAACCGTCATCGGTGGGCGTACCTATCTGGCCTCGCAATAGACCAGGTTCACAAAGTTTGCTTCCTGCGACTCGCGGTAGCCGCCGGTGACCGGGCGCGAAACGGTCACTTCGTTCCTGCTCGCATGGATGTCGTTCTCCACTGTGAAGCGAGCCGTGACTTCTGCACCCGCACTCAGGCGAACGGGCGCACGGTATCGGAACACACCGGTCCAATACGGCTCCCATTTGCGGGTGTCCAAGAGCTTGAACCCTCGGGACGTGACCAGGATGTCGGCGCAGTAGAACCGGGCTTCTGGGACGATCGCAATCACGTCCACCGCCTGGTTGAACTGGTGCGTATACGTAAACTCGGCTGTCTCTCTCGCCGGGACATGGATGTCCATGGTTCCGAACTGTACGATCTTGACGTCGCGGTCGCGAGGAGAGTCGGAGAAGTAGATCGCGACCTCGAAGCCGCCGGGCTCAGTGCGGCCCCGCTGGAGATAAAACGCCTGCACCGCCAGCGCGTCCGCTTCGATAGGCAGGGACGTGCCTCGCGGGAGCTCCCACGCCGGATAGCCCGGTGCCCAAGATCCGAAGACCTGCTTGACGTAAGGGGACAGGGTCGCGTACGTTGGGAATCCAGCGATTCCACGCTGCGACCCGGCGAGTCCTCCGCCGGCAAAGCCGATCGTCGCCTGACGTAGCACTTGTGGGGCCTCGACCCGGATATCAATCGCTCGCAGCCGCTTGCCCTTGTACGGCGTGAGATCGATGACGAACGTCCGCCAGAACGGGCGGCCTTCGGGCTCGATTGGGGCCGCTGCGACGGGCCGTAGCACTGCGTCGGGCTTACCCAGGCGCCACTCAGCCGGTGGGTTCGGGAACGCCTCGGTGGTCTCTCCCTCCGGAGCACCTGCATCCAGCCAGCGCTGGAATGTCACGATCTGTGCATCCGTGAACGGGCCGCCGTCGCAGAACTCTCCTGCGTCGGAGGTCGCATAGCAGACGGGCATCTTGAGCGAGAGCGCCATCGTCCATACGAGTCGCGCCCTCTTCTTGACCTGGGAGTACGACTGGAGCGGAAACGGGGCCATGCCTCCTTCCACATGGCAAGACATGCACTTCTCGCCGATCATCGGCCGGATGTCCCTTGAATATGTGGGCGGATCCGCTTGCGGCAGGACAAACGCGCAACACGCGAGCAAGGCAAGGGCTGCGACAACGGCCCATCGTGGCCTCATTTGCACTACGAAACGGTACCACCAAGACACGGATACGAACCAACGAGGAGCCCTGCTCGTCGTAACGGGCATGACATCGGTCGTAATGCTGGCAATGGCCTGCATGCTTGCCCCCCAGGAAACTCCGCCCGTCTCATGGTCTGGCGAAGCTTCTACGGGCGAGAAGATCGTCATTCCGGCTCCTTCGGCCAAGGCGACCGTCGTGCTCTTCATCGCCGTGGACTGTCCGATCGCGAACCGCTACGCGCCGGAACTCTCCAGGATTCAAAGAGAGCTCGAGCCCCAGGGCTTATCGTTCCTCCGCGTTTACGTGGACGACTATTTCGACGCGGACGATCTCAAGACGCATGGAGAAGAGTTCTCGCTCAAGATGCCCGCCTACCTTGATGCAAAGCACATCCTCGTCAAGATGCTCGGAGTCACTGTGACCCCCGAGGCTGCGGTCGTCGGGCCCAGCGGGACCCTCCTGTACCGTGGCCGCATTGACGATTCGTACTTGGAGCACGGCAGGGTTCGGTTGGAGAAGCCGAGGCAAGACTTGCGGGTCGCGCTGGAAGAGATCATTGCGGGGAAGGAAGTCTCGGTGCCGCGGACTCCGGCCATCGGTTGCGGCATTCCCGACGGACGCTGAGCCTGAGCCACTACGAGAAGCGGGCAGACCGTTTGGTCTGCCCGCCCTCGTTTGTCCGTCAAGCCTGGATCAGGGATTGACTGTCCACTCGGCTTGATCGAGCGCGATCTGCCACTGGCTGAGGCTGGTCGGGCCAGTCGCGATAACCGAGACCCGGGCCTTCATCTTCTTCGTGCCCGCTTCGATGAAGCGGTCTACGTTCGAACCGGTCACCGTTACGGTGGAGTCCGTCATGGATCCCGCCACGGACTGGGGCTGAACCCAGTTTGCTGCGACGTAATCGTAGAGTTCTAGGGTCACCTGGAGCCCAGCGGTGTTCACCTTGCCTTCGATCGAGAAGGCAAGCTTGGTGATGTCGGTCCACAGACATGTGCCCTCCATGACGATGCGAATCGGACTCTCGCTCTGGTTGGCAGTGATGCCGCGCTTCACGGTCATGTAGTCGTCATCGCTTGCCCCAAGCTTCGAAACATCGCCGCCAGCGGCGACTCCGCGCTCGATGACTGTGGATTGGACGGGGAACTTAGTCTTCGTCGCTTCCGTGACATTCACGATGAAAAGGCCCCGGTTGATGTCGCTGATGATTACCGTGCCGCTTGGGAAGTAAGGATAGTTGCTCCACGACCCGTCGTACGACGCGTTGTCGTCCGCCGGATAAGTATCGAAATATCCCACCTGGACGGGTGCGGTCGGGTTACCGTTCGCATTGAAGATTCGGAGTCCGGAGCGATAGTTTGCCTCGAAGATGAACCCGTTCTTGTAGTACAGGTTGTGGTCAACCGCCGGTCGGCCCGATGTGAAGGTGTTCACAAGGTCAGCTGTCTCCAGCACGCTTACGTCGAACACGAGGGTTCTGGTCGAGATCGAGTTCTGTGACTCGTCAAATTCATCGTTGACGTAGAAGTACTTGTAGTCCGAGCTGAGCCAGCCTTGGTGGCAGTAGCCTACGAACGGGTAGGCGACGCGTCTTACCAAGAACGTGTTGTTCTTGTCGGTGACGTCCCAAATCTCTAAGCCGCGACCCTCACCGGAGCCGAACATGATCTGGCGTCCCGCATATGGGCCCTCGGTGAAGGTCTTGACCTGCACGTCGTGCTGGTAGACCGGCGTAAGTGTGTTGGACCCGACCCGCACGGGGTTTCCGGGTGTGCTCAAGTCAAAGCACATCGTGGTGCCGGTGCCATCGCGCGATCCGCATGTGTACAGGAATCCGCTCGTCTCGTCAATGTGGATGTTGTGCGTCCGACCCGGCGAGGCGATCGTCCGGACTAGGGTCACCTGATGGTTGTCAATATTGCTCAGGTCAATAACCTGGATTCCCGTGCCAGACGCCTCAGTCGTGACATAAGCATGGTTGCGGTAGACCTTGATGTCAGACCAGGTACTGCTAGTGTGCGGAATGTGCGTGAAGTAGACGGGGCTCGCCGGGTTCGTGACCTCGACGAACGCAGTGCGGTTGTTGCACCCCATCATCGCAAACTCGCGGCCACTAGGCGACACATAGCCCCAGCAGTCGTTTCCGGCAGTCGCACCCAGCGTGCTCAGGCTGAGTCGCTGATAGAGAGAGACCTTGTCCGAAGGATATTGGGCAGAAGCCGGGATGGCCACCAGGGCCGCAGCCAGAGGAAGCGCAAACTTGAAAAAGCCTTGACGTAACATCGTGTTATTCCCTACTCAGGTTCAGTGCCAACTTACCAGAAGATGCGCCAACCTGTATCGAAAGTTCGCGAATTGCAAGCAATTTCACCGGCTCACGGCAGGCTCAAACGCACCAAGGCCTCTTCTGTCGCCTCTTCTCGGCCGAGTTCGCCAGCCAATTCGCCTTCGCGCATGACGAGGATACGGTCGGACACCCCCATTACCTCGGCGGTCTCGCTAGAGACCATCAGCACCGCGACCCCCTCCGCCGCCAGCGCTGCCACAGCCTCGTGAAGCTCGCGCTTCGCGCCAATGTCCACGCCCCTGGTCGGCTCATCTAGGAGCAACAGCCGCAAGGGACGATGAAGCCATCGTCCGAGCACGACCTTTTGTTGATTGCCGCCGGAGAGTTGCGAGACCGGAGCCTCCAATGAGGACATCTTGATCGCCAGTCGGTCGACTTGTCGCTCCGCCGCCTCCCGTTCAGACTTTGCCCGCACGGCAGCTCCTTCACGCCACGCGACCGCCATGTTCTCCCGGACGCTCAGCTGTGGGAACAAGGCCTCCTTTTTGCGATCCTCCGGCGCGAGCGCGATCCCGTGGGTCAGTGCCTCACGCGGACTGGCGACCCGTACCAACTTGCCCCCCACCGAGACGGTGCCGCGCCCCGCGCCATAGATCGCCTTGAGCAACTCGGTCCGCCCCGATCCAGCCAGACCGTAGACACCGACAATCTCGCCCTCCCTCAGCGAGAGGCTGACTGGAGCCCGCAGACCCGGTCCAGTCAACGCCTCTGCGGAGTAGACCACCTCGCCCAGGCTGCGCTCGCGGTAAGGGAACACCTCGGTCAGCTGACGCCCGACCATGTCCTCGACCAGGCGGTCCGCCCCCACTTCTGCGACCGAGGTGTAAGTGGCAACGTGGGCGCCGTCACGAAGAACCGTCGCAGCCTGGCAGACGCGCTCGATCTCCACCATCCGGTGGGAAACGTACAGGATCGCGCAACCTTCCGTCCTCAGGGTCTCGATGACCTCGAAGAGGCGATCCGACTCCCGCGTGCTCAGGCTACTTGTCGGTTCATCGAAAGCGATGACCCGCGCGTCGCGGCTCAGTGCCTTGGCGATCTCCACTAACTGGCGCTGGGCTATCGGCAGGTCGCCCAGCCGAGCCGAAGGATCCGCATCGAGCCCAAGCTTCGCTAACACTTCCGACGCCCGCCGGTGGAGCTCCCGACGGTCCACCCAACCCGTCCGGGAGGGTAAGTGCCCCAGCAGCACGTTTTCGGCCACGTTGGCGTCGTTGATCAGGTTCAATTCCTGGTAAATCACGGCCACCCCGCCTTGTAACGCCTGGCTCGGCGATTCTGGTTGGAACCTCTGCCCCGCCACGGATATCGTGCCCGAGTCCGCCTGGTAAGCGCCGGCAAGGATCTTCAGCAGGGTGCTCTTTCCCGCCCCGTTTTCGCCGCACAGCGCGTGGGCAGTCCCTGCTTCGACGTCGAAGGAGACTCGGTCGAGCGCTTGAACGCCGGGAAACGCCTTGCTGATATCGCGAAACTCAAGAAACGCCATCGTCAGTCTCCTCTCACCAACACGGCCGCCATCCCTGCCGCCACTGTGACCGATGCGCCGCGAAGCTCACCTTCGCCCGCAGCCATCTTCCACGTCCCGATGCCCAGAGCGTGATCCACCGTCCGCTTCCCCATGTTGACGACCACCCAAACCTGGTCCTGTCCTTCGTCTCGCCGAAAGGCGAACAGCCCGATCTTGTCGTGGGCGGTCATCTTGGTCGCCCGGCCGCGCTGTAACGCAGCACGCCTGCTCCTCAGGCCCGAAAGCTTACGATAGTGGTCGAGCAACTCGAGATCCCACTTCGCTTCGTCCCAGTCCATGCAGAGGCGATCGTCAGGATCGCGGCCACCGTCCAAACCGACCTCGTCGCCGTAATAGACGCAGGGGACTCCCGGCCAAGTGAACTGGATGGCTGCTGCGGCCATGCGCCGGCTGCGGTCAGGCACGATTCTCCGAAGTCTCTCGGTGTCATGGCTTCCCAGAACGTTGAGCAGACCATGGGCGGCGACGTCCCGCTGGACGGCGGCCTCGTGGGTCGCGAGCTTGGGCATCTGCCACACCCCCGCGAACGTACCGTAGGTTTGTTGGCCCTCGCGGACTTCGAGGGGCAACTTCAGAACATGGAAGAAGTGGCGGACTGGCGACGCCTCCCCCTGCTCGACTACGGAGCGGAAGGGTGCATAGCCGGTACCCGAATGGTTGAACACTCCGTCGAGAATGAGCCTCATCCCCTGACCCTTCGGCGCGACGTACACCGCTCCCTGCCGATAGTCGTACAGCTCGTCCGTCCGAGTCCTCCGTAGAAGAATCCCCGTCCTGCCTTCTGGTACGGCCTCCACGCTCCGCACGCCGCCCTTGCGCGTCATGAGCTTGAGCAAGACCTCGGTGCGGTTCTTGCGGACAGTGTCCCTCGTGTCGGGCCGGTGCCTCAAAGCGGAGGCTGTGACGCTGCCATCGCCCGGCACCGCTGGGCAGTCTTCATAGTCCACCGGCTCGACGACCAACTTGGAGTTGGTATTCCCGTTTGCGTCGCTGGCGGTAGGCGCAGCGGGGTCGCGCACCCACTTCTTGCCGTCCAACACGAAGAGGTACTGATAGACCCCAGGCTCGATCGCGACCTTGTCCCTCCACTCGCCCGCCTCCTCCTTCAGCGGATGGCGTGCTCGATCCCATTCGTTGAACTGGCCGACGACGGCGACGGCCGCGGTGCCCGGGGGTGCCGAGAAGCGGAACTCGACCTCCCTCGCCTCAGCGCTCTGAAGGATCGCGGTGACCACCATGCTCGTCAACATCCAGAGCCTAGAGTATGCCATCGGGCGCACCGAATCCGTGCTTAGCGGGCGGCGTGCTGATACGCCGAAGCGATCAACGCAGCCAGTTCCCCTCGATCAAGCCCCCGGTCAACCCGGACGCACACCCAACCGCTCGGACCGACGTAGGGCGGTCGGAAGTACGTCAACGGATCCTCCTCGACGAGGCTCTCCTGAACCCCAGGTGGCGCAGGAATCCACACGGCGACGCCAGGCACACCATGATGCCCGTCCACAAATGAGCAGAACTGCCGACCCTTCTCAATGAAAAAGCTCGGCGAACCGTGGCTCAGCTTCTCATATGCCTTCGGCAGGGCGAGGCAAATCTCCCGGACCGTGTCCAGCGGCGTCACGATGCTGGCATGATGGCACGTAGGTACAGTCCTTACCGTGCAGCACGGCGGGTTTATGATCCAGAGCTTCGTGCCCTTTGCTCACGTTGCCGACGTGCAGGCCTCGATCGACTTCTACATGAAGCTCGGCCTTGAGATGGACTCGCGGTTCGGACCCGAGGGCAGCCCGTTTTGGGCCAGGATGAAGCGGCCAGGATGCGACCTTATGCTTGCCCGGGCGAGCACGATCATCGACGCTCGCGCCCAGGCCGTGCTCTTCTATCTCCATGTGGACGACGTGCAGAACTTTCGGGCAGCGATGCTGGAGTCGGGCCTCGCGGACGGCGGGGACTTTCTCGGGGAAGGCATAGACGACTTTCCTCGCTGCGGCAAGGTCTTCGAGACGACCTTCCCCCACCACATGCCGGCAGGGGAGGTCCGAGTGCACGATCCTGACGGCTATGTGCTACTCGTGGGGCAGATGGGCGAGCCGCGCACTCCGTAGAGGGAAGGGATGAGCCGGGTTTCCATCAAGGGGTTTGAGACCTTCGTGCCTGCGTCGGTCGAGGATGTCTGGCGGTTCCACGAGTCCGCCGAAGCGCTCAAGGTGCTCACGCCACCATCGCGGCAGGTTCGCCTGTCCGAGCAAGACTTGGCCGTACGCGAGGGCGCGATGCACGAACTCCGGTTCAAGATTGGGCCCCTCTGGGTTCCATGGCTGGCCCGGATCTCCAACGTCCGGCCACCGTATGGCTTTACCGACACCGCCATCCGATCGCCCTTCGCACGGTGGGTCCACGAGCACGAGTTCGTCCCTTCCGAGGCCGGCACCCTGGTTCGAGACACGGTCACTTATGCGCTGCCGTTCGGCCCGATTGGGCGAGTCGTGGACGCGCTGTTCGTATCGAGAGACATAGACAGCCTCTTTGCCTTCCGCCACCGGGCCACCCGGGACCGCTTCGCGGCGCAATCCTCCATGGAGGACGAGGTGTGATGGCGCTCGAGGTCATCGTAAACGACCGGATGCAGCGGGGCTACCGGTACGTGCGTACGGAGCCTCCCGCCTCCAACTTTGACCCCGATTTCCGGCCCGAGCTCACGCCGAAGGAGCTCCTCGCGATGGGGGTCTTCGGTGGGAGGTACATGACCGACTGCACCGAGGAGTTCCCCGCCGACTGGTTCGAAAACGCCAAGCTCTGCCCCGAGCGCCATGACCCCAAGCTGAACTTCTTCGGGGTAAACGCCTCCAAGCCGCTCTCCTATTGGCGCGAAAAGGGGTGGATCTATGACGAGGATCCGCGCGGATGGTTCCAGTGGTACTGCCGCTACTACATGGGTCGGCGATGCCCCGACGACCGCCGCCAGATACAGCGGTGGCGAGCGATGACGCGGCACATCGCCCAACTGCGCAAAGGGTGCGAAGAAGGCGACTGGGCCTGCCGCCGCCGCCAGCGCCAGGCCCTCCTGCACTGGGCGTACGACTCGCGGAAACTTTAGCCGGCAGTCTCCGGTCACAGACACGGCGAGGGCCGTATCCCCTACTTTCGCGGTTCGCCCCAGTGGCATGAGGGTGGTGGGCAGACTGAGCACGGATACAATGCCCTTGACAGTGTTCTTCGCATTCGTGATCGCCGTAACCCAGCAGGACGCACCGCAACTCAAGCCCAGCGGGCTACACGGCTACATCAACGCCTCGGTGCAGGAGGCTCCGGAAGAGTTCCGCTACGGCGTCAGCCTCTACTCAACGGCGTGGCCGCTGCTGGAAAAGCCGATCGCCGGGTTCCAAATCGGGCTCGCCTCGACCTGGATCTTGCCCGACAACCGAACGGTCAAGGAGCCGCTCGTCCCCCACGGCACCGTCGCGAGGGACTCGATGCCCGAGCGCGGGCCTAGCTTCTGGACCGTCTTCCAGACCATCGAAGGCGGGCTCGGGTTCTGGGCGAGCAACCGGTACTTCGCCCCTACAGCAAAGTTTCGAATCAATGGGAGCGTTGACGGCTACAACCACGAGGTCTCGACCCCCGGATGGGACTTCTACGGCAGGCCGCTTCCCCGAGATTGGATGGGGATCGCCCAGCTCAGCCCTCGATTGCTGATCCCGCCGGACGGGGTCACACTGGCCGCGGAGACGTGCGGCCAACTCTTTGGCTACGCCTGGATGGCCCTGCCCCTTATCCCCGCTCACGAAAAGCCGGTGAAGACCGGCGACCAAACTTGGACGATGTTCCTGAACACGGCGAACTTTCGCGGGCCGGTGGCGTTCTATGTGCCGAGCGTGTGGTCCAAGATGTCGCAAGGCCATGCACCAGCGGTTGGGCGCGGATTGGACGCGTTGCCCGGCCTAGCCAATAGCGGAGCGATCGAGATCAACACGGTGCCGCACTGGGTAAGCCCCCAGGTGGGAGAGGCGACGTACCATCGCATCCCGCAACTGCAGTTCCCGGCGGACAAGGACGGAAAGACCGTCCTCTTGCACAATATGACTACCTACTCAAAGAGGGCGCTTTGGAACCAAGTCGAAGCGTGGGGGAAAGGGGGGGCACGTGCCAGCGGGAAGTTCGATGCCTTGGGAGCTTTCCTGCCCACGGTCCGTGCCAACCCGTTGCACGTCCGCCAGGGTAGCGACAAGCTTGCCGAGGGTATCGAGGCCTGGGTGAAGACGGCTACCCTCGATGAGCACACGTTTGGACTGGAATGGGCCAAGGATCGTCTCCAACCCTGGAAGGAGGGAGTTCAGATGGGCCGCTTCCCCGCCTTCTACCGACACGAGGGCGACAAGGTGGCGGCCGTCGCTGACTCCGCCGTGCCTGAGGAATCGGGCCTCAAGGGAGTCCGGTTCCGCCCGCCCAATGTGACGCGCTCCTACGAGCCCACAGAGGGTGGCAAGGGGGTCTGGATGGACCCTCCACCCCCGGCTGGACCGTTCACCGTTCGACTCGTGGACAGAAGTATAGTGACCTACTACTGGTACCGCTTTATCGACCAGCCAGCGATGACGAACGCCGGACTGAACGAGGCAGACCGGGCTCGGCTACAAAAGCTGGTGGAGAGCATGCACCGCGAATGGACGCCGGACAAGGAGTACATGGCACCGCCCGCCCGGGGAACGCTCGCGTCGCTCGATCCGGCCCAACTGCTTACCCCGCCGAAGGGGTTGGAGGTCGGCTATGTACCGATCGCCGTGCGCCAAGACCCCGCGCCTGAAGAGTAGTCGGGGCATCCACGCTCCGGATTGGTTGCAGAAGTTTGGCCACTTCATGTATCGGAAAGAGCAATCGCGCGCGCGATCTGCAGCGCAATGAACATCCGCGGCAGAGAACCGTCACATGAGTCAGCATGAGCCAGCAAGATCAGGTCAGGGTGAGGCACCTCCTCAATCGATTTGGCCTCGGTGCTAGCCAAGAAGACCTTGCCCATTACGGCCAGGGAACCTGGCGAGAGGCGGTCGAGAAGCTGATCGATGAAGACCGACCCGAGGCGGAGGTCCGGATTGCCGAGTCGTTCTTCGACGCGCGCAACCCAGGGCTTCAACGCATGTCCCAACTCCAGGGGCACTGGTATCGGCGACTGCTGACTACAAAACGGCCACTGCAGCACCGGATGCTACTGTTTTGGCACGATCATTTCGCAACGAGTGCCGCCAAGGTCAGACTTGCGCAAGTGATGCTCGGCCATATGGATGCACTCTATGAGAACTCTCTAGCGCCGTTTCGCTCGCTGCTCGGTGCAGTCTGCAAGGATCCTGCAATGGTCATCTGGCTGGATCTCCAGGACAATACTAAGGACACTCCCAATGAGAACTTCGCCCGCGAAGTCATGGAGCTGTTCACCCTTGGCGTGAACAACGGGTACACGGAAATGGACATTCAAGAAGCTGCCCGCGCGTTCACGGGATGGACGTACTCGATGAGACGAGGAGGACGAAACCGGGGAACCGCGTTTGCTCTTGATTCCCGAGTCCATGACGCTGGCGAAAAGACGGTGCTCGGCAAATCGGGTGAACTTGATGGCGACGACGTGCTCGACATTCTTTGCGACCACCCCAACACGGCGCGATACATCTCGCACAAAGCCTGGGAGTGGTTCGCGTACAAGGATCCTCAGAACGACACGATCGATCGCGTCGAACGGGCCTTCCGAGAGTCGGGGTTGCAAACCAAGGAGCTGATTCGGGCGATCATGACGGACGAAGAGTTCTATTCGGAGCGCGCTATGAGAACTCGAGTCAAGAGTCCGGTCGACTTCTGCGTTGGTACGGCTCGAGCGATAGGCGTACAGAGGCTGGAGCGAGCAGACGCCGCCCGACCGCTTGCGTTCGGCAGCCTGATGAAGGTCGCGACCCGGGACATGGGCATGGAACTTCTCGCTCCGCCGGACGTGGACGGCTGGCCCAGCGGAACCGGGTGGATCTCCTCGGCGACGATGTCAAAGCGCATCGGCTGGGCACGACTTCTGTTCCTAGGCGAGCAACAGTCGATGACGCGTAACCGGCGGCAAGCGCCGCCCTTTACGGCCCGCGAGTTCTTTGCGGCGCAGACACCTGCGGAGCTCGGAATGGAACTGGTGAAGGTCTTTGACGCCGTGCTGAGCCCGGCGCAGATACAAGTTGTCGTTTCAGCCGCCGAAAGGGCCGCTCAGGGTTCCCTGACCGTGGGGAACTTTAACGAGGTCGCAGCCGAGGCCGCGACTGTCGTTTTCGGCGCCCCTGAGTTCCAAATGCACTAAGGAACATTGCTGCGAACCGGGAGTTGCAGGCGGTGGGCCCATCAATGTCCCGGTTCGTGATGCACCCTTGGATTCCTTCCGGGCACCCAGGGAAGTGCGCAGGCAGCCCTGCCGTGCGGCTAACGAGCCACCGCCCATCCGTACTGGTCGGGCCATGGCGGAGGCGCGCCGATCTCGGACGCCGCATGCAAAGGCCAGTACGGGTCCCGCAACAGCTGCCGTCCCAGAAACACTAGATCGGCAGAGCCGCTCGACACCACCTCGTTCGCCTGCGCCGCCTCGGTGATCTGCCCGACAGCACCGGTCAGGACATCTGCCTCGGACCGAACTCGGCGGGCAAGCTCCACCTGGTACCCCGGACCGACTGGGATCTCGGCGTCGGGCGTCGCGCCTCCAGACGAGCAGTCCACGAGATCAACCCCGAGTTGCGCCAGAAGGCGGCACAAGGCGACGGAGTCTTTGATAGTCCATCCACCCGCGGCCCAATCCGTCGCACTGATTCGGACAAACACGGGCGCATCGTGCGGAACCGACCGCCGAACCTCGCTGACAATATCTCGCAAGAAGCGTGTACGCCCCTCGAACGAGCCGCCATAAGCGTCCGTCCGTTCGTTGCTCAATGGGGAGAGGAACTGGTGGACCAAGTACCCGTGTGCGGCGTGAATCTCCACCAGGCTGAACCCGGCCCCCATAGCGCGCTGAGCGCAGGCTCCAAACGTCGCGACGACGTCCTCGATCTCCGAAACGCTCATCTCGTGGGGGAAGTTCATCCCTTCTTTGAATGCCTTCCCCGTCGGCGCGATCTGGTCGCTCCACCCACCGTCTGCCAAGGGTACAGTGCCACGAACTGGCGACCACGGGCGATAGGTGCCCGCCTTGCGGCCTGCGTGGGCGAGCTGGACTCCTGCGGCCGCACCTTGGGACTGAACGAACTCCGCAACCGGCTTCAAGGCTTCCGCGTGGGCGTCGCTCCAGATTCCGAGGTCTTGTGGGCTGATGCGCCCGTTCGGGGCAATGGCCGCGGCCTCGGTCATCACGAGCCCAGCCCCACCGGAGGCCCTCGCACCGAGGTGCACGAGGTGCCACGGCGCGGCCAAGCCGTCACAGTCCTCGCACGAGTACATGCACATCGGCGCGAGGGCGATGCGATTCCGGAGCGTGAGCCCCCGGATCGTTAGCGGGTCGAACATGCTGGCCATCGGCGCTGGGAGCCTACCGGACGGCCCCTTTTGCAGATGCAGGCAGCGGAATCGGAACCTACCACGCAAAGGCGTCCACCAGCGTCCGTAGACCGGCTTCATGGGAAGCGACAGGCAAGCCAGCCCGTACTCGGTGCCGTCACCGAGTTCCATCCTCTCGTTGACCAGGGCAAGGGCGCCCTCCGCCAGCGTGCCGCGGAGTCCATGTAGACCATTGAAGTCCATGGTTGGATCTGCGAACCGTTTCTCAACTGCGACCCGTTCGTAGTCGAGATGTGGATGGATCGCACGCTCGTGACCGGGCCGAGGGCTGACAGACGTCTGCAACTCGCGCAAAACGCGACAAGGGGCTCGCTCACAGACTCGCCCGCCTCGTGGGCCAGGTTGAACCCCTCTGGGACGACTGTTCCCGTCGGCGCGTACCGGTCGTTCACACCGCCTCCTGACCAAAGCGGAGGGCAGCAAGCAGGCGAACTTCGCAGGGGGGGCTTGAACTGCGCCTTCCGTGGACGAAGGCCCTCGGTCCGTGGCGGGGGTCGTATCTTCCGCGGATGGAAGCCTTCATTCCGCATAAAGCTCAGAAACCTTTCGACTGCGTACATCTGCAATCCCCGAACTGCCCACTCTTGCCATCCTGCGGCCGCCTGAAGGCTTTCGAAGCAAACGCTCCGGGCCCCTACAGTCTGACCCCTTGCCCCCTGCAATGACGGAACTCGAGCGGGCACACGGCGGCACCATGTGCTGAACACTGGGAAGTAAGCCTGCGAACACCAAGGGGACAGACTGCCTTGGACTTGAGAACAAACTCTGGCTAGCAGCCGATGCGTGTGGCGGAACGGACGCAACCGTATGCAAGGGCGTCGGACTAGGGTTCATCATCCTCAAGAACATCTCTGACGCTTCAGAGCGACGAGCTCCGGACGAACACAACGCTCAGGTCCGAACGATTGCCCCTGGGCCGAGGCATCTGATGAGGCAATCGCTATCGACTTTGCGGCGTGCTACAAGAGTCCTGGTGTCTCGATCGTGTCAGATGAGTTTCTTGCCGAAGCGCACGGGGGCTCTTCCTGTTGGGACTAGCTCCGCCGCCGGAGCTGGAGCACGTGAACAAACTCGAGCCGGGTGAGGAGGCTCAATGCCCTTTCCGGAAACTCCGAGACGGACTCGATGACCAAGACAGGCTGGTGGAGGCTACCGGATTCGAACCGGTGACCCCCTGCTTGCAAAGCAGGTGCTCTCGCCGCTGAGCTAAGCCCCCAACCCCTCCATGGTACCGCCGGGGCGTCCGGGCCGGTAGGCGCTCAATCGGTCAAACTGGAAACGAATGGACCAGCGCCTGGAGTTCGCGCTTGAGACCTGCCTTCGGGCGGGCAAGGCGACCCTGCGTTGGTTCCAGAACGACCCCCAAGTCCGGCTCAAGGACGACGGCTCCGTCGTCACCCAAGCCGACCTCGCCGCCGAGGACATCGTCCGGGAGGCCGTGCTCAAGCACTTCCCCCAGGACGGCATCTATGGCGAGGAGCGCGGACGTACGGGCGAAGGCCCCGGTAGGTGGGTGGTGGACCCCATTGACGGTACGCAGTCCTTCGTCGCCGGCGTCCCCCTGTACTCGACCTTGCTCAGCTACGAGATCGACAAGACCGCAGTCATCGGCGTGTGCTACTTCCCCGCGCTCGACGAGACCCTGTACGCCGAAGTCGGGAAGGGCGCGTTCTACCAAGGCAAGCCCGCCAAAGTCGCAAACCCGGTCCCGATCGAATCGGCCGTTGTTTCCACGGGAAGCCTGAAGAGCATGGCGCGGATCGGTCTGCTGGAGGGTGCCGGGGCGATGGCGGAGCAGTGCAGGACGCTCCGGACCTGGAGCGACGCCCACGGGCACGCCCTAGTAGCGACGGGCCGCGCCCACGCCATGCTCGACCCCAACGTCGCCGATTGGGACGTCAGCGCGATCCAAGTGATCGTGCGGGAGGCAGGAGGTTGGTTTGGCGAACTTGCCGGGCCGGGTACCGCTCTGTCCGTCGTGCCGGCGATGCGCGAGGAGGTCCTCGGGGTGCTCGACGTTTGAGGCTGCTCGGAGTTGACTTCGGGGGCAAGCGCATCGGGATCGCCGTGGCCGAGTTTCCCGCTGGCCTGCCTTCCTCCCGTCCTGCCCTATCGGCCACCGGGACACTCGCCAAGGATGCGGCCGCCCTGTGCGATTTCGCCCGTCGCGAGGAAGCGACACGCGTGGTGCTCGGGCTGCCATTGGACTCCGAAGGCGAGACGCGGATGAGCGCCGTGTGCCGCAAGCTGGGCTCCGCACTGGAGGCGCTCGGCATGGAGGTCGCATATCAAGACGAGTCGCTCACCAGTCGCGAGGCGGAACGGGCGATGCTCGCCGCCGGGCTCAAAGGGGCGCAGGTGAAGCGGAGGGTGGACGGCGAGGCCGCATGCCGCATCCTCGAGCGTTACCTTGAGAAGGCTGATGGCTAGACGTCTCGTCCTTGTCGCCGTCCTGGTGCTGGCGATCGTCGGGTTGGGCGTCGCGTGGTCGGCTTCCCAGCCGCTACCCCCTGGGCCTGTGGTGAAGGTCGTGATCGAGCGCAACTCGTCCCTAGGCTCCGTCGTTCAGCAGTTGGAAGGCCAAAGCGTGGTTCGCAGCGCGCAATGGACCCGGCTTGTAATGCGGCTGCAGAGTGCCCCGGCGATCGTCGCGGCAGGGACGTACGAAGTTCGGCCAGGCATGGATGCGAAGGAACTCGCGAAAGCCCTCCAACGGCCTTTGCGAGTCTTGGTGACGATCCCGGAGGGCCACTGGATCCGGCAGACCGCGGACATCCTCGCGCGGAACCGTCTCCCGGCCGAGGACTATGTCAAGGCGTCGAAGAACGTCCGCCTCGGTATGGAGGCGACCGGGTTCAAGATTCCGTCAGACTCGCTCGAAGGCTATCTCTTTCCCGACAGCTACCACTGGCCGCCCGGAACGTCGGCCGAGGCTATCGTCGCCTCTCAGCTTAAGGCTTTCGTCTCGAAGGCGTCCCCCACCCTCCAGGGCGAGCACGACCCCCACCGTACTGTGCTGATCGCCAGCCTTGTCGAGCTCGAAGCCAAGAAGCCCTCGGAGCGCGCTCGCATCGCCGGCGTCATCGAAAACCGTCTTAGAAGGGGAATGAGGCTGGAGTTGGACTGCACGGTGCTCTATGGCATCCAAGAGTGGCGCCGGCTTCGTCCCGGCGAGGTGCAGCGCCTCGATTCCCCCTACAACACCTATCGGCGCGACGGCCTACCACCCGGCCCTGTCTGTTCGCCGGGTCTGGCCAGCCTCAAGGCCGCAGCCAAGCCCGAGAGGCACGGATACCTCTTCTATGTTGCGAAGCCCGACGGCAGCCACTACTTCTCCAGCACCTATGCAGAACATCGCGCCAACATTCGAAGGGCGCGCGCGGAGGCTCCGTGAGAGGGTTCCGATCTGGGACGTTTCAGCGAGACTCGATCCCGAAGGTGCTCCGGCATTTTTCGCCTAGTTCCGCTGTCGGCACTCTTCAAGAGATCGAACTGAAGCCCCTCCGCGACGCGGGCAAGAGGCTGCTCCTGCTTGACGTCGACAACACGCTCTTGCCCTGGCGGGAGGAGGAAATTCCCCAGGCCACCATGGACTGGATCGCCGAGGCGAAAGCGCTTGGGTTTGATCTTTGCCTAGTGAGCAACACGCGCAACCCGGCTCGACTCGAGCGGCTGGCAACGAAGCTTGGTGCCGACACCGTGAGGGATAAGTTCAAGCCCAGTCGAAAAATGTTTACAATTGCGTTGGAAAGATACGGAGCAACCCCGGACGAGGCCCTGACGATCGGTGACCAGCTGCTCACCGACGTGCTGGGGGCGAACCGGAGCGGCATTGACGCGGTGTGGGTACGGCCGATGGCAGCTCGGGAATTCGTTGGGACTCGACTGTTCAGCCGGCGCGTGGAGCGTCTCCTTGGGGTCTTCCTGTACCGATACTTCAGCGGCGAGGCGGCTACGCCAGGACTCTTCTCCCACAACATCATCCAGCACATGGTTCGCTTCGCCCTCGTTGGAGGGCTGTCGACCGTGATTGACGCGGGACTGCACGGCGTCTTGATGCTTGCGCCCATCGTGAACGGGAAGACGGCCGCCGACATAGTGGGCCACATGCTCCTGGGCGAGGGTGCTTGGACAATCAAACAGGTAAGCGACGCAGCCTTTGCTCCACTCAAGGTTCCCACGACCTCATTGGCGATCCTCAATAGCTACTACTGGAACCGAAAGTGGACGTTCTCGGTCGAGGGCGGCGTTCCCCACGGACCCATGATCGCCCGTTTCTTTGCGGTTGCCCTGACCGGACTGGTACTCACCGTGTTGGTCGGTGCCTACGTCAAACGACTGCTACACCTCCCCGTCGAAGCCAGCTGGGGCGGGGCGACGCTCGTTGCGACCGTGGTGGTGTTCTTCTGGAACTTCTTCGCCCAGCGCTACTTCACTTTCCGCGGGCACGGGAGATGACCGTCTCCCCTTGGCGAGAGGCCGGGCCGAGCGACTATGCGGTCGTCGGCTCGCCGGTGGCCCACTCTCTCTCGCCACGCATGCATGCCCACACCTACCGGGAAATGGGGCTCGATCTCACGTACCAGGCGATCGAGGTGCGGCCCGGAGAGCTGGCCGAAGCGGCGGAACACCTCGCTTCCATCGGCGTGAAAGGCCTGAACATCACAGTGCCGCTCAAAGGGGAGGCCTTCCGGGTCTTCGGCTGTGACGAGCCCCGGGCCGAAGCGACTAACGCGGTCTGCCTTCTCAGCGGCTGTGGGTGGATCACGGATGTCGAGGCCCTCGAAACCGACCTCGCTGAGGTGGGTGGGGGACCGGCACTGGTCGTCGGCGCGGGGGGCGCGGCCCGCTCTGCCGTCGTGGCGCTTGCGCGATTGGGCTATGCCGCCTTTTATCACTCGCGCAAGCCGAACGCCCTCGACGAGTGGTCTGCGCGAGAGGGGATCAAGCTCCCATGGGCACCACCGAGCCTTGCAGGGTTCCGGCTCGTGATCAACGCAACTTCGGCAGGGCACAGCGGGGTCGCGCCGGAGCTCGACTGGTCGACTGCCGAGGAGGGGGCGCTCGCCTACGACCTCTCGTATGGCGAGGCGGCTCGCCCGTTTTTGAGTTTGGCGACCGAGCACGGACTGTCCACCAGGGACGGCTTGCACATGCTTGCCGGACAAGGAGCGATCTCGGTGGCCAAGTGGCTCGGGATCGAGCCGCCGTTCAGGCTCATGCGAGAGGCTATCGGTTGCCGATAGTCGGCCCGGAAAGTATCGGCGAGGTCTCCGAGCGACTGGCCTTGGGCGATGCGGTGGTACTGCCGACCGAGACCGTCTATGGTCTCGCGTGCAACGCCCTCGATCCCATCGCCGTGGCGCGAGTCTACGATCTCAAAGGTCGTCCGGCACAGAACCCCTTGATCGTCCATGTTCTGGACGCCGCTCACGCCGCGTCGCTGGCAGGGGACTGGCCCTGTGTCGCAGATTCGCTGGTTGCGGAGTTTTGGCCCGGTCCGCTTACGCTGGTGGTCTCCCGAGGGATCGCAATTCCTCACATCGTCTGCGCGGGCCTGGGAACGGTGGCCCTCCGGGCGCCGAACCACCCGGTTTTTCGCGCCGTGCTGCAGGCGAGCGGACTCGCCTTGGCCGCCCCCAGCGCCAACCGGTCCGGAGCACTGTCGCCCACTACGGCCGCAGCAGCCGTCGAAGCGATGGAGTCTCCGAACCTGCTGGTCGTAGAGGGGGGTGAGTGCCTCTGGGGCTTGGAGAGCACCGTGCTCGATGTGAGCTCGGGAACGCCTGTCCTGCTGCGGCCAGGGCCGATCTGTATCGCCGAGATTGAAAGATGTCTTGGCGAGAAGATCGAAATCGGTGGCGACTCGACCGAACCCCGCTCACCTGGGATGATCGGGCGCCACTACGCCCCGAAGACCCCGGTGAGGCTCGCGTTGCGACTCGAGCCTGGGGACTCCGGCTTGACCCTCGGCGAGTCAGCCTCGGCCGCCCAGGTAGAAATGCCTTCCGACCCGGTGAAGTATGGAGCGCTCCTCTTCGCGAGCCTCCGCGCCCTCGACGCTTTGGGTGCTAGTGAGATTGTCGTACAACAGCCGCCTGAGGAACCGGACTGGGACGCCGTCAATGACCGTCTTCGTCGCGCCTGCCAGTCTTAACCCAACCGTGGGCGGACGATCACGAGCGGCGTTTTCACCTTTTGGATGACCGCCTCGAGGGCGTGCCAAGCATCTTCCTCGTGCCTCTGGCGGGCGGAGACCCCGACCAGTACCTGCGCTGCCTCGACCTCCTCGCTCGTCTCGGCGATCAGGCTTGGCAAGTCGCGGGCGCGCTCGAGGCGAATTTCTGTCACGGCGAGGCTGCCTGCCATCGCTTCCTGGCCCGCTGCCAGCGTCGCCGCCGCACGCTCCTCTTCGTCTGACAGCGGCGAGTTGAGCGGAAGCTCCCGCGGGACGATGATCGGGTAGATCATCACAACCTTGGACGGGTTTCGGTCGACGAACTCCAACGTCATGGTCAGGAGGTGAGAGTCGCTGTCGTCACCACTTAGGCAAACGAGCACCGTCCGCACCGGCCTCTGGCGTTCCTCGCGCCTGCGCTTTGGCTGCTCCGGCTCCTCCTTGACCAAAAGGTCAAGGGAGCGCCGCGCCTGTTCGACCGTGTCGGCCAAGGGAAGCTGGCTCCGAACCTCAGGCACTTGCCGCATCACGTGTAGGATCGGCTCGGGCACTTCCGCGACCACGATCCGGGCTTCGTTCGATTCGACGAACTTCAAGGCGTCTCGAAACGAGTCGGCACCCAGCGGAGTCATCTCGGTCACGCCGCTCAAGTCAATGATCACCCCGCTCGGATGCCGCTGCAAAGTCAGAGCGACCGCAGTTTGGATCGTCGACCAGAAGTTCTCGCGAACAGCGCCCGAGAGCTTGACTACGTCTTCATAGGACTCGACGATCATGGTCTACTTGAGGAAGTATCGAACGTTTGTGATTGCGACCTGGGGCCTTGAGGCTAAGGCGAGCTTGAACCCGATTGCCGCGTTCGTGTGAAGGACACCTTGGACCCATCGGGCAGGAACCGCCTGCGGGACGATGACCGTAATCATGTGCTTGGGGAACAGTTCTATCGTCTCGTCAATGTAGTCCACAACCGGTTCGATCAACGATCGGTAGGGCGAGTCTAGGATTACGAGCGGCATGTCGATCCCCAGGCGTGTCCACTCCTGCTTCAGTGCTTCGGCCGAACCAGGATCGAGCGTGACATGGATCGCACGGCAGTCCTTGGCAGAGCCCTGGGCATAGGCGATGGCTCGCAACACGCCTCGGTGCATGCGTGGAACGAGGAGCAGCGCGATCGTGTCCACCTTTTCGATCGTGTCCGTGGGTCGGATGTTTAGCTCGTTCGCCAAATGATTGTAGTGCCGCTTGATCCTTTGGAATACGAACAGCAATCCTCCCATGGCGACGATGATGAGCCACGCACCCTCGCTGAACTTCGTCACGAGGAGGATCCCTGCCACGATCATCGTCACGATCGCGCCGAACCCGCTGATAAATGCTCGCAGCGAGTGCCCGGTAGCGTTGGCCGCATCGTCACGCCGGCTCTTGAGGAACTTGACGCAAACTCCTGCCTGGCTCAGCGTGAACGACACGAAGACCCCGAGCGCATAGAGCGGAACGAGGGAATGGGTGTCGGCGTCGTATGCGACGAGCAGCCCCGCGGCCACCACCGAAAGAACGATGATCCCGTTTTGAAAAACCAGCCGGTCGCCCAAGCTCGTCAGCTGTCGCGGAATATAACCGTCCCTAGCGATGAAACTGCAGAGCCGAGGGAAATCGGCAAACGCGGTGTTGGCAGCGAGGAACAGGATCAGGGCAGTCGCAATCTGGATGACATAGAAAAGCGGCCCCTCGCCGAACATCGAAACGGCAAGTTGGGCGAGGACGGTTCGGAAGCCGGGCTCGGACGGCTCCATGATCTTAAGGCCGTAGTGCTGCGCGGCCCAACTAATGCCGATGAACATTGTCAGCAGCAGGATCACCATAGCGACGAGCGTCCGGCCTGCGTTCTTCGCAGCTGGCTCCTTGAACGCTCCCACACCGTCCGCGATCGCTTCAGTACCCGTCAGCGCCGTACACGAGGCGGCGAATGCCCGAAGCAGGAGGAACAGGGTCACAGCCTGGAAACCTTCCGGCGGCGGAGTGATCTCTGGCGGTACCGAGGGTTGTCCCGCACCACGGAACACGGCCGTCCCGATCAGCGAGAGGATCAGGACGACGAAGGTGTATGTGGGCAAAGCAAAGAGGGCACCGCTCTCCTTGACTCCGCGCAAGTTCGCGACGCACAGCAGTGCGATGGCCGAAACCCCTATCCCTACGCCGTACGCCTGCGTGGACGGAGCAAGGGACACTACCGCGGCCACGCCCGAGGAGATGGAAACCGCGACCGTGAGGACGTAGTCGATGAGGAGCGCAGCACCCGCGACTTGGCCCGCGCCATTTCCCAGGTTCTCGGTGGAGACAATGTACGTTCCGCCCCCATTCGGATATGCCTGGATCGTCTGGTAGTAGCTGAACGCCACGATCAACATCAAAACGACCAGCCACAGCGAGATCGGGGTGAGGAGCGTAAAGCCCGCGACTCCTGCGATGATGAGGACGTGCAGGATCTCCTCGCTCGCATATGCGACCGAAGAAAGCGCGTCAGAGGCAAAGACTGGAAGCCCGAGCCCTACCGATAGCCTTTCGTGGTGGGCACGCTTGGTCGCGATCGGATTGCCGAGGATGAACCGCCGAAGCCGCTGCCACGCGGAAGCCTTGCTCGTTGCGGCTTGGCTCACGCGGGTCGTTCCACCGTCTCGATGATATCGAGCCTCTTGTCCCAAAGCAGCCACCGGCCGGGCGGCCCGACTAGACCTGCGATGGGCCTGGGGTTCATCGTACAAGCACGGATCGCGGTCTCTGCACAAAAGTCATCGTGAAGGTTCTTGAACACGTCGAACAGACTGACCGCACTTCCAGCAAGGGCGCCGCTGCCCGCCAACCGCACCGTACCATCGCCGACGACGCAGTCCAAGCCCCACATCGTGATGCGCTCCCCTGGTGCTAGTCCGGTAGCCATGGTTCCATCGCTCACCCCGACCAGTTTGTCGGTCGGCTTGGTACGAAGCAAGAGGGACGCGGCCATTGGCGAGACGTGCTCGCGGTCGTAGATCAACTCGGTGGAGATTGTATCGGTCATGAGCGCATATCCGCTCGCTCCCGGCTCGCGGTGATGGAACGAACGCATCGCGTTGGGCCAATGGGTGGCATGGGTGACGTCTTTGGACTCTGCGGCCTGGTCGAAGGTTGCGTCCGTGTGGCCCATCGAGACGGTGACCCCGCGGCCGCGAAGCCGTGAAGCGAGTTCGCGTGCGCCCGGACGTTCGGGAGCGAGTGTCACGAGGCGGAGGAGCGGATGGTCGAAGACCTTGTTCCACTCCGGCCCGGCGGCCGATGGGTCGCAGATGGCTTCGGGAGGCTGGGCACCGGGATGGAGCTGGCTCAGAAACGGACCTTCCAGGTGAACCCCGACGAACAGTGAGTCCTCCGGAACAGACTCGAACATTCGGAACGCCGACTCCGCATCGCACGAGACGGTCGTGGCAAGCGCAGCCTCGTACCCACAGTCAGCGAGACGTCCGATCAATCGAGCGGTGGCCTTCGGATCGGCCTCCATGAGATCAATCCCCCATCCGCCATGGATGTGCACATCTACCAGGCCGGGGCTGAGAAGCAACTCGGGCGAACTGGCCGCGGGTGCAAGCACGGGCTGTCCACTGTCCCACTCCAGCGAATACGCTCCGAACCCACTCGGGCCGACCGCCCAGACGTCCCGGGTCACAAGGTGCAAGCGTACCCATTGCCGGCGCGGGTCACGCGCCCTTCAAGCTCCAGGCTCGTCAGAGCCTCCATGAGCTCGCCTGGGCTCAGTCCGGACTCTCTCCCGAGCGCCTCGGCGCTCATCGGGCCGGAGGCGAGTAGATCGAGCAGCACCGATGACCCGCCTTCGGTCTCGACGTCCGCAACAGCACAGCCAAATCGAGCGGAGAGCTCCGCTGGATCTGCGGCCAGGGTCGCGCCCTCCTCAAGCAACCGGTACCCTCCGAGGAAGCTCGGCAAGGTGATCGGACCGGGCACGACATAGACCGGCTTGCCCATGGCGAGAGCGTGCCGGGCGGTGACGAGCGCGCCCGACGCTTCGGGTGCCTCGATCACGACCGTCGCGATGGACAGGCGGGCGATCGTTCGGTTCCGTACGAGGAAGCTCTCGCGCACCGCTCCCGAGCCGCATGCAAACTCACTGACCAAGCACCCGCGATGTCGCACCTCATCAAAGAGCTGGCGGTTTCCCGCCGGATAGGGGAAGTCCACGCCGCTTGGTAAGACCACCGCAGTCTGCCCTGATTCCAGTGCGCCTTGGTGCGCAGCCGCGTCGATGCCGCGGGCCCCACCGCTGACGACGGTGATTCCGGCTGACGCCAGGGATTGGGCGAACGACTGCGCCGCAGCAAGCCCGTACGCGGAGGCCTTCCGTGTGCCGACCAGCGCGACCATCGTTCGCTGGAGGGCCTCTGCCTGGCCGGAGACGAAGAGGAATCCGGGTGCGAGCCCGTCTTCCATGAGCCGGACACGCACTCCGGAGTCAAACGCTCGTTGCGCGACCGCGGCAGAGTCCTGGCTGAGTGCGATGCCAGAGTCTGCGAGGGACTCGATCTCGACGGCAGTCAGTTTGCTACCAGCGAGACTTTGCCAAAACTCGGGTGGCTTAGCCGCCGCCCAGTGCCCCGCCACCGGCCCTGCCTCCACCGGCCTCGGTACCGCCGACGGTCGTGCGCGGGCTTCCGAGCGGAGGCAGCGTGTTGTCCACGCTGACGACGAACGATTTCTCGGTCTTGTTTCCAAGCCAGTCTGAGGCGGAGACCATGATGGTCTGGCGTCCGTCGGCGAACGGTGGGTTCGCGCCGCCCTGGTTCACACGGATCGAGAGGTACCCGTCGCGGTTATAGGCACCAACGTAGTCATTGCCACCGACCTTGACCATCACGGAGTCCGGGTTCACTCCCGACGTACCGTCCAGAATCCGGAAGATCAACTCGAACGGCGGGCGGCCGCTCATTTGGTCGCCGGGGTTGGGCCACAAGAGTTCGATCTCTGGCCCGAGAAGGTCGACCCCGTTCTCCTTGTCGAAGCAGAGAAGGCTGCCGTCGCGGCCGAGGATCAGCATCGAGTTGCCTGCCACCGCGGCCGGCCCGGCCGCTGCCACATACTTCACTTCGACCCTTTGCTGGCTGCCGCCTGTCGCGCCTCCGCCCAGCGCGCCTCCACCGGCACCTGAGGATCCGACATCGCCCCCGCCTGCCGCATCGCCGCCTGCGTTCTCATTGCCTGTCCCGGTGGTCAACCCTTTGGTGAGGGGCGGAATGATGTACGAAAACAGGACGTCACCGGAGACCGGGTCAACGAGGTTTACAGCGCCGTTCGAAGTCGGCTGAACGATCGTCTTTCCGACAAACGCAGGCCCGGCCACGGGGCCGTTGCGGAGATCGACTCCGGTACCGAAGATCGGCTTGCCCGAAGAATTGAACGAATAGACCTTGCCCGTGATCGTCACGACCACCACCGCTTCGGAAGAGGCAGCCGGGCTGAAGACGAGCGGCTCCTCGATCCTGCGTTGCCAACGTGCGCCGCCGGACTGGGCGCGCATCGCGGTCAGGTACTGGCCCGTGTTCACATAAAGCGTGTCGCCTTCGAGCACAGGGCCGCTCGACGCGCTCATCTTGGAGAAGCGCACCGACCAGTTCTCCTTGAGCGATACCGCGTTGACCGACTTCAGTTCGCCCTCGCTCGTCGCGAAGATAATATTGTCCTGCCAGGCGGCGAGATCACCAGCGAGGGATCCCGTGGCCATCGGCTTCGTCCAAGGCATCGAGCCGGACTGAGTATCGATCGCGTAGAGCTCAGTCCCGCCGACCTGAGCAATGACGTACGAGCCGGCAACTGCGAGCTGGCCGCCGACGGGCGCAGGTGTGGTGAACTGCCACCTCAGGGCCCCTGTCTTGACGTCTACGGCTACGATCTGGTTCTTGTCCGTAGCCGCGATGGCAGTCCCGCCCGAAAGTACGACGCCATTGCGGAAGACGCCGTCCAGAGGCTCGGCCGCCGGGAACCTCCAGTTCTGATTGCCGTCGGCGCGGGCGAGCGAGTAGATCCTTCCGCCGACTGCTACGATGACATTGTCACCGTCAATCTGGGGTGCGCCGGCAGGGGCGCCGGTCGTGGCCTCGGCCCATCGCCATGCGACCGGGGCAGGGCCGTCAAAGTCTGCCGCGGCAGGCAAGATGAGCGCAAAGGCGAGGAGCGCGGACGTCGCGTGGATGGTTCGCATTGGCAAGTCACCGTCTCGGGCAGTCCCGACTGGTGGCCCAGTGTACCGCCCTAGACTCAGCAAGTCAGACGCGCGAGCGAGCCGAAACGTCACACGCTCGGTTGGCCTGAAGGCCCGCGCCAAGCGATCCGAAGATTGCACTCGGGTATCGTTTTGCGGGCGGGCCTGTAGCTCAGGTGGTTAGAGCGCACCCCTGATAAGGGTGAGGTCACCGGTTCGAATCCAGTCAGGCCCACCATTCTTCCCCGCTTACTGGAGCCTGGGGAGCACCTCGAACTCAGCTTGGGCCGTGTGCTTGCCCATAGAGAGCTTCACGACATACTTGCCCGGCCGGGCTTGGAAGGGGACCCAGGTGTCCTCTCCCTGGTCAGCCGCTCTGAGCCATTCCTCGGGCTCGAGGTTCCAGACCACCCTGTTGAACCCAGGGGCCGCGCTTCCCGAGAGCTTCTTCACCCGCACACCGTCTGGAGTCTCGACCATGACCTCGACGTCGTCGCCGAGGTACTCGGAGACCCAGTAGTCGAAGTACACGCCCATCGGCGGGTTGGAGGCGCGGAAGTTCTTGTGAGTCCACTGCCCCGGGTAGTTCAGGAACCACTTGGGGCGCGCCGCCGCGACCGGGAACAGGTGCAGGGCGGACCCGGAAACTTCGGAATCGAGCCCGGCGATCCACTGGGCACGGTCGAGGATCCAGATGGACCGTCCGTGGGTACCGAGCACTAGATCTCCCGTCTGCGCGTGCTGCTGGATGTCGTATACAGGGACGGTGGGCAGCTTCTTGCCGTGCATCTTGATCCAAGACTTGCCCCGGTCGAGCGAGACAAAGACCGCGGCCTCCGTACCGCAATACAGCACGTTTGGGTTCGAGAGATCTTCGCGGACGACGTGGACGGTACGGCCCTCGGGTAGATCCGCTGTGATATCCGACCACGAGGCCCCGAAGTCCTCGGTCAGAAGGATGCACGGCCGCATGTCGCCGGACCGGTGCCCGTCAATGCTCGCATAGCACCGGCCCTCCACATGGGCGCTCGGGTGGAGCCTGCTCACGTACCGGCCCTTCACCGTCGCGGGAGTCACATCGGACCACGCCTTTCCATCGTTCTTGGTGACATGAATCAGGCCGTCGTCGCTCCCGGCCCACAGCAGCCCGGCCTTCAGTGGCGACTCTGCAAGGCTCACGACCGTACAGTGCGTCTCGGCGTTGCTGCCTACGGTCTCCATCTTCTTGGGGTCGCAGGTGGTGAGGTCGGCACTGATCCTTTCCCACTTGTCCCCTCGCTCGGTGAGCTTGAAGACGTAGTTTCCACCGTGGTAGAGCACTGTCGGGTCGTGGGGACTCACGAAGAAAGGGGAGTTCCAATTGAACCTGTGCCGGAGTTCACCTTCTCTCGCCTCCGGTTCAACGAGTCGCTTCTCCCCGGTCTTGAGACTGATCCTGGTGATGTGCCCGCCCTGCCATTCGGCATAGACGATTTCGGGATCGGTCGGGTCGAACCTACAGTGAAATCCGTCACCCCAAAACACGTTGACCCACTCCGCATTGGTCATCGAGGTTTCGGGCAACGAGCACTCCTCCATCTTCGGTGCCTTGAACCGGGTTCGGCTCGGGCCCAGCCAAGTACCGTTGTCCTGTAGACCGCCGATGACACGGTACTCCTCTGTGTCCTCCAGGTCGATGTTGTAAAACTGGCCGGTCGCCATCGTATCGAGGAAGTCCCACGTTTCGCCTCGGTCATCCGACTGGTAGACTCCGCCGTCGGTTCCCACCACCAAATGGTCAGTATCGTTCGGATCCACCAGGATTGCGTGGTGGTCGGCGTGCAGGAGGTTTGCCGAGCCTTCGCGGAAGGTGAGCCCTCCGTCGTCGCTGACCTCGGTGGTCCAACCGAGCATATAGACCCGGTTGTCGTCCTTCGGGTCGAACTTGACCTTGCTAAAGTAGAACGCCCTCGGCGACCGCACCGAGAGCCGACGCCAAGAGTCGCCACCGTCGTCGCTTCGGAATACTCCACCGCCGCGCATCCGGTCGTCTCGAATGCTGTTCGCCCCGCCTTCGGTCGCCTCGACAACGGCAATCAGTTTGTTCGGCTCCTTGGCAAAGATGTCGAGTCCGATCCGCCCGGTCTGCTTGGGTAACCCTTTGGTTAGTTTCTTCCAGGTCTTGCCACCGTCTCGCGAGCGATAGAGGCCTCCCTCCGGCCCGCCGCTGGTGAAGCTCCAAGCCGTGCGGACACGGTCGTACATTGCGGCGTAGACCACGTCCGGGTTGGAATGGTCCAGCGCCACGTCGCAGCAGCCGGTCCGTTCGTCAATCTTGAGCACAAGGCTCCAAGTCTTGCCCCCGTCCAACGTCTTGTAGAGGCCCCGTTCCCGGTTCCTCGACCAGAGCTGGCCGAGCGCTGCGGCGTAACAGACGTCCTTGTCCCGCGGATCCACCGCGATGCGCGGGATGTCGTGGGTTTCGGCCAGTCCGCAGTGCTCCCAGGACTTGCCGCCGTCGGTGCTCTTATAGACGCCGCTACCCCAGCTGCTCGAGTTCCGTCCGTTGCCCTCGCCCGTACCGACCCAGATCGTGTCCTGACTCCAGTCCTCCTTTTTGCCACGCGCCAGGGCCACGGAGCCGATGCATGAGGTCTCCTCATTGTCGAAGATCGGTTTGAACGTGGTTCCACGGTTCGTCGTCCGCCAGAGGCCGCCCGTCGCATAGGCGACGTAGAGCGTCTTCGGATCACGAGGACGGAACGCCATGTCGCTCACGCGTCCGCCCATGATTGCAGGCCCGAGCTCGCGCCACGGAAGGCGCTTGAAATCGGACGCCTCGGGAATCCGAGCTTTGCTCGACGCCTTGGGCTCTGGCGACGGTTTCCGGGTTAGCTTAGACGGCTTGCGAGCCATTCCGCAGACTCTACCGCCGACGGCCACTGGTACGCTGGAACCATGGAAGGAATCGTCGCCGCGGCAGCCCTTGCCGGAAGCCTCCTTCACCTTTCCGCTCCCGTCGCAACCTGGGACGAGGGGCTCCCGCTCGGGAACGGCGGCATCGGTGCCCTCGCTTGGGGCGAAGGTAAAACACTGCGGTTCTCGCTCGACCGCGGAGACATTTGGGACCTGCGCAGAGTGCCGGTCGTGCACGAACCGGGCTTCAACTACAAGAACATGCAGAAGCTTGTCGCCGCCGGGGACAAGAAGGAGTTTGACCGCCTGTTCGACGGGCCGTATAATTCTGACCACCCGACCAAGCTGCCTGGCATCCGGCTGGAGCTGGATCTGGGAGCGGGCCGTACTCTCCGCGACTTCCGACTCGATCTGCGGAACGGGATAGCGGATATTGGTACGACTACCGGCACGGTCCAGGCGTTCGTGGAGGCCGACCATGAGATTCTCCGCATCTCGGGTACCGGCTCGGTCCCGGAAGTACGACTCAGACCATCTGCCGGGACTTCGAAGCTGGGCTACCCCCCTCCGATCCCAGGGCGAAACGCCAGCGAAGTTTGGGTGGACGTACCGAACTCCGGGGGTACCTACTCGGCTGCAGCACGGACGATGGTTTCACCAAACGGTTGGCAAGTGCTCGCGACGGTCGAAAACAGGCCCTCTGCATCGGCCATTGACGCCGTTCGCAAGGCAAGCCGGTGGAGTGAGAGCGACGCCTTGGTCTCGCACAACCTATGGTGGAAGAACTTCCAAGACTCGAGCCAGGTACGGATTCCCGACCTTAGGCTCCAGCTCCACTACGACCTGTGCAAGTACCTCTATGGCGCCGGGAGCCGTAAGGGCAAGCCTCCCATGCCGCTGCAGGGCCTCTGGACCGCAGACGGAGACGGCCTGCCGCCGTGGAAGGGCGACTACCACAACGACCTGAACACCCAAACCACCTACCTTGCCTATGGCGTCGCCGGACTCATGGACGCCGGAGAGTCGTGGACAGAGTTCAATTGGCGGCTCCTTCCCACCTACCGCGAGTTTGCCAGAAACTTCTATGGCGTGGAGGGGGCGGTCGTGCCCGGAGTGATGTCCCTGGACGGCAAGGCCCTGGGGGGATGGGGGATGTACGCACTCTCCCCGACCAACGGTGCCTGGGTGGCCCACCAGTTCTGGCGTCACTGGGCATTGAGCGGTGACCGCACGTTCCTGCGGCAGCGCGCTTATCCGTTCTGTCATGAGATCGCAACGGCCCTGAAAGCCCTGCTCAAGGATGAAGATGGACGGCTCGTCCTCCCCCTTTCCTCTTCGCCTGAGATCCACGACAATACGTTCAAGGCGTTCCTCAAGCCGAACTCGAACTACGACCAAGCCCTGCTCGCGTGGCTCTTTGGCGCGATGGACGCGATGGCGAGAGAGCTAGGAAAGGACGCGGGCGACTGGGCCGATGCGAAGGCCAAGCTCGGCAGCTACGCACTGGATCCGCGCGACGGCAGCCTCGCCTTCGCCGCTGGCGACCATTACGAGGCTTCCCACCGACACTTTTCGAACGCCTTGGCGATCCATCCGCTGGGTGTGCTCGATTCCGTCCAAGACGCGTCCATCGTGGGACCGACCTTGGACCGCTTTGCCGAGAAAGGAACTGATTGGTGGACTGGATACAGCTTCTCCTGGTTCGCCTGCATGCTGGCCCGGGCCGGTCGAGGTGACGAGGCGCTCCGATACCTCGCCGACTACGAAAGGGCTTTCACCCTTCGAAACGGTTTCCACGTGAACGGCGACCAGAGTGGGTCTGGGCTCTCAAAGTTCACGTATCGCCCCTTTACGCTCGAAGGCAACTTCCTCGCGATGGAGGCCGTGCACGAGATGCTCCTCGCGAGCCACGGCGGCATCGTGCGAGCCTTTCCGGCCGTGCCTTCGGATTGGTCCAGTACCGGCTTCACCGACCTTCGTGCGGAAGGTGGCCACCGCGTCTCGGCATTTCGCGACACACATGGCACCGTGACGTTCGAGGCGGTCGTCGGCCCTGGCGGTCGGCTTCGCGTCCTCGATCCGTTCCAAGGCAAGGGCCACTGGCAACCCGAGCCGAACCGATCCCAAGAGGGGATTCTGGAGTTTGGTCTTCCCGCCGGCGCGAGGGTGAAGGGCAGGCGCTAGTGGACGCTCGTTCCGTCCGGTGCTTCTCGCTCCGGTTGTAGGAGGATCGGCGCACCGTCGCTGTCGTCCGCGGCGAGCAGCATGCCTTGGCTCTCCGTTCCCATGAGTCGGGCAGGTTTGAGGTTCGCGACGACGACGATCTGCCGGCCGATCAGATCGTCGGCAGTGTAGGCCTTGGCGATGCCTGCGACGATCTGTCGCTGCTCCTCGCCGACGGTCACCTGGAGCCTCATCAGCTTCTCGCTCCCCTCGATCCTCTCGGCCTCGATAATGCGCGCCACGCGCAAGGCGACCTTGGCAAACTCGGCAAACTCGAGCTGCTCGATCGGGCCTGGTTTCGCTTCGCCCGCTTTGGGTGTCGCAGGCTTCTCGGGCTTCTTTGTAGAGGGTTCTGCCTCCAGTTCGACTCGCGGGAAGACGGGTGCCGGCTGGCCCAGCTGGGTGCCAGGCGGGACGGTTCCGATTGCACCGATTTCTTCCCAGTCCGTGAGCTCTGAAAGCTGAAGCTGGGATTCCATCGCCGCCGCGGCGGCAGGACAGACGGGTCGGATCATGGCGGCAGCGGATCGGATCGCATAGAGCATCGTCCTTACCACTGCCCCCAGTTCTGGCGAGCCAGACTTCGCAAGCGCCCAGGGGGCGCGCGAGTCAATGTACTTGTTGAGGGCCCGTGCCACCTCGATCGGTGCCTCGACGGCCTTGTGTACCTTGTGTGAGTCCATGGCTGCCGCGAATCCGCTCTTGGCTACCGTCACGGTGTCCACCATCTCTTGCTCGATGGGAGCGTCCGGCACAACTCCACCGCAGAACTTGTGGGCCATCGAGAGCGACCGGTTCAAGGCGTTGCCCAGGTCGTTGGCAAGTTCGCTGTTATAGGCTCGGGCTACCGCACCCAGCGAGAAGTTCGTGTCGTTGTCGTAGGGAAGGAAGCGTGCAAGTGCGTACCGCGCAACGTCTACCGCGACCGGCTGGGCGCAACCTGCCGCCACGTAAGCTTCGACGAGATCGTCAGGGGAGACCACGTTTCCGAGGGACTTGCTCATCTTCGAGTCGCCGAAGACGAACCAACCGTGGGCGATGACCGTCTTGGGCAACGGCAGCCCTGCTCCCATAAGCATCGCGGGCCACAACGTCGCGTGGAAGCGGGTGAAGATCTCCTTGGCCATCCAGTGGACATCGGCCGGCCAGAGCGTCTCCCACTCCGGTTCGTCCGGCCAGCCTGTGGCGGCCAGGTAGTTTACGAGCGCCTCAAACCATACGTAGATCACGCGCTCGAGGTCGTCAGGAACCGGGATTCCCCAGCCTGGGTTCGTCCGTGAGATGCAGATGTCTCGCAAACCCTGCTTCACAAAGCTGACCACCTCGCTCGCCCGGCCTTCGGGCATGAGGAAGTCCGGGTTCGACTCGTAGTGCTGGAGCAAGCGGTCCTGGAAAGCCGAAAGCCGGAAGAACCAGTTCTTCTCGCTCACCCACCGGACTTCGTTGCCGTCCGGACTCTTCCCGTCCACGACCTCGCTCTCTTTCACGAAGGTCTCGGCGGAGACGTCGTACCAGCCCTCATAGGTGTCCATGTACACATGGCCGGCCTCGCGAAGGATCTGGAACAGGCGCTGAGCGGCTTTCCTATGTCGCTCCTCGGTCGTCCTGATGAAGTCGTCGTACCCGATGCCCAACGCATCGAACGATCGGAGGAAGGTCTGGCTGATGCGGTCTACAAAAGCCTGTGGTTCCTCCCCTGCAGACTGCGCCGCTTCCAGGATCTTCAGGCCGTTCTCGTCCGTGCCTGTCAGGAACCACACGTCCTCGCCGCGCATCTTCCAGTAGCGCTTCTCGACGTCCGCGACAAGCGTAGTGAGCGCATGCCCGCAGTGCGGAACCGCGTTGACGTAATAGATCGGCGTCGTCAGGTAGCGGCGCTTGGGCATCGGAACGAGGAGTTTACCGAGGGTCAGGCGGTTCGAGGATGCCTCCGCCGAAGATGTTGCGGAAGCGAACCGGCCCTTCGGCCCCGCTGGGATGGTCTTGCAGCAGGAACGGTCGGGGATCCGGGCCTTCCTCCACACTCGCCCCTGTCTTGGACTTGAGTCTCACCCGGTCGTGCACGAGGACGCCGTTCCAGTACACCGTCATGACGGCGTCCGCGACCTTTGCACCGTCCAGGAACTTCGCGGGCCAAAAGAAAATGTCGAACGACTGCCAAACGCCCGGACCATATGAGGCATTCACCCTGGGTGCTACCTGGCGGTAGATCGAGCCCGCCTCATTGAACTTGGGTGGATCCGGCGGATAGTCCACGATGCCGGGAGCGTTCATGATCTGAACCTCGTACCGGCTCTCGATCTTCACTCCGCTGTTTCCGTTTGTCTGGTCGGCGAGGTTCCCGCCAGGAGGGCTTAACCACTCGATATGCACGAACTGTCCGAGGTACTCACCGTGGAACGGAAAGCCGACATCGTTCGCACCAATGGCGCCTTGGCCTCGCTTGACCTGAAGCTCGCCGTCAACGAATGGCCAATCCATCGGCTCGCCGTCTACGATCCTTCGCCACAGGTGGCGAACACGGTCGTCAAGGAAATCGTAGGTGCGGTTGGAGGGTTCGAAGCCGGTAGTCCGTCTGAAACTGTACGCTTCGTCGTCACGATCAGGGATCTCGTTGAGCGTGGTCCACGATTCCGGCGAGTACAGCGGCATCCGCATTTCTCGGAAACCTTCCAAGTTCAGGTAGACGACGCCACCTCTCTTGAGGCCTGGGATCTTGACCTTCGCCATGGAGCCCTCGACAGAGACCTCAGTAACCTTGAGTGCCTGCTCGTCCACTTTCGGTCCCCCGTATCCAATCGTCCGCTCGTACCGCCACTGGCGAACTACTGTCTTGAGCAGGGCAGACTTCGACCGCTCCCTTTGCCCTACGGACGTTTCGAGCGAGTGGGAGAAGTGAAGCTCGAAACCATCCTTCTGCGTCCTGACCTCGACGAGCTCGAAAGGGGGCTCCTTATGGTTAGGCCTCAGCCGCTGAAGACCGAACAGATGTCCCATGTGGTTCCAGTTGCCGTTGCTCCCCACTCCACCGACATAGAGGCAGCCGTCCGGCCCCCATTCGAGTCGATTGACCCCTGCCTCCAGCCCCTGACTGTGGCGGAAGACCGTACCCTGGTAGACCCCGTTGACCTTTTCTACAAAGATTCGCTGGAGCCCGCCGTACGTCACGTCACCGACCAGCATCTGGCCGCGGAACGGTCCGTCAGGAATCAGCACCGGTTGACTCGGGCTGTTGCCGATCTCGCCG
The DNA here is from genome assembly GCA_050250535.1 of Fimbriimonadaceae bacterium. Lineage (GTDB taxonomy): Bacteria > Armatimonadota > Fimbriimonadia > Fimbriimonadales > Fimbriimonadaceae > JADLBH01. The sequence continues at coordinate 16,938 of JBFWOL010000002.1, read as the reverse complement.
TGAGGAAACCACACGACCGGCGGCTCGGCGGGTTCTTTGCCGTCCGGAATCTCTTGGTGGCCATAGAAAGCCCCTCTCTTGAGGATGGACATCGTGGAGGCAGGCAGCCAGGAACCTTGGTTGTCGCAAACATAGATGTGGCCGTCCACGCCGATGCCCATGCCGTTCGGGGTCCGGTGGCCTCGGGCCGCCCGTTCCCATGTGCCCGAGTTCGGGTCGATCGAGAACCACGAACCCGGCCCGTTGCCGTTCGCAAAGGCGCTCAGGTTGCCGGGCGTGTAGTTCGTGTGACCGCCCCGGAGCGGCACGCTGGTCGTGACGTTCAGCTTCCCTTGGAACGCCAGCAGATTGAACGTGAACTCATGGTAGTTCTGAGACATCGGCCAACCCGTCGAGACTGTCTCGTACCGGTCGGCCACTTCGTCCCCGTCCAAGTCGGCCAGGCGGGTGACCTCGCCCTTTTGGGTGACGAGTATGTGGCCGTCGTACCATGCGATGCCGAGCGGTTCGCCCAATCCCGAGGCCACCTCCTTGACCACCGCCGGCCCTGGCCCCGAAAGGTTCGAGAGCAGCTCGACAGTGCCGCGAGGGTTCCAGTTCGCGACCGCGAGCCGCCCGTCGGGTAGGAATGCGAGCCCTCCGACGGACGGCCGGTAGTCCGGCCCGCGGATGTTCTCCAGCGTCATGGTCGGGTGCACTGCCTCCAGCGGCCGACCTTCTCCCGGCGGCGAGTCAGGCTTGCCCTCGTCGGCCTTCTTGATCCCTGGCGAGGTCACGAAAGTCTGGCCCGGCTCCGTGCGAGCGGTCGGGGCAGCCAAAACCTGCCAGTCACTCGTTCCAACTTGTCGCCACCGAACCCTTGCGACAAAGTTGCCCTCCCGCTGGAAGAACTCAACGCGGAACGGCTTGAGGCCTTTCTCGATGCCGACCTCGGCCCGAGACACGAAACCACGGAGCGCCCGCGATGCATCGTCCACCCAACACACTGGCTTACCTCCAATCTCCAGCGAGCCTCCGTCATCAACGTACAGTTCGAACTCATAGAGGCCCGATTCCGGTGCCATAAACCAGCCTGTCGCAGTGCCCGCAAACTTCGTTTTGAGCTCTCCATATTCGCTAGCGATCGGGCCACTGAGATCTAGCTTCTGTGTCACGAAGTAGGCATTGGGCGTCTGGCCGACAATGACCTTGGGACGGAGCGAGTAGTTCTTACCAACCTCCCAGACCTGTACTGTGACCCCGGGAACGGTCGGCTGAAATGCGCACAGGGCCGCGACGACAAAGAGACTGACGCTCATCGCGCCATTCCTTGCGACAGGGTCAGCCCACTTGGGAGCCGGTTGACCGATCCCCTCGCCGTCGCCATGTGGGGAAGCACGGGCTGGATCGCAGGGTTCATCGAGACCACCCGGTTCTCTTCCGAGAAGCCTCTCCCGTAGGGTTTTACCGTCACCGTCACCGCTTCGATGTCACCGTCCGGCCCGGTCAGGCGGCACTCGATGAGCACCGCTCGTTCCGGCAGAAGCTGGTAGGCGACGAGCTGCGCACTGCGCACCGGTACTCCGCCCCATGTCCATCCGACAGGATCCGCAAAAACCCTGAGGTTCCTCACCGACTTGTTGTCGGATTGGGCGGTCTGAAACGCCCTGACACGCGCTCGACCCGGGCCGACCAAAATGCGCTTGTAGTTCCACTGCCACTCGGTATCCGAAGTGACATGGGTACCGGACTGGAACTGCTCGCCAGTGGGCGCGCCGCTCTCGGTAAGGACGGAGACGTTCAGCCTGGCCTTACGGGACGCCTCGTCGAACGCGACGTACACGTCCTGCATCCCTTTCCTGTCGAAGGGCGGGCTCGTGATCGAGGCGCCTGCGGAGTCGAAGTGCCATCCCCCGCCCTGCCAGCGAACGTCTTTTAGCTGCCAGCCGCGTGGAGCCGCCGGGCCGTCCGGTAATCGCACGAGCTCGTCCGGTGCGGCAGCGATCACTTTGCCCTCGGCCCTCGAATTCTCTTGGCTGAAGTCGAAGACCTTTCCGCGCCTGTCGAGCGTGCCGTCCCACACCTTCATGATTGAGGCAGTCCTGGGGTTGAACGCGATCCACAGGCCCGCGCCTCCGTCAGGCGGCCCGACGAGCACCATGGCGTGCCGGTCCTCGAACGCGGCCCGCGTCACACTGGCCCTGCTCGTCGGTTCAATGCTCTGGGCCGCGAGAACCAAGCCTAGCAGTAGCATGGCCCAGCCTACCTCCGTCCCAGGCCCGGAATCGCTGTACCGGACTGGTACAATGTCTTCAAGGATCGGGTGCTGGATGCGTGCCGTTCTCCGGAGCGCCCTGCGGGACGTTGCGGTGAGCGGCATTCAGACTAGCCGGATCCAGTCGGCACGGACGCCGCGAAACGAGGCCTACGGGCGCGCAAGAAAAGACGCCGCCTAGGCTCGGTCTCCGCGTCCGACCGGCGAGTTGGAAACACAATGATTCACAGCCACACCTTCGAGGTTGGTGGAAAGACCATCAGCCTTGAATCGGGTCGGGTGGCCAAGCAAGCTGGCGGTTCCGTGCTCTTGGGCATGGGACAGACCGTCATCCTTGGCGCAGCGACCATGAGCCGAGGTGCCCGAGAAGGCATCGACTTTCTTCCCCTCACCTGCGATTTCGAAGAACGCAAGTACGCCGTAGGCAAGATCCCCGGCGGTTTCATCAAGCGCGGCGGGCGACCGAGCGAAAAGTCCGTCCTGACGAGTCGGCTCATCGACCGCCCGGTTCGGCCCCTTTTCCCGAAGGGCCTTCGCAACGACGTGCAAGTCGTCACGATGGCGTTCAGCGTAGATCGCGAGGTTCCGCCCGACGTAATGGCCGTCAATGCAGCCGGTGCCGCACTGGCCCTGTCCGACATCCCGTTCAACGGCCCCGTCGGTGCCGTGCGAGTCGGCTTGATCGACGGAGACTTCGTACTTTTCCCCTCGAGCGCCGAGCTCAAGGACTCCGAACTCGACCTCGTCGTCGCGGGCCACAAGGGCGCGATCAGCATGGTCGAGGCATCCGCCAACGAAGTGGACGAAAAGACCATGGCCGAGGCGCTGAGCTTTGCCCACAAGGCGATCGTGGACATCTGCAAGGAGTTCGAGAAGTTCGCCAAGAAGGCGGGCAAGCCCAAGCGCGAGAACTACATCACCTCGATAGCGGACGAAAAGCTCGTTTCCGAGATCCAGAAGAAGGAAGCCAAGGTCATCGCTAGCGGCATCTTCGACAAGGACAAGGCCAAGAGGGAGTCGGCCATGGACGACCTGGCCGAAGAGCTTGTCTCCAAGTACAAGGAGAAATACCCCGACCGGGCAGGCGAGATCGCGGGCGCCGTGGACAAAGCCATAAAGTCCACCATCCGGGCGAGCATCATCGAGGACAACAAGCGACCGGACGGCCGCAAGACCACCGAGATTCGCAACCTGGAGGCGATCGCCGGACTGATCCCGCGAGTGCACGGCTCCGGCCTCTTCACCCGAGGCCAGACCCAGGTGATGACGATCTGCACGCTCGGAATGCCGAAGGACGCGCAGATTATCGACAACCTCGACGAGGACGAGACGGAAAAGCGCTATATGCACTTCTACAACTTCCCGCCGTACTCGGTGGGCGAGTGCCGCCCGATGCGGGCCGCCGGGCGCCGAGAAGTCGGCCACGGTGTCCTTGCCGAGAAGTCTCTCAAGCCAGTCGTCCCGCTCGACGATCCGGAGTTCCCCTACACCGTCCACCTCATCAGCGAGGTTCTCGAGTCCAACGGTTCGACCTCGATGGCGTCGGTCTGCGGCTCGACATTGGCGCTCCTGAACGCGGGCGTGCCCCTCAAGGCGCCTGTGGCCGGCATCGCTATGGGCCTCATGTCCGACGGCAAGACCTTCACGATCCTGACCGACATCCAAGGAGTCGAGGACTTCTGTGGAGACATGGACTTCAAGGTCGCCGGCACCCGGGACGGGATCACGGCTCTCCAACTGGACACGAAGCTCGATGGAATCCCTGACAAGGTTCTTGCCGACGCCCTCAAGCAGGCCAAGGACGCGAGGCTCGAGATTCTCGAGGTGATCGAAGAAGCGGTGCCTTCGCAGCCGTCCGAGATCAATCCTAACGCCCCGCGGGTGACGACGCTGATGATCGACACCGCGAAGATCGGCGGCCTCATCGGCCCTGGCGGCGCGAACATTCGCAAGATCACCGAAGTCTCCGGCTGCGAGATCGACGTCCAGCAGGACGGCAGGGTTCTGATCGCCGGCAACGACGGGCCTTCCGTTGAGACCGCGATCGATATGGTTAAGGGCTCGACCGCCAGCTTCGAAGTCGGCATGGAGTTCACTGGAACGGTGACCCGCCTACTCGGCCGGGGCGCTTTGGTCGAGATGCCGAACGGCAAGGGCGGCATGGTCATGACCGAGCAGCTCACGAAGGCTCGGATCGGCCACCCCGAGGATGTCGTAAGCGTGGGAGACACAATCAACGTGCGTGTCCACGAGGTCGACAGCCAGGGCAGGATTAACCTCACTGCCATCGGGCTGAACCCCGACAACGCGAAGCTCAACGACATGAACCCACCCAGTTCCGGCAGGAGCGCGGGACGGGACCGAGACCGAGACCGGGGCGGACGCGACCGAGACCGCGGAGGCCGAGACCGAGACCGCGGCGGAAGAGACCGAGGCCGAGACCGAGATCGAGGCGGATACCGGGACGACCGGCCCTCGCGCGAAAGCAGCCACGCTGCAGTCGAAGAGCGCGAGGATGAGCCAGAAATCAGATCGAAGCGCGCAGTGGACGACGAAGTTCCGGAGATTCCGGAGTCCTTCCCGGGCCGCAAGCGCGACGAGGACGTGAACGCCAAGTTCCGGCCGCGCCGCTAAAGCCGCACTAGGCAAAGAAAGTAGACGGCCCCCACCAAATGGTGGGGGCCGTCCGTCGTTTCGAACTCTCCTGGACTACCAGGGGGTCACGGAGAAGGTTCGGTTGCCAACCCTGACTTGAGCCACGCCCCCGCTCGCTTCCAAGACGCGGAACCCGGGCTCGACAAGCTGGCCGTCGCGGACGAGGCGGACGTCTAGTTCCTTCTCGCCAGGCTTTTCGAAGACGGCGACCGGTCGGCCTCCCTCGCCTTCGACCGTCCCTTTGAAGGCCCAACCGCGGGTCGCGGAGTTGAAACTCGCGGACTCCTTTGGTGCCTCACCACCAGACTGGTCGGCCGCTGCGCCACCGGCGGAAGCGTCCTGAAGACTGTCCCATTGCTCGTTCGTCAAGAACTTGGCGTCGTCGAGGATCCAGTTCACGACCTTGTTTTTCTTGTCGGTGTCCTTTCCGGTGAACTTGCCGGCAAGGCGACCCTCGGTTCCCTCTTGGGCAAGCGCCAAGGAAGGATGGCTTCCCCGGAACAGGAAGTGGTCGGTCCATCCGTCCTTACCAGGGCGCTTCAGCAGGACCATGGTGTTGCCGTTCTGGCTGTGGGCCCAAGCGACCGTGCCCTGCGTAAGCCAGGGATCGCCCACCTTTTGGGGTTCCTTGCCCATGGATGCCTCCATCTCGCCGAGGGCTCCGCCCAGTGCCTGGGCCAGTTGCTGCATCACCGAGCCCAAAGCCTCACCCATCTTCGCTCCGACATCCTCAAGGCTGCGGGCGGACGCGGCCTCGTCGGCTCGGCGGTCGTTTGCTTGCTTTCCTACGGCCTTGGCTTTGCGAATTGGAGCGAAGACTCCGGGACTGGATGTCTTGTGCTGTTGCGCGGGAGAGTGCGGTGCAGCGAGCTGGGGCAGACCCGCCCCTGCCGGCACGATCCCGGTCAGGACGACACCCAAGCTGACAACGATAAGACTGGTTAGACGTGCTCGACCCATATCCGTCTTGTTCCGTTGCCAGCGGTTCTGCCAGCCTCGCAAACTTACGGGGAATCTGTCACTTTTTGTCGCTGGAACGCGCCGCCAGCGATCCACCCGAGCAACACCGCGCACCATGGTGCGCCCGAAGCAAGCAGGGCCAGGCGGACACCCTCGGACGGAAGGCGGTAGGCCAAGACCAAGCTATGGAGCGCGACCGCTCCGCACCCCAAGGCAAGCATCCTGCTCGCCGAACTGTTCGCGAGCCCCCTGGCCACCGCCAAGAGCAAGTACACCGCCAGTCCCAGCCAAATCGAAACGATCCCAAGGAACGCGGCCAAGGCGAACGGATGAAGGCCGACGACTGTGGACGAAGCAGCGCTCCGAAGGCTCACGGTGCGCCCCCCCGCCCGCTCGGCAAACCCCAATATCAGCCCTGCCATGGCCAGCGCGATGACCGACGGCTCTAGTCCGGGCGGCGCGAACAATGGCACGAACGCCAGTGCGACGGCAAAGCCCAGGCCCCATCCGCTTGGCCCTTTCTCCATCTCCATGCGAGTCGCCTCGCGGGGCTCGGCCTGGCCCTCGGAGAGCAGTCTCTCTACGGTCTTCTGGTAGCGAGCGTCGTCGGGGGAGGACTGGGCGGCGATGGAAAAATGGTGGAGCGCCTCGGAGCGCCGCCCCTTCATCATCGCGATGTCTCCCAGGACACCGTTCGCAGCAGCGCTTGTTGGCATTTTCTTGAGGAGCCTGTGCGCTTCCCGTTCGGCTGCGGCCGTGTTCCCTGAGGCTGCGGTGGCGCGGAGCTGCACCTCTTCCGGCGTCTCGCGGCGGACTTGGGCCGCTCGATGCTCGCGCAACATTTGTTCCGCCTTGATGCGAAGCCTCTCCGCTTCCTCCGCCTCCCGCTCTTCTCGGCTCTTGCGGCCAGCGCGGAACTCAAGGGCGAAATCCGGGGCCTCGCCGATCACGGCTTCATAGGCGGAACGCGCCTCCTCGAAGCGCTCGCGAGCGTCTGGCGCGTCTGAGACGTCCGGGTGGAACTCCCGTGCAAGCCTCCGGAAGGCCGATTTTACGTCGGCCTTGCTCGCTCCGCGCTCCAGGCCGAGGACGGCATAGGGATCGTCCACTACGCAAAGAGACGGGAGAAATACCCCGTATAGAACGAGACGACGACAAAGAGTACATACGCGGCGACGGCGAGCAGGCACGCGACCCCAATCACCTTCGCCGCGATCTGCGCACTGAGCGCTCCCTCCTCTTCGTAGAAGTCCGCGACCTTGAGGAGCATTTGGTCCGTCTCCCCGGTCTCCTCACCAGTGCGCGTCATGTCCAGCACCAAGGGGCTGAAGGCGCCGGTAGACGCTAGGGCCTCGGTGAGCCCGGTTCCACCCTCCAACGCTCGGGATACGGGCCGGACTGCCTCGCGGACCGCTGAATTCCCACAAGCGTCCGCAGCGATCTCAACGGCACGCGAAACCGGCACGCCCGCCTTGTACATTGCTCCAAACGCCCGCCCGAACTTCGCCATCGCAAAGCCGTGAACCATCCTGCCGATACCGGGCAGCCGAAGCACAAACCGGTCGAAGCCGAGCCGGGCCTCGGGGCGGGGCAACACGACCCGCGCATAGAAGAACACCCCTGCGGCCACCGCGATCGTGAACAACCAGAGCCCGATCGGGACGGGCAAGGTCTGGGCGCTCGTATTGATCGACGTGATCAAGACGTTTGTCAGGAGGATGATCCCGATCGAGGCGAAGACGGTGATCTTGGGGCCGGCCGTCTCTCGCTTGATCGTGTTTCGCAGGTGGATGTCGCGCTCGATGTACTCGCTCAGGTTCCGGCACTGCTCGGGGAGCGTGCCGGAGTCTTCCCCGACTCGAACCATCGCGTGCATGAGCGGCGTGAAGACCTCGGGATAGCGTACAAAGACGGTACTCAGCGGCTGGCCCTGAGTGGTCGCCTCATACCCCTCGTGAAGTATGGATCTGAGCTTCGCGTCCTTCGCCCCCTTGGCGAGCGTATTGAAGGCGTCTGCCGGGTTGATTCCCGCATCGAGCATGACCCCGAACTGCCGGAAGAAGAACTGGAGGTCGCGCAGCGGCACGACGTCCACGATCCGGCCCCAGAAATCGGTGACGAACCTCGACCGAGCGGGAAGCGGCTCGTACTGCACCGCTGGCGGCTCCGGCTTGCCGGGAGGCGCATCGGCGGTCTCCTGCAGCGATGTCACTTGGAGCCCTCGCGAGGTCAGGGCCTGGGCGGCCAAGTCCAGCGAGCCCGACTCAAGAACCCCCTGCTCGAAGGAGCCGGTCGGAGTCTGGGCGGAGTAGGAGTAGAGCGGCAAGGTTTGACCAATTCTTATTCGGATTCACTACCATAGACGTCGCCCAGCGCCGATTCGAACATTTGGTCGTACCATCCACGATAGAACAAGGCCAGGGCGATCACAACCACGGCCGCACTGACAGCGAGGGCAATGACGTACCACGACGCCGCAAGGAGTTTGCGCGCTGTCTGGGCGTCGTCTCCGGAGTATCGGGCGGCCTGGCCCATGGCGTCGGGAATGCTCCCCGTCGCCTCCCCGGTGGCGGCAAGCTGTCGCACCTCGTGCGGGACGAGCTCGGAACGGTCTACGAGGGATGCCAGGGTCGCGCCTTCCCGCATCGAGTGGACCGACGCGATTGCCTGGGCGTACGCCAGGTTCGGACAGGCCCTGCTCGCTTCCTCCCAAGCCCTGGACGGGGACAACCCTGCGGCGCTGAGGCGGGACAGATGCTCGGAGAAGACGGAGAGCGACTCGCTCGCAGCCAGCCTGCCCACGACCGGGAGTCGGAGGGCCAGGGAATGCCGAAACAGGCGGCGACGGTAGCTCTTGGCCCATAGGGCCATAGCGTTGTAGCCCAACACGAAAAGCACCAACGCGATCCCGATCGGCCCGCTCAAGGCTGCAAACGCCTGCGAGACGAGGTAGGACACGTTGTCCGCCGGGCTAGCGGAGGCATCGTTGAGCGCCCGGTCAATGAACTTTTTTGAAGCGGCGGTCCATGCCAGCGAGAGGAGCGATCCAAAGGTGAGGACAAGCAATTCCCAGCGAGGCCACCGAATCTGGGTCGCAAGCTTACGCGCCTCCTCTTCCTGGCGAGAGAGCATGTCGAATGCGTCGGGAAGGTATCCGCCCGCTTCGCCACAGCGGACGGCACCGACCGCCTCCGGACCGAAAACCTCAGGGAACTGGCTCATGGCCTCGGAAAGCGGCCTTCCGGCGCTCGCCGCCCGAGCCATTGCGGCGTTGGCCTCGCGGAGACGCGCCGATGGATGCCTTGTCATGACATCGGCGAAGACCTTGGCCGGGTTGATCCCGGCTCGTAGCATCCTGCCAGCCTGGCCAAAGAAAAATTGGAGGTCGGTGTGACCAACTCGGCGGTAAGTGAGCCACTCTAGGGAAGCCAACTTGCGGACGAACAACCCACCGTAAGGAACACCCGGCGCGCTCGCCGATGGAGCGAGCAAGGGGTGCGAAGCTGGTGCAGGTTCAGGTGCAGACGATGCGGCAGCGAGGGTAGGTGCGGCCGTCGCTTGCTGAGCGACGCTCCGCAGCCGGAGCCCTTGTCTCGCTAGCTGGCGCACGGCCTCCTCGGCGTTCTGTGCGTCGACGGTTCCCAACACGGATTGGCCGCTTGCGTCAGTCGCCTCGAACCTAAACGACGGCATTGTTCAACCTCTGGATCGATTGTGACAGGAGCGGCTCGGCAGCAAGCGCGCGTCTGAGGGGTTCAGATTCCAGCCCCTCGCTCACCTCCAGCCAGGGCTCCACCACGAACCTGCGCTCCATCGCCCTGAGGTGAGGCAAGGCAAGCCCCGGCGATCGGAGCTCGAGGCACCCGTACGCGATGAGGTCGAGGTCTATCACTCGCGGACCGTTCGGGACGGTCTTGGTCCGACCCGCTTCTTGCTCGATCTGCTTGAGTCGGGCATGAAGTGCGAGCGGGCCATGGTGGGAGAGCCCTGTACAGACCGCATTGACGAACTCAGGTTGGTCGTTAAGGTACATGGGCGCAGAGGAATAGAGACCGCTCGACCGCATCTCTTCCAACAACTCGGCAAGCTTCCGCATGGCACGAGACACCTGTTCCGCAGGGGAATCCAGGTTTGAGCCAAGCCCAATTACGACCGGCGTCAGGTTAGGAGTAAGTCGGGCCACTCAGGCTTCGCCTCTCGGGACATCAGTTCGGCGACGGCCTTCCGCGGTTCCAGCCCTTCGTCCACTACCGACTGCACGACCTGCATGATCGGCACAGGCACGGAGTGCCGCGAAGCCAGCGCCACTGCGCTCCGCGCCGACTCGACTCCTTCGGCGACTTGCCCCAGGTCTTGGACGATCTCGTCGAGGCACCGGCCTTGGCCCAGGCCGAAGCCCACCCGGTAGTTGCGCGACAAGCTAGATGCGGAAGTCGCGAAGAGGTCGCCGACTCCCGCCGCACCGAAGAAAGTCTCGACTCGGGCGCCCATGGCGACCCCGACGCGGGCCATCTCGTTCAGGCCTCGAGCGACCACCGCTGACTTCGAGTTGTCACCGAGGCCGAGTCCGTCCGACATCCCTGCCGCGATCGCGACCACGTTTTTGAGCGCACCTGCGACCTGTACGCCTACGACGTCCTCGCTCAGATACACCCGGAACATCGGGGCCATCAGTAACTGACGGGCAGCCTCGCACGCGGAGGAATCGCGGGACGCGACCACGGACACCGCGGGCAGGCCCTGGGCGACTTCCAGCGCAAGGTTCGGACCGCCGAGCACGACCACCGAACTGTGCGGGCAGGCCTCGTGCACCAGGCCCGAAAGAAGGCGGCCGGAACTCCGCTCGATCCCCTTGCTCGCGATCACTACGTACGGGCACGCTGCCAAGGTCGCCGCGGTCTCTTGCACCGCCTGGCTCGGGACGGCAAGGATTCCGACGTCGCCCCATCCGTCCGCAGAGTCCAAGGGCTCCAGGCGGATCGAGGCCGGGATCTCAAAGCCGGGCAAGTACCGGTCGCTCCGGCGCGACTGGAGCAGCGAGGCAAACTCGTCCGAGTTCCTGCCAAGCACACGGGTCACATGCCCGCGAGACTCGACAAGAAGGGCCAGCGCCAAGCCCCAGCTCCCGCTGCCGACGACCGTTACGCGCATCAGGTCCCATTATGCTCCGGGCTTCGAGCTTGCAGGCCCAGGCTCGTCGCAGGAGCGGGTACCATGCCTAGTCCGCGCCAGGCACAGGCGTAGGTGTGATTCATGCCGCTCGACCAGACTGTTAAGAAGGAAGTGATCGAAAAGTACGCCACCAAGGCGGGCGACACAGGTTCGCCGGCGGTGCAGATCGCCGTTATGCAAGCCCGGATCTCCCAGATCACCGAGCATCTCAAGCGGAACAAGAAGGACTTCCACTCCCGAACCGGCCTTCTCAAGCTCGTCGGTAAGCGCCGCCGCTTGGAAGGCTATATGCGGAAGCATGATATCGAGGCGTACCGCACGCTGATCAAGGATCTCGGCATCCGCGAAGTCCGGCCTAAGTAACTGGCTCGGCCACGGGATCGCGCTCTCTCCTCGTCACGTAGTACGTCCCGAGAAGGATCAGCGCGCCTCCAGCCCAGTGCGCGATGGCGAGCCGCTCACCCAGTAGCAGGAACCCCCAAAGTGAGCCGAAGACGGGGATGAGAAACGTGACCGTCAACGCACGGGTCGCGCCGAGCCTGCCTAGAAGCCAGGTGTAGATCAGGAACGGCACTCCGCTGCAGAGCACGCCAAACGCCGCCGCCAGTGCCAAATTGCGATCCAATAAGAACCTCGGCCCCGTCGCGGCTGTCGGCGCCAAGAGCAGCACTGCGCCGATCGCCTGGCTCGCCGTGGCAAGCTCCAACGGAGTGAACCGCGACCGCGAACGCTGCACTCCAATTCCGTACAGCCCATAGCAAGCCGCAGCAAGCAGGCACGCGCCGACGGCGAGCAACGAGCCCGGAGGCAACCCCGACTCCCACGCCCGGCTGCTGACGACGACCCCTGCGCCACCCAGGAATAGGCCGGCGATTTGCCACGGGCTGAGCCTCTCTGCGAGCCAGACAGCGGCAAACACGGCGCCGAACATCGGGGCGGTCGCGTTGAGCACTGAGAGGACAGCCGACGACAGAGTCTTTGCCCCGAAGGCAAAGAGGGTGTAGGGTGCGGCGGCGCTCACGACAGCCAAGAGGGCGAGCTGCCCGATCCTAGGCCACTGCACAACAGGCTGCCGACGCACGAGGGCAAACCCGATCAGGAACAGGCCCGCAAAGCCAAGCCGAAAGAAAGTGAGCGGGACTGGGCCGTAGACCGGCACCAGAACCCGCTGGAACACGAACGACCCTCCCCAAAGGGCCGCGATTCCCAGAAGCGCCGCCGCTTCGGCGTAACGCATCCGGCTGACTAGCCTTCCAGGTGCTCGTACTGGTCCTTCAACGACGATACGACGGCCGGGTCGGCAAGTGTCGTGGTATCGCCCAGGGCTCTTCCCTCAGCGACGTCCCGGAGCAATCGCCGCATGATCTTCCCGCTCCGGGTCTTAGGAAGCTCGGCGCAGAAGAACAGGTCGTCGGGTCGGGCGATCGGCCCAATTTTCTTCGTGACGTGAGCCTTCAACTCTGCGATGAGCCCCTCACCGGCCTCGGTGCCGCCCCGCAGGATGACGAAAGCAGCGATCGCCTGTCCCTTGATGGCGTCGGTACGGCCGATCACCGCCGCCTCCGCCACTCCGTGATGGTCCACCAGCGCGCTCTCGACCTCCATCGTAGAGATGTTATGCCCGCTCACGAGCATCACGTCGTCAATACGGCCCAGTAGCCAGAAGTACCCGTCCTCGTCCACCTTCACCCCGTCGCCCGGGAAGTAGGCTTCATCGAACCTTGACCAGTAGACTTCCCGGAACCGCTCAGGGTCGCCCCAGATCCCACGGAGCATCGAAGGCCACGGGTGCCGGATCGCGAGGATCCCTCCCCGCTCCTCGCCGCGGTCCGGAGCAGACCCACCGCGAGCACAAGCCATGTATCCAAGCGCACCCTGGACAGGGGTCACGTCCTCTCCGTCTTCTTCCAACACGGCAGCGGCGATGCCGGGGAACGGCTGGGTGGCGCTGCCCGGCTTGGTCGTTGTGATCCCTGGCAGCGGGGTAATCAGGATGGCGCCGGTCTCGGTCTGCCACCAGGTGTCCACCACCGGACAGCGACCCCCGCCGATCACTTGCTGGTACCACACCCAGGCCTCGGGGTTGATCGGCTCGCCCACCGATCCCAAGAGCCGTAGCGAGGACAGGTCGCACCGACCCGGGTACTCCTCGCCCCACTTCATAAAGGTCCGGATCGCGGTCGGAGCGGTGTACAGGATCGTCACCCTGTGCCGCTCGACGATCCGCCAGAACCGATCCTTGTCCGGCGTGTCGGGCGTCCCCTCGTAGACCACTTGCGTCGCCGCGTTTGCCATAGGCCCGTACACGATGTAACTGTGCCCAGTGACCCATCCGCAGTCGGCGGTGCACCAATAGACGTCGTCAGGCTTGTGGTCAAAAACCCATTGGAACGTCGCGTAGGTCTGGGTCAAGTAGCCTCCGGTCGAATGGACGATGCCCTTGGGCTTGCCTGTAGACCCGCTGGTGTAGAGGATGTAAAGTACGTCCTCGGCATCCATGGGCTCGCATGGGCAGTCTTTTGACGCGGTCGCCATCGCTTTGCTCCAGGAAGTGTCCCGACCCTCGTGCCAGGCTCCAGTCTCGTAGGACGGTGCAGGCAGTCCTCGGTTTGCAGCAGATTCGGTGGAACCCGGCGCACCGATTCGCTCGAGGACAAGGACCTTGGAAATCGAAGGACAACCGACAGAAAGCGCGTCGTCGGCTATCTTCTTGAGAGGGGTGACGCTTCCCCTGCGCCAGCCTCCGTCTGCAGTGACGAGCACCTTGGCGCCAGCATCCTCGATCCGCTCCCGGAGGGACTCGGAGCTAAACCCGCCAAAGACGACGGAGTGCACCGCCCCGATCCTCGCGCAGGCAAGCATTGCGAACGGTAGCTCGGCGACCATCGGAAGGTAGATGCAGACTCGGTCGCCCTTGGCGACACCGAGCGACTTCAGCACGTTCGCGAGCTTCGAAACCTCATCCTTGACCTGGCCATAGGTGTAGGTTCGAACCTCTCCGTGCTCGCCCTCGGCAAAAAACGCGACCTTCTCGCCTAAGCCCGAATCTACGTGGCGGTCCACACAGTTGTGGCAGGCGTTGAGCTTTCCGCCGACGAACCATTGAGCATCGGGCCGCTTCCACGTGTGTGCCGTGTGCCACTCCCGGAACCAGTCCAGCTTCCGTGCCCACCCCTCCCAGAACGCGATCGGATCGGCGAACGCGTCACGAAAGACTTGGGGATCCTGGGCGTTGGCCTTGGCAACGAACTCCGCCGGAGGCGGGAACGTGCGATCTTCATCCAAGTAGGTTTCGATGGTTCGTCGGGACATGTCCTTTCATACCCGAGTCACCCCGGATGCCATACAATAGCGGCACGATGGTTCTCCTGGTCTCGCTCGAACGGCTTCCGGAAGAGGTTCGCGCACGGTTCGCCAACGAGACCGTGTACCTGTGCCGGATCAGCGGAAGAACCCAGGCGACGGCCAGCGGGGGGCAGGTGATCGTACAAGCCGAATCGGACGAGCCGATCAACGCCGTACGGGCCAAGCTCGAGTCCGAAGGGCTGACCGTCGCAGAGGGCCGCTGGGTTGTGGACGAGGAGGCCAACGAGCTTGACCAGCACCGGCCGATCCACCTCGCGGCGATCGGGTACCGGAGCTCCGATGGCCGCCCGGGCGTGTGGGTCGAGGCATACCACCATGAGCCGATCGTGGGCGAGGTCATTGACCGGTTCTATGACGAGATGTGCACGGAAGGTCACGCGGGCAACGTGTCGCAAGAGGAGTTCGAGAGGATCGTCGGGCCGACCGTCGTCGTGATCAGTCCCGATGCCTTGCAGCAGTTCGCGGCTAGGACCGGCAAAGACTAGCCTGCATCCTCAAGGGTGCGCTGTTCGTAGCATCCTGTAACGCAATGGCCATAGTTCGACAGGAAGACAAGACTTGGGGCGCGTTGGCCCACGTTCTCCCGCTGGTCGCCTCGGTGGCCCTCGGCGGCTTCGGGTGGCTCGTCGCTCTGGTGATCTACTTGGTGAACCGCGAGAAGTCGCCCTTCGTCGCGTTCCACGCATACCAGGAGCTATGGCTGCATGGGATCAACTTCCTCATCCTCGGCGCGGCCGTAATCGCCGCGATGACGGTGATCCTGATCCCGCTCGCCATCCTCCTCGGCGTCGTCTCGTTCGTCCTGATGGTGGTCATCCCGATCGTGGGCGCGATCCAGGCTTCGAACGGGAACTGGTACCGGCTGCCGGTGGTCGGGGCGCTCAGCAAGCGCTGAGGCTAGCTCCCGGCCCGGTACTCGGCGAGTTCGGCCTTGGCTTCTTCGCCGATCTTGTCCAATCGGGCGAGCCATTCACTTTCGTGCTCGGCCAAGGCGCTGACGAGCGTTTCTATGACGACGAAGTCGCGGTACCACTTCTTGTCGGCGGGCACGACCACCCACGGCGCGTCCGGACTCGCGCACCGGCCGATCGCCTCGCTGTAGGCAGCCTGGTACTCGTCCCACTGCTCGCGAGTCTTCCAGTCACCCGGTGAGAGCTTCCACGCCTTCTCGACTTCCTCTTCCCGCTCAAGGAGCCTTTGCTCCTGCTCTTCCTTGCTGACGTGGAGGAAGAACTTGCGGACGATCGTGCCGCTCTCGGCGAGCAGCTGCTCGAACTCGTTGATGCGCTCGTATCGCAGCCGCCATTGGGCCTCCGGGATCAGACCGAGGAAGCGCACGACCAAGACGTCTTCATAGTGCGAACGGTTGAAGAAGACGAACTCGCCCTTGCCCGGCGTCTGCTTGTGCACCCTCCAGAGGAAGTCGTGGGCCAGCTCTTCGGGAGTCGGCACCTTGAAAGGAGCGATACGGCAACCCTGGGCGTTGCAGTAGGAGAGGACGTTCCGGATGGTCCCGTCCTTGCCGCTCGTGTCCATTCCTTGGAGCACGATGAGGAGCGAGTGCGTACCGGCGGCGTAGAGCAGTTCCTCCAGTCGATCGAGCTGCTTGCCTAGTTCCTTCGCCTTCTCTTTGATCTTGTTCGTGTCGGTGCCCGGCGGCGGGAGCGTCGAGACGTCGGCAATGTCGAAGCGAGGATTTGCAGCCGTGATCAGATCCACACCGGCATTGTGGCGGCTCGCAGGGGACTTTGTCGTGAACGAACCGTGATCACCGCTGAGAGACTACACCGGTACGACAGTCGCGTCTATTGCCGGGCGCCGATAAGGGTCGGCATATCCGCGCACGGTGTTAATGCCTCGCTCACAGGATCCATCGTGTTACTTCAGAAGCCAGAGTGACCTGCCGCGCGTAAGTATTTGCCTCTGAGTACCACGAACCCTCGACAGATTCGAATAACGGTTCTTGTCTGCTTCGAAAGCAATGTTGGGAACTGCAACGCATACCGCAATCTGCGTCGGAAACTCCAACCCGCGTGGCTGGATTCGGGTCGGCAAGGCCAATCTGTTTGCAGCGTCAAGCGGCATCTTCAAGCCGTCTAGCGCTTCTGAAATCCGGACCATGGTTCGCCCTTTCCGCGTGGTGCGAGAAACGTCGTGGCATCAAGCAGGAACAGGTTGCCAAGGCACTTGGCGTCACGGCTAGCATGCGCAGCAAGTGGGAGCTTGACCCAAGGCGCATTGACTTTCGTGAACTCGGCCTGTATCTACGTGAATGCAAGGGAGACGTGGTCGAGTCCGTTGCGATCTGGCAGCATTCTGTTCAAGGGAGAAAGCGACCGGCGGTCGAGGCCAACCTGGACAAGGGCCGGCCAGCGCCGAGCGCCATCGGCCCACGCTCGGCTCCAGACCCTCATTGACGACCAGTGTCCCGGTATTGCAATAGAGAAGGGGCTCGATTTTGAGAGGGCTTCTGTAAGATTCGCCCGATTTGAACCTAACTCGGAGCGAGTCGCGTGGCGGAGAGGGTGGGA
>JBFWOL010000001.1:638659-914830 GCA_050250535.1 Fimbriimonadaceae bacterium | reverse complement strand
CCAGGGCGTTCGGGACGATGAACTTGCAGTGGCGCAGGTAGTCGTCGTCGTCAGCGGCGAGGCTGCCCACGTTGCCCGCGTCGAGCCGGCCCAGGACCGTCGCGAAGGAGCTCGGGACCACGACCTCGGGGCCGCCCGTGATGGTCAGCGCATTCGCCAATTGCGAGGTCTGCTGATCCGGGTTCGTCATCGTCAGGGTTCGACCGCCAGGGGCCGCACCGGCCGAGACGCTCACGTTGAGTGTCGCTTGGGTTGTCGAGTTCCAAGTAATGCTGTTCACCGTCACGCCTGTACCGCTGAACGCGGCAGCAAGCCGGTTCGGGAAGGCGGCGTCCGTGTCGTAGAACTCGGTGCCTCCGGAGCTGGTACCGTTCACGACCACGTTGACGCCGCTCGCACCCTGCCCGAGTGTGTTCGGTGTCAGAGAGGCGATCGCGGCAGGTGCCGGGGCACGGAGCCTCATGACTCGGACTGCCCAGACGTTGGTCGCGCTGACAAACTCGTGGAAGCACCACATCGTTTGGTCGTCGGTCGGATCCACGACTACCATGGAATAGTCGCCCCACCGGAACGGGTTGCCACCGATTGCATAGTTGAATCCACTGGTGATCGCCACGGTTGCGGCCTGGGTCGTGCCCAAAGCGTCGGTCCTGAGACGGCCCGACGTAGCGACCTGGACTCGGGTCGAGGTGTTCGACCGGTTGACGCCGATCGCCAAGTGTCCTTGCCCCGACTTGCTGATGCTGGGCATCCACGTATAAAGGAAGTTCGATGCCGCGTTGTCGAACGACGTTCCGGACTGGACCAGGTTGGGCGTTCCGGTAAGGTTCCCGATCTCGTACCATCGGGCGCCGGTGCGATCGCCAGAACCAGATCCGACTCCACTCGAGTTCGTTCGGATGTTGTGCGAAGTGACCAACGTCCGCGTGCCAGTAATCCGGTCGCGGCGGATCGTCGCGTTGTACAGACGATCGTCCAAAGCATCGAGCCGGGTCGCAGAACCTGGGTGCTGGGCATCCAAGGGGAACGCTGTCGTAGGAACGCTAATCCCGAGGTTGCCGGAGATCGTCGGAGTGCCTCCGGGGTTTGAGACGCGCCGCATCTGGAGGAGTCCAAACGCAGCGTTGTCCACGCCGACGAAGTAGCCTTCGGTCGCAGCTGGGTCGTCGTTGTCCACCCCCTGAGGAGTGAACAGCCCGGCACCAGTCGAGCCCGACGTATTGAACCGGGTGCCGACGATCGGGCCCCCGCTCAAGACGCTCGTCTTGCGGATTACCCAGACGTTGGTGCCCAAGAATGAGTTTAGGGCGGTGTTGAACGTGTTCTCACCCACATAGATCGCATTTGCATCGACGCCCATCGTCGGATAGTCCGCGAAGGCACTCGGAGTGGACAGGAAATAGAAGGTGAAGCTCGAGGTGTTCGTAATGGTCGCGCCGTTGCTCACTGCGACAACCAAGCGGTTCGGTGCGCTCACGTTGATCGCAATGATCATCCACCGGTTACTGAGGCGATCCCAGCGTACTCGCGGGTCAGATATCCCAGACCCATTGCGAACGGAGGTGAAGAACGCATCAGCGGTCGCATTGAGCGCCCCGGCATTGCCGTTGCGGTCATAGCTTCGGATACGCCCGTTGACTGCCACGACGATCTGGGTCGGACTGACGTCGCCCTGGACGTCGGGAGGGACAAAGCCGGACTCGTTGAGAGTCGGGCCCGTGAACTGGAAGTCGATGGTCTGAGGCGAGTAAATTCCGCCCCTTCCACCCATGGAAGCGTCACTCTCCCCGCCCATCACAGACTTCGCGGGGAAGGAGGGGACAGCGGGCGAACCGGGGTTCAGCGGGAGATTCCTTCGGTCAGGGCCCTCTTTCTCGGTCTTCTTCGGGATGCGAATCCACTTGAGGAGTGTGCTTTCCTTGGCGGCACGGGCGTTGATGGCGGCGACGGTGTCTACGACGCCTTGTTGGCCCACATAGGTGACTCCCTTCTGCTGTGCAAATACGGCAGACGAGGCGACACCGAGGGCAACGAAGGCAAGGCTCCGTAGAACGGCTCGGGACAAAAGGTGGGTGCTCATGAGAGTTCCGCTAATACGCGCGGTTTCCGACAGATCCCGCGCAAGCACTTTAGTGTACACGGACTCTCCAGACGATGCCCTCCTCCCCGCCAAAACTGACATCTTTACGGGGGCTCCGCTCGATGCGTTCTTTGGGCTAAACTCCTGGGCGACCCATGGCAGCCCCGGCCGAGCAGAAGACAGTCAATGTAACGATCAATGGCACGAAGCTCAGCGTCCCCTCTGGAGAATTGCTCGTCGAGTCGGTGAAGCGGCTCGGTCTCGAAATTCCAATCTTCTGCTACCACCCGCGAATGGAGCCGGTCGGGATGTGCCGCATGTGCCTGGTCGAGGTCGGGTTCGAGCAGCAGGACGGCTCGGTTCGCATGATGCCGAAGCCGCAGGCAGGGTGCACTCTCGGTGCGAGCGAAGGCATGGTCGTAGTTACCGACACCGAGTCCATCCACGCGGACAGGAAGGGTGTCCTCGAGTTCCTCCTGATCAACCACCCGCTCGACTGTCCGATCTGCGACCGTGGCGGCGAATGCCCGCTTCAGAACAACACCATGGCATACGGGCCGTCCACGAGCCGGTTCAAGGAGCTCAAGCGGCACCTGCCGAAGGCGTTCCCCTTGAGCAGGCACGTGACGCTCGACCTGGAGAGGTGCATCCAGTGCGGCCGTTGCGTACGGTTCACCGAGGAGATTTCTGGCGACGCAGACCTCGCATTTCGCTTCCGGGGGGCCGAGATGCAGCCCTCGACATTCCAGCTGTCCGATTTCGATTCGCGCTTCAGCGGCAACGTGATCGAGATCTGCCCGGTCGGCGCATTGACATCCACTGACTACCGGTTCCGAGCCCGGCCCTGGGATCTTGAGGCGGGCGAAGGGATCTGCACCCAGTGCTCCAACGGATGTAGTGTCTGGGTGGATCGCCGGTCCGGGAAGTTTGTCCGGATCAATGGGCGCACGAACGACGAGGTCAACGAGGAATGGACCTGCGACAAAGGGAAGTTCGGTCACGAGTACCTCAACTCGCCCGAGCGAGCGACGACCCCGATGGTTCGCAAGGGCGACGCGCTCGTCGCTTGTACCTGGCAGGAGGCGTACGAAACAATCGCTTCGGAAATCGGCAAAGGCACTGCGGCCTCACTTGTGGGAGAAAGAGTAAGCAACGAGGCGATGTGGATGCACCATCGGCTTTTTCACCAAAAGGTGGGAAGCGCCGACATTGACTTCCGGTGGACTCGGCACTTGCCGCCCCCGGACGCCGTTCTTAGGGTGAAGACGGGGCCCAAGGCAGTCCAAGGCACGATCGCCGCTCTGGAGGACGCAGAGAAGGTCGTCATCCTCGGAACGCACCTCGCCGAGGATCTTCCAATCGTTCACCTGCGCGTCCGCAAGGCGTGGACAAGGAACGGAGTGGACGTCGCTGTGGCCTTCCACGGCCCGACCGAGGCGGAAACCTTCTCTTCGCTTTCCCTGCGGTACCAGGTAGGGGAAGAGGCCACCTTGGTCAAAGCGTTGCTGAGCGCTGCAGTGGAGAATGGAGCGAGCGTCCCGGACGCGGTGAGGTCCGGCCTCGCGGAGTACTCGCCCGAGGCCGTCGCGGGCAGGATAGGCGGCAGTGCGGCCCAGATCCGAGATCTCGCGGCACGATTCGGCGAGGGCACCTCGATCGTGGCATCGGACGTTCTGCTCGACCGGGCGAACGCCCAGGAAGCGTACGAGGATCTTGCGGGGCTGGCGAAGGCGACCGGTTCGATGCTTCATCTCTTCCCAAGGGGAGCGAATGCCATGGGCGCTGAGGCCCTTGGCCTGTTACCCGGATCGGGAGCGAAGGACACGTGGCAGATCGTTCAGGCCGCCACGGCAGGCGCCCTGTACTCGCTGTGGCTCGTCGAGGCAGAACTCGCCGACGTCCCTGGCGGCGCAACGGCACTGGAGAACGTACCGTTCCTCGTGGTTCAAACGACAACCTTGGGAGAGACGGCGAGGTACGCGAGCGTTGTGCTTCCCATGGCGGCCCCACCCGAGCAGGACGGGACCTGGACGAACTGCGAGGGACGCGTCCAGCGGATGGTGGCCACGCTTCGCGCTCCGGGCGAGGCAAAACCGGCTTGGAGGATCGCGTGCGACCTGTCGCTGATGCTTGGCGGAGGGCCTCCGTACTTCAGTGCTGCCGAAGTCATGGAAGCCATCGCCGACGAATCGCCCAGCTTCGGCGGATGTGTCTACTCGAGCCTTCCTGACGAGGGGGCTGTGCTCGATCTCTCGTCCGTGCCCACCGCGCCATTGGCGCAAGAGTAGCTGGGCGGGTAAGGTCGGAACCTGGCATGGACGTCGGAAACTGGCTCGAAGGACTCGGGCAGTCAAACCCGGTTGCCCTCGCGGCAATCCGCGTCGCGTTGCTCGTCCTGCCCATCCTGACCCT
The DNA here is from genome assembly GCA_050250535.1 of Fimbriimonadaceae bacterium. Lineage (GTDB taxonomy): Bacteria > Armatimonadota > Fimbriimonadia > Fimbriimonadales > Fimbriimonadaceae > JADLBH01. Next base: position 910,338 of record JBFWOL010000001.1, on the reverse strand, counting down.
CGTACCCGGGCTGATCTGGCTGGAGCGGCGGTTGCTCAGCTGGATGCAGGATCGCATCGGGCCCAACCGCACCGGTACTGTCACTTTCCCGAGCAACTTCCCGCTCAGGTTCTTGGCGGGGAAGAAGTTCCGGACGTTTGGACTCCTCCAACCCATTGCGGACGGCGTCAAGCTTTTCTTGAAGGAAGACGTGACGCCCAGGGCGGTCGACAAAGTCGTGTACTTCTTGGCTCCGTTCTTGGCGCTGTTCCCGGCATTTGCGATCGGGGCCACCCTGCCCTGGGCCTCGACGGGTCTCATGCCGTTCACCTCGATCGTCGGGCCGTACTCGCTCCTGACCCCGGTAGCCAACGTCGAGATTGGAATACTCTACGTCCTCGCGATTTCCAGCCTGGGCGCTTATGGGCTCGTTCTCGCCGGGTACGCGAGTAACAACAAGTACTCGCTGATGGGAGGTCTCAGGGCCAGCGCCCAGTTGATCTCCTACGAGCTCGGCATGGGTGTCTCCCTCGCTTGCGTTGCCCTTGCGACCGGCTCCCTCAAGATGCCGGACATGGTAGCCGCGCAGGAGACTGCGCTCTGGGGGATCGTTGACCCGCTCCAAAACTGGTTCATCTTCACGCCGTGGGGCCTCGTCAGCGCGGTCGTTTTCATGATCTGCCTGATCGCAGAGACGAACCGGGCGCCGTTCGACCTCCCGGAAGCAGAGAACGAACTGATCGCCGGCTACCACACTGAGTACTCCTCCATGAAGTTCGCCGTGTTCTTCATGGGCGAATATGCGGCGATGTTCTTGCTCAGCGGCGTGTTCGCCGCAGTGTTCCTGGGTGGCTATAACTTGGTGCCTGTGCGGTGGGAGTTCCTGGCAGAGAGCTATCCGGCGATGGCAGGGTTCTTTGGCACCATGGCCAAGCTGAACTACTGGCTCGGACCAGCCTGGTTCCTCGGGAAGTGTGCAGGAGGCATCGCGTTCTTCATCTGGCTGAGGGCGACGCTTCCCAGGTTGCGCTACGACCAGTTGATGTCGCTGGGCTGGAAGACGTTGCTCCCTCTCGCCGTGGCCAACCTGATCGTGGTCGCCATCTACATTGTCTGCACGACGCTCTATGGGCCCGCCGGAGGCTGGGCCGGTTGGGGCGCGGCTACTTTGCTCCTGGTGCTCCTCTACCTTAACATCGCGGCGGCGACGAAGAAGGGGCCGCTCGCCTCCCCGCCGCGGCGCATCACGCTCGTCAATGGCACGCCCGCTCCCGGAGCAGTCCGCGAAGTGGAGGAGGCAAAGGCGTGAGCCCGAACCAGTTTGCGTTCCTCATGGTCGGCGGACTGGCCGCTCTAGGAGCCACCGGGGTCGTCGCATTCGGCAGCAAGCCGGTGCGAAGCGCACTATGCCTCGTACTGAACTTCTTCTTACTGGGGATCCTGTACTTCATGTTAGGAGCCCAGCTGCTCGGCATCACCCAGGTGATGGTCTACGCCGGGGCAATCATGGTCTTGTTCCTGTTCGTCGTCATGGTCTTGCAGTTGCAAACGCAGAAGATCGAGGATCGGAAGGAGCGCAGGTGGCCTCTGGCCATCGCGGGCGGAATAGCCTTCGCGGCCACGGTGGCGAGCGTGATCGTCACCTTCGACCCAAGCCCGTTCTCGCAGCCTGTTGGGGACGACTTCGGTCGGCCGCAAACCATCGGCACCTACCTCTTCACCGAGTACGCGCTTCCTTTCGAGGTCGCCAGCATCCTTCTCCTCGTAGGTATCGTGGGCAGTGTTCTGCTAGCGCGGAGGAACGCCTAGATGGGCCTGGTCAACGAAGTCCCGCTCAGTTGGTTCCTCGCCTTGAGCATGTACATGTTCGTGCTGGGCGGCATTGGGGTCATGGTTCGGAGAAACCCGGTCGTCATGTTTATGTGCATCGAGCTGATGCTTAACGCGGTGAACCTGACTTTCCTTGCCTTTGCCCGGTACCAGCCGAGCGGCGCGCTTGCGAGCGGTAACGTGCCGACCGCGATGGCAGGCCAGATGATGGTCATCTTCGTCATGGCGGTTGCCGCCGCCGAGGTCGCGGTCGGGCTTGGCATCATCACTGCGATCTTCCGGCTCAAGAATCGAGCGGACGCCGACGACCTGGGGAACCTGAGAGGATAAGTATGCCGAACGAATTTTTGACCGTTTGGTGGATCGTGTTCCTTCCGCTCCTGGGCTTCTTGTTCCAGGCCCTTCTGGGCAAGAAGGTCATCGACACCTTGGGCGCAAAGTTCGGCAAGCCGGCAGTGGGCGCGGTCGCGGTCGCGCCGATCGGCCTTGCGTTCTTGCTCGGCGTCGATCTCACCTCGAGGCTGGCGCAGCTTCCGGAGCACGCGCGCGCAGTGGTCTCGACCCTCGGCCCTTGGATCAGCGTCCAGGGGCTCCAAGTGCCTTTTGAACTGAGGGTCGACCCGCTCTCGATGACGATGGTGCTCATCATCACCGGAATAGGGGCGCTCATACATCTCTACGCCGCGGGATACATGGCGGAAGAGAAGGACTATCCTCGGTTCTTTACGTATTTGAACCTGTTCGTCGCGGCCATGCTCGTGCTGGTTCTCGGCAACAACCTCGTTCTCACCTTCGTCGGGTGGGAAGGCGTCGGTGTCTGCAGCTATCTCCTGATCGGATTCTGGTACAAGGACCTTGCCAACTCCAAGGCCGCGAACAAGGCCTTCATCGTGAACCGGGTCGGCGACGCGGGCTTCGCCCTCGGAATGTTCTGGATTGTTCACCTGCTATCGCAGAACCGAGACCTGCTCGCGGTTTCGGGCGAGCGTTGGCTCAGCTACGACACGATCCTCTCCGTCGCACCGCAGATGCTGGAGCTGTTCCCGACGGCGTTGTTCTGGATCTCGATTCTGCTCTTCATCGGTGCGATGGGCAAGTCCGCCCAGTTTCCGCTCTATGTTTGGCTCCCGGACGCGATGGCCGGCCCGACCCCGGTCTCCGCGCTCATCCACGCCGCGACGATGGTTACGTCGGGCGTGTACCTGCTGAACCGGATGTCGCCCTGGATCTCGCTCTCGCCAGCGGCCATGGGAATCATCGCCATTGTTGGCGCCGTGACTGCACTCGTCGGCGCCGCGATCGCGTTCGGGCAGACGGACATTAAGAAGGTCCTCGCCTACTCGACGGTCTCCCAGCTCGGATACATGTTCATCGCATGCGGAGTTGGGGCGTTCTGGGCCGGGATGTTTCATGTCCTGACCCATGCCTTTTTCAAGGCGCTGCTTTTCCTTGGATCGGGCGCGGTGATCTACGCGATGGCGCACCAGCAGGACATGCGGTACTACGGCAATCTTCGCCGGTACCTCCCGATCACCTTTGCGACGATGGCAGTCGGATGGGCGGCGATCGTGGGAGTCCCGTTCCTGTTCAGCGGATTCTGGAGCAAGGAAGCCGTGCTTGGAGCCGCCGTGAACCACACTGAGGGCGCTGCAGGCCTCTTTGGGCTTACCGCAGGGCAACTCGCGGGGTGGGTTGGCTTTCTTGTCGCCGCGATGACTGCGTTCTACATGACCCGCATGATGGTTCTCACGTTCGGTACCTCGGAGGAGCGCTGGAAGGACGCCGTCCCCGCCCATCACCACGAGGATCACCATGCATCCCATGGGCATGGTCACAGTCACGCCCATCACAGCGAGGACGAGGAGGGGTTCTTCTACTCCGATGCAGAAATGGAACGGGCGGCCGCACTTGAAGTGCACGAGCACCACCATGATCTCGACTCGAACCATCGGCCTCGAGAAGTCCCGTGGATGATGTGGGTTCCGCTCGTCTTGCTTGCGATCGGTTCCCTCGGGTTCGTCGGCAGCTGGCTCGGAGGGGCGGACCATCGCTTCGAAGCCTGGCTCACCGGGCATTCCCCGCACGGCGCTCACGGCCCGGTGCCCCACAATCTCCTGATCGCGATTTCTGCCGTTGCGTTCGTCGGTGGGGTCGGGCTCGCCTTCTGGCTCTACGCAAAGAAGACTCCGGAGTGGGAAGGTTTGAACGACAAGAAGTGGAACCCGCTCCAGCTCTTCGCACGGAGACAGTTCGGCATAGACGCGCTTCTGAGCGACGGCTCCGTCAAGGTGGGCGGAATCTTGGGCACGCTGTGCTTCGCCTTTGACCGGTATGTCGTGGACGGCATCGTGAACGGAGTCGGCGTCCTCGTCCGTTCCTTGGGTGGGGCGGCCAGGCAGGCCCAGACCGGCTATGTCCGGACGTACGCGATGCTGATGCAGTTCGGAGCGGTCGCAGTGGTCGCCTACGTCGTGTATCGAATCATGGTGGGGGCACCTCAGTGAACGGGTTCGGGATCCTGACCGCACAGATCGCGGTGCCGTTGGCCGGAGCCCTCGCGCTGATGCTCGTGCCGAACCAGTTCGGAAAGGCGATCCGCTGGCTGGCGATGCTGTTCTCAATCGCCTCGTTCGGCGTCAGCCTTGCGGTGTTGAGCCGCTTCACCGGCGGCACCTACCAGATGCAGATGACCGAGGCGGTCAGCTGGATCGAGCCGTTGGGGATCCACTATCGCCTCGGAATCGATGGCGTCAGCCTTTGGCTCGTCATTCTGACCACTTTCCTCAATATCATTGCGGTCTGGTTCAGCTTCTATGTCAAGGAGCGAGTGAAGACCTTCTTCGTGATGGTGATGGTTCTGCTCGCCGCGATGTTGGGAGTGTTCCTCAGCCTTGATCTCATCCTGTTCTACGTGTTCTTCGAGGCCTCGCTCATTCCGATGGCGGTGATGATCTGGGTGTGGGGAGGTTCGAAGCGCAACTATGCGGCGATCAAGTTCTTCATCTACACCTTTGGCGCATCCATTTTCATGCTGCTGGGGATCATCACGGTTGCAGCACTGCATCGAAACCTGACTGGAAACCTGACCTTTGACCTGGTCAGTATCCAGAAGTCGGTTGCGAGCGGCGCCCTATGGGCTCAGTCGCCTCACCTGCAGGCCATGCTCTTCTGGTCCTTCGCCGTCGCGTTCATGGTGAAGTGCCCGGTCTTCCCGTTCCACACGTGGCTGCCTGACGCCCACACCGAGGCACCGACCGCGGGTTCGGTGATCCTGGCAGGCGTACTGCTCAAGATGGGCACCTACGGCTTCTTGAGAATCTGCCTTCCGCTGTTCCCGGAGGCGACTATCCAGGCCGCGTTGCCAATGACCGTCCTCGCCGTGGTCGGCATCCTCTACGGGGCAGCTGTCGCAGCGATGCAACCGGACGTCAAGCGACTAGTCGCATATTCTTCGGTCGCCCACATGGGCTTCGTAGTGCTGGGCATCTTCAGCCTCAACCACGTGGGGATCGTCGGAGGCGCCTACCAGCAGTTGAGCCACGGCGTCTCGACCGGCGCGCTGTTTCTATTGATCGGCCTGCTCTACGAGAGGATCCATACCCGGCTCTTCGCAGACATGGGCGGGCTCAAGGCGCAAATGCCGATTTTTGCCGCGCTGTTCCTCGTGATGATGCTGTCGAGCGTGGGTCTGCCGGGCTTGAACGGGTTTGTGGGCGAGTTTATGGCGATGCTGGGCGCCTTCCAGTCGGGCATCGAGGGCGCTTATGGACTCAATTTGCTGCTTCCCATCCTCGCATCGATCGGCGTCGTGCTTGCCGCGGTCTACTTGCTCTGGATGTTCCAGAAAGTGTTCTACGGGCCGGTTACGAACCCGGTCCTCCACCGCCTGAAAGACCTTAAGACGCACGAGGTTGTGATGGTGGGCTTCCTGCTCGTCGCAGCACTGTGGGGCGGGCTCTATCCGAGCACGTTCCTCGGACCGATGGACCGTTCGCTCGCGGCGGCACGGCTGATGGCAACTGGAGCTCCGGGAGAGCGACCGACGTGGGATGACGAGTCCAACACGATTGCCGAAGACGGGACTTTGATCGTCCAGACCGACGGGCCGATCCCAGAGCTGACCGTCGAGTCCCCAAGCCCGTCGACGAGCGGGGTAGGTCGGTGAACCCGGTGATGGAGACGTCTGTGGGTGCCCTCTTCCTTGGCCTTGAGACAACCCTGAGCTTGAAGGGGAGGTCGTATCGGATGACCGCGGTGGACAGCGTTGCTGACCAATGTGTCTCGCGCCCAGACCTGGAACCCGAACTAGTTTCGGAAAGCTTGAGGGCAGACACGCGCGGCGCTGAGGCAATCCTCTACCGCATCTCGGTCGCTCGGCTGGGCGCAGTCTCTCCTATGGAATACGGGGGGAGGTTCTTAGAGCACGACCGAGCGCTGCTGGAGTCAGCCGGAGTGCCAACGGTGGTTCTCGTTAGCGGGCCAGGGGCCTACCTCGACATCATCGCCGCCCTGCCTTGCACCGTGATCGCCTGGCGGCAGGCCGAAACCCCGGCGGAGCCGGCGAGCCTTGGCGCGGCGTGCCTAACGTGCACAGACGCGGAAGGCGCCGACCTGTTGCTCGAGGTGGGCGAATGAACCCCAACGCATTGATCCCCACGATCGACTGGCGCGCTCTTGCCCCATTCACGATCGTCGTGTGTACCGGCATCGTCGCTCTCATCATTGAGATGCTGCGCCCGAGGCGCAACAACAACCTCGTAGTCGGCGTGAGCGTCCTCGGCCTGCTCGTCGCGGCCTGGACTCTCTTCGGGATGCTGGGCGGACCCAGCGGCGAGTCGTTCGCCGGAATGGTCCTCAATGACCGCTTCGGCCAGATTCTGCAGCTTGTGATGGTGGGTTCGTGCGCTGTGTGCTTCCTTTTCAGCGAGCCGTACTTGAGAGAGAAGCGGATCCCGTTCGCCGAGTTCTATCCGCTCGCCCTGTGGTCGACTGCCGGAGGGATGCTCATGGTCTCGAGCAAGCACCTGTTGATGGTGTTCCTCGGGCTCGAACTCCTCAGCATATCGCTGTACTGCCTTGCCGGGATGAGCCGGCACGAGTCGAAGTCCGAGGAGAGCGCTCTCAAGTACTTCCTGCTAGGATCTTTTGCGAGCGCCTTCCTCCTCATGGGGATCGCGTTCATCTATGGTGAGACCGGGTCGCTCCACCTGAGTCGGATCTCCGAAGTATTGGGGGCGGCCTCCGGGTCTCCGCTTTCCGCGATAGGGGCCGGAATGGTGCTGGTCGGCCTCGGTTTCAAGCTGGCGCTCGTTCCGTTCCACCAGTGGACTCCAGACGTCTACCAAGGTGCGCCGACGAACGTGACCGCGTTTATGGCGGCGGTCTCCAAGGTCGCGGCCCTGGGGGCGCTCGTCCGGTTCCTTTGGGCTATCGGCACGTTGGACACGGTTTGGTTCCCGCTCATGTGGTGGATCGCGATCGCGACAATGACGGTGGGGAACCTGGCCGCGCTGGTCCAGAAGGACGTCAAGCGGACCCTGGGGTACTCCAGCATCGCGCACGCAGGCTATCTGCTGGTTGGCATTCTCGCAGCGTTTAGCGCGCCCGGCAGGGTCACGCTCGACGCGACTGCGTTCTATCTCGTCAGCTATGCGGCGATGACGATCGGTGCTTTCGCCGTGGTCAGCCTGACTGCCAGCGGCCAACAAGAGGGGACGAGGTTCTACGACGTTCGGGGCCTCTGGAAGCGCGCCCCGTGGGCGGCCGGTTGTCTGGTCGTCTTCCTCTGCTCGCTCATCGGGATCCCGGTCACATCGGGCTTCTTCGGCAAGCTACTCATCTTCCAGGGCGCGCTCGAGGCGGGACTGCCAGTCCTCGCTATCGCGCTGGCGGTGAACTCCGCGATCTCCACGTACTACTACTTGGGAATCATCCAGGCGACGTTTGTGGCGGAGGAGGGCGCGATCGCTCCCAAGTTCGCCAAGCCGTCGGCGGGCCTGAACGTTGCCTGTGCCGTGTGCCTGGCAGGCGTCCTTGGGGCAGGAGTTTTTGCAGGTCCGCTCCTACAAGGGATGCGGACTGAAGAGATAGGGGCACCTGTCGGTGTGCCCGTGCAGGAGCGAGTCCCGGCAGTGACCGCCAGAATCTCAAAGTAACGGTTCAACAGATAGAAATACGGGTGCCTGCCTGCGCCTCCCGTGGAACCATCTTTGTGTCGGGAATCACATGCGGTTCCTCATGACAGGGAGAGAGGGGCACGAATGGATTCGGCGAAGTTTCATTGGTCTGGCGAACTGGGACGGGCACTTTTTGAGTACGTTCCAGAGCAAATCCTCATCTTGGACGGCTTCGAAGGCCCCTTGCTCGCCGCAAACAGTATCGCGCTCCGAGCCCACGGGGTCGAAAAGCTCGACCAGATTGATGTGCACCAGGTGCTCGCGCCGATCTGGTACGCCGTCGATCCCTTGACCCAACGAACCGTTATTGACGTTGTGATGGAGACTGGGACTTGGCAGGGTGACGCGCCTTCGATCGGCTTTGCAGAGAACGGGCGGATGGATCGCATCACCGTCGTTTCGGTCAATGACCCGGCTCGGACCCTAAACGTAATCTACATCCGCTCCGCCAAACCGAATGAATCGTATGACGGCGCGAGCGAGGCCGTGGACCAAGGCTTGGAGTCGAGCCTGGTCACCAAGGCCCTCGAGCTCCAGCAGCGCTACCTGGAAGAGACAACCAAGGCCACGCAGGATCCGTTGACCGGACTGAAGAACCGCAGAGCCTTTGAAGCCGACCTCGAAGAGCGCCTCGCAAGCGGAAACGTGGCTTTGCTCATCTTTGACTTGGACAACTTCAAGTCGGTGAACGACACCCACGGTCACCCGGTAGGCGACGCCGTCTTGCGGAATATGGCAAGCGTCATCCAACAGGGCCTGCGAAGCGTGGACTCGGCCTACCGACTGGGTGGGGAAGAGTTTGGTGTGCTCCTTCCGCTGGCTCGGCCCAAGATCGCGGCCGATGTCGCAGAGCGTCTCCGGAGCATGGTCGCCAATTCCGACACGAACGGGCTCAAGGTGACGACCAGCGTCGGGGTTGCAGTCGCCTCGGGAGGCAGTTCCACCGTGGAGTCGCTCTACCAGGAAGCGGACCGTGCCTTGTACCGGGCAAAGCGAAACGGTAGGAACCAGGTCGTCCTCGGCGATTCAGCCGTTCGAGACTCGGCCTAGAGTGCCCGGGGTGGGACTTGAACCCACACGGCCCTAGGGCCAACGGAGTTTAAGTCCGCTGCGTCTACCGTTCCGCCACCCGGGCTGGGCACCGCGAGTATACGGCAGTTAGGCCGGTCCTTTCGACCGCCCGCGTGAATCTGCCATGATGTTGGCTCGAACCGAAGGGGGCTGGAGACGCCATGGCAAAGAAGAAGGGCGAAAAGCGAGAGATCATTCGACTGGTCTGCACAGAGGACGAGAAGCACTACGTCTCGACCACGAAGAACAAGCAGAACACACCGGACAAGCTCGAGCTCATGAAATATAACCCGAACCTCCGGAAAGTGACACTGCACCGGGAGAAGAAGTAATGCCGAATCCGAAACGAAAGTTCTCGCACCAGCGCACTGCCAAGCGCCGGACGCACTATACGACGACCCTTCCCGAGGTCTCCGAGACGAAGAACGTCAGGGGCGAGCCGCTCGCCCGGAACCACTGCGCTTCGCCCGATGGCTATTACAAGGGCCGACGGCTCCCGGGCTATAAGGACAAGGACTAACCGAGCAGGCTCCGGCCCATCGGCCATTCCACGCCCAAGTGCTCCGCGACCGTCGCACCGACGGCGGTAAAGCCCACAACATCGCCAATCGGCGCCGGATCCACTCCCGCACCCACCAGGGCGACCGGGACGTACTCGCGCGAGTGGTCGCTCGAGGCATCCGTAGGATCATTGCCATGGTCGGCGGTCAGGATGAGCAGGTCAGCATCCCTCATTCGGCCAATGAGATCGGCCAATATCCCATCGAATTCTTCGAGGCACCGGGCAAATCCGTCCGGGTCGTTGCGATGCCCGTACTTCATGTCGAAGTCCTCGAAGTTTGCGAAGACGAACCGCGCATCCGTCTCGAGCGCCTTTCCAAGGGCGAGAGCATGCTCCGGGTTGCTTTGGCTGCGCGGTCGAGGGACGAATCCCCGGCCCGCGAACAACTCCGGCACGACCCCGATGCCTTCGACGTTCCCGATTGTGTCCACGAGGTTCGGGGGTGGCGAGAGAGGGAAGTCCTTCCTACGCTCGGTGCGCACGTACGCCCCGGGGTTGCCGAGGAACGGCCGGGCGATCACCCGCTGCACGTTGTCGGGCTCTACTAGGAGCCCGCGGGCTACGAGGCACCATTCGTAGAGAGTCTCGATGGGGACGGTCTCCTCGTGCGCAGCGATCTGAAACACGCTGTCCGCGCTTGTGTATACGATGGGGAAGCCCACTTCTTGGTGGAACGGCCCAAGTTCCGCAATGATCTGGGTACCGCTGGCAGCTCGGTTGCCCAAAGTCTGGGTACCGATTTCGGACTCGAACCGCTTGATGAGCGGGATTGGGAATCCACCGGGATAGGTCGGGAAGGGCTGCTCGGTGACGGCACCCATCATCTCCCAGTGACCCGTGACCGAATCCTTGCCCTGGCTGAGCTCCTGGAGCCTGCCATAGCGCGCACCGGGTGCCTGCCCGATGCCGGCGGCGGCAAGATAGCCCGTGCGGGCAAGATTCGGTGCAGAAAAACCCCCGACGTGCCGCCAAACGTGCAACAACGTCGAGGGTCCGCCAGTATCGCCGAACTCGGCGGCGTCGGGCGCTGCTCCTGCCCCGCAACCGTCGAGTACGACGACGATCGCCCGCGGGGTTAGCTCAGCCATAGGGCTAGAAAGTACCCCCGTAGCGGTGCGAGTTTGGGTTACTCGGTGGTCTCTCCGCCGATGCCGCCGCCGTTACCCGCGCGGTCGCGACCTGCGCCCGGGCCGGGCATGGGGAGTTCGCCGGTGCCGACGACCTTCAGGTCCGTCTTTGCGACCTTATAGATCGTGTTGCCACGGAGCACGTAGACGTGGCTGTTGTCTACCGCGATCGCCGCGCCTCCGCCCATACCTGCCCGCTGGCCGAAGCCGCCCTGCTGGCCCGGCCCACCGAACTGGCCGCCAGGCCCGCCTTGCTGGGGCGGCTCGCCGAACTGTCCGCCAGGCCCGCCGAACTGCCCGCCGGGGCCGGCTTGGGGTGGCCCGCCTGGTCCGTTCTGGCGCCCACCGGGGCCAGCCTGCTGGTCACTCGAGCCTCCATCGGTCTGAGCCCGCGCCACTGCGAGGGGAAGGGAGACGGCAAGCATCGCAATGCCCGCGATGGAGAGGATCGTGTTTCGGTTGTTCTTGATCATTGTCTTTCCTCAGTGCCGGTCTGGCTCCGGTTCCTGTAAAGACGTAGGGAGGAGGCGCAGGTTCAGTCGTTCGCCGAGATAGTGACGTCCAGAGCCTCGCAGTACCGCTGGAAGAGGTTCCTTGCGCTTGGATAGCAGGAATGGGGGCTCATGAAGTGCGCGAACTCGAACGTCATGAGACGCTCGGAATAGCGCGAGGCGATCTCCATTTTTGTACGCAGGTACCGCCAGTCAGCCGGCGGGAACTTGATGGGCATGTCTCGGTCGAAGCTCTCGACGTTTGTCCAGACGGTCACCCCGTGCTGGCTCGCGATCTCATGCACCATGTGGTGGAACTCCTCCAACTCGGAGTACTGGATCTGCCCGTCCTGGAAAGCACAGACGTCGAAGCTGCCAGAGGCTTCGGCGAAGATCCGTTCCCAGTGCTCTTTTGTTTCCTCCAGGGTGAACGCGGCCTCTGCGGCAAACTGTTTCGTGCCCATCGGATAGGGGGAGACCAGCACAGGTACGTCCTTGAGCGAGCGGCAGTGGGAACCTATGGCCCGGAACAGCTCCACGATATGGTTCTCGTGCCGCGCGGCCTCATGAGCGAGGTACCAGCCTCCGAACGCCGGGCTTGTCCCATATCGCTCCACCACCTCATCGAGGAAGCGCCGGTTCAGTTCGACCTCGCGCCACCAACTCTGCCGCATCCAGTGGACCCCCGAGTCGAACGTGCCCCAATAGAGCGTCAGCCCGTGCTCTTCTGCAAGGTCGAGAAACATCCTGCCGAGGTCTTCGTGGACGGGCAGGAGACCGGGGACGCTCTGGGCCGGAAACACGCACTTATCGCGGTACCCGGAACGGATCAGGACGACCGTATCGATCCCGATCCGCCTGTAGAGGGCGAACTCGCGGCTCCAATCCGCCCTCCCCCAGTTCTGGCTTGGGATGTCGTGGGTGATCTCGTCAAGGAACGTAGCCGTGATTCGCTTCAAGAGGCCGCGAGTCTATCCGAGCGGAGAATCCCGGTGCTCTCGAAGTCGTTGAGCCAGACGTGCCGTGCCAGTTCTGCCCTAGTGGTCAAACCCGACTGCACCTTGGCCAGGCCATCCTCTGCCATCGTTCGCATCCCTGCAGAGTAGGCCGCACACCGGAGATCGTCCAGCGAACCCGCCTCCGCGATGTTCTTGGAAACGCCGTCGTCCACGTACATCAGCTCGTGGATAGCGATACGTCCTGAGAAACCCGTGCCTCCGCATGAGGGGCAACCGGGTGCCTCCCAATCGAGGCTGAGATGTCCGTCAGAGCCGACCGTGTGCGCGTCGGCCGGGCGGCGGCACGAGGCGCAGAGCGTGCGGACAAGCCGTTGCGCCATCGTGCCGATCAGGCAGCTCGCCAAGAGGCTGCGCTCCAGACCAAGTTCCACGAGCCTGGGGACTGCCGCGACTGCGTCGTTTGCGTGCAGGGTGGCAAACACCAGATGGCCGGTCATTGCGGCCCTGAGCGCGGTCTTGGCCGTCTCCTCGTCCCGGATCTCGCCGACCATGATGACGTCGGGATCCTGTCTCAAGAACGAGCGGAGCAAGGAGGCGAAGGTGACTCCGAGCTTCTCATTGACCTGGGTCTGGCTGACTCCAGGCAGGCCGTACTCCACGGGATTTTCCGCAGTGAGGATGTTCCGTGTGCCGTCAACCAGATGGTTCAATGCTGCATAGAGCGTTGTCGTCTTACCGCTTCCTGTCGGGCCGCTGACGACAAAGAAGCCGTACGGGCGTGAGATCGCCTCCTGAAAGAGGCCCATGTTCACGGAACTCAGCCCGATTCGCTCGAGATTCAATACGCCGCGTCCATGATCAAGGAGCCGGAGCACGATGCGGGGGCCCTTGTGGCCAGGGATCACCGAAACCCGCATGTCCACGGCGCGCTCGCCGAGGCTGACATTGACTTGGCCGTCCTGGGGCACTCGATACTCAACGATGTCCAGCCCTGCCATGATCTTGATCCTCGCGGTGACCATCGGATGGAGCTCGCTGGGGAGCTCGGCGATCGTCGAAAGGAGGCCGTCCAGCCGAAACCGAAGCTGAATGGATTTGTCGGCTGGCTCGAGGTGGACATCGGTCGCACCCCTTCGAATCGCGTCGGCCAGGAGGCCGTTGACAAGGCTCTCGACCGGCTTTGTGTCCTCCTCGGTAAGTTGCGTTCGGTTGGACTTTGCCTCGCTTAGACTCATGGAGGCGGCCAGCGCCCGGGCTTCCGCAGCGAACTCTCGTCGATGAATTGACTGGGCCGCGTTCTTGTTCTTGATCCTGTTGAGGTGCGCTAGGAGTTCGTCCCGGTCTGCCAAGACGGGCTGGATTCGACAGCCCGCGAGGTTACGGGCGAGGTCGATCGCCTCGATGTCTTCGCTGTCGGCCATGGCGAGCACCAGGAGGTCGCCGTTCTTCTTGATCGGCAGGAAACTGTGCTGGAGGCACACCGGGACCGTCATGGTTTCGATCAATGTCGGGTCCGGGGCGAGGTCCTCTCCGCTCCAGCAACCGATGCCGCGCTGAGCCGCGAGCACCTGGATCAACTGGCGACGGGTAATGAGACCACCCGCGATGAGGATCTGGCCCAACGGCCTCTTGACTCGAACTTGTTCCTCGAGTGCCGATTCAAGTTGGTCTTTGGTCACCAGACCATGTGCCATCAAGATCTCGCCCAGCTGTCGTCGGCGTGCGCTCATTGTTCTCCCCACGATGCCGCATGCGTCAAAACGCAAGCGGGCCCGAGAGCAAGTCTCGGGCCCAGGTGGGGTGTCGTCTCACCCCAGTATTACCGGGTTGTGGCCTACTTCTTGATGACCGGGAAGGGAGGCTTTTCCTCCGGCTTCCGGGAGGTCGGCCCGATTGCCGCAGTCATTTCCTGGATCGCCCTCTCCAGAACCGGATCCTTGCCTTGGGCGATAAGGTCCGGCCGTGCGTCCACCTCGATGTCGGGGTCGACGCCGGTGTTCTCTGCGATCCACTTGCGCGTGTCTCGGTCGTAGATTCCGAATGCAGGCGCTGTCACGCCGCCACCGTCCACCAGGTTGACCGCACCTTGGATTCCGACCAGGCCGCCCCATGTGCGAGTGCCGATGAGCTTGCCCAGCTTGTTCCGCTTGAACAGCCAGGGAAGCATGTCCCCGCCCGATCCGGCGAACTCGTTGATGAGCATGCATTTCGGACCCTCGAGCGATTGACTTGGCATCGGGATGTCTCTGCCGTACCTGGGGGCGAAAGCGGTCTGCATCTCTCGCTGGAGAATCTCGATGAAGAAGGTCGGAATGAAACCGCCGCCGTTGTAACGCTCGTCAACGATCCAGGCTTCGGCACCGCTGTTCGAGTAGAAGCCCTTCATGAACTCGATGATGCCTTGGAAGCTTGTATTGGGCACATGGAGATAGCCGATTCTGCCGTTCGAGGCGTCGGCGACTTTCTTTCGGTTCGTCTCGACCCACGAGATGTACCGTAGGTTGCCTTCGTTGGCGATCGTCTGCACCTTGATCGAGCGTGCGCCGGACTTCGTGGGCTTGTCGTTCACGGTCAGGGTAACCGTCCTGTTTGCCTTGCCCATCAGAGCCTCGCCGACCCCAGTCTCGGCGGTAACGGTCATCCCGTCCACGGCCAGTAGGTAATCGCCCTCGGAGACATGGACGCCAGGTGCTCCGAGAGGCCCTCGGCGGGCCGGCTCGAAGTTCAAGCCGCGATAGATCTTCGCGAACTTCACATAGCTGCCTTCGGCCGCATAGTCGCAGCCGAGCATTCCGACGGTTCCACCGCTCGGCGAGAAACCGGTGTCACCGGCGCCCTGCACATAGGCGTGGCCCGTACCAAGCTCCCCGATCATCAAGCCGAGCAGGTAGTTCAGGTCGTTTCGGTGCGAGACGTAGGGCAAGAGCGCGGCGTACTTTTCGCCGATGGCCTTCCAGTTCAAGCCGAGCATGTCCTGGTCGTAAAAGTTGTCGCGTTGGTGACGCCAGGCCTCCCAGAACATCTGCGTCCACTCTTCGCGAGGGTTCCAGAGGTAGGCGATGTCGCCGGTCGGGACGCGTCCCTGGCCGATCTGTACGTCCGGGCGGATGTCCACGATGCCCAAGGTGCCGCCCGCGTAGTAGGCCATCTTGGTTCTCTTGGCGTTAAACGAGAGTTGCCCGCCAGGGGTTGCCATGATCGTTGATGGGCTTCGTGAGCCCATGTCGAACTTGACCAACTGTCCGTTGTAGTAGGCCAAAACGCCGTTGTTCAGACCGACAAGGCCACCAATCTGACCATTGGCCCACGGGAGCGGGATCGTCCGGTCGGCGATTCCTTCCATGTCAATCTTCATTTCCGCCGAGGGCTTCTCCTCTCCTGCAGGCTTGTCGCCGTCTGCCTTCGGCATCGGCTCTTCGTCAGCCTCGGGCTTCAGAGGATCGGTCTGGTCTTTCGAGAGCAGCACGACATAGGCTCGTTGAACGTTTTGCTGGAAGAGTCCGATTTCGAACGCGCCAAAGTTGACACCGTAGGTTCGGGACGAGACGAGATAGAGGTACTTGCCGTTCAAGTCAAAAGCGACGGCGTTGTCGTCGAAATAGCCCTCAGTGACCTTGGTGGACTTCCCGGTCGCCACCTCGTAGAGGTAGACCGCGGAGAAGAGATTGGGTTGGACTTGGGTGTAAACAGCCCACTTTCCATCCTGCGAAAAATCGAACGCGTTCCCCGCTCCAGGGTTGGAGTAGACCAGCTTGCTGGTCGAGCTGGCCAGGTCAAATGTGTAGAGGTCCGAGCCCTGTGTCGTGTACCAGAGCATCTTGCCTCCCGGCACCTCGCCAAACCGGGTGATCATGTGCCCGGAAGGGGTCGCAAGCATTTCGGTGTTGCCGCCCATCTGGGGCACCGAGTAGATCCTCCATTCGCCGGTACGGTCGCTGAGGTATCGGACGGTCTGGCCGTCGGACGACCAGGATGGGTTCTTCTCGCGGCTGCTGATCGAACTGTCCAGTGACCGAGTCTCGCCGTTTGAGGCGGGGACACTGAAGAGCTCGCCGCGCGCCGCGACCGCGATCCGCTTTCCAGAGGGGGAGAGGTCAAAGTCTTCGATCTCACCTGAGAAGCTGCGGTACTGGCTTCGGGTCGCGAGCAAGTCCGACCCGATCATCGTGCCGAGCGAGGCGGTGGTGCCCTTGGCAATGTCGAACTCGTAGAGGCCGCCGTCTCGTTCGAACACGATGGTCTTACCGTCAGTGTTCGGGTTCTTGATGTCTCCGTCGGTGAACTGTGTGAGCTGTCTCGAGACCTTCGATGAGGGGCTGTAAGCCCATAGGTTCACCGTGCCAGCGGCTTTGTCGCTGACGTAGTAGACCATGTCGCCGACCCACATCGGCCAATAGTTGTTCTCTCGGCCGGCCGGCGCCTCCGAGTACTTGTTCGCCGAAAGGTCGTAGAACGAGAGCTTGCCTTGCGTGCCGCCTCGATAGCGCCGCCAGTTGAAGTTGTAGGAGTTGTTGCGGTTGTAGGCGACAACCTTGCCGTCGGCGCTTACGGTGCCATTGGAGTACTCGGCGATCGGTGTCGGCATGGGCATTCCGCCCTTGGTCGAGACCGTCCACATCTTGGCGGTGAAGGGGCTGCCGGCGTTGCTGGCAAAGGTCACCCTCCCGTCAGGGGTCCAACCCGTTACGTTGCAGTTTGCGCCCTCGCTCGTGAGGCGGACCGGGTTCCCGCCGTCCACCGAGACGACATAGACCTGGTTCGAGGGCATGTCGTATTGCCCGGTGAACGCAATCCACTTACCGTCGGGCGAAAACCTTGGATAGCTTTCTGAGCCAGGGTGGGTGGTCAGGCGCCGAGCGAACCCTTGGTTCTTGTCGGCGATCCAGATATCGGCCCCATAGACGAACGCGATCGTGTTTCCGTGAACTGCGGGGAACCGGAGGAGCTTGGCTTCGATCGCGACCGGAGCAACTGCAGAGAGTGCGATGGCAGACAGCAGCATGGTGTAAGTACCTGGCCCTGGCCCGGCTGGTTGCCGTGATCGGGACCCTGGTGAACTTACCCAGTCGCCTCTTTAGGTGCTCGGGATACGACTCGGATTCGCTTCTCGACGACATTGCCCGCGATCCAGGCCCGGACGACCGCCTCCCCCGTTTGGGTTGGCCGGAGCCTCCCGCCTTGGTCGATCCAAGCCGCACCTTCGGCGGACCAGACCACGCTTGCTCCTGGGACCTCTCCATCCCGCTCAAGGAGCCGGTAGTCGGCGCCCTCTCCGAGGGCGACCTCGTCCCTCCCTGCGATGACATAGCTTCCGTCGAGCGTGACGAACGGTGTCGTGACGACGAGGGCGTTCGCTATGGGCCGCTCGGCTCCGTCGCTGGGCCGGTTCACGACCGAACGGCCGATGGCAAGTTCCGAGCTGCCCCCGCCGTCCAGGTTGAGCGCTTCGCTACACCCGAGCCCGGCCATGATCTTGCTCAACTCCAGCAAGGTCGCACCTCGGCTGTGTGCCTGACGCCCGTCCACGACAACGAGCCAGATATCGCCCTCGGCGGTGACACCGACCGCAGTACGAGGGTGCCGATCCGTCGCAAACGCGGCATTGAACGCCTCGGACTCCCAGGCGATCAAAGGGTCGCCACCGGTTACTATGGCAGGCCCTCCGCCGATGGCGAACCTGTGCTTTTCCCAGTCGGCACCCTTGGTCTCCATCGAAACGCTCACTTTGTCCCCACGTTTCAGGCTCATGAGGGCTTCGGCGGACTTGCCTGTGGCGGCGATGGCAAGTTGGCCCTGTCGAACCGGAAGTTCGGTCTGCTCCTTGACGACGGTCGTGACGCTTGTCTCCACGGTGCCGGTGGGCCCGAGGGGGCGGTCGTGCGACAGGATCACGATAGTTGCGGGGGCTTTGGCCGAGACCTTCCCCCCGGCCGGACTCACCAGCACGATCCCTTCGGCGCCGAGCTGCTCGTTCAGACCGGAGAGCTTGGCCTCACCGCCAGGGAACTGCACGGTACCGGACCAAGCCGCCCGCGAAAGCTGCGGCTTGGATCCGCCCCATGCCAAGATTGAGCGGCCCGGATAGGGTCGGCTCACGAGTTCGCCGTCACTTACCATGAGTCCGAGCGGGTCGCCTGTCCACGGGAAGAAATCGGCGTTGACGGCCGCGATCGCGGAGGTCTGCCGAACGATCTCTGTAAGACTTGCCCTGCCGTCCTCCGTCACCGAATCGAAGACCTTTTCGTTTGCGAGTGCAGGTCGGACTTTGACGGCCTGCGCTCCCGCGCGAACCCGTATCGCATGGATCACTAGGGGCGGATCGAAACGGACCTCGCTCCGATATACAACCCCCGGTGCCAAGACCTTCTCCCAGGTTTGTGCCGGCGAACAGCCGGGCAAGAGCAGGACGAGAAGGGCTAGTGGGCGCATAGTGGCTCGGTGAGCGCGAGGCTACCCGCGTCTGCGTCGAGGCGTGCACGTACACCGAGCGGAATCGAGAGTTGGTTGGCGGCATGGCCGATCGGAAAGTCTATGACCAACGGGCATCCCAGCCGTCCGAGTCGCTCGGCCACGATCTCACGCCAGGGGGCCGCCCCAATCGTAGGGTCTGCGCGCTCGTCGGTGCGAGTCATCTCGCCCACGACGATTCCCGCGGCCCGTTGCGCAATCCCGGCATTCAGCAGGTGCGTCAGCATCGCGTCCACACGGTGGGGAGCCTCGTCCACGTCCTCGATCACGAGGATCTTGCCATTTGCGTCGATGGCGTCTTCGGTTCCGATGCTGTCGCAAATGAGACAGAGACATCCGCCGGTGAGGGTTCCTTCCATTGCACCCGGAACCACGGTCGTGGCCCTCGGGCTCGCGACCGCGAGCGGATCAGAACCGGCGAGCAGGCGGAGAAAGGATTCGGCGACCCAGGGTTCGCGGTCCACCGACATTGTGAGGAGCATCGGTGTATGGGCGGTGCCTAGCCCGCGCCGGTTGAGCGCCAAGTGCAGCGTAGTGAGGTCGCTGAACCCGCAGAACAGCTTTCGGCTCGCTGCGCAGGCGTCCAGGTCGAGCCAAGGAAAGAGACGGGCGCACCCGTACCCGCCGCGCGAGCACACGATCCCCGCGACATCCGGATCGGCGAACGCCTCGTTGAGGTCGCTGGCACGTTGTTCGTCGGTTCCGGCGAGATATCCCTCAGCGGCAAGAGCGTGCTTGCCGAGTGTGACGCGATAGCCTTGACCCTCGAGGAGTGCGATCCCCCGATCGAGCTTTGCCCGCTCGACCGGGGAAGCTGG
This sequence comes from Fimbriimonadaceae bacterium, assembly GCA_050250535.1. Taxonomy (GTDB): domain Bacteria; phylum Armatimonadota; class Fimbriimonadia; order Fimbriimonadales; family Fimbriimonadaceae; genus JADLBH01. The sequence goes on along the minus strand of JBFWOL010000001.1, from coordinate 890,857 downwards.
CGAGACGACTCTGACTTGGTCGCCTTTTGCTAGTGGCCTTGGCTTGGTCACTGCGCGGGCGCAATCACGACCCGACGGTCAGGCTCTTCGCCTTCACTGTAGGTCGTCACGCCTTCGATCTCGCTGAGAGCCTGGTGCACGATGCGTCGCTCGAATGCTGGGAGGGCATCAAGGACCGCCTCCTCGCCACGCTTCAGCACCTCGCTCGCGATGTCCTCGGCAAGCTTGGTAAGGACGTCGGCGCGGCGCTTGCGATAGTCGTCGGCCTCCAGCGAAACGCGGACCCCACCGGCAAATGTATGGACTCCGATGACGTTCATCAGGTACTGGAGAGCGTTCAGAACCTCGCCTTTGCGGCCGACCAGATAGCTGGCGTCCTGGCCGTCAATATCGAGGTTTACGTATCGCCCGTTCAACTCAGAAATCTTGACGGTCGCATCAAGATCGGCGAGTTCCAGGATCTGCTCGAGCGCTTCGACGTACTGGCCTGCGATCTCTTGCGTGGCCTCGGGGCCCTCGCCGTCGGCATCCTCGTCCGCCTTGGGCTCCGCTTTCGCCTTCTTGGATACGGCCTTTGCCCTCGACTTGGCCGGGGCCGACTCCGGGTCGGCCTCGGTTACTTCTTCGACCTTCGCCTTCCTCGAACTGGTCTTCTTGGCAGGCTCCAGTGCTTCCACGGCCTCTTTCTTGGCTCGGCCACGCTTGGGCTTGGTCGCGATCGAAGCGACGATGGTCACTTCTTCGCGGCCGAAGAGGCCCGCGCTCTTCTCCAGGATGGTCACTTCAAGTTCGGATGCGTCAACTCCAAGCTTCTTGGCGGCGGCGGCGGTGGCGTCTTCGACGCTCTTTCCGCGCACTTCGACCTGGGCGTCGGCAGATGTGTCAGGTGTCATGAGTGTGCTCATTGGTTCTCAGGGTTCTTGCGCTCGACGGCGCGGGGTTTCGGGGCTTTGCCCATCTTTTTCGCTCCGTTCTTCTTCCCAGTCTTGTTCGCTCCTGTCTTGTCGATGAAGCTGGGATCCACCGTCGTCTCCGCGAAGGGGGTCAGCCCGCCGAGGCTCGTTTGAACCTCCTGGAGCGGCGCCATGGGGACTCGGTACGCGTAGAGCGCGTGGACGGTCGCCAGGACGTTTGCGAACAGCCAGTATAGGATGAACGCGGACGGCACGGGGTAGAAGAACATCATGCCGCTCACGATCACGGCGACGAAGAGTCCCATGATCCGTTGCTGGCGCATGTTTGACGGGTCGCTCACGGGCATTAGCAGTTGGCTTACGACCATAGAGATCCCGTAGAGGAAGATTAAGGGGAAATCGATTTGGCCCAGGTTCGGGGCGACCTTCATCCAGCCCACGCTCTGGGCTCCCGGTGCGATCCAGAGGAACGTGCCTTTGGTGAATTCGAACCGGTACAGCAGCATGCACTGGTAGACGAAGAGGAAGAGGGGAAGCTGGATCAACGCAGGCAGGCACCCGGAGAACGGATTGACACCGTGCTTCTTGTAGAGTGCCATCGTGTCGGCCTGAAGCGCCTGCTGGGACTCTGCCGGGGGCAGGCTGCCGGGCTTGACGCCATGTTTGGCTTGGAGCTCCTTGATCTTCGGTTGGAGCTGTTGCATCTTCCTGCCCCACATGAACTGTTTTTGGGCCAGGGGGAACACGACGACGCGGACCACGAGGGCGAGCACGAACGCGGTGAGCCAATAGCTCAGCCCGGGCACACGGCCAGTCGCCGCGACGATCGCATCAATGATCCGATATCCGGGAAAACCCCAGACCGACTGCGTCCGGTTCCTTTCCGAGAGGTCGTCCACCAGTTTGGTGTGAAGGATCCCTGCGCTGAAGGTGTCGCCTGATAGCACGCTGTCCCCTGCGACCGAGAACTCCTTCTCCCATAAGGGCTTGCCCTGCTCTGCGGAGAAGAGGTTGTCGAGGTTTTGCCAACCCGCCATCAACTTAGGCTGCGCGTGCTGCTTGAGGGCCGGGTTCTCAGCGTAGTGGAGGCCAGTCTTAAACTTGGTGTGAGAGAGGAGGACATGGGCCTCCATGCGCTTCTCGTTGACCTGCTCGTCGGTCCATCCCTTGCCGGCCTTCTCCTCACGGATCTTGTTTTCATAGATCGGCACGAGCTTGGCCAGTGAGACGTCCTTGCCCTCTCTGTTCAGCTCGCGCATGGAGCGCAGGATCTCGTCCGAGTTTCGGGCGTCCGGCGCTTTGTTGGGGAAGAGAAGCTGGAAACCCAAGAACACGACTGCCACGATGAGCAACATTTGGACGAGGTTCGACCTCTGGGGTTGGTTTGCACTCATGAGTCAGAAGTTCCTATGGGACGGGATCCTCCCCGCCTGGGTGGAATGGGTTGCAGCGGCAGATCCTCTTCACACCGAGCCAGCTGCCCTTGAACAGACCGTGCTTGGTAATGGCTTGCAGGGTGAACTCCGAGCACGAGGGAGTGAAGCGGCAAGTGGGGGGCATCCACTTGGTCGACCTCTGGTAGGCGCGGATCAAGGCGACCCCGATGTCCCTTGCTCGCACGATTCGATCCTCGCCCGTAGGGCCTCGATGTCGCGGACGATGTCTGGGAGCTTGGCTCCGAGTGACGATGGGAGGCCGACGACGACTGCGTCTCGGCTGCACCAAGGACCTGCGGCGCGCCACGCTTCCCGAAGGCGGCGTCGGGCACGGTTCCTTCTCGCATGGGATCCGATGGAACGTGCTGTGGTCAATCCTAGTTCGCCTGTTCCGGGCTGGGCGCAGAGCCTGGCGAACCTGCCGTTGGCTCGGCGTCCTTGCTGGAACACCTCCTCAAATTTCTTGCGGTCCAGAGCTTTAGGCGCCGAGGCGCTTGCGCCCCTTGGCGCGCCTTCGACGAAGCACGTTCTGCCCGTCGGTCGTCCGCATCCGGACGCGGAAACCGTGCGTCTTGCTTCGTTTGCGGTTGTTGGGCTGGAACGTCCTTTTCATCTCGGCGACACCTCGGTTTCTGGTGCGGCAAGGATACCAGCCTGTTCCGCCGACTTGGGCCGAGTACCTAGAGGAGTTCCCGAGGGTCGGCGAAGCGACCGGCGACTGCAGTGGCGGCGGCAGTCAAGGGCGAGACCAAATGGGTCCTCGCACCGGGACCCTGACGACCCTCGTAGGGACGGTTCGAAGTCGATGCGGCCCGGGCCTGGGGCCGAACGATGTCCCCGTTCATCCCGAGGCACATCGAGCATCCGGCTCGATGCCACTCGAAGCCCGCGTCCTTGAAGACCTGGTCGAGGCCGGCTTCCTCGGCTGCGGAGCGCACGGCAGCGCTGCCTGGCACAACGAGGGCGCGGATTCCACTGGCCACCTTTCGCCCCCGCAACACGGAGGCAGCTTCCTGCAGGTCCTCCAACCGCGCGTTCGTACACGAGCCGATAAACACGGTGTCCACGCTGAGTTCAGAGACAGGGGTGCCAGGCTCCAGTCCCATGTACATCTGGGCGCGTTCCTCGCTGGCGTCCGCCGGGACGGGGATCGCACCTGTGACGTCAACGGTCATCGCGGGGGTCGTGCCCCAAGAAACTTGAGGAATGAGGGCCGATCCGTCGAGCATTTGGGCTCGGTCAAAGCTTGCGTCCGAATCCGTGACGAGGTCGCGGCAAGCCTCCTTGAGCCGCTCGAACTCCCTGCCTTGGGGGGCATAGGGTCGGTCGCGTTCCGCGATGTACTCAAGGGTTGTGGCGTCAGGGGCGATCATGCCCGCCCGAGCACCCATCTCGATGCTCATGTTGCAGACCGTCATGCGTCCTGCCATTCCCATGGCCCGAATGGCCTCGCCGCGATACTCTGCAACGTGCCCGGCCGCACCTCCGGCCCCCAGCTTGCGGATGATTGCGAGAATTACGTCTTTGGGGCCGACACCTTGCGAGAGCTTTCCCGTCACCTCGATCCCTAGGGTTTTTGGCTTGCTCGACTGCCGAAGGGTCTGGGTCGCCAAGACGTGCTCCACTTCGGTCGTGCCGATCCCGAACGCCAGCGCCCCGAACGCACCGTGGGTTGACGTGTGACTGTCTCCGCAGACGATCGTGAGCCCGGGAAGCGTCAGGCCGAGCTGCGGCCCGATCACGTGCACGATGCCTTGGCGAGGGTCGTCATAGCCAAATAGCGGGACTCCGAACTCGGCGCAGTTCCGCGAGAGGGCAGCAAGCTGTTGGCCGCTCAACGTGGACTCTTCAAGCGGACGCCCGTCGGTAGGTACGTTATGGTCGACGGTCGCAAACGTCAGGTCCGGACGCCGCACCGGGCGGCCCGCCTCGCGCAGGCCGTCGAACGCCTGGGGCGAGGTCACCTCGTGCACGAGGTGCCTGTCTATATAGAGAAGCGTCCCGCCGCCCTCCAAGGGAGCGACGACGTGGTTCTCCCAGACCTTCTCGAACAGAGTGCGACCCATCGGGCCCCATTCTATCCTTGCCAGCCCGGAACCGAGGGGTATCCTTGCGTGCCGCGTGGGGAGTTGCCCGAGTGGCCAATGGGAACAGACTGTAAATCTGTCGGCGAACGCCTTCGCAGGTTCGAATCCTGCACTCCCCACCAGTTCGGCACGCCGTGTGCCGAGAACAACAAGGATGCCTTTGTAGCTCAGGGGTAGAGCATCCCCTTGGTAAGGGGAAGGTCACGAGTTCGAATCTCGTCAAAGGCTCCAGACTTGCGCCGTGGGATAGACTCTCTCCATGGTCGCCGCGCTCCTTGCCACCGTGATCGCACCGGTGCTGGACGTTTTGGTCTTCACGCGGACCACTGGCTTCAGGCACGATTCGATACCCGTCGCCATCGAAGCCTTCCAGTCCATGGACAAAGAGACGATCAGGGTGCACGCGACAGAGGTTCCGGCTACTTTCACCGGCGCGAACCTCTCGAAGTACGACGTCGTGGTCTTCTTACTTACCACCGGTGACGTTCTCGATTCCAGGCAGCAGGCGGCGATGGAAGGGTTCATTGAGGCCGGTGGGGGCTTTGTCGGGGTTCACAGCGCATGCGACACCGAGTACGAGTGGCCTTGGTACGGCAACCTGGTCGGCGCGTACTTTCTCAGCCATCCCGCCGTGCAGGAGGCCGGGGTCATCATCGAGGAGCCGCGCCACCCGACGGTCTCTCACCTCCCGCGAGCATGGAGCCGCAAGGACGAGTGGTACGACTATCGGGAGCAGCCTCGGTCGAACGTGAACGTCCTCGCGTTGGTGGACGAGTCCACGTACAACGGCGGCAAGATGAAAGGCGACCACCCTGTCGTCTGGTGGAAGACCGTGGGCAAGGGCCGCTCTTGGTACACGGCGATGGGTCACACCAAGGAGTCGTACGCCGAGCCCTCGTTCCGGGAGATGCTCCGTCGAGGAATGCTCTGGGCTGCAAGGCGGCTCTAGGCTGGTTCGCCGTCCGAACAGAGCAACGCCCGGCCTTGGGGTGGTCCCAAGCCGGGCGTTGTGGTCGTCCGTCCGCGCTTACTTGCGGCGGCGTCGGGCGGCGAGGGCGGCGAGGCCCGCGCCGAGGGCGATCATCGTCGCCGGCTCCGGAACCGCGTTGAGGCGGAACGCGCCGTGGGTCTGGGAGCTATAGCCGCCACCGTTCCACCAGTGTCCGCCGGTGTCGCCGGTCGAGTTCCAGTTCCATGCGTGCCAGGCGTCGCTAGCCGAAACGGCTACGAGCCAGTACTGGTTGCCGTTGGTGACGTTCCAGCCTGCGCCGGAGACGTTCGTGCTCACGTACTCCGTACCCGCACCGAAAGAACCCGGGTTCGTCGCGACGGTGACTGAGCTACCGACTTGGCTGCCGATCGTTCCACCGGAGTCCATGTAGAGGCTCATGGTCACACTCGGCGTACCAGTGACATTGCCCATGGCGATGTCCAGCGTGCCGGCGAGGGCGGTCTGGCCAGCGGTGAACTGCTCGCCTTGCTGGTTGTCACCGACGCCGGAGCCAGGTCCGGAAATCGTCCATCCAGTGCCGCCGTTGTAGGTGTTGCCACCACCGAAGTTATCGAAAATCTGGGCTTGGGCGAGGGCGCCGAAGCCGACTGAGAGCACTGCAAGTGCAGCGATGCGAGTAAGTGTCATTTTTTGAGATATCTCCGTTCTGTAACGCTAAGGCCCTTGCCGAGCCAGGCGGCCCAGACTAGTGCCAGTCAGAGTATAACTCAGTCCCACCCGGAAATGGGACAGGATCCCGAACACGCGTACAAAGGATTCCAAAAAGCAAGCAGAAATACTAGCCGCCTGCCGAGTTCCAGTCTGAAAGGGTACGTTACCGGCATGCCCGTGCCCTATCTCATCGAGGCCCTTTCCGCGACGCCTGGCCTGATGGGCGCCGCGCTCCGGCGATTGCAGACAGAAAGAACCGACTGTCCTACCCATGCCGGCCGTTTCAGTCCCCGGGAGGTCGTCGCCCACCTCGCGGACTGGGAGCCGATCTTCTTCTCCCGGATGGAGCTTGCAGTGGTTAAGCCGAACTCGACGGTGCCGGTGTACGACGAAGGAGACCGCGCTATCGAGCTCGGCTATTCCGGGTGGGAGACCATGGCGAGTCTCTCCACATGGGCCGCTGCCCGCGCCCAGACGGTGGCTTGGCTCTCCGCCCTGGAACCGGGACAATGGGATGCCGAGTTCGTCCACCCGGAGCGAGGATCGTTTACGGTGACCCGGCAGGCGACGATGATGCTCGCACACGACATCTACCATCTGGTTCAGCTCGAAGAGGCTGGCCGAGCCTAGGTAAAACTCCGGGAATGGAGAGCGCCCCGGCAAGCAGGTTCGCTAATGCTGCGGAGCTTGCCGGAGCCTGCGCCCGGGACTCTGGCCTTTGCGAGGCGATCGAGTCTGTGACTCAGGGACTTGCCCAGGTCTTGGCAGCAGGAGGGACGGTGCTGGTCGCCGGGAACGGTGGCAGCATGGCCCAGGCGGCACACTTGGCCGAAGAGTGCACCGGTAGGTTCCGAGCGGATCGCCGGCCGTTTGCAGTGCTCTCGCTGGACTCTTCAACTCACCTGAGTTGCACGGCGAACGACTATGGCTTTGAGGAGGTCTTCGCTCGAGGGGTCGCCGCGCTGGGCCGTCCAGGAGACGCCCTGCTCGTACTCTCGACCTCGGGGGAGAGCGAAAACCTAGTCCGTGCAGTCACCGCAGCCAGCGGCAAGGAGATGTCTACATCGGCGCTTCTCGGCCGAGGCGGGGGGCGGCTTAACCAAATGGTAGATCATGCGGCCGTTTTCCCGGGTTCGACGCCCGACGAGGTGCAAGACCTTCATATGGTCGCCATCCACGCGATCCTTGTCGGACTCGAGGAGGCACTGTGCACCGGCTGATCGAGAAGATGCAAGGAACCGAGGTCCTCGTCGTCGGGGACTTGATGCTGGACGCGTATCTTTGGGGACGCCCAACCAGGATTTCGCCTGAGTCCCCGGTCATGGTGGTCGAGATCGAGCGGGAGACGAGCGTCCCTGGGGGAGCGGCCAACGTGGCGAACAATGTCATGGCCCTGGGCGGCAGCGCGACCGTGGTTGGAGTCGTCGGCGACGACTTGGAAGGCAGAGGCCTGCTCTGCCAGCTTGCCGAGGCCGGGGCCAAAGACGCTTCCGTCGTCGAAGCTGGGCGTCCCACCACGACCAAGACGAGGCTCGTAGCACAAAGCCAGCAGCTCATGCGGTTTGACAAGGAGCAGGTGAGTCCGCTCGCCCCCGCGACCGAGGAAGCGCTCCGCGCCTCGGTCTCAGCTGCAATGGCGCATACCCAGGCGGTCCTTGTGTCCGACTACGCCAAAGGTGTGGTAGGCACTGGGCTGGCCCGCTGGCTCGTCGCGGAATGCGAGAACCACGGCCTACCGCTCTTCCTCAACGCCAAACCTGCCGCCGCACCAGCTTTTGCCGGGGCAAGCTTGGTCACCGTAAACCTCCATGAAGCGGAGACGCTCGTCGGAAGGAGCGTAGAAGGCAACGAGGCCATCGCCCGGGCCGTGAGGTCGGCCTTGGGCGTCAAGGCTGTCGTCGTGACGCTTGGAAGCGCCGGTATGGCCTGGAGCTCGGAGAACGACGTGGGGACACGTCCGGCAGTGCCCGTCGAGGTTTACGACGTGGCTGGGGCAGGGGACACGGTGATCACGACCCTTGCGCTCGCGCTCACCCACGGGGCGACCCTTGCCGAGGCGACGGAGCTAGCGTCCTTGGCCGCCTCGGTAGTGGTCGGAAAACTCGGAGTTGCAACTGCCTCCGCCGCGGAGCTCTCGGCCCGGGTCTAGACCGCGGTGCCGAGCAGCTTGCGGCTCCGTGGGTCGAGCCTCTCGACGCGAACCTCGTACCGGTTGCCTGAGACGTCAGAGACGATCAGGTGACCGGGCGCGAGCCAGTGGACGTTTTCCTGCAGAGACTGGGTGGCGAAATCACGGCGGCCACGCTCGGTCATCGTGTCCCAATACGTGATCCCGAACTCCATCCTTATCGAGAGAATCTCGGTGACAACGGGGCTGAGATATCGCTCCTCGAGCATCGCCAAGATGGGAGTCCGAACCTCTTCTGGCAGGCTCTGCGGGTCAGCGATGGTGGTGATCTCCCCGTCCCGCCCGTCAAGAAGCGCCAGATATTCGCCAGGTCGAGACAGCGGCGACGACCAGGCTGGTCGGAAGCTGAGGTAGCACCGATCCTCGGTCTCCAGTCGGAACCGGCCCTCAGGCTCCTCCCAGACTTTGACGATCCGGACGTCCCTAGACATTCCCTATCTCCACCACTTGGTTGATCTGGCGCTGGGTTTCGACTAGCTTGGCAAAGGTGCCGTTCGCGGCCATGAGTTCGTCATGGGTGCCGATCTCCTTGATCTCTCCGCGCTCCAGCACGATGAGCCGGTTGGCGGTGCGCAACGTGGTCAGGCGGTGGGCAATCGCAAAGGTGGTCCGGTTTGCGATGAGGTTTTGGATGGCCTCCTGGATCTGCCGCTCCGTCTCGACGTCTACGCTCGATGTCGCCTCGTCCAAGATGAGGATCTTCGGGTCGTGAAGAATGGCTCGGGCGATGCTGACTCGCTGGCGCTCCCCGCCCGAAAGACGCGCTCCCCGCTCACCCACGACCGTATCGTAACCGTCCTGTTTGGCAAGGACAAAGTCGTGCGCGTTTGCCGCCCTCGCCGCCTCCACGATCTCGTCGAACGTGGCGTCGGGCTTTCCATAGGCGATGTTCTCGGCGATCGTCCCATTAAAAAGAAACGGCTCCTGGAGCACGATCCCGATCTGGCGACGAAACTCGCCAAGATCAAGCTCACGATAATCTAGGCCATCGATCAAGATCCGGCCGGAGTCCGGTTCGTAGAACCGGGCGATGAGGTTGATCGTCGTGGACTTGCCCGAGCCAGAGTGGCCGACGAGGCCGATCATCTCGCCAGCCTTGACGGTAAAGGACATGTCCTTGATCACAGGGTTCGACTTGTCATAGCCAAACCGGACGTTCTCGAAGGAGACCTCGCCGCTGAGCGGAATCTTGGTTCCGGACGAGTCCGGCGACTCGGCTGCCATGTCGAGGACTTCAAAGACCCGTTCTGCTCCGGCCATGGCTCGGCTGAACCAGTTGTTGATTTGCGCGAACCACTGAAGCGGCCCGTACACCAGGAGCAAGTAGGAGTTGACCATGACGAACTCGCCCAGGGTGAGCCTGCCCTGGATCACCATCGTGCCGCCGTAGCCCCAATTGATGAGGGCGGCTAGCGCGATGAAGAACGTCATGATGCCGAAGCCGGTGGTCCACCGGCGCTCGCCAGCGTATGCGGTGTCGCGCCACTCGCGGTTGCGCACCGAGAACTTCCCAAACTCGAAGTCCTCGCGGACGAACGCCTTCACGACACGGATTCCGGAAAGCGACTCGTTCAGGTGCATGTGCAGGCGCGCCATCTTTTGGCTCACCTTGTGGAACATGATGCTGAGCGGCTTCCAGAAGTACATGCTCACCAGGCCGATGAGCGGAATCGGGATGAGGATCGCGGTGGCCAGTCCGACGTCGGTCCAGAACAGGAAGCCGATCACTCCGACGAACATTAGGACATTGATGAAGAAGAACGGCAGGCCGTCGACCAGGAAGAACCAGAGCCGCTCCGTGTCGTTGGTGACGCGGCTTGCGATCGCCCCGACCGGCTTGCGGTCAAAGTAGCGGATACCAAGACCCTGGACAGCCCGGAACACCGCATTACGGAGGTCTGCCGAAATGTGGGCGGCAAGATACGCCATGGTGCGGCCGGTGAAGATCTGCGTCGTCGAGGCACCAAGGGCGAGCAAGCCCCAGAGCCCGACGTTTTGCAACAGGACGGGAGTGGTCATCGTACCGTCCTTGAACCCGTCCACCAAGGATCGCTGAATGAGCGGCGGCACCAAGTTGAGCCCGGTGCTCGTCATAGACAACAGCACGAGAACGGCCGTCCTCGCCTTGTACGGCTTGAGATAAGCGGCGACCCTCAGCAGGGTCTTGCCTCGGTTGAGACAGTTCGGGCAGAACCCGTCCGGCTCGGGGAGGGGTCGACCGCATGATTCGCAGCGAGTCCGAATCGTTGGCAGCTCAATCGTCAGTTCGCTTCCAGCGAGGATCTCCTCGACGCCGCGGGCCAAGTCGCTAAAGCGATGGGCCACAGTCAGGGAGTAGGAGGCGAGCGTGAGCTCCTCTCCCGACTTGGTCCGGACACGGAGCCTCCCGCCGCTGACTAGGGGCTCGTTCTTGATCGTCTCGATGTCCGCGAGCGCAACGCGCGACAGCTCGGCGCCACCAGGCTCGCGCACGGTGACGTGGCTGGAGGTTACGACAACGTGCCGGGCTCCATATCGGCCATCTTCAGTGAGGTCAGCCTCCAGCTCTAAGAGCGGCTTCCCCTCGACTGGATTGGCCCTCGCAGATTGCAGGGTCGAGGACATGGGTAGATGTGTCCGGGTCGTGGGTGCGGGGTCTGCCGGATTTGCGCAACCCCGAGTGTACGTTACCTGCGCGGCATTAGCTTCCTGGGCCTAGCTCAGTTGCTTGCCGAGATCGGCGGGAACGTCCGGCCCCAGGCGATTTCGAGGAGCGAGGCTCGCACGGCCTGGTCGTCGCCTGCGTCACAGAGTTTCTGCAGCTGGTCCAGTTGCTCGCGCAGGGATGTGTAGTCCAGGCAGGACACGTTCGAGGCACACAGGATCTTCTCGTGGTGGCTTGGCACCAACCCTTCAGCTTCGTACGAAAGCTCCTCATGGATTTTTTCGCCGGGTCGAATGCCGGTAAACCGAATCTCGATGTCCTTGCCCGGAACAAGGCCATGGAGCCGAATCATGTCGTTCGCCAGCTCGAGGATCGAGACCGGCTCGCCCATGTCGAGAATGAAGACCTCGCCACGCTCACCGATCGCTCCCGCCTCGACGATGAGCTGGACCGCCTCGGGAATCGTCATGAAGAACCGGGTCATGTCCTGGTGCGTGATCGTGACCGGGCCACCATGCTTGATCTGGCCCTTCAGGATCGGGATCAAGCTGCCGCGGCTGCCGAGGACGTTTCCGAAGCGAACCGTGGAGAAGTTGGTCTCGCACTGAGCCGCGAGAGAAGAGACGACCATTTCGGCAACCCGCTTCGTCGCCCCCATCACGTTCTTGGGGTTGACCGCCTTGTCGCTCGAAACCAAGATGAACCTGCGCACACCGTTTCGGATAGCGCACTCGGCTAGGTTCAACGTGCCGAAGACGTTGTTCCTTACCGCTTCGATTGGCACCGACTCCATGAGGGTCACGTGCTTGTGGGCGGCGGCATGGAAGACGACGGACGGGTTGTACTTGGCAAGGGCGCGCTCGACCGCTTCCTTGTCGCGGACGTCGGCGATGACTGGGGTGGCTTGGAAGCCGTGTACGTCCCGGAGCTCTTGATCAATCTCAAAGATGCTGTTCTCGCCTTTGCCCATCAGGATGAGGCTTGCTGGGGAAAGGGAGACGATCTGTCGTGCAAGTTCCGACCCGATCGAACCGCCAGCGCCGGTGATGAGAATGCGTTCGCCGCTGATATATCGTGCCGCTCGCGAGACTTCGCTCTTGACCGAGTCCCTCCGCAGGAGGTCGTCCAGCTCGATGTCTCGAAGGTGGGGGAGCACGTCTTTCCCACCCCGGATGAAGCCTGACATCGCAGGGAGGGTCCGCACCCTCACGCCCAGTTCGCTACACGCCGCGAAAATCAGCCGAAGTTGTTCGCCAGAGAGGCCGGGCTCGGACACCAAGACCTCGTCCACCGACTTCTTTGCCAGCACCATCGCAAGCTCGTCCAGTCCGCCAGCAACCTCGATCCCGTGGATCGTGTGCCCTACGGCCGCGCCGTGCGGGTCAATGATCCCGACCACATGGTGCTCCGGCGGGTCGAGCTTCATCAGTTCGCGAATCATCGACTCGCCCGTGTTTCCCGCGCCGACCACGACAGTCCGCTTCAGCCGACCACCCAGGCGGGACAAGTGCAGTGCACGGTGCGCGATCAGTCGCTGGTACAGGCGCCCGATGGCAAGGAACGAGACCGAGAAGAAGAAAACGAGGAACGGGACGCTTAGCTTGCCTTCGGCAATACCTTCGACGGTCGCGCGCGATTCGCAAAACGCGACCACGATCGCCGCTCCCAGACCGACCAGCGAGATGTTCAGCAGGTCGCCGATTCCGAGGTACCGGGAGTGAATACGGTGCAACCGACGCCAGACCATGAGGCCGAAGGCAACGATCCCAGTCGGAACTGCGTAGGACCAGAAGATGTTGCCGGGGCCACCGGGAGGGTCGAACGAATATGCAAGCGCGAGGCTCAGCACGAGCGCGAGTTCGACGAGGGCGATATCGGCCAGCAAGAGGCCGGCGAAGGCAAACCGCCTGCGCCGAGGATCCGCCCACACCTCCCGCCACCGATCCATGATGCGTCCTTGCATTCTCGGACGACTCGGACACTACTGGATATCGCGAGCCGACCGGATCAGGATTCTACCACTCGCTAATTGAAGACCCTCTCGACGAGCAAGAGCCCGGGAAGGATGCGAAGAATGTCCGCGAGGCTGGTGCCCCGCGTTTGGTCGAAAAAGACGACGTCCCCCGGCTCTAGAGAGGGGTTTTGGCTCGCATCCCCATCCCTGAGGAAGGCGTCCAGATTGTAGATGGTCGCCGTAAACGTGCCGCTCTCGTCCGGCCTGAGGACGACTGCCCTGCGCAACGATCCCCTGGCTTGCAAGCCGCCACCGAGGTCCAACGCGTCCGCGAGCCTGGGTTCTAGTTCGTCCGGGAGTTTCTTCTTTCCGGGCCTCTCGACGAACCCGAACACGTAGACGGATCGCTCGTTGACAGGCACCGAAACGAAGTCCTCGTCCTCGAGCAATGGCCCGAACTGGCCCGCTCGGGCGAGTGCGACAAGGTCGAATCGTCGCACCGTGCCGCCACGGAACACCAAGACCTGGCGAAGAGTCCCGTCCGCAATGGGGCCACCGGCATGCTCGATCGCCTCCGCGATCGTCGTGCCGGAGCGGAACGGCCGCATGCCAGGGTTTGCGACGCGGCCACCGATCGTGGCTCGGACTTGTGCGGGACGTTCCACGACGATCCGGTCGCCCTCCGTCACCTCACCCCCCGCCCCCTGCAGGACTTCGCTCAATCGATGCGTGAGGCTCTTGCCGCCGCGATGGACTGTGACCACCACTTCCTCAGGCGTGAAGGCGGCGAGACTTGGCTCGTTGATCCCTCCTGCCCTCGCAATCGCGTCGATGACAAGGTCGCCGGGTCGCACCCGAATCGGCCCTGGTCGCAACACGCTGCCTTCGACCATCGTGAACACCGAGGCAGCGTCCGCGAGCCACAGGATGTCGCCTGGGGCCATCGGAACATCCTGGTTCTGCGAGTCGGCGAGAAAGAGCTTCCGAAGATCAATGGACGCCACAAGCGTCCCGTCGCGGAACAAGCGTGCGTTGTAATCGTCCAGAGGGCCGAGCGAGACTCGGTTCAGGGCCGCGCGAACACCCATGCCGGGTGTCCACTCAAATCCAGAGTCCGTCCCGCGGCTACTCAATACGTATACCACTCGCGCCTTTTGTTCGGTGACACCGATGGTGACGTGTGGATCGCGAATGTACTTCTTCGCCACCTCCACGACCTCGGCTTCAAGCTGCTTCGCCGTTTTTCCGGAGGCGACGAACGAGCCATAGGGGCCGAGCGTCACACTGCCGTCCAGCATGACGAGGAACTCGCCCGAATACTGAGAAAGGCCGGCAGTGGTAACGAGGAGCCTATCGCCCGGGGCTAGAGCGGCCTCCGCCTGCGTCCAACCTAGGACAGGCAGGGCGAGGACGATCCAAGCGAGCAAGCACCGCACTGACTGAGTGTACCGGCCCCGCAAGTTGACGGGGATTGTCGACTCGGGCAATAATGTGCCTTCGAGGCCCCACGTTTGAGCGCCAAACCCCTGTCGTCCGGCAAGAAGCTCCTCTACGGGCTGATCGCGACGGCGGCGAGCACTCTCATCGTGTACGTCGTGGTGGGGATGTTGCCCAAGACGTACGAGAGCCGCCTATCCCTGGTTTTTCCGACGGCGGCTTCCAACGCTACCGGAGCTAACATCCTTGTTCCCGGGGTACAGCGAGGCTCGGAACCGGATTTTCGAGGATTAGGCGCCGATCCGTCCTTGACGTCCCCGATCCTCGGGAGCAGTCCCTCGACCGCCGAGGGTCTCCTGAAATCGGAGAAGTGCCGGCAGTTTGTCGTCGATCAGTTGGGTTTGGACAAAGAATTCGACTTGTCAAAGATTCGTGCGGCCAAGGAACTTGGCACCCGGGTCAAGACCCGTATTGACGAGAACCGCTTCCTTCTCCTTTCTGCCCAGGCGGAAAGCCCCAAGCTCAGCAAGCGGATCGCGGACAGCTACCTGGAGTTCTTGGGACAAGAGTCAGTGAGCCTGACCCTCAATGTCGGAAAGAGGAACTCGAAGGCCCTCGAGAACCGCCTCACTGCGAGCGAGGCCGTCGTAGAAGAGGCGCTAGCCCAGCTCATTGCAGTGGCACAAGACCACCCCTACGCTGACACCGGCGGGCTGGCGAGCCTCATTGTTTCTGCCACGAGGCAGCTTCAGGACGCCCGGGCAGCCTCGCGATCTGCCAGGGTGAAGCTGGACAATCTCGAGAACGGGATCAAACGGGCCTTAGCCGATGGAGACCGGAACGCGCTCGACGCCTTGGGTTCGAACGCCGCCCTTGCGAGCTTGGCGACAGAGCTTGAAAAGCGGCGCCTTGAGCTCGCAGAGGCAGAGCGGCAGTTCACCGACCAGAGCCCGGAAGTCAAAATCGCCAAAGATCGAGCCCGGGGCGCGGAAAATGCGGTTGCCCAGGCAATCGGTAAGGCGCGAACGGACGTGGGAAGCGGCGCACTTGCGCCGCTCATCGAGCCTAAGGCGGAGCTCGCCGGACTGGAGGCAACGGTCAGAAGTTATGAGGCCGCTCTGAACACCGCCATGCGGACCGCCAGGAGGGCGCCTGAGGACGCTGCGCGACTTCGCGCAGCGCAGGCCCGCTACGACCAGGCGGTGACGACGCGCGAGTCGCTCCGTTCCCAGCTGCAGCTTTCCAAGATCGCCGAAGAGCGCGACCCCGCCCGGTTCGAGGTCGTGGATCGGCCGTACGAAGACCCGCAGTGGGTCTCGCCGCGTCGGGGTTTGCTTACTGGCGGTTGGGCGGCGCTTTGTTTGGCCGCACTGGCTTGGTGGGTCGTTCGCGGCAAGGTTCGATGGGTCGAGTAAGACTCAACGGGTTGTGGCGAGGCTTCGCACCACCTCGGTAGCTCCCGGAGGCGGGTACTCGGGAACCGGCTCGTGCCGTTTGGCTACCTCGATCACGTTGGGATCCACGCCGAGCCGCTGTAGCTCTTGGCCCACCCCCGCGAGAGCTCTCGGCTTCTTGAGGATCGCCATCGCGGTCAGCCAGACCAGCTTGAGTTGAAGGCGGATCGAGCGGTTTCGGACGTACACCAGTGCGAGCCGGCTCTTCCACGGCCTGATGATCCGGTTGTAATCGAGGTCGGGATCCTTGCTCTCGGCGAGGATGTCACCTTCGTCGCTAAAGACGATGCTCGCAAAGTCCGTGATGCCCGGGCTCACCGTGAGCATCTCGCGCTCCTCTTCGGTATAGCGATCGACATCAGCGCGAACTTGGGGCCGGGGACCGACAAGGCTCATATCGCCGATCAAGACGTTCCAGAGCTGGGTCAGCTCGTCGAGCTTGAACTTGCGGATCACCTTGCCGAGAGGAGTGATCCTGGCGTCGCCAGCCGAGGTCGAGTTCACCCCGGTCTTGTCCGCATGGACGACCATGCTGCGGAGCTTTACCATCGTGAACTGGCCGCCCCCCTTTGCTACTCGCGGAGCCAAGTAGAACGGTGACTTTCGATCCTGCGACCAAACAAGGACGATGAAGACAAGAAGAACAGGCGAAAACAGCACGAGCCCGACGAAGGAGACCAGGACGTCCACCAAGCGCGTCACGGCAAGCATTATGGCCAAGGCTGGTGCGCCCTTCGCTTCGCATCCGTCTTCGAAGTTGGGAAAGGGATGCCAGAGCCAGGGAGTGCGCTAGATTCGAGGGTGCCGCTGGTCGCCTATGGCCCGCTCGGTGCCACCGAGTTACCTGCTGCGTCCGTCGCCGAGGTCATGGCCGCGACCGAGGGCCACCCAGTCACCTGGATCGATCTTTCGCTCGACTTGAACGCGGAGTGGCTCCCGCTGCTCGGTGTCGCCCTGGGACTTCACAGTCTGGGAATCGAAGACGCGCTGGACAACAACCAACGGGCGAAACTAGAAGAGTTTGATGGCCATATGCTCTTCCAACTCAACGTCTTTGAGGCGCGATCCCACGGAAGGCGCGAGATGGAGCACGTCTCCTTCTTTGTCGGGAGAAACTATCTCCTCACGGTTCAGCCTACGAGAGAAGACTGCTGGGACGCCGTACGGGCAAAGTTCCACGACCCCAGTTCAATGCTGAGGTCGAGGGGCCCTGACTATCTAGCCGCACTGCTCGTCCACGGGCTCGTGGACAGCTTGTATCCTGTAGTGGAGGAACTCTCCGAGAGGGTGGGCGACCTGGAGGACACCTTGGTACAAGGGCCGAACCGTGAGGCTCTCGCTAGTGTCCATGAGACACGGAACACACTTTCCGAACTGCGTCGGTGCACCTGGCCGACCCGCGACGTGATCCGCACCTTGGCGTTCTCGGAGACCGCTCAGGTCGAGGATCGAAACCGAAAGTACTTTCGTGACTCGCACGACTTGCTCGCCGGCGTCATCGATATGGCGGAGATCCTTCGAGAAAGGGTGGCCCACCTCAATGACCTCTACCTGACGGCGATGGCCTACAAGCAGAACGAAGTGCTCAAGGTCCTCACTGTCGTGAGCGTGATCTTCATTCCTCTCACGTTTATCGTGGGGACATATGGGATGAACTTCAACACACATGTGTCGAAGTGGAACATGCCAGAACTGGAGCACCCACTGGGCTACGTCGGTATCTGCGCCTTCATGCTGATGCTCACGCTGGCCCAGCTCGCCTATTTTCGGAAAAAGGGTTGGCTCAAGGTCAACTAGGCGAGGACCTCAGCGACAAACCCCTGCGCCCAGTCCCTGATTTCGTCCCGGATACGTCGGACCAGTACGGGCTCCTCGTGCCGTCTCTCGGGAGGAAGCCAAGGATCGAGGAAGGGCACATGCAGAGTACGCCGAGCGCCGGGGAAGACCGGACAGCCCTCTTTGGCGTCGTTGCAGAGCGTCACGACATAGTCGAACTCCTGCCCTGTGAACTCGTTCACGGACTTTGACCATTGGGTGGAAATGTCGACCCCGGCTTCGGACATCGCCTCGATGACGAGTTGCCACACCCCTGAGGGGCGGGTGCCTGCCGAAACGACGTCCAGTCTTCCGCGGCCGAAGTGCCGGATCCAACCTTCGGCCATCTGCGAGCGGGCCTTGTTCCCAGTGCAGAGGACGAGAACCCTCGGACGTGTGGTCACGTCCTCACCCGGAACTCGCCCAAGGCACGGAGCGATGCTGCCTCGATGGCCCGGGCGTCGATGCCGTACACGCCGCGCAAGTACTCCTGGCTCCCAACGACACTGCTGAAGGTGCTTCGTAGCCCGACCCGTTGGAACCCTCGGGGCCAGACCCCAGCGTCGGCAAGGACCTCTACGACGGCGGACCCCAGGCCGCCGTCGAGAGTGTGCTCCTCGACTGTGACGATCCCGCCGGTCTCCTTGGCGGAGGCGAGGATCGAGTCTTTGTCGATGGGTTTGACTGTATGGTGGGAAACGACTCGGGCCCCGATGCCCTGTCGGGACAGCGAGTCCGCCGCAGTAAGCGCCTCTTCCATCACGCCGCCACAGACGAGGATCGAGACGTCTGAGCCCTCGCGTAGGACGCGCGCCTTTCCCACCTCGTACGGCCCGTCGTATAACCGTATGGTGGGGGCATGGGATTTGTCAAGCCGGAGATATGCCGTGCCTGGCGTCCGGATCAAAGCACTCGTCGCCTCGGCCGCTTCCCAGAGGTCGCACGGCGAGAGCACCGTGATGTCCGGCAATGAGCGCATGATCGAGATGTCCTCCGTCGCGTGGTGACTGATCCCGAGCGCTCCGTAGCTAAATCCTCCGCCAATGCTCACGACTTTGACGTCCGCTCCGTGATAGCAGGCGTCGTTGCGGATCATCTCCAGGCAACGCAAGATCGGAAAGTTCGCGATCGAGTACGTGAAAACGATTCTGCCCTCCATTGCGAGGCCGGTCGCGAGCATCGTCATGTTTTGCTCGGCTACCCCGGCGTTGAGAAACTGGCCAGGTAGTTCCGCCTCAAACTTTGTCAGGACGCCGAAGCCAAGGTCGCCCGTGACGAGCATGACCCGGGGGTTCTGGCGTGCCTCGTCGATGAGTCGGGCGACAAAGGCGTCCCTCACGGTCGGGTGGCCTCCATCTCGGCCAAGGCCGCTTCGTACTCTTCCCCTTGCGGGGTGCGGTAGTGCCACAGCACGGAGTTCTCCATGAACGAGACGCCCTTGCCCTTCGTGGTGTGCGCGATCACTACCTTGGGCCGCCCGTCTGGCGTCGAACTCAGTGCGCGCGCGAGCGAGACGACATCGTGGCCGTCGCACTCGGACACTTTCCAGCCGAACGAGGCCCACTTGTCGGCGAAAGGCTCCAGCCCCAGCGTCTCGGGAACGGGCTTGAGCGACTGGATCTTGTTGTAGTCCACGATCGCGACCAGGTTGTCCAGTCGGTGGTGCGACGCAAAGAGGATCGCCTCCCAGTTCGAGCCTTCGTCGCACTCGCCGTCGCTGAGGAGCACGAACACCCGCCAAGTGAGGCCGTCCAACCTGGCCCCGAGAGCCATGCCCGCGCCGACACCGAGCCCGTGGCCTAGCGATCCGGTCGAAAGTTCCACCCCCGGTATCCCTTTGTGCGAAACGTGGCCGCTGAGCAGGCTGCCGTCCTGATAGTGGGTCTTCAGCTGCTCCACAGGAAAGAACCCGCTCTCGGCGAGCGCCGCATAGACGCAAGCGCCGGCGTGGCCTTTGCTCAGGATGAAGCGGTCGCGGTCGGGCCAGTCCGGCTCTTCCGGCCGCACGCGAAGGACGCCGGCATAGAGGGTCGCGACGATGTCCGCCATGGAGAGCCCGGCGGCTACGTGGCTGCTCTTTCCGAGGTGAGTCATCTCTACGACATGGCGGCGGATCCGCCAGGCGAGAGACGCCGCGTCAGTTGCGGTAGAACCCACGGACTTGCTCGATGACGTAGGCGACGTCGTCGTCGGAAACGAACAGGTTGACCGGGAGCATCAGGCAGCGCTCGAAGAAGCGCTCGGTGCGCGGCAACGAGACCTGGGGCAGCCCGAGTCCGTCGAACTGGTGGCAAGCCTTGCCGCCCCATTGGACCAGAGTACCGATGCCTCGCTCCTTGAGATGGGCTACGAGCCCGTCTCGCCGGTCTGCGCACAACTCGTAGTTTTGGTACGTGTCGAAGTGGTCTGCGTCTGCCTCCGGCGCCGGAGGCAGGGTGAGTTCCGTCATGTCTGCCAGTCCTTCCTGGTACATCGTAGCGATCGCCCTGCGTCGAGCGATGGTGGCGGGATAGTCGGCGAACTGGGCGAGAAGCACAGCGGCCTGAAGATTGTCGAGGCGGCTGTTGAGCCCCCATTGCACGACCTGGCCGGTGGCTTCGTCGCGACCGTGGTCTCGATAGAGCCTTACCTGGTGGGCGAGGTCGTCGTCGTTCGTTACAATCGCTCCACCGTCGCCAAAGCAACCGAGGATCTTGGCGGGATAGAAGCTAAAGGTTCCGATCGCGCCGAACGTGCCGGCCGCCTTGCCCTTGTACTTCGAGCCGAGTGCTTGAGCTGAGTCCTCGACGATCGTGAGGCCGTGGCGATCGCAGATATCCTGGATCTTGTCGAACTTGCAGCTCCTGCCGTTGAGGCTGACCGGCATCACAGCCTTGGTCCGCGGGGTCACCGCTGCCTCGATCGCGTCGGGGTCGATCAGCCCGTCGTCCCCCATGTCCACCGGAATAGGGGACGCGCCGACCCAGTGGATGCTGCTCGGCGAGGCGATGAACGTGTGGGACGGGAAGATGACCTCGTCGCCTGGGCCGATCCCGGCTACGCGCAGCCCTATAATCAGGGCGTCGGTGCAGTTTGCCAGGCCGATGGCGTGCCGGACACCGAGGTAGCCGGCGAGCGCGTCCTCAAAGTCGCGAACCTCTTGCTGGAGGATGAACGCACCTCGCGAGAGGACGCCCTTCATCGCCTGGTCAAATGTATCGGACTGTCGCGAATAGAACGCCTTATAGTCGAAGAACGGTACGGTACGTGTGGCTACCGGTGCAGGCATCTCGTTCTGCCGAGAATACCGCCGACAAGCTCAGCTCTCGCGGGCGATCCGGTACGTATAGACTCGGCTCGTTGTGCCCTTGTGCACTTGGGTCGTGGTCGCGAAGACAGCGCCCTTGGCCTCATAGAACTGCTGAGCGCTCCGTTGCCCTTCGCCGGTCACGATCCTGATCGCGGCCACTCCCCGCTCTGCGAACTCCTCACACAACGAGGCGAACAGGCGCCCGCCGACCCCCTTTCCTTGATAGTCGCCCCGGACGCAGAAGTTCAAAATCTCGGGCTCGGGCAAACCGTCGTCCTGCTTGCGGTTGGGATAGAGGAGAGTCTCGGCGACACGCACGATGCGGCGAGGCGAGAGCATCTTGGGTGCCAGCGCCAGCATGGCCGACGCTCCGCCCCTGCGGGCATACGAGCGGTAGACCCGCCCCGTATCGAGGGCGCCGACAATGAAGCCGAGGACCTGGTCGTCCTCACAGGCTACGAACGCGAACGCATCCTCCATGTCGGAAAGGTGCCGGTACAGCCCGGACAGGAACCCTTCGCCGAGCGTGCTGAGAAAGCCCTCCGAGATGGCCTCACGGTGGATCTCCGCCATTTGGTGGAAAACAGGGTCGCCGGATCCTGAGCCGGCCCGCACGACTTCCACGGAGTCGATGCTACCCCTCGCGAGGAGTGAAGCTGGAGCCGCATCCGCAGCTTCGGGCTGCGTTCGGATTGTCGAATTGCAGGCCTCCGCCGATCAGGTTGCCTGAGGCGCGCAACACGCTTCCGGAAAGGAACTCCGCCGATTTCACGTCGCAGACAACTTTGACGCCATCGAGCTGGAGGCACATGTCCCCTTCACGATCGCGGTCGTCTAGCATCACGACATACTCGAGACCCGTGCAACCGCCCCCTTTGACCCCGATCCGCACGAACTGGCCGGTCTTGCCCTTCCGCTCGATCATGGATCGAAGGATCGCGGCGGCAGCGTGCTCGACCTCGACAGGGAACTCAGCCACCGCCGCCAGTCCCTGCCGGTACTCGGTCGTACATCTCCACTGGCTGGGCGCCCGGACTCGGTAGGAGGTCAGCGAGGGTCATCGGTGCCAAGACCGAGTCCACCGCCGCTTGGATCGTTTCCCACAGGTTCCTTATCGAGCACTCCCAGTCGTGGACGCAGTCGGAAGAGCCCCGGCTGTAGTGCCCACAGTGCCCGTCCGAATAGAGCCGTCCGCCTAGTTCCGCAAGCAGGGGCCCGAGTCGTATCTCATGGGGATCGCGCGCGAGCTGGTACCCGCCTGCCTGCCCACGAAGGCTTGTCACGACGTTCGCACGCCGTAGAATGCCCATCAGTTTGGCGACGTGCGAGTTGCTCAATCCTTCAGCCTCCCCGATCTCCGGAATTGTGATGGAGGCTCCCGGCCCGCGCGCTGCGAGAGTGATGAGGCAACGGAGCCCGTATTCTTCCTGTGCGCTGAGCTTCATTCCTTCCCCTTTCTACGGTGTCGGTTGCGGATCATCAGTCTTTCCCTGGGTCACAGCAGTCCCAATTCCAAGCGAATGTGGTCGGGAATTCGATCAATGGTGAATGGCGGGTCCCAAACGAGCTCGAGCCTCGCTTCCTTGATGCCGGGCGCCTTGCTTGCGGCGTCCTGCACTTCCCCCGGCAGAGTCCCTGCGACGGGACAGGCCGGGCTGGTCAAGGTCATCTTGATGTCCACCGAGCAGTCGTCTTGAATTTCGACGGCATAGATGAGGCCGAGGTCGAAGACGTTGACCGGAATCTCGGGGTCGTACACCGTTCGGATCTGCTCGATTACCTCGTTCTCGAGCAACGATCGGCGGATAGGGTCGAGCGGCGATGGCTGCTCGACTTCGGTGACTCGCTCCGGCATGTCCGTACCCAATAGTTTACGACAATGTGCAGTTTCCTGGTCAGGAAGGCCATCGTCCCCCTAAGGAATCGGTGTCCGGCCCCCGAAGATTGCTTGCAAGGCTGGCAACAGATCAGCCAGCGTCGTTATCGACGACAAGCCAGAAGCGAGAAAGGGTTTGGTGCCTCGATGAGGCACCAATTTTTTTGTGCCGCCATAATTGGCCCATGCTTCTCGAGGGCAAGAAAGGCCTCGTTCTCAACGTCACGAACGACAAGAGCATTGGTTGGGCGGTGGCAAAGGCGTTGCACGAGCTGGGAGCGACGGTCGGTGTCGGGGCGCAGAACGACCGAATGCGAGAGCGGGTCGAAGCGCTCGTCGAAGGCTTTCCCCGGATGCGGGCGCACACCGTGGACTTTGGGGAGGACTCCCAAATCGCGGCCCTGGCGGCTGAGGCGACTTCATCGTACGGGAAAGTTGACTTCATTGTCCATAGCGCAGCGTTCGCGACCAAGGAGTCTCTCTCCGATCCGTTCATCCTTACCAAACGCGAGGACTTTGCAATGGCACTCGACGTTTCGGCCTATTCCTTGGTGGCGCTCTGCCGTCACATGGAGCCGGTAATTGCGGACGGCGGCAGCATTGTCGCCATGTCGTATCTGGGTAGCACCCGGGCCGTGGTCGGCTACAACGTGATGGGCGTGGCGAAGGCTGCACTGGAGTCGGCCGTGCGGTACCTGGCCTGCGACCTTGGGGGTCGAGGCATTCGAGTAAACACGGTCAGCCCGGGCCCGATCAACACGGTATCGGCCCGCGGGGTCGGCGGCTTGATCGAGATGATTGACTACGTCCACCAGAAGGCGCCGCTCAAGGGCACGTTCGGCCAGGCCGAGGTTGCCGGAACCACCGCGTACCTGGTCAGCGACCTGAGCAAGGGGGTTTCCGGGCAAATCGTCTTCGTGGACAACGGCTACAACGTAGCGGCAATGTGACGCTACTTGGTCGAGCGCATCCTCACCGTCCCCAATTGGTCGTTTGCACGGCAGACGTCGCTGGTGCGCGAAGCATGCGAGCTTCTCGACGGGCATGACGTTACGGTCCACTTCTGCGCGGGGGATCTCGACCACAACCGGACGGTGACCGCGTTCTCTGGGGAGCCGGCCCCAGTGCACGTCGCACTCATGGCTCTCGCCCGAATGGTGCTCCCCTCGATTGATCTGACTCGGCACACTGGTGTCCACCCTCGGATCGGGGGCCTCGACGTGTGCCCGTTTGTGCCCCTCGGTCCGGTGCTGGACCCGTCGGCTTTCAAGACCTGGATCGAGCAGGGGGCCGCCGACTTCGCGGACGAGTTCGGTGTGCCCGTTTTTCTCTACGAGCGAAGCGAGCACGGGCGGCACGAGGCTGCCTTGCCCGGCCTGCGGAGGGGCGGATTTGGAGGTCTGCTCGGCCGGGCCTTGGATCCTGACTATGGGCCAGTCGTCGCTCATCCCCGCCTCGGGGCAACTGTGTGGGGATGGCGGGAGTTCCTCATCGCCGTCAACGTGGACTTGATGACCGACGACCTCGCAATCGCTCGCCTGATCGCCCAGAGGATCCGGCAGATGCGGGCGGAAGGAGACGAGAGGATGATCGGTGTTCGAGCATTGGGTTTGCCGCTCCTCTCCCGGGGCCAGACTCAGGTAAGCCTCAACGTCACGATGCCCGATAGCACCCCGCTCGACCCGATCCTCCAGTTCGTGACCGAACAGGCAACACAGGCCCGGGTCAAGGTCGCTCGGTATGAACTGATCGGGGTGATGCGGGAGGGGGACATACCGGGCGCCCTCACTTTGCCGCACGAAGATCGCCAGATCGTGGCCATAGGTGCCCGATAGTGCGATACGAGATTGGGATACTTGGGGGGGGGCAGTTGGCGCGGATGAGTGCGCTGGCTGCCCATCGGTCGGGGGCGACATGCTTGGCTCTAGATCCTCAGCCGGAGTGTCCTGCAAGTGACGTCTGTGCGACGATTGTGGGAGGACTTGACGACCCCCATTCACTCGCCGAGGTTTTGCGATCGTGCGAGCGGGTCACGCTGGAGAACGAGTTCGTCCCTGCAGAAGCCCTGTTCCAGGCGTTGCGGATCTCGGAACGCGAGGGCTCTTGCCTCGTTCCAGGGGCAGACGTCTTGGGCACAGTTCAGGACAAGCTTTACCAGCGGCAAGCCCTGGCCAAGCACCGTGTGCCACAGCCCGAATTCTGCGCTCTCGATTCACCCGCCGAGCTGGACGTCTTGGCAGATCGGCTTGGCGAGGCCTATGTGATCAAGAAACGGTTTGGCGGTTACGACGGCAAGGGGACCGCCTTCGTCCAAGGGAGCGAGGGCCTCGCCGAAGCGCGAGCCCTCGTGGGCGAATGGCTGTCTCAGGGCGGCGTCCTCGCCGAAGCGCTCGTTCCCTTCCAGCGGGAGTTGGCCGTGATGGTCGCCGTAGGGCCGCAGGGTTTGGCCACGTTTCCTGCCGTCGAGACCCTCCAGACTGAGCGGGTGTGTGACCTTGTCTGGACAATTTCTCCGCATCCGGAAGCCCAGCGTGTCGCCTCGGCTGCGATCGAGGCCGTGGGACTAGCCGGCCTGGCAGGGGTCGAGCTGTTCGAGACACCGCAGGGCGAGGTCCTCGTCAACGAGATCGCGCCGCGGCCCCACAACACCGGGCATTACACGTTGGACTGGGGCGGCCCAAGCCAGTTCGAGGCCCACGTCCGGTGCGTGCTCGGCCTGCCTTTGCCAAAGTTGTCCGGGAACGAGGCGGCAATGGCGAACGTGCTCGGAAGGGAGGGCGCGGGCGACTGGCGGCGGGCCCGCGAGGCCGCGCTTCACAGCGATCCTGAAGTCTTCTTCCATTGGTACGGCAAGCGTGAGGCGCGGCCGGGACGAAAGCTCGGCCACATCAACGCCGTCGGATCCCGGGCTATGGAGCGGGTGGCCGAGGCGCGCGCCCGCGCCTATGCCGCGTGGACGGCCTAACCGCTCGTCGCGAAGACCCGGAACTCAGCCACCTTGACCGTTGCGGTGCCATTGTTTGTGATCCTGACGCGGCGGGCCGAAGCCGGGCTTGCGGTGTAGAGGGCAGTAGCGAATCCACCGTCCAAGTTGGCGCGCGTGTCGCCGGCACCCTCGCGAATCCACTGTGAGCCGGCGGACACTCCGGTGCGGAACGCCTGCACTGTGAAGCTCTGCCAGCCTGCGCCCTGGGTGACGATCTCGATGCCCGCGACATTTCGATCCCGGCCGAGGTCGACCTCGAGCCACTGGTCGGGCTTGATCTCCAAGATCGTGTCCGTCTTGCCGTCTACCGCGGCGGCAGTCTCTGCCGGAAGACGGTCATCACTGGTCGAGACAGGCTTGAACGAGGCCAAGTCGGCCCCCGTCGTGATCCCAGGGTCGCTCAGCATCGCCCCAACCTCGACGACAGGCGTGCCGCCCTTGAGTCGTGCCGACTCGACGAGGAACTGCCAGCCCGCGATACTAACGGTCGCCTTGGCACCGCCTTTGCTGACAACAAGAGAGAGGTTCGGAAGGACGCCTTCTTGCGCAGGCAGCGTGTTCAATTGGAACAGTCCCTCAGGCGAAGTTTGGGCCGTCGTGAACAGGGTACGTCCCCCATCGTTGTCCAGCCTGTAGACCTGGATCGTCGCGCCGGGAACCCCTTTGCCATCCAGACCTACGAACCGTACCGCCCCACTCTCGGGGGCGGGAGGGGCCAGATCCACCAACGAGCGGAAGTACAGAACCTCTGCTGCGCTCAGCCAGCCGCGCTCCGGTGTCGCCGGGTCGCTCTCGGTGCGGACGGTCCAGCGGAACGCTGGCAGCCACCGGGTCGGAGGCAGGAACACATCGTCCCGGGTATCGGAGATCCAACCGAACGCATCCTCGTCCGGTTCGACGCCTGGTCCGAGGAACCTTTCCTTCGGCAGATGGGCGCGCACCGACTTCGATGCCATCTCCAGCAACGTTCCGGACGGCCCTGCCTCGGCCGCCTTCACCGCGAACCGCGCCGGCGAGCCAGCCGGGGCAAACGAGTAGCGGCTGATCGGCATTGCCTCGTTGTTCAGGAGCCGTACGACTCGGCCGGCGGTGCCGTCCTCGATCTGGCTCTCGGAAAACTCGGCGGCGAGTGCCCCAAAGTACGTAGTCCCGGTGGCGAGGATTCTCGATCCTGCCCGGAGCTCGAGAGTTACGCTCTGCGGTACCGCCGGATGGAAGACGGCGGGCACCGCGAACTTGGCGTTCAATTTGACGCTCTCTCCTGGCGTTAAGGGCGACGAGAGCGGCTCTCTGGCGACCACCTCATGCCGGAAGGACCAGACTGCTTCCACGTTGGTCTCCAAGCTCTGACCCCGATTCGTCGCGATCACCTCGTAGCCGCCCTGCCCGGTTCGGATCGGCCCGAGGACAACGCCTTCATCGACGGGCTCGTCCGACTGTCGGACGACCATCCGCGGCGAAAACTCGGGAAGCTCCGAAGACATGAAGATGGACTGCGATTCGAACATGAGCCGTAGGCCGTGGTCGCCGTCAGGGTCCCTCAGCGCCGCCTGTACCGCCGACTCCAACCCAGTTATGAGCACAACATCCTCGGACTGGACGAGGCTCACGTTGGGAACCGGCACCATGTCGCCCGTGCCCTCTGCGCCGCCGGCTGCCCACTTCGTGCCGCCGTCTCCGGAACGGCTGTGAGTCCAGGTCGCCTCCCAGAGCGCTTCCTTCTTTGATCCGAGGGGGAGAATTCGTCGGCCGGAGCCTTCGCCCCAGGAGGTCAGGAGCCGGCCCACTGAACGGAGCCGTACCGGTCCGCTTGAAATCGTCCGAAGCTCGATTCGGGCCTCGACGACCTTCTTGCCCGGCTGTAGCCGGGTTCCGATGCCGGGAAACCGGATGAGGATCGCCTTACTCGGCCCACCGACCAAAGCGGCGTCTCTGCCGAAGTTATCGTTCGGTAGCTCGGCATCGAGAAACGTGTCGAAGCAACTACGAAGCGTGACAGCGTCCTGCGCCGGGCTGGCGAGCAGGGCTGCGCCGAATGCGAGTGCGATCATATCCAGAGTCTATCCTTTGCGTCCGAAGTAATGGAGCCGATCGCTCTTCTTTGTCGGTGGGTTCAAGGTGAACCCGTCGAAGACCTCGATCTGTGAGAAGCCGGCACCCACCATCGCGGCGACCACCTCTTCTGACGAATGGGCTCGCTGCACGTGAACCTCCTGGTACTTCTCCCCCGCGACTTCGAAGTCCATCTGGACTCGGATGATCCGAGTCCCGGAGTCGTAGTCGCCCTTCCAGTCATAGGTCACCTTGGCCTTGCGAGACCGCTCCCGCTGGTCGAACATCCGATGTTCGAATGCATAGGCGGTGTTGAGGTCGAAGAGGAACGTCCCCCGGGTTCCGAGATGCGCGCTGACTCGAGCCACCGCTTTCTGAAAGCCCTCGAGAGTCGTGATGTAGTTCAGGCTATCGAAGAAGGCGAAAGCCGCATCGAACGTTCTGCCGAGGTCGAGCGCTGTAGCGTCGGCCACATGGAACTCCGGCCCGGACTTTGTGCGAGCAACCTGGATCATGTCTTCGCTCAAGTCGAATC
This sequence comes from Fimbriimonadaceae bacterium, assembly GCA_050250535.1. GTDB lineage: Bacteria > Armatimonadota > Fimbriimonadia > Fimbriimonadales > Fimbriimonadaceae > JADLBH01. Next base: position 862,527 of record JBFWOL010000001.1, on the reverse strand, counting down.
CCGTGAGATCGTAGCCTTCACGATCAAGCATGGCGGCCATGGTGCCCGTTCCGCAGCAGACATCGAGGATCGAGTGCGGCCGCACCTCGCCATAGGCGTGGACCAAGTGCAGATATTCGATCCAAGACGTATAGGGGATGTTCGACATCAGGTCGTCGTAAAACGACGCGATGACTCCGAAGCTCACTTACGACCCCCTGGCGATGCACGCACGAGCGAGGGCTTGTAGTGGGCCAAAGTCTCCCGATAGTCCTTCCAGCAACGGCGAGGCTTCTCCTACGAGCCGTTCCGCCTCTGCCTTAGCCCCGTCGAGCCCGAGCACGGCAGGATAGGTCGCCCGATTGGCCTGCTCGTCGCGCCGAACGGGCTTGCCCAACGCGGACTCAGAGCCAGTGGCGTCAAGGCAGTCGTCCGCGACCTGGAAGGCGAGTCCGATCAGGGACCCGGCCTCGGCTAAGATCCGCACACCGGCACCGCTAGCGCCGCCGGACGCCGCCCCCATCGCGCAACAGGCCGAGAAGAGGGCACCCGTCTTCATGGAGTGCATCTGGCGGACGTCTTCCAAACTTGAGGCGCCACCCTTCGCCAGAACGTCCATCGTCTCTCCCCCTACCAGCCCAGAGCTACCGACTGCGGAGACGAGGTGCTCCAGGCACACGAGACGTACCTCGGCCGGCAGGCCCGCACGGACGATGGTTTCGAACCCGAGCGAAAACAGCGCGTCGCCAGCCAAGACCGCCGTGGCCTCGTCGAACTTACGGTGCACCGTAGGTTGGCCGCGCCGCAGATCGTCGTCGTCGATCGCAGGGAGATCGTCGTGCACGAGCGAGAAACAGTGCACGAACTCGCATGCGCACCCCGAGTCCAAAGCGGCCTCCGGAGAGCCCCCCACGGCAAGCGAAGACGCCATCGAAAGAAGAGGACGGATCCGTTTGCCTCCGCCGACCACAGCATAACGCATGGCACTCACGAGCTGCTCGGGTGCGGGCCCGGGTCGGGGTAGTAGGGCGTCGAGCCGGGCCTCGACCAGACCCCGCCACGAGTCAGCCAGACCACCCTCGAGCACGGGACCAGTCTACCAAGCCTCCGGGAGCCTCGGTAGACTCGAAAATCCCATGGCTGACTTGCGAGCTTTCCAAGGGCTCCGGTATACGGTCCGGTCGGGAGACCTGGCCAAGCTCGTCGCCCCGCCCTATGACGTCATCAGTCCGGCCATGAGGGAAGAGCTTGCGGCCGCAGACCCCCACAGTTTCGTACTCCTTACGTTGCCTGAGGGTCAGGCGGATGACCGCTCCCAGTTTGTGAAGTACGCAAGGAGCGCTGCCAGACTGGAAGAATGGGTTCGGGAGGGAGTGCTTGCCCCTGAGCCGAAACCGAGCCTCTACCGGCTTACACAGACCTTTACAGTCCCGAACTCGAACGTCACCGCGGTGAGGACGACGGTGATCGCCCTCATCAAAGTAGAACCCTACGCTAACGGCACAGTGCTCCCCCACGAGCAGACGTTCCCGAAGCACAAGGAAGACCGGCTCCGACTCCTCGAAGCAACCCGCTCGCATCTCGAGAGCATTCTGGGACTCTATGAGGACGATCGTGGCGGAATCCACCAAATGGTCAGCAATGCTCCTGCAACCGTAGTCGCCGAGGTCGCAACGGCGTTTGACGGCACGATGAACAAACTCGAAGTCATCGACGACGAAGCGGCGGTCGCAGCGGTGTTGACGGCGATGTCGGCAAAGCGGGTCTGGATTGCGGACGGGCACCACCGCTACGAGACCACGCTCGCCTTCCGGAGCGCATTCCCGGTTGCCGATGCCCCGGTCGCGGAGGACTACATGATGATGGCCCTCACCAGCATGGACGATCCCGGGCTTGTCCTCCTCCCGACCCACCGGATCCTCAAGAAGCTCGACATGTCGGCCGAGCAGCTCCGGTTGGCCCTCGCCGACGCATTCGACATCGAAGACGTCCCGAACGCCGCATTGCCTGAGCGGCTTGCCAGCGCAAGTGCGGGAGTCTTTGGGGTTGCGCTACCTGGCGGCAACGGTTTCCTGGCCACGGTTTGTGACCTCGCTTCACTTACTGCGGATATGCCCGGAGGGGAGCGGCTTCGGTCACTGGACGTCTCGATCCTCCATGGGCCGATCTTTGCAGATCGGCTCGGGCTCACCGGTACCGACTTCTTTGGCTACACGCGGGAGGACAAGGAGGCGCTGGACGCGGTCGAGGCCGGTTCTCCGGCTTCGTTCCTCATGTCGCCACCGAGCGTCGACGACATGAAAGTCGTGGCGCTAGGTGGGGAAGTGATGCCGCAGAAGTCCACGTACTACCACCCCAAACTACCTAGCGGGCTCGTCGCCTGGCGACTGAAGGAGTTCTAACACTTACCGATGAGGATCCACCTCTTGGGAACCGGGGGAGCGGAGGGAGTGCCGGCGATGTTCGGCAGCTCGCGAGTGAGCGACCATGCCCGGAAGGTGGGAGGCAGAGACGTTCGAACCCGCTCCTCGGCTATCGTGGACGGCCAACTCCAGCTTGATTTTGGGCCCGACACGTGGAGCCAACTCATCCGGGAGGGACTCTCGGCGAGCGACTGGTGCGCGGTCGTCTACACCCATGCCGACGCAGACCACTTCGCAATCGAGGAGCTGCAATATGCGCTCTACCCCTTCACCGACGGGGAAGAGCCGGGCTTCGTGGTCTACGGCAACAACATTGTCTCGGCCCGAGTTTGCGCCCGATATCCAGACTGGCCCTTCGAGGTCGTGACCACCAAGAGCTTCGAGCCCTTCCACGTTTCCGGCTACAAGGTCACGCCGGTCAAGGCCATGCACGGATCGCCGGACGAGGACACCCAGAACCTGCTCGTAGAGTCAGACGGTTCCGTATTGCTGTATGCCACGGATACCGGCGTTTGGGAGGAGCCGACTTGGGAGTTCCTGTCTGGCGTCAAGCTCGACGCGCTCGTCCTCGAGTGCACGGAGGGGTTCGAACTCACACCGTATAACGGGCACCTGGATATCGAGGAGTTTCGCTACGTGCTCGAGCGGCTCAGGAAGGGAGGGACGGTACACGATGGGACCCAGGTCGTGAGCACCCACCACAGTCACAACGGCAAGGCTACGTACGATGAACTCGTGGAAGCGCTGGGCAAGCTTGGCTCAGTGGCCGGTTACGACGGCCTGGTGATCGAGTTCTAGGGCTAGGTGCTTTCACGTCGTCCGCTACGTCCGTAAGGGTGCCAATGGAGTGGCGGGCGATGGCCAAGGACGGCCGACTCTGCCCTTGGTCTCCAGACCGACCGATCCGCCGTCTCCACCTTCTATTCCCATGAGCATCGGCCACTGGTTCGCATTTGGCAACGATGCCGACTATGACGCCGGGGTGCGCGCTTTCGAGCGAGGAGATCTGACGGAAGCAGTGGCCTGCTTCAGCAAGGTTGTCGCCCGCGTGACCGAACCTGCCCTCCGGGATAGGTCGCGCAGCTACTTGGCTGGTGCGCTGGGCAAGCTGGGCCGGGAGGCACTGGATGCCAGAGATCCGAGGCGGGCCATCGAGATGTTGGGTGGGGCGGTCACGGTCCGCCCGCGGTTCGCCGACTTGCACGTCCTGCTGGCGATCGCCCATATCGAGGTCGGCGAGATCGGGAACGCCGAAGTCGAAGCCGAAGTCGCGCTGCGGCTCAATCCGGACTACGCTCACGCCGCACTGGTCCAAGGTGCGGTATGGATCGCCCGAGGGCGGACGACGGAGGGGCTGATCGAGGCCGTGGAGGCGGCTTCGAAAGACCGGCGGTTACAGACGGAGCGCTTTCAGGACGGGGTGGATGCAGCGGACGGGGGCCGGTGGGACGAGGCGGTGATGCACTTTGCCGCTGTCCGACCAGAATCACAAAGTCAGTTGGACGCAGTGCTCGCCCAATACGACCAAGCCATGCGCGACCACGACTTTGTCCTCGCGGAACAGGCGGCTCGGACGGCAAGGTCACTAGCGCCGGACTACCCCGATATGGCGGTGAGGCACGCTCGTGCCCTGCTGGAACTGGGGAGCCTCGATGACGCGTCCGCCGCGCTGGGTGACGCCGTCGCGGCCCGCGACTCCTACGCGGAGGCGTGGGCCCTATTGGGCGTTGTCAAGCGGCGACAAGGACACGAGGAAGGGGCACTCCTAGCCTTTGAGAAAGCCCTCGAGCGCGATCCGGCCCAGGCGATCGCAAGCTTCGAGATCAACCGTCGGGTCTAGCTCCAGCGAGGCTGGCGATTGCTTCCTACCGGCTCGAAGGCCTTTGGGTATCGGCCTGCGCTATCCGCTTTTCCAGTGCAGCTGCCCTTTCGTCGAACCTGGTTGCGAGGTCGCTCCAGGTCTGAAACCCGACGGTCCGGTCGAGGATGAGCCCTCGGATCCCTAGTGCTTCGAGCTTTGGGCCTTCGACTCGTGCCGCACTTGCGAGGATGCGCTGTCGGGACGGGCCGCGCACGTCCGAGCCCTCCGCCCGTGCTGGGTACAGCACTGCGGTCAGCCATAACTGGCCAACAATGTAGGGAGATACGTAGCCGCCGTCGGTGCGCGCGACTTGTAGATCGACCGTAGTCTCCCCACCCCCGGCCAAGGTAACGTTGCGGCTCACGCTGAGTTCGCCGAACGAACCGGGACTCCCCGCAAACGAAAAATCACCTTCCGGTCGCACATCGAACCGGGGACGGTACCAGTCCCGCACGAACGCCTCGAACTTGGCCCTGTCGAGTTCGAGGGCGTCCCGTTCCCACGAGCTGAGGTAGGGGAAGAGGCATGCTGCGTCTGCGGCGACAGCGCAGTCCACGAGTCGCATGCCCGATGCCTCGATCGTGGCGGGCCGACGCGCCATCCACCAGACCAGCCCGGCAGTCGCGACCGCAACAATGCCCAATACCCAAGTCTGAACGCTACGTTTCGATCCCGTCAATTTCTTTAGAAGCATGCGCCCGTCGTGCACGACCCGGCGGCGAGAATCGCCTCGAACTTCCCTTCGTCCATCGTAGTGTTGGGCGGTTGTATACAGGCTCGGGGCTTCTTGTAGTAGTCCCGGCACTTCGTAAGGAGGCCCTCCGCTCCGCACCAAGTCCAGCCTCCATTCTGTTGGGGACCTTTCACCTCGCAAGCGGGCCGAAGTGGGCTCTGTTGGCACCAAGTCGCGTTGGCATTGTTGGGTACAAGGGCGGCGAGCCAGATGGAGATACCAAGCACCAGCGCGAGAGTCTTTCGCGCTTCTTGTGTGCTTGTAGCAGATTGTGCGGGGAGGTTTCTCATACGGTTGGTTCTCATGGGAGCGGTCCGTGACAGTGAAAATGTGGAGGCAGGTACGTCACTGTGCTACTGCCACCAATACGGGTCGTCATTGGCCCCGGTCTTGTGCTTCCGGACGATCCATCCACCAAGAGTCACGCCTACCCCGAACTTCGAGTTCCATTTTCCGTACACCGCTACGTCGGCGTCGTTGCAACTCATGTCGGTGTCAAGCGGCATCCGATCCTGCAAGTCGAGGACGGGGATAGTCCACCGGTCGTTGCTATCGAACGGCATCCACTCGTGGTGGCCGCTCGTAGCGGGATGGAACCCACATGACGAGTAATGGAGGTCGATCGGATCGAAGAAGCCGCGAGGATCGTCGTCGTAGAGGGTTGCACTGAGCATTTCGGCATCGGGCAGACCCATCTGATAGATTGGCCCGTACACTCCGTCACCGTCGTATGCCTGCCGATAGAGGGTCGTGGCCAGATGGACTTGGTGCAGCTTCGAGGAGGTGCTCGCGATCTGCGCACCTCGCTTGGCGCTCTTGAATACCGGCGTGAGGATGCCTGTCAGTACAGCGATAATCCCGACCGCGACCAGCACCTCGACGAGCGTGACTCCGCGCCTCATTCCATTCCTCCGAGAAGGTGCGCCACTTCTTTGGGCTCAGATTCTACCGATAGGACAGTGCCTTGCTCATCGAGGGAGACCAGGACTGGCCCGAGAGAGACCCACGGGCCCCGGGACATGGCTTGGGATCCGATGAGCACGGTAGCGACAGACCCGGAACAACTGGGCGCTTCATTGGGTGCGAGCAAGACGAAGTCCCGCCTCCGGGCTGCTCGGGACACGAGCTCTGGCGCGAACGTACGTAGCGGGCAGGAGTCGCAGGAGGGAAGAGCGAGCGCGAAGCGGGCGTGCCTTGGCACCTCGAGCCTCGTACCTATCGAAGGCATCGGGATCGCAGTCGAGTACGAGCGGGGCATCGGATGAACCTCACCGGCAACCTGCATTGTTGCGAACGCAAGTGCTGCCGCTGCGAACACGGCTGCCAGCCCGACGGCTAGTCCGTTGCGCCCTTCCATACATCTACGCGACTCGGGACCTGCACCATGTAGTTCGTAGGGGGTAAAAACCAGTATAAATACTTGGAACCGAAGTCTCTGCCGGCGCACCGCCTAGCCCTGCCGGCTCCTACCGGCGCAGCGACCACTCCACGCCGTCCGGCGTGTCGCGCAGTTCTACACCCGCCGCAGCAAGCCGGTCGCGGATCGAGTCGGCCAGCGTGAAGTCTCGCGCCACCTTGGCCGCGGTCCGTTCCTCCACCCACTCGGCGATTGTGCGGCCGTCCACCTCGGCCGGTGCGTCGCTTTCCGCGTCGGCCTGCAGCGGTGTCTCGTGCCGCACCACGCCAAGCAGGCTGTTCACCCGCTCGAGGAACCAAGCCGCTGCCGCCGCATCGTCCGTGCCGAGAGCTGGGCTGCGTAGCACCGCCTTTGCCCCTTCGACCGCTTTGGCCAGGGCTACAGACGTGTTCAGGTCGTCGCACATGGCTTCCAGGCACTGGGCGTAGTCGTCGGCGAGTTCGTCGGCGAGTTTGCCGGTGCCAGGCTCGCTGGGCGGCGCCAGTGGGTCGGCCCCGGCGGCCCTGACCCGGCGCTCGCACTCCCGGAACCGTCCAATGTTCACAGCCGCATCCCGAAGGAGCTGCAACGTGAAGTTGAAGGGCCTCCCGTAGGGAGTGCTGATCAGAGCGTAGCGCACGGCCAACGGGTCGTGCCCTTCGGACACAAGGTCACGGATGGTGAAGAAGTTGCCGGTGCTCTTGGCCATCTTCTCCCCCTCGACTTGGAGGTGCCTCACGTGCATCCAGTGCCGCGAGAACGGGCGACCGGTGTACGCTTCGGTCTGCGCGATCTCGCACTCGTGATGGGGGAACGCATTGTCCTCGCCGCCACTGTGGAGGTCGATCTCATCGCCAAGGTAGGCGCGGGCCATCGCCGAGCACTCGATATGCCAGCCGGGAAAGCCCCATCCCCACGGCGAAAACCACTGCATCAGGTGCCGATCGTCCTTCTTCCATAGCGCGAAGTCGGACTGTTGGCGCTTGTTCTCGTCCTGGACAACATCGCGCACTGCATCAAGGAGCTTGTCGCGCGTGTTGCCGCTCAGCTTGCCGTAGTCCGGAAAACTGTCTACGTCGAAGTACACGCCGGTCGGCGTTTCGTAGGCGTTACCCGAGGCGATCAGGGCGTCGGTGAGGACGATCTGCTCGCGAACGTGCTGCGTGGCCCTGGGTCGCACCGTCGGCTCCGAGAGGTTGAGCGTCCGCCAGTCTTCCAAGTAGGCAAGCGTGTAGTGCTCGGCAAGGTCCCACACGTTGGCGAAGTGTTCGCCCTCCTTGCTCCGCAGTGCCTTCTCCATGCGGTCTTCCCCCTCGGCATCGGCGACGTCGTCTTCGCTGAGGTGGCCGACGTCGGTGATGTTCGTGACCCAGGTTACGTCCAGCCCGACGGCCTTGGCAGTGCGCACCACGAGGTCGGCGGCAAGGAACGATCGAAAGTTGCCGATGTGGGCGTAGCTGTAGACAGTCGGACCGCACGTGTAGAAGCGCAGGTGGCCAGGCTCGAGTGTCTCGAGGGGCTTCACCTTTCGGCCCATCGTGTCGTATAGCCGAAAGACCGACATCAGGCCGAGGGTACCGTCGGGCCCGCCCAGGTACGCGGGACTGGAGCACCCGCACGGCTGCCTGTGCCTGGGATACGCCCGGACTTGTGCGGGCGGTATCGTTGGCATTGCCATGGATCGAGTACTTGCCCGCGAATACGGCTACCGGGTAACCGTCCGCGTGCCGGACGTGAACCGCAGGGAAAGCGACAGAGGCTACAAGAAGGGTTGGGAGGCCCGAATCCCAGTGGATGGCGTCGAGATGCTCGACTCGCTCGTACAGCGACTCTCCAAGCACGGGGTCGAGACGGGAAGGCCCTACGCGAAGGCGAGGCAGATCATCGTTCCCGTCTATGGCAAGGCGAGGGTCGAGAAGCTCCTACGGTTGCTTGGGGTCGACGCGGAGTTCTGAACCGGACGCACTGGTAGAATCCAGGCCGGAGCCAGCTGGGCGGCCGCCTTGGCGCAAGCCGGGGAGGAAAGTCCGGACTTTACAGGGCACGGTGCCTGGGGCAACCCAGGGCGGGGCGACCCGACGGAAAGTGCAACAGAAAGCAGACCGCCTGCAAAGGCAAGGGTGAAACGGTGCGGTAAGAGCGCACCAGCGTCCCGGGTGACCGGACGGCTAGGCAAACCCCACCGAAAGCAAGGCCGAATAGGGAGGCTACGACCCGGCCCGGCGAGCCTCCGGGTAGGCCGCATCAGAGAGATGGCCGCACAAAGACAGAATCCGGCTTACAGGCTGGCTCCACTCAGTCTGGGAAAAGCCCGCCCGGTCCTCGCTTCGGTGGAGTGATCCCGAGGTGACGGTATGTGCTCGCAGTCGCCACCCGGCCCCGGGGCGTACGCTGGATCAAGCCTTGCTGGAGGAGGTATGGCTCGCAGACGTCTTCGAGGGTGCCTGCGTCCTCGCCGGTAGCCGCCGCTAGCGTATCGAGGCCGACCGGCCCCCCATCGTATTTCTCCACGATTGCCCGTAGCAGAGTCAGGTCGAGCCGGTCGAGCCCGGCATTATCAATTCCGAGGGCAGCGAGCGCGTGCTCTACGACGCCGCATGTCACCGTCTCCGCGGATTGGACGGTAGCGAAGTCGCGGATCCTGCGGAGAACCCGGTTCGCGATTCTGGGAGTGCCTCTTGCCCGGTCAGCGATCTTCACGGCAGCCTCAGGCTCGATATCCACGTCGAGGATTCCCGCGGCGCGAAGAACGATCTGGGCTAGCGATTCCCGGTCGTAGAACTCGAGGTTGAACACGATCCCGAACCGGTCGCGAAGGGGCCCGGTCAGCATTCCCTGGCGCGTCGTCGCACCGATCACGGTGAAGGGTGCAACGTCGAGCCGGATCGAGCGCGCAGCCGGACCGTTGCCGAGCATGATGTCCACCTTCCGGTCTTCGAGGGCCGGATAGAGGATTTCTTCGACCGGCCGGCTCAAGCGGTGGCACTCGTCGATAAAGAGGACTCCGCCCGGCTCGAGGTTGGTCAATATTCCCACAAGGTCGCCTGCGCGCTCGATGGCCGGCCCGCTTGTCGTGTTGATTGGCACCGACATCTCTTGGGCGATGATGTGGGCGAGCGTGGTCTTGCCTAGCCCTGGCGGGCCGTAGAGGAGCACGTGGTCTAGTTGCTCCCCACGCATCATCGCCGCACGGAGGAATACGGACAGGTTTTCCTTGAGATCTTCTTGCCCGATGAATTCGTCCAGGCGCTGGGGCCGAAGCTTTGCCTCGGCCATTACTTCGGCGACCACCGCCTCTGCAGACACGGTCTCGTTCTGTCTCACTTCTTCAACGAACGGAGGGCGGCCTTCACCCGCTCTTCCACCGTTCCCTCACCGCTGGCCCGCTCCGCCATCTCCGCCTCTTGCCTACGATATCCCAGTGCCACGAGCGCCGAGACGACCTCTGAGCCCTCGATCCCACTCTGCCCTACACCTGGCACCCCGATCTCGCCGGTCTTGTCCTTGAGTTCGGCACAGATCCGCTCCGCGAGCTTCGGCCCGACCCCCTGCGCACCGGCCAGGCTCCGTGTGTCCTGTAGCGCGATCGCTCGCGAGACTCCTTGCGAGCCCAAGTGGCCGATGAGCGCGAGGCTCGTCTTCGGTCCGCACCCCTTGATCTCACGGAGGAGGTCGAAGGCGTGCCTCTCTTGCGCCGACTCAAAACCGAACAGGCTCCAGTCGTCCTCGCGGACGATCATCCGGATCGAAAGATCGAGGAGGGCGCCAGGACGAACCTGGATCGCCAGAGAAGGCGGCACGTGGACTTCATAGCCGACCCCTCCGCACCCGAGCACGATCCGATTGGCTCCAGCCTCCCAGACCTCGCCCCGCAGCTGCGAGATCACTTCCCGCCGCCGTCATGGACCGGCTGGATCTCCAAGCCGAACTTGAGGAGCACTTCGTAGGCGCGGGGCCACGGGAGGCGGATATCTACGTTGCGGAGGCCCACCACTTCGTACTCCTGTTTGCCCGCAAAGAACTTGGAGCCTTTGAGCTGTTGGTCGAACCGGAGCCGCAGCCGCCTTGACATCTCCTCTCGGACAAGGTCGTCCACCTTCGCCAGGTCGTCGCCGTGCGCTTCTTCCCGCGAGGCCTTTGGCATCGAGTCGATCATCGAGTACGCCTGGGGCCGCACGAAACGGTGGTACTCATAATCGTTGACCAAACGGTGGAGAATAAACTTCCGCAGCGATGTTTCTCGGTGGAGCGGGTCCACCTGCGCCCGACGCGAGACCAGGTACACGTTGGCGGCTGGCACGGTCGTCCCCATCGTGTTGCCGGCGGTGTTCCAACCTGCATAGGCGAGCAGTCGCGAGGAGCGTCCGCCCTGCATCAGCGCCTCGAACACGCGCGAATCCGCAGTGCCGGAGTTCCCTAGGTTGACATCAGCAACGGCGATGGGCATTCCCTGGTCGACCTCGGACTGGAGCGAGCGTAGGAAGGCGTCGAGCGCGAACTCGCGGGGATCGGGGGTGTTGACGTACAACGTGTAGTCGAAGTCGCTGAGGTCGGTGCTCTGCCTCGCGCCTGACCCCAAGATCTGGTCCATCAGGCTCTTGTCAACTGGCTCAGCCTCGTAGAACGCGACTTTGAGCTTGCCCTGCTCGTCGGCGAAGACGACCCTCACGTCCGGCGTCCATTGGACGCTGTCCATGAGGCTCCGGCTGAGGAGCAGGTTGGAGATCTGGTCGATTCCGGAAGCAAAGAGGGTGGAGCCTTCAATGACCATTGCGCCGATGGCGGCCTTGAGCCTCTGGATCTCCGATACGTGCGGGCCGATCTGCTGCGCATCGTCCTGCCCGAAGACCAAGAACCCGAAGTCCTTTGCCTGGGTCATTCCAAGGAGGCGATGCTGGATCGCATGGTTCCTCGCCCTGATCTCGTCGTAGCGGGTGATCTCCTTGGCGGGGATCAGCGCCCGCAAGTTCGACAATTTTGGCAGGAGCGACCGGTCTCCCGTCGTGTGGTACTCGGTCCTCATCGCGACGAACCGAGCGAGGTGCAGCCTCCACTTGGAGTTCTCCTTGACGGCGGTTGGGGCGATACGGGTCAGGGTGGAAAATGCGTAGGTGCGAGTGCCACGATGCTTGCGCAGCACCTGGGACAGCCTTTGAAGACGCATCTCCGCGAGCCTTTGGCTCGATCGGTCCGTCCGCGAGGCGATGAGACCGCCGAAGGCGAGCATGTCGGTGCTCAGGATCGCTCCGTCGTACTCGCCCAGGTGTTCGTCGAGCCACTGGATGATGTCGTCCGCGCGACCGGGGTACGTGAAGTGGCCGAGCATCTCGATCGGCGGAGTGTCCACCTGGACGTCCGCGATATCACCGATCATTTGGGCGAACTGCCATGCGGCGGGCCGATCGTCCAGCGGCACAAGGAGCACGCGGTCTGGCAAGACCCCGGCACCGGCTTGCACGGCGCCGGTGCAGAGCACTGCCGCCGTCGCGACACATCGAACAAGGAGTCTCCTCACCATCAAGCCAACACGGTGCATGGTACCGTCCTAGAGGCGAAGACGTGTGCGGGGGCCAACACGAACCCCAGGGCCTATCTGAGGCTGGGTCGGTACTGGACGGCTTCGGCCAGGTGGGGCTTCCGCACGTCTGGTATCCCGGCCAGATCGGCAATGGTCCGAGCAAGCTTCAGAATGCGGTCATAGGCGCGTCCTGAGATGTTGAGACGGCTCGCAGCCTGGTGCATGAAAGCCTCGGCGTCCGGCTCGAGCCGAACCGCTTCACGCAGCTCGCCCGGGTTTGCCCTGGAGTTTGTCGTGGGGCCGCCGTAGCGTGCGCTCTGCAGGGCGCGCGCCGCTTCCACGCGCTCGCGGATGACGGCCGATGACTCGCCGTCAGGCTGAGCGACCAACTCCTCGGGCTTAAGCCGCGGCACGGTCACGTGCAGGTCGATGCGGTCGAGCAACGGGCCGCTGATCCTTCCCCCGTAGCGTTCGCAGATGTGGGAACCTACGCACTTGGCCTCCGGATAGCCCTTGAATCCGCAAGGACACGGGTTCATAGCGCCGATAACGATCGTGCGGGCAGGGAAGTCCACCGAAGAGTGCACGCGGGAGACGCTTACGACACCGTCCTCGAGAGGCTGGCGGAGCGCTTCGAGCACGTTCCCGGCAAACTCGGGCATCTCGTCCAGAAAAAGGACGCCCAGATGGGCAAGGCTCACTTCACCGGGCCGTGGCGTGCTGCCTCCCCCAATGAGGGCAGAGTAGCTCGTAGTGTGGTGGGGCGAACGGAACGGCCGCTCCCAAACGAGCCCGTCAGCGCGGACGCCGGTCGGCGAAACGCTGTGCACCCGGGTCACTTCGATCGCCTCCTCCAGCGAGAGGGCTGGCAGGATGGTGGGGAGCCTTCGTGCAAGCATGGTCTTGCCGGAGCCGGGGGGGCCGGTCATCAGCGCGTTGTGCCCGCCGGCCGCCGCGATTTCCAAGGCTCTCAGTGCCGGACGCTGGCCCTTGATGTCAGAGTAGTCCACCCCGTATGTCGCTTGGCGTTTCGACGGGTCGGCCAGCTGGATCGGCTGGGCTTCCATCGAGCCGTTCAAGAGCTCGACCACCTCCAGCAGAGTCTTGGCGCCGTAGACCTCGAGATCGGGCGAGATTGCAGCCTCGTACGCGTTCTCGATAGGGAGGATGAGACGCCGGAAGCCCTTCGCCCGCGCTAGCAACGAGACGTTTACCGCACCGTGGATCGGGCGCAACTGGCCGTCCAAGCCAAGCTCGCCCGCGATCAGCGTGTCTTCCAGCGTGCTGGGAGGAACTTGGTTGAGCACCGCGAGCACGGCGACCGCGATGGGCAGATCGAGCAGCGGACCTTCCTTGCGTACGTCGGCAGGAGCCAGGTTGCAGACGATACGGGTGCGAGGAAAATCAAGCCCGGAATTCTCTATCGCCGCCTGGACCCTTTCCTGGCTCTCTTGGACTGCTTTGTCCGGCAGCCCGACCGTGATGAACTTGCTGGCCCCGCCTTGGAGGTCCACTTCGGCGATGACGAGGGACGCCTCAATCCCGGAGAGGGTTGCCCCGTGGGCCTGCGCGATCATCGCCAGGCCAAGAGTAGCACGACGTGGCTAGCGACGTACCAGGGTCAGCTTCAGGGCGCAAGGAAGGCGCTCCTCGTCTCCGGGCTGTATGGTCGGCTGAATGGTGATCTCTTGCCGCACCGGCCAACCGGTCCGCGGATCCAGGTGGACCGTGCCGGTGCCCGAGATCGGGTCACCGCCGTCCTCGGCAAAGGCCAGCTTCAGCGCGACCGCTCGCGGGGTCGCAGACTCCACGGTGTACTGCCAGATCGCCGGAGTCATCGCGCCATTGGGGTCTTCGCCCTCCCGCACCGTCCAATGAGACCCTGGTGCCGACTCGCTGCCACGAAGCCGAAGCTCGAGCGGACGGAGTTGGCGGAGCAGGGTCGGCGCCTCCTCGGCCGTCGTCTTGCGATCCCAAACCGTTCCGTCGCTACCCACACCAAAGCTCGTCTCCGTCCAGCCTCGCTCACCTTGCAAGGCAATCTTGTCCCCATCCACGACGAGCGTATCGAGCCGTCTACGCATCGTGACCACGCCAGGATCCTCCTTGCCGACCAAGTACATCACCGACTCTCGAAACTCCGTGGTCTCGGTGCCGTCGAGCGTGACGTAGAGCCGTGTAAGGCGGTACGAGTGAACGGCCCCTGGCCGGAGGGTGAGCTCGATCGGAGGCGCGAGGAGTGCGATTGCCAGGACGAGCGGGGTCACTGGACGCTCACCGGGGTCTCGTCCGGCCGACGGAATCCTCGTGCGCGGGCGTTTTCTTCCTGGCCGACAGGGCTTTCCGCCTCGGCGATCCTCTTAGCTACCCGTTGCCGCTCGTTTTCAGCTGCGTCGAGATCTTTGCTCGCCGCCCTTGCCTCTGCGCGGGTCTCGATCGCCCGAACCCACCCTTCGCGGGACAGGAACACCCCAGCCACCACGGCGATGCCGAGCAGGAACAGGCGCGGGCGTGTGACTCGCATGTACTTCTAGGACGACTCGGCGGGATGGTCCGGTTCAGACGTCCCGAACCAGCACGAGGTTCGTCTTGCCTGGCTCACCCGGCGGGTACCCCGATGTGACCACCACCCTGTCGCCCCTGGCGAGCCACTTTCGCTTCACGAACGCTTCAACGAGGAACCGGATCGCCTCGTCGGTGTCGCTGGTGGGAGGCATCGTGACGGCAGTGAGTCCCCACGTGACTGCCATTTGAGCCTGGGTTCGATGGTTCCATGTCGCGGCGAGAATCGGGACGCGGGGCCGGTACTTCGCGAGAAGGGAGGCGGTCATGCCGCTGGCCGTCATAGCGAGGATCGCCTTGACTTTGAGCGACTCCGCCAACGTGACCGCCGCGAGCGCGACCGCCTCAGTTGGCTCGAGTCTAGCGCCCTGGTCCAGCCGCTGCGAGAGCTTGGCCCTCGGTTTGAGCGCAGACTCGGCCTCTTTGGCGATCTTGGACATCATCGAGACGGACTCGATCGGATACTCGCCGCTGGCCGTCTCTCCGCTCAGCATCACGGCGTCTGAGCCGTCCAGGATCGCGTTCGCCACGTCGGAGGCCTCAGCGCGGGTCGGACGCGCGGACCGAACCATGCTTTCCAGCATTTGGGTCGCCGTGATCACCGGCTTGCCTGCCTCGTTACAGGCGCGAATAATCTTCTTCTGGGCAAGGGGCACCTGCTCGATCTCCAGCTGGAGACCAAGGTCGCCTCGGGCGACCATCAGCGCGTCAGAAGCCTCGACGATGGAGTCCAGGTTCTTCAAGGCCTCCTTGGTCTCGATCTTAGCGACCAACCTTATGGTGGGATCGTGCTCCGAGACGATGGCGCGAAGCTGACGCATGTCCTCGGCCCGGCGAACGTACGAGAGCGCGATAAAGTCGGCACCGTACCGGGCCGCCTCGCGGGCGTCCTCGATGTCCTTCTCCGTCATCGCGGGAACATCGAAGCTGGCACCTGCGACCGTGAGCCCTTGCCGGGACTTGACCTCTCCACCGGCGACCACCGTCGCCCGGCGAGAGTCGCCCCCCTTGTCCAGCATTTTCAGCTGTACGTCTCCGTCGCCCACGAGCACTCGAGCAGGAGCCTCCATTGCGTCCCACACCGGGCCAGGCTTGAGAGGGAGCTCGCCGGCCGGCCCGAGCGTCACTGTGTCGCCCGTCGCCACAGAACGAGGGCCGCCGTCCCACTCGCCGAGACGGAACTTGGGTCCCTGCAAGTCCGCCAACACCGCGACGGGAGCGGTGCCCTGGTCGGCTTCACGCACCCAGGCTATTTGATTGCGCCTGCTTTCCCAGTCACCGTGGCTGCAGTTGACCCGGGCAACGTCCATCCCGGCCTCGGAGAGCGCCTGGACCTTTTCGCCGGATGCGACCGCGGGACCGAGCGTGGCGACAATCTTGGTCCGGCGGCGCACGACTATCTAGACGGCCGCACTACGTGTGCAAGCCTCTCAAACTCGGAGACCATCGCCTCGATCGCCCGGAAGCCGCCCTGCCAGAACTCGCGGGACCGTAGGTCGACTCCAAGCCGTTCCATGAGCTCCTGCGGCGTCTCCTTTCCTCCCAGCTCGAGCACGCCCACGTACTTCTTGGCGAAGCCGGACCCCTCCTTCTTGGCTAAGTCGTACACGCCCAGGGTCAGAAGCTCGCCGAACGAATAGGCATAGACATAGAACGGCGCGAAGACGAAGTGCCCGACATACTCCCACCAGACTCGGTGCTGCTCCCCGAGGGTGAGTCCCTTGCCAAACATGGACTGGAGCTCTTCTTGCCAGATGTCCCCGAAGTCCTCGGCCGCCAGCTCGCCCTCCTCGCGGCGCTTCCTGTGGCACCTCTGCTCAAAGCGAAACATTGCCGACTGACGGTGGACCGAAGCAAAGATTCCCTCGATCTTGGCCCCATAGAGCGCAAGTCGTTCCTCATCGTCTGCCTCACCAACGAGCCGCTCGAAGACCAGCATCTCGCCGAAAATCGAGGCGAGCTCGGCCAGGGGAAGCGTGCCGTTGAAGTTCAGCGCTGTCTGGGCGCGGCTCAGCGCGCCATGGATGCCGTGCCCCATCTCGTGGGCGAGGGTCATCACATCGTCCGAGCTTCCCAGATAGGTCTGGAAAAGCACGGGGTGGGTGTCTGGCGTGTTGTAGTTGCAAAAGGCTCCGCCCGACTTGCCGGGCCTCGGCTCGGCATCGATCCAAGACTTCTCGAAGAATTCCCGCGCTACTTCAGCCATCGCCGGGCTGAAACTGCCAAACGATTCAAGGACGATTTCCTTCGCCTCTTCCCACGAGACCGTTCGCTTGGTCTCGGCAAGCGGAGCATAGCGGTCGACGTGGGTGAGTTCGGGCAAGCCGAGAAGAGTCCGCTTGGCCAGGTAGTACCGCTCGACGAGGTCGGCGCGCTCCTTGCAAAGCTGCATGACGATGTCCACCGTCTCTGCGTCCAGCTCGTTCTCGAGGTGGCGGGAGTCCTCGGGCTCGATGTACTTACGGAGCTCGTCATCGAGGGCCTTGTCGGCGAGCAGGGTGTTATAAAGGAAGACCGAGGGCCGCTGCAGCTCCCGGAGGCCCTGGCTCAGGGAGTTGGCGGCTGCAACCCTGACATCGCGGTTCGGGTCGCGGAGCTTGTCGAGGAGTTCTTCCTGGGCGAGCTCGACGACCTCGCTCTCTCCCGGAGCCTGGTACCGGTAGACGTGGTTGCTCGTCAGTTCGTCATGGAGCCGGACCCAGGCTCGGCACCCCGTGTTCGCAGTCAGTTCGAGGAGCCGCTCCTCCGGCTCGGTGAGCCGGTGCGGCGCCGCTTTGCGCACCTCGCCGAGATAGTGGGAGTAGTTCGCAAGCACCGGGTCGGCGAGCATCGTCTCGGACCACGCGTCTGGCGCCCCCATGAGCTCCAGGCCGAAGAAGAGTAGCTTCACACGAAGTCGGCTCGACTCCTCCATTTGCGCCTGCAAGAAAGCACCCAGCGACGCGTCCGAGGTGTCGGCGGCAAACCTCAGGTTCGCATAGTGAACGGGCTTGCTGGATTCTGAGGCGAGGGACTCGTACTCCCGGATCGCCTCGAGCAGCTCGGAAGGCGTCATAGTTCCAGGTTCGATCTTTCCGCGGTACTTTTCTGCGAAAGCTTCTGCCCTTGCGTTGCAGTCGCGCCAGGTCTCTAGGATCTTGGGGTCGTCCGTGCCGTGGAAGAGCGAACCGAGATTCCATCGGACGCCTTCGGCGGCGGGCGAGAGTGCGGTGGACATGGCCCGATTATGGGGAAGCTAGCTTCATGCAGGGGCCAGAAGTTCCGATCCGCGCTTCTGGACGGGCGGCGTACGTCCATAGAGAGAGAGATGCTGCGTGAGCTGGTTGTTGAGGGGCTCGCAGTGATCGAGCACGCCTCAATCGAGCTTGGTCCAGGCCTTACAGTACTGACCGGGGAGACCGGGGCGGGCAAGTCTCTCGTCGCTGACGCGCTCGGGCTCGCACTGGGCGCCAGGGCCGACGCCGGGCTGGTACGGGCCGGCGCATCGAAGGCGACGGTCACGCTAGCCGCCGACCTTCAGGACTGTCCTCGGGCGATCTCGGTCTGCGAGGAGCTCGGGATCGAGCTTGAGGAAGGGAGGCTCGTCCTCGTACGCGAGGTCACTGCTGACGGGCGCTCCGCTGCTCGAGCAAACGGCAGGCCCACGACTCTGGGTGCGCTCAAGTCGGTGGGCTCCGAGCTGGTCGACCTGCACGGCCAGCATCAACACCAGTCACTGCTCGTCCCTGCGCGTCAGCTTGAGTTCTTCGATGATTGGCTCGGCGAGTGCGGGCTGAGGGACGAGGTCTCGACCACGTGGAAAGAGTTCGACTCCTTGCGCCGTCGCCTCGAGTCGCTACGAATCGGCGCGGAGGAGCGGGAGAAGTCTATCGCCTATCTTCGGTTCCAGATCGAGGAGATTAAGGCAGTCTCGCCCCGACCAGGAGAGGCTGCCGAACTCAAGGCGAAGCTTCACCGGGGTCAGAACGCGGGCCGGCTGTTCGAGGCGCTCTCCGAGGCAATCGAGGTGTTGGCGGACCGGGAGGGCTCGGCCGCGGACGTCCTTGCAAACGCGGCCCGCCGGCTTGAGCCTCGCATTGAGGACGCGCCTGGTCTAGAGGAGCCCATCGCCCAACTCTCGGATGCGGGAGATGCCGTCCGGCTGGCGGTGGCGAGCCTCCGTGCCGAGCGCGAGGCCATCGAGGCAGACCCGGCGGTGCTCGAGGCGACTGCGGAACGCTTGGAAGCCGTGCTCGCCCTCGGCCGAAAGCTCGGTGGGGACGAAGAGGCGGTGCTGAGGCGGTACTCCGAGATGGTGGAGGAGCTCGCCGCTTTAGAGAACTGCGAAGGCACGTCCGCGGGCCTCAAAGAGGCGCTGTGCGCCGCAGAGGCGAGACTAGAGTCGGCTTGCCGCGCGATGAGCGCGGCCCGCGAGAATGGTGCCGAGAAGTTTTCGCAACTGGTCACAGAGATGGTCAGAGATCTAGCCATGTCCGAAGCCAGGTTCAATGTGTCCATTGCCAGGGCAGAACCCTCAGAGACAGGTGCGGACGAGCTGCGCTTTCTGTTCTGCGCAAACCCAGGCGAGCCGGACCAGCCGATGGAGCGGGTTGCGAGCGGAGGCGAGGCGTCCCGGCTGATGCTCGCGGTCAAGTCGGTCACTGCGGGCCGGGCCGGGGTTCCGACCATGGTCTTTGACGAGATTGACACGGGCCTGAGCGGCAAGGCAGCGGTCTCGACCGGTGCCGCGCTCCAGGCCATGGGCCGAGAACGCCAGATCATCGCGATCAGCCATCTCGCCCAAATCGCGGGACGTGCCGACCGGCACCTCTCCGTGAGCAAGCGAGTAGACGCTGGGCGCACGACGACGGCGATCACGGAACTGGAAGGCGAGGAGCGGGTCGCGGAGATTGCCAGGCTCGTCGGCGGCAAGGAAATCGGCGAGGGCGCGATCGCCAACGCCCGCGAGCTGATCTCTCCGAGTCTGTTCTAGAAGCCGCCCAGCTTTGACATCGCACCGCCGCCCACGTCTTCGTTGACCGAGAACCACTTGGGGGTCGAGTACCGGCTGCAGACTTCGCCGACTCCCCGGTCTGCCTCGCCCGCCGCAACGTCGATGCGGCCAGAACTGGTTCCCTTGAGCTTGTTCAGGGCGGCGATGGCCGCTTGGGGGTCGCTGGAGGCAGATGCGATCGCACCACGGATCTCCGCGATCATGGCTGCAGTTTCCGCAAGGGCGCGGACGTAGGCGTTCCTAATCGGTACGCACTCCGCCGGAGGCGGGAGTTGGTCGAACTCCTTTCGGAGCGCCCGCCAGTCGGACTCACCCGAGGCGGCGTCCTCTACGACGCCTGTGGTGGGAGGCTCAGGGTCTGGCCCGGTCGGGTCGTCGGTGAGAAGGTCCTGCAACATCTTCTCTGCCCCTCCCAGGCCCTGCAGGGTCGCGAGAGAGACCATCGCGGCAGACAATTGATCTGTGGCGAGGGAGACGCGCCTTCGCTCAGCTCTCTCCAGATGTTCCAGCCACGCCCGGACGTCTGCGGGCATCGTCTTCTGGCGGTCTTCCAGGGCGATGCCGGGGCTGCCCTCGGTTCGGAGCACGGGAGGGGGAACCTCGGCACCGGATCTCAGTGCGTCGCCCGGAGTCTGCTGTCCCGTCCTGGCGACCTCACCGCGTGTGCCGCCCAAGAGGGCGAGTGGGCCACCTGCACCGAACCCGAAGACCAGCAGCCCGGCGAGCACGAGACAGCCCGCGACGATCCACCACGTGGCTCGCCTCGTCTCCCTCGCGTAGGGATCCGTGGCCGGCTGCACTCTGCCTTCATTATGCCGGGTATCGGCGCATCTGGCACAATTGCGGATCGTCTGGCACGAGATTCCTGGAACCTTCGAACTGTCAGGAACTGTCAAGGGATATCAAGGCACGATGCCCCAACTACCAATACCAGACGACTCGAGAATCAAGGCTCTGTTCCGGGAGCTGTTGCAGGACGCGTTTGCCGGCCTGGACGGTCCGGTCACGGAGGACGTGGAGGATTACGTACTGATGCTCCTCGTGGACTCCTTGCGCGTGGACTCGCGGCTCGACCTGCTCTCTCCAGACGGCCAACGCGTCTCCAGTGTCGTGGAGCTCATCGAGTGGTGCGAAGTCAACCTTCGTGCCGAGTCGTTTGACGTGGAGAGGGCGGCCCGGGTCAAGATCGGCGACTACGTCCTCTTCTGGAGCGGTGCCAACCCGCGCGTGTTGGGAGGCAGCCCGTCCGCCTATCGTCAGCTGGGGAAGGAGTCGTACTACGTCGCCTCCCTCTTCGAACATCGGCCGTACTCAGACATGGCACCTACGTTTTCCCGTCTGAGCCAGAGGTTCGACGAGGTCGCGGATTCGATCCAGCGGGTTTATTCCTCGCTGCGCTCGTTCGAGGCTTGAGGCGTCTCGGATTCGCGGTACCCACGGTTGCCGAGGCCGATGACAGCGGCCCCGAACATGCCACCGCCCATGATGAAGTAAAGCCGCACCAGGCCGAGGGTCTGGATCATGGCTCCCGTGGCGGCCAATCCGATCGGTTGGACGCCTGCGGAGAGCATAGCGGAGACGGAACTGACCCGCCCGCGGTATTCGTCGGGGATCGCGGTTCCGATGTACGTCATCATCGGCAAGGTGCCGAACGGTAGGGCTATGCCGCAGGCGACGTTGAGGGCGAAGTACACCCAGAAGTTTTGGGCAAAGCCCATGGCCGCTACCGCGAGCCCGACAATCGCCATCGCCGTCGTGAATGCGACGCCTGGCCGGCGAATCTTTGCGTTGCCGGCCAAAAGGGATCCGAGCACCATGCTGAACAGGAAGCCGAACTCAAGCCAGCTGATCGTCGCGAACGAGCCGTCGAACCATGCCTCGTTCGTGCGGATGTACACGACGAAGAAACCCGAGACCGCCAGGTTGAGGAGGAGGCTCACGGGAAAGGCGATGCGAAGAAGCGGTTCGCCCGCGACGAGTCGGAGACCCTCGACCAGGTCTTGCCGGGCCGTTGCCGCTGTCTCCCGTGTCGTCGGCGGCACTGCAGGGACCTTGTAGACAAAGAAAGCGCTGACGACGAACGTCGCCGCGTTGAGGAGCACTGCGAATACGAAGAACATCGCAGGGTTTGCCTGCTCGATCGGGCCCAGGACAATCGCGCCCGCCGCGACTCCGACGCTATGGATCAAACTCATCGTCGCGTTCGAGAACGCGAGGGCCGCGTTAAGGGTCTCTGGAGGGACGAGCCGCGGAATCGCGGCAGACCGTGCGGGCAGGAAGAAAACGTTGATCGAGGAGAGCACGAATCCAGATGCGGCGATCACGATGACCGACGGAACCGGCGAGAGCCATACATAGACGGCGAAGGTGAGGAGGACTGCGGTGCTGGCGAGGTCTGCGCCGAGCATGAGGAGTCGACGGTCGACCCGGTCGGCCATGACTCCGGCATACGGCCCGAAGAGCAGAAACGGGAGCGCGGTGAGCGCCGCGACGATCCCGACGATGTCCGCCCTCCCAGCGACCTTGCTCGCCATGAAGACGAACACGAGCGCGTAGATCGCGTCCCCGAGTTGGGAGGCGGTCTGGCCTATCCACAGGTTTCGGAACCCGGGGATCGAGAGGGGCTTTGGGGCGGTCGAGCGCATCCCGCCGACTAGAACTCGAGAACGATTTTTCCGGCTTGTGCGGAGGCGAGGACCTCCATGGCTTGGGTGACCTCGGTGTAGTGCATCGTGTGGGTGACGATCTCGGAAACGTCCAGGTTGCAGTGCGTGAACAAGAAGTCCATCTGCTCCCAGGTCTCCCAAAGCCTGCGCCCGACGATGCCCTGGATCGTCAGGCCCTTGAAGACGATCTGGTTCGTCTCCACCTCAAGACGGTTTTGCCCCGAGACGCCCAGAAGGCTGATTCGACCTCCCGGACGGACAGAGTTGATGGCAAGGTCGAGCGCCGACGGATGCCCGCTCATCTCGAGCACGGCGTCCACTCCCCCAGGGGCGATCTTGAGAACCTCGCACAGGGCGTCCGTGGAAGTCGGGTCGATCACCGCGGTGGCTCCCATGCTCTCGGCAAGCTTGCGACGGTAGGGGCTTACCTCCGTCCCAATCACGCACGAGGCTCCGAGCGCCTGGCAGACCTTGACCGCGAAGAGACCGATCGGGCCCAGGCCCGTGATGAGGATCGTTAGCCCGCCCACAGGCCCGGCCATGACGGTGTGCACCGCGTTGCCAAGGGCGTCCATCATGCTTGCCACCGACGGATCAACGCCCGAAGGTACCGGTCTCGCATTGGCGGCTGGGATGACGAGCGACTCGGCAAACCCGCCGTCTACGTCCACTCCGAGGATCCGGGTAGATCGGGCGACGTGCCCAAGCCCTTCGCTCAGGTCAGGATCCTCGGGGTCCACGATGTGGGACTCGGTGCAGACCAGCTGGCCGAGTTCCCGGTCGGTGACCCCCTCCCCGATCGACGTGATCCGGCCGCAGATCTCATGCCCGACGACACGGGGTGGCACGACTCGGCCCGCCGCCCAGGCGTCCCACTGGTAAATGTGGAGGTCGGTGCCACAGATCGAGGCCCGCTCTACCTTGAGCTTGACCTCGCCCGCTCTCGGCTCGCGCTCCTCTACTTCGGTCAGCTCCAGCCCAGGTTCTGGGCGGAGCTTGGCGATTGCCTTCACGGGCGGCAGGATACTCCGGCCCCGCCCGGGAGAACGGCCGGATGAGCCCATGCTATACTCCGGGCAACCCGAACCGGGTCCCCTGAACGAACCATGGGAAGCGCATACACGCCAGGTCTGACCGTCACTCGCGACATCGTCGTCCATCGCCGAAGGCGCCTCCCCATCGAGGGCGACGTGCTCGTGAGCGTAGGAGACAAGGTGGGCCCGACCCAGGTGGTCGCAAGGGCAATGTTGCCCGGCCCCCTGCAGACGATCCGCCTCAACGAAAAGCTCGGAGTCGAGGCCCGCGAGGTCTCTTCATTCATGCTGGTCCAGGTCGGTGACGGCGTGGAACCCGGCCAGCTTGTCGCGGAGACCAAGGGCATTTTCGGCAAGCTCTTCAAGAGCCAGGCGTTCTCCGACGTGGCAGGCGTGATCGAGGCCGTCAGTGAGGTGACCGGCCACGTCTTGGTTCGCGAGCCGTCCGTCCCTGTCGAGGTAGGCGCATATATTGCTGGAACAATCAGCGAGGTCGAACCCAACGAAGGGGCCGTCGTTGAGACCCGAGGGGCGATGGTGCAAGGCATCTTCGGCGTCGGGGGCGAGCGGCACGGACTCATCCGAGTCGCAGTGGCAGGCCCGGACCTAGTATTGCAGGCATCGGACGTCCGAGACGACGACCAAGGCAAGATCCTGGTCGGCGGTTCTGGCGTGACCTACGAGGCGATCGAGGCTGCAGTGCGGAGCGGCGCGGCGGGGATCGTGGTCGGTGCGGTTAAGGACGTGGACCTCACCAAGTTCCTCGGATACGACATCGGGGTGGCGATCACCGGACAGGAGCAGATCGCGCTCACGCTGGTCTGCACCGAAGGATTTGGCGTCCTGAACATGGCCGGGCGGACGTTCGAGCTCCTCCAGTCGCTCGAGGGCAAGGACGCGAGCATCAACGGCGCGACCCAGATCCGCGCAGGCGTGATCCGGCCAGAAGTCATCGTGCCGCTCGAGACTGGCTCGGGCAACGTCGCCGAGGAAGGGGCAAGCGGAGGCGCGCTCGAGATCGGGGTCTCGATCCGTGTGATTCGCGAGCCGTACTTTGGGCTGCTCGGCAAGGTGACTGACTTGCCTTCGACCCTGGTCAAGGTGGACTCCGGAGCGGAAGTGCGCGTCTTGCGCGCCCAATTGGACGACGGTCGGGACGTGACCGTGCCGCGGGCAAACGTCGAGATTATCGTAGCCCAATGAAAGTCGTGGTCGTGGACGACGAGCCCGGCATCCTCGAGGCGGTCGAAGGCCGCCTCCGCAAGGAAGGGTACTCGGTGTTCACGGCGGGTTCAGCCGAGGAGGGGTTTCGTCTCTTCCGCAAGTTCCAGCCGGACTTGATGGTCGTGGACGTCATGCTCCCGCAGCGATCGGGGCTCGACCTGTGCAAGGCTGTCCGCCGGGACTCCGAGACCCCGGTGATCTTCCTCAGCGCCCGATCGAGCGACGACGACAGGATCGCTGGGCTGGAGGCGGGAGGCGACGACTATGTGGTCAAGCCGTTCTCGCTCAAGGAGCTTACGATCCGGGTGGCGAGGGTTCTCCAGCGTACCCGTGGGTTCCGGCCCGACCAAACCGTGGAGTCCGGTGACCTGAAGATCGACCCGCGGAGTCACACGGCGGAGCTAGGGGGGAAAACGCTGAAGCTCTCGCCCAAGGAGTTTGCCCTCCTGCACTTCCTTGCCTCGAACCCCAGTCAGGTGTTCAGCCGGGCCCAGATCCTTGACCGCGTCTGGGGCCAGGACGCGTTTGTGACGGACCGGACCGTGGACGTACATGTCCGCTGGCTGAGGAAGCTGATCGAAAAGGATCCGTCGGCCCCGAATCGGCTCGTTACGGTACGCGGGGTCGGCTACCAGTTCCTCGGCTAGTTCGCCGAGTGCGCTTCTTTGACACCGAGCAGGCCTTGCTGCTCCCTGCGCCGGCGCCGGAGCACCAACGCCTCGCGTGCCATTTCCAAGTGGTAGAGGGCTGTCGCGTTCTCCTCGCACCCGAGGTCGCGGCCTTGGAAATCCAGTAGCTTGTTGACCAGCACGTCAATCACGTCCTCGATCCGGCAGCCGTTCTGGCCGACTTCGGCGGGGTTCCCGTGCTGGAACACGATCCGTACGTACGGAAGCTCCACCACGGCCTCGCTACCGTCCAGGTGCCTGAACTTCTCCATGTTCTCGCCCATACCACGGTTCTACCTCGGCGGCTCAGAGCTCCAGGGAAAGGGTCACGATTTCGAACGGGCGGAAGGGCACATGGAGCGCACCCTCGCTCAACTCGAGTGGCTGGATCGGGTTTTCGTCTAGATCGGCCAGATAAGCCTTGCGGACGGGGAGGGCGCAACGGATCGCGGCAGTACCCCGAGTGTTGTGGCACTCATAGAGCCGGACGATCAAGGAACGGCCGTCCTCAGCGAGCTTCATCGTCTCGACGACGAGGCTACGGTCGCTGCTCGCCACCAGCTTGGGCATCGCGGTCACGTCCCCTTTGTGGAGTGCGAGCGGCTCCGCCCAGGCCCTTGCGTTCAAGGCATACGAGGCTGCCACGACGTCGCTCTGCTGGAGCCCGCCATAGTGGGGAAGGAGGCTATAGGTGAAACGGTGCCGGCCCATGTCGCATTCGGGGTCGGGTGCCTTCGGGCTTCGAAGAAGCGTGAGCCGCAAGTCTCCGTCCAGGAAGTCGTGGCCGTACTTGCCGTCATTGAGCAGCGCGATTCCATGGCCGCCCTCGCTCATGTCCACCCATTTTTGGGCGCAGACCTCGAACTGGGCCATGTCCCAGGAGGTGTTTCGGTGGGTGGGACGTTCCACATGGCCGAACTGGATCTCGCAGGTGGCCCGGAGCGTGTTGATGTTGAGCGGGAACAAGACTTTCAGCAACTTCTCGTTTTCGTGCCAGTCCACCCAAGTGTCGAACCGGATCCCAGGGGTCGGCCCGAGGCTGATCCTTTGCCGAAGCGTGCTGGCTCCCAGCTTCTTGACGAGCTCGACCGCGACCCTCGCCGGGCCCTTCTCGACTAGCTCAAAGCTCTCGGTCCGCAGCATGTCCCGTCCGGTCTCCAAGGAGTAGAGGTCGATATCCCAGGCGTCCCAAAAGAGAGGTTTGTCTTCGAACATCTGGAAGACGTTGGCCAGTGCTCCCGGGCGGACAAACTCGATCGGGTCGTCATCGAGCGAGGTAATGCTCGAGATATGCCCGTTGCCGTCGAACCTCACCGACCACTCCTCGCTCTCGAGCCTCCTCGGGCTTGCACTCAGTCGCGGCAAGAAGCTCGGGGCGTTCTCGCTAAAGTCCGCGACTGCCACCGCCGCGAGCGCCGGCTCGGGCACGGCAAAGACGATTGCCTTGCCGTCCTCGTCCTCGATCGCCTGGACAGGCACACGCTCGGAGCCGCACTCGACCGACGCCGGTGCCTCCTCACCCTCCCAGGGAACGCGGCACTGGCCGCCAACGACCGAGTTTTGGAAGAGTACGTAGGGGCGGGCAGCCCAGTCGGTTCCCAGTTTGGCCCCCAGGCTTCGCAGGCATTCCCGGACGATCCCCTCGCCCACGTTCGCGACCTCCGCGTAGTCCTTGGCGCTGTCAGAATAGACCTCTTTGACCGATGAGCCGGGGATGATATCGTGGAACTGGTTCAGCAGCACGGTCTTCCACGCCGCCTCCAATGCCGCCTGGGGATGGGAGTCTGCCGTGCCGTGGGCCATGCAAGCCAGGGTCTCCGCATCGCGCAAAAGCATCTCGCTGTACCGGTTGGCCGCCTTGTTCGCGGCTTGGCTTGTGTAGGTGCCGCGGTGGAGCTCGAAGTAGAGCTCGCCGTTCCAGGTGCACAGGTCCCCGGCGTCCTCGAGAGACTCCCGGAAGAACTGGGCTGCAGTGCGCTTCGGCGGCATCTCTGGCATCCCGGGTGCAAGGCGTGCCCTGCGAACCATCTCGATTTGCCCCTCGGTCGGCCCTCCTCCGCCGTCTCCGAAGCCGAACACGTAGAGGGAGTGGTCGCTCCGCGCATGGTCCTTGTACTTGCGGATTCCTTCGAGGATCTGCTTGGGGGTGCCGTCCCCGGTGTAGGTGTCGGCAGGCGGAAAGTGGGCCCACACCGAGGTGCCGTCAATGCCCTTCCACCAAAAGGTGTGGTGGGGGATCTTGTTGAACTGGTTCCAGCTGAGCTTCTGGGTGACGAAGCTGTGGATCCCGAACTTTCGTAAGATCTGGGGCAGGGCGGCCGAGTACCCGAAGACGTCGGGCAGCCACATGTCCTTCGTGTCGAGCCCGAATCGCTCGCGGAAGTACCGCTTGCCATAGAGGAACTGGCGGACGAGCGACTCTCCGCTGGGGAGGTTGCAGTCGGCCTCGACCCACATGGAGCCGAGCGGCTCCCACTGCCCGCGCTTAGCCGCCTTGCGGACTCGTTCGAAGAGCGCAGGGTGCTCTTCTTCGAGCCACTCGTACTGGCTCGCCTGTGAGTGGACGAACACGTGGTCCGGATACCTCTCGATCAGGCTGAGCTGCACTGCCGTGGTGTGCGCCATCTTGAGCCGGGTCACAGAGAGGGGCCAGAGCCAGGCAGTGTCCAGGTGGGCATGACCGAGCGCCGTGACCTGGTGTGCGATCCTCGGCCCCCCTGCCTCGATCGCCTCGCGGAGGATCTTGCGGCACCTTCCCACGTTGTTGCGCCGGTCGGTTCGGAACTGGTTCGCGACATCGTTCAGGGCGCGGAGGATAGGGGCGCCCACGGGGTCGTCGAGCCCCAGCACCTCGGCGAGGCTGATCCCAAACGCCACATCGTGGGCCAGGGCGTGCATTTCGGCGTCCACCGCGAGAAGCCGGAACCCGAAAAACTCTTGGGGCAGCTCCGTCCGCGGCTTCTCTCGGCCATGAACGGTGGTCTCGGCGTTCCGGGCGTAGGTTGCGAGCTCGAGCTTGAACCTCTCGCCGCCGGCAGCCTTTTCGACGAGACGCAGGTAAGGGTGGGCGAAGTCGAGTCCCCCGATCGCCTCGCCGTCTTGGAACACGGTGGACTCGCACGGCGTCTCGGTCGTGCCCCAGACCGTCGCAGGTCCGTGGCAGACTCCGCACTCTAGGCCAGCCCACTCCTTGGGCACTCGGGGCTTGATCCGGTACCGCCCTGGAGAGTAGGCAGGCCCCCAGCAATAGCCTGGCTCGACCGAGAAATATCCCTCTCCGAGGTCCAGCTCGGCCAAGATTGGTGCCTCGTGGACGACGATTCGGGCTGCCACATCGTCCTTGAGGAACTGGCGGACGCGGTCGAACGTGAGTCGGGAGTGCTTGAGCATGGCGGGCGAAGGTGGATTCTACTGCGGCGGTAAGATGCCTGGCATGGAGCGGGGGGAGCTTCTGGCGGTTCGGGCGTGCCTCGCCGCCCTGTACTTGCGTGGCCTGGAGCGGCCTTGGCCGCCGGCAAGGCGCAAGTGGCCCCGCGTCGTCTCCGTCCTGTGCTCGGCCGCGCCGTCGTTAGGCTCGGCCGCCCGCGTCTTGCGGGCCTCGGGCCTGGTTGACGAGGCAGACGTCCTCGCAGAGCCGGGCCTCGCGGAGTCTGGCGTCCGTCTCGTCGAGACGGGGTGCGTACTGACGGCGGCGTGCCCAAGCTATCCGGCTGGCTGGCGAGAGTCCTTGGGGAGCTTCGCGCCTCCGGCGCTTTGGCTGCGAGGCGAGATGCCGGGCGGGCCTGTTCTCGGCATCGCAGGGAGCAGGCTGCCGAGCCCCGTCGCCGCCAGATTCGTGGCTGAGATCGTCGAGGGCTCCCTTCAGGCAGGGTGCTCGATCGTGAGCGGGGGCTGCCACGGTGTGGATCAACTGGCGACGACCGCGGCGATCCGGTGCGGCGGGGCGGGAAGGATGCTCGAGATAGCCCCCTGCGGCCTGGAATCCGTCCCGCGCCAAGAGGGCGTCACCCATCTCAGCGCCTGCCCTCCCGGTGCGCCGTTCAGCGCGGGCCAGGCCTTGGAGCGCAACGCGCTCGTCTATGCTTTGGGCAAGAGGGCGGTCGCGGTGCAGCCTCGCCTTGGGGTTGGAGGGACGTGGGCCGGTGCGTTGGACGCATTGCGCCGAAGGCTCGCGGTCGTGGGAGTGCCCGAAGGCGTGGGGGGCGGCGAGGGATCCTTGCTGGCGCTCGGCGCGAAGCCGATCGCGGAGCCGGGCGGGGCAAGCCTGGAGGAGTTTCTGAGTATGGAGGTGCCGATCGTTCAGCCGGGCCTTTTTGGTGCCTCCGAGGTGCGCGAAGGCAGGGTCTGGTCGGCCTAGCGGCGCTGGTAGAGCGCCTCGGCGAGAGCCACGGCCAGGGCGTCGGCCACGTCGTCGGGCTTCGGGGGCTGGGCCAGACTCAGAAGCCGGGTCACCATGAACGCGACCTGCTCCTTGGTCGCCCGGCCGTTGCCGGTGACGGCCTGCTTCACCTGGGACGGCGTCATCTCCACCGCCTCGATACCCGCCTCATAGATCTTGGACAGGGCAACCCCGGCCGCTTTGGCGACGTCGAGGCCGGTCGTCTGGTTCTTGGTGAAGAAGAGCCGTTCCAGGGCCGCGGCTGTCGGCTTGTGCTCTTGGCAGACCGCCGCGACCTCCTCGCCGATCTGGCTGAGACGCGAGCCGATATGCCCCGGCTTGGTCTCGATGAGGCCGAAGGCGACGGGCGTGACCGCAGACCCTTCGCGGGCGACGACGGCCCAGCCCATGCGTCCCAGGCCGGGGTCGATCCCCAGGACGCGGCGAGCGCTCAATGTGGGAGGGATTCTCGAGCGAGGCCTTGGTCCACCACGCCCACATAGTACGGACCGTCGTCGTCCACGGGTCCGGTGTGCCAATCGTAAAGGTATCCCTCTACGAGCGTGCCCTCTTGAAGCCAACGCTCCAAGTCGTAGGCCGGCACGCAGAGTTCCTTGAGCACCGGGTACCAGTCGTTGGGCAAGGGCGGATCCATCAAGAGCCGATAGTCGTCCGTAACGTCGATCACCACGATCTTTGCGATGTTGAGTTGATAGAGCTCGTCGCTCATCATTGCCATAGGTCCACCTCCGTGTGCACCACGCCCTTACGACGTGCCAGGAAGGTGGTTCGGCTCTCGCCAAGCCTACTCTTGCCCGGGAAACCTGAAGATTCCTTGGATCTCCGACCCGAGCGGGCCGGTTGCAGGACGGGCGACGGGCTCGCTGAAGTCCTCGAAGGGAAGGAGGATCTCCACCCTTCGGTTAGCAAAGGAGTTCGGGTCTTCCGGGCGGCGGGGTCGCCGAGCGGCGAAGCCCCGCACGGCGGTGATCTGGGCGTCCGAGACGCCGCCGTCGAGAAGCACGTGTCGAACCGCGTTCGCGCGGCCGTGGCTCAGGTCGAAGTTGTCGTAGCCTCCCCGGCTCAGCGGGCGTGCATCGGTATGCCCGTCCACCATGATCGGTCGGCCAAGCTTGGCCAAGACCGGGGCGAGGCGGCCCAAGACCGTCCTGGCCGCAGGCTGGACCTCGGTGCTCCCCAGCTTGAAGAAAAGTTCGCTGTTGGATTCGCTCTCGCTCAGGCTGATCTTGAGACCCTCGGCAGTGATGGCGACATCGAGCGAGCCTTCGGCCTGCATCCCGGCGAGTGCGGGGTCTTCTCGGACTTCCGTGCGAACCTCCGAGGCGGCCCGCTCGATCTCGGCCGAGTCTGCCTCCTTTTGCATCTCAGTACCCTTGCCTGCCCCCTTCGATCGCGTCGGGCCGGTCTCGGGCAGGATGTTCATCTTCGCCTGGGGAGGCGAGGACGTGAAGCCGAGCGGGTCGTTGAAATACCCCTGGATGATGTCGCGTTCCTCTTGCGACATGCCCATGATCCACATGACCATGAAGAACGCCATCATGGCCGTGACAAAGTCGGCATAGGCGACCTTCCACGCCCCGCCATGGTGGCCGTGGGCGTGCTTTCCCTTCTTCTTGATAATGACGATCGGCCCATCAGCCATCGCCTATGCGGCCTCCTTCTCCTTGACGACCGTCTCCATCTCTACGAATCCAGGCCTCGACATCGGCTCGATGCTGCGGCGGGCGAACTCGACGCAGGTGATCGGAGACTCGCCGCGGGCAAAGCTCAGCAAGGCGTAGCGAATACAGTTCATATAGCTGGCGTTCGCCTTGTTCTTGTTGTCAATGGCCTTGGCCAGGGGTGCGAAGACGATGTACCCGAGGAAGATTCCGGCAAAGGTGCCGACCAGGGCGACCGCGACCGAATGGCCGACGGCCGACGGGTCTCCGCCGATCTTCTGCATCGTGATGATGATGCCGAGCACCGCAGCGACGATACCGACGGCGGGCATGGCGTCGGCGACGTTCTGGATGGCCTCGACCGGCCCGTGCTCCTCGGCGTGGGCAGTGTCGAGGTCGAGCTCCATCAGGTCGTTCAGATCGTAGTGGCTGACCGCACCGGTGAGGACGACCTTCATCGTGTCGCAGAAGAAGTGGAGCGCGTGATGGTTGCCGAGGAACGTCGGGCTCCTCTTCATCAGCTCGCTCTCCTCAGGGTTCTCAACGTGCTTCTCA
The DNA here is from genome assembly GCA_050250535.1 of Fimbriimonadaceae bacterium. Lineage (GTDB taxonomy): Bacteria > Armatimonadota > Fimbriimonadia > Fimbriimonadales > Fimbriimonadaceae > JADLBH01. Next base: position 830,855 of record JBFWOL010000001.1, on the reverse strand, counting down.
AGACCGAGGAGTCCCTCCTTGCGGGCCAAGGTGAACAGCTGGTACATGAGTTTGAGAAGCTCGAGGTACTGCGCCTTGGAGGCCGGCGGCTTGAGGATCCCGGTGATCGCCTTGATCGCCTTTTGGACCATCGTCATGCCGTTCGAGCCGAGGAAGATGCCGAACGCGGCACCGAACAGGATGATCGCCTCGGTTGGCTGGATCAAGATGCCGATGTTTCCACCGTGCATCACATAGCCGGCCATCGTCGCGATGACGCCGACGATGATTCCGATGAACGCGAACATGTTGTGCCCTGGGCGTACCGGGGCACGCCCGCCCCTTCGCCAGTATCATTGTCGGAGGCGCGAGTTCTAATGCACATGCCCCCCGAGCCCACCCCGGAACAATCACCAGGGCCAGGTAGTCCAGGCAGAGCCTCGATCCGGCTCCTCGACCCCCACACCGTGAACCAGATCGCGGCGGGCGAGGTAGTGGAGCGGCCGGCCGCGGTGGTGAAGGAGCTCGTGGAGAACGCGCTGGACGCGGGCGCGACAGTCGTGACAGTCGTGCTCGAGGACTCTGGGCGCAGCCTAGTCTCGGTCGAGGACGACGGGCACGGCATGGATCGTGAGGCCCTGGCAGCCGCCCTTGGGCGCCATGCGACCTCCAAGATCCGGACCGTTGCCGACTTGGGCCAAGTCGGGACCTACGGGTTTCGCGGTGAGGCCTTGCCCTCCATCGCATCGGTGAGCCGGTGGGCGATCGAGAGCGGGGAACCAGGGTCTGCCCGATGGCGCATCGAGGGCGAGGGGAGCGAGACGCTCCACTCTGGCCCCGCCGCGGGGCCGTCTGGCACGAAGGCCGAGATTGCCGACCTCTTCTTCAATACGCCGGCCCGGTTGAAGTTCCTCAAGTCGGACGCCACGGAGCTCAATAATGCAGTAGAGACCGTGGCGCGACTTGCGATCGCCCGGCCCCAGGTTCGGTTCCGCGTCCTGCACGGAGGATCCGAGGCACTGTTCGCGCCGGGGACGGGCTCGGTCGAGGACGCGGCGGCTGCCGCCGCCGGTCAAGACGCGGCCCGGGGCCTGATCCCGGTCGACGGCTATGGCGGCACGGCGAGGGTCGTGGGCCTCGTCAGCCCGCCACACTTCACCAAGCCGACCCGTTCGCTCCAATGGTTCTCGGTGAACGGGCGCCCCGTCCGCTCTCGGCTACTTACGGCCGCGGTCGACTCTGCGTTTCGCTCGCTGACCCCGGAGCGGCGATATCCCTTGGTCTTCCTGGACGTCCAAGTAGACCCCGCGACGGTGGACGTCAATGTCTCGCCCACCAAGAGCGAGGTCAAGTTCCAGAACGAGCGAGGAGTGTTCGGCGCGGTAAGCCGCGCAGTCTCCGAGGCGCTGCTCGCCCACGGCATGGTGCCGCGGGTCGAGGCGGTCGAGCTGGCAGACCGCGCGTTGGCGGCTGCGCGTGGGCTGCCGGGCTCCGACGCTTGGCACCTTCCCCAACACAGGAGCGGAGGGCAGTCGGCATTTCGGGCCGCGATCCTCGCCCAGTCCCCGCTGGAACCGGGAGAGGCTTCCGAGCTGCCCGCCCCGCCGCCGGACGCGTCAGACCTCCCCGAGTTCCTCCATGGTTTGAGGGTGATTGGGCAGATGGAAGACACTTTTATCCTGGCTGAGAACTGGCAGGGGCTGCTTCTCATTGACCAGCACGTCGCGCACGAGCGAATCCTCTATGAGCGGCTTCTCGAGACCCGGGGCTCCGGCGCGGTCGAGACCCAGAGACTGCTCGAACCGGAGACCTTCCATTTGGAGAAGCGCATCGCGGGCCTCTTTGCAGAACGGCTCGATGACCTGCGCTCGATCGGGTTCGAGATCGAGCCGTTCGGCGGTGAGTCTTTCCTCGTTAGGGCCGTCCCGGCGCTATGGCGTGGGGCAAGGCCGATGGAGCTGTTGGCCGACATTGCGGACGCGGTGGCTGAGGGCGACAAAGGGCCGCTCCGCCAGGCGAGGGACGAAGTCTTTGTCCTGGCCTCGTGCAAGATGGCGATCAAGGCCAACGAGCGGCTTGCCCAAGCCGAGATGGTGCAGTTATTGAGCGACCTCGGCCGGACGACGAACCCGTACCTCTGCCCGCACGGGCGACCGATCACGATCGTGATGCCGAAGGCAGGGATCTACCGGCGGTTCCACCGCAACCCCGAGCCGGTCGTACCGCCGGGAACCGGGGGCTAGCGAATGCTGTCGGCCTTGGCGCGGCGCAGCATCGCGTCCACGATCTCCTCGGCACCGGGGTTGTAGTCGCCAGCTTCGATACGGGCCTTGAGCTCGGCGACCATTTCTTCGCGGTCGGGCATTTCCATCACGCTGGCGACGACCTGCTTCACGAGGTCTGCATCGGTGAGGCGGATGAACGCGGAGTCCACCTCGCTTTCTCGGGGGGTGATCCTGCCGCCAGCTTCGGCGACTTTTTCGAGTTGCTCTAGTGAGATTTTCATGCTTTCGACCTTCGGTGCCCTTGGATCCAGGCGGCCCGGCTGTCTCCGAGGAGACCCGTGGCTTTGCGTGAGCGGGGTCGCCCCCGTCGTGCCGAGTTTCTGCTCAAGGTCGAGTTGCCACGTTTCATTACGGCACGACTTGCCGGCTACTGGAGGATGCGATGAAAGTTTTTTTGCTAGCCTTTTCCGGGGAGGATCAGGTCTGCTACAGCGAACGCACGGCGGATGTCCCGGAGGACGACCTTTGCCCGGTGCCCGACCAGGTCAAAGCCGTCGAGCAGTTCTACGTAGTAGCCGCCGTCCGTCCAACCGACCGCCTTCTCGTTGCCGTCCAGCAGGCTCCTTCGAACGTTGCATTCGAGAACCTGGGCGCGCCGGAAGGCAAGGTGCTCGCGCTCGAACTCGGCGATGATCCCAGACTCGATCTCGAAGTCCTCAAAGTCGAAGTCGAAGTTCGCCCTCATGAAGATGCCGCGCCGTAGGTCGTGCTCCAACTCCTCGATCGCGCTGCCGTCGGATCCAATCAGGCACTCTACTACCGCCGGGTGGCACTCGATGAAGAACGCGTCCCCCGGCTCGGCGAGCCTTCGTCGGACTTCTCGCTCGATCCACTGGCCCACGGTGTCGGCGGAGGCGATCCGGCCCCTTCCGTCGCATAGCGGGCACCGTGAGGTGATGGCCTCGGTCACGCTCTCGCCGGTCCGCTTGCGCGTGATCTCCACCAATCCGAGCGAGGAGATCTTTCCGACCCTCGTGCGGGCCCGGTCGCGTCCTAGGCAGCGCTCGAAGTGGTCGTGCACCTTCTTCTTGTCGGCCTCTTCGTCCATGTCGATGAAGTCGATGACGATGATCCCACCCATGTCCCGGAGCCGCAATTGGCGGCTCGCCTCTTCGGCGGCCTCGAGGTTGGCTTTCAGGATCGTATCGCCCAGGGAGGTCGAGCCGACCTGCTTGCCAGTGTTGACGTCAATCGCGATCAGCGCCTCGGTCTCATCAATCACAAGAGAGCCGCCGCCCTTGAGCAGTACCTTCCGGTCGAGCAGACGGTCGAGGTCGCGCTCGATGTCAAAGTGGTCAAAGATCGGTTCTTCGCGGTCGTAAAGGAAGATGCGGTCCTTGAGCGAGGGCGCGACGATCTGGGCTACGAGCCCGACCTTTTCGTACTCCTCGGGATCGTCAATGACCAGCCGGTCGATCTCATCGCCGAAGACGTCGCGGATGGTGCGATAGAGCAGGGTCTGGTCGCGGTGGACGACAGCGGGGGCCCGGAGGCGCTTGGCTGATTCGAGCACCTGGCTCCAGAGCTGTTGGAGGAAGGCGATGTCGGCCCGAAGCTCGGCCTCGCTCCGCCCTTCGCACTCGGTGCGGAAGATCATTCCGAACCCGTCCGGGGCGATCTTTTCCGCGATCTTGCGGAGCCGCTCGCGCTCGCGTCGGTCCTCGATCTTTCGGCTGACCCCGACGTGGTTGCCTTCCGGCATGAGCACGGCATACCGGCCCGGCAGGGATATCCTCGTCGTCACTCGTGCTCCCTTGGTTCCACGCGCGCCCTTGGTGACTTGCACCATGAGTTCTTGGCCTGGCTTGATCAGCTCCTTGATCCTTCGCCGGCGCAGCTCGCTGCGCCGGATGCTGGCGGGGCTGGTGTCGCCGGTCTCCTCGGGCAAGATGTCGGCGACGTATAGGAAGGCGTTCCTCTCGAGCCCAATGTCTACGAACGCGGCGTCCATTCCGGGCAGAACGTTTTGGACGATGCCTTTGAAGATGGATCCTACGACCCGTTCCTCGCGCTCGACCCGGTATTCCATGAGGAGCCGGTCTTCCAAGACGGCGATCCGGGTCTCCCGGCTCGCACAGTTGACGACGATTTCGATCTTTCCCGGCTTTCCGTCCGTCGTCGTCGATCGGGCGGTCTGTCGGCTGTTCCTTCTTCTCAAAACTTGGCCTCGTTGCCCTGGCTCAGCCAGAGCGCGGTTCAGTGGTGCGGAGCCTAAGGGGAGGGCTCTCGGCGCACCGGCTGAATCTTACCGTTCGGTGGTGCGCTGCCCGGGAGCCTTGCCCTAGTACTTCCGGCAGGGTTTGACCGAGCGTGCCCAGAGGTAGCCTTGGCCCGATGCCGGTGTTCGAGTACCGATGCGGAGACTGTGGCCGTAAGTGCTCCTTACTGATCGGCGTTGTGATGGAGCCCGACGACGAGGTGTGCCCCCACTGCGGGTCGCGCAAAGTCGAGCGGCTGGTGAGCCGGTTCCGCCGGGGTCGGACGGAGGACGACCGCCTCGACGAGCTGGCGGATCGGTTCGAGACCATGGACGAGCCGGGCTCGAGCGCCGAGACCCGCGCTGCGCTCCGCGAAGTCGGCAAGGCGATGGACGAAGACTTTTCAGACGAGATGGAAGAGATCTACGAAGCCGACATGGAGAGTTCGGATGGCGAATAAGCCGCGGCGCAAGGATTCGAGCGCGAACGGCTGCCTTACCGTCGTCTGCGGCTCGATGTATGCGGGCAAGAGCGAAGAACTGATCCGCCGCGCAAGGCGGGCGCTTTATGCGCGACTCAAGGTGCAGGTCTTCAAGCCTGAGATTGACCGAAGGTTTGACGAGGCTATGGTCGTCAGCCACATGGGGGTGCGGCACGACGCGGTGGCGGTTCCGGGCGTGCTCGCGCTCCGCAAGGCGATTGAACCGGACACGGACGTGGTCTGCATCGAAGAGGCCCAGTTCTTTGACCCTTCCCTTGTAGACCTCTGCATCGAACTTGCGGATGCAGGTAGGCAAGTGGTCGTCGCTGGCCTCGACCAAGACTTCCGTCGGAGGCCGTTCGGGCCGATGCCCGAGCTATTGGCCGCCGCTGACGAGGTGATCAAGCTTCGAGCGATCTGCATGAAGTGTGGCCAGCCCGCGAGCCACACCTATCGAACCGTGGACGGACGTCCGGCCCGATGGGACGACCCGATCGTGCTCGTCGGTGCGACGGAGCACTACGAGGCGCGGTGCCGCAAGTGCTTTGAGATTCGCGGCGGGCCTAGTCGACGAGCTCGATTACGACCTTCGCGTCAATGATCTGTCCTGAGACCGGCGCGTTCTTCCAGTCCGCCTCGCTCCGTAGATGCTTGCCGGTCGCCTTGGCGACCCACTGGAAGCCGGTGGCAGTCGCTGGCATCTCTCCTGCGGTCTCCTTGGTGCTGTAGCGAATCTTGACCGCCTCGACGCCCTTCACGGTTTCCAGCGCGACGATCTCAAACTCCGATTTGGACGCTGGCGTGCCTTGCTTTTCGGAGGCTTCTCGGTCGAGCGACCATTTCGATCCAACCGAGACCGGACCTTCGGGCCAGACCAACGAAGTGAGATTCGCGACCCGGTACGCGGCGTCGTCCACCATGGCGCCCTCAATGAGGACGATCCGGCCGCGGGCGTCGGACGTCGTCGTGTCACTCTCGGAGTCACTGCCAGTGTCCATCTCAGAACCGTCAACCTTGAGGACGACGTTCGACTGCGTCGACTTCGTGACCAGGGTGCCGTCCGCACCGAACGAGACCACCTGCTCAAGGATCGAGGCGGTGTAGTTCACTGCCATCCCCTGGAAGCTGGTGTCCACGTTCAGCTTGTACTTGGCGCTTTCGCCTTCGGTCGCAACGCGCTTGAGCGTGAAGGTGTCCTGCGCGAGCGAGGGAAGCGAAGCAGCCAGGACGAGGATCGAAAGTACGGCCTTCATAGTTCGAGTCTAGCCGCCGCGATCAAAAAGCGCTGGGTCAGTGGGTTCGAAGACCAACATCGCGTCAATTTGCCGGCCAGCGAAATAGAGGTCCGTGATCTTGTGCGAAGACATCACAATCATCCCGGTTTCCTGATGGATCCAAAAGTGGCCCGTCGCCTTCGCAGGTCGCTCTGTGCCGATCTGTCGAGACTCCGACTGCACCTTGAGGCAGTCGGCGGCACCGACGTTTTCAGGTCCGATGAGCGTGAACTTTACGGTCACTCCTGGCTCCCCGATCTGTGAGTACGACCAGCTATTTCCGATACGCACCGGATCAATGGGCGCCCGGAACGCGACCAGCTGGCTGATGCCCGTGGTTCCTGTCTCTCCGGGCAAGAAGCTAGGTTGTTGCCATCCCTGGGGGTCATAGAGGATCGTACGGTTCTTGCTGAAGGGTGTGTCCTTCGCCTCCCCCCGTTGGAACACGACCGAGCGTCGAGTTTCGAAGAGCACGGTGAACTTGTTATCGCGGTCGATCGTGACGACCTTCTGCCGTGCCCGCATCGCAAACTCGGTCTTGAGCTTGGGGATATGGAGCACGAGGCGGTGCATCCGATAGCTCCAGTCTTCGTACTTGGGCTTCGGGGTCAGGGCAAACTCGCCGGTCTGTACGGGCAGCCCGATCACGATCGCTGCGAGTAGAGTCATCCCATGGTTCGACGTCCTTGGTGGCGCGGCTGGTTCGGGCGACAATAGGGCATGACCCCCGTCCTCGGCAAAAGCCTGGTCGCGATCGGCCTAGGGATCGCGGCAATCGGAGGATTGGTCTGGATCGTCTCCCTTGCCTTTCCTGGATTCCAGCCCGGCCGCCTTCCGGGAGATGTCGTCTTCGAACGCCCCGGCGTTCGCGTCTTCTTCCCGATCGTGACTTCCTTGGTTCTGAGCGCCGTCCTCACCCTCGTCTTCTGGCTGGCGAGGGGCCGCTCGTGAAGATCCGCGCGCTGACCCTAGACGTGGGCGACACTTTGCTCGAGGACAATTGGGATCCGTTTGGCCTCTGGATCGAGTGCGCGAACGACCTGGGTCTCACGGCCGGAGACGCTGAGAAGAACCTTGCCTTCGAAACCGTCGCCGGGCGGCAGGCGCTCCGTCTCCTAGCAGACAAGTCAGGAGACGAGGCTGCCTACATGGAGTTCTGGCTGCAGACGGGCGAGGAGTGGGCGAAGGGCTGCGGCTGGCCGGGTGAGAAGGGACGCCAGGTTATCGCGGACTCGGCCGCGAGGGTGATGGATCCTACGTCCGGGGTTCTCCGTCAGTTCGAGGACGTGCTTCCAGCCCTCGAGCAGTTCCGCTCGGCGGGGCTGAAGATGGGAATCGTGAGCAATTGGGACGCCTCGCTGTTTCCGGTGCTTCGGGCCTTCGGGTTGGACGGATGGTTCGAATCCGTGGCAGCCAGTGGGCCGGTCGGGGCCGAGAAGCCTGACCCCGCGATCTTCCTCGCGGCGCTGGGGCCGATGGGAGTCTCGCCGGCCGAGGCGTGCCACATCGGCGACGACGCGATCGCAGACCTTCGGGGAGCCCGTGGACTGAACATGCGTGCGTTGCTGATCGACCGGAAATCGCCGCCGTCAGAAGTCTATGTGTCGTCCCTAGATCAGGTGCTCGAGAGGCTGGTTTGAGTCTCCAGGCGCGCGATCTCGACTATGTGTTGCCCGAGCGCCTCATCGCTCAGCGGCCCCTGGATCGCCGTTCCGATTCGCGCCTGCTTTGGCTCGACCGGAGGAGCGGCGAGGTTCGCCACCGAGCGTTTCGCGACCTCCCCACGATCCTGACTGCCGGGGACTTGTTGGTCACGAACGTCTCCCGCGTCTCTGCCCGCAGGCTGATGGGCCATCGGAGCACGGGCGGTTCGGTCGAGATGCTCGTGACCGATTCGAGCGACGGGGAAGGGATCGCCCTGTGTCGTCCTGCCAAGAAGCTCAGGCCAGGAGAGCGGGTCGTCCTCTCAGGAGGGCTGGAGGCGGAGATCTTGGAGGACCTTGGCACCGGACGGAGAAGGTTTCGCTGGGTGGATCCCGAGGCTGCCTCTACTGGTCTCGCGACCGCCGGACATGTCCCGCTGCCGCCATACGTGCACGAGGAACTGCCGGACGAAGAGCGGTACCAGACGGTCTACGGCGAGGTTCCCGGGAGCGCGGCCGCGCCGACGGCGGGCCTTCACTTTGACGAGGACCTGCTGGCCTTCCTCGGCGAGGCATGCGTTGGCAGGGCGTCGGTGGAACTTGCGATCGGCCTGGACACCTTCCGTCCGATCCAGTCCGATTCACTCGCTGACCACGTGATGCACGGCGAGCGGTACTCGGTGCCGGAGGCGACCGTGCTTGCGGTTGGTGACTGCCAAGGAAGGATCGTCGCGGTGGGTACCAGCTCGTGCCGTACCCTCGAGACCTGCTCGGTCGGCAAGCGCCGGCTCCAGGCTGGGCCGGGGGAGAGCCGGCTGCTCGTTTCGCCGGGCTATGAGTTCAAGGTTGTGGACGGGTTGCTTACCAATTTCCACCTGCCGAGGACGACGATGCTGGCCATGGTAGCCGCACTCGCGGGGATCGAACCTCTGATGCGTGCCTATCGCGAGGCGGTGAGGGAGGAGTACCGGTTCCTGAGTTTTGGGGACGCCATGCTCATTGTTTAATCTCCGCGCGAAAAGATGTATAGTGCAACGGGGCGTTCATGACCGACCGCCAAAACTTCGACCCACTGGCCTACATCGAGAACGCGTTCCTTGACACAAATCCAGAAGGCGTCGCACCCATCGCGCCGCCAAAGGAGAGAGGGAAGCGCCGAGTCAAGACGGGGGCCAAGACAAAGTTTCGCAAGACGGCGCTTCAGGCGCCCAGGCCCCGCCGTGCCCGAGGTGCGACCGGCAGGGCGTTCGTGGATGCCGAATTGCACGAGATGCTGGAGAAGCTCCCGCGGAACATTGAGTTCCTGGGACGCTTCTTCTCCGACGAGGTCACGGGCCACTACTATCAAGACGGGTTCAAAGAATCGCGTGCCGACCTCATCAGGAAGCTTGTCGACCCCGAGTTGAACCTCGAAGAGGCGAGCCGCCTCCTCGGGGTTTGCCCGGCCACGGTGCGCCGGTACACGAATCGCGGATGGCTCGGCCATGACCGCACAAAGGGCGGCCAGCGCAGGTTCCGTCTCAGCCATATCGTCGCCTTTGTCGACCGGCATGGCCGGGTGCCAGAGGATTGAAGCTCCCGGCGCGTCCACTCAGCGTCGCCGTCTTCTCTGACTCGGTTCTGCCTGTCCTCAACGGTGTGAGCGTCAGCATCGACACGCTGATCAGCTCATTGCGCGATCGGGGACACTCGGTGACGGTCTATACCAGCCGATATCGAGGACATCATGACCAGGATCCGAACTTCCGCCGGTTCCTTTCGGTCCGATCGCCCTGGACGGGCGACTATCCGCTCGCGGTTCCTCCGTTTTACGCCTGGTTTCGCGAGTTCGAGCAGAGAAAGTTCGACCTTGTGCACACCCACACTCCGTTCACAGTAGGAATGGTAGGGTTGCGCTGGGCGCAGACGCTCGACCTCCCGATCGTCTCTACCTACCATACGCGGTACGACAAGTACGCCCACTACGTGCCCTTTTTCCCGAGGGCGTACGTCCGGTACAAGGTCGCGAAGCACACGCACTTTTATTACAACAGCGTCGGCCTCGTCGTGTGCCCTAGCCAGCCGACGCTGCGTTGGCTGAGAAGGCACTCGGTCCGCACTCCGGCGGAGATCGTCCCATCGGGAATCCCCGAACCGAGGGACATAGACCGGGACGCGACGAGGCGCGAGCTCGGCGTCGGTCCGAACCATTTTGTCGGCCTGTATTGTGGGAGGATCGCGATCGAGAAGAACATCGAGGTCGTTCTCAAGGCAACGGCACAGATCGTGGCCGACATCCCTGACTTCAGACTTTGGCTCGTGGGCGATGGGCCTGCGAGAAACCACTACACAGCCATGGCTCGCTCGCTGCAGATCGGCGACCGCGTCCGCTTCTGGGGCGGGGTTCAGCGCTCCGAAGTAGATCGCTTCTATGCGGCGGCAGACGTCTTCACCTTCGGTTCCATGACGGAGACGCAAGGGCTCGTCGTTGCGGAAGCAATGACGTACCGCGTGCCAACGGTCGTCGTCGGCGGGGGCGGTGCCAGCGCGGCGGTGATCGACCGCGAGACCGGGTTCATCGTCGAGAACGACTCTCTTCAGATGGCCGACCGGGTCAAGCTGCTGCTACGCGACCTTGAGCTCCGGGCTTCAATGGGGTCGAAGGCCAAGCTCCATGCCGCGTCCATGACGACCGGGGCTATGGCAGATCGGATGCTCGATGTCTATCGAAGGCTGCTCTCACACGAGGGTGAGGCAGAGAGGAAAGCGGTTGCGATCTAGGGGCCTGGCAGGCTTCTTTCTGCTGACCGGCGTCCTCTTTACGTTGCGTGTGCTGCTCGGCCTGATCGAGTTTCCGCAGGCAGTCGCGCCCGTCGTGGACGTTCTCTCGGTCGTCGCCTTTGTCGGGCTGCCGGTGCTGGCCGTCTTTCGCGCTGGGTCACACCCTTGGACCAAGCCGACCGCGGCCCTCTTCATCGTGGGAGGAGTCGTGTTGCAGGCAGGCGGGTTGTTACTGTCGCGAAGCCCGGTAGGTGGCGGTGTCGTTGGACTGGTGGTGCAGTCCATTGGTCAGTTTGGTCTGGTCGCCTGGTGCACCGGGCTCGGTGCGCTCGTCGCCTCATTGATCAAGGAGAAGAACCTACTCTTGCCGGTCGCGCTGTTCCTCGCTGGGCTGGATGTCTTCTTCGTGTTCCATCCGAGCGGCCCGGTCGCCAAGGTGGTCGCGGAGCGGCCCGAGATCCTTAGCTCCGTGGCGCTCGAGGTGCCAATGGCGAGGGAAGCGGTTCCTGGTGCCGCTCCCCAGACCCCTCGGATCGAGCCGTTCGCGTACGTGGGCCCGGCGGACGTGTTCTTTTCCGCAATGTTCTTCGTCGCGCTGTTCCGATTTGAGATGAGGGCCAGGGAGACGGCGCGATGGCTCGTCGCTGCGTTGGTCGCCTACTTGATCGTCGTGATGCTACCCATTGGGATGGGGATGCTGCCTGCCTTGGTGCCGATCGGGCTTACTGTCGTCCTTGTCAACCTTCTCGAGTTCCAGCTTTCGGCACAAGAGAAGGCAATGACGGCTTTCGTCGGCGTGATTGCATTTGCCCTCGCGGGTTACGGTATCTGGTCCAGGATTACGCGGCCGCCAGCACCGCCAGCTGTGCCTTCGCAGCCGGGCTCCGGCCAATTGCCTCCAGGACTGGAAGGCTAGCTTGAGCGAGAAGGAAGCGGTCCACCCCGGTCTCCAGCCCTTCTCGCTCGCAGAAATAGGCCAGGTCGTCGGTCGCAAGGTTCCCGCCTGCGCCGGGAGCGTACGGGCATCCACCCAGTCCTCCCGCGCTCGCGTCGAAAGTCCGGTAGCCCAGTTCGACGGCTTCCGCTACGTTGGCGATTGCGGTTCCCCTCGTGTCGTGGAAGTGCCACGCGACCTTCTCGCATGGAATCTCCAGCACGGTAGAGAGGCCCCGAACCTCGCTCGGGCCTGCCGCGCCGATCGTATCTCCCAAAGAGACCTCGTCCGCACCGATGTTGAGTAGGCTTTGGGCGACCTTCGCCGTCGCGGTGTGTTCGATCCGCCCAGCGTAAGGGCACTCGAACGCAGTGCTGACATAGCCGCGGACATGGCCGTAAGGCACCGACTCGCGGAACCCAGCGACGACCTCAGCGGCGACCTCCAACGATTCCTCGACCGACATATTGATGTTCTTCTTGGTGAAGTCCCCGCTTGCGGCGGTGAAGAGCGCGATCCGCTTCACCCCCAGAGCGATGGCACGCTCTAAGCCTCGCAGGTTGGGTACGAGGGCGCTGTAGAGCGGACCCGGCGGCAAGAGGGGCCAAAGCTCCTCGGCATCCCCCAATTGGGGCACCCACTTCGGGGAGACGAGGCTCGTGGCCTCGATCTCTCGGAGCCCTGCCGCGGTGAGCGCCTCGACGAACGCCGCCTTGGTCTGCGTGGATACCGGGGTCTTTTCGCTCTGCAGGCCGTCGCGTGGGCCGACCTCGATGATCCTGACTCTCATGCCGCCGCCACGCCAAAAAAAGATGCCCCGCCCTGTGTCAGAGCGAGGCCATCACTTTTATCCTTCGACAGGATGTCCCTCTTGTTCGTTCGGCAGATTCTTGACCTACCGATCCGTCGCTGCAACATGACGTGCGTCGTTTGTTGCTGCCGATCCCATGATACCGCACTTTTCTCTGCTTGGGATGTGAAAAATCTATTCTGTAGCACCGCTCGCCTCAATTCGGACGATTATCTGCCCTTCGCTCACCTGCTCGCCGGGTTCGACGGCTCGCTCGCTCACGGTTCCGTCCTGGTTTGCCAAGAGTGGTTGTAGCGTTTTCATCGCCTCTAAGACCGCGATGCGGTCGCCCGCAGAAACCGTGTCACCGACCGCGACGAGAAGCTCGGTCAGGGTTCCCGGCATCGGGGCCCGAACGTGGGCCTCGCCGCCCCCATGGCCCTTGGCACCGGTCCGGCCGGGCCGCTCGACCTTGAAAACTCGGCCCCGGAAGGAGACAAGGACCGCATCGCCCTGCCGCACGGCGAGGGCGCTCGCATGTCCCTGCGCGGTGCGGACTCCCAAGCGATCCCCGAGGTCTGCGATACTGCAGTCCGAGGAGGGAAGTTCCGCTTCGAGCCCGTTCACCACGTACCGCACGACTGTGCCTCCTCGCGGTAGGTCTTGCACGCCTCGACAAACCCTCGGAAGATCCGCTTGGTGCTCTGGCTCTCGGGCGTCCGTTCGGGGTGCCACTGAATCCCCAGAACCCATCCGTCTCCCTCGATCGCCTCGATCACGTCGCCGCACCGGGCGGCAACCCTCATCCCTGTTCCTGGCTCCTTGATCGCCTGATGGTGATAGCTTTTGCCCTCGACCATCGTCGTTCCCACCAATTGGTGGAGGAGGCTGCCTTCCTCGACGAGGATCTGTTGTAGAGTCCCGCCGCTGTGCCGGTCGTCACCGATCGTGTCCGGCAGGTGCTGGATCATCGAACCACCAGCCATCGCAGCCAAGGCCTGGCAGCCGTAACAGACGCCCAGGACGGGCATTCCCGCCGGCCGCTGGCCAATCAGGGCTCGCTCGGTCTCCCAGCGGTCGAGGGCGACGACCTCGGTCTTATCATGGCGGGGCTCGCCGTAGTTTGCGGGGTCGATGTCCGGCCCTCCGATCAGCATGAGCCCGTCCACTGCGGCATAGACGTCCGCTGGAGGGCAGCCGGGAGGCAGTCCGAGGGGAAGTCCGCCCGCAGCAAGGATGCCGTCCATGTAGGGCCTGCCGACATGGCAACGCTCGCCGTCGTTTCCAGAGTTCTTGCTCGTCAGACCGAGCAACACTCCGATTCTCGGGCGACCGCTCACCGCAGGACCTCGGGTGCGGCCTCCACCAGGTTGCGCACGGCGAGCAGAAACTCGGCGCCGCCGACCCCGTTGATGACTCGGTGGTCAATGGTGATCCCGACGTTCGCAGAGCGGCGCGGGGCAGGATCTCCCGGGTCGCTGCCCAACGCCCAGTGCGCTTCGCCGAGGAAGATCGTGGCGACTCCCGGCGGAACGACAACGGCCATGGCATCGCGGATGCCAAAGGCCTGCATGTTCGTCACGCTCAGCGTCACAGACTCGTCGGCTTGGTCTTTGCCGCCCCGGGCAAGGTTGATCTTCTCGCGGGTCTGGTCGGCGAACTCTCGCCACGAAAGCTTGCTCGCATCCCGCACGACGGCGACCACCAGCTCGTCCCCGGGCAGGCTGACCGCGATACCAAGCTGGAGATGGTCGTACGTGCGAAGGGTGCTTTCGCCCACCAGGGTGCTCCGCACGATCGGGTGGTCCGCCGCCGCTCGTGCCAGGCAGTAGGCGAACATCGTGAACGTGCTCGGTTGGAACTCGCCGCCACCCGCTTTGATCTCGGCTCGAAGGCGCTCGATCGGTCCCCAGTCGCAGGAGACGCTCATCATTCCGGGCACGACAAGCTGGCTCCCACGCACGAGGCGGGAGGCGAGCACTCGCTGTTTGGTCCCGACCGGGTGCTCGACGTAGTTCTCGCCCCGCCGTGCGGAAGCCGCGGGAGGCCCGCCTCGCAGGAAGGCGTCCACGTCGGCGGGCATGAGCTTGGCTCCCGAGGCGGGGATGTCTTCGATCTGCTCGTTCGTCATGCCCTGCTCTTTGGCGTAGGCCCTGGTCCGCGGCGGCACGTCCGTCCTCCTACTCGCACCTCCGCCGGTGATCGCTCGCGGCGCGGCTGGGGCGGCCTTCGCGGCCGCGCTGGGGCTCGGGGCTGCGTGCGGAGCGGCCCCTATCACTCCAGCCATGACCGCTACCTCCGCACCGATGGCGACGACCTCATCCTGCTCGACGCTCCAGCTGACGAGGGTGCCGTCGTGGGGCGACTCGACGTCCATGACCGCCTTGTCGGTCTCCATTTGGTAGATGGGTTCGTCGCGCTTGACCGTGTCCCCGGGCTTCTTGAGGAGGGCGACAATCCGCGCCTCCTGGAGACCTTCGCCCAGTTGCGGGACCTTGAGCGAGACCTCACCGGAGGGTGCGGCGGGCTCCTGGGAGGATGTTGGTGCGGTTACGGGTTGCGGCTCGCCGGCGACCGCGGCCTCGATGGTGCCCACCACGGTTCCGATCTTCAGCACTTGGTCGGGTTCGGCAGCCCAAGCGACCATCGTGCCGTCGTGAGGCGACTCGACATCCATGACCGCCTTGTCGGTCTCCATCTGATAGATGGGTTCGTCGCGCTTGACCGGGTCGCCCGGGCTTTTGAGGAAGCCAACGATCCTGGCCTCTTGCAACCCTTCGCCAATCTGGGGGATGCGCAACTCGACAATCGGCATTGGTTGGATTCTGGCACAGGCTGATTCCCGTCCTTGCAGGAGGGCCGAAGGGGCCTGGCAATGGAGCTTGCCGGCGGTATAACCATGTGCGGCATACGGGGTGACGCTTCCCACTCCCTCGCCTATGCCGAACCGTATCCCGCACGAGGCGAGAACATGGCAAAAAAGGTCGCATCCGTCATTAAGCTCAACATCCCTGCCGGCAAGGGCACGCCGGCCCCGCCGGTCGGACCTGCACTTGGCCAGGCTGGCATCAACATGATGGAGTTTCTCAAGAAGTTCAACGAAATCTCCATGCCCCAGATGGGCTACACGCTTCCGGTCGAGATCACGGTGTTCGAAGACCGCTCGTTTACCTTCGTCGTCAAGCAGCCGCTCATGACCGACCTGATCAAGAAGGCGATCAGTTTGGAGAAGGGTTCGAGCAATCCTGGCAAGGAAGTCGCGGGCAAGCTGACCAAGGCGAAGGCGATCGAGATCGCGCGGCTCAAAATGAAGGATCTCAATACCGACGACGAGGAGATGGCAGCTCGCATTGTCGGGGGATCTGCCCGCTCCATGGGTCTCGAAACCGACTTCTAAAGGACCTGGTTCGCTTCAGAAAGTCGAATCCTCGCGCCCTCTCGGGAGTCAGAAGAGTTGGGACTCGTGAACGCCCGGATCATTTTTGTGCCCGTCGCTGCGTTCTTGGCCGTTGCCAGGATCGCTATGGCTGGCCCCGACACCGAGTCGTTTGGCCCGGCGCAAGCCGCCGCCGACGTCATTCGCGCCGCCGCTCAGGCGGACGTCGCGTTCCTACCTGCCGGAGTCATCAAGCCTGAGTTCAGGTCAGGCGAGCTGTCCAAGATGCTCCAGTTCCCTTCCGACCAGGTCGTGGTCGTAGAACTCACTGGTGCCCAGGTGCGTTCAGCGCTCGAGCGCTCGGTCTCGTTGCTCCCTTCGCCGAACCCGGGATTCCTCCAAGTTTCGGGGATCGTCGTGACCTATGCTCCTCGGGGGGTCGCCAATTCTCGGGTCAAGGAGGTGACGGTGGCGGGTGCCGCCCTCGTCGCAGGCTCGAAGTACAAGGTCGCGATGCCGTCGAGCCTCGGACGAGGGGGCCTCGGGTATTTCACCGTCTGGAAGAAGGAGCAGATCGTGGAGACCTTGCCCGGTACGACGGTCGAGACGCTGTTGAGAGGGAAGACCGGTACCGAGAACACGCCGCGCTGGCGTCCGGTCTGACCGGGCATACTAGCGGAAAGCGATGCTGACCCCTTACGACTGGCAAGAGAGCGTCGGCCATCGGATACAGTACATTGATTCCCGGCTTGCAGCCGCGCTCCC
The DNA here is from genome assembly GCA_050250535.1 of Fimbriimonadaceae bacterium. GTDB lineage: Bacteria > Armatimonadota > Fimbriimonadia > Fimbriimonadales > Fimbriimonadaceae > JADLBH01. The sequence goes on along the minus strand of JBFWOL010000001.1, from coordinate 814,370 downwards.
GGTAGCCGCCGTCTCCTGTCCAGAGGGAATCGTGCTCGCCACTCACGGCAGACACGGTCACAAGCTCTTCGAGGTGTACGACCGAATCGCGATGGGTGCGCTCGGGCTCCAGTCCGACATCGAGTCGCTTCGTTCAGCGTGCATCGAGTTTGCCCATCGTGAGGGCTATCAGCGATCGGAAGCGGACGTCACCGTCCAACGAGTGGCGAATACGGTGAGCACCCCGATCAAGCGGGCGTTTGCGGACTTCTCGTCTGCACCCTTCATCGCCAAGGCGATGCTGGTCGAGTGTGGCGCCAAGCAGGAGCAAGACCGGGCGATCGTCCTCGACTTCGACGGCGACTTCGCCGTCAACCCGTTCCCGGTGGCGATCGCAGCCGTCGAAGCTGATTCTATCGAGATGGTCAAGAAGTTGACTAGATCTATGACCAGTATTGACGAAGCTCAGTCAGCACTGGTGGAAGTGCTCACCGGCCCCGAGGACAGCGAGCTCGAGTGCGTTTTGGTTCGGCGGGGCGGTGACAGCGACCGCAATTTCATCAGGCTCTAACGCCCAGAACCCAGATGCCCGACGAGAAGGGCGACGTCGGTGGGCCGTACGCCGGGAATCCTTCCCGCTTGCCCGATCGAGACGGGCCGGACTCCGGCCAACTTCTCCCTCGACTCGTGGCTGAGCCCGCGGACCGCCGCATAGTCCAGGCTGCGGGGGATCGCCATCGTCTCCAGCCGCCCAAGCCTCCTGATCTCGGACTCCTCGCGCTGTAGGTAGCCCTCGAATTTTGCCTCGACCTCCAAGAGACTCCAGACCGGGTCGTCCAAGGGGACCGGCGGCTCCCATTCTAGGGCCTGCGCGGCGGCGGCGACTTGGGCAGGACCGATCTCGGGCCTGCGGAGCAAGCCCCACACCGCGAGCCTGCCCGCAACGCCGGGGAGGCTCGGCTCCAAAGACTCCGCCTGGGCTTGGAGCAAAAAGGTCTCCTTCGCCCATTGGGTTCCTTGCGCAAGCTTGGCCAGCTTGGACTCGAGCCGGGCAAGCCGTTGCCCGCAGGCGAGCCCCAGGCTTGCCGCGATCGGGGTCAAGCGACGGTCGGCGTTGTCGTGTCGGAGCGCGAGGCGATGTTCGGCCCGGCCAGTCAGCATTCGATACGGATCCTCTGCCCCCTTCGTGACGAGGTCGTCCGCCATGACCCCGATGTACGACGTGTTCCGCTGCAGGACGAGCGGCTCGCGCCCGAGCGCGTGAAGCGCGGCATTGGCTCCTGCGAGAAGCCCTTGGCCCGCAGCTTCCTCGTACCCGCTCGTGCCATTCAGCTGGCCAGCGAAGAAAAGGCCGGGGACGTCCTTCGCCATGAGGCCCGGATCGAGCTGGGTCGGATCGAGAGAGTCGTACTCCACTGCGTACCCGTACCGGAGAACCTCCGCCCCTTCGAGCCCTCGAATTGTTCGTAGGGTCCCGAGTTGAACCTTCGCGGGCATCGATGTGCTGAAGCCTTGGACGTACACGCTGGCCCCGTCCTGCTCCTCGAGCTCGAGAAACACTGGGTGGGAAGCTTTACCGGCGAAGCGGACGACCTTGTCCTCTACGCTCGGGCAAAACCGTGGCCCTGTGCCCCCGATCCTCCCAGAGAACATTGCGCTGAGCCCGAGGTTCTCGCGCAAGATATCATGGGTCCGCTCGTTTGTCTCGGTCCGGAACGTCGGCAAGGCACCGGTCCCAGGCGGGAGCTCGTCCAAGAGGAAACTTAGCGGTCCCGCTTCGGGCTCCGAAGGCATCTCTTCCGTCTTGTCCCACCGAATGGTTGATCGATCTAGCCTTGGGGTCGTGCCAGTCTTGAACCTGCGGAGGCAAAAGCCTACGGCACCGAGCCAGTCGGCCAGGTTTGTAGACGGGGCCTCGCCGTGCCTTGCCGCACTCACTTGGTTCTCACCTTCGTGGCATACGGCGTTGAGAAACGTGCCCGTGGTGAGCACCACCGATCGCGCTTCCACGATCTCACCGTCGAGCCTCACTCCGCGGACCTGTCCGCCCTCGATCAGCACCTCGCTCGCCTCCCCGCGCCGAAGCTCGAGACCGGCCAACCGGGCAAGGTACTCCTGAACCCAGAGGGGGTAGGTGGTCTTGCAGACTTGGGCGCGAAGAGTCTGGTTCGCTGGCCCCTTCCCCGTGCCGACACGCCTGGTGTGAGTAGTCGCGTGGTCGGCGGCAAGCGCCATGACCCCGCCGAGGGCGTCCACCTCTCTTGCAATCTGGCCCTTTCCGGGCCCTCCGATCGAGCAGTTGCACGGAAGATGCCCTACGCGATCGAGCCTCAGGGTCACGCAGAGTGTAATGGCTCCGATCCGGGCGGCTGCGGCCGCGGCCTCGATGCCGGCGTGTCCAGCGCCAACAACCACCACGTCATAGGGCCGCATCAGGCTCAAGTGTACCCACGGGCCCGGTCGCTCCCTCCCCGTGTCGTACGATGGCCGGGTGGGCGTTGTGGACGTCACTGTGGTAGGGGGCGGGCCGGTGGGCCTGTTCGCAGCCTTCTATGCCGGCATCCGTGGGATGTCGTGCCGAATTGTGGACTCCTTGCCGCAGCTCGGCGGCCAGCTTGTCGCCCTCTATCCCGAAAAGTACGTCTACGACGTCGCCGGTTTCCCCAAGATCCGCGCCAAAGAACTTGCCGCCGGCTTCGTCGAACAGGGCTTGCAGTTTGGTGCCGAGGTCGTGACCAACGAGACTGCGAGTTCGCTTCGGCGCGAGGGGTCGGACTGGAAAATCGGGACGGTTTCGGGCCTTGAGCTCCTTACTCGGACGGTCATTCTATCGGCCGGTGCCGGGGCCTTCACCCCCACGAAGCTCGGTGCGGAGAGGGAGGCGGAGATGGAAGGCCGAGGGCTTCAGTACGGCGTCCTAGACGAAGAAGCCCTGCGTGGCAAGGACGTAATCGTGGTCGGCGGCGGCGATTCGGCCTTCGACTGGGCAGTCCACCTGCATGGCTTGGCTCGGCGAGTACGGCTCCTGCACCGTCGGGACGAGTTTCGGGCGCACGAGGAGACGGTTCGACAAGCCAAGGATCTCGGGATCGGCCTTATCCTGTGGAAGTCGGTCGTGAAAGTGCTCGGCGAAACACACGTCACGGGTGTCAGGGTCAAGGATCATCAAGGGGGCCCGGAGGAAGAGGTCTTGTGCGATGCCGTCGTCGTGAACGTGGGCTTCAAGTCGAACCTGGGTCCAATCCGGGACTGGGGACTTGAGATCGAGAAGAACCAGATTGTGGTGGACCACCTCCAACGCACGAACTTACCGGGAATCTTTGCGGTCGGTGACGTTTGCACCCGGGAGGGCAAGCTGAAGCTCATCGCCACGGGAGCAGGCGAGGCCGCGGCCGCGGTCTGCGTCGCGAAGACCGAGCTTGACCCTGAGGCCAGGTTGTTCCCTGGTCACAGCTCGGACATTGATGTGGACACCCTGCGACGTTAGTCGAGCCCCCACCGGTTCACGATCCACCAGCAGGCTTGGTCGTGCGGGACGAAACGAGGGTCGGTGAGCACTTCGAAGGCGGGCAGGTACCCGAGCTCCCTTTGCCCATAGGCCCGCACGCGCAAGATCACGGTTTCGACGTGGCGTTTGGCTGCCACGCACCTTTCCACATCGGCCATGCTCCCCCCGGCCTCCAGGGCGTTGTGCCGGGCGAGGGCGGCCAGGTCGTCGAACAAGCGACGCAAGATTGCAAGCGCCGATACGCATTGCTCGGTGTTTCCCGCGCGGTACTCGGTCCGCGCAACCTCCGTGACTCGGACGAACTCGATCGCCGCCCGCACAAAGGAGACCACGCCTGCCTGCTCCGGGGTCACTGCCGCAGCCTTGGCGCGCTCGAGCGACTCCAAGGCTCGCTTGCCGGGCTCGCCGCACAACTCTCCAGCGTGGTGGCGCCACAGGAGGAACGGGTTGCCAAAGAGGAGCAGTCGACACTTGAGCCGGCTCCGGTGGCCGTCGAACGAAAACGGACCGGCGGCATGGTTCAGGAAGACGCCCATCTCGCGAGCCCAGTCCGAAGACTCCCCGTAGGCATCAACGAGTGACTCTTTGATCTCCGGATCCACAAAGACGCGTCCGGCCCACTCGACCGCTGGAAGCACGGTGGCGTAATGCCCGAACAGACCCGCCTCCCATGTCGTGAGGCAGAGTCCGTGCGAGCCGACGGTCTTGGCGTCCTGGGCGACGGACCGAATGTTCTGCTCAGATTCCGGCAGGTGAGCCCATGCTGCGTCGTAGACGTGCATGGTCGGGCAGCACACAACTTCGAATCCGAGCTTTTGGAGCTTGACCGTAGACTCCGCGCAGCCGCCCCGGTACTGCCAATCAAAGAGCAGGGTCTGTCTAGGAATCGCGTGGGCGGCCTCGGGGTGTTCCAGGATCATGTCGGCCCACAGCGCTGGCCTCCTTCCCGATGCCAGCACTTGTTCGCAATACGGGGCGAAGTGCTGGCCATAGAGCCAGGCTTTCTTGTCCCCGTCGAGGGCTTCGGTGCGGCTCACCGAGTCAGGATGTCGGTTCAGCTGCCAAGCCTCGTCGCCGCCTAGGTGTACTACTTCGGAGTCGAACGAGTCGAGTGTTCCTTCTACGATCGCAGAGCAAAGCTCTTGAAAGCGACCGTCCCACAGGTTTCCCTGCATCCCCACCATCGGTTCCTCTGCCATCGCCTGGCCCTCCTCGCAGTAGAGGAAGCCTTCCATGTGCCCAAGCAGGTTGAGGAACGGAACCACGTCGAGGCTGGGAAACTCCTCCCTGAGCCGCCCCACGTTGGAGGGCTGAAGGCAGCCCGAGCCCTGCGACCACGGGATTCCAGGGTACGCGAAACGGTGCTCCAGGTAGAGCCCGAGCGCGTCGTAACCCCCGTTTTGCGACGCGAGGGCGGCGCTGGCCAGGGTGTCAAAGCTCGGGGACTGCTCGCGGGCGACATCGAACGTCCAGAGCTTCCATGGCATGGGCAGAGTCTGGCCGGACCAGGAATCCTGGTAGTTCGTACGGGAAGGCGCCTCCGATGATCTCCAACGATTCCACCATCGGGGAGAGCGGGACGCGTCACATGACGAACCGCATTACTGTCACCGCACTCTCTATGATCCTTGCCGTTGGAGCATCGGCACAAGTCTCGTGGTATAGCAACGAGGGCCAATGGTCGGGGAATCTCGTGGATCCGGTCAGTTGGACTGAGGACTTTTCCGGTTTTAGCGCAGACCAGAGCTTTGTCTCATCCCCGGTCTCCATCGCAGGCGGGACGCTTGCCCAAGTAGGAACCGGGATAAGCTTCCGGAACCTGGTAGACGTGCCTCTCTTCAGTGCGACCGACAACAACGGTACGAACCATGCCTCGATGTTTGTCAACGGTGGGGGAGCGGGCGAGATCAAGATTGACGTCGCTCTAAGCCTCTCGGCCCCGGTGAGCGCTCTCTCGTTCCGGACGTGGGGCGCGGCAACTTCGGAGGGCACCACGGTCATGCTCTACTCGGGCGGGTCGTTGGTCGGCACCAGGAACATTGCGAACGGAAACAACCGGTTCACCGGATTCGTCATGACCGGGGGCACGGTGGACCGAGTCCTGTTCGTTGCTCGAACCACAATCGCCGGGGCGGCTGGAGAGGGCTTCGGACTCGACACGATCCAAGCCTCGACGGCACCGGTACCAGAGCCGGGTGTGTTGCTCGGTGGCGGCCTAGCCTTGATGGGATTCTTGGGCGGCCGCCGTCGCAGGAGCTAGACGAGGGTCGCGGCAACCTCGTTGCAGAAGTGCCGTCCACTGGGGGTCAGGGCTACGCGTCCTGCGTTGTCGACCGCCCAGCCTCGGCTCACGACCTGCTCGATTCCACGGGCAGGCAGACCTTCCGATGCGATCCCTTCATTGAGTCGGATTCCGAGCATGATCCTCTCGACTGTGCCCGTCGCCTCGTCGAGGGTCTCTTCCTCGCACACGGCCTCACTCCCTGCCTCGATCTCATCGCTGAACCTGGCTGGGTGCTTGGTGCGCGTCGTCCGGCGGCGTGGCCAGTCGAACTCGCCGGAGCGAACGCACCCGACCGCTCCGGGGCCGTAGCCCTCGTACTCCTCTCCTCGCCAGTACGCTAGATTGTGCCTGCACTCCTCACCAGGTCGGGCGAAGTTTGAGATCTCGTACTGCCAAAGCCCAGCCAGCGCACACGCCTCGACCGCGGCATCGTACATCTCCACCTGCAAGCTCTCGTCGGGCAGGTCGAGCATGCCTTTCGACCAGTACCGATAGAACCGCGTATTGGGCTCGATCGTGAGGCAATAGAGGCTAAGATGGTCGGGCCCTAGGTCGAGGGCCTGCTCGAGGTTCTGCCGCCAGCCACGCATCGACTGGCCCGGGAGTCCGAACATGAGGTCGAGGTTGAGCCGTTCAAACCCGGCCCTTCTTGCGGCCCGGACCGCCTCCAGGGTCTGGGTCGTACCGTGCACACGCCCGAGTTGCACCAGATCATGGCTCTGAAAGCTCTGGGCACCTATGCTGACCCGATCAAACCCTGCGGCCCGGAGCTCGGCGAACTTTGACAGATCCACGGTGCCTGGATTGCACTCCGTGGTGACTTCAAGTCCCTCGGTGCCGGGATGAGTCGCCAATACCGCTCGGAGAATCCGTGCCAAGTCTGCTGCCGGCAACAGGGTCGGGGTTCCACCGCCAAAGAAGACCGTCTTGCACGGCCGACCTGCGTGGGCGGAGCGGCGGATGTTTGTTTCCGTCGCGTCCACGGTCCTAGGGATCACGTCCCCTTCGAGGGCGAAGCTGTTGAAGTCGCAGTACCCGCACTTGCTGGGGCAGAACGGAACGTGAATGTAGACGGCGATCGGGTTCAAGTTCGCGAGGTCACCGCCGCCAGTAGCCCGATGATCGCACCTATTGCCACCGGCACCGCCGGGGCTTTGCAACTGATTCACCCTGACTTCATGCTGACCATCCAAGCCGCATAGGCACCGCCTAGCGCTGCACCGATGAGCGTGGATACCACGGTCTTCAGAATCATGCCTTTACTCTACTAGACGAAGCCGGTGGGCTGGCATCGGCACGGCGCTAGGCGTTCCGCTCCATTTTCTCGGGCGCGGAGACTCCAAGCAAGTCGAGAACGGTGAGAAGGGCGACCCGCACCGCCTCGCACGTTGCGAGTCGGGAGCGCGAAGTCTCGGGATCGTCCGGCTCGATCACCCTACAGCTGTCGTAGAACGGATGGAACGCTCGGGCGACCTCTTGGGCGACAGTCCCGAGGCGATTCACAGAGCCGTCTGCGGCGCAGCGCTCCACCTCGACCGGCACATCGAGGGCGCGAAGCAGCAGCGCCCGTTCCTTCTCGGCCAGGGGGACTGTCGCGCCCGGGTCGGGGAACAAGCCCGCCTCCTGTGCCTTGCGAAGGATCCCGCAGATGCGCGCGTAGGCGTATTGCACGTAGAAGACCGGGTTCTCTTCGGACTGTCTGGCGGCCAGCCCCAAATCAAAGTCGAACGTCGTGTCGTGGTGCCTGGCGAGATAGAAGTACCGCACGACGTCGCGTGCCTTGGCCATCGCATCTGGATCGGCGCAGAGTTCCTCTTCCGACCGTTGGTCGCCTTCGTTCCTGGCGACCCCGACCGCTACCTCACGAAGGAGATCGATCACGGCGTACACGTTGCCGTCGCGCTTTCTCATGGGTGCCGGCTTGCCGTCCTTGACGAACCGGACCAGCTGATAGATCAGGACATCGAGCCTCTCCTCGGCCCATTGGGTCGCATGTCTACAGCGGTCTCGTTCCTCGGGGCTCGAGAAGATTTGGCCTTCTGGCCCCTCGAGCGGGACCGGCTCCGCTCCGCTTTCCGGCTCAGGTGCGAGGGTCGCGACCACGGCTCGAAGGCGCGCGATGTACCCGTGATGGTCAGGGCCGAGCACTGTCACTACCTTGTCGCCGTTCTTGGGCCGGTCGAACTTGCTCGCATGGTACGCAACGTCGCTCGCGATGTAGGTGGGCCTGCCGTCCTTTCGCCTGAGTACGCGATCCATGTCGTCCCCAAACTTGGTCGAGCGGAGCCAGAGAGTCGGCGTCTCTCCGTCTGCGGGGTTCTCTTGCGGTTCCCTGGTGACCTCCGCGATCTTGCCCCCCTTGGCCATTTGGAGGACGGTCCGGTAGGGCTCGGCGTCCGCAGACCCGCTTTCCACCAAACGGTCAATCGCGGCGAAGACCGCTCCATCCTCGACCAGCGACTGCTCGCTGTACCAAGTGTCGAACTCGACCCCGAAAGCGGACAGATCGGAGCGTTGGGCAGCGACCATGAGGTGCTCGCACGCGACCTTTATGTCCTCGGTAGCTGCCTCCGCGATGCCTGCCTCGCAAAGCCGCGTAATGGCCCCGAGGCTCCTCCTGGCAACCGACGACTCTGCAGTGTTTCCCTCGGCTTGCTTCTCGATCGCCGGGAGCAGTTCGCGAAAGCCGTTCTTGCAATAGGAGTCCAACGATGCGGCGACCGCGTCCACATAGTCGCCCCGGTACCCACTCTCGGGCGCAGGCGCACCGGTGGTGGATGCTCGCACCGATTCGGCGAACAGCCGCATTTGCTCGCTGTTCGCACCGTCGTTGATGTAGTACTCGCGGTGTACGGTGTGTCCGACCGCTGCAAGGACGTTGCAAAGCGAGGAGCCATACGCCGCCCCTCGGGCCGAGCCGATCGTGACCGGGCCGTTCGGGTTCACCGAAACGAACTCTACGTTGATCCGCTGCGGATGGGAGGCCTTGGCGTGCACCCGGCACCAGTGGGCGGAGTCTGCCAGGACGCGGGAGTCGGCCGAGGCCACCGCCTCTGCTCGAAAACCCCTCAATGCCTCTTCCGAGACAGTGAGGTTTACAAAGCCAGGTCCCGCGACCTCGGCGGCCGAGAACTCTGGGCTCGCAGCGAGGGCGGCGGCCATCGCTTCGGCAATCTCCCGGGGAGGTCTGCCGAGCACCTTGGTCGAGGCGAGCGCCCAGTTCGTGGCAAGGTCGCCGTGCCCGGCTTGGCGCGGAGGATCGAGCGTCAGCCCAGCCAGGCTCGCCGAGTCTCCGAACGCACTCTCGAGGACGCGCCGGACAGCGGACTCCAGGGCGCGTCGCATGCAGAAGAGGGATACCAGAGAAGGAAGCACCCGAGCGGGCGGACGGGGCGAACGAACCACCCCGCAAACTGCGTCAGTTTTGCGGGCCGGCTTGCATGCGGAGCTCGCGGAATTGGGCTAGAATGCCGAGTCCGTGCGTTTCTGGCGCGACGCCTGATGCCGGCAAGGGTTAGGAGCGTTTCAAGTTATGGCAATCCCTCGCAAATCGTTGGCAGACTTTCTCCTGGAAAAAGGATTCGTCTCCAAGGAACAGCTGGACGAGGCCGTCAAGGTTCAGAAGCAGACAAAGAATCCAGACCTGGGACAGGTTCTCATTGACCTGGGGTTCGTGGGCGAACGCGAGATCGTCCAAGCCCGGGCGCAGGAGCAAGGCGTGCCGTTCGTGGACCTCGACAAGGTCGCCCCGGAGCCGAGCGCCATCAATGTCGTGCCGGAGCGCCTGGTGAAGATGCACAGCGTCCTGCCAGTGAAGAAGGAGGGCAACGTGCTCTGGTTAGCGATGTCGAACATCAACAACCTGGCCGCGAACGACGACGTTCGGCTCGCCTCGGGATGTCAAGTGCGTTCCGTAATGGCGGTTCCTGGGGCGATCGAGGACAGTATCCGCAAGCACTACGCCAGCTCGGGAGGCGGTTCCGACGAGGCTCAGGAAGCGGACGCTGTGGGTGCCGGCGGCTCCAAGATGAACACCGACATGCGCGCGCTCCTTGCGCAGGCGCAAGTCGGCCGCGAGGCCCTCGACAAGGGCACGGAGAGCGGCCAGTCCGACGAAGAGATGGCCGAGCAGGCCCCCATTATCCGGCTTGCCAACGCGGTCATCCAAAAAGCGATCGACGACCGGGCCAGCGACATCCACGCGGAACCGCAAGAGCGCGCCGTGCGCATCCGTTATCGAATTGACGGTGTGCTCATGGAAGCGATGACCGTGCCGAAGCCGTTGCAGGCTCCTCTCATCAGCCGCTTGAAGATCATGGCGGAGATGAACATCGCCGAGCGACGCATCCCGCAGGACGGCCGTATCGAGGTCCGTAACCAGGGCAAGGACTTCGACCTTCGCGTCAGCAGCATCCCTACACCGTTTGGTGAGAAGATCGTCATGCGAATCCTCGACAAGGGCAACGCGATGGTCGGCTTGGGCAAGCTCGGCATGCTTGCGCCGGTCCAGGCGAGGATCGAGGAGCTCGTCAGCCAGCCGAACGGCATGTTCCTCTGTACAGGCCCGACGGGTTCTGGAAAGACGACCACGCAGTACTCGGTCTTGAACAAGCTGAACACGATGGAGGTGAACATCATCACCGTCGAAGACCCCATCGAGTACCAGCTCGGCGGCATCGCCCAGGTCCAGGTCAACCGAAAGGCGGGCCTTACCTTCGCTACCGGCCTTCGCGCCTTCCTCCGACAAGACCCCGACATTATCCTTGTGGGCGAGATGCGCGACCTGGAAACTTCAGAAATCGCGATCGAGGCGTCGCTCACCGGCCACTTGGTCCTCTCGACGCTCCACACGAACGATGCTCCTTCCGCAACGATTCGTATGATCGACATGGGAGTCGAGCCCTACCTTATCTCGGCGACCGTCATCGGTATCCTTGCGCAGCGGCTTGGCAGAAAGATCGACCAAGAGTCGAAAGAACCGTACACGGTCAAGGCGATCGACCTCCGACGATTTGGATTCCCGGTCACCGATCCCGACGAAGAGATCACCCTCTACCGAGGAATCCCCAAGGAGTCGAACCGAATGACCGGCTACAAGGGCCGAACCGGCTTCCACGAGCTCTTGGTCATGAACGAAGAGATAGCCGAACTGGTCGTACGCCGTGCGCCGCTCGCCGACATCAAGGCCGCGTCCAAGGCGAACGGGATGAAGGAGCTACGCGAGGACGGACTGGAGAAGGTTCTCGCCGGTCAGACCGACCCGAACGAGGTCATGCGCGTGGTCTTTACGGCCGGCTTCTGACTTCGCGATCCGATACAATCTAAGCAGACGCCTGAGGCACAACGATGAACGACTCGACACCGAACACCGCACCCCCGGTCCCGCAGGACGTGGCCACTCCGACCGGAGAAGCACCGGTAGTCCCGCAGGACGTAGCCACGCCGACGGGCGAGGCTCCGGCCCCCAAGGCTACCGGTGCAGGCGCGCCGAAGACGCTCGAAGACCTTCACATTGACGAGCTGTTGCACATCGTTGTCGACCGCAACTGTTCCGACCTGCACGTCTGTGCCGCTTCCGAACCCATAATCCGTGAGGACGGTGCGCTTAAGAAGCTGAACTATGAGAAGTTCACGCCCCAGCAGACGCAGCGGATGCTCTACGAGATCATCTCGGACGACCAGATCCAGCGGTTTGAGACCACGCTCGAACTGGACTTCTCGTACCAGTTGCCCAAGCGCGCGCGCTTCCGTGTGAACCTGTACCGAGACCGTGGCGCGGTAGCCGCCGCCTTCCGTCTCATTTCCAACCGGATTCCGACCGTCCGCGAACTGAACCTGCCGCCGATCCTTGACCAGCTGACCGAGCGCCCCCGAGGCCTCGTTCTGGTCACCGGCCCCACCGGCTCTGGCAAGTCCACATCGCTGGCGGCGATGATCAACCACATCAACACGACGCGGTCGGTCCACATCATTACGATCGAAGATCCGATCGAGTACCTCCACACTCACAAGCTCAGCGTCATCAACCAGCGAGAGCTGGGGAGCGATACCAAGAGCTTTTCCAACGCCCTGCGCGCCTGCCTCCGTGAAGACCCCGACGTTCTGCTCGTAGGTGAAATGCGAGACACGGAGACCATCGCCCTTGCGATCACCGCGGCGGAAACCGGCCACCTTGTCTTTGCAACCCTGCACACCAACAACGCGGCCGAGTCCATCGACCGTATGATCGACGTCTTCCCTCCGGGCCAGCAGGAGCAGATCCGCGTCCAGCTCTCGAACAACATCGTTGCGATCGCGGCGCAACAGTTGCTTCCCCGAGCGAGCGGGCCGGGACGAGTTCCCGCGAACGAGGTCATGTTGGCTTCGCCGGCAATCCGCAACCTCATCCGCGAGAACAAGACCCACCAGATTCCCTCGATGATCCAGACCAGCGGCGCCCAAGGCATGATGAGCATGGACCAATGTCTGCGCGACCTCTACATGAAGGGCCAGATCACGCTGGACGAGGCGATGACCCGGTGCCAGAACGTCGAGGAGCTCAAGAAGATGATCAACCTCGGCGGAACGCAAGCCGGCCAGGCAGCTCCCAAGCGATAAAGGGAATCGCTCGAATCGTTCCGTCGCCACCGAAAGCTGGCGGCGGAAGCGATTCGGCTAGAACTCCTAGAGTACAATCCGCGTCCTAAGGGAAGCGGCGTTCGTGCCGATGACTTAGAGTAACGACCATGCCCGTCTACAGCTACACCTTCAAGGATCCGAACGGCGGACTACAAAAGGGCACCGCCGAAGCCGATTCCGAAGAAGCCCTGAAGGCCAGGTTCGCCGAGCAGGGCCTGGAGATCGTCGAGGTCTCCATGATCAAGAAGAAGGGCGCGGCCGCGGTGCGGCGCTACGGCAAGGTCAAGCTTGGCAACCTCGCCGTCTTCTGCAGACAGTTCAGCACGATGGTCGACGCGGGTGTATCGCTCGTCCGCTGCCTCGACGTCCTTTCCCGCCAGACGCAGGATCCCAAGCTCAAGAAGATTCTGCTCGACATCGGCGAGCGCGTCGAGGGAGGCGAGAGCCTCAGCCGCTCGATGCAACGCCACCCGCGCACCTTTAACAATCTGTTCGTAGGTCTCATTCGCGCCGGTGAGGTCGGTGGTGTCTTGGAGGAGACTCTCCAAAGGCTTGCAACCTTCCTCGAGGCCGACGTTGCCCTTCGCCGCAAGGTGAAGTCCGCGCTGACCTATCCGGTGCTCGTCCTGATTGCCGCAATCGGCATCGTCATCTTCCTTGTTACATGGATCGTGCCGCAGTTCGCCGCACTCTTCAAGGACATCGGGCTGAAGGACACGGACTTCCCGGCAATGACCAAGTTTCTGATCGACCTTTCCGGGCACTTCCGGGAACGGTGGCTTGTGATCATCGTGACGGTCACGGTCGTCGTGATCGCTTGGAAGCTGTTCGTATCTACGAAGTTTGGTAGGCGGGCTGCCGACCGCATGAAGCTCTATGTGCCGGTGTTCGGCAAGCTGCACCACAAGGTGTGCATGGCCCGGTTCAGCCGGACCATGGGCACGCTCTTGACCTCCGGCGTCCCGATCCTGCAAGCGATGGAGACCGTCGCCGGCACCGTCGGAAACACGATCATGGCGGACGCGGTGCTGGACGCCAGGGCGCGCATCCGTGAAGGCGACCGTATCGGCGATCCCCTCGAAGAGAGCAAGATGTTCCCGCCGATGGTGGTCCACATGATCGGCGTCGGTGAGGAGTCAGGTTCCCTGGACTTTATGCTCCAGAAGATCGCGGACTTCTACGAGAACGAGGTAGAGGCGACGCTCGCCTCGCTCACGGCGGCGCTCGAACCGGTCTTGATCGTCTTCCTTGGCTTTATCGTAGGTTTCATCGTCATCGCGATGTTCCTGCCTTTGATCAAGGTCATCGAAGGCCTATCCTCCGGCGAAGGCATCGAGTAGTCGCCACGGGGCCGTCCCGATGATCGGGACGGCCCCTGTCTCTCTCCAACGCTCCCGCCGAACTACCGACAATTCGGTGCAGACGGTCGCTCACGGCCGTCTCTTGGCAGTGAGGTCAATGCTTGTTCCCTGAGTGGACCTGGATTATCGGGTTTTGGATCGGTGCTGCCATTGGCAGTTTCCTGAACGTCGTGATCTATCGGCTGCCTCGCGGTCTCTCAGTCAACGAGCCCAAGCACAGCTTCTGCCCTTCCTGCAAGAACCGCCTGACGTGGCTTGAACTGATTCCTATACTCAGCTGGGCGATCCAGGGTGGGAAGTGTCGCCAGTGTGGCTCCAAGGTGAGCTCCCGCTACATGGTGGTCGAGCTAGTCAACGCCTCGCTGTGGGCGGGTATCTGGTGGATGTACCTCAGCGGTAGCCACACGGATGGCGACCCGGTTCGTGCGGTGGCCTACATGCTGATGGCAGCGTGCTTGGTTGCGGTGGTGTTCACCGACCTCTCGTACTACATCATTCCTGACCAGATCAACGCTTGGATCCTGGTCATTGGCCTGGTCATGAACCTGGTCATGATCATGCAGGACAGGCCCGAGGCGTGGACTTGGGGGATGCCGTCCTCGGTGGCCGGTGCGCTCGTCGGGATCGGGGTCTTATGGGGCATCGCGTTCTTGGGCCGGTTGCTTTTCCGGAAGGATGCGATGGGCCACGGCGACATCAAGCTGGCAAGGGGGACGGGCGCGGTCTTGTTCCCGTTGTTGGCGTTCGCCTCGTTCGGGATCGCAGTGGCTGTCGGCGCCGTCATCGGCATTGGCATCGCGCTGGGCCGCAGGTCGGCCGAAGACGCCGCCGAGGAGGAGGAGGCAGAGGACCAGGCGCCAGAGTCCCTCATATCGCTGCTCCAGTGTGGGCTCGGCTATCTCCTGTGCATCGATGTGGTCGGGCTCGTGCTCGAAGGCATCAACCGGGCACGAGGGAACAAAGCGCTGCCCGAACTCTATCAAAGGTGGTTTGGGGAAGACCCTTACGATTACGAAGGAATCGAAGAGGACCCCAAGGTGGACCTCACCACAATCCCGTTCGGGCCTTATCTGGCTGCGGGCGCGATTGCGGCGGTCTTCTTCGAACAACCGATCACCGGGGCAATCCGGAGATACTTGGAACAATTCGCCTCGCTGTAGGGAACATTCCCGGCGGCGGGCGAGTCAAAGCCCGAAGGGGACGTTACGCCATGCTGAAAAAGGCATTCACGCTCATTGAACTGCTCGTCGTGATCGCGATCATCGCGATCCTCGCGGCCATCATTTTCCCGGTCTTCGCCCGGGCCAAGGACGCCGCTTACCGAAACGGCGATATCTCGAACATGAACAGCATCCGGTCGGCTCTCCAGCTCTACCGGGTGGACCAGGGCGGGTACCCGCCTGCCTTGCTCGGGTACGTCACCACGTACACGCCGGGCGGGACCGACGTGATCCCGGCCGACAAGCTCAAGGGGTTCCTCTATCCCCGGCGGATCGAGGCCCTTTCGGTTCTCAAGCCCGCGTACAACCGGTTTGACACGATGGCGATCACCAGCGCCGTCTACCCGAACCAGGATCCCAGGGCGGTCGGCAGCGCGCCGATCAAGGACCTGGACGGAGACGGCAGGGTCACCAACGCCGACGACATCGCCGGGGCTCGCCAAGCCTACGGCCCCAGCGACGGGCTGATCTGCCCTGACCTCACCGCTGGCTGTGCGCCGAACGCCGCCCAGCAGTGGTACAGGCTGAGCGGCTATGACGTGTCGGACATCAGGATCGCGGGCGGCGGCACGCGCACCGAGCTGCACTACACCCGGTTCTGGACCGACTTTTCGATCAACCAGGGCGGCGACGCCCAGGACGACCCGAGGCAGCTCGGTTATTCAGACCCCACCGAGGACACTGTCATCACCTGGAACACGTACTTCCGGGACTATCAGGGCTCCGCGACCGTGCCCACGGCCGCGAACCGCGACATAGCACTTTTCCTGGGCGGGGCGGCCCGTCCGTTCGACTCTCGCACGGTCTATGACCGGTCCTGGCGGTCGACCCCCTAAGCCCCTACGAGAACGATTCACTGGAACATCGGATGAGACCGAGAAACGCAAACCATAAGAGAAGGAAGAACGCGGGCACGACGCTGATCGAGGTCCTCGTCGTCATTGTCGTCTTCCTCGTCGGGATCCTGGCTGTCGTCCAGGTGTTCCCCCCTGGCCTGTCGCTCCTGCGAACGACTCGGAACAACACGGTCGCCGCCGCGCTCGGAGACGCCGAGCTCCAGCGGATCGTCGGCCAGCCCGGCGAGCTTGCCGAGATGATCCTGCCCGTCAGCTATGTGAACCAGGCGGGCGGCATTCGAATCCTCGTCAACACGAATCGACGGCCCGGCGACCTCCTTCCCGACAAGGACGCAACGCCGCTTCCCGGACGGATCGACTCCCAGGGAAACGTCATCGTCGGCGGCTCGAGCATCGGGAACTGGATGAAGGTCTCGGGCTCCAATCTCTTTTCGCGGGTGATCGGCGAGACCAAACCCGTACCGTCCCCACGGCGAATCCCCGGTCTTCCTCCCGGCAGCGACTACGGCGGGCTCCTCCAGCTCACTTTCGCGCCGACCTATTACTTCCAGACCGCCGCCGGTATCGGCGAGCCCGGCGTAGTCCTGATGTACGGCAACGACCTCGTCCGCCGCTGGGGCGACCGCAACGAGAACCGGCCGAGCCCGACAGGGCGTTGGCGCGACTACGAGTTCTACTTTGTCGAGGCCGCGAACACCGACATGACCTACTTCCCCGGCGAAGACCAGGTGTGGATCGCGCCGGCCCGCAACTCCGATTTCCGCATCGCCTTCAGCTTCTCCTACCTGGAGCCGAACTCAGGCAACATCCAGCAGTACGACGTCATCATCCAGGCCCGCATTGACGTGGCCGCCCCGCCGCCCTACGCGCAGGTCGCCGGCAACTTTCTTGTGATCTCGCTGCAGCAGCTCGTGGCAGAGCCCGACGTCTTTGGCAACGCCTCGC
The DNA here is from genome assembly GCA_050250535.1 of Fimbriimonadaceae bacterium. Taxonomy (GTDB): domain Bacteria; phylum Armatimonadota; class Fimbriimonadia; order Fimbriimonadales; family Fimbriimonadaceae; genus JADLBH01. Next base: position 797,598 of record JBFWOL010000001.1, on the reverse strand, counting down.
AGTTCAGCGCCGCCAACTTCCGGAGCGCCGAGTTTGGCTCGGTGCGCGTCTCCCGGGTCTACCGCGAGCTGCCTCTCGCGACCCCCTTCACCGGCGACCCCTACGAGTACAAGATCCTCGGCGCTGCCAGCACGGGCGGCGCGGGCGTGGACTACTGCATGGGAACGCTTCTGGTGAACCCTGCCGCTTTCGAGGCGACGTTCCGCACCGAGCGTGGTCAGAGGATCCCCCTGCAGGCGAACATTGACTATACGGTGCTCGATTGGCGGATCATCCGCGACGAGTTCCGCGTCCCCCGGGTGAACGACGGCAACGTTAAGCTGACCCTCAACTCGATCAAGCCACGCAGTGGCCTTGGTAAGGACGGCCGGCCCAACCCAGGCCTAGGAATCGCGTCCCCCTCGCTCCTCCCTCCTGAGCCGAACAAGACCGAGGACATGGTGGTCGTGGATCTGGAGAGCGGCGGGCTGATCATGGGCAACGCCGAGAACGACCCGAACGCGCCGGGCTATCCGCAGAACCCGACGAGCGCCTGGCAGGCCGATAAGTCGAACGGCGTCCTCCAGTTCCGCGACATTGACGGCAACGCGGCCAACGGACTCTCCGCGAACATCGTGTTCCCGACCGGCGACCAGCTCAATCCGTGGAGCGCGCCAGTGCTCGTGCCCGACATCTCCGGACGGAACGTCCGAGCGCTTTACATGGGCATCGGCGAATGGTCCGCACAGCCGTTCAAGGCTGCCCGAAACTATCGGATATCCTTCGCCCTCCGTGCGAACGGGCTCGGCCCGGGCGAGTGCCTCGTCGGAGGCACTCCGGACGCGAGCGGCGTTCCCCAGGGCAACCCCTCGAGGATCTACTTCCCGCTCAACGACCTCGGACAGCGCGTCCTGATCGGTGAGATCTGGTACACGACCGCGACCGGGCCACGCTCGTTCGACGAGCAGGAATGGCCAGTGACTGGAATTGAGAACGTACGCGGCACCGACCTCGCCTACCTCGACATCACGACCCGAGGCGGCACCGTGTTCAACTATGCCAACAACTACGCGGTGCGCAGGGTACGCGGTGCGTCGGTCAAGGTTCGCGTCCTGTGGAACCCCTCTACCTTCCTCCTCAGCACCGACGAGGTGGCGAACTACAACTCGCTGGAGGAATGGATGAGGAACTGGCGCCGCACCGAGATCGAAGGGTTCCGACCGGGAGGCCTGCAGCGATGAGACGAACAACCAGAAGCGCATTCAGCCTGATCGAGCTGATCACGGTAATGGCCATCACGGCCATCCTCCTGACCATCATCTTCCTGCCGGTGGTCCAAGGGTTCAACCTGACCCGCGCTGCCCAAGGGTTTGCCGATGCGCAAGAAAAGGCGAGGTCGCTCGTCCGCCAGCTCCAAAGGAGCGTAGGCAACGCCAGCGGCGTCCGTGACAACTCAGGAGAGAAGGGAAGCGTCTGGGTTATCGTCCCTGGCCAAACCGCCGGGACTTGGGAGCCTGTGCTCCTGCCGAACGTAAAGCTCGATTTGGAGAAGGTCTCAGAGGGCGAGCCCAACCGCGGTCCCAGCGGCGCCTTCATCAATCCGGACACCGGCAAGGAAGACCCGACGCTCAAGGCTCCGAAAGGCCAGCCGAACCTTCCGTCCGTCCAAGGGCCGACCATCGAGCGCTGGTTTGTCGGTCTCCGAGCCCCGCTCGTGGACCGTGACGGCGATGGCGATGCCGACCAGCCCGGCCTTTACTTCAACCCCTACGACGGTCTGCTCCAGGCCCGGTCGGGCGGCCGGGACAACCTTTATGTGCTCTACCGCGCCGAGGTCACTCCTACGATTTGGAACGCTGGGGCAGGCCGCTACCAGGTGGACACCCGTTTCTTCTTGGACGCGAACGGCGACAACGTGCCCGACGATCTAGACGACCCGGCGTTCTTCACGCTGATGCCTGGAGTGGACGCGACCTATCCGACTGGTGGGCTCACCGCCGCCGGCCAGGCCAAGGCGGCGAGGATCCAGAACTGGCTCCGCGCCTCGACGGTCGTGACCGAAGTCAGCCGGTACGACATGATTGCCGCCGTCTTCAACAAGACGACACGGGCGGTGTACTACGACGGAAACGTTCCCAAGATCGTCCCGATGGTGCGGTTCCAACCGACCCGGGTCACGAGCGAGCCTGCCGTGGGCGAGTCGGCGCTGCGGACCGGCGCCGAGGTCGAGAACGGTGTCAAGGCCGGCCCCGACACCTATGTGACCCAGTACGGCTCTTGGTCGTCGCTTCTCATGCGGGTTTGGCCCAGCACCTATCCCACAACGTGGGGGCCGGCCAACCTCAGCGCCGGCACCGCGCGACCTCGGTGGGGCTTTGGCGGCGCTTTCCAACTCCCGTACCTGGTGGGAAGGCCCTGGCGTGACGCCCTCGGCGTCGAGCACTTCAGCCTCTTCGGTTTCGATCCGCAGACGATGACGAACGACCTCGCGCAGGGCGTCGAGGTCTTCGACGTCAAGCGGTTCCAGGAGATCGAGGCGCTCCCGCGCGACACTGTCCCCAGGCCGTACGCCTTCACCGAGGCCGTGAACCTGGCCAACGGTCGTAGCGGCTGGCTCGGCCAGGCGATGTGGCAGTCGAACTTCGTGCCGGTCGCACCGGGTACCCGCTCAGGCAAGGTCAAGGCCAGCTTTGAGTCCCGGGAGGTCGGAACCGACCCGGCCGTGCCCTATGACTACCGGGTGCCCACCTATGCCCAACAGTCCGTGCCGGGCGGAGCCCCGATCGACCTGAGCACGGGAGTCCGGGTCAGTCCGTTCGACCCCAACACGTCGCTCGACTACACGCCGAACAACGACCCGAACGTCGGAACCGGCAACTTCTACGACATTGTGTTCCAGCCTGTGAACCGCCGGTTCAACAAGCTCTGGGTCGACTTTCCGTTGCTCGCACCGAGCCTTGACCGAGCCCAGTACGTCAAGCGGTACATCGATCTGCGCGTGATGCCACAGCCGGACGGCACGCGAAGCCCGCTCGATCCGGCAAACAACGTTGCCAGGGCGTTCGTGACGCCTGGCTCCGAGACCGTAATCGGCCCCGACCAGAGGCCAGGCCCGAACTACGGCCGATACGTCCGGTACGCCCGAACGACGAAGCGGCCGGTCGGACCGAACCAGTACTTCATCAACTACGTGGACCAGCCCGAGCCGGACTGGAGCACGATCAACCTGAGTGGGAACGGGGCGCCGAACCTCTATGACCCCATGGTCTATGACGGGACAAACTTCGTCCAAGCCGTACTCCAGCCGCAGTACCGCGCGGGCTATCTCGAACTGAACTCAAAGTTCGGCGAGCCGATCCCGAGCGGCTACCTGACGGGCGGGAACTACGAGCCCACAGGGAACATCTTCGTCTCCTACCGCTTCCAATATACGGAGCCCAACGACGTTGTCGCCGCAGACTACGACTCGGCCCAGGTGCTTGAGATCAACCTGACGATCAAGAACCATCCGCAGTCCAGCCTGCCCAACGCGCAGACGATCACCGTCCGCGGAACGACCGAGGTTCGGAACTTCCTCCGATGAGAGCCAGCGACTGCACCATGAAGACACGACAGGCCAGCGCCACTAAACGTGGCGGCCAGACTCTCGTCATCGCCATCATCCTCCTGGGCGTTCTCGCGATACTCGGGTTCGCGTTTGCGAGCATCATTGCGCGCAACATCAGCCAGGCTGAAAGGGGCCGTGACCGGAGCATTGCGACCGAGCTCGCTCGGGCCGGCGCCGAGTACGTCCACTACCAGTTGCGCCATGCCACCCTCGGAGCAGACTGGCGGCCGGAACCGACTCCGCCCCAGATTGACGCGATGGGCTTCACCAAGGATCCTGACGCGCTCTATCTGCGACCCGGCAGCCCGTTCGGCCTGCCGAGCGACACCGCGACGCCGATCCTCGGACAGGACCTAGGCGGGCCGGACGGCCTCGGGCCCTACACCCGCGTCTCGTTCGAGCGCGGTCGCGCCCTTGTCCGGGTTCGCTATGCTCCGAGCGACTTCGACGCTTTTGCCAATCCCACCGGCAACATGCGACAGGGCGGCAAGGCCCGTAGCATGCTCGTGATCGAGACGGTTGGCCGGCCGGGCAACCTGAACCCGAGCGATCCGACCCAACTCCTCGCCGAAAGGGTGAGGGTGACCGGCTTTGCCAACTATGCCCAGAAACAGACCGAGCTCGGTGGCGGACTCGGGCGGCTCAAGCAGCTGAACAACCTCATCGTCAATTCCAGGGTGCTGATCGCGTTCGCATCGATCGGAATCATCGAGAGCGGCCGCTACATCACCAACAAGTTCAAGGTTTCGGCCCCTGCCGAGCTCGGCTTCCTCAATAGCCGAGCGACAGGCTCGGTGTTCGACACCGCCGGCTCCGGCACCTCTTACACCGACGGCCAAGCGCCTTTCGCTGCAGGCCCAGACGGCGCTCTCCCGGTTACGGGAGTCCAAGCCTGGGGCAGGGTGTTCGCCGAGCCGAACGGCGGCCTCACCAACGGCTGGTCCACCTCTCCCGGTGGCGGCTCGCTCTGGTCCAATGCCGACTTGAAGGTCTTCGGACAGCACGATGTATCGCTCAACACCTACCTCGGCGAATCGTGGATGGTCGTCGGCTCCGTGCTCTCGGCGAACCGCGAATCAATGGTCCGCGTGAGCAGGAACTACTATGACAGAACCGCCGACCAGTGGCGGAGCGACTGGGCGCAGCGCGCCCGCGCCTCAACGGTCAACAACCCGCTCGTCCTGAGCGACGACCTCGCCCTCGGCACGCGGGACTATCCGCTCGCGAGCGACAACGGAGCCTTCTCGACCGTGGGTGGCGTGTACCGCGATGGCGGGCCGCAGCCCGACGATCTCGGCTACAGCCGAGGCGTGCCGCGCAAGGAGCCTCCGTCGATTCTGGACACCGACCCGCAGAGCGGGCTCAATCGCTATCAGGTCCTCACCCGGGACAGCGGCGCGGTCGTGAACTTCACCAACATCGGTCGCTTTGGCTATGGCCGCGGTGTCTATTGCGACTCGGCCGAGCGCGCGAACGCGTTCAACGAGGACGAGCGCGAGGCGGCAGGCGCGGTGCGGTCGCTGGTGAACGACTGGTTGAACCCGAACAATGCGGGCAGCACAGGCTGGCGTGGTCCCTACTACATCCCGCTTGCTTCCTACATGCGGCTTGGACAGGACGGGTTCACGATCATTCGCGACACTCGTAGCAGGAGCAAGTTCTGGCGCACTCCGACCGGCGGTAACACCAACAACACCTCGATCCGGTACCGGCTGCGCAGAGTCGAGTTCCCGCTTGGCTCAGGCATCTTCGAGGTCATGAGCCTGAACAGCGTCGAGCATCCAAACCTCGTGGCCAGGCCCGGTGCCGCTTTGACCGATGGCGATTTCCAGAACAACGGCCGGCTCTTCAACGGAGTGGTCATGTTCGAGGGCGACGTGCGCGTCCGCGGCGTCATCCCGACCGATCTCCAACTCAGCGTTGTGAGCCTCGGCTCCGTCTACGTCGAGGGTTCTGTGACCAAGGGCGTCGTGACCGAGTCGGGCGCCGTCCTCCAGCGGCCCAGCGCAAGCTCGCTGATGCTCATGGCGAAGGACTACGTCGTCGTGAACCCCACGATGCTGTTTGGACCTGAGCCGGGCACCAAGGTGGAGGAGAAGGACGACGATCCGATCCCGGACACGCCGAACCCGATGGAGCTCTCCGTCGAAACCCCGGAGGCCGTGCTCTCGGCCGACTTCCTTCTTGATCCGGACGGTGTGGGTTCCAACCCTGCCGACCCAAGCAGCTGGCAACCCTTTGCCCACCGTTATGCGGCGTTTGGAACAGGCTCCTCGTTGCCTAGCAACCTGTTGCTTCGGGCGGCGGCGGACGACAATGGCCCGACCTTCGTATCGGCCGATGTCGTGCCGAGCACGTACCTCGCCGGCGGCTCGCCGTCTTCGCTCCTCTTCCCGAGGGTCGTCACGGTCGGCGCTTCGGTGGTGCAGTTCAACGCCGCTTCGCAGTACTTTGCGGCCAACCCGACGATCCCGGTGTACGGGCTCGGTGACCCAGGCCGCAACAGCTATCCGAAATTCGAGACGATCGAGATGCCGCTCGTGACGTCGGTGTTCACCTATGGCGGCCGGCAGTTGAGCGACCTTGGCGGACTCTTGGGCGACGTCGTCTACGCTGCGCAGGACCGCACCCAGGTGCGCGTCCGGCTCAATAGCGTAGGCGGAGTGCCGCTCAAGAACTTCTTGGCAGCCCGGACCGCGATCGCGCCGTTCGACGTCCGAATCGAGGCCGCGATGTTTGCCGAGGAAGGGTCCTTCTTCGTCATTCCGGGCCACTGGTTCAACAACAACGTTCAGGACACGCGACGGCGCTGGCTCGACCGCACGCCGTCCAGCCCCTATGCAGGTATGAACGACGACGAGGCCCGGTTGCGTCGCTACCAGATCTTCGGCGTGACCCCCGCAGTGCCGTTCTATGGCGAACCGCTCGACGTGAGGATCTCGATCCTCGGGTCGGTGAGCGAGAACATGCCCGCGCCGGCGAGCGCTCAGGCAGAGTGGCTGCGCAAGTGGGGTTGGATCCCGCGTGCCCTCGGTTGCACCGGCGAGCGAATTCCGGTACAGCACGCTGGCGGCCTTGACCTGAACCTCGTCGGGACGGTCTCGAACCTGAATATTGTTTACGACCCCATGCTGGCTACGGCCACCTACGACGGAACGAACCCGGTGCGGATCGATGCGGCCGGAAGGACGTTGCCACCGATGCCACGGCTGCCCGTGAGCCCGACACTTGCCTACTTTGGCGAGGTGAACCCGTGAAACCATTGAAAGCGCTGACACTCACCGTTCTCTCTGCTTGGTGCGCCCTGGCCGGCGCCCAGGCGCTGAACTATGCCAAGGCCACGATTGAGGTGAAGGCAGGCGTCCTTCTGCTCGATACGCAGCGCGACATCTTTGGCCCGACAAACCGGGCCCCTCACGTGTGGGGGAACATCGACCGCGACGTCACCGTTCGGCCAGCCAGTTGGACCTTCACCAACCCGCTGGGCCAGACGACCATGACCCAGACGATGGTCAATCGGTGGGCCGGGAGGCCGGGCGGAGCTCCGCCGGTAGGAACCCGTCTCACCAAGAGGTCAGCCGCCTATTGGGAGGTCTCTCTCTCCAGCGCGAGCGCCGAGCTGCTCACGAGGTTCGACGTGCTCGTGATGCCGGTCAACGGGCTGCTCTCGCTCAACAGCATCGAGCGCGAGAAGCTTCGAAGCTTTATCGACCAAGGCGGGATCCTTTGGGTCGACCTGATCGCCGAGGGTGTGGCTCTCGACATCGCCAACCCGCTTCCGTTCCCATTCGATTTTGCGACCTCGGCCCTGCCGACAGACGCCAACCTCGCGCATCCGGTGCTGAACAGCCCGAACTCGCTCACGCTTGCCGAAGTGCGGGCGATCGCCTATCCCTTACCGACGGCATTGGTCTCCATCCCGGTAAACCCGGCCAGCCAGGGCGGGCTCGACCCTGTACTCGCTTGGATCGCGCCTGACTCGCTTCGCATGGAGAGCGTGGCCGGAAGTACTGCGGGCAGCACGATGAGCGTCGGGCGGCTCGGATCGGGCTACATGGTTCTGACGACCCGCGGAGCCAGCGCGGTCGCCAACCGTGGTTTCGATGTCAACAACCCGGGAACGATCTTGCCGAACACCGGCTTCGACGCACTCGAACCAGTGCGCGACGGCCCATTCATCGCAGCCGCAAAGTTTGTCGTCAATGCGATCTCGCTCGCCGGGGCGAGCGAGTCCACCGCCGCTGGTCCGCGCCGATCGGGCTCGACCGGAACGACGGTAGCCGCTCCGTTGCTCCGGAGGTTTAGCGACCTCACCGGAAGCTATGTCCCGCAGACTCCGCCGGCGCTTTACAAGGGCAGGGTCATCGCGGTCTCTGGCGGCCGTGTCATGGTCTATGACGCCCGCCCCGACACAGACTTGGACGGAAACGGCGAGCTCGACGACGGCCTTCAGAACCCGATCGGGGCCCAGGCGGACCTCATCTGGGTGAGCGTACCTTTGGCCGGCGTCCTTTCGGCTCCCACGATCGCTGAAGTTCCAGACTCGGTCGTTCCCAACCCGAACCGCGGCAACGTTGCAGTCGTGGAGCAGATCTGGGTGAGCGCAGATAACGGCAACGCCTACTGTCTTGACCTCAGCGTGGATCCCAACAGTGGTCTCCTGGGTGCCATGCCGCCTGTCGCCACGGTGACCCCTCCCGATGCCCGGCAGGTCGGCTCGGAGGGTCCGTTTGCGCCCGCTTTCCACGAGGGCTTCGTGTACATCACGGACACTCGATCGGCTGACGGCCAAGGTCGCGTGTGGATGATCGACCCCTCGCAAGGCCAGCGGATCGTCTCGACCTCGGACTGGAAGATTTTCGGTAGCGCGCGGATGAACGCGCCCTCGGCCGCCCCCGCGGTCGGCTATATCCCGATCCAAGACGCTTCCGGCGGTCTAGACAAGGTGGTCTACGTCGCGAACGCTCCCGGCACGGCGACCTCGCCTCGACCGGCCGAGCTGACCAGTATCTGGGTCGGTGCCCGGGGCGAGGCCCCGGTGCGCAGGCAGATGAACGGTCCGAACGAGATCGTGCTCACCACCCGCGCTTCGTTCCTCCAACTCCCAATCTTCCTCTCGGCAGGCCCGAGCAAGCTCGGTCTCAAGATCACGATGTTGAAGCCGCTCACGGGAGACCCGTTCACACAGACCGAGATGCAGCAGTACATCGGCACCCCGGTAGTGCAGTCGGCGAACGGCGAGCTCCGGGTTCCGATCGTGGGCAACCCGGGCGGATTCGACCTGGACGGCTCTGCCGGCAACCCTAACAACACCGTCGGCTGGCGGTTGGACTACCACCTGGATTGGGGACGCGCAGGCGCCGGTGTCGGGCAGCCCGCACCGGACAGCTACGTCCGCGGCAGCATCAGTCCGCCCGACGATCCTTTGCAGCAGCGACGCATCCTCGGAAGCCCGGTGATCGGCCCGAAGGGCAACGTGTACTTCACAACTTCGGACGGCCCCGGCACGATTGGCGGCTCGTTCTTCAACATGCGCGAGGATCGGGGGAGGGGCTCCTTCCGTGTGATCACCCGCTTCGACGTTTATGACGCGCTGACGTTCTTCTTGAACGGTTCAAGCCAGGTCAACGACCGGATCTCGATGCAGGCGGCGCTCACAGACGAGGACGAACTCGTTCAGCGACTTGCGTTCCTGCGGAGGCCGCTCACCGAGATGAGGTTCGTGTCACAGCCGGTCGTCAAGGGCGACACCGTGTACGTGGTCGCCGTTGCCAACAAGCGGCTTCCGTTTGGTCCTGGCGCGATTGCCAACACGGCGGTCGTGATGGCGTTCGACGCCGATCCGGGCCCGGTCACATTCGAGATCGAGGGCAGGAACGCCGATTTCCAGATCCTGCAGCCCGACGTGGCGCTCAGCACGAACAAAGTCCAGCCCGACCAGTACTCGACGCTGAACTCGAGCCAGTACGTCATTCAACGATTGCCGAACTCGAACCGCTCGAAGATCGTGATCGACACGCTCTGTACCGTTGACCGTGCCCGGATGCGGGATTGTCTGAACGTGAGCATGCCCCTCATCCTTCGTCGCAGCGGGCAGACCGACGCCGTGGTCGAGCCAGAAGCCTTGTCGAACAACGGCAGGCTCCTTGCCGGCAATGCGAACGGCAGAACAAACCCCATGCGGTGGTACACGGTTCTGAACGGCTTCGACTCGCGCACTGCGCCTGCCATCGCGGGGAACACCATGTACCTCGCGGGAGGAAGCGTGCTGCCGAGCGTGCTCAACGGGGTTTTCCCGCCTGCGGAGAACGGCTTGATCTTCGGCATCGAGGCCAACGTCAGCCCGAACGACGAGTTCCTTCGCGCGAACACGGCCCGGCCATGGATGTTGCAGCTCAACGGCTTCCTTTCCAACGGGCCGGGAATCTTTAATGTCCGACCCGCCAACTCGATCAAGTGGCCGCAGTTCCAAGGCATTGAGTCGTTCGACGACTTAAGGATCCGCGTACTGCAGGCAGCGTTGGCCGAGCCGGCCGTGCTGAATCTGGCGGTCGGCGATGGAAGCCTGGCAGTCACGAGCGACATCGGGCTGCACACGTACAGTCGCGCCGACTTCCTTGTCGCAGACTCGGGCCGCGTAGGCCGGTTCGACGCTGCCGGCAACCCGATCTGGGCGACAGACCAGACGTTCCAGGCCGGACCAGACGCGCCCACGGTGCCTTCGGGCAATGCTCGGCAAGTATCCGAGCCGAACAGGATCTACCCGGCCGACCAAAACGGCTACTGGATCGTGGACAGCGGCAACAACCGGATCGTGCGGATCGACAGCGCGGGCCGGGAACTGCGCAGCATTGAAACGATTCGGATGGATCCGCTCTACCGCCCCGACGGCGTCACCGATATCGGTGGGCCGGCAGGAAGCGCGGCGGGCCAAGCGCTCCAGCTGAAGCTGCCGAAGGACGTACTTGTCTACGAGACGATCGTCGACCGTAGCGTCGCCGGAGCGAATCCGTTCAGCAACGCACAGCCGCTCGAGAGATGGGTCCACTATTTGATCGCCGACGCGGGGAACTTCCGCGCCCTCGAGCTGGTGGACCGCTTCGCCATCGACCCGGCTACCGGCCGAAACCTCGGCGTGGTCACCTACCCCGATCCGAAGCCAGGCAACCCCACCAACGTCTCGACCGCCCTCGGCATGCTGTACTGGCATTCGCCGGAGGAACTGAGCGGAAAGCGCTTTAGCTACAACAGCGTCGCCCGAACTACGATTGACGTGGCCGGCACACGGCGCACGGTGGTTGCGCTCGGCTTCGGCAATCTGGAGCCTGGACGCGCCACGCTCGGACTCGACACAACGGGCCAAAACGTGGATGCGAGCAGCGGCGGTGGCGGGATTGTGCTCTACGACGGGCGCGACTCCATCCTAATCACGGAGTTCACCAAGCCCGGTATCGCCCAAAACACCTTCTTGGGCGAGACGGTGCCAGGCTCGGGCCTTTACGACTTTCTGCTTCCGACGAGCAACCAGCCGGCGATCGGCCAAAAGCTCGTTGGTCTGCGCTCTGTGACCCTTCGCTACGTGGACGTCGGCGGTGCGCTTGTCCTCGGCGTGATGGTGGCGGAGAGCACGGGCGTGTACGAGCTCGTGGAAGACACGGCGAACCCGGGAACCTGGGTCGTCCGGTGGATGCTTCCGACCGAGGCGTACGTCGGCATGCGCCGACCGCGCGCCGCCGGACCGTACAACCTCAACGACCTTAGGAACAACCCGACGAGCATGCGCCCAATGTTCGCCCGACGCCTAGACTCCGGCGACGTGCTTCTGGTGAACGGGTTCGTCGGCCGACGCTTCAACAACAGCACCTTCAACGGAGAGGTCGTCCTCGTGGATGGCGGCTTTGGCGGTGCAGGGAACCAACCAGGCTACGGCTTGGCCCGACCCAACCTTGGATTCAACGCCCTGAGCATTAAGTTCGAACTGCCTCCGATGCAGGGCGTGCGGGAGCTAATCGGTCCCGTGTTCGCGGAGAGGCAATAGAGAGTGAGACCTATGGTGTCCATCAATAGCATCTGGAACAGGAACCGCACCCTTTTGACCGGTGCGACGATCGGGGTTGCGCTAGCCCTCTTGGCGCACGCCCAGGAGTTCCGCGTGGCCAACGGCACGAACTCGCGGGCAGGACTTCCCGCCGTGTCGCCTTCCACGATCATCGGCACCCCGCCCTCGGTCTATAACGACGTCGGACGCGGGTTCCTGCGATGGTGGGACCCGGTTCTCGCCCTGCGTCAGACCGTAGACACCGACGAAGTCAGCTTGGACGGTACCGCCGCCGGTATTCCCGGCGCGAACTGGCTCGCTCCTGGTGCCGGGGCCACGTCCACGGCAGTCAACGCCCTCCAAGAGGATCCCCTCAACCCTCCGTACCGCTTCGCGACGACGGTCGCCCAGACCCCTGGCACCGATCCGACGGCCGGAGCCACCTCGACCTACGTCTGGACCATTGACAACCTTGGCACGGGCCGCGACTATGAGGTCAGCGTCAACTTGCCGATCGGCGGAACGGACATTGATCCGGGCCCGGGCATAACGACCGCTTTCCCACAGCGCTACTTCGTGTTCCGAATCAGCGGCGTTCAAGGCGGCGACGACATTCAGGTCATCGACATGTTCAGCTATGGCGGTGGCGAGGTGCGATTCGGGAACAACGGCAACACGACCTCGCGCACCTACGTGCCGACCGGAACCACGATCACGGTCACGTTGTACAACACGGCCCCGCGGGCCGCAGACGGCAGCTTCCTCGACGCCGGTGCACAGCCGGGCAACGAGCTGGTCTATGCGGATGCGGTGCGAGCCGTCTCGCTCGCCGACACCGGCGCGGCAGAAGTGCTTGCAACCCCCGTGGTTGCAGAGTTGACGCAACAGCCGCCGATCGGTGGTGCGCCGCAGTACCGCCGTAGGGTCTACACGACACGGAACGAAGACACGTTCGTGGGCAACCTCGGAATCTCGATCCCGTTCGCCACGGTCACATCGTTCACGTACAACGGTCAAGACATCGGTGACCCGCTCCAGGTGGGCCGTCGGAACATGGTCTTCAGTTGGCCGGTGAGGCGACCGTTCGACCGCAGTACCGGCGAGATCCAGCGGTACGCCAACGATAAGCGAGACTGGGTGCTTGGCCCGGTACCCTCTAACCCCGCGATCAACCGCTCTCAGCAGAGGATCCAGGTGGACGACCTGAACGGGTCTGTCCAGTTTGGCGGCACGTTCTTCACGCAACCCGGCAACGTCAACAACATTGGCCCGACCTACCTCCAGACCATCGCGGTCGGCGGAGCGGCGGACGGCAACGTCCGCTACGAGCCCTACTTGCCGGACGGATCGTACACGGTTCAGATGTGGGTTCCGACCGGGGGCCAGAGCGCCGGTCTCGCCAACGGAATCCAAGTGGAGATCTACTTGGGAGGCACGCTGGATCGGACCGTCACGGTCGACCCTGCGGGCCGATCCGGCTGGCTGACGCTGCCGTTCCAGCCCGCTACCGGCTTCGTGAGCTCGGAGCTCGTGCCGCTGCGAGTCATCTTGACGAACCTGACAAACGACGTCAACGAGCAGGGCAAGCCCGTGCACGCCGACGCCTTCCGGTTTGTTCGCACAGCCGACCTTTCCTCCGTCTCGACCCCGGCTGCAGCGCTGGCGTTCTTGGCCGGTTGGGGCCAGCAGGACGTGCTCGTCGCTCCTATGGAGAACGGCTCGATCCACTGCATCGATGGCCACGGCGATCCGGCTACCGGTGGACCGCCGATCACCCACTGGACGTATCCGGGTGAGATTCCCACTACCGACCCGAACAACGATCCGCTCGAAGACGGCAAGGATCGCATCGCAGAGGCCCCGATGGGGTTCGACCAGAGCTCGGGGCTCGTTGCCACCGTGGGCGGCAGCGATACCTTCTACGTTGGCTCGAAGAACGGAAAGGTCTACGCCATCCAAATGGCCGGACGGCTCGACGGCACGACGCCGCGCCGCTGGACCTGGCCCGACGACTACAACCCGTCGAACCCGAACCTCCCGATGCAAAGAGGCATGCGGCCGATCCTGGGCTCCGTCGCCTTGGGCACGACCACGGGCGGGCAAGATCTGATCCTTGTCCCGACGCAAGAGGGACGCATCTACGCGCTTGACGCAACGGGAAGCGCTGCCACCAAGACCACCACCGTCGTTTGGCAGTACCCCGACGCAGCCTCCACGCCGCTCGGCCCGATCACGACCGCCCCGGTGGTCGCGAACGGCAACGTCTACTTCTGCGCAAACGTCGACCAGACCTCGGCAGTGGGAAGCGTGTTCGCCATCAACTTGGACACCGGCCTTCCGGTCTGGAACGCCACCGGCGCAGGCGCCGCAACGTTCCGCAGCTTCTCTGCCGGCCCACTGGCCGTCCCACGAGCCCAGGTGAACCCGGGCGACGCAGAGGACTTCCTCTATGTCTGTGACTCGGCAGGGTTCTTCACTTCGTTCGCAGCTCAGACCGGTGCCGTGCGCTTCTTCTCGGGAGAGATCTCAAGCGGAGCGGTAGGTGGAAGCCCGAGGTTCAGCTACACCACGTCCTTTGACAACACGGGCTCGCTCGTCAACGACGTCCCGACCGTGTTCGTTGTATCCCTGAACGGCACGATCACAGGTCTCCATGCCCGAGGCCAGACCAACGTGGCAGGCACTCGACGCGTTTATGGCTACCGCCTGGACGGGTCCGACCAGGTTGCCGGGCTGGCTACCGGTGGCTGGACAAACGGCGAAGGCCACTCGTGGATGTTCACCGGCGACCGAACCGGGTTCGTCTACGCGTTCAACTCGAACAACGACATCAACCCGAACCCGATCACGCCCGGCGACCAGCCGGGCCAAGAAATCGGCGTCGAGAACGATCCTGACCGCGGCGACTTGGACAGCATCATTGACCCGGACAAGGTCAGGTTGCTCAACCCGGAAACCTACGACCGCCTTCGAGAGCTCGCGGACACCGTCGGCCTGACCCAGGCAGATATTCTCGCCGCAACGACGCCCGGCGACGCGCTCTACGGAGTGGCCTCGCGACGCCATTTTGAGTACGGAGAGACCCTCTACGTGCTGGTGTGGGACATGCCGCGGCTCACGGGTTCGCTGGCGAACTACTTCATCGAGATCGAGATGAGTTCGCCCAAGCGGGCCTCGCAGCGCCGCCAGGTGCCGGTCCGCTCGTACAGCAACAATCCGAGCCTCGATCGGTACACGTTGGTCGGAATCCCGATCATGACTACCGGCTCAAACGCGGTGACGCCGGGCAAGGTCAAGGTGGATCTCCGCGCCGTCGTTCCGGGCCAAAGGGGCCAGCGAAGCGTGGAGACCCCGCTGCCGAAGCCAATCAGCTTCCCGGACGACGACACTTGGGACGTCTTCGTGGCCAACCCGATGGCACTCGCCTTCCTCGACAACGTCGCGGCGGTGAGCAACAGCATCGGACTGGACAACGGCGGTGGCGTCGGCTCCGGCTGGCAAATGCCGGTCAACCTCACTGATCCGCGGTTCGGACTGTTCTTTGACGATGCCGCGACGGGAACCGACCAGAACCCTGGCGGTCCGCCGCGAGAGGTCTTCGGATTTGTCGGCCCTGAGCTGACCACCAAGGGCGACCCCGTCTCCCACGGTACCGAGGGCGTCCAGCAGCTCATCGTCTATGACCGCAGCCTGATGAAGATCCTCTTGGGTCGCGGCATGCCGAAGGTAAGGGTCGGCGCCAACGACACCGCCTGGGTACGTGACGGATCGCCTACGGGCGGCGTGTACAAACCGCTCACGGCCAACGCGGTGAACTACCCTGGCTTTGAGGACTACCCGGTCAACGTCCCGAACCGGAGCCTGGACTACCCCGACATGGGCCGTGAGGCAGTGTCGGCCACCAAGAACAGCCTCGGCGCAGTCGAGAACCCGCTCTTCTCTCAGGGAGTCGAGTTGGCAGAACCGATCTACTCGCCGGCCGACTTTGCCAACTACCGGACGTATAACTCCGGCAACGGCTATGACGCGCAGCTGCCGCGCACGCTGGTGCGAACGGTCTTCGACCTTCGTCTGGCCGTGCCGACCTATCAGCCGCCGAGCAACGCCGGTTATTACGGTAGCCACTATTGCTATGTGGACACCCAGCCGGGTGGCGACCAAGACCTCGATAACGAGGCTCACCGCCACTGGGGCATGGCGGCCCGCGTCGCGATTGACGAGCGAATGAGCGTGAAGACCCCCACCGTTGATTTAGGCTCGCTGCCATCGGGCGGCGGCTACAACGGCGGAGTCGGGTTCGGTCCGATCAACCCGTGGGATCCGGCCAGCGCGTTCGGCCCCAGGAACACGGCCTTTGACAACCTGTTCCAAGAGTTCGACTTGTCGAACGACGGCAACGTGAACATGCTGAACCTCCGCATGCCGAAGTACTTTGCCGACGCCTCAGGGGTGCGGCCGGTCGAGCTCTACTCGCCTGGCCTGCACGAGCTTGCCTGGCTCGATTCTCGCTACCACCTGCACAGTTCGCTGGACCTCCGCCATTCGGCCTCCTTGGTGGTCGGCGGTGGGCCTGGGTTCGACGCCCAAGGCAGAAACATCCTGCAGAAGCCGAGACCGGGAGACCCCATCGGAACGAGGTTCAACATCAATCCGAAGAGCCGACCGAACGCGAACCTGTTCACGACCGGCGGGTACCTATTCGATCCGAACGTGATCCTTCCGGGCAACCCGAAGGTGGGCGTCTCAGCACCGATCGGGGCGCCGTCCGGCTCGTTCCTGCGGAAAATCTTCCCGTTCGAGAACAACGACACTACGAACGACCAGGGCGCGGACGGCCCGGCGCTGGACAACTTTGAGCCCTACGCCGACCCGGCCATTGACCTGAAGTTCACCGTTCGAGAGGCACGCCTTACGAACCGGCCGACCTCGAAGTCGGCACCTATGGTCGAGGGCCTGATCACGGGCAACGAGCCGTTCACATGGACTAACCAGCAACCGACCGGCGCCCGCGACGGCATCGGCAACGTGTTCGTGGCCTTCGCTTCGAACCGGCTGGACGCAGGGAACGCACCGTCGTGGCTGCCCAAGCCCCGGCTGGAGGGCGATGCGACGCTGCAAGACCAGTGGAGGATCTACCTCGGCTCGGTTACCAACGACACCACGGTGGTCCCTGGCGGTACTCAGAGCCCCATCGGCGACCTGAACGCTTGGGTGCCGAACACCCCGAACCGCTGGTTCCGGCACGCTGCTGGCCCGTTGCCCGTCGAGCCTGCGAACAACCTGTTCGCCGTCAACGTCGGCAATGGCGAGGGCGTTGACCCGGCCTCAGTCAGGTACGGCTCCCCGGCCTTCCCGTCGGCAGGCGTCACCAACCCGCTCGATCCGCCTCTCTCAACGGGCAAGCCCTCTACGGACGTGATGTACCTTGCCTGGATCGGCGAGGCGACCAAGCGCGACCCGGCGGGCTCGAACCAGGAGCTGAGCCAGGTCATGATGGCCCCGGTGACCGTAGCCGCAGACGGCAGCGTCGCAGTCGGCGCGACCGTGGTCGCTCCGTACGATCCGACCTCGCGAAAGAGCCGACCGAGCGTCATCCAGGTGCCTTCGGGTATCTCGGGACGCTACGACGTCGCAGCTTTCACGATGTCTTCGAGCGGTGCGCTCGGCCAGCTGAACTGGTACGTCTATAACTCGAACACGGGCTGGCGGTATGACGGCGACGCCCGGCTGGGAACCGCCTTCGAAGCGGTCGGTGCGCCTTCGGCGACTCTGCGCCGGTTCCAGAACGGGGGGCAAGGCCGGATTGACGTCACGTTTGCCGGCAAGGTGCGCGGCAGGGCTTTCAGCGAGGTCTTCCTCGCCCGGATCCGGGCCAATGACGGCATGCCTGTGAGCGGACGCAATCCGCTGGTCACCTTTGCGAATCGGACCGACGAGGTCATCTACGACTCGGGCAGTGGGCTCTACTGGGCTCCCGGCGTTCAATGGGACGGCGGATCTTCCGCGACCGAGCCCACTGGCACCCAGTTCATCAACCTGTACCGGCTGGACAACAACGGACAGCTCGTTTCGGTATGGGACGGCAACGCCGCGACCTACGACTACGATTCGAGTGGAAACATCGTATCGTTCTCGACGACGTTCGGCGGCAAGGCTTACATGAACCTGGAGACGGGTTCGGTACAGCTGAGCGGAGGACTTGTCGGCCGCGACCAGCGACTGTTCGTCCGCTACTCGCCGCAGATCGTGAGGATTGCCGGCGGAACTGCCCAGAACTACCGTCAGACGTCCCACGTCTTCGACGATCGGTTCATCGGCATCCAGGTCTTCCCGGGCAACCCGTCTAGGAACCTGATTGGTGACTTGAGCTACTGGGGCGACCAGAACAACCTGCGACCGCAGCCGACCGACCTGGTACGGTTCGACCGGTTCATGATCTCGTACTCGCGCACCTCGGGTGACGGTACGAGCGCGGCAAGGCCGTTCTACAAGACGTACCGATTCGGCATCCAATTGCCGACGGCTATCGCTTTGAACCCGGACGGCTCTCCGATCACCTTCTCGGTCAATGCCTGGGGCGGTACGCCGCTGGGCGATCGGTTCTATCAGCTCGACCCAGCGACCGGGCGTGTCTACTTCCTGAGCGGTGCCGAGGACCAGCAGGTTCGGATCACCTATCGCGGAGTGGACGCCTCGGGCAACCCTGGCAGCGTATCCATCTTGAGCCTACGGGTCGGGATGGTGCCGGAGACGGACGAACAGACGATCCCGATCGAGCAGGTCTCAGCCGAGGGCTCGGTGAGTCTGGCGATGGAACCACTGAACTCGAACTTCAACTCGAGTACGGTTCGGCGACCCGGTCTGGTATGGATGTTCTGGTCCAGCACGCGAGGAGGCGTCCCTGACATCTTCATGCAGACCCTGGCGCCTCGGTTCACGCCCAAGCGGCCCGCCCAGTGAGAATGTTGGCGCCCAGGCCTTGGCTTGGGCGCTGTTTCTTCCGAAATAGAAACCAATTGGCCGTCTCGTCGCGTCTCACCAGTGCGGCTCACTCGTGCTGGTTGACATTGGGAAGTTCCCGGTGCTATGATCAGTCGCGCACGGAGGCGTGAAATCGAGATTCGCTCATGGCGAAGAAACTGAGCTCTGCAATCGGGGTCGACATTGGAAGTCAGGCCATCAAAGTAGCGGAGGTGCGGCTGCAAGGGTCGACACCTGCCGTGACCGCATTGGGATCCGTTCCCACTCCCCCTGGTGCAGTCGACCATGTCGGCGTACATGACCCGGACGCCGTCGGTGCCGCCCTCAAGGGCCTCATCGGATCTGCGGGCGCGGGCTCTGCCGACGTCGTCGTCAGCATCGCTGGCCAAGGCGCGGTGCTTGTGCGCACGCTCGAGGTTCCGAACATGTCGGAGTCCGAACTCAAGCAGCACATGGACTGGGAGATCACGCGAAACATTCCTTTCGCCGAGAGCACGGTCGTCAGCGACTTTAAGGCGTTCTCTGCCACTGCGGACAACCCGCAGAACATGGACGTCGTGATGGCGATCGCACCGCAGTCGGCAGTGGACACGCTGGTCCAAACGATCAAGAAGGCAGGGAAGAAGCCCGCCGCGATCGACGTCGAGCCGCTGGGCATCGCTCGGTTGCTCGCGACCACAGGCGGCAGCGCGTACGATGGCAAGTCGGTGTGCGTGGTGCACGTCGGCCATACCAGCACGGCGATCAACATCTACAAGGACGGCAAGCTCCTGATGCCGCGCACCGTACCGGTGGGCGGCGAGATGACCACGCGCGCGATCAGCGAGTCACTGGGTGTGACCCTAGAGGAAGCGGAAGCGACCAAGCGCACCGAGGCCAACATTCCGGCCGGCGCCGCGTCCCTGGCCCCTGCGTTCGAGGACGCAGCCGGCGAGGCATTCGCACCTTACAACCCGTTTGCGGACCCTGACGAGGTGGTTGCCGCCCAGCCAGAGGCGCCCGCCGCTCCCGAGCCGGAACCGGCTGCGCCGGAGCCTGCCGAGAACGACGGTGGTCGGGTATTCCAGGCGATCGCTCCGGTCGTGGACGAGTTCGTGGCGGAGGTTCGGCGCTCGATCGACTACTTCCGTAGCAAGGGCGGCGACGTCGACGTAATCGTTGTGACCGGCGGAGGCGCCAAGCTCAAGGGGCTCGCCCGCTTGCTGCAGGATGCCCTCGGCCTTCCGACTTCTGTCCTCGACCCGCTGAAGGGCCTCCAGTCTGGCGGCTCGGTGACGCCTGGGTCGCCGGAGGACAATACCGAGTACACCGTGGCGATCGGCAACGCGCTGCACATCGCCTTCTAAGACTGAACCATGAAGCTGAACCTACTCCCTACCTCGATTTCGAAAGAAGGCCAGCACAAAGCTGCCATCTTCGGGTCGGCGGCACTCGCGCTGGTCGGCGTCGCGGCAGCAGTCGGAATGACGCTCTACAGCAAACAGCAACTCAAGGCGGCCACCGACGAGGCCACTGCCTGGAAGCCGCTCGCGGACCAGGCTCTTGCCACCTCGCAGAAAGCCGATGAGATCATGGCGAAGTCGGTCTACATCGACCGCAACCTGAAGCTGTCCAAGGCGATGCTGGAGCACAGCGCCGTCTATCCCAATCTCTACGACGAGGTCTTGCGGTACATGCCGCGGTGGTTCCGCGTCAACTCGATCACCGCACGACCGGTAGACGCCACGACCTGCAACGTACAGGTGACTGGGATGCTCCAGAAGGCAGAGCAGTACAGCGACATCATGCTGAGCCTGCTTCAGATCCCTGGCGCGGTCAACGTCTCCCGAACCGGGTTCGTGTACGGCAGGATGTTTGTCCCGAACCTGATCGAGACCGACCAGCTGGGCCTTCCGATCCGACCTGGCGAGGCAAACTTGCCTTCCGACCAATACGACCGCTTCGAGGAGCGGATCGTCCGGGCCGCTGGGGAGCCGCAGGGCTTCCTCGATACCGGTGGCTACGGCCGTCCCGAGGTGGACGACCGCGGGCCGATCCCGGGTTGGTCGCAAGTGGGCTTAGCCGTGACTCTGCAACGGAACATCCAAGTTCCTGACTCGAGGGCCACCCTCGTTGCCCAAGGTGCGGCCGCCCAGCCGGCTGCCGCGGCAACGACCACGCCGGGCAGCACGACCCCAGCCGGAGGCGGCCAGGTCCGATCGACCGGAGCGGAAGACCAGTAAGGAGGCACGAACGATGAAACTCAGCTCACTCACCATCCTCATCATCGGCCTCGCGGTAATGATCGTGGCACTCGGCGTCGGCCTTCGCTCGTTCCTCCCGGACATGGAGGAGGCGAAGCTCCAGCGAGCCTACGCAGAGCAGCTCCGGACAGAGGCCAACAAACAGGCCGCCGCAAACAAGCGAGTGGAAAAGGCGATAGCGACCGTCAACCAAATGGCTCGAGAATGGCAGTCCATCGTGGCAGCCAAGACCCCCTCGGCTGACGTGGGAAGCGGCGGTATCAACCTTGCCGTCCAGCGGTGGCAACTTGTGAACGACGCCAAGTCGTTCCGAAACAACGTGCAGCGTGCCGTGAACTACCAGGTCAAGAAGGGCGGCGTGATCGTTGTCCAAGGCCCGTTTGTTCCGGTGCCGACCGACAGCGCGACCCAGCTCGTCGAGTCGTACTTCAACTACCCGGCAATCCGGTTCCCCGTAGCGGTGTTCGACCTCGGCCAGGTCACCGTTCGGGGCACGTACGATCAGATCACCGAGAATATGAGGGCATGGAAGAATATGCCTAAGTACCTCGCTGTGGCGAGCGGGCTTCAGATCCAAGGAACCTCGCCTAAGCTGACCGGTACCTACAATGTATCTCTCGTGGCCTACATCCGTGGCGACAAGATCGCCGCACCCGTACCCGAGGTCGCTGGAGCGCCCGGCGGTGGAGCGGGCGGCGGAGGCGGTTTTGGAGTGGCGCCTGCCGGAGGAGGGGCCGGAGTGGCACCGGGCATCGACGCACCGATCCGGGCAGGGGTTCAAGGGAACTAAAGATATGAAGCGAACACGAAGTGCATGGAACCTGGCCGCTGTGGCGGCTGCAGTCGGCGCCCTTGGCGTCGGGTGCGCCCCGCCGCCTCCGGTGGACGCTACCACGGGAGTTCGACCGATCCAAGTGGACGAAATAAAGTTTGACGCTGAAGCGGGACTGGAGCCGACAATCGTCACCGGCGACGACGCGAACATGGTCAAGGTGGCCTCACGGTACGACTTCGGTCGGCGAGGCGATCCCTTCCATATGCTGATGGCCGAATGCGACTTCGACTCAGACCAGCTCGCAGAGCGTGTCGTTGCCGATGCAGGTGGATTTGTGAGCTTCTACGCCACGCCCGATCCCGGGGCTGGCGCGGAGGCGGCAGAAGTCGTCGAGCCCTTGCCTCTTTGGAGGCTGTCGGGCGTGATTCTCACCGACGGAGTGTGCGCCCTGCTCGATATGGGTGGGCGGACGATCCCGATCCGGCCTGGCATGAAGATTGACGGTACGGATTGGACAGTCGTGTCGATCAACGCCGACTCCGCCGTGCTCAAGCGCAGCGGAAAGTCGCCGAGCAAGTTCGTCGTTCCGCTCCAGGGCAGGCTCAGCGGCGCACCTGCGGGCGGCGGAAACACCGGCGGCGGTAACAACCAAGGCGGGCAAGCTGGCGGTCGTATGGGCGCTGGAGGCGAGCCAGGAGCTCGCGACGGCGACTTCTGACATCGGGTAAAAACGAACCTCTTTGAACTCTCAAACATCTGAATCTAATGAACGGAGCTAGAAACATGAAAAACTGGATCCTCGCCCTTTGCGGGCTCGTACTCGTCGGCGGCATGACTGCCCATCCCATCGCGTCAGTCGCTCAGGACGGCGGGTTTCAAGACAAAACGATTGACTCGCTCGAACTGGAGCAGGCGGACATCCGAGACGCGGTCAAGCTCCTCTTCAAGCAGGTCGACGGTCAATACACGATCTCGAACGAAGTCCAGGGCACGGTCACGGCAAGCTTTAAGAGCGTGCCGTTCCAGACCGCTTTGCGCGGTCTCTTGAACCAGGTAAACGCAACCTATCGAATTGAAGGCGGGATTTACAACATCATCCCACGGCCGAGCGAGAACCCCGACGTCGGAACTACTCCTAACCTCGGCGCAGCGACCGGCTCGACCACGACCCCGTTGCGAAGGATCAAGATTCGTTCCGCCGACCCGGCGCTGATCGTAGCAATCCTTTCGGGTACTGCGGACATTCAGACCTACCCCGAGACCAGCACGTTCTTTGGCGGCGGCGGTGGAGGCTTCGGCGGCGGTAGCGGCGGATTCTCCGGCGGCTTCGGCGGCGGCAGCGGAGGCTTTTCTGGCGGCTTTGGCGGCGGTAGCGGCGGATTCTCCGGCGGCTTTGGCGGCGGCAGCGGCGGCTTCGGCGGCGGGAGCGGCGGCTTTGGCGGCGGCGGCTTCGGTGGCGGCTTCGGCGGCTAATCGAGCGCCCATTCAACGACTACGAACTTAGGACGAACAGGAAAACGCATGATGCAAAAAACCCTCCGAAACGGGATCGCTCTGCTCGCCGCACTATCGGCGCTCGGGGCGGCACCCTCTGCCTTCGCGCAGGTCGATCCGGCCGAGCAGCGAGTTGACCTCAACCTGAGAGGCGCTGACATCTTGTCCGCCCTTCAGGCTCTGACCTCGCTCACCAAAGTCGAGTACCTGCTAGCGGGTGATGTCGACAGCTTCCGCAAGATCGACTTGTCGCTCATGGACAAGCCGGCGAGCATCGCGCTCGAGGCAGTTTGCCAAGCGGCAGGCGGCTACGCGGTTCGGAGGGAAGACGGCATCTACGTCATCCGGTTTGGCACAGCGCCCGTTGCTGGCGAGAAGCCTGTGGCGACCCCGGTTGGCATCCTCAAATTGGTCAAGAAAATCAAGGTCATGCACGGTGACCCGGAAGACATCCTCCGTGGGTTCATCCAGGGCCGAATGACCGGCATGGACAGCACACGGAACATCGGGGACGTCAATCCTCGTGCCTCGGGTGTCGGAATGCCGAACAACATCAGCTTCGCCAACTACAGTGGCGGCAACCTAACCCCGCAGACCAGCTATCCGGTGGATACCGTCAACAAGCGGGTCAACGAATCGGCGAACGGAGTCGAACTCCCCTGGTCCAACCCGTTTGACGGGATGAACCCAAGTGAGAACGTCGCCCAGCGAGGCGGCGGCGGCGGCTCCCTCGGTGGCGGCGGCGGGCAGTTTGGTGGCGGCGGCCAGTTTGGCGGCGGCGGCCAGCAGGGCGGTCAAGGCCAGCAGCAAGGTGGCGGCAGCGTCGGCCAGTTGACCGGTGGCCAGGGTCTCGTCCCGGCCGGCATTGACGACGTCATCTACGACCCGACGGACAACTCTTTCATCGTGCAAGGCACCGAAGAGGCGATTCGCGAGTTCGAAAGGTTGCTCGAACAGTTTGACGTAGCCCCCAAGCAGGTGGTCATCAAGGTCGAGTTCATTGCGACCTCCGAGAACGCCGAAAAGGCGCTGGGTATCGACTGGCTCTATGCCCGCGGCACGATCTTCGCCGGAACTGTCCCGGGGAACTTTGCCCGCAACGGCGACCCGGTCTTCATCAACTATTCGACCGGTAACCTTGAATCCAGGCTTCGAACCCTGCTCCAGAACGGCTGGGGCCGTGTCATCCAAGCGCCGCTCGTCCGCACGCTGAACAACCAGCCCGCGGTCGTCCAGCAGTTGACGACGATCCCGATCTTCCAGCCCCAGAT
This sequence comes from Fimbriimonadaceae bacterium, assembly GCA_050250535.1. GTDB lineage: Bacteria > Armatimonadota > Fimbriimonadia > Fimbriimonadales > Fimbriimonadaceae > JADLBH01. Next base: position 773,210 of record JBFWOL010000001.1, on the reverse strand, counting down.
CCTGCAGGGCCAGAACAACTTCATCATTACCTACACGGTAACGCCGTTCCCGATCCAGACCGTGCTTGCAGTACGGCCCAGAATCAACAACGACGGCACCATTACGGTGTTCCTTAGCCCGCAGCTGACCGACATCACCGGCTTTGCGACCTCGCCGAACGGCACAGTCGCACCGCAGACGGTGGCCCAGTCCATCCAGCTCGTGGCGCGCGTAAAGGACGGTGAGACCATCGCCCTTGCCGGGTTCACCAGCAAGCGAGACAGCTACAACGTCCGACGCATCCCGATCCTGAGCGATCTGCCGATCATCGGCCAGCTTTTCCGATCGCGCGACGAGACGAAGGCCTCCAGCGAGCTCATCATCTTCGTGACCCCGACGGTGGTCAACGAGGACGAGTTCGGGCTCGGCGGTCGACCGTAAGGCTAGATCGCTAGGCAGTATCCTAGGGGCGGGCGCCGAGAAGGCGACCGCCCCTTCTTCTTGTGGAACACGGCATGGTGATCCTGGTCGGCATCATGGGCAGCGGAAAATCCGTGCTCGGGAACCGCCTTGCCGATACGCTCGACGTGCCATTCATGGACACGGACCAGTTGTTCGTGAACCGGATGGGGCGCCCAATAGCCCAGTGGTTCCGCCACTACGGGGAGGATTCGTTCCGAGAGCACGAAACGTCGATCCTGCGGTCTCTCGAGCCCGAGCCGGCGGTTCTCTCCACCGGAGGCGGCATCGTGCTACGGCCGGAAAACTGGCAAGAAATGAAGCGACTCGGGGCCACTGTGTACCTGGACGTCCCCCCGAGCGCGATCAAGGCGCGCCTCGCCCAGAGCAAGCGCCGCAGGCCGCTCTTGGAGTTCGAAGACTGGGAGGAGCGGTTCGACAAGATCTATGCCGAGCGCAGGCCGATTTACCAGCAGGCGGACATTACGGTGAACCTGGACTTCGAGGAGATTGACGAGGCGGTTCGAAGCATCGTGGAGCAATTGGGCCACAAGTGGGGGGCCGCGTGAAACTCACTGCGCCCGTTCGGTACGTAGGAGTAGACGAGGCGCTCGGGCGACTGCCGGGCGCACTTGTGGTGACAGACGAGAACGTGGCAAGGCACTACGCCGGTCGGATTTTGGAAGGGTCGCCGGTTCTTACTTTGCCAAGCGGTGAATCTACGAAGTCACTTCGGCACTTGGAAATCCTCTGGTCATGGCTCGCCGCACAGGGTTCCACCAGGAACAGCAAGATCGCGGCATTGGGAGGAGGCGTCGTCGGCGATCTGGCGGGGTTTGCCGCTGCAACCTACATGCGGGGTATAGAAGTCGTCCAAGTCCCGACCACACTGATGGCCATGGTGGACTCTGCCCACGGCGGCAAGACCGGGATCAACCTTAAGGAAGGCAAGAATTTGGCCGGGGCGTTTTATGCGCCCAGTGAGGTGGTCGTGGCGGTCGGCTTTCTCTCTACACTGCCGCGACGCGAGTTCCTCTCGGGTACCGCCGAGGTTTGGAAATACGGCGCGATCAGCCTGCCAGGCCTCTTTGGACGATTGGAGGCGAGTCCCCTAGAGCCGGGTTCTCCCGGGCTTGCCAAGGTGGTCCAAGAGTGCGTTCGAGCCAAGCTCGCCTGTGTTCGGGCCGATCCACTGGAGAGAAAAGGCCTGCGATCCTCTCTCAACTTCGGTCATACCGTGGGCCACGCGATCGAGAACTTGGCCGGATACGGCACGTTGCTCCATGGCGAGGCGGTCTCGATCGGGATGGTCGCCGAGGCTGCCCTCGGCGAGCGCCTGGGCTGGACTTGCAACGGCCTCGCAGCGCGCCTTCGCCAGGGTCTACAGAGGCAGGGGCTGCCAGTCAAAGTTCCGGAGGGAATGGATCCGGCGGGTTTGGTGGAACAGATGGCCCGCGACAAGAAGCGGACAGGGGACGGGCTCTCGTTTAGCCTGGTTACCGAACTTGGCGAGTGTAAACTAGTGGAAGGCGTCGCGGAAGGAGAGGTACTTGCGTCGCTCGACTCGAGATGAAGGCGCTCCGAGCCGCCCTGGCGATCGCGGTGACAGCTTTGACGCTGCCGGGCTATCTCCTGAGCCAGTACATATACTGGAACGGCGACACCGGCAAGTACGTCCGAGGGATTGACGCGACGGCCCTGCCCTGGCTCAGCACCGTTGTGCTACTCGGTATCGCGGTGGCCGTGGTGCTCGATCGGGAGGAGCCAACGGCATGATCGGCAGCACCGTTGGCACACGGTATCGGATCGTCCAAGAGATGGAAGACCACCCGGTCTGGGGCTGCTACTCGGCGCAAGGCCCCGAAGCGGAGCCGGTCAGGATACGTGTGTTGCTCGACCCCTACGACGCAGAACCCGGGTTCGTACGGGCGCTGGAGCGGCACGCCGAGCTGTTGCGCGGAATGCGGCTCGAAGGATTCGAGGAAGTCAAGGGGTTCTTCCAGGACGAAGGAACGGTTGCTCTCGCCACCGACCGTGCCGATGCGATCACCCTAGACGAGCGGCTGCGAAAGCTTGGCTCTCTGAGCACCCAGCTCGCGCTCACCTTGGCGGCAGACGCGGCGGAGGCGCTGGCGCGGCTCCACGCCGAGGGCCTGGCACACGGCGACGTCTCGCCGTACAACATCCTGCTTCCTCCCAAGGGTGCCGCTCTCCTGGCGCTGCCAGGGTACTGGGAGACCTACTCCGAGAGCCGCTCGGCAGGGATAGCGATGCTTCAGAGAATGTCTCCGTACCTCGCGCCAGAGATCAGCACCGGGGCGATGCCGAGCCCCGGCTCTGACATCTATTCTCTCGGGGTCGTTCTCTACCAGATGGTCACTGGGAGGGTGCCGTATTCGTCGTCCACGGCCTCTGGCATGGCCGAGAAGCATTCGATGAGCCCATATCCCACGATCAAATTTAGCGTTCCGGGCGTTCCGACCGCGGTAGACGAGATCGCGCGGAAGTGCCTCGCAAAATCTCCGCGAGACCGGTACGCCTCTGCGAGCGCGCTTGCCGAAGACTTGCGGTACGTGCTCGACGCGCTGAGGTTTGGCCATAACCTGACTTGGCCGCCGCCGCGCAGGGAGCCTGAGGTCGCACCGATCGCCCCGAGCCTGAACGCGGTCGAGGGCCAGCCCCAAACACGAAAGGAGCGAATAGCGAAAGTGAGCCGCGCTCACAAACAGACCGACGGAGTCCCGACGTGGCTGACCGTCCTCTTCTACTTGACCACGTCCCTGGTCATCTTGGCAGTCGGCGGATGGGTCGCCTTCAACTCGCGGGCGCCCAAACTCGTTGACGTGCCCAACGTCGTCGGCCTCCCTTCTAACGAGGCCAAGACGAGGCTCTCCAAGGCAAGCGTGAAGATGGTCGTCTTGAGGTGGGCGGTCAGCGACCGCTACCCGAGCGGGGTCGTGATCGACCAGCAGCCGCCCCCGGGCCAGGACAAGGCCAGGGAAGGCTCCTTTGTGAATGTGGTCCTGAGCAGCGGCGGAAAGGTCGTGGTCGTGCCGGATCTCGCGGGCAAGTCGCAAGACCAGGCCAAGGACATTCTCTCAGAAGTCGGCCTCCTTCTTGATACCGACGTCATCAAGGTCAGGGACAAGAACGCGCCGTTCGGCCAGATCGTGTCGCAGGAACCTGCCGCTAAGAAGAAGGTAGATCGCGACTCCATAGTGCGGGTGACGATCAGCAATGGGGACACGGAACCGGTAGAGCCTGGCTCGGGAGGCAAGTTCACCTACACGATGAAGGTCAAGATGCCCGAAGGCACCGTGCCGATCATGGTGAGAGTGGACATTACCGACGACAATGAGACTGTCACCGTTCACGAGGACGAGCACTCTCCTGGCGAGAGTTTCGAGGTGGAGGCTGACAGCGCGAGCCGTGAAGTCACGTTCCGGATCTATTTCGACGACGAGCTGGTCAGGAAGGTGACCAAGGAAGCGGGATGAAAGCCCAAATCGCACCTTCGATCCTGTCTTTCGACCCGGCGGACTATCGGACTCCGGTCACGGAGCTGCAGGCCGCAGGGGTGGACTGGATTCACCTGGACGTGATGGACGGCCAGTTTGTTCCCCCCATCACCTTCGGCGCGGAACTCGCGGCGTCCTTGACTGGGCTAGGTTCCGCTCCAGTCGAGGCGCACCTGATGACGCAGACCCCTGAGCGGCACTTCGAGGCGTTCGCCTCGGCAGGGTGCAAGCGCGTGATCTTCCACCAAGAGGCGACTTCCCACGCCCACCGCCTAGTCCAGACCTTGCGCGAGATGGGGATCCAGGCCGGGATTGCGATCAACCCTGGGACGCCGGTCTCGGCGATAGCGCCTCTGCTTGGTTCGATCGACCTGGCCCTCGTGATGACCGTCAATCCGGGTTGGGGCGGCCAGCGGCTCATCGAGTCGTGTATTGCGAAGGTTCGACAATTGCGGGCAGAGTCCCCCACGCTCGAGATCGAGGTTGACGGTGGCGTGACCCCTGCGACCCTTCCGATGTTGCAAGAGGCAGGCGCGGGCACGTTCGTCGTTGGCAGCTATCTCGCCGGGGCGCCCAGTATCGCGGAAGGTGTCCAGGAGCTGCGCAAGGCATGCCTTTGCGCGTCCTGACGACTGCCCTGGTCGTCTTGGGCCTCGGTCTGGTCTTCTGGCTCCCGTTCCTGTTTCGGGCTCCCGCGGAGACTGCAACGCAGGCCGAACTCAAAGCCCACGCGGTCAAGCTCGCAGGCTACACGATGCTCACCGTCGCCGTCTGGGTTGCCGTGGCCTTGGGCGCTGTGCTGATCGTCGTGCGCGAGCGTCACGAACTCGCGAAGCGGGAGCGCGAGATGCTGAAGGGCCTGGTCGAAGGGTCGCTAGAGGACCATGCCCCCGGTGAGTAGCCCGTTCATGGCCCTCGCCGCTGAGTTGGCGGGGCATGGCTGGCCCGCTCCCAACCCGCGTGTAGGATGCGTGTTGGTCTCATCGGGCCGAGTTGTCGGTCGCGGGCACCATGAGCGAAAGGGCACGGCTCATGCGGAGGTCGTCGCTCTCCGCGACGCAGGTGAACTCGCTCGCGGCGCCACCGCGTTCGTGACCCTCGAGCCCTGCGACCACCAGGGGCTGACCCCCCCGTGCTCCCTCGCTCTGCTGGAGGCTGGGGTGAGCCGAGTCGTCTTTGCCGAGCACGACCCCAACCCGAAGGCAGGCGGAGGGGCACAGCGCTTACGGGAAGCCGGGATCGAAGTCGTGCACGAACCTTGCAAGGAGGCGTCCGCCGTCAACGTCGCGTTCTTGGCTGCCCAGCGGATGGGCCGCCCGTACGTGATGGCGAAGGCAGCGCTGACCGCCGACGGATTTATGGCACGGCCCGACGGAACGAGTAAGTGGATCACGGGAGATGTCGCGCGAGCCGCGGGGCACGGGCTCCGAGCCGAAGCCGGGACCGTGCTGGTGGGAGCGGAAACTGCCGTGCTCGACGAGCCGCAACTCACGGTGCGAGCCTTCGAGCCAGGGTGGCAGCCCCAACGATTCGTCATAGATCCGCACCGACGGGTGGGTTCCGGCTCGCCGCTTTTCGCGGGAGAACCGGCGCGGCGCGTTGTCACGTCCAAGGACGCGGGGGAGGACGAGCTCGGTGTCCCACAGCGAGATGGCAGTCTCGACCTGGATGTGCTTGTCGAAATCTTGTTCGCTCAGGGGCTCACATCGGTCCTCATCGAAGGCGGGCCGACCACGATCCAGCGATTTGCCATCCATGGCCTCATTGACCGGTTCGACCTCTTCACCGCCCCAGTCCACTTTGGGGAAGGGCGGCGGCTTGCACTGCCCCAAGGTCTCGCCCTGAGCCGTGTGCGGTGTCTTGGGCCGGACGTCTGGGCCACGTACACGAAGCCTGGCGAGCCTGCAGCCCTGCCGGAGTGGGAGCGCTCGCTCAGAAGGTAGCGAACCAGGCGTGCACCCTCGTATCGCCCGTGAGCTCGGGGTGGAACGAGGTGGCGAGCACGGAACCGCTTCGCACGGCGACGACCCCCTCCTCGACCTCGCTGAGGACTTCGACCCCTTCGCCCACACGAGTCACGACCGGCGCGCGAATGAACACGGCAGTTACAGTGCCGACGCCAGCGATCTCGACTTCGCCCTCAAAGCTGTGGATCTGCCGCCCGAACGCATTGCGGCGCACTGCCACGTCCAGGACGTCGAGCCATGGCCCGCCCCCTCCGTCGACCTCGTGGGCCAGCATGATCATGCCTGCGCACGTTCCCCAGGCTGGGAGGCCAGCCAGGATCTCGCTTCGGAGGGCATCCAGTAGACCCGTCCGTCGCATTAGCATCCCGATCGTCGTGCTCTCGCCGCCAGGGAGAATGATCCGCTCACATCCCCTAAGGTCTTCTGGCGTCCGAACCTCTCGGGTCTCGATTCCGAGGGTTCGAAAGGCTTCGCCGTGACGGGCGTAGTCGCCCTGGATGGCGATGACCCCGACGCAGCCCATGGTTCAGGATTGTACAGCCCGAGCCCCTGGGGCCTGGCCCAGTAGAATCACGTCGTGCTTGACGTCATTGGAGCGCCGTTCGACTTGTGCGGCAGGCACCTAGGCTCGCGCCTCGGGCCGATCAGTCTTCGGCTCGCGGGGCTGGTTCCTGGCCTTGGACAGATTCTGGGCGAAGACAATGTCCAGGACGTGGGAGACGTCGTTGAGATCGATGTTCGGGGGCAGGTGCCTCGGCAGGAGGCGGACGAACTCCTCATTGAGACTTTGACCGCGCTCAAGTCCAGGGTCTCGAATTCGTTCCAGGAAGGCCATGTGCCGCTCGTGCTCGGCGGAGACCACAGCCTTACCATAGCGAGCTTGTCGGCGGCACTCGACTTCTTTGGCGACAAGCTGGGGGTACTGTGGATCGACGCGCACGCGGACTGCAACACTCCTGCCAGCTCTCCGAGTGGAAACATTCACGGGATGCCGCTTGCCGCGCTCACGGGCGTCGAGGCGAAGTGCCGTTCCGGGGTCTCGTGGGAGGCGGATCTCGATCAGCTTTGGCCCCGACTGCTGAGATTCAGCTCTGGCACGAGGCTGGACCCCAGCCATGCGGCGTGGATCGGGCTGCGGGACGTAGACCCGGGCGAGGCGGAGTTCATCGCCCGGGCCGCCCGACCGTTCGTGGCGACGATGCAGGACGTGGATACGCTGGGGCTCGGGGCGACTCTCGACGCATTTTGGGAATGGGCGGCGAACTCGGGCCTGGAGAAGATCTGGGTCAGCTTCGATGTGGACGCGCTCGACCCGATCTTCGCACCAGGTACCGGCACCGCGGTGCGAGGTGGGTTTAGCTATCGCGAAGGGCACTTGATCGCCGAAACGCTGCACGACGGGTTTGTCTCCCAGGCCGGGCCTGGTCTGGCCGGGCTCGACATCGTCGAGGTGAACCCGCTTCGAGACCAGTCCAACAGCACCGCAGGAATCGCTTACGAATGGGCGCGGTCGTTCTTCGGTGAGACGATCCTCCACGAGAGGAGCCGCACACGATGAGCCTGGACGCGGGGAGGCGTGTCTTTGAGCAGGAGGCAGCGGCCCTTGCCGAGCTGGGGCAAAACCTAGGGAGCGCTTTTGAGGAGACGATTCGGGCACTTTTGGCTTGCGAGGGTAGGGCGGTGTGCTGCGGGTTGGGAAAGAGCGGCCTCATCGCCCAGAAGGCGTCTTCTACTTTTGCCTCGACCGGGACGCCGTCTGTGTTCCTCCACGCCGCCGAAGCTCTTCACGGCGACCTTGGCCTCGTCAAGCCCGAAGACGTCGTGATCGCGTACTCCTATAGTGGGGAGGGTACGGAGTTGGTCCAAGTCGGTCAGGCGGTTCGGGTGATCGGTGCGAAGATTGTCTCGATCACGGGCAGGCCGGACTCGACGCTGGCGCGGGCTTCGGACATTGTTCTCGACGTTGGAGTACGCAGCGAGGCGTGCCCGCTGAACCTGGCGCCCACAACGAGCACCACCGCCATGCTTGCGCTCTCGGACGCGCTGGCGGTCGCCACGATGGAGTCCCGGGGCTTCACTGCGACAGACTTTGCGAGGTTTCACCCAGCAGGAACCCTGGGGCGTAGACTCATTCTGAAGGTCGCGGACGTGATGCGCACCGGAGACGACATCGCGGTCGTTCAGGAGGATGCAAGCGTGATGGAAACGATGCGGGCGATCACGCGGGCTGGGGCAGGCGCGGCAATCGTTGTGGACGGGACAGGTTCGATGACCGGGCTCGTCTCGGACGGCGACCTTCGCCGTTGGTTCGAAAGCGGCGGATCGGCTGTCGCAGGCACTGCGACGGAACTAATGACCCGCGATCCTGCGAGCGTATCGCCAGAGATGCTTGCGATGGAAGGCCTCGAGTTCATGGAGAACTTCCCGAAGAAGATCGGCGAGGTGCCGGTGGTGTTCTCGGGCAGACCTGTGGGAATCCTGATGCTGAAGGACCTGGTCCGGTCGGGATTGATCTAGAGGCTAGCTCTGGTCCGCGTAGACGGCCACTCGCCGTCGCTTGTCCGGTCCTTCGAACTTGACCCTGCCTGCGACAAGCGCAAACAGCGTGTGGTCATTGCCGATGCCGACGCCCGGGCCTGGATGGAACTTCGTACCTCGCTGGCGGACGATAATGTTTCCGGCCTTGACGACCTCGCCCCCGTAGCGCTTGACGCCGAGGCGCTGCGAGTTCGAGTCTCGCCCGTTCTTGGTCGAACCTTGTCCTTTCTTATGTGCCATGGAATCTAGCTCCCGGGAGTGACCTCGGTCACTTTGAGGTGCGTCTGCAGCTGCCGATGTCCCCAGCGCTTGCGGACGTTCTTCTTGGGCTTGTAGTTGAACGCGTGGATCTTGGGGCCCTTGGCCTGGCGCAGGATCTGGGCCTGCACCCGAGCACCCTTCACGAACGGCGATCCGACCTTCACGTTTTCTCCGCTCGCAACAAGGACGACCTCGTCGAGGGTCACTGAGGAGCCTGGCTCACCCTCGATCTTCTCAACGATCAAGGTCTCGCCCTTCTCAGCGCGGTACTGTTTGCCTCCGGTCTTTACGATCGCGTACATGGTCGATCCACTTCCGGCACCCAGGGATGACGCCCTGGATTGACCGGACGTCTATTCTGGCATGGGTGCAACCGAATCGTCAAGCGAGATGGGCCCCCAGCGTGGGCCCTATGCCGACTTCTTGCCGTGGCGAGGGCGCACTCGGGCTAAGGAGGTGAGAAGTCCGGCAGTCTGCGCGCCCCCCGCTCCCTCTTCATCCTCCAAGAGCTTGGATGCGACAAGGAACCGAACCTGCTCCTCGTCCAGGAGGTGGCCCTGGGAGGACGACTCGACATCGTCTTGGATTTCCTTGATCGCGCGCAACGCCTCGGCGAGGTCGGCCAAAGAGACGCCCGCGAGGCGGTCGGCAGCCAGGTCGTCGCTGCCCGGCGTGAAGACTTCGACTCGGTTCCTGCCGTTCCGCTTAGCTCGGTACATCGAGTAGTCGGCGACTCGGACGAGCGCGCCAACGTCCTCGGCATCGTCCGGGAACACCGCGCACCCTATGCTCGCCGTGACACCTCTGCCTTCGGGAAGGTGGGCCGAGGTGATCTCTGCCCGGATCCGCTCCGCCGCCCTGACGCACTGCAGTCGGGACACTTCCGAGATTGCGACGACGAACTCCTCTCCGCCATAACGACCCACGATCGCCCGGGGCCCTGCGGCCCGCGTGATCGCCCGTGCCACTTCGATCAAGGCCACGTTTCCCGCCTCGTGACCCCACTTCTCGTTGTAGAGCCGGAAATGGTCCACGTCAATCATCATCAGCGATATGTTCCTGGACTCGGCCGCCGCCTCGTCAATCAGCTTCCGGATGTGCCTGGGATTGGCGAGCCCGGTGAGGGCGTCGGTCCGCGATTCCCAGGCCAGCATCTCGAACGCAGCCTCGCGGACGATAGCCGAAATGCCGCACGCCTGGAGGCTCTCGCGAGCGAGGGCGTTCGGGTCGGTTTCGGCAGGGACGACCACTGCGGCGACGCACCTGCCCATGAAGAAGACAGGCACTCCGATCGCATCTTCCTGGACCACTGAGGCGCTGGCGATCGCGCGCTTGCCCGTCTCCAGCGCGCGGCTCCGGCCTCCGGCGCCCCAGTGACCGGCCCAATTGACCTGCCAACTGTTGCCAGGCTTGGCGATCACGAACCCTGCCCCTCTTGCTCCGATGGCGGTCGCGAGGCTCGACACAGCGCCGGAGGTTCCCCCGGGCAGCTTCAAGCCGAACCCAAGTGCGATCGCCTTCCAGCGAGAACGATGGGACTTGCTTGGATTCCGTTTTTGGGCGCGGTCGCGCTGGGGAGTCGCCACTCTTGATTGAATCCTCGGGCCGTAGTCGAAGATCTTCGCCCGTAAGAAAGCTAGAACGATGTCGCCGAAAATCCGTCCTACACTTGTGCGCACCGCAATCCCGGTAATCCTCGCCTTCTTCGCTATCGGCTGCGGAGGGGGAGGAGGCACGTCTGGCGGCTCGCAGCAGCGAGAAATGGGCGACGCGTGCCAGGCTGGAGCGACCAGTGCGCAGCTCGCGTACTCCACCAGGTGGGGCAGTTCGCCGAACACCGCCAGCCAGGTGATCCAGATCGTCTCCACGACCGGACTCGTGGTGAGGGCCGATTCGCTCAATCGATCAGGAGACGCCACAAGCTCGCTCGAACTGTCTGGGGTACCGGCCGGCGTGTACGAGCTTCGCGCGACGCTCTATTCGTCGGCGAACGCCTCTGGGAACGTGATCGGAGTCTCCTCCCAGGTGGTTGATCTCTGCGCGGGAAGGGTCTCGGCGTCCACGTCGGTTGCAGCGACTCAGCAGAGCCTTGAGTCGAGGCCGAAGAGGGTCAGCCTGCGGGAAGGACAGACGAAGCGCTTCATCGCCACCGCCAGAGACGCTTCGGGAGGTGCGCTGTTTCTCGCCGTGGCCTCGGTCCAATGGAGCGTGACCGGAGGCCTGGCGATGGTGGACGCAGAGGGGCTGGTCCGCACGACAAAGCCGGGCTCCGGCCAGGTGCGGGCGCAAAACTCCCAGGGAAAGTTTGTTTCCAACTCGGCTCTCACGGTCGAGGACTTCGTCCCCGTGAGAACCAAGTGGACCGTGCTCGTCTACATGAACGCGGCGAGCGACCTCCACCCTGCGAGCGTGCTCAACATGAACCAGATGGAGTCCGTTGCAGGCAATCCGCAGGTGAGGTTCGTCGTGCAATGGAAACAGTCGCGGGCGCGCTACCCCTCGTCCTCTTTTGACGGCGTTCGGCGCTATCTCGTGAAGCCGGATTCGACCAATCAGATCGCTAGCGAGCTGCTTGAGACCGACATGGTGGACGGCCAGGGTTTCTCGGTGGACATGGGCCAGGCCGACACCCTCCGCGAGTTTGTGCTGTGGGGTACGGCGAACTTTCCGTCGGATCGGACCGTGCTCGTGCTCTGGAGCCACGGTAACGGATGGGCCCGCAGGCCCGAGACCGAGGGCAGGGCGTTTTCGTACGACGACCAATACGGCACCGCGATCCAGCTCTGGCAGATGCCGTCTGCACTCACCGGGCTCGGATTGGACGTCATCGCATGGGACGCGAGCCTGATGCAACAGCTCGAGGTCGCCTACGAGGTACGGGGACTCGCCCGGTACGTCGTGGGGAGCGAGGAAAGCCCGCCGGCGGACGGGTATCCGTACGACCGGGTGTTTCGCGTTTTTCGGGACGGTCCGGACAAGGCCACGAACATCCTGTGCCGTGCGTTCGTGGACGGGACGCTCGCGAACCCGCCCTACGCTACGCGCAAGATCACCCAGTCCGTGATCGAGACGAGCCGGCTCGATGCCCTGGCTGCCGCTGTGGATACGCTGGGCCTGGAACTCGCGGCCAATGGAGGAGCCCTGGTGGACGCAGTCCCCCAGGTCCGCTCGTTGGCCCAGTCCTACAGTCGGAACAATGTGAGGCAGTACTTCGATCTCGTAGACCTGTGCTTGCGGCTCGAATCCGACTCGCGAGTGCCGGGAACGGTCAAGGGCGCGGCGGCCGCTGTGCGGGCCCGGGTGGCCGAGGCGGTGGAATACGAAGGGCACAACGGCCAGTCGCCCGGCAGCCATGGAGTCTCAATAGACTTTTCGCCGAGTTCCACGTTTGGGACGCTCGCCCTGGACTACTCGCGTTTGGACCTCGCCAAGCAAACGAGCTGGGACGAGTGGCTTCGAATCGCCCCCTGAGAAGTAAAGAGGGCCGGTACAAGACCGGCCCGTGGCTGGAGGGGTGCAATGAAGGCCAGGCGGGCAACCCGGCCCTTGGGTCTTCAAGTTCAGCGGCTTCATCTGCCGCCATGTGAAGGATTCCCGGTATTCGCCCATGCGGGCTCCCCAGGAATACCAGGGTGGAAGCCGTATGAGAAGAATCCCGCTACATTACGCGCGCAAGGTTTCCGGCCATTGGTTCTACCGGCCCCTCGGCTCCCGGGCGGCTTAGGTACGATCGTTGGCACGCCAGGCCCGCAGATGGGCCCGATAAGACCAATGAGCGATACCGAGAACACCAAGCTTGAAGCGGCCTTTGACCCGCTTGCAGAAAAAGCCGCTGCAGACGGCGACGGCCGCGGCGACGCGCGGGGCCGCCGGCGAAGCCGCCGCCGGGTCAGCTATCTGACCACGAACAAGATCTATGAGGTCGACTACAAGGACGTCGCCCTGCTGAAAAAGTTTGTGAACGACCGCGGGAAGATCCTCCCCAGCCGCCAGACCGGCACGACCGCCAAGCAACAGCGGATGGTGGCCAAGGCGATCAAGCGAGCCCGAGAAATGGCCCTGTTGCCGTTCGTAGTGACTGACCTGACCGACGAGCCCAGAGCCCGTCAAGAAAAGTAGGAATCTTCTGAAACTTCCCACTTCTCCGACACGTAACTTGAACCGGAGAAGGTGGAATGGAGCAGGACAAGCCAGACGTCGAGGATTGTTTCTTCGGCTCAGTCACGGTCGGGGATAAGGGTCAGATCGTGATCCCGGCAGAGGCGCGCCACGCGCTCGGGCTCCAAGCCGGGGACAAACTGCTCGTATTCCGCGACCCGGTGATCGAAGGGGTTACCCTAGCTCGTCTGGAAGCCGTGCAGTCCGTGCTCGACCACCTCTCCGGATACCTCGCCAAAGCGAAGATCGACGGGGCCGATGGGGGCCCGCAGTGAGGCTGCTCCTGCCAGCCATGGTGCTCCTGGCGGGGAGCGCGACGGCCCAGGAGCCCTTGACCCTGGAGGAAGCCGTTCGGATTGCGGAGAGCGAGGCGTTCTCGGTCAAGATCGCTCGATCCGAGCTGGACAAGTTCGCCGGAAGCGAGCGCACTGCACGCGGAGCCCTTGGCCCGACGGTCGCTCTCAACGGCAGCCACTCTCAAAGCCAGTTTGAAGGTCTGAGCGGGCCTGGCGGGGGCTTCTTCCGGTCAGAGAGCACCGACTTGGGCGCCTCGATCGTGCAGACCATAGACCTCAGTGGAGCAGGCCGGGCCGCCCTGCGGTCGGCGAAGTTTTCCACTCTGGCGGCTTTGGCTTCCTATCAGGCGACCCTTAACCAGGTGCGGCACGACGCGCGGTTCGCCTACTGGAACGTCGCACTCGCCCAAGCGTTGGTGAGGGTGCAGGTCGAAGCCGTGGAGGCGGCGGCGAAGAGGGTAGAGGACATACGCAAACGCGAGGCGGCGGGAATCTCTCCCAAGTTCGACGTAATTCGGTTCGAAGTTGACCTCAAGAGGACTGAGGAGGCCCTCGTCCGAGCGAGGGGAACCGAGGAAACTGCGCGTCAGGCGCTGAACAACGTTCTGGCTCGAGATGTGGATACGAAGTTCGAAGTGGAGGCGAGAGAGGATATGCCTCCACCGATCCCAGACGGGGCGAGCCTTGTCCAACTCGCCGTAGCCTACCGGCCCGAGGTCGCGCAGGCGGACGCAATCGCAGATTCTCTTGACCAAACGGTGGAACTCCAGAAGCGGGGCCTGCGCCCCTCGCTGGCGGTCAGCGCAAGCTATAACCGCAGCCTCGGAGCGTCCCAGGGAGCACCGACGGGAACAGCCTCTGGCGCAGTTCAAGTTTCCTGGCCGATCTTTGACTCTGGCGTGACTCGAGGCAGGGTCAGCGAAGCCGGTGAGAACGCGCGCCAGGCGCGGATCCGTACCGAGCAACTCGCGCTCGCGATCGGTCTCGAGGCGGAGGCGGCAGCCACCCGGTATCGGACGGCTGTGCAAGCGTACGAGACCGCTAAAGCAGGCAGGGAACTGGCGGCAGAGGCGCTCCGCCTGGCCGAAGTCTCGTTCGCGAACCAAGTGGGCACCGTGCTCGACGTGACGTCGAGCCAGGCCGATCTCACGGCTGCGAAGGGTGCAGTCGAGAACGCCAGGTTTAGTTCATGGCAAGCGTATAGCGACCTGTTGCGGGCCATCGGAGGGAAGTGGGAAGAGTGAGGATAGAAGCCAGGATCAGCTTGATCGTCGTCGTAGGCGCGCTTTCGGTCACCGGGTGCGTGAACCGGGCGCAGCAGGCACAGGCTAAGCGGACCGAAGAGCTTGCCATGGATCCGACCGTGATGGTCACCGTGGCCGAATCCACGGCAGGGATGGTGGACGAGCGGCTTGAGGTCACAGGCTCCATTCAGGCACAGCAGGAGTCGACCGTAGGCGCGACATCGTCCGGCAAGCTTGTCGCCGTCTATGTGCGCGACGGTCAGTCCGTGGGAGCGGGTGCGGCTATTGCTCAGGTTGACAACACTGACGCTTCCGCCAGGCTGAGGCAAGCCCAGGCGCAGGAGTCGCAGGCGCGGGCCGCGCTGAACCAGGCAATGACCGATAGCAAAGCCGGCCCCAAACGCTCCACGGCCGCCTTACAGGCCGCCCAGGCGAGGCTGGCCCAGGCACAAGCACGGCTCGCGCTGGCCAAGAAAGGGGCCAGGCAAGAAGAGCGGACGCAAGCGGAGTGGGGGGTCAAACGATCGAAGTCCGACCTCGACGTTGCCGAGTCGAACTTGGCGCGAACGCGTAAGCTCGTAGAGGAGGGAGTCCTCGCCGGGGTGGAGCTGGAACGGGCGCAGAACGCCTTTGACAATGCCCAGGCGGCGTATAACGCGGCGCTGCAGACGCTCTCGCAAGTGGAGAACGCAGTTCGACCTGAGGAACTGGAGAGCGCCCAGGAAGAGGTCAAGGCAGCCGAAGCAAGCGTTCAACTCGAGCGGGCGAACCAATCGGCCGACACGACGTTGGCTGACCGAGTGGACCAAGCCCGCGCGAGCCTTCGATCAGCCAGCGAGGCGGTCGTCTTGGCCCGGAAGGCGGTCGCGGACACGACTGTTCGCTCGCCCTTCGGAGGAAAGATCTCGGGCCGGCCCCTCCAGGTGGGGACAGTCGTCGCGCCGGGGACGGTGATTTGCAAGGTCATCGGCACGGGCGAGCTCTATTTTGAGGGCAAGGTTCCGAGCACCTCCATTGACCGCGTGAACGTGGCAGCGGCGGTGGACGTTTTTATCGGAAGGGACGGCGACGCCCGATACAAGGGCACGGTGGTCAGCATTGATCCGGCCGCGAGCGGAGTTGGCAGGGTCTTTAACCTCCGGGTCGCCCTGGGGAGCGGCAGCGGCTTGCTCAAAGTCGGGATGTTTGCCAAGGGCAGCATCTTGCTAGCGGCCCGCGACGGTGTCACCCTGGTTCCGAGCTCTGCTCTGGTCAGGGACGGCGACAAATCGTACGTGTTTATCGTCGACGGCGGAGCGGCGAAGCGAATCGAGGTCACGCCCGGGCTGACCAAGGAGGGCAAGACGGAAGTCAAGGGCATTTCCCGCGGTATCGAGGTCGTCATGACGGGCCAACAGTTCCTGGTGGACGGAAGCAAGGTGCGAGTCGGGACTGACGAAGATCCTTCCGCCAAGCCCGGCAAGAGTGCGGCCAAAAAGGGCGGAGAGTAACCCGTGGGTCTGACCAAGATTGCGATCCTCCGGCCGGTACTGGTCTGGATGGGCGTGGCGGTGATCGTCCTTGCGGGCATCCTGAGCTACGTCGCGATGCGCAAGGAGCAAAACCCTGACGTCCAGTTCGGGGTTGTGACGGTCTCCACGATCTATCCCGGCGCAGGCGCGGAAGAGATCAACAACCTGGTCACCAGGCCCTTGGAAGAGGCGGTGTCTGGCGTCACAGGCCTTCAAGAAGTCACGGGGAGCAGCCAGGAGGGCGTCTCGACCGTCGTGATGCAGTTCGAGCTGGGCACGGACATGGACGCGGCCTTGAACGAAGTTCGGAGCCGGGTCGACCAATCTGTCGGGGCCTTGCCGAGAGAGATCGAGAAACCGGTCGTCAGCAAGGCGGACACAAGTTCCGACCCAGTCATGACGATCGCGCTCAAGAGCAAGAGCCTCTCCAACCGCGAGATCCGGGAGCTCGCGGACCGCAAGCTGCGCGACCTGTTTGCCCGCCTTCCTGGGGTGTCGTCGGTCGAAGTCTCTGGTGGCGAGCAACGGGAGATCCAAGTGCGCCTCAAGAAGGACGCGCTGCTATTGGCCGGGATCGGGATCACGGAGGTCCAGCAGGCCCTCCAGGCAGCAGCGATCAACGTCCCGAGCGGTCGCATTACCCAGCGTGACCGCGAGTTCAGCGTGCGCGTCGAAGGCGAGTTCGCCTCGGTCGAAGAGATCGGGGACGTGTACGTCAAGGTTCCGGACCCGGACGGCCGGGGCTCGGGTCAGCCCGTCCGGCTCGGCGACATCGCCTCGATCGTGGACACCAATTCGGAGCGCCGCACGTTCACCCGGCTCGACGGAATCGAGTCGGTAACCCTCAGTGTCCAGAAGGCTAAGGAGGGCAACGCGGTCGAGATTGAGACTGGCGTTCTGCACACGCCCGTGGCTGGCGCCAAGAGCCTCCTCGCCCTCCTGGAGAGGGACTACGGGATCGAAAGCGTGGTCACTTCGAACGCTGCGGAGGATATCAGCGAATCGCTCTTCGACCTCCAGTTCGCGCTCGGTTTTGGAATCGTCCTCGTCGGGGCCGTGGTCTGGCTGTTCTTGCACAACTTCCGCGGAACCCTTATCGTCGCCCTTGCAATTCCAGTCTGTCTGATGGGTGCTCTGCTGTTGCTACGGGTATTCGGGCAGACCGTCAACAACCTCTCTATGCTCTCGCTCTCGCTGGCGATCGGCGTCCTGGTGGACGACGCCATCGTCGTGATTGAGAACATCTACCGCCACCTCACGATGGGCGAAGAGCCGGTAGAGGCCGCGATCAACGGCCGGTCTGAGATCGGACTTGCCGCCATCGCGATTACCCTGGCCGACGTGGTGGTATTCGTGCCGGTCGCCTTTATGGGCGGCATCGTGGGACAGTTCTTCCGGCCGCTCGGCATAGGCTATGCCTGCGCTGTGATCATCTCGCTGCTCGTTTCTTTCACGCTCACCCCGATGCTGGCATCCCGCTGGTACCGCAAGGGCGAGGACTGGGAACACCCCAAGGGCCGCTTTGCCCGGTGGTTCGAGAACGGGTTTCAGTCGTTCGCAAATCGGTACAAGGCTTTTCTCGCGGTCACTCTCAGGCACCGTTGGCACGCGTTCGGTGCGGGTTGGGTCGCCCTGGTGTCGCTGTTCATGTTCATTGGAGGCAGCTTCGCCCAGGATCCGATCGGGGCAGCTACCGGAACCATTGGCCCCGTTGTTCTGGTGCTCGTCATCGGCGCGCTGGTTTTTGTCGGAAACTGGCTCTCTCAATCGTTCAAGCCCCATCTGCTGGTCTTTGCTTGCCTCTATTCGACCGCGTTTCCGATCGGCGCGGTCATGGGCCAGCAGTATGCCGCTTGGAAGAAGGAGGACGTGTTCAAGTTCGCGTTCTTCCCACCCAGCGACTCCGGGGAAGTACAAATCACTGTCGACCTCCCACCGGGATCGTCTTTAGAACGGACTTCCGCAATCGTCGCTGGCCTCGAGGACCAAGCGATGGCGCACCCCGAGTCGGAGTACGTCGTCGCAAGGATCGGCTCTCGAAGCTCTGGGTTCTCTTCGGCAGAGCGCGGTGCAAACTACGCGGTGATCAACGTCACCTTGCGTGACAAGATGGCACTGCTCGACCAGATCAACCCTGCCGAGGACAACACAGAGCTTCGTACAGTGAGCGACGTACAGGTCGCTGCCGAGATGCTCGAGGCGATCGGAAAGGTAGCAGGGGCGCGGGTGACGGTCGCGGCGGGCGGCTCGTTCGGCTTCGGTGCACCGATCCAGATGTCGTTCCGCTCCGACGACCGACAGAAGCTCGCCGCTACGGTCAAGCGGGTGAGCGAAGGGCTGGCTTCTGGCGCGGTCCCGGGCGTGATCAACGTAGACACTTCCAGCAAGCCGGGGGCCCCCGAGTTTCGGGCGGTGCCCGATCGCGCCGTACAAGGCGACATGGATGTTTCGACCGCAACGATCGGTGCCGCTCTCCGGGTGCTGTACGAAGGCGACACCCAGACGAAGTTCAGGGTGCGGGGCGAGGAGTTCGATGTCCGCGTGCTCATGGACGACGTGGACAGAAGCTCTCCCGAGGTGCTTTCTGGGGTGCCGATCGCATATCGGCAGGGCGACCCGGTGTTCCTGTCTGACGTCGCCCGGGTCGAGACCAGCCAGACCGTCGACAAGATCGAGCGAAGAGACCGGCAAGAGGAGATCAGGGTTACCGCCGACCTCGTGCCGGGAGAGGCTGCTGGCTCGGTTCAAGCCAAGATTGACTCGTGGATCAAGGAGAACGACCTCGTCGAGGAAGGCGTCGACACTCGGCCGCTCGGTCAGGCAGACTTCCAGGCACGGGAGAGCGGCTTCCTGATGAGTGCGTTGCTTCTGGGCCTGGTCTTAGTCTACATGATCCTGGCCGCGCTCTACAACAACTATCTCTTTCCGCTCATCATCCAACTCGCCCAGCCTCAAGCTATGATCGGTGCCTTGCTTGCGCTGATCCTGACCGACAAGACCCTGAACATCGTGGGGTTCATCGGCATCATCGCGATGGTCGGCCTGGTAGGGAAGAACGCGATTTTGCTCGTGGACTATACGAACACCTTGCGTGCCAGGGGCGTCGACCGGTTCGAAGCGCTCTGCGAGGCAGGACGCGCCAGGATCCGCCCGATCATGATGACCACGATCGCGCTGGTGGCCGGCTTGCTTCCGGTCGCACTGGCCATCGGCCGAGGCTCCGAGTTCCGCGAGACGATTGGGATCACGATCATCGGGGGCACCGTGCTCTCGACCCTCTTGACCCTTCTCGTCATCCCGTGCTCGTATTCGATCTTCGATGATCTGAGCCAAGCATTCGAGAAGATGCGCGCCATCCTGGCCAGCATGAGAAAGCGTGCCGTAAACTAGGGACTTGGACAAGAGGACGCATGCCATCCTGACGGTCGCCAGCGGCCTCGGTGTCGTGGTCGCGACCATCACGGGCTGGCTGATTCCGGCGTACGTCGCAGTGCTCGCCGGAGCACCGTTCGCGTTGGCAGCTGCCTACCGCTCCCTCAAGCGGAAGGAACTCGACGTCAACGTCCTCATGGTGGTAGCGGCGATCGGCTCGGTCTTGCTCGGCCATGTCGTCGAGGCTGGCGTCCTGCTCTTCCTCTTTAGCCTGGCAGCGACCCTCGAGGAGTTCGCGATGGCACGGACGCAGTCCGCCATCGAGTCTTTGGTGGCCCTTCGGCCGGATTCTGCGACCGTCATTGACGGCGGCGAAGAGCGCGAGGTCGCGGTCGAAGACCTTCGTCGGGGCGACACGATCCGAGTGATGCCGTTCTCCCAGGTGCCGATCGATGCGGTGGTCACGCGCGGGGAGAGCTCGGTCGACAATTCCTCCATGACCGGCGAATCGGAGCCCATCGAGGTTCGGTCGGGAGACCATGTGTTCGCTGGCACGCAAAACCTGGCCGGAGCCTTTGACGCGGTCGTGGATGCGGAGGTCGGGTCTACCCAGCTGGACAAGGTGGTTGCGCTCGTCAAAGAGGCGCAAGAGTCGAAAGGAAGTGGCGAGAAGCTGAGCCACTGGTTTGGTCAGACGTTCACGCTTGCGGTCGTGGGCGCGTTTATGGTCAGCTTCCTGATTAGAATCATGGTCGGGCAAGAGCCCAGGTTGGCGGCGTACGGCGCCCTCGCCCTACTAGTGGCCTTGAGTCCGTGCGCCTTGGTGATATCAGTGCCGGCGACTACGCTGTCGGCACTGGCGTGGGCAGCCCGACGCGGAATGCTCGTGCGTGGGGGCAAGGTTGTGGAGATGCTCGGCCGTGTCACGGCCGTCGCCTTGGACAAGACGGGCACGCTCACGTTGGGAAAACCACAACTGGCCGAGCTCTGTGTATGTGAGACCGAGCCAGTGGCCGCGGTAACCGGACGCAAGTGCCTACAGAGCGGTGCATGCTGGCATGGCGGGGCGATGGCTCCCGAGTCGCGAAGGGTGCTGGGAGTCGCGGCGGCGGTCGAGCAGTACTCAGACCATCCGATCGCCGAAGCGATTCTGGAAGCGGCCCGAGACCACGGCTGCGAGTTCGGCGAGGCGACAGGGGTCGCAGTCGAACCGGGCTATGGGGTCAAGGCGACCATAGATGGGATCCCCGCGATGGTAGGCCAGCCCCGGTTCTTCCAAGAGATCCCGCCCCACTTGCGCGAGTCTGCCGACGACATGAGGGACAAAGGCATGACGGTCGCAATCTTGAGTTACGGCGATAGCTTCGCGGCGCTCGGCGTTCGAGACACGGTTCGAAAGGGCGCGGCAGACTCAGTCCGAAGGATGCGCCAGTTGGGAATCGAGCGGGTCGCGATGCTGACCGGGGACAACGAGCGAACCGCCCAATCGGTGGCGTCCGAGGTAGGGATTGACGAAGTCCATGCCGGCCTTCTGCCCCAAGAGAAGGAGACTTGGGTTCGCGAGACAGAAGACTCGGGCGAACGCGTCCTGTTCGTCGGGGACGGGGTGAACGACGCGCCGAGCTTGACCCGTGCGACGGTCGGGGTCGGAATGGGCGGACTGGGCAGCGACATCGCCCTGCAATCGTCGTCCGTCGTCCTGATGCACAACGACCTGGCCGGGGTCGGCGAACTGATCCGGCTGGGCAGGCGCGCGAACCGAGTGATTACGGCGAACCTGGTCTTTGCCGGCGTAGTGGTCGTGCTCTTGGCAGTGATGACCTTTGTGCTCGAGCGCTGGTGGCCGGGCCAGAGAAACCTTGTCCTGCCGCTCGCGGTGATCGGGCACGAGGGCTCTACCGCGATCGTGGTCTTGAACGGAATCCGTCTTCTGCGCGGGCCTTAGTCCGTCTCGATGACCAGTTTGGGCTGAAACTCGGTGTCGTTCGTCCGGCTGTAAAACTTGTAGACGCGAGACTCGCCGCCTTCCGGGGTTCGCATCTTGGAGGTGAGGCTCAGCCCCAGCATCTTCTTTCCTCCCTCCCTGGCCGTCTCGAGCGCAGTTCTAAAGTCGCCAGGCCCAGCGAGAAGGTCGACAGTGAACTGGAACGGGTTGTCGTCCTTGCTAGGCGTCCCCCAGCCTGTGCCAAACACGGCAGACGCTCCCGCCTCCGGCACGAACTTCGGGTGCATGGAGTAGTCCCACGTCTCCTCTTCGAACGAAGAGGCTGCCGACCGAACCTCTACCGGCATCTCTTTCGACTCGCTTGCGGTGAATCCGGCTTCGGCGAAGTGGAACAGCACCAGTTTGGCGGACTTGACCTCGCCTTCCACCTTCGAGACATCAAACGACAGCATGCTCCAGGAAAAGGCGAGGTCGCCCCCGTCGGCCGCCGCTACGGAGCCTTCGTGCGCTCCCCAGACCCGGAGTGCCTCGTCGGACGCCTGGTCCTGAGCGAAGTGATAGACCCAAACGTCGTCGCTCGCCTTGATCTCGTGGATGGCGGACGAAGGAATAGCAAGCAGCAGCAGAGAAGGGACCATGACCCAAGTATGCCGGACGATTCGGTCTTCGGAACAGGCACAATCGGACGAAGGGATGCACGCCCTGCGGGTACTCGAGTTCGCGGCGGTCCTTGCAGGGCTGGCCGAGCAGGCTGACACGGAAGCGGGTCGGCAGGCTTGCCTTGACCTGCTTCCCTCGTTCGACCCCAGCATCGTCCACCACCGGATCGGGATCCTTGCGGAAGGGGACCGGGTGCTGGAGACCGTAGCCGTCTCGTTCGCGGGGGTCAAGCCGGTCTCCGAAGCTGTGGGACGGTGCGGAAAGGGCCTTGTCGCGGACGGAGAGGCGCTGCATGCCATAGGGGGCACTCTCCAGGCGGCCCGGGCGTCCGTGGAGCCAATCGCGGCCGCAGAGAGCGTCCCTTTGCTGAGAGTCCTCGCCGATCAGGTGCCTTCGCTCCCCAGGTTAGAGTCCAAACTTCTCGCATGGCTCGATGGCGACGGCACGGTGCGGGATGAGGCGTCGCCTGCCCTCGCAGCCGCGCGGGCAGACCAGAAGAAGCTGCAATCGAAAATCGAGGCCCGGATTCGCGCGTACCTCAGCGGGAAGTCCCGCGAGTACCTCAGCGACTCCATCGCGACAGTGCGCAACGGCCGGACCGTCCTTCCGCTCAAAGCGGAGAACAAGGGGAAGATCAAGGGGATCGTGCACGACACCAGCGCGAGCGGAGGAACGGTGTTCATCGAGCCGGAGGACGTGGTCGCCCTGGGGAACGAGCTGCGGATCGCCGAGGCCCAGGAGCGAGACGAAGTCGATCGGGTGCTGTCAAGTCTTTCGGAGGAGGTCGGTGCGGAGGCCGCAGCCATCGGCTCGGGCCTCGATGCGGTCACCGACCTGGACGTCGTTTTTGCCAAGGCCCGGTACGGACACAAGCTCAAGGGATGTGTACCGACCGTCGCCAAGTACCCCAAGCTCAAGATTGAGACCCTGCGGCACCCGCTGCTTCCCGGGGCAGTGCCGCTCTCCATCGAGTTCGACAAGGACTCCACCGTGTACCTGGTCACGGGTCCGAACACTGGGGGCAAGACGGTGGCGCTCAAGGCGATCGGGCTCTGCGTCCTGATGGCCCAGAGCGGCATGATGGCGCCGGCGCGCGTACTGGAGTTCCAGCCCGTGTCCCAGGTATGGGCCGACGTCGGCGACGAGCAGTCGCTCAGCCAGTCCCTCAGCACATTCAGCGGACACGTCGCGAACATTGCGAAAGCACTGCAAGGGATCCAGCCCGGAGCGCTCGTCATCCTGGACGAGTTGGGCGCGGGCACGGATCCGGCCGAGGGGGCGGGCCTGGCAAGGGCGATCCTGCTGGATTTTCAGCGCAAGGGCGCCTTCATCGCCGCCTCGACCCACTATGGCGAGCTGAAATTGCTGGCTGCCGAAGCCGAAGGCTTCCGGAATTGCTCGATGGAGTTCGACCGAGAGACCCTGATGCCGACGTACCGGCTGCTGCTGGATGTTCCGGGCGCGAGCCATGCGATGGCGGTGGCGGCGAGGTACGGGATTCCGGAAGAAGTGATCGAGGCGGCAGAGCAGTACATTGGGGTTGCGGAGCTGGACCTCTCGCGGACGATCCAGCAGCTCGCCGACGCACGCGCGGCGGCCGAGGCCTCTGCCGCAGAAGCCGAGAGCCTGGCCGACCGGCTTTCAGAACTGGAGCGGGAGGCGGCCGAACGGGCCAGGGACGCAAAGGAGTCGAGCCGAACCATGCGCCAACGCGCGTCCGAGGAGATTGCCGAGCTCTTGCGCCAGATCCGCCTGGAGGCGAACGAGGTCTTCGAGGCGGTCAAGAAGGCTGCGGGCAAGGAGGAGGTCTCAGCGGCCAAGGAACGGCTCCAGGGACTGCTCGAAGTCGGCTCGGAGTTCGTCAAAGAGACCCGACCTGAGCCTTCGACGGTCCGGCCCGAGGGCTTGCAGGCCGGCGACCGTGTGCGGGTGCGGGGCCAGGCTTCGGTCGGCACGGTCGCAGAAGTCGGGCGCGGCGGTAAGGTGACCGTTCTCGTGGGAAGCTTTCGGATGACGGTGAAGGACACAGAACTGGAACGCGTCACCGAAAAGCCTTCTCAGGCCATGGGCAAGCCGCGAAAGAACCTATCGCTCGGCAAGGCGATGGCTTCGTCCCCCGAGCTCCACCTGAGGCACATGCGGGCGGAAGACGCTCAGGAAAAGCTGGAGAAGTTTGTGGACGAATCGGTCTTGGCCGGCTTTGCGACGCTCCGGATCGTGCACGGCAAGGGAGAAGGGGTCTTGCGCAAGCTCACGCACGACTTCCTTCGGTCGAGCCGAGCGGTCAAGTCGTTCGGACTGGCGTCGGCGGAGGAAGGCGGGGACGGCGTGACGGTAGTGAGGCTCGGATGAACCCATTGGTGAAGGAGGCCCGAAGGGCCAGGGCGCAGTCGTACTGCCCCTACAGCAAGTACGCGGTCGGCGCAGCGGTCCAAGACGTCGAGGGTAGGGTCTGGTCCGGGTGCAACGTCGAGAACGTATCGTTCGGGCTGACCGTCTGCGCCGAGCGGGCCGCCGTCACCAAGATGGTCTCGGAGGGAGGCAGGGAGATCCTCGCCGTCGCGGTCGTCACGCCCGACGGCGGCACACCCTGCGGCATGTGCCTGCAAACACTCCTGGAGTTCGCCCCCCGCCCGGACACGGTGGAAGTCTTAGTCGCGAAACCCGAGGGCGAGATCCGGCGGTATCTCCTTTCAGAACTCATCCCGTTCGGGTTCGCATCGAGCCTCGAGGAAGGGAAGACGTTGTAAACTCCAGGAAGCCGAATTGAACGACTTTCGACTTGCCTCGAACCAGGACCCGATCGTAGACGGGTACCAGGAGATCCATGCGCTCACCGAGCGTCTGCGCATGCTCCATGGAGAGCTGGGCGACGAAGCCATCGTCGCCATCTCGGAGGCGACCGGAGCGCCGGAGAGCTATGTACGCCTGATCGCAGCCTCGAGCACGGGGAACCGCAAGCGGACCATGCTCGAGCAGATCCGGGGCTCGTACCGCTCCCTCACGCCGGAAGTGCGCGCGATGACCCTCGCCTCGCTCTTCGGTCTCGCGAGCGGCTTCTTCACCGCCGTCTCGACCGCGGCCGCGAGCGTGAGCAGCATCGGAGGCACCGTCGCCTTGGTCGCCCTGCTCCTGGGACTCGGCAACGCGGCCGCGAGCAAGAACCTACGCACCGCGGCACTGGCGGGCGGCCTCTTCGGCGGCGTGGCCATGATCTCGGGCTCGGCCTTCGGGTTCCTCTTTGGGCTCGTGCCCGGCGCCGTGGGGATGCGGCCCCATCCCGTTCTCCTCCTCGCCTTCCTGGCCGCAGGCGCGGTCGCGGGAGTCCTTTTGAACCGTTTGGTGGAGATCAACCGAAAGTGGTTCGGCCTGAAAGACCCCGTGCAACAGCGGGCCGCCCTCATCCAGCAGCTTCACGAAATCCAGGACCGGCTGAGGTCCGACGAGCGCGACGTGACCTTCGTGAGCGTGGACATCGTCGGCTCGACCAAGATCAAGACGACCAACGACCAGATCAACGTCGAGTACACCTTCGGCGAGTACCACAGCTTCGTCGAGACCGTCGCCCGCCGGTTCGGAGGACAGTTGCACTCCACCGCCGGGGACGGAGTCACCCTCGTCTTCGAGCAGCCTGAGTCCGGCTATCGCGCCGGGCGGGCCTTGCTCGCCGGGCTCTTCGAGTTCAACGCCTTCCGCAACCGTCTCGACGACCGAATCTCGATCCGGTGCGGGTGCCACACCGGGTCTGTCCACGCGGCCGGGGACAACCTCAGCAGGGTCAACTTTGCCCATGTGATCGACGTCGCCGCACACATGCAAAAGTGCGCCGAGCCGGGCTCGATGATGGTGAGCGAGGCGACCGCCGCCTTCG
The DNA here is from genome assembly GCA_050250535.1 of Fimbriimonadaceae bacterium. GTDB lineage: Bacteria > Armatimonadota > Fimbriimonadia > Fimbriimonadales > Fimbriimonadaceae > JADLBH01. Next base: position 747,430 of record JBFWOL010000001.1, on the reverse strand, counting down.
TGCCGGGAGGGATGAAGTCGATCGGCACCGAGGAGGCCACGGTCGAGGGCCTCCGCGCCGTCATCTGCCGGCCTGCGCAGCACCACGAACTGCCGATCGAGGCCGCGGCGACGCCCGAAGGATAGGCGCCGGGCCAGACGCGCTGGCCATCGAGACGGGAGGGCGGCCCCCCCTGGTTTCGGGGAGGCAGACCGAACCGTGCATTGGGCGGTGTGCGAACCCTGGCACCATCCTCGGACGTTGAGTCAACCGAGAGGGCGAGTGCCGCACCTCACGATAAAGCCGAACGGAATGTTGACACAGTGCCCACGCTCGAGTAATGTCCCGGTTACCATGCTGGCCATCGGCGCATCGGCGCATTGGCGCATCGGCGCATCGGCGCATCGGCGCATCGGCGCTGCCTGCAATCGTGGCGCTTGCCGCTAGTGCGCAGGTCTCCGGACCCGGCGCTTGGGTGCCCAGCCAGAACGGGACGACCGGCCAGAGCGACCCAATGCCCTCTTACTTCTCCGGCACCGACTGCCGGGCGAGCGGCGAGGCAGTCTGCCCCGGGCTGGTGGAAGGCGAGGCGAACTGGGTGGTCAAAGCCTGGCTCAGCCTGAATGGCCAGAACCTCAAGTACTGGCTCAAGCCCGCTGGCTAGCCGGCCTCGACCACGAAGGGACTCAGCCTTGTCTTCGACTCGACGCACTTTCCTCCGGGGACCAACGTCGAGGTGCGCTTCAAGGCCAAGGACAGCCACGGAAACTTTTACGAGGCGACGGGTTCGAGCATAGTGAAGAACAGGGCGTGCCTGTACAACCTTCCAGACTTTGAGGAAGTCTATGGGGGGTCGTCTGCGACAATAGGGTTCAACATCCTGGCGGGAAGGAACTACGAACTGAAACTCGACGTGTTTTCGTGGCCTGCGACTGAAGTTGCCGGGGATATGTACAATATGGGAGTACTCCTCGTACATAGTCATGCTGGCCCGAATGCACATCAGTGCTCACCAGGACAGTCAGATCTCTTTTGGGATGTCATCGGCCACAACACGCCACACAGTTATGAGCTTCAAAGTGAGACGTGGAACGGCCCAGGTTTGCCGCCGTTCAATCTAACTGAGGTTCCGCCGGTGCATTTGGCAATCATTGAGGGATGCGACACGGGCTTGGGATTTACGTATCAGTCCGCGATGCTGCCCTACGAGAACGTGTACAGCAATGGGTTTGTAGAAAACCAAGCCGTTGTCGGCTTCGGTGGAAAGATGTGGACGCCTGAATCGGAGCGGCTCGTCGAGTGGATAATGTCGCCCCTTGTCGCGGGCGATTCGGTTTGGAAGGCCCGTGAAGTGTTCGCTGGGAAGAATCTCTATGAGATGGAGCAGCAGCGGCCGTGAGTTTCTATTGGCGAGCCCATGGGGACAGAACTTCTTGACGACCCTAACGAGTTTATGATTGTTGGAGACTTGAGAACCAGAATCAAGACGGTATGGAGGAACGAGCACAGTCCCGCTCCACCGCCGTTCGATTGGTTCAGATAAGTACTTTCAGATATCTTAAGATGAGCAACAGTTGTAGACTCGTGATTCTCGCGACGGCCTGCGTACTCTTGAGAGTCCGCGGTAGCGCACAAGAACAAGCTCCTGACGCTGTCGTAGCGAGGGCTGCAGAAGCATTTGGGATGGTAGGTGACCCGCCTCAGGGGCATCCGGAGAGCACCCAGATGCTATCGGTCTCCCGGGATGGCAAAGAACAAGTATGGCTCGTCTCCTATGGAGAGCAGATTGCCACAATAGGGAGCCCGATCGGCCGTGTACTTTCGTTGGTGAACGGTAGCGTGGAGCAGGCCGTGCGCGACACTCCAGCGGGAGCCGCCGCCAGGTTCTACTCGACACCGTCGCAGCGGGAGGCAAAGGCTTGGGCCATCGCCCGCGACCTTGGGGCGGTTCTGACAGGCTGGGTGTTTGTTGACGATGTGGGCCGCAAACCCGCCCAAGGGCGATTGCACATTCGGTGCGCACTCAGGCCTCCAAACCATGGTCACGACGATCCTGGTGGGCCTTCGTACGAGATTCTCCTTGACCAGTACTCCGGAAACGTGCTGAAGCTTGTCAACTTCTCGGGCGTCTCAGCAGCAGGCGCTATTGGCAGCGACCGGATCGGCTTGAGCGCTGTGCTCGATATTGCTCGAGCAGCGGTGCTTTCGAAGCGCACTGCAGTGCGCTCGAGGCTGGGCCGCGATCCGTACTGGGACTGGCCAGGCGACGGGGTTGCGAGACGCGACGCCCGATTGATGGTGTTCCGACCCACAGGCGACGGCGAGTGGACGTCCCGGTTTGCCGCTGAGATGGCACAGGACAGGCGGGCTCGGCTTGCTTGGTACATCAGTGGCGGTTCGATTGGAATCTATGTAGACGCAGAAACGGGTAACTTGCTTGGAGGCGGGGTTCGAGTGTCTTACCCGGTCGGAGTCGAGAAGGCCGACCCGGAGATGCCACCGAACCGCCGAGGGTCGGACATCGCGCGTCCCTGGCTCGCTTCTATGGTCTCGGCTGGTATCGCAGCGGGCGTTGCCTGGCTTCTGGTTGCCAAGAGGCGCAAGCCTTAGTCTTCGTCTGGCGACACAGCCGATTGGCACCGAAGGTCGGCGAACTCTGGCACCGTGCTCGGACTTCGCATTGGCGAATTGGGAGAGACATGCCCACCGTGAACTGCCTGAGAAGAACCGCGACACAGTGCCGCTGCGCGGGTTGGGTGCCGGTCCCCACGTCGCCCAGCGGCTCCTGTCTTTCTCTGGCTCGTGGGGCGAAGGCTGGTCAGTCGGCGTCGAGCACTACGTCCGTCGCCGGGTTGCCGCCGTCGTCCCGCCTGTCCGGGCCTGGGCTGTAGACCTTCGCCTCCCGTCCGGCAGGGACATAGAGCAAGGGCCTGCCCGTGAAGGGATCCTCCCGCATTCCTTCCGGGGCGGCTGTGACGCTCGGTGGCACCGAGCCGTCCTTGTGCGCCGCGAGGCCCGCCCACACGTGAAGCCTGAGCAGCCTGCTCTCGGTCAGGACTCGGTCTCGCAAGGCGATGTAGGCCTCCATGCCTCGCACCGCGTGGGGCCAGAACGGCTCGGCCGGCCCTTTCTCTCGCCGGGGAGGGTCCTTGCGCCGGGCAAGCGGGGCGACCGCCTCGGCGGCGAGCCGGGCGGAGTGCCGGCTGACTTCGCCCGCCAAGGAGCGCAGGGCCTGGTCTTGGGCTTGGGGACTGAGGTTGCGGAACGCGGCGAGCCGACCCGCGGCGACGGGCTGCACGATCTGGCCGATCTCGCCCCACTTCTCCTTGCGGGCGAGGGCGCGGAAGTGCTCGAGGACAAGCTGTGCCTGTTCCGCCTCGTTGCGGAGGGTGACCGCCGGGTCGGGGGCCTGGGACTCGAGCTTTGCCAAGGCCCCTTCCAAGCTGGCGAGCTTGTCCGCCGGTGCCAGCCGCTGGACGCGCGCGAGCAAGTGGAACGCCCGATCCTGGAACGCCAGGCCGGTGGTCGCGGCGCGGGTGTCGCCTCCGGTGAGGAAACCGCCGAGCCTTGCGAGTGCCAAGGAATCCTCGATCGCTCCCGGCCAGTTCGTTTCGGCGATGGCGGCTTCTGCGCTCCACTGCGCGAGCAGGGCCAGGGCGGCGAACTCCTCGATCTTGGGCGAGGAGCGGAAGGGATCGTAGGATCGGTACTGGTACTCGCCGTCAAGCTGGGCCGTCCGCCGAAGCTCGTTCAGGATGGAGCGGTTCTTGGCGAGAGCCGCGGCCCGGACGCCCGGGGTGTGGTCCACCCTTTCGACCAAGTCGGGCGACTGCCGGACCGCCTTCTCTGCGAGCGCGGCAAGCCTGGCGTGCTGGGTGCCCGCCGCCGGGGCCTGGCTGGGTTCGGGGGTGGCGATGGGATCCGGCTCCGGGGCGACGCCCGCCTGACATCCGGCGATGGCGAGGACCCCGATCAAGACCCACTGCCGCATGGGCACGAATGTACCGGAGATCGTGCCGTCGGCAGTGCGTGTGCCAAGATTCCAGGCCATGAAAGGGGTGGTTCTCGCCGCGGGAAAGGGAACCCGGCTATATCCCGTGACGAAGGCGGTCCCCAAGCCCCTGCTCCCGATTGCGAACCGCCCGACACTGGACTACGCCTTTGACCGGATCAAGGAGTGTGGGATCACAGAAGTGTGCATCGTGGTCGGGGAGAACCGGGACGCGATCGAGTCCGCCCTGGGCGACGGGGGCTCCCGCGGGCTCCGGCTCGTGTACGCAGTCCAGGAAGAGCCCCGGGGCCTTGCCCATGCGGTGGCATGCTCTCGCGAGGCGGTTGGGGACGACGACTTCCTGCTGTACCTGGGTGACGCGATCTATGAGAACCCGATCGAGCCGTACGTGCGGCAGTTCCGCGATTCGGGCTGCGCAAACCTCAACCTGGTGAAGCAGGTGGAGGATCCACGGCGGTTTGGGGTGGCAAGCCTGGAAGGAGACAGGATGGTGAGGCTGGTTGAAAAGCCCGAGGAGCCGGAGTCGAACTGGGCGATGGCGGGCATGTACGTCTTCAGCGCGGCGGTCTGGCCCATGATCGAGCGCCTGACGCCCAGCGCGCGGGGAGAGCTGGAGATCAGCGACGCGATCCAGCTCATGATCGAGTCCGGGCAGGACGTCCGAGCCGGAAAGTACGTGGGCGAGTGGTTCGATACCGGGACTCTGGATTCGTTCCTGGCGACCTCGCGGTTCTTGGTCGGCAACGGAACCCTGATCGCCGACGGGGCCGACGTGTCGGCGGAGCTGGGAGAGCACGTCGTCGTGGGCGAAGGCGCGGTCGTCCAGGCGCCATCGCTCAGGGACACGGTGGTCTTGCCCGGTGCTCGGGTTCAGGCCTCGGGCCCGGTCACGGGGTGCCTGATCGGTGGGGAAGTGTCGTTCTCGGGTCCCGCATCGGGTCTGGTGGTCTACGGCGACTGAGAATCGGGCAAGGCACCAGAAAAAAAAGTCGCGGCCCGGGCGATGCGCCTGGGCCGCTGGTCGTTTGACGATGGGATTCGTTTACTCGCCTTCGGCCGGGGTCTCGGCACCAGCGGTTGCGTTAGCATCGGCGTCGCCACCCTCGGCAGGCGGCGTGCAACCGGCAACGAATGCGCTGAGCAGGCCGATGGCCAGAGCGAATAGAGCGATCTTCTTCATGTTCTTGTATTCCTCCTTCGATCTTTGGTCTGCCCGGCGAACCGAACCGACCGCACGCCCTGCCTGGCACGAATGCCGGGCACGGACGTTCCGATCATTATAGGCGACGTACGAAACGCTGTGTTGGTTGCACCAAATTTCGCCTGTTTTCTAGGACGAACGGCCAAGGTTTTCCCCAATCGGTCCCATCGACCCTGTCCCACACCGAAGATAAAAGCAGTGCGAAGTCAGACGCACGTACTTCCATGAAAAGAGTAACGCTCCCCCTCGCCCTCGTTGCCATCGCGGCCGTCAGCCGTGCAGACATGGTCTTCTTCGACCTTTCTGGCGGGACCTTCTCCCAGGACTGGTCCAACACCGGCCTTATCACCGCGAACGATGACTGGTCGGGTGTCGGCAGCATCACCGGCTTCCTCGGCGACACGAACGCCGGGTCGCCCACGGGAGTCGACCCGCAGACCTATCTCGACCCGAACATGGGCGCGATTGACGTCATCGCGAACCAGTCGAACCCGAACACCCTCTCGAACGGCGGCGTTGCCGAGTTCGACGGGATAGCAGACCCCGTCGTCGCCATGCAGGGCTCTGGAACGGCAGATACTCCTGGCCTTGTCGTTTACATGAACGCCGCCGGTCGCACCAACGTTCGGATCTCCTACAACCTCCGAGACATTGACGGAGGCGCGGACAACTCGATCCAGCAGGTCGCGCTCCAGTATCGGATCGGTGGTGCGGGCGACTTCGTGAACGTGGCTTCCGGTTACGTCGCCGACGCGACAACCGGCCCGAACGTTGCGACCATGGTCACCCCGATCTCGGTCACGGACTCTGCGTGGGACAACGCTTCCATGCTCGAGTTTCGTGTCCTTACGACCAACGCCGCGGGCAGCGACGAGTGGGTCGGGATTGACGATATCAGTGTGACCTCGGATCCGGTTCCGGAGCCGGCAACCCTGGCCGCCCTCGGTCTCGGTCTTGCCGCGATCTTGCGCCGCCGGCGAGCCTAGCTGATCGACGGCCCGAGCTAGGTTGAGGCCCGGGCCGTTTTTCGTCCTGTGAAACGCGGCACCGTGCCTGCCGCGTTTGCTACCATATGGGCACGCTCATGCGCAGGATCGCCACGATTGTGCTCGCGGCAGGGCTTGCGCTCGCGGCATACGCACAGCCGGTCACCTTGGGGTACCGGAAGATCTTCCCCAGTTTTCCTGTAACTAAGGGCGGTTATCCCGTCGAAGTTACGATTCGAAATGAGGGCGACCCCGTACGGGGGATCGTGTACATCGAGATCGAGCAGGCTTCGGTCTCTGCACCATTCGAGCTTGAGAAGGGGGCGCGAAAGGTCGCAGTCCTTTATCCAAGTGGTGGTAACCCATGGATCGAGGCCAAGCTAGGAGCGGAGACCGACCGGGGATCTGTCGAGACCACGATCTCTTCGGAGGCCCCCGAAAACTCGGCACTAAAGTACGTGGTTGGGGTCGGCGACACTCCGGGCATCCTCTCGTTCCTGCCCAAGAACGCTTGGGTGCCTGCGACTTGTTCGCCACAAGACGCCCCCCAGCGAGCAGTGGGCTATCGGGATGTGGAGTTCGTGGTGTTGGGCAGCGGAGCAGAGCGAATGAAGGACTCCTCGGTCGCGGCGCTGAGGAACTATGTGATCGGTGGGGGAATGGTGATCTTCGTGGGAGGCACGAACACACCGCTGATCAACGATCCTCGATGGGCGGGAATCATGCCCGTGGGATTGGGTCGCGCGGTCGCGGTCACTCCGTCGGCCGTGGACCGGGCAGCGTTCGGGATCCCTCCTGGTCGTCAGGTCAGCATCGTTGAGGCGCCGGTGTCGCCCGGAAGCACGAACGTTAAGGGCCAGGATCCCGCGTGGTTTGTGTCGAGGAGGGTCGGCAGGGGCGCCGTAGTTTTCTGGGCGTGCGACCCGTTTGAAGCGAACAATCGGACTTGGGCGAGAAGGGTCGGGATCATTCAGGAAAGCATCGATCACGTACGGAAGCTGGCGTTCCAGTCTCGCCCGGCATCGCACGAGCCCTGGGAGGACAACTACGATCGCCAGAGCGGGGGCGATGCCTTTCGGCTGAGGCTCCCCGATGCGAAGGTTGTCTTGGGTGGACTGGCGGTCTACGGACTCTTGATCGTGCCTCTTTGCCTCTTTGGTCTGAACAAGCTGGGTCGAGCGTCGTGGGCATGGGTCGCGCTGCCGCTCGCGAGTATCGGATTTAGCGCCCTTATCGGAAGCGCTGCGCAGCAGGTGACGAGGGCCGAAGCTGCGAAGGCCACGAGTGGAAACCTGGCGTTCGACAGCGAGTCGGAGTCCGGTTACTTCACGGGCAGGCAGGAGATGTTCGTGCCTAGGGCAGGCCCGAAGGATCTCAGGCTCCAAGGCGTCGAGAGTCTGGCACCGACGATTCGCCAGCAGTTTGAACTGCCCACTCGCTCCCCCTGGCGAGGAGTGGTCCTAGACATCGGCGAGATCATCGTGCCCCGGCTCGACCTCCCTCCGCTGACTTTCCGCGAGTTTGCCCTCAATCAGGTAGTGCCTCGGCCCGGGAGTCTCCAACTCGCCTTGGTCGAAGGGAAGCTTCAACTCACCAACTCGACTCCTTGGAAGTTCAGTCCAGGATCCCTGACCCAAGGTTCGGTCGTGATTGTGACTCCCGAGCTAGGGCCCAAGAGTACGGTTACGCTGAAGGGCAATCCCAGGCGGGCCGAGTCGGCTCGTTTCGTGTACTCCGCAAAGACTCTGGACGCACCGATCGGAGTGGGCTTCCTCACCGAGAGTCCGGCCGCCTCGGGCGCAGACGTGACTTGGACGCTCGACCTGACCGGAGGAGCCGAATGAGTACCTGGCGGACACTTGTCGCGGATAACCCGCTCCTGAGGCTCTTGCTCAGCTCTAGCGTGCGCACGTTCACCCGCTCGGGCCTCAAGTCGACGGCGACGGCGGTTTGGCTCGTGGTTGGCGTCATCGTGTCTCTGGCTGCGCTTGCGGCCTACTATGCGGAGTTCCTAGCTTGGCAGTTCCTGCTTCTGCCGCTACTTGCGATCGTCATCTTGATTCCTCTCGCCGTCCTGCACAGCTCGATCGCGGGCGAACGGGAGAAGCGAAGCATCGAGGTCCTTCTGGTCGCGCCGCTCTCCTCGGCCCAAATCATAGTGGCAAAGCTTTCGAAGGGAGTGCTCCCGGTGGCGATAAGCATGGTGACGTTTGTTCCCATCGCCGCAGCCATTGAGCTGGGACACATTGGAAAGCCGTCAGCCGTCCAACCATTGTCCGCGGTTCCCGCCGGGCTCACGTTTACGCTTTCGATGCTGCTGTTGGTTTCCTCAGCGGCCCTTTCGGCTGGAGTCACGATGTTTGTCTCTTCCCGGTCGCGAACGACTGCAGCAGCTCTCATCGGTTCGCTGTTCGTGCTTTTGACGTGGATCGTGGGAAGCCCGATCCTGGCTGGGGCGGTGTCGGGGTTCGGCGGAACCTCGGGGATGGATTCGGCGATCATGCTTGCGAATCCCTTTTTCACCATGGGGCAGCTTTGCTTGGATCGCTCGGCAGCACAATCCATCCTGGTGAGAAACTCCTTGGGGCTCAGCGTCGCCCTTTTGGCATTGAGCTTCGCGCTGATCGTCGGTGCGCAGTACAGCCTGCGGGACCACAAGAGGTCGAAGACAGATGCTTGAAGTACATGGACTGACAAAGAGCTATGGGCCGCTCCTCGCGGCAGACGACGTCTCGTTCACCCTGCGGCCCGGTGAAATCTTCGGATTCATCGGTTCGAACGGTGCCGGAAAGACCACGACGATCAGGATGCTTGCCACCCTGCTGGAACCCGACGCGGGGACGGCGACCCTGAACGGGATGGACCTGCGCCGCGACACGATGTCCGTCAGGAAGGCGATTGGGTACATGCCCGACTTCTTTGGCCTTTACGAGGACGTCAAGGTCTGGGAATACCTGGACTTTTTCGCGACGATCTACCGAGTTCCGGTCAAGGATCGGAAGTCGATCATCGCCAACGTACTGGAGCTGGTCAACCTTTCCGGCAAGAGCGAGGCCATGGCGGGCTCGCTCTCTCGAGGGATGCAGCAAAGGCTTGCCTTGGCCCGGTGCCTGATCCACGATCCGGCCTTGCTGTTGCTGGACGAACCGGCAAGCGGCCTCGACCCGCGGGCTAGGGCGGAGCTGAAGGACCTCATTTTGGAGCTTGGCCAGATGGGCAAGATCGTCATCGTCAGCTCGCACATCCTTCCCGAATTGGCGGTGTTCTGCAATTCGGTCGGCATCATCGAGCGCGGGAGGATGCTCGCGTGCGGCCCGGTAGAGGACATCGTCGCTGGAATCTCCCAGAACCGCGTACTCGAGCTTCGGTTTCTCGGCGACGCACCGGCGGCCAGCATGTGGCTCCACGGTCGTGAGAACGTGCTTGACACGACGCTGACCGGCGAGAAGACCGTAAGGCTCGATTTCCAAGGAGGCGACGAGGAGCAAGCCAAGCTGGTCGAGGAGATCGTTAGGGAAGGCTTCCCGCTCGTTTCCTTGCGCGAGTCGGCAGTCAACTTGGAAGACGTGTTCCTCAAGGTCACGACGGGGGCGGTCAACTAGCGTGGAGCGGGCAGCCGACTGGTTATTCGAGCAGTGGCGAACGTACTTCGGCAATGCTGGCTCTATACGAGACCTCCGCTCGAACATGCGGGGCTGGAACACACCGGTCATCCTCTTCTGCTACTTAGGATTCATGATCCTCGCCTCGGGGGTCTTCTACATCGGCGTTTCCTCGTCCGACGCGGGCGGAACCGTCTCCATCAGCCGGATCCAGAGCGCGCTGAACGGCTTCTCGATGATGGTTCTCGCGATGACGGAGCTGCTAGTGGGGCTGATCGCGCCAGCGCTGGTGTGCGCCTCCATCGTGGGCGAGTACCAGCGCCGCTCGATCGACCTCGTCTTCAGTTCGCCGGTTGGCACGAAGTATTTCCTGGTCGGCAAGATCATCAGTTCGTACCGGTACGTCGTCCTGCTCATTTTCATGGTCTTACCGGTTCTCGCCTTGGGCGTCGTCCTGGGCGGGATCACGATGCAATGGGTCATGGAGACGCTTTTCTTGGCCTCGCTCCACGGACTTCTCTTTACGGCGGTCGCCCTTCCGATCGCCTGCACCTCCGCCAAGATCGTGCCGGCAGCGGCGTACAGCCTCATCGCCTGCATAGGCATTGCAATACAGCCGCTTGTCCTCTCGATCCCCTTTATGACCAGCGGCACTCCCACTTTCTTGTACTCGATGACGCCCTTCATGGCGTTCGCAGCGCCGGGAAGCTCTACGCTAATCTTCGGCACCACCGTACCGAACTGGGTGTTGGGAACCATGGCGGTGCTCCTCTTGGTGAGGGTGCTTACGGTGGGGGCGGGCTCTGCCCTTAGCCAGGCTGGCTCCGCGGACACGATGAGCCTGCGCATTCACTGCCTCGGCCTTGTCGCCCTTGTCACCGTGGGCGTGGCGCTCGCGATGCGGACCTCGATCCCGCTCCCCGGTACTGGCGGAACGAGCTCAGCTTCCGGTCACGCGATCATGTTGTTTATCGCGACCTGTTACACCTTCATCTCTCTGCCGTTCCTCGCCGTCTGGTCGTTCCAAGCGGATCGAAAGTCGTATCCAAACGGCCTGTTCTCGCTTCGTCTGCTCCTCCGAGGAACCCCCGCCTCGGGCCTGCCGTTCCTCATAGCACTAATGCTCGTCGCGACCCTAGGTTCTTGCGGGGGGAGGTGGGCTGGGGACTGGTCGACCTTCCTTGAGGACCTGCCGTACGTCTTTGCTTCATGGAGCTTTGTGCTTCTGGGCTGGTCCATCGGATGGATGGGATCGCTGCTAGGAGGCTCTCAGGGGGTTGCCGGGTCTCGACGTCTCCTGATCGCATTTCTCGTGTTGTTCTTCACCCTGCCCTGGGTAATACTGGGCTGGGTGAGTTCGCTCGCCAACGATCCGATGATTGCGCTGACGTGGAACCCGCTCACGTTCATCGGCTCGGATCCGGCCACAGCGTGGTTCAAAGGCGGTGCGATGCTGTCTGCCGCTTTCGTGCTGGGCGTGATCGCCGAGCTGGGCCGCAGGACCCGTTCCGAAATGAAAGAGTTGAGCCATGTCAGAGTTTGATCAATCGCTCGCACCGTTCCGCCGCCGCCTGCGCTGGGTAGGGGCTTGGGCGGGCTTCGCCTATGGTATGTGCGCCGGCGCGGCCATCGCGGGAGCGTGGGTTGCGCTCGACTTGGCGAGGATCGCTTACGCCGATTGGTCGCTGCTAGCGATGGTAGTCGGTGGGTGCGCGGTACTGGGGGCGGTCGCGGGCGCGTTATGGCGCTGGGACACCTCGGTGGTGGCACGCTCCGTGGATCTCCGGGCCGGACTGAAAGACAGGGCGGTCAGCGCCGAGCGTGAGGAAGGCGATGGGTTCATAGACGCGGTCCGCCACGATGCAGCTGCGCAGGTCGCTGGGCTGAACCCGAAGGAGCTCTATCCGATCCGGCCCCGACGGACACAGGCGATCGCGGCCATCGCGGTTGCGGCAGTCGCGCTCGTCTTCGGCCTCGGAAACTCCCCGCTGGTGCGCGGACCGAAGTCGGCCGAAGAGCGGGCCGAGCTCGCCAAGGCGGGTCAGGCCGTCGTACGAGTCGCGAAGCCCCTCGGCGAGCGCCCGAAGACCGGTCCCCTCGCGGCGGGCGACCGCAAGCTCGCGTCAGACATGAACCGGCTGGGTGAAGACCTCCAGCGAGGGCGGGTCAGCCGTGAGGAGGCCCTTCGCACCGCGAACAAGCTCGCTGACCAGGCGGAGAAACAGGCGCGAGAGCACGCTGAGGAGGCAAAGGCCGAGTTCGCCAAGGCGCAGACCGCACTTCAGAAGTACCAACAGAGCCAACTGTCCGAGGCCGGAGTGGACATGGACAAGCTCGAAGGCATCGAGCTCTCCCAATCGCAGATGGACTTCATCGAGAAAGAGCGGGTCGAGCAAGGCTGGAAGAACGAACGGAGCGCAAGCGAAAGTCAGAGCCTCGACCAAATGGGATTGAACGAGAGCGCAAAGGCTCTCGCCGAGCTCTCGCCCGAACAACGAGAGCAGCTGCGCCAGGCTGCTTCAGAACGAATGGCGGAGCTCCAAGCGCAGATCGACAAGATGGACGCGCTGCCGCCAGAGCAGCGCAAGGCCATGGAGCAGCAGAGGGCCGAGGCTCGGAGGCAGATGGAAGAGATGCAAGATTTGATGAAGTCGCTTGAGATGAGCGAAGAAGTCGAAAAGGCTCTTCGCGAACTCGCTCAAAGCCCTGAGGCCCAAGAGCTCGCCAAGAAGCTCCAAGAGATGCAGGAGATGGCCCAGCAGCAGGCCGAGGGAGAGCAGATGGATCCGGAACAACTCAAACAGATGGCTGAGCAGATGAAGGAACTCGCCGAGCAGTTGAAGAACCCGGCTGTCCGCGAGGCGATGAAAGAGATGATGAAGAAGGCGCTCGAAGAGATGGAGACCGGCCAGATGTCTCGCGAGTCGGCTCAGCAAATGGCAGCTGCGCTTGGCATGATGCAGCAGATGCAGGGCGGCAACGGGAAAGGCTCGCAGGACCAGTTCGCCGACACAGGCAAGGTCGTGCGCTCGGAGAACGAAATGGAGACCAAGGGCAAGACCACCAAGACGGGAGTCCGCGGCGAGTGGGGCAAGGACGGCAAGGAGTACAACGTGGAGCTCAAGGCCCCGACCCAGGTCGGCAGCAAGTCCACGGTGCCCTATCGTAAGGTTCTGCCTGGATACAAGAAGGCGGCTGAGAGCGCAGTGGACAGGAAGCAGGTTCCGCGTGAGCACGAAAAGCGGGTCAAGGAGTACTTCGATTCCCTCGGGAAAGGCTAAACATGGACGCACAACAGGAAGCAGGCTGGTTTCGGGAGAAGTTTCTCCAGATCAGGGAGATGGTGGGCCGGGTGGTGGTCGGCCAAGACCAGGTAGTGGAGGCCACGCTGGTCGCGTTGGCGGCGAACGGCCACGTGCTCCTCGAGGGTCTGCCAGGGCTCGGAAAGACGCTCTTGGTCCGCACGCTCGCCGATACTGTCAGCCTCCCGTTTAGCAGGATTCAGTTCACCCCGGACATGATGCCGGCCGACGTCACCGGAACCAATGTCTTGGTCCAGTCCGACCAAGGCGCGAGATCCTTCGAGTTCCGCCGCGGCCCCATCTTTTCTAACCTCGTGCTCGCCGATGAGATCAACCGTGCGACGCCCAAGACGCAGTCGGCCCTGCTCGAAGCGATGCAAGAACGGCGGGTCACCGTCGGGGGTGTCCAGAGCGAGCTTCCCGAGCCGTTCCTTGTCATGGCGACCCAGAACCCGATCGAACAGGAAGGCACCTATCCGTTGCCCGAGGCCCAGCTCGACCGGTTTTTCTTCAAGCTGTTGGTTCCGTTCCCTAAGAAGGACGAGCTCGCTCGCATCGTCCAGCAGACAACTGGAACCGAGGAGCCCGACGCCGCTCACATCGCGAACGGCGAGGATGTGCTGAGAATGAGGGGGATTGTCCGGAAGGTCGTGCTTGCGGACGACGTGCTCGCCCGTGGCCTGGCGATCGTGCTCGGCACCCACCCAGAAGGCGAGGGCTCGACCGAGTACGCCAAAAAGTACTCGCGGTTCGGCGCTTCCCCACGCGGAGCCCAGGCCCTGGTGACTGCGGCGAAGGTGTACGCCTTGCTCGATTCGCGGTTCAATGTTTCGTTCGAAGACCTCAAACGGGCGGCAAGGCCGGCCCTCCGGCACCGAATTGTCCTGAACTACGAGGCCGAGGCGGAAGGCGTGACGACCGACCACGTCGTGGCCCAGTCGCTCGCCGAAGTGGAGCGGGGGACGAAGGATCCCATCGGCGTCTAGAGGTCTGCCTTCGTGCCGGTGATCGCGCTTGCGCCCCAAGAGAGCCGCGCCCTGCAGGGCTTGCGGATCACTCCGAGGCGTCAGTTTGCGGGAAGGGTGAGGGGGGAGCGGACGAGCGCGCGAAAAGGGGCGAGCATCGAGTTTGCCGACTACCGAGAGTACGCGGACGGCGACGACCTTCGCCACCTCGACTGGAACATCCTCGCCCGGCTCGGCCATCCCGTGGTCAAGACCTACCAGGATGAGGAGGACTTGGCCGTCCACCTTTTGGTGGACACAAGCCCCTCGATGAGCTTCGGAGAGCCGAACAAGCTGGAGCAAGCATGCCGTGTCGCGCTGGCGCTGGCTTGCATCGCCCTCCATAGCGGTGATGCTGTGTACCGGCATGCGCTGGGAGCAACGGGCCCGCCGATCCCGGTAGTACGGGGTCGCGCGGGGGTTCCCAGGGTCGCCGACTGGCTCGGCAAGCTCGGGACGGCGAACAGCGCGACGCTCGTCGAGTCAACCCGACGGTTCGCCCAATCGGGCGCGCCCTCCGGTGTGGCGGTAGTCGTTTCGGACGGGCTCGACCAGGCGGTCTCACAAGGCATCAAGGCGATCGCCGATCGCGGGCACGAAGTCTGGTTTATCCAGGTTCTCACCGCGATGGAACTCGATCCGGACCTCGAAGGTGACCTGCTCCTCGTGGACAGCGAGTCCACAGCCGAGCAGGAGATGACGGCGAACTCGGTAGCGGTAGCGGCCTATCGCAAGGCGGTTGTCATGCATAACGAGGACATCCGTGAAGCGTGCGCGCGCGCCGGCGGCCGGTACGCCCTGGTCAAGGTTGGTGAGCCCCTCTCGAATTTTGTGACCGGCTCAATGCGGCGCGAGGGGTGGGTTGAGTGAACCTCCAGTCTCCAGCCTCCCTCGTCTGGCTCATTCCGATTGCGGGCGCAATCATCGCGCTGTACCTCATGCGGATGCGGCGGCGGAGGCTTGTCGTGCCTGCGTTGTTCCTGTGGCCGGAGCGCCAGGACGAAGTACGCGCCAATGCGCTCTTCCAGCGGCTTCGTTTCTCCTGGCTGCTCTTGTTGCAGTTGCTCGCCGCGCTGGCGGCTGTGCTTGTCTTGGCTCGGCCCCAGATGCTTCAGCGCGGACTGGCCGGGAACGTGACTGCGGTCGTCGTGGACGCCAGTTCGAGCATGGGCGCGTCCGACGTCGTTCCTGACCGGTTCGGGGCGGCTGCGAAAACTGTCGCGGACATGATCGAGTCAGCCAGGCCTGGCGACCGTATCGCCTTGATCGAGGCAGGCCCCTCCCCCCGCGTGGTGTTTCCGCTCAGCAGTGACTCCGTGGCCCAGCGCCGCGGACTCCAACAGCTCAAGCGCTACGACGCCGAGGCGGACGTGGGAGAGGCTTTGCGCCTCGCGTCCTCGCTCGTCGGCACCACTGAAGGTGGGACGATTCTGCTGCTCAGCGACGGGGCGTTCGAGCCGATCCAAGACTTCGTGCCCGGCAAGGCAAAGGTCGTGTTCAAGCAGGTCGGATCCAAGTCCGAGAACGTGGCGGTCCAGGCTCTGGGGAGCACCGAGGGGCCGCAGGGCCGGCTGCTCTACTGCGGGCTGAAGAACTTCGGAAGCGACGAGACCCAGGCACGGGTCACGATCATTGCGGACGGAGTGGCCATCGACTCTGCCGATGCGACCCTCGAGGGCAAGGGCACGTGGGGGAAGACTCTCAAGGTTCCACGGGACTCCCGAGTCTTTGAAGCTCGGTTGGATCGCGGCGGCGGGTTCCTTCAAGCCGACGACGTGGCGTACCACATCAACGAGCCGGGCGCAACTCTGCGAGTCTTGCTCGTCGGCCCCGGCGACTTCTTTACCGAGCGGGCGCTCGTACTCGACCCGCGGGTTACGCTGGATCGGTCAAGCTCGCTCCCTGCAAGCGAGGCGCCAGGCTCCGGCGGCCCAAGCAGCTACGACGTGGTCGTGTTCTCCGGCACTCGAGAGCAGGCGTGCAAGGCAAGGGGGGTACTGACGCTCGGCCGCGCCGGGGACGTAACGCCGGTCAAGGTCAGCGGGAAGTATTCGAAGCCCGGATCGTTCGTCCCGGTGAGCGATCCCCTGCTGAACGGGGTTCGGTTCGATGGGGTCTATGTGGACAGCGGCGAAAAGGTCCGACCCTCGGGCTCGGGCAGAACGATCCTCGATAGCGACAAAGGGCCGATTATCGTGGCTTCCACAGGCACGCGGAGACAGGTTTATACATCGTTTGCCCCGCTAGAGTCCGACTTTCCGCTCTCGGTTGGTTTCCCAATCTTCATCGCGAACGCGCTGGACCTTCTCGCACCAAGGACGCTGGGTTTGAACCTTGCGATATCCCCGGCCCGGCCCCAAGTCCTCCCTTGGCCCACGGAAGGGGCGGTGCAAGTCTCCGGCCCAGCAGGGTTCCGAGCGGACGCACAGAGCCAGGACGGTAGGGTGACGGTCAAGGGCCTCGATCGGGTGGGTGCTTACACGGTCGGGTCTGGCAAGGGACAAAAGCGGCTCCTGGCCGGATTACGGAGCGACTCGGAGAGCAACATTGAGCCTCGCTCTACCGTCCAGTTGGGCGGGGAACAAGTGGCCCGCCTGGCTTCACCCGTCAGGTTCGCCGACTTCTGGCGGCCCATCCTCCTTCTCCTCCTCGCGATCTTGGCCGTCGAGTGGTGGCTCTACGGGAGGCTCTCATGATTCGGTTCCAAGAGCCTTGGTTCGCCCTTCTCTTCCTACCGATTGCCGTCGGGCTGTGGTACACGTGGCGCTCGTTTGCGGGCATGGCCCGGGCGAGGAAGCGGGCCGCGTTCATCGTTCGGGCCTTGCTGACTAGCCTGGTTACTCTCTGCCTGATGGGGCCGGAGGCCAGGCAGGAGAACCGTGGCCTCGCGACTATCTTCGTTGTGGATCGGTCGGACAGTGTGACCGAAGCCGACTCGAAGAACGCCAAGAAGTTTGTCGACGAGGCGATGCGCTCGCTCGGGCCGGACGACGTCGCCGGGGTCGTTTCGTTTGGTCGGTACGCCCAGGTCGAGTCGGTTCCGGGTGGAAGGCGGAGCCTTACCGCATTTGAAACCGAGGTGGACGGCTCCTCCTCCGATCTTGCTGGGGCGATCCGGCTCGCATCGGCAAGCCTGCCCGAGGGCAAGGGACGGCGGATTGTGGTGCTCTCTGACGGCCACGAGACACGAGGCGACGCCCTCGCCGCGGTGGAGGCGGCGGCGCTCGAAGGGATCCAGGTGGACGTCCGGCCGCTCGGTAGCGACACGCGCCGCAAGGAAGTGACTGTGGTCGAGCTCCAGACCCCGAACGAGAGACGCGCCGAAGAGCCTTTCGACGCCCGAATCGTTGTGGATTCGAGCGATGCCCAAGAATCGGTGCTGGTACTGGAGCGGGACGGCGACGTGATCGCAAGACAGGCGGTGCGCCTCGAGAAGGGCAAGTCCACGATCGTCGTGCCGCAAAAGCTGACGAAACCAGGCTTTTATCGGTACCGGGCTACCATCGAGCCGACCCTTGACACCGACAACCGCAACAACATCGGCGCCTCGTTCACGAGCGTGCGCGGCAAGCCACAAGTCCTCGTCTTGCAGGGGAGCACTTCGCACACCGAGCTGGCGAGCGCTCTGCAGGCACAGGGGATTTCGGTCACGCTACGGGGGCCGTCGGGAGTGCCGCTTCGGGCTGACGAGCTACAGGGCTACGACGCCGTCTTCTTCAACGATATTCCTGCCACCGCGATGGAGCCTTCCCAGATGGCGATGTTTCGTGCTGCGGTCAGGGACTCTGCGATCGGGTTTGCGATGATAGGCGGCGAAGGATCGTTCCTCCCCGGCGGCTGGTTCGGCACCCCGGTGGCAGAAATCCTGCCCGTGGATCTCAACGTGCGCCAGCGCAAGTCGTTCCCGAGCACCACAGTATTGATCGTTGTGGATGCTTCGGGAAGCATGGGTGCCATGGAAGGCGGCGTTCAAAAGATCCAGCTGGCGGCGACCGCTGCCACCGAGACCGTGAACCTCCTCTCTGAGCTGGACCAGGTCGGCGTGGCAGGAAGCACCGACGGCATCGAGTTCGTCGCGAAGATCCAGCCGCTGAAGAACAAGGACAAGGTCAAGTCCGAGATCCGTAAGCTCAGGCCCGGTATGGGTGGAATCTATGCCGAGCCTTCCGTAAAGTTTGCTCGGGACGAACTGACAAAGCAGGACACGAAGGTCCGCCACTTCGTCCTTCTCGCGGACGGTTCGGACGTAGACTCCTACGGACAGTCCCTGAGCGTGATCGCGGAGATGAAGGCGAAGAAGATCACGACGAGTGTCGTAGCGATCGGCGACGGCAAGGACGTTCCATTTCTGAGGGCAGTCGCGGCAGCAGGTGGCGGCCGATTCTATCTGGCCAAGAGTGCCTCGAAGCTTCCTGCAATCTTCACCCAGGACGTCGCTCTGATGTCTCGCTCGGCAATCGAGGAACTGACCTTCGTTCCGCAGATCCGGACCTTCGACGACGCTCTACGGGGACTGGAGGGCGGGGTCCCGGCCTTGTTCGCTTACTGCCTGACCTCGCCTCGCCCGCTTGCCCGAACCTCGATGGTTTCGCCCAAGTCCGACCCGATCCTCGCGACATGGCAGTTCGGTCTCGGCAAGAGCCTTGCGTTCACTTCAGACGCACAGGCGAGGTGGGCAGGTCGGTGGGTCGGCTGGGAAGGATTTGGGCAGTTCTGGGCCCAGGCCGCCCGCTCCCTGAGCCGCTCGATCACCCAGAACGAGTACGGATTCACCGTCCGGCACGAAGGCGGCAAGGGTGTCCTGGAGCTCACCGCGAAAGACCGGCTCGGCAATCCGATCCCGGTAGATGGACTCAAGGTACGAGTCAGCGACCCGAGGGGAGAGGCGCAGGACGTCTTGCTGACCCAAGAGGCTCCTGGACTCTTTTCCGGCAAGTTCGACGCATCCGACCTCGGAAGCTACATCGTGACGGCGAGCGAGCCCGGCCCGGCGGGCGAGACCCGGGTGAGCGCGAACGGGTTCAGCGTCCCCTACCCGCCGGAGTACCGCTCCTTTGCGACGAACACCCCGATGCTGAGCGCCATCGCCGAGAACTCGAGCGGCCGGTTCCTCACTGAACCGAAGGAGGCGCTCCGCCCGTTGCAGAGGCCGGGCGACTCGGTGAGCGAGCTATGGCCGTTGCTCGCCCTCATAGCAGCCGTTCTGGTGCCGGTGGACGTTGCCGTTCGCCGACTTGCAGTCCCGTGGGCGGCAGTATGGGCCTGGATCCGGCGGAGGGCCCACGATACGTACGAGGAGCCGGAGGCCCGTCTCAGCACCGCAGCCTTGCACCCCGATGCCGAGGCAGAAGCCCCTTCCCCGGAGCGACGTCCGGACGGGCAACAGCAACCACGACCGCAAGCGAGACCGAAGACGCCACAGGCCAAGCCGGGCAGCGCGGGCACGCAGCTCCTCGAACGGAGAAAGGCGAAGCAAAGACGGCCATAATCTGGCCATGGAGACAGCCTTGCCCCGTCGGGGATGGGACCGTGCCGAGGCCGCGGGGCTGGACGACTTAGGTAGGCTCGTGCTCGCCTCCAACCTTCTCGGAAGCGACCCCACGGTCACCAACGTTGGAGGCGGAAACACGTCGGTCAAGGCGATCGAGAACGACCCTTTGACCGGCGAGCCGGTCGAGGTGCTCTGGGTCAAGGGCTCGGGAGGAGATCTTGGAACCGCTCGAAGGGAGAGTTTTGCCTCGCTCTTGATGGCTCGTTTGCTGGCGATACCGAGCCTTGTGGAGTCGCAGCACTTGCATGAGGACGAGGTCGTACGGCTCTACGGCCACTGTACGTTCGGCGGAAACCCGGTTGCATGCTCGATAGACACTGCGTTGCACGCCTACGTGCCCGCCAAGGCGGTCTCGCACATGCATGCGGACGCTGTAATCGCCATTGCCGCCAGTACGGATGCGGAGAAACTCTGCCGGGAAGTCTGGGGCCAGGACATGTTCTTCCTCCCCTGGAAGCGGCCCGGCTATGAGCTGGGCAGAATGCTTGCCCAGGGGGCGGAAACCAACCCGGGGGCACGCGGTGCCCTCATGGGCCAGCACGGCTTCATCTGCTGGGATGACGATTGGGAAGAGTGCTACTCATTGACCCTTGATATCATCGAGCGGGCGCAGCGGTACCTGGACGAACATGGCCGTCCCGAGCCATTGGGGCCTGCCAGCGCTCGGCCCCCGTCTCCGGATTGGAACGCCCTTCTCCCCCGCCTTCGCGGACTCACCGCGTACGAGGGCCGGAGGCTGGTATGCCATGTGGACGATTCTGAGGAGGCACTGGCCTTCCTTGACTCTGAGCGCGGGAAGGCGATGGCACGGCTCGGCACCAGTTGCCCCGATCACTTCCTCCGTACCAAGGTGCGTCCGTTATGGCTGGAGCCTGGGGACCTCGATGCTCAGTTCGAGCAGTTCCGAGCGGACTATCGAGGCTACTACTCTCGGTGCAAGCGACCGGACAGCCCTGCGATGAGGAACCCGAACCCGTCGCTCGTGCTCGTGCCAGGGGGAGGCATCGTCGGCTGGGCGAGGGAGCCTCGCGAGGCGAGGATCACGACCGAGTTCTTCCGTAACGCGATCCGGGTAATGGCGGGGGCAGAGGCGGTCTCGAACTACCAGGCCCTCAACGAGCAAGAGGCCTTCGACATCGAGTACTGGGCGTTGGAGGAGGCCAAACTCCGCCGGATGCCTCCCGAAAAGGAGCTTTCTCGAACGGTCACAGTGTTGACCGGGGCAGCGCAAGGGATCGGTCGGGCTACCGCGATGCTTATGGCCCAGCTCGGCTCGTGCGTCGTCATGCTCGACCGAGACGCAAACGCTCTCGACCAAACGGTGGAGGCAGTACGTGAGGTCGGAGTTACCGAGGGTGTAGTCGGCGTCCCGACCGACGTGACCGACGATGCGGCGTTGGCCAGAGGGTTCGAGGAGGCGGTTCGGCGGTTCGGCGGAGTGGACACCGTGATCGTGAACGCCGGCGTGGCGCGGCGCGGGAAGGCCGCGGAGACCGCCGAGGCCGATTACGACCTGCTGGCGTCCGTTCTCATGCGGGCGTATTGGCAGTCGGCAGCGTTGGGAATTCGGGTGCTCGAGCGGCAGGCGCTCGGGGGTTCGATCGTCTTCGTAGCGTCGAAGAACGGGGTCGCGACGGGATCGAATGCGGCGATCTACTCGGCAGCGAAGGCCTTTGAGCTGCACCTCGCCCGTACGATCGCAGTGGACTATGCCTCGCAAGGGATTCGGGCCAACTCGGTGAACCCGGACGCGGTGCTGACGGGCTCCGGCATTTGGAGCGCAGAGTGGCGGGAGCAAACTGCGACCGCGCTCGGGATCAGGCCGGACGAGCTTGAGGGGCACTACCGCGACCGGTCCCTGCTTCGGCGGGAGGTGCTCCCAGAGCACGTTGCAGAGGCGGTGGCTTGGCTGGCGAGCGATGCAAGAAGCTCCCGCACCACTGGGTGCACGATCCCGGTGGACGGCGGAAACCGAGAGGGATTCCTTCGCTGAAGGCGGTCGCCGTCGATCTGGGGGCGAGTTCAGCGCGGATCGCGCTGGGGACGATCGAAGGCGGTACTGTCACCCACCAAACGGTGGAACAGATCGAGCACGTTGCTGTCGGTCGAAACTGGGATCTCCCGCTTCTCAGTGCGCTCTGCCGCCGGGCATGGGAACTTGCCCACCAAGAAGGTGCGAGCCTGGGGATCGACTCTTGGGGGGTCGATGTCGGGATCCTGCTGGAGGACGGGGAGGTGCTTGGGCCCGTGTGCTACCGGGATTCTTCCCACGGCGTGGAGCACGTGAGGCTTGCGGAACGGCATGCCGAACTCTTCGCCTGGACGGGGGTCGCCGCCCAGCCGTTTAACACGGTGTTCCAACTCGCAGCACGAGCGCGGGAGGATCCTTCGTTGCCGGAGCGGGCCGAGTGGCTGCTCCTTCCTGACCTCCTTGCCCATTGGCTCGGAGCCCCGAAAAACTTCGAGGCGACTATCGCCTCCACCACCCAGTTGGTGGGATTGGACGGCAACTGGTCAACGGACGCTTTCGAGGTCTGCGGCTGGCCTGTGCCGGCGCTACAGCCACGCCTCGGGGGAGTGGACGATGCCGGTGGGGTGCCACTGGTCAGGGTGGCAGGTCACGATACCGCTTCGGCAGTGCGGGGACTCGGCCCTTTCGGGCGGGATGAAGCATTCGTAAACCTTGGTACGTGGACCCTAGTCGGGATGGTCGTGCCTGAGCCGATCGTGAGCGCTGAAGCGTTACGCCAGGGGTGGACTAATGAGTTGGACGCATCAGGGAAGACCCGGCTGCTCAAGAACGTGCCGGGGTTCTATATCGCGAACCGGATCCATGCCGAGCTCTTCCCGGATTGGGAACTTTCCCCATGGTTGGACTCCGGCCACAAAGCGCCAGTGTTTGACGTCCATGATCTCCGGCTCTTCAACCCCGAGTCTATGGTACAGGCAGTGACCGAGGTTCTAGGCAGAGCCCCCAACTCGCCGGAGGAGTGGGCTGGCTCCCTCGTTGCCTCGCACGCCGCCGCAGTCGCGGCTGCGCTTGCTGAACTCGGCACTCTGGTCGGGACGGAAGTATCCGGCATGGTGGTGGGAGGGGGAGGATCGAGGTGCCGACCGCTGCTCGACCAGCTCTCCCGTGCTCACAGGGTCCGTCGAGGGGCCGATGAAGCAACGGTGCTCGGAAACCTTGTTGCGCAGTTTGTGGCCCGCGGGGCGGAGCATGGCTGAAAAGGTCATGGTGTTCTCGACTTGCCTTGCGGAAGGGCTCTGGCAGGATGCTGTGCTGGCAACTACGCAAGTCCTGAGACACGTCGGTTACGAGGCGGCGCCTGTGCCCGGCCAGACTTGCTGTGGGCAGCCGGCCTTCAACAATGGGGACCATGAATCGGCCCGGGCCGTCCTTGATCGGGCGATCGGTTTGTGCCCGGACGGGGCCGAAGTTGTCGTTCCCAGCGCCTCGTGCACGGCAATGTTCCGGCATGGGTCGAAACTGCTCGGCTCCAAAACGGGTTGCACCAAATGGTGGGAGCTTGGAGAGTTCCTTTGGCAACGGTGTGGCGTGCGCGAGTGGCCCGCAGCCCGGCGCCGCGAGCGAGTGGTCTTTCACCCGGCTTGCCATCGCCGCATGCTGGGCACCGAGGACTGCCACGTGCCGCTCTTGAGGCTGGTCGAGGGCTTGGACATCGCCGAGATTGGGGACGAAGAGCAGTGCTGCGGCTTTGGAGGCAGCTTCTGTGCGAAGCACCCGACCGTCTCGCGAGGAATCGCCACCGCAAAGCTGGATGCGGTGCGGTCTGCTGGCGCGACGCGTGTTGTCTCGACCGATGTCGGTTGCCTGGCTCACCTGGAGGGAGTTGACCGAGCCCAGGGCGGCACACTCCGGTTCTCCCATTTCGCGGAGGTGCTGGCGGAGTGCCTCTGAGGCCCAAGTTTGAGGAGTTTCGCAGGGCCGCCGATGAGGGGCTTTCCCAAAAGGTTCGCTCGGCGGGCTCGACCAAGGTCGTCCAGCGGAAGGCCGCGCTCGACCGTGCCTTTTCTGATCCCGCTGCGGCGAGATCCCACGCCGCAGCGGTGAAAGACCACGTCCTGGCAAACCTAGGCCCGATGTTGGAAGAGTTTGAGCGCCATGCCTTGTCGAGAGGGATGGAGGTCGTGTGGGCGACGAACGCTAAAGAAGCGAACGAAGCGATTGAGCGGGTCTGCCGAGAGGCCGGTCCTCGGGGCGCACGGGTCGTGAAGGGCAAGTCCATGGCGACCGAGGAGACAGGTCTCAATCAGTTTCTCGAGGAGCGCGGCCACCATGTGGTGGAAACGGATCTCGGAGAGTTCGTAGTACAACTAGACGGCGACCACCCTAGCCATATCGTTACTCCGATCATCCACAAGGACAGACACGATTCGGCACGCGCGCTCCGGCGCGCCGGGATCGCGGTGCCCAGCGACGAGCCTGTGGCGATCGCCGCTGCAGCCCGGTCGCACTTGCGAGAGGAGTTTGCCCGGGCAGACGTCGGAGTCAGCGGCGCAAACTTCGGGATCGTCGAGACGGGCCGGATCGTCATCGTCGAGAACGAAGGCAACAACCGGCTGAGCACCACCGCCCCTCGGGTCCACGTCGTGCTCATGGGTATCGAGAAGCTGCTTCCTGCCGAGCGCGACCTGGCCCTGTTTCTGCCCTTACTCGTCGGGTCTGCCACTGGCCAGCACCTCACCGTCTACACCCACCTTGTCGGCGGTCCGAAGGGACAAGGAGAGACCGACGGGCCCGAGCGCGTCGTGGTCGTGCTCCTGGACAACGGTCGATCGCGGGTCTTGCACTCTCCGGAAAGGGAAATCCTCCGATGTCTGAGGTGCGGCGCGTGCCTCAACGTGTGCCCGGTCTACCGTGAAGTTTCGGGACACGCTTACCGTCACGTCTACCCCGGGCCCCTCGGTGCTGTGCTTGCCCCGTCGCTCGAAGGGGTCGAGGACTACGGGGATCTGGCCCAGGCGTCAACCCTGTGTGGCGCGTGCCATGAGGCATGCCCGGTAGACATTCCCATCCCCGACCTTCTTCTCGGGCTTCGGAAGCAAGGCACGGTACAGGGCTCGTGGTCTGCTTGGCGCCGGTTGGCCGAGAACGACCGGATATGGCGTGCCGCCCTCCGGCTTGTGCCGATGGCGCAGCGGGTTGCACCTGGGTGGCGCGAAGTCCACGGACTACTCGACGACCATGGGGCCAAGGCCAAGGAGGGACGCCGTGGGCGCCCGTGAAACGGTTTTGCGGGCGGTCGGACCCTCGGAGGGCGGCAGTGCGCCGCCAGCCTGGATCCACCCGCCTGGCGGCGGCTTTAAGGAGTTCGAGGCGAGGTTCCAAGAGAACGGGGGGGAGATCGTGACGGAGAGGGAGATAGCATCCATGGTCGGCCGCGCGTGGTTCCTCGACCGCGATCTGGGGCCGCTGCCCCCGGCCTGGGGCGAGTACATAGCAGCGTCACCCTGGCAAGCTGATCTCGGTGTAACCGTTTGCGACGCGCTAGTCCCTGAGACGGGAAGCGTCGTAATCTCGTCGGCTCCAGGCAGGGGCCGGCTGACGAGTCTCGCGGTACCGACGCACCTAGTCTTGGCCGACCGCACTCAGCTTGTAGCAAACCTCGCGGAAGCGGTCTCTCGGCTCGGAAACCGGAGCGCGGTCATCGTAACCGGCCCATCGAGGAGCGCCGATATCGAAGGTGAGATGGTGCGAGGCGTCCACGGACCCAAACGATTGCTACTGATCTGGCGCTGAGGAACCGTGCGCTCGCTCGCCGAGAATCCTAGAAGGGAAGCGAGATGGACGAAGAGACCGGAGCCAAGAAGCCTACGCTCAAAGCAAGGTGCGACGATCTGGAGCGAAGAGTCGGTGACCTTGAGGCCTGGAGGGCCGAGGGGATCGACGCAGCTGCCGCGACCCCGGCCTCCGAGCCCGAGCCGGTCGAAGAAGCCGCCGAGCAGGCACAACCCAGCGGGGAAGACCTCTTGCCCGCGGATCAGATCCGTGCCCTGTTGGGCGAGTCCGAAGGCGGGGAGGTCAAACACACTCCGGCGGCCCCTGCCGCCCCGGAGATCGAGTTCCTGGGCGATGCGGACGTGGAGGCAGAAGCGGACGAGCCCACTTGGCCGCCTGCGATCGACCCTGAGATCCTCATCGACGCGTTGGTGGTACTAGATACGTTCCAGGGCAGACCCGTAGTGTTTGCGGCAGAGCCCGTGGACAAGGCGAGGGTCTCGCTCGTCCTCGAAAAGTGCGGGATCCAAGTCCCGGTGATCGGCCGGCCTATCGAAGATATCGTCCCCAAGCTCAAGGAACTCTACGCCAGCTCGGTGTGACGACCCGGGGGCCAAAAGCGTACTATGTCCCTAGTGCGCCGCGGATTTACACTGATCGAGCTGCTGGTGGTCATCGCGATCGTTGCGATCCTTGCCGCCATCTTGTTTCCGGTCTTTGCCCAGGCCAAGGAGGCGGCAAAGCGCGCAACTTGCCTCTCCAACATGCGCCAAGTTGGCACCTCGATGGCGCTGTACATGGCGGACGCCGACGACCGCTTTCCTGACCGGAGGGATCTCAAAGCCTCTTTGCCCGGGGGATATCGGCCGTGGACTGGTTGGCCCCCTTCCGATCCCCGCGCGGGATGGGCGATCGTGGTCTTGGAACCATACGGAGCGATCTCGGGCGTCTTCGCGTGCCCGAGCACTCTCCCAAGGTTCCAGACCGAACCGCGGGTCTACCAGGGGACAAGTAAGGCCCACACGGGCTATTGGATGTGGAGGTTTGACAGCATGGACGATCCCGTGCCGCTCGACAATCTCTGGGGTAAATCGCCGGAACAGGGTGTCGAAGACCTCCGCTCAGCGAACAACCCGGTCATCGGTGTGCCGGAAGGGGTTGCGGACGTCGAGATTGCCGTGGATCCGTACTTCCCTCGGACGATTCCATCGGTGCCGGACGAACTCAAGGGTAAGACCTCGCACATCGGCGGAAGGAACCGGCTCTTTGCCGACGGTCACGCCAAGTACTGGCGCGACCGTCGAACCTGAGGGCTTAGCCGCCGCCGAGGAGCTGTTCGAGCAAGCTCGGTGCGCTCTGGGATCGGCCGCTAATGGTCTGTACGGCGTTGAGCGCCTTAGCGATGCGGCTCAGGATGTCTTCCAGGTGGGCTCGACCGTACGGGCCTTTGGCCGTCGAAGCCGCGTTCGCAATCTTCTGGCCTAGGGTCTTCACGCTCTGGAGAGCGAGCGTTCGGGCGTCTGCCGGGAGACCGGGCGGGGGGTTCGTCAGGAACCCGGTGAGCGTGTCCATGTGGGCCCTCTGAGTCTCGCGTCGCACCGCGTCGATCTCTGCGCCCGTTCTCAACTCGTCCCAGACCGATGCGTCGAGCGCTTGGAACAGCTCAGCGAGCGTGAAGCGCTGCGGGTCGCCCATTGTCTTGAACTCGTTGTTCACGACGCGAGAGAGCAGGTCGGGAGCAAGCAGCGACCGGACCGCCCCTTTCGGCACGTTCGAGAGTTCGTCCAGCACGTTGTGAGGCTCGACGCCGCTCAGGAACGACTCGACGAGACCGGCGTCTGGGTTCGGAGCGAACCGGTCGAGGAGGCGGCTAGGAACCTTGATAGAGCCCGGTGCGAGCACGTCCTGGGCGATCTGCTTGAGCGCAGCCCTCTGAACGTCGGCCTGTACCGGCTTCAGCGTGGGTTGCTCACCGGCGTCGCCCTTGTAGTTTGCGTTGCGCCGCAGACCGCCGACGAACCGGGTCATGCCTCCCGTGCTCCTGTTGATCGTTCGGAGAAGTCGTTCGTACTCGCGGGTCAGTTCGTAGTAGCTCTTGCCGTAGCCAGGAAGCCGCTCGTCGAGGTTCCGCAGAAGCCACTTGGCGGTGGACATGTTCTTTGCCCAGTAACCGAGGGGGTCGCTTCCCAGGTCGAACCGGCTTACGTACGGATCAATCGAGTCGGCGGCCTCGTCCGACTGGTAGCCCAGCCCAGACTCGTTGTTCTTGGCGGCCAACTCGGCGAGCGCACTCTCTTCGGCGCGAGTGCCTGGCGCGCCGAAGTCGGCGTAGCCGTACCTGATCGCCCATTTGTCATAGTCGCCAAGGCCAGGTCCATAGTAGGGGAGCCCTTCCTTTCCGAGCGCCCAGAAGTTGAGCGGGATATAGTCCATGACCGATGCCGCCGTGGACTTCTCGCCGACGATCGAGGCGGTACCCAACTCCTCGGCGCTCAGTTGAGTGCTTGCGACGAAGTTGTGCCGAAGGCCGAGAATGTGGCCCATCTCGTGGACGACGAAGCTCTCGATAAACTCCTTGATGTACCGCTCCTCGTCCAGCTGGCCCGGCTCGGCGAGCAGGCTCATCGCGCTCCATGCCAGTGCAGCCTGGTCGAGTCCCGCATGGAGGCAGTCGCACGCGAACGGATCCTTCTGGCGGCTCAGCGGCCGAACGATGTTCTCCAGTTCGCCGGTTGCGGCCCGCATGATGTTTGTGTCCACAGTGATGCTGGCATTGATAATCTCACCCGTCATGGGGTTTACGCGGAAGTTCGCAACGGCGTACGCGTCTCCAGGCGAGGCGACCCAACGAACCACGTTGTAGCGCATGTCTGCGGTGTCGAACTCTGGATCGTCGGACATTTGCTTGACCACGATCGCGTCCTTGAAGCCAGCCGCTTCGAGGGCCGGGTTCCACATCAGCAGCGAGTCCCTTACCGAGTCCCTGTATGACTTGGGGATGGCGTTGTCCAGCCAAAACTCAATGGGCTTGACCGGCTCAGAGACTGCCGCCGACGGATCCTTCTTGACGAGGTTCCAGCGGTTGATCCATTGCGTCATCTGGTTGCGCTCTCGGTCGCGTGTGAAGTCCTGGAACGAAACGGTGAAGTACCCTACCCTGGAGTCGGCGATTCTCGGCTCAAAGCCGGTGTCCTCCGGGAGCACATAGAGGTTGTAGGTCACGCGGACGGCCCGGCTTCGACCGTCGGCGCCGAGAGGCGAGACCATGTCTTCCAGCGAGGCATTGCCCCGGCTTTGGAAGTTATAGAGGGCCTCGACAACGGAGTTCTCTGGGAAGGACTTGATGGAGGTGACGTAGGTCGAACTGCTGTCGAGGGAGAAGCTGCCGCCGCCGCCGCCCATGAGTGCGGCCATCGGCCCACCTCCCTCGAATCGGTCCTCAATGCCGCTGATGTTCCCGACGAAGAACTCGCTGACGTCGATGAGGATCGAGTTTCGGTCTTCTTGTCGAGCCTCGATGTCGAACTGTTCGACATAGGCGTCCGCGAAGCTCCGCTCGACCGCTTTCTTGATCTCGTAGCCAGACTTTGCCCGGAAGAGGTAGTTGGGCACCACCATAGTGAGCTTGTCCTTTCGGACCTCCTGGAACTGGAACAGCAGATCGCTCAGCGGATCGCCTGCGACGAGCTCGCTCGAGGTTCCCGAGCTCGCGGTGGCCTGGAGCATCGTCCATTTGCCCAGCAGGCTCGCGGGGATCTCCAAGTACAGCGTGGTCTCTCCGGACTCGACCTTCTTGTAAAACGTGAACTGACCCTCGATCTTCTCGAATCCCTCGGTAGTCTCGTCAATCGTCTTCGGCTTCTCCTGCTCTCCGGCCTCCTCCTGACCTTCCACCTGCATGAGGCCTCCCTCCGTGCGCTCCATCTCGCCGCGAGCGGTGCCATAGATTGCCGGCTCCGCACCGGGAAGGGCGACGTTCTGGTACTCGAACTTCGACTTCACGACGTCACCCGAGGCGAGTTCGACCCAGTACGTGCCTTCCACCTTCATTCCCTTGGCGCCGCTTTCCGCATAGCTCGCCTTGACCTTGGCGCACGCGGCTCCGGCCGCCTCCTCGTTCGCCTCGTAGACGTAGCTAGCCTTGGCTGCCTGCGTTCCGAGCGTCGAATTGGCGGTGAAGTCGTGCGACCACTTGTGGCCCACTTCGACCTCCTCCTCTGGGAAGACGATCGTCCCTGCCTGGCTCATGCGTGCGGAGAATTCCTTGGTCTCCTCGTCCTCGTCCGAGCTGTAGCTCACCAGCGTGCCGTTCGGGTTCAAGACGATCGTCGACGGCGGAGGCGCTTCCTCGGAGGGAAGTTCGTTGCCCTCGATGGTCTGCTTACTCGACTCCACCTTCCGCTCGAGGGTGAGGGTGCCGTCCGCGTCCACGGAGACCACCTTGGCGCGCTCGACCTGCTCGACCACGAGCTCCACGTTCTGGCCCTCGACCGAGAACTCGAGGCTCACCGTGGTCTTGTAGCGGGCGATCTGGTCGACCTCGCCCTGTAGACGAAGCGTCACCGGATCGAAGCGGAGCGGGCCGCCAGGAGCGGGTACCGCTACACCCGTCGCAACTAGAAAGGCTGCTGCGAGAAGCGGAGTTCGCACGGAATTGCTGGGACGTCGGCGCATGGTAAGGTTCGATTCTTGCACAGGTCCCAAGCCCGAGTGTGGACCAGTGGTCAATCTGGGCCATGGATCGAACCAAGCGACTCGCAGGAGTCTTGACAGAGTCCGGAACCAGTGCCTTTTTCGCCACCGCGGCTCCGACGATGCGCTACCTCGCGGGGCTCGCCGAAGAGGGGGGGATGAGGCTCCTGACATGTGCCTTCAGCGCCCAAGGCGCAACCCGCTTCATTGGGCCGTCCCTCTCGGCAAACCAGGCGCAGCGAGCCAATCTGAGCGACGTCCGGGCTTGGAACGATGGAGTGGGGCCGGACGAACTGGTCAAAGAGCTTGCAGCCGACTGGGGCCTTGCCGGCACGACAGTAGCGGTGGATAACGAGACCAGGGCCGAGCACCTGCTCCACTTGCAAGAGCTCATGCCGGACACGCGGTTCGTTGCGGGCAGGCCACTGATCTCGCGCCTCATGCGGCAGAAAGACGCAGCCGAGCTCGACGCTCTGCGTCGAGCAGCCAAGATCGCAGACGAAGCCATGGAGCCTGTCCTCGCCTCACTGCGCCCGGGCTTGACGGAGAGCGACGTTGCCCACATGCTCTCCGAAGAGATGAAGAAGCGTGGCGGCCACCCTCACTTTGGAATCGTGGCGACCGGTCCGCACGGAGCCGAGCCGCACCACGAGACTGGGAACTCGAGGCTTGAGCGGGGCCACCTGGTGATCATGGACTACGGCTGCACCGTGGACGGTTACCTGAGCGACACGACCCGTACGGTAGCCCTGGGCTCAGCGACCGATGCCCAGCGTGAAGCCTATGCCGTGGTCGCGAAGGCGCACTATGCAGCGAGGGCTGCGATCCGCCCCGCTGCGACATGCGGCTCAGTGGACGATGCGGCCCGGGGCGCGATTGCTTCGGCCGGGCTGGGCGAGTTCTTCGTGCACCGTACCGGGCACGGGATCGGGCTCAGGATCCACGAAGAGCCGTTCATCGTGGGCGGCAGCGAGGTTCCGCTGGTGGTCGGGGACTGCTTTAGCATCGAGCCTGGCGTCTACGTGCCAGGCGAGTTCGGGGTTCGGATCGAAAACATCGTGACCGTCACCGAGGACGGACACGAAAGCCTCAACGCTGACCCGGTGTCAGAGTTGAGGCTCGTGCCGTTCGACTAGGCGTGTCTGCCTACTTTCGGCGCAGTCGGCGTCGAGCGACCAAGGCGGCCGCACCAGCACCGAAGCTGATGATCGTGAAAGGCTCCGGGATCGGGGGCGGATCGTCGCCAGTCCGGATGAGGAAAGCGCCGGCGGCCGGCAGGATCCACCACGGGGCGCCGATCGGCTGATTGCTAACCGTCGGAATCTCCGGCGGCTGGGGCAAGAGTGCCTGGGCGCTGTTCTCGATCACGGTCGGCTCGATGGTCGACATCGGGTTGAGGACCATGGCCGTCTCCGGCGGGGTAACGGCCTCGAAGTCGCGCATTGCCATCGAACTGGTCATATTGACCTTCGGGGGAGCAACGTAGGCGAGAGCGATGTCGGTGCCGCGAACCATCGGGTTGGCGCAGGAAGCCTTCAATACCGGCTGGCCGCTCTGGTTCACCCAAACTAGTGTGCCCTTGCGATAGAAGATCACGCGAGAGCGCAGTTCTTCGGACTCGGGGACGTTGTATATGAGGTACATCCCGTCCTCGTTGAGGCGGCTCAGCCTGAGCCCTTCCAGCATGGAAAGGACTTCGTCACGGTTCATGCCGAAATGCCGCATGAACCTCTTCATCAGCACAGGCTCGCTCCGAGCCTGTCGCATGAGCGAAGCGTGGTTCGGTGCGGGGTAGAGCAGGAACGAGTTGGGTTCCGTGCTAGCAGTGGCAACAACTGCGACGAAGAACGCCGCCACAGTCAGCCCAAGTCGAACAGGATTCATATTATTGCACCTCTCGAAAGAGTCAGCGCGAGCACTCCCAATACCGGAGTGCCACGGGCTACACGAACATTATAGACCGCAAGTGGTGTGCCACGGTTCCGAATCTAGAATTGTCCAGCAGGATTACGAGCGGGAACCCGGCGCATCAAACGCCAGATCCGTCGCTTCACCCTTTCGCTGAAGGGCACGGTCAATGGTGTCGAGCGCATCCTTCGCTGCTGCTTGCTCGGCCTCGCGTTTCGACCTGCCGACACCTTCGCCGAACACTTCCTGGTCAAAAAGCACTTCGACCGTGAACCTGCGCTCATGAGAGGCGCCGCCTTCGCGTGCCACGCGGTACTGGGGTGTCTTGCGCCACATGGACTGCGCAAACTCCTGCAACCGGGACTTGTGGTCGTGCGGGCTCACGTCACCACCGCTTACCTGTTCGAGGAACGGCTGAAGCTGCTCCAACACGAACCACCGAGCCTTCTCAAGGCCCCCTTCGACGTAAATCGCACCGACTACTGCCTCGAAAATGTCGCACAGAACCGCGGGCCTGGTTCGTGCCCCCGAGTTCTCCTCACTCTGGCTCAGTTCCAAATGTTTGTCGAGTCCAAGGCGAAGCGCAGCCTCGGCGAGCGGGCCCTCCTGGACGACGCTAGAACGGGCCTTGCTCATCATCCCCTGGTCCCAGTCTGGATGGTGCTCGTACAAGTACTGGGCGACGATGATTCCGAGCACACTGTCGCCAAAGAACTCCAGCCGTTCATAACTGTCGCGGACCACGTCTGGCGCGGCCGACGAATGGCGTAGCGCGAGCCGGAAAAGGGCCTCATCCTTGAGCGGCAGGATGGAGGGGATCACGCTCATCTGTCCTTCACAAACGAGGCCATAAGGGCGGTGCCTGAGACGATGTCATGCTCGCTTGTTGCATAGCTCAGCCGTACACTGCCGTCAGCAAGGAAGAACGAGCCAGGCACGGTCGCCACGCCGGACGCTTCGAGGAGGGAGTCGGCAAATTCGACGTCGGTCTCCCCGGGCTTGAGAAGGCTCCTGAGATCGAGCATCACGTAGAACGCGCCATTCGGTACTGGTACCTCGATCCCGAGTCCGTCTCCCAACGATTGAACCATTAGGTCTCGCCTGCGCCGGAACGTCTCACGCATGTCGTCCACGACCTTCTGCGGCAAGTGGAGCGCGGCCACCGCGCCGGCCTGGGCAAAGGTGGTCGGGTTGCTCGTTACCTGATCCTGGACGCAACCCATGGCTCGGATCACTTCGGTCGGCCCGTGGGCGAAACCGATCCGCCAGCCGGTCATTGCGTAACTCTTGCTGCACCCAGAGACCGTGACGCACCGTTCCGGATCACAAAACTTGGCGGTGGACTCGTGCCGGCCCTCGTATCGGAGGCGCTCGTAGATCTCGTCGCTGACAAGCCACAGCCCATGGCGGTCGGCCAGCTTTCCAAGTTGGGTCAGGTAATCCGAGTGAAGCGTCCCCCCGGTCGGGTTGCAAGGCGAGTTGACGATGACCATCCGAGTCTGAGGCGTGATTGCCGCTTCGAGCGCTTTCAGGTCGTCGCATCGAACCGGCACAGCCTGCGCCCCAGCGACCTGGAGCTGGTCGAGGTAAGTCGGCCAGCACGGGGCGAGGACTATTGCCTCGTCGCCCGGGTCGAGCAGCACGTTGAAGGCGTTGAACAAGGCTTGCTTGGCCCCGCAGGTCGCCATCACGTTCTCGGGGGTTGCGTCGAGCCCGTTTTCCTGGACGAACTTTTCGGCGATCGCTGCCCGGAGTTGGGAAGTCCCCGAGGACGGCGTGTACTTCGTCTCCCCGTCCTGCAATGCTCGGATCGCCTCATCGCATACCTCCTTCGGCGTCCCAAAGTCCGGTTCACCTGCCGCGAACGAGACGACCCTGCGGCCCGCTTCCCGCATTTTCCTCGCCTTGGCGCCCATCGCGAGGGTGGGGGAGGGGCGCAACGCGTGGCTGCGCGCAGCCAGTTTGAGGGTCTTCAACGGATCCAGCATACCAGCGTGTGCAATCATGCCCCCGTGGATCGGAGGGCCAGACGAATCGTCGCGACGGCCCTGGTCGCCCTGCTTGCGCTTCTCGCCCATTTGATGCTCGGCGGCAGTTACTGGATCGCGCCGGGCGGCATAGTTTCGGCGTTGTTCGGAGGCGGATCGGACGCGGTTCAGACGATCGTCCAGCAGATTCGGCTTCCTCGGGCCCTTGCCGCCATGGGCGTGGGCCTCGTGCTCGGCTCAGCGGGAGCAGCGTTTCAGGCCCTGTTTCGCAACCCGTTGGCGGATCCCTACGTCGTCGGAGTCTCTTCCGGGGCGGCGTTTGGCGGCACCCTTGCGATCCTGCTCGGGGTAGGGACGTCGCTTGGGATGATGACCGGCTCGGTCGCTGGTGGACTCGCGACCATCGTGCTCGTACTTTCCGTGGCCCGAGGAGGGAGCCGGATCGTGGTCGCCGGGGTCGTCGCGGCTTCCGCGCTTTCCGGGCTTCTTACGGTGAACCTGGTGGCAGCGGGCGAAGACTCGAACCAAGTCCTTCGCTGGCTCTTAGGCTCGACGACGCCCATGGACTATGCCCGATGCCTTACTGCCATGGCGGCAGGTGTGGTCGGGACTGCGTTACTCTGGTCCCGCTCTCGAGAGCTCAATGCGCTGAAGACCGGCGAGACCGGGGCCGAGCGGGTCGGAGTGGCGGTGGCGGCGACTACGAGGGGCGTAGTGGTCGTGGCGGGAACGATGGTCGCCCTCGCGGTCGGCGCAGCCGGAATCGTGGGTTTCGTCGGCTTGGCCTCGCCCCATATCGCGAGGGGCCTGGTCGGTCACGACGAGCGTCACGCCCTCCCCTCCTCGGCGTGTATCGGTGCGAGCGTGATGCTCCTCGCCGACGTCGTGGCCCAGCGAGCCTTACCCTTCGGCGAGCTGCCGCTGGGTGCGGTCACCGCGATACTGGGAGCGCCGATGCTGTTCGCGCTCCTGAGAGGCAGCGTTCCCCGCTAGTCCTTGGCGTAAGGGGCGCAGAGCGGGTCGCCGATCACGACGTCCTTCCACTTCAAGATAGGAGAAGCCATGGAGAAGGACTCGGCAAGGTTGTATCCGTCGGTGTACCGGTCGAAAAGTATCTCGGGCCGTGCCAGAGCAAAAGTGAACGGCTCGCTCACATAGCCCTTGACCCCGGTCACTCCCTGGGCGATGAGGTCGCCGATGAGCGACTGACCGCCTTCTACGGGTCGAAACGTCCGGCCGCTGGTCGAAACAAACGTCTCCGCGATCGCCCCCGGCAAGAAGGTCAGCGAGTGGTACCGATCGAGAGAGAAGTTGGCGTCGTTCGATCCCCAGCTCGCATAGCCTGCGAGAGCCTCCTTCGGCGCGGCAAAGGTCGGCCCGGAGTCTAGGATTACGGCGAATCCGTTCTTCTTCAGCCCTTCGGCCGCTGTCTCCAACGCCTTTTGCAGATCGCTGTACCCTCCACCGGAGCGGTTCGCCGCCTGATCGAGCAGGAAAGGGCCCTTCGAAGGCTGGGCAAGGAGTGAGTTGTCAATCAGCTGCCGGACGGCCGGTACGTTGTATCCATCCAGACGTGTCGCGAGATAGAAGCCGTACTTCTTGCTATCGAACGGCTCCCGCTTGTTGAAGTACGGGTTGAGGGCGCGTTGCACTTGGTCGGGCTCGGGACGCTCGATGGGCCTAAAGTTGAGTCGAAGACCCGCCAGGTGGGCGTCCACGCTGTGGCCGCCGTCGTCCCCAATGCGGATCGGGACCCCTTTCGTAGTCACGATGAAGTCAATGTGGTTCGGGCACTTGTCAATCGCTTGGCGGATCGGGTTGCGGAGCTTGGCCTCGAACTCTTCGTTAGAGATTGTGTCCGTGCTGACGCAGTCCACCTTGACCACGTTTGCCTCCGGGATCGCTCGCTTCTCTTTGTAGTAGTTCCCGATCTCCAGGCTTTCGGCACTGGCCTTGTTGACCACGAGAAGCACACGGGCCGCCTCCGTGTTCGCCGGAGCGACGGCGGCGGCGGGGTCTTCTTGGGGAAGAGAGATGTTTCCCGAGGGTGCGCAGCCCGCGATCGCCAGAAGTGCGAGGAGCATGGCCGGCCTCACGCGATTCCCGCGGCAATGACTGATCCTTCTCGTACCGCTTTCGCGGCGAACCGCACCTGTTCCACCGAAAGGTGGGGATGGATGGGGAGCGAGAGGCATGTCTGGCTGATTTCTTCAGTGACGGGAAGGCTGCCAGCACCGTGGCCGAACCGCTCGTACGGGCTGTGCAAGTGGATGGGCACAGGATAGTAGATCGCGCTGTCCACCTCGTTCGCCTTGAGGTGCGCCATCACTGCCTCGCGCTCGTTACACCGAATGGTGAATTGGTGGTAGGTGTGGTAGTTGCCGTCGAGGGTCGTGGGAAGGACGACCGACGAGTCGGCGAGCTCTTCGGCGTAGACCTCGGCGAGAGCCCGGCGCTTCTCGGTCCAGTCTTCGAGTCGAGCGAGCCTGGCGCACAGGACAGCGGCCTGGATCTCGGCCATACGGCTCGTGTATCCGATGTCGTCGTAGTAGTACCGCTCGCGCCCCATGCCGTGCACGCGGAGCGATCGGCTGCGCTCGGCGACCTCGTCGTCGTCGGTGAGCACCATCCCTCCGTCCCCAGCCGCACCGAGGTTCTTCGTCGCATAAAAGCTGAGACCGGAGGCCTTTCCCCAAGAACCGGCGTATGCGTCGCCCTTGTGCGAGCCCACCGCTTGGGCCGCATCCTCGAAAAGGGTCAGGCCATGCTCGGTGGCGAACTTGGCGATCGGCTCCATCGGGGCCAGCTGGCCGAAGAGATGGATGGGCAGTATTCCTTTCGTACGCGCGGTAAGCGCCCCGAAGAGCAGGGAGGGATCCATCTGGAACGTCTCCGGGTCAATGTCTACAAAGACCGGGGTCGCCCCCAGCTGTACGATCACTTCGACGCTGGCGACAAACGTGAACGCGGTCGTTACGACCTCGTCTCCAGGGCCGATGTCGCATGCCTGCATGGCGATCCGTAAGGCGTCGGTACCGCTGTTCACAGCGATGCCGTGCTTCATTCCGTGCAGCTGGGCGAGCCCTTGCTCGAGGGCTTGGTTGTGCTGGCCCAGCACGTATCTGCCCGTCGCAAAGATCTCGGCCACCGCAGAGTCGGTCGCCGTCTTGGTCTCGTTGTACTGGGCTACAAGGTCGAGGAACGGCACGCGCATCGTGACCCTATTCTGGCAGAGCGCCACATGACAGAATCGGCGGTGCCCAGCGATAGGCTCCCGTTCGTGCTCGCCAGCGCGTCTCCTCGGCGCCGCGAGCTGTTGCGGGAGTTGGTGCCGGAGTTCGAGGCGGTCTCTCCCGATGTGGACGAGACGCCCGAGACCGAGTCGCCAGCCGCCTGTGCCGAGCGCCTCGCGCTCCTGAAGGCGCGGCGCGGTCTGGAGATGAGGCCCGGCTCGCTCGTGCTCGGCGGTGACACTGTGGTTTGGCTCGAGGGAACCGGAATGCTCGGGAAGCCGACCGACGAGGCGGACGCACTGAAAATCCTGATGACGCTTTCCGGCAAGGAGCACTCTGTCTTCACCGGAATCGCGCTGGTGTGGCCTGGTGGCGAAAGGTCGTTCGTTGTTGAGAGCCGGGTCAGGTTTCGGACGTTCGCTGAGGACGAGGCCAGGGCCTTCGTCGCGACGGGCGAGCCCATGGACAAGGCTGGCGCCTACGGCTATCAAGGAGCGGGCCGCGACTTGGTGGAGGGTGTGGACGGCAGCGAGAGCAATGTGATCGGTCTCCCTATGGAGCGACTACGCGAAGAACTGGCCGCGCTCAATCGAAGCTGAGGACCACAGGGCGAGGCTCGGTCGGATCGTCACGAACCTCTACCGCGGCGAGCAGGGCAGATTCCTGATCCTCGCTTCGAGAACGGCCGTGGATCTGGAGCACCGGCTGTCCCGATTCGACTCGACTTCCGACCGAGGCAAGCACCTCGATTCCCACGCTGGGATCCACTCGCGCTCCGGGATGCGTCCGGCCTGCCCCGAGTTGGACGGCCACCTCGCCGATGGCCCGCGCGTCCAGTCTACCGATCCAGCCTGACCGCGGGGATCGGATGGGAGTGACCTCGGGAGCCTTGGGGATCTCGCCACCGCGAACGGAGTTCCAGTCGGCTCCCTGGGCTCGAAACCACTCTTCACATTTGGACAAGGCCGCACCGCTCTCCAAGGCGGCCTTTGCGTCTTGTACATCCCCGCGACCCACTAGGCTCAGTCCGGCCCCTGCGAGTTGGGTGCACAGCTCCGTGAACCGTGGCTCGCCATTGCCCGAGAGCGTCTCAATCGCCTCGATCACCTCCAGGGTGTTCCCGACCGCGCGGCCGAGAGGTTGGTCCATATCGGTCACCAGGGTCCGGACCCGGATCCCGGCCAACTCGCCGACCCGTCGAAGCGAGGAGGCCAGCTCGGTCGCGGCCTCGACATTTCGCATGAATGCGCCAGAACCGCACTTGACATCGAAGACCACTGCCTCCGCACCGCCTGCAATTTTCTTGCTTAGGATGCTTGACGTAATCAGCGGGACGCTCTCGATCGTTGCCGTCTCGTCGCGGAGCCTGTACATGGTCTTGTCGGCGGGTGCCAGCTTGGGGGTTTGGCCCGTGAGCGCGATACCGATCCGCGCGGCCTGGTCCACCATCTCGGCGGGGCTGAGATCCACCCTGAAGCCTGGAACGCTTTCCAGCTTGTCCACTGTGCCTCCCGTGATCCCCAGGCCCCGTCCGCTCATCTTCACGACCGTGATCCCACGGGCCGCGAGGATCGGAAGCACGACCAGGGTCGTCTTGTCCCCCACCCCTCCGGTCGAGTGTTTGTCCAGCCAAGGTCGAGGCACTCCTGCCAGATCGAGACGCTCGCCGCTCGCCGCCATTTCCAGTGTAAGGTCGGCCGTCTCGCGGGGATCCAGCCCGTTCAGAAAGGCAGCCATGAGCCATGCGCTGAGCAGAGAGTCAGGGATCGAGCCGTCTGCCGCGCCTCGGGCGATGTGACGCAGTTGCTCCGTGGTGTTCCCGTTG
Organism: Fimbriimonadaceae bacterium; assembly: GCA_050250535.1. GTDB lineage: Bacteria > Armatimonadota > Fimbriimonadia > Fimbriimonadales > Fimbriimonadaceae > JADLBH01. Next base: position 708,404 of record JBFWOL010000001.1, on the reverse strand, counting down.
CCGTCACGCTTGGCGACGATCGCTTCTTTGGTCTCCACGGGCCGATTATGGGCAGGAGTGGCTAGGATCCGAACGAATAGGGAGCGCGGAAGGCGCCTGCTTCGGTAACGATGGCGGAGACCAGGGCGCCGGGCGTAACGTCGAACGCTGGGTTATAGACTGGACAGCCTTCGGGAGCGACCCTCACGCCCTCGATTTCCGTGAGCTCGGTGGAGTCACGCTCCTCGATCGGAATGTGCGACCCGTCCGGGATGGCGGGATCGAGGGTCGAAGAAGGCGCGGCGACCACGAACGGGATCTCGTGCACCCGGGCCAGTGCGGCAAGCATGTAAGTGCCGATCTTGTTCGCGGTGTCCCCGTTCGCGGCGATCCGATCGGCACCGACAACGACCAGATCCACTTTTCCCGCTCGCATGAGCGAGGCCGCAGCAGAGTCTGCGATGCTCACGAAAGGGATTCCTTCCCGGGCGAGTTCCCAAGCAGTGAGCCGCAAGCCTTGCAGCCGAGGGCGCGTCTCGCACGACCAGACCTTCGCGACCTTGCCCTGTCCATGGGCTGTGCGAACGATTCCCAGAGCCGTGCCGTGACCACCGGTCGCCAGCGAGCCTGTGTTGCAGACAGTCATGACCCGACAGGACTCTGGCACTAGGGCCGCCCCGTGCTCGCCGATACGTAGGTTCATCTCAACGTCTTCTCGCTCGATCGCGATGGCTTCCTTCAGTATCGCCTCGGGGCTGTGGTCGGAGAGCGAGGCGATCCGGTCTAACGCCCAAAAGAGATTGACGGCGGTTGGTCGGCTCGCGGCTAGGCCCGCACTTGCCTCTTCCCACTGGCTTGCTCCCAGGGCCATTCCGTACGCGGCAGCGATCCCGATCGCGGGGGCCCCTCGGACAGCCATGTCCCGAATCGCCTCGGCGACGGCTTGCCAATCATGGAGGCGGAGCCACACTTCGCGGTGAGGCAGCTCACGCTGGTCGAGCAGAAGAAGCGCGTCCCCGTCCCACTTCAGCGCACGCACCGGCACGCGGGCAGAGTACCGTAGGGCGGTGCGAGTCATCATTTTGGACGAGAACCTTGTTTGGAGCGCCCGGCTCAAGCTGGGAGTAGAGTCGTTGGGCCACGAGGCCGTGGTGCTGTACGCACCCGGAGAACTTCCGGCCGCCGAGGTCGGGATCGTAAACTTGGGATCCCGAAGGTTTCCTCCGGACGAGTGGATCCCTCGGCTGCGCTCGATCGGGGCACGGGTGGTGGCTCATGCGGGCCACAAGGAGAAGCCCCTGCTCGCACAGGGAAAGGAGGCGGGAGCAGAATTGATCGTGACGAACGGCGAGCTCACCCACAAGTTGGGCGACGTTCTCGCCCGGGCCACTTCAGACTAGGAGTTCGGCCCTGGGGTACCTTCCCATTCGTGGAAAAGGTGTTCGCAGATGCAAAGTCGGCCCTGTCGGGTCTGACCTTTGACGGCATGACCGTGATGAGCGGAGGGTTCGGCCTGTGCGGAATTCCGGAGAACCTCATTGCGGCCCTGCGTGACTCAGGGGTTCGCGACATCACCGTCATCAGCAACAACTGTGGTGTGGACGACTTTGGGCTTGGCCTTCTCTTGCAGACCCGGCAAATCAAGAAGATGGTCTCGAGCTACGTGGGAGAGAACGCGGAGTTCGAGCGCCAGTTCCTCAGCGGCGAACTCGAACTTGAGTTCAACCCGCAAGGCACCCTCGCGGAGAGGATTCGGGCCGGCGGGGCAGGGATCCCTGCCTTCTACACCAAGACCGGCTACGGAACCCTTGTTGCCGAGGGTAAGGAAACTCGAGAGTTTGACGGCGGCCACTACGTGATGGAGACCGGCCTCGTCGCGGACCTCTCCATCGTGAAGGCGTGGCGCGGGGACAGGGAAGGCAACTTGGTCTTTCGCAAGACGGCGCGGAACTTCAACCCGATGATGGCGACTGCTGGCAAGGTCACCGTAGCGGAGGTCGAGGAGCTTGTCCCGGTCGGAGGCATCGATCCGAACGACATCCACACGCCGGGCATCTTCGTAGACCGGGTGATCCTCGGCAAAGACCACGAGAAGCGGATCGAAAGGTTGACGACCCGCCCGCGGGGCTAGCCTAGCGACGGACGTCTGAGACGGCCAAAGCGACCATCGTCGCGACCGCGTCTGGAATCACGGCGTCATTAAAGTCGAACCTTGGCGTGTGGAGCAACGCCGGAGACTCGTCCCCCGCTCGCTTAAGTCCGACGAAGAAGAAGCAAGCAGGCGAGTGCTCGCCGTAGTAGCTGAAGTCTTCACCCCCCATGGTGGGGTGTGCCTCCTCGCGAAGTCGCTCGCTGCCGATGACGCTCTGGGCGACGTTGCGGAAGTGCCGAGTGGCCCAAGGGTCGTTGGCGGTCACGGGATAGCCGACGTGCCAGTCCACCTCGGCGCGGCACTCCATCGCACGCGCAATCCCCTCCACCGTTTGGTGGAAACGTTGCCTGCCGAGTTCCCGAGTCTCGGGCAACAGGCTCCTCATCGTTCCTGCGAACCTGACGGTGTCCGGAATCACGTTATGGGCGTGTCCGGCCTCAAGAACGGTCACGGAGAACACAATGCTATCGAGCGGGGAGACGTTTCGCGAGGCGACGGTCTGAAGCGCAGATACGATCTGGGCTACGGCGACCACCGGGTCGGTTCCCAGGTGGGGCATCGCTGCATGGCCTCCACGGCCGGTGACCGAGCATCGGAACTCGTCGGTCGCGGCAAGCATCGGCCCTTCCCTGACAGTGAAGATTCCCTCGTCGATGGACGGGTTCCCGTGAAGACCGAAAATGGCGGAAGGCTTCTCCCCCAGGACCGTGCCGTCGAGGCAACCATCGTCGCACATCCTCTTTGCACCCGCCCCGCCTTCTTCGGCAGGCTGGAAGAGCAGGAGGACATTGTTCGGGCGTTCCACCATATGGTGGAGCGCGCGCGCGGCACCCAGGATGATAGCGGTGTGCCCGTCATGGCCGCATGCGTGCATCACACCCTCGTTGATGCTGACGTAGGGCAGGCCCGTCTCCTCCAGGATCGGCAGAGCGTCCATATCGGCGCGGAGAGCGACCGTAGGGCTCCCGGGCTTCGTCGCTGGGATGAAGCCGAGTACCCCGGTTCCGCCGGCGAGGCCCGACTTGTGCTCGATCCCCGCCTTGGAGAGCTCTTCGCAGACCCGGGCCGAGGTCCGAGTCTCCTTGTACATCAGCTCCGGATGGGCATGGAGATCGCGCCGAAACTCCGTGAGGAGCGCGTGCTCGCCCGCGACGATCGAGGGAGTCGCCATAGCCCACGTTACCTGGGCTTGCTGCTGCTATGCGGCATGCTTTACGGGCGCCTTGCCGATGTGGGAAGCGAGCGCCTCGATGCAGACGGGGTCGAACGCTGCTTCGGCCTCGCTCCAAAGTATTCCGAGAGCGGCGTCGCTCTCCATCGCCTTTCGATAGGGACGGTCTGCGGTGAGCGCCTCGAAGACGTCCGCGACGGTGACGACTCTCGACTCCAGGCTGAGGTCTTCTCCGCCGAGACCGCGCCAATAGCCTCGACCGTCCAGCCGCTCGTGGTGCGTGGCGGCGATGTCGGCGATGCGGTCGAAGCCGGGCATAGGCGAAAGGATCTCGAAGGATCGCCGTGGATGCTCCTTGACCCTTCCGAACTCGGCGTCGGTCAGCCGGGCAGGCTTGTCCAAGATGCAGTTGGGCACGGCAAGCTTGCCGAGGTCGTGGAGATGGCCTGCCCGCTCCAAGTCGGTGAGAGAATCGTTGGGCAGCCCGAGGCACCTGCCGATGCCGACAGCAATGTCCGCGACCCGGTCGGAATGCCCCTTCGTATAGGGTGACTTTGCATCTACGATCGAGGCAAACGTTTCGCAAATCGTGTCCATCTCCACGGGCTTGAGCGGCTGGTCGTCCGGGTACGGCTCAGAGGCGGCGGCTTCCGCATGGCCCGACGCATGCACCCTCGCCCAGAAAGCGACGTCGCTCTCGATCGCGATCGCAGCGGTGAAGACTTCGGGATCGAACCATCGGCCCCGCCTCTTCTTGAGGACGTCCAGGGCTTGGTGGGGCCCGAAGGACCAAGCAAAGACCTCGAGGGTCTGGGCAAGCGATAGGACGCGGGCGAGGATCGGTATCGCGTCTCCTTGGAGGCCGCTCGGGGCACCTCTGCCGTCCCAATGCTCGTCCAGGGCGCGGATCGCCTCCGCTGTAGTACGGCCGAGGCCGAGCGAGCTTGCGATCGAGGCGCCTCGATGGCAGCGCGCGGCCGTGACCTCGTTCATCACTTTGCTCGGTGGCCCGAGGTTGTTGAGCATCATGCGGAAGCGGGCAATGGCCGAACCGTCTGGCAGGGTGTTGGATGCGCCGAACTTGAGGCAGTCCACTGCGCGGCTCCAGTCAATGAACTTGACGTTCCGCTTGGTCAGGAGCTCGTCGCCACCAAAGATCTTGTGAATCCGCGCTGAATTGTTGCTACAGCCGGAGTCCTTCAGGATCGCCGCGTAGTAAAGGCTCTGCATGTCGTGCCTGTCCAGCCCGATCATCTTGCCGAGCTCCATGGCGATCAGGCACGTCCTCGCGGCATGGCCGGTGGGCTGGCCCTCAACGAGGTCGAGGGCATAGCTCAGAGCGGACAGCACCTCGGCCCTGGTGGGCATGGTTTCCTGGGTTGGCAGCACGAAGAGTCTCCAGCGCCGATTGTCGGCATTCTGGGGAACCGCCTTGAGAGGTGCCTACTGGCCGATCCGCAAGGCCAAGGGACGCCCGACGGCTTCTGCAACCCGTGCGATCTTTGGCACCATATTGTTGAACCCGTCGAACGTGAGGCTCTGGGGCCCATCCTTGATCGCTTGGTCCGGGTTGGGATGGACTTCGATGATCAAGGCGTCAGCACCGGCAGCTACTGCTGCCAGGGACAGGGGTTCGACGAGGTCTCGCCGTCCCGTGCCTTGCGAGGGGTCGATTACTACGGGAAGATGGGAGAGCGACTTCAGCGCTGGCACGGCCCCGATATCGAGGGAGTTGCGCGTGTACGTCTCAAACGTCCGGATGCCCCTCTCACAAAGCATGATCCGTTCGTTTCCCGCGGTCGCGATGTACTCGGCGGCCAGAAGAAGCTCCTCGTACTTGGCGCTCATGCCACGCTTGAGCAGGATCGCCCGGCGGGAAAGCCCCACCTCTTTGAGCAGGTCGTAGTTCTGCATGTTGCGCGTCCCGACCTGCAGGACGTCGGCGTACTCCGACACGATCTCGACCTTACGGGGATCCATAACCTCGGTCACGACCTTCATGCCGTATCGGTCAGCCGCACCGCGAAGGATGCGCAGTCCCTCTAGACCCAAGCCCTGGAAGGAGTAGGGCGACGTGGAGGGTTTGTACGCCCCGCCACGCAGGACCGCGGCTCCGGCCTTCGCGACGAGTTCGGCGGTGCAGTACGTCTGCTCCTCGCTTTCGACCGTGCACGGGCCCGCCATCAGCACGATCTCTGTCCCGCCAACGACGACACCGTCGCCCAGGTCTATCCGGGTGCGCTCGGGATGGGTCTCCAGCGCGGTGTACTTGTAGGAGCGGGTGATGAGGATGACGTCCTCGACGTCGGGATACGAGCGGAACTGCTCGACGATGTCGACGTTCTGGTGTTCGTCCCCGCCGACCGCCGCGACTACCGTCTTCTCGACGCCGATGATCGGGCGCACCTCGTATCCGAGGCTCTGGAGCCGCTCGGTCACCTGCATGACTGAGCTCTGGGCACATCCGTGGCGGAGGACGACTATCATCGCGAAGGCTCCATACGTTCGGCGAGAACGGGGGCGAGGGCCTCCAGGAAGGCGGACGTTTCTTCTGGAGTGCCCGCGCTCACCCGGAGGAACCCGGGCATGCCAAGCACGCTGCCGGGGCGGACTATCACACCTCTTGCCTGCAAGTCCTGTGCCACTCTGACGTCGTCGCCGCCTACCTCGATGCACACGAAGTTCGCCCAGGTTGGCAGGCACGGTACACGCATGGTTCGGCAGGCGTCGACGATTGTGGCAAGCGAGCGCTGCGTCCCTTCTACGGTACGAGCGACATGACCGGGATCGTCCAAGGCGGCGAGTGCCGCGGCCTGGGCAATCCGGTTAACGTTGAACGGCTCGCGGGCGCGGTTCACGGCGTCCACGAGCTCGGCTGGGCCGACCAGGTACCCGAGCCGCACCCCGGCAAGACCATAGGCCTTGCTGAAGGTTCGAAGGACGGCGACCGGCCGTCCCTGCCTCACCCATTCAATCGAAGGGGGATAGTCCGGCTGGTCGCACGCGAACTCGTAGTAAGCCTCGTCAAAGACGGCAAGCCCTGAATCCCTGACGGCCTCGACGAGGAGCGAGGCATTGGTCGCTGAAGTGTACGAGCCGGTCGGATTGTTGGGATTGGCCAGGAATGCGAGCCGGGTCTCGGAGTTTGCGGCGGCAGCCATGGCCTGGGCGTCGAGGGCCCATTCCGATGTCGCGGGAACCTCAGTGAGGCGGCAACCCGCAAGTTGGGCGATGGAGCCATACCGGACAAACGAAGGCGAACCGACTACGACACAATCGGTGGCCGAGCCAAGCATCACGTGCCCGATGACCTGGATCAGATTGTCACTTCCGTTGCCTAGTGCGATCTGGTTCTTAGGGACGTCGTGCAGCTCAGCGAGCCTCTCGACGAGGTCGGTCGCGGCAGCGTCGGGATACAGATGGCTCGTGGCCGCAGCCTTCTGCATGGCCTCGATCGCCCGAGGAGAGGGCCCAAAGGGATTTTCATTGCTCGCGAGCTTGACGACTTGTTCGAGCCCCAGCTCTCGCTGGACGTCTTCGATCGGCTTGCCTGGGGAATAGGGGGCCATCCGCAGGACGTTTGGGCGGATGGGGAGCGACATCTAGGCTTAGGGTACCGCCCGGCGCAGAATGGCTCGGGCCGCGGGAGCCGTTAGGCTGGCGAGCCGGCGTACGCCGTTGTGAACTCGGCCGCAGTCTTCTCCCGCACCATCTCCTCGGTGACGTCCGGGGCAAGCTCGATCAGCCGCAAACCCTTGCCTCGCTCCACTTCAAAGACGCACAAGTCGCTGATGATGAGGTCTACGCACGCCTTGCCCGTCAGGGGCAGCGTGCACTCGGGCAGGATCTTGCTTTCTCCTGCCTTGTTCGTGTGCTCCATGACGACCACAACCCGCTTGACGCCGGCGACGAGGTCCATCGCGCCACCCATGCCCTTCACCATCTTCCCCGGGATCATCCAGTTCGCGAGATCGCCTTCGGCGCTCACCTCCATCGCCCCCAGGATCGAAAGGTCAATGTGCCCTCCTCGGATCATGCCGAAGCTGTCCGCACTGGAGAAGTAGCTCGTGCCTGGGATCTCGGTGATGGTCTGCTTGCCTGCATTGATGAGGTCGGGGTCGGCCTCGCCCTCATAGGGGAACGGGCCCATGCCCAACATTCCGTTCTCGCTCTGAAGGACGACATGCATGTCGTCGGGAATGTAGTTGGCGACCAACGTCGGGATTCCGATCCCCAGGTTCACATAGAACCCGTCTCGGAGCTCCTTGGCTGCTCTCTGGGCAAGTTCGTCGCGGGAGTAGGGCACGGATAGATTCTACCGGCACCGTGCCGGCCCGAGTCCTGCCGGTCGAGGGTCTCGCGCCATACTCAGCCGGATGGAAGCCGCACGCGAGCTCGAGGTCCTCGCCCGGGCCAAGTACCCGATCGTTTACGTCGTTAGTTGGGAGGAGCGCAGGGTCGAGAGCGTTCTCAGCGAGATCGGCGCAAAGCTCGACCGGAAGCTCCACGCTTGGAGCGTGACCCAGGGTATGAAGCCCAAGCTCGGCAGCGGAGTCAAGACCTCGCTTCCCCCCGAGCTGGAGGTCTTGGCGCAGATTCACGAGGCGCCGGAGTTCACACTGTTCCTGCTTAAGGATTTCCACCCGTACATGAAAGACCCGCGCGTGGTGCGCCTCCTGCGTGACCTTGCAACCCGCCTCCGTGGGCGAAGCCAGACCCTCTACCTCCTCGCCCCAAGCCTCAACCTTCCGGTGGAACTGGAAAAGGACATCTCGGTCGTCGAGTTCCCGCTACCCGAGCCCGAGGAGATCACACAGCAGGTGGACACGGTGCTGGAAAGCGTCAAGGGAATGAAGGGAGTGGACGCGAACGTAACGCCGGAAGAGCGGGAGTTGATCGTCAAGTCGGCGCAAGGGCTCACCGCCGACGAGATCGAGTCTGCGCTCGCCCGGAGCCTCGTCGAGGAGAAGCGGCTCACCGTCGACCAGATCATCGAGGAGAAGAAGCAGATCGTTCGCAAGACGGGGATGCTGAGCTTCTATCCGGCAACGTACGGCTTCGATGACGTGGGGGGCCAGGATCTGCTCAAAGATTGGCTAAGAAAGCGGAGGCGGAGCTTCACCGATGCGGCGCGAGAGTTCGGTATCCCTTACCCCAAGGGAATCCTGCTCATCGGCGTGCAAGGCTGCGGGAAGTCGCTCGTAGCCAAGGCGATCGCATCGACCTACAGCCTTCCGATGCTCAAGATGGACGTCGGGCGGATCTTCGGCAGCCTCGTCGGCCAGAGCGAGGAGAACATGAGACGTGCGATTCGGATCGCGGAGAGCCTATCGCCCTGCGTCCTGTGGCTGGACGAGCTGGAGAAAGGCTTTGCCGGGATGAGCGGGAGCGGCATCAGCGACAGCGGCACCACTGCCCGTGTGTTCTCGACCTTTCTCACGTGGATGCAGGAGAAGACCAAGCCCGTGTTTCTCGTCGCGACAGGGAACGACGTCTCGGCCCTGCCCCCCGAGCTCCTTCGCAAAGGACGGTTCGACGAGATCTTTTTCATCGACCTGCCTGACCTCAAGGAGAGGATCGAGATCTTCGAAATCCATTTGGAGCGAAGGAAGCGGTCGCCGAAGAAGTACAAGGCGGCGAAGCTGGCCGAGCTGAGCGACGGCTTTAGCGGCGCCGAGATCGAGCAACTCGTGATCAGCGGGCTCAACCACGCCTTCAGCGACGAGCGCGAACTCAAGCACACCGACATCGTGGAAGAGATCGACCAGCAGGTGCCCTTGAGCAGAATGATGGCGGAAGAGGTCCAGGCACTGCGAGAGTGGGCACGCCTGAGGGCACGCCCCGCTTCCAAGCGAGAATCCTGACCCTCGAGGCGGGGTCGGCCCACGGTATAAGTCGGGCCGTGCGTCTCTACTTCGTTCGGCATGCCCAGACCGAGTGGAACGCTAACGGCAAGGCGCAGGGTCATAGCGACGTCCCACTCAGCGAGGTCGGTAAACGCCAGGCACGTCTTCTATGCGAGCGGCTTGCAGAGTGGGAACCGGTTCCGATCCTGAGCAGCGACTTGCGACGGGCGCGCGACACCGTCGCCGCACTCGAGGCCTCAGGCTGGTCCATCGAGACTGACGCCCGGCTGCGAGAACGAAACCTCGGCGAGTGGGAGGGCCGCTCCTTTGAGTGGATCGGGGAAGAGACGGACCGCCGGGCGGCGGAGCAGGGTGTCCCTCGTGCGGCCGTGAGACCCGCCGGCGGCGAGTCGCAGGTCGACACCATCGAACGTGCCCGAACCGTTGCAGGCTGGCTCTCGGGACTGAATACGCCGAGGTTGGTCGCCTCACACCGGCTTTTTATCAGCCAGGTCATCGGTTGCTTGCTGGGGGGCATGGCGCCACGGTCGTTTCACTTCGAGAACACTGGGCTCACCGAGCTGGCGAGGCACCCCGAGGGATTTTGGCAGGTGCTTCGGCACAACGACATCAAGCATTTGGAGGTCGGGAATGGCGCTCTCACTGCGCGCTAAGGCTTGGCTGATTCCGATCGGGAGCGCGGTGATGCTCTCGCTTGCATTGCCGCCGTTCAACTTGGTCTTCCTTGTCTTCGTCGCGATCGCGCCATGGCTGGCATGGCTACGAAGGCTCGATGCCCGGGGAGCGAGGCTGAGCGGATACTTGTTCGGGTCCGTTCTCTTCCTTTTCCAAATGTTCTGGGTCGGCGCGTTCGTCGCGGAGTGGACTGGCTCATGGTGGTTGGGGCTGGTCCCGTGGCTGGTGAGCGTGGCGCTTGCCGGGTGGTACTTCGTGCTGCTCGCGTGGCTGCTCCGGTCTGCCATGGCCGCAAGGTGGTTCTGGACGGTGCCGTTGGTGTGGGCCGCTGTGGAGGCGCTCCGCGCCTATTTCCCTGTGCTCGCCTTCCCGTGGGCGATCCTCGCCCATCCGCTGTGGATGGTGCCCGACTTTGTCCAGCACGCTGCGTTCGGAACTGTGTTCCTCGTATCTGCATGGGCGGTGATCCCGAACCTGCTCCTGTGCCTCCACCTGTGGCCCGTCCGGCCGGAAGACCGGGAGCCACGGCAGTCGGTACGGCTCGGTCTGGTCTTCGGCGGGATCTTGGTGATGTCCACGTTTCGGGCGGCGCAGCCGGTTCCGGCGGACGAGCGGGTAGTCACGTTGGGCCAGCCGGGAGTGGACATGGCGTTCAACTCGGACGAGGCCGAGCGGCGGCTGCTTGACGAATCGGTCGGACTGATCCAGGCCCGAGTCTTGGAGGAAGGTACGGACCTCTTGGTCTTGCCCGAGGGGTTCGCAGCCCCGAGTCAGGATCTGCCACCGAGCACGATCCTCGGGCCGGAGCCCGCATTCCCTGTCATCTTTGGAGGGAACCGAGTCGAGGGCACCGCGAGCTACCAGACCGCCTATGCGTACGACGGCACTTGGCAGAGCGCGGACAAGACCCGGCTCGTTGTGTTTGGGGAATTCGTTCCCTTCCGTGGTCTGCCGTTCATGTCTTCGTTCCGACTTCCGAGCGGGGACTTGACCCCAGCAAAAGAAATGAAGCAGCTCAAGGTAGGGGACACGGTCTTCGGACCGTTGCTCTGCTTCGAAGGACTTTTCCCGGACCTCGCGGCACGGCACACCCAGGCTGGCGCCCGAGTACTGGTGCAGATGAGCGTGGACGACTGGTACGAGCGCACGCCGGCGTGGGATCAGCTCTGGCAGTCCTCGATTTGGAGGAGCATCGAGAGCGGTGTCCCCATCGTACGGGTGGGCAGCCGGGGGCGCACTCTCGTGACCGATCCGAGAGGCAGGTTGGTGCACTCGGTTCCAAAGGGGGTGATGGCTGCGGAGCAGGCTCGCGTGCTGGTGCCCAAGACGAGCGACGCCTTTCCTCAGCGGTTCGCCTTCGTCTACATTGCCGGAGCGGCGGCTGCGCTTGTGGCTTTCCGCGGCTTGCGGCATCGCTCAGAATAGGAGGCATGAATCTCGGACTGAGCGGAGCCCGCGCGATGGTCGCTGCAGGCTCGAAAGGCATTGGGAGGGCGATCGCGGAGGGCCTCCGGGCAGAAGGGTGCGAGGTAGCCGTCTGCTCTCGCAACGAACCTGACCCGCCGCTCGAAGGAGTCCGCTCGTTCTGTTGCGACGTATCAGACCCGGCGCAGATTCGGGCATGGTTTGAAGAGTGCGGCCCGCCGGACATCTTGGTCACGAACACGGGCGGGCCGCCCGCTGGGCTCTGGCCCGAACTCACGGACGACCAGTGGCAGGTCGGGTTCGACTCGACCCTGATGAACGTCGTTCGGATGGTGCGTCTTGCCGCGCCCTCGATGCGCGAGCGTGGATGGGGGAGGATCGTCCACGTGACAAGCCTGGCTGCCCGAGAGCCGAGCCCGCTGCTGGCCATCTCCTCGACCTTGCGCGCCGGGATCAGCTCGCTCACCCGGCTCCAGGCCCTCGAGCTAGCGCCTCACGGAGTCACGGTAAACGCAGTGCTGCCCGGGCACACGCTGACTGACCGCCAAGTCCACTTGGCCGAGGTGCGGGCAAGCCGGGCGGGCGCCACGCCCGAGGAGATGCTTGCGAGGCAGGGGGCAGAAGTGCCGGTCGGCAGGCTTGCGACTCCCGAAGAGATCGCGGCTGCGGCCGTGTTTCTGTGCTCCCGGCCAGCCTCCTATATTACAGGTGTCAACCTTTTGGTGGACGGCGGCCTGGTCAAGGCGCCAGGCTAGGTTGCTGGCGGAGGGGGTGGGATTCGAACCCACGTAAGGTTGCCCTTAAACGGTTTTCAAGACCGTCGCATTCGACCACTCTGCCACCCCTCCGGGCCGTCAAGTCTACCGAGGTGATCTGTCTAGCCCTGGCCAAAGAGGTTCTGCCACGCCTCGACGACTTCGGCCACGAGCCGCGGCTCGTCTCCGGCGAACGTCTCGCCTTCGGTCAGGGCTTCGCGCGCGGCTTGGACGGCTCCGCTGGCGAGCGCCGTCTCTGCCAGTCGGATGTAGTCCGAGACAGCGGCCACTTGGCCAGCTGTCTGCGGCCGTGAGCGTTGGATCTCTTCCACCCAGGCGATGGAGGTGTCGCTCCAGAGCCTCTGCCGAGTCTGGGGGTCGGGCTCGGCGATCGCACGTCGCCCAGTCGTGCGGGGGTCTTCGAGAATAGGCTGGTAAACGACAGGTGGGCTAGGCTCGTCCATGGATCGCCGGACACTTGGGGCCGAAGCGGGCACCGTCGGTTGCGGGCTCTGCTCCAAGATTCGGACCATGGCCACTACAAGCGCCGCACCGAGGCCAAGCAGAGCCGCGACCAGCAAGGTCGCGATCATCACTCGGGCGAGCATTACCTTCGATGCCGGCGAGAGGAGCGGCGGGCGAGCGGGCCGATAGTAATAGGCGGCGTGCGGCATCGGAATCTGAGACGGCGGGGCCTGGCCGTAGGGCTGCTGAGGTGGAGGCTGGGGCGCTGGATTGTACGGAATACCGAACATCGGCCCCGATGTGGGTTGAGCTTGGCCCGGGTACAGCGTTGGAGTTGCGATCGGCTGGACCACCACGTTGCCCGAGACCATTTGGGCACGTACTTCCTCAAGGGACGCCTGCATGTCTTTCGCGCTGGCGAAGCGGAGGTTGGGCGATTTCTGGATCGCCTGGTCCACCACCTGCCAGAGAGGGAAGATGGCCTCAGAGGGCTGTGGCGGCTCGACATTGAGGATGGAGTGGCTGATCGCCACAACGCTGTCGCCCGGGAACGCCTTCCTCCCGGAGACCATCTCGTACAGCACTGAGCCCAGGCTGAAGATGTCGCTCCGCGCATCAATCTCGCGACCGTGGATCTGCTCGGGGGACATGTAGCTCGGCGTTCCGAACACCTGGCCGTCCATCGTGAGGTTGGGCTCAAATGTTAGGCGGGCGATGCCGAAGTCGGTGATCTTGATCTCGCCGCCGTCGAGGATCTGGATATTGTCCGGCTTGATGTCCCGGTGGACGACCCCGTGCGCATGGGCGAACTCGAGGCCCTTGAGCACCTCGATCGCGATCTCCACCGCACGGAGGGGCTCGATCTGACCCTTGGTGTCGAGGGCGTTCCGGAGGTTGTGCCCGGTCAGGAACTCCATGGCGAGGAACGTCCGCTCACCATCCTGGTCCACGTCGTACACGGTAACGATGTTCGGGTGCGAGAGGGAACCCGCGGCCTTCGCCTCGCGCATAAACCGCTTGAGCCTGTCCTCCTTTTGGGCGGGAGTGCTCCCTGCAGGTACCGCCAGTTCCTTGAGCGCGATACGCCGGTTCATGGTCGGGTCGTACGCCTCGTAGACGATGTCGTTCGACCTGGCGATCTCTCGGATCACCTGGTACTTCCCGAGCGTCTGGGGCGGCGTTTGGCTCATGAGTGGAGGCTAGCCCTTCCCATTAGGAACGTCGGTGCTGTCCCCTAGGTTCACGAGGGCTCAGAACCCGGCCCCGGCCATCCCTTCAAATATGGGGAACGGCGGATCCTTGGCTCCGGCGGAATCGGCCCTGGCCCGCCGGTTGCGGAGCGTGGCGGTCAGACCGGGGACGAGGTGCGGCACGACAGCAGGCTTGCTGAACGCTCGCTCCAGGGTCGGCCAGAAGCGGTCAATCTGGTGGCTCAAGTCGAATACCATGACGCCTTGGGTGGTGGCACACGCCGCCTGAAGCACCGTATCCAGGTTGTCTGGGTTGTCCCACATCAGGCTCAACATGATGCTCGCGTAGGTCCATGTCTGGTCCCTCACGACCCGGTTGCTCACGAGTCCTGCCGCCTCGACCGTAAACCCAGGCTTCATACCGGACTCCATGGCCTCGAAGATCGTTCCGTACCGGTAATAGCAACCGGTCATGAGAAAGTCGAGTTCGGAAGCGAAGCCCTGTTCACGATACGGTCCGGTGAGGAACGGATAACCGGCGTTGGTCTGGCTTGAACCGTAGTTTGTTCCGAAGTTGGCGTAGTCGCCAAAGTTCGATCCGGCATAGACTGCGAACTGGGCACCCTTGCGAGTCTCGCGTACCGTACGTCCGACGCGGCGCACCCAGTCTGCCATCGTCTTGGCTCGGAAGGCGAGCCAGGCGTCGTAGTACCGACCGGGCCGAACTCCGGTGGTCAGCCGCAGGGAGTAGGTGGGAGTGTAGACATCTTCGGGCCAGCGGACCGGCTTGCCCACCCAGGCTTGAAACGCCGATCGGGCCTGGGGACTGAAGTCCGCGGAGATGTTAGCGAAGCGTAGCCGGTCGTCGTAGACGAAGCCGTTTACCGCGTACCGCCCCATCGCCTCGCGGACAAACTCCAGTGCCCTAGACTGAACCTGTGGGTGGTGCGGGTTCATCATGAGCGGGATCTGGTCTTGAGCCTCGGCAGCAGGGACCAGCTTTGTCCGGGCGACGGCACGGACTCGGTCACCTGGGAGCGAGCGCAGCAGCTCGGCTCCTGACTCACCCAGGCCGACCACGAGCAGCGAGCCCTGCGGGAGGGAGGTGGGGAGCCCTACGACCGTCTGCACAACCCTGCCCTCCGCATTGAGCACAAGGCACGCGCACGTCTCTTTCACCGCGTTTGGAATGCGGGTGTAAATGCCAATCTGAGCCTCGCTCGGCATATCTCGGGCCGCTTCGAGCCCTGAAGGGTCCACAGTTGCCTGCACGGGGAGGGGATCGCCCCAACCTGGACCGGCCAAGGCAGGGCTAGACACCATGAGCACGCTCTGCTGATCGGGGTGGCGGTAGCCGTAGCCTGGGTCGCCTAGGCCTTGCGAAGGGTCGTTCTCGGCGCGCCTGGCAAAGGAGTGGCCCTCGCTGAACGCGTTCATCGAAAGGTAGATGCCGAGAGAGTTCGCTTTGGCGTACCGGACGATGTGCGCGACCGGGTCATAGCCTTCCGGCATGGTCTGCCCTCTCCAGCTGGTCATCTGTCCGGTGAGCTTGCTCGGATACATCGTGCGCCCGACGATCGGCTTCACGTCGTAGACGATCGTATTGAATCCGGTGCGCGCAACCTTCTCCATGAGCGCGCTGACCTTCTCCTCCGTGTCCACTCGCTCCATATTTGCGGTGCCGTCGATCCAGAGTATCCGCGCCTGGGCCCCTCGTTCGCGGGCGAGGCCATTGGCGATGCCGAAGCTCGCGGCAGTACGGTCTAGCTTCGCCCATTTGAGGTTCGGGAAAACCGCCGTCGGAACGAACCGATTGGGATCCTCGCGCAGTTGGGCCAAGGCAGTCGCAGAGAGCAGGACAAGGGCGAAACCGGCGGCTCGCATCGCGTTCGTTGTACCTTCCTAGGGGTCCGCGACCGTCAAAGGGGTATGGCCACTCCCCATCCTGCCCTAACCCTCGCCGTCGTCTTCGCCGGCAGCGTTGCCGGCGGCGCCCTGATCACGTCCGTACGCTCTGCCCAGGGCCAACAAGTTCCGCCCAACGTCCAAACCAGCGAAGTGCTCTATGTCCCAGCCGGCGGGCTCAAGATCGTCGGTTCGGGCAACCGCGAATTGGGCCGAATCGCCGAGGTCGGCGGGAACGCGGCCTTCGTCCTGTTTGACAAGGAGGGCAACGCCTCGGTGAGTCTGGTCACCGGAACCTCGGGGCGCATGAACT
The DNA here is from genome assembly GCA_050250535.1 of Fimbriimonadaceae bacterium. Lineage (GTDB taxonomy): Bacteria > Armatimonadota > Fimbriimonadia > Fimbriimonadales > Fimbriimonadaceae > JADLBH01. The sequence continues at coordinate 692,507 of JBFWOL010000001.1, read as the reverse complement.
TCCTTGCGCAAGATGGTGCTAGCCTGGCGGTCACCGGCGACGAAAAGTCGATCAACCTCAGCGCCCGCTCCAGCGGTGTGGGATTTTCGCTCGGGAACCGTATTTATCTCTCCACCGCTGATAACCGGTCTTCGTTACGTCTGTCTGCGCCAGGCGGAACGAAGGAACTTACTCTCTCGGCCGATCCATCGGTGGTCGCGGTTACGGGACGTGGACAGGGCGAGCAGTTCCAGCTCGCCTTTGAGGAGCAGAGTTCGCTTACCCTCCGCGGCAAAGGCATGGTCGCCGGGTTCGAGGCACATGGGGACGGCCGGGCCGCGGTGCGATCGAAGGACGGTGTCCTGTGGCAGGTGCCGGAGGCGGACTAACCGAGCCCGGCGGCCCCAACCTTCACGGCGGCCACCAAGTTACCAAGCCCGAGCGCCTTGCCCATGGACAGCTCTGCGCCAAAAAGACGCAGATGGAGGTCGTCCGGAATGGATGAAAAGTCACTGGCAGGCAGCCCGTCCATGGTCTCCCGGAGGATTGTCGCAAGCGCCATTGCTGAGACGCCTTGGGGGTTCTCCACCGCGAATCCGAGTTTCACGGCCGCCTGGTCGCCGGTGACCCAGACGAACGCTTCGCTCTCGCAACCAGGCACGCGGTTCGCCTCCGGAAAGGGCTTGGGAGACTCCGCCTGCTGAAAGCGACGAGAGGCCCTGACCAGCTCTTCGATCCTCTCCTGCCGGTCGGTGAGGAACTCGAACGCCTCGATCGTCTCGGCCAGGGTCACTTTTCGATCGGGCTCCCGACGAGGTTGCCCCACTCGGTCCAAGATCCGTCGTAGTTCCGAACTTGGCCGTACCCTAGCAGGTACTTCAGCACGAACCAGGTGTGACTGCTCCGTTCTCCGATGCGGCAATAGACGACCACATCGTCGGTCTGGGAAAGGCCCGCCTCCCCTTCATAGATCTCGCGGAGCGCCTGAGCGTCGAGGAACTCGCCCGACGCTGGATCGACTGCCCGCGCCCAAGGCACGCTCTTTGCCGTCGGGATGTGCCCGCCGCGCAAGGCCCCTTCGTTCGGGAACTCGGGCATATGGAGCCGCTCGCCGGAGAACTCTTGCGGGCTTCGGACGTCCACGAGCTTGCCCCTGGCCTCGAGGTGCCGTGCAACCCCGTCCCGAAACACGCGCTCGGACACGTCGTCCCTTTCGGGCGCAGAGTACTGCGTGGCCGGGTACTTCGCAACTTCCGTGGAAAGCGGCCGACTCTCGTTCGCCCATCGCAGCCGCCCTCCGTCCATCACAGAGGCGTTCCTGTGCCCGAAGAGTTGGAAGACCCAAAAGGCATAGCAAGCCCACCAGTTGTTGCGGTCGCCGTAGAATACGACGTGGGTTTCGGGTGTGATACCGATCCTGCTCGCGAGCTTCTCGAAGCCGTCGCGGCCTAGATAATCGCGCACGAGTGGGTCGTTGAGGTCGCGAGCCCAATCCACCTCGACAGCTGAGGTGAGGTGACCGCTAGGGTAGAGAAGCGGGTCTTCGTTCGACTCGATGATCCGAATGCCCGGATCGTCCATGTGGTCGGCGACCCATTGGGTCGAGACCAAGGCTTCGGGTACGGCGTAGCCGCGCTGCCGGATGTCCATACCCTCAGTATAGAGGCGGATCGGCGCTGGGCCCGGTCAGACGTTGGAAGCGCGGAGCCGGCCGCAGAGAATCTTCGCAAGGTTCTCCATGACTGTCGCCTTTAGGTTCGCGTCGCCCGCCATCAAGCTCCGAAAGTCGCTTGCCGGGATCGCGATGGACTTCGACATCCCCACGCTCACGACGGTGGCCGAGCGGGGCGCATCGTCAATCAGGGCGACTTCGCCGACGACCGATCCGGGTCCGAGTCGCGCAATCGCGTCCCCTGCGAAGCTCTTGATCTCGACCTCGCCCTCGCTAATGATCAGCAGGTCGCTGTTTCGCTCGAACTGTCGCACGACCACATCGCCACCCTGGTGCACTCGGCTTTGTGCGGCACCCAAGAGGGTGTTCGCCTGGTCAGGCGTGAGGCCCTTGAAGAGGGCATGATCGGTGAGGCGGTCAGCGGTGATCATCCCTGGATTATAGATAGATTTTCTCCAGTTCGTCCATAGTCTTGGAGAATGCGGCAAACGACGGGCACGGTCTTGATGGTGCGGCCGGACGGATTCGGGTTCGATCTGTGTACAGAAGAGGACAACTCGTTCCAATCTCGGGTGACGGGGGACGTTGCCGACGAGGCCGGTCGCGAGTTCGGTTCCATGGTGTCCGCGCTCGAAGCCAAAGGCGTAACGGTGGAAGTGCGGCCTGCTCCCGAAGGATGCCCTAGCGCGGTTTTCCCGAACAACTGGCTATCGACGCACGAGGACGGCTCGCTGTTCCTCTATCCCATGCGGGCCGCGTCCCGACGGGGCGAGCGCTCGCCCGAGACCGTCGCCTGGCTGCGGGAGCGGTGGCCCAACGTCGTGGATCTATCGGGGTTTGAGGCCGAAGGTGAGTTCTTGGAAGGCACGGGGAGCCTGGTGCTCGACCGGGCAGGTGGGAACGCGTTCGTCTCCCGCTCTCCGAGAAGCCATGAACGGCTCGTTGAACTCTGGTGCGAGCAGACCGGGTTTCGCCCGGTGGTCTTTGATGCCGTGGCTCCGGACGGCCAGGCGGTCTACCACACCAATGTCGTATTGGCCCTAGGTACGGGGTGGGCCGTCGCGTGCCTGTCCGCGGTGCCAAACGGACAGCGGACTTTGCTGCAAAAAATCATCGAGACGACCGGCAGGGAACTGGTCGAGGTGACGTGGTCGCAACTGGAGGCGATGGCGTGCAACCTGCTGGAGTTGGATGGCAGCGCCGGGCCGTTGATCGTGGGTGGCGAGGCAGCGTTCCTCTCTCTCGAAGGGTCCCAGGTGAGGGCGCTCGAACAGCATTGCGAGCTGCTTCCCGTTCGCATCCCTACGATCGAAAGGGTCGGAGGAGGCGGTGCGAGGTGCGCGATCGCCGAGCTCTTCCTGCCCTAGCCGCGCTCGGCTCGGGAGATAAGCTTCGAGTGTGGTCAGCGCAGTCTTTGCCTCGATGCTTGCGCCCGTACCGGGCAGGATCGCGGTCATCGGTGACTATGGATATGCGAGCAATGCGCTTGCCGGCGTGGCAAGCCTCGTCAACGATTGGCGGCCCGAGTACATCGTGACGACAGGGGACAACAATTACGACGACGGCCTCGCCTTGACGATCGACCGGAACATTGGCCAATACTTTTCCGACTACATCGGGGGATACAAGGGCAAGTACGGCTCGGGCTCGGAGAAGAACCGGTTCTTCCCGGTGCTCGGGAACCACGACTGGGGGGACGAGGGAAACAACCCGCGGGGCGCCGACCCCTATCTCGACTACTTTACGCTCCCCGGCAACGAACGCTATTACGACGCGATCCTTGGTGACCTGCACCTCTTCGTTGTGGACAGCGATCGGAACGAGCCTGACGGCAACTCTGCGACTTCGAAGCAGGCACGGTGGCTCCAAGGCAAGATGGAAGGGTCCAAGGCGAAGTGGAAGGTCGTCGTGTTCCACCATCCTCCCTACTCCGGCGGGGAGTCGGGCTCGGCGCCCCACATGCGCTGGCCGTTCGTGGAGTGGGGAGCAGACCTCGTACTGAGTGGGCACGACCACACCTACCAGCGGATCGAGGTCGAAGGATTGACCTACATCGTGAACGGTCTCGGCGGTGCTCGCAAGTACGCGCTCAAGAAGAAGGTGCCGGGAACTCAGTCCTGGTTCAACTCGGACCATGGAGCCATGGTGCTGGAGGATTCCCAGGGTCGCCTGAACGGAAGGTTTGTGACCACTTCCGGCGTCGTCGTGGACGAGTTTTCGATGCGCTAGACTGACTCTGTGAGCGACCGCGCCCGGCTAGCCGCCTACCTCGCGCACCGCCAGGGCTTGCTCGGCCCGAAGGCGAGTCTGAGTCCGGCTGAAGTGCTGGAGAGATTCGGCTGGGCTCGTACCGTCGGCGGGGCTAACCCATACCTGACCGCGTTTTCCCGGGCCGGAATCCGACGCGAGGAGGTGGATCAGGCCCTGGCTGACCGTTTGGTGGAGGAAGTGCCGTCAGCGAGGTCGTGCACCTACCTGCTTCCTGCCGCTGAGGTCTGGATCGGGCTACGGGCTGCAGAGGGAGGAAGCATCGCGGAACAGCGGCGGGGAGAGAAGGTGGGCATAACTGCAGATGAGACCGAGGCGCTATGCAGGGCCGTGATATCCGCGCTCGAGGCCGGTCCGCTGGCACCGAGAGGCCTCAGGGCGGTTCTTGGAGACCAAGTGCGGTCACTTGGCGAGGCGGGCAAGAAGCAGGGTCTCTCGACGAACCTCCCGCTCGCGCTGGGCAAGCTACAAGAGGAAGGAAAGATTGGTCGCGTACCCCTGGACGGAAGGCTTGACAACGAGCGGTACAGCTATCGCCTGTGGGTCGGGTCTCCCCTGGACTCGGCACCTGACAGAGACGAAGCGTTCCGACGTCTCGCGGTGCGGTACTGGGATTGGATCGGATTCTCCTCGCTGGCGCATTTCCGATGGTTTACCGGGCTCGGGGTCAAGGCGGCCCTGGGGGCAACAGAAGGGCTCGGACTCGTCGAGGCCAGGGACGACGGACTGCTCGCGACTCCGGCGACCATCGAGGAGTTCGGAGACTTTCGCGCTCCCGACGAGCCGGACTGTCGGCTGGTAGCGAGCATGGACTCGATTTTCCTGCTGAGGCGAGAGGTCGTCTCGTTCTTCGGCGATGGGGAGTTGGGGCGGTACGAAGCGCTCTCGGGGAGAGGAATGGCCTCGGGAGGCTTGGCAGACCTTGAGTACAACGCGATCCTCGATCGCGGCACGATCGTGGGGTTGTGGGAGTTCGACCCGGACGAGGGCAAGATCGTCTACTCGGCTTGGGGAGGCGCCGCAACCTCCATTTCCGAGGCGGTCGAGGCAACTGAGGAGATGATCCGCGACGACCTGGGCGACTGCCGCAGCTTTAGCCTGGACTCGCCGAAGTCTCGAAAGCCCAGACTAGACGCCCTGCGTGGATAGTACGGCTGCGAGCAAGGTCTCGCGCTCCCGCTCAGGAAGGAACGCGGACCGGGCTGCGTCAGCGTTCATCGCCAGCAGAGTGCTCTCGCTCCACCCAAACGCCTCGGAGCACCGCACCAGCTCGTCGGTCAAAGTCGTGCCAAACATCGGGGGATCGTCGCTGTTCACTGTGACTCGCAAATCGGCCGCGCGAAGCTCCGGCAGCGGGTGCTCAGCCAAGGACGGTACCACTCCAAGGCACACGTTGCTCGAAGGGCACACCTCCAGGAGGATGCCGGAATCGCGCAGCCGCGCAACTACGGAGTCGTCCTCGATCGCCCGCACTCCGTGGCCGATCCGGTGGGGCCGACAGACGTCCAAGACCTCGGCCACCGATTCTGCCCCGCACGTCTCGCCAGCGTGGACTGTCACCGGCACCCCTGCCCGATGGGCTTCGTCGAATACGGGCCGGTACTCGCTCGTGCCCTTTCGCTCCTCGCCCGCGAGACCCAGCGCGCACACGACACCCCCCAGTGCTCCCTGCACCCAGTCCAGTACCCGGAATGCATCTTCGACGCTCTGGCCCCGTACGATGTCGAGCACCAGGCCGAGCCGCTCGCCAGAATCCGTGATGGCAGACTTGATCGCCTCGAGCTGGCGCGGCCACGGGATGCCGCAATGGGACTCGACAGTGGAGGCGGTGTAAGTCGCTTCTGTGTACACGATGTTCTGCGCAGCTTGGCCCTGGAGGAACTCAGTGAACACGGTGTACAGGTCTTCCTCGTCCTTTACGCACTGGGTTACCGCGACATAGACCTCAACAAAGTGTGGAAAGTCGCGGAACCGATAAAACTCCCGCAGCCCGTCGAGGTCTTGGGCGGGAAGCCGGATCCCGTTCTTCTGCGCGAGCCGCAGGACGGTCTCGGGTCGTATCGAGCCCTCGATATGGACATGGAGCTCGATCTTCGGGAGGGAAGCGATCCAGGCTCGATCCATATCGGTAGTCTAGATCAGGCGCTGCGGAGCGTAAGCACGCTGACCTCCGGCGGGCTAAAAGTGCGAATATCTGGCCCTACGGTTCCGATCCCGCGCGTCACGTAGAGCGGAACCTTAGCGTCGGGATAGTATCCCCTCCAGTAGCTTCGGGCACCGAACGGCAGCTTCAATGGCGTACCCCAGGGGGCGCATACCTGGCCTCCATGGCTGTGGCCGCTCACCATGAGGGCGATGCGTTTGTCCACTCGGTCGACGAAGTCCGGCTCGTGGAAGATGGCGACCACGTTCTTGTCGTTCTGGGGAGCGAGAAAGTCATGGCGGTCTTTTTTCGCAATTCCGTCCTCGATCCCTGCCAGTGTCACTCCTTCCACCTCAATGGCCTCGTTCCTCAGCAACCTGTGGCGGCCTTGCAGCGCTCCCTGGAGCCCCTCGATGATGCGGAACGGTCGGGGGAGCCAGTAATCGTGGTTGCCGAGGACCGCCATGACGGGCGGGGCATGGTCCACTTCCTCGCGAATCGCTGCGAACGCCTCGTCCTGAGTACGGAGGTCGGGGGTGGAGAGGAAGTCGCCGGCAATCGCGATGGCGTCTGGCTTGGCCCGGACGGCGAGCCGGATCGCGGTGCGCGCCCGTGCCAGTCGGATCGGATCGTCCATGTGGAGATCGCCTAAAACGGCCAGACGAAACCCGTCCGCCCGCCACCTTTCCAGGGCGAGGTCGTGGTGCTCGACCCGAATATCGCTCTTGCAGCCTAGCTGGGCAAAGCTGACCGCGCCCGCCCCGGCGAGGGCTCCGGCAAGGAGTTGGCGACGAGTAGGTCGGAACTTGGCCAGCATCCGTTCCCATTGTAGTTCCGCGAACTTGGGGTCGCTGGCAACGGGCCTGAACAGGGCCCGGCGCCGCCTCCGATCGGAACGGGGTTTCCGACCGGGCCGTACAATGGGCAGGGATGGTGGAGAACGAGACGATCGTACGGTATGACAGCCCGTTTCAACTCGGCTCGACGCTGACGCCCAAAGGGGACCAGCCGACCGCGATCGAGGCGCTGGTGGACGGGCTCGACTCGGGCTACCGCTTCCAGACCCTGCTCGGGGCGACCGGTACCGGCAAGACATTCACGATGGCGAGCGTGATCGCGCAGGCTCAGCGTCCGGCACTGGTCATTGCCCACAACAAGACCTTGGCGGCCCAGCTCTGCCAAGAGTTTCGCGCCTTCTTCCCTGAGAACGCGGTCCACTACTTCATCAGTTACTACGACTACTACCAGCCGGAAGCCTATGTACCGGGCACGGACCTCTACATCGAGAAGGACTCCCAGGTGAACGAGGAGATCAACCGGCTGAGACACGCGGCGACCCAGGCTCTGCTGCAGAGGCGGGACGTCGTGGTGGTCGCGAGCGTGAGCTGCATATATGGCCTCGGGTCGCCCGACGTGTACATGGAAGGCGTGGTGACGTTCGAGGTAGGCAAAGAGTTGCCGTTGCACGACGCCATCAACCAATTGGTCAAGATGCAGTTCGTCCGGAACGACTTCCAGCTCGATCGGGGGACGTTCCGCGTCAAGGGAGATCTGCTCGATATCCAGCCGATGGATGAAGAGATCGTCACGAGGGTGGACTACTTTGGCGATACCATCGAGCGTGTTCAACTCATTGATCCCCTCACTCAAGAAGTGCTGGATGAGCCGACTCGGTGCAGCGTCTTTCCGGCGACCCACTACGTGACGCCTTGGGAGCGCATCGAGACGGTGCTGGAGCAGGTCAAGGAGGAGATGGAGACCCAAGTCGCGTTCTTCGAGTCGCAGAACAAGCTCCTGGAGGCTCAGCGCCTGCGGCAGCGGACCGAGTTCGACTTGGAAATGATCCGCGAGATGGGGTTTTGCAGCGGGATCGAGAACTACTCCCGCTACTTCGATGGACGGGAGGCGGGCACCGCGCCCTACACGTTGCTCGACTTCTTGCCTAAGGACTCCGTGGTCTTCATTGACGAGAGCCATCAGACGCTCCCTCAGATTCGGGCGATGTTCAACGGCGACCGTCAGCGGAAGTCTGTTCTGGTGGACTATGGGTTCCGGCTCCCCAGCGCTTTGGACAATCGGCCGCTGCGTTTTGAGGAGTTCCTAGAGCGTGTACCGAAAGTCGTGTTCGTCAGTGCGACACCGGGACCCTTCGAGACCGAAAACGAGAGCAACCGGGCACAACAGGTGATCCGACCGACGTATGTCCTGGATCCTGAGGTTGTTGTTCGACCGACCAAGGGCCAGATCGACGACCTCATCGGCGAGATCAGCAACCGAGTGGCCCGCGGAGAGCGGGCGCTCGTCACGACCCTGACCAAAAGGATGGCCGAGGATCTGACCAGCTATCTGGAAGGGGTGGGGGTTAAGGTCAACTACGTCCATTCGAACGTACATTCGCTGGAGAGGCCCGAGATCCTTCGCGACCTTCGGCTCGGTGTCTACGACGTCATCGTCGGAGTGAACCTGCTTCGCGAGGGGCTCGACCTGCCGGAAGTGACGCTGGTCGCGATCCTGGATGCGGACAAGGAGGGCTTCCTTCGGTCGGAAACTTCGCTAGTCCAGACGATCGGGCGCGCGGCGCGGAACATCGGTGGCAAGGTGATCCTGTACGCAGACAGCGTCACCCGCTCAATGCAAGCGGCGATCGACGAGACGAACCGGCGGCGGGAGGTGCAGTCGGCCTATAACCGAGAGCACGGCACCGCCCCCCAAACGGTCGTGAAGGAAGTGCGAGAGACGATTCGGATGTACGAGCCCGAGCTTGGGCGAGGCCCGACCGACCCCAGTATCGGTGCCGACGGCCAGCCTATTGCCATCGAGGACCTGCCACTCCTCATAGGAAACCTGGAGGCGCAGATGAAGGAGCTGGCTAAGGCGATGGAGTTTGAGAAGGCAGCCGAAGTGCGTGACCAGATCGCGGGGCTGAGAAAGCTTCTTGGGGTCAGCGATGGAAGAATCGGTGTGGAAAAGCGAAAGCTTCCGAGCCGTCGCAGGTAGAATTGCTTGTATGGACTTTGACAAGCTTGCACGAGAGTTTGGGGACGACATTGATCTTGCCAAGTGGTTCCTGCTTCGGCTGGGAACTGAGGAAGGTCGTCGCGAACTTGCAGAACTCAAGAAGCATTGGGAGCGTGTAGATCAGTTATTCGATTGGTTTGGAACGAACATCTTCACCGGTATAACTCCTAGGGACTATGTTTCGATCTCCACTGCGAAAACAATTACGGACATCGAAGAAGTCTTGCTCAATCCGACCCACTTTGGTCTACCCGAGGACTCGATTTTTGTGGGTAGCTATTGGCCCGCAAAAACATCCAATTCGTTTCATGTAGGCTTCTATGGCGTAGGCCAGAACATCGTACTGGTATCGGTTTTTGGGTACTCCGCCATGGACGCGACGAAGTTGAGCGAAGCCGTATCGTTGCTCAACGCACAAAATGACGTGAACTTCCGAACGGACGGGGCTCCACCTATCCGAACGGATCGAGCTTTCGTGCACAATGAGTTGCTGAATCGAGGTGTCGTCACGCGAGAGCAGGCTGTGTCGCTTGCGCTTGCGATGATCTGCTGGCCGGTCGAGTTGGCGGCAAAGCTGATCGCAAAGCCCTATCAGTATGTAGAAACGGACCAGGGCATGGCGAATATGCCTACCGCCAATTTTCCCGGCAATGCACCTCTCGATATCCAGAGTTCATGCCCTCGGCCGATGCTCGGGTTCGTCGCCCAGTTGCCTCCGACAGTTCCGCCTACTCCCGTGTGCGTTGCCGCGCCGTGCTTCAACTGGAATCCAACGCGGGCTCCCAGCGGTTCAGCGTCCATCTACTTCCGACCCGATCTCCTCGTAACTAAGGTGTACTAGTCAGGGCAGAAACCCCCGCCTCCCAACCCGAGCCCGTGACTAAGCGCCGGGCTTCGTCAGCTTGGGCAGGAAACTCCTTCCGTAGGCGTGCAAGTTCTTTGCGCGCGCGGCCTGACCGGTTCGCGCCGATGTCCCGGTCGAGTCCGATGAGGGTTGTCCAGGCCAAGGCCTCCATCCCAGGCTCTCCGCAGGCGCAATAGGCGACTGCCGCTTCCGAGAGCATTTGGATGAGGGACAGGAGCAGGGCAAGTCGGTTCGCTGCATCCACGCCAGCGAGGAAGCACCGTAGGGCTTCCTCAAGGCGGCCCGCACTGGAATAGACCCGCCCTCGGGCCAAGTGAACGTAGATGCTGAGCGGGGAGTCGTCAATAGTCTCAGCAGCCCGGTCGGCTCGCCGCAAGGCGGTGACCGTGTTCCCCCGTGCGAGTCCTATCTCGGCTCCGACCGCCCAGGCCGTAGCCAAATGAGCGGGAATGTTGTGCTTCCGACAAATGTGGAGCCCCCGAACCGCGTGGCACGCTGCGTTTCGCGTGTCCCCGTCTGTGAGCAGGGCCTCCGCAATGTCGAGCCAGGCATCCGCTTCTCCAACGGGATCGGCCGCGCGGGCGCAGGTCTCGGCCCGCTGCCGCCATGCTCGCATAGCAGCAGGACGGTTGCCTTTGCGCATGAAAAGTGCACCGTCCAGACCCAGGGCCTCGACCTCGACCTCAGCGCCGAGCAAGTCCCGCGAGGACTGGGCTAGGCGCAAGTAGTCGTCCCACATGCCACATGTTTGCAGCCCGAGTGCCAGCGAGCGAAAGAGGCCCCGCATGAGATCCTTGTCTCTGTTGTTCACGGCGAACTCGGTGGCTGCCCGGAGGTTGCCGCTCTCGCTCAAGAGCAAGTACCGCAGATCCGATAGCTCCCCTCGCTCGGTGAGTGTACGAAGCTTCTCAGCGCGGTGGCCGTAGTGCAGGGCGTGGGCACGGAGAAGGTCAGGCTCAGGCGGGCCGGTCTCCTGTACCGCCTCGCGAACGGAGTCCAGCATACGGAAGCGCTTGCGCCCTCGCGTGTTCGCTGCAAGGAGCAGCGAGTGGTCGCGCAGTCGGAAGACGGCCCGTTCAAGATCCGGGTGGCGGGGGCCCAGCACGGCCTCGATGTCGCCGTAGAGCGCGCCGCCCGGAAACACGGCCAGGTCGTAGAGCACGGCAGCTTCCTGGCTTTCGAGCAGACGAACAGAATCAGCGACTACGGTATGGATATCGGCGTGCCTTGGAGCGGTGTCACGATGCGGGCCCGAGATGCGGGAGGCTCCTTGGCTGGCGATCTGGTCCGCGAGCTCGTAGATTCCCGTGTGCCGAAGCCGAGCGGCCGCAATGGTGAGCAGCAGAGGCACTCCTTCCAGTAGCTCGCAGACGCGGCGCACGGCATCGCGGTTCTCCTTAGTGTCCTCGAACTCAGAATCAGCGAGGCGGGCCAACTCGAAGAAGAGAGCTTCGGAAGTGCCCTGGTGGGAGACTTGCGATTGTAGCGGGAGTGGCTGGAGCGCGATTTCCGCCTCCCGTTCCAGGCCGAGGACGGCACGCGAACCGACGAGTACGTCCACGCCCGGGGCCGAGTCGAGGATCCGCCGAGGGAGCTCGGCACGGTCGGCCAAGGCTTCGTAGCAGTCGAGGGCGAGGAGCAACCGTCGGCTACGAAGAAGCTCGAGCGCCGCGTCTTCGATGTTGCCTGCCCTGGGCGAACCCCCCAAACCCTCCACGATCGCAAGCGCCACCTCCGATTCCGTAGCGAGCGACTGGCAGTCAACAAAGAGGCTGCCGTCAGGGTAGTTCTGCGTGGCCGCTTCGACGATAGTGCAGACCGTCCTCGTCTTGCCGATCCCGCCCGGTCCCGTCACTGTGACGAGGGCTTGGCCCCGGCCAAGCCTGTCGGAAATCGCCTTGACCTCCGCCCGCCTCCCGATAAACGGCTTGCCGGCCGCGGGCCATGCGCCTGAGACCCGTAGCGGCCCCGCAGGACGGTCCACCGGTGTTGCAGCCCCCTCGCCGTCTACCATCTCGAAAACCTGCATCGGCTCTGCAATGCCTTTGAGGTCGCGGTGTCCGGCACTCCTCACCGCCGATCCTTCGGGCAAGTTTCCGTCCAAGAGCGCATAGGTCGCGAGGGAGAGAACCACCACGCCGGGCTCGGCAACGTCGAGAAGTCGGGCCACGCGGTTGACGGTCGGCCCAAAGTGGTCTCCGTCCCGCTGGATTGTGGGGCCGCTGTGCAGGGCAGCCTTCAGGCGTATGGGGCTCGATGTCGGCCACTCGCGGCCTTGGGCGAGGGCCAAGACCGCGCGGGCGCACCTTGCGGCCTCCGCCGCCTCGTAGAAGACCGCCAGACACCCGTCGCCGGTTGTCTTGAAGACTTCGCCACCGTGGCTCTCGATCGCACCCAGGACGAGCGAGTCGTGCTCGGCAAGGGCGGCCTGCATCGCCTCCATCTCGCTCTCCCATAGCGCTGAGCTGCCCACAATATCGGTGGCCAGAAGAGTGATCGCGCCTTTGTACGAGTCGGACATGGTGCGCAGCCTTTGTCCAGGGCGATGGGAGGGCTAATCGAGCACGAACGTGACCCGGAGACGCACGCGGTACTCGGTGACTTCGGAGTCCACCACGACTACTTCCTGGTCTTGCACCCAGGCTCCACTCACGTTATGCAAGGTAGAACCAGCCTTCTTGACGCCGACCCTGATCGCGTCATCGAAGCTCACCGTCGAGGAACTGGAAATCTCAATCACTTTGGCAACGGCCATGGTTCAAGGATACACGGATTGAGCCTAGTGCGAGAGCAGTTTTGTCGAGATCCGGTTTCGAGGGCTACCCGGGGGTTGGTGGTCGATCCTGAGACCTTGGTCGCCGCCCAGCTCGGACCATAAGATCTGTAGCGAGTACGTGCCGGCAGGCAAGAGCACCCTCCCGCGTTGGGTCGCCATTGCATGGGCCCCGTCGTTGTCCACGACCGTTGCTCCACCGATCTTGAGGATCGAGCCGTCGTCGCTTGTCAACCAAAAGGTGTGGACACCGCCCTTTTGGATGGTGATCTTGCCCGTCATACGGACGAAGAACTCGTCCTCACGCCGCAGGGGAATCTTGTTCGGGTCGGGCGCTGCGCCCGTGTAAAAGGGCTTGGTCTTGAGCGGCGTCCCCACCTTTTGGTACGGCTCGGCAAACCACTCTTCGAGCAAGCCGGGGGACTTGCCAGGAGCCTGCTTGGCAGGGGCCTTCATCACTTCCACGCGGCGGAGGTCGCCCGTGGTTCCGTCGGGCCAGACGAAGGCGAAAGTCAGGGTCTTCGGCTTGCCGACCGGGATGGGCCCGTTGTACTGGGGCGAGGTTGCGTTGGGGGTGGTTCCGTCCGTCGTGTACCGGAGCACGCCTGCGGGAGCGGCCGCGTTCCTAACCTTCACTGTCGCCTCGTTCTGGAGAAGGATCGCGTCGTATTCCACGTCCGGGGTCGAGAGGTGGTACCTGACCCCCATCTCATTGAGCCGCGGGAACTGGCGGTTGAGGCGTGGGCTGAACTCGTCCCAGTTGCGTCCCTTCGGGTCGGACCAAAGAACCTCGGCCATCGCCAGAGCCCGAGGAAAGACCATCTCCTCGCACCTCTCCTCGGTTGCGATGAACTCGGTCCATACGTTGGCCTGCCCTCCCAGAACGAGTTGGCCTTTCTCCCCAGTGAGCTCCTTGGGAACCGGGTTCCAAGAATAGACGTGCTCGGTCGAAATGGTGAGGTACGAGTAGTCAAAGTAGCAGTGCGTGGTCGGTGACATGACAGTGTGCTTCCCCTGCTTGGCCGCTTCGATCCCGCCTGCACTGCCGCGCCAGCTCATGACTGTCGCGCCATCGGCCAAACCGCCCTCGATGATCTCGTCCCAGCCGACCAGGCGTCGGCCGCGAGTTGCCAGCCAGTTATCGAAGTAACGGACCATGTAGCTCTGCAGGCCGTCCATGTCCTTGGCCCCAATGCGGCCCAGCTTGGCCTTGCAGCGCGGGCACTGCTGCCACAGGCGCTTGTCCAGCTCGTCCGCCCCGATGTGGACGAACTTGCTGGGGAAGAGGTCGAGAGTCTCCTTCAACACGTCCTCGAGGAACGTATAGCTGGCGTCCAGGCCGCCGCAGAAGGCGTTACTTGCGGGCCGGCCCTTGGGCCCGGGCGGCAGGCCCTGGCACCCGAGTTCTGGATAGGCCGCAATGACTGCGAGGCTGTGGCCCGGCAGCTCGATCTCAGGGACGACTTCAATGTGCCGGTCTGCGGCGTACCGGACAATCTCTCTGATCTCGTCCTGGGTGTAGTAGCCGCCATAGCGCGGTCCGTCCTCCGGCGTCATGCAGAAGCGGATGTTGGAGTAGTTCCAGTCGCCGCCGGGCCACTTGCCGCCTGTATCGATTCTCCAGGCTCCGATCTCAGTGAGCTTGGGGTACTTCTTCACCTCCATCCGCCACCCGCCATCGTCGACGAGGTGCCAGTGGAAGACGTTCATCTTCATCATCGCGATCCAGTCGATGTACTCCTTGATGAAGTCGGTATCGAAGTAGTGGCGTGAGACGTCGAGGTGCATTCCGCGCCAACTAAAGCGAGGCTTGTCGCGGATGGTGACGGCTGGGACGCTCCACCGGACGCCTGCAACCTTGCCTCCTGCGTCGATCTTAGCGGGGAGCAGCTGCCGGATGGTCTGAACGGCATAAAAGGCACCGGCCGGATCGGAGTACTCGACGACGATCTTGGACGGGGTCGCGTGGAGCGTGTAGGCTTCCTTTCCCAGGGTCTGACTAACCCCCATCTGTTCGAAGACGACCTGATGGCTCGCAGTTGACTGGCCGGAGACCTTCAGATCGAGTCCTGGTGCCTTGGCCATCAGTTCCCGAAGATGGCGTGCTGCCCTGAGATCTGCGGGTGCGACGATCGCGGTGGCTTGGTCGAAGACAAACTCGCCAGTGCCGATGGTCAACGCTAAGGGCTTGGGGATGACGGTGACGGCGGGGGCGATGGCCGTGGCGATGACCAACGATGCGGCTAGCAGCATTGAGGGTGATTCTGGCACCGAAGGGTGCCAGAGTGCGTGACGGACAGAACCTGGGTAGGATGCCGAGGCTGGCGTCGGTCGGGTGAGGGTCGACGAAGGGGGGTAGGACCAGTCGAAATGCTAAAAGAGTTCAAAGAGTTTGCCGCGAATGGCAACATGCTCGACCTTGCCATCGGTGTCGTGATCGGAGCCGCGTTCGGAAAGATCATCGACTCGCTTGTCAGTTACTTGCTCAATCCCTTGATCGGGATGCTGGGGAGCACCGACTTCTCGTCCGCGTTCCTTGTGCTCAAGGGTGATACCGGAGGGGCGACCACCATTGAGGCCGCGCAAGCCAACGGAGCGATCGTCCTCGGTTATGGGGCGTTCCTTTCGGCAGTGCTGAACTTCTTGATCGTTGCGTTCGCGCTATTCATGGTCGTGAAAGGCGTGAACAAGATGAAGAGGCAGCAAGTAGAGGCTCCAGCGGAGCCCGAGGCGCCGCCTGCCGACGTCGCGCTGCTGACCGAAATCCGCGACCTCCTCCGGTCGCGTTGATGCGAAACCCCGTGGAGTCGTGAGGCTCCACGGGTATCCTTGAGGCTTGTCTGAAGGGCAGGAACTTGTCCATCCTGAGGTCGGGCGAGCTTGGACTCTTCCATCGCGGTACTACACCGACCCAGGCGTTCATTCGCAGCTCGTGGAGCGTTGCTTTGCTCGGTCGTGGCAGTTCCTGGGGGGGCGCGACCTTGCCAAGCTACCGGGCCAAATTGAGCCTCTCACTCTGCTCGAGGGCAGCCTGGACGAGCCGATTTTGCTCACCTGCGACCGGAACGACCAAGTCCACTGTCTGAGCAACGTCTGCACCCACCGGGGAAACCTGGTGGCCGAAGGCTCGGCGAACTCGAACTCGCTTCGGTGCCGGTATCACGGCCGGAGGTTTGGGCTGGACGGCAAGCTGCTTTCCATGCCGGAGTTTGAGGGGGTCGAAGGATTCCCGTGCGACAAGGACGACCTTGCGCGAGTTCCTGCAGGGCAGTGGAACGGCTTCTGGTTCGCCGGGGTCGATCCATCCTGTTCGCTCGAGGAGTATCTCGCGGAGGTGGAGGAGAGAGTGGGCTGGATGCCCTTCGACCAGTTCGTTCCAGAGCCGGACCTCGCGAGGACTTACCTGGTGCGAGCCAACTGGGCTCTCTATGTCGACAACTACCTAGAGGGGTTCCACATCCCCTACATCCACGCTGCGCTCAACGCGACGCTCGACTATTCGTCGTACCGGACGATCCTGCTTCGTCACGGTAACTTGCAACTCGGGACTGCGGCGGACTCGGAGCCAGCGTTCGAGCTACCGGCTGGCCATCCGGACAGTGGCGAGAGGGTCGGCGCGTTCTACTTCTGGATGTTCCCCAACCTCATGCTCAACTTCTATCCCTGGGGGTTGTCGGTGAACGTGGTGCGCCCGATCGGGGTGGCGCTGACCAAGGTGGAGTTCATCCCGTTCGTCTGGCGGTCGGAGCTTCGCGACCAAGGGGCCGGAGCACAACTCGACCGGGTAGAGAGGGAAGACGAGGCTGTCGTCGAGATGGTTCAGCGCGGTCTCAGATCGAGGTTCTACGATCGTGGGAGGTACGCCGTGGAGCGCGAGAAGGGCGTCCACCAGTTCCACAGGATGCTGGCGGCTTGTCTCGAATAGGTTTGGCCCGGCTGTCTGCGGCGACGATTGCGGCTGCGATCGGGCTCGGTGCCATGGGTGCGCACTTGATGAAGGACCGGCTCGCGGAGGGTGGGGAAGAACTCTGGCGGACGGGCAGCCTCTACCTTGCACTCACGGGTCTGGGGATCGGGCTCCTTGCTGCTTGGTCCGGCAATCTTGTTCGGGATCGGGTCGCGTGGCGGATCGGGACGGTCGCGTGGTTCGGTTCGGCCCTGTTCGCGGTCACGCTCTACGGCCTTGCCTTGGGTGGCCCTCGGTGGCTTGGGGCGGTCACTCCGCTGGGTGGTGCGACGATGATCGGATCGTGGATCGTGATCCTGTTCCAAGCTGGACGCGACAGTACGTCCCCCCAACAATAAGAAGCCCCTCGACTGCGTTGCAGTCGAGGGGCTAGTGCTGTGGAGATTGACGAAGCGAGCCTACCGCTTGTTGCGCCGGCGGGCGGCGAGGAGCGCGAGACCGGAGCCCAGGGCGATCATCGTTGCCGGCTCGGGCACGGCCGAAGACGTGAAGGCTGCCGTATAGCCGACCTGGTTGTTACCCATGTTAGTGGCGTTGGCGAGGCTGAACGCAAACTGCTCGTCGGTCCATCCGGCCGGTACCAGCGGTCCGCCGAAGTCAATGTTGAACCCAGTAAGGTCCGAGCTGCCCGAGGTGAATGGGTTGACAAAGAGCCCGCCATTAAACGTCGCGGTAAGGAGCGTGTTGTTCGAGGAGTCCAAGAACGTGACCACGCCACGACCCATCGTGTAGACGTTGGTGCTGACGAAGGTCAGGCTGACCGGTGTCATCGAGAACGTCACGTCGTTGTAGGAACCACCGCCGATGAGGCCGGGGGTGTTGAGCGTGAGCCCCGTTCCCGACCAACCGCCCGTAAGGGTGTTGGCATTTTGATCCCAGACAAACAGAGGCGTGGAACCGCTCGTTGCGGGGTCGGAGAATGTCGCGACGGTGAAGGAGGCTTGGCTGGCGGCGGCCAGGCCTGCAAGGGCAACGATCGTAGTAAGTGCTTTCATTTGTGGGTCTCCAAGAGTCAAAAATTGCTATGAGCGTCCTGGACGTCCAGTTCGACTCGAATGCAACTGTAGCACAAGATCCAGCCTAGTGCAATCCAGAAGGACCCTGGAGTCCTGGAATTCATCTAGAACCAGCAATTACACCGGGGTCTGCTGCATTTGGGCGATTACCGCGTCCCCAAACTCGCTCGTGGAGAGCTCAGTCGCAGAGTCCATGTCCCGAGCGAAGTCATACGTTACGGTCTTCGCTTGGATCGCCCGGGATACTCCGTCCACGACAAGGTCTGCCGCCTCGCGCCATCCCATGTACCGCAGCATCATCTCGCCGCTGAGGATCACTGAAGAGGGATTCACCTTGTTGAGCCCTGCGTACTTCGGTGCCGTCCCATGGGTCGCCTCAAAGATCGCGTGCCCGGTCGCATAGTTCAGGTTTCCGCCCGGAGCGATCCCGATTCCGCCGACCTGGGCGGCCAGGGCGTCGCTGATGTAGTCGCCGTTCAAGTTGCAACAGCAGATTACGTCGTACTCCTGAGGCCGGAGCAAGATCTGCTGGAGGAAGTTGTCCGCGATCACGTCCTTGACGATGACTTCTTTGCCGTTCGCTTCGAACTTGTGCCAGGGCCCGCCGTCGAGCGGAGTTGCGCCCACGTGCTTCCGCGCCGTTTCGTACCCCCATTCCGCGAACGCCCCTTCGGTGAACTTCATGATGTTCCCCTTGTGGACAAGTGTCACAGACGAGCGGCCATATGCGACGGCGTAGTCGAGGGCGGCCCGAACGAGCCGCTCCGTGCCCTGTTGCGAGATCGGCTTCACACCGAAGCCTGCAGAATCAGGGAACCGAACCTTACTCGCCTGGTCGGGGAACTGGGTCGAGAGGAAATTCCAAAGCGAGGCGGCATCCTCGGTCCTTGCCTGGAACTCGATCCCGGCATAAATATCTTCCGTGTTCTCCCGGAAGATGACCATGTCCACATGCTCAGGGTGCTTGACCGGGCTGGGAGTGCCCTCAAAGTATCGTACGGGCCGGAGACAGACGTACAGATCGAGAGTCTGGCGCAAGGCGACGTTGAGCGAGCGGATTCCGCCGCCGACCGGTGTGGTCAGAGGGCCTTTGATCCCCACGAGATGCTCGCGAAAGGCGTCGAGGGTCGCCTCGGGAAGCCACTCGCCGGTCTCGTCGAAGGCCTGCTGGCCTGCCAGCACCTGCTTCCACTCAATCTTGCGACCGCCCTCGTAGGCCTGGGACACCGCACCGTCGAGAACCCGGACAGCCGACTCCCAAATCTCGGGCCCAGTGCCGTCCCCAGCTATGAAGGGGACGATGGGGTTGTCGGGAACCTGGAGCCCGGTCGGGGCCATCTGGATGCTGTCAGGCATGGAGTCCGGAGATTACCGTTGGGCCGGTCGGCTGCGCGGCTTTTGGCTCCGGAGATGCGTCCGGAAGCCAAGAATGGCCCGTTCTCGCCCTTGGTCGGCCGTTATGGTTCCCGGCCCCGTCGCAGTGCTCACGCTCGGGGGACTGACCATTTGGTTGTCCGGGCGCCCTGCTTCGGCAGCTTTGGCTTGGGCCGTTGTGGTCGCCAGTTCCCTGGCCGCCGGAGCCGTCATGAGGAGCCTGCTCGCCAGCGCCCGGCGCCACCAGCGAGAGGCGATGACAGCGAAGATGGAGATGGTGAACCGTCTCGCCCTCGCAGCCGAGTACCAGGACGACGGCAGGAGCGGGCACAATTTCCGGATTCAGAAGAGCTCCGAACTGGTCGCCCGGCAGCTGGGGATCAGCCCCGAACAGTCCAAGACTATCGGCAAGGCAGCCCTGCTCCACGACATCGGCAAGATCGGTGTCCCTCACACCATTCTCGCCAAGCCAGGGGCGCTTGACCCTGAGGAGCGCGCGGCAGTGGAAGGCCATTCGCTGTACGGCGCCCACCTCCTGGAGGGCAGCGACGATCCGGTCTTGCTTTCGGGCCACGCGATCTGCCTCACCCATCATGAGCGGTGGGACGGCAAAGGATATCCGAACGGCATGATCGGCGAGGCGATCCCAATCGAGGGCCGGATTGTCGCTGTCGTTGACGTCTTCGACGCACTCACAAGTCCACGCCCGTACAAGGACGCTTGGACGGTCGAAGACGCCCGCCAGGCAATCATTGACGGCAGCGGGGGCCAGTTTGATCCGAAAGTCGTGGATGCGTTCCTCGTAGTGCTGGACGAAGTCGTCGCACTCCGAGGAACCCAGGGCACGGCAGCCCTCGTCTAGCCTCCGACCGGAACCGCGACCGCCTTGCCTCCTGCTGCCACGATCGCCTTGTTCACCTCGTCCAGCTCGGAGCCGAGGAGCGCCTCACAATCGGCGAGGGCTGCTTTCAGCTGGGCCGAGAGGTCTTCGTACACCTCATAGCTTTGCCGAGTCGGCGCCCACTCGCCCGACTGTACAATCCCGATGAGGGCTGCAAGCTTGTTGTTGAGCCGGATGGGATAGTTCAGCGGGTCTTGTCCTGAGACCGACTTGGACTGGTAGATCACATTCGATGCCTCTTCCACCTTTTGGATGAAAGGATCCACCTTGGCCGCGGCGGCAGGAGCCGCCGCCTTTTGCGCCTGGAGCATGCCGACGAGGTCTCGTAGCTTGACGACCATTCCATTCGCCTGGTTCACCTTCTCGACCAGCGCCATGCTCAAGGCGAACTGGGCTTTGAGGTCGGAACTGCTGCTCGGATACCGAGGGTCACCTCGGACTTCGAGCGGAACCGAGATCTCCTCGCCGTCCACCACCAATGTGGCCTTGTAGGTACCGGGTGGTGCCTTGATCGGCCTGCTTCCGGCTGCCCAAAAGACCATGCCGGGGAAACCTCGGAACCCAGGGTAGGACAACCGAACGGTCGAGCGGCCGTGGCCGGGCCCGGTCTCAGCTCGGGTTCGGCCCACTTGTACGCCATCCCCGTCGGTCACGACGATCTCAGCCTGCTCCGCCTTAGCGAAGAGGACGTAATCGAGCACGATCCCGCTCGCCGGGTTCGCGCCCACTCCTTGGGTAGCCGGCCCCCATGTCAGGGTCGAGCCAGGATCTGGCCGATAGAAGTGGGCTTTGCCCGCCTTCTTCACGCCTGCCGCTTGGCGCAGGGGAGAGAGGCGGTCGAGGACGTAGAACGACCGGCCGTGGCTGGCGGCAATGAGATCTCCTTCTTTGACCACAAGGTCGTGAATGGGAACCACGGGCATGTTGTTGTCGAGCTTTTGCCAAGCCTTGCCGCCATCGAGCGAAACGAACACGCCGACTTCGGTACCGCAGTAGAGGACGCCCGGCGCCTCGGGATCCTCTCGCACGGCGCGCACGAACGCCCCGTCCGGGATTCCGGCATCGAGTCGCCCCCAGGTCTTGCCATAGTCGGTGGTCTTATAGATATAGGGGGCGTAGTCGTCCACCTCGTGACGGTCTATTGCGAGGTAGCAGGTTCCCGCGGCGTGAGGGGACGGCTCGACCATACTCACGAGGCTCCAGTCGCCAAGATTCGGAGGAGTGATCTCAGTCCACTTGTTGCCCCCGTCACGGGTGACATGGACGCGGCCGTCGTCCGAGCCAGCCCACAGTAGGCCGGGCTCGAGCGTGGACTCGGCGAGGGAGAACACGGTGGCGTAGTACTCGACGCTCGTATTGTCTTTGGTGATCGGCCCGCCGCTTGAGACGAGCGTGGAGGGCTCGGCGCGAGTGAGGTCGGGGCTGATCCGTGTCCATGATCCGCCCAAGTCCTCGGAGCGCCAAACGTGTTGCGAGCACGTATAGACGACATTGGGGTTGTGGGGCGAGAACACGATAGGGAACGTCCATTGAAACCTTTCCCGGTTGTCCCCGGCCCCGCTGCCCATAGGGTTGTCTGGCCACGGGTCAATGCTTCGGCTGATGTTCCGTGCATGGTCCAACATGGAAAGATCGCCGCCATAGCTGCCTCCCAAGACGATGTCCGGGTTGTCGGGCTTTGCCACTACAAATCCGCTCTCCCCGCCTGCGGTCGAGGTCCAGTCGTCTTTGCCGATCCTTGCCGATCGGTTCCGGCTGGCGATGCGGATGGTGGAGTTGTCCTGCTGGGCGCCCAGGATCCGGTACGGGATTGCGTTGTCGGTCGAGACGTGATAGATCTGGGCTGTCGCATAGTCTTGGTCGGTCCAACTGCTCCCGCCGTTCACCGAGACGGCGGTTCCGCCATCGTTGGAGACGGCCATGCGGTTGGGATCCGATGGATTGACCCAGATGTCGTGGTTGTCCGAGTGGCCGGCCATAAAGGTTCGGAACGACTTTCCGCCGTTCGTAGACTTGAAGCACGCGACGTTGAGAACGTAGACGGTGTCGGCCTCGGTCGGGTGGGCGTAGATATGGGTGTAGTAGAACGCCCGTTGACGGCGGTCCCGACCGGAGTCCACCCGCTCCCATGAGGTACCGGCATCTTCCGAGACAAACACTCCACCCTCTGCCGCCTCGACGATGGCGTAGACTCGGCCCTTCTTGGCCGGGGAGGGGCTCACGCCGATCTTGCCCAGTGGCCCGCTTGGCATCCCTTTGTTCTGACTGAGGTCTGACCAAGTCTCGCCTCCGTCCACAGACTTCCAGAGCTTGGAGTTCGGCCCGCCGCTATTGAGCGACCATGGGGTGCGCCAGCCGTCCCACGTCGCGGCATAGAGAACGTTCACGTCGTGAGGGTCGAGCGCGATGTGCACCGCCCCGGCCCGGTCGTTGACGAAGAGGGTCCGCTTCCAACTCTTTCCGCCGTCAGTGGTCTTGAAGACGCCTCTTTCGGGGTGCGGGCCATAGACGTGGCCGAGCACCGCCACCCAGGCGGTTTCCGGATCCTTGGGATGGACGACGATGCGGGACACGGTCTGCGAGTCCTTGAGGCCGATGTGACGCCATGTCTTGCCACTATCGTCGGTGCGATAGACCCCGTCGCCGTGGCTGACGTTGCCCCGGAGGTCACGCTCACCGGTCCCGACATAGACTGTCTGGGGCTGGCTCGGTGCGACCGCGATCGCACCCACGACCCCGGTTCCGAACCAGCCGTCGCTCACGGGCGCCCAGTCCTCGCCTGAGTTTGTGGTTTTCCATAGGCCACCACCGCAGGTGCCCATGTAGAACTCTTCCGGGCTGCCAGGGACGCCGCTGCAGGCAACCGACCTGCCTCCCCGCTCGGGGCCGACGTTGCGCCATTTTAGTCCGCCGAAAAGGGCAGGTTCCACCTGTGCGCTGCTGAGGACAGGGCAGACGGCGAGGGCGACGAGGAGCGCTTGGAAGGCCTTCATCCCCGTGACAATGGCCGCGTCTTGGGTTCTCTGGCGCGATGGGTGGGACTTTTGCCCGTCATAGGTAAGCCTACGGAGTTGCGAGCGCTCGTTGGTAACTTCGAGCCGATGGCGCCGGCGCTCGATATTCGAACCGTCTGGCATGCTTTCCTCCCCCTGGCTCTCTCTTGGATGCTGATGGCGGCGGACTCGCCTATCTGCACCCGAATCGCGTTTTGGCTCCCGAACGGTGAAGTGAACACGGCTGCGATCCTCGCCCTGTTCAGTATCTCGATCCTCATCGAGAGCCCGGTCATCGACCTGCTGAGCACGGGCACGGCGCTCACTCGCAGCCGGGAGGCGTACGCCGCCCTTGCCCGGTTCTCCTTGATACTCATGGCGTTCTCCGGGCTAGTGCACGCGCTCGTCGCGCTGACCCCGCTGTACGATGTCGTTGCCGTCCAATGGATCGGACTGCGACCTGAGGTGGCCGAGACCGCCCGCATCCCGCTTGCCCTGATGATTCCTTGGAGCCCGGCGATCGGTTGGCGGCGCTTTCAGCAGGGAGTCTTGATCCGTCAAGGACAGAGCCGGGCGGTGGGGTACGGGACGCTGGTGCGATTGGTCGCCTTGCTTTTGATGGGAGTCGGCCTCGCCATGACCAAGTCCGTGAGCGGCGCATTCGCGACGGCCTGTGCGCTGAGCTTCTCCGTCACGGCCGAGTGCTTGGCAGTGCATCTGCTTGCAAGGCCGGCGGTACGGTCGCTCCCTGAGGGCGGCGCGGCTCCCTCGATGAGCAGCCTACTCAGGTTCCATCTTCCCCTGACCGGCGCCACCGTGTTCCAGCTCATGGGATTTGCGGCCATGGTGCCCGCGCTTTCGCGGATGCCGGATCCAGTATTTGCCCTGGCCACCTGGCAGGCCCTTGGCGCTGTCTCCTTCTTTGCGCAGACAGTGACGTTCGCCCTTCCCGAGGTCGTGATTACGTATGCGGACCGGACGGGGTCGTGGGCTGTGCTCTCGCGCTTTTGCCTACTTGTCGGCGGGGGGCTGACTCTGGTCGTACTGCTACTCGTTGTGACAGGAGCGAACCAGTGGCTGTTTCGGGAGGTGCTCCAAGCTACGCCCCGAGTCGCAGAGGCCGCAGCCATGGGGCTTGCCGCTCTCGCTTTCATCCCGCTCGTGAGAGCGTCAGGCAATCTGCTCCGCGGCTACTTGACTGCCGCCGGGATCACGGTAGCCAGGCTCGTGGCAACGTTTGCGGGCTCGGGAGTCCTTGTCGCCCTGTTGTTCCTCGGTGTCGCCTTGAACTGGACCGGGCCGAAGACCGCCGTGGTAGCGGTGCTCGGTTCTACCGTGGCCGAACTGATCGCACTCGCCTGGCTGTGGCGGCGCAACCGCGACACGGCGATGAAGACCCTCCAGGTTGCCTCAACCTGAAATTTCCAGATACAAACGCACGATCCAGCGCGAATTGGGATAGAGTGTAGTGCGAGGGTCTATTACTATGTCCAACCGGCGCGCCTTCACACTGATCGAACTTCTGGTCGTGATCGCGATCATCGCGATCTTGGCCGCGCTCCTGTTCCCTGTCTTTGCCCAGGCCAAGGTATCGGCCAAGACCACCGTCTGCGTGATGAACATGCGGCAGATCAACCTGGCCCTGTTCCTCTACAAGGACGATCACGATGACACGTGGGCCCCTGCGTCGAACGCAACGAATATTGGTGGTGGCGCACCGCCCCAGCATCCTTGGATCGGTTTCGACAACTCCAACACCGGCCTGTACGGCGGATGGTGGGGCAACCCGCTCTATCCGGCCCGAGCTACGCCTAGGCAGGGAATGATCGACCCCTATCTCAAAAACTGGGACGTGCGCGTGTGCCCCATGAAGCCGCCTCAGTGGCAGATCGCAGTGGCCTACTCGTGGTTCAACCCCGCCTATGGCTCTTCGTACTATTCGGTCAACCCGAAGGCAAGAGGGAACGAGTACGGCCCTGGAGTCAAGACTAATACCTATGGCAGTCGGGGCTTCTTTGAGGCGACAGGGATCAATGACACCGAAATGGACGAGCCTGCAGAGACGCTCGTGGCGTGGGAACACGGCGGTCGGGCACCGGTCTGCAACTTCCTCCAGCCGGACAACTGGTTCAACTCTCCTCCGCGAAACCAGCCACTGATCGACCATTTCCACTTCCTCCATCGCGAGGGGGCGGTGACGATCTGGGGTGACGGGCACACGAAACGAGTCACCTATAGCCAGCTGAAGCGTCCGTGGTTCTCGGTCCGCAAGGACATCTATCAGTAGGCAGCACCGACCATAGACGGTCGAGAAGGCGGCTTCTGGGTCGTTTGCCGCGAGAAGGGTAAAGTCCCCTTCCCATGCGGTCAATGCTTTCGGTCGCTGGTCTCGTGCTTGGCTCGGTCGCCTTTGCCGCACCGGGGCTCGAAGTGTATGTGGACCGCAGGCCGAACGCGGACGAAGTGGCGGCGAACTTCACCGGCGCGGTACACGAGCCCGCCTACGGCTGCTTGATCGGGGCTTTCATAGACCAGGACTCCACCCTCGGAGCCCCGATCAAAGACGGGACGGGTCGCCCGAGAAGGTTGCCTGCCGCATTTGAGAAGACGGTGGGCCGGCCCCATGCCAGCTACTTCTTTTATATGGGCTATCGCTCCCGTCTGCCGCAAGACTGGATCGAGAGGTTGCGCGACGAAGGCAAGATGGTCCACATCGCCTTAGAGCCCAACCTGGGTCTTGACTCGGTGCGTGACGACCCCTATCTGGAAGCTCTGGCGAGAGACATGCGGGCAACCGGCGCGAAGATCTTCGTCCGGTTCGCCTCGGAGATGAACGGGCCTTGGGTCCAGTACAGCGGCGACCCGGCAGCCTATCGGGAGAAGTTTCGCCTGGTCGCCAAGAAGATGCACGCCTTGGCCCCGAACGTGGCGATGGTTTGGTGCCCTTACGCGATGCCCAGGCAGAACATCAAGAGCTACTATCCGGGCGACGAATACGTGGACTGGGTCGGGGTCAACATGTACAGCGTCACCTACTTCAACCAGGATCGGCGAACGCCAGGGAAGTGGACGCACCCTGGGGATCTCCTGGAGAGCGTCTACACGACCTATGCGTCCAAGAAGCCGATCATGGTCGGCGAGTACGGTGCAACCCACCACTCCAACCTCGAGAGCAAGAGCGTGGCCGACTTTGCGATGGGGTGCGTGAGCGCGATGTACGCCTCGCTTCCTCGGGTCTATCCTCGGGTCAAAGCGATCTTCTACTTCAATGGCAACAACATGGAGATCGCCGAAAAGCAGAACAACAACTACGCGGTGACCCAAGACCCCGGCGTGCTCGATGTGTACCGTAGGGCGGTGTCACCTCCGTACTATCTGGAGCGGTGGCCCGAGCCCCGAGCGGTCGTAGTCGAGGGCGTCCGGCTCCCGGTCGAGCCCGTAGATGCCAACTATTCGCACGAGGATCCGCCTCCTTCGCCGATGCCCGTCAGGAATGGCGAAGTCCTGCGCGGGCGTGTTCGCCTGAGCGCTTGGATCAAGGACCACCTGGACAAGTACACGCTCCGGGTCATGGTGGGCGGCAAGGGCATCCTGTTTGCCACGGTCTCGCAGGGTTGGGAGGGCGAACTCGACACCTCCACGCTCCCGGAGGGCCCGACCGAGATCGTCGCCGAGGCATGGGAGAGGGGCAGGGCGCGGGTGCGCAAGCGAGTTCAGGTCGTCATCGCCCGCTGAGTCGGCGGACCGTTTCGCCGCACCCGACATAATGGGGCCCTCTCATGGCCAAAGACCTCGGCATAACCCCGCGGGAGGAGAACTACGCGGAGTGGTACACCGACATTGTCAAGCGTGCGGAACTCGCTGAGAACTCCGTCGTTCGCGGTTGCATGGTGGTCAAGCCTGCCGGATACGCGGTCTGGGAACTGATGCAGAAGGCCTTGGACGGGATGTTCAAAGAGACGGGCCACGCCAATGCCGCCTTCCCGATGCTCATTCCCAAATCGTTCTTTGAGAAGGAGGCGGAGCACGTGGACGGGTTCGCCAAGGAGTGCGCCGTAGTCACCCACCACCGACTCAGGGCCGGCAAAGACGGGAAGGGCCTCGAGGTCGATCCGGACGCAAAGCTGGAGGAGCCCTACATCATCCGGCCGACGAGCGAGACGATCATCTGGAACAGCTACAAGGGATGGATCCAGAGTTGGCGCGACCTGCCGATCCTGCTCAACCAGTGGTGCAGCGTCATGCGCTGGGAGTTGCGGCCACGGCTCTTCCTCCGAACCTCCGAGTTCTTCTGGCAAGAGGGGCACACCGCCCATGCCACGCAAGAAGAGGCTGAGGCCGAGGCTAAGCTGATCTTGGGCATCTACACCCGGTTTCTCACGGACTACCTCGCGATTCCCATCGTGGCCGGCGTGAAGTCGGACAACGAGAAGTTCGCCGGGGCGGACCACACCTACACGGTCGAGGCGATGACGCAAGACCGCCGCGCGATCCAGGCGGGTACCTCGCACAACCTGGGCCAGAACTTCGCTAAGGCCTTCGACGTCAAGTACCAGTCCAAAGAGGGCTCGCTCGAGTACGTTTGGGCGACGAGTTGGGGCGCCTCCTCGCGCCTGATCGGTACGGTGATCATGGCCCACTCCGACGACCGAGGCTTCGTCTGTCCACCACGTGTAGCGCCGAACCAAGTCGTAATCGTTCCCATAGGCCGAGGCGAGGACCTGGAACGGGTCTTCGAGGTCGCTGACCGACTCGCCGACACCCTGCGCCAAGTACACTGGAACGGCGAGCCGTTGCGAGTCTTCGTGGATCGCAGGGATCATCTCAGCCCTGGTTTCAAGTTCAACGACTGGGAGCTCAAGGGCGCGTGCGTGCGGCTCGAGATCGGCCCGCGCGACATCGACGCAGAACAGTGCGTCCTCGCCCGACGGGACGATTCCGACAAGTCGCCGGTCTCGTTCCACCATTTGGAGGACGCCGTCACTACGTCACTTTCGGAGATGCAAGCCGGGCTGCTCGCGTCGGCGCTACAGTTCCGAGAGGCGAACACGGTTCGCGTGGACGACTGGGAAGAGTTCCAGTCTCACTTCGCCGGAGAGGGCGGCGGCGGGTTTGTGCTGGCCCACTGGGACGGCACGACCGAGACGGAGAAGAAGATCACCGAGGCAACCAAGGCCACCATTCGGTGCATCCCTATCCAACCCCTCGATCCGACCGACGCTCAGCCTGGCAAATGCGTGATGACCGGGGCGCCGAGCCGCTGCCGGGTCGTCTTTGCCAAGGCTTACTAGTCGCGGACGAACACCCAGACGAACCCGCCGTAGTCGGGCTGGCCCAGTAGGGTGAAGTAGGTGTTGTAGGAGGTCAGGTTGCTCGCAACGATCGTGCCGTAGGCCGAGTCCTGTTGCAGCATCATGTAGTACTCGCGGTCCAGTTTGGTACGGAGTTTCGGCGAGAGGTCATCCCACCCTGTCGCTCCGTTCACTACGGCGAAATCGCGGACAATCTTTCTCGAGAGTGCTTCGAGTTGAATCTCGACCTGCTGAATCCGAGCGAGGTGGCGAGTCAGCATGTCGGACTGGTTTGCAGGCAGCTCCTTTCGTGCCGGCATCTGATAGGTGAAGTCTCCCACCAAAAGGTCAAGGTCTCCGTCTCCGTCCCAGTCGGTGGCATGGGGCTTCGCCCGGTTTCGCGAGCGTGCGGTGTCTACTGTGTTCCGCGTCTCGTCCAGGAAGGTCGTTGGCGAAAACCCCACCGTCGTGCGGATCGGCTCGACGAGATAGCGCATTCCGTTCAACACCAGGCCGGATTTTGTGGAGTTTTCGAAGAGCCGCACGCCCCCGTCCTCGCAGCCCAGCAAGAGGTCGAGGTCGCCGTCGGCGTCCCAATCGGCCAGTTCAGGCCCTGCGTCAGTCGCGGACAACGGCTCCCCTTCGAGCTCGAGTGCGCGGCCCGGGCCAAAACGGCCCTTCCCGTCGTTGAGGTACAGGATCACTGGGCCGGAGATCTGGCCGGCGACCATGTCGGGATCCCCGTCGTGGTCTATGTCGCCGAGGGCGATGGAAGAGCCCGCACCTGGGCGGAGAGGCTTGCCCTCATGATCAAGCAACGGCGTGGCGGCCTCGAACTCGATTCCCTTGCCCCGCTTGTATATCTGCACCGTGCCTTCGAGGCACCCGGTGACCATCTCTATCGTCCCATCGGCGTCGATGTCCGCAAACTGCGGACCGGCGGCGACACATCACCCAGCGTCGACTTTAATCTCGGTACCCGCTGCCTTGAGCAACTCGTTCCCGTCGAACTGGGGCGGCCCATCCTCGGCTTGGTTCTTGTAGAAGCGAACCAGGCCGTCCTTGAACTGCCCGACAATCAGGTCGCGCGCGCCGTCTCCGTCCAGATCGTAGAGAACCATGTCGGCGTGCCCCTCGGTGACAGACAGGAGCGAGCCACCGGCGCGGAGGAGGCTCGGCGCCCCAAGGCCCTCGACGTTGGCCGACCCTGCAGAGAGGGCCAGCAAGGCTGCGATCATGTATTCATTGTACCGGCCGAGCCAGTTCTTGCTCCCCTGAAAAATGTGCCAGGAACCTGTCTCCACACGTTGTCCACCGCACGGGAACCTGGCTGTGGACAACCGCGTGGAGAAGGCTTCGACAAAACGGTCGCCAGGTATTGCAATTGATTTTGCCGGGGGATACCATTCCCTCACAGCCGAACGGAGCCGAGAGCCGCGAAAGCGGAGAGCGGTGACGGAAAGCTGGAGCGAATCAACAATCCGAGAGCCGCAAGGCACCTGGAGCCGATTCGCTCGGGATCTAGAACCGCAAGTCGTAAGGCGAGCGGGAAGGGTTCCAACTTGGGTAGCAACGGTTCGCTCGGCAGCGATGCTGGGCACCGTAGCCTCCCGGGAGCGCGCATTCTGCCACCGTAAGGTGCGGGTGCCGCACCGGTCACGGCGCAGCCGTAGATGCTTCGGTATCTCGGCAAGGAGCCTGACCTACAGAGCGGGCGGACGCGCAGACTGCCCGTAACGGGGCTGCTGGCTTAGGCTAGTGGCCCCGGACTGTTTGTGGAGGACGCGCCTCCCGCCGTTACCTCTCGCGGCAGGTCGCCTCGATCTCCCGCCATCGCTCGTCACTGAGGAGTTCCACGTCTCCTCCGCGCGAGGCAAGCATCTGCTCGCGGAGGGCAAGCAGCGCACGGTGGGCGTGCGTGCACTTTCGGCAATGCCTGAGGTGGAGCTCGGTCATCCAGCGGAACGGTCCGCGCAGGTGCCCGTCAACGAGAAGGTCGAGCAACCCTCGCATCAACCGGCACGGTGCGAGCGCGGCTTGCCTCATCGGGCGGCCTCCTCCGGCGAGACAAGTATCTCCGCGAGCTTCAGGCGTCCTCGGGCGAGTCGAGACCTCACCGTTCCGACAGGGACTCCGAGGGCGGAGGCGGCCTCGGCATACTCGAGGCCCTCCAGGTCTACGAGGGTGATGCAGGCACGCATTTCGAGCGGAAGTTCTTCCATTGCCATCATCAGCTTTGCGCGCAAGTGCTGTCGCTCGAGGCTCACTTCCGCGTCCGGCCGTGATTCGGGTTGGGTCTGCTCGATAAGCTCGTTTACATCGGCATGGGTAGTGACCCTACGGAGCCGGCGCCACTCGAAGTGGAACCGGTTCGTCAAGATCCTCAGGATCCAGGGCCGGAACGCCTCGGGATTGGGGAGCCGCCCTTCCATGAATGCCGTGTACCCGGCGATTACCGCTTCCTGGACGCAGTCTGCAGCCGCCGCGCGATCCCCGTTGGAGAGCCGGCTAGCGACCCGGAGCATCACGGCCTCGTTCTCCCGAGCCAGGCGCAGGAAGAGAACCCTGCGCGCATCATTGCTCTCGGGGAGAGTCGAGCTATGCATCAGGCTCCCCGGAGCTCCCAAGGGAAGGACTTTCACGCTTCTGGAAGCCAAAGGCAGCTAGCGAAGTTCCGTCGGGCCTACCAACTTCCACCCCCACCTCCGCCGAATCCTCCGCCGCTGAACCCGCCGCCGCCCGAGAACCCGCTTCCTCCACTCGAAGACGAGGTGCGCGGGGGTGTGTTCGCCGCCGCACCCATGGCGTTTCCCATGGTTGTCAGGTCGTTCGCGAAAAGCCTGGGGTTGAACGTGTCGTATGAGCCGAGGTACCAGCTTGGCGAAGTCGTCAGCACTTCCTTGAACGTGTCCGACCACTGCTCCACCAGTCCGAACGCCATAGCGTATGGCAGGAACTCCTCAAACTTCGCGCTGGCGATCTCCTTGGTCGCGACCCACTCCATGTAGTGCTTGCGGCCACGGATCGCTTCCTCGAGGCCTGCGACCTGGGAGCGCAACTTCGCCCCTTCTGGGGTCCGCCTGGGCATCAGATAGGCGAACAGAGCCACGATCGGAACCGAGAGGATGCCACCCACGATCCAGCTCGACGAGTCGGCACCCGTACTCAGCGCCGCCTGGCCGCCAAAGGCTAGTAGTGCGATGAGGGCGAGCCCGCCTCCACAGCTGCAACCCAGCGCCTGCATGGGAGTCTGCGTGTAGAGCCCTTTGGAAATCAGCGCACGAAACATCTTGTCCCGTAGGCCCGAGATCTGTGTTCCCACATGCGTGGTCAGATCGCTCTCGGTAACAACTTCTCCCCCTTTCTGCATGAGGCGCAGTAGCTCGGACTCGAACTCGCCCAGCTTGCTCGCGTCGCCGCCTCCGGTGAACCGGATTTCCGCCTTAGACCGGCTGAAGAACGAGCCCTTGGTCGGGGTAATCGTGATGAAGCCGGCAACAGCGAGACTCAACATACCGGCGGCGATGTCCCGCGGGTCGAGGGAGTTGTCGAGCAGGGAGCCGCACTCCGAGGCGGTCAGCCCGTTCGGGGCCTCGAACTGAACGCCGACCGTGTGTGCCGCTGGATCTTTGCCGTGTCTGCGCCAAATCGGATAGAAGACGGCGAAGACAACGATCGGGATCGCGAATCCCAGGTTCGCGGTCAAGATCCAAATCGCTTGCTGGAGAGCCGATGGGCGCTCCACCACCGATTTGGGTACTTGGAGCACGAACGTTGCGCCGCTGCCGGGGGGCATTGGCTCCGCTAGCAGGAACTGCACGCTCGTCGGCGTCATGGACATCACCGTGCCCAGACTTTCGCCCACGATGTTGGATCCGAACTTGCCGATCGCGTCAAACCTCGCGCTTCCTGTCGGACCCACAAAGAGCCTGGCCCTGGATTGACCTTCGCTCTCGACTGCAGGATGGTTTACGGTGATGCGTACCGACTGGAACGATGTCTCCCATCGGTCGCCGGTTGCGTTCCAATAGAGCTCTGCCGACTCCCCCCAGCCTTCCGCGGCATCGAACCAGTTGACGGCGTTGTCCACGGTGTAGCGGACGACGTACGTGATTCGGGTACCCGGCGGCAAGGTGACGTCTGCGTCGCCGATCCGAATCCGGATATATGCGCCATCCCTGGTCACCTTGGTGGTCAGGGGCGATCCTTGGCCGTCCGTAACCTTGATGTTGTCGATCCTCGTCCTGCGCGTGATTCCACGACCGGTGTCAAAGTCGAACGGTATGTCTCGATAGATCCCGCGACGAGGTTCGTTGAAAAGCACATCGAGCTGCTCTTGGACCTCAAGCCGAGAATTGCGCCTGAGGGTCACCGTGATGTCGGCAGACTCGACTACGAACGGGTATTGGCCTGGGTATTGCGCGAGGGCAAGCCCCGCATACCAGACAATGGCCAAGCAGGCAAGCCCCCGTCGGACGAGAACTTGGAAGGAGCCGATCACGGTAGTACTGTACCGGTCCCCAGGGTTCCTGCGTTGCGGCGGTTCAGTCTTGGGACTCCTCGTTTCCGAGGCCGAGCAACTGGAGGATCGTCGTGATCTGGCCCTCGTGGTACGCCATGTTCCAGATATGGTAGTTGATGTTATCTACCAGGAGGAACTCGCCTGGGAAAGGCATTTCGGTCTTCGCCCCCAGTTCTTCCTCAGGCAGCCCTTGGACGAAGGCGATGAGCCGAGCCGTGCATTCCTGGAGCGATTTTTCGATGTCCGCGACCGTGTGCACTTGCGCCCGAGACTCCATGTAGGAGTTCCAGCGCTCCATGTCCCAGGTCATCTTTCGCGTCTCATAGATCTCCCAGAACTCCTGGAGGATGGTGGCGACCTCTTGAGCCTGGTCGCGTGCGGAGCGTGTGCCTTCTCCCGGCATCCAGTCGAGCTTGTCCTCAGGAACACGCTGCAGCGTCTTGAGGAACGACTCCTGTTGTCGCTCCAACATCCTGACGAGAACCTCTTTTGAGTTCATGGCGAGCCGAGGATACCAAGACGGTTTCTGCTTGATGTCGCGGTGAACACTCTCGCCTAGGAGACGTCTTGGTCATATATGGTGCTCTCGGCCGTAATCGTTGCCATGGGTCTGCTCGACTCGCAACAGCAACGCAGGACTCCTGCCCCGCAGGTCGGCTCCGTTGCGCCCGCGGTCGTCGCGTCCATTCTTGGCGAGGAGAAGCGCTTCGACATGGCCGCGAACCTTGGCAAGCGGGCCACGGTCCTGATCTTCGGCAGTTGCACGTGACCCCCGTTCCGGTCCCACGTGGACACGCTCAACAGTTGGTTCGAGCGCGATCAAGAAAAGGCTGACTTTCGGGTCGTCTACATCCGCGAGGCGCACCCGTCAGACGGCTGGCAAGTTCCCGCGAACGAGAAGGACGGCGTGATTCTGAAGCAGCCGGTCACGATGGAAGAGAGGACGGCCGCCGCCCGGCAACTCCGAGACGAGCTTGGCCTCAAGCTACCGATCATCGTGGACGGCATGGATGATGGCCTCTCGCGAGCCTACTCGGGCTGGCCCGACCGCCTATTCATCGTCGACAAAGAGGGCAAGGTCGCCTATGCGGGTGAGCAAGGGCCCCGTGGTTTCCGTCCAGAACTGGCCCAAAAGGCGCTGGAAAGGCTGGTCGGCGACTAGATTCTAGAGGCGAGTTCCTCCGCCTCTGCCTCGGTCAGAGATGCTACTTCGTCTGCGACTGCCCGCTCAAGCGGTTGGCCGGCTTCCAGCTGCTCACGGGCCTCGGTACGGAGATTCCGGCCGTTTGCGTCGGCAAACCATTCTGTCAGTCGGGCGACGATCGCCCGCTGGCGGTCCTTGACTGGCCGCAAACCAGGGTGCTGCATCACAAAGTGGACCGTTAGTTGCTTCAAGACCTCGATCGCCGCCCGCGTGGCATGGGAGACGGTCAGGCTGCCTGCTTCGGCCGTTGCACCTTCCTCGACAAAAGCATGGATCATGCTGCTGGTGTAGGCCCGCAAGTCTGCACGGTTCGCCCTCGATCCGTCGAACGCGCCGTGGAGAGGGAAGGGACGTATCCAGTCTTCGAAAACCGACTCCAGTTCGGTTCCGCCTATCGTATCGAGACAGGTGGCGCTGAACTCTGACCACTCTGACCCGCGGTGGCTTAGGAGGTGCATCGGAATCAGCCCGGCGCGGGTGAAGTCGAAGAGATCATGGACGGAGTAGGCGACATCGTCGGCAAACTCGACGATCCGGGCTTCGATACTGGGCTCGCTCCCCGGCATGCCTTCCATTACCCAGGCAAGCTCCGCCGCCTCGGTGTGATATGCGCCGAACTTTGAGCCGGTGCTGGCGTCTCGCATCCACGGGTACTTCAAGATCCCCCGCAACGTCGCCCGGGTGAGGTTGAGGCCGAGCACTCCGTCGCGCCGCACAGCGAGCCGGGTGACAATACGGAAGGACTGCGCGTTGCCCTCGTACCCGTCGCCCTCGGGCCAGATCGAGCAAAGTACGCGATCGAGCTCCGCCTCACCAGTGTGCCCGAAAGGCGGGTGACCCAGGTCGTGCGCCCAAGCGGCGGCTTCGCACGCGGCGGGATCCGCGCCGGTCGGGTGGCACTCAGCGATGCGGCGGGCGAGTTGCGCCACTTCGAGAGTGTGGGTGAGTCGGTTGTGGTAAACGTGGCCCGCGCTCGCCGGAAGCACCTGCGTGGTCTCGGCGAGCCGTCGGAGCGCAGAAGTATAGAGGATCCGGTCCCGATCGCGCTCGTAAGGGGAACGAGAGTCGGGCCCGTCGGCCAGCCGTCGCTCGTGCGGTGCTGCTCCCAGCATCGCGGTGCTTCTACCCTACCGGGCAAGATCCGGTTCTTCCTATGCGTGGTTCTGCCCAGGGCACGAACCCGACTCGACAACGTTTCCCCCGATTACAGGCTCTTGCCCAGGAGCGAAAGACTGCGAGTCTGCCTCCGTGCTGGGCACCGCTTGATGAAACGGTGCCCGCACGATGGCATGCCGCCCTTTGGCTAGCCCCGTCGCTTTCGTGCGCTGGTTTCTCGTCGCATCGAGAAGACGACCCGCTGGCCGTCAGTGGGCCGTTGGCTTCGACGTGGGGTTCTCGGCGATGGAGCGACCCTCGCTTCATTGTGGTGCGGCTGTGCCGTGCTACGGCTTGAAACGTCTACCTTGGCTCCCAAGAGCTTCTCGATATCACGCACATCTTGCTCTTGAGCTGGTATCGCGATCGTGACTGCACGACCGTCTGCGCCCGCCCTTCCCGTCCTTCCAATCCGGTGGACGTAGTCCTCGGGCTTCTCCGGCACGTCGTAGTTCACGACCAGCTCGATGTCGGCGACGTCGATCCCTCGTGACGCGATGTCGGTCGCGACCAGGATCCGGTAGCGACCATCCTTAAACCCTTGCAGGGCGTCCTTCCGCTGGGCTGGAGTGCGGTCGGCGTGCAACTCGGCGGCGTGGTGGCCGCCCTGACGCATCACCTTCGCGAGCTTCCTCGCGCCATGGCGCGTGCGCGCAAAGACGAGCACCGCGCCCCTCGCCTCGGCGACGAGTTCAGCCAAGACGGCCTGCTTGTCGGCGTGTTCGACATAGACCAACTCTTGCGCCACCCGTTCCGACGCGCTGCCTTCGCGGCTGGCTTCGACCCGCTGTGGTCGGTACAGGTATCGGTCTGCGATCTCCTGGATCTCCTGGGGAAAGGTCGCGCTAAACAGCATGGTCTGCCGGTTGGCCGGGGTCTTGTCAAGGATGCGCCGAATCGCCGGTGCAAAGCCCATGTCCAGCATACGGTCAGCCTCGTCCAACACGGCGATGCCGACATTGTCGAGCTTGGCTGTACCGCGTTGCAGGTGGTCTTCCAGCCGGCCCGGCGTCGCCACGATCACTTCGGGGCGGCTCCGCAACGCCCGCTCTTGGTTCGTCATGGACTGTCCGCCTACCACGAGGGCGCAGCGGACTTGGAGGAGCTCAAACGTTTCGGCAATCTGCTGGGCAAGCTCGCGGGTCGGTGCGAGCACGAGCCCGACTTCGTCGCGTCGGAGAGTCTCGGCCATCGGAAGTCCAAATGCGAGGGTCTTGCCCGTGCCGGTCTGGGCGATGCCGATGAGGTCTTCTCCGGCAAGTGCGATCGGAATCGCGAGAGACTGGATGGGGGTCGGCTCGACGATCCCTGCGCGCCTTAGCTGGCGGCAGGCGTCGTCGGCGACACCGAGGGCCCGGAATCCCCGGGTGGAATCTTGGTTCGACATAAGAAGTTGTGCGCCTTCCTGGCGCTGGGCATTGAATTGCCGGAAACCTGCACAGGCCCTCCCGCGGCAATTGTCCGGGTGCCCGTGGCGCAGAGCCCC
This sequence comes from Fimbriimonadaceae bacterium, assembly GCA_050250535.1. Classification (GTDB taxonomy): domain Bacteria; phylum Armatimonadota; class Fimbriimonadia; order Fimbriimonadales; family Fimbriimonadaceae; genus JADLBH01. Next base: position 655,880 of record JBFWOL010000001.1, on the reverse strand, counting down.
CGCGTTCGCGATCCCTGCTCAGAGGTTCAAGACGTGTCCAACCCCTGCGTCAAGAACTGTACCAGAACCGGCGCGATCAGCGCTGGGCCGGTGACGGGCGTCCCCGCGTGGCAGCCGTGGGGAGCGGATAGAATGTCCTTATGACGCTCGCAGTCTCATTGCTCGTGGCGGTCGTTTGTTGCAGCATGAGCCAAGAAGCGCCGAAGCCCCAGCCCTTCCTGATGTTCTTCACCAAGGGCGATGGAACCCGGCCCCAGGGCGAGGAGTTGACGGCCGTCACCCAGTCGCACTTTGCCAACATGGCTGCCCAGGCCGAGGCAGGGCGGCTCTTTGCCGCAGGCCCGCTGGCCGATCCCACCGAGGTACGGCGCGGCATCACCGTCGTTACCGCCAACGATCGCAACGAAGTGCCGAAGCTGTTCACAGCGGACCAGTTCGTCCAACGCGGGATCATGAAGGTCGAAGCGGCACCGTGGGACGTTGACTTGGCCAAGTTCGACCCGAAAGTGGATCCGGGCAGCATCGCTGAGCACAGGCTCGTACTGTGGCGAAGGGGAATGGGAATGTCGCCGGAAACGCCCGCAATGCACGAGTCCCACCGCACGCTCATCAACGGTATGGCCGCGAGCCACGGCTTGGCGGTGTGGGGAACCTTGGGCCCGAGCGAGGACCCCACCTTTGCCAAGGTGTCCGAGGCCGCAATCTTCGTCGGCAAGGACACAGCTGGAATCGAGGAGGCGCTCGCCAAGGATCTAATGGTCCAGCGGCACCTGCTCGAGATTGAGGTCATCCCGCTCTGGATGTCCAAGGGTGTAGTCAAACCATCGGGTGGCTAGACGCCGCGGGGTTCCCGCCATATCGGCGCATTCCCAGCACTTTCCGTCCTTTCGCACTCCAAGCCGTTACAATCAAGGTGTGCGGAGCTTCCTTCTCCTCATTCTCGCGCTCGCCTGCGGTCCAGCCTTGGCCCAAAAGCCGCCGTCGGACGGTAGCTGCTCATGGCTGCTGTCGCGGAGTGACACGGTGGACACCGTCGTCGAAGTCACATGGAAGTGGACGCCGGGAGTGCGGTTTGCAGATTCATACCACTCGACACTAGTGTGCGACAACAGCTGCAAGGGCAACAAGCACTTCCTGCACGACCAGTGCGACCTCTCGTGCGATGTCGAGTGCGAAACAGTGCACGAAGGCAGTATCCCGCCCAGTGTCAGCCTTCACTCGCCCATTGGAGAACTGGTGGACAAGGCCACCACCTTTGGGGTAGTAGACGCTGGCCCATTGATGAGGAACGTCCGGTACGGCACGAAGCAAAAGATCGACCTTGACACGTTCGCTACGGATCCGGCAAACGCACTGCCGTTCAAACTGAAGCACTGGAACCGCCAGCCGTGCAGCTACCGCCGCAAGGCCTTTGCAGACCAGAAGTTCGATTGTGCCATCGAATACGCTTTTAAGCGCTTCACGAAACTGGCGGACGGGAGCGAGGTCGTCACCGAAGGCCCGAAACTCACCCAGCACATGTCCGTACTCGTACCGGTACCAAATTCGATCGTTGACAAGGATCCCGTCGTCGCCTGCGCCTGCTCCATCGTGAGCAACGGCGACGACGAGTACGGCCTCATGCTTGACGAGAGCGGCAAGGAGACCGGGGTCGCCTGCGTCTCCAACGGCACGGCCACCCTCCTCGATGGCCAGCAGCTGGCCACCATGGGACTGGCGTTCCAGGGCGAAGACATGAACACCTTCACCGTCACTGTCGCCAACAAACCGCCGGACTGCGACAAGCTCGTCATCCCCGCCGGGTTCGAGTTCATCTGCGCGGACGGCTCCGCCCAGGACACCCTGCTCGCCAAGGACTTCGAGTTCACCTTCGTCGCCGGGTCCTCCACCGGCGTCCAGGCCCCACGCGGCCCGTTCGACTTCCTCGCCGCCGAGGCCCGGACCCTGTGCCTCAACATCAAGCGGCGAGAGCCCTCGCCCGCCAAGAAGTACACCCTCTCCATGCCCCGGCACCCCGGCACCGTGCGGCTCGCCCGGATGTCCAACGAGGCCCGCTTCTTCGGCCCGTGGGACCAGGTGCGGCTCTGGATCTTCACCGACCGCGCCAGCCTCGACGAGATCGGCAAGGTGCTCATCCCGGGCCCGTCGGCCAGCATGTACCTCCGCGAACTCCACACCCTTGTCCAAGAACGGCTCATCGAGCTCGATCCAAAGGCCGACGCCAAGATCATGGACAGCAAGCTCCTCACCGCGCTCAATCCGGAAACCGAGGCGCTCGAGTGGTTCGTCGGATGGAAGATGCGGCACGACCGGGCCGGTACGCTGAAGTTTGTCCGCTCGGCGGGCAAGGCCATGGCCGCCCACTTCGAGGGCAGGTCGCCCCAGGACGCGGCCGTAGGGCTGGCGAACCTCGTGGCCGCGCTCGCCCGCACCGGCGACGACGGCACGGCGGCCGCGCTAGACATGCTCGCCGACAAGGCTCTCGCGCCCCACATGGCGGCTACCACGGCCGAGCCGGGGTTCGGCCAGCTACTGATGGCTTTGGCCAGGACTGAGGACGCCACCGTGGCCGGAAGGTTGCTCGATTTGGCCAAGGACCACCCCGGCCCCGGCGCTCGTCAAGCGTGCCTGAACGCGAACCCGGGCCTGCCCCAAGCCGTGCTGGATCGGGCGGCAACCCTGGCCCGAGGCTGAACCTGCAGGGCAACGAGGTAAGCCAGTGAGCCCCAAGCCAGGGTCCGAGGGTGTGGTTCGAACGAGGCAACGGTTCGTCGGGCGGGGCCCCGAGTGGCTGGCCAGACGGGGTGTTCGCAATAGCCTACGGCTGTCCATTGATGGGTCTTTTGGCCCATCTTTTTTTTTTTTTCTTCAGGGACACTTGCTTCCATGGAGCGATGGTTGAGTTCTCGGTGGGTTGCGGCTCTGGCCCTGGTCGGAGGCGTCGCGGCGGTCGGCTTCGCGGTGGCCCCGCTCCTCTTGCCGCCGGCACAAGGATGCGGCGGCTGTTCGATGCCGGGGGCGGGGCAGTGACCACGGCCCACGTGACCCTGGGCGGGTTGTCGCTGGCTCTCGCGGCAGGGGGCTTCGCCTTCGGCTCGCGGGTGCTCGCCCCGAAGCCCGCGTCCGCGCCGGCCCAGGAGCGGCAGTACTCCGACCCCGCCGAGGTCCGGGCCAAGCTGGAGCGGATCGGCCGCGCGCTCGTGCTCTACCGCCAGGACTACCCTGCCAAGCCGGTGCAGGAATGGCGGAACTACCAGGACGCCGGTTTGCCGTTCACCTTGCGGACGCTGCTTCAGCCGGGCAGGCCATGGTCGCTCGGCTACGATGACATCCACTTCGACCCTCCTGTCCTGATCGGCGGGCAGCGGGTAGGAACCGAGTTCGGGCTTGCGTACCGGTCTCCCAACCGGCCCTGGAGCGAGCTGTGGCAAGCCAACACGACGCGGCAGATCGTGCTTACAGACCCGGACATGGGCTATTTGAGGAGGGATCGGTCAACGGCCGTTCTCGTGCTCCGCTGGGACGGCAGTGTCGAGGAGGTTCCTTACCAGCCCGGAAAGCCGAGCGGTTGGCTGTTGAGGCAATGACGGGCTGCCGTTCACCTCTGTTCTTGGCGGTCTGCGTTTTCGGATCCACGGCACTCGTCGGCGCGGTATCGAGTCGAGCCAGCGCTTTGCCGGGCCGCACATGCGCAAGTTTCGGGTTGACATGCGATCCTCCTTGTGTCCCTGAGGTCAGCGAGAACCCCTACCTCAAGAACTGCTACGACTGGGGCGGCGGGTGTTGCAAAGGGGTGTGCAACACGTACTTCTGTGTCGAGGACGAGACGGTGTGCACCAACGTGCAAACGTTCTTTGTCGCCCAATCGAACACAGGTGGGGACTGCAATGGCGACGCAAGGGTTTTTTGCGACGACGAGCGCGGTTGTGCGGGGGCGGCTGAGTGACCACGGCCCACGTGACCCTGGGCGGTGTCGCCTTGGCTTTGGCGGCAGGGGGCTTCGCCTTCGGCTCGCGGGTGCTCGCCCCGAAGCCCGAGCCCGCGCCGAGGCAGGTACGGCAGTACTCCGACCCGGCCGAGGTCCGGGCCAAGCTGGAACGGATTGGCCGCGCGCTCGTGCTCTACCGCCAGGACTACCCGGCCAAGCCGGTGGGAGAGTGGCGAAGCTTCTATGACGCCGGGCTTCCGCCTGTGATGCCGATCCAGCTTAGCGTTCCTGGCCACGAGTGGACTGTGCAGAAAGCAGACTTCTTCTACGAGCCCCACGTGCCCGGCGCCGATTTCGCTTCCGACTTTGCGATGGTGTACCTTAATCCTACTCACATGTCGGCAGACGATTGGCTCGCAAGCGGGCCGCGCCAGATCATCCTGTTCGATCCCCTTCACCCTGGTACCGACCCTGGCCGGAACGTGGGCAAGACCCGCCGTACGCTGGTGCTCCGGTGGGACGGGACGGTGGAGGAAGTGGAGTTCGAGCTCGCCCCTCCTGCCGGCCTGGGGAACCTGATGCGGAAGTGAAGACAGGCTTAGGTGCGGCAGCGGCGACAGTGCTCCTCTTTGTGATCGGGATCCTGGGCGGCGTCGCCGCCGCATCGTCGGGACGGCCGTTCGGTAAGGGTACAACGTGCACCAGTTTCTTGGGCGAGTGCCATACGCCGTGCTGGCGCTGGGTTTCCGGTTACCTATACAACAACTGTTACAATTCTCCTGGAGGCTGTTGCTATGGAAAGTGCGGGTTGTCCTCGTGTTTCTACTTTTCCAGCAATCCGTGCATATCCTTCGATACGCCCTACTTCGGTGCGGAAGGCCTAACCAACGGAGTTTGTAGCGGGGACGCGCGAGTCGAGTGCGTCGATGATGAAGGCTGCTCCGGTTCTTCGGGGGCGACTGAGTGACCACGGCGCACGTGACCCTCGGCGGTGTCGGCACTGCTCTGGGGGTGCTCGCCCCGAAGCCAGCGGCCACGCTGGCCCGACGCTGACGCGCTAGAAGCCCCCCCCCTCTATTGCTAGCAAGGAGGGGCGAGCGGCGCTAGGCCGCGAGCGAGAGCGAGTTCGAGTTGCCCGGGTCGTAGACCGAGGCCGTCCCGCTCGGGGCGCTCTTGGTCGAGCCGCGCTGGGCGAAGACCCGGTACCGCACGAACCGGCCCGGCTCCTGGTCGGCGTGGTCGAACCTGGTGCGCGTCACGTTGTCCACGATCTGCCAGTCGCTCGTGCCGTCATAGGCGGCCTCGACGACATAGATCGTGCCGGTCTCGTTGCCGTTGCGCTGCCACCGCAGGGTGTTCACGCCGTTCGAGCAGCCCAGGGCGCTCAGCTCGCTCGGCATATAGACCGGCACGCTGCCGCCGCCGCCGGGGACGGTCAGGCCCAACTCGCCCAGCAGCTCGGGGCTGATGCCGGGGATGGCCTGGAACATCGCGTTGAACTTGCCGACGACGGCCTTGGCCTCGGCCCACTCCAGGTCCGAGAGGGCCGTCGCGCCGATGGCGTTCGCCCGGGCGGTCTGCTGGGCCGTAATCGCGGCGTTGAACTGGGAGGTGGCCGTGCTGATCTCGGTCAGCTCTGCCGGGTTCAGCTCGAGCGCGGCCGCGTTGGCCGCGCAGACTGTCGAGAAGTTCGAAATCCAGGGGCCGAACTCGACCTTCTTCACGTTGTAGTATGTGCTCATTCTTGTTCTCCGGCCCGCGTGGGGCACCTGAGTCCATTCTTCGCCGACCCACAACGGTCTCCAGAGGGCTCGGGACGACAAAAGTCTCTTCGGAGACGAAAAATCGCGGTTTGGAGACGGTTTTCGAAAGGCTGTGGACGACTTCGAACAAGTGCTGGCGAATTGCTCGCGGCGTCAGAGAGGCTTGTAACGAGTGCGAGTTGGCTTCCCACGGATTCGTGCGGCCGCCTCGCGAGAACTGGCTGGCACGTGGCCGACCTGACCGGGCCCAAGATGGTACTGTGGATGGTAGACTCCCGTCGCGCAGTGCCTTGGTAGGGATCATGTCATCTGTGGCACCGCACCGTCGCTGGAAAGCGTCAGAGAGATGTGGCGTCCCGGATGAACTATAGACTTGGAGAGCTCTTCAGCGGCCCAGGTGGGCTGGCCCTCGGGGCGTCGATGGCATCGGTTGATACCGGCCGGGGCCTGGCTCGCTTCTCGCACGCCTGGGCAACAGACTACGATCGCGACGCGTGCGACACCTTTGTCCGCAACATTCCAGGAGCGTCGCCAGCGTCGGTCCGTTGCGCAGACGTTAAAGAGGTTGCCTTTGAATCTCTACCGGCTATCGATTGTCTGGCATTCGGCTTCCCGTGCAATGACTACAGCGCGGTTGGCGAGCAATTGGGACTCAAGGGAAACTTTGGCCCTTTGTACATGCACGGTGTCCGAGCCCTTGACGTCCATCGCCCGATGATGCTTCTCGCGGAGAACGTTGGCGATCCTTCGGAACTTGGAGGGGACAGGTGAGGGTCCGCGAGTCCTTGACTGATCCAAGGTATTGGGACTGCGAATGCGAAAAGAACTACATCCACCAAAAGTCTGTAGCCCAATGCGCGTATTGCGGCTTTAGTGCCGTGAAGATGCCCGACTCTAGGGTTCTTGAGATCGAGGAGGCGCTCCGGAGCGGGACTTTGCCGACGGGCCCCGGCAAAGCAGTCGCGCCAAGCCTCGAGGACTCGGAATCGACCGGACAGTGAGATCGGACCGTAGGGCACTGAACCAAGCGTACGCCAAGTTTGAAGCGCTACAAGAACATGCGGAAGAGTGGCCGGCATCCAAACTATCAGTTGTTGAATTTGATCGGGTACGGCCTTTCAAAGTTTGGCAGTCCGTTCGTCTCTCAGTTTGGGTTCAAAACCAAGAGCGCATTCTACCGATACTTGGTCGAGCTTGGCGTTGCAGAAACTGAGGGCACCATAAAGAACAGGCAGGATCTGTTCGATCCATTCTTTGACACAACCCGAAAGGGTTGGTGGCAGAAGGGCGAAGCATACCTTCATCGGAAGCAGTTCATTGACTCAGTCTTAGGTATGATGGATGTAGTCGAGTACGCAAAAATCGTACAGATGTTCCTTCGCGAACAATATCCATCATCGACTATTCCTGTCGGAGACGTCGCGCCCGTCTTGCTGTCGAGGTTTAGGCAGTTGCAGATTACTGGAGCGGAGGCGGAACTGTACTTCATCCGTAACTTCAATGATGTTGAACGCTTTAGAGCGGGAACTTTGGAGGATGCGAGGCTCTTTGGAGACGGCTACGATTTTCAGGTGAGCGTGGCTGGCACGTTCTACCTAGTAGAGGTCAAAGGCCTGCGATGCAAACAGGGAGCCATTCGGATGACCGAGAATGAGTTCAACAAGGCGGCAGAGCACCGGGCCAATTACGCCCTTGCTGTAGTTTGTGACCTTGACTCCGTTCCGAGTTTATCTGCTGTCTTTGATCCGATCCACGAGCTCTCCTTTAAGCGCTCAGAGTCGCACGTTGTTCAAGTCAGCTATCATTGCATGCCAAGAACTTGGTACTAGTCGCCTAGCTTGGTTCAAACGCGCAGATCGACGGAGCACCTGCCTTCCTCGACGCCGCTCGAGTCGTAGTCCGGGCACGAGCGGAGCTCGCGACACTTTCGAGCAACACCTGTTGACTACGCGTTGTGAACTGTAGTGCACAGCGGGCTTTCGCATCACGAGAGGCAGTCCTGAGTCAGTCGAATTGCCATGGTGGGCCGTCCAGCACGGCCGGGCGCATTTGCCGACCGGTCTCAAATGGGGGCAGCGGGACCGCAGAGAGCCGAACCAAGCCTATGTCCCCGTGCCGTCTGTTGTTGCCAAGTCCGGGTTCCTACCAGCACGGGGCGACTACTTCATCATCCTGACCGATGACGGGGAGGCACTGGACTGCGTTGTTGCTCAGGACAACTCTAAGGCGATCGAAACGCCGCTGAATAACTCCACTATCGGCCTGTACTTTCGACGGCGCCTGGGCGTGCGTTCCGGCGCGTTTATCACCTTGGACGACCTCGACCGCTATGGTCGTCGCGACGTGACTTTGTATCGAGCCGGAGACGACCTGTTTCTGATGGACTTCCGCTCCGGCGGGTAGACCGCTAATGCCCAGTTCCTATCCGTTCACTGCTACCGCGCCTTGTGGCGCACTCCAAGCGTTGCTGACGCTGGCTAACGCCAAGCCTTGCTAGGAATACCTTTCATAGTTTTTATCTGACTAGTCACTCCTCGTCGTCGAGCCGGGCGTCTCCGGGCACGGGCGTCCACTCTTCGCCGCCGCCGAGCATCACCGCGACCTGGCCAGGGTCGAGCAGAACCTCGCGCGGGCGGGGGCCGTCGCGCTGGCCGACCACGCCGCGCTCCTCCGTAACCAACCGGACAACCGAGGCGGCGACAACCCTTCTGACCATGCCCCCTTTCCCCGCCTGACTGGATTGGGCGAGGAAAGGGGGGGGCGATCTCCTTCTGAGGGCTTGCTAGGGTCGTGCCAGCCAGATTGCCTGGTCGAGATCGAAGCACCAGATGGACGAGCCCGCGGGGCCAGTCTGCCGGATCCGGTAGCGGGCAACAACCTGGCCCGAGCCGCTGACGAACCTCGCGACCGGTACGTTCGCTCCGACCCCAGCCGCCCGATAGGTGTTCCCGATCGCACTCGTTGTGACGGCGGTCGGGCTGAACCCGTTGAGCGTCCAGTCATACATGTCGAGCGTTTGTGAGAACGAGCCGCTGACGCTCATCTTTCCGTAGGTTCGGAAGGCCAATAGTGTGGGTGCCAGTACACTGCTCGTGCCCGTGACCTCGACGGTGATCGGGGCCACGGTCTGATTGGGAACGATAAACTTGCACACGCGGAACACATTTCCGTCAATGTCGCTGATCTGCGCCACGCTTCCTGCCTCAATGCGGCCCAGCCGCACTGTGACAGCCGTCGGATTGACCTGGAGTACGCCCGCGCCACGCGACACCCATTCCATCACGTTTCCTAGGAGCCGAAAGCCATAGGGGTGGGCCACGAAGCGCTCGCTGACCGTTTGGGAGAATTGGGCGACGCGACCGTTTCCATAGTCCCAGCCGCTCAGGCCGACGAAGGCGCCGTTTCGCACCGTGGCATAGAACACCAGCGCGCCCGACTTTACGCCAGGAATGTTTGTTTCGCCTCCGGCAACGCTATCGCCATCCACATCGAAGGTCGCGGGCAAACCGGAGTTGATCGTCGGATCCGGATCCACGCTCGTGAGCGTGTGCTGAGTGTCACCGTTATAGCTCCCAGTCTCGATGGAGGGAAAGATCTCCTTGATCGTCTGAAGGTAGCCTGACGCTGTCAGCCAAAGCACCCATTCCGAAGTTACGAGCCCTCCGCCATTCTGTACATAGCCCACCAACTGCTGTTGTCCAAGGTTGGGCATTTCATGAGCGGTCCAATTGTAGTTGGCTTGCATAAAGACAGCGTCGTAGCCGGTGAGTGGGACGGTGCCGTCAAACTCGTGGAACGCTACTCCGACCACGGGGGTGTGGCCAAGGGCTGCCAGCGCTGCGACGACACTGCTGTCATGAGCCGGGTTCCCGCTCGTCATGACGTAGATGTTCCCGGCATGTGCCGCGCCGGTCAAAAGGCTGGCGGCGAACAATGTGGTGATCCTGGTTGCGATCCTCTTCATGGTGTCCTCTCTAGCGAGACCCTGATTATGAGCGAAACTATTGCAAAGAGCAGCGAACGGGGCACCATAAGCCGGCAAAACTGACAGCGTCTCTCGGCGTCTGAGCTTTGCTCAAAAGGACATGGAAGCACCCAACCCCCTCCCCCTCAAAGCAGAGGTTGATGGAGAGGGTGCTCTTGGATGAGCGGGAGGCGATGAAAACCCTGAGGGGCGGGGCCTTCGTAGATGCAGCTGGGGCGGATGAGCCGGTTGTTGCCTGGGCTGTTCTGTCATGTGGGCGCACCAGCCTGTCGTCCTCGCGATCACGAAGATCGGGATGTAGGGCGGTTGTCCATCAGGTAGTACGCGCAGGCCGAGGGGAAGTCCACGTTGGGGAAGAGCTGCTTCTCGTCCCACATCACCCGCTCCATAGCGCCCTCGATGTCGCCCCACTGGGTGTCGCCTCACTACCTGCCCAGATCCTGAAGCGTCACGTTCCGAAGACGTCTGCATGCAGTACCTTCCCGTTCGACATCCTTACGATGACCCACGCTTTGCGCGGGACGCCAGGCTCAAGGCAGGGGGCGAGGTGCACTTTGTAGACTGGGAACACGGGGATGACCTCGCTCGGTCGTGCGTGCTCGCGCTGGTACGCCTCGAACCACGGAAGGTCGGGCACAGACCACCCTCGTTCGATGCTGATCGGTTCCCGCCATTCGCGAGGATACGACTCCTCGTCGAACTGGGCGAGAAGTTCGGCGACCACCTGCCGGACTCTCTGCTCGCCCACGTCGCCCTGCTCGTGGACGAAGACTGCGTGGTCGGTGAGGCTGAAGTGGAGGAGCGCGCCGTCGTACAGATCGATGCCGAACCCCATCCGGTTGCCTCCGTGGAAGCAAGGAGGATCGGCGGTGCGCCGGAAGGTGACCGTCGCAGTGCTGTACGACTCCATCCGTTCACCCGTGCCGCGCTTCTCGGCAGTGGTGCGGACTTCGTCGATCCTCCATCCTGATCCTTGGCCGATCGCTCGGGCGAGTTGTGTTGCGCGTTCGCGAATCTGCTGCTCAGATGTGAGTTGCAGCTCGATATCCCGTGGTCGCCTTTCAAGATGTTCCAATTGCCGCCTTGAACGGTACGACCGTACGCGGAAGTCCTTAAGGCGGACCACAGCTGTGTGTCCTTCCCGAAAATGCAGCAATCGCTGATCGTCGCTCGCGCCGCTCAGTCTAGTCAATTGCTCTTTGTGAGTTTGCGGAGCACCTACCGCGGCTTCGAAGTTGCGGACTGCGAGAATCAACTCATCGCCTGGGTCGGGCTGCGAAGCGAACGGAGTGTTACTGAGCAAGATAGCGATACAAGAGAAGTTCATGAGTTGTCCTTCCAGTCGGTGTGCACATTGTGAGTTCCGTCGTATAGCCACTTGATGCGTGCGGCTAGGTCTCCAGTGAACTCTACGGCACTGTCAAGCTCTCCATACTCGTCAATCAGCCTGAACGGAGCCGTCCCCTCGATCCACTCCTCGTCTGCCGCCTTATGTACCGTCATGCCCGCGAGGCTCCGCTCCATGATTCCGTCGAAGAACGCGAAGGCTTGAGCGTCGGTCGGCTTGATCTTGAACGATACTACGACGCGGTTCGTCAGACTGGGAGCCTCGCTCAAGTAAGCCAGTGCGAAGATCTCGTTGTGCTTGCTCACCTCGCACCCGGCGATATACGCGAAGTAGACAGGCGGTTGCGGCGGCGGAAGGTTGGCTGCTACGCCGGCGGCAGTGATGTGCTGGCCCGGGTTCTGCGATGGGATGAGGAAGCCCTCTCCGCTCCCGTAGTGCGACCCGTGCGTCATCACGTAGTGAGAGGTCATGGGGCCGAGTTCCGCATAGTACTGGTCTCGGGTCCATTTCCCGCCCTTCGCCTTGATCACCTTGTGGTTCAGGTCTTCGAATGGGAAAATGATCTGAGGCAAAGCCACCGAGTAGTTCGTCAAGCCCTGGAAGACCACTGCCGCATTGTAGACGGGCCTGGTCGCGATCAGGATCGGTTGTATCGAGGTGACCTGGCCTTGGTGCCAGACGGTGGCATGGAGCCAGAACTGGACGTCCTCATTGTGCTTCCAGTGCGTCGAGTCGAACTTGCAGAAGAGGCTTGCATGCGGTACGGTCCCGTTGTTGGGTGGCTCTTGGGGCACCGGGAACGACTCCCGGTCGAGCTCGTCCTGGGGCTGTGAGGGAGAGCTGGTCTCAAGCCAGACCTCTACCAGGCTCGTCTCGGTGGCGAGATTAACATAGACCTCGAATCGGATCTCGTTGTAGGTGCCGCTGAGGGTGTCAGGAAGTTTCTGGATGGCTACGTTGACCGCGTTGCTCAGGCTAGCCCAAAGCACGATAAACATCGATGCGCCGATGCGCCGATGCGCCGATGCGCCGATGCGCCGATGCGCCGAAGAGTGTACGCATACAATGCTATGTTAGCACCCTGGTCCTGCGCGTGTCAAGCGACTTCCATGGGCGCGCTTACGGCCACGAGCGAGCACGGCTCGGCCCCCTTTCTCCGAGCCCTTACCGCGAGCCGATCGGAACGTACGGCGTCGGGGCAGGGCCTTCGTAGATGCACGAGGGGCGGATGAGGCGGTTGTTGTCGAGCTGCTCGATCATGTGGGTGCACCAGCCTGTCGTCCTCGCGATCACGAAGATCGGGATGTAGGGCGGTTGTCCATCAGGTAGTACGCGCAGGCCGAGGGGAAGTCCACGTTGGGGAAGAGCTGCTTCTCGTCCCACATCACCCGCTCCATGACGTCGGCGATGTCGCCCCACTGGGTGTTCCCCTTGATCCGCCCGAGCTCTTTGCCGAGCTTGGCCCCTAACTGCCGCCCCGACCGATATAGCCGGGCGTTGTGAGCTCGGGCGCGTACTTGATCGGTTCGCCAGTGAAGCGCGAACGGCGCCGGTAGCCCATGTTCGCCGCAGGAAAGTACTCGGTTCCTTTGTTCCACTTGAAGGTGGAGTCCGTGCACATCAGGACCGTGACAAACATGTGCCTCCCGTTTGTATCGACTCCCATCGACTTCATCCAGCCACACGGGCTAGGGACTCGGTCCGGAACATCTTGACCGACGATAAGGCTCCAATAGCCAAAGTTGTCTTCTGTCGCTTCACTCCACACCTTTGCTGTGATCAGGGCCGACTCATCATACTTCGTGAAGACTCGTTCCACGAAGGTGGCCACCGTCGCCTCGATACCCTCCCGGCTGCTCGTGTCCAGCTCGCCGCCATCGAGCTCAATCCAGAGCCAAAACGGGTTTGTAGCGCGGGGATCTTCGTTCGTGAATCCGTCTGCCCACCAGGCTCGTTTCCCGGCTAGCCGGAACACTGCGTTCACGTGCTCCCATGTCCCCATCCGGTTCGTGAGGGTGCTGCCGCTCCAGGAGATGTCGCTTGGGTCTGGGAGAACCTCTCGCCGAAAAACTCTCGACATCCAGTGCCGGCTATCTAGTGTCCAAGCACCAAGAACGTCCGTCCGCTCGGCACAGGGTTGCTCAATCTCTTGGAGCGTCAGTCCGAGCGAATCACGGATCGACAGATCACGACCGAGCAAGAACTCCCGCTCGGCGGCAGCCATCCTCGGCTGGTCGTCCTGCTGGCCCCCGCTTGCACCGGTGCCGAACGCTGCAAAAGTAAAGACTATAGTCGTTAGCATTTTCATCCTCCAGTCAACTTCCGTTCGGTCCGGGCACCGGATCCCCTATCCAGGTGGCCGGAGCGTAGACCGTCCCGTCCTTTCTAAAAACCGTGGTTCTATACCAGTACTGTTGCCAACCGCTCGATCGAAGCCAAATGTAGAAGAGTTCGTCAGTAGCTTCGTGGTGAAGCGGGTAGGTCGCCCAAGTTTCGTCGGCGGCGCGGCAGACACCTTCCCAGAGCTCCACCTGGTCGCAGTCGTGCCGAAAGGCAAGATACTCGCTGGGAACCAGGACGCCTGTGGGCAGAGGAGGGCCGGTGTACGGCCTCGAAGTCAGCGTATAGAGCCCTGCCCACGTCGTGCAAGCGTGGAGCTTCTTCGCCTCTGCCTGAACGCCGATCAAGTTGAGGCACCGCTTCATGAGCACGGCCTGGTCGTCGCAGAGCCCGGAGACTTCCACGTCCGAGTCCAGCAAAGCCCACTCCAGACCGGCCGCGCATGTGTCCGGCCCGTCGGCCAGGCTGGCGAGCCACTGGCTGACCTGGTCGGCCGCCTCGTACTCCGTCGTCGCCCCCGAGGCCCGGCCCACCACCTCGCGCACCCGCTTGTAGGTCGGGAACTCGCCGAGCGGCGCCCCGAAGACCCGGAATACAAGGCCGAAAATGCCGCCACCAGGGTGGGCGTCCGGCATGCCTCGAGCCAGGGCGCCGAACGGTGCGCCCAGGTCGGCGTCAAACTCTGAGTTCTGCACCCAATCGAAGCCGACGGTGAACGGCAAGGAGGACTCAGGCGAATGGACGGCGGTCAGCCATGAGTTCGTCGCCAGCGTCTGCAGCGGCCATGGGAACGTGGGAGATGCGCCAAGCTGGCCCGTAAGCTCGTACGTCGGGCCCGGCGACTTCACTCTGTGCGTCAACCCTGCGCTGACCTGAGTCCCCTTGATATGCAGAAAGGGATAGGCCACGAGTCTATCATCGGCGTCCAGGAGGATCCCGTTAGCCGGAAACGGCGATCCGCCCGTCCCTCGGAAGTTCTCGTTCCAATCGGTCAGGCCGCCGACCGCGCTGGAGAACAACAGGCTCTCGACCTCGAAGCCGACTTCGCCGACGTTTCCAACCGATGCTGCTCGTCCGGCCGTTACCGCGGACATCGGCCCCGTCACTGATCCCATCGCGTACTGCGTGATCGTCACCTCGTACGTGTCCGTGCCTACCCGCTGAAATCTTAGCCACTTTTCGCCGGAGCTACTGCCAGAGTTGAAGCCGGGGACGTACGGGGCACCGATGCCGTTGCCTGCGGTGCCGCTCGATGGGCCGCTCCCTTCGTGGCGGTTCCAACCGGCATTGGCCGTGACCTTGGCCCAAACTTCACGCGGCCCAGGCAATGTTCCGGTCCATCTGACTCGTAGCTTCGCCGTGCCCTGTGCAGTCCAGGTGGCGGTGAGGGACTCGCTCGTCTGATTGTACGCGGCGTCCGGCAACGCGAGCTCCGTCCAAGGGAAGTCCTCGTTCCATGCGACGACCGAGCCATTGACCACTTTCCAGCCGCGGAGCTCGTGGGTGCCGTTCAGGATGGGATCAAGTACGATCCACTGGGCCGCACTCGCAACCCACGCCGCGCACAGCACGAGCACCGCCCCGCACCGCACCGCACCGCACTCATGTGAAGAGTGTACAGCGCGGCCCTCGCCGCTGTCAATCCTTGGCCAGAGACTCTCCGATTCTCGCTACCGCGAGCCGATCGGAACGTACGGCGTCGGGGCAGGGCCTTCGTAGATGCACGAGGGGCGGATCAGCCGGTTGTTGTCGAGCTGCTCGATCATGTGGGTGCACCAGCCGCTCGTCCGCGCGATCACGAAGATCGGGGTGTAGAGCGGGATGGGGATCCCCATCAAGTAATAAGCATAGGCCGCAGGGAAGTCCACGTTCGGGAAGAGCTGCTTCTCGTCCCACATCACCCGCTCCATCACGTCGGCGATGTCGCCCCACTGGGTGTTCCCCTTGATCCGCCCGAGCTCCTTGCCGAGCTTGGTCATGATGCCTGCCCGGGAGTCGCTCTTGCGGTACTCGCGGTGGCCGAAGCCCATGATCTTCTCCTTGTTCGCGAGGGCGTTGCGGGTCCACTCCTCGGCCTTGTCGGCGCTGCCGATGCGCTGAAGCATGTACATCGCCTCCTCGTTCGCGCCGCCGTGGAGCGGGCCTTTGAGGGTGCCGATCCCGGTAAGGATGCCGCTGTAGAGGTCGCTCAAGGTGGCGACACAGACCCGGCAGGCGAACGTGCTCGCGTTGAAGGTGTGCTCGGCGTAGAGCGTAAACGACGTGTCCATCGCCTTGGCCGAGAATTCGTCTGGCCGCTCGCCGCTGAACATATAGAGGAAGTTCGCGGCGGCGCCGAGCGAGGGATCGCCCTCGATGGGCTCCTGGCCGTTGCGGATGCGCCATGCGCCTGCGACGAGAGTGCCCGCAGAAGCGACGATCCGCATAGCCTTGCGACGGTTCGCCTCGCCGTCGGTCGCAGGGATGGCGTAGTCGGGGTCGGTCGCCGCCATCACCCCATAGCCGACCTTGAGGACGTCCATCGGGTGCATGTCCTTGCTACAGAGCTTGATGGCCTCCCAGACCTCGCGGGGGACGGAGCGCCCGGCGACCATCTGTCGCTTGAACTCGTCAAGCTCGGCCTGGGTGGGCAGTTGGCCCTTCATTAGGAGGTAGGCGGTCTCCTCGAAGCAGCCGTGCTCGGCGAGCTCGTGGACGTTATAGCCGCGGTAGGTGAGGCTGCTGGTCTCGACGTCGATCTGGCTGATGGTGGTGATGCCGGCGATGACGCCCTGGAGACCGGGGCTGTAGTTCGGATAGGCTGCGGTGGCGCTCATTGTGGGGTCTCGCTCTTGAGGCTGGTCTACGTAGCTGGAAGGTTACCTACGGCACTGCCTGGGCCGTGGGGCCGGGCCGGGGGGGAAAGCTGCGTCGAGAAAGGCGGACGAGACGGCGATCGGCAAACCGGCGCCCACCTGGCACGCGTCCCGCCCGGGAACCTATCCCCAGGGTAGCCGTCATTGGGATCGGCACAAGGATTGCGCCTCGGTGGGGGCCGACCCAAACAGGTCGGCCCTCGCCTACGTCTGCTCAAAGCCAGTTGCAGCTAGTTGTGGTATCCGGCCAAACTCGTTTGGGAGAGACTGGAACCGCCAGTCTTCGTCGTTCCGAGCAGACAGCATCGGGCCGACGTGGTCGCGAAGAGGGCGGTCGGGTGGCCGATGGGCTCGGCCGCCCGGAGCGTCAGCACCTGGCCGTCGCCGCCCGGATAGATTGTCGCCGTGGTGCTCGGCCCGCTTCTTAGGTTCCGCCGCTTGGCGTTAGCCTGGTCGCTGGCCTCGCGGACTGTCCGTCGCGCTGAAGCGCGGCCCGTCCAAACCTAGGTACCGGGCTGCCGTCTTTCCTCGATCAACTCGAGCGCCTCAGCGAGGTTACGCTGGACGACGGAGTGGTAGTGGGGGGCGGCGTCGCGGGTCAAGACCTCGAGGGCGGCGCTGAAGGCGGCCACCGCCTGCTCGAGCCGGGCCGTCCCTTCCTCGCGCCCGCCGAGGGCCCTGAGCGCGTTCCCCAGGTTGTTCTGGGTCGTCGCCCACTGCATCGGGGCGGCCTCGCGGGTGTAGACCTCGAGGGCGGCCTCGAAAGCCTTGACCGCCTCCTCGAGCCGGACCGTCCCTTCCTCACGCCCGCCGAGGGTTTGGAGCGCGTTCCCCAGGTTGTTCTGGGTCATCGCCCAGTCCATCGGGGCGGCCTTGCGGGTGTAGACCTCGAGGGCGGACTCGAAAGCCTTGACCGCCTCCTCGAGCCGGACCGTCCCCTCCTCGCGCCCGCCGAGGGTTTGGAGCGCGCTCCCCAGGTTGTTCTGGGTCATCGCCCAGTCC
>JBFWOL010000001.1:0-638649 GCA_050250535.1 Fimbriimonadaceae bacterium | reverse complement strand
GCGGGTGTAGACCTCGAGGGCGGACTCGAAAGCCTTGACCGCCTCCTCGAGCCGGACCGTCCCCTCCTCGCGCCCGCCGAGGGTTTGGAGCGCGCTCCCCAGGTTGTTCTGGGTCATCGCCCAGTCCATCGGGGCGGCCTTGCGGGTGTAGACCTCGAGGGCGGCGCGGAAGGCGGCGACCGCCTCCTCGAGCCGGGCCGTCCCTTCCTCGCGCCCGCCGAGGGTTGCGAGCGCGTTCCCCAGGTTGTTCTGGGTCGCCGCCCACTGCATCGGGGCGGCCTCGCGGGTGTAGACCTCGAGGGCGGACTCGAAAGCCTTGACCGCCTCCTCGAGCCGGACCGTCCCCTCCTCGCGCCCGCCGAGGGTTTGGAGCGCGCTCCCCAGGTTGTTCTGGGTCATCGCCCAGTCCATCGGGGCGGCCTTGCGGGTGTAGACCTCGAGGGCGGCGCGGAAGGCGGCGACCGCCTCCTCGAGCCGGGCCGTCCCTTCCTCGCGCCCGCCGAGGGTTGCGAGCGCGTTCCCCAGGTTGTTCTGGGTCGCCGCCCACTGCATCGGGGCGGCCTCGCGGGTGCGGACCTCGAGGGCGGACTCGAAAGCCTTGACCGCCTCCTCGAGCCGGGAACGGATGTCCCCAATGGTGGCGACCTGAGACTCCGTAGCCCAATCGTGCTGCGAGGTGGCGCGGGCCTTCGCAGTCGAGGCCATCCCACCGAGCACGGGGGCCGCGACGAGGGGACGGGCGACGTCCACGAGCCAGGCATGGGTGGCGGTGTCGCCGCGCCGCATCGCCGCCTCCGTCACCTCGCTCCACTTTCCCATTGCGTCGCTTAGCCTCAGGGCGAACCGGTGGTGCCAAGCCCGCGCGCCGGCGGAGTCGGTGGCGGCCTGGGAGCGCGCGGACCAATGGTCCAGCCACTCGCGGTGACGGCGCTGGTTGTCTTCCGGCTTGCTCGTCTCAGCAAGCACCCTCCGCATCACGGCATGGAGCCGCCACTCGCTTTCACCCGCTGGCTGGACGAAGCTATAGCCCGTGAGCCAGCCCATCTTCGCCTCGCGCCGCTCTTCGTCCGGCCCCGTGTCGCAGGCGAAGCAGGCCGCCTCCTTGTCGAACGTGGGCACGAGGGCGAGGCGGCGGAGGAAGCCTTGGTCGGCGGGGTCCAATCGGCGCAGGAACCGGTTCGTCAACGCCCTGGCGGGGTCCTCGTCGTCGTCTTTGTGACGGGCGAGGTCGCCCTTGCCGTCGAGCGCGGCGTCGCAGTAGAGGCCGAGGGAGTAAACGTGGAACCGCTCCTCCGAGCCGTCCTCCCGGGCGACGTCGAGCGCGCCCTGGACCTGTACGGCAGGGACATTCCGCTTGTCCCGACAGTAGGCCTCGGCATCGCCGCGCAGGAACCCGGAGAGGTTGTGCTGCGCCAGATCCAGCTTCGACTCGATCGGGTTCTGGCCGAAGATAGCGGCGACGATGCGGGGATGGCCGCCCTTCGGAGTGCACTCTTGGACGAGGTCGTCCACCCAGGGCAGCGTTTCGCCCCCATGCTCGCCCGAGTCCAAGAAGAGGACGGCTTGGACGGCGTACTTCGGTCTCGGGAGGGCCTGCTCGAGGTCGAACGCAAGCCGGGAATAGAGGTCGTCTCGAATGTCGGCCGACCCGGAGCGTGTAGTAATCCAGGAACGGTCACGCTTGCCCTCTTCGGTCTTGAGGTAGCGGTTCAGCGGCTCCTTGGCCTTCTTGGCGCGGTCGTACCCGGTCTTGAGGACGGTCGCGGCGATGCCGCCAAGGCTGAGGGACTCGAACCGGTCAAGGATTGCGTCGAAGGTCGCGGCAAAGGCTTCCGCACCGAGCTCGGCTGCGAAACTGGACTGTTCGACGGTGTTGCCGGACTCCATGGCGGCGATCTGGAGCAGGGCGAGCATCGTGCGCGGGGCTTCGATGCCGAGCTCCGAGACGAGGCGGAAGACGAGCACGGTCAGATCGACGCTCTGCGCCCCGCCCTTGTTAAGGTCGAGCTCGACGGTGACGTAGGGGACGCCCGCCGTCCGGGAGAGCTGCTCGAACCGGCGGCGGAGATGGGTCTTGCCGGAGCCGGTCACGCCGCGGAAGTGCTGGGAGCGGGCGGGCTGGCCCGCCGGGGTGTTGAGGAGCGTGCGCCAGGCCCCGATCTCTTTGACCCGGTTCGTGAACCAGAGGTCGAAGTTGTCGGTCGGAAGCGGTCGGACGTCGGTCGCCACTCAGCGTCATTATGTCTTTTGCGGTCGCGACATTCCGAGGTGGGAACCTGGCTCGGTCAGAACTGCTCTCGTGCGACCGCCCGCGAGCTGCCCTTTTCGGTCCAACAGAGCGTCACCTGGGCAAACGTGCCTTCGCGTGCGCCCAAGGGGTGCACTTCCGCCTCGAAGAGCCTCTCGCCTGCGTTAAAGTAGCTTCCGTACAGGGTCCGCGCATAGCCTGAGCGCCCTGCGCACGCTACCAAGGTCTTGGCGACCGACTCGGGGCTCCGCCGGACGGTCGAACGATAGAGGCGGGCGTCTGTGCCGACGAAACGGGTCC
Source organism: Fimbriimonadaceae bacterium (assembly GCA_050250535.1). GTDB lineage: Bacteria > Armatimonadota > Fimbriimonadia > Fimbriimonadales > Fimbriimonadaceae > JADLBH01. Next base: position 636,101 of record JBFWOL010000001.1, on the reverse strand, counting down.
CCCGGTGCGAGGTCAGGCCTTCGAGGCTCGTCAGACCCACCCCGTCGCACTTCGTGCCCGGCAAGAACGGGACTGTGGTGAGCGGAACTGGGGGCTGGGGGCGGATCGCGCCCTTGTGCCGACGGGCGGGGCGGCGCCGGAACCCATGGCGGCGGAGGCGATCAGGAACGACAGCATAGACCTTGAGTGTCGCGACGGCGGCGAATCGTTCATACCTTCTCTTGGGTGGGACGGGCGCTTGGGCTGGGATGGATGGGGAGCCGACGACGGGTAACGGCCCGAGCCAGTTCCTCCCCCGTTTCAACGCAGGCGCAACGGGGGAGCTGGACCCCGGCGACAGGCCGGGGGACAGAGGGGGCCGACCAGCGCCGGCATAGCGCAACAAGGCCCCCTCCGGTGCTGTGCGCCATCTCCCCCGCTGGCGCTAAGCGCCACCCGGGCCAACACTCCGGAAACCCGGGCCCAGGCGCGGCGTGCCTGAGCCCAAGCACGGCGTGCCTGAGCCCAGGCGCATCATTTCTGAGACCAAGCACGGCGTGCCTGAGCCCAAGCACGGCATGCCTGAGCCCAAGCGTGGCATGCCTTAGCCCAAGCACGGCGTGCCTGACGCCGGGCGCATCAACTTTCCCGCAAGGCGTGGAACATCCTCCCTAGGCCCCGGCAAACACACAAGCAAGGAGAACAGAGAGGCCTCAGTACGTCACGCAGATCGAAGCCAACTGCGACCTCAACACAGCCCTCGCTTCCTTTGCCCAGACCTACGCCGTGCCCGCAGATGTGGCGGCGATCGCCGCCCGCGTCGCCGAAAACGCCGCCCGGGTCAAAAAACCATTGCTTTGGACGGCTATGCCAAACGCGAGGCGTACTTCGACCTCATGCGCAAGTACGAGGACGTGACCTGGCGGGAGCCCGAGACCTTCCGCCGGCACGCAAGGGGCTTCCTGCCAGTCCACACAGAACACTGGCCGGCGGGAGTCGCCCCCCGCCGACGTTTCCCAAGTGTCTCTTGGCAAGCCCGTGGCTTGAGTGGACGATCCGGCAGTTTGGAAGCGCCTTTCTCAACTCGGCGACTCCCTCATCGGTGACCTGGGTGCCTCGGAGGGTCAGGAGCGCGGGACCCGCCGAGGAGGAACGCGCCCTGGTCGCCGTCCTATGTTGCGGTGCGGGTCGAGGACGGACCGGCCCAAGCGAACCGGCCGATAGCGCTTGTCAAATGGACCACCCCGGGGAGAGGTTTCTGACGCACCGGGGAGAGAGCCGGGGGCAATCCTCAGCCGATCGCCGATCCTGTTCTCAAGGCTCACGCGCTTGCGACGATCGGTTTCGCGCGGGGCCGCCCTGCGGAGCGAGAGGTACGAGTCTTGCCTGCGGTCCCCACGGAGCGGAGAGGGCTCTGCGGTCAGGTTCCTACGGCTTGGCCGAACCCAAGTGGGACAAGAAGACCTTCAGCGAATGCCGCCCAAGCAAGCAAGCAAGGAGTGCATCTGCCCCAGGAGGCTCTCCGTCGGTGAATCGTTCCCTCGGGGACGGACTTGGGGGCACGTTGGCTCGGTACCATGATCGGAACCATGACTCAGGAGAAGAGGGATTGTCTTGTCGAGCATTGCAAGGAGTCTGCGGTGTCGGGCATGGAGCAGTTTCTGCACGTCTTCTCGTTCGTTCCGGAAGACCGGCTCCACTGGACGCCGACGCCGACCTCGAAGACTCCCATGCAGGTCGCGACCCATACGGCGGTGACGGCTGGAAACTTCGCGAAAATGATCCGCGAACGACAACTCCCGACCGGCGACGAGATCCCAGCCATGATCGCCCGCCTCGTCGCCGAGGAGAGCCTGCTAACGACGCCTGCCGAGATGGAGAAAGAGTTTCGGGCGAACACCGAGAAGGTTCTCGCCGCGCTCGACACCCTGACTCCTGACGCGATCGAGCTCGTCTTCGATACTTCCGTGGGTTGGCTGATGCCGATGAAGCGACTGATGTTCTTGCCCGGGGTGCACGCGGTGGCCCACACGTACCAAATTGACTACCTACAGACTTGCTGGGGCGACCAGGTCATCCATTAGGGCAGCACGACTTCGATGAGTTGTTGGACGTGGTACGCGTCGTGGCCGAGGATGTGGCCGCAATAGTCGCCCACCGAAAGCGTGCCGAAGAAGGAGTGCGTAAAGCGTCGGTCGCTGTCCCCAGGGGCAAGGCCGCGAAGGCGGCCGAGCAACAAGGTGCGCCCGGCTGCAAACCGTTCGACGCACTCCTCGACGCTCCATTCCCCGTACATCTCGCTCTCGGCGCGCTCTGCCTCGTCCACATCGGGGACGGCTGCAAGGTCTTGGCGTAGGGCCGCCTCGATGCGGCTGAGGTGGATGAGTTCCCAGTCGGCCCAATGGGCGAGCGCCTGCCGTGCAGTGAAGCGCCCTGGGTGGGTCGGCAAGTCGAGCCGTTCCGGGCCGATCTGCCCGGCGAGGACTGTGTAGATCGCGACGTTCTTTTCCAGGCCCGTGAAGACGTAGGGGCTCGGCACGGGGCGAGGGTACCGCACGCCCGGCGGCCGGCCTCGCCGGGCCCCTGATCGGACCGGGGGAAGCCGACGAGGTTTGCCGCCCGGCGCCGGTCGGGGTAGCCACACCGGCATGAGGGCGGGGACGGCGTTGCTACGTCCTCGCAGTGCCAGGCTTCGTGGCCCTGACCACCGCCCCCATCACCCGTCCTTCCAACCCTTCCCGTTCTGCCGGAGCCAGCTGCTCGAATGCCTCCGGACTGACCAGCCCCTGGACGTGTTCTAGCCGGTACCTCCGGAACGGTTCGACCGTCGGATCCTCGAACCCCGCCTCGGCCAGTAGGCGCAGGTACTCGTCTCGTTCTAGCGCACCGGCGACGCAGCCCACTGCGGCAAGCAGGTCGCGGCCGATCGCCTCCGGGAGCGGCCCCTCCGTCACCACGTCGGCCACGGCGAGCCGCCCGCCCGGCCGGAGCACGCGGAACGCCTCGCTGAGTACACGGGCCTTGTCGCCGGAAAGGTTGATTACGCAGTTGCTGATGACGACGTCCACGGAGTCTGCCGGCAGGGGCACCTCTTCGATGTAACCCTTCAAGAACCGCACGTTCTGGGCGTCAGCCTCGGCCCGGTTGCGCTCTGCCAGGGCAAGCATCTCGTCCGTCATATCGAGCCCGTACACGAGGCCGTGCGGCCCGACAGCACGGGCGGAGACCAACGCGTCGAGCCCTGCGCCGCTCCCGAGGTCGAGGACGTGTTCGCCGGTCTGGAGCCCGGCCGCTGTGTGCGGGTTCGCGCATCCTAACGACACGGCACGCGCAGACTGCGGTACGTCCGACACTTCGTCCCCGTACAGGCCTGAGCTGACCGGGTCGCAACACGAGGGCCCGCAGCACCCCGTGCCTTCGCTGGCCGCGATCTGGCCGTATCGCCTTCGCACCTCGTCGCGCAGGTGGTCTGGGCTCCTCACGCGCAGCACCCCTGGGCGCAGCATCTCTCGGACTCGGTAAAGAACGCGGCGAGCAGGGCGACGGCCTCGGGCCGCACCCTGCACACGACGTTGCGGCCGAGCTTCTCCGTCTCGATGAGGCCGGCTGAGCGCAGCTCCTTCAAGTGGAACGTCATGCGCGAGGTCGGGCGCTCTCCTTCGCCGACATGGCAGCAGATTTCGCTGACGGTCTGTCCCTGGACAGCCCTGATTCCGCCGTCGCTTTCCACCGCGATCGGCTTGTTGCACCGGAGCAGCGTCGAGAACACCGCGAGCCGCGTCGGCTCGCCGAGTGCTCGGAGCATGGGGGCGATTTCGGATTTCTCCATGGCAGGATTATAGGTCAAGACTTCAATAATAGTTGAACTATAGTACTTTCTGCTCAGTCCGTCTTGTCCAACGTAGTGAGGTTCGGGCCGGCTACCGCACGCGTCGTTCGGGGCGACCCAAGAGGAAGATTGTGACTGGACGGGCTCAGAGCCCGGCCCATGCTCCGTCGGTCTCCTCGTACTCTTCGTACCCGACAATCTCGTACAGCTCCTTGCGAGTGACCATCTTGTCGAGATAGCCCTCCTGAGTCCCGGCCTGAGCCAGGTGGCCGTACCAGTCACCGACGGCCTTGACCGCTACGCGGAGCGCGGTCACCGGGAAGATCACCATCGCATACCCCAGTTCGGCAAAGCGGGAGACCGGGATGAGCGGAGTCTTGCCGAACTCCGTCATGTTGGCGAGCAACAGCCCAGGCACCCTCGCGCGGAACGCCTCGAACTCGGCCTCGCTCTCCAAGCCTTCCGGGAACACTGCGTCGGCCCCGGCGTCCAAGTACAGCTTCGCACGCCCGACCGCGCCGTCTATTCCTTCGACCGACCGGGCATCTGTCCTGGCGACCACTACGAACGACGGCCTCGACTTCGCTTCTACGGCCGAACGGATCTTCCTCGCCATGTCGTCCCCGGGAACTAGGGCCTTGCCATCAAGGTGCCCGCACCGCTTCGGCATCACTTGGTCCTCGATGTGAATGCCCGCCAGCCCCGCGGCTTCGGCGGCGATGACCGTCCGCGAGACGTTCCATACGTCGCCAAACCCGGTGTCGGCATCAGCAAGGATGGGGATATGGGCGGCTTGGCAGCAACATGCCGCGGTAGCGGCCATCTCGTCCAGCGTGAGCAGGCCAATGTCCGGCGCACCGAGCCTCGCGTTGGTGAGTGCACCCCCGCTAAGGTAGGCGGCCTGGAAGCCTGTCCGCACCGCCAAGCGGGCGGTCACAGCGTCGTAGATTCCGGGCATCACCACCGTGCCCTGGCCCATGAGGGTGCGGAGGGCACCTCCTGGGTCGGCGAGCGGCGGACGAAGCATGGATGGATTCTATACTGTCTCGATGGAAGCTCTGTGGGTGTGCGTCGGAGTGGTCCTCGGCGGCGTGGGGGTCTGGTTGCTCGTGCGCGCCCGGCTGAACGACACGGCGCGGCTCGCAGAGGCGAGGGAGGAGCTCTCGGCCGCCAAGGTGCAGGCGGAGCGGGCAAGGCAGCTGGAAGCGGAACTGCGGGAATCCGGGACCGAGCTCGCGGACCTGCGCGCGGCGAGGGCAGCGACGGAGAGCCGGTACGAGGAGCAAGAGAAGCACATCGAACGGCAGCGCGAGCTACTGGTAGAGGCCGAGCAGAAGCTTACGGACACTTTCAAGGCACTGAGCGCCGACACCCTGAAGGAGTCTCGGGACGAGCTCCGTAAAGAGGCCGAGGAAGTGCTCAAGCCCATGCGAGACCGACTCGAGGAGCTACAGCGGGCGAACGAGGCTATGGAGCAGAAGCGCTCCGTGGCGTATGGCGACATCAAGTCGCAGATCGAGTCGCTCGCCAAGCAGCAAGCCGGCTTCCAGCAGGCGACCGCCACCCTCGCCCGTGCGCTCCAGGACACGGGCACCGCCGGCAACTGGGGCGAGATGGTGCTCGAGCGGGTCTTGGAGATGGGCGGCCTGAACAAAGGGATCCATTTCGAGACCCAGGCGACCACTGCGGACGAGGACGGCAACGTCCGGCCGGACGTCATAGTCAAGCTTCCGGGCGACCGCACGATCGTCATTGACAGCAAAGCCCCGATGCGCGCCTACCTCGCCTCCCTGGAGGATGGGACCGAGGCCGAACGGGCAGCCCATCTCGCCACGCACGCGTCCAAGCTGCTGGGCCACGCACGGGCACTGGGTTCGAAGGGCTACGCGAGAAGGTCGGACACCACCGATTTCGTCGTGTTGTTCGTGCCGAGCGAGGCGGCGTTCCGGGCCGCGTTCGAGCATCGTCCCGGCATTGTGGAGGAGGCCTTGCGCATCAACGTCTTTATCTCGACTCCGACCACGTTGCTGGCCCTGCTCAGGGCGGTCTCTTATGGCTGGCGCCAGGAGCAAGCGACGCGCGAAGCAAGAAAAATACAGGAAGCGGGACAGAAGCTGTATGAATCCATCGCAACGGTCGTGGCGCACTACGAGAAGCTGGGCCGCGGCTTGAGGCAGGCGGTGGGGGCGTACAACGATCTCGGCGGTTCGCTCGCTTCGAGGGCCCTACCGAGAGCGAGGCAGATGAAGGAGCTCGGGGTGCAGGGCGACTCTGAACTTGCTGAGCCTGCCAGCATCGAGTTCGCCCCTCGCCCGGTCGAGCCACCGGAGGACGCGCGGCCCCACGCCGATGACCAAGGCGCGTTGATTGAATAGGTCTGCACGGATAAGCTAGGTGCCGCATGGAACGGTACGAGTCTCGAGAGGAGTTCAACCGGCTCGTCCGGACCTTGGCCAACGAAGCGGAGAGCGACCCGGAAGGGTTTCGAAGGAGAGCCGAGCGGGCGATCGCGAGCGGCTTTTTAGTGAGCGCGCTCGTGTTCTTCGGGAGCCTTGTGCTCGCCGGGCTTCTCGTGCGGATCATTCTCACCCTTCCGCGGATCCCGGGGTTTGTGATCCTGCTCATCGTGGTCCTCGCGGTCCCGTATGCTCTTCTTTCGGCCCTGCTGCGCAGGCCGGAGGCGCATCGCGGCATTCGGGTCGAGAAATCCGACGCCCCGAAGCTCTGGGAGGAGTCCGAGCAAGTCGCCGCCCAGTTGGGGGCCCCGCGTCTGGACGAGATCTGGCTGGGACTTGACCTCAACGCCGCCGCGAGTCAGTTGCCTCGCGTCGGCGTCTTCGGCAGACTGACCAACTCTCTTCACCTCGGGTTACCGCTCACCGCGCTGCTCACACTGGACGAGCTCCGCTCGGTGGTCGCGCACGAGTTCGGCCACTTCGTCGGCCGGCACGGGGCATTGGGATACCGAATCCATGCGATGTGCACGGCGTGGCAGGCTGCGTCCGAGTCCTCCCACCTGGCCGCTTCGTTGGTCCGCCCGCTGCTCTATGCCCAGGCGCGGAAGCTTAGCGCGATCGACACTGCGATCCGGCTCCTGAACGAGTTCGATGCGGACCGAGCCGGTACCGCCGTGGCCGGACGGGCCGCTGCCACGGCGTTGCTCCGGATGGGCGCGAGCGGGTCCGAGATCCTTTCACGCGACCAGCGCCTCTACGCCGAGATGATCCAATCCGGCAACTTGGGTTCAAACTTCGTCGAACGGATCGTCGCGAACGCCCGCGAGCCGGTCTCCGAGGACGTGCAGGCACTTGCCCTGGAGGGCTGCCTGACGGAATCCCGGATGCAGGACGACACCCATCCGTCCCTGGTCGAAAGGATTACCGCGATTGGCGAGCCCCGCCCATCGGACATCGTCGCCTCGGCTCGGGCGTACGCTGCGGAGCTCTCTTCGACCCGAAGTCCCTTGGCGATCGACATACTCTTCAAACCTGACGAGCTTGCGCTGGTCCAAAAGCGCCTCATGGAGTCTCACGGGCCGAGAGTTCGGGAGCAACTCGGTCGGGACCATAGCGAAGCAGCTGCGAAAGGCGAGCTGGACACGCTGGGAGAGGACACGTCGACGGCAGAAGGGCTCGAGGGCGCCGAGCTCGCCGCCCTGCTCGACCGGCTTGTTCGTCGCGGGGTCTCGGGTCTCGGGCCGGTCGCCGCCCGAGTACTCGCGAACGATCCTGACAACACGGTGGCTCTCATCGTTCGGGCGTCCGAGCGCAGGAACACGGACCCGGAAGGCGCCGTCGCCGATTACGAGATGGCTGCCGCAAAGCCCGGGGAATACCAGACTTGGTGCCTTGGCGAGGCCCTCGCGCTCGCCGAGTCGCTGCAGGACAGCGAGACGGCGCAGCGGCTCTACGGTCTCCTGGAGAGGGCGCACGACGACGAGGAGACGTTCCAGATGGAGATCTTCGGCGAGCTTGCAGCGGCGAAGGCTTGGAGTGTTCCAGAACCCTGGCGTCGGCAGGCTCTGGAGGTGCTCTACCGCTCGAGGAATATCGTGGCCGCTTTTGCGGTCGAGTTCCCGAGCGACGTCCGACGAGGAGAGACGCACCGATACCTGTACCTCGTCCCGAGGTACAGGTTCTTCCGCCTCGCGAGCTCCACCGAGGCCCGCGCCATGCGCGAGGCCTCGGCAATCCACGCCCCGCTGGTCATGCTCGATTACGGAACCCGGAGTCTGACGAACAAGCTTCGCCGTGTCCCCGGCGCAAAGGTCTTTCCTTCCTAGGAGCCACCGGGCAGCACGACCATGTCACCGACCTGGGCCGCCTCACCCTCGGACAAGGTGGCGAAGGCGAGCTTCTTCTCCACTTGGGTCACTTTGATCGTTCCGACTTTTTGCGTCCGCTTGCCGAGGACAGCGCCCGTGTCGGGATCCTTGATGACGCGGGTGACGCGGTGGATCTCGAAAACGTCGCCGATCTGGATCCCTGCGTCCTCTCCGGCATTGATCGCGATCTCTTTGGAGGATTCGTCAAAGTCTGCAACCTTGCACGACCACTTTTCCTTCTTCATCTTGGCGACGATGATCTCGACCGCCTTGTCAATGGCGGTGGTGGTCGCCTTGCCGAGCGGGCTCTGCTCGAAGGCTTCAAGCGTCGAGTACGTACTGCCGATGTTCAGCCCGACCCCAATCCCTCCGGCACCGGCGGTCCCGGTCGCTGTCTCGCTCAGCATGACCTCGCTGCTGTCCACGTCGAACAGGCGGACGTTGATGCCGACCTTCGCCTCTTTGGCGCTGCCGCCAATCCGGACAGGGCCTACGTCGACCCCCGCGCTCGCGCCCTTGCTGGCGACGGTGAAGTCGGTGACCTGGCCCTTGACGAGGGCCTGGGCGGGCACGATCTTGCCAGCCTGGCTCTGGCCGGTGTTCTCAGTCTTGATCGCCTGCTCCTGGAGCAGGGCGTCAAGGGCTTCTCGTTCGAGCATGACGAACATCCCGGTGTCGAGGAGCTTTTTGAGGAGCTTCTCGTAGATGCCTTGCCGGAAACCGGCCGGGATGTTCCACTGGTCGGCGTACGACCAATCGAGCGGGGCGACGGCAAGCCGCATCTTGAGCCTGGGCTGCTGGGCAGGCGCGAGGCACGCGACGAGCGCGAGGGCCGTAACGAGGAGCAATCTGGTCCGCATGGCACTCCTATTGTAGGCTAGGCGTACTGGGTTCGTGAACACGCGCCTCCTTCTCGCGTCTCCAGTGATATGACCGTACCGCTCCTGCTCGTCCTGCTTGCCGGGCCCCAGGTTGAGAAGATCGACGTTGCTGGGCTCGAGAGATCGTATCTGGTCTTTGCCCCAAATACGCAAACCAAAGCGCCGCCACTCGTCTTCGGCTTCCACGGCCATGGCGGAAACATGAGGCAGGCAAGCCGTTCGTTCCGCATGCACGAGGAGATGCCGGAAGCAGTCGTCGTCTATATGGACGGACTGCCGACGGCAGGGAAGACCGACCCGGAGGGCAAGAAGCAGGGTTGGCAACAGAACTCAGGAACCTATGACGACCGCGATCTACGGTTCTTTGATGCGGTCTATTCTGCCGTCACGAAGAAGTACGGGATCGACGCATCGAAGGTGTACTCGATGGGACACTCCAACGGAGGGAGATTCACCTACCTACTTTGGAAGGAGAGGGCAGATAAGTTCGCTGCGTTCGGCCCCAGCGGCTCGCCCAGCTTCTTGGAGGAGCTGGCTCCCAAGCCGGTGTTTCACGTAGCTGGCGAGAAAGATCCGGTGGTCGCATTTCTCGGCCAACGGCTCAGCGTCCAGCGGCAGATGCGGACGAACGGCTGCGACTCGACGCCATCCTCGGTGGACGGGTACGTCAAGACGTACAAAGGCAAAGATGGAGCAGACGTTGCCGCCTACTTCCATCCCGGCGGCCACGAGTTTCCGCGCGACGTTCCCGGCCTTCTCGCCGAGTTCTTCCGCGCGCACTAAGTAAAGAGAAGCGTCCGGGCGACTCAGGGGTACATTCGACCCTATGTTCCTGCTTGCGTTGGCCGCCGTTTTGCAAGAGGCCCCTGCGACCACCCTCCTGAAGGACGCGCGAGTCCACGTCAAGCCCGGGGTCGTGCTAGAGCGAGCCTCAATCCTTTTGCGCGACGGCAAGGTTGCGGCGGTCGGCGATGGCATCGTGGCACCGGAAGGGGCTACGGTCGTAGACTGCGCCGGGCTCCAAGCGTACGCGGGGTTCGTTCACCCGGCGGTGAGGGTCTCTGGTGCGGCAGCTGCAGAGGAGCCGGAGGCGGGAACGCCCGCGCAGCGCCAACAGACGCGAGACTCCGCCGAGGCAATGCGCCAGCGCGACGCCGACCCGTTAGGGCGCAAGCTCCTTCTCCTCGCTGGGGAACCGACCTCCCGAGCGAAGGTTGAGTCTTCGGCCCAGCTGGACGCCCTGGCCAACAACGGGTATGGGCTCGCACAGGTCGGCCTGAGCGGCGGGATTTTAGGCCGGACGACCGCACTGTACGACCTCGGCGGCAAGGGCCTCGATCCGGGGATGGTGGTGCGTGAGCTAGGAAACGTGCCTGTGAACTTTTCCGCCCGAGGTGGCGGAGGGTATCCGAGCTCGACCATGGGCGCCGTGGCCTTCGTGCGGCAGGCCCTGCTGGACGCAGGCTGGCGGACCAGGAGGAAGGCGGCCGGGGCGACGCTCGACGACCAGCCAGGCCTGGACGCGCTCACGCCTGGGCGACTCGTTTTCGACGACCTGACGGAGGTCAACTACTACACAGCAAGCAACGTCTTTGGCGATGCATCGCTCCCACCGATCCTAGGCTTCCGGTCGGGCGCCGGTGCGCTGGCATCCCGGCTCGTCGGCAAAGACGTGATGTTGCGAGGGGACGTACCCTCGAAGCCGAGCCTGGAGGGAGAGTTTGGCGTATCGGCGCTCTCTTCGGTCCGCGCCTACTTCAATGAAAGCCAGGCAGGAGCGGAGCTCGATCGGGCAGGGATCCCCTTTGCCTATGCTCCGGCGAGCATTGCGAACCCACTGGCCGGGATCAGGGCCTATGTCGGAGCCGGATTGAGCCGGAGTGCGGCATTGGCGGCAATGACGACCGTGCCCGCCAAGCTCCTCAAGATCGAGGACTTGGCAGGAACCATCGAGGTCGGTAAGCGGGCCGATATCGCTCTGTTCCAGGGCGACTGCATGGACAGTTCGAGCCAAGTCATGGCCGTGTTCACGGCGGGCAAGCGCCGAGACTTCAAGATGCCGGAGCGCAAGGCCGCGGACAAGCTCGTCCCCGACGAGGCAGTACCCATGATGAAGCCGAACTACTCGCTCTTCCCTCGGCCCGCCGAGAGCGAGCCCGCATTCAGGCTATATCGGAACGCCACAGTGTGGACGATGGGGCCTCAGGGTGTGATGCAAGGCTCGGACGTCCTGATTCGGGACGGGAAGATCATCGAGGTCGGCAGGCGACTCGCGGCTCCGTCCGGCTGTGAAGTCGTGGACGCGACGGGCAAGCACATCTCACCTGGAATCTGGGACTGCCACAGCCACACTGGCATCAACGGTGGCGTGAACGAGGGCACGAACATGGTCACGATCGAGTGCCGGATCAGCGACGTGGTGAACCACCAGAGCGGAGGGATCTATCAGCAACTGGCGGGAGGTACGGTCGGCGCGAACCAGCTGCACGGCTCGGCCAACGCGATTGGCGGACAGAACCACGTCGTGAAGTGGCGATGGGGCTTGCCTGCGGACCAGTTCACTGTGCGAGGAGCGCCTCCAGGCGTTAAGTTCGCATTGGGCCAGAACCCGATCCGCGAAGACTCCACGGGAGGAGGTGCAACGCCGATCGGAACCACACTGTTGACTTGGCGGCCCCGTACAAGGATGGGGGTCGAAGAGTCCATCCGCCGTGCGCTCCAGCTAGGCAAGGAGTACAACGACGAATGGGCTGCATTTCGCTCGGGCGCTTCCCCAGCCGAGCCTCGGCGCGACCTCCAGCTCGAGGCCCTGGGCGAGGTGGTTGCCGGAACCCGGTGGGTTCACAGCCACGCCTATCGCGCGGACGAGATGCTTGGGCTCATCCGCCTGATCGATGAGTTTGGGGGCAAACTGGCCACGCTTCAGCACTCGCTCGAAGGCTACAAGATCGCGGACGAACTGGCGGAGGCCGGGGTCGGAGGATCCACATTCGCCGATTGGTGGGGGTTCAAGCTTGAAGCGTACGACGCAGTGCCCTTCAACCCGGCGCTCATGGCTGAGCGCGGCGTCTCGGTCAGCGTCAACAGCGACAGCGGCGATCACGCCCGGCGCCTCAACTTGGAGGCGGCCAAGTCAATCCGCTACGGCGGCACGAGCCCGGAAAAGGCGCTCTCCTTCGTCACCATCGAGCCCTGCCGGCAACTGGGAATTGACTCGCAGACCGGCTCGGTCGAAGCGGGAAAGACGGCCGACCTCGTGGTATGGTCCGCCGATCCCACGAGCACCTTCGCTGTCTGCCTGGAGACCTACGTGGACGGGGTGAAGCGATTTGACCGCGCCGACGATTCTCGCCAGCGCGACGAAAGGCTGGCCGAATTGGGGCGGGCCAAGGATCTGCTCGGTGCCAAGCCGGCTTCGCCTGCAACGCCTCCGGCCAATGCAGAGCCGAAAGCGGCCAGCACCGCGAAGTTTGGCATCGGGCCGGTCCGCTCGCAACCGGGCTCGTTGAAGTATCCGCGGACGGCTACGCTGATCGCCGGAGCGACAGTCCACCCTATGGTGGGGGATCCCTTTGTCGGCGACGTATTGCTTGGCGCGGACGGTCGGATCGCCTCCGTGGGGAGGAACCTTGGTGCCCTGGGCGCAGCCCGCGTGGACGGTCGCGGCAAGCACCTGTATCCCGGCCTCATTGATCCGATCACGACGCTGGGCATGGCCGAGATCGGTCAAGTCCCTGCGAGCGACGACTCGAGCGAGCGTGGCTCGTTCCATCCCGACTACCGTGTCGAGCGCGCCATGAATCCCGAGTGGGAGACGTTCGGGGTCGCTCGGCACCAGGGCGTCTTGACCGCACTCGTTCGGCCCGGCGGCTCGGGTGCCTCGGGCCAGGCTGCGCTCATCCATACCGAGGGCTTCACTTGGGAGGACATCACCGTGCAGGGCGGCGTTGCCCTGGCATTTTCGGCCGGGGGCGGCCAGGGCGGCTTCGGGCAGGACGAGCGCTGCCTCTGCGAGCAGATGGGCGAAGAGCACCATCACGACGAGGAATTCACCTCCGGAGCGATCCAAGAGAGCGGCCAACAGGCCGAACCCAATGCTGCCCTTCGAACCCTCAAGAGGCTCATGGACGAGTCGCTGGAGTACGCGAAGTCGGTGCGAGCAGCGACGCCGGACAAACCCGTGCCCCGCAACATGGGGCACGAGGCCATGCTCCTCGTTGCTACCGGCAAGTTGCCCGTGATGCTCTCGGTCAACTCTGCCGCAGACATCAAGTCGACAGTGGCTTGGGCGGAGTCCGAGGGCGTACGGGTCGTCCTATACGGATGCTCGGGCGCGGGAGAGATCGCTGAGTGGCTCGCCGAGAAGCAGGTTCCGATCTGCCTTGCCGCCGTGTACAACACGCCGAACGGCGAACTACCGACCGACCACTTTTATGGCCTGCCCGCCAAGCTCTCCAAGGCGGGAGTCCGGTTCTGCCTCACGACGAACAGCGACAAAGACGTCCGCCAATTGCGTGACCAGGCAGGGTGGGCCGCAGCCTACGGGGTGGATCGCGAGGAGGCGGCTCGGCTCGTGACGCTTCGGGCTGCCGAGGTGCTGGGGATCGAAGGGCGTCTCGGATCCATCCAACCTGGTCTCGACGGCACCGTGATCCTCACCGACGGCGAGATCATCGAGACGAAGACCAAGGTGCTTCGCGCTTGGATCCAGGGCAGGGAAGTCTCGCTGGAGAACAAGCAGACCAGGCTCTACGAGAAGTACCGCGCCAGGCCGAAGCCGAAGCGCGCGGCCTAAGTCTGCATGCCTGGCGCGGGGAGGATTGCTCCCTGCGCCAGGCCCGGCAGCTTAGTTGCCAAACCGTTGCGGGATGGCCTTGCCCATGTTGTGCATGGCGAAGGCGTACTCGTCTGCGATCTCTGCCAGAGCGACCCGTATCGGTTTGCCCGCTCCATGGCCGGCCGAGGTCTCGACCCGGATCATCACCGGCGCCGTGCCCTTGTGGCAGGCCTGTAGCATTGCGGCAAACTTGAACGAGTGCGCGGGGACCACTCGGTCGTCGGTGTCGGCCGTCGTCACGAGGGTGGCGGGGTAGTCGGTTCCGGCTCGCAGGTTATGGTACGGCGAGATCCGCCACAGGGCAAAGAACTCGTCCCGGTTCTCCGGCGAGCCGAAGTCGGCCTCCCACCCTTTGCCCACCGTGAACTGGTTGAACCGAAGCATGTCCATGACTCCGACGGCGGGGAGAGCCACGCGTGCCAGATCGGGCCGCTGAGTCATCACCGTACCGACCAGAAGGCCGCCGTTCGAGCCCCCCATGATCGCGAGGGTCCCGCTCGAGCAGTACTTCTGGGAAATGAGGTGCTCGCCAGCGGCGATGAAGTCGTCATAAGCGTTCTGTCGCTTCGTCTTCAGGGCGGCGTGGTGCCACTCCACGCCGTACTCCCCCCCTCCTCGGATGCAGGCCACGGCAAACACACCCCCCATGTCCATCCAGACAGTCCTGCTTGTGGAGAACCAAGGCTTCTGCGGGATATTGAACCCGCCATAGCCGTACAGGATCGTAGGGTTCGACCCGTCCAGCAAGAGCCCCTTCCGGTGGGCTAGGAACATGGGCACCTTCGTCCCGTCCTTGCTGGTGTAGAACACGAGCGACGACTCGTACTTTGAAGTGTCTATCGGCAGTTTGGGGGCGCGGAACACGGTTGACCTGCCTTGGGCCACGTCAAGTTTGAAGGTGGTCTCAGGCGAGTCCATCGACACGTAGCTGTAGTACGTATCCTTGTCTCTGGACTTACCGCTGAACCCCGAGACCGTACCGGAGCCCGGCAGGCTTACCTCGCCCTTGTCGTCCCCGTCCAAGGTCCACATTCGCACTTCGGCCCGTGCGTCTTTGAGATAGCGGCAGATCAACGTGCCGTGTACGACGCTCACCCCTTCGAGGCTCTCTTGGCGCTGGGAGACGATCTCTCGCGGCCCGACCTTTCGGACTGTGTCGACGAGCATCACCTTGCCTCGCGGCGCGTCCTTCGTGGTCTGGATCCAGTGGGAGCTTCCATCGCGATGGATCGGGAAGTAGTCGGCGTCGGCCGGGTCGGCAAGCCTTTGATACGCTTCTTCGGGCCTGGCCAGGTCGAGGCCCCATAGTCGGTTATAGGGGTTGCCCGGCTCATTGACATGGAGGTAGACGTACTCGCGAGCCTCGTCTATCGAGGGCCAGACATACCAGTCAGGGTGCTCCTTGATCTCGAAGACGAGCTTGTCCTCCGACTGCTTGGTCCCGAGCTTGTGGTACATGAGCTTTGGCTCGACGTTCGCTTGGACGAAAGCCTCGCCTTCCTTCGGTCGGGGGAACGTCAGGTAGTACCAGCCGCTAGCCTTTTTGTCGAAGAAACCGCTGCCGAACTTTGACCATTCGACGACGTCGGGTAGATCCTTGCCGGACCTGATGCTCCGGACTCTCCACGTGCACCAGTCCGATCCGGACTTGCTGGTCGCGTACAGCAGGTACTGGCCGTCCAGGGATACGTCCGTACCGACGAGGGCGACGGTACCGTCGTCGCTCATCGTGTTCGGATCGAGGAGGACCTTTTCGTTCTTGCCTTGGGAGTCTGCGACATACAGCACGTCCTGGGCTTGCAGCCCATTGTTGCGGGTGTAGAAGACCTTGCCTGCCTCCTGGCTGGGGATACCGTACCGCTCAAAGTTCGCGCGACGGACTAGCTCGTCGAGCATGCTCTCGCGGTTCGGGATCGTATCGAGGTAGGAGAAAGTGACCTTGTTCTGCGCGTCTACCCAGGATTTGACCTCGGGCTCGGAGATCGGGGCTTCCAGCCACCGGTATGGATCTTCCACGGTGACTCCGTGGTACGAGTCCACATGCCCGACCCTTCGGGTCGGAGGGTAGTCGTGTGACAATAACAGTGCGCTAGCGGCGATTCCGGACAACATCGTCGCTAGTGTATCCTTGCTCGGTCAACGCGGTCGTTCTTCATCGCTTGCTGCTGCTTTGGAGGGTAGGATCTGTCACTCATGTCGGCTTCCTGCTCTATGGGCGATGGTCCGGTCTGGCGGCCCGACATCATCCGAGCACCGGCGCACAATGCTGGCGACGAGCGCCACCGCCCAGGCGGCTCGTCGGCCGACCACGGCTGTCCCCAAGTGCCCCAAAACTGCACTTAGTCCATCTTCTGGCAGGTTTCGGAGTAGGTGAGCGCCTCGCTCTAGGTCGGGGTGACCACGATCCGCTGGGCCGAGTCCTCGAACGAGGCAAGGCTACGCTGGCTCGATTGGCTCCATACGATGCTCTCCCAGCCGCTCCCGCCAAGGAGGCGGGAGTACCCGTCCACATCCAGGCTGAGATTCATGATCCACGGCCGCTTGCATACGTAGCCTGAGTAGAAGGGATCGGCGAAGTCGTCGAGCTGAGGCTCGGGCAGGGTGAAGGCGCGCCTCAGGGCTCTCCGTCGAGACATCTACCAACCGAATGCTATCTGCGCGTTACGATGGGTTATCTTCCCGTTACGAAAGGGGCTGGGAGTAGGACAGGGACACGGCCTTCTGAGCGGCCTCCTGCATCGTAGCGGCCCCGACGATCTTGCTCCCTGCGAGCAACCTTAGCGCCTCTTCTGCGCCGGTTCCTTCGATCCTTGCCACGACAGGGATGCTCAGGTCTAGGTGCTCGAACGCCTCGAGAATTCCTTTGGCCACTTCTTCGCCTCGGGTAATGCCGCCGAAGATATTGATGAGGAGTCCTTTGACGTTGGTATCGCTGAGGACCAGCCGGACGCACTTCTCCACCCTCTCGGACTTGGCTCCTCCACCGACGTCGAGGAAGTTGGCGGGCTTTCCGCCCGCTGCGCTCACCTCATCGATCGAGCACATGACGAGACCGGCCCCGTTGCCTATGATGCCAATGTCGCCCCCAAGCCGAACATAGGCGATCCCTTGCCGGGCAGCCTCTGCCTCCAGTGGGTCTTCGGCTGACTCGTCCGCGGTCTCTTGGAATCCGGCATGGCGGAACTGGGCGTTGTCGTCAATGCTGACCTTCGCGTCGGCGGCAATTAGCTTGTCGTCGCTGGTCCACGCCAGCGGATTGACCTCGATGAGCTCTGCATCGCTTTCGACGTATGCCTTGATCAGGGCCTTGACCAGGGGTACGAATTGTCGAACCACCCTAGCGGGCAGCTGTGCGCGACTGGCGAGGGCGCGGATCTCAAAGTCCTCAGCTCCCCACGCGGGGTCGACGAACAGGCGGGCGATCGCGTCGGGATTCCGCTCGGCGACCTCTTCGATCTCCACTCCGCCCTCTTTGCTGCACATCACGACGAGCTTCTGCTCTGCCCGGTCAAGAAGGATGGAAAGGTAGTACTCTTCGGCGATCTCGATCTGCTGGGCGACGAGCACTCGCTCCACGACCATCCCTGCCGGATTTTGGACGCTGGTCAGGCGCTTGCCGATCAGTTCGCCCGTAAAAGCGGCAGCGTCTTCCGATCGCTCAAATAGCTTGACGCCGCCCGCCTTGCCCCTTCCACCCATGAGTACTTGGGCCTTGACCACAACCTTGCCACCCAGTGCCTGAGCCGCGCGAAGCGCTCCCTCGGCATCCTCGGCCACTTCGCCAGGAGTGACCGGCACGCCAAACTTGCTGAAGAGGTCTTTGGACTGGTACTCGTGGAGCTTCACTCGGCTCAGGATACCGGTGCGAGCCGGAGCTCGGCGGCCCGATAGGTCGCGGTCGGCCGGAATCCGTGCCTTCCATAGAACTCGGTGAGTACTGTCCAGTCAATGGTGCAGTCTCGTCCGCCAGTCTCGCGAAGCGAGAGCAGGGCCTCCGAAAGCAGGGCGTCCCCGAGCCTCTTGCCTCGGAGAGTGGCGGCGACTCCTATCGGTCCCAGCGCACACCAATCGAAGCCGAGATCGCTACGAAAGACGGCGCCAGCGTGTGGGCGCTTGCTCCGGGGAGTCTGAGTGACCGTAAATCCCTGAATAGTTCCATCCACCAAAAGGATAAAAATGTCGCCGGGATCTTCTGCGGCCTTGCGGACGGTGTCTGTCTCCCATCGCCCAGGAAACTCCGCGGTCAGGAACCGGCCCAAGGCGGGAACGTCGGCAGGGTTGCACCGCACGACAGAGGCACCAAGCGCGTCCGCCGTGCCGAGCGGAGCGTAGTCGTCAAGATCGCGTCCCATGTCATAGATCTCGCTCCCCAGGGTGAAGCCCGCCTGTACGAGCAGCTCGGACAGCCAGGAGACCCCAACCGGCGCACCGGGCCAAAAGTGGTCAGGGTCTGATCCGAACCGGACCGTGTGAACGCCGCACGCGCACATCGTGTGCAGACACTCGCTCAAAAGGGTTCGTGCGGGCATCGGTTCACCGAGCAGTGCGGAGACATGGGCGGTTCCGGACTGCGTCCCTTGTTTCGCAACGAGTATCGCGGCTGCCTCACCTGCCTGGTGGTACAGCTCGGCTGACCAGTCGGGCCGAAAGTGCTCGGAGCCGTACGCCTGGTGCCATGCCGCCTCGGGGCTGATCGCAAACCTCCTCGGGAAGGAGGAGTGCCAGCATCGGGCGAACGCGGCCCTGGTCAACTTTGCGAAATCTGGTTGACGTAGTTGGCCCGCAAGTCGTTTACTAGGTTCGAGATCTGGCGCCGGTCATCGTCGTCGAGCTTGGAACTGAGGATTGGCGCAATGGCCGCGACCGCATCGATCGCCCGCCGTGCCTGATCGAGGTCCCGCTCCGTCTTGCCTGAAAACGGGTCGGATTGAAGCCCCAGGCGCTGCCATGCGATCGAAGCCAGTTGCTCGATCATGACGGCGAGCACGGTGTTTACACTCGGGCCGCTCTCAGGTGCCTGGCCTACCGAATTTTCTTCCATGGAACCCCACCTCCGGCCCGCGTGCAAGAATGGAGCCGGAAAACCAAGTAAAGCACACCGCTCGGGAACTCTGCAGGTTGTGGATTGTTTACTTGAACACGCCACCGTGATGGCATCTTCTCTCTTGCCCCGGATTTCTGACCACGACCAGTTCGAGCGCCTAGCCCGATCGGTCTACTCGAAGATGTACCGGCTCGCCTTCCAGCTTTCCAGGAACCGGGCCGACGCAGAAGACTTGACCCAGGAGGCGCTGTTGCGCGCATGCAAGGGGTATGCGACCTACGAAGGGGACAAGCCGTTCGAAAACTGGGCGATGAAGATCCTCACCCGTATCTTCCTCGACCATTGCCGACGCAAGAACCGACGCCCTCAGACCGTCTCCTCGGACAACCCGGTCTGGGCTCACGGGACGGCTCCCGTCCCCGAGTTCGAATCGGAAGGGAACTACGGAAATCCTGAGGACGCGCTCTTACGGGAGTGCCTGGGAGACCGAGTTGGCGGATCGCTCGACAGCCTGACGCCCAGCCTGCGCAAGGTGGTCTGGATGTCGGATGTCGAGGGCTTGAGCTACCGAGAGATCGCAGATGCGCTCGATGTTCCGATCGGCACGGTGAGATCCAGGCTCCACCGGGCCCACAAGAAGATGCGGGAAGTCTACGAGAGCCTGTAGGGCAAGCGACTCCCAAAGAAAGAACGGCCTGAGTGAGGTGCTCGCTCGGCCGCCCAAAAGTGTTCGTGGCTCGTTCCGTTTCGGGCCGCAACCAGCGTTTGCGCCACTGTTCGAAAAGTGGCTGTCAATTGGTTAGCCCTGGCTCGACGCAAAGTGACGCGTCACCGAAAAAACTTTTGCACAGCATGCGGAAAAGTGGCCGGTACAGTGGAGAGGACAGTCCTGACCGGCCGATGCTCGCAATGAGCCATGCGTTGGCTTCGTTTGCTCGCCAGGGCTTCCGATCTTTCGTCGGTAGTCCACGATGGCTAGCAATCTATTCTGACAATTCGGGTGGCAAAAAGTTCCGAAAGATGGGTCTTACGTGGCGTTGTGTGAACCTGAGACCTGGCGATGGCCAGATCGAAGCCGCGCAAGACTTCGAGAGACTCGCTTTCTCGCCGTGGCCGCTGAAAGCGAGGTCAAGTTTTCAATTTCGTCGAAGCTCAGCCGGTACTCGTAGCGAAACCGAAGCAAGTCTTGGTCTTGGGGGCTGAGTTCGCCGAATGGCTCCGCCACCGTGTCGCCGAACCGTGCGATCTCCGCTTCGCTCATGGCGAGGCTCTCTTCGTCGAGCGGGTACTCGACGCGGTGCTGCTCTCCAGACTTTCGCCACCAGCTCCTCGCAACGTTGGCCGCGAACCCGGAGACCCATGCGTGCAAGGTGCCGCGGCTCGGGTCGTAGCCGATCTTGGATGTGAGAAGGGCGGCAAGGGTCTCCTGGACGAGGTCGTCCAGTTCCTGCTCCGGCACGCCGAGACGACCCAGCCGGCTGCGCACGATTCTACGCACGCCCTCGCCACAAAGCTCCCGAGGCTTGAGCCCCTTCGCAGGCATCGAGGTCCGGGCACGGACACTTTCCATCTTCACCCTCTAAATGGCCGCCCCCAACATGGGCGAAACCGTTTCCGGAGGTTGCCACAGTCTCCGGACGCTGAGCGGTACCTGAAACGAAAGTCTAGAAGAAATACTGGGGCTTGCCGCCCGCTGGCCCGTAATCTCCGAGATTTGTGACGGAAGGGGTTCCCTTGGGAACTTTGATTCTGCCAGACTCGTTGATGTAGGGGACTTTAGTCCTGCAATGAAGCACTCGTACCCGCATCAGGCGGAGTCTGCGCGACTCTTGGAAGCCGTCCACACCGCGACGCGCAAGTTGTCGCGCGTCGGTGAGCTGGACGCGGTCATGCGCGACGTGCTCGAAACGGCGTGCGATGCTGTAGGAGCCGAGGGCGGCACGATCTACATCCATGATGCAGCGACCAAGACCTTGCGGTTTCGCCACGTCATTCCGGAGGAGGTTGCTGCGCGGATCGAGTTGAGCGAAATCCCGGACGACTTCGGCGTTGCGGGCCGGGTGTTTAGTAGCGGTCGGCCCGAGGTGAGCGCATTCAACCGCCGGGACGACTCGAAACCGACCGACATCGAGCGCAAGGCTGGCGTCCTCGTCCGTACCATGATCACGGTGCCCCTTGCGATCTCGGGTCTCCCGCCGATCGGGGTGATCCAGCTTGTCAACAAGCGAAACGGCAACTTCAACGAAGCGGACGAAGCCGTTCTCGATACCGTGAGCGACGTGGCAGCGCTGGCCGTCACCAACGCGAGGCTACTCGAACAGCAAACACAGGTCGCCTCACTCGAAGGTATGGGCCGGGCCGCCCACGACTTAGCAAACAAGGCTGCCGTCCTGGTCACGTTCCTGCGCGACTTCCGTCGCAACCTGGAAGCGTTCCGTGATTCGGTCGGGGTCGAGACTCTAACACCGGAAGCCAGGTTCCATCTCGAGATGCTTGAGGGTTCGTTCGAGGATGTTTTTGCCCCATACGTCGAGCGCGTGTACCGTTACGCCCGGCTCATCAATGACCTCGCGGCGGGCAAGCCGCTCGAGCCCAAGCTACGCACCGGATTCCTTTCGCAGACGATCCTGGAGAGCGCGCAGTACTTGGAGTCGCCTGCCCGTACAGCCCAAGTGCGGATGCTGTACGACCTCCAGGACGATGCCCCGCCAGTCAGCTTTGACGACCTGTACGTGAGCCGGATTGTCGAGAACCTCGTTGGCAACGCTCTGAAGGCTGTCCGGGAGACCGTCAGCGACGAATGGCTTGACGAGCACAAGGGCGACGAGAACGCATTCATCGGTACGGTCACCATTCGATACGCCTTCGAGGACGGTAGGCACGTGTTCGAGGTGAACGATACTGGGCCAGGAATTGCCCCGAGCGCGGTGCGCGCGATCCTGGCCGGCAAGGCGGCGACCGGCTGGGAGCGCAACGTTGGCAGCGGACTTGGCACCAAGGTTGTGCGCGAGCTGGTCACTGCGCTCGGGGGCAAGCTCTCGATCCAGTCCAAGCTCGGCGAGGGAACGACCTTTCGCGTAGAGCTGCCCGGCTAGTCCGCGCTCTCGAGCTCGTCCACCCGGATCACGAGCACGGTAGCGTTGTCGGATCCGCCCCCTACGAGGGCAGCCGTCACCAATTGCCGCGCCGCCTCGCTCGGGCCTGCCGATGCGAGGATCTCGTTGATCTTGGCATCGGGGACGTGGTTCGTGACACCGTCGCTACAGATCATGAAGACATCCTGCTGCTCAAGTTGGAACAGGTAGATGTCCGGCTCAAAGTCGGTCTCGCTCCCGATGGCTCGGAGAAGCATATGCCGGTTCGGGTGCGACTCCGCCTCCTCACGGCTCAGCGAGCCGTGCAAGACCATCTGCTCGACCCAGGTGTGGTCCACCGTGAGGAGCTCCGTAACGCCTCGCCGAAACCGGTACACGCGGCTGTCGCCTACTTGGGCGATGTAGCCGACATCCTGGAGCAACACGAGCACTGAGAGCGTAGAACCCATGCCTCGGCGGCTAGGGATCGCTCGACCGACGTCGACGACGAAGCGGTTTGCCCCGTTGACTGCGGCGCGGAGCGCAGCCTCCGGCTCGCTGCCAGGGTAGGAGTAGTAGGTCTCAAGAAACGTCTTGACCGCGATCTCGCTGGCGATCTGGCCCGCTTCGTGGCCCCCCATCCCATCTGCGACGACAAAGGCCAACCCCTTTGCCGCGACCTCTTGCTCGCCCTCGGGGACGAAGAACTCGAACTTGTCCTCATTGTTGTCCCTGATCCGGCCGATGTCCGTCTTGGCACCGATGGTGACCCTAGGCCGCACCCGCAGGGGCACGTGCTCCACCAAATGGTCAGAGACGAGTTCCGCGGTGATCTCTTCCATTGTCCCTACGAATCAAGACGGAGGTCGGTGTTGCCAAGCCGCAGGATGTCACCGGGTTCCAATCTCGTTCGTACATTGGGCTCCAGTTTGGTGCCGTTGACCGCGCTGCCGTTCGTGCTACCTGAGTCGGTGTAGTAGACCCCGGTCTCGTCCGCCTCGAGGAATCCGTGGCTCCCACTGGCAAAGCCGTCCGGGACAACGATGTCGTTCGAGTCGCGTCGGCCCATCGTAAACTTTCCGAGCGTGACCGCGAACTCGGTCTCGCCGATGACCAGTTTCGCGACCGCCTCGACTTGCCCCGGCGCTGCCGCCATAGCCACGGTCTGTCCGCCGACAGGCATGTTGGTCTTCGCCGCCTCGCCCGGCATCACGAGCCGGAGCTCGAAGCCCCCCAGGGAGAGCGTGCCACCCTGTGGCAGAGGTGTTGGCGCACTAGGAGGCAGGGCCTCGCCCGCTACATGCGTGCCGTTCGTAGACTCCATGTCTTCGATGGTGACCGTCTCGCCTACCAAGGTGACCGCGGCGTGAACCCTGCTGACTCGGTTGTCCTCGATCAGGATGTCTCCCGCCCTTCCGACCGTCTGGCGGCCCGGCCGGAGCACGTAGGATCGCCCGCTCGAGTCCACGAGGGTCGGAAGTTGAACGGCCGGAGCGCCAAACGCATCTCCGTCAAGCTCCTTGCCAAAGATCAGGCCACACTCGATGCAAAACCACTGTCCGGGCGCGTTCATGGTCTTGCACACCGGGCACTGGACCGGCTTGATCGTTACGGTGCGATCCACGGCTGGCCCTCCCATCACGGTTCGGTTCGGGTCGCCGAGCGGGCCGCCCATTTGAGTCGCGTTGGTGTCCACGTTCAGAGGCAGTATGCCCGTTTTGATGCAGAATTCGGATGTGTTCGACTCGGTTTGGTTTCAGGTGGCAGACATGGAGCGGGCGACTGAGTTTTATTCGGCGCTGCTCGGTACGCCTCCCGTCTATGCATCGAAGTATTGGACTTCGTTCGATCTAGGAAACGGCCATCTCGGATTGCATGGCCCGAGCGATCCTTCGATCAACCGTCCCAGCGGAGGCTGGGTTCTATGCCTCGACACGGAGGATCTCGCGGGGTTTATCGTTGTGGCGAGGGCTGCCGGTGCAGACGTGGAGGACGGGTATCACCAGACCCCTCGCGGGGCGATCGCCACGTTCCGAGACCCGGACGGCAACTCGCTCCAAGCAATCCAGCTCGGCGCTAACGTAGATGAATTGCGGGCCCCATAGTGCCCTCGAGCACCCTGCCGGGGTAAACCTTCGCCATGGCTGCTGTACCGCTTGCCGGGCTCCTCTCTCGCGTCCTTGCCGAGTCGTACGCGTTGATGATCAAGAGCCACAACTATCACTGGAACGTGACTGGGCCGTACTTTAAGGAGCTACACGACCTGTTCCAACTCCAGTATGAGGAGCTCTTTCTCGCGATTGACGAGATTGCAGAACACATTCGATCGTGCGGCGTGCTCGCACCTGGATCCCTCCGCGAGTTTGCGTCGCTCTCCCAGCTGACCGAGGCTAAGGCCACTTACACCGACATGCAGATGCTGGACGACCTCGCGAAGTCCAACGATGCCTTGGTAGCGACGTGTCGGGCAGCACTTCGGGCAGCGGAGAAGGCAGCCGACGACGGTAGCGTCGACCTTGCGACCCAGCGGATCAGAGCCCATAGCAAGGCGGCATGGATGCTTCGGGCCAGCATGACCCGGGGCAAGGCGGTGGCGGAGGCGATGCCTGCCTCAACCACCGCCACACCCCTTTCGAGCCCAGCTTCGAAGCCAAAGACCAAGGTGAAGGCTAAGGCCAAGACCAAGACCAAGCCGAAGGGTAAGGCGAAGGCTCAGGCGAAGCCCAAGGCAAAGAAGGCCCCTAAGCCGACACCGATGGCAAGACCGACCCCGACCGTCGCCGTCGCTCCGCCCAAGCCTGCAAAGCCAGGCGGAAGGCCAAGGTCGAGCGCCAAGGCGTCGGGCTAGGCCTTGCGGATCTGCGACTTCGACCGCTACCTGCGGTACGACGAACTCGTGGGCGTCTTGCAATCGTGTCAGCGGGACTTTCCTGGGCTCGTCGCCCTAAACGAGATTGGCAAGAGCCACGAGGGCCGCGCTATCTGGCTCGCGGAGGTCACGGACATCTCGACAGGACCGGTCGCGGACAAGCCTGCCTTCTGGTGCGACGGAAACATCCACGCCAGCGAGGTGAGTGCCAGCACCGCGGTGCTGATGATTCTCCAAACCCTGCTTGCCGGTTATTCCGAGGGTGACGAAGACGTCGTTCGGCTCCTGCAAGAACGCACCTTCTATCTCGTTCCCCGACTGAATCCGGACGGTGCGGAGTGGGCTCTTGAGACTCCGCCACGCATCGTGCGCAGCTCGACTCGCCGCTACCCCTTCGACGAAGAGGAGCCCGAGGGCCTCGAGCGAAAGGACATAGACGGAGACGGCCGCCTGCTTCAGATGAGGGTGCTCGATCCCAACGGTGCTTGGGTGAAGGACGAGGTCGAGCCGAGGCTTCTTCGAAGGCGGAAACCCGGAGAACGAGCGGACGAATGCTTCCGCGTGCTTCCCGAGGGGGTGATCCACGGCTTCGACGGACTCACTCTCAAGCCCAGACGAATTCCGCAAGGGCTAGACTTCAACCGGAACTTCCCCAGTGCTTGGAGGATCGAGTCAGACCAGCACGGCGCAGGGCCCTACCCGACGAGCGAGCCGGAGATCAGGGCAGCGGTGCAGGCGATCGTCGACCGGCCGAACATCTGTGGCGCTATGACCTTCCACACCTTCAGCGGGGTCTTGCTACGGCCGCCGAGCCGCATGCCTGACGACGACGTGCCTCCGGAGGACATTTGGACCTTCAAGACCCTTGGCGAGAAGGGTCACGAAATGACCGGCTATCCGGCGATCAGCAACTTCCACGAGTTCAAGTACCACCCCAAGGAAGTGATCACCGGCGTTTTCGACGACTGGATGTACGAGCACCGCGGGGTTCATGCGTGGACAGTCGAGATTTGGTCTCCCCAACGCCGGGCTGGCATCACGGACTACAAATACATTGATTGGTTCCGCGAGCACCCACCGGAGGACGACAGGAAGATCATTCAGTGGAGCGACGAGAACATCGGGGGCCGAGGGTACGTGGAATGGAATGAGTTCGACCATCCCCAACTAGGAAAGGTCGAGATCGGAGGTTGGGACTTTGCCGAGATCTTTCGCAACCCGCCCACGGAGTTTCTTGAGGACGAAGTCCGTCCTCTCGCGGAATGGGCGCTCTGGCATGCTGCGACCGGCCCCCGCTTGGAGGTTCGCGAGGTGCTCGTCGAACCGTTGGGTGACGCGACAAAAATTCGGCTGGCGGTGCAAAACACCGGCTGGCTTCCCACGAATGTGACGAAGATTGCGGATCAGCGCAAGCTGTGTCGGGGCGTACAAGGGCGGATCTCGCGGGCCGGAGAGGCGGGCGACGCCCGTGGGAGCTGGCTGCTAAGCGGCGACCCGTGGCAGGACGGCGGTCAGCTCACCGGTTGGAGCCATATCGCGGCCGGGGGATTTGGCGCCCAAATGAACGGTACCACCGATATGTGCGTGTTCGAGTGGGTGGTATCGGGGCCGGGCCAGTACGAGATCGAAGCGTTCCACGAGCGTGCGGGCCGGGTGGTCGAGACGGTGTTGGTTTCCTAGCTCGGTATAAGTACTGGGATCGTACGAGCTCCAGCATTCTCGGCCCTCGTTCTGGGGATAATGTCCATGGTGATCCTATGACACTAGGCTTCGTTACCCTCATGTTCGCGTCGTCAGTCTCGCCTCAGGCGCAGGTGGTAAAGGCAGACGGATTCTTCACTCTCTCGTTTCCCGGCGGCAGTGCTTTCCACCGGACTCAGTCTCGTGTGGTCGGCCTTGATACGGTCCGTCTCGGGAACACGACAGTGGCCACATGGCGAGAAGGCGCGAAGGACATGTATGCCGTTTCGATCGATGGCCAGACCGCTGCGGCCGTGCGCGAAAGCTCCGGGGTGCTCCGTCTCAAGTACGCGGAGTTCGACCCACTCAAGCACCAGCCTACGGTGCCTGTAGATCTCCAGCAACCCACCGGCTCTCGCTCTCTGATCGTTCAGTTCGAGACCCAGCCGCTCGATGAGTATCGTGCGGCCCTGGAGGGCCTCGGGGCAAGAGTCACGCAGTATCTGCCCGACGATGCCTACGTTGTTCTCGTTCCTGCCGGTCGAGAACAGGCCGTCCGCTCCTTGCCGTTCGTCCGCTGGGTGGGCGCGTTCCATGGCGCCTACCGGCTCGAGTCTGAGCTACTTGATTCGTTGGCTGCTGGCACGTACGAAACGTGCGAGCTAGACGTGCAGGTCATCAGCGACGACCCTGCGCTCAAGGCCGAGGTTGTGGCCAAGGCGCAGATGGTCGGAGTCCAGATCGTGACCCCGGGCGACAGCGGGACTCTCTTGATCGCCCGGGCCGACGCGGGAGCGCTCAAGCGACTCGCCGCCTTGGATGGCATTTCGTGGATCGGTCGCAAGGGCGAGCCCGGCAACGACATGGACATCGTCCGCACCGTTTCCGGCGCTAACTATGTTCAGACGAACGGCGGCTTCCGCGGTTCTGGAGTCAACGCCCACGACATTGACGCTGGCTTTCGATTGACCCACAACGATTTTGTCGGCCACATCACTCCGCGCAACAACCCTGGTGTTGACAGCCACGGTACAGCGACCGCCGGGATCGTGGGCGGCGCGGGCGTCGCGAACGCAGCCGGTACGGGCATGATGCCGGAATCCCACCTTGTGGTCACTCCGTACACCACGAACTGGAACGGGGCGGCCCGACTCGCTCTAACCCAGGACACGGTCAACGTCTTCAACTGCGTCCTCGAGACGAACAGTTGGGGAGACGCACGAACCTCGCAGTACACGAGCATCTCGTCGTACATGGACGAGATCGTTTACAAGACCGACCTCTTGATCCTCAACTCAATGAGCAACGCGGGCAGCACGCAGGTTCGTCCTCAGGCATGGGGCAAGAACATCGTCGGCGTGGGTGCAGTGAACCACTTTGGCAACACAAACCTCGCGGATGACCGCTGGAGCTCTGGCGCGAGCATCGGCCCCGCAGCGGACGGACGCATCAAGCCCGAGCTGAGCTTCTACTACGACAGCATCTTTTGCCCGACAAGCACCTCCGATTCGGCCTACACGTCGAGCTTCGGCGGAACGAGCGCGGCTACCCCGATGACGGCTGGCGCCTGCGGCCTGTTCTTCGACATGTGGAACGAGGGTCTGTTCGGCAACAGCACGCTCGGCAACTCGGTTTTCGCAAACCGGCCCGTGTCGGCGCTTGCGAAGGCGATCATGATCAACACGGCGAAGCTTTATCCCCAGGGCCAGACCGACATTAACCGCAACATCCAGGGCTGGGGTCTGCCGGACCTCCAGAACCTCCACACTAAGTCGGGCAAGATCCTTTGGGTCAACGAGTCCGACTTGCTGACGCAGCTCCAGTCCAAGACCTACAAGCTCCACGTCCCAGCGGGCACTCCCGAGTTCCGGGCGACAATGGCCTACATTGACTACTGGGCGGCGGCGAACGCCAACCCGACCCAGGTCAACCGGCTTTCGCTCCAGGTGATTTCCCCGAGTGGCACAACCTATTGGGGCAACAACGGGATGAGCGGCGCTGCAGGCGCCAACACCACGACTCCCGGCGGCTCGATGGACACTCTGAACAACAACCAGAACGTCTACGTGACCAACCCGCAGTCGGGTACCTGGACCGTGATCGTGAAGGCTGAGATCCTTGCCCAGGACGGACACCCCGAGACGGTCGGTGTGACAGACTCTGGATTCGGTCTGGCCGTTTCCGGAGGCATTCCCAGCGTTTCGCCGACCTCGGTCCAGCCGTGGAAACCCGGCTCGATCGCATCCGGCGGCGTGCCTGAGCTTCTCCAGAGCGAGAACAGCAAGATGCTGATCGCGAAGGGAATCACGGCTTCGGCTCTGGGCATCGCGACGACGGGCGTGAAGGTCAACTCCTCGATCCCGTTCGCTAGCCCTTCGAAACTTGACCTTTTGGTTGAGCCCGAGTCCAACCTTGGCGCGACGACGGTAGAGGTTCGGTATTGGAACTACGTTGCGAACGATTGGGAAGTGGTCGGATCGCAGGCTGCTACCAATGCAAAGGCATCGTTCAAGGTGTCGCCGGGTGGCGACCTGAGCCGGTTCGTGGAGGCCGGCACGAACAACGTCCAGGCTGCCGTCCTCTTCATCCGGGACTTCAACGCACCGACCGCGGCGACTTGGCAAAGCAGGATCGACCACGTTCGCTGGATGATCGGTCCCCAGTAAGGCTCCCAATCGCCTGACCAGGGCCAGGGCATAATGACGCTGTGAAGCGCACGTTGCCCTGGCCCTCTTTCTTGCTCGTAGCCCTTTTTGCGTTCGGTTGCACTCCGCCAAAGCCGGAAACGGCCAAAGCGAAAGAGAAGCCTGTAGCCGAGACTCCAGTGGTCGAGGAGCCCAAGCCGGCCATGGACGTCGCGACTGCGACGGCACCGGCCCAAGACGCCCCCGCTCTCGCGATCAAGATCGACATGGGAGAGGGCAAACCGAAGACGGCTGGGCAGGACTACGTCGAGCCGAAGCCTGGCGACCCGATCGCAGTGCTGGACACGAACATGGGGATGATCGTATTGAGCTTTTTCCCAGAGAAGGCACCCAAGCACGTTTTGAACTTTCTCGGCCTAGCAAAGGCAGGCTTCTATGACGGGACGAAGTTCCACCGCGTAATCCCTGGGTTCATGATCCAAGGCGGCGACCCGAACAGCAAGGACAACAACCGGGACGACGACGGAATGGGCGGCAACGTCGTGAACGGGGCCGAGGTCATGGTCGAGGCCGAGTTCAACGACACGAAGCACACACCGGGCATTCTGAGCATGGCACGATCGAACGATCCGAACTCGGCGAGTAGCCAGTTCTTCATCGTGCATGGCGCCGCTGACTTCTTGGACGGCCAATACTCTGCATTTGGCCAGGTCGTTTCGGGAATGGATGTCGTGGACAAGATCGTCAACCTCAAGCGTGACGAGCGCGACAATCCGCTGGAACAGAACCCGGCGATCCTCGAGAGCGTCAAGCTCTACACCTGGCCCGCAAAGTAGGACCGACCATGATTTCCGCCACGCTGCTCGCTCTGACCTTGACTCCTTCCACCGAACCCACCATGCAAGAGAAACAACTCCCATCAACCGCCGCACCTGGCGCTGCGCTTCCTGCCCCCGAGGACGAGATCGCCGTTCTGGAGACCACGGTCGGCAAGATCGCGGTAGCTTTCTTCGTGGACAAGGCCCCGAACCACGTCGCCAACTTCAAGAAGCTGGCGCAGGATGGGTTCTACGACGGCACGCGGTTCCACCGGGTGATCAAAGGCTTCATGATCCAAGGCGGGGATCCCAACTCCAAGGATCTCGCGAATTCGTCGGCGTGGGGCACCGGGAGTCCAGGGCACAACGTGGACGCAGAATTCAACGACACCAAGCACACCCGAGGAATCCTCAGCATGGCCCGGTCTGCCAACCCCAACTCGGCAGGAAGCCAGTTTTTTGTCATGGATCAGACCTCGCCGCACTTGGACGGTCAGTACACAGCTTTCGGGATCGTAGTAGAAGGCATGGACGTGGTGGACAAGATCATCGAAACGCCGGTGACGGATCGCAACGGCACGGTGGTTCCGGAAAAGGCAATCCAGATCACCAAAGCAAGCGTCATGACCTGGTCAAAATACCGGGCTTAAGCGCCATATCGCACCTGTTGAGGCTCGTTTAGGGCAAACTGTCAAAGCCTAAAGAGGTCTTGCCATGTTTACACTCTTCGCAGCCACCGCGATGGTGGGTCAGGTTCGTGACCTGCTTCCCGACATCACCCTCCTCCCTCGCTATCTCGCAACCGCCTACGTAACCACGAGCAACTCCGAGCTGCCGCCTGGGACACGGGCGCTACGGTTTTCGACCGCCTCGTACAACCAGGGCGAAGGACGGGTGGAGATGCGCGGCGGCGAGGTCGTTGGAGGCCTGCAACGAGTTTATCAGCGAGTGTTCCGTTCGGACAACACGTTCTATGACCGCGAGGCGGGATGGTTCGTTTACCACCCGAGCCATGGGCACATTCACTTCGAAGACTGGACGGCGTTCCGACTCCGCAACATGACTCCCGCGGGGACCGTCGGTGACGTGGTCGCAGTCGGCTCGAAGACGAGCTTCTGCATCTTGGAGATCGTCTCCGAGGATCCAACGTTGCCCGGTCACAACACACCGCCTTCCTACGGTGGTTGTGGCCAGATCCAAGGCCTGCGACCCGGCTGGGCAGATGTCTACGGCTCTACGCTCACGGGCCAGTTCATCGAGCTGACCGGCGTGGCGGACGGTGTTTACTGGCTGGAGGGCGACATTGATCCGAACTCCCAGGTGCTCGAGTCGAACGACACGAACAACAGAGTTCGGATTCCCGTTGGCATCGGCAACCCGCCGACCGCCCAGCCCGACGCTTATGAGTCGAACAACTCGCTCAACGAGGTGAAGTCGAAGCCGGTCGGAGGGCAGAACTCGCCGAACCTCGGCACGATCCACCAGCGCAGGACGATCCGAGACCTTTCGGTCACCGACGCCGAAGATTGGTTCTGCTTCAAACTTGACAAGCCGGGCGGATCCGGCGACTATGTGCGAGCGGAGTCGCCGTGGCTACGGCAGGGCTCGTACAGCATGCAGCTGTTCGACTCGGCGGGTACGCAAATACGCAGCTCGGCCGAGAGCTACAACTGGGAAGAGATCTCGCTGAGCGGCCTTACGGGCGGCACGTACTACGTGCGCGTCCTGCGCTCCGGCACTACCAACAACCCCAACTATTGGCTCACCCTCGAACCGGCTGGGCCGGTGCCTCCGCGGCAAAAGTTCGACGGTGGCGGTGGAAACGACCATGGTGACACGACCTACATCGAGAAGGCGCACGACTTCATTCCGCTCAAGTGGAAGCCGGAAGAAGGCTCCCCCGCAGTTCAGACCGCCTCGATCTACCGCAGCCGAACCGAGAATGCGGGCGACGCGGTGGTAGTGGACGGCTATGAGCACATGAGCGGGCACATTCGTGCCGCGCACGTCAACACGGTTCAGTTCGACGTGGGTGAGTGGCATCTGATGCTTCGCTCGTTCGGTACCGGCTCCTTTTCGGACACCTGGCTCGATCGAACTGTCGTCGTCTACTATCCGGGCGACATTGACTTCGACGGTCGGGTCACGGTGGGCGAGGCCCGGACGGTCGAGAGATACGTCCGGAAGATGCTTGAGCTGCCGGAAGGATGGGAGCACATCTGCGACATGGACCATGACGACGATGTCGACATGGCCGACGTCAAGGAGATGTACCGCCTCGCCGGCGGATAGTCTCCGCGAAACAACCTAGGTCAACGAGAAGTCCGACGGAGAACGCCGGGCTTCTCGCATAATGACTTCAGCGAATGGGAGACAGGCCCAGCTGGGACGCATACTTCATGCAGATCGCGTCGATGGTCGCGACTCGGGCCACCTGCCCGAGGCGATCGGTCGGCGCGGTGATCGTCCGGGATCGCCGGATTCTCGCAACCGGCTATAACGGTGCACCCCGCGGCCTCTCGCATTGTCCACCCGGCGGCCACGAGACCGACTGGCCTCAAGGCTGCCTCCGCGCAGGGCACTGCATTCGGTCGCTGCACGCGGAGCAAAACGCGCTGCTCCAGGCGGCCATGATCGGCATCCCGTGCATGGGATCAAGCATCTACGTCACCTGCCAGCCCTGCAACACCTGCGCCAAAATGCTGATCAATGCCGGGATCGAGCGCGTGATCTTCGAAGGCGAGTACCCAGATCCTTTCTCGCTCGAACTGTTCCAAGAGTCAGGAACCGAGGTTCTGCGGTTCGCCGAGGGGGAGCTTCAGGCACTGGAGACCGGTGCTCGGTAGCTTTCTCGTGGAGCTCGTCGCCAAGGACGATCCGTTGACCGGCCTTCGGTATCCCCTCTTTACGCTCCTTGCCGCCATGGCTGTGACGCTGCTAGCGACGCCGTTGGTGAGGCGCTTCGCGATCGGCCGTGGCGCGATCGACGACCCGACCCGTGACGACCGGCGCGTCCACACCGAACCGATTCCTCGGTGGGGCGGATTGGCGATCTTCATCGGGATTGCCGTCGCAATCCTCGGAATCTTGCCCTTCGCCTATCCGTTCCGACCGTTCCCCTGGTACCTCCTCGGCTTGCTGGGAGTGAGCGGCGTAATCCTCGCCCTTGGACTGGTGGACGACGTCAAGCCCCTCTCCGCCAAAGTTCAGATGCTGATCCTGATTGCGGCAGGCGTGCTCGTACAGTTCATTTTCGACGGTGCAGGGAGGGTCCAGATCAGCGGAATCGGTTTGCCGCTCGGGCCGGGCCAGGAGTGGCTGGACTTCGGTTGGGCAGCGGTCCCGCTCACGGCGATCTACCTGTTTGTCGTGACCAAGACGATGGACACGCTGGACGGCATCGACGGACTGGCTGCGGGGATCGCAAGCATTGCCGGCGGCACTCTCTCGATCATCGCCGCCTATGAGGGCCAGCCTCGCGTGGCGATCATCGCGGCGGCGGTAGCCGGCTCCAGCATCGGCTTTCTTCGCTACAACTACAACCCTGCCAAGATCTTCATGGGGACCGGGGGGGCGCAGGTGCTTGGGTTCATGTTGGCAGCGCTGTCGATCGTCGGTGCGTTGAAAACGGCCGCCGCACTGGCTCTCTTCATCCCCATCCTGATCTTTGGCGTTCCATTCTTGGATGCAGTGGTGGTCGTGGTCCGGAGGATTTTGGGCGGACACCCTGTCACCCAGGCAGACAAGCGCCACATCCACCACGTGCTGTTGGGCAAGGGCCTAAACCAACGGCAAGCCGTATGGATCCTTTATCTCCTCGCGCTCGTCTTGTGCGGAGTGCTCGTCACCATCGTGCGGTCGAATGGGTAAGCCGACGGCACTGTTCGTCGTGGGCACGCGGCCCGACGCCATCAAGTCGGCCCCGGTCGTCCTCGAGTTCCAGAGGTTCGCCGACCAGGTTGAAACGGTGCTCGTGTCCACTGGTCAGCACCGCGAGATGCTTGACCAGGCGCTCGGGGCGTTTTGCCTTCAGACAGACGTGGATCTCGGACTCATGCACCACGGTCAGACCTTGGCATCGGTGACATCTCTTGCGTTGTCAGGGTTGGACAAGGTGCTCGATGAGCACAGCCCCGACATCGTTTTTGGCCAGGGAGATACGACGACGACGTTGTGCGCGGGGTTGGCGGCGTTTTATCGGAAAGTGCCCTTTGGCCACATCGAGGCAGGCCTGAGGACCCCGAGCGTTTGGTCGCCGTATCCCGAAGAACTAAACCGCCGCGCTCTTGGTCTATTCGCCCGACTTCACTTTGCCCCGACCCAGTGGGCGGCAGACAACCTGCTTGCGGAGGGTGCCGATCCGAAGACCGTGCTGGTAACAGGGAACACCGGCATTGACGCGGTGCTCGCGATGGCAGCAATGGGGTCCGCCCTGCCTTTTGCAGACCATCCGGGTCGGGTGGTGCTCCTCACGACCCACCGAAGGGAGAACTGGGGCGAGCCGCAACGACACGTGGCACGGGCGGCACACCGTTTGGTGGAGGAGTTCCCGGATGTGCTGCTCGTTGTTCCAATGCACAGGAACCCGGCGGTCCGCGAAGTACTCGAGTCGGTCTTGGGCTCGACCCCGCGTTGCGAACTGATCGAACCGCCCGACTACGTTGACTTCGTCCAACTGATGCGGCGCTCGGCTCTGATCCTAACCGACTCCGGCGGCGTGCAGGAGGAGGCGCCAGCCTTCGGCGTCCCTGTACTGGTACTCCGTGAGACCACCGAGCGGCCGGAAGGGCTGGAGGCAGGGACGGCACGCCTGGTCGGCACGGACGAGGAGGCAGTGTTCTCGGCGGCCAAGATCCTGCTCTCGGATCCGGCAGAGCTCGCCAAAATGGCGCACGCAGCGAACCCCTACGGCGATGGTTTGGCTTCTCAAAGGGTGCGCCGGCGGGCCTTTGAGTTCCTGGGACTCGAAAGCCCGGAGGTTCCGGCGTGGGGATAGTCGAAGCGATAGTTCTAGGGATCGTGCAGGGACTGACAGAGTTCTTGCCGGTGAGCAGCACAGCGCACGTCCGCGTTCTGCCTGCTCTGCTGAACTGGGCCGACCCGGGAGCGGCGTTCACGGCAGCGATACAGATCGGTACTACGGTCGCCGTCCTCATCTACTTCCGCAAGGACCTGTTCAGCATTGCGCTTGGCTGGGCGAAGGGCCTGAGGAACTCGGAGGCACGCCAGGCGAGCGAGTGGAGGCTGGGGTGGGGAATCTTTGTGGGCACACTTCCCATCGTAGTCATCGGGCTCCTCACCAAACGGTGGATCGAGAACGAGCTGAGGTCGCTTACCGTAGTTGCCATCGCGTTGGTCGGGCTCGGACTCCTCATGGGTGTTGCAGAGCGGGTTGGAAGGCAGGCCAAGACCCTCGAGCACCTGACGGTGCGCGACGGATTGTGGGTCGGCCTGTGGCAGGCCCTTGCCGTCGTGCCCGGCGCAAGCCGGAGCGGCTCGACGATCACCGGAGCGCTCTTGTGCGGGATGGAGCGGTCTGCCGCGGCACGGTACTCGTTCCTGCTTTCCGTGCCCGCTATCGTGGCTGCGGCCGTCTTCAGCCTCAAAGAACACGCAAGCGAGCTCCTCACTGGCCCCCTGCTCGTGCCCATGTTGGTGGCCAATCTCTTCGCCTTTGCCAGCGGTTGGTTGGCGATCGCGGCCCTCCTCAAGCTCATTCAGACACGCGGCCTCTGGCCCTTCGTCGTCTACCGAGTGGTGCTGGGAGCCCTGTTGCTCGCGATGATCCTCGGTGGAAGGCTCGATCCCTTTGTCGGGATGGCGGGAAGGTAGTCAGGTGTTTCGGAGAAAGCCCAGCTCGCCACCCGAGATCCTCGTTGTGGGTCTCGGCAACCCTGGCGCAGAGTACCGAGGAACACGCCACAATGTCGGATTCGAGGTCGTTGACAGGCTAGCGGAGCGCCACCGCATTCAGCTCCGCACGCTCAAGCACGGGTCGCGCTATGGCCAGGGCGAGATCCGAGGCCGGCAGGTGGTCTTGGCCAAGCCCATGATCTTCATGAACCGGAGCGGCGGACCGGTGGCACAGATGGCTCGTACTTTCGGCCTGTCAGCGGACCAGCTTGTCGTGGTCGCAGACGAACTCGACCTTGATCCTGGTCGCATTTCGATGAAGCCGAAGGGTGGGCCGGCGGGCCACAACGGCCACCGGTCGATCATCGCGGCTCTCGGGACGAACGAATATGCGAGGATCAAGATCGGGATCGGCAAGCCGCAATCCGAGGGTGCAGACCATGTCCTCGGGCGTTTCAGGCCCCAGGAATCCGAGCTTGTGGATCCTTGCCTGGAACGGGCGTGCGACGCGATCGAGGCGTTCATCGCAGACGGAGTTGATCGCGCAATGGTGCTGGCGAACAGCGACTAGACGAGCACGGGTTCGGCCGAACGCTCGCAGAACGTATGCTGGATGCCGAGCAAGTGCACTTCGCCGGGAAGCCGGGACCAAAACGGCGACGTGTGGCCCATGCCTGTGTAAAAGACTCGCTGGCCGTCACGGGTCAGGCACCATTTTTCCGCGCACGGCCCGGTCTTAAGCAACACAAAATTGCCGGGGGCGACGTCCACGTCGTCGGGAAAGACATAGAGCGCGGGTTGGCCCGTCCCTAAAGACCTTGCGGCGAGCAGGGTGAGCCCTCGGAGGTTTGCCCTCAGGGAACCTTGATTCTGGAGCAACACAAATTCGCTGTGGACTTCGTCCGACCTTTGCACACCGACGATGCGAACCATTGCGGCCTCTACTTTCCATTGACGCCAGCGGGCGTCGTTTTGTCGCAATACGTCGATGTAGCCCGGCCAAGTTCCGCACAGGATCTACCCCTAGTACTCCACAGTCTGTGCTTCAGAACGAGTGTTCCCAAGGGTCGCGTGACTTGTCATGGAGCATCTCGAGCGCGTGGTCAGTCTGCCGGAGCCGCATCGAGAGCACTCGCGCCAGGTTGGCGAGCATCGCGAAGCCGGTCTCTTTGTTCTTTGCCATGTATGCCCTGAGGTCTTTGGCCGGTAGCCGCGCGTATCGGACGAGACCGGCGCAGACTGCGGTAGCGGATCGCGGCTGGTCGTCCACCAGGGCGATCTCGCCCAGTACGGAGCCCGGGCCCGCATCGGCGAGCTTGTCGCCGCCCTTCGTGTTGATGACCACCCTTCCGTCCAGGACGATGAACAGGTCGGAGCCCTTCTCGCCCGCCTCGGTCAACGTCTCGCCGGCAAGCATGGTGCCGAACTCGGCAATCCCAGCAACCTCGGCCACGGCCTCCTCGCTGAGGCCGCTCAGCAGGTAGCACTTTCCCAACGCTTCAATGTTTTCCGTCGTCAACTCTTTCCTCGGTTCCGAACTTATCCACGGGTTTGGGGCCAGGTCCGATGCATCGGCCCTAGGCCCGATCTTAGTTTCCCGGCTCTTGGAATGGGCGCTCTCCCCAGTGTTTTTGGATGAACCTCAGGTAGAGCGCGAGGGTGTCTCGGCGATCAATGTCGCCACCCAGGCCGTGGCCACCCGTGGGATCCACCACAAACTCGACCAAGGGCGCAAGGCCGTGCTGGCACAGCACTCGGTACACCGCGATCGTGTGTTGGAACAGGACGTTGGAATCCTCCATGCCATGGAGCAGCATGAGCGGATCCTTCAAGTTCATCGCGACCTTGGTCAGCGAGAACTTGTCTAAATCGTCCACCTTGCCCTCGGCCTGGATCCCGATGGTCTCCTGAACGTAGCCTTGGTTGTAGTTTTGCCACTCGGTGGGCCCGGCGCCGGCGATGCCGAGCGTATAGACGTGGGGCTGGTGGTACAGCATGTGCTGCGTCTGCCATCCGCCGAACGACCACCCGTTCAGGCCCATCTTCTGCGGATCCACGTTGTATTCCGCCTGGAGCCACTTGGCGGCGTCCACGAGATCCTCGGTTTGAGGGTCGCCGACCGCGCCGAAGCTCGCCCGGACAAACGCAGCGCCATAACCAGAAGAACCCCGGGGATCGAATGTGGCGGTCACAAACCCGTACTCTTGCGCCAGATACATGTTGAACAGGTATCCCGTTGAGTTGAAGCTTCCATCGGTGACGGAGTTGCCCTCTCCCAACGGGCCGCCATAGGTGTAGACCATACATGGCCGCCTCTGCGTCTTGTCGTAGCCTGGCGGCACGAAGACGTAGCCGTAGACGTCTTGGCCGTGGCGGTTCTTGAACGAGACGAGAGTCGGCTTGATCTGGTTGACCTTTGCGAAGGCGTTGGGCCGGTGTGAGTCGGTGACCTTCTTCTCGCCGTCGGAGAGCAGGTAGGTCTCCCCAGGGCTCGACCAGTTCGCAAAGCGGGTGAACGCCATGCGGCACGAGTGGGACGGGGCTGGGCTGTCGTACTGGCCCTCTTGTCGGGTCCACCGCTGGAAGGAGCCGGATGCGATGTCTACCTTGTACAGCTGTTGCCGGGCAGGGTGAAGCGCGGTGGAGCGCACCACCAGGGTCTTGCCGTCTTCGCTGAGCCGGACAGGCTGGGCATTGAACTCGCCCTGGACCAGCGCCTTCCCGCTCCCTGTCACAGGGTCGATGAGCCACGGAAGCCGGTAGCCAGTCGTCTCCATTTGGCACAGGATGCTCTTGCCGTCCGGGGTGAAGCGGGGCTCACACTGGCTTCCTCCCTCGTCTTCTCCCAGAAACTTGCTCTGGTAGACCGACTTGACCTTCTTGGCGGCGAGGTCGGCGACGCTGACCTCGACCTCCCGCGTGAGGTTGCTGTACCCGGCAAAGACGAAGGAGTTTCCGTCCGGCGACCACGGGGTCTCGCTCGTGCTCACGCCCTTGATCTCGTCGCCAGAGCTTTTCCACGCCCAGACTTCCCAGGGCTTGTTCGTCTCCGGATCGTCCTTGGTCAGGTCAA
Organism: Fimbriimonadaceae bacterium; assembly: GCA_050250535.1. GTDB lineage: Bacteria > Armatimonadota > Fimbriimonadia > Fimbriimonadales > Fimbriimonadaceae > JADLBH01. The sequence goes on along the minus strand of JBFWOL010000001.1, from coordinate 597,195 downwards.
AGAGGTAGAGGAACCGTTCCTCCTGGATTTTCTCGTCGGGCGTTCCCCAGAACTGGTTCGAGCGTCGCACCTGGGCAAACCGGCCGCGATAGCTGATCCACTCGATCTGGCGGTACTCACCTGTCGAGCGGCCTGAGAGGATCATCATCTTGGTGCCGTCGGGCGACAGGCTGTAACCGAAAATCGACATGTTGTTCGGCAGTTGAGGGTCGAGCTGCTCGACCATCGCGCTGTCCAAGGACATCTTGTAGATTCCCGTCCCCCTGCGGAAGGTGAACTGCTTGTCGCCCTTGACCCAACGAGGATCCGACTCGGCGTCTCGGGTCCGGGTGAGACGTTGGAGCTTTTCCGACCCTTCCTTCCAGAGGTAGAGGTCGCCCCGGTAGGCGAGCAGCATCTGGTGGCCCTCGTTCGACCAGGCAAAGTCGCTGATTCCAGGATAGCTGGGCTCCGAACGATTACGGCTCTCGCTCTCGTTGCGCCGCTTGACCTGGTCTTTGCGGTACTCCTCCAGGGTCATCTTGTCCCTTTCGTCCAGTATGGAGTCCTCCTTGGCATATCGGCCCTTGGCCCGGCCTGCCTCCGGGTCGAACTCGGACATGACGTCGATCGAGGTCAGGGCCCGGCTCTTACCGGACTTAGTGTCGTAGAGCCAAAGATCGGAACCTCGAACGCCATAGGGGTTCCAGAGGTAGGCGACAAACCGGTCGTCCTTGCTCCAACTTGCAGCGCGGGCCGAGGCGCCGAAGAAGGATCTGCGTGGGAAGAGATCGTCGAACTTGAGCGACCCTTTGTCGTTCGGAACCCAGGGTTGGCTGAACGCGCTGGCGGCGAAGAGTGCGAGTCCGATGGCAGTGAGGCGCATCGGCTTCAGTATGCCCTACAGTTTTGTGATTTGTTCGATGCTGATTTCGACTGGGTGGCGCTTGGTCTGGCCCTTGCGCTCCTCGACCGAGAAGAGCTTGCCTCGGACACGCGTCACCCGGTGGAGCGTCGGGTCGAACCAAGAGTCGAGCTCGATGTCTAGCTTGGGCATGGCTTGTACGGCGGTGTACGTGCCTGTGATCTTGATCCGAGCGAGCTTTTTGCCCGAGATGTCCTCGAACCCGAGGAACCGGCCCTCCCCTTTCAACGACGATTCACCATGGGTGTGCTCGATTGCGAAGCGCTCGTCCAGATCGACCTTTTGGTTGGGCAGATAGCCGCCAAACTGGTGGATGACATAGATAAGTTGCATGCCGGCAACGTCGGGATTGATCGGCAGTCCATGATCGTCCGTCTTCACTTCTGCCGGAAGGAACGGCTGCGTGTTGTTCTCGGCCCCGGCAAGGAGCATTTCAAACTTCGTAGGCTCAAAGTAGACCTTGCCGTCTCCTTTGTAGACCGCCGTATACATCGCTTCGATCTTGACGCCGGACTCGGGGGCAGAGTCTGCGAGTTCGAACCGGTACTCCCCCAGCGGGCCTTCCTCTCGGGCCAGGTTTAGGTGAACCGCCTCTTGGGGCAGGCTGCCCACAAGCAGGAGCAGGCATGAGACTGTAAGCACGATTAGTTGGACGCTTGGGCTGAGGGAAGAGTTGCGCCTTCCGGGGCTTGCACCGGGACGAAAAGCTCGTGACCTTCCACGGAACTCCCGATGGCTAGGCATGTCCCCTCGGGAAGCGCAAGCGCGACTTCGTCGCTGATCGCGGTGCCGCCGACCGTGGCGGCCGCCTCAACGTGGGCTGCGACATCAATGACGCGAGTGAACTGGACTTCGCTCAGGTCGCCTACGACCTCGCCGCTGTGGATCCCGATCCGCAGCTGGAACTCCCGCCCGAGTCGGTTGGACTCTGCGTTGAACTGGGGCATCGCCTTGTGGAGCGACTGTGAGAACGACAGTGCGTCGGTCGGGTCGTCGAAACCGAGGACGGTGCCGTCCCCTGCGGTCGCATGGACCTTGCCGTTATGGTTCGTCGCAATTCCGCTCACGAGGTTCTGGTATTCGCGGAAGGTCGCCTCGGCGGCGAGCGGGTCAGCCTCGTCTTTCATTGCCGTGCTTCCAGCCACGTCCGCAACCACGACGAAGACCTGTCGAGTCTGGGGTCGAAGATGCCACTCGATCTCGATCATCTCCGCGGTCAAGGTCTCGCGGTCGTTCGCTCGCTCCAGCTTGGTGTTTCGGAGGTGCTCCTGAATCTTGCCGGCCATCGCACCCGCGACCGCGACGCCGCATGTGAGGGCAACGGCCACGAAGACGCTGACTACGTTTGGTCCGAGTACGTCCTCCGGCCGGCCGTACCGAATCGGCCCGAAGAGCATGGCATAACCGATCAACTCAAAGAGCAGGGCGAACGCCAGTGCGTTCCCGAAGTTCCGGACGACATATCCGGCGAGGAAGACCAATGAGGAGTACAGGGCCTGAACCCCCATAGCGGCCAGTGAGATCGTCAGAAGTCCAGGTGCCAGGCTCGCGTCAGGGTTCCTCTGTGCGCTCATCAACAAGCGGTCAGGATCAACGGCAATGAGCAGGAGCACCCCGACCAGACGGACGACCACGCATGCCGCAGGTAGGACGATCCACTGCCGCTCCCGCACTCGGTCGAGCAGCGTAGGTGCTCGTTCTTGAGTCTCCGACCCGCCTGTTTCGAGCCGGTCCCGAATATCGAGCAGTCTGAGGATGAGTTCCTGCCGCGTTCGCGACCGTTTCTTCTTCTCGTCAACCCGGACTCCGATGTAACCGGAGAGAGTCGTCACCGGAACAAGAATCGCGGCTCCAATGACTCCCAATGTCGCAATCAGTGCCGCGGCTGCGCCCAGAGACGCGAAGTCTCGACCGGATATGACGATGGACAATCCAAGAGGCATCGGAATGGCGAACGCGCAGAGGATCGCCCACTTCACCGAACGAAGCTGGTAGACGAGGGCCGCATGGAGGAGGAAGGACAGGAACAGGATGCTGAAGACGGCGATCGCGACGATGACCGGTGTGTTCATGATCGGCCGCGCCAAGATCATCGAACTGTAGAGCGCCAGTGCCGCCAGGGCGGAGAACAGGACGGACCTCCCGGGCCGCTCGATGCAAAGCTTCCACAGGTTCTCGATGCCACTCGAAGTGGCCGGCTTGGGAATGGCGGCCTTCGCCGGCTTGGTCGGCGAAGGGGCTCTTTGCAGAGCCAGTTCGACCACTCCGGGCTCCAGGCCAAACCGTTCCGCCAGACCCTGGGCGTCGCGGTCTTCCGGATGCGACCCCAGGTGGCGGATCAATTCATGGATTCCCTGCATCGCCAACCCCGGTACGTTTTCGGCGCAGTCCGCGTTCCACAGTCGGCCCCCACACTACGGTAAGGTCAGGGCCGATGGACCACCTCTACGACGTTTGGTACTTTACTCGCCAAAGGCTCGATCAGAGCATCGAGGAACTGAGCGAGGAGCAGGCTGCGTGGAGGCCCTATCCAGGCGCGCACAGCATCGTTGAGATGGTCTATCACATTGCGGGGGCGGAGCACTGGATGGCGACGCGGCTGCTCGGTCTCGAGCCGGAGGCCACCGAGAGGGACGCCAAGATCGACCGATCGGTCCGTGCCTCGTTCATCACGGACGATCCATTCCCCTTCAGCCCGGGAGAGTGCTCGCTGGCGGATGCGAGGCTTGCGCTCGACGAGACCGCTCCCTTGGCCGAGCGGGTCCTTCGGGAGCCGGGCCCCGACATCTTGGAGAAGCCGCTCGAGACGCCGCTGGGGCCAGTCGTTCCCGGGGTTGGCGGTCTCTGGCGCATTGCTCAGCACGCTGCCTACCACACGGGACAGATTTGGACGTACCGGAGCCTGCCCGGCTTTCCAACCTCCTAGGCCTCTCGTTTCTGGCCGGGCTTAGGCCAGCGTCGCCCGCTTGCTCTCGGTGTTCCCGATCGTGACGGCCCGCTTGCACCGTCTCGGCTTGTGTCTTGCGGCCGGAGGCATCCTCCTGCAGGATCTCCACCACCTGCCCTTCGGTGTACTGGCTCTTCATCACCCTTGGGTCTTCCGTTGCGCCGGGCTCCGCTCGTTCGACCGCGCCTCGTTCCGGGGGGGACGTCGTTTGCACGTTGCAAAGGGGGTGTACACGAGCGCCCGACTGGCCGCAAACCCGTGCTTGCCATCTCGCGGCCGAGCTTCGGCTCGCGGCAAGGCCGCGCGCGGGGGCCTCGTCCTCCGCAAGGGCCTGGAATCTCGCGGTCCAAGGACGGAACTGGCTCGTACGAGGTGGATGGAACGTCCTTGTCCCACTGTCCGTGCAGTCCGGATCGGCTGGTGCTTCGGTTGTTGGTGCGCGAAGAAGAAGCCTGGAGGGCAGAGGCGGAGAATCCACCGATACGGTTCGAACTCGGCCCGACGAGGCTTCCCGGCGCAAAACAGCTCTTGCAGGAGCCCAATACAACTCTTGTACAGCCCAATACAACTCCTGTACAGCCCAAAACAACTCTTGTACAGCCCAATACAACTCCTGTACAGCCCAATACAACTCCTGTACAGCCCAATACAACTCTTGTACAGCCCAATACAACTCTTGTACAGCCCAACACAACTCTTGTACAGCCCAACACAACTTTTGTAGGAGCTCCCACAACTCTTGCAGGAGCTCCCACAACTCTTGTAGAGGCTCCCACAACTCTTGTGGAGGCTCCCACAACTCTTGTAGAGGCTCCCACAACTCTTGTGGAGGCTCCCACAACTCTTGTGGAGGCTCCCACAACTCTTGTAGGGGCTCCCACAACTCTTGTGGAGGCTCCCACAACTCTTGTAGGAGCGCCTGCAACTCCTGCAGGGGGCGAAGAACGCCGTGTGAGCAGCGTGAGGGCTGCTGTGCGGAACTGCGCCAGGAAGACCCTGCCCAGGGCCGACCCTAGCCCCGTAGCATGGCCCGCTGGTCCTCGACTTCCTGAACCGCCTGGCCCAGCGCATCCACCACGTGCAGCGAAGCCGCGATAGGATCGCCGCTATACCGCACGACCAGCTTCCCATGGTCGAACCGCGTGCCCATCCGCTCGGCCAGGATCGAGAAGACCCGGGGCGAGAGTCCGTGCTCCTCGGGAAGGTGTAGCACGACGGAATCCCCCTGCGCGGCCACTTTGGCGATCCCCGACTCGGCGCAGCGCAGCCGGAGGGAGAGCACATCGAACATCCTCCTCACCGGCTCCGGCATGCGGCCGTAGCGGTCTTCGATCTCTCCAGCGAGGTCGCCGATCCTTGACCGGTCGCGGCAGGATGTCGCCTCGCGGTACCAGTAGAGCCGCTGGCCCTCGTCCTCGATGTAACGTTCGGGGATCGAGGCCTCGACCGGGAGGTCGCACGGAGGGAGCGCCTCCAGGCCCTCCAGGGGATCTTGATAGCGCGCGGGCTCCTCGTTGCCGGAAAACGACTTGAGGAAGCTGACCTCGCTCTCGATCAGCCTCGTATAGAGGTCGTATCCGACCGCCGACATCTGGCCGCTCTGCTTTGCGCCGAGCAGTTCGCCCGCGCCGCGGATTTGGAGGTCGCGGAAGGCCAGGCTGTATCCGCTTCCCAGTGATCCGAACTCCTGCACTGCCTGGAGCCGGGCGATCGCGGTCTCGCTCAACGTCTTCTCGCCGGAGTAGAGGAAGTAGGAATAGGCTTGGACATCGCTCCTTCCGACCCGGCCACGCAGCTGGTAGAGCTGGCTGAGGCCAAACCGGTCGCAGTTCTCGACGATGAGGGTGTTGGCGTTGGGGATGTCGAGTCCGTTCTCGACGATGGTCGTGCTCACCAGCACGTCGATCTCCCCGGCGACGAAACCGAGCATGACGGGCTCGATCTCCTTCTCGTGCATCTGGCCGTGCCCCACGGCCACCCGTGCGGTGGGCACAAGCTGCCGGATCCGTTCCGCCACATGGTGGATTCCCTCGACCTTGTTGTACACGTAATAGACTTGTCCGCCCCGGGCCAGCTCGCGAAGGATCGCCTCCCGCACGACCTCCGAACTGAAGGTCCGGACATGGCTGCGGATGGCGAGGCGCCCGGGCGGGGGGTCGTTGATGAGGCTGATCGGGCGGATCTCCATCAGCGCCATGTTCAGTGTCCGGGGGATGGGTGTGGCGCTGAGCGAGAGGTAGTCCACGCTGGCGCGGAACTGGCGCAGGGCTTCCTTTTGTTTCACGCCGAACTTCTGCTCCTCGTCCACGATGATCAGGCCCAAATCGTGGAACTGGATCCTCTGGCTCAGCAAGGCGTGGGTGCCGATGACGACGTCCACCTCTCCTGCCTCCACGCGGCCGAGGATCTCGCGCTTCTCGGCCGCAGAACGGAAGCGATTGAGGTATTCGAGCGTGAGTGGGAAGCCTGCGAACCGCTCGGCGAAGCTGCGGAAGTGCTGCTCGCTCAGGATGGTGGTCGGGCACAGTACCACGACCTGTCGGCCCGCCTGCGCGACCTTGAAGGCAGCTCGAAGGGCGACCTCGGTCTTGCCGAATCCCACGTCGCCGCAGACGAGGCGGTCCATCGGGAACGGAGCTTCGAGGTCACGTTTGACGCTCTCGATGGCGTCGAGCTGGCTTGGCGTCTCCGCCCAGGGGAACGTGTGCTCGAACTCAATGAGCTCGGGAGTATCGGGCCCGGTCGGGGGCCGGCTTGCCGCCTTGCGCTCGGCATAGAGCCGCACAAGCTCGCGGGCCAGCGCCCGAGCGTCCTCGCGCGCCTTGCCGACCGTCTTCTGCCAGTCGTTGCCCACCAAGCGGTTGATCTTGGGCGGGCTGTCCTCTGGGCTGAGGCACTTCTGTACGCGGTCGAGCTGGTCAGCCGGGACGAAGAGCTTGTCCGGCGGGGAGTAGTCGAGCTGGAGGTACTCGCGGCGGACACCGTCGCTCTCTCGGACGACGAGCCCCCGGTAGACGCCGACCCCGTAGTGGATGTGGACGACGTAGTCGCCCGGCTTCAAGTCGAAGACAGTAGAGATCGGGACGCCTTCGTTGAACTTCCGTTGCGCAACCCTGAGGCGCCCGACGCCGAAGACTTCGAGATCGGTGACCAGGGCCAGTCCCGCATCCGGGCAGACGAATCCGCCGGCCGGATTGCCTTCCAGCATCGCCAGCGAGCCAGGCTCGGCGTCCGCATCGGGATAGAGGCTCACCTCCGAGAGCATCGAAGCCGCCCGGATCGGTTGGTCGGTCGCGACCCCCACCAAAAGGTCGGCGTCCTTCCAGTTGCGGATCGCGTTCGCCAGCGCCGCGCCTTGGCCGCGATATCCTTCGATGCCCTTGGCGCCGACGCTCACGGTCTCGCCACGGTCCAGCCACTCCGGAACAGTGCCTCCCGGGTTGAGGCTGACGAAGGTCTCGTGCCCGAGGCGCTGGTAGGGCACCACAAAGTCATAGGCAGGGGCCTTCAAGACCTCGCCCCGCTGGATCCGCGTCTCGATCGCCTCCGAGAGCTCCTCCTCGGCGCGTTCTGCGATCGCACCCAGCTCGAAGGGGTCGTCCATTACCGCGGTCCCGGTCTCCACCAAAAGGTCGAGCACACATCCGGAGTCTGGATAGAACCAAGGACGGTAGAGGTCGATCCGGTCGAACTGTTCGCCCGATCTGAGGCACCGCAAGTCCCCGCCGACCAGTGCCCGGAGCCGTTCTCCCGCCTCTCCCGACAGCAAGCCAGCCTCGCGCTCGAGGCTCTGCTCGATCATTGAGACGACGGCGGCCCGGTCGTCGGGCAAGACTGTTTCGCGCCCGGTGGCGATCGTTATCTCGCTGCTGGGGCCGAGCGACCTCTGGGTCATCGGGTCGAACTCGCGCAAGCTCTCGATCTCGTCGCCGAACCATTCGGCGCGGACGGGCCGTTCGTGCCCGGTGGGAAAGACGTCGAGCACGCCGCCCCGTGCCGCCACTTGGCCGGGAAGGCGCACGGGATCGGCCTTCTCATATCCCAGTCGGACCAGGCGCTGCATCGTCGTCGTCGGAGAGTCGGCAGGGCCGGTGCGCAGGGTCGTGCGCGAGGCGGCAAGCACGTCGTAGGGAAGGAGCCGTTCGAGCGCGGACTGCGGCGTGGCGATGACCACCGCATCGCCGTCGCCCAAGCGGAGCAGGGCCCCGATCCGGTCGCTCACCGCCACAGACTCCGGCGGCGAGTCGAGGAAGAGCCCGCCGTGCCCGCTGGGAAGCACGACCATCGCCTCCGCAGGCACGCCGCAGAGCCCGAGGCGAGCTTGCCATTGGAGCGCGCGCTCGTGGTTCGCAGTGACGACCACCATGCGCCGATGGCCGCCGTGCCAGAGGTTCGCCACGGCCCACGGGCGCGCCTCGGGGCAGATCGAGGCGACATGGAGCGGCCCCTGGCCAGCAAGCGAGGGGTCGAGGATCGGTCGGTCTCGGACGAGATCGGCCAGCCGCATGGGCGAGTCTAGTCTAGCCCATGCAAGGCACGGGCTGCGCGGGATCCGAGCACCTTGCCTGGCAGCGTCGCCTCGAGCCTATGGCGATGGCGAGGCCCTAAGCACGGCGGGGAGATTGAGGCTCCCGGGCGTCAGCGACACGCCTCCGGCCTGGAGCGCCTCCGCCTGCCCGGGTTCGAAGGCATCCGAGCGGCCTGGCCGGGCGGCCTGGCCCGGCTCCGCGCCCCTGGCTTGGTGGATGACCTTCCAGGCGGGAAAGAACGACATCACGTTGCCTTGCACCGCGTCCACGGTCGCTATGACGTAGCGCGAGAACTTGCCGGTCTCGGGGTCGTAGCTGGAGTTGTCGTTCACCACGACCTCTTGCCAAAGCAGGACGACCTCGTCGCGGGAGCACTGCTCCTGGCCTGGGTCCAGCTCGCTCACGAAGATCCCGTTGGAGTTCACCGGGCGCCCCCACTTGGGCTCGAGGAACTCGAGCGAGACGTCCGGCCAAGCAGGTAGCGCTCTCGCGACGGCTTCATCGTCGGTGTGGCGGGAATTGCGGTCAGGATTCGTGATCTCAGGATGGGCAATGAAGACAGACGCGGAACCGTCGCTGAGCAGTATTCCGACGGTGACACCCTCCCAACGAAACCGCACCTCACCCCTGCGAGGCAGCGTCTCCACGCTTGGCCCGAAGGGGTTGGGGTTCATGACCCGCCATCCGTACATGCGGTTCCAGGTGGGGCTGTCGTAGCGCTGGAAGGTCTCTCGTGCGCGACGCGGAAGCCCGTTTCGACCAGTCGTACGGAGGGTGTGCGTTAGGAAGAAACCTAGGAGGAAAGCTCAAAAGAAAACGGCTTACGGCATCGTGGATCCTATGAAACGGCCCGAACTTTTTCAGCTCGACGAACAGCCTTGCGACGTGTCGGGGTTCGTGAGCCAATCAACGCGGTACATTTCGTCAATCCCAACGCGGTCAGTCTGATCGTCCGTCACGAACTGCCCTACCACCGGCTCCAGGAACCCCGCGCGGGCGAAGCGCGCGGATGCGCCGAAACGTATGCCGCGCAAAGCCATTCCAGCGTACCAGCCGCCGTGCGCCCGCGGCAGCTCCGACGCCAGGGCGGGGCGTCTTTTCCAGGCGTCCTGGGCCCGCCTCATCGCGCGGGGATCACGCCCCGGCCAGGTCGTCCAGGCGGGCGGGTACGTACCATCTGCCGCCGACTTCGGCCACGCAGTCGCCCAGCTCGACGGGCTGGCCCCGCCAGAGGGCCTGGCCCCCGGCGAGCGGCACGACCAGGGGTCGCCCCCCCCTTGCCAGGTCGGCGGCCGAGCCTTCCTCGCGCCTGGCGAGGCTCCAGCCCCGTGCGGCGGCCCAATCCTCGAGGTCGTAGAAGAGCGTGCCTGCTAAGGCGCACGCCCGGGCGCGCACCTCGCGGCCCGCGAGATGGCGAGGGCTCGACTCGTTGAGCCGCTTGCCCACCCCGTGAGCGAAGACCTGCCGCGCCCACTTCTCGAGCAGGGGGGCCCGGTGCGACTGGTCTACCCTCGGCTCGACGACGCTCCCGCCCGGGGCGAGCACGCCGTGCGGCTCCGCACGGAGCACCATGGACTCGTACGGGCCTTCGACGCTCAGAAGCGCCGTGCCCGGATTGCCGACGGGGTCGGAAGAGGCCTCATAGAGGCAGTTCCGCCCGAGCGGCAGGCCCGAAGGGGACTCCTCCTTGTCGTTGATCAGCTGGGGGTGGGAGGTCGTGCCTGCCTTGAGCCGGCGGCGCTGTTCCTCGCGGGTCTGGGAGAAGCCGATCCGAAGATGAACGTCACGACGGGTCGTAGTAGCCCAGCAACTGAACAGGGCGGTGCGCCGCCTGTCGGGCTCCACGATCCATTGCTTGATCTGGACGAATCCCTCCGCTTCGCGTTGGGATTGTTCCAGATACGCGCTGTTCGGAGAAGTGACGGCAAAGGCGGTGAGTAGCTAGGCAAGCATTAGTTCTGTGTCCAACGGTGGTCCAGCGACGTGGGGCCCCATCCGGGTCCGGGGGAGGTAGGGCGGAGTGAGGAGGGCGGCGACGACGGATACTCGGGCTCGGTGTAGGCCGCCGTCTCGGCGTTGAGCCGGTCCCGGTCGGTCAGCGGCAAGTCGAGGACGTAGTCCCGTTGTGCCAATGTCACCTCAAGCCACGGAAGCCTGGCCTGGCCGAGAGCCCCGCCGGCGGCGCGGGCGAAGAGCGCCGATCCGCCGAAACGTATGCCGCGCAAAGCCATTCCAGCGTACCAGCCGCCGCCCGCCGTCGTCGACCCCGACGCCAAGGGGAACTTTGCCTAGAACCCGAATCCCAGGCTCACACCGAGCTGACGGTATCGCAACCACAGCAACGTCACGTTGGCGTCCTTCAACTTATGGGTCAGCAGGAGGTGGGAGTTGCGTCCGTCGTACATCGCGAGTGCGTCCCACTGCGGCGAGAGCGAGACGTTGAGGCCACAAGGAAAGACGAGCCGGTCCTCAAACTCCGAATAGCTCGCCCCGACGTACGGCGCAGCCCGGGTGCCGGGGACGGTCTTGGCGAAGGTCACGAAATAGGCCTGGTTGCCCCGCGGGGTGAAGATACGGTCGCTGCTGGTGCCGACCGAGACCAGGGGCCAGCGATCGGTCTCGGGATGGGCGATCCAGTTCCCGGTGGGAGAGAACTCTCCGGCGGCGGGGTTGTACTCGACGCCCAGGCTCAAGCGGGGCGTGACGCGATAGGCCGCGTTGAACCTCCATCGCGGCCGCGGCTGATCGGTGTCCACCCATCGAAAGGTGAACTGCCACTTGTGTCCAATGTCCCCCGAACCGAGGAACCGGCCTTCGCCCGGTCATCCGGTTCAGGTGGGCACGGCGACGGGGGACTCGTCCTGCGCCATCGCCCAGACCGGGCCCAGGGCGACGAAGCACAGTGCAGCTTTCCTCACTCTCGGGAGTATTCTCGGTCTCGCACGTTTGTTTCGGCAACAGTGTTGAGTTTTCTGGGACCCAGGTTCTGGAGATCCAGGCCCGTGGCCGGGCCGTGCCCGCGGGTACAACGAAGAAACGGCGCCGTGCCCAAGCGGTTAAGGGAAGGGTCTGCAAAACCCTCATTCGGCAGTTCGAATCTGCCCGGCGCCTCCATCCAATCCAACCAGCGAAGCCTTCCCCCTGGAAACACGGGCTGAAACCCCAAGGCCGAGCTGGCGAGCGCAAGGGCACGCGCAGGCGGCACCGCCGCTTCTGGCACCTCCCTCCTGAGGGACGCCCGCCTCGGGACGGCGCGGACCGGGCATTTGCGGTCGCTCGCGCGGAACTCGGCCTTCTGTCGAGCAGCGCCGCTCGCCGGCGACTCCGGCGTCGGTTCGACGGTGCTCCCGAACTGTTCGGCCGCCTCTCTGTCCGCCGAACCCCCGTTGGCGAGTATGATCTTCTTAGTTCCGGTTTGCGCCGGATACAGGAAAAGAACAATGAGCATGACTCTGAACATGGTGGCCGTCGCTGGCGTCGCGGCTGCCACTGGCGCTGTCGCAGGCGGCATCGCCGCCGCCGGCTTCGTGAACCTGCAGGACGTCACTCCCGGCACGGCCCAGACGGGCCACACCAACATCAGCGGCTATTCGCTCGCGGGCCGCTTCGGCTCCGGCGTCTCGCCCACCCTCGCCCGCGTCCAGGTCAAGGAGACCGGCACACTCCAGGGCGTGAGGTCCGAGTCCGGCTCGGGCGTCGCCGTCTTCGGCAAGAGCACGGCGGCGAGCGGATTGGGCGCGGGCGGGTACTTCACCACCAGCTCGGTCGGCGGCCGCGGCATCGTCGGCGACGCCCTGAGCGGCACCGGCAACACCGTGGGCGGCCTCTTCTACAACCGCTCCACCGGAGGCGGGGTCGGCGTCTGGGGCCGCGCCATCGGTGCTGGCACAGCCACCGGCGTTTTTGGCGAGGTGACCAGCGCCAACGGCACCGCGCTCGCCGCCACCAACGGCGGAAGCGGCAACCGCCTCACCGCGGGCACGGCCAACGACTCGCTCCAGACCGTCGGGGCCCTCCCCCGCCACCAGTACGCCGCCAACCAAGCGGGCGCGATGGTCCCCATCGCCTACGGCATCTTTGACAGCATTGGAGGGAACTTCTACGGGACGCCCAACTGGACGGGCACGAATCCTGGCACAGGACAGTACGACATTGACATCGCTGGCTCCGCCTTCAGCCGGAACACCTGCGTCGTGGTCGCCTCAAGCTACGGGAGCGGCGGCGTGGAAGTCGCAACGATAGAGGATCCTACATCGGGCGACTTCAGGATCGCCATCCGGAACGAAGCAGGAACGCTCATCGGCTCGGCGGGCTATTTCGTCGTCTACCGCCTGGCAGGCCTGGGCGCCTTCCCGTTCGGCGATCCCGAGCAGAAGCTGCCCTATGGCGGAGACATCGAGAAGTGGCAGAAGAACGACCCCAGGTCGTTCGAGGCGTATCGGAAGAAGCTCCATCAGGCGATCGCCGCGAGCTCTCGGACCGAGGACCACACCGCACCGGTGGACGACGAGGCCAGGCCCTAGCCTCGCCGGGCCGCCCCGCGCGGAAGCGCCCGGCGGCCCCCTCTTCCCCCTCCTCCCGGTCTCGCCGCAGGGGCACGCGCAGGCGGCACCGCCGCTGCCGGCACGACCCTCCTGGGGGCCGCCCGCCTCGGGACGGCGCAGACCGGGTTTTTGCGGTCGCTCGCGGGCCGTGGAGGGAATTTGAACCTGGGCGGTCGAGTCGGAGCCGTAAAAACCCTTGGTTTTGCGGCAAAAACCCTTGGTTTTGCGGCAAAAACCCTTGGTGACGCGACAAAAACTTGGAACGACGCGACAAAAACTTGGAACGACGCGGCAAAAACCCTTGGTGGCGCGGCAAAAACCCTTGGTGGCGCGGCAAAAACCCTTGGCGACGCGGCAAAAACCCTTGGCGACGCGGCAAAAACCCGTGGCGACGCGGCAAAATTTTGGGGCGGCGTTATGCCCGAACGGCCCCGGGAACGATCCGCCCAGAGCCCGTTGCTAGTTTCTCATCGGCACGCCCGGCCTTGCGACGCAGGGGGTCACGTGAGCCGTGCCTTGCGGGAGCCGACCCGCTCGATCTCCCCCGCCGCTTCCAGCTCGGCGAAAGCACGGTTGACCGACTCGCGGGTGCAGCCGAGGAGATCGGCGATCGCCCCTTGGCTGAGGCCAAGGTCGGCGAACCCTGAACCGTCGGCCGATGCGCGGAGCAGGTCCAGCAGGCGCTCCGGTACGTCCTTGGTCCGAACGTCAATGGCGCGTTGTGCGGCCTCGCGAAGGCGCTTGGCCAGCGTCCTCATCACCGCGAGCCCCACTCCCGGCTGCGCGAGCACGGTGCGCTCGAACTCGTCGGCAAGGAACACCAACAGTCGGCAATCGCTCGCCGCCGTGGCTTGCGCCGAGCGCGGGCTGCCGTCGAGGAGCGCCATCTCTCCGACGACGTCCCCGCCGGTCCGGTAGCCCAGGGTCTGCGAGTCGCCGGTCGCCCCGATGCGCTCGATCCGGAGGCGACCTGAGACCACGACGAACATTGCGTTGCCTGCCTCGCCTTCGAGGAACAGGACCTCTTCCTTGGCGAGGCTTCGTCGGGAGCAGGCTGCGCCGAGTGTTTCGAGGCTCTCTGGCCCGACGCCCTCGAAGAGAGGGACGCGGGCCAGGATCTCCGCGTTTGTCGCCAACGGGGAGATTGTGACACCGCTCACCTTTTTCCCCGCGCGACGTGCCTAGTTGTAGTTCTTGACGACGATGTAGACCGGGACGCCGTTGACGTAGACCACGATCACGCACGGCGTGGGGTTGTTCGGGTCGTTGCCGCCCAACAGTTGGTTTTGGCCCGGTGCGCCTGCGGTGTTCCAGTCTTGGGCCGGGTCCGGGCGCACGGACTCGAGGATGATCACGGGGTCTCGGTTCATCGGCCAGTCGATCGTGGGTTTGCCGGTCGTGCCGCCGAACTTCTGGTGCAGCGGGTTCCCGGTCTGGGTGAGGTGGTCCGTCATCAGCATGTACGGCGAGTTCCCGCCGCCCGCGGCGACGTTGCCGAGGATGACCTCGAGCGACTTCGGGTTCTTGATGAAGTCCATGGCGAAGTCGGCCCTTCGCTCCGCCATGTCGGCGTGGTAGTCGGAAGCGTTGGCCATGTCCAGGTCGAAGTGGAGGAACTCGAACCCCATGTACTTGATGGGGTTGCGCGTCACGGGGGTGACGTTCCGTTTGTACAGGAGACCCGCGTGGGAGGTCACCGCTGGATACTGCACGTGACGGGGAATGTATCGCACGGTGACGAGCCGGGTGTCTAGGGCGAACTCCACTACATATTGGAGATCGAAGGGCGTAGGCAACGCTGGCGCCGCAGTCGTAGACTGGGCTGGCTGCTGTCCTCCTTGGGTCGTTGCATGGACGACGGCGTGCGACACCGATCCAGGAGCGGGTTCATGGGGGCGCTGCGGCGTGCCGTGCCCTCGCTCCTTTTCCCTCACCAGCAGGCTGGCGACCATGGACTCGTGCTCGGCACCTGCGGCCGCCACCTGGGTCGGAGACGCTTCGCCCTGCGCGGCGGCGATGACCCTTTTGCGGAAGCTGCCGATGTTCTCATTGAGCGTGCTGCCGCCAGTCTGCGAGCCGAGGCCGGCAAACCCCGGGTACAGGGTGCTCAGCGCCTGAAGCATGGCGAGGTTCTGGAAGCTGGGCGAAGTGAGGGGCTCGATGTGGATGGTCACCGGCCCGGCCAGCGGCCACTGGCTGACGGCGATGTCGGCGGCGCCCGTGCCTGTGTTGTAGCCCTTCACATCGGAATAGGAGGACAGGACCCTGTTGAAGAACTCCTGGGGCCGAGCCATCAGCTCGTGCAGGGTGTCGAAGCTCTCCGGAAGGAAAACGACCGAGTGCTCCAGGTGGTTGAGGTCATAACCGGTGCGGTAGTCCAGGAGGACGAACGCGCCGAGTCCAGGAACCGATACGAATTTCGACGGTACGGCGGGGTCGCCGAGGTTGGGGTTGGCGTTTTGCTGATTGGGGCCGATGCTCATGGCAATCCAATTGTGCCCAAGTAATCCTCTTCCGAGTTGTGAGATTGATCACAGCGCCGAAAAATCCCCGCCCAGCGTGGCCGCGAGAGCCCAAAACGCGCCGAGCGATGCCGCGGGTTGTCCGCTCCCGCGCTCTCGCACACGCCGCCACGTCGTCGGGTCGACCCGGCGGGGCAGCCTTGCGAGGACGGACATCACCGCTTCTGCCGCCTCTGCGTCGCCGGCTTCTTCATGGCAGGCGAGGAGCTGCCACAGCGCTTGGGCTGCGCGAGGCGCATGTCGCCGCTCGATCGCCGCGCGCAATAGGTCGCCTGCGGCCTTTTGTGCGGTGCTCGGGTCGCCGACCGCCCGTGCAAGCTCGGAGAGCGAGCGAAGGCGGAAGAACTCCTGGTCCGGCGCGACAGTGGCGGCTTCCACGCGGTGGATCGCTTGCCGTGCCTTCGGAGTGTCGCCTTCGGCGAGGGCGATCCGCCCGTCGAGCACGTCCGCCCACACCGTTGCGTCGCTGGCCGCCGAGCGGTCGGCCAAGGCGGCGGCGCGGCCCCAGTACTCACGCGCCTCCCCGATCTCGCCCGCGGCGAGCGCGAGGTCGGCCAGGTCCCCATAAGCGTCGCACTCGGTCGTCGGGTCGCCTGCCTGGGCGGCCTTGCTTGCCCGCTCCAACCAGGCGGCCCGGGCTTCCTCCGCCCTTCCGGCCCTCCGGGCGACGATCCCCCTGAGTCCCAGCAGTTCGCACTCCAGGCTGGAGTCTCCCAGCTCGGCGGCGGCACTGGCTCCGGCAGTCGCCATCGCCTCAAACTCGTCGGCCATCCCTTGTTCGGCCACCGTTCGGGCCAGCCCGCGGACGTATCGTGCCACGAGGCCCGCGTCTTCCTTGCTGCAGGCGTGGGCAAAGCCCGCCCTGAGGTTGCCGATGTGGCGGTTCACCAGCAGCCGGGAGTCGTCGTGCCTGTCTTCGTCGAAAGCCTTACGGACCTCGTCGGCGAGCGTTGCGTAGTGTTCGGCATGGGCGGCCTGGAAGGGCCCGAGATCGTAGCCCTCGGCCAACTCGCGAGCGAACTCCCGCACGGGGTCAGGCTGTCGCAAGGCGAGGCGCTCGGTGCCTGTCTCTGCCACGAGCAACGAGTTGTCCCTCAGGCGCAGCATCGCGTCCTCGACGTCGTCCCCTGGCTCGAAAACAGCCATGACATCCTCGAGCCAGAAGGGGCCTTGAAAAACGGACATGCGCACGGTCCATTCCCGGTCGACCTCGTCGAGCAGCGACATGGACGACTCCACGACGTGTCGCAGGCTGTCGTGCCTTCCGCCGGTGCGGTGCGAGCGCACTGTGCGCAACGGGCTGTCCAGCACACGTCGGGCGAGCGCGTCGAACGACATGGCGCGGAGCCGGCCGGCCGCGAGCAGGATCGCAAGCGGGTTTCCCTCGAGCCTCTGGACGACGGCCGTGAGCACCTTGCGCTCCTCCTTGCCGAGGCTGGCGCCAGAGAACTCGGCAGCCTTGACGAACAGCTTCGCGGCATCGGAGAGACCTTCTGTCCTTGGATGGGTATCGAGCCCGCGCAACTCGACGAGGTGCTCCGAGCTGAGGCCGATGACGGATCGGCTGGTCGCGAGGACGTGCAGCCCGGGGCAGGAGCCAAGTAGCTCGGCCACGCCCGCAAGGCGTCCCCCGAGCGCATCGCAACAGTCAAGCACGAGCAGCGTCTTGCCCTGGCTGAGCGCCTCCACCAGGCCTTCGGACGAGCCGTCGCCGGCCGAGGCGGCGATCGCCGCTCTGGCCTGTTCTTCGGTTCGGCACAGCTCTAGTCCTGCCCACCACACCGCGTCGAAGGCATTGACACAGTTCCAGGCGGCGTAGTTGGCGAGGAGGGACTTGCCCATTCCTCCGAACCCGAGCAACGTGACGAAACGGTCGCCTTCCGTGGCAAGCATCTGGGCGAGGGCCTGGAGCTCCGTTCCCCTGCCGACCATTTCGCGCTCCGGGGAGACCAGGTTATGGTCTGGCTCTACCCCTTGAGGGGGTGGGAACGATCGGCCGTTGCCGGCGGAGTCAGCCTGCCACAGGTCTTCGGGGCGCTCGTGGCCGCGCAGTTCTGTCTCGCCGATGTGCCGCCACTCCACACGGTTTCCGAGCACGTCCGCCGCCAGCCCGAACGTCGTGGCGGAAACGAGCGTCTGGCCAGGATGTGCGAGCGAAGCGATACGGGCAGCCCGGTTCACGGCCGTGCCCTGGAAGTCGCCCTCGTGCGCCACGGCAAGGCCCGAATGCACCCCGACTCGGACGATGGTACCGAGACTCGTCCTGGAGTCGGCTTGAATGCCCACGGCTGCCGCCAAGCCTTCCCAGGGTTCGCTGAACACCGCCGCATACCCGTCGCCCAGGCACTTGACGACCGTCCCGCCGTGCGCCTCGACGAGCCTGCGCACACAAGCACCGTGCGCCTCGATCGCGGACATCGCCGCCGTGGGTTCGCGCTCCCACTGGGAGGAACTGTCCGCGATGTCAGTGAAGACGAACGTCTTGACTGGCGCTTCGTCCGCCACGGGCCAAAGTGTATCCGGTCCGGCTTGCACGACGCCGAACTGCCGACGAAGCCGATGCCAGGGCGCCGTGTGCATGGATCGGCTCCCTGAGCGACGGTTGTGGGCTATCCCCCAAGGGCGGCCGCGACCCTACGGTTCCCCTTGTCGCGGGCGATGTCCAGCGGCGTACGGCCGAGGCGGTCTTTGGCGGACGCGTCTGCCCCGGCGGCCTCCTCTTCCCCCTCCTCCCGGTCTCGCCGCAGGGGCACGCGCAGGCGGCACCGCCGCTGCCGGCACGACCCTCCTGAGGGACGCCCGCCTCGGGACGGCGCGGACCCGGGTTTTTGCGGTCGCTCGCGGGCCGTGAAGGGAATTTGAACCTGGGCGGTCGAGTCGGAGCCGTAAAAACCCTTGGTTTTGCGGCAAAAACCCTTGGTTTTGCGGCAAAAACCCTTGGTGACGCGACAAAAACCCTTGGCGGCGCGACAAAAACCCTTGGCGACGCGACAAAAACCCTTGGCGACGCGGCAAAAACCCTTGGCGACGCGACAAAAACCCTTGGTTTTGCGGCAAAAACCCTTGGCGACGCGGCAAAAACCCGTGGCGACGCGGCAAAATTTTGGGGCGGCGTTATGCCCGAACGGCCCCGGGAACGATCCGCCCAGAGCCCGTTGCTAGTTTCTCATCGGCACGCCCGGCCTTGCGACGCAGGGGGTCACGTGAGCCGTGCCTTGCGGGGGCCGATACGCCCGATCTCGCCCACGACGAGCCACGGGCCGGGCAGGGGCCTGATAGGGCAGGCAGGGTTGCGGGCTGCTGGGCGCCGATCCGATAGTCGAACGGCTGAACGGGGCAAGGCATCGGACGGCTCTTGCGAGTTCGGGCGTCCGGCGGCGGCGGAGGGTTCTCGCTCTTTGGCGTGCAGTGGGTGTGGTGTCGCCGCGTAACACCAAGCGTGGACGGTTCAACGCGGATGTCGCGCTCCAGACTGTATGATTGGGCCGTGTTCACGCCCGTCTTGCTCGGAGCCCTCCTGATGCAGAGCCCGCCCCACATCGCCCGCCCCGTGCCCTCGGCCCGCCAATTGGCGTGGCACGACCTCGGGCACTATGCGTTCGTCCATTTCGGGCCGAACACGTTCACCGGCAAGGAGTGGGGCGAGGGGCTCGAAGACCCGAAGGTGTTCGCCCCGACCGCGCTCGACACTGACCAGTGGTGCCGGACATTCAAGGAGGCAGGGATGAGCATGGTCGTGGTCACGGCCAAGCACCATGACGGGTTCTGCTTGTGGCCCTCGAAGCATTCCAACCATACGGTGAGGGAGTCTGGCTGGAAAGGAGGCAAGGGCGACGTCCTGCGCGAACTCAGCCGTTCGTGCGAGAAGCATGGTCTCAAGTTTGGGGTCTATCTCTCGCCTTGGGACCGCAACCATCCTGCCTATGGCACCGAGGCGTACAACGACGTCTTCGTCGGCATGCTCCGCGAGGTGCTTACCGGTTACGGCGAGGTGAGCGAAGTCTGGTTCGACGGGGCGAACGGAGAAGGGCCGAACGGCAAGCGACAGGTGTACGACTGGCCCCGCTACGTGGCAACGGTTCGCGAACTCGCTCCCTTGGCCTGTATATTTAGCGACGCCGGACCGGACGTCCGATGGGCGGGGAACGAGCAAGGGACGATCGCGGAGACGAACTGGCACACGATCGACAACTCCAAGCACTCGCCGGGGAGAGCGGACACCGCGCTGCTCCAGACCGGCCAGGCGGACGGCCCGGACTGGATCCCGGGCGAGTGCGACGTCTCAATCCGGCCGGGCTGGTTTTGGCGGGCGGGCGAGAACGGGAGGGTTAAGACGGCCGATGAGCTGATGGGCATCTACCTCGCGTCCGTGGGCCGGGGCGCGAACCTCATCCTCAACGTGCCGCCGGATACTCGCGGTCTCATCCACGAGAACGACGCGCGGGTGCTACGCACCTTCGGCAAGCTTCTGCGGGCACGGTACGGCCGTGCGGTCTCGACCCATAAGCCTGATTTCCAATCTGGTAGTGGCCCGGTCGATCCTCGGTCGATCGCAACCGCCGACAAGGCCCTGAAGGATCGAGACTTATCCACTTTCGTCGCCTCGCAATCCCCCGGGGTGATCCGCACGAACATCATCTTCGATACCCCGACTATGGTGGATGCGGTCGAAGTCTGCGAGCCGATCGGGCAGGGCCAGTCGGTCAGTCGCTTCGAGGTCGTCGTGGACAGCGAGGTGGTCGCGAAAGGGACGACGATCGGAAGGAGGCGCATCGTCACGTTCGAACCGCGGATGGCGCAGGCGGTGCATGTGAGTGCCTACGCTGAGAAGGGCACGGCCCGCTTGGCCGAACTCCGAGCCTTTTCCGGGCCGAGAGCGGTCGCCAAACAGTTGTCCGAGCTCGTACGGAACGACCAGGCCGCTCGGCAAGCCGTGACAGACGCGATGCAACGGGGCAAGCTCGCGCAGGACGACCCTGCTTTGAAATGGGTGCACGAGAGCGACCGCGCATCCACCCAGTTCATGCGCCAGTTCTTTGCGGAGCGCGACTACCCGCTCCGCTCGGTTTACGGTGATGCCGCCGAGTCCGATGCTTGGCTCCTAGTCCAGCACGCCGACGCCGACCCGAAGTTCCAGGCCCGCTACCTTGCAGCGATGGGCAAGGCGCTCGCGCTCGGCGAGGCGGCCCCGAGCCGCTTTGCGTATCTGACCGACCGCGTGCTCCGATCCCAAGGCAAGCCTCAGCGCTACGGCACCCAGTGTTCACTGGAGAATGGCAAGGCCGTCGTGCAGGAAGTCGAAGACCCCAAAGGCCTGGACGCCCGCCGTGCCAAGCTGGGGTTGGAGCCGATTGCCGCATACTTGCTCTTCGTGGAGCAGGCGTATTCATCTCACCCGCCGCAGGAGCGACCGAAGGACGAAAGGATGCAATGGTGGCGGGAAGCCCGGTTCGGGATGTTCGTCCATTGGGGGCTCTACGCTATTCCCGCTGGCCAGTGGAAGGGCAAGGACTACCCGGGGGCAAGCGAGTGGCTCATCCACCACGCCGACATCCCGCCCGAGGACTGGTTCCCGCTTGCGGAGAAGTGGGACCCGGTGAAATTCGACGCCCGTGCCTGGGTGCGGGCAGCGAAGCAAGCGGGAATGAAGTACATCGTCATCACGTCGAAGCACCACGAGGGCTTCGCGCTGTGGCCCTCCGCGGTCTCGGAGTTCGACGTCGAGACGACGCCGAACAAGACCGACATCCTTGCCGCACTCAAGAAGGCTTGCGACGATGAGGGCATCAAGTTTGGGCTCTACCACTCGATCCTGGACTGGACGCACAAGGACTACCTGCCCAAGCGCTCGCCCGACAAACGGCCTCCTGGCGACTTTACGGCCTACGTCGGCTATATGAAGGCACAGCTCCACGAGCTGGTGACGCGGTACGACCCTGCAATCCTATGGTTCGACGGAGAGTGGGACGCCTCGTGGACCCATGAGCTCGGGCTCGAGTTGGAGGCCTACCTGCGGGCGCTCAAGCCCGACTTGATCATCAACAACCGCATCGACAGGGGACGGAGCGGGATGGCCGGGATGACCGAAGAGGGCTTCGCGGGAGACTTCGGCACGCCGGAGCAGGAGATCCCCTCCCGGGGCTTCCCGGGCGTGGACTGGGAGTCGTGCATGACGATGAACGGCTCTTGGGGCTACGACGCGAACGACTCGAACTGGAAATCGGCGAAAACGCTGGTCGAAAACCTTGTGGACTGCGCGAGCAAGGGGGGGAACTACTTGCTCAACGTGGGGCCAAAGGCTGACGGAACGATCCCGGCTGAAAGCTTAGAGCGGATGTCTCAGGTGGGACGGTGGCTTGACCAATACGGCGAGGCGGTCTACGGCACTTCGGCTGGACCGCTGCCCAGGCAGGCCGCTTGGGGTCGGGTAACGAGCAAGCCGGGCAAGCTCTACGTGGTCGTTTTCGACGGTAACGCCAAAGAGGTGACGTTGTCCGGTGTACGAGCCATGGTCACGCGAATCTATCCACTCTCGGGAGCTTCAGAGGCTGGAAGCCTAATGTACCGCCCTGACGATGCTGGACTTACTATTCCAGTGCCCGATTCGGCAGCCGACCCGCTCGCAAGGGTCCTGGTCATCGAGCACGAGGGGCCAGTGGAGGTTACGCCCGTGCGCATGCGTCCCGGCGCTGACGGGACGCTGACGGTCCCGGCAGACGAATGGAACGTGCACGGCACAGCTCGCTACGAAGGAGATAAGCGGTGTATCGGGTTCTGGACCTCGCTTCAGACGACGCTAGACATCGAAGTGGAAGGCTTGGCGGACGGTCTGTACGATGTGGAGGTCGAATGGGCGTGTGCCGCCGGTTCCGAGGGCTCGGAAGTGGAGTTCGCAGTGGGCGGTTCCGCAGTGCGGTGGAAGGTGCCCTCCACCCATGGGTGGGACCGGTTCGAATCGGCGACTCTGGGGTCTGTCAAGGTGGAAGGAGGAGCGACGAAGATCGCCGTCATCCCGAGGGCGATGCCTTCTGGCGCGGTAATGAACTTGCGAAGGCTCACCCTGCGGGTTGTTCCATAGCGGGCAACCGAAGCGCGCTCGCTGGCTATCTTTCGTAGCGAGACGGGTTATCGGTAGCTTCGTAGTGTTACCGGGCAACGCTTCACAAGTTTCTCGGTACTGTTATGGTGGATCGGGATTGGCACAGGTGCAAATCACACAATTCCGCTCGGTTCCATTCGTCACCGCGGCGACATTCGCTTCGAGTTCGAGCTTCGCATTCACTCCGTTCGATCAGCTCAGTCCGGACGGGTCCACGAGCGCGAATTGTGCCACGGCGTCCTTGAGCGTCAAGCAGATCTTCCCGGAGTTAGAGGCCATCGACGCCAAGGTCATGGAGGACTTCAACATACAGGGCACGCAACTCGTCCGTGGTTCGGCGACGTTCTACTTCGACTTGCCTGGCGCTGTACCGTCCGTCATGTCTGCGTAGTTCGCCGGCAGCAACTCGTCCCCGGTTCCAACCGGAGTTGGTGGTGGGTCACTTTGCTCGCGACTGCCATTCGGGCAGAGGGCTTCCGGCGGGTCCGATCGTCGTGGCTCTAATCATGGGCATTCGCCATCGGGAGCTCGATAGATCGTGCCTGTTTCCGGGTGTCGGCGGTCCGCTCGCGCAACGTCTCCCCCGGTGCCCTGGGTTCGGCCATGATGTACGGGTGACACGAGGTTTATGGTGCGGGGCAGAGGACTGCGGGCGGACTTCGGACGAGGTAGACGAGTTCGTCGCCCGAGTGGCAGGGGCGGGCTTCAACCTGCTTCTTCCCGAGCTCAAGGGGGGGCACGGGCTGTTGCGATATCCGAGCAGCGCGTTCCCTGTCGCGGTGCAGTCCGGATACGAGGAATTCGACCTGCCCGCGCACCTCTTGGAGTCGTGCCGCAAGCGCGGGGTCGAGCTCCACGCATGGTTCATCGACTTCTTCGAGGGCGAGAGCGGCCCGGCATATGGGGCGCACCCTGAGTGGGCAGCCCGGGACTCCCAAGGCCGGCCGACCAACCAGGAGCAGCTCCGCGGCGAGCGGTTCACCGGGCTCTGGATGTGTCCGGCACGGCGGCCAGGCTACACCGACCAGTGGCTCGTGCCCATGCTGCAAGAGTTTGCGGTTCGGTACGAGTTCGACGCCATCCACCACGACTATGTGCGATACCCGGGCGACCTGGCACCGGACCAGTACTGCTTCTGCGACTGGTGCCTCGAGGAGCTGCCGCGCTGGGCGGGCTACGTGAACGAATCGCGCCCGGACGAGCCGTTTGAGCACGCTCACTACGACCGCGAGTACCTAGAAGCGCACTGGGAGCAGTCGCCGCGGGTGCTGCCTCAGTATTGGTCGCGCCTCAACCGGGCAGAAAGGTCGCGCTTCTTGTTGGAAGGTGGCTTCTTCCGCTATGGCCGTTCAGACCTCGATTACTTCTTCTACCGTTGGCGGATCGAAGCTGTGACCCGGTTCGCACGCGAGGCGGCCGAGGCGGTGCGCTCGGCACGGCCCGGAATGGGGCTGAGTGCAGCGGTATTCAAGAACCCCGTGCAAAGCGGCCGGTTCATCGGACAGGACTGGCGCGAGTTCGCGCCTTGGGTGGACACACTGGTTCCCATGGATTACCGCGACCACTTCCCAGGGACGTTCGAGGACTATCTAGCGCTCCTTGCCGAGGCTGTGGGACGGCAACGCCGGTGGGCTGCTGGGTTTTCGAGGTACCTGGCTGGGTTCGCGCTCTGGCCGCTCGTGCGCGACGGCGAGGACGAAGGCGCGAGGGGGGAGAGGGTTACCGAGACCGTCCGCTTGCTGGAGTCGGAGTCGCCGGACGGGTGGGTACTGTTCTGCGCAGGCGACCTGGAGCGGTACGGTCTCTGGGGGCGGATTGCGAAGTGAGGGGGCGAACTTATCGGTCGCTGGCGAGCCATGATGTCCAGAAATCGATAAGTTCGGCACGGTTTACGAACCCCTCACCCCTTGCCTCACCGCGCTCGAGGCGGCGGTTCGTCAGACCAGACCAAAAAGGTAGGATACGAAGCAGCTCGAGCTCCATGGCCTGGGACCGCTTCGTCCAAAGCCTTGCCACGCCCGACCGCAACAAGTCGGGATGCCGTTCTGCGGCGGCGTGCTTGACGAGCGCGACCGCCAAGCGAGGGTCGCAGGCAGAGTCGGCGAGGTCGATCACAGCCTGAGGCGAGGAGAGCAGGCCGAGCCGTTTCTCGAACGGGTGCTGGAGCCAACGGTAGTCATCGGCGTCGCGTAGCGGGTACACCTGCCAATTGCCTGGGTCGGTACAAGCCGACCTAAGGCTCTCTAGAGCCTCAGAAAGGTTCTCATCGTTGCCCCAGCGCCGCAAGGCCCGGTAGGCAAGCCAGCGGTCATGGTCATCGAGGTCGTCCATGACTCCGAGCAAGCGTCGCGAAAGCCTGTCTGGAGCGGCTAAGCGGACAGGGTCTTCGGGCACAGTAGCGCCCAAGAGTTCGAGCGTCCGTACCTGTTGGTCACGAGAGAGTTCTGCAAGCGAGAGCAATGCGGTGCCAAGCAGGCGCTCGGAGAGGGTTCCCTCGCTCTCGAGCAACCGCGAGGATTCGACTTCGAACGACAGACTCATCACACATTCACGGGGGTCGCCGGAACGAAGCAATACGCCATGGAACTCGGCGGAAGGGTTGTAAGTGCCCCCGAGCTGTAGCACGCCTCCGGCAGCCGGAGAAACGGCCACGACCACCCGCTGGCCCACCTGTCTTGGCCGCATCGGCGCGAGCGTCCCATCAGCAAGAGCGTGGCCGACCCAAACCGCGAGCAGCCGGCCAGAAACCTTTCCGAGTGCGGAATCCAGTACTTGGTACTCTTCGATCCAGACGGGCCGTTGTTGCGCACCGTCATCATAGTCGAGGCTCTCCATGTGGATCGTGCGGACCCCTCCAGGCCGCCGCTCCACCAACTCTGCAAGTACGACGTCGGTGTGGTGGTCTGCGAATGTAAGGGCGACGGCCGGCCGCCCGACCCCCTCTTCTTCAACGATCTCGGTACGGAATGGCACCCACTGCGCCGCTGCTGGAACCGATAGCGCCAAGATCATCAGCGGAACATGTGAGTGCCTCAAGACTGCCAATCTTTGAATGTTCATGAATGGTTACTCCTTAATGTGGTCGATCCGGTCGGTCCAGAACTTCATGCGGTACGTGCTGACGAAGCATCCAGAGGTTCCGCCTGTCAGTTTAGAGGCTGCGTAGTAGTGGTGGACATAATTGTACACGGGGTTGTTGGGATGGGCAGCGTACACGTGCGGCACGTTGCCTGTGATCCGGAGCCAGTCCCGAGAATCGAACCTACCGGCTGGATATGCGTAAGTTACTGCCGACAAAGTCGTCCAAAACTGCTTCGAGGTGTTGATCTGAAAGTTTCCGACCGGAACTGGAGGCTGAAAGCGCTCTTGTACCCAGACAGACGGCATCAACTCGCCAAGATTGTCCGAGACAATGGGGTAAACGTCCAAGGACCAGCCATATGGCGAGATTGGTTGCTCCAAATCGTCTGCGGAGTTCGGATCGGTGTCGAGGGGTTTGTGCGCCGTGAAGCAGTAGTGGTCAATGCTTGGACCTTCCTGGGGCTTGTTGGGATTCGGCGCTTGGTCGCTGTTGTCTAGAATGCTGTACTGCTTTCCCCGGAACGTGATCTCTTGGAGGCATCGAGGCTGTAGGGCTGCTGCCCCGCTCTGGCCTGTCGCTCCGACTTTGACGAGCGCCAGGCTTTGGGGATCGCCTTGGCCGGGCATCAGACTCAGCCCTACGGGAATCTGCCATCCGTACTTGATCGGCAAGTCAGGGGTCTCCATGTACCAGGTGACCGTGCCAAGGCGAGGGCGTTGCGAGAGTATTGGGAATGCACCCCCTGTCGGGTCGTAGTTGAAGTACTGCAGGTAGTGAGGCAGATCCGAGTTGTTGCGGTCGTATTCCCAGGTGTCTACGTAGTTTGAGGCTTGGCTGGCAGGCCACCCTCCATCTGGAGATGCAGCCTTGAGTTTCATAGGGCCGCCTGCCGCGAGAAACTGCATTGAGACCGACTGCACTTGCTGCGTGCCGCTCTGCAGGTGGACTGTTACGGTGCATTGCGCCGTGTAGAGGCCCGTGTCGTCAAACGCCCATCCCAGCGTGTGTTGAGCAGACCCAGGAGAGGGCACCCAGATCGCCCCACCGGGTACCGGGGGAACGGGATTCGCTGTATACACCGGTGCCCATTGGTAACTGACAGTCGCGCCAGCCGGCAGGTCGTCAACGTCGCAGTACAATTGAATCTCGGCGAAGTGGCAGCCAAGGTAACTTAAGTATGGGCTCTTCTTGCCCACTGAGTACTGCCAGGCAACACAATCCTGGCTCGCTTTGACCCCAGCCGTCCAAGCTGAGCCGTACACTGGGAAGGCGGAAACCAGCACAGCTGCCGCATAGCCGTTTAGCCGTTTAAACAGTAAATCGGCCTCAAGTTGGCAAGGACAAGTCGTCGTGCGTCTACTGGCCGGGCGAACTCGGATGATTCCGAGCCGACTGGGCGGCTAAGGGCTGGCCTGTCGCCGGACGGGCGCGACCTGGACAAACTACCTGGGATCGGATTCTGAAGCGAGAAAGATTTGGGAAGGACTTCGAGAGCAAGGCTGTGTCACGACAACCAGACCGATCTCTCCGAGCGGCCATGCTCGGCAGCTTCATGCCGCGGAAGTGCGGGATCGCTACGTTCACGCGGGACATGTCCGAAGCGCTCCGGGCGGAAGGTGTCGCTGTGGACGTGGTCGCGGTGAGCGACCGGCCCGGCTATTCATACCCGGCCGAGGAGGTGCGGGAGATCCGCCACGAGGTCTTGGAAGACTATGTCGCGCTTGCCGACTGGTTGAACAAGTCGGCGTAAGACGTGCTCCACGTCCAGCACGAGTTCGGCATCTTCGGCCGCGACGTGGGCTCCCACCTGCTCGAGTTGCTCGAGCGGCTTCGGCTCCCGTCGTCACGTCGCTGCACACCGTGCTCCTCGAGCCTTCGCGGGCCCCGAAGTTCGCGGCAGACGGCGTGGCGGCGTGCTCGCACCGGCTCGTCGTCAAGCCCGAGGCCGCCCGGCGCATCCCGGAGCATCGCCAGAGCGCCGAGCCCGACAAGCTCGCGGTCATGCCGCACGAGATCCCCGACCTCCCGGGCGAGGATCCCGAAGCAATCAAGCGCGAGCACGGCCTGCGGGCCAGCCGTCCCGTTGGCGAAAGTGCCTGGGCCCACGCGACTGGATTGGCCCAGGAAGGGCGTCTTCCTGGCGCTGAGAGCTTTTTATGGCCCAGGTGCAGTCCCTTTTTACTTGTCCTCGAGCAACAGCGGTAGGAAGACAGCGCCGACTACAGAGCGTGCGCGGAAGCCGACCACCCGTCCCGTCTTGGTGTTGTACCAGTCGCTGAGCGGCACCCGGTCGGGGCCTTCCTCCAGCCATCTGTATACCGGGGCCAGGATTCGGTCACGGTCTCTTCGCGTCGGAGCGAGGCAAGCCGTCCACACGATCCAGTCCAGCTTCGTATAGTCGGCACGGCTGTCGAGCGGGGTGCCGAAAGCGTTGGCATGGCGTAGGGCGGTCGCTGTCTCCCTCGCATAGGCGTCCGGCGGGAACAGCCCGAGCCCGAGCACCTTGTCCCATACCATGTTGTACTTTTGGCTCCACGTGCCAGGCTTGTCGAATGCGAGAACCGAGTCCTCGGCGGAGCCGACCTTGGTTACCCATTCCTGGGCCCAGGCACGTGCGAGCGCTGAGTACTTCTGCGCCTCTTCCTTATGGTTTAGTCGGTCCGCGACGCGGGCATAGCAGGCAAGACCGACGATGGCCTTCATCGAGAGGTTGGCATTGTGGGCAAGGTGGCCGGAAAAGTCGTCTGTGCAGAGTTGCTCTCCGGGATCGAGGCCGTTTCTCTCAAGGTAGCGAGCCCACTTGCTGATCACCGGCCAGAATTCGCGCGCCAGCTCGATCTCGCCGTGCAGTTCAGCCAGTGCACCGAGCATGACGAGCATGTTTCCGCATTCTTCGACCGGCATCTGGTTCTCCTCGGTTCGCTCGCCTCCTCCGTAGACTTGACCGTTCGCTAGTGGATAAGTTCCTAGATCGTGGGGGGCAAAAGGCCACTTCCACCTGGACATGGAAGCGTATTCGAGGACTGGCAGCATCTGGCTCTCGATCAAGTCCGGTTCGTAGACCAGGAAGAACGGTGTGGCCGGGTACATCACATCAACAGTCCCGATGCAGCCGTTGCTGAAGTTCTCCTTACTGAAGGTACGAATCCGCCCGTCCGCGTCTCGCACGGTCTTGTGCGCTCCGAGGCACTGGCGATAGGCCAGCGCGCACAGTCGGGCGTAGCCTTCGCCTCCCGCCGCGACCCATCGCTCCCACTCTCGCGAGTCGAATCTTCGGGCAGCCTCGGCCAATGAGACCGGTGAGGAAACGAGCGTAGAGAGGCCCTCCTGACGGTCCCTCCAGAGCGGGGGCAGCTTTCGTCCGAAGTATTCGATGCTGTATTGGTCGTCATACGCCACGACGAATCGCGCGATTACGGGATCGCCACCTGGGAGGGCAGCCTCGGGCAGGGTCGCGCACGCGGCGACGGGCCACGTGTCCGAGGCGCGACGCGGAAATCGAAGGTCGTCCTCGCGCGGCAGCCCGCCCCGCGTCGCAAATGCGGCTCGGGCTTCGTCGTGCGAGGCGATCACGTCCATGCCTCTTTGGTGCTGGGTCAGCATCGCGCGGCCCCAGTCAATGCGGATGTCATCTCCGCTGCGCCCCAGCGGCTCACCCCCATCGTGCCAGAGCGTGAGGACGTCGCCGGATTCCGCCCGAAGGCGGGAGGCAGCCACTGTCTGGTCCGGTGAGTCCACGGCAAGTTCGGCCGAAATGTCGAGGTAGGCGGACACCTGGACTGGCTTATCCCCTTCGTTGTAGGCGGCAATCTCGACGAGGGTTGCGGTTCGCGACGCGGCCTCAGGGTTGCCCGCCATCACGGGCGTGACAAAGCTCGCGACGAAACGGACGCTGCCGGCACGAAAGACGTACTCAGTGGTTGTAGCCCGCACCGTCGTGGCGACCAGCTCCGCGGTCGGGACCGTAGACTGGCCGCGGCTGAGCCAGCGGTAGGCCTGACCGTCCACCCGGAACATCCCGCAGACGGCATGGTTTTTGCCCGTCCAGTGCTTGGTCCAGTCGTCCGCAGGATGGTCGGAGAATGACCATACGCTGAAGTAGGGGTCATGGACGATCAGGGGTATCGCGGGCGGGCGATGAGGGGCAGGCTTGGCAATAGCGGCAAGTGCGGAAAGGGCCGCGAGCATGTCCGCAAGGATAGCCCAGCGACCGTCAGCCCGACGGCGGCTTGTGTTCGGACTCTGCCTCGTCGAGCGCCGAGGTCATCCTGCCCCAGTCGATTCCCACGGTCACGGCCGGGGACGCTTTGCGAACGAGATCAAAGTACCTGCGCAATGCGTTGAGAGCGGCGCGGCAGCGGGGGCACCGTATCGCGTGGAGCCGCACGTACCATGACCAGATGCACCGGCGGCGAGAACGACCTTCCGCGATTCGGATCAGCTCGGCGCGGACGTGGCGGCAAGGGTTGAATTCAGGGTCGAGAACGGCCATGGCTTAGGGCTCCTGGAGGATCGAGGCGAGGCGCAACCGTGCGCGGGAGAGTCGTGACCGGACGGTGCCGACCGGTATCTGCAGGACGAGCGCGGCCTCGGGATAGGCGAGGCCGCCAAGGTCAACGAGCTCGACGCACTCTCGTTGTTCGGCGGGAAGCTCTGCGAGGCCGAGATCCAGCCGCTGGCGCTCGATGCTTCGAAGCGCCTGTGACTCGGGACTGGGTGCAGGGCAGGCAGCGGCGTCGAGCCGCTCGGCTGCCGGCTGCGAGTCGTCGAGCCGTGAGTGCTTGCGGCGTTGCGCGAGGCAGACGTTGGACATCACGCGGGCGAGCCACTTCAAGGATCCTGGCCCAGCACAGAACCGGCCTTCGAGAGTGGCGACATAGGCGATTTTCAGTGCCTCTTGGACGAGATCCTGGGCGAGGTCTGCGTCTCCACCCGACAGTCGAGACCCAATCGCGAGGAGCGGACGCTCAAGGTCGCGGGCCAAAGTCTCGAACTCTTGGCGCAAGGACTTCGGAGGCAGGGAAGAACCCCACCCCACCTGCCAAAGGATCCCGAGCGCGCGGCTACAACGCACGGAAGGTCAATGTCTCCGGGGCCTTCGAGAGTTCCACCACGAAGAAGATTGGAACCGTTTAGCAAAGATGCGACATCGTCTATCGAAGGCACTGTACAGCCTTCGGGAAAACAATCTATGAGACTGCACATTGCAATCGCCATCCTCGCCGGGGCGTCCCTCGCTCAAGCCGATTACCGGGTCTCGGTCGTCAAGACCGGGCTCGCCAAGCCGACGGGACTCACCGTCCAGCGATACTTCTTCGGCAACGTAGTGTTCTTCACCCAGGTCCCGACACCGGGCGTCCCAGGATCGCAAGGTGGGATGAACAGTGTCGACCTGCTCTTGCCCAACGGCCAGGTCTTCAACATCAACCGGGGTGAGCCGGAACCGGTCAACATCACCTTGGCGCGGGACGGGAGCCTCTACTGGACCTGTAAGTCGGCAGGCGTCATCCTTGAACGTTCGAACGACGGGACGATCGCGCCTCTCCTGACCGGCCTCGCCAAGCCGAACGGCATCACGGCCGCACGGGACGGCGACATCTACTTCACCCAGGTTCCGACGCCGGGCGTGCCGGGCTCGATGGGCGGCATGAACACCGTAAACCTCTTCGACGGCAGCTCGATCCTGGAACTCACGCGAGGAGAACCGGAACCGACCGATATTGCAGTGGACAACCGGACGGGCACCGCTTACTGGACTTGTAAGTCGGCCGGCGTGATCCTGAAGCGCGACAGTGGCGGAAACGTGAGCCTCTTCCTTCGGGGCCTGAACAAGCCGACGGGAATCTCGATCGGTCGCCGTGGGCAGCTGGTGTTCAGCGAAGTTCCGACGCCGGGCGTGCCCGGAGTGATGGGCGGTGGCAACTTTGTCTGGTCCGTGGACATTGACACGAGGGCCCGAGAGATCGTGCACTTCGGCGATCCCGAGCCGACCGACGTCGCGATCTCCCAGGACGGGACGATCTACTGGACCTGCACGAGCGCAGGCGTGATCGTGAAGGCCGTCCCGCGGCACTAGGCACCGAGCGAGCCAAGGGCGGTGGACTGTCACCGCCCTTGCGACCGCCCTATTGCCTCCAGGCCCGGACCGTCATGTCCATGCTGGACGAATAGAGGGTCTTCCCGTCGGGCGACCATGCCACGCCGGTGACGGGCCTCTCGTGCTTCTCGTGTTTAGCCTTCACGGTGCCGGATGCGACGTCAACGGTCACGACGAGGTTATCGAAGGTTCCCAGCGCTAGCGTCCTGCCATCCGGAGAGAACGCAGCGGCGAGCGCGTCGAAGACTGGCCCGTCGCGAAGGGCGTCTAGTCCAGACGCCGTGGCCTTCCACAACTTGACTGTGCCGTCGCCTCCGGCAGAGACGACGGTGGATCCGTCCGGCGAGAATGCGACGCACCTCGCCTTGTCGGCATGCGTGACCGTCGCCTTTTGTACAAGTTCTGTATCGAACAGATAGACTGTTCCGCTGTCGTCGCAACCCACAACCAGGGTGCCGTCCGGGCTTACGGCGACACTTACTGGTTGATAGCTGGCCCGGGCAGTGGCGACCTGCTTGCCGTCTGCGGTCGAGGTCTTGTAGAACTTGTAGTCGGCGCAGGCGGAGTACACCGCCTTGGCGTCCGGGCTGAAGGCGACCGAGCTGATGCGCCCGTCAAAATCGGTGAAGGTCTTCGAGACGGCACCCGCGGCGACATCGAGCAAGAACAGCTGCTTGTACATTTCGCCGGCGGCAAGCCACTTGCCGTCTGCCGAGAACGCGACGGCAGTGACGTCGCCCTTGAACCCGGAAACCGCCTTGGACGATCCGTTGGACCAGAGCCGGACGGTGTTGTCTGTGCTTCCTGAGGCGACCGTCTTGCCGTCGGGCGAAGTGGCGACGCAGTTGACGTCCCGAGTGTGGCCGGACATGGCGTCTTGCGAGACGAGGACGAGCACGGCGGCAAGGGTTAACTGGATCACGCATGGATGATGGCATGAAGCCCGTAGAGCCACCGTAATCTAGGACCGGAAACAAAAAGGCCCGGCGGGGAAGCGTCCCCACCGGGCGATCCCTACTGTCGCAGCCTAGCTATGGTCGGGCTCCGAAGAACTCGACGTCACCGGGGGTCGTCTTGTCCACGCCCCCCAAAACCCCGTCGAGGTCGACGAGGATGCTGTTGCCCTCCCAGCCGCCGATGACCGGCAGGCCCTGGATGCCGTAGACCGCGACATTGGCGGCACAGTCTTCGGTGAACCAGACCCTTCGGCCTTGAGGATAGTTGATCGGAGTCCGCTCGGAGCGGTCGAAGTCCACCCCGCCCTCGCTGCTCTGGCCTCCGCAGCCCCCAACCTGGAATAGCTTGTCGCCTTGGAACGAACTGTCCCGCACGAGCTTCCACGCGCCGCTTTGACACCGGAAGAGCATGCCCCGGGCCTGGTGCGGGAACGAGTTCGTGAAGGCGCGCCGTTTCTCGGCCTGCTGGGCTGGCGTGCCGCCGTTGTCCGCACGGGCGGATTGCAGGAATCCGGCCGCACTATCGGCCCACTTGTACCCCATGCCCTTCTCCGCGACCATCATGTCTCCCTCGGGCGAGAACGCGATGTCGGAGACCGGCGCAGAGGTTCCTTCGAACGGGGAGTTGACCCACGTGCCGAGCGGAGGCATGACGACTTCGACTCGGTCAGAGGACTTGACGAACTTTCCTAGCGAGTCGATCCGGACGCTCCGGATATAGTTCGCGTCGCTAGTGTTCGTGATGTCAAAGTCCTCGACCCAGACGGAGTAGTAAAGGCGGCCGCAGTGATACTGGACGGCCCAGAGGAGCTCGCCGCGAGGAGCGAAGCCGTCGCCGCTCGCGTCCGGACCCATCGGGTCGAACGTGTCCTTGAGCGCACCGGTCACGGCGTTGTGCGTCGTGATGGTTCCGTTGCCCATGTTGGTCACGAAGATCTGGTCGTGGTCGTTGCTGTAGCAGACGTCGCCCAGCTTGGGATAGCGTTGGCTGCCCCAGTAGCTGCTAGCGTCGCGCGCCTCGATGTCGCCGGGGATTACGGGGTCATTGACGATCCCGGGATCCTCGGCTTGGCCGAAGGTGAGGAACGTGTTGATGTTGCCCGAGACCTGCTGGATCTTGAACACGTTCGCTAGGTCGTCGCGCAGAGTTCCGTCTGTGCCGTCCGCGTTGTAGCTGCTCGTCTGGGCGACGAAGATATCGCCGCGCCGGTCGATGCAGAGCCCGAAGATTTGCCCCATGTTCTTCCTGGTCCACGTGTGGGCGTAGAGTTGGTCGAAGTTGTCGTTGTGGAACGCAGGGCGTGCGGCGGGCCAGTCATTACCAAGTGCCGGAGGGCTGACCTGGTAGTCCTGCAGCTGGAACACAGCGAGCGTGAAGTCGTCATTGAGAAACGGGGTGCCCGTCTGGCTGTCCACCGCGCTCGCGCAGGTAACGGCGCAGAAGCTCCTTTGCAGGGGGAAATTGTTCGCCGCCCAGACCGGGTTCTCGTAGAACGGATGGGGCGGAATGAAGGTGCATGGGCAGACCTCGCACTCGCCGCACTCAGGGAGGCGCTTGCAGATGGTTTTCCTGCACACCTCGACGAACTCGTTGCTCGTTCCGATGCGCCGTTTGAAGACGACGTCGAAGCACACGTTCATGTTTCCGCTGACCCCGTTGCCGGAGATGAAGGTCGAGCCGTTCAAGATGCCGCCCCGGCCGACCGCCGGGTTGAACGTGAGTTTGTTCGGCGAGAAGACGAGGTTAGTCTTCGGGGCTTTCGGCTCGAAGCAGATTTGCGCGACCTGGTTTGGATCTAGGTTCTGGTACTGGAAGGTGTACTTGAACCGGTTGCCCGGGAAGCACTCGATGGTCGTTTGGGTGTCGTTGAAACACTTGCACTCCGGGAAGGCGATGCAGACCTTCTGCCCGCAGCAGACCGCCTTGTCCGGGGAGTGGAACGTCATCATGAAGCACAGTTCCGTCTCAGGCCGTACGCCCTCGAACTTGAGGTCGAGGACCCTGCCCTTGCCCGGGGCCACGCCCGAGCCGAGGTTTACCGGGTTCGGTGTTACCTTGACTCCTGCAGGGAGCTTTGTGATCTCGATCCATCCCCAGTTGAAGGCGGAGTAGTTCCGGACGCAGATGCGGACATAAGCGCAGTTTTCGCGCCGGACGTCCCAACGTACGGACTTCGTCTCCACCGTCGAGCAACGCCGCACGTACGGAAGGTCGCACCGAAGGTTGTTGATGCCGTTCGACATGAACTCCTTGATGCCGGAAGCATTGCCGATGTTCGGGGAGAGCTCAGGGTGGATGTTCGGGACTACGTAGCCCCGGCCTTCGGTGAGGCCCGTCGCGCTGTAGTAGCCGTCCGAACGGGTCATGCGGGTGATCGTGCCGCGGCCCGGTGAGTCGATGACCACGCCCATGTTTCCCAGCGGAGGTTCTCCTTGCTGGCGGACGCCGTCTGCGTTCACGTCGAGATAGGCGTAACCGGAGACCGATCCCGTATTCTGGGCGAACGCAGTGAACGCTGCGACCAGGGTCAACGTGATGACCAGAAAAGATCGGAGGAGCCGAGCAAGCCCCCGTAGGTCCGGGAAGTGGGAGTCGTGTGTACGAGCGGGCGTCGCCGCAGGTATTGCCTCGGCGCCGGCTGTCAGCAGGGCGTCAGGGACAGCTAATTGTGCCAAGGATCCGCGGGCCAACCTCCCGCGAACACCCATGTCATGCGATGTACGAGTGATGTTTGTCATTGTCGTTTCCGAGTCGCGGCGCAGGCCACGGCTACGGCGATCATTGACGGAAGGAAGCAGAATTGCTGTGACCTGCCTCACATTTCTGTCGCAACAATGCCCGTGCGGCTAGGAATTGTCACTAGGGAGCAGGCACGTCCTGCCTAGAGCCGTCCCAATGGCGGGCGTGGTTCTACAGCACGACCGGGGCGTGGATCTCAGTGCCTCGAATGTATCGAGTGGCCTTGTCGAACACGATCTCGCCGACCTGTCTGCCGCACCGGCGCCCTTCCAGGTCTCCCCAGTTGAAGTGGATCCCTCCATAGAGCCGGGAGATGCCTGCCTCTTCCGCGTAGTCGGTAAACGTCGGGAACGAAAGCGTGACCGGCCGCGCCGGTACATCCGGGTCGAAAGTTGAGGAACTGGGTGGGATGGTCACGCTGAATCCGAAGGCATCGCTACCGGTCACACGCTTCAGAATCTCCGCTCCAGCGGAACTGAAGGTGCTGTGGCCGCTGCTGTACTCAGGAAACGGCGGGGTGACGAAGTTGGGCGATTGGTATGGCATCCACTCCTCGCCCATCATGTCCACGATTCCGACTCCAGGCCCCCCATAACCGCGGACCTTCTTTCCTGCCATGAGGGCGCGGATCGCGGTGATCGGTCGGGAAGCGTCGAAGAACCGCTTGCACTCCCAGCAGGCGATCGCGGAGTCCAGCATGGCGTTGCCCAGCATGAAGAACAGCTTGATATCCTGATCGAGATCGAAGCGGTCGCGCGATGAGACGAAGAGCCCGAAGAGTATCGAGTGCCCCGGGGGCAGCACTGTCTTCGGCCCATCGGCCCAATACTCTGCGATCACCTTTTCCCGATCCCCGATGCGGGCGGTCACGTC
Organism: Fimbriimonadaceae bacterium; assembly: GCA_050250535.1. GTDB lineage: Bacteria > Armatimonadota > Fimbriimonadia > Fimbriimonadales > Fimbriimonadaceae > JADLBH01. The sequence goes on along the minus strand of JBFWOL010000001.1, from coordinate 560,902 downwards.
CAGCACTTGCTCCACGCCGGCAAGGTAAGTCGGGCTGCCAAATGCAGGAGGGTCTGGCGGTCGGATCGAGGAAGGAGAGGAGATGGCGAAGGGTATGACGTCCTTCCAATGCGGACCAATGAACCCGGGCGCCTTGCCGTTGGCAAACCTCAGCGGCTGCCAACGGCTGGGGTCGACGATCGTATCGGGAGTGTTCACAGGGACGTAGCCGGTCGTGTCGGCGTAGCCGCCCAGTTGGTTTGACCCGTCCTCGTGGCGGAACGCAATGATTTCGCGGGCGACGCGGTTGCCGACTCCTTGGGGGGTCTTCAGCGAACCGCTGGTGTCCGACATGTCGTACCCGAGCCCTCGCATGCGGGAGCTGACGATGCTCGCTTGGTCGGGGAAAAGGTCGAGGAGAACCCTGAACGCCGCGTAGCTGACCGCCTTTTCCTTGTTTGCGAGCGTCCTCGCGCCGAGCGATTGGCGGAGCTGGCCGCCAAACCTGGTTCCGACGGCGACAGCGTCATAGGCTGCCCAGGCGTCGTACATCGCTGTCGTCGTGACGCCGATCGCACGCGCTACCATCGGGGGCCCGAACCCGCTCGCCGAGACACAGTCGAGAAGGGTCTGGACCCACTTGGCAGCCACACCCTGCCCGGCCGCTGCTACGGTCCCTCCCGCGCCGCCGCACCCGCCCAGAAGGGTGAGTATCGGCGCGCACGAGACGGCACTGATTCCGTAGGCCAGAGTTTCACGGCGGGAAGGACGGTGTGACATGTTTGTCATCTTACAGGACGGAGCCGAGGGAGCACTTGGATTCCCTGTTGTGTTGTGCAACCTCTCTCGCTCGCGAGCTTTTGGGAAGGAACCGGGATCAGCGGCTGAGTTGCCAGTCGAGCTGCTCGAACACGTCCGTGACGCGAGTGAACGCGAGGGCTACGACGGTGTCGGCGGCACCGTAATAGACTGCGATCCTCCCCGTTGCCGCGTCACAGAGCGCTGCGCAGGGAAACACGACGTTCGGCACGTCTCCGACCGTCTCGTAGGGCGCCTGCGGAGACATCAGGTAGTTAGGTGTGCGGGCGAGCACGCGCCACGGCTCCTCCCAATCCAGCAGCGCGGCCCCCCAGTGGTAGACGAAGCCGTTGCAACTGGTGAGGACGCCGTGATAGAAGAGGAGCCAACCTTCCGATGTCTCGATCGGCACCGGGCCGGCACCGATTTTTGTGCTCTCCCAGGGCTGCCGCCCTTTCATGATCCAACGGTGCCGGCCCCAATGCACCAGATCGTCGCCCTGGCTCAGGAACATCTCGCCGAAGGGGGTGTGGCCATTGTCGCTCGGGCGGCTGATCAGCAGGTACTTGCCACCGACCTTGCGAGGGAAAAGCACGCCGTTACGGTTGTGGGGCAACAGGGCGTTCTCGACCATCGTGAAGCTACGGAAGTCGTTCGTCGTTCCCAACCCAATGGTGGGACCGTGCCAGCCGTTGCACCAAGTCACGGCGTAGGCGCCGTCCAACTCGGTCACCCTCGGATCGTAGCCGTACTCGGGCGGCTCGACCCCGGGTGGCACGTGCCAAGTGATCGGTTCTGGCTCGATTTCCCAGGCGATCCCGTCCTGACTGAACCCGGCATGGAGCCGCATCTCCCGCCGAGTGTCGTCTACGCGAAAGACTCCCGCAAACTGGTCGCCGAACGGCACGACGGCGCTATTGAGCACCGAGTTGGAGGTCGGAGTCGCATGCCTGCCGATCACGGGATTGCCGCTATAGCGCCAGACCGCGGCGGCGGAACCGGCGGGCCGTTCCTCCCAGGGCAAGTTGGGGACGTTCGGGCCAAAGACTCGGACACTCTGCATGGCGAAGGTGTACCTGGCGCGAGGTGTGGAAAACCCTGCGGTGCCCAGGGGGAGGGGCGGCCGTCCTATGCATAGGACACGATGGCGGTCGCGACACTTGCCCGGCATGACGGCGGCGAGGCCCTGGGCCTTGTCGCGCCTCCCGACCTGCATATTGAGTCCGAGGGCTTCACCGGAACGCTCGGCACGCTGTTCAAGCTAGCGCGAGAGCACCGCATTGACCTTTCCGGGGTGGCGATCGCCCCGATCTGCGCCAGCTACTGGGTCTATGTGCTGGAGTGTCGCGACGACGACCTCGAGCCTGCCGCGGTCGCATTGGTCGCTCTGGCGTACCTCGTCGAGAGAAAGGCTTGGGGCCTGCTCCCGTCCAATGCCCCCGAGCCCGAGGATTGCGAGGACATGGAACCGCCCGAACCGTGGGTGGCGGAGTTTTCCGACGCGATTCTTGCCCTGACAGAAAAGGCAGAGGAGCGAGACTCGCTCTTTTTCCGCACTTCCGACCCTCGGCAGCAGTACGAGCTACCGCTCGACTTCGAATCGGTGGACGCCGGCGATCTGGCCTTGGCTCTCCAGCGGCTTTTGGAGAGGGCGTCTCCTGAGCCTCCCGGCCAAACTCAAAAGCCGTCGCGATCGCTCAGCGAAGTGATCCTCATCGTCATGGCTCAGCTCACGCCGGAGTTCCGTGACCTGGGAGAGATGCTACCGGAAGGCTACACGCGTACCGACTGCGTATGGTGGTTTCTCGCGTTGCTCGAGTTGATGCGCCTCGGTCAGGCCAAGGCAAAGGTCGAGGACGGCCGAGCCTGCTTCTCGAAGGTGGTCAAGAAGTGAGCCAGGACGGGTACCCGCTCAATCCAGAGAAGGCAGTCGAAGCGTTGCTCTTCGTCTGCGATTCGCCGGTGGGAATCGAGGAGTTGGCCGCAGCCACGGGACTGGCCCCCTACGTCGTCGAAGAGGCCCTGGAGCGGCTCGGGGGGCGGATGCACCACGAAGGTGGAGTGCAGCTCGTCCGGATCGCTGGCGGCTACCAGCTCTGCACGAAGCCGGAATATGCCGCGGCGGTCGCTCGCCTTTTGCGCCCGCGCAAGGTGCGGTTCACGAGGAGCCAGTTGGAGGTTCTGGCGATTGTCGCGTACCAGCAGCCAGTCACCGCTTCCGAAGTCGACCAGGTCCGCGGGGTAGACAGTTCCCACACCTTGCGGTTGCTGGTGGAACGACGGCTGCTTACCGAGGTCGGGAGGAAGCAGTCTCCGGGCCGGCCGCACCTCTATGGCACCACGCAACAGTTCCTCCACACCTTCAACCTCGAAGACCTCCGCTCGCTCCCAGAGGTGCAGGCGGCGATGCCTGCAACCGTGGGCGCAGAGCGGGAGCCGAGCCAGGCCGCCTTGCTCTGAGCGGCTACGATAAGACTGATGGTGCGGAACACTTTGGTCGCGCTTACCTGCCTTGGCGTGACCCTGGCTTGTGCGCAGCCGACCTGCCTCGCGAAATCTGCTGTGGTGATAGACGCGCGGAGCGGGCGCACGCTGTTCGACCACAATGCCGACCAAGCACTCCCTCCGGCCAGCACGACCAAAGTCCTGACTGCGCTCGTGGTAGCGAGGCGCACTAAGATGGACGAGACCGTCTATGTCCCCGCCGACGCGGTGGGGATCGAAGGCAGCAGCTTCCACCTTCGTCCGGCTGAGGCGCTCACTGTTCGTGACCTGCTTTACGCATTGATGCTTCGCAGCGGAAACGATGTGGCCCATACCTTGGCGGTTCACGTCGCCGGTTCAGACGAATCGTTCGCTGACTTGATGAACGAGGAGGCAGGGAAGCTTGGCTGCGCCCGCTCAAGATTTTTCAATCCGCACGGGCTTACCGTACCGGGGCACGTGACTTCAGCAAGGGATCTCGCGAAGATTGCGATCGAGGCCCTTCAGGACAAGGGCCTCGCGGAGATCGTAGCGACCCGACGGCACTTCGTGGATCGGGGAGCAACCAGCAAAGACACATTGCTCGAGAACCGGAACACTTGGCTGAAGCGTGACCCGAGCGCGATCGGGGTGAAGACGGGGCGGACGAACGAGGCGGGCCAGTGCTTTGTCGGAGCGGCCGAGCGGCCAGAAGGCAAGATTGTCACGGCGATCCTGGGATCCACCAACTGGTTGAGCGACCAAGAGGCGCTCGTGGCATACGCCTTTTCGGAGTTCCGGGAGAGCGTCGTCGCTCCGATCGGCGCCGAGGCAGGACGGATTCGCGTCGAGCGAGGCACGGCAGAGACGGTTCCGATTGGGGTCAGGGCGGAGTTTCGAGCGATGGCAAGGGACGGCGAGGAGTGGGCTCTGGTCCCAGAAACGGCCGTGCTTCGCGCTCCCATCGCGCTGGGCGCTTCGGTGGGAAAGGGCGTGTTCCGTGCTCCGGACGGCTTCGAGGCAGAGGTGGAGCTCGTCGCCCTGTCCGCGGTGGACGAATCCTTCTTGTCCCGGTACGGCTATTGGCTGCTCGGGGTCCTCTCGGCATCGGCCGTCGGACTGGGCCTGCTCGCCCTTCGAGCCAGGCGTGCTGCATGATTGCGGCATGAGGCTCCACCGATTCATCGGCCAGTGCGGGGTGACCAGCCGTCGCAAGGCGGAAGAGATGATCGCAGAAGGCCGCGTGACCGTGAACGGCGACCTCGTGACCACACCCGGAACGAGTGTCGCAGACGGCGACTTGGTATGCGTGGACGGCCAACGGATCGAGTTGCCGAAGAAGGCGTACTACGTTCTCAACAAACCGACGGGCTTCGTTACGACGCTCTCGGATCCAAGCCGTCGTCGGACCGTTTCCGACCTCTTCCCGCCCAGCGTTGTCGGCCTCAAGCCGATTGGTCGCCTGGACGTCATGACCAGCGGGCTTCTCTTACTGACGAACGACGGGGAGTTCGCCTCAAAGGTCGGGCACCCGAGCGGGCAAGTGGAAAAGGAGTATGTGGCCAAAGTGCGCCGAGAGCCCACCGAGCGCGACCTTTCCCGGCTCGTTCGCGGCGTCTTCGAGGGTGGCGAGAGGTTGAGGGCGGTGAGCGCAAAGCTGACCGGCCGCGCAACCGACCAGCGTCCGGCCACAATCCGTATCGTCCTCCATGAGGGCAAGAACCGGCAGGTTCGACGCATGCTGTCCGTCGTCGGGTGCCCGGTGCTCCAGCTCGAGCGGGTGCGCTTCGGGCCCGTGCGACTGAAAGGGATGCGTCCCGGCGAGTGCCGCAAGCTGGGGATGGAGGAGATCAAAGCGCTCCTTCGATCCATGGAGAAGCCAAAGTGAACCGGCTGGGAGAATCACGCTCGCCCTATCTCAGGCAGCACGCGACCAACCCCGTCCACTGGAAGGAGTGGGGCGAAGCCGCTTGGGCAGAGGCGAGGCGGCTCGACCGGCCCGTCTTCCTCAGCGTAGGCTACAGCTCTTGTCACTGGTGCCACGTGATGGCACACGAGTCGTTCGAAGACGTTGAGGTTGCGGAGGCACTGAACCGCTCATTCGTCTGCATCAAGCTCGATCGCGAGGAGCGGCCCGACGTTGACGAGCTGTACATGACGGCGGTCCAGGTCTCGTCTGGCCACGGCGGGTGGCCGATGAGCGTATTTCTCACCCCGGAGGCGGAGCCGTTCTTCGCGGGGACGTACTTCCCTAAGTCGGGAATGGCGGGCAGGCCAGGCTTCCTGCAGATTGTCCACGCCCTAGCCGCCGCTTGGGAAAACCAGCGGGACGAAGTGCGCGAACAAGCCGGTCAGTTTGCCAGCGCGGTACGCAACGCCTTGGATCGGGCCCTGCCTAGCAGTGCAACGGCAGATCCTGCCGCCCTTGCCGCGGCGGCGGTGCGCGACGCGGAAGCCCGTTTCGACCAGTTGTACGGAGGTTTTGAGGGCGCACCCAAGTTTCCGCCTCACTCGACGATCGCATTTCTGCAGGACTATGCGGAGTGGCCAGGAGCCGATCCGCAACTCGCGCGGTCGGCTGCATCGATGGCCGCAGCGACTCTGGCCGCGGTGGTTCGAGGTGGGATCCACGACCATGTCGGGGGAGGGTTCCATCGCTATTCGACCGATGAGCGGTGGCACCTCCCGCACTTTGAGAAAATGCTCTACGACAACGGGCTACTTCTCCAAGCGCTGGCCAGGGACGGCAGCCACCCGCAGGCGGTCTCCCGTCTTGTCGGTTGGTTGGAGCGCGAGATGACGGCTCCGGACGGATGGCTCTTCTCTGCGCTGGACGCGGACGCCGAAGGCGAGGAGGGACTCACCTACACCTGGACCCTAGCTGCCTTGCGAGAAGCGCTCGGGGACGAGGCCGACGCCGTTGGCAGGTCGTTCCAAGTATCCGAAGCGGGCAACTTTGTGGACGAGGCGTCTCGTGCCCGAACAGGGAGGAACGTATTGCACCTCCTGGTAGGGCACAGCGTATCGAACGAGCTCCTCGACCGACTGCTTCGCCATCGCGCGAGCTTTCCGCAACCCGGGCTCGATGACAAGGGTGTCGCGGCGTGGAACTCCTTTGCGATCAGCGGCCTCGTTGCTGCGGGCAACATCGAGGCAGCCGTCCGGTGCGCGCGAAACTGGATCGGCGAGGATTTGCCCCGAGTCTTGGGAGGCGACGTGCCCGGTTTCTTGGAGGACTTTGCCGCGATGGCCGACGCTTGTTTCGACCTTGCCGATGCTACGGGCGAAGCCGAATGGGCCGAGAGCGCAAGAGGACTCGTACACCAAATGGTGGATCGGTTTGGCCCTGTGGAGGGACTGCTGCGCTTTAGCTCGCCAGAGCACGGCGCGTTGCTCGGGATCTCCCGGCCGATCTTGGACGGGGCGACGCCTGCCCCAAATGCGCTCGCGTTGCGGTCGCTACGGCGAGCGGGTCGGACGGAAGACGCATGGAAGGTTGTAGAAGCCGGTCTCGGATGGGCTGAGCGAGCGCCAGGCGCTTGCTCTGGCCTGTTGCGAGAAGCAATCCTTCTGGAGGTAAGGCAAGCTGCGCGGGCCGTGCCGCTCCATCCAGGCAGGTTGGATGTCAGGCTCGATCCCGAGGAGTGCCCACTCGACTCCGACGGTTCCGGCTCGACCCAGATCGTGCTCAGCATCCCGGAAGGCTATACGTTGACGGCTCCCGACCCGATCGGGAGGTGGCTCGAGCCGCTCCGAGTGCGGGTAGAGGGCGCGAACGCCGAAGCAGGCTTTCCGGACGCCCCGGAAGGCACGTACTCGGGCGAAGTCAGAATTCCGCTTCGGCTTCATGCCGCAGGAGCGAAACGGTTCTCGGTCACGATCCGCGCGCAACTCTGCTCCGAAAGCGAATGCCTCCTGCCCCAAGACTTTGAGCTGACCGGCAGGCTTGTGTAGAATCGGCTCCGTGAGAGTTCTGGTCGCGGACAAGTTTGAGGAGAGTGGCGTCGAGGGCATCGAGGCGCTCGGGTGCGAGGTAACGGTCGACCCTGCACTCAAAGAGGAAAGCTTGATCGAGGCGATCCGGAGCCAGCAGCCTGACGTTCTCATCGTGCGGTCCACCAAGGTTCCTGCAGCGGCGTTCCAATACACTTCGCTTCGATTGGCGATTCGCGCGGGCGCTGGCTACAACAACCTGGACACCCAGGCAGCCGCCGCCGTGGGGGTGCCGGTCTGCAATTGCCCAGGCAAGAACGCGGCTGCTGTCGCGGAGCTGGCGTTCGGCCTCATATTGGCCCTGGATCGCCGCATCCCTGACAATGTCGCCACTTTCCGCAAAGGCGTCTGGGACAAGGCAGGATTTGGCAAGGCGAAAGGGATTGCGGGGGCGACGCTGGGGCTTGTGGGATTCGGCCAGATCGGCCAAGAGATGGTGCCGAGGGCGCGGGCGTTTGGTATGCATGTTCTCGTCCACAGCCAGTGGCTCGATGCCGTCACCGCAGCCTCGCACGGGGTCGCGCTTGCCACCTCGCTCACCGACCTCGCGAGTCGGAGCGACATCGTGAGCGTCCATTGCTCGTTGCGGCCCGAGACGAAGTGCATGCTGGGATCGGAGTTCTTTTCAGCCATGAAACCTGGCGCGTTCTTCGTGAACACGAGCCGGGCAGAGGTCGTCGACGAGGCGGCCCTCTTGGAGGCTGTCCGGTCGGGGGCAATCCGTGCCGGGCTCGATGTCTTCGAGGGTGAGCCAGCGGTCTCGCAAGGGGAACAAGACAGCCCTTGGAAGGCGGTGGACGGGGCATATGTCACGCACCACATCGGCGCGAGCACGAACCAGGCACAAGAGGCGGTGGCCGCAGAGACGGTTCGGATCGTGCGCGAGTTCATGGCTACGGGCACGGCCCCCAACGTCGTGAACGGCGTCTAGTACAGATACTTCCTGGGAACCCTCGACATGAGCCGCGTCACGATCTCATGGGAGTTCGTTCCAGCGGCTTCCGCGAGGGCGCTGGCCTTGACTTGACCGCCAATTACGCTCACCTGGTCACCGACCGACACAGGCGGGCAGTCGGTGACGTCGAGGATTGTCTGGTCCATACAAACAAGCCCGACTACGGGAGCAAGGCAACCGAGGACCTCCATCGCGGCCTTGTTGCTCAGGGCGCGCGGGTAGCCGTCTCCGTAGCCGACGCCGACGGTCGCGAGACGAGAAGGCCGCTCCGTCCTGAATGTACTGCTGTAGCCGATGGCGGCACCCGTGGGCACTTCGCGAACGCTTGTCACGCGCGAGTACCACGCCATGACCGGACGGGCTTCGCCGTGGAGCAGATTGTAGGGATCGACGCCGTATCCGATCAATCCGACGCGGACCATCGAGTATCGGCTTGCCGCATAGGTGACTGTGCCGGCGCTGTTCGCCGCGTGCACCACCTCTGGCACGATGCCTTCGGCGAGGAGCGCCTGTCGCACTGCCTCAAAGTGCTCGATCTGGGCAAGGGTCGACTCGCGGTCGCGAGAGCTGTCAACAAAATGTTGGGCAAGGCCGACCATATGGATCCCGGGCAGGGCATGGGCCCGCCGTGCGAGTTCCAAGGCCGCCGTGGGGTCGCAGCCGAACCGATGGATGCCGGTATCCACCTTTAGGTGGACCCGGGCGATCTTGCCAGTCGTCCGTGCGGCCGCTCCCAGAGCCTCGAGGATCTGCGGCTCCTCAACCATCGTGTCCAGGTCGTAGAACACCGCCTGTTCGACCTCGACTGGCAAGATCGGCGAAAGGACGACAACGTGGTTATCAATGCCGACGTCCCTGAGGCTGATCCCCTCTTGAATCGTCGCGACAGCGGCCCAACTCGCTCCGTGTCGAACGGCGTGGCGGGAGATCGGCACCAGGCCATGGCCATAGGCGTCCGCTTTCACCACGAGCGCAATCTCGGGGCCCTCCGGCCCGAGCAGGGCGCGCACGCGTCCCAGGTTATGGGAGAGCGCCGCGAGGTCGATCTCAGCCCAGCTCCGAGGATGCGGATTCACCGCACAATTGTGCCCCAAAGGGGGCGGTTCAGGCGGGATTCAACCGTAAGGTTGACAAAACGAGCCGTTTCAGGTCAGAATCAGGACATGAAGGACACACGATCCTCCATCCAGAAGGCGGCCTACGACATGATGGGCACCAGCGGCTTGGAAGAAGTCCATGCCCGCACCGTCGCCGCCTCGATCAAGATCAACCACGCCACGGTCCACTACTACTTCCCGAAGCGGGAGGATTTGCTCGTGGGCGTGGCCGATTTTGCGATGCAGACCCTGCACGAGGATCGGAAGCGCTTCCAGGCCGGCGTGACCGACGCAAAGGGGAAGATCGGTGCAGAAATGTCTCTTGCCGAGGCCTATGCGAAGAAGGGCAGCCGCTTCGCCAAGGTGCTCGCGGGTCTCGTGGTGGCCAGTTCGGGCTCGGCCAAGCTCAAAAAGAAGGTGAAAGACCTCTTCGCCGAGTGGGCTTCGGTGTGTACCAAGGAGATGGCAGGTGCAAAGCCGAAGAAGGGTGCCGCGCTTGCCGATCCAGACCTGATGATGGCGACGCTGTTCGGCCTCGCACTGGGAAACCTCGCGCTGGACGGCAGCGTGAACGTCGAGGCGAAGCTCGACACGGTCTACGACTCGCTGTTCGCGTAGTCGGCGGCCTTCCAGCAAGCGCACGAACGGCCGGCCGCGATCGGGAGCCCGTCCGGTTCTTTCTCGCACCGTTCGAAGCGGTCTCGGCACCGTGGTGCGAACGAGCAGCCGGGAGGAAGCTTGCGGAAGTCCGGCGGAGCGCCTGGGATACTCGCGAGCCGATCCACCCCAGGCTGGGGCAAAGCTTCGAGCAGCATCCGGGTGTACGGGTGCTTTGGTTCGTGCAGTACTTGGCTGGCCGTGCCGAGTTCGATCACGCGTCCTGCATAGAAGACCGCCACCCGGTCGCTGACGCTCCCGATGACGCCGATATCGTGCGAGACCAGCAACACAGACGTGCCCGAGTTGCGCTGGAGGTCCTGGATCAATCGGAGGATCTGGGCTTGCAGGGTGACGTCGAGCGCAGTGGTGGGCTCGTCAGCGATGAGCAGCTTTGGCTTGGCGGCATAGGCGATCGCGATCACGACACGTTGGCGCTGGCCGCCGCTCAGCTGGTGCGGGAACCTTTGTGTTGCGGCGGAAGGGTTGGGCACGCCGACCTTTCCCAACATCTCGACCGCCAGATTGCCGGCGTCCCTCCCGCTCATCCCGTGCTGATGTATCAAGACTTCAGCGATCTGGGGTCCGATCCTCATCATCGGGTTGAGCGAAGTGAACGGGTCTTGCATGACCATGGACACGGTCGTCCCCCGGATCGAGCGCCACTCCCGCTGGCTCAGCTTTGTCAGGTCGTGACCGTCGAGGCTGGCAGAGCCTGAGGTGATGCTGCCAGTCGAGGGGAGCATCCCCATGACCGTGAGCGCGGTCAGGCTCTTCCCGCAGCCGGACTCTCCGACCACTCCTACGGTCTCTCCCTCGTTGACCTCCAGGTCCACCCCACGAAGGATCTCGGTTTCTCCGATCTGAACTCGGATCCCCTGCAGTGAGAGCAACGCCATCAAGCAGATGATAGTCGGGCGGCGCGCCGAGATGTAGGTTCACGTGTATAATCGCGGCTCCATGTCGACCACGATCCGGGTCGTTATCGCTGACGACGAGAGCGGATATAGGAACGCGATTCAACGAACCCTCACTCTGATGCCCGAGTGCCAGGTTCTAGCTGTGTGCAAGGACGGGCAAGACGCGCTCGACGAGTGCCTCAACGAGCCGCCGGACGTTCTACTGACCGATATCAATATGCCTCGGATGGACGGCCTCGAGCTGATGAGGCGGCTCCTACGCAAGGAGAGGGACATCCAGGTAGTGGTTCTCACCGTAAACGAGGACGACGACGTGGTGTTCGACGCCTTTCGGGCCGGAGCACTGGGCTACCTGCTCAAGACCTCGACCCCGCAGGAAGTGATCGAGGCGATTCGGCTAGCCCACCGCGGCGAAGCCAAGATCACCCCCAAGATTGCCACCAAGGTCATCGAGGACTTCCGCCGGGTCAAGGACGACGACGAGAACGACGATTCCGAGCTCTATGTGCTGAGCGACCGCGAGACCGAGATCCTCGAGCTTATCGCCAAGGGCATGCGCAACAAGGAGATCGCTTCACACCTCTCGATTGCCGAAAAGACGGTCAAGAACCACGTGAGCAACATCCTCAAGGCGCTCCAGGTCAACTCGCGCACCGAAGCCGCCATGAAGGCGGTACGGGCGAAGTTGGTCCAAGGCTCCTAAGTCGAGTGCCGGGATCGCTTGGCACTTCTCGCGCCTAGGAGGAGCCCTGCGCCTAACAACGCGGCAAGCGTCGATGCAGCAAGGACGCCGAGCTTCGCGCTCTCGATCCCGTCCCCGCCCTTGAAGGCCAGGCCGGCTATGAACAGCGACATCGTGAACCCGATGCCGGCGAGGAGGCCCAGCCCGCTCACATGGATCCAGCCCAAGCCTCGAGGAAGTTCGCCGAGCTTCAGCTTTATCGCGATCCAAACGAAGAGGAGAATGCCGATGGGCTTGCCGAAGACTAGCCCGGCAGCGACACCGGCCGCTACCGGCATCGCAACGTCTCCTCCTCCGATCACGACCCCGGCATTGAAGAACGCGAAGACCGGAACGATACAGAACGCGACCCACGGGTGGAGGACGTGCAGCAGGGTCTGGAGCGGGGTGCCGATCCCTTCGGTCGTCTTTTCTAGCTCCTCGACACAGGCCTGCTGGTCCTCGGTGAGGACCCCTTCGTCGGATTCGGCGCTCGGCGAGTCGCGAAAGGCCTGCACCAGTTCCTGGACGCGAGAGAGGAACTCCGGGACATTGATCCTGGCCTTGGCCGGAATCGTGAACGCGGCGAGGACACCGGCGATCGTGGGATGGAGGCCGGACTTGAAGATCAGCGCCCAGAGGATCACCGCACAGACCGCATACGGTGTCATGCGGCGGATTCCGATCGCGTTCAGGCCGAGCATCACGAGCACGACTACGCCCCCATAGGCGAGCATGTCGACCTGGATGCCCTTACTATAGAAGAGGGCGATCAAGAGCACCGCCCCGATATCGTCCATGATCGCCAGTGCCGCAAGGAAGATCCGTGCGGTGACCGGTACCTTGGAGCCGAGGAGACCCAGCACACCGAGGGCGAACGCGATATCCGTCGCGGTAGGGACGCCCCAGCCGTTCGTGTAGCGAGTACCCTGGGTGAACCCTACATACAACAGCGCGGGCACGGTCATGCCCCCGATCGCGGCAAAGACGGGCACGCTGGACTTGCGCCAGGTACTCAGTTCGCCGACGAGCAGCTCGCGCTTGATCTCCAGACCGACGACGAAGAAGAACAGCGCCATCAGGCCGTCGTTGACGACGTGGATCACGTCCTTTTGGAACACCCAGTCGCCGAGCGAGAGGGTCACGAGAGCTTCCTTCCAGCCGAAGTAGGCGGGCCCAAGGGGAGAATTCGCGACGATCAGTGCGGCCACTGCGGCCACGATCAGGATAACGCCGCCGGAGGCTTCTCGGGCGAAGAACTCCTGGAACGGCCGGATGATTCTCCTGAGCCGCTTTCCCCTCATCAGTCCGCTCAATCTACCTGGCATACTTGGTGCCCATGCTGAGGCGAACCAGCTGCTAGCTGCGCACCCCGTTCCATTCAAGGCAGTACGTTCGCCGTCCGCTAGTGCTACGACCGACCCAAGGAAGTTCCCCGCTTCGATATAGCCCTGCGGCCAGAGGTCTTGCACGCGGTTCGGCAGTGTTCTGTGCCGCACTCGCATCCGGAAATCCATCAAAGCAGACAATCGACCGGCAGTCCAGTTAAGACCGTTCGGACTGCTTCGCGGGAAACTGCGAAGAACGGATCAGGCCGCCCGGAGCGGACGCGAACTTCTTGAGGGGACGCGCCGCCCGGGGGCCGGTTCGTTGGACACGAACATGAGAACCATACTACTTTTTGTCGTCGTAGCGTTTCCGTTCGTTGCCGCTGCCGAGTTTATTGGTAGCGGCACGGACGCTACCTCGTACTACGGCGGCAACCTTTTCGACGCTACTGTACTCGGTGCCAGCCCAGTTGAGTTCACAGGCCAGTTTGGTGTCAATGCTGCCGGCAACGGTACGGAATCGAGCTACGACGTTTTCTTTCGCCGGGGCACCTACGTTGGCAACGACACGGACGGGTCTCGCTGGAATCTGCTCGGAACGTGGTCGGGTCTTACGTCGCCCCAGGGCACCTTCACTCGGATCGATGTCGGCGGCACCGTCGTCGCACAACCTGGCGAGAGCATCGGCTTCGCGATCTTCTGGAACTCAGGCGACGGGTTCTTGGGCTACCGTGGCGGAGCCAGCAGTTTTCTTGACCCAAACGTTCGGCTCGACCTTGGTCTCGCGAAGAGCATCCCCGAGGGAGGAGAACGCTGGAACGTTCGCACGTTCAACCCGCGCACGTGGAGCGGCGAAGTCGGCTACAGCGTCGTACCCGAGCCGGCTACAGGTGTGGCCCTTGGTGCGGGGCTGGCTTGGCTGGCAAGCCGCAGGAGGAGAGCCAAGTGAGGCTAACGGCCTTCATCGTTGCGGTGCTCAGCTCTTGCCTCATGCCTCTTGTGGCCGATGCACGCCCGAAGACCCTTTGGCACGGCACAGGCCTAGAGGCATCAATCTTCTATGGCGGAACTCTCTTCGAGGTCACGAATATTACGGGACGGGTCCTCACGCTTACAGGGAGGTTTCGGCTGAACCTATCGGGAACCGGGGGATTCACGAACGACTACCAGGCTTACTTCAAGGACGGGCCGCTCGTCGGCGACGAGTTGAACTCGGCCGATTGGAACTTACTGGGCAATTGGAGCGGAACGTCCGGGTCGCAGGGAACGTGGACCCAGGCGGCGTTTGGATCGAACCTAACCCTTGCACCGGGCGAACGTAAAGGAATCGCCTTGTTTCTTGTCTCTACCTCCCCCGTAGACGGGTTCGTGGGCTACCGCCAGGGCTCTGGGACATTCGTCGATCCGAATCTGAGGATCACGACCGGTATGGCCAAGGGTTGGCGAGGAGGCGCGGGCACAGATTTGTTCAACGTGGACACATTCAGGCCCAGGACATGGAGCGGACAAGTCGAGTAAGTCCAGCCGGTCTCGGCTGTCGGGCCCCGCTCACTGCATCCGGTTCCCGAACCGGGAACCATGGCGGTGTTCGCCGCCATCCTCGCGGTCGTCTGGAGAAAGAGGCGCGGGACATGAACCACAGAGCCAAGTCACTTGGAACTGCGTTCACTCTCATAGAAGTGCTCGTCGTGGTCGCGATCGTGGGCATTCTGGCAGCGCTGCTCTTTCCGGTCTTTTCCCAAGCAAGAGTGGCTGCCAAGCAGTCGGCCGACGCCGCACTCGTCCGACAGGTCGGATTGGCGATGACGCTCTATCGAGACGATCATGACGGCGTCTACCCGATGAACTACTATGTTGGCCGGGCAGGACAGACCCAGCCGGATAACCGCGGACTCTTCCGCTGGCCCTGGTTGGTGTATCCGTACGCGAAATCATTTGACGTCTTCTTCAGCCCTGCGGACGCGGAGGGCGCCGAGGTTCGCGACCGACAGTCGGCAAGCTTTGGCTACCTCTTCGGTCTCGTTCCCAGTTGGGGCTATAACGGCGAGAACTTTTCGCCGACGGATCAGGTGAGCGGAGAGTTCCAGCCACAGTCCGAGTCCCGCAATGACTCCCCTGCCAATACATTGCTCCTTGCAAGCAGCTTGTGGGGCACAAACCCCAGCTCCCCGAAGAGTGGCTACTATCGGCTCTATCCGCCAGACGAATGGGCGGGTGCCCCGCCGCTCACGGGTTTGAGCTATGGCCACGTATGGCCGCGGCACCGGGGACGCTTCGCTACCGTCTTCCACGCAGACGGGCACGTTGCCTTCCGTACGATCGAGCAGGTCGCAAGGATCAGCCTATGGACGCTCGAGGACGACTGACTTGGCTCGTCGTCGCGACCGGGATCGCGCTCGCCCTGTTCGCTTGGACTGCGGTTCGGGGCTCCCGGCCGCCCCAGCCCGAAGTGGTACCGGTGACCCCGGGTGTGAAAGCGCGGAATACAGACGCTCCGGAGCCAGGGCCGCTACCAGAACCGGAGCGATGGTCTTACCCGTGAACTGCGAGCCGGTCGCGGACCCGGACGAAAGCGTCTCGGGCAAAGGCGAGGTCGTCCGGCGTGTGCGCTGCACTCGGCATCGTGCGGATCCGGGCCCTACCCCGGGCCACGGTGGGGAAGACGATGCTCAGCGCGTAGACGCCTTCTTCCCAGAGGGCCTTCTCGGTCTGTTGTGCCGCTGCTTCGTCTCCCATGTAGACCGGGGTGATGGGGGTTTCGCTGCCCATGGTGTCGAATCCGGCCTCGTGGAGCATGGCCTTCCATGTACGCGCGTTGTCCCACAGCCTCTGCATTGGTTCAGGATCGCTCTCCATGACGTCGATCGCGGCGATGAGCGCAGCCGCCACGACCGGGGGTAGTGCGGTGGAGAACAGATAGGGCCGGCCTCGCTGCACCAGCCACTCCTTGAGCGGGGAAGAACCCGCGATGTAGCCGCCGACCACTCCCAGTGCCTTGCTGAGCGTTCCAAGTTGGATGTCCACGCGGCCGTAGAGGTCGAAATGGCTTGTCGTCCCGGCCCCGTTCTTGCCCAAGACGCCGCTGGCGTGGGCGTCGTCCACCATGACAAAGGCGTCGTACTTTTCGGCAAGCGAAACGATGTCCGGCAAGGGGGCGATGTCCCCGTCCATGGAGAACACGCCGTCCGTGATGATCATGCGCTTCTGGAACCCGCTGGCCCTCTTGAGGCAGTCCTCCAACCCATCCATGTCCTTGTGGGCATAGACCCATCCTTCCGACTTACGGTAGGAGGCGCTGGAGAGCCGTACGCCGTCAATGATCGAGGCGTGGTTCAGTTCGTCGCTGATGACTACGTCCTTGTCGGTCAGAACGGCGGGGATGCAACCGCTGTTGGCGGTGAAGCCGCTGGTGAACGCAAGGACGGCGTCGACTTTCTTGAACTTTGCCAGCCGTTGCTCCAGCTCGTCGTGCACCTGCATCGTGCCTCCGATCCATCGGACCGCGCCTGCGCCGACTCCCCAGCGCTCGATTGCTTCCAACGCTGCTTGGCGCACCTTGGGATGGTTGGCGAGGCCGAGGTAGTTGTTGCTGGACAGGTTGACGACCTCTCGGCCGTCCATCCGTACACGTCCGCCCGCCGGAGACTCGAGGATCCGAGGTGTTTTGTAGAGGTGCTGGTCGCGGAGGGTCTGGATCTGGGAGGTGAGCCAGTCTTGGAGTCCGGGGTTCATCTGGCCCGAGTTTGGCAGACTCGGGCGACCCCTACAGCTCGATAGCCGCCCTGGTGCCTAGCGCGAGTCCGTGGTGAACGACCAGGTCTTGGCCTTGGTGCCGGATCCGGTCAGGACGGCGACCGTCGCCCTGTACTTCGTGCCCGGCCGCAAGGGCTTCGTGGGGACGAGGATCACGGCCCGCCCGGCGAAGCTGTCGTTCCCTCGGTGACGGAGTACCGCCGTGACCGGCTTCCCGTCGGGGCCAGCGATTTCCGATTTGAGCAAGGCCCACTCTCCCTGCCCGAAGAGGGCGACAACAACAGGGTAACCAAATGGTGGAGCGATACCTGCGTCTCGGGTCGGGCTCGGGGTCTCGATCCCGTCCCAGCTCGTTGGGACGCCTTGTTCCTCGTTTGCAGGCGAAACCGTCATCCCGTCTTGGCCTTCGGAGACGAGCAGCGCAGTCACGTCGCCGTTCACTGAGGCACCGAAGTCGGGGCGACCGAGGGCAAGCAGGGGGATGCGATGGTACGGAGCATCGTAGAGCGACCGCACGGAGAGGGACGGGCTGGTGATGCCGGAAGAGAGCAACTCGCTGACTGCCTCTCCGTATCCATAGAGCATGGCCCGGTCGCCTGGAGTCGAACCAAGTTCCACTCCTTGAACATGGTCGAAGTTTCCAGTCTGGGCTATGGTCTTCGTCTGGAATCCGGAGGCCGCAGTGAGCGCAAGGTGGGTCTTCACAGGGCCGAGGCCAAGCCTTGCTCGAATCCGGTTCAAGGCCTGCGCGGCCTCGATCGAAGTAGGCGAGGGTTGCGGAAGGCTCTGGGCGGCGTCGGGCCTGACACGGACGCTCCAGTCTTGCCGCGCCGTATGCCGGTCGTCCAGCGTGACGGTGCACTCAAACTTGTGGTTTCCGACCGCGAGCGGCTTTGTCGGCGAGTAGACGACCGCGCGGGCGTCGGAATCGTACCGAGCGGGAACCTGGTTGCCGTCGCACAGCAAGCGCACGTCGGTCACCTTCATGCCGTCATCGCTCCAAATCGCCCACCGAACCTCGGGCTTGGCGTAGAGCAGCTCGCCCATCGGCATCGGAAGTCGGTAGCGGTAGGTTCCCCCGGCCAGCGCTGGGCCAGCCGTGCCGACCACCAATAGCGCGAAGAACCAGGTGCGTCCCATTCCCACAAGAGACGTATTCCGCACCCCCGGTGATACGTTGTGAGTTTCGGGCACAAGTCCGGTAATCCCCATTGGATGGGTGAGCGTCGAGGCTTGGCTGGTACGCTGGACTTCCATGTCCGCAGACCTTGTCGCCCGTGCTCAAGCCTGGCTCGAGTCCCACTCGGACGAACTTCAGCAAGAATACCAGGCTTTGCTCCGAATTCCGAGTGTGGAGACGGAGCCTGAGCCGGGCGCCCCGTTTGGGGCGGCCAATCGTGCGGCTTTGGACTTTATGCTTTCCCTGGGCACGAAGTGGGGCATGGCCTCGACCGATGTCGAAGGGTACTGCGGTTATTCCGAGTTCGGCTCGGGCGAGCGGATGGTCATGTCCATGGGGCACTTGGACGTGGTGCCGGTCGGCCCAGGCTGGAAGTACCCTCCCTTTAGCGCTGAGATCCACGACGGGTACGTGTATGCACGTGGCGCTGTGGACGACAAGGGCCCAACGATCGCGTCGTTCTTCGCCATGCGAGCGATTCTGGAGTGCGGCGGGGTGGAGGGCGTTCGGTTCCGAAGCTTCTTCGGATGCGACGAAGAGTCGGGATTTGAGTGCGTCCATCGGTACAGCAAGACCGAGGAGTCGCCGACCTTCGGCGTCGCGCCGGACTCGGGCTGGCCGCTGATCCATGGGGAGAAGGGGATCGCAAACTTGTACCTTGAGGCGCCCCTCCCCACCGGGGAGACCAGCCTGCTCGAAGTATGCGGAGGGCAGAGATCCAACATCGTGATCGACACCTGCCGGGCCCGGCTCCGAGTCTCGCAGGAGGCGAGGCCAGGGGTCGAGGAGGGCTTGGCCAAGCGGTGGGACAAGAACTTGACGGCAAAGTGGTCGGGCGATGTCTTGGAGATCGAGGCAGGCGGCAAGGCGTCCCATGGTGCCTGGCCGTTCGGCGGGGACAATGCTGCGACCAGGTTGTTCCGGTTTCTTCGGGAACTTGTCCCGCTTGCCCAGAAGCCGACGTATGAGGCGCTGATGTTTACCGGCCATCCTGGAGGGGACGGTATCGGGATCGCCGGATCCGACGAGCCCAGCGGCGCACTCACCGCGAACCTGGGAGTGGTCGAAACTGCGAACGGCCGCGTCCGTCTGACCGTAAATGTACGTTACCCGGTGACTTGGGACGGCGAGCAGGTGAGGGAACGGTGCGAGAAGTTCCTCGCTAAGAAGGGTGCACTGCTCACAGTCGCTGGGTTCGACGATTCGAAGCCGCTCTACTTTCCTCTGGATCACCCCATGGTCAAGGCGATTTGCGACGCATACCGCGCCGAGACTGGCGATGACAAGGAACCCACGACGATGGGCGGCGGTACCTATGCACGAGCCATGCCGAACACGGTGAGCATCGGGACTGGATGGGAGGGCGACGGTGACGCTCATGAGACCGACGAGCGACTCGCTCTAGTGAGCCTCCACAAGATGGCGCGAATCTATGCGCACGTCCTTGTCCGACTAGCCACAGTTTGAGGCATCAAGAGTGTTCCGAATCCTCCGAAGCATTCACAGGGTGGTCGGTCTGGCAGGCTCGCTCTGCATGCTCCTGCTTGCCGTGACCGGCTTTTTCCTTGCGCTGAAGTCGGAGCTGGAATGGATGCGTCCGCCGACGAGAAAGCTCGAGTCCGGGCAGGATCTGGCAGCGGCGATCCATCCGTCTGAGGCACTCAACGCAGGGCTCGATGTCGGCATTGCCCAACTGGCTTCCCTCGACGACGTCGACCGATTCGAGTACCACAGCGACGCCCACGTCTACAAGATTCTGAGCAAGGACGGCTACCACGAGGTGCAGGTGGATGCTGCGAACGGGGACGTCCTCTCCGTGGGAAAGCGGAACGACCAGTTGACCGAGGACATCCACGACCTCCGTTTCTTCCATCCTCAGTTACGAAAGTTCATGCTGCCCGTGGTGGCTGCGGGGCTGTTTACTCTCGGGGTGACGGGCGTCGTGATGTACTTCGTTCCCGTCGTACGGCGGTGGAAGTACCGGCGAAAGACGGCCGCCTAGCGAGCCAGCCGGTACTTCTCGACGATGTCGATCGCAGTCTCCGGCCCGAGCATCCCTTTCACGGTGACCTGCTTCTCTTCGAGGAGCTTGTAGATCTGGAAGAAGTGCTCGATCTCCCTCACGGTGTGGGGATTGAGCTCGGACAATGAGCTTCGCTCGCCGAACCTTGGGTCTTTGAGCGCAACGCAGATGAGCTTCTCGTCAGGCTTGCCCCCATCGTCCATCTCCAGCACACCGATCGGCTTGCTCTCAATGACGCAACCTGGAAACGTGGGGTGCGAGACCAGGACAAGGGCGTCGATCGGGTCACCGTCCAGGTAGTTCGTCTGGGGCAGGAACCCGTAGTCCCACGGATAGAAGAGCGGGGAGAACAAGACTCGGTCAAGCCGTATTGCGCCGAGATCTGGGTCGAACTCGTACTTGTTCGAGCTGAAGCGCGGGATCTCGATGACCACGTTGAACTCTTGGGGAGCTCGCTTCCCGAGCGGGATGTCCATCAACGACACGACCAAGACTCTACCGGCACAGTGCCGGCTTGCGGTAGCGTTGGACCCGAATGCACGTTTTTGTCCCGAAGGCTCCCCCGGAGGCGGTCGTGGCCCGGCTGGAAAGGGTCGTGGGAGACGGCGCCGTGACCGTCGAAGGCTCTCCTCCCGACGAGACTACGGTGATCGTCGATGGCCGGCCCAGCGCCGAGACCCTCGACGCCCTGACGAATCTGGAGGCGGTGATCGTACCCTTCGCCGGGATCCCGGTGGAGACTCTCGAGGTCGTCCGCGCCCGGCGCGGGTTGGCACTCTACAACTTGCACCACAACGCCGCAGCGACCGCAGAAAAGGCGATCGAGTTGCTCATGGCGGTGGCGAAGGGGACTCTCAGGAACGATGCCCGCCTTCGACAGAACGACTGGGGAGGCCGGTACGAGACCCCCACCGGAGTCTCGATCGCAGGGAAGGAGGCTCTCGTGCTGGGCTATGGCCGAATCGGCACGCGGGTGGCCGCGGCTCTTGTGGCCATGGGTGCCACGGTGCGGGCAACAAAACGAATTGCGCGCAGCGCCTTCGACGGCGAGGTCGAGATCTACTCGCCGACAGCACTGCCGAACCTGCTTCCCAAGAGCCAGATCGTCATAGTGGCCACGCCATTGACCGACGACACCACCGGTCTCCTTGGCCCGCGAGAGATCGGAATGTTGCCCGCTGACGCGATCATTGTCAACGTGGCGCGAGGGAAGGTGGTGGACGAGGAAGCGCTCTATGATGCCCTGCGGAACAAAAGAGTCTTGGGCGCTGGGCTCGACGTTTGGTGGCAATACGGGAGGGCTGGCGCCGAGCGGACGCCTCCCAGCCGGTTCGACTTCGCCGCATTGGAAAACGTCGTGATGAGTCCTCACTGTGGCGGTTCGACGGTCGACACCGAGGATCTCCGATGGCAGGCGCTCGTGGACCTGATCGAGCGCATCCATGCGGGCAAGGCGGACGCGGTGGACTTGGACGCCGGGTACTAGACCATCTCTGCAACGAGGCCCCATCGCCGCGGAGCCGTGGCCCGAACGCGCACCGTTCGTCCTGCCAGGTCGCGCCCCGCCGCGAAGTGGACCATGCGGAAGCACCGCGTGTAGCCTTGCCAGACCGACTTGTCCTTGGGGGACGGCCCCTCGACGAGAACCTCAAACTCTCGACCCACCAGACCGGCATTGATCTCGTCCGTAATCGAGTTTTGCAATTCGATCAGGCGATGGAGCCGCTCCGCCGCCGTCATGCGGTCCACTTGGGGCATTTCTGCGGCGGGTGTGCCGGGCCGCGGCGAATAGCGGAACATGAACGCCCCATCGAAGCGGAACCGCCGCATGGCGGCGAGCGTCCCCTCAAACTCCTCTTCGGTCTCACCGGGGAAGCCGACGATGATGTCGGTAGTCACACCGATATCGGGCACGGCGGTGCGGAGCGACGACACGATCTCGGCGAAGGACTCCACCGTGTAGACCCGGCGCATTCGTGCAAGGAGGTCGTCGTGCCCGGCCTGGAGCGGGATGTGGCAGTGCTCCATCACCTCGGGAACGTCTCGAATCGCCTCGACCAGGTCTTCCTTGAAGTCGCGCGGATACGGCGACGTGTACCGCACTCGCGCGATGCCTTCGACGGCAGAGACCCTTCGGAGAAGTTCAGAGAACTGCACCCGGCCCTCAGCTAGATTCTTGCCGTAGGAGTTCACGGTCTGGCCAAGGAGGGTCACCTCCTTCGTTCCGTTCGTCGCGAGGGCCTCAACCTCTTCCACGATGTCGTTGGTCGGCCTTGAACGCTCCCGACCACGGGTGGTCGGAACGATGCAGAACGAACAGAACTTGTCGCAGCCATATTGGATCGGGACGAACGATTTCAGTTTCGGCGGCCGGCCCAGGTGCCGCTGTGGAACGTCGGAGACGACGGCTCCCTTGCGCTCGGGTAGCTCAAGCCTCTTTGCGAACCGCTTTCCCTGGAGAGCCTCTTCGACGAGGCCGGGGATGGCCGCGATCTGCGCCGTCCCTACCACGAAGTCCACGTGCGAATTGCGGCGGCGGATCTCGTCGGCTCGGGCTTGTGCCATGCACCCTGCCACCCCGACCACCATGTCTGGCCGGGCCACCTTCATCTCGCGCAGCTCACCCAAGAAAGAAAACGCTTTTTGTTCGGGCAGAGCGCGTACCGAGCAAGTGTTGAGGACGACCACCTGTGCCTCCCGGACGGAGGCGGCAGGCTTGAGCCCCAGATCATTGAGGTAGAGCCCGATCTGCTCGCTGTCCTCGACGTTCATCTGGCAGCCCCAGGTCTGGACGAAATACGTTCCCCGGCGGAGTTTTGGCCGGGGTGCCTGGGCCAGCGAGGAGGGGCTGAGGAGCCCGGAAGGGGTCATTGCACCGGGACGCGAGAATACCCTTGGGACCCTGGCTCGTATAATCCCACCGTGACCACCAAGGTCTTGAATCGGATATCTGGGCTTCTCGCCTGGGGCGGCGTCTTTGTTGCAGGAGTGCTTACTTACGCCCACTACACGAACGGGGTGCCGCCGTGCGGTACGGGCGGAGGTTGCGCGAAGGTGGCGGCGGACGAGTCCTCCCGATGGTTCGGCCAACCTGTCGCGCTCTACGGGCTTGCCGCCTATCTCGTACTTGCGCTCTTGGCGGGGCTGCGCGAATGGACGGTCGGCGAAAAGTGGGTGAAGCTCGCCAAGGTCAGCCTGCTCATGGTGGTCGTCGGGTTCGCACTGAGCATGATGCTGATGTACACGAGCCTGGCCCAGATACGTGCAGAGTGCGCCTGGTGCATTGCGTCGGCGGGAATCATGACGGTGCTCCTCATGGTGCATATCGCGCTCAAGGACAAGGAGCCCCCCAGCGTCGCGGAGGGAGGTTTCGGTGGAGTTGCGCCCACGTTCGTCGGCCTCGTGCTCGCCCTGGGCCTGGTCGGGTTTACCGTCCCGCAAATCCAGGGCTCGGCGCAAGTCCTCAATCTCGGCCCTTACTCGGAGGAGGACTTGATCCCACCTGCGAACCGGCTGATCGGCTCACCCGAGGCACCCATTACTGTCGTCGAGTTTGCCGACATCAACTGTCCAGCGTGCCGTTCTTCGTTCTTGGACGCCAAGGTCATCGTTACCAATGGCAAGGGCAAGGTGAAGATGGGATTTCGTCATTACCCGCTCTACACCTTGGAGGGCCACGATACGAGCATCCAGGCGGCAGTGGTCGCGCAATATGCGGCGAAGGAAGGCAAGTTCTGGCCGTTCCTGGAAAAGGCGTACGACCCGCAGAACACCGAGCGGGTCAAGACGGTGGACGGCCTCGTCTCCGTAGCACTCGAGTCGGGCCTCGACGAGGGAGGGGTCAAGAAGGCGCTCCAAGAGAGCTCTCAGGAAACGGAGGAAGTGATCGCCGACTTCGTAATGACCCAGACGTTGGGGATCAAACTGACTCCCAGCTTTATCGTGATCGCGCCGGGCGTGCCGCCCAAGATTGGCAACCCGGTGCAGTTGGCCCGGCTGCTTGCCGAGTCGCCGTATCGAGAAATGATCAACGGGCGGTGAAGAGCAAGGGCACGGTGTGCGTCGCCATGTCGGGCGGCGTGGATAGCAGCGTGGTGGCGGCCCTGCTTCAGCGGCGGGGCTACGAGGTCATCGGGGTCACCCTTCAAATCTGGCAGGAGAGCCAGAGCGATCCTCGCCATGCGGGCTGTTGCTCCCTCGGAGCGGTGGAGGACGCCAAGGCCGTGGCCCGAACGCTGGGCATCCCCCATTACACGTTCAACTATCAAGCGTCGTTCCGCAAGGCGGTCATCGAAGAGTTCGTCGAAGAATATGCGTCTGGCCGCACTCCGAACCCGTGTGTCACTTGTAACCGTTCGGTGAAATTTAACGAGTTGCTGGCGCAGGCCCAAGAGTTGGGTTGCGACAAGCTGGCCACGGGTCACTATGCGCGGGTTCGGCGGTCAGGCGGCCGGCACCGACTCCTCCGCGCCCGCGGAGTCGAGAAGGACCAGAGCTACGTCCTCTACATGCTCGGAGAAAAGGAGCTCTCCCAGGTGGTGTTGCCGCTGGGCGAGATGGACGGCAAGGCCTCGACTCGCCAGATGGCGAGGGACTTCGGTCTGACGGTGGCGGACAAGCCCGACTCGCAGGAGATCTGCTTCGTGGGACCGGAAGGCTATCGAGAGTTCTTGCGGAGCGAGCGGCCGGGACTGTCACAAGTGGGGGAGATCATCGGTCCAGACGGCAACGCGGTGGGGGAGCACGACGGTGTCGCAGACTTCACCGTCGGCCAGCGGAGAGGGCTCGGGGTTGCGACGGGTGCCCCCCTCTACGTCACCAAGATCGAGCCCCAGACGCGGCGAGTCTACGTCGGGCCTGCCGAGGCACTGATGAAGCAGGACGTGGAGTTGGAGGACGTCGTCTGGAACGAGGAGTTGGCGGACGGTGCGAGGGTCACTGCGAAGATCCGGTCGAACATGGCCGCGCAGCCGGCACGGATCACGCGGTCGGGTCGCGTGGCAATACGGTTTGACCGTCCGGTCCGCGCGGTGGCCCCAGGACAGATTGCGGTAGCCTATCGCGGAGCATCGGTGGTCGCTGGCGGGCGCATCGTCTCAAGCTGACATGGATTTCTTGCTCGGGCTTCTCGCGGTGATGACGGCGGGGATGTTGTTCCTCGGATTTGCCGCGTTGCGGGCCGCAAACAGCGTCCGCAAGGAGATCGCTGCATTGGACAAACGGATCTCCGACCTCTCCCAGAAGATTCAGAGCCAATCGGAGCGGTTGAACGCGGTCACGGCCGTGATGGATCGGCGCCGACAAGAGCCGTTGTTCATCGTCGCCGAGGCGCTTCAAACCTGGAAGAGCCGGGGTGTCTTGGGCTCAGCGATGCTATTGGGTGTCCGGCTTTTTCGGTCATACTTAGGTAGTAGGTCGCCGCGTAAGGCGTTACCCCCTCCGAAGTGACCTCCAGAGAGTAGAGACGATGAACGGAAACGACGATAAGAACGCTTTGGTGTATTTGCTGGCCGGATTTGGGCTTGGATGCCTGATCGGCGCGATCGCAGGGCTGCTGTTTGCCCCCAAGACGGGCACCGAGACTCGCGAGCTGGTCGGAACGCGCATGAAGGACCTCAAGTCGAAGACCGAGGACTGGATCAACGAGCAGCGGGCCAAGCGCATGCCCGGCAAGGATCCAGAAGAAGTCGGCGCGTAAGCCCTGAGATAAGCCATGGACGGCTGGAGGGCCTGGAACACCGCCTGGCGGATCCTCTTGTGGATCGCGCTGGTCGTCGGCGTTCTTTGGTTCCTCTATGCCGTCCGGGTCATTCTCCTCCCGTTCGTTCTCGCGTTCCTCTCGGCGGTCATTGTCGAGCCGATTGTTGAGGCGCTGATCGCGCGTCGCGTGAAGCGTCCTATCGCCGTCGTTCTCGTCACCCTCACGTTTTTCACCGTTCTTGGCCTCGGGGCCGCTGGCCTCGCATCGCCGGTGAGCCAGCAGATCCAGGTTGCCCAAGCAGCGATCGACCGGACTGCCGAGACGTTCTCCGCGGAAAGCCCTGACCAGTCCATGGCGCAGGTGGACGCCTTCTTAGCGCGGTACTCCGGCATCACGGAACAGTTTGGGTTTACATTGGACCGGGAGACGATCGTCAAGCAGTTCATCGAGCCGCGTCAAGAGAAGATCCGCGTCTGGCTCGAGTCCTTCGCGAACGGCCTGTTCAATGTTGTCACCGCGGTGTTGTCCCAGGCGGTCGGGTTGATCTTCGTTCCCGTTTTTGTCGTGATGCTCTTGGCGGACCTTCACCTGTTCCGCAAGCGGCTCCGCGACTGGTTCCCACCTTCCATCCGAGAGTCGGGAATGGCGCTGATCGACGAGGTGGGAGACGTTTTCAAAGCGTACCTGCGCGGGATCACCCTCTCGGTCTCGCTGTACGTTCTCCTGATGATGGGCGTTCTGTTCGTTCTCGGGGCTCCCTACTTTGTCCTCCTTGCGCTGGTCGCGGGCATCCTTTACCTCATCCCGGTCATCGGAGGAATGATCAACACACTGATCCTCTTCACGGTCGTCTCGGTCAGCGGGCAGACCGGTACGTTTTGGTTTGACGCGGGCTCATCCGTGCTCTATGCGGGGATCATCGTCGGCGTCATTTTCGCATTGGGAACTACCTACGACATGGTGGTCAACCCCAGGATAGTCGGACAGGCAGTCAAACTTCATCCGTTCTTTGCCGTGTTCGTCGTGTTCTGTGGGGGGGCGCTTTTTGGAGTGCCGGGAATGATTCTGGCAGTCCCTGTAGCCGGGGCGGTCAAAGTGATCCTGGAGAAGTTGCTTCGCCTTTCGACGAGCGCACAAGACCTGGTCAGCCTTCCCTCGGTTCCGTCCCGCCACCGTATCGTCGTCTAGGCCATGACGGCTACGGCTGCCTGGCTGGTTCGTCTAATCTGCATCCATGATTCTCGCAACGCTTGCCGCCTTGTGGACGACCGCATACTCCTTCTCGCCGGGAGTGGCGCACACCTACGATGTCAAAGTCACCTTTGACGGGTTCCTCCCTGTCCTTGGTGGGAACGAAGGCAAGGCCGAGATCAAGATGGGGGTCAAGGTCGAGGGTGCGCAGGCGCCCGCGGGCCGAACGGCAGCTACGAATGAGATCACCGCGTTCGAGATCTCCTTCAACGGCGCGAAGCTCCCCCTGACGGTGGACAACGTCACCGACTACTTTCCGCGCTCTCACTTGGTCATCGAGCCGACTGGGAAGTTGGTCAGCAACGACGCGCCGGACAAGAAGCTCCCCGTCCGGCTGCCTGGATTGGACGTCCGTCGGTTGCCGGACATCACATACGTACCGATCGAGTTCTCAACGACCGCGACGGCACTGGAGGACGCTTGGAAGTTCCAGCGGGACTTTGGCGGTACCCCGATGGACTATCAGTGTATCGCGGTGGGAGAGGAGGACGGCCTCGTGAAGGTCAAAGTCGAGGTGCGCCAGGAGTACACCGTCTTGGAGAACGACTCGCTGGAGGTAGTTACCGAGCGATCCAGCGCAGTCCGCGAGGTGACGACCGTCCTCGAAGGCAAGGGCTTTGTGCTCTTCGACCAAGAACTGGGGATGGCTCGCAAGGCGGTGATGTCGAACCTTGCGACCAGTCGCGCGAAGGACTTGAAGGATGGCACTGTGGGCGTTCGGAAGCTCAAGACCGACTATGAGGTGGTCTTGGGCTCGCCCCGCGTAAAGAAGGCAGCTGCGAAGCCGTGGTGGGACCAGGCTCGCGACACAGCCGTGCTGGTTCGCAACAACCCACGTGCCATGGTTGGGATGCTCCAGCTTGCAGCCATGATGGGAATGCAGAAGCTGCCGGTAGCTTGGACGAACGTCTTGCGGCCCATCGAGAGCCAGCTCCGCCGCTGGCTGCCCGGGTACGTCCGGCAGGGGTAGATTCTCGGCGTGAAGGACGTCGCGCAGCGTGCTGCCCAGCTTCGCGAGGAGCTGGAGCGGCACAACCGGCTCTACTACGTCCACGAACGGCCGGAGATCAGCGACACGGAGTATGACGAACTCTTCCGCGAGCTTGTCGCGATCGAGGCAGAGCATCCTGATCTCCGCACTGCGGACAGTCCGACACTGCGCGTCGGGTCTGCCCCGTCCGAGTCGTTCGACCAGCACCGGCACGCCGTACCAATGCTCTCGCTGGACAACGCGTTCTCATCGGAGGAGCTCTCGGCTTTCGACGCCAGGGTCCGCAAGTCGCTTGGCACCGAGCAGGCTGTCGCCTACTCGTGCGAGCACAAGCTGGACGGACTTTCCCTCTCGCTGACCTATGTGGACGGCGTGCTCGACATTGCGGCGACGCGCGGAGACGGCACGACCGGCGAGGTGGTCACAGCCAACGCAAGGACGGTGCGAGGAGTGCCCTTGAGACTGGAGCCGGGGTTGGATCCGGGAGGAAGGATCGAAGTTCGCGGGGAGGTGCTGATGACCAAGAAGGCGTTTGCCGAGGTCAATCGAGTCCGCCTGGATCGAGGAGACGAGCCGTTTGCCAACCCGCGCAATGCGGCGAGCGGCGGCATGCGGCAGTTGGACAGCCGCCTTACCGCGGAACGCCGCCTCAGCTTCTACGCGTATGGCACGGGATTGGTGGACGGCGGGGCGATGCCTAACACGATGACGGAGCGGCTGGAATGGCTCCGTTCGCTCGGATTCCCCACAAGCCCGGGCGCTGAACTTCGGCTCGGGATCGAGGCTGCAGCGAACTACGCGGAAGCGGTACTCGCGCAGCGTGAGTCTCTACCGTACGGCATCGACGGCGTGGTGGTCAAGGTAGACGCGATCGCGGTGCAGGAGGAACTGGGAAGCACCGCGCGGGGCCCGCGCTGGGCGATTGCCTTGAAGTTTCCCGCTGAGCAGGCGTTCACCCGACTGCTCGGAGTCTCCAACCAGGTCGGCAGAACCGGAGTCGTGACCCCGGTCGCGGAGCTGGAACCGGTGTCGGTAGGCGGAGTCACCGTCAGTCGAGCGACCCTGCACAACTACTCCGAGGTGCAGCGCAAGGGCGTGATGGTGGGGGATACCGTGATCGTCCAACGCGCGGGCGACGTGATCCCTGAAATTCTCGGTCCGGTACTCGACAAGCGGCCCGGCGATGCGGCTCCCCCTGAGCCTCCGACCCATTGTCCCGACTGCGGCACTGAACTGGCTCGATCAGAGGGCCTCGTTTCGTTACGGTGCCCCAACCGGCACGGCTGCCCTGCCCAGATCGAGTCCAAGATCGTGCACTTTGCCTCGCGGACGGCGATGGACATTGACGGCCTAGGGGCCAAGCAGGTGGAGCGGTTCGTGGAACTCGGATGGATCACGGACGTCGCCGGGATCTATGGCCTTGCCGAGCGGCGAGAGGCACTGTTGGGGCTGGAGCGGATGGGCGAACTCAGCGTTGACAACCTGCTCAAAGCGATCGAGGCAACGAAGAAGCCGGCCCTGGGAAGGTTCATCTTCGCGCTCGGTATCCCCCTTGTGGGAAGCCGCACGGCATCAGACATTGCTCGCAGCCTCGGCTCGATGGCCCGGCTCCTCGCTGCGACGGAGGCCGATCTGTCCGAGATAGAGGGGATCGGGGCGACGACCGCCGCCCAGATCGTCGAATGGCTCTCGGAGCCGGCGAACCGCGAGCTTGTTGCGGCCTTGGAAGCGGCCGGGATAGAGCCTCAGGGCCAGGAGCCGCTCGGTGACCTGTTCGCCGGAAAGACGATCGTGTTCACCGGAAAGTTGGAGCGCATGACGAGGGAGGACGCCGAGGCTCTGGTCGTGTCGCTCGGCGGGAAGGCGTCCGGTTCCGTGAGCAAAACGACAAGCTTGGTCGTCGCCGGGCCGGGTGCCGGATCCAAGCTCGGCAAGGCGGAATCTCTCGGCATCCCGGTCGTGAGCGAAGACGAGTTCCTCGCGACCCTTCCGGAAGGTCTGGTGTGAGCGTTCCGATCTTTGGACCAGGTGAATTCGACCTGGAACGCACGCTGGGTGGCGGGCAAGTCTTTGGCTGGCAAGTGGACAGCCAGGGTGTCTGGCATGG
Organism: Fimbriimonadaceae bacterium; assembly: GCA_050250535.1. GTDB lineage: Bacteria > Armatimonadota > Fimbriimonadia > Fimbriimonadales > Fimbriimonadaceae > JADLBH01. Next base: position 530,985 of record JBFWOL010000001.1, on the reverse strand, counting down.
CGTGGACGGAGACCAAGCGTACGGCGTGGGCGAGACTTGCCAAGGTCTCAGCCTCGTCTCGGGGGACGCTGCCAGGTTCCGCACGTTCGTGCAGTCCCATCTGAGCCAGGAGGAAGTCCGCCGCGAGATCGTCTCCCGGTGTCCCGCGATGCGGCCCGCGATCGAGGCCGCGCCGGGCGTGCGACTGCTCCGACCCGCCTGCGCCACACAAGTCTTGCTTTCGTTCGCCTGCACATCGAACAACCACCTGCCACGGATTGACCAAATGGTGGGGACGCTCCGTTCGGTTGGGACCACGCTCGGTAGTGGTGGAGGCGGGCCGATCCAAAGTTTTCCGAGCTTGGAGCACGTCGCTGACCTTGGCGAGGCGTGGCTTCGGGAGCGAGGGTTTGGCTACCGGGCTTCGACCTTGCCGAAGGCCTGCCGCCAGGCGGTCGAGTTTGGTGGCGAGGCGTGGCTCCAGGGCCTCAAGTCGGTTCCGTACGCCCAGGCCAGGTTGGAACTTTGCCGGCTGGACGGCATCGGCCCAAAGCTGGCGGACTGCATTGCGCTCTACGGCCTTTGGCACGGGCAGGCGGTCCCGGTCGACACTCACCTGTGGCAAGCGGCTGTTCCGATCTTCGCGCCGCAATGGTCCGGGCAGGCGTTCGGTCGACTCAAGGCGACGATGTTGGCGAACGAGATGCGGAACGCTTTCGGCGACCTTGCCGGGTGGGCGCAGCTCTTTCTCTTCTCGGCAAGGCTCTACAGCGCCGGCTCCCGCCGCCAGGTACAACCCACGAGATGACCGGGACCACCCTTGCCGCAGCATTGCTACTTTGGACGCCGTTCTCGATGATGTGCGAGTTGGACAGCGTCTCTGTGAACGAGAGCTCCGGGATTGCTGCGAGCAACCACTCGCCGGGCGTTTTCTACACCCACAACGACAGCGGCGACGGTCCCCGGTTCTTCCGGTTCCTCAAGGACGGGAGTGTGAATGCGACGTTCACCCTGACTGCGGGAGCCTTGGACTGGGAGGACATGGAGTCGGCCGTTGTGGGTGGAGCGCGCTATCTGTACTTCGGCGACATCGGAGACAACGCCCGTGTTCGCTCGAAAGTGACGGTCTACCGGTGCGAAGAGCCACTGGCAAGCATGGGTTCCGGAGCTCTAGCAACGACGAAGTACGACTTCCGCTATCCCGACGCCCCCCACAATTGCGAAGGGATGTTCGTCGCGCCGGACGGTGCGATCTGGCTCGTAACGAAGGAGTCGGGGCCCTCCAAAGTCTTTCGCGGTGTCCCCGACGCGTCCGGAACGGTTACTCTCGAGGAGAAGGGGAGCATCTCGATCAACACAGGCGGTCTTGGGGGCCAGTTGGTGACGGGCGCCTCTCTTTCGCACGATGCACGGATCGTCGTCGTCCGGACTTACACCGGGGTCCGTGCCTATAGTGCGACCGCGGGCCTCGACGGATGGTGGGCCTCGCCGGCGGAGAACGTGGGAAATCTAATCGAAATTCAGGGCGAAGCGGTCTGCTTCTCGCTGGACGATGGCGCTCTGCTTACCTCCAGTGAGGGGGTTCCGTGCGCAGTATCGATAAGTTTGCGAAAGAATCCACGGGTTATTGGCCGTTTGAACCTGTAGTGGGCTTGGGGTCCGGTGGATAAGCGGTCCTTTGGCCCGGGCCTTTGGTCAGGAAACACCCTTGTTTTGACCGACCATGTCGAAGTCCACTTGGTATACATGCGGTTGCGGCACCAGCCGTCACTTTACGCAACGGTCACCAGACATATGCGAAAGGCGTCTATTTTGGCGACGCTCACACTCCTCCTGACTTCGGTCACTGGGGTGTCTGCGAGCCCTTCAGTCATCAACATTAATATGAAGCTCGGTGAGCGGCTTGAGATTCAAAAGAAGCCGCTCGAAGTCAAGTACGTCTTCGATCGCACGCTTGGGAGAGGTCGAACGGTCAAGGTCCAGGACGGGGTCGAAGGCAGGGTGTACACCCGATTCGCACAAATCTTCTATAAGGGCGAGCTTGTCGCTGAGAGGCAGGTCAAGCAGACGATTCGCGAATCGGAGCCTGCCGTCTACGCGATGGGCCCGAGCGGGTTTTCCACGAGTCGCGGCAGTTTCACCCGCGCCCAGGTTCGGGTGATGGAATCGACTGCTTACACCCCCGATGCTGGTCGCGGAGCGCAGGCAACTTTCCGAACCCGCACCGGCCGTCGCGCCGCCTATGGCGTGGTCGCGGTAGATCCTCGGGTCATTCCGCTCAACACCCTTCTGTTCGTCGAAGGATACGGCTTCGCCGTTGCTGCGGACACTGGCGGAGCGATCAAAGGCAATATCATTGATGTTTGCCTTCCAACGAACAGCGAGTGCATGCAGTGGGGCCGCCGAAACGTAACGGTCCACATCTTCCGGGAAAAAGTACGGCCCGGCGAGTAGAGGACGTGGTTGCGCGGGCTCGGCGACACGGCCTGGATCCGCGCAAGTCCCTCGGCCAGCACTTTCTCGTCTCCCCCGGCCACATTGACCAGATCGTGGCGGAGGTACATGGACTTGCCTCCGTAGTCGAGATCGGACCAGGCCCGGCAACTCTTACGCAAGGTCTCGTTGAGGCGGTAGGCACGGTCGTGGCTTTGGACATTGATCCAAGGGTCGGCCCGATTCTTGAAGAGGCGGCGCCACGGGCACAGTTCTATTGCGTGGACGTTCTGGACTATGACTTGGGAGAGTGTGTCGCTGGACTTCCTCAGCCGTGTGGCATCGTCTCGAACATGCCCTACAACATCACAGGCCCCTTGCTCGAACGCGTTGCGAGGCTTGCGGGCACCATTGACCGGGCGGTGCTCATGATGCAGGCCGAGGTGGCCAAGAAGGTCATGGCCCCAGCCGGCTCGTCCGTCCGCGGCGCGCTTTCGGTTCTCATGCAGTGGGACTTTGAAGTCTCGGTCGTGGGGCACGTTCCCGCTGGCGCCTTCTATCCGCCGCCCAAGGTGCAGAGCACGGTCTTGCGGCTGACTCCTCGGACCGATCGCCCGGGCGACAAGGCCCGTTCGATTGTACGGGCAGGGTTCATGCACCCTCGGAAGGCACTTGCGGGCAACCTAGGATGGGCACGCGAAGAGCTCGTCGAGACTCTGGGGGCCATGGGGCACCCTCCCTTGGTCCGAGCCCACCAACTCTCCCAGGAGGACTGGCTGTACCTAGTAGAGAACTCACCGAAAGGTTAAAGGAGCAGGCACGCCAAGCCGGCTTCGCGATTGTCGGAGCGACGGATGTTCGCCAACCTGAGAGCCTCGAGTTCTACGAGGCGTGGCTGGCCAAGGGTTACCACGGGACGATGGACTACCTCTCGCGCTCGGTTCGACAAAGGAGCGACTTAGGTTCGGTGCTGCCGGACGTCCGGAGCGTCCTCGCTTGCGGGATGTTCTATTCGAGGCGCAGGCGCCAGGAGTCGCCACGGATCGCTCAGTACGCTCTGGGCAGGGACTATCACAAGGTGCTGCGGGGCCGTTTGCGCAAGGTCGGGAAGTGGCTCGAGACGGAGTTGCCGGGCTGCGTGACCCGGCCGTGCGTGGACTCGGCCCCGATCCTCGAGCGCGAGGTTGCTCAACGGGCGGGCCTCGGGTGGTTTGGGAAGAACACGTGCCTCATCGATAGCCACCGGGGCAGTTGGTTTGTGATCGGGTTGTTGCTCACCACCGCAGAGCTGGAGCCGGATCCGCCTGCCGTCGGCGGCTGTGGATCGTGTGTCAAGTGCGTGGACGCATGCCCGACCGGCGCGATCCTGCAAGAAGACGGCCGGTGGCAAGTGGACTCGCGCAAGTGTGTGAGCTACCTGACCATCGAGCACCGTGGCGCGTTCGACCGGGATCAGGCGGCACGGGTCGGCGAGTGGACGTTCGGCTGCGACGTCTGCCAGGACGTCTGCCCGTTCAACGAGCCTCGCGAGTCCCAGCCGCTGCGCTCTCCGCTGGTCGAGGTCAAAGACCTGGCCGAAAGCAGGCACTGGCCTCCGCTCAAGGACCTTGCCACGATCGGGGAGGAGGAGTGGGACGGACTGACGCGGGGGTCTGCGGTGCGCCGTGCAGGCTGGGAGGGTCTTCGCCGGAACGCACGAGCCAACCTTGAGAACACTCAGCAGACGAAGGGTTGATCGATGGCTCGGGCACCGAGCGCGAGCAACGGAGCTGCGCACTTCGCGCCGGGGTGGACTCGGACCGGCCTGCCGGCTCGCAGGGCCGCTTTGGCCAGTTGCTCCATGTTGCCCGAGGCCCGGGCCGAGACGATGTCGAGCTGACGGGAAAGGCCTGCGACTAGTTTGTCGCGCACCCGGTTGCTGTTTCGATGGTAGTCGCGCTCCGGGGGTACGGCGCTCACGACAAGGTCGGTCCTCGGGTCGAAAGCGAACCGCCACAGACGGGCGGCGGCGAAAGGCTCTTGATCGAGCTGGGGGCCGAGTACCACGAAATGGCCGCGGTCCAGCACCAGGATTCGCGGAGCACCGAATCGTAGCGGGACCACGGCGGCACGCTGATAGGCAGGAGTGTCGTGCCCGCTCACGAGGGCTCGGCCCTCGAGGACGTGCTCCTCGCTGAGCTTTTCGACCATATCCAGCGTTTGCGGGTCGGGGTCGCGGGAGGCGAGGACGCAGGCGGTCTCGATTCGCAGGAGCCGTTCGTTTCCATAGAGGAACAGGACTCCGGGAGGGTCGGGCGAGAGTTCCTCAATACCACCCGGATAGTGTGCGTCGGCTAAGGTGACCCATTGGATGCCGGATGCGCTCAGTCGCTCCTCCGTTGCGTTCGCCTGCTGGATCCAGCCCTTCCGGCCGATCACCCATGTCGAGGCGGCCGCTGGCGGAATGCGGTACTCCTCGATCAGGGCTTCCTCCCCGAGCTTGAGAAACTCCTCCGGGGTGCGGCCCAGTAGGTCGTTGCGCGTGTGGACCCGAGCGATGGACTTGCCTCCGATGCCGGGGCATCCGACGAGCGCCAGTGTGAGGCTTCGGCGGTTCACTCCTGCCTCGCCTGATCGAGTGCGACCGTCAATAGGCGCTTGAGGTCGTCTGCCCTTGCTTCCATGGCACTAACGACATCGGCGTGGTCCAGGACCTCGCCTTCCATCCCGGCCGCGAGGTTGGAAACGACGGCCACGCAACCATAGGCGATCTTGGATTCCGCCAGAAGGATGGCCTCGGTGCCTGCGGTCATCCCAACGACTCCTGCACCAAGGCCCGCCAGCATGGCAATCTCCGAGGGAGTTTCATACCGGGGCCCGTCCAGGTTGGCGTAGACCCCGCCGTCTGCGACCTCGATCCCAGCCTGCCTCGCCGCCTCGAGGAGGTAGGTTGCGGCAGGGGCGGGATCGGTCATGTCCGTATGGACTACCTCCCGGTCGAAGAGCGTTGCCCGCCTGAAGCTCAGGTCGAGAAAGTCGCGGACGATAACGATCGTCCCGGTGGGCCAGTCTCGGCGCAGCGATCCGACCGCCGCCGTGGCCAGGCAGGTTCGGACCCCCGAGCGGCGCAGTCCGTCCGCGATCGCGTGAAACGCGATCTTGTGAGGCGGAACCCGGTGTCCCGCGCTGTGCCGCTTGACGAGCAAGATCCCTTGGTTCGCGAGCGCCGCCTGGAACGTGCCGAACGGAGTAGGTACGCGTACGGGCCTGGCGGGCAAGCCAGCGAGCAGGGGGCCGGTACCAGTTCCGCCGATCAGCGCGACTCGGGCAAGGGACACTGCGGGAGACTACCCGCGCCATACTGGAAGCAATGTCCCGATCGGTCACGTTTCTCGGCGCCGCGCAAACCGTGACCGGGTCTCGACACCTCCTCGAGCTGGACGGCAAGAAGGTGCTCGTGGACTGCGGACTCTTTCAAGGCCCGCGCGAGCTCCGCGAAAGGAACCACAAGGACACCGGCCTGGACGCGGCCGAGATCGACGCCGTCGTCTTGACCCACGCCCACATGGATCACATTGGCTACCTGCCGGTCTTGGCGAAGCAGGGGTTTAAGGGGCCTGTCTACGCTACGCCTGCTACCATCGCTCTCGCCCGAATCAGCCTTCCCGACAGTGGGAGGATCCAGGAAGAGGACTACCGGTACGACCTCAAGAAGGGAAGAGAGACCTCGGGCCCGCTCTATAACGAGGCGGAGGCGTATGCCGCGCTCAAGCTCCTCCGCCCTGTGCACTACTTCCAGTCCACCGATCTCGGCAAGGGCTCGCAGTTCCGGTTTCTCCCGGCAGGCCACATCCTTGGGTCGGCGTTCGCCGAGGTCTACTTCGCGAACGGCGAGCGTATCCTCATGGGCGGGGACTTGGGCCGACCCCACCGACCGATCCTCAAGGATCCGACACCGGTGGACTTTGCCGAGTATTTGGTCTTGGAGAGTACATACGGAGACCGCCTTCACGACATGACTACGCCGGAGGACGTGCTCGCCAGCGTCATCGAGGCTGCGGTGACCAGCCGAGGATGCGTCATAGTGCCGAGCTTTGCGATTGGTCGCACCCAGGAACTGCTGTGGTACATCCATGAGTTGCACGGAAGCGGCCGGATCCCCAGGATTCCCATCTATTTGGACAGCCCGATGGCGACCTCGGTCACCGACGTCTACTCTCGCGGCACGGACGACCACGACGCCGAAATGAGGAAGACCGTACGGCTGGGCGCGAACCCCCTCGAAGGAGGAACGGTCCGTCTGGTCCGGGATCGCGCGATGAGCAAGGCCCTCAACGACATGCGGGGGCCCATGATGGTGATCAGCGGTAGCGGCATGCTCACCGGCGGGCGGGTGCTGCACCACCTTCGCAACCGAATCAGCGACCCGACGACGACCGTGCTCTTCACCGGATATCAAGCGCAAGGAACCCCAGGCCGCAGGCTCAAGGACGGTGCTGATACGATGAAGTTCTTTGGCGAAGACATCGAAGTCCGGGCCCAGATCCGGTCGTTAGAAGGCCTCTCGGCGCATGCAGACCAGGGGGAGACTCTCTCCTGGCTGCGGGGATTCAAGGAACCGCCGCGGAAGACGTTCCTCGTCCACGGCGAGCCGGAGCCGCAACAAGTGCTCGCGGGCAAGATCACGGGCGAGCTTGGCTGGGACGTGGTAATCCCGGCCTGGAAAGAGACACACGAGCTTTAGGGGTCGTGAATCCCGTCTTCGCGGAGTTGTTGTAGCATCGCGACGTGGCGGGCCGCCGCCTCGTCCGCCTCACGCTCGAGTGGGGCCCCACGGTGGGACCGATGCTTGGTGTACTGCCAGACGAATGCGAGAAGGTAGCGCCAGGTGCTCTTGAAGACCTCGGCCTCCTGCCAGACGTGGTGGTGCTCGTGAGCCCGCCAGAAGTCTTGGCGCAGGTAGATGCGCCACGCGAGGGGTTGTCCGATCCAAACCCTGCCCGCGAGCGTGATCGCCCAGTACCGGGGAATCAAGACCCGAGTCCAGAACGCCCCAATCTGGCACTGGTATCCCTCCGGGTCAGTCCGAGGGACGCCGTTCCACCATTTGGACAGCTTGCTTTGCGCGGGTGGCATCGCTAGAGCCCTAGGCTCCCTTGCGACGATTCGTGGCCGAGCAGCCACTGTTTTCTCCAGATGCCGCCTGCGTAGCCGGTCAGCTCGCCCGAGGCGCTCACAACCCGGTGACAAGGCACGAGGATGGCGATGGGGTTTCGAGCGTTGCACTGGCCGACCGCGCGGGCCCCTCCAGGGGTTCCAAGCCTTGCCGCTATCTCGCGATAGGATACGGTCGAGCCGTATGGCACGGTGAGGAGCTCTCGCCAGTGCTGGAGGTCATGGTCGCTGCCCTGGGGATCCAGGGGCACGGTGAACTCTTGCGACTCTCGGGCGAAGTAGGCGCCCAGCTGGCGAACCGCGTCTTGTAGGTCTGCAGGTACCTCGGTGACGCCTTCTTCGGTGAAGCCTAGGTGCGTGAGTCCCTTGGCGGAGGCCCGAAGGACCAGGTTTCCGAGGGGCGAGGGCACGACCGCGTACACCTCCTCATTGTATCGGATGCAGGGATAATCAAGGAATGCCCCGCCCCGTCGTTATCGCGAACGGTCGGCTCTTTGTCGGCTACGACGCGGCGGGCCGCGCGAGAGAGCTGACTTGGCCGATGGTCGGGATGCCAAACCATCTGGTGGATCGTCGAATCGGCTGGGGCGTGTGGGCGGACGGCAGCGTACGATGGCTCGGCGACCCCGGCTGGGAGGTCACAGCGGAGTATGAGGACGGGGCGATGATCGCGTCATGGCGAGCGACGGACAGGGAGCGCGGACTCGAACTCTCGATGAGGGACGCCGTTGCGCCCGAGTCTGACCATTGGGTCAAGGAGCTCGTCCTTCGCGATCTCACCGGACGTGAGCGGGAGGTCGCATTGCTTGCGACGCACGACCTTGCCTTGGGTCAAAGCGACGTCGGAAACACCGCGTTCTGGTCGCCCGAAAAGGGCTGGCTGGTGCACTACCGGTGGTCTTGGTCGGTTGGCTTCCGGCTAGATGGCGAAGGCGAATTGGAGTGGGCGTGCGGAATCGCTGGTTTCGACGGGATGGAGGGAACGTGGCGAGACGCTGAGGACGGGCGGCTCGCGGGCACCCCGATCGCCCAAGGATCGGTGGACTCAACGATGAGCCTCCGCATGCTGCTTCGCCCTGGCGGGGAGGCTCGGGCTGTCTGGCAGGCGGTATTCATGGACGGGCCAGAAGACGCCGCTGCAACTGAGCCTGCTTCCTTCCGGCAGGTGGCGGAAGCAAGGCGGGAGACCAGCGGAGGCAGTTTCGACGTGTCGATCGCATGCTCCTTGCAGGACGATGGAGGGGCGTGGATGGCGGCGATCGATTCTGATATTTTGGAGACCAACCGTGCCACGTACTCTTATTGCTGGCCCCGGGACGGCGCCATTGCCGCCCACCTTATGGTGGAAATGGGCCGTGAGTACGAGGCTCGTCGCTTCCTCGAGTTTTGCGAGCGGATCGCCCGGGCCGACGGCCCGCCGTTCCTTCAGAAGTACACGGCGAACGGGTCGGTCGGGGCGAGCTGGCACCCGTGGGTCTGTGACGGCGCTCCCTGCGTGCCTTGGCAGCAAGACGAGACTGCGCTCGTTCTCATGGCAGCCAGTGCATACAGCACGAGGTTCGGCGGCTTCGAGAGTCTCGTCGAGCGCTGCGCGTCGTATCTGGCTTCGTCGGTGGACGAGTCCGGCCTGCCCCTCCCTTCCTGGGACATGTGGGAGGAACGGCACGGCGTCCATACTGCGACGGCGTGTGTGACAGCCCGGGCGCTCCATGATGCTGGCACGTTGTTCGAGTCGAGATGGGATGGCGCGGCGGAACGGATGCTCGAAGCTGTGGAGCAACGCCTGTATCTGGTTGAGGAGGGTCGGTACGCCCGGAGTCTGGGAGACCCGGCCCCCGACAGCGCGCTGCTCTTCGGCCTGCGGTTTGTACCCAGCCTTGCTCACACCGAAGAGACGGTGCGCAAGATTGGGGAAGCGCTTGCCGTCCGAACTTCGGTCGGCGGCGTGGCCAGGTATTCAGGGGACTACTACTTCCGGGTGACGGACGAGGCGCCTGGCAATCCTTGGGTCATTTGCACCATATGGTGGGAGACGTGGCTGGAGCGGCTCGGAGACGAGGATGCGAGGTTACGGCTCGAGGCGTGGCTCCAGCGGGCAGGTGGGGGCACGGGGATCCTCCCTGAGCAGCTGCATCCTCTCCACGGCACTCCCCTCAGCGTCAGTCCGCTCGCGTGGTCACACATCGAAGCGGCACGGTTTCGGGCTGGGCTCTCGAAGTAGTCTTGCGCGATGAAGGCGTCTCTCACCGATCCGTTTTGGACTGGAATTCGGGCCAGGATGGCAACGGACGGTCTCTCGCACCAGTTTGACCACATCGTCTCGACCGGGAGGCTGGAGAACTTTCGAAGGGCGGGTGCGGGCGTCCTGGGAGGGCACAGTGGCCGTTGCTATGACGACAGCGACGTCTACAAGTGGCTGGAGGCGGCGAGCTACGCGATCGGACTGGGCCACTCGCCGGACGGAGTGGAAGAGACGATCGAGGCAATCGAGTCCGCACAGGCAAAGGACGGGTACATCCATACGTGGAACCAGCTCAGCGCGGGGCCCAGGCAGTGGTCAAGCCTCTGTGCCGACCACGAGGCTTACTGCATGGGCCACTTGATCGAGTCCGGGGTTGCGTACCATTCCGCCGCGGGCTCGGATCGGCTATTGCGTGTGGCAGTGCGGGCCGCTGCGTGCCTCGAAGCTAAGTTTGGCGAGGCAGGTATGCACGCGGCTTGCGGACACCAAGAAGCAGAGATTGCTCTAGCCAGGCTTGCCGCGACCACCGACAACGACGGCTACCGCGCCCTAGGCGAGCGGATGATCACCGCGCGGGGCAGGGCGGACAGCCCGTTCCGAGCGGAGTGCGAGCCAGCCGACGGGCCTTCCGCGCGCTATCGACCCCTGGTGATGAAGGAGGGCAACTACGACGGCTCGTACTTCCAAGATCACGCGCCGCTCCAAGAGTGCTCGGAAGTCGTGGGCCACGCGGTGCGGGCAATGTACTTCGTTTGCGGTGCCATGGACTGCGCGCCTGGCCGCTATGACCCGGCCCTGCAACGTCTCTGGAACAACCTGACGCAGAAGCGGATGTACGTGACGGGTGGAATCGGCTCGGCAGGCTCGAACGAGGGGTTCACAGCGGACTACGACCTGCCAAACCGACATGCCTACGCAGAGACCTGCGCAGCGATCGGCCTCGTGATGTGGGCGTTTCGCATGGCGAGGTGGATGGGCTCGGCCGGGGCAGTGGCCGTGATGTTGCGCGCCCTGTACAACGCGGTGCTCTCCGGAGTCTCCTCCGATGCGCGCGGCTACTTCTATGCGAACCCGCTGGAAAGCCAAGGGGAGCATGCGCGCAAGCCTTGGTTCGAGTGCTCTTGCTGCCCGCCGAACATCGCCCGGCTCGTTCTCTCGGTCGAGAGTTATCTCGCATGGGGGTCGCATGGGGGACTTGTGCTAGCGGCCCCGGTTGCGGGCCGATACGAACTCGATGGGAACGTCGTCGTGGTCGAGTCGGAGTATCCCTGGGGAAACGCGTTCGCGATCCATCTCGAGTCGCATGCGCCGCTAACCCTGCGCGTCGCCGACCCGTTCGGGGGTGAGGGAATGCTCACGTGGACGGGGGCCGAGGCGCGGACGGAAGACGGTTGGCTGGTAGCAGAACTGGACGGGAGCTGCACAGTTCAAGGACATCTAGGACACGGGCCGGAGTTCTTGCGTTCGCACCCGCTCGTGCCCGAGAACGCAGGTCGCGTTGCGGTCGTTGACGGGCCGGTCGTCTACTGTGCCGAGGCTGCTTCCGGAGAAGCGAGCCCGACCTCGTTTCGTGTCCAAGCAGGCGTTGCGCCACGGCGCTGGTCGAGCGGCGTGGAAGTGACGGGCCGCGAGTTGCCCTCGGAAGGGAGCCTGTACTCCCGCTCCAAGCCGTGCGGCGATACGGAGAGGCCATTGCGCCTCGTTCCGTACTCGACCTGGGCAAACCGAGGCCCGTCCGTCATGCGGGTCTGGCTCTCGGAGGAATAAGAAAGCCCCAGACCCGAGTACGGGGCTGGGGCTGGTTCGCTTTCTCTGCTGACTTAGCGGAGGGTGCGGACTACGAGCTGGTCGATCGAGGTCTCCCACTGGGAGATCGTGGTCGGCCCGGTCTGGTAGACCGCGACGCGGGCGGTGACGATGCCACCGTTCACGTAGTTCGCGGCATTCGCACCCGAGACCGTGGCCTCGAGCTTCGTCATGCTCGTGGTTGCGGCTCCGGAACCGATAACGTCATAGACGCCAGTGTTGCGGTTCAGAAGCTCGATCCTTCGGCTCAGGCCGCCGGTGTTGACGCTGGAGGTCAGCTGGACGTTGACCTCGCTCGGGGTGGCAAACGCCGCTGCGTGCGGAGTCTGGACCTGGATCGGAGCCTCGCCTGCGTTCACGACCAACCCTCGCCGGACCCGAAGGACGTTGCCCTCGACCCGGTACATGTCGGTCGTTCCACCAGCCTGAAGGAGCCCGCGGACGATGGTGAAGCTGTTCGGCACCTTGCCCATCGCGTGGGAGACATTGACGCGACCCCAACCGAAGTTGGTCGTGTTGCCCATGTCGATGCAGGACTTGTAGAGGACGTCCTCGACCTGCTGGGCCGAGTAGGTCGGGTTCTGGCACATGATGAGTGCCGAGAGGCCGGCGGCGAACGGACAGGCCATGCTTGTGCCGCTCAAATCTGCGTACGTGTTCGTGGCGGCGCCAGTCCAATAGGTGGATCGGATGAAGTCGCCGGGAGCAAAGAGGTCGGTGTCGGTACCGTAGTTGCTGAAGCTGGCCCGGCCGTTGGCCGAGTTCGTAGCGCCGACAATTACGACGTTGACGTGGTCGGCTCCGCTGATGAACGCCCCGCTGTTACCTGCCGCCCAGTGCGAAAGGGCATTGTACGTGTTCTTCAGGGTCGTACCCGTGGTGCCGACCGAAGCCGAGTTGTAGCCAGAATAGCTGGTGCTCACCGATCGTGCGCCGTTCTGGGCGGCCCAGAGGATGCCGCCGGTAAGCCACGAGATGCTGGAACCGCCGCCCGACGAGTTCGTCACGCGGACGGGCATGATCTTGGTGCCTGTGAGGTTGACCCCGGCGACGCCGCGGCTGTTATTGCCGATGGCAGCCGCGATCCCGGCGCAGTGGGTTCCGTGACCGTTGATGTCCTGAACCTGGCCGCCAGCAGCCTGGGTCTGGTTGCTCGCGGCGTTATAGCCGGAGACCAAGTTGGACGCGGGATTGTTGAAGTCTTCGTGGGTGAGGTGGACTCCCGTGTCGGTGATACCAACGATGACAGAAGTGCTCCCGCGCTGGACGTCCCAGCCGGCCCTGCTGTCCGAGTTCGTGTGCGACCACTGGTTGCCGAGCTGTGGGTCGTTCGGGGTGTATGCGGGGAAGACCCTCCAGTCCGGCTCGACATACTGGTATCGGCCGGTCGCGAGGAACCGTCGGGCGAAAGAGTTCTCGTTCTCGCCTTCGGGAAGCTGGATGATGTACTCGTCGTTCGGACCCCTGTACTCGATCATGTACTCGGACATTTCGAGCTCGACCTGCTGCCGCATCAGCCGGGCAGAGAGGTCGCTGACGCCGGCTCGCGCCAACTGGTCGGCCTGCTTAGGACGGACGATCATCTGGCCCGTGAACTCCATATAGTTCGGGACTTCGACGAATCGAATCTGTGAGTTTGCGCCAACGCGAGGAACCCGCGCGGTCTGGGCAAAAGAGACACTGCAGATGGACGCAAGGGCAAGTGCGGTGAGGGTTCTATTCATTAGGATTGACTCCATTGGGCGACACACAGTTGCCTGTCCGCATCTGCGTGACCTCTCCCATGATGGCCGATTCCTTCCCCCTCTAGCTAAGTGCCAAGCTCAGTACCTTCAAAAAATCACGTATTTATGCGGGGCGAACCGTGGCTCGGTAGAGTTCTCCGTCGATCCCATAGAACGCTTCCGTAGGGCCTAGGTGCTCCATCGCGAGGCGCCGGGCAACGGCTGCAGACCTTCGATTGGCCCGATAGAGGATGGCGTAGACCTCTTTCAGGTTCAGAACAGTGAAGGCATAGTCCAGCAGCGCAGTACCGGCCTCCGTAGCCAGTCCGTGTCCCCAATAGGCCCTCGCCAGGTGCCACCCAACCTCAATCTCGTGTACCGGAGGAGAGGGGCCGCCGTCCCGAAACGCCTTCCAAGCCTCCAGGTCTTCGGTACGGGGAAGCGGTTTGAGAAGCCCGCAACCCACGACCTGCCTGGTCTCTTTGAGTTCGATTGCGTACGAACCAAAGCCGCCCTCCAGGCGCTGGTAGCTGCTGACGATCTTTTCGAGCATCGCCCTCTGAGACTCCAGGCTCTCTTCCACGATCCCGGTGAGGAACTCCGCGACCTCAGGATCGGAATAGATGGCGAAAGCGTTCTCGACGTCATGTTCCAGATCCCAAGGGCGCAAGATTGTCCGAGCGGTCTCGATGCGAGTTTCAAGGTATCGGGGAGGGTCTTGGGGAACTTCCATCACTGAACGTGGTATCTGTTTCGTAGCTGGGCGACCTGCTGGTCGTCTGTTGCTGTCGTGGGACACTCGATTATGCGGCCATTACTCCTTCTCGCAATCTCCTCGGCCATGGGTGCCGGGGCATGGCTCGCTCCAAGCCCTTCTCAACTTCCCCCCGCGCTGAGGGGCCACTGCGATGCCCTGTACGCCGCGAAGACGCTTCGAGTCAAGGTTACGGTGCAAGCGGTTCCCGGTGCCACGGAGGAAGTGGCGGTCGTGCTGGCAAAGAACGGCAAGTATTCGCTCGACTCGGCTTCGCGAACGATCGTCAGCGACGGGACGAATCTGATCGTCTGGGACAAGAAGGCGAACACGTATACGAAGCGATCGGTCGGAGAGTCCGTAGCGGCCGACCTGGGCGGCGAGGTGTCGACGTGGGCGTTCTTGCCGTTCTTTGAGAAGGACACGGCGAAGCTCTATTCGAGCGGCGTCAAGAAGGGCGCTCGCAAGGTCGCTGGAGTTGACACGGACGAGGTCGCGGTTGTCACCCCTACGGGTGATCAAGGCACAGTGTACGTGGCGAAGTCCGATGGTGTAGCCATGGGCTTTCAGCTAACGAGGGGCGAGAAGTCCTTCGTTGTCCTTTTCAAGGACACCAAGGTCAACGGCGAAGGCATTGAGGACAGCACGTTTACATTCACCCCTCCGGCCGGCGCTACCGAGGCCAAGCCGGAAGAGGAGGCTGCCGGATGGGCGACCGTGGCCCCGATCTTTGCCCGAAGCTGCATGCCGTGCCACGGGGAGCAGCGGGCAGACGGACTCGACCTGAGGACGTACAGTGCCGCGATGGGTAGTGGGACCGTTGTCAGTGGCGATCCGGCAGGTAGTAGGTTGGTCAAGTCGCTCCGGGGCTCGATCCTGCCCCGCATGCCTCAGGGTCGCCCCCCGCTCCCCGAGGCGACAATCAAGATCGTAGAGAAGTGGATCGAGGCCGGGGCGAAACAGTAGGTCTAGGTCGGCCCATGCGTTGCGCCCTCGGGCAGCGGCAATCTATACTTGATTGTCATGATTGACGACACCCGTGGTACGGACGCCACATTCGTCGCAGTGAACGAGATCCGCTGCGAGCCCGACTACTGCGAGCGGTTCGAGTGCCTGTTCTGCACCCGAGCGAAGGCGATCGACCGAATGCCGGGCTTTCTTGAGATGATGCTGCTGAAGCCGAACGAGGAAGGCAAGCCCTACCTCGTGGTCAGCAAATGGGTGGACGAGGCGAGCTTCCGGGCCTGGGTGGGCTCTCCCGAGTTCCACGAGGGCCACAAGCGGGCGTTCGAGGACTTGGCGGAGGCCAAGAGGGAGGGAAGAAACCCCCCAATGACGAGCGACTTCGGTACGTACTCTGTGCTCACTCGGTAAACCCTAAGAGCGAGGACGAGCTACGCTGGTCGGCGAGTGTTCGGCGGTTTCTCGCGAGACCTTGGGAACACGTAGCGTCCGTCAAGTCTGCAAGCAGCGGTTGCTGTGGCCGCATTGGATCGGAATGGACCGGCCAAGAAGCAGTCGAAGCACAGGGCGCAGGGAAGTCTGGTCAAGGCGCAATGGTCTAGCCCCTCCCTATGGAAGGTCACTCAGGTGATGGAATGCCCTTCATTTCGAGCCGCTTTCGGAACCTTGCTTCGACTTCGGGCCAACCCATCAGACGGCCGTTGTTCGCCTCATCCAAGCCAGTGATCCCATACCTCTCTAAGTCTCGGCCCTCGGTTACGGCGGCCCTGACCATCGCCACTCCAGGGTGTGGATCGGAGGCTTTGCCGTACTTTGCCGACCATGTCGAAAGCACCATCGGCCGGATGACCTGCCCTATGGCGATCGGCCCGTTCTCGCCGACGACCACGCTCACCATGACTGGGTATCCGCGACGATTTCGGTCGCGGAACCACAAGTGCCTCACTACGGTGGACTTCGTGTCGGCAAAGTCTGCCGGGCGTACGATCTCGTACGCGCCTTCGTGGCCGGGCTTGAAGTAGTGAGCGCAAAAGGCCTCAAACTCCTCAGGCGTAAGGCCGTACAGGTCGAGCTCCTCCTTGGGCAATAGCGGGTACACCGACTTCGCATCGCCCGAGGCGATCATGGCCAGGATCCGCTCCGCCCTTTGAATCGCCGCCTCGGGCGAAAGCAGGCGGAAGGCCACGAAGGCGACCAGTGACAGGCACAGGGCCGCGCCCAAGATCTTTGCTGCCATGGGCATGCCGGCTGCTCTAATGTGGTTTGCCATGCGCATCCTCAATAGCAGACCGGCGTGTTCGTGCCCTCCACGTACCCGCAGTTGCCTGATAGGACGGGCGGAGGGACGTACGTGAAGGTGTTGTAGCAGTAAGTGCCGCCTAACATTGTTCTTCGGATGGCCTTGTAGTAGCGGCAGTAGGTCACCGATTCGGTGCAGCAATACGGATCGACCCATACCGGGCTCTTGCCGTTGGTGCATGGGGGTTCAGGCGATGGGCAGAGCTGTGCCTCTCCCAGGGTGACGGTGCAGACGAGGAGCGTTCCAAGGCTGCCTGTGAGCAGCGCCCGTTTGTGATTCTGGATCAGTTTTTGATGGAGTCTCATTTGAGTTCTGTTAGTGCGCTTGGGTCGTGGGCTCATTGCGAGCGGTCAGGTCGTACTTCTAGGGGTACCCCCAGAAGGGGAGGTCGTCGGGCGCTACGAAGGCGCGCTTGCGTGCGATCGAGCCGTCCAGCCGGACTCCGATGCCAAAGTGGATGAGGTAGTCGTTGCCAAGCTCCTTCTCAAGGTCCGTGCAGTTGGGATCGACGATCAGCATGGAGGACTCTTGCTTACTCTCTACGTATGGGGGCCATTCCTCACTGAACCAAACAAACCAAAATGAGGTTCTGGCGGCCCGATACTCCGGATGAGTCCCGCACGGGCTGAAGAAGAACTCCTTTGGAAGCCACCAGAGCGGCCTTTGGCCGGTCAAGTCGCCAGGTGCCGGGAGCCCCATCGGATAGGGTTTGCCGTACGGCAGTTCCTCATAGTCAAGCCGGTAGATAGTGACGACCCGGTGCATCTGCCGTAACTGCTCTCCTGCGACCGCCACCCTCGCCGCGTGCCGTGCCCGCCCGAAGACCGGAGCGACGATCGCCGCCACAATGGCCACGATCGCGGCGCACACGATCGTCTCAAGCAGGGATAGGCCGCTTCTCATTCGCCCACCCCTTGCACTGCCAGTCGGGATTCCTGGGTGCCGTTGGAGACGGACACCAGCATGCCAGCTTCGTCAAACTCGAAGAAGTGGTTGCCGCCGAGGTACCAATGGCTCGGCAATACTTGCCGAGCTTTGTCGACAAGGAACTTCTGGCCGTAGTACTTTGCTACGGATTCGTCGGTCGTCACGTAGACCACGGGCAAGTCCTTCCGGATTCGATCCGGGTCCAGGTCGTCGGCATCCAGCTTGCATGAGTTGCAGTTGGCCATGTAGAGGATGCCGAACGCCCGCTTGCCCAGATGTGAGCCCGCAAGGGCCGACAAGTTTGAGCGAACGAAGGAATTCCCGATTGATTCTTCGATCGCTGGTGACAGCGCCGGCACAACGTCTCGCGACCAGAGGCTCCTCCGCCATGCCTGCCATGTGGGTTCGCCGTATGCCAGCGCAACGCCGATCACGGTACCGAGCGCGGCGCACGCCAGTGCGGGCCCACTTGCTGTCCGGAGGATTCGCCGATCCTGGACTGCCATGATACGAATATACACCAAGTTGGCTCCTTTTGCGTCATTATTCTTTTGAGGGGGGGGGGTAAATCTAGCGAAATACCAGGATCGCTCTGTTACGCCTGGGCTGCTCAGCTACACCCGCTTGTCGCCCTTGACATGCTGCTGTGCCATAGGCCTGCTTCGGGCGTGCTCGTGGCACGCTCTCTGTCCTCCAAACGGGTCTGCGGTGGTGTACACTCAGGGAGTTCAGCAGGTCAGGTGAAGGATGCAAGTCGGCAAGGTTGCAGCGTTGGTTGCTACGATCGGGATGGTGGGATGGGCCGTCGGAGCTCCGCGCTTCGCCGATGTGCATTTGGGGCGAGTCTCGGCACACGGGCAGGTTAGTGATGAGCCGTACACGCTTGCGCCTGCTGACCCAAAGCCTCCGACATGGGGGAACGTCTCACAGATCTTGAGCAGGAACTGTACGTCATGCCATGGCGAGGCCAAGTCTGGTGGGATTGACCTGCGCACGTACGAGTCCACGATGGCGAGCAAGACCGTAGTGAAGGGTCGTCCCGAGAAGAGTAGCCTCGTCACTTCGCTGAAGTCGTCCAAGGGCAAGCGACCGTCCATGCCGCAAGGTCGCCCGCCCCTCGCGCCCAAGTTCGTGAAGCAGATCGAGGACTGGGTCAAGGGCGGCGCGCCACGGTGATCCGCCTGCCTGGCTTCTCCCCGGCGTGGCCAGGGGGAAGCCAGGCTTTGGGGCCCCTCAGCTACATCCGCTCGTAGCGCCGCACGAGTCGCACTTGAGACACACGCCGTTGCGGACAAGGGTAAACGCACCGCAGGCCGTGCACGGGTCTCCTTCGTAGCCTTTCATGCGGGCTTCCCGGATCCGAGCAACGGTCTCTCGACCGTCTTCGGTGATCGCGGCACCTACGAGCGCTGCCTCCTTCTTGGGAGCGGACTCCTCAGCGTCCCCGTTCGTGCCCATGCCCTTATGGAAGCCTCGGGAGTCGGTCTTTCTCGTCTCTTCCCCAGACCGCTCCGCGATTTCGCCCGCCTCGAACTCATCGTCGAAGTCAAAGCCTTCTTGCGTCGGCGATCCGAGCGTGTCGTGTCGAACGTCGTCGGGAGAGACTTGTACGAGGTCGTGTCGCCCCAGGTAGCTCATCCCCAACTCGCGGAAGATGTAATCAATCACCGATGTGGACATCTTGATGTTGTCGTGTCCCTGGACAGGCCCGTTCGGTTCGAACCGGGTGAAGACGAACGCCTCGACGAACTCCTCGAGCGGCACTCCGTATTGGAGGCCGAGCGAGACGGCGATGGCGAAGCAGTTCATGAGAGAGCGGAAGGCCGCGCCTTCACGGTGCATGTCCACGAAGATCTCGCCGAGGGCGCCGTCATCGTATTCGCCGGTCCGCAGATAGACCTTGTGGCCCGCGACTCGCGCCTTTTGCGTGTAGCCGCGACGGCGGGCTGGCATGAGCCTGCGCTTTGCGATGTAGCGGTAGACCAGTTTTTGAGCCCCTTCCGCCGCGGCAGCGGTCGGTTGGTCGTCCAGGCTACCGATTGAGGCCTCCAGGATCGCGGCGGCCGCGTCGTCCGTGCTGGCGTTGAGCGGCTGGCTGAGCTTGCTGCCGTCTCGATACAGGGCATTGGCCTTGAGCCCGAGCTTCCAACTGAGCATGTAGGCATCGCCGATGTCTTCGAGCGAGGCCTCGCCTGGGAGGTTGATCGTCTTGCTGATCGCCCCGCTGAGGAATGGCTGTGCCGCGGCCATCATGCGGATGTGTCCGTCGGCACGGATGAACCGTCGCCCGGTACGGCCACACCGGTTTGCACAGTCGAAGACCGGCAGGTGCTCCTCCCGCAGGTACGGGGCACCTTCGACCGTCATCCTGCCACAGACGTGGTCGTTCGCCTCCAGGATCTGCTCCTTGGAGAATCCGAGCTCGGCGAGCATGTCGAAGTCCCAGTCATCGAGCTGCTCTTGGGTGAACCCGAGCTTTTCGGTGCAGAAGTCCGCCCCGAGGTTGAAGTGGTTGAACACGAACCGGAGCTCGAAGGCGCTCTCGAGTGCGTCCTCGATCTTCTGAAGCGTCTCCTCGTCGAAGCCCTTGGCCCGCAGTGCCACATGGTTGATGTGCGGGGCGTCCGCGAGGGTGCGTGTGCCTACTGCATAGTCCTCGATGGCCGAGATCTCGTCGGGCCGATATCCGAGCCTCCTCAGCGCGGCAGGTACAGATCGGTTGACAATTTTGAAGTAGCCGCCCCCTGCGAGCTTCTTGAACTTGACGAGGGCGAAGTCGGGCTCCACGCCTGTGGTGTCACAGTCCATGATCAGGCCGATCGTGCCCGTGGGTGCGAGCACGGTCGTTTGGGCGTTGCGGTACCCGTTCTCCTGCCCCAGGGCGAGGGCACGGTCCCAAGCAGCCTTGGCCGCGTCGCCGAGGTACTTGGGGCAGAGGTCTTTCGCTATTCCGATGGGAGGCACGGCAAGGCTCTCGTATTCGCTTGTCGGGACATCGTACGCCGCCCGGCGATGGTTGCGGATCACGCGGAGCATGTCCTCCTTGTTCTTCTCGTAGCTTGCGAAGGGCCCGAGCTCGCCTGCCATCTCCGCGCTCGTCGCGTACGACTCGCCTCCGAGGACCGCGGTCAGGGCACCGGCGATGGCGAAGCCCTCGTCGCTGTCGTACGGCACTCCCATCTTCATCAGCAGAGCGCCGAGGTTCGCATAGCCGAGTCCGAGGGTCCGGAACTCGTAGCTCTTCTCGGCGATCGAGCGCGATGGGAACTGCGCCATCAGGACGCTGATTTCGAGGACGATGGTCCACAGGCGGACGGCGTGGCAGTAGGCGTGGACGTCGAACTCGCCGGTCATCTCGTCGTAGAACTGGCACAAGTTCAGGCTGGCCAGGTTGCATGCCGTGTCGTCGAGGAACATGTACTCGCTGCACGGGTTGCTGGCGTTGATCCGGCCGCTCTGCGGGCACGTGTGCCAGTCGTTGATCGTGGTGTCGTACTGGACGCCGGGGTCGGCGCAGTTCCACGCGGCGTTGCAGATCTGGTCCCAGAGGTCGCCGGCCGGGACCGTCTTCATGATCTCGCCGGTGGTGCGGCTGGTCAGCTCCCACTTCTTGTCCTCGAGGACGGCGGTCAGGAACTCGTGGCTGACTCGCACGGAATTATTAGAGTTTTGGCCTGAAACTGTTACATACGCTTCGCTTTCATAGCCGGTGTCGAAGATCGGGAACTCGATGTGTGTGACTCCTTGCCCTGCAAGCTGGAGCACGCGTTGGATGTAGTTCAGACTGATGCCTTCCGCCTTTGCGCGGGCTATCGCGGAGGCAAGCATCTTGTTCTTCCGCGGATCGTTCGCGCCCTCGCCCTCGTGGGCGGCGCGGATGATCGCGTTGAGGTGCCGGTTGTTGAGCTGCGACCCTGTCACCAAGGCGGCGACCTTCTGCTCCTCCTTGACCTTCCAGTTGACAAAGTTCTCGATGTCAGGGTGGTCCACGTCGAGGCAGACCATCTTCGCGGCTCGGCGGGTGGTGCCGCCGCTCTTGATGGCGCCCGCGCTCCGGTCGCCGACTCGCAGGAAGCTCATGAGGCCGCTCGATCTTCCGCCCCCGCTCAGTCGCTCGCTCTCGCCGCGCAGACGGCTGAAGTTCGTACCGACCCCGCTGCCGTACTTGAAGATCCGGGCCTCGCGGGTCCACAGATCCATGATGCCGCCCTCGTTGACGAGGTCGTCGTCGACGCTCAAGATAAAGCAGGCGTGGGGCTGAGGCCGCTCGTACGCGTTCTCGCTCCGCCGGGTCTCGCTGGTCTTGGGATCAACGAAGTAGTGGCCTTGCGGGGTGCCTGTGATCCCGTAGGCGAAGTGCAGTCCGGTGTTGAACCATTGCGGGCTGTTCGGGGCAGCGATCTGAAGGGCGAGCATGTGGCACAGCTCGTCATAAAACGCCTGGCCGTCTTCCTCGGAGTCGAAGTAGCCGTACTGTTGCCCCCAGTGCCGCCAGCACCCGGCGAGACGATGGAAGACCTGTCGCGAGTCTTTCTCATGCCCGGTCTCGGGCACGCCGGCCTTGCGGAAGTACTTCTGGGCCAGGATGTCGGTGGCCACCTGCGACCACGCCTTGGGAACCATGACGTCGGTCATCTCGAAGACGAGCGAACCGTCCGGGTTCCTGATCTCGCTCTTCCTGGCTTCGAACTCGATTCCGCTGTAGGGGCCCTCTTCGGCCGTCGTGTAATGTCTCTTAACCTTCATTGCTGCGTGGTGCTTCCTTGACCTATACTTATGTCTACTATATCACACTCGGGTGGGATTGGGATCACCCGAAAATAGCCCTTCAGGGACGGACTCCCGCCTCTTGGGCCGCATGCGTCGGATGAACTCTTCGAACTCGTCGACGCTCTCGAACTCCCGATACACGCTGGCGAACCGTACGAACGCCACTGGATCGAGCTCAAAGAGGGCGCGCATCGCCCTTTCGCCCACCATCCGACTCTCGACCTCGGGCAGACAGAGGTCGTAGAGCGCACGTTCGATGTCGTCCGCCGCCTGTTCCAGACGTCTGACGGCGACCGGTCGCTTCCGGCATGCGAGCACCATCCCTTGGAGAAGCTTGTCCCGGTCGAACCTTTCACGCGCGCCGTTGCGTTTCAGCACGAGCAGGCGCGGCTTTTCCGGGGCTTCGAACGTCGTGTACCTTCGGCGGCACGCCTCGCACTCCCGTCTCCGCCGGACAGCCTCGCCGTCCCTCGCCGGGCGGGTCTCCAAGACCCTTTGGCCCTCGTGCCCACAGTAGGGGCATCTCACCGGTACAACTCCAACATCTAGTGCCGGGAAGACTGTACCACCCTATATATGTGGTGTCAAGAGTCTTCCCAACAGTTTTCTGCGAAGTCGTGGATAACGGGCTGGGACGTCCTTATCCTACTGGCATGAGCCGGCTCGCACGGCGGTAGAGCGAGACATACTCCGGCACGCGACCGGGCCACGAGAAGTCCTTTGTCATGGCCGCTGCGACCATCTCGTCGTGCTGGGGCGAGGCGTGGATGGCAAAGGCGCGCCCCACGGCCTCTTGTATCGCTGCCTCGCTCCGCTCGGTGAACGAGAGGCCGTCCTTCCCCGGCTCGACGCTGTCGGCCAGGCCGCCGGTGGCTCGCACCACGGGCAGGGCGCCATAGCGCATGGCGAACATCTGTCCAAGCCCGCAGGGCTCATAGCTGCTGGGCATGAGGAACCAATCGCTCGAGGCATAGATCCTCTGGCCGAGCCCTGCGTCGTACCGGTTGACAAACCGGATCCGGTCCGGTGCCATCGCCTCCGCCTTGCGGAGCTCATGGGCGATGTCCTCGCTACCGACCCCGAGCACCACCAGGCTGCCCCCTCCGGAGACGATCTGCGGGATTGCTGAGAGCACGAGGTCAAACCCCTTTTGCTCGCTGAGACGGCTGATCACGGAGAAGAGCGGGCCGTTCTGCAGGCCTAGCTCGGAGAGCAGGCAGCGCTTGCCCTCGGCCTTGCCTGCGAGGTCGTGGACCGAGAAGCGGGCGGCGAGGGCCGGGTCGGTCGCCGGGTCGTGGGTCTCGGTGTCTATACCGTTGAGGATGCCGCCCAGCCGGTCGTGCTCGGCCAGGTGCCGCATCAGTCCGTCCAGGCCGAAGCCGTGCTCCGGAGTTTGTATCTCGCGCGCGTAGGTCGGGCTGACCGTGCTCGTCTGGTCGGCGTAGGCCGCGCCCGCCTTGAGGAAGTTCACTGCGCCCCAGGCCTCCACTTGGTGGTGGTTGAAGAGGCTTCTTGGCAATCCAACGCGGTCGAGCGCGTCTATTCCAAACCCGCCCTGGTACCCGAGGTTGTGAATGGTGAAGACGGTGGCGACATCGCCCCAGTCCTCGCCGCCCTCGCGGAGCACCACGGGGACGAAGCCCGTGTGCCAGTCGTTGCAGTGCACGACGTCCGGCCGCCAGCCGAGGGCGCGGCACACGGCCGGAACGGCTCGGGCGAGGAATAGGTAGGCGTCGCGGCTGGGGGCGTACAGGTCCTCCGCACGAAGGATCTCGCCGAAGAGGGCATCTCCGTCAACACCGTACGTGGGGACGGGGCAACCCTCGATTTCATCAAGGACGGCGCGAGCCTCCCACGTCGGGCCCACCCGCACTCCGAAACGCTGGGCCGTCCCCTCCCTGCGCCCGAGGAACCCATAGCCGGGCACGAGCACCCGGACGTCCACCCCGGCTTGCGCGAGGGCTTTGGGCAGGCCGTGGGCGACGTCGGCGAGGCCGCCGACCTTTGCGGACGGGGCAAGCTCGGCGGAGACGAAGAGGACGCGCATGGGCTGGGTCGTATTATCGGGGTTTTGGGCCGCAGCTTGCTTGGTGCGTCCCCGACCGAGGTTGCTCAGTCCTCTCCTGGGTTCTTTCCGAAGGGTCGCTACGGAGGAGGTGTCGCGGGGCGCTGGAGGGGATGCCTGCCGCCCGGGGGCGCGCTAGTCGTCCACTTCGTCGATCGTGGCCGGGACGAGCCAGCGGCCGTCCTTCTCGGCGACCACGTCACCGAGCTCGTGCCACTCGCCGTGTACCCGCACGCTGGCCGAGGCCAGGGGCAGGTAGAGCTCTTTGCCGTGTCCGCTGAGCGTGACCGCCAGGCATTGGTCCGGAGTACCCACGGAGAATTCCCGAGCAGTGGCCCACTCCTCAAGGTCGACCAAGACAGTGTCGTCAATCGTCCGTGTGTAGCGTCGAACTTCGCGTCCACGATAGCTTGCTGTCCCGGCTGGTTCGTAGCGGTAACCGGCAGTCCCGGCGAGCGCCCGCCTGGCTACCTGTTCCATGAGAAGTCAAAGGTTCGCGTCAACGTCGAGCCTTACGTTGTAACCGCTTTTCTCATCACGGTGGCGGATGGCGCGTACCGAAACTTCGACCCTATCGAAATGCCCGTGCGTCCGGATGCTCATTCCCGTGCGATGGATCGCGTAGAACGCCTTGATGCCGCATGGTAGTCCGCTCGGCATCGTAAACGCATGCTCGTCTGGGGTCACGGCATAAATGCGTAGGTCGCCGTTGAAGGCCTCGATCCTCGAATCGGTCGAATCGGCACTCACCTGCAGTCTAGCGTCCGGCTGCTCACGTTTGGCCCTATAGCCCATGACGATCGCTCCGTCGAAGGGTCGCCTGTGAATGCCACCCAACTCAATCACACACCCCGCCTGCCGCACGAGCTCCGCCCCAAGGATCCTCCTTGCTTCCGCTCTTTGATCCTGCATGCTAGGATTCGTAGGCCCCAGTCTTTTCAATGGACGGTATGGATTTGCTAATGCGACCCCAAGTAGGGTGACTAGTATCATTACCGACCCTGACGCCAATGCGATGCTCCGCGACTTTGCTTTCATCGTGTTACTATCCATGCTCTACAGATCGAGGTAGGGCGAAATGTACGTGATCTCCAAGATGGTAGCGTAGCGCGGTCTCGGCCCGTTCTTGACCAAGCCCTGCGACGCTCCGGCGGCCCAAATCTGCCAGTGGTCGAGGTTGCTCCAGTCCACAGGAGGGTTCATGTAGTATACACCGCCTAAGTCCTTGAGGTACGAAGAGGAAGCGTCGTAGGCTCCCCACCAATTCACGACGTGGAAGTTAAAGAGGAACTCCTCGTACTGGTCTATGTCTGTCGAGTCGTTCCCTGCCTTGCACATCTTGTTCGTGACAAACCCCTCTAGGTCTTGGGGGTCTTGCCGGACTGCGGTCAGCGGGTGGCCCTGACTCCGGGAAGCGAGTTCGAGGAGAGTGGCAAAGTCGGCACAGTCCAGAACGACCCATGGATCTGAGTTGAACAGCATGTCATAGGTGAACTGTCCGAGTTTGGAGTGACAAACAAATGGGTTGGTCGGGACGTGGTAATAGGTGTAGTTGCTCTCGAACGGGCCATACCAGAGCCGGGCGTCCGCGCTCCGGTTGCTGTAGTGCATGCCGCGGGTCATCTTCTCCTTGAGGTCGTATGCACCTGCGGCCCCCCCGGGCCCAGCGGCAGGTGTACTCGAGGAAGTCGGCCCGCGGTATCGACTGCAGGCCGGTGGACTGGGAGTCCACCGCCGCGTCGCCCAATGCCCGATGCTGAGCATAGTCCTTATAGGATACGCCAGCTCGCCGTCGGTGGGATTCTTGTTCTTTGAGTCTGCGAGCTCGCGTGCCCTCTCTTTCGATACCCCTCTCCGGCTCGTTTTAGCACTCGACAGCGGTCGAATTCCGGCCGGCAGGAACCGAGTTCCGGACGAAAAAGCGGCATCTTGGAGGAAATGAACGGCGTTTTTGAGAAAAGAAACAGCTTCAATGGGAAAAGAAACAGCTTCAATGGGAAAGGAAACAGCTTCAATGGGAAAGGAAACAGCTTCAATGGGAAAAGAAACAGCTTCAATGGGAGAAGAAACAGCTTCAATGGGAAAAGAAACAGTGTCAATGGGAAAAGAAACAGTGACAATGGGAAAAGAAACAGCGTCAATGGGAAAGGAAACAGCTTCAAGGGGAAAGGAAACAGCGTCAAGGGGAAAAGAAACAGTGTCAAGGGGAAATGAAACCGCGTTTCGGACGGCCCTGTCGTCGCCTTTCCAGGTTCAAAGCGTGCCTCTCGGTCAGCGACCAGTTGATCGCGCTGCTCCTGCTCGCGCACGGGGCAGGGAGGGGGGAGTTGTATCCGTTATGGGCCGGAGGATGCTCTTGCGCGATGGGCACGGGTCTCGTTAAGGCTTTGTCCTGGCTAGTTTTGCCCACTGGCGTGTGAACGCAGCGATGGCGGCGCCGGCCACTGCCAGCGCGGCCACCCACGGCCAGGGTGCGGCACCGGGTGGGCGTTTCGCATTCTGTTCCTGCGGCCGGGCGGCAGGTTCCTTGGAGGGCTCCGGCTCCTTGGGGGTCCGGACGACTCTTGCGGGCCCTGTTGGCTTGGGCCGTCCTGTACCGTCGGGTTTCCGCATCTCGCGCATGGCGACAGGGCTCACGTCCACTCGCTCCCCGGTGGTCGCGTCGTAGACGAACATGTGACTCTGGGGATGGCGGACGGTCCACACGAGGCGTGCCGTCGCGGTCGTGCTTTGATAAGGGACGGAGTACCATCCGAGGCGAGCCTTGCTGCCTTCGGGCGCCTTTCGCAGCACCTCCTCTTCGGTGACGAGCACCTCGTTGTGGAACGTCGGTGCGAGCACGACGTCGTGAGGGAACGACGCCGAGAGCACAGACCGAGACTCGTAGTCCAGCCAAAAGGTGGCGGCCACTGCGCGGTCGAGCCAAGGGTAGCCCCCGGTCGTGCGCGGGAAATGCACGAACACCCGGCCGCGCTTGCCGTTCTCCCCGGGGACGCTCGGCTCGAACGCGATCCTCGCCGTTTCGTCCCACTCTTCGGCAGTGGCGTACTTGCGGACGAACGGCAGCAAGAACTCGCCCACGTCCGCCTCGTCGCGCCATGCGTTCTTCCCGGTTCTCGGCCTAGCCCGGTGCGTTCCGATGCTGCTTCCAACTCCCCGGATCGATAGCACATGTCCCAAGACCGTCACGCTGCCGACTAACTCTTCTTGCCCAGGTGCCCCAGCCCAGACGTCTAGGACCCCCGAGTCAATCGGATGGGGGAAGGTGGTGAACTTCCGATCTGGATCTCCGATGCCGAACTCCCTGCAGGCGCCTCGCATGACCTCGACCACCAGCTCCGAGGCGTCGGCGGAGGTTCCCAATACGATGAGGACAATCCCAAGGGCAAAGGATCGGACGGGGCGTGATTCAAAGTTCTCAAAGGCGCTCAGCATAGGTTTTCCGTTCGTGTGCTAGGGATGAATGGCGTAAGCGGGGATTGTTCGGGCGAAGGGACGCGGGTAGACAGGCTTGCTTGAAGTGCCGGTGTAAAGATAGCTCGTTCGCGTGTGGAAGCCTCCCCAGACAATCAGGTTTGCCGGCAACCCGTTATCGGGGTCGCTTAAGGGGCTATGTTGGTACCAATCGTCTGCGTGGTCTCTCGCCTCGTCCACTGTGCGGCCTTCCAGCAACTGCGAATAAAACCTCGTCGCAACCTCGCTGACCGCGTGGAGGGCGAACGGGGCGTCCCAGCCGGCCGCGGCCTTGTTCTCGACGGGCGAGCCGGGGGGCTGGTAGGCGTTGCGGTACGGCCAGAGGTAGGCCTCGGCGGGGCTGTTCGTCGCAGCGCAGCAGCATGCCATGAGGAACACGAGGTTGAGCGGCGGGCCGCCGTCGTTGAAGGGGGGCACGCCGTTACCCACTTTGCCCTGGACCACGGGTCGAACAGGAAACTCATAGGTCGAGGACACTGTGTCCCGAACGATTGTTTGTAACGAGTTATTGTGCGGGATCGTCGGGAAGTTGTTGCCCGGCTCGTAGAAGTTGACCGCGTCGTCCGTGTCGGTTAAGAGAAGAAAGCCGTTTGCGTCGTGGTTCCCGTGCGACGCGTAGTAGAGGCACTCGGCGTTCGCAGCACCAGTATTTGCTCGGACGTGGTCCCAGTTCGCCCCCCAGACGCCGTCGTCGGGGACGGGCCTGGTGCCAAAGTAGGCGACCTTGCCGCCGATTCGGAGCTCCGCCTGCCGGAACCCCAGGGTTACTGGAGTAGCGTGGGCGTGGGCGCTCATCCTGCAGCCAGTCCCGCTGAAGTGCTCCGGCTCCGGCCCTACGGCGGGCAATCCCAACACAACGCCGGCCAACGCACTAGCAGACAGCGACAGCAAGGCAAAGGTGCCCGATGCTGAGCATAGTACTCCTAGTGTACGCGCGAGGAACGCTGTCGGTTCGCTTGCTTTGAAATCCTCAATGAGGACTCCATGCGTTGCCCCGAAGCTCCAAGCTGGATTAGAACCCGGCTAGACGGACTCGATCAGCACCGCCGTCGCCTCGCCGCCGCCGATGCACGGTGTGCAGACAGCATACTTGCCGCCTCGGCGTCGAAGCTCGTACGCCGCAGTGAGCACCAGCCGGGTACCGGTCGCCCCGATCGGGTGGCCCAGGGAGACCGCGCCCCCGTTGACGTTCAGTCTTTCCGCTGGGATCCCGACCTCTCGGGCGGCATGCATCGCGACCACGGAGAACGCCTCGTTCACTTCGAAGAGGTCAATGTCGCCGACGCCCAGCCCGGCCTTTGCCAGCAGCTTCTGGATGGCAGCGGCGGGGGCGGTGGTGAACCACTTTGGCTCTTGGGCGTGCTGGACGTAGGCGACGATCCTTGCAAGTGCCTTCCAGCCCTTGGCCTGAGCGTGCGAAGCAGAGGCCACCACCACCGCGGCGGCCCCGTCATTGATCGAGCTCGCGTTTCCGGCCGTGGTCACCCCTTCCTTGCCGAATGCGGGCCGGAGTTCGGGGAGCTTCGCAGGGTTGCCCCGGCCGGGCTCCTCGTCCTGGCCCACGACCACGGGATCGCCCTTCCTCTGGGGCACCTCGACGGGAACGATCTCCTCGGCGAGGCGCCCTTCGGCCTGGGCGGCCTGGGCCCGGCGATAGCTCTCGGCGGCATAGGCGTCAATCTCTTCGCGCGCGAATCCTTCGGTGCTGGCGCAAAGGTCGCCGCACGAGCCCATGTGAAGGTTGTCATACGGATCCCACAGGCCGTCGTGAATCATGAGGTCAAGGGCCTGGGCGTTTCCCATCCGGAACCCGGCCCGGGCGGTCGGCATGGCGTAGGGTGCGTTCGTCATGCTTTCCATGCCTCCGGCGAGTACGACTTGGGCGTCTCCTGAGCGGACGGCCTGGGCGGCCATCATGATCGTCTTCATCCCGGAGCCGCAGACTTTGTTGACCGTGGTGCAGGGGACGCTGTCGGGGACGCCGGCTGTCTTGGCGGCTTGGCGGGCCGGGGCTTGTCCGATGCCTCCGGTGAGCACGCAGCCCATGAGCACCTCGTCCAGATCGGCGGCGCTGACCCCGGAGCGCTCCAGCGCGCCGCGGATCGAGGCTGCTCCGAGCTGGGGGGCGGTGAGGCTGGCGAAAGCGCCTTGGAATGCGGCGATCGGGGTGCGGGCACCGTCAAGGATGACGACTTTTTCCATGCCGTCAGGGTACCTGTGGGCTGGGGCGCGTCCTAGCTCGGCTTTCGGCGCGAGACCCGGGCCATCGCCCGCCTCGCGACCTCGGTCTCTTCCATCTTCAGGGCCATGCTCAGGCCGATGTATGCCCAAGCTACGGCAAGCAGGAGAATGCAGGCCGCGGCCATCCAGACTGGCTTTGCAAGCGGGGCGTATCGGAGCAAGACGTCGCCACCCCAGGCCAAGAGGCCGGCCGGGACCGCGCAGAGCAGGCATAGCCCCAGGGTCCGCACGACGGGCCGGACCTCCAGCCCGCCGATCTCAGTGCGGACGTCACGGACGAGCAAGACGACGAGGACGATCGCGGCGAGCGAGCCAGAGAGGGCAAGCCAAGGGTAGGGAAGGCCGGCGGCCCGGACGGCGAGGCAAAGGCCGAGGAAGACGGCGGTGGCGAGCGTGCCGAGGAGGATCGGCTTCGTGTTCTTCTGCACCGCAAAATACGCCCGCATCACGAGAGGGTGCAGGCACCAGGCGACGACGCCGATGGCGAAGAGCTGGAGGATCGAGGCCGTCCTTGCCGTGGCCTCGGCGTCAAACTTTCCGTGCTCGAAGAGAAGGCGGACGACGGTGGACGGTGCGGCAAAGAGAACGGTCGCCGCGGGGACTGCGAGGTAGGCGACCTGCCGCATCGAGCGTGAGAGCTGGTCGCGGAACATGTCCATCTGACCGAGTGCCTTGAACTGGCTGAGTGCGGGGAAGGCGGCTAGGGCGAGGCTCTGGCCGAAGATTCCGAGCGGCGCGAACATCAGGCGGTTCGCTTGGTCGAACGCGGTGTTCACGCCGGCGGGATAGAAAGTCGCGAAGTATTGAAGGACGATGCCATAGACACCAGGAAGCGAGAGGCCCAGCACGACCGGGAGCATGAGAACAAAGACCTTGCGGACACCGGGGTGTCGCGTGTCGAAGCTGGGTTTGAAGGGAGCCTTGATCTTGGCGAGGACAAACCCGGGTACGACAAGGTTGCCGACGACCGCTCCTGCGAGGGCCCCCCAGGTCGCGCCTACGATACCGGGCTGGATGGCGTGCCCCAGTGTGACCGCACCGAGGATGATCCCTATGTTATAGATGTTAGGGCCGAGCCCGGGGACCGAGAAGACTTGCCGGGCATACATCGTCCCCATCATCAGCCCGCCGATGAAAAACGCTATCTGGCCGGGGAGGATGATCCGACTCATGTGGGTGACCAGCGGGACGACCTCCGGCCTGCCGCCGGAGACCACAGTCGCGAGCCACGGAGCGGCGCACCATGCCAGAAGCACGAGGCCGCCGATGGCGACCGTCATGATGGTGGTGACCGCACCGAAGACGTGCCAGGCGTCCTTTTCCCTGGCTGTGTGGTAGTACTCGCTGAAAACGGGGATGAACGCGGAGCTGAGCGCGCCGCCTGCGACCAGGAAGAAGATGAGGTCGGGAACCTGGAAGGCGATCCGGTACGCGTCGGTCGTGACGTCCTGGCCGAACATCGCCGCGATGACGATGTCGCGGACAGTGCCAAGCACCCTGCTGAGCAGCAGGCTGACGACCATGATGAGTCCGGCCCTGCCTACATTGGGGCGGGCCGGCGGAGACGGGGCTGGTGCGTCGGTCTCTTGCCCGGGAGTGTTCTCACCGGGCTCTTCGGTCAAAGATGGCGCTCCACAAAGGCGCTGATCTGGTCAGCGGAGCCCGGGCCCATCCGGTCGACCTCTTGGCCTCCCTTGAAGAGGAGCAGCGCGGGGATGCTCAGGATCCCGAACTTTTCTGCAAGCTCGCCTTCGGAGTCGACATCTACCTTGTAGACCTTGGCGCGGCCAGCGAACTTTTCGGAGACTGCGTCAACGAACGGTGCGATTGCCCTGCAAGGCTGGCACCATGTCGCCCAGAAGTCGACCAGAACGGGAACGTCGGAGTTCACGACTTCCTGCTCGAACTGCGAGGTGCTGAGGGTGTCGGCCATGGTTTTGTGATCCTGGGGCTCTGGGCCCCTGTGCCAAAGGGTATACCCGAGGCCAAACTTGCCGATAGGAAATGTAACCGTTTCGCACACGGGAAACGTCCTAGGGTGCAGGTATCCGTACCACAGAGTGAGGAATCCAGATTGAAGACCAAGACGACTATCATTGCCCTGGCAAGCATTGCCTCGGCCGCGGTGACCGTGGCCCAGGTGAACTCGCGGACAGCTCCGCAAACCTATTCCGGCCGAGCCGAGACGAGCCTGGTGGGAATCAGCCTGTTCGACAGCGGCCAGCGCGTGATCTCGAAGTACGGCTCGCCGTTCGAGGTCCAGGCCTTGACGGTCGGTGGTTCGGGCGTCGGCTCGACCTCCGGAGCGTCCGGCGGTGGGCGCGGTGGCCCCGGTGGCGCGGGCGTGGCCCCGGCCGGCACGGGTGCAGGCGGCGCGGCAGCCTCGGCCCTGGGCAACAGCCCGTACATCCCCAGTTTGATCGGCGACCCGTTTGACAGCGGCGTGCTGAACCAGAACCGGGCAGCGGGCGAGTTCGGAGTGGACGGCGGTGGTAACACCCCGACCGCCGCAGGCGCGGCTGGCGGCGGTGGTGCCCCGAGTGCGGCGGGTGCTGCCGGCGGCTCCCCGGCCAGCTCGGGTGGCGGCGCGGGTGGCGGCTCTCTTGTCACCTACACGCGATGGGTCTACAAGAGGAAGGCCAGCCGATACGCCTTCGTGCTTGACAAGTTCAACCGTGTCGTGCAGATCGAGGCGGTCGGTGCCGGCGACGGGTATGTCAAGACTCGGCGAGGCATCGGGTTCGGCAACACTTTCGGCACGATCATCGCCCGGTACAGTGCACCGGACGGCTATGAGATCAACGGCGACAACATGATCGTCCGGTACTTGCAACGCGACCGAGTCGCGTTCCGCCTCCAGCGGCTCAACCCGAAGGCCCCGCAGGTGGTCACCGGGGTTGTGGTCGCTGCAGGTAAATAGAAAGATGTGAGCGACGACGTCGACCTCGTACGATCCCGGGTCGATCTCGTCGCGCTCGTCGGCCAGCGCGTCCGGTTGCGGCGCACTGGTAAGTCGTGGAAGGGGCTCTGTCCCTTCCACGACGATCGTAACCCCTCCTTTCAAGTAGACCCGGACATCGGGCGGTACCGCTGTTGGTCGTGCGGTGCCAAGGGGGACGCCTTCGACTGGGTCATGCAGACCGAGTCCGTGGAGTTCGGCGAGGCGCTTCGGCAACTGGCGAAGGACGTGGGGATTGAGCTCAAGGGCCGAGCCGGTCCACCGAAGGAGCACGAGGCTATGGAGGCGGCGATGTCGCTCGCCCAAGACTTCTTCCGCCAGGGCCTTGAGCAATCGCAGAGCACCAAGGAGTACCTCGCAGGCAGGGGAATCGCCGACGACGTCGCCGCTCAGTGGGGCTTGGGGTTTTCGCCACCGCGGGGGGACGCGCTTGCCCACGAGCTGCAGCGGGAGGGGCACAAGTTGGCCCTGTGCGAGCAGTTGTTCCTCGTGGGGCGCGACCAGTCCGGGGCGTACTACGACCGATTTCGCGGCCGTCTGATGTTTCCGATTCGGGACGAGCGCGGCCGGCTTGTGGCCTTTGGAGGGCGGGCTCTGGGCGACGCCCAGCCGAAGTACATCAACAGCGGTGACACCCCGATCTTTCGCAAAGGGCGGATCTTGTACGGGATGGACATCGCGCGGCAGGCGATGGCTTCCGGCGAACCGGCGTATCTGTGCGAAGGCTATCTCGACGTGATCGCGATGCACAGGGCGGGTCTGACTTCGGCGGTCGCGCCATTGGGCACCGCTCTCTCGACCGACCACGCGAAGCTCCTCCGGCGATGGACGGAGAAGGTTGTGATCGTCTTTGACGGCGACGAAGCGGGCGTCAAGGCAAGTGAACGATCTGTACAAGTATTATCGGCGGAAAATTTATACATCGGTGTTGCTCTCTTACCGTCCGGGAGCGACCCGGATTCTGTCCTCGCCCAGCATGGCGCGGAAGCGGTGAGGAGTGCGGTCGGCTCTCCCCACTCCGTTCTTGCCTTTTCCGTGGCGATGGTGGAGCGGCGTCGCAAGCCAGCCGACCCGGCCTTTTGGAGGGAGATAGTCGAGGCAATTGCGGCCAGCAACGACCACATGGAGGCGGCGGCCCAGGTTGACCGCCTCGCCCGACACTACCCTGGCACCCGCGACCTAGCCGCGGCCAGGGCCGCTCTCGAGCGCACAATCTCCGATGCGAGGCCCAAGCCCAAGAAGGTGAAGCGGGCAGCCGGTTCCCCGACCGCAGCCCCGCCTGCCATGCCGGGACTTGAGTCGGTGCTCTTCCGCGCATTGGTCGTGCCAGAGCTGCGAATGGACGCATGGGCGGCCCTTGTTGCCGACGTGGCGGACTCGGAAGTCGCGCGATCGCTCGTCACGGCGTTGAAAGCTACTTTCGGAAACGCCGGGCCGACCGGCGCTACCTCGAACTGGATCGCCCAAATCGCGGACGAAGGGGCCCGAGGTGCGCTCGAGGACCTCATCTTTGCGCAGAGCGTAGCGACGGTCGTCGACGCCGAGACGCTGAGCGAGGCGGTGAGCCGTCTTGAGGGCCGCGCCGCCTCGCGTCGCAGGGTCGAGCTACGGGACAAAGCGCTGGTGGACGACGAGGTGCTCGAACTTCTCTCCCAAGAGTTGAAGTCTTCCAAGGGCCGCGGGATCTAGCTACCGTTTCAAAATTCTTGAAGGATTTTGGAACTGTCCGGCGAGCTTGTGCGTCCAACACTAATGTCGGTGTCCGCGAGTCTGACTAGATCGGCCACGGTTCGGACTGGCCCGGGTGTGTCCGGGGCTTCGAGCCAGCGCGAAGAGGACGACGCCGTCAAGTTCTGGCTTGACCGCGTTGGACATGGCCCCTTGCTCACAGCGGAGCAGGAAAAGGAGCTGAGCCGACGCGCAGGCATGGGCGACCGTGCAGCCCGATCCTCCCTCATTGAGTCGAACCTACGGCTCGTCGTGAGCATCGCCAAGCGGTACCGCGGCCGCGGCATCACGTTTCAGGATCTTGTCCAGGAAGGCAACATCGGCCTGATCAGGGCAGCCCACAAATTCGACCCTGACCGAGGTTGCCGGTTCAGCACCTATGCGACCTGGTGGATTCGCCAAGCGGTGGCTCGAGCGGTGAGCGTCCAAAGCCGCACAATCCGAGTACCGTCCCACGTTTCGGATCAGATTGGCCGGGTGCACCGGGCGACATCTGCGCTCATGGCGCGTCTTGGTCGGGAGCCCACATCGGAGGAGATTGCCCGATGCGTGGGGGTCTCGCTGGACGCGATCGAGGGTCTCCGAGGCATCGGCGAAAACTGCGCCTCCCTCGACGTGCCTGTAGGGGGCGCAGAAGCCTCGACTCTAGGCGAGGTGATCGGCGGGGAAGAGGACTTCGCCGAGAAGCTGGTGGAGCGTTCCCAGTACCTCGGCTTCTTGAAGGCGTGGCTACGTGCCTATGACCAGCGCACCCGTACCGTGATTGCCATGCGGTTTGGCCTGCATGGAAGCGTCGCGAGCGTGACCGCGGTCTGCGAGCAGACCGGTCTGACCCGAGACCAGGTCAAATTGATCGAAAAGAACGCGAGAGCCAGGCTCAACCGCCCCGAGATCCGAGCGATGTTTCCTTTCGGCTCACGCTGATTCTCTGAGGCCAGTACCGTAGATGGCCATGTATGCCTCTCGCGCTTGGTAGGCTGACCCAGATGGACGGATCCGAGACAACGATGGAGGAACTGACCTCGCGTGGGCCGTTAGCGCTTGTCTTCCTCCGTCACCTCGGCTGCGTGTTTTGTCGGCGACTCCTTTCGCAGCTCAACCGGTTTCCCGACTGGAACGTGGCTGTCGTGGTCTTGGCCGGGGCGGAAGACGCCCGGAGGTATTTCGCGGTCCACACGACGTCTTTCCCGGTGATCGTTGATCCGAGCGCTCGGCTGTATTCCACGCTCGGTCTGCGGCGTGGGGGCATGGGAGCAGTGGCTTCGCCACGGGTGTTCGGCCATGCGGTCGCGGCGCTCGTCGGTGGAGCGGGGATGGGCCGAGTGACGGGCGACCCGATGCAACTCGGAGGAGCCTTCGTGATCGACGAGCGTCAGGAGATTGCCTGGCAGTACCGTTCTGCCGACGCCGCGGACAACCCGCCGGTCGAGGAGATCGGTCGCGCTCTAGAGAACGTAATCGGAGCTAGGCAGTACGACGAACGGCTCGATCGGGCAGGGCTGTAGCCACTCGGACTCCACCAGCGGACGCCCGTCAGCGTGCCGGGCTTCTGCGCCGAGCTCCCTGAGGATCACGAGGCTCGCGGCCGCGTCGTAGAGCTTGCACCGTGCCGAACTGAACGCCCGAAGCATGCCCCTTGCCATGAACATCGCCTCCACGACAACGGAGCCCAGGTGGCGGTATTTTCCGTGAATGGGAAAGGGATCCTGATCGTCTTCGCCGACCGGCTCGTGGCACTGGATTCGATCGGCCCGGAGCAATGCGAGCGGTTCGCCGTTGCACGTAGGCCGCTGTCCGAGCGAGCCGGTGACGAGCCAGCCAAGCTCCGGGAGACAGACGGCGCCAAGCCGGAGGCGGCCGTCGGCATAGAGCCCCGCGCTCGTCGCCCAAAGTGGCTGTCCAAAGGCGAAGTTCGTCGTGCCGTCGATTGGATCTACCAGCCAAATCCCTGACTCACCCTCCTCGGCGAACCCGCCTTCCTCCCCCCAAAATGTGCTTCCCGGGAGGGCCTCGGTCAACCCGGCCCGCAGGATGTCCTCGGCGGCGATGTCGGCGTTGGTGACGAGGCTCCCGTCCTGTTTCTTCTCGGTTTGTAGATTGCTCCGGAGATCCAGTGCCGTCTGTGCCGCGCTCTCGACGATCCTCCCAACGGTTTGGAGCAGTTCCTGGTGCACTCACCGGAGTATGGCCCTTGGGACCCTCGTAGGGTGCCCTCTCGCCGGCGGCAGAGGTATATTCTCTGTGGAGCGGGCGGGAATAGCTCAGTGGTAGAGCATCTCGTTGCCAACGAGAGGGTCGAGAGTTCGAATCTCTTTTCCCGCTCCATAACTGCATTCCTCACGACCGGCGAATGCCTGTACCCTGTGCACGACTCGCATGAAAGTCCCGGGGATCGTGGAACTCTTCCTGGCACCATGGACTACGGTAGTCAGTGGACACGATGAGAATCACACATCTACTCGCAACCCTCGTACTCGTTGCCGGCACCAACCTGGCGATCGCGCAAAACAAGGTCTTTAAGATCGGCGGCGGAAGTCCCGCCCAGCAGCTGGCGCAGGTCGAGAGCGTCACGGATTTCGAGACTTTCACCGGACGGACGCACAAGGTGACGGGTTCGATCAATTTCGACCCCAAGACATCGATCGGCAGTGGAAAGATCGTGGTAGACGCCGCTTCCATCGACACGGGCATTGCGCTGCGGAACGACCACATGAACTCGTCGACTTGGCTCGACACCGCCAAGCACCCCAATATCACGTTCGAGACTCTCAACGTGCGCAAGACCGGCGCCGACACCTACAAAGTCTATGGCAAGTTCACGATGAAGGGAGTGACGAAGAACATCACCACCGAGGTGAAGCTCAAGTACCGCAAGGAGAGCGCGGAAACGCGAAACGCCGGATTCAAAGGCGACGTTGTGCAGGTTCGCACAAGCTTCCAAGTGAAGCTCGCAGACTACGGCGTGACGATTCCCGCCCCCGCGAAGGACAAAGTTGCGCCGACCGTCACCATTTCGCTCGCGGTTTACGGCCAAACTGGCTAACCGGTGAAACCAG
Organism: Fimbriimonadaceae bacterium; assembly: GCA_050250535.1. Taxonomy (GTDB): domain Bacteria; phylum Armatimonadota; class Fimbriimonadia; order Fimbriimonadales; family Fimbriimonadaceae; genus JADLBH01. The sequence continues at coordinate 493,410 of JBFWOL010000001.1, read as the reverse complement.
GCCGATCGCTCGTAGCAGGCTTCCTGGGGCTCCTTGCCCTAGGGGGCCTCGTCGTCGTCATGTTCGCGTTCCAACGTGAGGCGTCCTTTGCCGCGAACTCGGTGATTGCCCAACGCGTGCGCCCGAGCAGCGAGGCGGCCCTGTTTGGAGACATTGGGGAGAACATCGGCAGCCCCACGGAATATGTGGTGGACGATCCGCAGATGCTGCTGGACCATCAGGGGCCGAACGGCATCTCGCTCATTGACGAGAGCTATCTGGAGAAGACGGGGAGGTACCCGCTCCAACTGAAGACGGTGCGCTATACCGCGATGCTAGCCAAGATCGGCGGAGGGTTCGCGACCCTGGTCTGCGGCGCGGTGCTCTTTTTCTTGCTCCGCACCAAGCCGCCAGCGTCGGACGGTACCATCGCCGAGTGACGAGCACAGTCCTTGCCGCTCTGGCCCTGGTCTCCGCTTCGGGGCAGCTGCACCGAGTCCCCTCGCTCAGTGGTGATGTTCGGCCCATGGAGCCGGTGCGATCCGAGATTCTGGGCAACTCCCGTCAAGTCTGGGTTTTTGTTCCGCCAGGGTACGACGCCCGAGGGAACGAACGGCGGTACCCGGTGCTCTACATGCATGACGGCCAGAACGTGTTCGACGGACTTTCCAGCTTCATCGCGAACGAGGAGTGGGGGGCGGACGAGTCGGCCGACGCTATGATCCGTGCCGGCCTCTGCGAGCCGGTGATCATTGTCGCTGTCCCGAACGCAGGGGCCTCCCGAGCGGACGAGTACCTGCCGACCCGGGCAACGCTGGGGAAGTCAGAGACTGGAGGGAAGGCTGACCTCTATGGGAAGTTCATCTCTGAGGAACTCAAGCCCTTAGTGGACAAGGAGTATCGAACGTTACCCGGGCCCCAAGACACAGCGCTCTGCGGATCGTCGTTCGGGGGCATCGTCAGCCTTCACCTCGCGCTGACCCGACCCGACGTCTTCGGCAAGGCAATCGTAATGTCCCCCAGCCTTTGGTGGGACGACAAGCTCATGATCAAGCGGGTCCAAGAGCGAGAGGAGGCGGCTCGACCGAAGCTCTGGGTGGACATGGGACACTTAGAGGAGCCAGCCGCGATCATGAACGCGAGAGCCCTGGACAAGGCACTCCAAGGGAAGGGCTGGGAGAAGGGCAAAGACCTCGTGTACATCGAGTACTTGGGTGCTCGGCACAACGAGCGGGCCTGGCGTGAGCGCTTCGACCTCGCGCTTTCATGGACGTTCCCGCCCAAGGTCGAGAACTAGCCGAGGTAGCCCTCGGCGGCGAGCACGGTGATCGTGCGGGTGCCTAGCTTCGCCAGCAACGCCCCCGATTCTCCAACCGCGACGGCTTCGACGACTTCGCCGGTGGGCAGTCGGTATTTCTTGCCGGGCGTCGCATCGAGGGCTATCCAATGTGACTCGATATCCGGCCAGCCGTTGGGCTCGGGAAGATTCCGGGCTGCCTCGATGATCGCTTTGCCTGCGGCTTGCGGCTCCCATGCGCGCTTGGGGGCTTCCCCTGGCACTGTATCGGGCCACGACATCTTTCGAAGGTTTGCCCCGACGCCGACCACCACGTATTTTCGACCGTCGCTGCCGGGCCAAATCTCAGAGAGAATCCCAGCGAGCTTCCCCGACTGGCCGTAGACGTCGTTAGGCCAGCGCAGCTGGCCGCCGAGGACTTGGGCAGTAGCGATCGCGAGCGTCATCCCGATCAACCACGGCTGGGGATGGTCGGGATACTCGCGCATGATTACACTCATGGTGAGGGATCGGCCTCGCTCGCTGTGCCAGGTTCGTCCTAACCTGCCTCGCCCGTTGGTCTGGTGCTGGGCAAGCAGAACGTCCGGGACGTCGCCTGATACGAGCAGCTTTGCCGCTTCAGCCTGAGTAGATCCGACGGTCTGCACGACCATCCAGCTTTCACCGATCCTCATTCGACCTCCAAATGGAACGGTAAGGCAGACGCCGAGTGGGTGAGTGCGCCAACGGATACGAAGTCCACTCCGGTCTCAGCGATGGCGGCCACGGTATCGAGGTTCACCCCGCCTGACGCCTCCAGCTGCACCTTGCCCCCGAGGTCTTGAACGACCGAGCGCATGTCCGCTAGAGCCATGTTGTCGAGCAGGAGGACGTCAGCGCCAGCACGAAAGGCTTGGTGCGCCATCTCGGGGGTGCTGCACTCGACTTCTACCCGGAGCAGGTGCCGTGCGGTTCGGGCCTTGCGAACGGCTGCATCGACGGAGCCAGCGACCGCGATGTGGTTGTCCTTCACCATGACCCCGTCATAGAGCGCGGTGCGGTGATTGTGACCCCCGCCACAGCGGACGGCATATTTCTGCAGGAGGCGCATACCTGGCGCGGTCTTGCGGGTATCGAGGATGCGGCACGGCGTATGGGAAACGGCTTGGACGAACCTGCGGGTCAACGTAGCGGCGCCGCTCAGAAACATCAGGTAGTTGAGGGCGGTGCGCTCTTTGGATACGACCTCGCGAGCAGACCCCTCACCCTGCAGGACCACAGTTCCGGGTGCAATCGTCTCAGCGTCCCGCGCCGTGGGCTCCGCGCCCTCGCCCTGCATGACCCAAGCCGCGATGCCTGCGCCGCAAAGGACACCTTCTGACTGGGCCTCGATCCGCCACCGGCACCACAAGTCAGCAAGAAGCCCGGCACTTGGATCGCCGGGCCCGATGTCGGCATTGAGTTCGGCCAGCGCGTGTTCGCGCCAGCCGCTCGGCTCAGGTTCGACGAACCCGTTCATCTTCGCAAGACCTCGAGGCCGCACCGCGCCGCGATTTCGTTCGCGAGGGTCACATAGGGGACTTCAACGCCGTTGCGCAACCATCCGATTGGGGCACGCTGTCTGCCTCGCACGAGGTGAGCGACGGGACGGATAACCAGCTTGCCCGACCCGTGCTCCAATACGATAGTGCCGTTGCCCTCATCCACGATCCGTTCGACCTTCTCCAACGCTACCCGGCTCCTGCCCGTGGACTTGTACCGTTCGATGGCGGTCTCAGTAAGAACGTAGGCTTCTTCGGTCGCGTTTCGGAATGCGATGTCCGCCGCAGTGCCCTTGCCAAAGCTGAGCGCGGCTGAAGCGGCGTCCTTGAGCTGCCCGGCGATATCCCGCTTACCGGCGGTCAATGCAGACTCCTTCAGCTTCTTGGCTGCCTGCATATTGAGCCGGGACTCGGTGCCGAACCAGTGCAGAACAGGCGGGGTTCGGTATGTCACAGGCTCCATGAGTTGAATTATGGGTTCAGGCCCGTCCGGGGTTGCGAAGTGTGCGCCAAGAGTCACCCAGCCGCTGGCGCACGAACTCGGCTCGGTGGCGCGCGGCGATCGCCGGGTCTTGGGTTCCGAAGACTTCCATGGTGGAGACGGACTCGTCCACCTGACGGGTGTGTGCCGGCGCCCCCTCCAGGCCCACCGAACTTGCCCAGCGCACCCAGGCAAGGATCCGTAGCGCTTCGCGGAGGTCGAGCTCGGCCGAAGACTCCGCGGTCTCCACCGCCTGCCGAAACCGTTCGCGCAGCTCGTTCCGTGGGACTTCGGCGCGCGCTTCGCGCTCCTGGCGCAAGAGCAGCTCACACGCACCCATGAACTCGGGCAGGCTTAAGCGTGTCGTGCTGACCTGGAAAAACGCACCCACCGCACGGCTGGACTCTCCGAACAATCCCCGCGCGGTCACGCCGCCAGAGCCCAGGGCACGCAAGAGCGGTTGCAGACGGCGGCGATGGGCGAGTCCGATGAAATGGAACAGGGCCGACCAGCGTCCCGCCCCGCCACAGTTGAACTCGCTGGCAGTCAAGTAGCCCCATGGCTCCGCATAGGCGAAGTTCAACCTGGAGTCAAAGACCCTGAGGCACTCGTCGGCAGCGATGCGGGCAGTTTGCGGACTCCAGCCTCCCACGAGGGCCTGGATGCGTAGGTGGTCTTCCTCGTTGACCATGACGCTTAGGGTGCGGGCGGCATCGAGCAGGACATCGCGTCCGGGCTTGCGTGGTTCAAAGTCCGAGGAGATGAGGCGAGAGCCCAAGAGGTAGTCGCGCTCTGCCTCGGTCAGTCTGCCTTGCGGGAGAAGGCCGGCCGACCTGCCCGCCTCGGCGACCGCTTGGGAGACGAGCATTGCCTGCTCCGTAGTGCAGTGGTGCGGAAACGGGATTCCGCGAAGGTTCCTCGCATAGCGAAACCGGGTGCTGACGACCACGTCGCCTTGGGGGGAGTCGGGGCCGAGCCAGGCAGGCGCTGGCATGCTGCGCAGGACGCGCTTCTTCCACGACTCCGAGCGTGTCCCATCGCTTGGCACCGCTACGAGTCTACCGGTTACCGCTTGGCGCGGCGGAAAGTCTTGTAGACGTATGCGAGTAGTTCGGCGACCGGGAGGAACAGGTCGCGCGGGATCGCGTCTCCTGCCTCGCAGCGCTGATACAGGGTTCGAGCCAAAGCGCGGTTCTCGACAATGGGCAGTTCGACGGCGTGGGCGATCTCGCGCATCTTGAGGGCGAGGTAGTCCTGGCCCTTGGCGACGACGACCGGCGCAGGCATTGTGCTCCGGTCGTACTGGATCGCAATCGCGAAGTGGGTGGGGTTCGTGATCAGGACGTCGGCTTCTTTGAGCCGGGTCGCCATCCCGCCCTTGGCGAGCTTGCGGCGGCGCTGCATCTGGGCGGACTTCAGCTCGGGGGAGCCTTCCATCTCACGCATCTCCCGCCGGAGTTCGTCCTTGGTCATCATGATCTGCTTCTCGAACTGGTGGCGCTGGAAGATGTAGTCGAGGATGCCGATCGCGAGCCACACCAATCCGAAGCGGACAGTAAGTCCCTGGACAGCATCGATGGTCGCGGACGTGAGGGGCCCTGGCCCGATACCGCCCATCCCGGCCAGGTTCGGCCACTGGTCCTTGACCAGGAAGTAGGTGGTCGTGCCGAGCAGAACGAGCTTGGCAACGGCCTTGAGTCCCTCGACCATGGCATGTTTGCTGAAGAGGCGCTTGAACCCTTGCAACGGGTTGACGCGCTCCCACTTTGGCTGTAGGCCTTCGGAGTGGAAGTGGATCCCGACCTGGCCCGATACGATGACCAGGGCAACGAGCCCCAGCACCAGCAATGGGGCGAACAGTCCGACCGTCGCACGCATCGCCCACCAGGAGAGGGTGGCCTGAAGTCCAGCCTCCGGTGCAGAGCCCGCGCGCGCGGCAGCCTCGGTGGCTGTATTGAGTAGGAACCGGCACACTTGGGGCACGGCAAATGAGGACGCAAGGACGAGGAGGGCTCCAGTCAGGTCGTTCGAGCGGGCGACCTGGCCCTTCTTGCGGGCGTCTTGCCTTCGCTTATGGGTTGGTTTCTCGGTCTTTTCGCCGGCGGCCGTGGACATGGGATCACCAAATGGTCAGATTCGTCACAAGGACTTTGGCAGCGATTGCGAGGGCTGGAAGTCCGACTGCGACGATGCCGAGACCAACCACGAGCTTGGCCGGTAGCGCGAGGAAGTAAGGCTGGGCCTGGGGCACAGCACGGGCGACGAGCGCGGATGCGATGTCGATCAAGATCGTAGCGGAGATCACTGGGGCGGCAATCTGGACGGCGGCTACGGTGGCCGTCTGGATTGTCAGCATAACGACGTCCATTGCGCCGGGGATGCCGTCAATCCTCGGTATGGCGGACAGGCCGCGGATCACGAGGTGGTGCCCGTCGGTGACAAACACGAGGACCGACGCGAGGATCGCATGGAATTGGCCGAGAGGGGCGGAGACCGAACCGAGTGCGGGATTGAGAAGCTGCGCCGAGCCCGTTCCAATCTGCAGGTCAATGACGTTTCCCGCGGCCTGGAACGCCCAGACGACCGCCTGGATGCTCAATGCCGTAAGCAATCCGAATCCCACCGCACCCAGGACGCCGAGGAGCAAGGAGGCGAGATCGGGAGGAACTTCGGAGGGGCCAGGGAACACCGGGAGGAGCGCCCACGTCAGGATGACCGCGGTAAAGACCCGGATCATGGGCGGCACGAGGTTCGATAGCATTGGCAGCGCGAGCAGCAGCGCCGAGGTCCTGGCAAAGAGGAGCGCGCCTGACCAAATGGTGAGGCTATCGAGGTTCATTGTCCGATTTGTCCGGCGCTCTGGAAGCACAGCAGCGTGAACTTGACGAGGCTCTGGAGCATCCATGCCCCCATCCCCAAGACCACTCCGCAGACGGCGATCAGCTTCGGGACGTACGTGACCGTCGGCTCTTGAATCTGGGTTACGGCCTGGAACACGCTGACAACGATTCCCACGAGCAGACTGACCCCGAGCAACGGGAGGGAGACCATCATGCCGACCTGCATTCCTTGCCGTGCGGCCTCCATGACGAGAGACTCGTTCAAGGTGAGTACCCCGCTAAGATGGCTTGGACGAGGACGTGCCAACCGTTCGCCAGGACGAAGACCAGGAGCTTGACCGGTAGCGAGACGACAGTGGGCGGCATCATCATCATGCCCATGCCCATCAGCACGCTCGCGACGATGAGGTCAATCATGACGAAAGGAACGAAGATAAAGAAGCCCACCACAAAGGCGGTCTTGAGCTCGCTGATGACGAACGCGGGCACGAGGCTACCGAAGGCGATATCGTTGCGAGACTTGGGCCGCTCTCCTCGGATATCGGTGAAGAGCCGGAGGTCGCTCTCGTACGTGTTCTTGAGCATGAAGTCGCGGATGGGCACCTGCCCACGTTTCATGGCTTCGTCAAAGGTGATCGGTTTCTCCTTTCTCATGAAGGGCTTCAGCGCGGTGTCGTTCACCTGCTCGAAGGTCGGCCCCATCACGAAGAAGGTGAGGAAGAGGCTCAGTCCGACAATGACTTGGTTGGGAGGGATGGACTGGGTGCCCAGAGCCGATCGAACGAGGCTCAAGACGATGACGATCCGCGTGAAGGCGGTGGTGAGAATCAACAGCGCTGGTGCGAGGCTGAGCACCGTGAGCAGAGCGAGAATCTGGAGCGAGGCGGAGACATCGCCTTGTCCTTGAGCCTGGCCCATCCCGAGTTGAATGCTGGGAACGGTGACGCCTTGGGGCACGGCGAAGGCCGCCGCGAAGAGAAGGGCGGTTACTGTGGCGAGTCGGATCCCAGTCCTCATTGAAGCTGGAGTCGCTCCCAACGGGCTTGGGCGGCGGGGTCGCCCTGCACGTTTGGTTCGACTTGGTCGAGCACATCGAGGAACGCTTCGGGCGGAGTATCTGTCGGGAGTTCGGTAAGGAACGTCAGGCTGTTTGCTGTGACGCCTACGAGGCACGTCTTTCCTCGAGCCTCGACGATCGCTACCTGGCCCGCACCGAGCGTGGCTGTCTCCTTGACCAAGAGCTGGCTTCCAGGCCTTGCAGTGCCGTGGATACCCTTGCGGACAATCCATCGGGCACCCAGCGCTAGGGCAGCCAGAATCACGATAACGGGCACCCATGCGGTACCGCCGGTGGCAGGCGATGAGACGGCCATGTCGCTCTTTGTGCCGAGGGACTGGGCTAGCGTAGCGAAGTACAGGTTCACGCCGCCTCGCTGCTCTTGCGGTCGGCCGGCTTAAGGATCTCGGTGATCCGAACACCGAAGTTGTCGTCAATGACCACGACCTCGCCTTTTGCAACAAGGTGGCCGTTCAACAGGACTTCGACGGGCTCGCCGGCAGCCTTGTCAATCTCGACGATCGAGCCAGCGCCCAGGTCCACCACGTCGCGAACGGGGATCTTGACCCGGCCAATCTCGACGCTGAGTTCGAGCGGAACGTCGAAGAGCAAGCCAAGGTCGCTCGTGACACCCTCCATGCTCTTGGGAGCGACGGTACCGCTGCTCGGCTCGCCCGTCAAGTTTGAGCACGCCTCATGGTCGAGAACGAGCGTCAGTGTTCCCGAGCCGCCGTCACCGGTAGCCTTGGCGACCATCCGGATGAACGCGCCTTGCTCGGCGAATTCCTCGGGCAGTTCCGTCATGGGCCCCGTTGCGTTGATGTTGCTCGGGGTGACGGTTACGGTGGACGGATCAGCAAGTCCCGCGCACGCACCGCTGACGATCGCCTCGATCAGCGATCCCCAAGATTCTGGAGTGTTCTCCTGTCCGAAAGCTGCGCTCGTTGCTTCCGGGACGCAGACGATTCCGGATCCGCCGCTGCTGAGGTTGAAGGTCGCCACTACACTCGGTGCGGCGAGTTCTTGCAGGAGCGAGTCGGTGTCCGGCTCGACTACGTCCAGCGGCACAATGCCGACGGTAGGGCCGCCGTGGTCGGTCACAGACCTGGCGACCGACGTCCACAGCGCGGATTGGAGTTGGGCAAAGAGTTGGGTCATTGGGTTCCTTCAGGGTTCCCCGCTAGCTCGGGGGTTGCGGTAACGGTGAATGCGAGTTTCGAGCCTTCCAGCGCCATCTTGCCGACGTGAACGGGCACGCCCTGGACATGGAGGAGGAGCTCTTGGTCAACCTTATGGTTGAGAGGGACGACCTGGCCGACCTCGATCTTGGTGAAGTCCTCGAAGCGGATCGGGGTCGGGGTCATATGGACGGCGCAAGTGACGTCTACGCCCTTGATCATCGTGCTCAGCGCGCTATCGGCTTTCCGGGCCGGCTTCTTTTGCCCGGTGGCGATCCACTTGTTGCCGCTGAGGCGCGAAGTCACGCCTTTGAGCATCGTGTAAGGGATGCAGAGGCTGAGGGCACCTCGGGTGTCGCCCATCTTGACCTCGAAGAGGCTGCTGATAACGATGTCGCTGGGAGGCGAGATCTGGACGAACTGGGAACTGACCTCGATCCCGTCAATCTTGGGCTCGATGGTGGCGAGGCCCTCCCATGCCGATACGAGGCACTGGCACAGCCTGCCGACGATCTCCCGCACAAGCGGTGCCTCGATGTCAGTAAAGATTTGGCGGGCAAAGGGACGTCCTGGCCCGCCTAGTAGCCGGTCCACCATGGAAAATGCGACGGGGAACTCGATCTCCAGGACGGCTTGGCCCTGTAGCGGGGGTAGGGAAAGGAGCACGAAGGCGGAACTGCTGATTCCGCGGAGATACTCCTCATAGGGAACCTGCTCCAGGGCAACGAGCTCGAACGAGACCGGCAATCGGAGATTGGCGGCGAGGCTCGAACCGGCCAGTCGTCCAAAGCCCTCGTTCAACATCTGGAGCGTTCGGAGCTGCTCTTTACTGAACTTGTCCGGCCTTCGGAAGTCGTAGACCTCGTACGCGACCACGCCCCTCGTCCGCTGCGGCTTTTCCTGACCTTGCGAGGGACGGCGTAGTGGCTCGCCCTCGGCCTCAGATGCGAGGGTTCCGATCAGCGACTCGATTTCGGCCTTGGATAGAACGTCGGACACGGCTTGTTCCGAGCCTGGATGCCCGCATAACTGCGGGCGCTCCCAGAATCGTCACGTGGTTTATCGGACGAGTACGGATTTCCTGGAGGCCTGGAAGCGCTAGTTTGCGACCGTCGCCCCGGGGTTCAGCGAAACCTTGGCCCAGTCTCCGGCTCGGGAGAGGACGTTGCCGCCTTGGAGCTTGCCCTTGCCGAGAGGGAGCCATACGGGTGACCCCTTCAGTTCTTCGGGCAGGCTCGGCTTCCACTCCGCGACCTCGCTGGTAGCGGCGACGATGGCTCGGGCGTACGCGCCCGGCGACTGGTCGTCGGGCAGCACGAGCGAGCGCGCAAAAATGGATCGGGGGAGGATCTTTTCGCAGTAGAGCGCCAGGCCCAGATAAGCGTCGAACGTAGCTTTGTCACCGGATTCCAGCACCTTGGGCCGTGGGCCAAGGGTAGCGGCGGCCATGACAAGCGGGGTCACGTTCTGGGCGACGTACCGTTGCAACTGCTCGGCACTTGCACCCATGGTGTCTGAGGGGCTCGCCTTGCCCGCCACGAGGAGCTCATGGAGCCGGGAAAGGTACATGCGCTCGCCCAGGTCACCGTTTGCCCACTCCTCCGGTCCGCCGGGAATCGTAACGGGAGGGAGGGTCGCGTGTCCGTATTCGTGGGCGAGTTCGCGGGCCCATTCTAGCCGGCTGTTCAGCCCACCGATGGCATAGATATGGATCGTGTTGACCTTGGCGGCGCCCCCACCGGGAAGCTTGTCGTCCTTGTCCACGCTCAACCGCTGGAGGGCACCGGGCTCCCCTCCGTCACAGAGATAGACGTCCACCGTACGAGAGGGAAACTCCACGCTGTGATCAAGGCGCAACCGGGTGCGATTCATTTCGACAAGGCGTAGGAGGAACCGCGTGACCCCGACGCTAACGTCGTCTTCGGGCTTGCCCAGGATGTTTTGCCGAAACACGCGGAAGCGCGGGGTGAACTGGCCGCCCGACTCGAGCATGCCGGTGACAGTCCGTGGGAACGTCCAGTCATGGATGGGCGAATGCTTGGTCACTTCCAGGGCGCCGAGCGGGACTCGTATCGCTGTCTTGGTAGGAGGCGTGAGCAGGCCGTCCATCTCGAACCAGGCGAAGTCAGCCTGTTGGTGGAGAGCGAGTGTAGCGATGAGGGCGAGGTTCATGCGTGGTCCAGGGCCTCGAGGTACCGCTCGGCTTCAATGGCCGCCATGCATCCTGTGCCGGCGGCTGTGACCGCCTGGCGGTACACCCGATCGGTGACGTCTCCACATGCAAAGACGCCTGGGATCTTCGTGCGGGTCGTTCCTGGGTGCACCTTGAGGTAGCCGAGCTCGTCGGACTCGAGGAACGGGGTGAAGACCTGGGAATTCGGCTGGTGGCCGATCGCGACGAACACGCCGTCGATGGGCAGCACTTCGTTTGGCCCGCCTGTCGTGTCTTCCAGTACCATCCCTGTAACTTTACGGGGCGGGCCTTCATCGCCCAGCACTTCGAGGAGGGTTCGGTTCCACGCGAACGAGATCTTGGGATGGTCTAGCGCCCTCTGCTGCATGATCTTGCTCGCACGCAGGGTGTCACGCCGGTGGACGACCGTGACGTGCTCTGCGTGCCGGGTGAGGTACACAGCCTCCTCCATCGCGGTGTCGCCGCCACCGATCACGGCGACTTTCTTGCCTCGGAAGAAAAATCCGTCGCACGTCGCGCAGGCGCTCACTCCGTGCCCGCCAAACTCCGTCTCGCCCTTGGCCCCAGTCCATTTCGCGCTTGCGCCTGTGGAGATGATCACCGTTCGGGCGAGGAACTCCTCCGCTCCCGACGAGACTCGGAACGGCGACTGTCCGAAGTCGACATGGTCCACCATTCCGTGCTTGAGCGTCGTTCCGAACCGCTCGGCTTGCTTCTGAAAGAGCTCCATTAACTCGGGCCCGAGGATCCCATCGGGAAAGCCAGGGTAGTTCTCGACGTCCGTCGTGATCATGAGCTGGCCCCCGGGTTCGGGACCGGCAATCATCATCGGGCTCAGGTTCGCACGGGCCGCATAAACGGCTGCGGTGTACCCCGCAGGGCCCGAACCAATGATCAAGACGTCGTGGGTCATTGCCCTGGACGGTACCGAAAAAAGACGGCCGCCCTAGGGCGACCGTACAGTTATTAGATCAGCACTCTAAGAGTGGGCCGGCGACACCGCCAAGGGGAGAGCAAGAGCGGAGCGCCGAACCCAATCCTTAGATGCTTCTTCTTCCGGCCATGTTCCGTGCCAATCAGCGCGTCCGCCAAGGAAATTCTAGCAAATCAGTCGGGACGGCCCGGCTTTCGAGTTCCGACGATCCACGTCGTGGACATGTCCTTTTTCCCCGACGACATTGACGGTCAGGTGAAATGGCTGAACCAATATGCCAAGGCGGTGATGACCTACGGCCCGATCATGGAGATCCCCGCCACCGTCGCTGCGGACGCCCAGGACCTCGCCCGTGGGCTCCGGTTCGTGAAGCTGAACATTGAGATGGCCCTCAAAGAGGGCGAGGAGCCGGGGAGAGAGACCGTCCTCGCCTTCTCAAAGATCCAGCGTTGGGTACGGGAACAGGCGAACTACCTAAGAAACCACATGTGCTACACGCCGAGCCTCGGCCGGATCTTCGGCGTCGAGCGGCGGATCGCTGCATAGGCCCGCACACGCGATCCGAGCCCAGGTAAAAGCTGTGCCGTGAACGTAGGCCTGCTACAAGAGCTCACCGAAGCCCACGGCATTCCAGGGAACGAGGGCATGATCCGTGCGATCGTCAAGCGAGAACTGGGAGGAACGTGCGACATCGAGGTCGACGCGATGGGAAACGTGATCGCCCGCAAAGCCCCCACCAAGGCCGGCAGTGGCCGCAAGGTGATGATCGCCGCGCACATGGATGAGATCGGCTTCGTGGTGAAGTACATCAGCGACAAGGGCTTCTTGCGCGTCCAGCCTCTAGGCGGCTGGGATCCGACCCAGATGGCCAGCCAGAGGGTCTTCGTCCACACCAGCGGGGGAAAGCTCAACGGCGTCTTGACACAGAGCAAGAAGCCTAAGCACATGCAAACCCCCGGAGAGGCGAGCAAGCCGCCGACCACTGACGACTACTTCATTGACGTCGGCCTCAGCGGGGACGCGGCCCAGGCTCAGGTTCAGTTGGGCGACATGGTTACGATGAATCGGACGTTCCAGACAATGGGCGACCTCTTCACCTGCAAGTCCATGGACGATCGCGCGGCGGTCTTCGTGATGATCGAGGCGGTCAAGGCTGCAGGCGATCACTCGGCCGAGATTATTGCCGTGGCAACGGTGCAAGAGGAAGTCGGGCTCCGAGGGGCCGCCGCCTCAGGGAGCAAGATCGCCCCAGACGTCATGGTGGCAATCGACGTCACGTTGGCGAACGATATCCCTGGTCTGCCGGACGAGCTCGCCGTCACCAAGCTGGGCAAGGGGACCGCGATCAAGTTCATGGACAGTTCACTGATTTGCCATCCTAAGGTCTTCGGACATTTCCGCAGGCTTGCCGAGGAGCACCAGATCCCGTACCAGGTGGAGATACTGCCTGCCGGCGGCACCGACGCCGGTGCGGTCCAGCGGCTCCATGGAGGGGTGCCTTCGTTCACCCTCTCGATCCCAACCCGGTACATCCATACCGTGAACGAGACCGTGCACAAGGGCGACGTTCAGGCCTCGGTGGACATCCTTGCCAGGTTCCTGGAAACGGTGGGCGAGGCGGACTACTCGCTGGAGTAGGCTCCTTGGAACCATCCAGGCTTGCAGGGCGATACACTGTACAGGAGCCCAAGGCTCCTTGAGACGACATCTATGAAACACAAAACCCTATCGGCACTGGTGCCGGCGGGCTTGGCCGTGGCACTGATCATGGCCGGCTGTAGCCAGCCAGCGGCACCGGACACCCCGGCCGAGCCTTCGAACGGCGAACCAGAAGTTACGATGAACCAGGCGGCCCCCGCGGCCGCGCAACCCCAGTCTCCGACCGAGACGATGGCGGGCACCAGCACCGGCAGCGAGCAGAGCGAGATCAAAGTCGCCACGCTTGACGTGCCGGGCATGACGTGAGGCACTTGCCCGGACACAGTCCGATCCATCTTGGTCAAGATGGATGGAGTCAAGAAGGCAGATGCCGACGGCACGTCACTCACTGCGATCGTGGACTTTGATCCTTCGGTCGTCTCGGCAGAGCAGATTGCAGCGGGTCTCGGCAAGGCGAATGCCAAGTACAAGGCAACCGTCAGGAAAGTCAGCAACTAACCTGAGCGCAAGTACAGGTCGAGGGCGTCTGGGCAGGTTTGCCTGGGCGCCATTTTCTTTTGGCGCAGACCTCGCGGGAAGCGCGTAGAATGCGGCAATGCGGACGCTCCTGTTCCTGTGCATTCTCGCCGTAGTGGTCGGATGTGGGCCGACGGAAGGCTCTCAGGAGCCGGTCGGCTCGACGCCACGAGAGAAGCCCTTCAAGGTGGCGCTTCTTACGCCCGGACCAGTGAGCGACGCCGGATGGAGCGCGCTTGCCTACCGGGGCCTCGAGGCGGTCGAAAAGGAACTCGGCGCCGAGGTGAACCACCAGCAGGCTACGGACGCCCAGATCAAAGACTCCATGCGGAGCTACGCTCAGGAAGGCTACGCCCTGGTCTTTGGGCACGGGTTCGAGTACAACGCGCCAGGAGTCGAGGTGGCCAAGGACTTTCCTGGCACGGTCTTCGTCAGCAGCTCGGGCGGTGACTCCGCAGCGAACGCGGGTGCGTTTCGGTTCCTACTGGAAGAGGGCTTCTATCTCGCAGGGATGACGGCCGGGAGTCTCACCAAGTCGGGGACTGTAGCCATGATCGGGGGGCCCGACGTGCCCAGCATCCGTTCTACCTTCAAGGCGTTTCGGGCCGGAGCCGAGGCGGCACGTCCCGGCATCAAGGTGATCGAGAGCTTCACTGGCTCCAACGACGATGTGGCCAAGGCAAAGCAAGCGACTGCAGCTGCGATCGGCCAAGGGGCAGACTTCGTGATCCATCAAGCCAACGCCGCGGCCCAAGGAGTGTTTGACGCGTGCAAGGAGGGCAACGCGAAGGCTTTCGGTGCGAACAGCGACCAAAACGCGAACGTGAGCGGCGTGGTCATCGCGTCGGCGGTGATCGTGGCCGAGCCGGCGTTCGTCGCCCTGGCGAAAAGGGTCAAGGACGGAGAGTATCGGGGCGGCATAGAGACGATGCGGATGGTGGACGGTGCAATCGCCTATGTCTGGGGTGATGCGATGGCCGTACCGCAGGCCCTGAAGGACAAGATCAAGGCAGCGATGAAGGAAATCGAGGCCGGAACGCTCGCCGTACCGTACGACCGGTTCTAGGCGTGCCGCTTCTCGAAGTTCGCGGGGTCAGCAAGTCGTTTGGCGCGGTCAAGGCCTTGGTGGACGTCTCGCTCGACCTGCTTGAGGGCGAAGTGCACGCCATTCTTGGTGAGAACGGGGCAGGCAAGTCCACCCTGATCGGGGTCATGGAAGGCTTCCTCGCACCGGATTCCGGGACGATACGATTCCAAGAGAGGGAACTCGAATACGGCAACCCCATCTCGGTGCGCGAGGCCGGAATCCGGGTGGTCCACCAACACTTCATGCTCGTTCCGCAGTTCACGGTGGCAGAGAACGTCGCCTTGGGAAACGTGGCGCGATGGGAGAGTCCGGCCGAATGCCCAGCCGTGGGCGAGGCGGCGGCGCTCTCAGCCAGGCTAGGATGGCCGCTGAATCTTGAGGCTCGTGTCCAGGAGCTCTCCGTCGGAGCAATGCAACGTCTTGAGATTGTCCGGGCGCTGATCGGCGGAGGGAGCGTCCTGGTGCTCGACGAGCCGACGGCCGTACTAACCGCAGAGGAGACGAACGAGCTGCTCGCGTTTGTCCGTGCGCGGCGAGACGAGGGGATGACCGTGGTCATCGTCACCCACAAGCTTTCCGAGGTGTTCCAGGTCGCTGACCGGGCGACCGTCTTGCGGCAGGGCCGGTTTGTGGCTACGTTTACCATCGCTTCCACCACGCCCGATTGCTTGGCCGAGGCGATGGTGGGGGGAACGGTGCCTCACGCTACCAGCGTCCCGCGTGGCTCCGGGAACACGACCGTGGAGGTAGAGGGCCTGTCCGTCTTGTCCGACCGAGGGGTACGGGCGGTTCAAGACGTCTCGCTGATTGTTCGGGCGGGAGAGGTCCTTGGGATTAGCGGAGTGGACGGAAACGGTCAGGTTGAACTCGCTGAGGCGATCATAGGCATCCGACCCAAGGATGCCGGTTCTATAACACTTAAAGGAACACAAGTTGCCTATATCCCGCAAGATCGGCAAACGGACGGGCTCGTATTGGAGATGGACATCGCCGACAACTTGCTGCTCGGTCAAGACCTTCGGGAGTGGACCAAGTTGGGGCTCCTCCGGCGCCGGGACATCCGTCGCTGGGCGCGAGAACTCATAGGAAAGTTCGACGTACGCACGGACTCGGTTTCCGTCCCGGTCGGGACGCTCAGTGGAGGCAACCAACAAAAGGTCGTGATTGCGCGGAATTTGCACAGTGTGCCTTCGTTGTTGGTCGCGGTGAATCCGACCAGAGGCCTGGACATCCGGGCCGAGGCCGCAGTGCGCCAAGCGGTGCTGGACTGCGCGGCAAGCGGTGCGGCGGTGCTCCTCATTTCCACGGATCGGGAGGAGATCGAGGCGCTGAGCGATCGCACGGTGTACATCGAGTCGGGGAGGCTCGTTGACCGGTTGGTCGGAGCCGAGGCATGAAGACGGCGGCCCGGATCGCCCTGGTCTTGGCACTGCTGAGCGTAGCCCTGATCGTTACTCTGCTCGTATTCGGGGTTCCGCTCGGAGAGGGTCTCAGGCTGATCGGGCAAGGGGCCCTGTTCACCCATGCGGGCTGGACCCGCTCGCTCGTCCGGGCGACCCCACTGGTTTTTATCGGCGTGGGGCTGGCAGTGGCCTGGCGGGCGGGAATGTACAACATTGGCGGAGAAGGGCAGTACGTACTAGGCGGACTTGCCGGTGCGGCTTCTGCCAAGTTCCTGGGATTGGCGGCCACCTCGTCTCCTGCGGTACCGATCCTTGCCGCCTGCTTCGGAGGCGGGGCCTTGGCATGTCTCGCCGGGGTGCTGCAGGTCAAGCGAGGGATCCCGGTCGTGATCTCGACGATCCTTCTCAATTTTATGGTTCTGCCCTTGCAGGAATGGCTCCTGCATGGGCCGCTCCAGGAGGCGAAGCGCCAGATACCTCAGACCGACCGTCTTCCGGACTCTGCGACGTTGGTGCGATTCGATCCGAAGTTCGATCTGCATGCAGGGATCTTCATCGCGCTGGCCGTCGTGATTGCGATTTCGGTGTACCTCTATCTCACGCCAGCGGGGTTTCGCTTGCGGGTCGTGGGTCCCGGGGCCCGTGCAGCCAGGGCGCATCGAATCTCCTCCGACAGGGTCCGGGTGGGGGCTATGGTGCTCTCTGGCGCGTTGTGCGGCCTAGCCGGGGGCGTGGACTTGACCGGGCTCATTGGGTATGTGGGCACAGGGTTTGACCAGGGCTGGGGCTTCATGGGGATCCCCGTTGCCTTGCTGGGCGGCTTGGAACCGCTCGGTGTGCTCTTGGCAGCGCTGTACTTTGGTGCGCTCGTGGCCGGCTGCGAAAACTTGGCGAGGTTTGCCGACGTGGGCAGCCCGATCGTATACGTCGTCCAGGCTGTAGCGGTGCTCGTGGCGATTGGTTTGGGTCAATGGCGGATGAAGGCGCCCAAGGAGGTAGAAGCTGAACTGGCTTGACATCCTCACCTATGCGGCACCAGTCGGCTTGGCTGCCCAAGGCGAAACGATCGTCCAGCGGGCCGGGGTGATCAACATCGGCTTAGAAGGGACGATGTTGATGGCCGCTTACGTCGCGATGAAGGTTTCGGCGAGCACCGGTTCGCCTTTCCTGGGAATGGCTGCTGGCCTGGCAGCCGGTGTGGCGGTATCGCTGTTCAGCGCTCTGTTCACGGTCTTGCTCGGAGCCGACCAGGTCGTGGTAGGCACGGCGGTGAACTTGGGGGCCCTCGGCGCGACGAGCACGATGTTCCAGGCCGAGTTTGGCCGGAGCGGGCAGTTGCTCTCTGTCCCCGGCCTCCCCGACTGGCTGCCAAGGCTTGACCTCGGGACGTGCATCCTGCTGCTCTGGCCGATTGTCGCAACCTGGTTCTTATGGAAGACCGGGGCGGGCCTCGTTTTGCGCGGGGCGGGCGAAGTGCCTGCGGCGGTCGAGGCTGCAGGGTCCTCCGCGGTTCGAACGAGGCTCTTCGCAGTGGCGGTGGGTGGGGCGCTGGCTGGCCTAGCGGGTGCCTATCTGGCCGTAGGAATCGCCGGAACGTTCGTAGAGAACATCACAGCGGGACGGGGATTCGTGGCGATAGCAATGGTGACCTTCGGTCGGCTCAAGCCTTGGTGGGTGCTGGTAGCCTCTCTGGTAGTCAGCGTGGCCGAGCAAATGCAGTTCTCGTTGCAGGGCCTTGGCCTTGGGGTCTCGCCTCAGCTGTTCGTTGCAATGCCCTATGCCGTCGCGCTTCTGGTGCTCGTGATCGCAGGGAAAGGTACCCGTCTACCGGCAGCGCTCGGTCGGCCGTACCGGAGGGTCTCATGAACCGCACGGTCGGCCTGACCCGGGTCGTGCGCTTCTCGTCAGGCCATCGCTATTGGGTAGACGGTTGGGACGAGGCAAAGAACCGCGATGTGTTCGGCGCTTGGGCTTCGCCCTTCAACCACGGTCACAACTACGTGCTAGAGGTAACGGCGGAAGGCCCGATCAACGATGCGGACGGAATGGTCGTCAATATCAAAGACATTGACGATATCCTGCAGGCACGGGTCGTGTCCCGGTTCCACCAAAGGAGCATCAATGACGAGGTGCCGGAGCTTGGCGCCCCCCCGACCCTAGAGGTCTTGTTGGGCTACATTCAGGGTCTCTTACAGAACCTGCCCGGTGGCGCGAGGCTGTCGAGGCTGACGCTAGAGGAGACGCCCCAACTTTGGGGAACGTGGACAAAAGAAATGCTGACGATTACACGAAGTTACGAGTTTGCCGCTTCGCACCGTCTATACGTGCCGGAGATGTCAGAAGGTGAGAACGAGCGGCTCTTTGGCAAGTGTTGCCGAGTGAACGGCCATGGCCACAACTACGTGGTCGAGGTAACCGTTAGTGGAGAGGTCGATCCGATGTCCGGTATGTCCGTTCGCCTGGACGAGTTGGACGCCGTGGTCACGCAGGAAGTGCTCGACCGCTACGATCACTCCAACCTCAATATGGACGTCCCGGAGCTCCAGGGCCTCAACCCGACAAGCGAAGTAGTGGCGCTTGCGATCTTTGACCGGCTGCAAGGCAAGGTTCCGGGCAAGCTCGAGAGGGTCGTCCTTTGGGAGACGGCGCGAAACGGGTTTGAGGTCAGCGCTTAGCAGGCGTAGACCGAGCGGCTTTGAGCGAACTCCTCGTACATGGGGAGGTAGTCGCTCCAATCGTCCCTTTGGATCGCCCGCATGTACTTGGGCAACGAAAGGAAGGGAACGAAATGAGGACGCTTGGGGGGCCGTGCTAGACTCATACCCGCCTGCACAGGAGTTTTGTCTCCTTTCTTCAAGTTGCACTTGCGGCAACAAGCGACGAGGTTTTCCCAGGTGTGGGGCCCGCCGCACCAGCGAGGAGTCACGTGGTCTATCGTCAGATCCTTGCGCGAGCCGCAATACTGGCAAGTGAAACTGTCCCTGGCGAGCACGGACTGGCGGGAGAGCCTCAACTGGTTGATCGGTCGGCGAACGAAGTAGCGCATCTTGACGATGGAAGGGGCGGGCAGCTGGGTTTGGCCTGTCACCACGACGAACTCGGTGCCCTGGATCACGTCTGCCTTGCCCAGCAAGACCAGGGAGAGAGCCCGTGGCATCTGGCAGACGTTGAGCGGCTCAAAGTTCGCATTGAGCAACAGGACTTCGCTCACGGCAGAGCCACCCTGACAAAGTGAAGCCCGCCCCACAGGGTGGGCGGGCCGTGTCTGGCGCTGTCGGACACACCCCCGCGTATTGTGTCTACTCCCATCGGCGGCCACACGGCCGACCATGATCGTTGCAACATGATCTTACTATTCTGAACGGAACAGGAGGCAGATTCGACGCGGTATCGGGGAAAAGTGACGGAACCTGTCAAGGTTACTAGGGTAAGGGGAGCCTGGGAGGATTTGGTATCATCCGTCCGTTGTCCCACGGAGGGGACGTGATACCAATGGAAGCCCTGCGAATTGAAGGTGGGCGTCGTTTGCGCGGCGAGGTTGTCGTGCCAGGTAGCAAGAACACCGCGCTCGCTGTGCTCTCTTGCATCCCGCTTGCAACGGAGCCCATTGTATTGAGGAACGTGCCGCTCGTCTCGGACGTGCGCACGAAGTTGCAGCTCTTGGAGGAGTTTGGGTGCACCGTCGAGTGGCGGGAAGAGACCCTGTTTCTCGACCCGCGCGGGATCCAACAACACGAGCCGACGGAAGAGAGCCTTCGACAGATCCGGACGTCCTTCTACCTGCTCGGGCCTGTCCTGGCCCGACTGGGCCGCGCCGTGCTTCCCATGCCCGGTGGCTGCCGCATCGGCGCCAGGCCGGTGGACTATCATCTCAAGGGTCTGAGCGCGATGGGCGCGAAGATCGAACTGACCGGCGGCAGGTATGTGGCTACCGCCGACAAGCTGGTCGGCACGGAAATCTACCTCGACTACCCGAGCGCCGGAGCCACTCAGCACCTCATGGCTACCGCGTGTCTGGCCGAGGGCGTCACGACGATCCAGAACGCGGCGATGGAGCCGGAAATCGGCGCTCTCGCGGAGTTCTTGAACGGGATGGGCGCGCGGATCGAAGGCGCGGGGACGAGCATGGTGACGATCACCGGCGTCCGCGAGCTGGGCGGCACCGATTTCCGCATTCCGGAGGATCGATTGCAGGCAGGAACGTACCTTCTCGCGGGAGCGGTCACCGGCGGCGACGTGAGCGTTCGGGGCGTTTGGTCTGAGCCCTTGACCGCGCTCATCAACAAGCTGAGGGAAGCGGACGTCGATATTGAAGAGGGAACGGACCTCATTCGGGCGTCGAGCAAGGGCCGTCCCAAGGCGACCAACGTCAGAACGATGCCTTACCCCGGGTTTCCGACAGACATGCAACAGCCGTTCGCGGTTCTTCTCGCGATCGCCCGTGGGCGCAGCAGCATCGTCGAGACGATTTATGAGAGCCGGATCGGGCACGTGCAAGAACTCTTGCGCATGGGAGCCGAGATGCATGTCCAGGGCCGCTCGACCGTGATTGACGGTGTGCCCAAGCTAAGGGGGGCGACCGTGGAGGCGAGCGACCTGCGCGCGGGGGCGGCGCTCGTGATCGCCGGGCTGGCCGCTGAGGGGACGACCGACGTACGTAACATCCACTTCATTGACCGTGGCTACCAGGACTTCGAGCAGAGCCTTCGCGGGCTGGGTGCGAGCATCGAGCGGATCGAGACCGACTCTCGCGAAGGTAGCGCACACGGCTCGGGTGTGAAGTCCAGTTGAAGCTCCAGGTCGAGCTCGGAATTGACTTGGGTACCGCAAACATCCTCGTGTACAGGCGAGGGCGCGGGATTGTCCTCTCTGAGCCGACCGTGGTCGCAGTGAACAGCCAAAACAAGAAGGTACTCGCGGTGGGGCACGACGCGCGCGACATGATCGGGCGCACCCCGGGCAACATTCGGGCGATACGGCCTCTGCGAGACGGAGTCATTGCCGACTACACGGTGACGTTCGCGATGCTGGACTTCATACGGCGAAAGACTGTTGGCCGCGGACAGCTCTTCAAGCCGATCGCCCTGATCTGCGTGCCGAGCGGAATCACGAACGTTGAGCAGCGGGCAGTCATGAAAGCGGCCACTGCGGCAGGGTTCAGCAAAGCGATGACGATCGAGGAGCCGATGGCGGCGGCGATCGGATGCGGGCTACCGATCGACTCGGCGGCCGGCAACATGGTGATCGACATTGGCGGTGGTACCACCGACATCGCAGTCATCAGCCTGGGCGGCATCGTCATCTCCCAGAGCCTTCGGATCGGTGGCAACAAGCTGGACGAGGCGATCGTGCGGCACATCCGCAACGTGTACAACCTGATGGTGGGCGAGCAGACTGCCGAGGAGGTCAAGATCCAAATCGGATCGGCCTTCCCGATGGATCAGGAGACCACCGTGGAGATTCGGGGACGCGACTTGGTCGCCGGCCTTCCGAAGACGGTCGCGGTGACCTCGGAGGAAATCCGAGAGGCGCTGGCCGAGCCGGTCCGCCTCATCGCGGAGAAGGTATGCGTCGTGCTCGAAGAAACGCCGCCGGAGCTTGCGAGCGACATCATCCAGCGCGGAATCGTCATGACAGGTGGCGGGGCACTTTTGCGGGGACTGGACCAGTTGTTAGAGAAAGTGACGGGAATTCCTATCCATGTCGCGGACAATGCGTTGCAGGCGGTCGCGATCGGCACGGGCCGGGCTCTCGAGCAGATTGACGAGATCGAGCGGGCGGGGGCCCTTTCGAGGATTTGAGGTCGGTCTCGGTACTCATTGGGGCCTTGGTCGCCGCGCTCGCTGGCGCACAGGCAGTGACGGAGAAGGAGTTTTTGACGGTATGCGGACAGTTTGAAGCGGCCCAGTACCGAGTGCTCAGACTCGAGCCGCCCGAGAAGCGCGACCCTGGCTCGGACAAGCCAGTCACGCGCTCGCAGGTGATTAGGGAGTTCTCCCGAATCTGGGGGAAGGTCAAGCCCAAGGTTCGGATCACGACCAAGAAGTACCGGTTCGACCAAGCGGTGCTCGAGCGTCGGAACGGCGCGGAGGACGCCGCGATCCTGGTGCAACTGGTCGAAAAGGGACTGGTCGCACCGGTCGGACCGCTGGCGACCGGTCCTCAGGAGACGATGGCCGCACCCCAGCTCGGCGACGCAATCGGGTACTTCTTTTCCCAGGTCTCGTACTTGACTCATAAGCCATCGGCCAAGTGGACCCCGTCACTTATGCCGGTCGAGGGCGACGGCTAGGCTTACCGATAATCCTCCCTGGTGGCAAGCAGTTCGCTCCTTTGGGAGGAGTGCCCGTTCGAACTCTTCGACTTGGGCGACCTTCCAGGCCTAGGCCTGGAGGGTTGGCTGGCCGCGATCCTGAGCCCGACTCTCAGGCACTTCCGCGCTTCGAGCGGCTCTGTCTTTCTCCTCGACTCCGAGGGCACGGGCAGGCTCGCAGCCCAATGCGGCGGTCTTCGCCCCATCCCGGCTGACGCCACCGTGCAGGTCGGAAAAGGGATCGGTGGGGCAGTGCTCGCCGATCGCCATGCACGGGTCGTGGGCGATCCGGGTGCCGATCCGTTCTTTTCGGAGCGCGAGGTACGGGCCGTCGCCTCGATCGGGAGTGCGCTCGTCGTACCCCTCGTGGATGCAGAGCGGACCGTCGTCGGCTTGCTCAACGTTAGCCGTGGCGTGGCAAGTGAACCGTTTGCAGAGAGCGACCTGCGGAGATCGGAAGTCTTCGGCGGGTTCATGGCAATGGCGATTTCGAACGCCCGTCTGGTCGAGAGCGTGAGAGCGGCGCTGGACGCGGCGGAGCTTCGCGGCTCGCAATTGCAGGCCGTGCTCGCCAAGGTGCCGGGTCGGGTCTGCGTGCTGGACGCGGACGGTAGCCCAAACTCGATCGGTTCTCCGTTGCCAAACTCGCCTCCGGTGCTAGCCGAAGCGGCGCTCGAAGTGGTGGAACGGCTCGGCCGGTCGAGCCGGAAGGTGAGCCGCAGGGTGGACGACGCATCCTCGGGACGAAGCTGGACGCTGGAAGGATCGCGGCACCCTGGCACAGGGGGCGTGATCGCGGTACACGAGATCACCAAGACGGTTGCCTCCCAGGTCGAGTCCGCCCGCAACCGTCACTTGGCCGAGTTGGGTCTGACGGCGGCGGCGGTCGCACACGAGATGCGGAACCCGCTGACCGGGATCAGCGCCGCAGCGCAGATCATGGCCATGAACGGCGGGGAGACCGCGGAATATGCTGAAATCATTCGGACAGAGGCACATCGGTTGTCCGACCTTTGTGAAAGCCTGCTGGAGCATGCGAGGCCGGTACGGGTCAACAAGGCCCCGACCCAACTCGGACGCGAGGTCAACGAGGTCGTGACGATGATGCGGAGCGAGGCGGAAGCCAAGGGCGTGGAGGTCGTCACCCACCTGAAGGGAACGGACTCATCGAGACTTCTAGATGCAGGAAAAGTACGACAAGTTATCTATAACCTCATACGAAACGGTATTCAAGCGTGCCCTCAAGGCGGCACGGTTTCGGTCGAAGTACGTGGTAGCACGCTCGCCGTAGCGGATACGGGGCCAGGCATTGAGGCCGACCTTGCCGCGAAGCTCTTCCAGCCCTTCGTCACAACGAAGGAAGGTGGGACGGGCCTCGGCCTGTTGACGGTGAAGCGGATTGCCGAGGCTCATGGAGGGGACGTACGCCTCGACACAAGCCCGGGCGTGGGCACAACAGTGACCGTGGACTTCCAACGGAGGATCGCATGAAAGAAAAGAAGAGGGTCTTGATCGTGGACGACGAGCTCAACATTCGTCGGATCTTGCAAGCGGCGTTTGATCGCTACGGCTGGCACTCCATGGCCGCTGAGGGCCCGGGCCAAGCACTCGAGCTCCTCACTAGCGGTTCGGTGGACTGTGTGCTGACCGACGTGACCATGCCTGACGGCAGCGGACATGACCTGAGGCGCGAGATCGCCGAGAGGTGGCCCGAGACGCCGGTGATCGTGATGACGGCCTACGGCTCGATTCCGGACGCAGTCCAGGCAGTGCGCGAAGGGGCCTTCGAGTATGTACCCAAGCCGTTCGACCTCGAAGCGCTGAAGAAGGTGATCGAGGCGGCCATGGCCAGTGGCACCGAGGCCAAGCCCTCCAAGCGAAAATGCCGTGGCGGCCCGGGTCGCGCGGTGATCGCCGAGTCCCCGCGAATGAAGTCGCTACTCGACGAGGTGTCCCAGATCGCAGACTCTCGCGCCACAGTACTCGTCACCGGCGAGAGCGGCACGGGCAAGGAGGTCATCGCTCGGCGGATCCATGAGCTTTCGCCCCGAGCGGGCGGGCCGTTCGTTGCGGTCTCGTGCGCCGCGCTTCCGGAGACCTTGCTGGAGAGTGAGCTCTTCGGCTACGAAAAGGGCGCCTTCACCGGTGCGGCCGGAGCCAAGACCGGCCGTTTCGAGCAGGCTGACGGCGGCACTCTGTTCCTGGACGAGATCGGAGAGATTCCCCTGCCGATCCAGGTGAAGCTGTTGCGGGTCCTTCAGGAAAGGGAGTTTGAACGGCTGGGGGCAACCCGGCCGACCAGGGTGGACGTGAGACTGGTGACTGCGACGAACCGCGACCTGCACGTGGCGGTAGACGAGGGGACGTTCCGCCTGGATCTGCTGTATCGGCTCCAAGTCGTGGAAGTGAACCTTCCGCCCCTACGGGAGAGGCTGGAAGACGTCGCTCCTCTTGCGATGCACTTCCTCGAACGCGCGAACGCGGCGAACGGCCGCACCGTGCGGCAGGTCTCGGACAAGGCTTTGGAGGCCCTGCGTTCGTACAGTTGGCCCGGAAACGTCCGTGAGCTGGAAAACGCGATCGAGCGAGCAGTCGTGCTTGCCGGTCGGGAAGCAGAGACGTTGGAGCTGGGGCACTTGCCCGCGAGCCTCAGGCCTGCAGCCTGAGACTTCGCGCCCCAGTCGGCTATTCAGCCGGGGGTGACAGGTCTTGGTGGACCGTCTCGATCCGACGGATCTGGCCAGTGGCGGAACGCATGAGGATGGACTCGGTCTGGGCGTAGCCGCGCTTGAACCGGACGCCCTTGAGGAGGTCTCCGCTCGTGATGCCGGTCGCCGAGAAGACTACACTGCCTCGGGCGAGGTCGCCGGTCCGGAGCACTCGTTCTACGTCCCCCTCCATCATCTTTTGCGCCCGCGCCTTTTCCTCCTCGCTTCGGAACTTGAGCCTGGCCTGCATCTCCCCTCCCGTACAGAGTACGGCTACGGCCGTGAGCACGCCTTCGGGCGCGCCGCCGATGCCCATCAGACCGTCAATGCCGGCTTCAGGGTCGAGCGCGGCGATCGCGACCGAGAGGTCTCCGTCCGGCACGAGGTGGACGCGGCAGCCTGCTGCCCGAAGTTCGTTGATCAACGCCTCGTGGCGGGGGCGGTCGAGGATACCGATGATCATCTCGTCCACGTCCTTGCCAAGTGCCTTGGCCATGAGCCTTACGTTGACACGGGGGGGGAGCGTGATGTCCACTACGCCGACGCACTCCTTGCCAACCACGAGCTTGTCCATGTAGGTATCGGGGGCGTGCATGAGCCAGCCTTCGCCCTCGACCGCCGCGGCGAGCACGCTGATCGCGTTCGGGGTGCCGTTTGCGCAGAGGTTAGTGCCTTCGAGAGGGTCGACGGCGATCTGGACTTGCGGGCCTTCGCCGCTTCCCAGCTTCTCGCCGATATAGAGCATGGGGGCTTCGTCCCGTTCGCCCTCGCCTATGACGATCGTCGCCTGGATCTCCATCGAGTTGAGGGCGTTGCGCATCGCCTGGCAGGCGGCATCGTCGGCTTCGTCCTTCTTGCCTTTGCCGACCCACTTGCTCGCGGAGAGGGCCGCCTCCTCGGTAACGCGCAGGAAGTCTATGTGTCGGTAGTGGTCCACGCTGACCATGGCCGCTAGTTTAGGCGATCCGGCCCGGGGAACGCGCACCAGCGACTCCGCACGACCTGTTACGATGCTTCAGTTGACACCGTTAGGCCGGCTCACTCGCCAATCTCAGCTTTCGCCAGCTGCTCGAGCCGTGTCCGGCACGCCTCGACGAGGGATGTGACGCTTTCGGACTCCAACTCGCCGTCGCTGGTTTCGTTCACCAGCACACGAAAGCCAAGCTGCTCCAACTGGCTGCCGTACTTTTCCCAACCCGCGACGACGCCCGCGCAATAGGTTTGCTCCGAGAAGGGCTTGTCGTGTTCAAGCCGATAGTCAATCGCCCAGGCCCCCAGGACCGTGTAGCCGAAGTTAGCTCTCGGGCCGCGGTCGCTTTGGAACATGCTGACTGCTAGTTCGGCTGGCCTGCCTCTCGCGTTCCTCAGCATCAAGCCGGCAGCTCCGCTCCGACCGTTGTCCTGCGATTGCGGTGCCGCCTTCTTGTACTTCGTCAATATCGGTTGGACTGCGATCTTGCAGACTTGCGAGAGCCGGGCCGGAGTCCACCGGTTGGCATTAAGTTCCTCCTGCCATACGTAGCGATGGATTGTCCCGCCGTCCGCCGCGACGACGGCCCCCATCTAGCTCCGGGCGTGGTACCCGAGTGACCTTGGCCGGAAGAACGCGTACCATTCCAGCGTGCCCGCACAGAGCACGGCTGCCGCCATCGCAAATCGGATTGGAGCCTGAACCTGCGACGGTTTGCTGTCCACTAGATTCCTGGGATCTTTCGGCATTTTTGCGTTGAGCCGACGCACTGGTTCACGCCGCCGAATATGGGCTCGAACCAGTTGCAGAGCGCGAGCCCGTTCATTGCGGTTGCAAGAACGGCAAAGAAGATGGTAGCAGCTCTCAGCATTCTCATGTTTTTCAACGAAGGATTCCATCCCTGTTTGGCAACCTGTCAGCGATGCTCGGAAAGGGCATCACTCCCAAGCTGAGAGCACAGTCAGCGACCCGCGCGACGTTCGCCTTCGGACGGAGCCGTCCAAGAAGGCGCCCAGACCAAGTTTTGTGACGAATGCACAGTCTGGACAGTCGTTATGGGTCGGGTCTACGATCAGAACAGGGTTCGAGTCGGTCGCGACCAAGTGTTCACGCCAGGACTTGAGCTGCTCAAGTGAGCCGAGGGGACCTTCTCCCGGAAACATGTAGGTGTAGACGGCGACTCGGGCGCCAGGGATCGGCGTACCGCCGGTGCGCGTCATCTCAAGTGTTATGCTTTTCGCTCTCAAGAGCGGCGAGATACCGGGCGGCAAACCGATTTCGGAGGCCCCCCCCTCGTCACCCAGCTCGCTTCGGTAGAGATTCAAAGCCGCAACGAGCTGTTTCATGTTGAGCTGGCTCGCCCCAATCCGCGCTTGACGCCGGGCGCTCTTCAGCACCGGCGAGAGCAACGCCGCGAGCACGGAGAGGATCGCTGCCACGACCACGACTTCGGTGAGCGATATCCCCCGCCTCTTATTCATGATAGCCCTCTGCCTGATGCGTCTGATATCGGACCAGTCGGTCTTCACGCACGACGTACCACCGACCTGGCCAGGCCGCACCCCACGCGTCCGTGTGCCTGAGTGTCGAATCCGCGACCGTTCGAAGGCGAGGACGGCTCGTGCTGAGCGACCGAGGCAGGTCTTCCTTCACCGAAGCGTAGACAAGAACAATTTGACGATGCTTGGCGTAAGGCAACTTTCGCGGATCCACTGCATTCAGCGAACACCCTGTGCAGGGCCCCGGGAAGATGACTAGCGCGTCAGACAGGCTGATTGGCTGGCCAAAAATGTCGTGCTTCTGCAACTGCACCACCGTCCCCAAGGCCGGCACGTGTCTCCGAAGCCGGCCGGATGCTGCTTCAAGACCATCCGCCACGAGCCGATAGAGCGCCACTGATGCCACGCAACCTGATATGGCTATGACCGCGAATCGAGCAATTGCCTCGACCGTTCGATTCCTCGGCTGCCCGGCTACCGTCCTTACCACCGATTCTACGGGCATGCGTGGCCCAATGGTACTTTCGACCTGAAGAGTCCCGCGACCTGGGTTTTGCCACAGGTCGAAAGTGAAACTGTCGGCATACCTTGCGGTACGCGGCTCCTCCCGGTGCCACGGAGCCCACAGGGGCGGGCCGAGAACAGCAAGCGGCTGGCCGCTTACACGCGGACTTCACTGTCAAACCGACGGCCTGCTAGGCGCGGTCTCGGGTGGCGACTACGGCGACGGCGGCGGGATCGCCGATCTTCGCCTTCGGATGGCAGGAGATGCACTCTCGGTGCCGGAAGGGCACGGCCCGGGCCTTGAGCTCCCACTCGCCGATCCGCTTTTCAAACTGCTTGCCGCGGTTCTTCGGGTCGGCCGCCCAGCTTCGGATATCAGCGCCGAGTTGGATCAGGGCAGCGGGGGCAACAGAGTTTGCCGGGCCAAACGAGGCGAAGAGCTTGTTCTCGGTGTCGTGGGCCTTCCAAAGCGCGATCCAGTTCTTGTGCCGCACTGGCTCGGGCGAGAACCGGTGTTGTGTGAGAATGCGCCCCCGGTACTCCTCTTCCTTGTAGGCAGGACGGTCCTGCAACATGCTCACGACGCCTTCGTTCCATGCAACGCTCAACTCTCTGAAGTTCTTCCGAGCGACGGCGATCGGGTTCTCGCGGGCCTTGTCCGAGCCCTTTGCCGCGTAGGACTGGCCGCGGAGCCCGATGTGCTGGTCCGGTGGGTCATACATACGGCTCAGGCCGAACCTGCCGTCGTTGAGCATCTCGAGATCGTTGAAGACGTCGTCGTACGCCTGAAGCAGCCTGTCTGCCGCGCCATCGGGAACAACCGTCTTAGCCGTGCGCGTGCTCGGCGGGAGGTTCTCGGCTGTCGTGGCGCGGGACGACGCGGACGACCCCGTGTAGAGGGCGACGGCAACGACGGACAGCGAGGTAGCCGCAAGGGTCAAGGCAGCGAGCTTCATAGCGGTACTCCTAGGTTGAATGACGCCAAGGACTACGAAGAGAGTTCCCCCGGAGCGCAGGACGGAGCAAGCGAGTCGAGGGTGCTCGACCGAGTTCGCGGGTAAGCATCCGGTTGCCGGCCGTCGGCACGGCGAGGGAGTTCCTGGCCGGGGATGAGGTCTGTGCGGTGAGGGATGACCTCGGGGTCACAGTGGCCCTGCGAACCTCCGGGACACCCCGGCCGGAGTGAGCTGGGTGAGTCCAGCGCGGCACCTAGGGCGTGGGGGCGTCACATGGAGAGAGCGGCCCGTGCGTGGCCCGCGCCCTCCGGCCCGGGCCCTGACGCGCCGACCATATCCAGGGGGTATCCTTCCCGCTCGGAATTGCCGCATAGCTCAGTTGGTAGAGCAGCTGACTGTTAATCAGCGGGTCGTTGGTTCGAGTCCAACTGCGGCAGCCACTCATTGGGATCTGCAGAATCCGGCAACTTGCTCGGACAGCGATCTCTAACCAGCCTCCCCGAGCAAGTACCTCGACAACTCGCCAATGCAATTTCCACAATGCTTGACGAGTGATTTGGAGCAATTGTCAGGACCTCCTAACTAGCTCCTGACTCTATCACGACGGCACCAGCTTGCCGTGTAAGGGTTGAAAGCGGATCGAAGAACCGTCTTGTGATCTGGTTGCAGTCAGCGATCCAGGCATGCTGGAATCCAGATCGCGGACTCGTCGTCGCCATACGGTTTGGCCCTGTCGTCGAGGGCACAGATCGCGACCCACGCGCAAACAACGGCGTCTATCCTGTCCTCCGTAGACTTGAGGCCCTTGCCGCTCGTGTCTTGGTCGTAGTCTTGAAGCGCACGCTGGACGCCAGAGACGTGTGTCTCGAGCCGGGAAATGATGCACTCCCATACCCGTAAAACCTCGGCTCGCCGCTCTGCCGGAGCCAAATGCTTCCAATAAACCCGGGACTTGCCCGCCTTGTAAGGCAATCGCTCGGGCGCATTGGTCAGCTCTATCAGGGCCGGGTGGGGATAGACTTCGATCAGCCCGTGTCGTGCCGGCAGTTTCGTTACGATTGGATAGCCCAACTCCTCAAACGAGCGCCTCAAATCGTCGCTGATCTGGCCCGGCCGATCTGCGCTTGGCGAGTGGGTCGAACACTTCAGGGCGCCATAGGCCTGGGAAACCATGTTGTCAGAAACTCTCCTACACGTTATCGCGGCGTGCGACAGTGGCATGTCCACTGCGACCAGATCAACCGATTGTCCGCACAAGCCGGCCGCGGTCGTAAGAAGTTTGGCGGGCTCGGGCTTGTGGGTGGCGGACGGGCGATCAGGAGCCGTGCTCTCGCCGACTAGCGAGTTGAACCGCTCGTAGGAGGACTCCACCGCGACCAGCCTCCATCCGTCCGTCGCTTCTTGGGCGACTGCTACGCCACTGGGTCCCTTGAGGGTCCAAGCGGCATCGATTCCAAGCACAACGCGAGCTATGGGAACCCCTTTACCGATCTCAGGCCGAACCACAACTCCGCGATCCGGTGGTGTGGTAGTTTTGAAGCATGGAGTTTGACGATGTCCTGGCCGCTTGGCGAGTGAACAACCAAGTCACGTGCGTACTGCTCGAACTATGTCCCGACGCGGCGCTCGATGTCAAGCCAGGCAAAGGGAAGACTGTCCGAGGGAACTTGACCCACATCGTAAACGTCAGGCGTATGTGGTGCCTTGAAAAGTTGCGCAAGCAAGCCGAAGAACTGCCTAAGCTCGACCACAAGACCGCTACGCGTGTAGAAATTATGGAGGCACTGGGACATACGAGCGAACTGATGGAACAGTATCTCTTGAAAGTCCGGGAGAGGCCGGGTAGGTGGAGCGTCGCCCTCTTCTTGGCATATGCCGTAGCGCACGAGGCCAACCATCGTGCCCAGATCGAAATGGCCTTGAGGGTGAACGGCCATGAAGCGCCTGACGAGGCCCAATTCGCCCTTTGGGACTGGCCCAAGATTGCGAAACAGTTTGAGGGCACGAACTGAAGCTCTGGCTGGTATCTATGAAAGACTTGTCCGCGCAGCGACGTATCGCGGCTCTTAGAAATCGCCCAAGGTACCGGAAACTCTCTCGCCGAAACTGTGCGGAGCCAACCCATGGTTGTCAAATAAAGCTACCAAAGTAACCTGTACGTGAGGGAGCGGAGTGTAGTCGCCGCCCGCGTCTTGATATGGGGGGTTGAAATGTTGGTAGACAACTGCCAAAGGTGTCGCGAGCAGCTGCGGGAGTTGTTAGATGCTGTTTTCTCGTTTCTCTTCGGCAGGAATGCTCAAGAACCGTTCCGGGCTTCGGAACTCACGCTGCTGGAGACGAACATCGCTGAGGGCAAAAGGACCTCCCTATGCCCAGCAGGGAACCGGTTCAGGCCAATTGTGTTCGTCGAGTGGACGGAAATGAACGGTCTCCGAGGAGTCGGGCTGCGATTGACAGTTGAAGTGCCAGTAGGCGAAACGCCCAACATTGCAAAGCAGGAGCAACTTTCGCGGAGACTGGTCTCAATTGGGGGCTCATCCGTGGACGGCCCAGGGCGCCCCAGGACAGCATGCTGGTGACTTCCCACATTGCCGGTCGAAGGTTCGAGTCCTACTGCGGCAGCCACATTGTGCTTCAGCACCTCCGACCTTCGGTGACCCGCACTTTGGCGGACGGAGATCTGTTTAGTCTGTCCTGCAGAAGCGCAGCGGGCCTAGCGGAGTTCGGCCCGGGTCTTCTGTGAAGTTAGCCGGCGAGTTCGGCACGGAGTTTGGCAAGGGCGTCGGTGAGACTCTTATTGCCTTTGAACTCCGAAGTAGGTTGGAGGGCTAGCGCACGGTCAATGCACTTGAGGGCTTCGGCCTTTTGGCCAGAGTCCCTATAGTACAAGCCGGCGTAGTAGCACACCAGAATGTCGTTATCGGCTGCAGCCTCCATGGCAGCGGCCAGGGCCTTTGCACCTAGGCTCTTGCCCTGCTCGGTCGTCGCCTTCAACGTGCCCATGGCGTAGCTGGCAAGGAAGCGCCACTCGTCAGAATCGCCGCTTGCGATCTGCTTGATCAACGCTTCAGCCGCAGGCATATCGTCGTCGGCATAGAGGTTGAGCTTTGCGGAAGCGACCTGGAGGGCTCGCTCTGGGTTTTCCTTGGCGAGGGAGTCAAGGGACGCGATGGCCTCGGCCTTCTCACCGCTCTTGTACGCCAAAGTCGCCGCGTCCAGCTTTGTCTTGAACTCCTTTGCGACCGCAGCGTCTTGCTCACTCTTGGCGACCTTCGCCATGAAGTCGCTTTTCTGCGCTTCGACGTCGAGCGTCCCGGTCACAAGCTGATCCAGTGGACCGTCCAGCTGCATCGGGTGGCCGATCCATTGCACCACGCCGTCTTTCACCAGGAAGGCGGTGGGGATGCCGTTCTGCTTGGCGGGGGTCATCCAGTTCTTGGCCATCCAGTCGTCGGTGTCGGTGACGACGTGGTAGTCCATGCTGTCGCCCATTTCCTCGACGAACTTGCCGATTTCGGCGACGGGCTTGCCTCTTTCGTAGGAGCTGACCCCGATGAAGTCAATCTGGCCTTTGTACTTGTGGGCGAGTTCGGTGAGGTGGGGGATCGAGGTTTTGCAGGGTCCGCACCAAGTTGCCCAGAACTCGACGACGTACATCTTGCCCGGCTCGAGGCCCTTCGAGATGCCTCCCTTGAGCCATGTACCCGGCCTCAATTCTGGGGCAGGCGCGCCAGGGTGAACGGTCTGGGCCCACGCAGGGGCCGAGACGAGAGCGAGCAACGCGAGGGCGGTATGGCGTCCCATGTCTCACGATACCTGCACGAAGCGCGGATTGGTTCCAGTTCGACGGAAACGGGAACGCCGGAACTCTCAGGGCCTCGGGGAATGGTGCCGTAGAATCGAGGCTGAGCCTAACAGAGAAACGAGAGAAACCTTTCTCGATGCGTTTTGCAATGGGAGAAGTTCTGGACAGGGTCCGGAGATTGGTCCATGGAGATATGGCTTTCGCAAGACGCAATGCAATTCTCGTTGGCGCGCAAACAGTCGCATTTCTGGCCGTCGGTGTGGCCCAAGCAAACGTGACGGTCAGCAACGTGCCGGGTGACGACGGAACCTCATCGGTTGGGCTCAACAACCTAAGCATCAAAGGAGTGCCGTTCGTGACGGACGGTTCCGCCTACTTCCTTGACACAGCAACGCTCAGGCTGAACAGCTCTACCGCTGGAATCGCACCGATCCTCAGCCTGACTGCCAGTAACTCTGGCGTGCCTGGGGCCGTGCTGACGACGTTCACGAACCCAGGCTTTTTCGGGACTGGAATCCAAAAACACGTGTTCACGAGCGTCTTCCAGGTCGCAGCAAACACCAAGTACTGGCTTGTCATGCAAGGGCCGGTCGGAGGAGCCGCGTTCGACTGGAAGGCGAGCAGCCCGGCGCAGACGCCGACCGGATTGTGGACGCACTCGGGTTCTGTGTTTTCTTCGAACGGTGGTAGCACGTATAACAACAGCTCGATTCTTACTACCTACGAGATCGACGCGACCGTCGTACCGGAACCGGCGACTATAGCCGCGCTCGGACTGGGCTTGCTCGTCCTCGCTCGTCGACGACGCAAGGCGTAAGGACTCCGCGAGTCGTCACACCTCCCGGCCCGGGCTCCATCGGGAGTCCAGGGCCGACTTATTTGGCGCGCTGTGGTCCGGTTGGCGTACGGTCGGAGCTCAAGGCAACCACCCTACACTTCGCCTGGCACTGGCAGCCGGGCAGAGGCTTATGGCGAGCTTGGCCCGCACTTTGCGCGTCCAATTTCATATGGACAGCAAGACGCTCACGACTTGGGCAGCCGGGATCGCGGTGGCGACGGGGACATGGCCCCTGTTCGGCACGGCCGCACAGACGCGGACGAACACCTATAGCCCGCTGGACTACCGGGGATCTGACACGGAGAGGATCCAGAAGGCACTCGATGCGGCCGTGGAGAACCGGGGCACCTGCGTCATCCCGTGGAAGGGAAGCCCGTGGGAGGTCGAGGAGACCTTGACCATTCGGCCGGTGAAGGGCGACACCCAAGCCCGGCTCAAGATTGTTGGCGACCCGCAATGGAACCTGATCGACTTCAAGGGCAAGGACGGAAGCGACGTCTTCCGCTTCTATGGGCTGAAGGGTTCGAGGGTGGAGAACGTGGGAGTCCGGATTCACGCAGACCGGGTCACTGCCTTCGCGCTCGATGGCGACGCGCAGACCCAGAGCAGCAGCCAGAACCGCTTCGTCCAGTGCCACGTGGTGTTTTGGAAGGGCACTCGCGAGGGCGTCGGCTATTGGATGGGACGTGGGGGTAACGACCACTCCGGGAGCGTTTTCGAGCAGTGCATCGTGACCGGCGAAATCGAGGGAAAAGTACAAGACGTCGGGCATCTGCGCCGGGTCGCCGCGGCGGGGCACCGGGGCTTTGTGCTTACCGGGCCGAACAACCTCGCGCCGACACTGCGCGACTGCAGCGCGATGAACTGCATGGTCGGGTTCCAGTTCGCGCGGTTTCGAGGATATCCGCAAGGCGGCTCGGCTGCGTTCGTCGAGGCGTCAGGAACCACGGCATGCACGGTGGTCTTCTATGTGGACGGGGGCTTTCCCATCACGATCGTGGGCGGCCGGGACGAGTTGGGAGGCGCCTTGTTGGTTCACGGCGATCCGAAAGTCTCGGGCCGCGGGGACGCGGTGGTGGCGGTACGCAACCGAATGGTGGCCGATTTCAAGCCGACCGAGGGTTCGGCGGCAGGCTTGACCGAGCCTGGCGAGTTCGTGGGTCTCCGCTCAGCGGCAAAGACTCTCTTCGAAGGGGTCACGGTCTATCGGTCGGATCTGGGCGAGCCGATGTCCGCCTCGAGCTGGGTGCTGGCCTGCAATGACCCTTCGAAGCGTCCTGAAGTCCGGTTCGAAGCTACCTCCCTGGGGTACGCAGAGAGCGGCATCCGGCCGCACGAGGGCTCATGGACGGTGGGCGGGGTACGTCGCGGCTAGTCGCCGCCGCCGTTCCCACCGCCAAGGCTGAACCGAACGACATTGGCGCGGAGCTGGATGACGCGCGCTGGCTCGTCCGGGGCGTTCGACTGCACGGTCATGGTGCCGGTCTTGAGCCCCGTCGTGCTAGCGTCGAGAACGAGAAGGTGCCGGTTGGTCGTGCCGGCGGCAGCGGAGAACTGGCCGCCAGGAGCGGAGAACGGCCCGGTGGTCGAGAGGGAGTAGAGCAGGTTCGCCACCCCGTTGGCGCCCCATCTCGAAGTCAAGCCTGCGTTGCTGACCGGCACGAGCCGCGCATGGGTGGAACCCTGTCGCACCGTTCCCAGGTCCACGATCGTCGGCGAGTCCACCTCGGGCGGTACCTTCAGGTCTATGAAGACGGGCAAGTGGCCAGCCCCCCGGGCGAGGTCGATCAGCGCCTGGGAGATGTCGGGCCCCACCATCGTGTTGGACGAGACGGCGAGGGCTGTGTTGAAGCTGGAACCGTCGTTGCCCCATGTGCGATAGGAGTGGTTCGGATCGTTCCATGTCGTAGTGCTGTAAGGAACGGAAGGATTACCAATGTAGTCGAAGCCGGTACCGTCTATGAGGCCGTTAGAAAGTAAGATGAAGTCGAAGCGGTCGTCCATGCCTCCAGGGCCTATCGGATCCTGAGTGTGCACGAACCGGAACGAGGCGTTGTTGTTCCAGTTTCCGGGAGTGGCAATCGGGTCGAAGTGACGGCCTTGGTTGTTGGCTTGGGAACCCACGAGTTCCACGTAGGCAAGATCGCTAGAGCTTTGGATATTGAAGTCGCCGCCCAGCAGGAAGGGCCTTGGCAGAGTGGCTGCATTGGCACGGATCCTTTGCCCTTCAAGGAGCCTGCGGTCTATGTCACTCTGCGTGGTTCCTGACTTCATGTGGCTGGAATAAAGGGACAGCGTCCCCCCGTCCGACGCATAGTCCTTGAGCCGTATGTCGTACCGCATGATGTTCCGCGGGTGGTTCGGCGAGTTGCCTCCCACGGCGACCGTGACCGTCGCGAGCAACTGGAAGAGGGAAGTGCGGTAGACGAACCCGCTGTCGGTGTCGGGACCGTCCACGAATGGGGCTGCGGCATAGTCGCCAGGGCTGCCCGGTGCCGCGTTCATCGCCGAAACGAGGTTGTTGAGCGCGGTCGAGCTAAGGATCTCCTGGCATACCAGGAGATCCGGCTTCATCGAGCGCCCGCTGAAGCTCGAGAACATGGCCGTCTGGATCTGTGGCTGCATGTCTCCCGCATAGTTCGAAATGTTGTAGGTGGCGACCCTGACCTGAGCCGCCCCAAGGGCGGCGATGGCAGCGAGGTAGAGGCAGGAGCAGACTCGGAGTGAAGTTTGCAAGTCGGTCAGGATACCGTTCAGAGGAGTGACCTACTGTGGGAAGCCGCTAAAATCCACGCAATTGTACGAGTACCCGGAACGTCCTAGTGGCTGATAAGGCTTAACGCCTCCTTCACATCCGGTATCGTCACACTGTGCTGGATGTCGAGG
Source organism: Fimbriimonadaceae bacterium (assembly GCA_050250535.1). Classification (GTDB taxonomy): domain Bacteria; phylum Armatimonadota; class Fimbriimonadia; order Fimbriimonadales; family Fimbriimonadaceae; genus JADLBH01. The sequence continues at coordinate 456,786 of JBFWOL010000001.1, read as the reverse complement.
GTCGATCCTTGGCATGTCCTTGCTATAGGAGAAATATGAAGACTATGTCGAAACCAATCGCCGTGGCTGCGTTCGCAGCTGTGGTCGCCCCGGCGCTTGCTGGACCGTTTACGCCCGGCAACATCGTCGTGAACCGCGTTGGGGATGGGAGCGGCGCGCTCAGCAGCGCGGCGTTCCCGATGTTCCTGGACGAGTACACCCCTGCCGGAGTTTTCGTGCAGACGATCGCCCTTCCTACCGCGGACTCGGGTTCCGACCAGACGATGACCGCGAACGGCAGCTCGACCTCGGAGGGCTTCATGAAGCGCTCGGTGGACGGGCGTTACCTGAGCGTTGCAGGCTACGATGCCCCCGTCGGTACGGCGGCCGTCGCTGCGACGGACTCTACGATCTTCAACCGAATCATCGGTCGGATCAGTGCAGGCGGCATCGTGGACACCTCGACGAACCTGGTCGACTACAACGGGAGCAATATCCGCTCGGTCATCAGCACGGACGGTTCTGCGTTCGTGACGGGCGGGACCGGGGGCAGCGGTCAGCAGGCGACGGCGGGGGTTCGCTCCGTCGACTTCGGCCCTGGAAACACGATGACCCAGCTGAGCGCGGACGTGACGAACACCCGCGTCGTGGACATCTTCGGCGGGCAGCTCTATGTGAGCACCATGTCCGGAGCATTTCGAGGGGTGAACACGGTCGGTAATGGCCTGAACCTCGGCGTGTCGGGCCAGATCACGGCACTGCTCCCGGGCTTCGACCCTTCGACGAGTTCGCCGCAGAGCGTGTACGACTTCTTTTTTGCCACCCCGACGACCCTCTATGTCGCCGACGACCGGTCCACCGCCTCTGGCGGCGGTTTGCAACGGTGGGACTTCGACGGCGGGCTGAACACCTGGGTGCTCAGTTACACCATCTCCGCGGGCCTCACCGGCACGGCGAGCGTTCGCGGCATGACCTGCGTTCCGGCTGCCAACGGCGAGCACGTGATCTACGCGACGTCCACCGAGAGCAATGCCAACCAGCTCGTCTCACTGGTGGACACCGGGGCGCTCTCGTCCTTCACCGTCCTGGCGACCGCCCCTGCGCTCACCCGCTTCCGCGGCATCGCCTTCAGCCCAGAGGACAGCGCCCCCGAGGTCGTGATCCCGAGCTCCTTCGCGACGGTCCTGGGCCGGCTCGACGCGGGCAACGTGGGCAGCCTCGCCGCTGACGACGACGACTACCTGCGCCACTGCAAGTTCATCGTCCCGAACGCCCTGGTGGCCCCGGTCCGCGTCCGCGTGAACGGCACGACCACCAAGAGCAGCACCACCGGCATCGCCGCGGCCTGTAAGGGCCGGATGGCCTCCGGCGGCTCGTTCAGCCTGGGCGTCGAGCAGCGGAACTTCGTCTCGGCCGTGAACCAGGACCTGGCGACGGGCGCCGTGGGCACGAGCGAGGTGACGGTGACGTCGAACACGACGGGCAACCACAGCGACATGATCGGTGGCGGCGGCGCTCTCCAGGCCGAGTACCTGGTGCGTCAGACGGGCCCGAGCGTGGTCTCGCTCTGGTGCTTCAACGCCGACCAGTTCACCTGGACGGTCAACTAAGCCTCCCCGCCTGACGGCGGACACGACCAAGCAGGCCCCCCGGCACCGCCGGGGGGCCTGCGCTTTGGTAGGCGCCCTTGTCAAAGTATTTCTGCCAGGTTCGCAACCATTGACGAGGGCTTGGAGCGCGTCTTGATTGTAGAATGGGGTCGGGTGGGCTAGATATCGCCTCCTGGAGTACCCAATGAGAGATTTGCGTTGCACAGTGTTCCTTTTCAGCATGACCCTCGTGGCTGCGACAGTGGCCCCAGCACAAGTCATTGATCGGAGCGGGTTTCGGCAGGAGTTCAGCGAGCCGCACGAGAAGATGGGCGACCCGCCCGCTCAGCGCCGGATCCCTCGGCTCAGCCCCCGAAGGGAGGAGACGCTCTCAGCGTTCACAAGCGTTCAGGTGAACGTGAACTCGCAGGGCCAGAACATCGTCGGTGACGCCGCCAACGAGCCCTCGATGACGGTGGACCCGACGAACCCGAGCCGGATCGCGGTGGGCTGGCGGCAGTTCGACAGCATCTCGTCCAACTTCCGGCAGGCGGGCAACGCTTACTCGATCGATGGCGGCGCTTCGTGGGTGAACCGGCCGGTCTTGACGCCGGGCACGTTCCGAAGCGACCCGGTGCTGGCGACCACGAAGACCGGCATCTTCCACTACAACAGCCTTCAGAACAGCTTCTTTACCGACGAGTTTCGTTCACTGAACCAGGGGCAAAGCTATACATTGCTCGGCCCGGCGACCGGCGGCGACAAGCAGTGGATCGCGATCGACACGACGAACAGTCAGGGCGCTGGCCATATCTACCAGTGGTGGAGCACGGCCGGGAACAACTATGGCGGGCGGCAGTTCAGCCGCTCGACCGATGGCGGTTCCACCTGGCTGAACCCGATCTTCCTTCCGAGCTCGATCGTCTGGGGGACGTTGGACGTGAACTTGAACGGCGACCTGTTCCTGGGAGGGACGACCTTCAATGACGTGTTCCGGTGCATCCGTTCGGTGAACGCGAAGAACGCGGCGGTCACTCCGACGTTCGATCTGAACCGGCAGGTGGATATGGGCGGCGCGATCGCCTATGGCCTCTCGGTGAACCCGGATGGCCTCGGTGGGCAGTGCAACACGGCCGTGGACCGTTCCAACGGTGCGACCGCGGGCAACGTCTATATGCTGTGTTCGATCGATCGAGGCGCTGGCAACCGGGCCGACGTCATGATGATTCGGAGCACGGACTCGGGCAACTCCTGGACTGCGCCGAAGCGAGTCAACGACGACCCGGCCGGGCAAGGCAAGCTCCATTGGTTTGGGAGCCTTGCGGTGGCGCCTAACGGCCGGCTTGACGCGGTCTGGTACGACACCCGCAACAGCGCGAACAACACGCTGAGCCAGCTCTTCCACAGCTACTCGCTGGACGGTGGGACGACCTGGTCGCCCAACATCGCGATCTCGCCCGCCTTCAATACGCTCGTTGGATTCCCGAACCAGAACAAGATTGGGGACTATATCGGCATCGTCTCGGACAACGTCGGCTGCAGGGTGATCTATGCGGCAACGTTCAATGGGGAGCAAGACGTGTACTTTGTGCGGATCGTCGCGGCGCCGCAGGACGTACCGACCGGCTCGTTCACCGTCCTGCGCGGGTTCTTGCTGGGTGGGAACTTGGCGAGCCTCCAGCAGGTGGACAACGACCGGCTGGTCGTGCAGCGCGGTTTCGTCCCGAACTCTTCGGACGCCCCGATCCAGGTGGTCGTGGAGGGTACTTCGCCGGTGACCGCCCCGAGCGCGGTCCGCTTCGACCTCACGGCGCAAGCGAGCAGCGCGAGCCTAGCCCAGCGGGTCGAACTGTACAACTTTGCCAACAATGGCTACGACACATTGGACGTGCGGCAGGCCACGGTGAGCGATTCTACGGTGACGGTGAACGTGACAGCCAACGCGTTCCAGTACGTAGATCCTGGGACAGGCACGGTGCGGGCGAAGGTGAGCTACAAGCCGAACGCTCCGACGCAGTCGTCGAACTACACGGCTTCTATGAACCAGACGTCCTGGATCGTCACGCCCTAGCCTTGCCAGTCCGGGTGGGTCGTGCGGCCGAGGAGAGCTCTCGCGAGCGCCTCGGCCGTTTCTCTACCGCACCCGGCGACGCTGACCAGCATGGGTTGTCGCTCGTTGTGGACCGGCACGCACAGAAGTCCTTCGCTCGGCTGCCAATGGCGGCAGCGGAGGGCCGACTCCGGGGTGGAGACCGAGGGCAATCCGGTGCGCAAGGCAATGCACTCGGTGCGCGTAAACGGCGATTGCGCTCCGCCGCCCCACGCGGCGACCGGAACCCATTGGCCGGTTGATCCGGCTTGGACGCTGAGCGTACCGGCGATTGCGATGCGCGGCCCTGTGGCCTCGAGGATCCGTCGTATCTCTTCGAGCGTGGATGCCAGGGCCACGTCGGCGAAAAGATCCGCATGGGTCGGTTCAACCACGGAATCCTTGTCGAACTCGATGACGGTTCCCCGTTCGGAGCGTTTGGCCCTGATCGTCCGACCTCGCCATGTTGCGACCCCGATGGCTATCGCGGAGGCGACCGCATCGGCAAGGCCCGGATCAATAACGGACTCGAGCGGTCGGCCCAGGGCTCGCTGGATCGGGACGGTGAGACAGGTCGCGGTTCGGTCGTCCAGTTCGACTAGGCGGCCCAGGCCGTCGACGACCAGTGTCTCGCCCCAATCGTGCCGCTCTGAATCCACGCTTTATTGTGCGCGAACTGGCGTGCCGGGGCGGTGCCGGACCGCCATGAACCAGCGAAACTACTTGCCTTCGCCGACGACCGAGAACCGGAACGACTTGCTCGCCTGTCCATACGCCACGGTGAGGACGCCCTGGCCCGGTTCGATCCCCACGATCACGCCGTCACGGATTGCGGCTTTGCCTCCACTCACCCAGTAGGAAGGGCCCAAATTGCCTCCCAAGGGTTTTGAGAGCGTGAACTGCAGCTCACGCTTTTCACCCTTGACGAGAATGGTCTGGTCGCGGAAGTTGCCTTGGATGGTCTCGGGATCGACGCTGATTGACTCGTCCAGAAGGAACATATGGAAGATGCCGGCCTGGTTCTCTCCCGACACGATGCCGAAGGAAACGACTTGCTTGGTGGAATCGAGCGGGTAGACGGTGAACGAACTTGGTCCGGGTGGAAGCTGAGGCATGTAGACTTGCCCGGTGGCGTCGGAGAACGCCTCGATCCGTCGCCGGGTACTGGTCATCACCACGATCCTTGCGGGAGCGGCATCGGGATCCACGACCTTACCGACAGGGATGTTTCCCTCACCCCGGCTGTCGTCGCCGGGACCGCCTTGTCCGCCGCAACCGGCAACGGTGATGGCCAGCCATATGGCAAACCAGGCAAGGGCGCTCTTTCTTACTCTCACGGAGATGCTCCTTACCCATGATACATCAGGGCAGGTCAAACCGTGGCCAATATCTTTGCGATGGAGGTCGGAAGCTCGATGATGCACCCGCAGGCGGTTGCCGTCTCGCTCGCCGCGCGTCGGTCTGCGGCCGCGGCTAGCGAGTCTCCCATGAGAGTGTGGCAGACTGCGCGGACCGCATAGAGGCGTGCCTTGGGCTCCCCGAGTCCTGCAGTGGCATCCTCGACTTCGTTCAGGCTCGCAACCGCCTCGGCGGAACGGCCTTGCGCGGCTGCGGCCAGCGCCCGGTGCGTGGTTGCGAGCAGTCCTGCTACGGGATAGTGGTGTCTTGCGGCGTGTCCCTGAGCCTGCCTTGCGTGGACTTCGGCCTCCTCGAACTGGCCCTGTTCCAGGCTTGCCTCTGCAAGGACCAGCATGCCGAGCGACTCAGTTCGCAGGAACTGGTGTTGGACTGCTTCTTGAATGCCGCTGAGCGCATCCTCCTTTCCTGCCTTGGTATCGGAGACTCGAACTTTGAGTTGCGCCCAGGCGACCTTGTTGAACGCGGCACGGGCCTTGTCCCCGATGCTGGTAGCGACGTCGTGCGCCCGAACGTGCATGTTCCACGCTTCCTCGTGCTGTCCGAGATGCGTGTGACAGCGAGCGATGGAGATCATCATCTCCACCATTTGGTCAGTAAGACCGGCCTCAGTCGCTGCGCTCAAGGCTGACTCGCTCTGAGAGAGTCCGGAGTTCCAAAAGCCGCGTGCACAGGTCATGGAGGCAAAATTCGACCTGATGTAGGCGACGGGCATGTCGCCCAGTGAATCGTCGCCTAGGAGTTCAGAGAGGATCTGCTCGGCGGTCTCATAGTCCCCGCGGCTTTCAGCGAGCGAAGCGAGCGAGCTTCGCCCCTTCCATTGTTCGGCGATGGGGAGATCGCGGGCCGCTCGCTGGAAACAAACCTCCGCGTCTTCGAGCCGCCGCAGGGCGGTGAAGCATAGCCCGAGGGTCTGCGAACAGCGCGCTGCATCTTCGCGATGGTCGGCGGCCTCGAACGCAACGAGGGCGTCGTCCAGGTTTCGTAGCGCACCGAGGTGGTCGCCGGCGAGGGCTCTGGCATTGCCTGCACGGCGAAGGAACTCAGCCCGAATCACGGGATTCTTGGCTTCCGGGGCAGTGACGGCAGCATCGAGGGCAACTTCCAGAGCGCGCGAAGGACTGGGCGGTGCGAGGAGGGCTTCGATCAAATCGAGGGCCCGCTTCGCCTCGGTGCTCGGATCGAGGTCCTCAGCCTTTCGAGGCCGGAAGTACGACTCGGATTTGCCAAGGATCGTGGCGAGCTTGGGCAATCGCTTGTCCGGGACCCGTAGCGTCCCCGATGCATAGGCATAGATCGTGGGCCGGGAGACTCCGAGGCGAGAGCCTAGCTCGAGCAAAGTGATGTGCCTTTCGGCAGCTGCCCTGCGTATCTGAGCCCCGATTTCGGAGTCTTCTAATTCCTGCCGATCCTTTGCCATGTCCTATTCTAGCGAGTGAAGTAACAAATCGTCACCCGCAATTTGTACGAGGCTATCCAAACCTTCCTGATACGTAGTCTTCCGTGGCCCGCACCTTGGGATTCAGAAAGAGCTCCGCGGTCTCGTTCACTTCGATCACCTCGCCCTGCATAAAGAAGGCGGTTCGGTCGGACGCCCGTTGTGCCTGTTGCATGTTGTGCGTCACGATCACGATCGTATATGACTCCTTGATCTCGAGCATCAGATCCTCGATCTTGGCGGTCGCCACCGGGTCGAGTGCGCTGCACGGCTCGTCCATGAGGATGACCTCAGGCTCGACCGCGATGGTTCTGGCGATGCACAGCCGCTGCTGCTGGCCGCCGGAGAGGCTCAGGGCGCTCTGTCGCAGCTTGTCCTTCACCTCGTTCCAAAGGAACGCTTTCTTGAGCGACCGCTCCACAACCTCATCGAGGTCGGAGCGCTTGCGCACGCCGTGGATCCTGGGGCCGTACGCGATATTGTCATAGATGGACATGGGGAACGGGTTCGGCTTTTGGAACACCATCCCGACGAGTTTGCGGAGTTCGACCGGATTGACTTCGGATCCATAGATGTCCACCTCGTCCAGCGTAATCTTTCCCTCAAGCCGAACTCCTTCGATGAGGTCGTTCATCCGGTTCAGGCATCGAAGAAACGTCGTCTTTCCACAGCCGCTGGGGCCGATCAACGCAGTGACCTGGCAAGGATTGATTTCCAGGCTGATGCCCCGAAGGGCTTGGAAGGAGCCGTAGAAGAAGTTCACTCCCTGGGCTACAAACCTGCCGCTTGCCTGCGGTTGCTCCAGCGCAGTCTGTGCCATGGCCGGGCTCATTGTAGCAGTGCTTGGGCTACGGTTCTCGGGGCCCACGAACGGCCTCCTGTCTCAGCGCGTGGTCGGCAAGAACGATCGCAGCCATGGCCTCGACCATGGGGACGGCCCGGGGAAGAACGCACGGGTCGTGGCGTCCGCGGCCAGAGATGGTGGTCTCTTCGTGCTCGGTGGTCACCGTGTCTTGCTCCTGGGGGATCGTCGCCACGGGCTTGAACCCGACCCGCATGGTGACCGGCATACCGTTCGATATTCCTCCCTGGATGCCGCCCGAGCGGTTCGTCGGCGTGTAGACGCGTTTCTCACCCGTGGCGCGAAAGGCGTCGTTGTGCTCGCTGCCGAGGAGCAGCGTGCCCGAGAATCCGCTCCCGATTTCGAATCCCTTGCTCGCCGGGAGCGAGAGCATGGCTTTGGCCAGGTCGGCCTCCAGCTTGTCGAAGACAGGCTCTCCCCAGCCCGCCGGAACGCCTCGCGCTACGCACGCAACTACGCCGCCTACGGAGTCTCCTTGCTTCCGGACCGACTCGATCAGGCTGGTCATCCTCGCCGCGGCCTCAAGGTCGGGACACCGAACCGGCGTGGCCTCGACATCTTCCGGGGTCACTACCGCCGGATCGACCTGGGCGGCAACGTCTCGGACAGACTCGACCCACGCGAGCACTTCGACTCCGTACCGTGATGCCAGGAGCTTCTTGGCCAGCGCCCCCGCGGCCACCCTTCCGACAGTTTCCCGGGCACTGGCCCTTCCTCCGCCTTCCCAGGCGCGGATGCCGAACTTTTGATCGTAGGCAAAGTCGGCGTGGCTCGGGCGGTACTTGGTGCGAACCTCCTCATAGTCGCCGGAGCGGGCGTCCGAGTTCCGGACCAGCATCGCGATCGGCGTACCGAGGGTCAGTCCCTCGTGGACTCCGGAGAGGATCTCGACGGCATCGGCCTCCTTGCGTTGCGTCGTAAGCTTGCTCTGGCCAGGTCGCCTGCGTTCCAGTTCAGGCTGGACGTCATCGATCCCGAAGGGAAGAAGGGGCGGGCAACCGTCAACGACGACCCCCACCGCCACCCCGTGCGACTCGCCGAAGGTCGTGACCTGGAACAACCGGCCGAGTGATGAGCCCATGAACTATGCTAATCCCTGGATTCGGCTCGCTAGCTCGACATCGTAGGAGGTAAGCCCGCCTGCATCATGGGTGACCGTGGCAACGCGCACCTTGCTGTAGCCGATCATGATGTCGGGATGGTGGTTGAGGGCCTCGGCAGTGAAGGCGACCGCGTTGGCAAAGAGCACGCCTTTCTCGTAGGAATCGAAGTGGAACTCCTTGGCCAGCATTCCCGAGTCGACGTTCCAGCCATCGAGACTTTGAACCGCCTCGTTGACTTGGTCTTCCGATAGTTTCTCATAGCTCAGTTCCATCGAGACTTTGATTCTGGCCCGATCGGGCCAACGGCTGGGTATCGGATGTTGCTTCGGTACACTGATTACACCATCCCCGAACCTAGGCGTGAGGGGCCTCTTGGTTACCGCGATGAGTGTACAGAACGCCCCGAAGACGATCGTTGACCTAGGAAATGCGAAGGAAGTCCACCGAAACCTCGGCCCAACCGAGCTCGTTGAGGCTGCGATTCTTCGAGGCGAGGGACGGCTGGCCCAGGGCGGAGTCCTCGTCGCGAACACGGGCAAGTACACGGGCCGGACTCCGAAGGACAAGTACGTCGTCAAGGACTCCGTGACAGAGGCGAAGGTGGACTGGTCGAACAACCAGCCCATGGATCCCGCAACCTTCTCGATGCTTGCAGACAAGGTCGCGGCGGCAACCCCCGGCAAGACCTTGTACGTCGTGGACGCATGGGCCGGGGCGGATCCGAAATATCGGATTGCAGTGCGGATGATCGTCGAGAACGCCTACCATGCGCTCTTTATCAGCCAGCTCCTGATCAAGCCAACGCACGAAGAGGCTGCAAACTTCCAACCCGAATGGACGGTGGTCGACTACGGCACCGAGAAGTGGGAGCGCGAGGGGCGCGACGCGGTCATCGCGCTCAATCTCGGCGAGAAGACGGTGCTGATCCTCGGCACGAAGTACGCGGGCGAGATGAAGAAGAGCGTGTTCACGATCATGAACTACCTCCTGCCGGAGCGGGGAGTGATGAGCATGCACTGCTCGGCAAACCGCGGCTCTGGCGGCGATACGGCGCTTTACTTTGGTCTGAGCGGAACGGGCAAGACGACGCTCTCGGCGGACCCCGACAGGTTTTTGATCGGTGACGACGAGCACGGGTGGTCGGACGAAGGCATCTTTAATATCGAGGGCGGGTGCTATGCAAAGTGCATCAAGCTGAGCAGGGAAGGCGAGCCGAGCATCTGGGATGCGATTCGGTACGGTGCCGTGCTCGAAAACGTCGTACTCAAAGCTGGCCGGGTGCCTGACTACGACGATGTCTCTCTGACGGAGAACACGCGCTGTGCCTATCCTCTCGAGCATGTAGAGGGAGCCGTGATCCCGAGTGTCGGCGGTCATCCGAACAATGTCTTCTTCCTGACCTGCGACGCCTTGGGCGTCCTTCCCCCGATCTCTAAGCTCACGCCGGAACAGGCGAAGTACCACTTCTTGAACGGGTACACGGCGAAGGTCGCTGGAACGGAGGCCGACGTGTTGGAACCGCAACTGACATTCAGCACTTGCTTTGGGGCGCCCTTCCTTCCCCTGCGCCCGAGCGCCTACGGCGACCTCCTCGAGCAGAAGCTCTCCAAGCACCAGAGCCAGGTGTGGCTGGTCAACACCGGCTGGACTGGTGGCCAGTACGGCGAGGGGAGCCGGATCAAACTGAGCTACACGAGAGCGATGATTCGGGCCGCGTTGGAGGGAAAGCTCTCAGATTTCGCCACCGATCCGGTCTTCAATCTTTCCGTGCCTACTGAGTGCCCTGGCGTTCCGAGCGAGGTTCTCTCTCCCAGGGGGACATGGGCAGATGCTGCGGCCTACGACGAGAAGGCGGCCGAGCTTCGAGCCCAGTTCGACAAAAACTTCGAGAAGTTCAACTAGAGGCGGGAACTTTTTCGCCGGAATTGCGATCCGGGACACGTAGCCAAGCGATTTCGCCTGGCCACTGGAGAAGACCCATGAATACCCGTATCCTTTTGCCCCTAGCGCTGACCGCGCTCGGCGTAGCCCATGCGTCGGCCTTTGTGTGGACGTTCAACGATCCGATGGACGGCCTCCAGGAAGTGCCGCCCAACGCCTCGCCAGCAACCGGCACGATCGTTGGCACCTATGACGACGTCACGAACTTTCTTGACATTACTGTCACCTTCAGCGGGCTCACCTCGACTCAAACTGCGGCCCACATTCACCGTGGAGCCGTAGGGGCGAGTGGCGGAGTCGTCTTCCCGATCCCGCTCGGTTCGCCTTCGATGTTCAGTACTACACTGGATGCGACCCAGGAGAACGACCTCCTCGCCGGGTTGTACTACGTGAACGTCCACACGCAGACTTTCCCGGGTGGCGAGATCCGGGGACAGATGAATCCGGTTCCGGAACCAGCGACGATTCTGGCTCTCGCCGGCGGACTCGCGGTGCTGTTGCGGCGCCGCCGAGCATAGGGATCGGCTCGTTGGTCCCCTAGCGATAGACCTTGGGGTCTGCCCACCACGGGCCGGTCAGGGTCGGATAGAGAAAATCCACTTGATCATCGCCAGGGGCCAACTCGACCAATCGTCCTGCAGCGGTCACTCCATACAGGCTCGTGCCGAAGCGAGTGACCGTTTTCTTGTTCTCCTGGAAGAAGGCGAGCCTGGTCACTCGCTTTGTAGAGGGGGTGTACTCATAGTTCGAGTCGTCCCATCCAATCACGAAGCCGTCCTCTTCCGCGGGCGTGCCGTCCTCGTTCAAGAGCGGAACCGGGTCGGCCGAGCCTCTCGCGCCCCGATTGGATGTGTCGGCAAGCAGGATGGACTCGGCCTCGTCGGGGATGTAGCTGTTCGGAACGCAGGAGAGGCCGCGGTACATCCCGTAGGTCACCTCGAGCCCGGTAATACCGCTCGTATGGGGAACGACCGTGGAGATTTCGGACGGTTGCGCGGCGCGGCTCTTGAAGCTCGCACGCGGACCTAGCCCATTTGCGACCAAGGTCGGCCATCCCACCGGAAGGCCCTCGACGTGGGCGGCCACACCTTCGCCGAGCTCGTAGTACGTGGGCGGGAGCCGGTCGTTGTTGTTCTGACTGTAGGTGCTGATGGCGACCCAGATCGCCCGAAGGTTCTCCTTGTTCTCGACCTTTTGTCCTTCCCGGACCATGCCGTTATAGGCGGGCAGGGCCACAAGCGCGAGGATTGCAAGGATAACGACGATCGCGATGATGTCCTTGCGGGAGGTGTATCGAGGACGGCGCCGTTCCTGCTTGTCTTCGACGTCGGTCTCGTCACGCATCTACGGCCCAGTCTATCCCCAGGTGGTGGTTCCGAGTCCGGCCTTTTCGAGAACCTGGGGGAGTTTGCGGCGGTCGAGGGCAAGGTTGGTGGTGCCACGCATGGGTTTCACGGGAACCATCGTGATCTCGATATTCTCGCTACCGGTCCTCTGGGCGAAGAGCATGAGGGCTGCCACCTCCCGGGCGTCGAACTCGTTACCGAGCAGGCCGATCCCCTTGTCCACCAGGTGAGGGCTCTTCTGCCACTCTTGCATGAGCTTTGCCTGGAGCGCGACGATCAACTCTCGCTGACGCTTTTGGCGCTGGAAGTCGCTGTCGGAGTGGCGAAACCGCACAAACCCCATCGCGTCTTCGCCGTTGAGGACCTGTTCTCCCTTCTTCAGGTCGATGTGGAGCCCTCCGGCGTTGTCGTCGTATTTCATGTCCTTGTCTACGTAGACTTTGACCCCGCCCATGAGGTCGACGATCTCTTGGAAGACCTCGAAGTCGAGTACGACGGTTCGGTCGATTTTGGTGTCAATGACTTCCTCGACCGCCGCCGTCGCAAGCTCCTTGGCACGCTCGGATCCTCCTTCCCGGCCGCCGATGGCGTGGTAAGCGTTGACCTTTTGGGCCCGGTAGCCGTCCAGTCTGACTTCCAAGTCTCGGGGAATCGAGACCCCGCTGATTCGGTTTCGATGGAAGTCGAGCTTCGCGACCATGATCATGTCGCTTCGGGCGGCGGTTTCGAGTACTTGTCCAGGCTTCCGGTTCGAGGCCGGGCCGCCGTAGTACCTGGTCTCGTCACAGCCAAGGACGAGCAGCACGAGGCTGTCACGTTCGACCCCGCCTCGGGCAAAGACGTGTTGCGGGCGGACGTTCATCGCCTTCTGGCGCATCGCCTCGCCGAGCACGTCGCTGGAATTGAGCCAGCCTAGTGCCGTGCCGCTGACCGCAACGACGGCCATGACGCCGAGGTACGCGATGGCGCCGACAATCCTCTTCCAGGCTGGAGTTCGGCGAGTTACGGGCATGGGTTCCACGTCCAGGCGATCCAGGGCGCGCTACTCCCCGTAGATCCTAACGATAATGACACTCTGCGCCGTCTTTCCGGTTCCCCGATGGAACCATCGGCCCGCTTTCGGTGTAAGGAAAGCTGGTGCGAAAGGCCTTCACGTTGATCGAGGTCATCGTCGTAGTGACGATCATCGCTGTCCTCGCCGCGATCATCTTTCCAGTCTTTGCCCGGGCCAAGGCCTCTGCAAAGCAGGCAAGTTGCATTTCGAACCTCAGGCAGATCGCCGTGGCGCTGTCTTCCTACATGGTGGACAGCGACGGGGTCTTTCCCCACGCTGTCGACCCGATCGATAAGACGAGGCCGGAGATATGGGACCGGTATCCAGAGTTTCGGGCGCGCATCCCGTACATGCCTGACTTGGACGAGGTACTCCAGCCGTACGTGAAGAACAGAGAAGTCTTCCATTGCCCTGCGGACATCGGCACCGAAGTCATGGACGATCAGCCGGATATCGTCTTCCAGACCACGCCCTCGATGCACAAGGTCTTTAACACCAGCTACTTCTTCCGGACTGAGATCGCGTTCCGCGCGTACACGGACTCAAGGTTTCAGCTGCCCGCGGAGACGAACGTGCTCATGGACGCGGCCGGACATTGGCACGGGGGAGCGCCGAGGGTCGAGCAGAACGAGTTTGGACAGCGCTACTTTGACAAGCTTCGACGATTCCGCTACAACACCCTATTCGGAGACTTGCACGTCAAGAACCTCAGCAACGACCAACTCCAGCAAGCCTGGAGCGTAGACCTCGAGTGAAGCGCGGCGCGGAGGAGTACATGGTGGCCCTCGAGGTCGTGGTGCGCGCGATCCCAGAGGGGAGGGTGCTCAGCTATGGTGGCGTTGCCGACCGTCTGCCGGTTCCAGCAACGGCACGGCAAATCGGGAAGTGGATGAGCGACATCGAGGACGGTGCTCCTTGGTGGCGTGTCGTGGCCCACGACGGCTCGTTTCCCATCCATCGCCGCGACCCGCGGCTCGCAAAGACACAGGAAGAGCTCTTGCGGGAGGAAGGCACTGAATTTACATCGAGCGGAAAGGTCGCCCGGACCGCCTTCTTGCAGGTTTAGGCGTTCTGGTAGCGCTCGGCAAGCTGCGGCCATGTGCCTTCCTCGATCGCCTGTCGGATTTCTTCCATCAATCGGGCGTAGAACCAAAGGTTGTGGATCGAGGCAAGCCTTGCACCGAGGAGCTCCTTGGTCCGGAGAAGGTGACGGAGATAGGCAGCCGAGTACCGTTCGAGCGCCGGAGCGATCGAGCCCTCGTCCCAGGAACCGGCGTGGTCCGCCCACTTCGCATTGAGGGCGTTCACCCTGCCGTGAAGGGTATAGACCGAGTTGTGCCGGGCCATGCGGGTGGGGAGCACACAATCGAACATGTCCACTCCCGCCGCGACGGCGTGGAGGATGTCGCCAGGGTGACCGACTCCCATGAGGTATCGAGGACGGTCCGTGGGGAGTAGCGGGGCCGTGTACGTGACGACCGGATACTGGAGTTCCGTGGGCTCGCCGACCGAGACACCGCCGATTGCAAACCCTTCGAACGGGTGCTGCGTGACCTCGGCTACCGAGCGCTCGCGGAGCGCCGAATCGACGCCTCCCTGGACAATGCCAAACACCGCTTGGCCGGGCAGGCGGGCGGAGAGGTTTCGCGGAGCCCACGCTGAGGTTCGCTCCACCGCCTCGACCAGTCGCTCCCGCGGGCATGGATAGGGCGGGCAATCGTCGAGCGCCATCGAGATATCCACCCCGAGCTTGCCCTGCGCCTCGATGCACGATTCCGGTGTCATCGAGATTGTGGTGCCGTCCCAATGGGAGCGGAACCGGACGCCCTGATCGTCCACCTTGACCGTTTCACCGAGCGAGAACGCTTGGTAGCCACCTGAGTCGGTTAGGATCGCTCCCTTCCACCCCATAAAACCGTGGAGGCCGCCGAGGTGGGCTACGGTCTCCACCCCGGGCCTTAGGGAGAGGTGGTACGTGTTCGAGAGGACGAGGCCGAAGCCCAATGCTTCTAGATCCTCACTTCCTAGTCCTTTGACCGTACCTTGGGTTCCGACGGGCATGAAGCAGGGCGTCTCGACCGTCCCGTGCGGGGTGTGGAGACGTCCGCGCCGAGCCCCAGTGTGTTGGCAGCGGGCGAGGAGCTCGTAGCGAACTGACATAGCAGCCTAGAGCCGGTACCCGAACCGGATCTGGAGCTGGTTGAGGCCTTGATTGTTTCCGCTGAGTCCCCCGTTACTCATGTGGAAAGCGGTCACCGTCACAGTGCCTTGGTCGAACTGCCAGCCGATCCCGACAAATGGTGTGGAGTTCAGGTGGGCGTCCAGGTCGCGGGTTCGGATCGAGTTGTACGAGAAGCCCCAGCCGACATCGATGAACAATCGCCCGCTGCGAACCCAGGGAAGGGGATAGCGGCCGGCCGCAGTGACGCCGTAGGTGTGCATCTTGTTGACCGGGATGTCCTCAAAGCCACCGCCCTTGGTGAACATATAGTGGGCACCGAGCACGAGGGCTGCGTCGTATCCCTTGTAACGGAGGCGCGGCTCGGGCTTAGTCCAGGTGACCTCGTACCAAGTCCCGCGGCGTGTGTCCTCACTGCCCAAGACGTCCTGGCCGAACGCAGGGCCAACGACTACTTCCACCCCAGGTTTGAGCGGCGGTGCAAGCTCGTCTGGGGGAGTCGAGTAGATCGGAGGCATGTCGTTTGGAAATGTACCGATTGATGCCAGAGGTACGCTGGGTGCTTCCATGTCGTCGAGGCCGCCCACCATCGTCATCGTTGGGCGCCCCAACGTTGGCAAGAGCACGCTGTTCAACCGTGTGATCGGCAAGCGCGTTGCCGTCGTCGAGGACGAGCCAGGGGTCACTCGCGACCGGCTCTACTCTGAGTTTACGCACCGCGGGCGGCTCTTACGGCTGGTGGACACGGGCGGGATCGTCTTTGGCGACGAAGACGAGATCGTCTCGCAGATACGGGTCCAAGCAGACGTCGCCTTGGCGGAGGCAGACGTGGTCGTCCTCCTCACCGACGCGGCAGAGGGACTCCATCCTGCCGACTGGGACATTGCCGAGCGTCTTCGTGGGTTCACGAAGCCCGTTCTTGTAGTTCCTACCAAGGCGGACAATCCCCTGCGGGTAGGCGAGGCCGGAGAGTTCCACGCGCTCGGGTTCTCCGACGTGCACCCGGTCAGTGGGTTGCATGGGTCAGGCATAGACGCCCTGCTCGATCGGATCAGCGAGCTTGTCCCCGATGTGCGGCCGGGAGAGGAAGGAGAGGAGGAGGTTCGACTAGCGATCGTAGGTCGGCCCAATGTGGGGAAGTCCTCGATGCTGAATGCGCTTTGTGGCGAGGAGCGGGTGATCGTGAGCAACGTCGCGGGCACGACCCGGGACGCAGTCGACACGTTGGTGACCTGGAAGGGGCGGCCCGTTCGCCTGATCGACACTGCTGGAATCCGCCGACGAGGGAAGATCCAGGGCTCAGTCGAGTACTACATGGTGCACCGCGCGCTGGAAGCCATGCGCCGTGCACACTGCGTGGTCCTCGTCGTGGATGCGACGGAGCCGATGACCGACGGCGATAAGAGAGTGGCAAAGGAGTGCCACGATATGGGTAAGCCTTTGGTTATAGCCATCAACAAATGGGATCTAGTCGAGCCGCCTACGGGCGACTTGGGGAACAGCACTCCGGCGAAAAAGACCGCCACGCGAAAGGTGCAGGACGAGATCCCGGAGACTGGCTACGCGCCGGTACGATTCACTTCCGCCCTCAACGACGCAGGTTTGCAAGGAGTCATGAACGCGGTCTTCAAAGCCAACGAGAACTGGCACCGGAGGATCTCGACCGGCGTCCTGAACCGCACGGTGCAGGACGCGGTCTTCGACAAACCGCTCACAAGGAAGGGACGGGCGTTCCGGATCTACTACTCGACCCAAGCCTCGGCGTGCCCGCCGACGTTTGTGCTCTTTTGTAACGACGCCACGCTCCTCCACTTCTCGTACCAGAGATACATCGAGAACACGATGCGGGCGAAGTTTGACTTCGAAGGCACGCCGATTCGGGTCGTTTCGCGAACGAGCCGTGGCCGAGACTGAGTTCCCGGGCCGATTGAGGCTCCGTCGGTACAATCCCGACTAGAAATGAACCTGGAAGAGACGATGGGCGCGGACCTCGGCACCGAGCGGGAGGGCCAGGTCGCACAGTCCGAGGCAGCGTCCGGAGAGCCGGTCGTCGACCCTCGGGACGAGATGATCGGGGTACTACGGGCGCAGGTGGGCGAACTGCAGCAGCAGGCTTTGAGGACGCTCGCTGAGGCGCAAACCGTCCAGCGCCGCATGCGGGCCCAGGCGGAGTCCGACCTCAAGATGGCGGTGCAGCCGCTCGTCGAGAGGCTCCTGCCGATTCTCGACAATCTTTCCCGTGCACAGGAGATGCTGTCGGGTGGCGCAAGTGTCGACTCGGTGGTGGCTGGGTTGTCTGGACTGGAGCGGCAACTCCAGGTCGCCCTTGAGGCGAACGGAGTGCAACGGATCGAGTCGGTCGGCCAACCCTTCGACCCGGAGGTGCACGAAGCCGTCTCGGTGGTCGGCGAGGAAGGTGGGAGGGAGCACGTGGCAGAAGAACTGAGCGCGGGGTACCGGCTGCACGACCGAGTGATCCGGGCGGCCAAGGTCAAGGTTTCGAGGGGCGAGTGAGCCTGAAATTCGGTACCGACGGCGTGCGCGGCGTGGCGAACCTCGATCTTACGCCTGAGTTCGCCATGGAACTAGGCGCTGGAGTGGGGGCCTGGATCCGGGAGAAGGGATGGGAGCCGGTCGTTGCGATCGGTGCCGATACTCGACGGAGCGGAACGATGCTGGGCATGGCCTTTGCCTCCGGCTTGAACAGTCGCGGCGTTTCGTTCTACCAGCTCGGAGTCGTGCCCACGGGTTGCGTCGGTTGGGCGACGAAGCACACGGGGTGCGGCATGGGCGCGATGATCTCGGCGAGCCACAATCCAGCCCCAGACAACGGTATCAAGCTCTTTGGGCCGGACGGTGCCAAGGCACCCGCCGAAGCGGAGGGCTTTGTCATCGCCCATCTCGGTGGTATCGGTGAGCGCCCCACAGGGGCAGGGATCGGCACCGAACGCGTTCGGGACGGGCTCGTCGAAGAGTACGTCGAGTGGGTGAAGGCTATCGTCCCAGAGCGGCTGGACGGGATGAAGATAGCCGTGGACGCAGCGAACGGTGCGGCCCATACCCTTGGGCCTCGAGTGCTCCGGGAACTGGGCGCACAAGTCACGCTCGTCGGCGGCGAGCCGGACGGGGACAACATCAACGCAGGCTTTGGGGCGACCCACCCTGCCACGATCCAGAAGCTCACGCAAGAAACCAGCGCGGATCTGGGGATCGCATTCGACGGCGACGCCGACCGTGCCGTCTTCAGCGATAGCGAAGGAAGGTTGGTGAACGGTGACCGCACGATGGCCGCCTGGTCGTCCCACTGGTCGCAGACCGACCGGTTCGAACCCAGATTGATCGTGGGGACGGTCATGACCAATACCGGCTTCGAAAGGGCGATGCTTGATCTTGGAGTGCGGATCGAGCGAGTGGACGTCGGCGACAAGCACGTGAGCGCCAAGCTCCGCGAGTTGCACGGCAAGATCGGCGGCGAGCAGAGCGGCCACATCGTCTTCACAGAGCACGCACCCACGGGAGACGGGCTCGTGACCGCACTCGAACTGCTCCGCGTGCTACGAATCTCGGGCAAGACGATGGCAGAGGCGTACGACTGCTACGAGCCGTGGCCTCAGTTGCTTGTCAATGTCCAGGTGAACGGAGCCAAGGAGGTCGCGGCAAGCGAAGACATCCAGGCTGCGGTCGCGGGTGCGAGGGAACAACTCTCGGACGATGGCAGGATCAACGTACGGGCGAGCGGAACGCAGCCTATGCTCCGTGTCATGGCGGAGTGCAAGGATCGAGACACGCGTGACCGCGCTGTGCAGGGGATCGTGGACGCGGTCCTCTCGCGACACGGCGGCGAGATCGTAGGGAGGGTCGACCTCACCCATGCTCTGGGCGATTGACGTAGGGAACACGGAGACCGTCCTGGGAGCCTGGGACGGCGATTGGCGACACGTCTGGCGGGTCTCGACCCGGGCGGGCCGTTCAGCTGACGAGTGGGTGGCGATCCTGCACGCCAGGGCGGCGGCCCAGGGCGAGCGCCTCGGCTCGGCCTCGGCGGTCGTCGTTTGCTCCGTCGTCCCGGAGAGCGACAGGGTCTGGGGCGAGGCAACTGCGATCCTCGGGATGCCAGTACCGCTCTTTTTGCGCACGGGCGAGCAGGTGGGTATCGAGGTCGCCTATAGTCCGCCGACCGGTGTGGGTTCTGACCGGATCGCCAACGCCCTTCACGCCAAGGAGCGGGGGCAGCTACCATGCATCGTCGTGGACATTGGCACCGCGACGACTCTCGACGCGCTGGATACCGACGGCCGTTACGTGGGTGGTGCGATCCTTCCAGGGCCGCAACTAATGATGGGCGCCCTGGCGACGAAGACGGCCCAGCTATCGGCCGCCTCGCTGGAAATGCCTGAGAACGCGATCGGGAGAGACACTCGGGCCGCGTTGCGCTCTGGAGTCGTTATCGGTCACGCCGGGGCGGTGGACAGGCTCGTTGCCGAGTTTAAGGCGGAGCTGGGTGGGGCGCACGTAGTTTCGACCGGTGGCCTATCTGCGCCGATCCTGGCCGCCTGCCGCGAGCCGATGGAATGGTGCCCGAATTGGACGCTGGACGGGCTCAGACGAGCCGAGCCTTATCTTCGCCGACCACCTTCACAAGGCGGTTGAACTCGGCTTCGAAGCGGTTCTCCTTCATCACGATCCGTTGACCGAAGTAGGTGACGCCCATGTCGAAACGGCCTGCGGGGCACTTGGCCAAGCGAGTGTACTTCGCGACCTTGCCCGCAACGATCCAGTCGGGGACGTCCTCCAAATCGGGCTCGTCGGTAATCCTCGGCAGAACGAGCCTGAGCCAGCGATCTACGGCCAACGTGAAAATCCGCTCGGCGGGCGAAACGAGGTCTTCGATCTCGAACAGCACTACGGTGTCGCGGACAAACGTCGAGGCCGACTTCGGGCCAATGCCGCGGATGTCTACGAGGCGCGCGTACTCGGCCTCCAGGACTTGGTGCTCTCGAAGGCCCCTCACGATCCAAGTCGCGAGCGACGCCCCAGGGTACAGCTGGTGGATCTCTTGGGCAAGCTCCAGGATGCCTTGTACCGCTCCACGGTTCTGCTCTTCCCGAGGCTTCAGACCTCGCTCTTCGCACACGGCCTCGAACTCGACCCACAACTGGGCCGCGTCGTCTGACTCGATGAGCCCTTCCTCGCCGATCCGATCGGTGGTGCGGGCCAAGGCGGCCATCGCGACGGCTGCGATGTCCTCCCGCTCGCGGCCTCGACGTGCAAACGCGTAATGGGCAAAGAAGGTGTGGAGGGCCTGGTAGGGAGACTGGAACGCAGCTAGGACTGCTTCCCGCTGGGGTTCAATCTTTGTGCTTCTCGCTACGGGCGTAACGAGGAAGTCGCGGATGTAGAGATCGGCGTATCCAGACGCCAGAGCGTGCATCGCGTCGGTGTTGCGCGGTTCGTACTCTGGCTCGTGGGTGCCGTGGGGCAAGGCCTAGAACTTTGCGTCGGTGGCCATATTGAAGACGCCGGGCAGAGTCGGTGTCTGTCGGCTTTGGCCGCCGACTCCTCCAGGGGACGCGCCCCTCAAACTATTGAACACTTGCCAACCGAACTCCATGATCGGGACGCTGTTCGAGCGGAACTCGGTGAGCACGTCGTACATTGCCTTGGCGAAGGAGCCCACCTCTCGGCCGGTGGTCACCATCCCGTACACCATGCCGCCGGGAACGGTGGCGTGGCTTTGGGCGATCCTGCCTACGAGCGGGTCCTCTTGGCCAAAGTAGCGTCCGTCCTTGATCGGGCGGTGGCACTCGTTGAACACGAAGATCTTTGCTCCCTTGTTGAGGAAGATTTGGTAGAGGGCGCTCTTGGCGACCATCTTGGACGTGTCGGACGCGCCCGCCACGTCGATTCCGGCATAGTAGTCCTTCCCGCCGACGTTGACGCCGGTGCCGGAGAAGTACAGGAAGACGGTGGCATCGTCGGACATTCTTTCAACGAGTGCTTTGGCAGCTGCGAGGATTCCTTCTGCAGTTCCGTTGAGAACCATGTCGACGTTCGCTTCGTCGTAGCCTGCGCTCTGGATCAGGGCCTCCCGGAGCATCTGGGCATTGGCCGTGGCGAAACCGACCTTGTTGTTCGCGTCCGCAGATTCTGAGTTCCCGATGAGGAAGGCATACTTGGTCGGGACGATGGGTACGCGGGAGGTCGTTGTGGCGACGTCGGGAGGCGTCGTCGCGACCCGTCCGCCTGGGGTCGTATCCGCACCGGCGACCACGACGTTCGGCTTGTTGCCCTTGGCACCGGTGGCAAGCAAGATGCCGGATGCCTCCTCGGGGGTGACGAAGCTGGTGTCCACCTTCCATGGAAGCTGGCCGGACTGCTTCATGGTCGCCTCGATCTCGCGCTGTTTGTCGATTCGTCGCTGCTCGCCGTAGGCTTGGTAGAGGAAGTAGTAGACCGCATCGCTCGCCTGGTTCTTGGCAAGCAGGGTCTCGAACGCTGTGACAGCTTCCGTGAACAGTGCGGCCTTGTCGGGCTCGGCTGCCGCTTGGGCCATCTTATAGGTTGCGTACGCCGTGGCAAAGTTGGGAGAGTAGGGCGAGCCGCTCCGCCACTTGATCGGTTCGGTGAGCGACCCGGGAAGGGTGGTCGGTTGCGACTGATCCTCGGGGCGCAGTGCGATCGCTTCAGCCATGGCTGCCTTGGCACCGGCATAGTCCTGCTGTCCAAACGCGCCTAAGGCTCGGCCGTATGCGTCCGCCCAGTTTTGGGCGTGGCCCAGACTTGGGACGGCGAGGATGGCAAGGACGAGCAGCCCGGAGAGTCTCTTGATGTTCATATGATAATGTGCCCGCTTCACTTCGACATGCGGTACGTGACACCGAGGCCAGTGTCCATGCGACCGCCATTCGAGGGGACGGCAAAGTTGAGGTCAAGTGCAAAGTTGGACTCTTGGGGCCGGTAGCCGAATCCAAAAGTGAACGCGTTGCGGCTGTTGAAGGCGGCGCCGCCTGAAGGGACGCTCTGGTAGCCCAGTCGAATGGGGAACCGGGCGTTCCACCGATGGATGTTGTACTCGGCGCCGGCGCCCAAGGCGAGGACGTCCTTGCGCGGGAGCAATCCACCCTTGTCTCCGCCAAAGAACCAATCGGCTTGGGCTCCATAGACCAGGAAGTCGTCACCGCGGCCTACCATGCGTTGCGCGACTCCGAAGCTTGCGCGTCCAGGAACCGTATCGTAGAAGCCCTTAGGCCCGCCGTTCACCTTGATCGGGGTCCGGATGCTGGCACCGACCATTGTGTTGCCGTTTCCGGCGTTTGACTGGACGCCGACGATCACGCCGACTCCCGTCCCGTTCCCTGCGACGTCGGTGTTTACCGCGCCGATGTTGTTGTTCCCAGCATCAAAGATTTGGTAGGACTGCTGGTTTTTCATGTACCGGTTCACCATCACGATCCCGGCACCGAAGTTCGAGTTTCCAGCCCGCTTCCCGTACGCGACGGTGAAGAAGTCTACTTGCGACTGGATCAGCTCCTGGTAATTACGGATGCTGGTGAGGCCGTTGATGAGGTTGTTGCCAATACGATCCTCTCGGATCGAGCCTCCCAACGTATAGGAGAACCCCAAGGTACCGCCTTTCATCGGCATCGCGTACCCTACGTGGGTGAGCTTACGAGACCCGACGAACTCATCGGTATCAATCAGCGGGTCGTTGAAGTTTCCGCCAATCCTGCTCGATGACTCGGGAACGGTGCGCACCGACATGGAAAACGTGGGCGACTGGACAAACGCCAAGCCTGCTGGGTTGTGGTAGGTCGAGAGGGTGTTGGCGTCTGTCACGCCGGTCGCGCCTCCCGCACCCATTGACCTGCCCCCCGCGTCGAGCGCGTTCAGCAGGTCTGGGATCTGGGCATATGCACCGGTCCCTACTACCGTCGAGAGCGCTATGAGCGCTGTCCGCATCCATCCATGGCTTGCCATTCTATGTCCTCGTTCGGTCTACGATTGCTAGGACGATTCTACCCGTGGCCAAGTTGCCGACTACCGGACCACTTTCACCCTAACTTCTTGGACGACGGCCCGGTTTCCGGCCTTGTCGATCGCGGTCACCACGATCTTGAAGTCGTTGGGGAGCGCGCTGTTCCATCTCAACCTGCCCACCCAGTTCAAATTGTTACCGCTCGAGTTGGCGGACCGGCGGGCGACTCGGGTGATGAACGAGCCGTTCAGTCTTCGTGCCACGACGTCGATACCGGTGAGCCCGACCGAGTTGGCAAACTGGTCCGCAATCTCGACCCCGACCGGCAGGTTCGTTCCGGCCCGAAGCTGGAAGTTGTTCGTGGGAGTGAGGATCGTGCTGCTGGGCCGGACTCGGTCCAAGGTTACGGTGAGCCCACGGTTTGCGGTGTTTCCGGCGAGGTCGTCTACCGTGATGTCAATGGACTGGACTCCGTCCCGCGTGATCCCGTCTGTGTCCCAGTTCACAAGTACGCTTTCGGAGGATCCACTGTTGCCGGGAATGTCGCCGCCGTTGATTTTGACGCGCCACTCGTCGACATTCGCCTCAAGCAGGCTCGCGGTGATGCGGATGATCCCGCTGGCGTTGCCTTTGACGAACGCGTTGTTGATCGGATTGATGGTTCGGAACGAGGGGTCTTTGACGTCAACGGTCACATCGATCGGGTCGGGCGTGTTATAGGTGTTTCCGGTCTCCGTCGCGGTCACCCGGATGCGGTACTGGCCCTCCGGAGTGCCTTGGGCAAAGTTCAAGTTGATATTGCCATTGATCTGCCCGTTCGAGTTCGGTGTAAACCTTTCGTCGACGGTGACGGCGATTTGCTCGTTTCCGCCGCTCAGGACGCGAAACGCTTGTACCCGGACGCGAACCTCACGGCTTGCTCCGTCAATGTTGAAGCCGACAGTGTTCGTCCGCCCCAAGAAGTCGCCGTCCTGCGGCTTGGTCACCGTGATGTTTCCGGCGAGCAACGAAGACGTAAGTACGATGACTGCTGGTAGTAGGATCACTTTTCGTTCTGTTCCCCCGCGGGGCAGTATGGCCGACGCTTCGGTCGGAATGCTGGCTCTTGGCCCCGCGCCTGCGGTTATGTAAGGAGACGGCCCGCGCTCGCCGAAGATTCGCTAGGGGGAGTCTCGGACTTGCTCGGCACCGGCTTTCGAACCTGATTGTCGGAGCTTTGTCGCAGAACTGGAACTCGCCCTGTCCCCTGCGGTGGACCTTGGTCGCACCGCGCCGGCAGTCGTCGCATTTTTGGAACGTGCCAATGAACATCAACTCCAACCAGCCGTTTTCCATTCGTGCCTTGAGTAAGGCGATGGTAGACCTTCCGGCCCTTCCGACAGTCGTCCTACAAGTTATGAAGGCGGCGGACAAGGAAGACACTACTACGTCCGAAATCGAGGGTTACATTCTTGGGGACACTGCACTTTGTATTAAGCTCCTGAAGGTCGTGAACTCGGCCTACTTCGGCCTGCCACGTCAGGTCACATCGATCGGTCAGGCGATCGGGATTCTCGGACTTGCCAGGGTACGGAGCCTCGTGCTCACGGTCGGCGTCTTGAGCGCGCTGAGCAATCCGAACCCGAAGTCGGCCAAGCTTCGCACCGACTTTTGGAAGTGGAGCCTGACTGCGGCCGCCGCGGGCCAGGCCTGTGCCAAACAAATGGGCCTCGATCCGCGTGCGCAGGAGAACGCCTTCATCGGTGCGCTCCTTTCTGACCTGGGGCGCCTCTTCCTATTGAGCCTTTACCCGGCCCAGTACGAGCAGACGCTCATCGAGGCGATGCACAACCAACGGCCTCTCTATGAAGTCGAGCAAAGGATCCTGGGCATGGACCACGGGACCCTGGGCGACCAATTGAGCCAGAAGTGGGGCTTCCCCGTGAACCTTTCCGAGGTCGTCCGTACGCACGAGTTTCCTGAGGGCGAGAATCTGGTCGCGTACTGCGCCCATGCCGGCGACCGCCTCGCTGCGATCGTCACGAACCCGGACTGTGCCGACCACGTTTGGCCGTGGGACGCCAAGGTCAAGGCATGGCTGTCGGCGGAGGTTTACAGCGACTCGGCGCTCGAGTCGCTTCGGTTGAAGCTCGCGGAAAGCGAAGCCGTCTTGAAAGCGGCCTAGAAAGTCTATCAGGTATCGGGAGCGCTCTTCGCTCCCGATACTCTTCAATACAGGCCTCGTGCCTGACAGTGAGGGAGAATCATGAGCCTAGGGGGGAGCCTCTCGGGGATCAGCTTTGCGGGGCTGGGTTCCGGGATCGATACACAGTCCATCGTCAGCCAGTTGATGCAGGTGGAGTCCATTCCGCTACGCCGGCTGCAAGCACGCCGACAACAAATCGAGGCCCGTGACCTTCTCTACAGCGGCCTTCGCGACCGGGTCGGTTCCTTCCGAGACGCGGTGAACTCGCTGCAGCAGTCCACCCTGTACCAGAAGATCAAGGCTGCAAGCTCGGACGCAGCAGTGGCGACCGTGAGCGCCGATCAGACCGCCTCTGCGGGAAGTTTCGAACTTACGGTATCCAAGCTTGCCCAGGGTGAGAAGTTCGTTTCGTCCGCCTTCGCCTCGGCGACCGATCCACTCGGCCTTACAGGATCGTTCCTGGTGAACGGCAAGAAGGTGGACGTCACGGCAGACGAGAACATTCAACAGATCGCGGGCAAGATCAACCGCGCGGGGGGGCAGGTATCGGCCACGGTCGTCAACGGCGGCACCGGACAAGTCTTTCTTTCCGTTACCGGGACAGGTACGGGCGCGGGCTCCAAGGTTTCGTTCGCACCAGTGAGCGGATCTGTCCTCCCCTCGCTGGGACTGTTCGGCGCAGGGCTTGAGGCGAGGCACGTGTCTGCCCCCAGCACGGTTCGCAGCCTGGGACTCACGAGCAAGAGTTCGCCTCTGGGGACGCTGATCGGCTCGAGCGCGGCGGGGAACTTGACGATTTCGGGCACAGACGTCGCGGTGGACTTCGCCGTGGACAGTCTTGACACCATTGCCAGCAAGATCAATTCTGCGGCGACGGGCGTTACCGCCACGGTCGTCGAGGTGACCGAAGGGGCGAGCAAGAAATACCACCTTGAAGTCTCTGGCGCGGCCGTGCCTGGCGGCCTCACCGATAGCGACTCTCTGTGGCAGCAGCTTGGCGTCCTTCGGTCAACTCCGCTCGACGTTCGCCAGCAAGCCCAAGACGCCGAATTCACTGTGGACGGAATTGCGCAACGGAGTGCGCAGAACACTGTGACAGGAGTGGTTCAAGGTGTGACGCTGACGTTGCTCGCTGCCGACGCGACTACGCCGAAGACCACGCAAATCACTCTGGAGCGGGACGAAGCCGCGGTGAAGGACGGCATGAAGAAACTCGTCGCGGCCTACAACGGGGTGGCCGAGTTCATCCAGCAAAACAGCACCTTTGACTCAGAGACGTTTGAAAGCGGTCCTCTCTTTGGCGACAGTATTGCCCGGCAGGTGGAGCAAAGCATGTTCCGCACGTTCTCGATCCAGGGCACGGGAGTGGGGCTCGGAAATCTGGCGTCCCTCGGGCTCTCGATCGGCAACGAAGGGTCCATGCAACTGGACGAGGCTGTCCTCTCTACGGCTCTCGCAAGCGACCCTGACGCGGTGCGCCGAACCATGGCAGTGGACGGCAGCACGACCGGGGCCAACCTGAGCTTCCTGGGAGCGACCGCCCGCTCACATACGAACGCGAGCGGGTACGTGGTCAATGTCACGCAGGCAGCGACGAAGGCGTCGATGCTCTCATCCGTGGCGAGTACTTTGCCCTGGGCGGCCGCCGAGACGATCACCTTGAGCGGCACGGTCTTCGGAAACACGCCGGTGGAGGTCACGATTGGGGTGGGTGCGACTCTGAGCCAAGTGGTGGACCAGATCAATAGCGATTCCCGCCTCTCGGGCCGGGTTGTCGCCTCGATCGATGGAGGTGCACTTCGTCTGGACTCGGCACGCTTCGGGACGCCCGGCGATTTCACGGCAGTGAGCGACCTTGACCCCGCTGCCGACAACTCGGGCCTTGGCAAGACAGGAGGAACGTACACCACGGCACTCGACATCGTCGGCACGATCAATGGCGAGCTTACTGACGGGATCGGGCAACTCCTCACCGGCAAGAACGGCAATCTTTCGACCGAGGGAGTCCAACTGATGTACACGGGCAATGCGACCGGAGACGTCGGAACGGTCAGCTTCACCGTCGGCTGGGCGACGCGAGCGATCGATGCGCTCTTGGCGCTGACGGATCCGGTGAACGGCTTGATGGAAGCGACGGACAAGCAGCTAGAGGACCAGCTCCAGGACACTGATCGCGACATCACGAGCATGGAGGCAAGGTTGGAGATCCGCCAGGAGACGCTCAGGCGAAGGTTCCTCGCGATGGAGCAGGCGATGAGCGCGATGCAGCGGCAATCCGCCGGACTCCAGCAGTTCGGAGGCCAGCGCTAGGGTTTGCGCAAGAGCCGGTCGCCTTGGAAAGCCCGGGCGACGAGCGCAAAGCAGACTCCGGCTAGGGCGAGGTGGACGATCGTTGCTGCGATCGCCATGCCTGCGTCAGGCCGGCCGAGCAGCGCTTGCCGGATCGAGACTGCGGCGCCTAGTACGGGAGTCCAACCAATCCAGGTGGCAGAGGAGTCGCCAAGGAAGCCGATGAACTGGCTGTAGACTGCTGGCAGCATCACGAGGAAGCTCACTAGGGTCAAGTGTGTCTGCGCCTCGCGCACCGATCGGGCCTTCGCAGTCACTGCGGCCGCCATCGTGGAGCAAAAAGCGGCAAAGGGCAACAGGGCTACCAGCACCATCGCGCCGCCCACTGCGTCCAAATGGGGTGGCTCGGGGAAGGCCGATTTCATCATCGGGAGGCCGGCGTTCCCCAAGACTAGAACGGCGACGAGAGTGGACAGCGCGGCCACCGTGGAAAGCATGAACAGTGCCAGGAGCTTTCCGATCGCAAGTTGGGCACGGTTGCCCGGTGAGGCAAGGAGCGTTTCCAGCGTCCCACGTTCCTTCTCGCCGGTGAAGAGGTCGGTGACCGAGCTCATGATCCCGTAGAACGCCCACAGTACGATGAGATAGGGCAGAAGGGTGCCGACCGTGGACGCGCCAAGACCGGCCGGTCTTCGATCCTCTGTCGACGTAAAGCGGTAGGGGGCGGCTTGGCTCGCGGGAATCCCCTGGCGGTCGAGTAACGAGACCATGGAGTCGCGGTTGGCGGTCTGGAACGCCTGCTCGGTAGCTCCGAGGGCGATCTCCGACAAAGTTTCTGCCGGATCGAACACGGCTTCTGCGTCGGCACCGCCCCTTGCGTCGGGCTTGATCTCCAGGACCAGGCTGACCTTACCGTCGCGAAGGAGCTTGATCCCTGCCTCCCGAGAATCAACCGACTGAACCTCGAGGCGATCCTTGCCTTGCCGGGAGTCGGGCACCTGGGCATTGCCTACGAGCGCGACCTTCACCTTTCGCTCTCGGACGCTGCTCTCCAGCACCGAGAAGAGGGAGACGAACAGGATGACGATCAGCACCGGGCCAACGAGCGTGCCAGTGAGGACGCGGCGGTCTCGGGCCATCTCCCGGAGCTCCTTCGCGGCGACCGTCTTCCAAACCGGGCTCACAGTCCACCCCCCTTCTGGTATCCGACCGACTCCAGGAACGCGGCTTCGAGCGACGCGGCGCCGGACTCGGACACAAGCCCGGCAGGCGAGGTCGCCGCCCGCACCGTGCCGTCGTGGATGACCACCAACTCGTCACAGAGCCTTTCGATCTCGCTCATCACGTGGCTACTGACCAAGACCGTCTTTCCGTCGTCACGGCACCTCTCAATGAACTCCAGGACTCCTTGTGCAGCGACGACGTCGAGGCCAGCGGTCGGTTCGTCCAAGAAGACGACCGCCGGGTCGTGGATCACTGCCCGGGCGATGTTGGCGCGCTGCTTCTGGCCGGTGGAGAGACGATCGCCTAGAGTGCCGAGGAAGGAACCTAGGCCAAAGCTTGCCTTCACTGACTCGATTCGGCCCGATAGGGCGTCCCCGTCGAGGCCATAGAGTCGACCGAAGTATCGGAGGGTCTCCAGCACGGTCAGTCGTCCGTACACCGAGGTCGTAGCACTGAGAAATCCAATCGAGGCACGAACGGCCTGAGGTTCTCGACCGATGTCTTTTCCTGCGATCACCGCCGTGCCTGAAGTGGGGGGCAGGATCGTTGCGAGGGTTCGCAGGAGGGTTGTTTTGCCGGCTCCGTTCGCCCCAAGGACACCGAGCACTTTGCCTGGGTGGGCTTCGAAGCTCACGTTATCGATCGCTTTGACAATCCCGCGCTTCGGGTCGTTGAAGTGGCGCGAGAGCCCTTGAACTGCGACCATCGCTCCGGACGGTATCACACCCCAGGCCCGAGGCCCGGACCCGCGAGCCTACGCGGCGGGGGCGAAGCTGGATCCAATCTGGCCGATGATCTCGACGTCTGCCGTGCTCGCGACCTCGTTGTACGCGAGCAACGGGAGCCGCGGCAGGTGTCGGTCGAGCATGCGCCGGAGTGGCAACCGGACGGAGACGGAGCACAGGAGAACAGGCGACTGCCCGAGCGCTTTGGCCGCTTCCACTGCCTGGGTCGCCTCGCGGACGATCACTCCGACTGTCTCGGGATCGAGCGCTAGGATGGAGCCTGACGCAGACTGCTGGATGCTCTCCTGGACTTGCCTCTCGAGGGCCGGTTCAAGGGTGAGGCAGTAGAGCTTTCGCTCGGTGTCCACGTATTGCCGGGTGACGGTTCGGCCGAGGGCAGCGCGAACGAGCTCGCCGAGCTGGTCGGACTCTCCGACTTTGGGCGCGAAGTCTGCGACAGTCTCGAGGATCGTCGTCATGTCACGGACGGGGATGCGTTCGCGCAGGAGGTGCTGGAGCACCTTCTGAAGCTCACCGAGCGAGACAATGCCCGGCACCGTGTCCGTAACGGCGGCCTCGTCGGTCTGCTTTGCATTCTCCAAGAGGTCGGCAACGTCCTGGCGGCTGAGCAGATCGGCGGCATGGGATCGGACGACTTCGCCCAGGTGGGTCGCGATCATCGCGCCGGGCTCGACCACGGTCATATTGTTCCGCTCTGCCTGGGCTCGCATCTCCGGATCGATCCAGAGCGCGTCAAGCCCGAAGACGGGCTCCTTTGTAGGGAAGCCCGGAACGAGATCGGGGTTGGCCGGCGTCCCGATCGCTAGCAGCCGGCTCGCCTCGATCACGCCTTCGGCGACGGTCTCGCCGCGAAGCTTGATGACATAGGCGTCGGTGGGCAGGACGGCGTTGTCTCGAATCCTGACTCCTGGCATGACGATTCCGAATTCCAGGGCGATCTGCCGGCGGGTCGCCGAGACTCGCTGCGGGAGGTCTCCGCCAGCGCGGGCGTCGGCAAGCCTGGTGAGGCCGTAGCCAATCTCGATTTCGAGCGGATCCACTGAGACTAGAGGGAGGATGGATCCAGAACCGCCTTGAGCCGGCTCGGCAGCGGGAGCCGCCTTCTTTTCCCCTGCCGGGGCAGGCGGCTTCTTGCTTGCGGAGCGGCCGAGCGCAAAGATCCCGCCGCCGACCGCCAGGAACAACAGCGTGGGAAAGCCGGGCAAGAATCCCAGCCCGGCCAGGGCGATTCCTGTCGTAGAGAGCGCGCGTGACTGGCCGGCAAGCTGGGTAAAGACAGTCGAGCCCATGCCGGTGGTCTGTCCGGCCCGGGTGACGAGGAGGCCGCTGGCCGTGCTGACCAGCAACGCCGGAATCTGGCTGACGAGGCCTTCGCCGACGCTGAGCATGGCATAGGTACTCAGAACGGTGGCGACGTCCCCATCGCCTCGCATGAACCCGAGGGCAAAGCCGCCGACGATGTTGACGACGATGATCAGAATCGCGGCGATGGCGTCGCCCTTGACGAACTTGGATGCGCCGTCCATCGCGCCATAGAAGTCCGCTTCCTGCTTGACGTGGAGCCTGCGTCGGCGCGCCTCCTCCTCATCAATGAGACCGGCCGCGAGGTCGGCGTCTATCGCCATCTGCTTTCCGGGCATCGCATCAAGGGTGAACCTCGCCACGACCTCGGACACGCGGGTCGCACCGTTCGTGATCACGATGAACTGCACGATCATCAAGATCAAGAAGGCGACGAAACCGACAACGATGTTGCCGCCGAGGACAAATTCGCCGAAGGTTTGGATCACCGATCCGGCGTGCCCGTTTCCGAGGATCAACTTGGTTGCGGCGACGCTGAGCGCAAGTCGGAACAGGGTCTGTACGACGAGCAGCGATGGGAAGACGCTGAACTCAAGCGGATCCTTGACGTTGACTGTCGTCAACAGGATGATGATCGCGCCGGCGAGCATGACGACCAGCCCGGCGTCGAGGATGAACTCGGGGAGCGGCACGACGAGCATGCCGACCATGAGCAACAGCCCAAGGCCGATCAGATTGTCGGTCTGGCGAAAGATGCGCGTGAGCGAGTTCATCGCTTGGGCACTGGCCCTCTACAGACATCGGCTGAACCCCGCGATTCTCAAGGGTCGCTGGTAGCCTTGTCGGGGATGCTTTCTGACCGATCGGTTGCGGTGTTGGGTTATGGGAACCAGGGACGGGCCCATGCAATGAACTTGCGCGCCAGCGGGATCGGTGTGATCGTCGGCGCACGGCCGGGGAAGGGGGCCGCGAAAGCGGAGGAGGACGGGTTTGCCCCCGTGTCGATCTCGGAGGCGTCTCGTTCGGCAACTCTGGTTTCGCTGTGCCTTCCTGACGAGGTGATGGGTGCGGTTTGGAGATCGGAGATCGAGCCACGCCTTGCCGGGGAGGCGGCAGTGCTCTTTGCCCACGGTTTCTGCCTCGTGTTCGGCGAGATCGTGCCGTCGGACAGACACCCGGTCGTGCTGGTGTCTCCAGTCGGGCCGGGCACCGCGGTCCGGGAACGGTTTGGCCAAGGCGGGGTACCTGCCTTCATCGCCTCTCGGGAACCTCAGGATATTGGGCTGGCGCGGGAGTATGCGGCAGCCATCGGGTGCGGGAGGCTGGTGGAGACGACATTCCGGGCGGAGACGGTTTGCGACCTTTTTGGCGAACAGGCGGTTCTGTGCGGCGGTGTCCCATGGCTCGCACGGGCGGCATGGGAGACCCTGGTAGAGGCAGGTTATCCAGCCGAGGTTGCCTACCTCGAATGCGTCGCCCAAGTACGGCTCTTGGCCGAACTGATGGAGCGCCGAGGCATTGCCGGCATGCTGGAGGCTGTCTCAGGAACCGCGGAATTTGGAGCGTACGAGGCTGGGCCGGAGATTGTGGATGTGCACGTCCGGGAGCGGTTGCGCGAACGTCTGCAACGTATCGAGGGAGGAGAGTTTGCCGGGGAGTGGCTCCGGGACGCAGAAGCAGGCTTCCCACGGCTCCTCGAGCAACGCTCTACGGCGAGGTTGCACCCCATCGAAAAGGCAAGGCCCGTCCCAGACCGTAACCACCCTTAGGCCCGAGCCGTCCATTCGCTGGTATGAGACGTTTCAAAAGAGTCTTCTTCCCGACGGTGGGAGCCGGAGCGTTAGTAGTCGTTTGTTCGGCCCAGGATCGGTTTGCCGGGTTCGTGGACGTAGGGTCCAATGTCCGGTTTGCGGAGGTGGTTCGTCGGTGCGCAGACATGGTTGGATCCGAGTCAGCACAACGATATGTGCAACAACACGGGCTCAACCTGCTCAATCTGACATGGGAAGACACAGGCCGATTCAAGGGATCCTCGGTCGGGCCGAACATCAGCGACATGACGATCCAGGTCAGAGTTGCTGAGGGCCGTGGGGCACGAACCTACCTGATGCCCGTGATGCGTCATCCGAACTTCTCCGATCTCACCGGTGACGTCGATCCCAGGTCGCTCGGTCTCCTCGTAGGAAACGAGGACGGGAGGGCGCTCAAGCGAGTCTCGCTGACCTCCTTCTTGGCTGATCCAGGCCGATTTATGTCGGATCCGAGCAGCTGGAAGGGGATGCCAAAGAGCCTGCTCGCGGAGCGAGACTCGCGCGTCCTTGTGAGTGCGCAAGCCTGTTTTCTTCCGGTTCCCGTCGGGGAGAAAGCCGAGTTCAACCCGGTGCTCTTCAACTACCAGTCCTCGCCCGGAGACCCGGCCGTGCTTACGATCCTCGCTACCCGCGAAGGAACGAGCATGACCGTCATCGACAATCATCGCGACACCGTGGATGCGGGATGGAACTGGGGACAGCGGCTCTTCTTCAACGACAAGGGCAATCGGGCGAGTCTCACGGGAGAGCGCCTATCGGACTTTAGGGCGCGGGGAGGCGACCCAGTGAAGCAGGGCGGCGTGGTCGTGCCCGAGGCACAAATGAACATGGTCATGCTGATCCAAGTCCCTCTGCGACAAAAGATGAAAAGGCGCGACCTGGCTACTATGCCAGCCGTGAACGCGTCAGAGGCTGCATACGCGGGGGCGGGAAGCGCCGGAAGCCGGGCAAACGAGAATGCCGTGATCGGCCATGGCGAATGGGAAGGCCCGTTCACGGAGGTCGGCGGACTAGCCATCGAGCGAGACCCCCGGTTCCCGATCCGGGTAACCGTCCAGTTCTACAAGGCTACGGAGACCGGTCAAGTGTCGTCCGAAGAGGTCGCGTTGATCAAGAAGGACATTGACCTCGTCTACGCCTCGGCAAGCACTGTGGGTAGTCTCGTCACAGGTGGTCGTACCGGCAGAGTGACGGAGTATGAAGGAGTCAAGGTGCAGCCGACATCGTGGTGGAACGAGTTCTGGACCCGGTACGAGTCATATAGCGGTACAGCCCGCGAGGAAGCGGTTCGGAAGTTGAGAATGCTTCTGGGCCAAGACTATCAAGAGCGACCGGTCTGCGAGCTCTACCTCCGCGACATATTGCGATAGAGAGCGTCGGAGGGCGTTCGTGGTGTACGCTGAGGCATGTTCCTCGCTGCACTCATGATCGCCTCCCAATCCTCTGGCCCGTCTGCCGACAGGCTCCTTGCGACCGTCGAGAAGCTGGCCTCGTTCCACACTCGGAACTCGTTGAGCACGGGCCTCACTGAAGCGTGCGAGTGGATAGCGGGCGAGTACCGCTCGATCCCTGGCGTGGAGGCGGAGTTGATGAAGTACACCCTTCAGAAAGGGCGGCGGATCCCAGAGGACACCCCTGCGGTCCAGGTGGTGGCCGTCCTTCCTGGAGAGACCGACACGCGCGTGCTGATCGGAGGGCACATCGACTCGCTCAACCTAGCTGTGGATCCGAAGTCTGGCCGGGCACCTGGCGCAAACGACGATGCGAGCGGTGTCGCGGTCGCACTCGAGTGCGCGCGCCTTCTCTCTGGAAAGAAACTCAGGAACACCTTGGTCTTCGTCGCGTTTAGCGGGGAAGAGCAGGGCCTGCTCGGTGCCCGCGCATTGGCGACGAGGGCCAAGGACTCGGGTTGGCACATCGTGGGAGTTTTGAACAACGACACCGTCGGCTCCAGCATTAACCTTGAGGGGCAGAGCGATAGGGATCGGGTCAGGGTCTTCAGTGAGGAGGGAGATCACGGGAGTCGCGAGCTCGCCCGCTATGTCGCCTGGATCAACGCGGACGCGGACAACGGCTTCGGGATCAAGCTCGTCTTTCGACGGGACAGGTTCGGCCGCGGTGGGGATCACACGCCGTTTGTCGAAGCAGGCTTTCCGGGCGTGCGGTTCATCGAGGTCTTTGAGGAGTACACGAGGCAGCACACCCCCGAAGACCTGCCCCAGCATGTGGACAAGGAGTACTTGGCGAAGGTCTGCCGAGCCAATCTCCTAGCCCTAGAGGCGCTGGCCATGGCGGGCCCTGCCCCAGAAAACGTACGGATCAGCCGAGACCAAGGACACTCGACGACGGTGCTTTGGCAAGCGACGAAGGGCGAGCGGTACGGCGTCTACTGGCGAGAGACGACCTCGCCGGTCTGGCAAGGAATGGAAGAAGCCGACGACTCGGGCCGTCACACGATCAAGGGAGTGAACAAGGACGACCACATCTTTGCGGTCGGTTCCTTGCCAGGTGTGCCTGTCGAAGCGAAGTAACTCCTCAGTCCATCGAGGCGACGGCTCGAGCGAGCGACGACTTTCGGGACGAGGATCGGTTCTTGTGGATCACACCCTTCTGGGCGGCCTTGTCGAACTGCTTTTGGGCCACGACCATGGCGGCCTCGGCGGCGGCCTTGTCGCCCTCCTCGACGGCCTTACGAACCTTCTTGGCGTACGTCTTGAGGGACGTCTTGATGCCTTGGTTCTTGGCCCGCCGGACTGAACTGCGGCGGAGGTCTTTCTTGGACGACTTGAGGTTGGCCATGGTGGTCTGCGAGCGGGAATTGTACCTACGATCGTGAGAGTCGGGGACTCTTAGTCCTTCTTGACAAACTTCCTCTTGGTCTTGTCGAAGCCTTGCTCGACCTTCTTATGGTCGTAGTGCCAGACCGGGGAGCCGCTTCTTTGGTAGAAGCAGACGTATCCGCTGAGAAGGCTGGCGAGCATTCGGCGGCTCGTTCTGCGAACCACGTTGACCTCCCAAAGGAGCGTTAGGAAGTCCACGCCCTTCGGCCAGTGTCCCATCACTTCGCGCACGAGCTGGTAGGAGGACTTGCCTTCCGACTCTGCCGCAATCTCGCGCAGCTCTTCCATGCGCTGGCTGCTCACATAGACGACCGGGTCGTTTTGCCCCATCCATGCGAACTCGAAGACGTTGGGCTTCGAGGTGCGGGTCAGCGTGAAGACAGCGCCCGACTCGACCGGCTGGTCGAGCCAAAGGTCAATGAGGCCAAATACGAGTCGGACCTCGGTATTGAGCCAGAAGGAGTGCTCGCTGTCGTCCTCGGTTCGCCAGACGAGCTCCTGGATCTTGGGCTCCGTGTCGAACCAGTCCGTGGGGAACTGCGACAGCGGGAAGGTGCCAAGCTCGCGATGGATCGGCTTCAAGACGAGCCGCATGGAGTCCGGCTGGTTCTTCGGGGCGGCGTGATCGTCCTCGTCGTTCACGTCGGTGGCGAGCGGATGTTCGATCAGCTTTCGCAACGAAGTACTGAGGCCGTCGTCGGTGAGCTCGACGTCCACCAGTTCGCCCTCCTCGTCCTTAAGATCGGAAACGACGAACTCGAACGGGGCAGGGAGCGCGCCGATGCCATCGGCGGTGTTTCCGGCCTTCCGGAATCGGTCTCCACCGACCCATGCCAGGCTCTTGTCGGCCCTGAGGGCGTCGATTATGGTCGCAAGGTCGTCGGGGAACGTCTTGACTGCCGGCGTGATCTCGAACTCGTGCTCCAGCAGGCTGGTCGCGGTGACGGACTCGTCGGAGCTGGCGACCTTTTTCACCATCTTGTCCACGTCGGCCTTTTTGAGCTCGAGCGGTGCCGCGTCTTCAATCTCGATCACGGCCTTAGCCTTTTCGGCCACTTTCGCGGCCTTGGAAATCCAGTCCTTGACCTCTTTCTCGGGGTAGATCGTGCCGTCTGCGCCGTAAACGAACCCAGGCACGCTGAGCAGCTCCGCATTGAACTTGCGCCAATTGAAATGGTGCTCTGCCTGCGGGTCTTCGGGGTTCAAGGCACGCCAAGCGACCGCCCCGAGAACCTTGGCGCTGACCGGAGCTGCCTTGTCCAGGGCCTCTACGATCGCATCGCCGGACAGCCAGTCAATTTTCGCGAGCTCCTTGGTGACCTTGTCCACTTCGGCCTGATCCACCTGGTTGAGAGCGAGGGCTCGGTCGGATCCTTCGTCGCCCGCGGCAAAGACCATCTTGGCGGTTGCGATCTGGCCGTCTTTGGTGAGCAAGAGGGTGTTGTCGCTGGCCGCGATCCTGGACACGGTGCGCTCGGCCCTTTCTTCGTCCAGGCCATAGACCCGGGAGATCTCCAAGGCGACGAGCGAGGCAGGCATCGGACCACCGAACCGGTCGACCGCGAGCCGGACCGCCTCAGCGATGGGCAGGCCCGATCCGACCACTCGTGCCGCGGGCACCCATCGTCGCTCGTGGTAGGCAAACTTGTCCGGATTGGACGCGAGGAGGGAGCGGACGGTGCTCAGGCCGATCCCTCGATCCTTGAGGCGGTCGGCGATCTCTCCGGGCTTCACCGCCTCGTGAAGGGCGGTGAGCTGCTCCAACACGATGCGGTCGGCGTACTCCCTGGCGACGATGTCTGGGGTGGTGGCGGTAGCTGCGTTGGCCAAAGCGAGATCCTCGAACGGTCAAAGGCCGTTCGGCGAACCTAGAGCTTAGCACTTTTGAACGGGTCTTTGAGTCCGGAGTCCCCCTCGTCCTAGGGCTTCCCAGCCTTGGGCGCGGAGCGCTGGTTGACGATCTCCGGCGGCGGGGGCCTTGCCTACGAACCGTCATGAACGACACCAAAGAATCCCAGGTTCCCGGCTCTCTCGAAGGGCTTCGCAAGGCGGCGTCTTGGGGGCCAGGCTACCGCGGCACTCGAGTGCTGGCCTCCGAAGCGGACCGCACCCAACTCATAGCACAGCTGGAAGAGGCGGGCGAGGGTGTTCCCAGCTACCTGGCAGCAAACGCCATTTGGGTGGACCGGAAGGCCAAGCTCTTTGAGGTCGGCGAATACCCGGACAAGGGTGTGACCGTCCTCCCGACCCACCTCGAGCAGCTCGCCGCGAACTTCGACCTTCCTGTGCCGGTGCTGATCGAGCACGCCCGATCCCCCTTGGAGATCGGCTACCTCACCGCCCTGGAGGCCGAGGGAGACGAACTGTTCGGAACGATCGCGCTGACCGAGCAGGCGCATGGTCTCATCGAGAGTTCGGGCGCCCGGTCGCTTTCGCTTGGCTTGGACTCTGACCTCTCTTCCGTGCGCGAGGTGAGCCTGGTCCGCTCGCCGCGAATCGCCTCGGCCCGACTCTTTTCCTCCCCTGTGCAGTTTGCCAACGAGTGGGAGACCGAGTGGCAGAGCGAACGAGCCCAGTATCTGGCCGCCAAGCACGACGATTGGCTTGAGGGCCTGGTGGCCCAAGGCAAGGCCGTCCCGGCCCAGCTCCCGCACGCCAGGGCGCTGCTTGGATGCGAGGAAGCGGTCCTCTTCGACGGCGCGAGCGTGCCGGTTTCCCGGCTTGCTCGGAACCTCTTGGAAGCGGCTCCGATCCACTCGATGTTTCGTCAGACCGTGCCCGAGAAGGGGCCGTCGCGAGCTGACCTGCCTCCCGAAGAAGCCGACTTCTATCGCCGCCACTTTCCGGGCGTGAGCTTGGAAGAGATCGCGCGCCGCAGGAAGGACGACCCGGCGGCGTAGCCGCCACCCAAAACCAACATGGCTCTAAACAAACCATTCGAGACGTACGAGCGGCCAGGACTGGTCGTGGCGTACAAGCTGAACAACGTCAAGGTCTTCAAGGGCGCCCTCGTCGGCGTCAACGCCGCCGGAATGGCGGTTCCTATGTCCCAGGCGACCGCAGGCCTGAAGCTGGTCGGCATCGCCAACGAGACGGTGGACAACACCGGTGGAGCCGCGGGCGCCAAGAGCGTGAACGCGACCAAGGCCGGGGCCTTCGTCTTCAAGGCCGCCGCCGGCTTCGCCCCTGTCCAGGCGGACGTGGGCAAGGAGGTCTATTGCACCACCGACTGGGAGGTCCAGATCTCCACGGTCGGCCTTACCAACCAGTACAAGGTCGGCACGATCGTGGCCGTGGAGGCGGCATCGACCGGCCAGGCGGGAGTCCGAGTCCGCATTGACAACTACAACGTTTAGTACAAGGAACAAAGCATGGCATTAACAAAATCCGATATTCCCGACCTCCTCTTGCCCGGTCTCAAGACCGAGTTCGAGCTGGCCTATCGCGCCAAGGTCGAGGACAGCATCGCCAACACGATCGCCACTGTGGTGAGCACGACCCAGCCCGTGCAAAAGTACGCTTGGCTCGGCGCATCGCCGCCCATGCGCGAGTTCGTCGACGAACGCCGCCCCCAGGGCATGGCGTCCTACTCGGTCACCATCGAGGACAAGGTCTTTGAGAGCACGATCGCTGTGGACCGACGCGCCATCGAGGATGATCAGATCGACCTGATCCGGCTCCGGGTCCAAGACCTAGCGACGCGGGTCAGCCAGCACCGGCACCAAATCGTGGTCGAGTCGCTGCTTGCCGGCGGAACTGGGATCGGCTATGACGGGCTGTCCTTCTTCAGCACCGCGCACCCGACCTTCGCCGCGGCGACTGAGAGCAACACCACCACCGCCCAGCTCAGCGCAACGAGCATTGCCGACGCGATGTCGGCGATGATGCGCTATCGCGACGACAGCGGAACCCCGATCGGCATCGTTCCGGACACTCTGGTCGTCGGGCCCAAGAAGATGTGGGAGGCGATCGAGCTGGTCGAGAGCCCCGTCGTCGTCTACAAGGGCACAGGCACCGCTGGGACGTCGCCCACCGACTACATGAACGCCTTCCGAGGGCGGCTACGCCTTGTTGTCTCCCCGTATGTCACCGGGAGTCAGGAGGATGCTTGGTTCCTGCTCGACACCACCCGGCCGATCAAGGGCATCGTGCTCCAGCAGCGCTCGGACGTCCCGGTCGAGTTCACCGCCCTCGAGTCCAACTCGGGCAGCGAGTCGGCGTTCATGCGCGACCGATACTTCTACGGCATCCGGGCCCGGTACAACGTGGGATACGGCCTCTGGCAGGCGGCATACGGTGGAAAGCTGGCTTAGTCTCGCCACCGCCCTCGGGCTGGGAGGCAGCCTGGGCGCACTCTTCGGCCTGGTGGTCGCGGGCAAGAAGTTCGCGGCCCGGCTCCGGGCACTCATCGCCTCGCTCGAAAAGGCCCTCCTCGACATGCGCCGCGCCGACCTCAACGCGCTCCGTGACGAGATGGTGCTCGTAGAGCAGGAGGCCCGCCGCCTCTTTGGTCTCCTCAGCAGCCTGACCAAGATCCGATGACCCCAGGGGCCCTCGCCGGGCCCCACCCCATCCCATGCAGAACCTGACTGAGCTTCTCGCCGTCCTGGCGGCCTTCGTCGGCGCGTCCTTCACTCTTGCGCGAATGACGCTCACCCAGCAACAACGCTCGACCGACCGGTTCGTCGCATTCCTCCAGGAGTCGCTCGTGCGGCAGGAGGCGACGATCGGATCCTTCCGGGGCTCGATCGAGGATCTGTCCCAGGCGATCGCAGAGCACAACCGGCTGCTTCGCCGCGTCGCCGAGAAGGCCGGGGGCGTGCGATGAGCCTTGTCGTCACCGTTTCCGCGGTGAAGGAAAAGTCGCGTGTCACCGATCCCGCGCTCGACACCCTCGTTGCCAACCTCGTCGCGCAGTGGGTTCCCGTCTTGGAGTTCGCGATCCGTAGCGAGCCCCTCGCCGACACCGGGAACTTCGGACTGCAGGCGACATTGAACCTAGGGGCGGTCGAGGCGGTCGCCGGGGAACTGCTCGCCCAGCTCGGGCGAGAGCCGGGCGCATCGGAGTCCTTCTCGTTCGGCTTCTTCGAGATCGGCGCGCCAGGCGGTTCGGAGATCGACCCGAGCGGACTCAAGGCCCAGGCGTTCTCCAGGCTGCTGTCGTTCCTCAAGTCTCCGGAGTCTCTCGCGGGGACACTGGGGGTCGCGGCCGGGGGGTCACGCACCGGGGAGGACGAGTGACCGCCCTGCAACGCCGGGTCCTGGGGCACGTCACCCGAAACGGCGACGCGTTCGCCCTCGCTGGGCAACCGGCCCATGGCGTCTTCTCCCTGGCATCGTTCGGCACCATGCGGCTCTACCTTCCGGTCTCCACGCTCGACGCGATGGTCCCGCCCTACGTGCTCTGCCTGGTCGGCCAGGCCACGACCGCGGTCGAGGGAGACCCGGTCACGTGGAACGGCCGCTCGCTCGCGGTCCGGCGCGTGGTCGAGGCCCGGTGGGGAGGGGTCGTGGCGGGCCGCCTGCTCGTTCTGGGCTGATCCGGCTTGCAGGGACGAATCCCTATCAGTGTAGAAATCGCACGCGTACCTGTCAGAATGTCGGTGAGACGCAGAAAAGGCGCGCGAACAACCGGCACAGGCCCAGGCCTGGCACCAGACTTCCCAGCCCCGTACGCGTTCAAGGATCAAGGAATGGCAAAGTCATTGTTCGTAGGCAACCTCTCGTATGGCACGTCGGAAGCGACGTTGCGGGAGGCGTTCGCACCCTATGGCGCATCCCAGGCCCGAATTGTCGAAGGGCGTGGGTTCGGGTTTGTGGACGTCGAGGACGACCAGGTCGCGGCTGCGATCGAAGGAATGAACGAAGTGGACCTCGACGGTCGAAAAATCTTCGTGAACGAGGCCAAGCCTCGTGAGCCCCGCTCCGGCGGCGGCGGAGGCTATGGCGGGGGAGGCCGCGGCGGCCGAGGCGGCGGCGGCGGCCGAGACTGGTAGGTCGAATCACCGCAAAGACGGGCGGGCTGGGCGCGAAAAGCGTCCGGCCCGCTCTGCGTTGGGGCCCCGCCTCGGCACGGCAGGGGCAAAGAAAAAGCAGGGGCCGTGCCAAAGCCCGACCCCCGATCGCAGAAGCGCCAGGAGAACCCAGCGCAAACAGGCTTAGGCGGCCGCTGCGACGCCGAAGAGGATCTGAGCCGGTTCGCTCGACTCGCTCATCTCGTCGCCGCGGTGCGAACGGACGCGGTACTGCGCCCATTGCGCGCCTGTCGGGATGGAGTCGTCCGTAAACTTCTTGCTCGCGGTCGTCCCGATCAGCGTCAAGGAACCGCCCGTCGAGAGCTGCCTCCACACCGACCAGAAGTCGCCGTTCACCTTCGTCGCGGTCCAGGAGAGCGCGACATATCCGTCGTTGGTCAGCTCGCCCTGCACGTTGGTGGGCGGCGTGGGCGGAGGCGCCGGGGTCGGGTCGGCCTTCGGCGGCACGTCCATCGCGGCATAGACCACGGCGGGGTCGCTCGCCTCGCTCGCAAAGACGCGGATCTTGCTCACGGCGATCGCGAGCAGGTCGCGCAGGTTCTCCATGCTGGAGTTTTGGAGCAGGGTCGCCGACTTGCTCTCGGCCCGGGCCGAGATCGCGGCGTCGCGGTTGGTGTCGGCGGTGGACAGCGCAAACTCGAGCGCGGTGATGTCCGAGGCGTCGAGCCCGTAGGCCCCGCCCGGCCCACCGGCGGTCACCTCGGCGTCCCAGGTGGCGATGTGGTCAGTGGCCCAGAGCAGGGCCGCGTCGATGGAGTCTGGTACGAGTGGCATTTCGTTGCTACCTCATTTTCGGTGATCGGCACACCCGCAGGATTCTGTAGGGTAACTACGGGGAACGGATTGACACAGCTTGCGAATAGTGGTAGAATGTCTACATGTTGAAAACAAGGGGAAGGGGCGGAATCCAGCGGGGAGGCCACAACGTCGGAAGGTTGCCTATGGTGGGCAAGGAGGACAGCGGGACGTACGAGATCCAGGCGGACGGCGTCCGTCCAAGGCTCTTGGACCTGTTCTGTTGTGCCGGCGGGGCCGCAGTAGGCTACCACCGCGCGGGCTTCGATGTCGTGGGGGTGGACGTCAGTCCGCAGCCTCGCTATCCGTATGAGTTCATCCAGGCCGACGTGATGGAGCTCGATCGCGAGTTCTTGCTCGGGTTCGAAGCGATCCACGCGTCGCCTCCGTGCCAGTCGTACTCCGATCTTGCCAAGCGGAACGGCAACGGCCACATGTGGCCCCGGCTGATCGAGCCGGTGCGGGAAATGCTGAGGGAGACCGGGCTCCCGTACGTGATCGAGAACGTAGAGGGCGCACCGCTCATCGCGCCCGTCGTCCTGTGCGGCACCATGTTTCCCGAGCTCAGGGTGATTCGGCACCGGCTCTTCGAGGCCAACTTCCTCATCATGGAACCGCAGCATCCGAAGCACCCGCTCGTACACACGTTCGACAAGCGAAAGAACCACTACGGCAAGACGAACGAGTGGACGGACTATGTGCAGGTCACCGGAGGCGGCAACTGTACGCTCGCAGCTGCCCGGCAGGCCATGGGCATCCATTGGATGACCAAGAACGAGCTGAACGAGGCCATTCCGCCCGCCTACGCCGAGTACGTCGGCAGGGCAATGATGAGGTTCGTCGGTGTGCAGGCCGCCGATCGGCCCGGGAGGCGAAGAGAAGCGTGACGTGAGCGCCAAGTCCCGCCTCAGAGAGTACTTCCTGGCCCACGTCGGGAAGGTGCTGACCTCCCAACAG
This sequence comes from Fimbriimonadaceae bacterium, assembly GCA_050250535.1. Classification (GTDB taxonomy): domain Bacteria; phylum Armatimonadota; class Fimbriimonadia; order Fimbriimonadales; family Fimbriimonadaceae; genus JADLBH01. The sequence goes on along the minus strand of JBFWOL010000001.1, from coordinate 413,631 downwards.
CTGCAGAAGGCCGCAGGCGAAGGGGTGACCGAATGGGCGCGGCGTGTGCGAGAGATACGGGACGAGGAAGGGTGGCCCATCGTCACGCACAACGACACGACCGACCTCAAACCCGGGCAGTACATGCTCGTCAAGCTGCCGAAGTCGAAGGACGTTTCCTTTGGACGGGGCATTTCGGCAAAGCTGCGAGCCCAGGTGCTGGATAGAAACGGGTTTACATGCCAAATGTGCGGGATGACGCCCGGCGACATTGATCCGCAGACCGGCCGCACGGTTCGGCTGCACATCGGGCACATCAAGGACAAGAGCCTGGGCGGCAAGGACGAACTCGCGAACCTGCGAGCGCTCTGCTCGACCTGCAACCAAGGGGCGAAGAACGTCACGGCCGAGAAGCCGAGCGACCATTGGCTGATATCCAAGATCCGCCGCGCGGGTCAGGCGGAGCAGCGAAGGGTCTACGAGTGGCTCCGTAAGAAGTTCGGCGAATGAGGAATCAGCGTGCCTGGATCCTTCGAACCCTCGCCTAGACCCTTGCCGGGGCCGCCGGAGCCTTCCCGTCTCGCGCTTGGACCCTTGCCGGGGCCGCCCGAGCCTTCCCGTCTCGCGCTTGGACCCTTGCCGGGGCCGCCGGAGCCTTCCAGGCCCGCGCTTGGACCCTTGCCGGGGCCGCCGGAGCCTTCCCGTCTCGCGATTGGACCCTTGCCGGGGCCGCCCGAGCCTTCCCGTCTCGCGCCGGGACCCTTGCCGGGGCCGCCCGAGGTTCCGGGGCCGCCGCCCCGGCCCTGGGCCCGCGGTCGGGAAGAGTCGCGTCGGCGCGGCCCGCCTGCGGCCATCGCCCGCCCCCCTCCCCAGGATCGCGCGGACGGACCGGCCACAATCGTGCCGTAGGGCGCCGGGCCTCCCAGCATGAAAAAGATCCTCGTCATCGGAAGCGGCCCGATCGTGATCGGGCAGGCCGCAGAGTTCGACTATGCCGGGACCCAGGCTTGCCGGGCGCTCCGCGAGGAAGGCTGCGAGGTCGTGCTGATCAACAGCAACCCGGCCACGATCATGACCGACCCGGAGACCGCCGACGCCGTCTATATCGAGCCCCTCACCGTCGAGTTTTGCGAAAGGGTGATCGCCCGCGAACGGCCCGACGGGGTGCTGGCCACGCTCGGCGGCCAGACCGGGCTCAACCTCGCGGCGCAGCTCTCCGCCGCCGGAGTCTTGGAAAAGTACGGCGTCCGGCTGCTCGGCACGAGGCTGGAGTCCATCCAGATGGCCGAGGACCGCGAGCTGTTCCGCTCCTTGATGCGGGAGATCGGCGAGCCGGTGCCCGAAAGCTGGATCGTGGAGTCGGAGGCCGCGCTGGAGGCGCTTTTGGAGACGGTCCCGTACCCGTGCATCGTCCGTCCCGCCTATACGCTGGGGGGGACGGGCGGCGGGGTCGCCTCGGACCGGGAGGCGCTCTGGGAGATCGGGCGCAAGGGGCTGAAGCTCTCGATGCGCTCCCAACTCATGATCGAGCGCTCGCTCTTGGGCTGGAAGGAGGTCGAGTACGAGGTGATGCGGGACTCGGCGGGCACGTGCATCACGGTCTGCAACATGGAAAACCTGGACCCGATGGGGGTGCACACGGGCGACTCGATCGTGGTCGCGCCTTCGCAGACCCTCACGGACATCGAGTACCACATGCTGCGGACGGCTTCGCTGAAGATCATTCGCGCGCTGGGGATCGAAGGCGGCTGCAACGTGCAGTTGGCGGTGAACCCGGACAGCTTCGACTACTACATCATCGAGGTCAATCCTCGGGTCTCGCGGTCGTCGGCGCTGGCATCGAAGGCCACCGGCTACCCGATCGCCCGGGTCGCGGCGAAAATCGCGCTGGGAATGAGGCTGGACGAGATCCCGAACAGCATCACGAAGACCACAAAGTCCTCGTTCGAGCCGAGCCTGGACTATTGCGTGGTGAAGGTTCCGCGGTGGCCCTTCGACAAGTTTGTTGCCGGCGACCGGACTCTCGGGACGCAGATGAAGGCGACGGGCGAGGTCATGGCGATCGATCGGTCGTTCGAGAGGGCCCTGGTCAAAGCGGTGGCCGGGCTCGAGGTCCGTTGCAAGACCTTGGACGATCCCGAGATGAGAAAGGCGACGGACGAAGGGCTCGAGGAGCTGCTGCGGGTGCCGACCGACCGGGGCCTGTGGGCGCTCGCGGAGGCCCTGCGGCGAGGATGGACGATCGAGCGGGTGAATAGTCTGTCCAAGGTTGACCGTTGGTTCCTTGCAAAGATCAAGACGATTGTCGAGGGCTTGCCCGATTCCGCGCCAGCGTACAAGATGGTGGACACGTGCGCCGGGGAGTTCGAGTCGCGGACCCCGTACTACTATTCGACCGACGAGACCGAGAGCGACATGGCGGCCTCGCCCCGGTGATCGCGGCGCTCGCCCTTCTCGCGTCCGCGCCCAGCGTCTCGCTGGAGTATTCGACGTTCACGGGCTTGAGCGTGAGCGTGATGGACATCCCCATCGTGATGGGCTCGTCGTTCCAACTCTTCGACGCGGCGAGCGGCACGGGCCTCTACAGCTCCCGATGGGCGCCCCAGACGGTGGAGCGGCACGGCGATGGGAGGACGAGCGTCCGGTTCCTCGCCTTGGACGGGCGGTTCACCGGTACCCACAGCGTGGAGCGGACGCGGGACGGCTTCGAGGTGCGGTACCGCTTCACGTGGAAGGGGGACCGTCCGGCGAGGCTGGAGAACGCGCTGGGCCTGCTGTGGAGCTCTTGCTTTGCGGACGGCACGGCCGTCGTGGACGACGGCACTCCTTGGCCCCTGGCCCGACCGATGGAGGGGGCGCGGCACGCCCGCCGGGTCGGCGCGTCCGGCGAGAGGGTGCGCATCGGCGGCTCGGTGATCACGATGGACGTGTCCACGGATCCGCCAACGCGGCTCAGCCTGCTGGACGGGCGGGGCTCGGAGGACGGGTGGGCGCTCGGGCGCGGAGCGCTCTGGGTCGGGCAGGAGTCGGTGCGGATCGGCCCGAACCAGACGGTGGAATTCACGGCGGTCTGGGACATCGCCGCACCGGGCCGGCTGCGTCCCGCGCCGATGGAGAAGGCTGCCTCCGCGTCGCCGTTCGCCGGGGCTGTCGAGCCGGCCGCACCCTTGCCGCTCGTCCCGGCACCCCGGGAGCGGGTGGAGCGTTCTGGCTGGCTGCCGATGGGTACCGCGCTCGCGGGCGAGGGAGCCGAGACCGCGATGGGATCTCTCAGGGCGCGGTGGCGGCTCCAGGGTCAAAGCGGTGCGCCCGCGAACCTGACCACGCGCGTCGGTGGCCTTGGGCTTCCGGCCGAAGGGTTCCAGATTGTGGTCGGGGACTCCGGCGTCGAGGTTTCGGGCCAGGACGAGGCCGGTTTGGGCCATGGCCTCGTATGCCTGGCTTCGCTCGCCACGGTTCGTGCGGGCCAAGTCGGCTGGAAGCACCAAACGGTGAGGGACTGGCCCACCATTCGGTGGAGAGGCGTCCACCTGTTCCAGGGCCCGCCCGAGTGGCACGACCGGTTGGCGACGAACGTGCTCGCCCCGCTGCGGTTCAACCACGTGGTGGTGCAGTGCGAGCGCACTGCGTGGGAGAGCCTTCCTTCCGGCCCGGTCACCGACCAGTCCAAACCGGGCCTTGCGAAGGTGTTCGCGCAGTATCGCGGCGCGGGCGTGGAGCCGATCCCGCTGATCCAGAGCCTGGGGCACATGGAATGGCTCTTCGCAAACGGGCGGCTGAAGCACTTCGCGGTCAACCCCGATGTGCCGTACACGCTGGATGTCCGCCGCTCGGAGGCGCGGGAGAAGATCGGAGCCGTTTGGGACGAGGCCGTTGACCTGCTCGGGCCGAAGACCGTGCATTTCGGGCTCGACGAGTTCGGCAACCGTGGCCTGCCCGACGATCCGGGCCTTGAAACCCGTCTCTGGACCGCGGCCGTACCCTATCTCGACTCGGTGGCGAAGCGCCACAAGGTGGAAGCCATGGCCTGGGGAGACGTGATGTTGGCTCCGAGCGAAGCCCTGGGCGCGGCGCACGCGCCGAGCGAGGCCGAGGCTGCCAAGCGTCGTGCCGTCCTCCCCAGGTCGTGGCGAATCGCGGACTGGCACTATGCGGCCGAGAAGGATCCGTCCCAGTACGTGAGCCTTCCGCTCTGGACAAAGCGGGGCCATCGGGTCGTGGCCGCCAGTTGGGACAAGCCGAAGAACATCGAGGGGACCGCCCTCGCCGCCGCGATGTTTGGCACCGGGATGCTCCAGACCACCTGGGCGGGACACTCGACGGACGAAGGTGCCTTCTACCGGGAGCCTGGACAGTTTGCGGCGTATGCCGAGGCGGCGTCATGGGCTTGGTCGGGCAAGGCGCCGCCTGCCGGCGCGGCGGGGTATGTGGCCCGTGCCCTGCTCGAGGCGCCGCTCGAGCCGAGCAGTCTCGCCGGCACCGCCCTCTCCCTTGGCGCGTTGGAGGGCGAGGCACGCCTGGGTCGTGTCGGTTTCTACACGATCCCACCGATCCAGCTTCACACTCCGATTTCCAGGGCAGGCAGGGAAGGCGCTTCGCCCGTCACCCTGCGGGTCGGTACCACGGCAAGCGAGCTGGCCCTCCTCGTAGACTGCGTGGCGTGGCTCGGCGACGGCCATCCCCTCGCAACGGTCACCGTCGAGTTCGAGGACGGGAGCAGGCAGTCTGCTGTCGTCCGGTATGGAGCCCATGCCAGGTCTGCCGAGGATCGCAGGCCGAGTACAGCGCTCGCCTCCAAGAACGGCTTCGGCCTGTTCCGCATGAGGTGGGAAAAGCCCGGCAAAGTCGTCTCCGTGAGTATGGACGCTGGCGAATCCATGGGCGGTTTGCGCGTCCACGGTGCCACACTCGTGCAATGAGCGTCCAGGCAGTACTGGATGAGCTAGTCAATGCTCGCGCGGCGCCGGGAGCGTCCGCCGCCTGGGGCACTGCGGAAGAGATCCGCTTTGCTGCCTCCGGAAGGTTCACGTACGCCCAGGATTCTCAGGCGGTGGACGAGGACACCGTCTTCGACCTTGCCAGCCTCACCAAGCCCATCGCTGTCGCATCGGTCTGCATGGTGCTCGACGACCGCGGCGAGTTCTCCCCGGGCGAGTCGGTGGATACTGGCCTTCCTGAGCTTGCAGGAAAGGGGGTGACGTACAAGAACCTCCTCCGGCACGACTCTGGCGCGGCCGCGTACTGCAACCTCGAGGGCAAGGGCCTGGAAGGGGAGCGGGCTCGTGCCGCCATTTTGGAACTCGGTGACCCGAACAAGCTCGGTGGCCCTCCGGTCTATTCCTGCATCGGCTACATCCGCCTCGCCGAAGCACTGCACAGAACGACGAAGAAGCCAATCGACGCTCTTTTCAATGAGCTTGTCAATGCCCCGCTGGAGACCGGGTTTCGATACAACCCTGGCTTAGAAGGGGTCGCGCCTACGGTTGCTTGGGAGCCTTGGCGCGATCGATGCTTGGCCCGCGCAGGCCGCAGGCCGCCCCTGCCGTGGGTCACCGGCGAGGTGCACGACCCGCTGGCATGGCTCCAACGCGGGGTGAGTGGCAATGCCGGACTGTTCGGTTCGGCGCGAGACGTGGCGACCTATGCGAAAGCCATCCTGGGGGGCGGCGCGCCGTTCTCCAAAGGTGTCTGGAAGCGCTACACCGATCCGGCGGGCGCCAACGCTGACCGAGTGCTCGGCTGGCACTTGAAGTCGACAGTGGGCAGCTCTGCAGGGCCGTCCTGGGGCAAGCGGTCGGTGGGCCACACGGGCTTCACTGGGACGATGCTCTGGATCGATCCTGACCAACGGTTCTTTGCCGCGCTCCTCGCCTCGGCTGTGCATCCGGACGGAGATCCAGAGCCTTTGAAACGATTCAGAGTCAAGTTCAGCGAGGCTGCGACCGTGGACGCGCGATAGGAGTCCTAGTGCTTGCGTGAACCGACCCACCAGCGGTATAACTTCCATGAGCCGCGGGGGCGTGTTTGCTCTCCCCTACGCGTTTTCCGCTGGCTCATATTGGCTCGCTAAAGCTTCGAGATCATCTCAGGAATCGCCTCGAACAGATCTGCCACGAGCCCCAGGTCAGCGACCTCAAAAATCGGTGCGTCCGGATCTTTGTTGATCGCCACGATCGTCTTGCTGTCTTTGATCCCAGCCACATGCTGGGTCGAGCCGCTGACCCCAGCGGCTATGTAGAGGTCAGGCGCAACGATCTTGCCTGTCTGCCCGACCTGCAGCTCGTTCGGCGCTATCCCGCTGTCCACGGCTGCGCGAGTCGCTCCTACCGCTGCCCCCAGCTTGTCGGCCAAGCCTCCCATGACCTGCTCAAAAGTCGTAGAGTCCTTCAGCGGACGGCCACCGGTGACCACAGTCTTAGCTTGGGAGAGGTCAGGACGGGTACCGCCACGGATGGTAGAGCCGAGCCTCGTGGCAAGCTCTATCCCGAGAGGCGGCGCGGCCGCCGTCACAGCTGGGCTGCCGGCTTCCACAACGGGAAAGCCTGCGGCACGGAACGTCATGTATACGGGCTCGACGAGGGTCTCGACCGTGGCAAGGATGCTTCCCGCAACGATCGGACGCACGAACCGGTTCGGTGCCTCGATCTTGACCACATCGGTGACCATTGCCGCACCGGCGAGACCTGCAGCGCGGGCAATCACGTCCTTCGAGGCCATCGACGACACCGCGGCGATGTGGGAGTAGCCGTTCGCTGCCGCGACGATACACGGAGCGAAGCGGTCTGCCGTCGGCGGCTCGGTCTCTCCCAGAGACATGATCCGTCCGGTACCGTAACCGCCGCTCGCCTGGCCGGAGACCAGCAAGACGTCGAACTCGGATCCCAGGGCCCCAGCCAGGCCGCCGCACGCGGCGAGCTCGACCTCGGAGAACGCGATGCAGAGAAGCTTCATACCAACCCTCGAGACTTCAGCTCAGACAGCAACTCGTCCACGTTGGCGACCTTGCGCCCCGGCGGCCGCGACGGCAGGGCGGCCACGCTCGCAAGCCGAACCGACGGGCTGACGGTCGTGCCCCGCGCCCGCTTCGCCAGCGGCTTGCTCCGAGCCTTGATGATGCCAGGCAAGGCGATGTACCGAGGCTGGTTCATTCGGAGGTCTGTGGTCACGATACATGGGAGCTTCATCTTCAGCGATTCCTCGCCGGAGTCTGTCTCGCGATCCACGACTACCTCACCGTCTCCAGGGGTGAGCTTGCACGCAAAGGTCGCTTGGGGCCAGCCGAGTGCAGCCGCCATCATCTGGCCGACCTGGTTGGAGTCGTCGTCCGTCGCCTGCTTGCCCATGAGCACGATGTCTGGAGCCGTATCTTGGACAAAAGCGACGAGCTCGGCCGCGATCACGCTCGGGTCAAGCGGATCCGTTGTCTCGATCAGGACCGCCTCGTCGGCCCCGATCGCGAGCGCTTTTCGCAGCTGCTCCTCGCACTCTGGGCCACCGATGCTCACGGCCACAGTGTGGGTGGAAGGGTCGTTCTCCTTGATCCGCACGGCTTCCTCCATTGCAATCTCGTCGAACGGATTGATCTCAAACTTGATCCCGGCCACGTCGAGGCCGGAGCCGTCGGCCAGCGGCTTCACCTTGGCGTACGGGTCAATGACCCGCTTGATAGGGACTACGATCTTCATTCGCGATCCAATGTACCAACGGGAGCGGCTTTGGATCGGGCCCTTCTCGGGAGCAGAATTGGGCCCATCTTCGGTAATACTTCTCTATGCGGCACAATTCTGCCTTCGTTCTTGCGTTCGCTTTGCTTGCCCCGATGGCGGTGGCAAAGTCCACGTACCAAGTTACTGTGGATGGTGCGACCGGCGGACTCACGATCCAAATCACCGCATCCGCCCGAGGCGGGAAGGTGGACTTTCAGATTCCCAACTGGGCGCCCGGCTCGTACCGACTCGTCGACCACTTCAAGTCGGTGAGCGACGTGAAGGCCTGGGCGGGAAGCGTCGAGACATCGGTGGACCATCCCACGGACACCCTATGGTCGGTCAAGGCTGGGGACGGAACCGAGGTGAGGTTCCGGTACAACATGCCGGGCCGCCTGAACTCCGGCACGGTGCACTACTCCGGCCCCAGCACCTACATGTACCTGGCCGGCCGAATCATGGAGCCAATCGTTTTGAAGCTCAACCTCCCGAGCGGCTGGGAGTCTGCATGCGGCCTCGACTCGGTGGGGATCCATGAGTACGTTGCTGACGACTATGACGTCCTCGCCGACAACCCAGTGACGGTCGGCAACTTCCTCTCGGACACGTACACGGTCGAAGGCGTCCCCCACCAGATCGTCTATCACAGCGGTGACGCGACCGGGATCGACCGCAAGAAGGTGATCGAGTTCTGCACCTATGTCACGAAGTCACAGTCCGACTTCTGGGGCGGACTTCCGTTCAAGAAGTACGTCTGGCACTTCTCTCCCATTAACGCCCAGGACGGCGGTTGGGGCCTCGAGCACTTGAGCAGCACCCAGATCGGTCTCGCCACCGGGCTCGGCCCAGGCACGATCAGCGTCTGCTCGCACGAGTACTTCCATGCATGGAACGTAAAGCGGGTCCGAAGCGGCCCGCTCGGACCGTTCGACTACCAAGTGCTGCCAAAAACCGGCGCACTTTGGTGGCTCGAAGGCGTGACCGACTACTACGCGGACGTCTTGCTCCATCGTTACGGCTACTTTGACGAGGAGTATTTCCTCGGAAACATCGTCAGCAACCTGAATCGGACCCGCTCGAACCAGCAGAGGTTTGAGGTCAGCCCCTATGACTCGAGCTACCGGGTTGGCGAGGCGGCAAACGGACGCGGCAACAGTGCCGGATACGGTGTCAACTACTACAACACGGGCTGGCTGGTGGGCCTCTGCCTCGATATCGAGATGCGGACCCAGACTGCCGGACGAAGATCGCTTGACGACGTTTGTATCGCCCTCAACGAGATCTGCAAGGAAGGGAAGCCGGGATTCGGCGAGGACGAGATTCGGAAGCAACTGGTCCGGTTCGGCGGTGCTGCGCTCGGCACGGCGTACGACGACTGGGTAATGAAGGCGGGAGAACTACCGGTCGAAGTGCAACTCGCAAAGATGGGCTTGGAACTCAAGCAGGTCGAGCGTGAGCTACCGAGCTTCGGGATCGCCGGCAACTTTGACCGGACGAACAATGTGCTCCTCGTGGGCGCGGCGACCGGTAGCGCCAAGCTCCTGCTTGAGCCGGACGACGTGATCGTGAGCATCGCGGGCACGGAAATGTCCGCGGCCCGCGGCAACCCAGCCCGTGGCTTGCGCACCCTGGAGTCCAAGTCAACGATTGGGGAGACCGTCGAGATGGTGGTCAAGCGCGGCAGCGAGACGAAGACGGTCTCGCTCCAGGTTGGTTCGAGAAAGCTCACCGAGCCGATGGTGGTGCCCTCCCCATCGCACGCCGCGACGAAGAAGCTGCGGGACGGCTGGTACTACGCGGCTAAGCCTCGCTTGGCACCATAAAGCCGGGGGAGCGCTGGCATAGGGGAAGGAAGTCGCAACCGGCGCAGAGCGGCTTCCCGACTGGTTCGTGCCCCTGCCAGTCTCTGTCGAGGATCTCGTCGCCAAGAGAGACCAAGTCTTCCCGGAACTGGCTCAGAGCGGCCTCGTCCATCCCGCTGCTGGCTTTCGACCCCGAGCGGACGGCCATGATCGTCGCGAAGACCCGGTGGCCCGGCATCGCTTCCTTCAGCAATAGCTGGTAGCAGGACATGGCTAGGCTCCCCGCGACATCGTCGGGCTCGACAGTCTCCCGGCCCGTCTTGTAGTCAATGACCTCCAATGTCCCGTCCTCGTGCTGGTCCACCCGGTCCACGCGGCCGCGCAGAATGAAGCGTCCGAGATCCAACGTGAGGGTCTTCTCGACGTAGAGCGTGGCCTGGGTCGGGGCCTCTGCGATGAAGTTCTCGATGTGCCGCTCGAGGATCTGCTTGCCCTCGGCAAGGTCTTGGAGCATCTCGTCCTGGCTGGAGTAGCCGGCCTCCACCCAGTTCTCCTCGAGCGCCGCGACTGCCTGGTCCACCGTCTGGACACCGACGTCGCGAGAGTCGTGGAACCGTTGCAGGGCGTTGTGCAGGCTGGTGCCAAACGAGAAGCTGCGCCGTGCCTTGAGGTACCAGTTGCCGCGGCTGTCCACGTACGTCCACATGTACATCGTGGGGCACGCCAGATAGGTCGTGAGTTTGGAAGGGCTCAGGGTTGGCCTGCGCACGCGCTGATTGTAGTGCACGAAGGTACGATCCTTCGTGCATGGCGCGCTATCAGACTAGCGTGGGTATCGAAGTCCACGCCGAACTCTCGACGCGCAGCAAGATGTTCTGCCGGTGCGCGGCAGAGTTTGGTGGCGAGCCGAACACCCGGGTCTGCCCAGTGTGCCTTGGGCTCCCCGGCGCATTGCCGGTCCCGAACGCGGCCGCGGTCGAGATGGCGGTGCGTGCCGCTCTCGCACTCAGGTGCACGATCGCCAGAGAGTCGGTCTTCCACCGGAAGAGCTACTTCTATCCCGATCTTCCCAAGGGTTATCAGACCAGCCAGTATGGGGAGACAAACCCGGTCGGTTATCGCGGCTGGCTCGACATCGAGTCAGACAATGGCGGTACCAAGCGCATCCACATCCGGCGGGTGCACCTCGAAGAGGACACGGGAAAGCTCGTACACGGGGTCGGAGGAGGGACGGGCATTGACTACAACCGTGCCGGAGTGCCCCTGCTCGAGATCGTGACCGCCTTTCCACCGGACGTCTCGTCGCCGACCGAGGCGCGGAGATATGTGCAGACACTAAGGCACTTACTTGCATGGATCGGCGTGTGCGACGGTCGAATGGAGCGGGGGAGCCTGCGATGCGAGCCGAACGTTTCGATCCGACCCGAGGGCAGCGATGATCTCGGCACCAAGACCGAGATCAAGAACCTGAACAGCACGCGGAGCCTGCAAGTTGGCATCGAGTACGAAGTGGCTAGGCAGGCCGAAGTCCTTGAGTCAGGCGGCGTGGTGGCTCAAGAGACCAGAGGCTGGAACGAGGAGGAGCAGAGCAGCTACGTAATGCGAGTCAAGGAGGACGAGGACGACTATCGCTACTTTCCGTGCCCCGACCTCGCCCCGATGCAGTTCGACGCGGACTTCCTCGCTAGAATCAGCGACGGCTTGCCCGAACTCCCCGACTCGGTGAGAGACCGGTTCGTCCACCAGTACGCTCTGAGCCCGAAGGACGCCGACCGCATGGTGGCAGACAGGGAGTGGGCAGAGTGGTTCGAGGCGTGCGTGGCCCTCGGCGGCGACCCGAAAGCAATCCTCAACTGGATGATCTCGGACTTCGCGAAGCACTTGAACGAGGCGGGCCAGGCTGTACCGGGCATGGAGGGAGACCCAACGGTTGTCACTCCCGAGCACCTGGTGGAGCTGACCCAGCTCATCTCCTCTGGAACTTTGGGCGGGAAGGCAGCGAAGACGGTCTTTGCTGAGACGTTTCGGACTGGCGAGCGGCCCGGAAGCGTCGTGGCACGGCTCAGCCTGGCTCAGATCTCCGATACTGGCGCCCTGGCCGACCTCGTGGGCGAGATTCTCACGGAGAACCCCGGTCTTGTCGAGGACTACCGCACCGGCAAGCAGCAAGTCCTAGGATTCCTGGTCGGGCTGGCAATGAAGAAGACGAACGGTCGCGCCGATGCGTCAGTAGTCAAGGAGGAACTCTTACGACGCCTTTCCGAAAGTTAGCGACGATACTGGTCGGAGTGTGCGGTTCACTTGCCGGTGCGCAAGATCAGGATCCATCCGCCGACGCCAGCGTGCAGCTGTCCAGCCTCTTTCTCCATGCCCGAGACCGGCTCCAGTCGGAACAGGACGTCGCCTTCGACCAAGGCGATTATCCGCGGGTCATTGCCAGCCTGCGCCTGCTCGCCGAAGCACGCCCGCGAGACGAGGAGATCTGGAGCAACCTCTTCTGGATGCTCGGGAACATCGAGGAGACCGGTGAAGCCTGGGCGATGATGCGAGTATTCGCACGGAACAACGCGAAGTACACCGACGCCCGCTATCACGAGGCGCAGTTGATGTACCAGAGGCGCGCATGGGCCAAGGTCGTGCCCCTGCTCGAACCCACCCTGCAGGCTGATATCCCCCCAAAGGACTCGGTGACCTATCGGCTCCTGGCGCAAAGCTACTACCGCCTGGGCTACTACGAGGACTCGATTCGAGTTTCCCGAGCGCTCCTGAAGCGCTGGCCTGACGACGAGACCGCCAAGGCGAACATTCGCAAGGCGGAAGAAAAGATCGGCGGCTAGGAGCCGCCCGAGCAGGCCCTGATTAGGTAACTTTTCTGGCGTGTTGCCCGTCGTGTGTCTGACGCTACTTTCGACTGCCGATTCTCCGCGGTTCCTTCGCTACCCCGACATCCATGGATCGAGCGTGGTCTTCACCTCGGAAGACGACCTATGGATGGGCGATATCGGGAACGGGGAGGCCCGGCGACTGACCGCGGACGCTGGCACCGAGCGAAACGCCAAGTTCTCGCCCGATGGTACGAAGATCGCCTTCGAAGGTGAATACGACGGGCTTCGGGAAGCCTACGTCATGCCCGCTTCCGGCGGTGCGCCGTCGCGGCTCACCCTCAGCGAGATGTTCCGGGCTGTCACGGGCTGGACGCCAGACGGCAAGAACGTAGTGATCCGGAAGGCGGGCTATCCCACAAACTATGCATACTACACCGTTCCCTCCTCGGGCGGGGCGGAGCAGCGCATGCCGCTCGAGTTTGCTTCGCATGTAAGCTATGCACCGACCGGCAATCAATACACGTTTACTCGCCTCAATCGTTGGTACGCGGCCTGGTGGCGATACATCGGCGGTATGCAGAACCAGATATGGGTGTATAACGGCACAAGTTTCAGACAGATTACGCAAGAGAAGGGAACCTGCGAGTTCCCGGTATGGTGTGGAGCCCACATCTACTACGCGCTGGAGAACGAAGGCAAGTTTCTGTTGAGGCGGGTACCCGCAGAAGGTGGTCGCCCTGAAACCGTCGCCGGCCCCTTCGACGAGGAGGTCCGCGAGCTTGGGTGCGACAGCCAGCGAGTCGTGTACGAGAAGGGGGTGGGTGCCTTCGTCTACGATACGGTCACCGGAAAGTCGTCGGAGCTTCGGTTCAAAATGCTGACGGACGACGCCCGCACGAGGCCGTACATGGTTCCTGCGGAGACCTTTGTTTCGGGATCCAGTATCACCCCGACGGGCAAGCGGCTGATGGTGGAAACGAGGGGACAGATCGCGGACGCGCCGTTTGGCGAGGGCGAGGCGAGGGTCTGGAAGTCTGTCTCTGGGGCTCGGTTGCGAATGCCGGTCATGTCCCCAGACGCAAAGCATGTAGCCTATACAAGCGATGAAGGGGGGGAAGTTCAAGTATGGGTGGCGGACGAAGACGGTTCAAATCCCAAACCAGTAACAAAGGGAAGCAAGCGGCAGATCATGACGATCGGGTGGTCGCCCGATGGTAAGTGGATTGACTACTGCACGAGCGAGATGGAACTTCGCATCGTCTCGGTCGCGGACGGCTCCGAGAAGAAGGTCGTTGAGATGCCCTACTCGTGGTTTGGCGTCGCCCATGACTGGTCGCCGGACTCCAAGTGGATCGTCCATCAAGGAGTCGATATTGGCAACGACATGGGCTACATAGCGCTGTTCGAGGTTGCGACCGGTCAGTCCACGATGGTGTCCGATGGGCTAGGCTCCGACTCGACGCCGAGCTTCAGCGACGACGGCAAGTTCATCGCTTTCCTTTCTCAGCGGAGCCTGGGTGTCAATGGCGACCCGATTCTGAACCAACTCAACTTGGGCGAGACGATCCTCGCTTTTGTCGCGCCCGTTTCGCCCAAGACGCTGAGTCCTTTCCTCACGAAGAACGATGTAGAAGCTCCCAATGAGGACAAACCCAAGGAAGACAAGCCTGCTGAGGACAAGCCGAAGGAGGACAAGCCTGAGGACAAGGGGAACGAGGTGGACGCCGCAGGGCTCTTCAGCCGCCGAATCCAGGTTCCAGTGGCTGCAGGGACGTACTCCCAGATCCAAGTGGTCGGAACCCGCGTCCTGCTCGCGGGCGGGGGTCAGATCAGCTACTACGACCTCGCCAAGAAGTCAGGCGGGACCGTAACGCCGGGCCGATCGTTCCAGGTCAGCAGCGACCACAAGAAGCTGCTCGTAGACGGCAGGCGCGCGGTGGACGTCTCGGGGGACAACGTGCCCGCGACGGCAGGCATGCCGAAGACCGGCGCCCTGATGCTGACCGTCGATCCGGTCCAGGAATGGAACCAGATGTATTGGGACGCCTGGCGTCTCCTCCGTGACTTCTTCTACGTCGAGAACATGCACGGGCTGGATTGGAAAATGATCGGAGACAAGTACGCGAAGCACCTGCCGGCGGTCCGGTCACGAGACGAACTCGACGAACTCATCCGCTGGATGCAGTGCGAGCTGGGCTCCTCGCACCAGTATCTGTCCATTGGCGACGCTCGCGACATCAAACCAAGGCTGACCCCGGGGTTCTTGGGGATCGACCTCGTCGCTGCGGAAGGCGGCACCTACAAGATCGGCCATATCTGCCGGGGTGACGGTTTCCTCACCACCGAGCGCTCGCCGCTGGCAGAGCCTTCGCTCAACGTAAAGGAGGGCATGTATGTGCTGGAGATCGCGGGCGTGCCCACCAAAGTGGGAAACGACGTCTACGGTGGCCTCGTGGGCCGGGTCGGCCAAGTCGTCGGGGTGCGAGTGAACGACAAGCCCGGCACTAGTGGCTCGCGAATGGTCTATGTCAAACCGGTTGCTTCCGAAATGCGGATGCGCAACCTCGACTGGGTCGCCGCAAACCGCGAATACGTCACTCGTCGCAGCAAGGGCAAGGTGGGATACGTCTACCTCGACGCCATGGGGAACGGCGACATGAGCGACTTCGTCAAGCAGTACTTCCCTCAACGCGGCAAGGACGCGCTGCTCATAGACGTGCGTTACAACAATGGCGGCTATGTCCAAGACTTCATCATCCGGATCCTGTCTCACAAGCTCTCGGGCTTCTTCAACATGAGGGAGAGCCCGGGATCGTGGAGCCGCCAGGGCGACTACTTCTCCGGACCGCTCGCCTGCCTCATCAACGAGTTCTCGATTTCGTGCGGCGAGGAGTTCCCGTACCATTTCAAGGACAAGAAGCTAGGCCCGCTGATCGGTCGGCGCACCATGGGTGGCGAGGTCGGCTCCAGCCCCGGGTGGTCTTTGATGGATGGCGGTGTGGTCAATGTTCCGAACTATGGGATGTGGGTTCCGGGCACAGGCTGGGTGATCGAGGGCGAGGGAGTCAAGCCGGACATGGATGTTCCGAGCGACCCCAATGCGTACATTGCTGGCCGTGACCCTCAGCTCGATGCCGGAGTGGACTGGCTGCTCGAAGAGGCGCGCAAGCGTCCCCCGGTGAAGCGCAACCCGCCGCCCGACCGCGATCGCGTGGGCAAGGGCTAGCAGCCGGGTGAGGAGGTGGCTTCCTTGGCTGGCAGTGCCGGCCTTCGTGTCGATGCTACTCCTCTCCTCCCGCGCGTCCGGCCCCGAACTGCTTCGAGACACCGATACCCACGTGCTCCTGGTAAAGATTGCCGAGCGAGGGGCCCCGCTCTCATGGTTCGGCGGAGATTGGCCGCTCGAAAACCACTTTTACCGTCCCGTCTCGACGCTTTTCTTCGAGCTGGACGCAGCCCTCTACGGCTCGAACCCTGCCGGCTATGGTCTCACCAACGCCTTGCTCGCCGTTGCCGTAATTTGGGCATCATTTTGGCTGCTCCGTGAGGTCACTTCGGTTCCCTGGGTGAGCGGTGCCTCGGTGGCGTTGCTGGGCATGTGGATGCTGGGTACCGGCGTGCCCGAGGCCTTGGCCGTCGCAGCTCGCTGGCTCGGCTTCTTGGTCTGGCTGGGCTTGTTGCGCGGTGGGCTCGGCAAGTTTCGTCCGGTCGCTTTAGCCTCGGGCGGACTGTTCTTTCTCGCATGGGCCTTGCCTGCGGTCGCTCCTCTGGGCGGGAGGATTCTCGCTTGGCTTCCGGGCCGCACCGCGAGCGTAATGACCGTCTTTGCGTTGCTGGGTCTTGCCGCAATGGCGAGGTGGGTGCGCCAGTCTTCGCCCGCGCTGCCCGACCTCCCTCCCGATTCTCTCGCGATTCCTGCGACGAAGGGGACGGAGCCCGCAACACGTGACGTTAAGAACCCGTGGGTTTGGTGGGTCGTGGCGGGGGCATGCTTCCTCTTGGCGCTGGGGAGCTACGAGCAGGCCGTGGTGCTGCCGGGGCTTGTCGCCGTACTCATCGCGGTGGCCGCGATCCGTCGAAAGCGCGCCGGGTGGGGTTGGCTCGGACTGTCGTTCGGAACTGTGGCACTGTACGCAGCGGTGCGCTTTACGGTCGTGCCGAGCGCTCCCTCCGGCTACCACCTTCAGCAGTTCCGGACGGGCCCAGGAGTCGTGCTCTCGTTCAGCGACTACAGCCTGCCTGGAGTCTCGAGCTTGTTCGGGTTCTCGGCGTTCCTCGGCGCGGGGGCGTCTGTTCTGTTTATTCCAGACTTCTGGGCGCGGATCGGGCTGGTTTTTGGAACCATCGCGATCGCGATCCTGTTGCTCGGTCGTCCAGGCAAGCCGTATGGTGTCTGGCCGTGGCTTGCGGCGCTCGTCGCCTATCTACCGATGGCTTGGCTAAAGTACTTTGAGCACTACCACCTGTTGCCAGCCGTCTTTCGGGCTTGGGCGGTGGTGATGATCGGCGAGGTCGTGCTTCGGGCGGCAGCTACCGCAATCGCGCCCCAAGGCCTTGTAGCGCCCCGACGATCACGTCCCGCGCCCGGTTCGCTTCCTCATCCGTGAGGTTGCCGTCCTTGCGGAAGACGAGCGCGATGGCCAGGCTCCTTGCACCCTCGGCCACGCCTTTTCCCTCGTAGACGTCGAAGAGCCAGTAGGACTCCAGGTCGCCCCCCCCAGAGGCGGAGATCGCGGCCTCGATCTCCCGATATGCGACCTGCTTCGAGACTTCGATCGCGATGTCGCGCCGAACCGCCGGGTGCCGGTAGAGAGGGCGGAAGTGGATATCGGCTCCAGTGGTCTTGAGCCATGCGTCCAGGTCGAACTCGGCAAGGACGGTGGAGGGCGCGAGGTCGCACTGGGCCGCGACGAGGGGGTGAACTTGTCCGAAGACGCCAATGCCACTGGCCTCGGCCTGCCGGGTCGGGTGGAGCCGAGGGTCGGCGCCTTGCGACCACTCGAGCTTGCCGATTGCCGCCTCCACGACGCCCTTCAAAGCAAAGAAGTCGGCCTCCTGGGCGCCCGCCGCGCGACCGGTCATGAGGATCGCCAGAGACGCGTGCTCGTTGGGCGAGAACGTCCTGCCGACCTCAAATAGGGCGAGGTCGCGACCACCGTTCCTCGCTGCGGCCTCTGCAAGGCAGGGAAGGAGGCTGTTCCGAAGCAGAGCGGTCTCGGGAGAGTGCGGTGTTCGGACGCGCACGCGTTCGCCCTGCGAATCGAGGGGGTGGGTGTCGCGCAACGTGTGCGACATGGTCTGCACGAGGCTGCACCCGATGAGTCGCGCCCGTAGTCGGTCAAGCCGCAGATAGCTACCGTGCGCCCCGCCGACCGGCGTGCTTCCAATCGGCGGCTCGGTGCCAATGTGCTCGTAGCCGTGCATGCGGCCAATCTCCTCGACCAGGTCCTCTTCCAGGGCGATGTCGTTCCGCCATGAGGGCACCGTGCAGTGAACGGATTCCTCCTTCGCCTGGGGTTTGAAGCCAAGGCGCTCGAGGTATTGCAAACAATCCTCCGGCGAGACCTGGCAGCCGAGCAGCCTCGCCGCTCGCGACGGTCGGACACTGACAATCGTGACGCGAGGCGGTGCCGACCAACTGTCCCATGTCTCGCTCGGGGTTGCTTCCAAAAGTCTTGCAAACAAATCCATCGCACGAACTGTCCCGCATGGATCGACCCACCGCTCAAAGCGATAACTGGCCTCCGTGTGCATCCCCAAACGAGTACGGGTCGCTCGCACCGACTGATTGTCGAAGTGGGCCGACTCCAGCAGGCAGCGGGTCGTGTCAGGCCCGACCTCCGTTGCCCTACCGCCCATGATGCCCGCAAGTGCGATCGGCCGTGTGCCGTCGGTGATCACAACGTCATCCGGGACAAGTTCGCGCTCGATCCCGTCCAGGGTCTCCAGTTTCTCGCCGTTCGCTGCGTTTCTGACCACGATGCGCGGCCCCGGCAGCTTGTCGAGGTCGAAGGCGTGCATCGGCTGGCCGGTCACGAGCATCACGTAGTTCGTGAGGTCCACGAGAATCGAGATCGGCCGCTGTCCCAGCGCGGTGAGACACTCTTGGAGCCACTGCGGACTGGGGCCGTTTGTGACTCCCTCGAACACCATCGCCGAGTACCGTGTGCAGCGCTCGGTCGTGATCTTGATCTCTCCGGCACCCAAGGGTTTCAGGTCCGACCAACCCGTCAGCGCATCCATCGCTGCCCTTGGCATGCTGGCCGGGTGCTTCGCGACCAGCTCGCGGGCCATACCCAGCACAGAGGCGGCGTCGCCTCGGTTCGCCATGACCCCGACATCGAAGACAATCGCCCCCCCCTCTTCTGCGATGCTTTCTAGCTCGAGCCCAGCCATGGTCAGCGTATCGCCGATCTCTTGCGGAGAGAGCGGCGAGTCCACTAACTCGCGAATCATGGCCTCGGTGAACTTCACGGGAAAGCTGAGTCTACCGTCCGCCCCTCAAGCGAACTGTCGAAGGAACCGGAGGTCGTTCTCGAGGAAGTAGCGAAGGTCGTCCACTCCGTACTTCATCATCGGCATCCTCTCGACCCCGAGCCCGAAGGCAAAGCCGGAGTACCGCTCCGTGTCAATCCCGTATCTTTGCAGGATGTTGGGGTGCACCAGCCCCGCTCCACCCAGCTCGACCCAACGCCCGTCGAACAGTCGTGGAGACGAGATGGCATAGTCCACCCCGGGCTCGACGAAGGGGAAGAAGTCGGGCCGAAAGCGAACTGTGACGTCATCTCCCAGCATGCCTTGCACGAAGGCGGCCAGCGTTCCTTTCAGATGGGCCATCGAGATGCCCTCGTCCACCATGAACGCATCCACTTGGAAGAACGTGTGGCCGTGGGTGCGGTCCACTGCTTCGTTTCGAAACGTGCGGCCGACCGTGAAGATACGGAACGGCGGCTTCATCTGCTCGAAGATCCTGCCTTGCAGAGCGGTGCACTGGGTGCGGAGCAAGAGGTTGTCGGTGACGTAGAACGTGTCCTGCTCGTCCATCGCCGGATGGTTCGGCGGATAGTTGAGCGCATCAAAGTTGTAGCGAAACTCTTCCAACTCCGGGCTTTCGTGGTACTCGAACCCCATTCCGCCCAGGATCCGCTTGATCTCGTCGATCGTCTGCTGGAGGACGTGCGTCAGCCCTGCCTGCGGCGATCGCCCGGGCATGGTGATGTCTAGCGCCTCGGTAGCGAACTGCTCTTCAAGCTCGCCCGCGAGAAGCCTGGCTCGGCGCGATTCGATCGCGGACTCGACCTCCAAACGTGTACGGTTCACCGCTTCGCCATAGGCCTTGCGCTGTTCGGGTGCTAGCGTCCCGATGCCCCTCATCAAGCCGGAGATCGAGCCGTTCTTGCCGACGAACTCAAGCTCGACTTCTCGCAGGCGCGAAGTGTCCTGGGCTTCGGCGACCGCAGCGAGGGCACTGGTTCGTAGCGTCTCAACCTGCTCCATTGAGCGAGGATTGTGGCACGAGTCTCAGTCCAAGTCCAGGAACCGGTCGGGCGGACTCTGCCCGAGATAGAACTGGCTGGGTCTCCTGCGGCTCACATGGGTGTCTGCCCAAGCGATGGTCGCGGACATGAATGCGTTCGGGTCTGGCCGGCCCCAACAGTCGAGATCGGGGTCGCCGACTAAGAGGAGGAACTTCCCGTCATCCCCGCACCAGGAGCCTGGCACGCTCGTGCGCGAAGTCACGAATGCGACGGTCTCTGAAGGCTCTGCGATCCTCGTGCCAGTCACGGCAGTGTGCCCGACGGCGTTGGAAAAGTCCAGGGCGATCGTCGTCAGGTATCGCGCGTTGTAGCCGAAGTGAGAGGTGGGAGACCCGTTGGCATCGGTCTTGGCGAGGGTGCTGGAGGGACACAGCCAAACCTCCTTGTTCTTCATGTAGGGATCCACAAGGTCGTGCCAAATGTTGAAGCCGGCTCCTTGGGGATACGCGGCCAAGGGATAGGTGTCATCGTGGTCTGCCAGATACAGCTGGACTCCCAGCTGCATCTGACGGATGTTGCTGGAACAGGCAGTCGCCTTGGCCGACTGCTTCGCCTGGCTGTAGACAGGGAAGAGGATCGCCGCCAAGACCGCGATGATCGCGATCACGACCAGGAGCTCGATGAGGGTAAAGCCAGGGCCCCGCTTCAATAGATGGAATCCGGGAAGTAGAAGTCCTTAGCGTTGTCCGGCGTGATCAGCTCGACATCCAGCTTCATGTGCCGAGGCATAAACTGCTTGATCTCGTCCCGCTTGCCGTCACGGAGGTTGGCGACAGCCATGTGAATCCCGGTAGCGATCATGGAGGGCGGATACGTGATGTTTGCCGGGAAGGTCGCGTCGTTGTCCATAACCCTCTTGACGATGTCCTTCATCCCTGCGCCCCCGAGGATCCATACATTGGTCCGGCCCGCCTCCTTCAGCGCCTGTTCGACACCCAGCGCCATATCGTCGTCGCTCGCCCATACGGCGTCCACCTGTGGGTGTTTCAGGAGCATTGCTTGCGTCACTTCGAGCGCTTTCTGACGGTTCCACATGCCGCTCTGGCTTTCCAGCACGCTGATGCCAGGATTGGCTTGGAAGACCTTGTTCGCCCCGTTGACACGGTCGGTGTTCACGGTCGAGGGAATGCCTTCGAGGACGAGAATCCTCCCCTTGCCGCCGAGCCGCTGGACCATGAACTCTGCCGACTTCCGGCCGAACGCCTCGTTGTCACCTTCGATGAACACGTCGGCCACCGGCTCCAGGAAACCGCGGTCTACGTTGACGATATAGATTCCGCGCTCGTGCGCGGTCTTCGCGACGGGCGTGAGAGGCGCGCTCTCCGTAGCCAGGACGACCAATCCGTCCAGTTCGCCGGTCATCATCGTCTCAATGTCCGCGATCTGGGTCTCCGGCTTGTCCGCAGTCTTGTAGACCCACTCGACGTCGGGATACATCGCCATCGCCTTCTCGGCCCAATAGCCGACGCCCGCTGTCCAACCGTGGTCGGCCGAGGGTACCGAGACGCCGATCTTGATCTTCTTGCCGGGGCCGGAACTTGCCGTGCCGCCCGAAGCGCCGGGGCTCGTGGCAGTCCCGCAACCGCAGCCGGCCCAAAGCGCGGCGAGGACGACGAGGCTCGTGGACAGTGACCTTAGGTTCATTCGCTCTTCCGGCCGCGCTGCAAGAGCACGGCAAACAAGATGATGGCACCTTTCACCGCGCCGTGCAAATATTGGCTGACCTCCAGGGTCACCAGCATGTTTTGGATCACGGAAAGTACGAGGACGCCGACCACCGTACGGGTGATACTTCCGATGCCACCGGACAGGCTGGCGCCGCCGATCGCCACCGCCGCGATGGCATCCAGTTCGTAGAGCGTGCCCACCTGCGCGGTAGATACGGAGTTCATCCTTGCGGATTGGAGGAACCCGCCTAGCCCGCAGAGCACGCCGGTGATGAGATAAGCGGCTGTCTTCACTCGGTGGGTTCGAACCCCGGCAAGTCTGGCCGCAGTCTCGTTTCCCCCGACTGCTACCATGTTCCGGCCCAGAGTCGTCTTCTCCAAGAGCAGCCATCCGGCTATGGCCGCCACGATGAGGGCGAGGATGTTCCAGGTCACCATCGGCTGGCCGTTGCCCACCATCGGCCAAGGGAGACCCCCTTGGCCGATGCCAGGGTAGATCTCCATGCTCGAGGAGCGAACTTCTCCTGCCTTCGCCGGAGTCAATGCGAACGAGCGGAAGGCGACCAGGCCGCATAGCGTCGCGATGAAGGGAGCGAGCCGGGCCCGTGCGACCAAGATGCCCATCGTCCATCCGCAAAGCGCCCCTACCGCCACGCCGGTCGCCAACGCGGTAAGGACCGCCATGGGCTCCGTTGCACCCTTCGAGATCTGCGAGTTCATCGCAAACAGGCCCATCGTCGCGCTGAGCACGACCGTGCTACCGACGGAGAGGTCTATTCCCCCTGTGACGACGACCAATGTCATCCCGATCGCAACCAGGCCGATCACCGCTTGCTGGTTGACGATGTTGCGGAGATTCTCCGGGTTGAGGAACGTCGGAGACATCGCCGCGCTGAACACGATGAGAATCGCAAGCGCGAGGTAAATCCCGTACTTCTCGAAAAACAGCGCGACTCTTGGGTTCATCCGACCGGGACATTGTGACCCAGCCGGCCCGCTGCTCGCCCAACGCGAGGCCGAACGCAAGACCACCCGGATCTGCGCCCGGGCGGTCTCAAGGCGGCGGTCGCGCCGTGGGACTGGAACCGCACGTGGCAGCTCCTCCCGAACATCGCACGGCTGGAGAAGATTACGGTCTCGGCGACGAACTCGTCGTCATGAGCGTAACCGACTGCGAATATTGCGCTGGTTACGTCCATGATGCCGACTCAGGTCTCAACGTCGGCAACGCCTCCTTATACCACATTGGCAGAGACTAAGTCTTTCGCAGGAGCTGTCCCGAACGAGATGTTCTCGCTCATGATCATGTACTTCGAAGGTATGAAGATGACGCCGTTGGCCCCAAACAATCCTTGTAGAATCTGGTGGTGTGGGGAAACTGAGTGAATCTGCAGATTCATGCCGAAGGTGCGCGGGTTGAGGTCAGCATCGCCGTCAGCGGACGATACGATGACAGCAAGAGCCGACAAGGTGGCAATGAGACTCCGTCTCATTATAGTTCTTTGTTCCTGAGTCTGCGGTTCGAATTCCCGAATGACCGTTTTGCAGAATAGGAAACGGCGGATACTTGCTACGCAGTATAGAGAGTAAGTTCCTTCTGCGTCTCGGCCCGGGCCTATGGTAGCCGTGTTTCGGTCTTTCGGTGGTCACCTGATGCGCGTCAACGGCCCGTAGACTTGTTTGCACCGTCGAGCGGCCCAAGATTCTGTACGTGTGAACCCTAAAGGCTACGTGGAGCGTAAGAATGCAAGGGAACAAGCAACTGTGAAGTAAGGCAAAAATGAGCCAGCGCAGAAGGATGAGCCCATTGAGGCCCAGGCGGTAGCCGAAGAACCGGTCACCACTGAGACCGTAAAGTCAGGTGCCAGCGACAAAGAAAGGCAGGAGGCCAAACGAGCGACGGTCGTTACCGATCAGGAATCCGGCTTGGCGGCCGCACTGCTAGCAAGAACTGCTCACGAACAGCGCTGCGGTCGTGATCGGAGCCGCGGTCATCGCTTTGCACATGGGGCCGATCGTCGGTATAGAGCTCGCCACGACACAAGGCTCGATCACGATTCTTTGCGCTGCACTGGCGAGTGAGTTGGGCTGCGTCGCGGTATGCATCCTCACGAGCGGCGTCATCGCCGGCTGCGTGCCGCCAACCTAGGTGACTGCCGAGATGCTCGCCCTGACGGCCCTTGATCTCAGCATCTCGCTTGCCTCCGGAGCCGAGGCGTACTCGATCATGGATGAGAAGGTCTGCGTATCCCTCGCTGGCGTGGCCGCCCCCTGGCTCTCCCGCCCCCCGCTCTCGAGATGGGGATCGTTGCTCGACATCGCCGAATTCCGGCTGAGCTTACGCTCCATGCTGGCCCCGGTTACGAGCTTCTTCGCAATCCAACTCGCGGCGGACACTGTCTTTACCGCGTTCGGTATGGGCAGGTCGAGAGGGAAGAGCGGAGCAGTTTGGTACGTCCGGTCCCAACCCTCTTCGGTCGTACTGCTCCTCGTTGGCTGGTACATGGCCACGACTGTATTCCGCCTTCCCGCCGGGAACTAGCACCCACATCGCCACTTCGTTGCCCGTGCGCCAGGCGTCCCGTCGCTCGGGCGGCGTTTTGGACAGAGTCATCGGCATATTGCCGTCCGAACACGGCTGGCAGGTGACTGCCAGTGAGCTCGCTCCACGGGCGTACGAGCTAACGGACGTCGGGGAGGCGGAGCTGGTCAACGCCGTTGCATCCGGTTCCACCCTGATTCTCCGGGCGCTCGGGCCTAAGGATGCCGACCATCGGGGTCCCGCATATGCGGTCGCTAGGGCACGGGCGCTTTCGCGCTAGGAACGTGTCCGAGCTGCCCTCCTCGATGCCGCGCGAAACTCGCTTATGCACTACTTGAGAGAGGGCTCCGGCGCTTCGTTGGTCGAACTCAGCGGCGATGTATAGGGCAGCCCGATGTAGAATCTCGCGATGGTTCGCGCTCCAGTGCCCTTCGAGCCAGGCGATGTGGCGCAAGTCCAAGCGGCAGTGGGTGGGGCCCTCCGTAAGCCGCTCGAACTGGTCATCCGGTCCGTTCCGATCTCACGGTTGATTCCGATGCGATAACCAGTCTCTATCAGCCCATCGTCGAATTGGGTTCCGATGAGAACAACTATGCCCGGCTTCCCGGCGCTCGAGCGGCGGAAGGCAGCCATGGAAGCGCTCTCAGAATATCTAGGTTTCAGCGCCGATGGCAACCGCACTGTGGCCTTGGCCGGTGTCGAAGCTGTTGCGCCCGTGCCGACAGCAGACGTCGCTGCCATTGGCGCGGACGTAGGCAAAAGATCTGATCCGTCTATAGGGCTGCACGTCAGGACGACTCTGGCTATTGAGGACTGGGGGGAGGTTTGGCTGCCCGACAGGGACTCGAACCCCAACTCACAGAACCAGAATCTGTTGTCCTACCATTAGACGATCGGGCAGTAGCGCACGAATTATAGCAGGCTGGGCCTGGGCCGAGTTGACCTCGGGCCCTTGTGCCGCCTGGTGTGGCAGCGATGAGACCCGCACAGCCCTACCTGCCTGCCTCGACACTGCCCCAAAGCCGTAGCCTGGCCAGCCATCTCATGGAGAGGCTGGACATTCGAGGCCACTTACGCGTCCTCTTCGCCGGCGATTCGATCATGGCAGGCATCAACGACACTGGGGGCCTCCGCCTTCCGATCCTGCTCGCTCTCCAGGCACTGGGAGTGCCCGCCCGTACCGTGGGAGAGATCGACGACGGCTCGGGCTCGCACCGGATCATGTTCGACCTCTGTGCCGGAAACACCCAGCACCAGTCCATCGGCGGTCTGACCACGGCTCAACTCACCGCGGGCGGCACCTATGGAGGAAAGACGATCTCGCCCATTGCCACCGCAATCTCGATCCTCACGCCAGACATCGTGTTCCTAGCCCTGGGTTCGAACGACGGAGGCACCGAACAGGAACGGGCCGACGGGTTCCTCGGCCTCTATTCTGCGATCGCCCGTGCCCATGCACGGACCGCTATCGTCCACATCCCGCCCTTTGCCAGCAACAACACCAGCAACGACTTCTTCACCTTGGACACAAATCGCGAGACCACGGCGAGAGCAGCTCGCGCTGCGATGGCCGCCGTTACCGAGGACGGGACCCCAGGCGCAGTGATTGACGCCCACCTGCACCTAGCGGCAAGCGTGCGGCGACCTGGCGCCGCATTCAACTCGAGCATCGCCCTGGCAAACGCTGTCTTCATCGACTCGGCCCACCTGCAGCCCGAGGGTGCTGCGCCGATGGCTTGCGCGGCGGTTTCGCTCGCGCTGGGGGTCGGTTGTGCCGTGGTGCGCGACGCCCTCGCCCAAACGCCTCCCTTCGCTCCTGTCGAGTGGAAGTCGGCAGGAAACGCCACTTCGGCCGGGGCGCAGACCCTGGTCGCCAGCGGCCCGCGGAAGCACAGTCTCGTCCAATTGCGGTTGCGGAACAAGGGTGCATCGCCGGTCACGGTCTCGATCCAGACGCTCAAGAATCCTGGCGCAGTTGCAACGACCCTTCTAAGCGTGGTCGTGCCTGCGAACGCCACTGAGACCCTGTCCTACGGCCGGATCGCGCCCGTGGCATGGGTCAACGAAGGATGGCGGCTCGACCTTGCCGGGTCAGGGTTCGACCTCGACTTCGCCGCGTGGGGAGCCTCGGAGTGGTAAGTAAGGATCGGTGCCAGGACCGCATCGGGAAATACCCGTCGAACAGATTCGGCGTCAGGTTTCGCAAACGCCTAGGCGATACCTCCAAGCAGTTCAGAAACATCCTCTCTAAAAGTTTCGGTAAAGCCAAACAAGCTGTCAATGACAACTTCTTGCATTGGATCACTTTTCGGTCTACCTTTGAAGAGTAGATTCAGCGCTTCTTCACGGGTTTTGCGTGGCATAGAGACCCGGTTGGACCCTCTTCTTAGGGCGGCTATGGTTCGATCTTGCGCCTGTGTTCGAAATTGTTCAATCAATCTCACATGTTTTCAATACTTTATCCAGGTGCCACGTTAGGTGAGCACAGAATGCCCGCGATCCCCATGCCCTTGGACTTGTTTGTCTGTTCGATCAGTGCTCACTCGTAGTATGCGACGGCTTCCACGCTAGGCTTTACGCGACAGTCCTGTGCAATTGAAAAACCCGAGAGCTGGAGTGTATCGGAACCAGTGTAGGTCTTGGACTTCGATAGATCTTGAAAGCGGCAAGAAATCCCACCGGACAGTGAGCCAATCGCAGAAGATTTCTGCACTTGTGCTTCGTCTCGCGACCTGGCGGGAACGAGCCAATTGCACTCGTATCGGATCAAACGGCCCTGTGCTCCCCGCCGCCTTTCAGGCTCAATCCTCACGGTATTGGCATAGGACGTGGCAAAGAGCACTCCTTGGTGAGGTCCGGTTGCGCAGGGCCAGTCTCTTGGCAGTAGCTTAGGAAAAACCTGGAAATGCCTGCTTCTAACAGCAGATGGGAAGAAGTCGACAAGGCCAACTCTTATGGTACACGGAAGTTTCGTGTGATCCTTGGATATTGCAAAGCCAATGTGCAGGGAAACGTGCAAATGCTGTGTCGTCCCGTCTTTAGCCCCAGTTGGTGCGTGTTGCGCTTTGTGATCCGTCGTGTGTGGTGAGCATAGCCAGTTGATGTTGTCAGATTATCCAATAGGCGATGCAAAGGGAAAAGAGGTTGCGCCCGATTGTCATTCCGTCGGCCTGACATTGCTGGATAACGACGCCACCTCTACTTGAGTGTAAAGGAGTAAGATTCAGTATCAGAGAATGGCGAGGGAAACCTCTGTTCATGCGAACATTGGAATTCTTCGAGTCCAGCCCTTCGTGCTCGCGTAAAGCCGAACCGAGCGGCAGATAATCGCGATACGTCTTCATTCGGTGGGCTCGGGCCGATCGGTTCGTTGGGCAAGACGAGAATTCGGCTTCCGCAGTCAGCGAACGGTTGCAAGGTTTATGGTGGGGCTGCCCGACACAGGAGTCTCGGACGGGCCTAGGCTACGGTCCGGCATCGTCCCGGTGCAGACTCCGCGTTTGCTCGTGGTTGGCTTGACTTTGTTTCCTGCGTTCGATGAGATTGTCAGGACTGGGCCCAGAGGCATGAGCTCCTGAATCATTATCTACACGTCGGTGAATCGTCCGTGACTCATCGGTGGCTCTCCCGCGTTGGCCGCGAGTCTTGTTTGAATGCTCTCTCCCGAAGCACCGGATCTCTGAGGGCGGTGGACGAAGGACGCACCCCCAATCCTCGACCCGGAGTCGCATCCTTCTGGCGGACTGGTCTAAAGACATTGAGGCGGTCACGGATTCACTTGCGTGGGAGTTTTCCACAGGACCTCGAGAAAGCTGGAGCCTGTTTGCGCCCAATTGTGTGGGAAAGTGTGATTTCCGTTAGCGCAGAGATTCGACTCTCTCACGCTCGCGTCAATGTGTTCCTAAGTCAAACGTGGTGCCCAGGAAAGGACTCGAACCTTCACCCCCTTTCGAGGACTAGTACCTGAAACTAGCGCGTCTACCAATTTCGCCACCTGGGCAGGTAGGCTGAGCGAGGATACCTCGGGCCGCCGCACTCCGCGGAGGGGCCCAGAGGGCATTGGTGATTCACATGACGATACGAGCTCTTTCTTTCTTGACCGCTTGCCTTGCAGCGGGCCTCGCGACCGCCCAGATCCGCGTGATGGTGAACAACGAACCCGTGTTCTTTCCTGGACAAGGGCCAGCGATGATGAACGGCAGGATTCTCGTGCCTCTTCGCGGTGTGATGGAGAAGATCGGCGCGAGCGTGAAGTGGGAGGCCGCGACCTCCACCGTGGTGGCGATCGCCGGTAACCGAGACGTCCGGCTCCGCATCGGCGACGAGTTCGCGATGGTTGCGGGCCAACCGGTCAAACTGGACCAGGCCGCGCTTGTCGTACGTGGAACCACAATGGTCCCGCTACGATTCATGGGCGAAGCCTTGGGAGCGGACGTGAAGTGGGACGGTTCGACGAGCACTGTCTATCTCACGACCGGAAGCACCGGAAACACGGGGAACACGGGGAACACGGGGAACACCGGGAACACCGGATCGAACGCCATTTCGTCCATCGAATTCCAACCTCGAGGCTGGTCCACGGTGAACGGCCAAATCCAGGTCACGATGCGAGCTCCCAGCGGCGGAAAGGCGTTCTTCAGTCTTCCTGGTGTTGTGGAGGAGTTTGCAATGTCAGAGATCTCCGCTGGTGTCTACCGTGGAACCTACTCGGTGCCTGATCCTGCCCTCAAGACACTGCAATTGGACGGAGTACCGGTCATCGGTGTGTTCCGGATGGATGGCAAGGAGCACGTCAAGCAGGTGGAACAGGGCGCCCGCATTGACAACGTCAAGCCCAACGTGGCATCGCCGACCCCGGCAGTCAAAGCGTCGATCAACGAGCCAAGGCCCTCCATTTCGGCACTCGTCAACGACCTTTCCGGAAGCGGGATCAACGCGGCCGGAGTCAAGGTCGCGCTCGATGGCAAGGACGTGTCGTCCGAGGCAACGGTCACCAAGGACTTCGTAGCCTTCCGTCCTGCCCAGCCCCTCGCGGCAGGGAAGCACACCGTAGCCGTGACGGCACGGGACATGGCTGGAAACGTCCAGACCCTCACTTGGGAGTTCACGGTTTCGTCGGCACCTAGCCTCGTGAAGAGCCTGAGCCACAACGGGATCCGGACCCTCAAGCCTGGCGATGTCGTGCAGTTCAGCATGGAGGCGGAGGCTAAGGGCAAGGCCGTCCTAACCCTCGTCAAGAACAAACGCACGATTACGATGAACGAAGTCTCGCCCGGCCTCTATCGTGGTGAGTACACGGTTCGGCGCGACGACGAGTTCACCGACGAGACAGCAGTCGCGACCTTCACCTCTGCGAACGGCCAGAAGACCGACTTCGAGGCGCCTCGCAAGGTGGGTTCCACCGCCGCAGCGGGACTGGGCGATCCACAGGTGACGAGCCCGAAGGCGGGGGCCACGGTCACTTCGCCGGTCACGATCACCGGTACTGCGCCCGGCGCGGCCCAGGCGCAGATCAAGGTCACGTACCGCACGGTTCTTGCCGGCAACTTCCCGATCGGCGGCACCCTGTACCAACAGGCGGTGAAGACCGATGCGAACGGCGGCTTCGAAGCCAAGGACATTGACTTCAGCTTGCGGATCAAGGGTTCGGACACGACGTACACCATCGAAGTCATCGGCGTGACCGCGGCGGGCAAGCAGTCCAAGACCACGACCGTCGTCGTGAAAGGCTAGGCCCGTTAGAGTTACCAGGGGAGGTCTTCTGCGTCTTGTGGAACGACTTCCCCGGGATGCTCACGGGCGACATCTTTGTGGCTGAGGGCCTGGTCACGTCAGACCAACTACAGTTGGCGATGACGAAACAGGCTGAATTGGGTGGCAACGAACCGATTGCCAAGGTGATGGTCGAACTAGGCCTGATCACCGAACGCGATCGCGTGAAGTGCATGGGCAAGGTCTGGGGCATCCCATTCATCGATATCTCTGAGGGACACCCGAAGGAGGCGGCCCTCAAACTAATCTCACCGCAGTTCGCCCGGCGGTTCAAGGTCCTCCCGCTCGACACGCACAAGGGACGGCTCATGGTCGCCATGGCCGACCCTCTCGACGTCTTTGTCGTGGACGAGCTTCGCTTGACGACAGGGATGGACGTCGAGCCTCTGATCGCTCTGGAAGAGGATCTCATGATGGCGATCGCCGAGCACTACCGTGTCGACGTGAGCGCCAACGAGGCTCTTGCCGGCGTGCTCCAGGACTTCGACGAAGACATTGATGTCACGAGCACGGAGGAAGAGGAACTCAGTGCCGAAGCCCTGGCGAAGATGGGCGAAGACGCCCCGATCGTGCGCCTTGCAAACATGATCGTCGCCCAGGCTGTTGCAGACCGGGCGAGCGACATCCACGTCGAGCCCCGAAAGAGCGGCCTTTCCGTCCGGTACAGAATCGACGGCGTCATGGTGGACGCCATGAACCTGCCCCGAAACGTGATCGCGCCCCTGACGAGCCGCTTCAAGATCGTCGCAAACATGGACATCGCGGAGAAGCGTGCTCCGCAGGACAACCGAATCAGCGTCCGTCTTGGTGGCAAGGACTATGACCTTCGCGTCTCGACACTGCCGGTGGTCAATGGCGAGAAGATCGTCATGCGCGTCCTCGACAAGGAGGGCATCAACGTCGGCCTTACCAAGTTGGGGTTCCTCGACCACAACCTCCGCATGCTGGAAGACATGGCCGCGAGGAGTTATGGCATTGTCCTCGTCACGGGCCCGACCGGCTCGGGTAAGTCCACAACTCTGTACTCGCTGATCAACCAGTCCAACGACGGCCTCAAGAACATCATCACGATCGAGGATCCGGTCGAGTACGAGTTAGAAAACATCAACCAGTGCAGCGTGAACGTCAAGGCGGGAATGACCTTTGCTGCCGGTCTCCGCTCTATGCTGCGCCAGGATCCCGACGTCATCATGGTCGGTGAAATGCGCGACCACGAAACCGCCACCATTGCGATGGAGGCAGCACTCACTGGTCACCTTGTCTTTAGCACCCTCCACACCAACGACGCCGCGAGCGCGCCTTCGCGCTTGATGGATATGGGTGTCGAGCCGTTCCTGATTTCATCGTCAATCATCGGTGTGCTTGCCCAGCGCCTTGTGCGCCAGCTCTGTCCGCAGTGCAAGGAGCCGTACACCGTCACCCGTGAGAGCCTGCTTCGATTCGGCTTCCCGGTGCCCGAGGACGTGGGCTCAGAGACAAACGGCGAGATCACTCTCTTCCGTGCGGTGGGCTGCGACGTCTGTCGAGGATCGGGCTACAAGGGCCGGTCCGGCGTCCATGAGTTGCTCTCGATGTCGGATCGGATCCGTGACGAGGTGCTGCACAAGTCCCCGAGCCATGTTCTGAGAAAAATGGCGGCCGAGGAGGGCATGAGGACCCTGCACATGGACGCGTTCCAAAAGATTTTGATTGGCGTGACTTCGGTGGACGAAGTGCTGCGTGTGATCTACGCCTAGCAGGCCGAGCACACCGAGAATCGAAGGGGAGAGAAATTGGGAGAAGCTGCACGTAAACTCGTACCTGAACCAGATCCGATCGCGGCGAAGATCGCGCGGTCTACGCAGGTTGCTGTGCTGCCCCAGGTCGTCTGCCGGATCGCTGAGATCGCGGGCAGCGACGACGCCTCGGTCGCAACCCTGGAACGTGCGATTCTCATTGACCCGGGCCTGAGCGCCAAGATCCTGACCCAGGCCAATTCCGCTGCGTACTGCCTGCCGCGGAGCGTCACTTCGATTCGGGACGCCGTAATCCTGATGGGCTTCCGCGAAGTGCGCCAGGTCGCTCTCGCGGCTGGCGTCTTTGACCTGTTCGTCGGCCGTTCGGACAAGGAGTCCCTTCGCCGCAGAGCCTGGTGGAGGACTTCGCTGGACTCCGCAGTCTGCGCCCACGCCCTCACTCGGCGTTGGCCCATGATCGGTTCCGACGAGGCCTATACGTGCGGCCTTCTGCACCTGATCGGCAAGACCCTTCTCGACCGGAGCGACAGTCGGAAGTACACCCGCATCCATGAAGTTGTGGAAAAGGGCGTGCCCGATATCCTTGCCGAGCGGGCAATCTTTAAGACGGACCACGTCGCGACCGCGATCGAGGCAGCCAGGATCTGGGGCCTGAACGATCGGCTGGCGACCGGGCTGGATTACGTGACACCCGACTCTGGGCACGATGAAGCCGACCTCTGTGCCCTCGTCTCGGTGAGCCATCGGATCTCTGAGCTCGCCCTCTCCGGAAGACCCGCCGACACCGACCCTGCGACCCTATTGCCCCAGTGGGCTTGCAAAGCATTGGAGATTCCTGCTCAGGACGTGGAACAAGTTATCCAGGTCGGCATACAGGCGATTGCCAGTGCCGCCAATAAGTACCTTTAGGAGCGCGGCAAGGATGTCCAGTGGTTACGATTGGGAAAGGGTTCTAGGTCAGTCAGGCGAGCAAGACAAGGAGGAGGAGGCTCCTCCGGAAAAGGGCAAGAATTGGTGGCCCTTTGCACGCAAGCACCATGATGCTCATGGTGAACAAGCTTCTGACGAACAAAGGTCGGAGACTCTAGGGGCCGAGACTGTCTCGGACGAAGCTGAGAAGGTAGAGACCGAGACCGCAAAGCCGGAGCCTGTCTCCAGTGTGCCATCCGAGCCCGTCGTCGCAGACGAGGCCGTGACTGGGACTCTTGCCAATCCAGCGGCGGAGACAGTCGATCACCTAGTTCCCGTAGCGGAGGCGAAGGCACACGAGCCGGAAGCCCATGAGCCGCAAGTCTCGGGGTTGGCGTCAGAAGCAGTAGAGCGATCTACAGAAGTTGCCTCGAGCGAGGAGCTTACCAAGCCAGAGCCGGAAACTCCCTCCGTGACGAGCGTACAGCCTACAAGCGAGACTGCCGCTTCGGAAACCGAGGCCGGCGAAGCCGCAGAAGTCGTCCCCCAGGCCAAGGCATCAGCCGAAGAGGTCCAAACAGAAGCTGAGACCGTCGTCGCCGATGAATGGGAGGCCGATTCTCCTGTCGTCATTGAGGCAGAAGGATCCGTTGCCGGAGCCGCTGAGCTGAACGACGATGCGGCAGGGGCGGTCGCCGAAGCTCCTGTCACGGATCAGCCTGAGGTCGCTAGGATCGAAGCGGTATCAGTCGCGGTGACGCCCGAGTCAAGCGGGCCCGAGGCAACAGAACCTGAGGAAGGAGTTGCTTCAGCGAAGACGGACAAGGCTAGTCTAGCCAAAGAACCGAAAGTCGCCGAGGTAGAGGCCACGCCCGAAGGGGCGTCGAGGCCCGAAGATCCGCTAACCGCGGAGGCGGAAGAAGTTGTGGCCGAGGCTTCCGAGACCAGTGAGCCTATTGCAGCCGAAGCTGCCGAAGAGGTCGTGGCTGAGGAAACGGAAGCGGCTCCCGAGGCCCGCGATTCCGAGGTCGCCGAGGTCGAGGAGAAAGCACCGGCGGAGTCCGAGCCGGCCGTTGCAGAGGTCGAAGCGGACATTGCAGCCGAGGCACCAGAAGTGTCCGAACCGGCGATCGCAGAGGTCGTAGCGGATATTGCGGCCGAGGTGCCGGAGGAGTCCGAACCGGCGGTCGCAGAGGTCGAAGAAGTGGTCGTCGCCGAGGAGCCCGCAATCAGCGATCCCGAGGTTGCGGAAGTCGAGGAAGAACCCGCCGCGGACGCACCGAAGACGCCCGAGCCCGTGGCCGCAGAGCCTGAGGAAGAAGTAGTCGCCGAAGAGCACGCGTCCAGCGTGTCCGAGGTTTCCGAAGTCGAAGTGGAAGTCGCAGCTGATTCGCCGGAGAAGTCTGAGCCGGAGGCTGTGGACGTAGAGGAGGAAGTTGTCGCCGAGGAGCCAGCAACGAGCGGGCCTGAGGCGGCCGAGACCGTGACCGTGACCGAAGAGCCCGACGACACCGCCGTGCTCGCTACGAACGAGGAGGAAGCAGTGAGTTTCAACTACGAAGAGATCGAGGAGGCCGGGCGAGCTTGGTCCTCAACCACCGAGGAGCAGCCCCCACTCGAAGAGTCGGAGGCGGCGGCCACGGAGTTCCAGCTCTACACGAACTCGTCCAAGGGCAACGTTCCGTCAGTCTTCGACAAGGTGATGGAGGACACCTCTCAGATTCCCGAAGCTGTGCCGTCCCACCTTGTCAACGCGAACAACCGTGAGGAAAGGTTCAAAGCGTTCGACGACGAGGAAGAGGAGTATGTGCCGGCAGCGTTGCGCGCCTCCGCCAAGGACAAGGGCTCGCAAGAAAGCAAGTACTTCGTAGGCGATGATCTGCAGGAACCACGCTTCGAGTCTGTGGATCCCGAGAGCCGACCTCTGAAGCAAGTCCACATTGACGACATTCTTCACGAGGCCGTCGAACGGCGTGCGAGCGACATCCATCTCACGACCGGCCTTCCGCCGATGATCCGTGTGGACGGTGAGGTAATGCCTCTGGACTATGAGATCGTCACTCCGGACCAGTCTCAGCGCCTCATGTACGAGATTCTCACCGACGACAACCTCGAGAAGTTCGAGCAGACCCATGAGCTCGACTTCGGGTACACGGTCAAGGGCCTTGCCCGGTTCCGCGTCAACGTCTACATGCAGCGTGGATCGGTCGCTGCCGCTCTCCGAATGATTCCGAACCGGATTCCGTCGTACGACGATCTTCGGCTTCCGCAAACCGTACGCGAGATCGCCCAGAGGTCTTCCGGGCTCGTGTTGGTGACCGGTCCGACCGGCTCGGGCAAGTCCACGACCATCGCCGCGATGATTGACGACATCAACGCGAATCGGTCGGCGCACATCCTCACGATCGAAGACCCGATCGAGTACCTGCACCGACACAAGAAGTGCATGGTCAACCAAAGGGAGATGCACTCGGACACGTACTCCTTCCACAACTCCTTGCGTGCGGTGCTCCGCGAAGATCCGGACATCATCCTGGTCGGCGAGCTTCGCGACTTGGAAACAATCGAGGCGGCATTGACCCTGGCCGAAACCGGGCACCTCGTCTTCGGAACCCTGCACACTCGCAACGCACCGGCGACGATCGACCGTGTCGTGGACGTCTTCCCGTCGGACCAGCAGGACCAGATCCGCGTCCTGCTTGCCAATACGATCGAGGGCATTGTCTCGCAACAGCTTCTACCGAAGCTCGGTGGAGGCCGAACGGCAGCGCTGGAGATCATGACTGGCGTAGCCGCTGTCAAGAACCTCATCCGCGAGGGCAAGACCCACCAGATGTACTCTGTCATCGAGACATCGAAGAACGTGGGCATGAAGACGATGGACTCTTCGCTGGCCGAGCTCTTCCGTAGCGGCTATGTCAGCTATGAGGAGTGCCTCCTGCGTGCGGTGGACAAGGATACTTTCGCCCGCCTCGCCAAGAACGCGGCCTAACGGACAGCGAGCCCCCTCTCGTCTCGTGCGGGAAGGGGCTCGAACCTATCTGACCCCAGCGCTTTGGCGAGCCTTGCCGTCCCTCGCGTTGCGGTGGAGCTCTGCAATCCCAGGGGGCCGGAAGTGCCCTAGACCGGGCCGAGCGAGTAGAGTTTCTTCGTGACGAGCCTTGTCATCGCCATTGATGGTCCGTCCGGGGCAGGGAAGTCCACCGTAGCCGCCCTCGTGGCCGAGCGGCTTGGCCTTCGTACCCTCGATACCGGCGCGATGTACCGTGCCGTGGCATGGCTGGCGATGCGCGAAGGCATTGGGATCGAGGACGGGAGTGCCCTGGCCAAACTCGCCGAGGAGAACCCAGTAGCGTTCTCCGAAGGAGGTGTCCAGATTGCGGGTCAAGACGTCTCTGCGCTCATACGCACTTTGGAGGTCGG
Organism: Fimbriimonadaceae bacterium; assembly: GCA_050250535.1. Classification (GTDB taxonomy): domain Bacteria; phylum Armatimonadota; class Fimbriimonadia; order Fimbriimonadales; family Fimbriimonadaceae; genus JADLBH01. The sequence goes on along the minus strand of JBFWOL010000001.1, from coordinate 377,732 downwards.
GCAAGCCGCCAGCCGTGCGAGCACCCATCCCGCACTCCGCCGCGCGCTCGTAGCCCAGCAGCGAACAGTGGTCTCCCAGGGCCGATGGATTCTCGAGGGTCGCGACACGACCACTGTCGTCGTCCCCGACGCGAACGTAAAAGTCTTCCTTACCGCGAGCATCGAAGAGCGTGCCAGGCGGCGTTGGCTGCAACTACGTGACGAGATGCCTGGGCACCGGCTTCAAGAAGTCGTCCGCGACGTGGTCGAGCGAGACCATCGCGACTACACTCGCGACGACTCGCCCCTTGAACTTGCGGAGGACGCGGTGATCGTCGAGACCTTTGGCGTCTCACCCCAGGCCGTCGCTGAGAAGATCGCGAGTCTCAGCGCAGGCTAGCGCTCGCGTCGAAGGCTTGGGCAAGGTCAGCGACATGGTCGTCGCCGTGCTCCAGCCCGCAGTACAAGCGAACCAGCCATCTCGGCTCGGGCCAGTCCATCGGGTGAAACTCGAGCGGTACCACCAGGCTCTCGTGCCCGCCCCAACTCACGCCGAGCTGGAAAAGCCGCAGAGACTCGGTGAACGCCTTGCACCACTCGCGCGTGTTTGTGGCCGGCTCGAAAGTGACCAGCCCGCCAGTTCCGGACATCTGTCGGTCTCGTAGCTCGGCTTGACCAAAGTCTGGAGCTCCCACGTAGAAGATCCTCGCAACCTCAGGGCGGTCCGCCAGCCACGAAGCGATGTGGCCGGACGACCGCTGTACCGCCTTCATCCGCAGACCGAGAGTCCGCATCGAGCGGTTGACAAGCCAAGCATTGAACGGCGACATCGCGGATCCCAGAAGCTCGTACTCGTGCTTGCGAATCGGCTCCATCCGCTCGTTCGAGCCGCACAGTGCGCCGCCCACCACGTCGCTGTGCCCACCCAGGTACTTGGATACCGTGTGCGCCACCAAGTCGACACCCAGAGTGTGAGGCTGCTGAAAGATCGGCGACGAGTAGCTGTTGTCAATCATTGTCACAATCCCCCTTTCGCGCGCGAGGCGGGAAACCGCGGCGAGGTCTTGAAGGCGAAAGATGATGCTCGTCGGTGACTCCAGTAGCCAAAGCGACGTTTCCGGGAGGCTCGCCCGCACAAAGTCCTCGGGATCCTCTCCGACTACGTACACCGTCTCGATACCGAACTTCTGGAGGTAGTCGGTCAGGAGCGTCCGAGTCGGGCCATAGATTGAGTCCACGCAGACGACGTGCGACCCTGCCTCGACGCTCCCCATGATTCCTGCCGCGATCGCCGCCATCCCGCTGGAGAAGAGCCTGGCGTCCTCGGTGCCCTCCAGGGCCGCGATCTTGCGCTCTGCCGCCTCAAGGGTTGGGTTCGATACCCGGCTGTAGTGGTAAGGGCCCCCGACAGGGAAGCCGACCGCGCTCTCAAAGCTCTCCCACGCATCGTGGACGAAGAGCGTGTTCTGAAATATCGGGGGAACGACGGCGCCCAGCACCTTTCGCTGCTCGCCCTCGTGCTGGCAAATCGTCTCAGGGCGGGCAAAGTCGCTCACGGCGCCGCGATTCTACTGCTTGGAGGCCGGGACTTTCGAGGCAAGGCTCGAAAGCAGCTCGGCCAGGCCGTTCTCGTACCAGCTCCTCGCCGCCCGCGGGGGCGGTCCATAGGTCGGTCCGAGGTACGTCTGCAGCACTGTTTCGCCCAAGGGGAACGCGCGGGCCATCTCGCTATACGCGGACTGCACCTCGCTATCGCCTAAGAACGACCACCATCCAAGCAGGAAAGTGCCGGAGAGCTGGTACGGGCCGTAGCCCTTGCCCTCGCCTACGGCCGCGTTCGAGCTAAAGCGGTACACCCCGTTCCAGCCGTTCATATAGTTCGTGAGGCGATACGCCTTAAAGTCGCTCGTGGGTGGCTTGAGCACGACCTTGCGCAACTGCTGGGCAAGGCCGGCTCTAGCGTCTTCAAACAGCTTCTTGTCGCTTCCGTTCGAGCCATCGGCCAGCGATTTGAAGAACAGCGAGAAGCGGTGGAAGTGCGAACTGTCCATCGTGACGTCGTCTTTCGCGCCCTTGGCCATGCCCGGTCGAATCTCGGTCTGGGCCGAATAGTTGTTATCCGGGTGGTCGCGCCAGACTCCGACTTGGTAGAGCCACCCCCCCTCGCGCGTGCGCTCGCCGTCGAGCCGAACCGTGCGAACAGCATAGGAGACCATCTCCCGCAGCGTTGCGTCCTCCGAGCCCCGGATTCCCTTGTGCTGCCGGTACCGCAGGAGATCGGCAGCTTCAGCAAAGTGGAAGAACTCTTCGTCGGTCACCGCCCGGAAGTACGACTTCTTGGGGCTGAGGAGCGACATCTTATAGTCGAGCCTTGCGCGAACTCCCGCGAAGGGTGGCCGCTCCCACATGATGGCCTCGTCGCTGGTCCATTGCTCGACCACCTCACGCGTCAGGATCGGTTCAAGCTTGTCCGCAATCGGGCTTTCGTAGTCCAGCTCGGCACAGAGCGCGAGGTAGCGCGTGGCAAGGTACAGGTACTGCGCCCGGGAGAGGGGATTCTTGCACCAGGTGGAAGGCTCCGAAGCGACGAGCCGGGCGAAGTGCTCTTCGTACTTGTCGCGCCAAACCTCGTCGTTTCGATACATCGCGACGTGCAACGGCACCATGAGGAAGTGGCCATGCAGGTAGGCGAGCGGCTCAGTCCAGCTCTCCCGCTGGATATAAAGCCCCGCGGTCTTGTCGAAGAGCTCGCGCTCGTGCGGGCTGATTTGACCACTGCGCGAGGCAAGGATAGCAAGACCGATCAGTACTGCGCTTGACATCGCTCTATTGTATTGGACGCGGATCGCTTCCTTACGTTCCAGGCCATAAGGCCGGGCTACTCGTCATGGACCGCGAGCCGTGCCGATCCGATCACGTTGCCCGACTGGATGACATCGAACCGATAGAGCCCTGGAGCGGGTATCGGCTCCTCCAAGAGCACGGTCTGGCACACGAACGCATAGTTAGGGAGCCCGTCGGGCCTTGCCGCAAACCGCACGCTCACCTCATCGTCCGTGATGACGCTCCCGTCCGCGTCGATCAGCACGAACTGGAGCAGCGTCTCGTGGCCAATGTCCCAAGGCTCCGCCTCGAGTTCGAGCACGACGGTAAATGGCGGCAGTGGGGAAGGGAAGCTCTCGAGACGGGTCTCTCGAAAGATGCCGAAGATCACCGGCGAACCCGTTGTCAACTGGCCAGCCGCCTGGCAGAGAACGAACATGTTCACCGTCACTGTGGCGATAGGTTAGCACCGCTGCTATCATCCGCCGGTAAGATGCGTCCATGGGTTCGTTTTCCGGGCCGAAGGACTGGGGCCGCCTCCTTACCGCGATGCTGACCCCGTTTGCCAGCGACGGCAGTGTTGACCTGAAGGGCGTGCGCCAGGTAGCAAGGCACTTGGTCGGACGAATGGGCAACGACGGGATCGTCGTCAGCGGCACCACGGCGGAATCGCCGACGCTGAGCCACGAAGAGAAGCTCGCGATCCTCGACGCGACCTTGGAGGAAGTCGGAGACGAGGCCGCCGTCGTTTTCGGCGCTGGCACGTACAACACTCAAGAGTCGATCGAGTACGCCCGAGCGGCGGAGAAAGCGGGCGCCCACGGCATCATGGCCGTGAACCCCTACTACAACAAACCGGGCCAAGAGGGGTTGTTCGCCCACTTCTCGGCAATCGCCCAAGCAACGAGCCTGCCCGTAATGCTCTACAACATCCAGCCGCGCAGCTCGATCAATCTGGAGACGCCAACGCTGGTGCGTCTCGCCACCGAGGTTCCGAACATCTGCGCGGTCAAAGAGGCGAGTGGCAACGTCGGCCAGATCGGAGAGGTTTGTGCGAGCGTTCCGACAGGTTTCCGGGTCTATAGCGGGGACGACGCGCTCACGTTGCCGGTCATGAGCCTCGGCGGCCACGGCCTGGTCAGCGTTGCTGCCCACATTGTCGGCGACCGGATGAAGCGGATGATCGAGGCATTTCCGACCGATCCGGCCCAAGCGGCCGCCATCGCGCGGGAGCTCAATCCCGTCATCCGCGCCGTGTTCTCCGCTCCGAGCCCCGTGCCGGTGAAGTACGCGCTCGCCCGGCAGGGAATCGGGAGCCCCTCGGTCCGATTGCCGCTGGTCGAGCTCAGCCCTGAGCAGCAGCGACATGTGGACGCGGTGCTGGCGAGTAGGGCCGCCATCGAAGTATGACGGTCGCCCGCGGCCTGCAGTATCCGAGCGGAACAGCCCGGCTGGGCTTCGATCTGTACCGGCCCGGGAACGAGCCCGCACCCCTGCTTGTCTTCCTCCACGGCGGAGGCTGGATCAGCGGTGACCGGAGCATGTACGACGAGGAGGCGGAATGGTTTGCCTCGCGAGGGTTCGCGTGCGCGACGATTGACTACCGCCTCGCCCCTCTCTACCCCTATCCCGCGGCAGTCTCCGATACCCTGGCGTTCGTGGCCTACGCGCGAGAAAACGCTAATAATCTTGGCGTAGAACCTACAAAGATCGGATCGTTTGGGAACAGCGCTGGGGGCCATCTGTCTCTCATGCTAGGCCTCGCCAGGAGCACCCCTGATGGCACCTTCAGCCAGCCGGTCGAGGCCTTCGTCGCGGTCTGCGGGATCAGTGACCTTCGGCCTGCGGGCCAAGGCGTAGAGTTGGCGAGCACCTTCATCGAGCAGTTCATGGCCGGAACCTACGACGAGAACGTCCAGGAGTACGAGGCCGCCAGTCCGATCTGCCATCCCCCGGTATGTGGGAGCGCGCTCCTCTTCCACGGGGACGCGGACGATATCGTGCCTGTGGAGCAGAGCCGGGCGATGGCGAGCCGGCTCCACGACGCCGGCAACAGCGTCGAGTATGTCGAGCTCGTAGGCGAGCAGCACAGCTTCACGCTCCCAGCCTGGAACATGATCCGCGACCGTTCCCTCGAGTTTTTTCGCAAGAACCTGGCATGAAGACCGTAGACCTTCGAAGCGATACCGTCACCCGTCCGACCCCCGAGATGTACAAGGCGATTGCCGAGGCCGAGCTCGGGGACGATGTACTCGGCGACGACCCCACCGTTCACCGCCTCCAAGACCTGGCCGCCGAGATGACGGGCAAAGAGGCCGGACTCTATCTCCCGAGCGGATCCATGAGCAACCAAGCCGCGATCGCGACATGGATGGGCGACGGCCAGACCCTGCTCGCAGACGAGGACTCGCACTGCCTGTTTTATGAGGGCGGTGCCCCCGCGACCGTCGCCCGCGCCATGGTACGGTCGGTTCCGTCTTCAAGCGGCATCATCGATCCGTTAAAGATTAGTTCACGAATCCTTGCGCAATCCGAGCATACGCCTGGTACGACTCTGCTCGTCGTAGAAAACACCCACAACCGGGGCGGCGGCTCCGTCACGCCGGTGGAGACCATGGCCGCGATCCGCTCGGAGGCGACCCGCCTCGGCATGAGCATCCATCTCGACGGGGCGAGGGTCTTCAATGCTGCGGCCGCTCTGCGGGTTCCGGTGTCCAAGATCACCGAGCACGTGGACAGCGTCAACTTCTGCCTGAGCAAGGGACTCTGCGCACCGGTCGGCTCCATGCTTTGCGGCCCGGCGGACTTCATCCGAGAAGCCCGCCTTTGGCGCAAGCGGCTCGGCGGTGGTATGCGTCAGGCTGGCCTTCTTGCCGCTTGCGGGATTGTCGCCCTCCGCCAGATGACGGACCGACTCGTCGAAGACCACGCGCGGGCGAAGAGGTTGGCCGAGGCGGTCAGGGGCCTTCCCGGGGTCGAGTCCAACGACCCGGAGAGCAATATCGTCGTTCTCCGTGTGGAGGCCACCTCGGCGGAATGGATCGAGGCGTTGGGCCGGCACGGGGTTCGGTGCCTCCCGTTCGGGCCGAACTCGGTCCGGCTCGTTACCCACCACGACGTGGACGATGAGGGGATTGATCGCGCCTGCGAGGCTCTATGTGCCGTTGCACACGGGGGCCGGGCCGGTCTCCAAGGCTAGCGCCTTGTCATAGGCGATCTGCGCAAGCGTCTCCAGGTTCACTACGTCCTGGCGGTTGTAGGCGACCAGAAGTTCGAGCGAAGAGTCGTCGCCGCGCTGATAGCTCCGCCACAGACGGATAGCATCCCTGCCGTCCAGGCCATCGGTCAAGCCTCGGTCGATCCCAAACTCGCGCTCGATCTTTTTCAGTCCACCCCGGTAGCCGAGCCGCTTCAAGGTTGGGCAAAGATCCAGGTGAATATGGTCGAACCTTAGGTAGGGAAACGCCTTGGTCAGCATCGGAATATCGAACCCTAGGCCAAAAAACGTCACCACCATGCCGTAATGCGACATCACGTCGGGCAGTTGACCAAGGTCGTCGTCCTTGACGAGGCAGCGGAACTTCTCGCCATCATAGAGCCCGACACACGTCACCGCGTCGCCACCAAACCCGCCGTCTGTCTCGATGTCGAGATACACGCACGACTGGCGGAACTCCGGCCAGGCTCGCCATGCGAGACGCGTCCCCAGTGCGTCACGAAAGAACTGGTGCTCCTGAGCCTCGACCGCTTCGATGCTCCTTGCGAGGGTCTCCTTGACTAGTCCTGGATCGGCGCCGCCGACTTTGAAGGCCTTCGGCTCGGCCAGATAGTCGTCCCAAGTGAGGCACCCTTGATCCCAGAGGTAACGCTCGGTGGTCGGCCCGAGCCCAGGAATGTGCAGAAAGGTGCGGCGGAGCACTATCCGCCTGTTTTTCTGCCCGTAGCGTTCGGGTTCGTGCCCATTTTTCGGGTCGGCACCGTGACGTCGAGAACGTTGTTCGCGAGCCAGTACCGCACGTCCGTCTGATCCTCGAACCAATAGGTGCCCGTGTTCAGGTTCCGGTCAAACTCGCCTTGGAGCCGGGCCGTGCCGAAGCCGTACCAAACGCCCTGCATGTTGGTACCGAACCACTGGACCGCGCGCCATTCCCCGGTAATGGTCATCTTCCCGCGGCCGTTCAGGATGAGGCGTCCCTTGTCTTCGTACTCTTTTCGTGCCGCCCCGTCCAGCTTCCAGGTTCCGTTGAGCTGGCTGATGAGCACCGTGCCCTGGAAAGTGAACTCGACCCTGCCCCGTCCATCAATGAGGCGGAAGCTCCCGAGGTTGGTCTGCATGTGCAGCACTCCGAAGTTCGGGTCTTGCTTCACACCGGCCATCTGAGTGGGAGTCGCCGGTTGGCCGTGCCCGGTGAGCGCGAGCAAGGGCAGGATGGCTAGCACAGACGCTTTTACGGGCCGGGTCATGGATCAAGAGACAGGATACTCGGTTTAAGTGTTCCTCAATCGGCCCGATAGTCATGCGCCGCCGCCAGTACACTGGAGAGCAATGAACATTCGCGTGGCAGGGGTCGTTCTCCTGGTCGCAGTGGGTCTCGGATTGGCCGTTTTCGCCTTCGTCGGGAACGCAAGCCCGTACGTCACGGTCAGCGAGGCCCAGGCCTCGAATCGGGACGGAGTCCACCTTGCCGGCGATATCATCCCTGGCACATTGTCCACCGACCGGTCCACGATGCAGGTGAGGTTCCAGTTGCGCGACGAGAAGGGTGACACGACTTGGGTTCGATATGAGGGGCTGCCGCCGGCAAACATGGGCGACGCGACGAAGGTCGTCGCGATCGGCAAAGTAGAAGGCAGCGAGTTCGTGTGCCGCAAGATGCTCCTGAAGTGCCCGTCGAAGTACGAAGGGACCGACAAACCGGCCTAGGATGCACGAACTCGACCTGCCCCTCGCACCAGCGTGGTCGCTTGCGTTAGGATCGTTTGGCCGAGGTGCCGTGCTTGTTGGCCTCCTCGCTGGCATAGCAGCCGCGCTCTTCGCCTGGCGTGGCAAGGAGCGTTCTGCAGGCTGGAGCTTTGCCCTTGCGGTGCTCGCCTGCGTCACGGCGTTCCTAACTTTGGGCGTACTCTTCGTCCAGGATCAGTTCCACTTCCGCTATGTCTTTTCCCACGGTGCGGCGGACCACGAGCTTAGGTACAAGATCGCCGGAATATGGAGCGGGCAAGAGGGCTCGTTCCTACTGTGGTCGCTTGCGAGCGGGATCTTTGCCTTGGCCGCTCTGGGGTCGGTCGGCCCGATGCGTCGCGGGTACCTTGTAGTCGTCGGCCTGGTCCAGGCCGCCCTGTGCGGGATCCTCGCGTACGAGTCGCCCTTCGCGCTGATGCCCCTGCTCGATGGCAAACAGTATCTTCCGCCAACCGGCCAAGGCTTGCCACCGACCCTTCTCAACTACTGGGTTACGATCCACCCCCCGGTGATCTTCCTCGGTTTCGGTTCGCTTGGCGTGCTCTTTGCCTGGTCGCTCGCCGCACTCTCCTCGGGCCGTCTGGACGACTGGGTGCGGCCCGCTCGGGCATGGGCACTAGTCTCTCTCAGCGTTTTGGGAGTCGGGCTCTGCATGGGCGGGTTCTGGGCGTACGAGACTCTGGGTTGGGGCGGGTTTTGGGCGTGGGATCCGGTGGAGAACGCCAGTCTCGTCCCTTGGTGCGCCGTGGCGGCACTGGTTCACGCGATCTATGTCCAAGTAGCGCGCAAGACCGGGCACCTCGCATGCGCGTACCTCGCCGGTCTGCCGTTCCTGCTCTTCGGCTATGGCACGTTTCTCACCCGGTCAGGGTTCCTTGGGGATACCAGCGTCCACTCGTTCGCTTCGATGAATCGCTCGGCGCTTTGGATCTTAGTCGGGCTCGTCTCCGTTTCGGCTGTGACGTTCCATGCCGTCTTCTTCCTAAGCGCCCGGCGGTGGAACGCCTCGTCGCCGCACCTGAAGGGCCCGAAGGAAAAGTTGGTCGGTACTGGCCAATTGCTTCTCGCCATGATCGGGGTGGTGACGGCGATCGGGATGAGCGTCCCGCTGATCCAGTCCCTGGCAGGTCAGGCGCCGAAGGTCGTCGAGGAACGGCTCTACAACACCGTGCTCGCGTTCTTGTTCTTGCCCCTCCTCGTCGTGATGACGCTCGCCCCGTGGATTTCCTGGCGTAAGCAGGACTTCAAGGTCCTGGCGAGCCGTATGGCGAACGCGCTGGCGCTCACCATTGGACTGGTCGGCCTGACCTTGCTCTTTCTCAAGGGCTGGGGGGGTGGCATGCCTACCGACCCCGCCGCCAAGTCAACGGTGTTCCTTCAGTACGAGGTTCCGCAAGTCCCGTTCGTCGTCGCGATCATTGCGGTGTGTTACTTCGCGGTCGTGGGGAACGCCTGGCGGCTTGCCGAGGTCGCCGTCAAAACCAAGGTCACTACGGGCGGGCTGCTCGCCCATGTCGGTGTCTCGCTTGCACTCACCGGGCTTGTCTTTAGCCGGGCCTTGGAACAAAGGGAGCTGGTGGCAATCACTCCGATCGGCCCCGTCCAGGCGTTGGGTCGGGAATGGGTCGCCCGGGGTGTCACCCAGGACTTTGCCGACAGGAACAACGCCATCCAGATCGAGGCGCTGAGCCGGCAGGGGGTCGAGAAGTTTCTGCCGGGCTTCTACTATCTGCCTCCCGGCGAGGACGGCCAGCCACGCCCGGTCTCTTGGCCCGCCGTCAACAGCCATCCCCTCTACGACCTCTATCTGGTGGTGGGAGAAATGTTCTTCGAGGCCACTGACCCGACCCAGATGGCGGTTGGTGACGAGCGAGCGCTCCAAAGCGCGGGCATGCTCGTCAAGTACAACGGGCTCGAGGTCAAGGGCACTCCGGGAACCCCGGGAGCGGTCTTCGGAGCCAAGCTCTCGGTCAGCTTCCTGGACGGACGGAAGGTAGATGTCATGCCCACCTTCGGTGTCGCCTCCGGCCGCAAGACCGCCGTTGTCGACGAGGACTTTTCGGTACGCCTTGACCGTATTGACGCTGCCGACCGTTCGGCCGCCATCAGCGTGCTTTACCGTCGCCCGGCCTATGCGGCCGAGATCTTCTACAAACCACTGACCGTGTTGGTTTGGTGGGGCGTCGGTATCATGGGCCTAGGCGGGCTCATTGCGGCCTATCAACGCCGAGACCGTGTGTCGTCTAACGTAGTGGGACTTGAGCCCTCCGAAATAGAAGATGAGACTGAGCCAACTCCTGAAAGCGAAGCTGCACCACGCTAGGATCACCTACGCGAACCCGGACTATGTGGGGAGCATCGAGGTAGGCAGGGAACTCATGGAGGCCGTGGGACTCCAGGACGGCGAGCTTGTCCACGTCTGGGCCGTGGACCACGCCGCACGCATTCAGACGTATGTCTTCTCCGGGCCGGAAGGGACGATTGGACTCAATGGTGGCGCTGCCCACCAGTTCCAGGCTGGAGACCGCGTGGTCATCGCAGCCTTCGATCTTGCCGACGAATCCATCGTGCCGAAGCTCAAGCTCTTGGACGAGCAGAACCGAATCGTCCGCGACCTCTCCCCGTTCAGCGTCGTTGGATAGCCTGGAGCGGCTGCTCGTAGAAAGTGGGGCTCTATTGCGCGGGCACTTCGTGCTCAGTTCGGGCCGGCACTCCGACGTCTACCTCGAGAAGTTCCGCATTCTCGAACGTCCCGACGTTTTGACCGTTCTCTGCACGGCGATCGCGGACTGGGCCAGACCTCTCGGGCCCTCGGTAGTCGCGGGACCCACCACTGGCGGGATCATTATCGCGTTCGAGGTTGCACGGCAGCTCGGCGTTTCTGCCGTCTATGTCGAGAGCGAGGACGGGGTAAAGCGGCTGCGGCGCGGTGCGCGGATCGAGGAGGGAGCGAACGTCCTCGTCGTGGACGACGTACTGACCACCGGATTGAGTGTGGTCGAGACGCTGGATGTTGTCAAAGCGGGTGGGGGGACGCCGATAGGGGCCGCTGTGCTCGTGGATCGGTCAGAAGCTGACTTGGGACTGAACCTGCCCCTATTCTCCGCCCATCGAGTCGAGGCGAAGAGCTACGCCGAAAACAACGTGCCGGGATGGCTGGAAGCCATCCCGGCGACGAAGCCCGGTACTCGCCGATGAGCTACCGACCGAGGCTGCTGGCCACAGAAGCCATGTTGATGCCATAGCCGGCTACAGCGAGGATGATCGTACCGATGACGATGGGCCACTTCTTGGGATGCTGGAACTCTGCAAACGCATAGTAGAGCCAATACAGACCGCAGATGAGGGCAACGATGCCCTTCCATACCGCAGACTTGAAGGCGTCAATGATGACGATGATGGCGCCAACGAGGGCCACGATGTTTAAGAGAAAACCAAGGATCTGCATAGGATCTCCACTCCTTTGTGACGTGGAACTGCGCGAAAACGGCGCGCAGGAGCTATCGCACTAGTTTGAGCGCGCCGGAATGAGACTCTGCAATAAAGGGGGAACCAGCGACAATCTCGCCCTCGACGTGACAGGGAACCGCCGGGTTGCAATGGACTTCGATCCTCCGGCAACGAGCAGAACGAACCTTCGGATGCCGCATGTGCCCGCCGGAAGGCATCGAACCCATCAGCGCAACGACCTCGCCCAGCCGGAGACCTTCCCCCCACACCACGTCGAAGAGCCCGTCCGTAGGATCAGCCTCGGGACAGACCGCGAGTCCTCCTCCGTAATACCGGCACACTCCGACTGCGGCAAGGAGAATTCGGTTGCTAGCGATCTCTTCACCATCGAATGCCAGCCGCGCAGTCGGATAGGGGTATCTCGCGAACGCCTGGATCACCGCGCAGTAGTAGCGCGTTCGAATCCCCAATCTTCTCATCCATCCGGGGCTACGGTTGAAACGGTCGGCCACAAACGCGTCGAACCCGATCCCCGCGACGTTGAAGAACCACGTGCCGTCGTCCCTGCGACCGGCGTCTACCGGACTGCTCGCTCCCTCGCGGGCAAGCTGAGCCGCTGACGCCAAGTCGGAGGGGATGCCAAAGGTACGAACGTAGTCGTTGCCCGATCCCGCCGGCACCACCGCGAGCTCTGCTTCAGTACCGATCAGGGCAGAGGCCACTTCGTTGACCGTACCGTCGCCCCCGGCCGCTACCACCCGCCTTGCGCCTTCTTGGACCGCGCGGGCCGCGAGCTCGCGAGCGTGGCCCTTCCGCTCGGTCGCGAGCACATCGCACCCGGGAAAGTGCAGGGAGAGTTCCTCGAGCCGACCCCCAGCCTTTCCGCTGCTGGCGGCCGGGTTCGCAACGACGCACGTGTCAGTCACTGCGCACCAGCATGCCACAGGTATCCTCCCCTTGATGAGAACCCCGGTCGTGGCGGATCGCTACTACGTCACCTGGGCCGAGCTGGGCAAGCCGACGGTCCGAGGCGACTATGAGGCCCCTGGCCTGGGCACCGTCGTTCTGGACGACGCCGACATCCACCACGTCTCCAAGTACGAGAACGCCGGGTTCTTCGTTCGAAAGTCCAAAGCGCTGGGCGGTCGGTTCGTCGTCGTCGCCCGCGAGCAGTCTGCCTAACGGACAGCGATTGAGCGCAGATCCTCGGCAAATCCGGGATAGCTGGTCGCCACAGTGTCGGCACCCGTGACCGTCGTCTCACCTTCTGCGACTAGGCCGGCGATCGCCGTCGCCATCGCAGTCCGATGGTCGAGCCCGGCGTCCAGTTTCGCTCCGCGAAGCGGGCTCGGCCCGTAGACTTTGAGCCCGTCCTCGGTCGCTTCTGCCTGGCCGCCCATCGCCTGGATCATTGCGACCGTGCTGGCGATCCGGTCAGACTCCTTGACTCTGAGCTCGCTGGCGTCCCGGAACGTCGTCACGCCATCGCACTGTGTCGCGAGCACGGCAAGGACGGGAATCTCGTCGATCAGGCTAGGCACTTCCGCGCCGCGAACATCGAAGCCTTGGAGTTGAGCCCCCCCCTCAATGAAGACCTTCCCCACTGGCTCGCCACCCTCTTCGCGATCCTCCTCGACCGTCAGTTTCGCCCCCGCACGCGCCAGCACGTCGAGCACTCCTCGCCGAGTCGGGTTTAGGCCTACGTCTTGGACCACAAGGTCGGATTCCGGAAGGATCGCAGCACCCACCATCCAAAACGCAGCGCTCGAGATGTCCCCCGGGACTTCGAAGTGAAACCCGGTCCATCTCTGCCGACCTTCGACCCCTACCGTGAGCGGGCCCTCACGCAGGAGTTCTAAACCGAGCAGTCCTTCCAGCAACCTCTCTGTGTGGTCGCGGCTTTGCGAGGGCTCCGTCACGTGGGTCGTGCCCCCGGCCTGGAGCCCGGCGAGAAGGATCGCGGACTTCACCTGGGCGCTTGCGACCGGAGACTCGTACCGGATCGCGCTCAACTCGCGCCCTCGCAGGCGCAGAGGGGCGGTCTCTCCCTCGATGGCGGCTCCCATCTGGCGAAGTGGCGCAACCACCCGCCCCATCGGTCGGCGAGAGAGCGATGGGTCTCCGACAATCTCGGCTTCGAGCCCGTCGTGCCCGGCGAGCCACCCTGCAAGCAGACGCATCGAGGTGCCGCTGTTGCCACAATCCAGCGGCAGGTCGGGATTTTCGGCCCGTCCATAGGATTGGACGATGGCCATGTGGGGCCGGTCGTCCACAGCTGCAAAGAATTCGATCTCCGCACCCAGCAACCGGAGGATCTCCGCAGTCGCGCGACAGTCTTCTCCCTCAAGAGGACGGAGGATGACTGATGTTTCTGATCCTCTCGTCGCTCCCAGCCCGGAGCCCGCGGCAAAGATCAGTGCGCGATGGGTGAGGGACTTGTCGCTGGGTGGGCGGAGCGCACCCCGGAGTCCCCTGGCGTGCGCTACCTGAAGAGTGCCCTCCATATGACCAAGAGGATTATGGTCGCGAACGGGCATAATCCTATGCCGTGAGCCTGATAACGATCGCGTTGTTCACCGTCGTGCTGCAGGAAGACCAGTGGAAACCTCCGATGTCCAAGGCGGAGGAGAAGCGCAAGTTCCACTCCGAGCAACTCGCCGCTACTCCTGCTGCCAATCTTGAGGCAAGCTACGCGACGAAGCTCGAGACGGAGGCAGCCGCAATCTTCCAGGGTATCCGCTGGCGGCCGGTCGGCCCGGAAGTCCAGAGCGGCAGGGTCATCGACATTGACGGCCCAAGGGACAAGCCGGAAGTGACGCTTGTCGCGTTCGCGACGGGCGGGCTCTGGCGCACCCTCGATTGCGGGCTGAGCTGGGAGCCGATCTTCGAGGGCCAAAGCGCGTTCTCGATCGGCGACTTCGACGTGAGCCATGACGGGCAGACCATTTGGGTCGGCACGGGCGAGAACAACAGCCAACGCACTTCGTACCATGGGACCGGCGTGTTCAAGTCCACGGACGCGGGCAAGACGTGGAAGAATGCGGGCCTGCGCGACAGCCACCACATCGGGCAGGTCCTCATCGACCCCAAGAACGAGGATCTCGTCTGGGTCGGTTCGATCGGCCCACTCTATTCGGACGGCGGCGAACGCGGTGTCTACAAGACGTCGGACGGCGGCCGCACATGGCAGCACGTCCTTCCCACCGGCGAAGACACGGGCGTGATCGATCTGGCCATGGATCCGCGAAACAGCAACGTGGTCTATGCCGCCGCATGGGAGCGAGAGCGGCGGGCTTGGAACTTCCGTGAGGGTGGAGAAGGCACCGCGATCTACAAGACCACCGACGGAGGCAAGCAATGGACCAAGCTCACCGGCTTTCCAGCCGGCAAGGACGGTGGCCGGATCGGCATCGCGGTCGCACCCTCCCGACCCGATACGGTCTATGCCTTCTTCGACAACCAGAACCCGGAATCGAACCTGCAGAGGATGGACGAGCGGTTGGGAGACGCCAAGCTGAGCCTGCGCCGATACCTCTCTGCCTCGCTCGAGGAGATCATGAAGCTGGAGCGCCGCGAGCTAGTCTCGTTCCTCGGTCGCTATCTGCCTCGGGACGAAAAGGCCGAGGACGTCGCCAAGGAGCTTGCTGACGGCAAGCTCGACAAGCCTGGCCTGACCGCAAAGCTACTCAAACGCAACCCTGACCTGTTCGAACTGCCTCTCGTCAACGAGGAGGTGTGGCGGTCGGACGACGGGGGCAAGACATGGACGAACGCCAGCGGCAGAATGGGAGGCTTCGGCGGGTACTACTGGGACAGGCTCTCGGTACACCCGAAAGACCACAACCGGGTCTACGTCAATGCGCTCCTCTTGCTCGAATCAAAGGATGGCGGGCGGACTTGGGAGCAGATCAACGCTCGATCCCACGTTGACCATCATGTTCTTTGGGTGGATCCTCGCGATCCCTCCAAGGTCTGGAACGGAAACGACGGCGGCCCTTATGTCAGCTTGGACGGGGGAACGAATTGGCGCGAGCTGAACAATCTTCCCGTCGGCCAAACAACCACCGTAGCTGTGGACAACAAGGTGCCCTACAACATCTACACGGGTCTCCAGGACAACGGGACATTGAAGGGCCCCTCTACATACATCCCCGGACGTACCCCGCTCGAGCGTTGGGTGGCGATCGGCGGAGGCGACGGGAGCGCGATCGCGGTCGATCCGCGGAACGACGGCGATATCGTGTTCACCGCAAGCCAGTTCGGGTCGCATTCGGGACAGAACCAGGTGACGCGCGAGCGGTGGAACGCGGCCGCATCCGCAGGCCAGGGCGAGCCGCAACTCCGGTACAACTGGATCTCGCCGATCGAGATCTCACCGCACCATCCGGATATCGTGTATCTCGGTAGCCAAAAGGTTCACAGATCGTTCAATGGCGGCAGGGCGTACGGCGATATCAGCCCCGACCTTACGCGCAACATCGAGCAAGGGGACGTGCCTCACTCCTCACACACCACCCTGAGCGAGAGCCCGTTGAAGTTCGGCGTGATCTATGCCGGTGCCGACGACGGCTCCATCCACGTGACCAAGGATGGCGGCGTCGAATGGGAATCCGTCCAAACTCCCCTTAAGACCAAATGGGTCAGCCGAATCGTCGCGAGCAGGTATAAGCCCGGCCGCGTATATTGCACGCAGACCGGATACCGCGAAGATGACTTCAAGCCGTACGTCTGGGTGTCTGAGGACTATGGCACGACTTGGAAGTCCATCTCCGCGAACCTGCCCCTCGAAGGTGTGAACGTCATTCGAGAGGACCCCAAGGTCGAAGAGTGGCTCTACGTCGGCACCGAGCTCGGTGTCTATATGAGCCGCAATTCGGGCAATGATTGGACTCCGCTCGGCGGCGGTCTGCCAAGGTGCGCCGTCCACGACCTCGCGCTTCAGGAGAAGGCTGACGACCTCGTTGCCGCGACTCATGGAAGGAGCATCTGGGTCATGGATCTGGAATGGCTTCGCAAGCTCGACAAGGAGACCGAGGCCAAGTCGCTCCACGCGTGGACTGTCAGCGATGTGCGGCTCACCGACGGCGACCTCTTCCCCCGGATCTCCGAGTGGGCCTCCGAGTACCCCGATCCAAAGTCGGTGTCGGTAGACCTGTGGTCGCTCCCTGGTGGCAAGGCGAAAGTCTCGCTCGTCAAAAAGGGCGGCGAGACGGTCAAGACCGGAGACTGGAACCTCACGCCTGGCCTGAACTTTGTGAGCTTGGGCCTTGCCCTCGATCCCGGGAATCCGCTCGCTCCGCCGAGCCAGGTGCCGCCGCTAAACGACCCGTTCGCCGCTCGCCGGCCGAAGTTCCCGGAAGCCGGGGACTACGTGCTCGTGATCGAGGTAGCGGGCGAGAAGATCGAGGCTCCTTTCAAGATCAGCCGATAGAAGGGATCAGAGGGAGGACGTCCGCGAGCACGGTCTGCACTGTCGTGGCGGCGCGCTCCCTTTGATTGCCTCGCTCGAAACGGGAGAGGTCGTCGAGGAGTTCGGTGGCGTGCCGGCCATGAAGCCGCAAGGTAGCCGCCGCCCACATTCGATGGACGTTGGCCAGCTCGTACCCGCCGCCGCCCAGAACGACCAAGGGGGCGCCAGTCGCGAAAACAGTCTCTACCGCGCCAAGCCAGTCTTGGACAGAGCACTCTAGATGGCCGAGGGGGTCATCGCGGTGGGCGTCGCACCCTGCCTGGAGAACGATTGCGCCGGGCTGAAACCGCTCGAACATGGGGCAGAACGTGGCAGTGAACGCGTCAAGCCACACGTCACCGCTGGTGCCCGCCGGGAGGGGGACGTTTACGCTCGTGCCGGCCGGCCCGGTCTCGTGCTCGAAGCCAGTTCCGGGAAACAGGGTCGCGCCGCTCTCGTGGATCGAGTAGGTGAGGATCTGGGGATCGGCCCAAAAGATCGCCTGGACCCCGTCGCCATGATGGAGGTCGATGTCCACGTACATCACTCGGTCGAAGGTCTGCCGTAGCAACGCGCACACTGCGGCGGCATCGTTGAAGATGCAGAACCCAGCCGCCCTCGACTTCATCGCGTGATGGAGACCACCGGTCCAGTTGAACGCAAGTCGGTTTCGCCCGCCGCGGACGTCGGCCGCTGCCGCGCACGATCCCGCTAGATAGGCGAGCGCCGCTTCGTACATTCCTGGAAAAACTGGGTTGTCTGGGCTGGCGAAGCCAAATCGGTCTAGATCCGCCTCTCGACCCGCTGAGAGAAGGTCGACCGCTTCCACGTATTCGTCCGAATGCACAATGCGTGCAGCCTCCGGCCCAACTGGCGAAGGTTGCAGGAGCTCAAGGTCTGGGGCCGCCCGGGCAAGGGTTGCCTCCAGCATCTCGAGCCGCCGAGGCCGGAGCGGGTGGTTCGGCCCAAAGGTGTAGCGCTTGGCACCGGCAGGGAAGTAGAGGGTGGGATCCAACCTGGCTCATTGTGGTTCCTCACGGATAGAATCGTGTCGTGGCGGAGGCGACTGGGCTGAAGAGCGTTCTGGTCTTCCTGGAAACGGTGAAGATCGAGCACAGCGTCTTTGCCCTGCCGTTCGCGATGGTTGGTATGGTGCTCGCCTCCGTCGAGGCAGGAGGCGGGGCTTGGCCCGGATGGCGTATCGCAGGCTGGATCGTGCTGGCGATGGTGGCCGCACGGACCTCCGCAATGGCGTTCAACCGGATCGTTGACCGGGAGTCCGACGCGGCCAACCCCCGAACCCAGATGCGGGCGATCCCGGCAGGTCTTTTAAGTTTAAGAAAAGCAAACCTATACTTTATCGTCTCGCTCGCCTTGTTCTTCCTCAGTGCCTGGCAGCTGAACGCGCTGGCCCTCGCTCTTTCGCCAGTCGCCCTCATCGTGATCCTGGGATACTCGCTGGCCAAGCGGTTCACCTGGCTGTGCCATTGGGTGCTCGGTCTTGGGCTGGGAATCGCTCCTGCAGCGGCGTGGATCGGAGTGACCGAGGCGCTGGATCCCAGGATCGTCTGGGCGACGACGGCGGTTTCGTTCTGGACTGCAGGCTTCGACCTGATCTACAGCCTTCAGGACGAGCGGTTTGACAGGGAGAGCGGACTCTTCTCGGTACCGAGTCGATTTGGCTCGCGAGGCGCTCTGGCTGTGTCCCGCGCCAGTCACTCCGTCGCGGTGCTGTGTCTGTGCGGTCTTGTCTGGTCGTTCGGCCTGGGAGCCTGGGCATGGATCGGCGTCGCGCTGGCCGCCGCGTTACTTGCCTATGAACAGAGTCTGGTTCGCCACGACGACCTCAGCCGGGTCAACGCCGCGTTCTTCACCATGAACGGGTTCGTCTCGATCGGGTTCTTCGCATTCCTCCTTGCGGACGTGTTGGGAAGGCACGTGGCTTGAGCAGACTCGTTCGGCTCGGTCGGACCGCTCAAGAACTCCCGCGGGAGTGGCTTGGTCTACGACCCGGTGACAAGGTAGTCGAGGGCCGTCCTTTCTGGGTCGAGGGCTCGCCCGCCCGGTGGCAGGGCGCATTGAGGGACTCATGGATCGCGGCCCGCCTCGGGGAGTGGCTAGAGCTCTGCGGCGACGAAGAGTCCGCCCATCGTACGCTGACCGCGGATCTCGTTGCCCTACTGAGCGGGTTCGGGAAGGGCAAGATTGACCTCGCAGTGCTCTCGCCTCGTCGTGCGCTGGAACCGTTCCAGCTCGAGGGAGCCGTCCGAGCTCTCGAGGATGCTCGAACGGAGGGGCTGGTCGGTGCGACTGGGCTTGCATCGGCCGGCGGGAGCCTCTCCGTACTCGCGAACTGGCGGTTCGCAGACGCCTTTGATGCCGTAGCCTTTCAGGGAGGAATCCCCGAGGAAGCGAGGGCCGTCGCGTCGGAGCGGCGGTCGTCGTTGGTGGTGATCGAGGACGGAGAGGCCGACTTCCTCGTGAGGTTTGCGCGGAGCGGGCCATGAGGGTTGCCGTCGTCGGAGCGGGGCTTGCCGGCCTCGCCGCGGCCCGGATGCTCGTCCGGGCTGGGGCTGAAGTCACCTTGTTCGAGGCGAGGGATCGGATCGGTGGCCGTGTGAGTACTCGGTCCCTCGATGGAGCCAAGTACGAGGCTGGCGCAGAGTGGGTGGACTCGGACCACCGACGCGTGATCGCCCTCGCCGAAGAGGCGGGAGCGAGGCTTGAACCACAGGCTGGGCGGACGGATTGGTTCGTCACCGCCGAGGCCCGGTGCGAGGGGATACCTGCCGAGGCCGATGAGACCCAACTCGCCGAGTGGCTTCGCGCTTACCCGGAGGGTACGGTTATGGACGGGATTCTCGCCGTAGCGGAAAGCCCACTCGCGGCGTTCGTGCTTGAGGCCCGAGTTCGGTCTGACGAAGGCAAAGACGCTCAAGACATTTCTGCCCATGAGTTTCTCGCCGGCCAAGAGGTCTATGGATCGCGAGAAACGGGCGAGATGAGTGCGTTCCGGCTTGCCGACGGCTGTTCGGCCCTGTGCGATCACCTCGCGAATGGGCAAAGTGAGATTCGCCTCGATGCTGCGGTCAAGGCCATTACTTACAATAAAACTGGACTAAACCTAAACGTATCCGATACTTCGTTGGTCTTCGACCGCTGTGTGGTCGCAACGCCGGCGAGTCATGCGGCCACCCTAGCGCAGACTGCTGGAATCACGATGCAACACCCGCCCACTGCGCCCGTCGTGAAAGCCGCGCTACGGTTCGACGAGCCGTTCTGGGAACGGCATGGTTGGAACCGTTGCATGCTCTCGGACGGACCTGCACAGCAGACCTGGCCGACCCCCGACGGCGCGATGCTGATGGCCTACGTCTGCGGCCGAGAGGCCGCCCGGCTCTCTGCCTCGAGCGACCCAGTCCAAGAAGTCCTCTCCGGTATCGAGACAGCATGGCCCGGTGCCGCTTCCGCCTTTGACTCGGGCGTGGTCGTAGACTGGGTAGCGGACCCATGGTCGCAGTGCGGGTTCGCGGCAGGGAGGATCCCCGCGCCAGTAGCCGCACAAGGACGGATCGCCTTCGCCGGCGAACAGTTCTCGGCGTGGTACGGTTTCATGGAGGGAGCACTCGAGAGCGCAGAGCGCGCCGTGCGCGAGCTTATCAATGCCGAAGACTGAGATCAAGGGAAGAGACATCGAGGGCGGGCCCCTCCACCTTATGGTGGAGGACGGCCTGATCACGGCCGTGGATCGGAGCGGTAACCCTGGTACCGCGACTTTGCTCCCGGCGATGGTCGATGCGCACTGCCACATCCTTCCCACTGGAATCGACATGGCGAAACCGAGCCTTGCAGAGTGCACTTCGCACGCGGAAGTTCTCGATATCGTCGGCACCGCAGCCCGATCGGGCGAGGGCTGGTTGCACATCACCCATTACGATCAGAACCGGTTCTCCGGCCAAGGCCACCTGGATCGGTGGAAGCTCGACCAAGTCTCTCAAGGCAGGCCGGTCCTGCTCCGTCACTCCAATGGCCATGCAGGTGTCGCGAACTCGGCGGCCTTGGAGGCGGCGCTGATCCGAGAGGACGTAAAGAACCCGCCTGGCGGTGAGTTTGTGCGCGGCTCCGACAGTCGCCTCACCGGAGTCCTCCTTGAGCGGGCAAGCGAGTTCGTCACCTCCGCGATGCCTGTACCTGGTCTCGACCAAATGGTGGAGGCAGTGTCCCGCGCCCTGGACAGCATGGCAGCGCTGGGTATCGCCAGTGCGACCGACATGATGACCGGAAGGTGGGACCTGGAGCGCGAGGTAGCTGCGTATGCAAAGGCAGCGGCGAGACCCGGCTCGACGCGGGCCAGGCTCTTCGTCCAGTGGAGCGAAGTATTCGGCGCAAGGGGCGTTGGAGCCGGGCGGCTTTCCGAGATCGCAAAGGCAACGGATACGGATCGTTGCAAGGTCTGTGGGATCAAGATCTTCGCCGACGGGGCGATCGCTTCGGCGACCGCCGCCATCCACGGCGAATACCTCACCACCCCGTCGTCGGGCACACTGATGTACGACCCCGAGCGCCTCAAGTCAATGGTCGTCACCGCTCACGATGCCGGCTGGCCGGTAGCAGTCCATGCTATCGGCGACCGAGCGGTGGATCTGGTGCTGGACGCGTTCGAGGCGACGAACGAGCCAAGTCGCCACCGGCTCGAGCACGCCATGATGCTCAGCGACGCCCAGATCGAGCGAATCCACAAGGCCGGGTGCCACGTGACCATGCAACCCGAGTTCCTCGTTCGCTTCGGCCAAGCCTATGCGGCCCAACTCGGCCCGGAGAGGGCGCGCAGCCTCAAACGCGTGAAGTCTTTGCTCGATGCCGGCATCCCGATGAGCCTCAGCAGCGACCGCCCAATCGTGCCTGGCGACCCCTGGGACGGCATTTTGGCGGCGAGCCAGCGTCCACCAGGATTCGACCCGGATGAAAACGTCACTCTGACGGAGGCGATGCGTCTGTACTCGACCGGCGGAGCCGAAGCGAACGGGGACGCAAAGCGCTCTGGCAGGCTCGCGCCAGGCATGTGGGCGGATGTACTTGCTTACGCTGACGAGCCCGGCAAGGGACGCCCCCACGAGTTGTGGATCGGCGGGGTCAGCGCGGCAAGTGCGTGAGCGGCTCCGCGAGTCTTATGCGAGCGCGGAAGGCGGCGCGGCCGTCCCAAGTGTCGGGCGACGTATCGAGCACCCAACCCATCCGCGGACGCGCCAAGGAAGGTAGGCCGAGCACGACCAGCTCACCGTTAGCGGGTCGGTTCCGGCAGAGCAAGCAGACGCCCATGGTCGCGCAATCCAAGATCAGGGCCGTCTCGCCGTCGATCGAGCCGTGCTCGCCTGCGATGGCCCGGAATCGCCGGGACTCCCGCCGCTCCACGACCTTGAGCTTCGTCGGTGCACGGAGCACGAGGCTGGCGGGACCGGAGCGACGGTCGCAGACCGTGCTGGCAAAGCTCAGAACTCCGGTCGTGGTCGGGGCTTGGACGACGACGTGGGTGCCTGGCCGCAAGGGCACGTGGGCGTTGCCAGAGAGGGGGGCCGAAACCGTGAGGCCGGCGCCGGTTCCCGAAAGGACGCGGCAGTGATATGTGCCGTGAGGGGTGAGCAGCCGAATCCGTTGACCTTCAGGCAGGGTAAGCGACGTACCGCGCGGCCGCTGGGTTGAAGTGGCCCAGTAACCAAGTCCCGCGACTGCTCCCGCTGCCGCCATTGCCGTGATCCATTCCATTGCTTGCTCCTGAGCGGCCCGCCCGGCGCTCGGCTGCGTGCATTTCACGCACGGCTTCAAGGTTGCGAACCGCCTCCGTCAGGCTCACGCCTGCATTGAGCCGGTCGTCCTCGTCGCCACCGCTAGCAAAGGCGAGGGTCTCTCTTGCTGCTTGAAACAGCAAGGATTGGGCCAATCGGCGACCTTCATGGGATCGCCGGTGCAGTTCAGGCGGTTCGAGCTTGTTGACCAGGGTGAGAAGGGCTTCGCATTGCTGGGACGCCAGCCGTGTTTCGCCCTCCAAGGCGCCGGGATCAGCGGAGCGGATGCGCGGAATCAGGAGTCGGAGCCGTTCTGGTAGCGCGGAGACGACGCGCTCCAGTACGATGATCATAAGGCCATAGTCTCTTTCGCTGACCGTGCCTTCCGCGCCGCTCAGCAGGCCAAGGTTCACGGTGGTGTCATCCAGGCTGCCTCTCGCGGCACCCGCGACGGCCCGCCAAACTGCCGCCCGTGGCGTGGCGAGATTCTTGAGGGCGAGGGTCGCAGCGTCGTACTTGCCGTCCAGAAGCTCGAGAATGCCGGCGGTTTCCGCGCCGCCGGCCTCTCGCGACAGCATCAAGGCCAGGAGGCTTCGTGCCCCTTCCGTGTCACCCAAGGCAAGTCGGGCCTCGGCTCCGATCTGCCAGAAGGGGACGGGATCGTCAGCGCTCGCGGCGGCCTCGCTCGCGCAGGCGTCTGCCTCTGCGAACATGCCCTGCCTGAGGAGAACTGTGGCCAGCCGCAGTCGAATCGCCGGGTCGAAGGGAGCGGCGTCCACGGCTCGGCGTAAGGCGGACAGCTCTTGGATCGTGTTGCCGTTCAAAGCGGCGGCATCGGCGGCCTGCACCAAGGTTGCGATGTCCGGAGCCTCCCCAGTGTGTGACCCTCCTGCGAGGTGCGCCGGCGGGGGTTCCGGGGCGACAGGGAAGCGCTGGAACACAGTCTGTGCGAGCTGGTTTGCCCACGTCCTGGCAACAGAGGTCGCCGTGAGCTCCCAGTCAGGGTTACCGTCTACGACTACGACCAGCATGCCCGCGGTAGCGAGGAGCGCTTCTGCCTCACGTTGCCACTGGTCTCGGTCTTGTCTGGTCGCCTTGATGCCGGTTGGCAGCCGTGGCTTCTCCTTCTTGGGCTCGAACGACCAGACCTTCCGTCCTCGCTCGTAGAGGATCGCCGAGGGGCGGATGCCCTCGGGGTGCTTCGTGGCGCGAACCCACATCACGAAGTCCGCTTGATTCGATTTGGCAAGATCGAGCGCCGGCTTGAGCTCGGGCTTGGTGACATCGGCCTTGACATTGTCCGGCTTGAGCCACTCCACGAACCGTGGATCCGCCGCGGACCATAGCACCGTGGTCACCCGACGAGTAGCGTCAAACTCGCCTGCCACGAACGGGGAAAGGAGGACGTTCAGGTCTACGTCGTCTTCGAGCGGGACTCGCTCCTGAACGACGAGCACTACGGGTTGCGCAAGGGCGCCGAAGGCCAGCCCAAAAAGGGCTAGTAGGGCTACCCCCCGAGCAGCTTTGCAGCTTGCTTGCAACTCTCCGCCTGTGCCTCTAGCAGCTTCTTGTCGCCCTTGCCGTCCTGAAGTTTCTTGTCGAAGGCAGCGCCCGCCTTTTGGTATGCCGCGGCCGCTTCGCCCTTTCGGCCCTGCTTTTCGTAAACCTGCGCGAGCCGCTGGTTCGTGGTCGCGGGGTCGGCGCCAGCCTTGAGCGCCCGCTCGTACGCAGCGGAAGCCTGGCTGTTGTCGCCGCTCATCTGGTGCTGCCGACCGACCCTCAGCAGTGTCTCGGCCTCATTGGCCCGGTCTCGGTCCGACATCGTGGTCGAGCCTCCGACGTTCGCTCCGCCCGTGTTGCTCGGTCGGATGTCCACTACCGCCCGGCGGGTGGTGTTGGAGCTTGCGCCGCTCGAGCCCGATGTGACGGGCCTTGGATCGTCCGGGTTTGCCGGAGTGCTGGAGGCCACGGTCGTCGAAGGCAACCTCTCCGGTGTGACGGTGAACGGATCCACCGGTCGGTAGTTACCAGCTATCGGCCCGCGTGTCGCATTGACGGGGTTCTGGATCGAGGGCCCTCCAATGGCTCTGGAATCGCGCCGGACGATAGCACCGGTGTTGCCAGGCTCCGCAGTGCGGGCGGCAGGGTCGGTCATTTCCGTCACGGGACTCAGAGAATTGGCGTTCTCGGTCTCGGGCGGGGCGATTTGGCCGTTGCCTTGCGGAATCGGGCTAGGCCCGGTAAATGGGAGCCGCTCGCCCAACGTCGGGTCGGTCGAGGCCGAGGCGGTCGCGGAATCCTTGGGCCGGGTCGCGAGGACGATCGCCGTCCCGGCAGAGAAGAGCAGCACCGCCGCTGCCACGCTCGTGAGAATCGTCAGCGTCCGCGTTCGGTCGCCATGCAACCCGTTTCGGGAGGGCGCAGCAAGCTTCTTGCGAATCTGGGAAAGACGGATCCGATCGAGCGCCGAGTCTGGGTTGAGCCCGACCACGACCTCATAGCACCGGAGGGCCTCGCTGTACAGCCCTTCTCGCTCCAAGCAATCGCCCAGCAGCGCGAGAGCGGCCACATTGTGCGGGTCAGAGTCCACGACCGACTCCGCCATCAGCCGTGCTTCGGCGATCTTCCCGGTTCCGAAGAGGCTCTGGCCCATGGCCACCGTCTCTTGGTTTTCGGCGAGGGCTGCCGTTCGCAAGTCTTCGGGCAACTCTGCTCCGCACGCTCGGCAGAACTTACCGTCAAGCGTGTTTTTCTCCTTGCAAGCGTCGCAAATCACCATGGTACGGTCTCTGGGAGCTGAGGCTTCCAACCAAGAGACGTTGGGAAAGCCTAACGAGTTCGGGTCCCAGTCTCTACATTATTGGCTGGGAGTCCCCGCTGAACCTCGTCCTTGTACACCTGGTCGAGGCCGCGGTAAGGATACTCCATCCATGCCTTGACCAGCTTCTTGGCAGCCTGGAAGAAGACGTTTTGGGCACCTTGCTTGCTCGCGCCCTTCAAGGCGCCGATCTGCTCGAAGGTGTGCCCCTCCAGCCGGAGTCGGACCACTTCGAGTTGGCGCTCGGTGAGACTGGCGCTCTCGGTGACCTCGGCCCACTGCTGGCGCAGCAGTTCGCGGGCTTCAAGGCCGACTTCGGCCATCGGCAGGCGGATCTCCCGCTCGTGGGCGGTCTTGAGCTTCTTGCGGAAGCGGTCTTCACGGTAGTGGGGCGCGTCAGAGTCGCGCTCGATGCAGGACAAGAGTGCGTCGGCGAGGATCGCTATGGGGGGCTTATCCATAGTTGCCGGCATAGTTATTAGGAATAGTAGTCTAATGTATACGCTTCCGGCTTGGCAATCTGGTCAACCAGGCACGGCGAAAACCAGGCGTTTCTACCGGGCGTATACTGGCGTGCAGTGACCACCGCGCTTCAGACCCCGCTCCACGCCGACCACGTCGCCCTCGGGGGCAGGATGGTCGAGTTCGCCGGATACGACCTCCCCGTCCAGTACCAGGGAGTGATCGCGGAGTCGAACGCCGTCCGGCAGGGCGCCGGGATGTTCGACGTCTCCCACATGGCCCGGATCAAGGTCACGGGCGGCGGGGCATTCGACTTTCTCCAATGGGTCACGACCAACGAACTGAACAAGCTCAGCGACGGTCACGGCCAGTACTCGATCCTTCCCAACGCCCATGGCGGGGCGGTGGACGACATCATCCTGTACCGGCTCGGCGGGGAGGAGTTCAAGGTCGTTTTGAACGCAGCCAACCACGCCAAAGACGTCGCCCACCTTCGAGCCGAGGACAAGTGGGGTGTGACAATCGAGGACTACACCGAATCGACCGCGATGATCGCCGTCCAAGGTCCGGATGCGGTGAACGCCCTTGCCGGGCTTTGTCCGGATCCAGGCCTTGTACGTGATACGCCGTTCTTCGGCACGTTCGACGCCGATTTCGCTGGAGTCCCGTGCTTCGCAGCACGCAGTGGCTACACCGGCGAGGATGGATACGAGCTCCAGTGCCAAGCGGGCGATGCCTCCAGGCTTTGGCGGGCCCTACTGGGCGCCGGTGTGGCAGCGTGCGGCTTGGGCTCGCGGGACACGCTCCGGGTCGAGGCGGGTCTCCCGCTCTACGGCCATGAGCTGACCGACGAGATGTCGCCCCTTTGCGCGGGCTTGGGCTGGGTGGTCAGCAAGGACAAAGAGTTTCTCGGTAGCTCCGAGTTCGCGCGAGTCCGAGAAGAAGGCGTCCCGCAGAAGCTGCAAGGGATCCGGCTGGAAGGGAAGCGGCTGCCTATGCCGGGAATGACGGTCCTGGTCGGCGGAAGTCAGGCCGGGACGGTTTCCAGCGGGGTCTTCTCGCCCCTCCTCGACTGCGGGATCGCGTTCGCGTTCCTCGGGCCGAGCGTGGCCCACGAGACCCCTTGCGAGGTTGAGTTCCGTGGTTCCATGGTGCCTGGCACCGTGGTGAACAAACGGTTCTACAAGCGGTGACCGGCCCCTTGTTTTGCGGTGGGTTTACGTGTGCCCGGCCACCATGGGTGTGCAATGAAGACCACAGCAACGATCTTCGCCACACTCGCCCTGACAGTAGGTGCCGTTGCCTACCCTCGCTACGTAGTGACCGACATTGGAGACCTTCCCGGAGGCGCTGATGCGAGCTTTGGCACTGACGCTTCTGATGACGGGGTCGTAACTGGCACTGGCACTGATGCGAACGGGCCTCTGGCCTTCGTCTGGAGCCGCGCCACGGGCCTGCTGCCGCTTCCTGGACTGCCAGGACGGTCCCAGACGGGCTCACTCTCCGTGAACACGTTGGGAACGGTGAGCGGTGTCGCCCACGACGGCACTTGGCCCACTGGCTATCGGCCCGTGCTGTGGAGCGCGACCGGACAAGTGACGGACCTCGGGCTTCCTCCCGGGGTGGACTGGGCTCTCCAAGGTGGCTTGAACGACCATGGCGTCGTCGTCACATGGGGCGGCACGGCCAACGGGCGTCGCGGCCTGATCTGGAGGCCCCTGACCGGATGGGAGGTGGTAGCTCCCCCGAGCGGCTTCAACGAGTGCGGGTTCTCCTGGATCAACAACAAGGGAGACATCTGCGGCTGGGCTGACGACCGGCCCATGCTCTACCGGAACGGCAGCTGGTCGCCTCTTGCGCTGCCGGTAGGTGCGCTGGACGCATTTCCGAACTTCATTTCGGAAGAGGGGCGTGTCGGCGGGTACGTGCATATGGGCCCGTCTCTGTGGATTGCGGGCCAGTGGAGCGCTCAAGGTGAGTTCCTCCAGTCCCCCCAGTTGCCTGGTTACCCTTCGATGGATTGCTTTGGAGCCAGCAAGGAAGGTGGATGGATCACAGGCGCCGCCTATTCGTCCGACTTTGACAAGGCGACGCTCTGGAGCCCGATTGACGGCATTGTGGAGCTCAACTCGCTCATCGATCCTTCGACCCCTGGTTGGGACTTGAAGGCGCTGGCCATTAATCCTCGGGGCCTGCTCGTCGGCTGGGGCGAGATCAACGGCACGGTCCATGCTTGCGTCGCCGTCCCCGTCTCCACGCCCAAGTCGATCAACGTGGTGTTCGGCAAGCACGCGGGCGGAGACCTTGACAGCATGGAGAATGCGGACGGCGAATCGCTCGATGTTTGCAAGTTCATCGTGCCCAATCAGAACGTATCGCCGGTGACTGTCGAGTTCGAGGCCGAGTGCGCGATCAAGTCGCCCTTCGCCTACAGAGTCCGCTCGACCACGAGTACTTCCATCGCCGGCTCCTTCCAGCAGGTCGTCGACCTGTACGACTGGCAGACCATGGCGTACAGCCCGGTCGACCTTCGGACAGATAGTCTAGGTACTGCCTGGAAGACTGTCGAGCTCCAAGGAAGCGGATCGCTCGCTCGATACGTCGGGCCTGGTCGAACCATGCGAGCCCGCATCCGAGTGAGACCCACCGGCCCGGTGAGCGGAAGCGCCTGGTGCGTCCGATTCGACCGGATCGAGTTCGTCGCCCAACTCTAGTCGCACTGGGGGAGGCTGCTCGACCGGCCTCCCCCTTCAGAACGGTCGTCAATCGGCCAATGATCGCCCTTGGCGATGCACGACTCCATGATCCAGCCGATCCTAGAACTGGATCGCTCGATACCGGACCAACTCTTCGTTCTGGCCGAGCCAGAGACAGGGCGATACGGGTGCTTCTGCTTTGAGGGCATCCACGGTCTGGCCGTCTTCTCCGACGAGTTCTCGGCTTGGAAGTTCTCGGAGCTGTTGCCGGTGGAGTTCGTAGTTTGCCGCACCGTCAGCTTTGACGAGGCACGTGAGATCGCAAAGACGCGTCCAATGCCGGTCGTGAGCGTGATGCTCCTCGACGACGTGAACGACCCGGTCATTCATTACGTGCGCTAGCTCAGGAAGCGATCGAGAAGTTTCTTCACGCCGCGCTCCGGGCCGATCCCGGCAAAGGTTTGCGCAACTTGCGAGATCTGTCTCGCCGCCTTGCAAGAAGGCGTCACTTGCAACAGGGCCGTGCGTGAGCGCGTCGCGGCAGGCACCGCCCGGTCGAACGG
This sequence comes from Fimbriimonadaceae bacterium, assembly GCA_050250535.1. Lineage (GTDB taxonomy): Bacteria > Armatimonadota > Fimbriimonadia > Fimbriimonadales > Fimbriimonadaceae > JADLBH01. The sequence continues at coordinate 348,746 of JBFWOL010000001.1, read as the reverse complement.
CACGTAACCGAGATATTTCGGCTGGCAGTCCAAGTGAAGCTGGGCGAACGTCTGAAACTTCGTCGCGACGTCCGTCGCCTGGGCGGCGTCCCGCGGGTTGTTCACGATAAACCCGACCCTGGCGTTCGGCTTTCGCTCCACAAGCACTCTGAGGGTGACATAGGCGTCTTGTACGCTCGACGGATCGGGCGTGACTACCAGGATGCACTCATCGGCATGGGTCAGCATGGAGACGACCGACCGCTGGATGCCGGCTCCGGTGTCCAGAAGCGTGATGTCAAAGCTCCGCCGAATCGAGTCGAACGTGATCCCGCCCTTGTGGAGCTGCCAATAGCTGAGTTCGGCAAGTTCGGTCGAACCGGTCGCCCCGGCGAGTACCCGCAGACCCTCCGGCCCGTCAGTGAAAGCGTCGACGAGCGAGACTCGGCCCTGGAGCACGTCGGGCATCTTGTGGGTGGGCCGGAGCCCCAAGATCACATGGAGGTTCGAAAGCCCAAAGTCGCAGTCAATCACGCCGACGTTGATCCCCAGTCGTGAGAGGGCGATTCCTAAGTTCGCGGTGAGGGTCGTCTTGCCGACCCCGCCCTTTCCACTGGTCACGGCGACTACTCGCGGTGCTGCGTTCCAGGGCCGAAAGTTTTGCTTGTTGGTCTTGCGTGCCAGCAGGGTGGGGCCGCTGACTGCAGAGACGAGATCTTCGGCCTCGGGGCAGGGATCGCCGCCGTAAGCCTCCCTCATCGCGTCGGCAAAGCCTTCTCGAGCGGGCACGAGCCGCACTTCGCGCTGAAGCTGGAAGCGGAGCCTGGACTGCAGGAACGGGTCGTCCGAGTCGCTCGCCATGAGCACGAGCGCCGTGCCGCTGAACCCGACGGGCAGAACATTGTTGCTGATAGCGACCTTCGCAGGTACGAGGTCAAGCAAGGTGGGATCAAAAAGTGATCCGTCCTCGAATTCGTAACCGAGCCCTGGAGACGAGTGATTCATAAGGACACCTCAAAACACAGGGTGTGGAGGCACCCTATGCCCCTATATACGTCAAAGCCCGTGCCATATGACACGGGCTTTGAAATTTCAGCTCGAACGGCTTCCTTGTTAGGCTGCCCTGATCTTGTCCATTAAGCGCTCAAGGAGCCCGGCACCGAGTCCAGGCGCGGCCGCGGCGCCGCAGAGCGTCTTGGCGATCGCCTGGACGTCCTGGCTGGCTCGGCCGCGCTGGCTCAGGAGCACGAAGGGCGTTCTCGACTTTGAGGCGGCCTCCACGCTTCGATCCTGGCAAACGTGTCCGAGATAGTTGGCCCGGGAGGTCAGGTACAGCGCGAGGAACGTCTGGAACTTTGCCGCGACATTGCGGGCGGCCTTGGCGTCCTTGGCCTGGTTCACGATGACGCTCACCTTTGCGTTCGGCTTGTTTTCGAAGAGCAGACGGATCGTCGCATAGGCGTCCTGTACGCTCGAGGGCTCGGGGGTCATGACCAGAAGGGTCTGGTCTGCAGCCTCCAAGAGTGAGAGCATTCCGCGTTGTATCCCTGCCGCCGTGTCCAGCAGGATGTAGTCGTAGCATGAGCGGAGCTCGTCCAAGTTCACGCCGTTGGTGACGAGGTGCCAGTAAGTGAGCTCGGAGATCTCGGCCGAGCCGGCGACGCCGGCGAGGACCTTGATTCCGTCCGGGCCGGTGCACAGCGCATCATTGAGCGTGACCTGGCCGGAAAGCACGTGGGGAAGTCGATAGGAAGGCTTGAGGCCCATCAGGACGTGGACGTTCGAAAGGCCGAAGTCACAGTCGATCACGAGTACACGGAACCCGAGTCGCGTCAGTGCGATTCCAAGGTTCACCGCGACATTGCTTTTGCCGACGCCGCCCTTGCCGCTTGTGACGGCGATGACCTTGCCGTGCAACGAGCCGCGGATCGGCTGCTCGTTCGGGCGCTCCTTTTCGACCATCGGCTTGATCGTTTTCTGGGCGGGAGCGGCAATGGACTCCACGACGTCCATGGCCTCAGGCGTGGGGTCTTCCGGGTAGGCCTTGAGAAGGAGCGGCCTCAAGTCCTTCATGTAGACGTACTGGACCCGCACCGGCCGGCCCAGCTCCATCGTGAGCCTGGTACCGAGGTCGGGATCGGCCGATTTTGGAACTGCACAGACGAGAACCTCGTCCTCGAGCCCTATCGGAAGTGCTCGGTTGGCGTGCGCCACCTTTGCAGGGACGCACCCAAGCAACGAGGTGTTGATTGCGAGAGCATGACCGCCCTCAGTCGTGTCCTTTGGATTCGAATTACTCATTGACCAGCACCCGAAGATAGATTTGCCCGTTCTCCCACCCTCGTGTTCCACATTCCGCGGAGAAAGTTGATGTCCCGTGGAGCCTTCTTTCCGCCAGGGTCCCGGGCGGCGGCCGAGAGGAAGGGGAGAATCCGTCAGAATCAGCAGTTACAGGCGGAGAGTGCCAAGGCCCTCCCCGCCTCCCAGGAAAAGACATGGCAGACATCAAACCCATCGGAGATAAGGTAGTCGTCAAGACCCTCGAGGCTGAGTCCAAAACCGCCTCCGGCATCCTCCTGCCCGACTCGGCCCAGAAGAAGCCGACCGAGGGCAAGGTCGTCGCCGTCGGCGAAGGACGCTGGCTCGAGAACGGCAAGCGGAACTCGCTCACGGTCAAGTCCGGCGACCGGGTGCTCTTCAGTAAGTACGGCGGCAGCGAGGTCACGGTTGGAGCCGAGGAGTTCACGATCCTCGACGAAGACCAGATCTACGCCGTCCTCAAGAAGTAGACCGTCGTCTATGCCCCCGGTCCGATGCGGCGGACCGGGGGGTTTGCCCGCAGGACTGCAGCCCGGGGGGCCGTTGGGCCCCAAACGGCTGGGACACTAGCCTTGAGGGCGACAAGCACGTAGCAGCCAGAACGGACGGGATGCGCCGAAGCCAACCTCGGACCGGGAGTAGAGATACACTCCGGTAATGCAGACCCTCGCCCCCTTCGTCTGGTTCGACGGCACGGCAGAAGCCGCAGCAGGCCTCTATTCGGAAGTCTTCCCCGACGCCGAAACCGTCCAGACCCTGCGTCACTTGGACGACACCGTCGGGACGGCGGGCGACGTGCTCCTCATAAAGATGCGGATCGGGGGGCAAGAGCTCTTCCTTCTGAACGGAGGCCCCCAGTACGCTGCTCCGGGAAACGTCTCCCTCTACTATAGGTGTAAGGACCAGGCCGAGATCGACCGTTGCTGGGAGATGTTGGCCGAAGGCGGGGAGACCATGGCCTGCGGCTGGCTCAAAGACCGCTTCGGGGTCGTCTGGCAGATCCAGCCCGCCGAGTTGGACTCGATGCTCGCCAGCGAGGACAAGGAGCAGGTCTTGAGGGTGTTCAAATCGGTGTGGGGAATGGAGAAGATTGACCTCGCCGCGATCCGGAAGGCTTTCGCTGGCGACTGAGCCCGCCTGGGTGCTACGCTCCAGCCATGGCATGGCACGAGCCTTTGGTCAAAGTGTGGGAGATGGGTTACTTCGAGCTCGGCGAGGCGCTCGCCGCCCTTCCCGACGCAGACGTCTGGACTCGGCCGCACCCGAAGCTATTGAGCGTGGGCGAGATCGTCGCCCACCTTGTCTATTGGGAGGCGAACGACTTTCCAAAAGCCAGCGACGCCAGCCTGCTGGTGACCGAAGCGGCCCGCTACTACACTTCGAATATAGAAGCGCCGCTCGTGCTTGACATCGGGGGCCAGCAACTGCATTCTGAAGCCAACCGCAACTTCGAGGCGTGTAAGGCGGCGTTCCTCGCCACGCCGCGCAGTGAGGACGAGCCGAACCCGAGCAGGAAAGAGTGGACGTGGCGGCAGACCTTGGAATACAAGTCCTTCCACGTCGCCTACCACACGGGGCAGGTCTACTCTGTTCGCCACCTGCTCGGCCACGAGACCGTGGACAACTGACCGCCCTCCACTATCGCAGTTCAGAACCGGAGCCCACTCTAGCTCGGCAATGCGCCTGCGTCACCAGGTTTATCATGTGACTAAATGCTCACGTGAGAAAATGGTCACGCTATAGTGGGGTTGTGGATGAAGATGCCGTCTTCAAGGCGCTTTCCGACCCGAGCCGCCGCTGGTTGCTCGACAGGCTCTTCGAGCATGACGGGCTGAACCTCGGCGAGCTTGTGCAGGGGCTTGACATGACCCGTTTCGGGGTCATGAGGCACCTGCGTGTGCTGGAAGACGCCGGACTTGTCGCGACCAGGAAGAAGGGCAGGACCAAGGAGCACTTCCTCAATGCCGCCCCCATCAGGGGGATCGCGTCTCGCTGGGTCGGCAAGTATGCCGAGCCCCACCTCCGAATGCTCGACGGCGTCCGAATCCGCGCGGAACAACATGCCATGACACAGTCCAAGGCGCAAACGCATATCATCGAAACGTATATCAAGGCGACGCCAGACCGAGTTTGGGAAGCCCTGACGAACCCTGACGAAACGGAGAAGTACTACTTCGGGACGCGGGTACAGACCACGCTCGAACCGGGCAGCCGGTTCGACTATCTGCTTCCGGACGGCTCGATCATGCTGGAAGGCGTCGTCGAATCGTGCGAGCCTTGCACACGGCTCGTGACGACCTTTGCCCCGAAATGGGACGAGGATGCGGTCTCGGCCGGCACTTCGCGGGTCACCTTTGAACTCGAAGAGACTTCTGGAATCACCCGTTTACGGTTGACTCACGAGGGGCTGCCAGCCGGACACCCGATCGTGGAGGGGACCTTCACGGGCTGGAGCCGCATCTTTGCCGGGTTGAAGAGCCTGGTTGAGACCGGGTCAGCCCTTTAGGGACGCCGCGACCACCCGGCCCCTCTCGGTTCGCCGCACGGCGCACGAGGGCGGTCGGGCTTACCTCTTGCTGACCCAGTCGAGCTCGACGCCTTGGGCGTACAGCAGTTCTTGCAGCTGGCCCACGTGGACACCGAGGTGCCGAATGTTGAGCAGCTGATGGTCGAGCTTCGGAATCTTGTACCACGAGAAGCCTGAGTGTCCTGCTGCCAGATCCATGTCCGTAAGCAACGAGTCAACGCGGGACTCGATGTCCCGGATGTACTCGGCAACGTCAGCCTGGGAATAGGTCGTCTCGGTCGGCGGGACACCGTTCTCGTCGTCGTCCCAGAGGATCCTTGCTTGGTCCACGTGGCGGTGCCACGCAGTGAAGTCCTCCAGGGTCTTCGACAGGTATAGGTCGGTGTAGAACGCGGCATGGTAGGCGATCCGCCAAAAGGTCCGCGGGTGCGTGCCCGACGACCAGAGGTCGTCGGGGCACTTTTCTACGCATTCGCGGAGCATGGCAAGCCCGGCCAGATACTGGCCCTTGAGTGCTGGGACAAGTTCCATACGTGGCTACGCTACCTCTCCGAGTCCTCTCGGCACCTGGGGCTGCACGCAGAGAGTCGGGCGAGCCCCGCTCGAACCAAGTGGCGCAGCGCTAGCCGATCCTCAGCCGTCTCACAGCGATCCCTAGGGCCAAGGGCCTTGGCAGAAAGGCCCGGAGACTGCCAACTAGGGCCGTGGCGGGCGGTATATTCATTGGCAGTCGGAAGGCGCGAATGCCAAGGGGCCGAGGCCCCTCGCCGACCGGAAACCAGAAGGAGAAAGCAAAGGACTATGCCAGCCAAGAACCTGATCTACGAAGAGAACGCGCGAAGGGCCCTCGAGCGAGGTGTCAACAAGGTCGCCGACGCCGTCAAGGTCACCCTCGGCCCCAAGGGCCGCAACGTCGTGCTTGACAAGAAGTGGGGAAGCCCGACCATCACCAAGGACGGCGTCACCGTCGCCAAGGAGATCGAGCTCGAAGATCCCTACGAGAACATGGGTGCCCAACTCTGCAAGGAGGTCGCTAGCAAGACCAACGACGTCGCTGGCGACGGCACCACCACCGCAACCGTGCTCGCCCAGGCCATCGTTACCGAGGGCCTGCGCTACGTGGCCGCCGGGGGCAACCCCATCGCGGTCAAGCGCGGCATCGACACCGCGGTCGAGACCATCGTTGCCGAGATCAAGAAGGCCGCCAAGCCCATCAAGGACAAGGAGCAGGTCGAGTTCGTCGCCACCATCGCAGGCAACGAGCCGGAGATCGGCAAGCAGGTCGCCGAGGCGATGGACAAGGTCGGCAAGGACGGCGTCATCACAGTGGAGGAGAGCAAGGGTCGAGAGACCAGCCTCGAGATCGTCGAGGGCATGCAGTTCGACCGTGGCTACATCTCGCCGTACTTCGTCACCGATCCGGAGCGGATGGAGGCTGTCCTGGAGAACCCGCTGATCCTCATCCACGAGAAGAAGATCAGTAGCGCCCACGACCTCCTGCCCTTCCTCGAGAAGGCAGCTAACGCCCGCAAGCCGGTTCTCATCATTGCTGAGGACATCGAGGGCGAGGCGCTGGCCACCGTCGTTCTGAACAAGATCCGTGGCGTGCTGCAGATCGCGGCCGTCAAGGCTCCGGGCTTCGGCGACCGCCGCAAGGCCATGCTGGAAGACATCGCGGTGCTCACCAACGGCACGTTCGTCAGCGAGGACCTCGGCACCAAGCTCGAGAACGTCGCGCTCGACATGCTCGGCAGCGCCAAGAAGGTCGTGATCACCAAGGAGGACACCACGATCATCGAGGGTGCGGGCAGCAAGCAGAACGTGATGGGTCGCATCAACCAGATCAAGCAGCAGATCGAGACCACGGACTCGAACTACGACCGCGAGAAGCTTCAGGAGCGCCTGGCAAAGCTCTCCGGCGGAGTGGCCGTGATCAAGGTCGGTGCCTCGACCGAGACCGAGCTCAAGGAGAAGAAGCACCGCTACGAGGACGCCCTTTCGGCGACCCGCGCGGCGGTGGAGGAAGGAATCGTAGCCGGTGGCGGCGTGACCCTTCTCCAGGCGCAAGGCGCACTCGAAAAGCTAAAGGTCGAGGGCGACGAGCTGACCGGTGTGAACATCGTGAAGCGCGCCCTGGAGTTCCCGCTTCGAACCATTGCCGAGAACGGCGGTTGGGAGGGCAGCGTGATCGTGGAGAACGTCCGTTCGGCCAAGCCCGGGTTCGGCCTGAACGCGGCGACCGGCGAGATCGTCGACCTGGTCAAGGCCGGGATTGTCGACCCCGCCAAGGTCACCCGCTCGACCATCCAGAACGCAGCCTCCATCGCCGGTCTGGTCTTGACAACCGAGGCGCTGGTGGTCGAGAAGCCCGAGCCCAAGAAGTCCGCACCGGCTATGCCCGGCGGCGGCATGGGCGACATGGACTTCTAAGAGTCCCCCATCCCCCTCTCCCTACGGTGTAGCGAGAGGGGGGGGCTGTCAAGGCATTGCAAAACACGACGCACACCGTCGCCGAAACCGCCGACCAGCTGAATCGGATGGTCACGGGGCTCCAACTTGAGATTTTGGACGCATCTGGTTCGGTGCGATCCATGGTTTGTTCGGGTTTTCTGTCGCAAGCCGGTCGCAAGATCGCGTTCCTCACTGCAGACCATTGCGTCGGCGAAGTGCAAAAGCTGCTGACATGCCATAACCGCAGCAAGGGGACTAGCCCAGTATTGCGCCTGGTTCTTCCTCGCAATGAACCTTCCGAAACAGTTGCCCTTGACCCTGGGGTGTTGGCACGGTTCCGCCGCGTGCCTGCGAAACTCCTGCGCTTTGCCGACTGCGCTGCCCTCGTTCTGCCAGACGGCTCCGCCGCCGCGTGCTCGGGCTTTGCAATTCCGACTTTGCCGCCGCCGCCGTCCGCAAAGAGGGGCCAGGTCGTAGCCGTTGGCTTTAAGGGAACTCCAAGCGAGATTCATGATGAAGGCGTCTGGAAGCTGGAGAAATTGATCCTCCCGCTGAAGCGTTTGAACCGCAGGGCAAAGTACTCGACCACGTGGAACATCGACTGGGGGAGGGCAGAGCCCGAGGACTTGAAGGGGATGAGCGGCGGGCCGGTCGTTCACGTGTCGGAGGACGGGCTCCGCGTAGTCGGTGTGGTCTCCGCGCAATACGGGCAGCCAGGCAAGCCGGACTGGATCCGGGTAGCGACTTTCCACCCCGATCTGCTCGAACAGTCTGGGTAATCGCGCCATTGAAGCCGCCAAGGTTCGAAGCATTGTAGGGTGCGCAAGTGCCGAGCCTTCGACCGCATCGGGCGATATGGACAGCACTCAGCAGTGCGCTTGAAGTCGCATGGCGAACCGATCCGACCAGTCCAGACCGTAAGGACTGAGACAATCTCCCGTCACAAGCTGCCCGAGTCGCTTCACGGGCCACCGTGGATTTCGCCCTCCTGTCGTGCGACGGTGACAGGCGCCCTACTCGCCGCAGCAGACGCGAGCCTCCGCCCCGGCGTCAAGACCGGCGACTCCGGTACAGTCCTGCCCGTGAAGAGGCCATCGAAGAAGGAAATCCGAGAAGCAGTGGAGAAGCTCCGGGACAAGACTGAAAGTCCCCCCCCAGCCGAGCCGACCGCGGGCAAGCTTGCGCCCAAGAAGGACAAGCGTCGGATCCGCAAGCAAGGCGTTTAGATCGTCGGCTGCGGAGCCTTATGGACGTTCCACGCCTCCCGCACACTACTGGGCGCAGCATCTCCACGGGAGATTCGATTTCTTGGGTGAGTTCAGAGTGCCCTTGCTGTCGCCGCCAGTGGCAGAGCGGGCTACAGTCACTAGGGGTGATTCACGCCACGTCCATGTTCCCCGTTGACGCAACCCGAAACAACCTGCACGCGTCAATATCGTCCGTAAGCCACTGATGAGCAGATTGACCCTCCTCCGCGTCGCCCGCTGGGCCAAGGGCAGAGTGGCCGATGCTGAGTATCCGCACCTTGAGACGCTCGTCGACGAGGAGACTGCCAAGGTCAGCGACGGTTACCACTACGCCCGTTGGATCGTGCCCATGGTCGGCGTAGGGCTGGCCGCGGCGTGCTTCTTACCGCTCGCCCTCATCGGCCACCCGCTCTTCTGGATCGGCGTCGCCGGGCTGCCAGTCCTGGGCGGAGGGCTCGGCGCCGTGTTCCATGTGTTCGCGTCGCGCATCTCGCCCACGCAGTTGGAGATTCGGAAGCGTTGCATCGCTCTGGCCAACAAGCTCACCTCGGCACAGAACCTGCTCGGCCATTCGCCGGTGGTTTCGCCTCGGATCGCCCGGATCCTTGACGAGGCTGCGGCGGTGTATCTGAAGGTTCGGCCGAACTCGGAGCGTGATCGGCGTACCCGCTCGGTCGACGCTTGGTCCGAGGCCTCCCAAGGCGCGCTGCGGGCGATGGACGACGCCATGGCCCAGTTGCTAGCCTTAGCCGACCCGGTCTCGCCGTCCGCGCAAGAGTCGGTCCTGGAGCAGGGCTGGGCCAAGCCGTTGCTGGCCGAGATGAAGGCCACCGCCGATGCTCTGGCTAACCAGCGGGTGGCGGCACAGCTCACCGGCGAGGGGCTGCACTCGGCCGCCGCGCCGCTCTCGCAGCTCTCAGAGGCACGGGCGCAGCTGCAGCGGCTCGAGACCGCGCTGCAAGAACTCGACCTCGACCCGCAGCACCATCAGACCTGATCGCCGCACCGCGGACCCGCTGAGGGTGGTACGGTCGCCCGCCGGATTATATCCAGGACGTTTCCCTCAAGGTAGTGAACGGCCAGGCCAGTGCCGTTTCTGGCCCCTTGGATCGTCTTGGGTCTGCCCGCCCCGCTCACAGATCCACCGGGTCTCGCCGAAGAAAACGAGTCGGAAGCCGTGCCCGGCTTAGAGAAACTTGACGGCACCGTCTCCACGCGAATCATCTTTCGACGCGGCCGGCTTGTGTCAAATCGAGAATATCCGTGCAGGCGCCTAAAGCGGCGAGGGAACGCAGACAATCCAGGCGATGAGAACCACGACTGTCGGTTACCTGATCGGCGGGACGCTCGGCCTGGCCGCCTTCGCCGCTCTCTCCAACTCAATTCTGGCCAAAGCCCAAGTCAGGCCGCCCTGGAGGATCTCCGCCGCCGGAGCGACGCGAACAACGCTGTGACACATGGACGACATGGACTTCTAAACTTCGATCGTGCTACCTAGGCGCTCTATTGAGCACGCCGGTCAGCACAGTTCGTGGCCGGGGTGATGTAGCGTGTATTCCGACGGTCCCAAACCGACTAAACTCCCACCGCAAATGCGAAAGCTCATCGTCGCCGAGCACATCAGCCTGGACGGAGTCATCCAAGCACCGGGGGGGCCGGAGGAGGACCAGGGTGGAGAGTTCCAGCTCGGAGGCTGGATATCCCCCTATGCAGACTCTGCCATCTTCCAGTCGCTCCTCGGCCTCCTTGCCGAACCGTTCGAACTCCTGCTCGGTCGCCGGACTTATGACATTTGGGCGCCGTACTGGCCCACTGTCGCACCAGGCAACCCCATCGGTGACCCGTTCAATGCGGCGAGAAAGCACGTTGCCACCCATCGGCCAGACTCGCTCGCTTGGAACCCAAGTTCCGCGTTAGTAGGCGATATCGCCGAGGCGGTGCGGGCGCTCAAAGCCACAGAAGTCCCCAGTCTAATGTGCTGGGGCAGCAGCGACCTGCTGCGCCAGCTTTGGCCGGCCGGCCTTGTCGATCGGCTGCACTTGTTCGTGTATCCGGTCGTACTCGGGCAAGGAAAGCGCCTTTTCGGAGAAGACTCGCATCCTTCTGCGTTCACACTGTCCGAGGCGAGCCTGACTGCCGGAAGCGTCCAAGTCAACATTTACGACCGCTGTGGCGATGCCCGTGGCGGATAGGTTCTCGGCAGCTCCGCCAGTGCGCGGCCTTCGCAGACCGACAAAGTGATCCAGCAGCGCTAGGGAAGGCGAGAGCCATCGTACGGCTATACTATGACCGGAGGATCTATGAAATGAAGACCGCTCTTGCCGTTGCGCTTTTGGCTGCCGTGACCGTTCCGACGACCGCCATGGCGAGCACTGGGGAGGAGGCGAAGGAAGCCTTTGAGAAGATGAAGACCCTTGTGGGCCGATGGGAAGGCACGATGGGGGAAGGTGCGGAGTCCATGCCCGCAAGCGTCGAGTTCAAACTCACCGGCGGCGGAAGCGCGCTGGTCGAGACCCTCGGGCCCGGCTCACCGTTCGAGATGGTAAGCGTCTACCACATGGACAATGACAGCATGGTGATGACTCACTATTGCGGAGCAGGGAACCAACCCTTCATGAAGTTCAAACCGGGTAAGGACGCCAATGTGTTGAGCTTTGAGTTCGTACGTGGCTCGAACATGAAGGCGGGCGACATGCATATGCACAGCGTGAAGTACACGTTTGACGGTGCCGACCATATCATCGCAGAATGGCAAAGCTACATGGACGGTAAGCCCGGACAGTCAGCCAAGTTCGACTTTCGTCGCGTCAAGTAAGTGCCGCCAGGGGAGCGAGCCCCCTTGGGCTCGCTCCCGAAGTTACGCCGCCGGCGAACCGAAAAGCAGTCGGAGGACTATCGGTAGATTTGCCAAAGCGATCATTACCCACGTACGTGGCTTCTTACTGTCGTCGGCAAGATAAAACACCCGCGGCGGAAAGTACACGAGCAGCGCCAAGAACACGAGCGCCACGAGCCGCAAGACAAAGTCACCGACTCCGCCCGGCGGCGGCAGCCCCGCCGAGCCCAACATGTTCCAAACCATTTGGAACAGCACCATGTTTGCGAAAAGGAAGAAGTCGCCGAGGACAGCAGAAGTGCCGCTCAGCAAGAATCGCGAGCGCGGGGCATTCTTTGGCCGGGAGAAGTACCGATACACGAGCCAGGTGTGCACAGTCATCATTACTAAGCCGCCTAGTACCGACCCGACAAAGACGCCAGCGTTAGGTTCTGACTTGCCATAGACTTGCTGCAGCACGTACGCGTTGACACTGGCAAACACCACCGCAATCAGGCAAAAGTAGAAAATAGGGCTGAAGAGGCAGCCCTTAAGAACATCCACGTCCGACTCGCGGTCTCGCCAGTGATGCCAGCGCTTCAGCGTCGCACCGAGCGGGGCGAGGATCATCATCGCCGCCGCGCAAGCGAAGAGCGACCATTGTGCTGCCTGGTCATCCCCGGCAGCACGCCTGATGATCTCTGAAAAGGATCCAGAGAGCATCGACATGACTCCTAAGTTGAGCACGAAGACGATGGCGTCGAGTTGGAACCCGCGGTTGGCAGCGCCGGCAAAGAAATCCAGCACTCGGGAAGCGAATCGTTGGGACTCCCGCTGAGATTCAGCCACCGAAGCCGAAGTGATACCTGAACGCTGCCTTAAGGGTACCGGACAGGAAAGGTGCTTGTAACGTGCTACCGCCTTTCGACGTCCAAGCCACTGTCCGAACGTAGAGAAACAGCCATGCATATCCTGTTGCCACTCCTTGCCGCCGCTGTCGTTTCAAGCAAGCCGGTAGTCCAGGTCGGTGGCGGGAGCGCGGTGTACCAGCAAAGCCGTCCGTCTGGCTACGAGCAGGCAAGGCAGGCCGAACTTGCCAAGCGACAACTGTGGAAGCAAAACGACAGCCGGTACCTCGAGGCGAGCGTCCTCATGAATGTAAAGGCAGACGAGTTTGTCGCGGTGTTTGCCGTCAGCTTAGAGCGCAAGACTTTATCGGAGGCAAGAACCGCCATGGATGACACCATGCGGAGTTTTGCTCAAGGCCTGAGTAGCCTGAAGCTGGCAGGGGAAGACTCCTATGTTGATTTTGTTGCCCAGAACCGCGTTTATGGATACGAAGACATCGGCAACAACACACTGCGCGAAACTCTCGCCGGGTTTGAGGTCAAGAAGAACTTCTCCGTCCGCTATGGCAAGAAGGAGACACTCGACACGCTGATCGAGGCGGCAGCCAAGGCGGACGTGTTCGACCTCGTCAAAGTGGACTACATCGTGAACGACACCGCCCAGGTTCAATCCAAGCTGATGGAGGAGGCCGCGAAGGTCATCAAGCGGAGGGCAATCGAGGTCGAGAAGCTTTTCGATCTCGGCACACTACGGTTTACCCAAGTGCTACCGCCCCAGTTCAGCGTCTACTACCCGACGGAAATGTACGACGCCTATGTCGCCCAAGAGACGGAGAATGTCTATACCTACCGTACAGACCGAACGATCATCAACGCGAGAAAGGCAAAGTCGTTCTTTTATCGCGGACTAGACGGTAAGGACTTCGACACGGTGATCGGCCCTGGGCTCGTCGAGCCGATGGTGCAGTTTACGGTGTATGTCCGCGTGCAGTATTAGGAAACATCAATCGGGATCACGCCACAGATCCCAGATATTTGCGCACTCCCATTCTTCGGTAGGCTCGGCACCCGCAAGCCTCATCGCGAGGACGATCAATCCCGCGTGCCACCCTTCGTGCCACACCATGTGCTGAAGGTACAGCACGGGGTGATCGTAGTTTCCCGTCTTCTGCGTCCCGTCGGCGATCCTTTCGGCGACCCAACTGCGTACCAGTTCCGAGCTCTCCGCCAGTCTTTCGCGAATCACGGTTAAGTCCGAGGAAGGCACCCACTCTTCGTCGCTTACTACCGTAAAGAGCGTTGGCCCGACCGGTGCGTCGAGGCCCGCCGCCATCATGTGCCAATACCTCCGTGTGGAATGGAGGTGGCACAGGTGGAACGCGACCGTCCAGCCGTCTGGATCTGGCTTGGCATCCAGTAGCGCTGGGGTCAAGTGGCCTGCCAAATTGTCAATGATGCGGCTTTGTCGCTCCCAAGATTCTAGAAGCGCAACGGTGGCGTCCACAGTTGCGATCGTACCTGCTAGTATTGGGTCATGATACGTGTCAGTTACGAGATCGAAGTCGGGGCATCGCCGGAGAGAGTCTGGGATCTTATGCTTGCACCGGACACGTACCGTGAGTGGACAGAGCCGTTTTCGCCGGGTTCGCACTTTGTGGGCGGTTGGGAGACGGGTGACAAGATCCTGTTCTTGAGCGCAGACGCACAGCAAGGGATGGTTTCCCGAATCGCCGAGAGCAGGCGCCCTCATTTGATTACGATCGAGCACTTGGGGATCGTGGAACACGGCGTCGAGGTCACAGAGGGCGAAAAGGCATCGGCCTGGGCGCCTTCCACCGAGGAGTACGTCTTCGAACCAACTCCCCAGGGAACTCGCCTCCACGTCGCAATGGACTCCGCGCCCGAGTACGTCCAGTTCTTCGACGAGAAGTGGCCGGTCGCCCTCGCGAGACTGAAGGCACTGGCAGAATCGTAGCGCCGCTCCAAGTCGTTCGCCGAGAAGCCGTGTTATCCTAAGGACATGTTGAAGTGCGCCATTCTTGCTCTCAGCCTAACCTTGGCGACCCCGCCGAAAGTGACCTTCAAGCAGGAGTCTCACGACCGGGCTGGATGGTACGAGGTTTCCGCGACGATCCCGACCTTCAGTGGAAACGAGATAGCGAAGCTCGCCAGTCGGGAATGCGCCAAGATTGCACGGGATCGCATGGCGGAGTTTCGGGACGAGTACGACCGGAACGACAAGCCAGACCGAATCGGCTATTTCGATTGGAGCCCCGTCGTCAGTTTGTTGACGGATTCCATGGTCTCGCTCTATGCGCACAGTGACACATACACCGGCGGCGCACATGGAAACCGTGACTTCGTCGGCCTCAACTTCGCGATGGTCGCCGGCAAGCCCAAGCGAATCGTGCTCGCCGACCTGATGGATCCTGGCGCTGACCCTGTCGTGACTGCCAGCGAACTCGTGATTCCCAAGCTGAGGGCCATGAACGCAAGTTCCGTCATCGACGGGGGAGTCACCCAGGTCACCCCGCAACAGGCGGACAATTTCGTCGTCACACCTGCCGGAATCACTTGGCTTTTCAGCCCCTATGAGGTCGCGTCCTATGCCGAGGGCCACTTCTTTGTGAAGGTGACGTGGGAAGAGATGAAGGGCAAGATTTCGCGCGATCGCTAGCTAGCCCGAACCGGCCATGAGCCATGCCCAGCAAGGCCTGGCTTTCGACGTCCCTCCATCCGTGATAGAATATGGTTGCCATGAGTGCAACCATGCAAGGAGTCGACGCACGCACATACCTGGCCGGATGGCTGACCGGTCTCGTGGACATGTATTCGAAGGACATCAGGGCCCTACCAGCTGACAAGTGGGACGCGACCCACGGAGGCTGTACCCGGCCCGCCTCAGAGTTGACCGCTGACGCGATCTCCCTCCTCGACTGGACCACAGACGCCCTCAATGGGAATGTCCGGGACGACTATGGGATGGATACGATCGCGGCGATGAAGGCGAAGTGCTCCGATCCGCAGGCTGCGGCCGCACAGCTCGCCGCGTCGGCCGACGCGTTCAATGCCGCATTGGCCGGTGCTAGCGACGAGGCGCTCAATTCTATGGTTACCCCGCCGTGGAAGATGGACGCTCCCCTCTACATCCTCGCCCAGATCGCCGTGAGCCACATCTGGTACCACGACGGCCAGCTGAACTACATCCAGGCCCTCCTCGGCGACGGAGAAGTTCACTGGATGGACGCCTAACCAACCGACGTCCCGATCGAGGCCCCAGTCTCCGCCGCGGGGAATGGGGCCTCTTACTTTCGAGACCGCTCTTTAAGGCTCGCGATATGGAATTAGAGTTTGAAGGCGAAGTCTGGTACTGGAAAGGCCCGGCGCCGCACTACTTCGTCTTTGTCCCAGATGCGGCTTCCAGGGAGATCAAGGCCATGGAACCGCTCGTCACCTATGGATGGGGAATGATCCCGGTAACCGTTACCGTCGGTGCCACTCAATACACCACCGCTCTATGGCCTAAGGACGGACGGTACATTGTCCCATTGAAGCTAGCCGTGCGGAAAGCGGAAGAAATTGAGGAAGGAGACTCGATCTCAGTGCAATTGGTCATCCCCGACCCGCGCTGACAGGGGGGGTGCTCGGGGTAGAACGGGCTATGGTGCTCTCGCTCATGACCTTGTGCCTCGCACGGTCCGGCCCCGCCGAGTGGGGCGCTACGATGCTGGAAACGATCCGCCGAGACTACTATCTCTCCGATTCCCGGCTCTATTCCGAAAGGGCTGACAAGCAGCAGCCGGCGTTCAATTGGGGAGTCGGAGTCATGCTGTCCGCCCTGAACTCTGCAGCAAGGTACGACGGAAAGTATAAAACCTGGCTTCGGGATTACGCCGATGCGACACGATCATATTGGAACGGCCACGGTTATGACGTACTTCCTGGTCCAAAGCCGAGCGATCTCTATTACGATGACAACGCGTGGATGGCCCTGGCATTGGTGGAAACCCACGATGTCCTGGGTGATGCCAAGTATCTCGAATGGGCGAAGGAGGCGCTCGCGTTCTCGCTGAGCGGCGAATCGAGGGAAGGTGGCGTCTTCTGGAGGGAAAGCGACAAGGCGAGCCGGAACACATGTAGTTGTGGACCTACCGCGGTTGCTTGCATTGCAGTCTCGCGGCACACAAAGGACGCCTCTCTCACCGCACGGGCGAAGCGGATTGTGGAATGGACGAAGGATCACCTGGAAGACCCGGAAGACGCCCTGTATTGGGACTCGCTCTCGAACGGAGGCAAGGTCGAGAAGGCGAAGTGGAGCTATAACTCCGCCTTGATGATCCAGGCGATGAGGGGACTCGACATCGATGGTTGGAAAGCGACGCTCGATTCGTCCAAGAAGAAGTGGCTCGTCGAGGGGGGAATCGCAGATCCAGGGAGGTTCGCCCACCTGCTCTTGGAGACGTGGATCAAGGCGGGAGCGCCCGATCCCGCGTACGCTGAGGCGCTCGGTACGATCTGGAAAGCTCGGTCAGCGCGCGGCCACGTTCCGCCGTATTGGAGCACTCAGGACGTGCCCGAAAATCCGGAGTTGCTCGATCAGGCGGCGTTCGTACGTGCCTGCTTCTTTCTCGCCGCCAACGAACTGTCCGAGTCTGGCTAAGGTGCGCTGAACGGGTCTTTTGCGTTCAAAACCACCCAATTGCCGAGATCAATGTTCCGCGGGGTCGTCAGCATTCGCGCCGCAAGGTCCCCGATCTGCGCAGGCTCCATCATGCGGTCCAGCTCGTCCGTGCTCGCCATGTCGCCCCAGATGTCGGTGGCGATCGCGCCCGGGCACAAGGCCAGCACACGCACCCCGAACTCCGCACCTTCCAACTTCAAGACTTCGGTCAAGCCGTTCAGCCCGAACTTCGATGCGCAATAGGCGCTTGCCCCGTGAAAGCCGCGAGTCCCAGCCACACTGCTCAACATCAAGATCTGCCCCTGTGCCTCGCAAAGGTAAGGCCAAGCCTCGCGTGTGAGAAGGAAGGGCCCTGTCAAATTGGTGTCGAGCACGTCGCGCCACCCTTCCGAGGTGGTTTCGCCCAACGAGGTCGAGAGCAGTCCAATCCCGGCGTTGTTCACTAGTACGTCTAGACTGCCGCCCCAGTCCACCACGGCCGAGACCGCTCGACGCACGGAAGCCTCTTCCCGCACGTCCATCGTCACCGCGAGCCCGCTCACTGAGTTCGCCACCGGCTCCAGAGCGTCCTTGTGGCGGCCACTGACCGCCACTTTCGCCCCCTGCTTGGCAAGGCTCTCGGCGATGGCCCGACCGATCCCCTTGCCGCCGCCCGTGACGAGGGCAACTTTGCCTTCCAGGATCATCTCCATGGACGCCTAGTCTACTGGGCCGGTCTCCTGGTGCCTGGAATAAAATCCATCAAAAGTCCAGAAAAGTGATGTACAGTGTAGTTGGCGCACTTGTGCGCAGAGGACTATGATGAGCATCGGAACCCGCTTGGCGGCGGTCGTCGCCTCTCTTTTCTTTGGCCTGGGCACCTTGGCACATGCCCTGCCCGCCAAAGTATTCGTTTTCAACGACAACCGAGACCGGACGAACCAGTTCGCCAAGAACTACATCTGGCAAGACCTCGGGCTGAGCAGCCCCGACGGCGAGATGGGCCAGATCCAAGCCAACGGAGACATCACGCTTGGCGGCAATAAGGTAGGAGAAGTCATCAAGAACGGAGCCGGCCAGGTGATCGGCTATAAGAACGCCGACGGCTCCAAGGAAGCCTACGACGTGGACAAGACCACCACCAACATGGCGTGGATGCAAGTCGAGAACGACGGCTGCCTCGTCATCATGAAGCACGGCGGAGGCACCAACGGCACCACCGGCGGAGGAATCCACCTTGACAACAGCCAAAGCTTCGACGGCTTCAAACAGCAAGGATCCAACAGCCAAGGCACCGGTGCAGGCTTCCGCAACAACCGGAACAAGCAACCCAGCGGCGCATATCCGCTCACCCCGCGCCCGGGTGCCAACATCAAGATTACGCTCTACGTCTGCAACGGAGGGACCGATCCCGACGGCGGCGGGCCGAAGCGATCGGTCGGCTCCACCGCAGGAGACGTCCCCGGAGTCGGGTCAGTGGAGTCCTACCCCCGCAAGCTCCAGGGAAAGATCGTCCCGTCTTTCAAGTCCGGTGACATGACCCAGCAAAAGGCAGCCCTGCGCGCGCTCAAGAAGTGCGCCAAGGACGCAGGCTTCGGCAATGCGAAGACCGACATCGACGACCCAGGCATCAACTCCTGGATCATGTCCCTCCCCGCCAGCACACGGTACTCGACCGTCAACAACTGCATCGCCCACACCGGTGCCTGCATCCGCCTCCGGTACACCACCGACCCCATCGTGGACGTGGACGACATCGACGCCTTCGAGCCCGTCCAGATGTTCTTGCCCGGTTTCGGAGGAGTCTACGCAATCAATCCGCCGATCGCCGAGCTGTCCATGTCCCTCGTTATCGAGCCCGGCGACCTCGGCATGCCCGAGCTCTTCCAGCTCGACAAGCTCAGCGCGGACGGGCCGCCGCCCATCGGGCAATGGGCCACCGGCGCGTGGGACCTGCGAGAGATGGACTATGAAGGGCACACCCCAGGGCCGCTCACCTATCACATCGAGTATGCTGGCAACCCGGGCCTCGCACGCCCGTTCCAGTACGACTTCGGAGCGAACATGTGGGTCCCCGTCGGGCCCCACTCCGTGATCGGCAACGAGGTCGTCCTCGATCTCTCGGGCGCCCACATGGTCGCCATCGCAGAGGACGCACGCCAGGCCAAGGCCCTCGCCGTGACCGCAGCCCAGGGCTCGCTGGTCGATTCCGGCATCTGGGATCCCGACCGCAGCTTCGTGGACGCCGTCATCAAGTCCGGAGGGATCGTGCTCTTCTCGAACCAGAAGGTCAGCAAGCTCCAGGTGGACTACGACGGCTCGGCGCCCGGCTCGTTCTTCGATGTTAGGCTCGCCGCATCCGTCGGGGCGTCCACAGGCGACCTCACCATCGAGGCCCTCAACCGCGGGACCGGCCTCTACGAGACCATCGGAGCCTTCACCATGAACCAGATGCTCGACGGGTACCGCGTCGAGAACGTCCCTGCCGCCGCCTATCTCAACGCCTCGCGAGAGCTGTCGTTGCGGTACAAGACCGTCGTCGCGGTACCGACCGTGACCTCCAGCGTGAACACGACGTTCAGCTTCATCGAGGTCACGCTGCACGACTAAGGGCTCGCGCCGGCCCCCCTCTCCTTTCTCCGCTAGCGAAGGGAAGGGAGGGGGGCTGGGACAGTCCTCGGCCATCCAAGGGGGGGCGCAAGCCGTTCCTGCGCCTCCTCGCCGCCCCCGAGAGCCTAGCGCCGCAGAAAGACCCGTGCGAGCGCCTTTTCCAGCCGCCGCGACACCTTGTACAACCTCGGCTGGAGCCGGTCCAGGGCCGAAACCGGCCAGCGGGGGACCGGAAGCTTCGCGTCGTGGAAGTCCACCTCGGCACCGTCCAGCGGCAGGTTTGCCGGCCGGTGGTGAGTGCGGAACATGTGGTCCCACACTGCATAGCCCCACAGACCGACCACGGCCAGGTTGCTCACCGGTCGCCAGTGGTGCATCAGGTGGAACGAATAGATCCGCCCCACCGGGCCCTTGGTCCGCTCGTCTTTCAGCAGCGGCCGCCAGAACCCGTCGAACGGCAGGTGGAGCACCGCGTGCCACACCTCGTAGCCCACGTAGAAGAGCGTTACCGCCGCGATCGTCGGCACCACCGAGGGAACGCCCGGCGCGAGCGCCAGCAATGGCAGGCTCAGCAGAACGAAGAACAGCGCATAGAAGATCGCCAGCGAGAAGAGCGGGAACATTTGCGACGCCTCCTGGTGCTTGTGCTCGACCGGGTACTCGCTGTCCACCTCGGCCTTGCGCTCGGGTTCCTGGGGGGTCACGGCCGCCTTCACAGTCGTCAGGCCGTGGTGCTCGGAGTGCGCCTCGTGCATCGCCTTCATGAAGGGCAGCACCGAGGAGTGCAGCAGGTAGCGGTGGTACAAGTACTCGAAGAGGCTGAGCGGCACGCCCAGGGCCAGGGTCATGGCGACGACGGCCCACGGCCGGCCCAGCTCCCACGCCACCCGCTCCGGCGCGACCCACCATGCGACGGCCCCGGCCAGGCACAGCTGCACCAGCACGGCAGGCACGAACTTGCCATAGGGAAGCCCATCGGCGGGGTCGAGGTGCCCGTGGTGGTGGTGCTCGGTCAGAGCGAGGGAAGAGAGGGCCCGGGCGTCCGTCTCCGTGAGGTCTTCTGGCGTGAGGCTTGGCAAGCAGGGGCTCCGGTCGAGGTCGAAGGACGTGCGATCCAAAGCCACCCGTATACGACTCACGACTATTCTACGGTACAGACGGGGGCGGCGGCGGAAACGACCTTGCCAAACGGCCCGGAGCGCTCGCCGATCCCCCTCCAGGTCCCGCGTCGGGGTGCGCGGACGCTCGGCGCGACCTGCCGGAATCCCGGAATCCTGGCCCAGGCACGGCAAATCCTGGCCCAGGCACGGCAAATCCTGGCCCAGGCACGGTAAATCCTGGCCCAGGCACGGGAAGTCTGAGCCCAGGCACGGGAAGTCTCGGCCCGGGCACAAAAAATGTTGCGAAAGGTCCATCAAGTCTTGCGCAAGACATGGAACAAGCCAGGCAAGCCCCCGCAAAAACGAGGGCAAGGACACAGAAAATGTCAAACTATATAACGCAAATCGAATCCGACGGAGAACTCAACACCGCCCTCGCGAGCTTCGCGCAGACATGCGCCGCCCAGGCGACCCCCCTCGGCCTCTCCCCGGCCGACGTCACCGAGATCAACAACGCGGCCACGAACTTCGACACCGACCTGCTCGCCTGGCAAAACGCCAGGAACGCGGCCGCCAACGCCGTCACAGCCAAGGATTCCCAGAAGTCCGCGAGCAAGGGAGTCGTCAGCAAGTTCGCCAAGAGGTTCCGAGCGAACCCGGCCGTGAGCGACGAGCTGCTCGCCAGCCTCATGCTGCCGCCGCACGCCACCCCCGGCACCAAGACCCCGCCGACCACGCCGACCGACCTCGTGGCCGAAGGCGACGGCAACGGCCTCGTCACCCTGCGATGGGGACGGAACGGGAACACCTCGGCCACGGTCTTCGAGGTCTGGTTCCGCACCTCCCCCACCGGAGAGTGGACGGTCCTGGGCTCGACCACGAAGCTCAAGTTCGACTACCAGTGGAGCCCGGGCGAGTACATCGGCTTCCGCGTCACCGCCTCGCGCAACGACGCAACAAGCCCGGCCAGCACGCCGGTCGTGCTCTGGGAACCGGCCGGAGAAAACACCCTCCAGTTGGCGGCATAGGGCACCGATACTGTCAGTGTGCCGACATCGAGTCGGTAATTCGCGTACGGTAGGTTCGTTTCTCTCGGGGTCTTGCAGCAATGCGAGACCCCTCTCCCTTTGGGGCAGGGCATGCTTTTCCCGTCGAGCCTCCGCCTGGGTCGCAGCCTCGTTCCTGAGGGGCTCGTGCCGCGGCCGTGTGTACAATGGAAGGGAAGGGCAGACCGCCCGAAGGGAAGACGATGAGCACCGAGACGCACGAGATGGAAATGGGGACCAAGCCGGTCGCCGAGCACGAATGGCTGCAGAACCTCGTCGGGGAGTGGAAGGTGGAGTCCGTGATGCAGATGGGCCCGGACCAAGAGCCCTGCCACGCCACCGGTCACGAGAGCGTGACCAGCCTGGGCGGCCTATGGGCCTTTGTGCAGGGCACCGGCGAGATGCCGGGCGGTGCGCAGATGCGCTACTTTGCCACGCTGGGCTTTGACGTCTCCTTCCGGGAGTACCGCGGGTGCTGGTTCGCCGACATGTCCTCGCACCTGTGGAAGCAGGTGGGCACGCTGAGCGCGGACGGCAAGACGATGACGCTGGACTGCGAAGGCCCGGACATGGAGGAGGACGGCAAGACCGCGAACTATCGGGACGTGATCCACCTCGTGGACAAGGACCACCGCACGCTGACCTCCTCTGGCCAGGACAAGGACGGGAACTGGCAAGAGTTCATGCGGGCGACTCTGACGCGCGTCTAGGCTCGCTGCACGCTCGTCCTTACTGTCGTGCCGTGGTTGCGCGATAGCCTTCTCGTGGGCCTGGGCGCTGCCGTCGGCGGGAACCTTCGGTACTGGGCCGGTGTGCTGGCGGTGGCGAAGTGGGGCTCGGGCTTCCCTTGGGGGACCTTGGGCGTGAACGTGCTGGGCTCGATGGCGATCGGGGCGGTCGTGGCGCTGGCTGCCGCTGGGGAGTGGCCCCACGGGGTGCGCGTTTTGCTGGTGGCGGGGGTGCTGGGCGGTTTCACGACGTTGTCGGCGTTCTCGGTCGAGACCGTCTCGCTGGTGCAGGAAGGCCGTGCCGGGGTCGCGCTCGCCTATGCCGCGGGCTCGGTGCTGGTGTCTCTGCTTGCCTGCTGGGGTGGGGAAAGGGCCGTGGTCCGGATTCTCGGCCTCGGCCCTTAGCTCGGCTTAGAGCAGCTCCCAGAGCGTCTTGCTCGGGCAGAGTGCCCTGGCTTCTCGTTCCAGCTTGTCCGCCATGTCGGTCTTGCCGGCAGCCCGGTAGACCTCGGCGCAGCGGCGGACCACCCACGGCTCCTGGACGCCGTTGCGCAGTGCGAGCCCTGCGGCCTTGACTGCGGCTTCGTGCTTCCCGTTGGCCGAGCGTGCCCAGGCAAGGGCGGCAAAGGTGGGCACGCTGGTGTGCCGCCTCGCCTCTTCCTCCATGAGTGCGAGGGCCTCTCGCTCCCGGGTGCCGGCTCCGAGCCAAACGCGGGCGAGGGCGGGCTCGTCGCCGCCGATCCCGATCTCCATGTGCTCCTTCTGCGCGGCTTCGGCCTGGGCGAGCGTGGCCCTAGGATCCTTGCCGAGCAGTCTCTCGATCGCGGCGAGCTCGGCGAGCATGGTGACGCTCGGCCCGACCTGGGTCGCGCGTCGCATGAGCTTCTCTGCCTCTTCGATCCGGCCCTGCGCGACTCGCACCCGGGCCATGCCGGCGAGGGCGTGGCGATAGTCGGGCATGGCTTCGAGGACCTTCTGATAACCGTCCTCGGCGGCGGCATAGGCTCCGACCTTGAGCGCCATGTCGGCCGACTGGACTCGGGCCCATGCCATTGCCTCGGTGTTTCCTCCAGCCTGGATGGCGAGGCTCGCCATGTACTGGGCTCCTTTGGCGTCGCCGGTGATCCATCGGAGCTGGGCACCGCGGCTATAGCTGGCGAGGTTGGGGCGGAGGTCGATCATTTTCTGCGCCGCTTCGATCGCCTTGTCATAGTCGCCAAGCTCGAGGTGGCAGTCCGAGACAACGCCCCAGGCGTCTGCGTCCTTCGGGTCGGCCTTGGCGGCCTCGTCGGCGAGTCCGAGGGCGGTCTCAAAGTCGTGGAAGATCGTGGAGGCCCAGGCGAGGGTGACTGCGGTGTCTCGGTCCTTGGGGTGCTGCTCCTTGGTCTTGCGCAGGAGGTCTCGGGCCATGGTGTAGTTGCCCAGCTCGCCGGTCTCCCTGCCGCGCTGGATGTAGGCGGCGGCCAGTTCGCAGGCCGTGCGGGCCGACTCGGGCATCTTTTCGTGCTTGGTTTCGAGGCGGGCGATCCTCAGTTCGGTCTCGCCGAGGCCTTCGACAGTGGGGGCGGGGGCGGGCTTGGTTGCAGAGATCGCCGCGGTGCAGCCGCAGAGGGCGGCAGCGAGGGCGAGTACGACAATGGACTGGATGGGTTTCATGGTCTTCGAAGGGAAGTTGGGGGCCGGTCGCCCGGCCCCGGTCACGGCGCGATGCGCCTAGTGGAGCGTGGTGGTCGTGCCTCCGAAGGGCGTTCCCGCATAGGGGAATGTGAGGTTGTAGGTTGCGTCGTTGTCGTTCACGTTGTCGCCGACAGGGGTGATCGTGCCATAGCTCGGCCCGCTCGCCACTGCGGTCAAGGCGATGTCAATGACGTCGTCGCCGAGCCTTCGGCCGTTCGGCCAGCCAGCGGCGATCGCCGTACCTTGGAACGGGCTCATGATCGTGTCGCCGCCAAAGACGCTGAGGCGGTTGAAGCCCGGCTGCCCTGCCAGGGGCACAGCATCGGTCGAAGTGTCCACCTTCAGCACGTCCGGGATGAAGAAGCCGACGAGGTCTTGGCGGTCGTTGACCTGGAAGTTGGTACCCAGTACAGCGTTCGCCAAGAACGCCAGCTCGCAGTTCTCGGCGTGCTGCTGAAAGACGCCGCGGTCCACCCGAGGCTCGGTCTCGTTGTAGAGGTTCTTATGCCGTAGCGAGACGAGAGTCTCGTTGAAGAGCGGGTTCCCCATGCGTCCGACTTGGACCCATCGCTCCGGGCCGTTGTTGCCGCCCTCGGCGCCGCGGATCGTAACGGCCCTGCGGCTCGTGGTCGCATAGACTCCGACGATCGGGTTGTCGCCTTCCTCCAGGATCTCGCTGAGCGGGATCTGGATGTTGATGGACTGGACGTTGGTGCCACTGAACCCGTCCTTGGCTGGGTTTCGGATCCCGAGGAAGTCGAAGATTCCGGGAACGTCGCCGAAGAAGCCGTCCTCGCGCTGGCCGCACCACACCCTGTGTCCGCGACCGATGTTGTAGACAGTGCCGCGCGTATAGTCGTCGAGTCCGGCGAAGCTGCTCACGCCGCGGATGACGTCGCCGTTCCCGTCATAGTAGCCGGGAGTGGTGCGCTGCCCGACGTTCGGCGGGGGCACTAGCCGTTGGGTCGAGAGAACGGTTTCGCGACCGTCCTTGACCATGGTTACACTGTACCGTTGCAGCAGGTTCTGCCGACGGTCGCCGGGGCTCAGGATCGGCCCTGCCTCGGTTCCCAGACCGTAGCTCAGAATCGTCCCCAGGTTCCGGTATCGGCTGAAGAACCGGAAGTTGTACGTAAGGTCCGCGTTGCCAGAGAACCCGTTGTTCGGTCGGTCGCTCTTGGCGATGTGGACGCTGTAGAGGACATCGTTCGCGAACTGGTAGTAGTTCACGCCGTTGCCCGGGTCTTCGAGGGGGTTGGTGTTTACGATCACGTTGAGCACCTTGCCCGAACCCGAGCCGCCGACGAACGCGTAGACGTCCGTGATGTTGGCTGCCGGGTCCTGGTTGATGAGGGGCGCGTCGTTGTGCGACGCGGCCGGGGCCATCGTCGCCAGCAATGCCAGTGACGAGAGGGTTGAGAGCATTTTCATGGTTCTTGGCTCCAGGCCGCAGTGCGCGGCCTTCACCGAAACTCAACGCACTGCACCTGACACCTCCCTGACTCTCAGATGAACGACGGATGAAGAGTCATCGAATCTGCCGCGCGGCTCAAGGGCGGGCGGATCCGCAACTGGGGTAGATTGACTGGGTGACGAGCGCGGCGACGAGCGTTGCTGACTACTTAGCCGAACTGTCCGATGACCGGCGCGAGGCCATCGAGGCGGTCAGGCAAGTGATCCTCAAGAACCTGCCCAAGGGGATCGAGGAGCAGATGCAGTACGGCATGATCGGCTACGCCGTGCCCCACTCGCGCTATCCGTTCGGCTACCACTGCGACCCGAAACAACCGCTTCCGTTCGCAGGACTCGCATCGCAGAAGAACCACATGGCGGTCTATCTCTTCTGCATCTACACCGACGAGTCTGCGTGCCAAACCTTCGTGAAGGACGCCCAAGCGGAGGGCAAGAAACTCGATATGGGGAAGGGCTGTATCCGCTTCAAGAAGCTGTCGGACTTCCCGCTAGACGCCCTGGCAAAGGTTCTCAAGTCCGTCACACTGGAGGAGTTCATCGCTCACTATGAGTCCGGACTCCCCGAGAAGATACGGGCAAAGCGTGAGAAGGCCAGGAAGTAGTGCCAAAATCACTTGTTTTTCCCATAGCTGTCCGATAGAATAATGCTAGTTGGCGAGAATGGGTGAAGCAGGCTCCACGGGAACCTCGCTAATCAGGTTGTCAGTCTAAAACATGTGTGGAATCGCGGGCTACCGGGCCCTGTCTTCCGGTCAAGCGGGGCTCGAAGAGCGCCTCGCAAAAGCGAGCGAGCGCATGGTTCGTCGCGGCCCGGACGGCCATGGCACTTGGCATTCCAGCGACGGCTCGGTCGGCCTGGCACATCGGCGGCTTTCGATCATTGACCTCAGCCCGGGCGGGGCCCAGCCGATGCACGAGGAGGACATCGGCCTCCACATCACCTACAACGGCGAGGTTTACAACTATCGCGAGCTCCGGGACGAGTTAGAGTCCAAGGGCCACCGGTTCCGGACCCAGAGCGACACCGAAGTGCTGCTGCGCATGTATGCCGAGTACGGAGAGGGCATGTTCGGGCGCCTCGTAGGGATGTTCGGTCTGGCGATCTATGACGAGCGGGACCGGTCAATCGTGCTCGCCAGGGGGCCGGTCGGGATCAAGCCGCTCTACTTCGCATGGGAGGGCAATGTCTTATGGTTCGCCTCGCAGGTCAAAGCGTTGCTGGAGGCGGGAGTGGATGACCAGATCGATCCGGCAGGGCTGACCGGTTTCTTGCTCTGGGGCCACGTGCCGAGCGGCCTGACGCTCTACAAGAAGATTCGCGAGGTTGCCCCGGGCACCTCGGTCAGGGTCACGGCGGATGGTTCCTCTACTGTCCGTCGGTACTTCGACTTTGTCGAGGAACTCCAGCGCCAGGCTTCGCAGATCGACGTCCTCTCGCCAGACGATGCCGCGGAGAGCTTTGGCGAAGAGGTTCGGGCCACCGTGCGTCGTCACTTCGTCGCTGATGTCCCGGTCAGCGTGTTCCTGTCCGCAGGGAGGGACTCGAGCACCTTGGTCGCCCTTGCCTCGGAGGTGCTTCCCGAGCCGCCCCACGCGGTAACCCTCGGTTTTCGGGAATACGCCGGCACCGAATGGGACGAGGTGCCGATCGCTCGGGAAGTCGCGGCGGCGTATGGCTGCCCGCACCATGTGATCGAGGTCGGTGCGGACGACTTTCGCGAGGAGAAGTTGAACATCCTGGACGCGATGGACCAACCGAGCGTAGACGGGGTCAACACGTACTTCGTCTCTCGTGCAGCAACCAAGGCAGGGTTCAAGGTTGCGCTGTCAGGACTGGGCGCCGACGAGGTTTTAGGCGGATACTCTTCGTTCGAGAGCGTCCCGAAGCTCGTCCGAGCGGCAAAGATGGGATCGTCGGTGCCTGGCTTCGGACTTGCGATTCGCCAGATCGCCAGGCAAGTCCTCCGAAATCGAGCTTCGCCGAAGTACGCGAGCCTGCTGGAATATGGCGGCTCGGTCGGCGGCGCCTACCTTCTGCGGAGGGCGCTGTTCTTGCCGTGGGAGATCCGCGAGCTGCTCCCCAAAGAGATTGCGGCCAAGGGCTTGGAAGAGCTCGACGAGCCGGAGATTTCCAACGACATGGTCAAACCGCTCCACGGAACCTTCACTGAGATCGTCGCACTGGAGACGACCAAGTACATGGTTCCGCGCTTGTTACGAGACAGTGACTGGGCCTCGATGTACCATTCGCTCGAGCTTCGAGTGCCGTTTATCGACGCTCCCTTCCTCAGGGTTGTCATGCGCCGACTCGAGGAAGAGGCTCGGCACAAGAAGTCCGATCTCCTCAAGATCCCGTCCCGGCCGTTGCCTCCCAGCGTCACGAACCGGCCCAAGACGGGGTTCATGGTTCCGGTCACCTCCTGGCTGCTCGGTGGCAGGGCAGGTGCCAAGGACAATTCGCTGCGAGAGTGGGCGTCCTATGTTCTCGAGGCCCAGACCGGACTTACGCTGAGAGATCGGCGTCCCGCCTAACTTGCCGCGGTGAGCCGGACCACCTTGTCCGGATCGTTCAGAACGATGTAGATCGAGCCGTCCGGACCACACACGACGTCCCGAACCCGCCCGAGCCCGCTGAACACGCGCTCAAACTCCACGAACTTCCCGTCCTTCACACGGATCCGGTCCACGCACTGGCCCGAAAGCCCGCCCGCGAGAAAGTCGCCACGCCACTCCGGGAACATCGGCCCGCGGGCGATGTCCAGGCCGCAGACGCCGGTCGAAGGGAGCCATCGGTACTCCGGCATCACGAATCCGTCGCTGCTCCAGGGCACACGGTAGGGCGAGTCGTTGTAATTGATGCCGAAGCTGATGATCGGCCAGCCGTAGTTCTTGCCCGGCAGGATCTGGTTCAGCTCGTCCCCGCCTCGCGGCCCGTGCTCGGTGTCCCACAGCTTGCCGTCGAGGTCGAAGACCAGGCCCTGCGGGTTACGGTGCCCGTACGACCAGACCGCCCCGATCGCCCCGGGGGTCTTGACGAAGGGGTTGTCCTCAGGGATGCTGCCGTCCTCGTTCACGCGGTAGACCTTGCCGTTCGGGAGCTTCAGGTCTTGCGCACGGTCGCCGCTGCCTCGCTCTCCTATGCCGAAGAACACGTGGCCCTTGCCGTCAAAAACGATGCGGCACCCAAAGTGGATCCCGGAGCCGGAGTAGTTCGACGCGTCCGCGACAAAGATGTCCTGCTCGTCCATCCATCGCGCCCTGCCCCCGGCCAGGCTCAGCTTGCCGCGCACGAGCCGGGTAAAGACGGCGTTCCCCTCGCCCTTGCTCTCCGTGAAGGCGAGATAGATCCACCCGCTGGGATGCACCGCCACGTCCATCAGCCCGCCTTGGCCCCGTTCCGTAATCCTAGGCAGGCCGGCGACTTCGGAAACAACCTTGCCGTCGCGAGCCACGAACATCGTCCCGGGCCGGTTCGTCACGAGCATCTCGCCGCTCTCCAGCCAGTCCACCGACCAAGGAGTCTTCAGACCCTGGCCCTCCAGGGCGGTCTCGACGCGGAAGCTCGCCCGCTGCGTCTTGTTCACGCCCTCGGCCGCCGTCGCCGCGGGCCGCAGGGCCGCCGCCTGAAGCTCACGGGTGTGAACCACGAGCGACCACACCTGCTCGTCCGTCATCGTCTCGCCAAACGGGGTCATCGCCGTGTCCTTTAGGCCGTTCTTGATCGCGTCGAAAAACCGCTTGTCGAGGCGATGGTCGTACAGCTCCTGCGTCAAAAGCGTCTGGGTGCCGGCGCCGCCGCCTTGCCCGCGATTGCCGTGGCAGTTGGCGCAGTTCTGGTCCCACAACGCGGACGCGGAACGCTGCTGGAACCCTCCGACCGCAGGCGGTGAGCCGGCCGGAGCGCTCTCGGCAGAGTTCGGGGCAAGGCACGCGGCACCGAGCGCGGCGAGCACCGCGGCACCGAGCGGAAACGTCTTCATAGCCTCAAGATACCGAAGTTCGACCCTGCGGCTTGTGGCCCATGACCGCGGAACTCCAGGGGCCCCCCGCGTATTCTCCCTATCGAGGTATGAGAACAATGAGTTCCACGCTCATGGTGCTGACCGCCCTTGCCCTGGCCCCGGCGTGCACCCCGCCGATGGCCGCCAAAGCCGCGTCAGCACAACAAAGCAATATGCAGACACCCGCAGGTGCGAAAGAACTGTTCGTAGGAGGAGGATGCTTCTGGTGCATCGAGGCCCAGCTCGAGATGTACCAGGGCGTGCTCGAGGTCGAGGCCGGCTATGCCGGCGGCAAGCCGGGCGCGGTCTCCTACCAAGAGGTCGGCAGGGGCGACACCGGCCACGCCGAGACCGCACGGATCGTCTACAACCCCCAAGAGGTGGGCGCAGACGACCTGCTCCGCATCTTCTTCGTCATCCACGACCCGACCCAGCTGAACCGCCAAGGCGCAGACATCGGCACCCAGTACCGCTCCGTAGTCTTCTATCGAGACGCCGAAGAAAAGGCCCTCATCGAGAAAATCCGAGAGGAGGTCGTGCAGGAAAAGATATGGCCGCGCGAGATCGTGACCACCATCGAGCCCTTAGGCGAGTACATCCGGGCCGAGGAGTACCACCAGGACTACTATGGGCGGTACACGGCCGCAAGCCAGACCGAGAAGGCGTCCATGAACGCAGGATATTGCGCCAACGTCATCGAGCCCAAAGTCCGCAAGTTCCGCGAAAAGTTCAAGTCGAAGCTGAAGAAGGACTAGCCCCCCCTTTCAAGGGGAGAGGGGGGGCCTAGAGTCTAGGCGGCTTGCTGCTGCACGCCGAAGAGGATGACGACCGGTTCGCTGCCCTCGCTGACCTCGGTGCCGCGATGGCTCTTCACCTGGTACTGCGCCCAGCTGTTGCCGGCGGGCAGGCCCGTGTCGGTGAAGCTCTTCGCGTTCACGCTTCCCAGCGCGGTCCACGTGCCGCCGGCGAGGAGCCGGTGGACGCTGAAGAACTCGCCGTTCACCTTGGTCGCCTTCCACCGGAGCACCACGTTGCCGTCGTTGTTGACGGTGCCTTGCACTTGGCTCGGCGGCGTCGGCGGCGGGGCCGGGGTCGGGTCTGCAGGCGGCGGGATGCTCGCGATCACATAGACGTTCGGGTTGCCCGAAGACTCGGCAAAGGCCTTGATCTTGGCGATCAGGGCAGCGCCGCGGTCGCGCATGGTGTCCACCGAGTTGTCGAGGGTCACGGTCGCGTTCTTCGAGGCTGCCCGTGCCGCCTCGGCGCTGGTGAAGGCCGTCCGGGCGCCCGTCACCATCGGGGTGAAGGCCGTCATGTCGCCGGGCGTGAGCCCGATGGCCGCGGCGTTGGCGGTCCAGGCCGCCGTTCTCTGCTCGTAGAACGAGATCGCCGCGTTCTTCTGGTCGGGGACCACAGCCATTTAGTCGGTACCTCCATCAAGGTCGGTGCCGGACAGTGCGGCGTGGTCGAGAGTCGTTACGCTTGGATTGATGCGTACTATCATGTGTCTCCCCTGGGCCGAGGCCGGCCTGTCCGACCGCCTCGCCCCCTGCCAAGATTCTCGGCACGCCGCGCCTCAGGCTGGATAGCAGCGTTTCTGAGCCTGCCCTGGGCCGTGCACCGGGCGAACTCCAGGCAAGTGGGCCCGACAGGTGCGGGGGGGCCATCCCCCTGGCCCGTCTGCCCGGGGGAGGGGGGGCCGGCGTTGCGGCGGAAATGTAGACAGGTGTTCCGGATTTGAACCTGATTGTGCGAAAACGGTGTCGTGCGGGAAGAGTTTTCCGGGCCTGGAAACATGTCGCCGGGGCCTGGAAACATGTCGCCGGGGCCTGGAAACCCCTGGGCGGGGCCTGGAAACCTTTCGCCGGGGCCCGGAAACCCCTGGGCGGGGCCTGGAAACCTTTCGCCGGGGCCCGGAAGCGTTTGGACGGAGGCCGGAAACACTTCGCCGTGACCCGGTCTGAGCCCGCCGTGGCCCGGTCGGCCGCCTTCGGAGCCCGGTGGAGCAAGGCCGTGCCGCTATCCGTTTGCCCCGACCGATCAAGGGGGGGGTTGGCAGGAAGGTCACGGCCGTGGCGTCGGGGCGCCGTGGGGTAGCCTCGATGCGATGCCGCGCTACGACGTCGCCCCGCTGGACGGCTTCCCCCCCGAAACCGGGCTGATGCTTGCCGCGCTCGAGGACAGCCAAAGGGAGTGGGCAGAGAACCTCGGCACGCCGGAGCGCGAGGCCATCGGCTGGCAGATGCACGAGCACGGCCCGAGCATCGGCATGCTCCTGCTCCACATGGCCGACTGCGAGCTCTATTGGTTCGAGCAGTTCATCGGGGGGCGGCCCGCGGACCGCGAGCTGGAGCGGGAGCTCCTCAGCCTCGACGTGAAGCAGGACGACGGGCTGTGGCCCCTGGCTCCGGACCAGCCTTGGGACTGGTACCTGGCGCTCCATGGGAGGGTGGTGCGGCGGGCGCGGGCCCACCTGCGCGACGAGGACCCCGGGCGGGTGGTTTCGCGGGGCGAGGACAGCTTTACCGTGCGGTGGGTGGTCGCTCACGTGCTGGAGCACGACGCCTACCACGGCGGGCAGGCGGTGATGCTGCACGAGGCTTGGAAGCGGCGCTAGCCGGACTCGGGCTCGATGCAGAAGAACGCGCCATAGCGGTCGCGGACGAAGACCTCCTCGCCGTTGCGACCGATCTCGGCCCCCCCCGCTTCGACGATCTTGGCGACTATGGCGGCGACGTCCTCCGCGGCATAGGCGAGCATCAGGTTCGCGACGGGTCCTCCCTCGCAGAGGTAGAGGCGGAAGGGCCCGGCCTGCAGCTCGGCCCAGTGCTCGGTGCTGCGGCCCGGCTCGAGCCCGAACACGGCCTGGTAGTAGGCGGCGGCCTGCCCTTTGTCGTCCACGGTCACGGCGATGTCGGGAAGGAACCTGCCCATGCGTGCAGTGTAGCCTTGGGTGCACAATCGAGGGCGAACGTGCTCTCGACGGTCCTTCTCGCCATGCTAGCCCCCAACGACGACCCCGGACTCCGCGCGGGGATCGAGCAGTACTCTGCCGACCGCTCCATCCTGCTCCGCAAGTACCCTCTGGAGGGCACGGCCGAGCGGAACGAGCGCCTCGCCCGGTTCTACTCGGACACGCAGCGGGAGCTGGAGGCCCTGGACTTCGAGGCGCTGGGGCGGGAAGGGAAGGTGGACTACGTCTTGCTGGACGCCACGCTGCAGGCAGGGCTCGCGGAGCTGAAGACGGACCAGGCGGTTTGGGACAAAGTGTTCGCCCTCGCGCCGTTCGCCACCCAGGTGCTCGGCCTCGAGGCTGCTCGGCGCGACATGTCGCGTTTGGATCCCCAGGAGACCGCCGGCCGGCTGGCCGCGCTCGCCAAGGAGATCGCCGCCGCGACCCAGGGGCTTGCCGCGAAACCGAAGACCGAGCCGACCGCGCGCGAGCGTAGCGAGGCGAACCGGGCCGTCCAGTCGCTGGGCAGGGTGAGGGACCACTTCGACGCCTGGTTCAAGTTCTATAGCGGCTACGACCCGATGTTCACATGGTGGTGCAGCGCGCCGGGGAAGGAGGTCGGGAACCGGCTGGAGGCTTTCCAAAGCCTGGTGCGGGAACGCCTGGTGGGCGTCGCGGCGGACGACAAGACCACGATCATCGGCTTTCCCATTGGTCGGGAGGCGCTGGAGGCGGCACTGCGGGCCGAGATGATGCCGTACACGACGGACGAGCTGCTGGCCGCAGCCGACCGCGAGTTCGCATGGTGCGAGGCGGAGCTCGCGCGGGCCGCGAAGGAGATGGGCTATGACCGGCCGATGGACGCGATCGAGGCAGTGAAGAAGGAGTTTGTGCCGCCCGGGGAGCAGCCTGCGCTGGTCAAGGGCCTTGCCGAAGAGGCGGTCGCCTATCTGGAAGAGCACGACCTCGTGACGATCCCGCCGCTGTGCAAGGAATCGTGGCGGATGGAGATGCTCACGCCCGAGCAGCAGCTCCAAAGCCCGTTCTTCCTGGGCGGCGAGACCATCATGGTGAGCTATCCGACGGACGGCATGTCGCACGAGGCGAAGATGATGAGCCTGCGAGGGAACAACCCGTACTTCAGCCGCGCGACGGTGCAGCACGAGCTGATTCCTGGGCACCACCTGCAGGGCTTTATGCTGGCTCGGCACCGGCCGTACCGGTCGGCGTTCGGGACGCCTTTCTGGATCGAGGGCTGGGCGCTCTACTGGGAGATGCTTTTGTGGGACCTGGGTTTCCCGAAGACGGCGGCGCAGAAGGTCGGGATGCTGTTCTGGCGGATGCACCGCTGCGCGAGGATCCAGTTCTCGTTGCGCTTCCACCTGGGGGAGATGACGCCGCAGGAGTGCGTGGACCTCCTGGTCGAGAAGGTCGGCCACGAAAGGGAGAACGCGCTGGCCGAAGTGCGGCGCTCGTTCGCCGGGAGCTACCCCCCGCTGTATCAGGCGGCTTACATGCTCGGCGGGCTGCAGCTCATGGCCTTGAAGCGCGGTCTGGTGGACTCGGGGAAGATGTCGTACCGCGAGTTCCACGACTCGATCCTGCAGGGGAACCAAATGCCGATCGCAGCGGTCGCAGCGCGGCTGACCGGAGAGGGCCTGACCCGAGGGTTCCGTCCGGCCAAGCTGCCGCTTGATCGGCCCTGATCTGCGCCTTTGGCCAGGCCTCGTCTTCTTGGCTTGGCCTTCGACTGCGGGGCGGCCCTGACCCGTGCGCGGATGGCGGCTCAGGGCCGGGTCTTCGGGCAGAAGATCTGCATGACTGCCGCCTTCTCGTACCCTAAGTGCGGATAGAGCCGGGCTCCGGCTGGGCTGGCAACGACTACGCTGGCCCGGACGCCGTCCGCGGCGTCGTCCTCGAGCAGGCGGGACATCAGCGCCCGCCCGAAGCCCCGGCCGCGGGAACCCGCGTGGACGTAGAGCGAAGACGGGTACGAGAACGCACCGGTCCTGATCCTCTCGACCCAGCCATGGTCGGTCGTGTCGTCGTGCACGCAGTAGAGGTCGGCTCCCTCGTAGTACTTGCGCGGCTGGCTGGCCCGCTGCGGGACGCTCGCGAGGTCGGCGGCCGAGGCGATCTTATGCACGGGCGGCACGGAGTCGAACCGAGGCACCGCGCTCAGATCGTGGACGAACAACGTCTCGGTACCCACCTTTCGGTAGCCGAGCCGCTTGTACTCGGGGGTCACGTCGTCCGAGTCTCCGGGTCGGACGTCCACTAGGAAGTGCCAGCCGACTCCGCTTCCGTTCGCGGCCCTGACAGCCTCTTCCGGTGCGAGGTCGATCGCGACCGCCTCAGCCTTCCGTTGCGGCCTGCGTCGGCCGGGGCCGTCCTGGAGTACCCACAGTCCCGAGCTCCGGAGTGCGACGAACTCGCCATATCTCGACTTGACGTGCGAAAACGACCGTACGAAGACTTCGACGGCCTCATCGAGCGTGAGGGCCGGCACGCCTCAAGACTACTCGACCGCCGGATCAATTGTCCGTTTCGATCACCCTGTCCTCGTCGCGGTGCCGGGGTTCCGCTGGTTCGTTTCCGAAGGCAATGGTCGCCTCGAGGCTGACCGGCGAGGCCCTGACTCGAGGCTTCCAGCATACCAAGCCGCCCTTCGATCGTCCCTAAGGGCAGTAGCTCGTACCAGTAATGATGCGGGAGATGCGTACTCGAAGAACATTTTAATAAGTTTCTTGATATACTGGAGCGGGTGCAATGCATCTACAGGTGACTACCATGAAGAGGACTCTATTCATTCTCGCCATCTCTGCCGTCGCTGTCGGCGCCCAGGCGCAACAGATCGGTAGCCGTGCAGCGCTGAACGCGTTGCTGGTGGGTTCGACCTCCGACGACTTCGAGGCTTTCAGCATCGGCGTCGGTAACGCGACCAACTTAGACACGACGACTCTCGACTCCACGACGATCGCCAACGGTCAGGGCCCTGGCCTCGTTAACGCCGGCGCGACATATTCCGATCCGAGCGGTACGCAGTTGCAGTGGAACGGCGATACGTACTTTGGGATCAACACCAAGACGCTGCTATCGAATGGTAGCGGCGGCCAGATTCGAATCGATTATGCCGGCGCGACCCAGGCCATGGGACTCGATGCCAAGGTCTTCAATGGCTTTGGCTACTCGGGCATGATGCAGGTCTACAACGGGGCAACCCTGGTAGACACGGTCAACTTCAACTTGGCCGGTACGGCTGGCGAGTCCGTGTTCCTCGGATACCAGAACAACGCAGGCATCTCTCACGTCATCGTTTCAGACCTCAGTCATAGCTGGAGTGCGATCATTGACGACCACACCTATGGCGTGGTCCCCGAACCGGCGACGATGATCGCTCTTGGTCTCGGCCTCGCTGCTCTTGCTCGCCGCCGCCGAAAGTAAGGCGAACGCGAACCATTTCAAGAAGTCCGGCACGCACCGATCGAGTGCGTGCCGGTTCTTTTTTGATCTCGGGCAGGATTAGTATTGGGTCTCGAAAGTTCGATCTACGTTATGCACACCGGGGAGCCTTTCGCGCGTGACCGAGCTCTCCCAAGGGTAATACTTCGTGTGCCCGTCGATGAATCCAAGGTTCGTTCCTTGCTCGTTCCACGGAGTCTTCTCGATCCTTTCGAGGAACCAGTCTTCCTGGGGTTCGCCAGGCTCGTGGGCACCAACGTATAGGCTGAGGTCGTTCCAGTCCGGCGTGCTAGGGTTGGTCTCCGCAGACTGTGGCCAAGGGTGGTAGTCGTATTCGGCCTCGTCCAAGCCTCGGAGGACGAGAAATGCCTGGGCCGCTGTGTTCGAGACGGATGTCAACGAGCGTCCGTGCGAATACAACCCGTTGATCACGTAGTCGGTCACAGGCATGAACCGGTTTCCATCCTCATCAGTGACCTCTCTTCGAGTATAGGCAGGTGTTGTGAAGACGCCCGCACTCCTGATGTAGTTTTGCAGCGGATCGATCCACAGATAATCTTCGTCGTGGTCGCTTACCACGCTCCGGTCGTCGTTGTCCGCTGCGTAGAGCATCATCGCTTTTCCAATTTGATTGAAATTGGAGAGGTCCGCAGTCTTCTTCGCCGCTTCCTTTGCTTTGGCGAACACTGGGAACAGGATCGCGGCCAGGATCGCGATGATCGCGATGACGACCAGCAGTTCGATCAGCGTGAACCCCTTGCGCACATTTTCCGGACGGTGAGACCGAGTCATTAGATGCAACACTATTGCAATATACCATCGGAGAGGCTGAGAAATTGCATGGATTCATTCATGGGCTTGGTCAGAGCCGGTATTTTCGCGGGGCTTCCGTAGCGGCCGACTTGTACATACTGGTTTCGGGCACATTCCGCCCAGGATCCGAGAAACCATGGCATTACAGTCCGCACTTGCCGCCGCCGCTCTCTGCGCCTCTGCGCTCTCTGGACAAGCCGTCCCGGCACAACCGAGAGAAGAGGAGAGGACAACCGCCGTCCATGCCGTTCGTTCGCGCTATCAGGCGAGGCTCAGCACTGACGGGACCGTGCCGCCCAACGCCCTTGTGCGCGCCAAGCAGCAGCGCGACGAACTCATAGCGAACCAGTCAGACCCGCAGTTCGATGCCACGAGCTGGACCGCCCTCGGCCCTGGAAACATCGGAGGACGGATCCGGGGCATCGCGATCAATCCGACCAACGAGAACATCATATACATCGCATCGGTGGGCGGCGGTGTCTGGAAGACGGTGAACGCCGGCGCATCCTGGACTCCGCTCGACGACTTCATGCCGTCGCTGTGCGCCTCCAGCCTCGTGATGGATCCCGCAAATCCGAACACTCTCTATTGCGGCACGGGCGAGGGCTTCTTCGAAACGCTCGAAGGCTCCATGAACACAGCGGCGATCAAGGGTGCAGGGATCTTCCGCACGATGGACGCAGGTGCAACCTGGCAGCAGCTCGCCAGCACCGCGACACCGGACTTCGAGTTGGTCAACCGCCTCGCGATCCATCCGTCGAACTCGAACCTGATCCTCGCCGCGACCTCCACCGGACTTTGGCGTACGACTGACGGAGGCGCCTCATGGACTCGAACCTATACCGGTTGGATTTACGACGTCCGGTTCCATCCGACCGACGGCAACCGCGTTGTCCTCGGTCTTCACGGAAACCCCGGGGCGGCGATTTCCTCGAACGCCGGACAAAGCTGGACGGACTCCACCGGCCTCGCCGGGGCACACCGCGTCGAAGTGACCTGGTCAAAGAGCCAGAACAACAACGTGTTCGCCGCCCGGGCTGCCGCGGACCGAATCCTCGTTTACAAGTCCACGAACAATGGAGCGAGCTTTACGCAGGTCACGACCGGGACGGGTATCTCGATGTACGAGGCATATAACGTCGCACTATGGGTGGATCCGACGAACGAGAACAACGTCGTGGTCGGCGGGGTCTACGTCTGGCGGAGCACTAATCAGGGCGCCACGTTCACGCAGGCGTTCACCGACGTACATCCGGACTTTCATACCGTGATCGAGGTGCCGAGCTTCAACGGAAGCACGAACCGCAGGGTCTATTTCGGCCACGACGGCGGGATTTCGACCGCGTCGAACGTGTACGCCAACACAACTTCGGACCTCAACAACGGGCTCCAGATCACGCAGTTCTACGGCGGTGGGATGAACAATGCGACGGGCACACTCGTCGCAGGTGCGCAGGACAACTACACACTGCGCTACTCCGGCAACCCCAACAACTGGGCGATCGAGATTGGTGGCGACGGCGGGTTTTCGACCGCGGATCCGACCAACTCGAACTACTTCTATGGCGGTTCCCAGTGGATCGGGCTTCGAAGATCGTCCGATGGAGGGTTCGGTTGGACGAGCATTGCGAGCGGGATCTCTGACGCCGGTAGCTCCGGAACCTGCAACTTTATCTCTTACTACCGCCTCGACCCGAACAACGCGAACACCTTCTTGGTCTGCGCCCGACGACTTTGGCGCAGCACGAGTGTGCGAGGTACGCCCAACTGGACGTCGATCAAGGCCGCTATCCCTGGCCCGGACGATCCAGGCGCGGGCAACGCCCACATGAATTCGTCCGATCCGCGAAACATTTCGACCTGCGAGATTGCGACCGGAAACTCGAACATCATCTGGGTCGGCCATAACAACGGTCAGCTTTTCAAGACTACGAACGGCACCGCCGGTGCGCCGACTTGGACCCGCATGGACCTGAACGGGCCTTTGCCCGGACGCTGGGTCGGCCGCATCGTCATTGATCGGAACAACCACAACCGGGTCTACGTCGCCTTCATGGGATGGGAGGACGACAATCTTTGGAAAACTGAGGACGGTGGCGCCACGTGGACACAGATCACGGGCATCGCCGGACGTCGCATTCCGATGGCACCGGTCTCGGCACTCGCACTTGATCCGCTTCGACCCGGCCGCCTCTTTGCCGGTACCGACATCGGCATCTTTACGACATGGGACGACGGCCAGACCTGGAGCGCAGTGACCCAAGGTCCGGGAACGGTGCCGATTGAAGAGCTCGTGTGGCGGAACGACACGCAACTCCTGACAATGACCTATGGAAGAGGTGCGCTCCAGGCAACCGTAACTGCCTCCAATGCGCAGACTCCACCTCTCGCGTTCTCGGTGTTCCGTGGCCAGACCCTGACTGGAGGTCTCGCTGACCTTGCCGTGAGCGATGACCAGAGGCTCGTCGTGCGCAAGGGCATCGTTGCGAACGGTACCGAGTCTCCCGTCACCGTGGACTTCACTGCCCAAGCACCCCAGACCATCGCGGACTCGATCCAGATCGAGCTCGAAGCGGGCGCGTCCACAACCGGTCTGAGTCAGAAGATCCAGGCCTACGACTACGACGCCGGTGCCTGGGTAGACCTGGACGAGCGCGCCGCAACGGTGCCGGACCAGATCACGAACGTGACCATCGCGACCAACGTCTCTCGGTTCATCCGACCAAGCGACCGCGAGATCAAGGTTCGCGCCCTGTACCGCCAGGTCGGGCCAGTGCTCATGTCCCAGTGGACGGTCTCCTTCGACTTCTTGCGCTGGACGACGAGCCAGTAAGGCGTAGATCCTCGGCGCTCGACCCCATGCCCCCTCTGGGAGGCATGGGGTCGTTCTTTGCAAGCCATACTATGGGGAGATGCGCTGGAAGGGAAGGCGACAGAGTGAAAACGTCGAAGACCGTCGTGGAATGAGCCCCGGAGGCATGGTCGCTGGCGGCGGAATCGGAGTCTTGGTGATCGCGGTCATCGTAATGTTGCTCGGCGGCGACCCCTCGCAGGTGATCGGCCAGATACCTGCCTCGACCGGCCAGGCGCAACCAATCGACGCCTCCCAGGACGAGCTCAAGGAATTCACCAGCGTGACGCTTGCCGACACGGAAGAGGTATGGACGCGTCTCTTCGCCGGCAGCCGCCGGACTTATGAGGCGCCGAAGCTAGTCCTCTTCAGCGGCCAAGTGCAGAGTGCTTGCGGAATGGCAGGCGCCGCCGTCGGACCCTTTTACTGCGGCGAGGACAACCAGGTGTATATAGACCTCTCGTTCTATGAGACAATGAAGCGAGAGTTCGGTGCCCGCGGCGACTTCGCCCAGGCATACGTGATCGCCCACGAGGTCGGCCACCATGTCCAGAACCAACTCGGCACATTGGGCAAGGTGAATACAGCCCGGCAACGCATGTCCCAGGTTGAAGGCAACCGGCTATCTGTGAAGCTTGAGCTCCAAGCGGACTACTACGCTGGGGTGTGGGCCCACCACGCCCGGCAGATGGCAGGCATTGACCGACAAGACATCGAAGAGGCGATCGAGGCTGCCACCGCCATTGGGGACGACGCGCTCATGCGACAGACTCAAGGCCAGGTCGTCCCCGATGCTTTCACCCACGGGACGAGCGAGCAGAGAGTCCGATGGTTCCTCAAAGGCTTCGAGTCGGGCGACCCCTCCGGCGGCGACACGTTCAACGCCCGTCAATTGTGAGCGCCACCGACCAATCGTTTGACCGACTGGCAAATCGGCACAAAGATGCGGTTTTGCGCCAGATGGTGCGGGCCTGCGGAAACCGTGACGATGCCGAGGACGTTCTGGCCGAGACCCTCGTCGCCGCGTACCGTGCCATGGACAGGGTTCGGGAACCGGACGCCTTTGGCGGCTGGCTCGCTAAGGTCGCCCACCGTGCCTGCTCGCGGCTGAAAGCCAGCGAGGCTGCCCGCCCGGTGGTGCTCGGGCTCGGGCTTGACGTGGCCTCGGCGCCTGCGATGTCCGACACGAAGCACGCGATACAAGAGGCTCTGGACGGTTTGCCCCCGAGACTTCGCGAGGCGTTCCTCCTGCGGGACGTGCAAGGCCTCAGCTCAGAGGAAGCAGCAGGACGCCTCGGTGTCACGGTCGGTGCGCTGAAGAGCCGTCTCCATCGGGCGAGAGAGCAGCTTCGAACCGAATTGGAAACCGCTTGGGACAGTTCCTGATGACCCCGGTCGAAATCCTGAGCATAGGGGGCTCGGTATTGGTCGGGCTTGCCTTGGGAGCGACGGGCGCGGGGGGCGCGATCCTCTTGGTGCCGTTGCTGACTTATGGCCTCTCGGTTCCGGCGGAACGGGCGGCGGGCCAGTCCTCCGTTGTTCTGGGCTGCATCGGAGCCGCGGGCGCCGTCGCATCCCTCAGGCGCAGCGAGGTCTCGGTACCGGATTTCTGGCGGTATCTCCCAGGAGTCGTTATCGGTGCCTATCTTGGCCGGGCATGGCTCGTCGAAGCCTTGCCACGGTCGCTCTCACTCGGCGGCCAGGCATGGCCGCGAGGGTCGTACCTGATGCTCTGCCTTGCGGTGGTCATGGTAGCCGCGGGCGCACAGATGCTCCGGCCCCGGTCCGAGCCCGACAGACCGCCCAGGCCGTGGATCGGTGTGGTTGCGGGCCTGGTCGTCGGCGTCCTGACCGGGTTGCTCGGTGCGGGGGGTGGATTCCTGCTCGTCCCTGCTCTCGTGCTTGCCTCGCAGCTCCAGCCGCGGATCGCCGCCGGTACGTCGCTCGGTCTGGTGGCGTGCGGGACCGCGGTGGCTGGCGCCACCGAGTTGGCCCGCCATGGCGACCTTGTGTCATGGCCCAATCTCGCGATGGTAGGGGTGGGAGCCGGGCTTGGTATGGCGGTCGGCATGGCCGTCCGGTCCAAGGCGCCTACCGGGGCGTTACGGACGGTCATGGCGGCGTTGATCCTCGTCGTGGCACTCGGGATTGCCGTCGCCGAAGTCCTACCCCGAATAGGACCATGAATCGTTTTTGCCCAATTGCCCCCACTCTCAGGCAATATGGAAGCAATGAGCCGTTCCGTAACCCCTACTGACTTGGCTGAGATGCGCAAGCGCGACGAGCCGGTCCAAATCGTAGACGTCCGTTCTCCGGGCGAGTTCGCCTCCGGCCACGTCCCGGGCGCGATCAACATCCCGTTGGAACAGATCGAGGCACGCATGGGCGATCTTGACCAGCGGCACCTGGTCGTTGTCTGCAAGTCCGGAAGGCGAGCGCAGCTCGCCTGCGGACACTTGGCGAGCCACGTTCCTGGTGCAAGCGTGCTCGAGGGGGGTACCGACGCCTGGACTGCCTCCGGCATGCCCACCATTCGCCAGACCTCGAGCAGTTGGTCTCTCGAGCGACAAGTGCGGCTGGTGGCCGGACTGCTTGTTCTGGCTGGCACCGCCCTCGGGGCGTTCGTGCACCCGGGATGGCTGGCCTTGGCCGGTTTCGTCGGTGCTGGGCTGACGTTCGCTGGTCTGACCGACGTGTGCGGCATGGCGGGCCTGCTCGGCGCTATGCCCTGGAACCGACCTCGAACGGCGGTGGCCAAGTGACCGTCAAGCGCATCTACGACGACGCCCTCGCACAGGCGACCTACATCGTAGGCTGCGGAGCGACGGGAGAGGCGATTGTCATTGACCCTAGCCTCGACCTGGAGCCCGTCATGAAGGTCGCGGCTGAGGAAGGATTCAAGATCGTCGGCGTGACGGAAACCCACATCCACGCCGACTACGTGAGCGGGGCCAAGCCCCTCGCGGAGGCGGTCGGCGCGACCCTGTACCTCAGTGGGGACGGCCCTCCAGAGTGGCAGTACGCCTTTTCTGACCAACCCAACGTCCGAACGGTCCACGACGGCGATGTCATCCAGATCGGCAACCTCAGTCTCCAAGTGCTCCACACTCCAGGGCACACGCCGGAGCACATCAGCTTCCTCCTGACCGACCATCCAGCGAGCGACGAACCGGTGGCCGTCTTCACGGGAGACCTGCTGTTCGTAGGCGATGTCGGCCGCCCGGATCTCCTGGAGAAGGCGGCGGGAATGGAGGGAACCATGCGCGAGGGAGCAAAAACCCTTTACTGCACGCTGGATCGTTTCAGGAAGATGCCCCCCGAACTCTTGGTCTGGCCCGCCCACGGAAGCGGCTCTGCCTGCGGCAAGGCGCTGGGAGGGAGCCCGGTGACGACCATAGGCTACGAAGCGAGGACGAACTGGGCGTTCCGCACTCCTTCCGAGGCTGACTTTGTGGACGAGGTCTTGAGCGGACAGCCTGAGCCGCCCGCCTACTTCGCCGAAATGAAGCGGCTGAACAAGGCCGGACCGAAGGCGATGCCGCCCATGCCAGAAAAGCTTGATGCGTCTCGGCTCGGCGAGCTACTCGCCGACCACGCTGTCGTGGACTTGCGCCCGAGAGGCGAGGCGGAGATAGAGTCCATCCGAGGCGCCGTTTCCATTCCGTTCGGGCGCCAGTTCCCGACATGGGTGGGCTCGGTGTTCGGCCCTGGCGACCGCATCGTCCTCCTTGCGAGGGACGAGGAGTCGGCTGAGCAAGCGGCCCGGTGGTGCGCCCTGGTCGGAAATCGCGTTGTGGGATGGATCCCGACTGACGGAGCGCTCAGCAACGCCAGGAACACCGGTCTCCTTGGCAAGACGCCGAAAACCCGTGCGGAAGAGATCCCTGGGTTGCTCGGCTCACTCCAAGAAGCGGTGCTCGACGTCCGTAAGGCGTCCGAGGCCAGTGAGGGCTCAATACCGGGGGTTAGTCATTGCCCGCTTGCACGACTTGCACTTTCGTTGAGCGAGCTGCCGGAAGGGAAGCGGCTCCATGTCCATTGCGCTTCCGGGATGCGTGCACTTGTCGCCGCAAGCTTTCTTCGTGCCAAGGGCTATGACGCTTACGCGGTGACAGACCCGTTTCCTGCGGTCCAGGTTGCGTGCCTCGGGGTCGGCGCGACGACTTAGACGAAGGTCGAGATCTCGCTCAGCGGCTTGCGATGCAGATCGGGCACCTCGCAGTCGTCCGCCGGGTACCCGACCGGCATCAATACGAACGGCTTCTCGTTGATCGGTCTTTGGCAGACCTCGCGCAGGAACGTCATGGGTGCCGGAGTGTGGGTGAGCGTGGCCAGCCCCGCTCGGTGAAGCGCCTGGATCAGGAACCCCACTGCGATGCCTACCGACTCCGTCATGTAGTAGTTC
The DNA here is from genome assembly GCA_050250535.1 of Fimbriimonadaceae bacterium. GTDB lineage: Bacteria > Armatimonadota > Fimbriimonadia > Fimbriimonadales > Fimbriimonadaceae > JADLBH01. Next base: position 304,781 of record JBFWOL010000001.1, on the reverse strand, counting down.
TTCAGCCGCGTCCCGTCCTCCAAGAGGTCGTAGTCGCGCCGGAAGACGACGATAAGCCACGGTGCCTCGGTGATGTGCGCCTTGAGAAAGTCGGTGCCTAACGGCTCGAGTGCCTCCAGCCACTCCGCCGGAGCCCGGCGCGAGTAGAAATCGCGCTCCTCGGCCTCGGCCGCCGCCCGGATCCTTTCCTTCGTTTCAGGGTCGCCGACAATGACGAAGTGCCAAGGCTGGCGGTGGGCTCCGCTCGGGGCGGTGCCCGCGATCCGGACGGCATTCTCGATCGCTTCTTGCGGCACCGGGTCGGTGCTGAAATGCCGGACGGACCGACGCTGGTCTGCTGTCTTGTAGTCCTCGCTCAGACGGGCCAAGGACAGCTCGATGCTCGGCCTCTCTGGACGATACGGAACTGTGGGCAAGGGCATTGTTCCCGAGTATGTCCCGGAGTGCGGTAGACCGAAGTGAGGAGACGCATCGCCGCGATCGGACTCGCCCGATTCCAGAATCGTCACGGGGCAAGGAACGAGCGCTGCCAGGAGGTCCCTTGCCGGAAGAACGCGTGGCGCTCGTGGAGCCGCCCAGGCCGACCGATCCAAAACTCCCACGCATCAGGGGACAGCAAGTAGCCTCCCCAATCCGCAGGCCGGGAGGGGCCTGCAGGAAACTCTCTGGCAAGCCTTTCCACTGCCTGTTCCAGCACGGCCCGCCCAGCGATCTCGCGGCTCTGTGGGCTTGCCGCAGCGGAGAACCGGCTTTCCAGCGGACGGGACGCAAAGTACGCGTCCGACTCGCTGGCCGCTAGTTTCGCCGCCCGCCCGCGCACCCGCACCTGCCGCTCGATCTCCGGCCACCAAAAGCACGCCTCGCAGCGGTCGTCGTGGGCAAGGTCGGTGCCTTTCCGGCTTTCGTAGTTCGTAAAGAAGCGCAGCCCGTCCTCCGCCAGCCCTCGAAGCAAGACGAAACGCGCTCCAGGCCCGCTGTCTCCGGAGGTAGCCAGGCACATCGCCTCGGGCTCAGGGCTTCCCGCCGTACGCGCCTCTTCGATCCATGCCTCGAGCACCTCCCATGGCGTCGCTCCCTCGGGTACGGATCCCGATCCTTCGTAGTCGAAACGCATTCCATGAGTGTCGCACACGCAGGCCCGGCTGCATGATCCAGTAATCGTGGCGTTGTGTTTCGCGGCCTGTGCATGATAGGATGAGAGGATGCGATACGTATGCTCGTTCGCTCTGCTTGCCCTTGCCCCGTTTGCTATCGGTCAAGACTCTTGGCTCAGGGTAGGCGTCGAATGCCCGACGCCGAGCGCGGTCGCTACGCTCCTCGACCTTCCGCTGACCTCGTACCACTGCGAGGCCGCACCCGGCGTCGTCGAGATGGCGGTCGGTCCCGGGCAACTTCCGATCTTGGATTTTGCCGGGTTCCGGTACCGCGTGCTCGGCAAACTTCGCGATCCGTATGACCGAGACTCCGACCTCCTGCGCCCCGCTGCCACGGACTATCGCAACGAGTATTTCAACCTGGCCGAGATCCAGGCGTTCTTCGACGGTCTTGCCCTCCAGCGGCCCAAGTTTGTGCGCAGAGTCCAGATCGGAACGACGATCCAGAGCCGCCCGATCTTCGCCTATCGCTTCTCCGGGCCGCAAACTGCCCCGAGCCAAACCCCGGGCAAGGCGTACCTGTTCGTCGGCATAACACACGCTCGCGAGTGGGTCTCGGGGAGCGCGATCATGCATGTCGGAAAGTCCATTGCCGACACTCTGGCCAACCCGGCCACACGCGCCATCATCGGCAAGCGGGTCGTTTGGATCGTCCCGGTGGTGAATCCAGACGGTTACAATCACACCTGGACCACCTACAGGCTATGGCGAAAGAACCGCCGATTGAACTCGGACGGCTCGCGCGGGGTGGACCTCAACCGGAACTATGCCAAGGGCTGGGGCGGTCAAGGCAGTAGCGGGAACCCAGGCTCGGAAACCTACCGAGGCACTGCGCCTTTCAGCGAGCCTGAGATGCAAGCGGTGCGCGACCTCGCCCTCTCAATCCCCAACATCGCAGGTTTCATAGACTTCCACAGCTATTCACAGGAGATTCTTTGGCCGTGGAGCTACACGACTTCATCGCCCCCTGACGCAGCCGCTCTCCAAAGCATTGCTGTCTCGATGCAGTCGGCGATGGGAGGGTTTGGCGCTAGCTACGGACAAGGGCAGGGAAGCATCGCCCTCTACGTCGCCTCCGGTACGTCGAAGGACTGGTTCTACGATCAATGGCGAGCCGCCTCGTACACCATCGAGCTTCGGGACACCGGCCAATTCGGCTTTGAGCTCCCAGCCAATCAGATCACTCCGACCCAAAACGAAGCATGGGCTGGGGTTCAGGCGCTGTTCAACCGGGTGGGCAGCTAGAGAAGGCGCTTCCTGCCCCGGAACCCACGGAAGGAACCTCGACTTTCGACCCCGTCTTGACGCATTCCTCGGCCGCGAACCGATAAGATAGATGTACCGCCGAGGAGCGCTGCGAGGCATTGCCCCAGGCTCGGCGGGGGGCGCATCGCGCTTTGAGGAACGGCGCTCGCGACCTGGCAGGGTTCGCGGGCATGCACTGCGGCCAGGCCAATTGGAGCCACAAATCATGTCGCACGCAATCGAAACCAGAGACTTTGCCGTCGCCGACCTCGGCCTCGCCGAGTGGGGCCGCAAGGAGGTCGCCATCGCCGAGACCGAAATGCCTGGTCTCATGGCCATTCGCGAGGAGTACTCGTCCACTCGTCCGCTCGCCGGCTGCCGGATCGCGGGCTCGCTCCACATGACGGTGCAGACCGCCGTCCTCATCGATACCCTCCGCGCTCTGGGGGCTGAAGTTCGCTGGGCAAGCTGCAACATCTACAGCACCCAAGACCATGCCGCCGCCTACGTCGCCGGCCAAGGCATCCCGGTCTTCGCCTACAAGGGCGAGACCCTCGAGGACTACTGGGAGTACACCCACCGTATCCTCGAATGGCCGCAAGGCGGGCCCGACCTGATCTTGGACGATGGAGGCGACGCGACATTGCTCGTGCTTCTCGGCTCCCGAGCATCGAAGGACCCGACGCTTGTCGCAAACCCGACGAACGAAGAGGAAGCCGCGCTGTTTGCCTCCATACGCAAGCGGATCGAAGGGGGAAACGCAGGATTCTACGGCCAGGTGCTCGAAGGCTTGCGAGGCGTGAGCGAAGAGACCACGACCGGTGTCAAGAGGCTCTACCAATTGCAGAAGGAAGGACGGCTGCCATTCCCTGCGTTCAATGTGAACGACTCGGTCACCAAGAGCAAGTTCGACAATCTCTACGGATGCCGCGAGAGCCTCGTGGACGGGATCAAGCGAGCTACCGACGTCATGGTCGCTGGCAAGATCGCCCTCGTCTGTGGGTATGGCGATGTCGGAAAGGGTTGTGCCCAGGCCCTTCGCGCGCTCAGCGCCCAGGTCTGGATCACCGAGATTGACCCCATTTGCGCGCTCCAGGCCGCCATGGAAGGCTTCCGCGTGGTCACGATGGACTTCGCCGCTGACAAGGCGGACATCTTCGTCTCCGCGACCGGCAACTACCACGTGATCGGCCACGGCCACATGGCCAAGATGAAGGATCAGGCCATTGTCTGCAACATCGGCCACTTCGACAACGAGATTGATGTCGCCTCGCTCCGTGGCTACCGCTGGGAGAACATCAAGCCCCAGGTGGATCATGTCGTCTTTCCCGATGGGAAGCGGATCATCCTTCTCGCCGAGGGCCGGCTTGTGAACCTCGGCTGCGCGACGGGGCACCCGAGTTACGTCATGAGCTCGTCGTTTGCCAACCAGGTGCTCGCCCAGATGGAGCTGTGGACCAAAGGCAAGGATTATTCGCCTGGTGTCTACGTCCTTCCCAAGCACTTGGATGAGAAGGTCGCACGGCTCCAGCTTTCGAAGCTGGACGCTGAACTCACTCGACTTACTCCCGAGCAAGCGCAGTACATCGGGGTCTCACCCGAGGGACCGTACAAGCCGGATGCGTACCGGTACTGAGGCTTCTGTTATAGTCTGTCCATGACCCGCGCCCTACAGCTCCTTGCCGTTCTCGGTGCCTTCGCCCCGCTCGCCCGGGCCGAGGGCCTGGAGGAGATCCTGGACAAGTACAACCAGGAGGACAAGTTCCAGGGTGTCGCTCTCGTCGCAAGAGGCGAATCTGTGCTGCTCCACAAGGCCCTCGGTCCCGCGGAGTTCGTGTGGGAGACTCCGCTCACCCCGGACGCGCGGTTCCCCATTTGCAACTTGACCGAGACCTTCACCGCGGTGCTGGCATTGCGCCAGGTCGAGAAAGGCGCGCTACGACTGGATCAGACGGTGGGAGACTTCTGGCCGTCGCTCAAAGAGACGTTAGCTGGCACCGTGACCCTCGAGCAGATCATGATGCGCAAGTCGGGACTCGCGAACGTCGAGCACATCGGCCCCGACATCTCCCCGGCCGTCGCGGTAGTCCCCGACGACGTCTCGTGGTTCTGGCGCACTCGGGATCCGCGTATCGGCGATTTACAGAAGTCAGCAGAGCTAATGCTCTCCCGCAAGCCCGTCTCCTCGCCCGGGTTCGGCAGGGTGAACCCGACCGACTACATCGTACTGGGCGCGATCCTGGAGAAGGTCACCGAAAAGCCTTTCGCCGAGTTGCTCGAGACCGAGATCATCGCCCCGCTCGGCCTCCAGGACACGATGGTCCTGAACTCCACAAAGTTCGTTCCGAAGCTGGCTAGCTCCGCGCTCCGGGCGGTCGGTGGCCTCCACCCCGGGCCCTCGATCCGCTGGGAGAACTCGCAGAGCGGCATGGGACTGGCGTCCAGCGCTCGCGACCTCCACAGATGGGCGATGGCGGTCATGGAAGGCAAGCTCTTGAACCCGGCCTCGACCAAGAAGCTCTTTGGATACGATGACCAGTTCTTGAGCCCGTTCGGAACCTCCATGCCCGTGCCTTTCGGCGATTCGCGGCACGAGACCGTTGAGTTGCTCGGAGCCGTGGGCGCGTACCGGATCCAGCTCAGCATGCTTCCCGAGCAGAAGATCGTCGTAATCCTGCTTTCGGGATCGAACAACTTCAACCCCAAGCCGATCAGCCGCCAGGCAAACCTTCCGTACGAGCTGGCCACCGCCGCTCTAGCGAACAAGAGCGTGGCACAGTAGAGGAGAATGTCGTACATCGTCGTTGCGCCCGACGGAACCCGAAGCTCCGCGGAGACGGTCGCCGCCCTTCGATCGCTGCAACTGGACGGCCGAATGTTGCCCGGCTCACAGGTGGTTGTTGCGTCCTCCGGGCGGGTTCTCTCCGATGTCGAGCTCGATGGACTGCTCTCAGGCTCGGGGCCTGGGATTGATGCAGGGCCCCGCCCGCTGAAGGCAGAGTCTGCGTGGCCGATCGTGAGCGTGACCCTGTGGTCCGTCGCGGCGCTCGTGTTGTTCTTCGTGTTTCGTGGCTGGGGGTTCATCATCGCTGCGTTCACGCTGTGGGACGCGATTCGCCTCAAGTCGGCGAGGAGCAAGTGGGGAAACCTAGCCCTCGCCATCGCAGGAGCCACGGCACTCGTGATCGCGTGGGGCTGGTACGACCGAATCTCCACGGGCCAGGTGGATCGACCGGCGGTTCAGTCGCCCGGCTCGTAGACGTCGGTCTGTTCCATGGACGGGGCACTCGGCCTTGCCTTGCACCCACGCATCAGCCCCAAGAGTGCGCTGCCCAGCGTGAACACGACGATCAGCGTCAGGTACGGACTCGCTGAGAACCATCGCCGGGCCGTGACGCTGGCCTCGTGCGCAACCCCGGCAGGGCGCAACGAGACGCCGCTTCGGGAGCAGTCTCGGCAACGTGGCCCGGCGGGCCCGAGCTTCACGCACTTGGGGCACAGGTATTTGCCACACCGACCGCAACTGAGCTCGGTCGCGGTCTTTGGGTGCCGGTAGCAGAAGTGCGCAGGCTCTTCAGGCTCGGTAGAGGACTCCGTCCCGGGCTCGAGAACCGTTCCACACCGGGCGCAGGTCTCCCGGCTAGTCTCGTTTTCCTTTCCGCAGCGCCCGCACGCGACCACGTCCGGTATTGTCCCATAGGTGGAGACGTCGTCACAGTGCTTGGCGAGATGCTCGGAAAGGCTCGCAATGTCCGCAAGGCGTCTGGCGGGCGTGGTCGCGGGAGCCGGCGACGCACTGGATCGACCGGTGCCCCCGAGCGGCTACACCCCACGCCAGATTGCGCGGCATATGGCGAACGCGAACGAGCCCTATCTACTGGCGCTGGACGATCTCGCGAAGAGTCTGCCGCAAGGGGACGCGTCCAACCCCGTTCGGCGCACGTTCCTAGGGAAGTTCCTTGAGAAGGCTGCCGGGCCCGGCGGCAACGCCCCGATTCCGTCCCGATGGGTCCCTCCCGCCTCGGCAGAGTGCGGCGATCCGTTCACCGACCTTGCAAGCCAGACTGAGCTGCTAGACCAGTACGCAAAGGCCCTCGTCAAGAAAGACCTTGCGCGTGCGACCGTCCGCAACCCTCTGATCCGCTTCCTCACGATGACGGTGGACGACGTATACCTCCTCTTGGCCGCCCACACCGAGCGCCATGTCGGGCAGATCGAGCAAGGGACGGAAGGGAAGTGAACGGCAAGATCGTGCTGACCGCCCGAGACCGACCGAGAAGGCTTTGGGGCCGCTGGGTCGAGTACTGCCTGACGTGGGAAGGAGACTCGCGCCGGATCCTGTTGAAGAAAAGCATCTCCGTGCCTCGGATGAGCCCGCTCAATGCCTACGCGGGCAAGTTCGTCCGAATAGGCCTTGCCAGGTCGCAAGAGATGGGCGTCCCATTCGAGGACCGCACTTGGCTCGACGCCGAGGCCGGTAGCATCGGGTAGTGCGGCATCTGTCCACCGCGTTAGTTGTCGCAGTCTTGCTTGGCGGCTGCGCATCCCGCGAGTCAATTCACGCCGGGACGTTTGAGCCCTTCTACACCACGCAAGACGGGGCTTCGACGGAGGTGACTGGAACAACGCTGGAGCTAAGGCCGGACGGTAGCTTCAGCCAGCAGGGATTCCCGATGATCGAGGGTAAGTGGCACGTGGCCGGGACGATGGTTGTCCTCCAGCCTCTGACGAAGGCAGGACTCGACCCCAAGGCGGCTGGGCTCTCCAAGCCTGCCTACGATCCGATCGAACTGGGCATTGACAAGGACGGCACGAGCCTCCTCGACCGGCCCGATCCGGACGGCAGCCGCACGGTTTGGCGACGTAAGTGAACCTTTTCTCAAGTTCGCGAACATTTCCGGCATGACATTTCGTCATCACTTTGAGTCAAAATACGCCGCGGCAGACAATGACGACCCACGTCCTTGTCTGCCCGGTGGCCTGTGGGCGGTACCGTCCCAGGTCGGAGCGGGTCATGAATCGAAGAACTGATATGTTGCTACGTACATCGCTAGGTGCGGTCCTCGCGCTCTCCGCGCTCCCCGGTTTGGCCCAGGTCAACCCAGGCATGAACGCCGGTATCGCGGAGTCCATCGCGAACTTCCAAGAGAACCGGGGTCAGTGGCACCCGCAGGCCAAGTACCTGTCGCGGACACCGGGCCTCGACTACTGGGTGACCGCCAATGGCGTCGTCCTCGACTTCTATCGGAACGAAGGGGTGGAGGAGAAGGATGCGACCGACAACCTTCCGCCAGGCGTGAACGACTCTAAACGGGTCGGGCACGTTGTCCGAATGTCCTTCGTGGGCAGCAACGGTGGCCAGATCGCAGGTACTCACCAGGCGAAGGGCATTACCGACTACCTGGTCGGGGCTCCTGGACGACACGCCCGCGGCGTCCGCAGCTTCGGTGAAGCTTGGGTGCGCAGCGTCGTGCCTGGGATCGACCTTCGCAACTATCTTGACAACAAGCAGCTTCGCTATGACATCGTCGTGGCACCCGGAGCCGACCCGCGCCGGGCCCGACTGAACTTCGAAGGCGCAACATCCCTTCGCATCGCAGGCGACGGCACGCTCGTCATCGGTACCGAACTGGGCGATATTCGCCACCGAGACCTCTTTGCCTACCAGGTCGTGGACGGCAAGAAGTCGAAGGTGAACGCTCGGTTCGTCGAGAGTGGCGGATCCACCGTCGGCTTCGAGCTCGGCGACTACGACACCACCAAGCCGCTCGTCATTGACCCGCTCGTCTTTGGCAGCTACGTAGGTAGCCCCGGCACCCCCTTCCAGAACGCCGACGAAGTCGTCAGCGCCGTCACCGGTGAGGCGAACGGCGACATCTACCTTGCAGGCTCCACGAGCCTCTCCACGTTCCCGGTCAACGCCGGGCCGTACGGCAAGTTCAACGTACAGGGCCGCGACGCCTTCCTCGTGAACATGGACGGAGACGGCTACAGCGTATCGTACAGCGCAGTACTCGGTGGTTCGGCCGCCGACTTTGGCCTCGGAATCGGAATCGACGAGGATGCGGGAACTGTATGGATCGGCGGTACGACCAGCTCGGCCGACTTCGCGGGCGTCATCGGCGACCCGAAGGATTCGGGTAGCCGTATGTGGGTCTCCAAGTTCACCTTTGGTGCCTCGACCGTCACCCCGCAGTTCGTTCGGTATGTCAACAACCCCGGTACCGTCTCCTCCGCCGTCTTTGGCGACCTCCGCGTGGCCGACTCGGGCAACCTCTTCCTTTCTGGCACGAGCACGGTGACCGCGCTCAATGCCGACGGATTCACCAACTACCTTCCGAACACGGTGGCAGGTCGCGCCGGCTTCGTCATGAAGCTGGACACGAACGGTTTGCCGCTCTATAAGACGATGATCGCTGGCAGCGTCAACGTTGACCTGTTCGGCATTGCCGTCAACGGCAACGACGAAGTTGTGGCCACCGGTCGGAACGAGTTCAGCGGGGTCGAGGACACCGCGATTGCTTCGCCACCCACGTTTGTCACGACCAGCGGGGTCTTCTCAGGCGTTCCAGGCGTATTCGAGGGTGGACGCTGGATCCAGAACGACGGAGCCTTCGTCGTGAAGCTCACGGCCAACGGCGCTGGTCTTCAGAGCTGTCTGCTCGGTGGTGTCACCACAGAACGGGGCCTGGCAGTCGCCTATGACTCCACGAACCACGTCTACGTCACAGGCGTGACTACGTCGTTCAACTTCCAGCGAACTCCCGGTGCTTTCCAGCAGAACTTCAGCGCGACGCGAGTATTCGTGACGAAGCTCTCTCCCACGTTCGACGCTCTGCGATACTCGACCGGTCTCGGCACGAACGGCGTCGTGACCCCTCGAGCCATCGTAATCGATCCGCGAGGCCGAGCGTTCGTCGCCGGTACCGCCGGCTTCCAGAACAACTCGCCTTTCCCTGGCATTTATGTAGAGTCCACGCCTGGCTCGATCACTACGATCGATTGCCCGCCGCCCCAGACTCCCAGGAATGCCCTGGACTGCGTCTACGCTGGGGGCGATCGCACCGTGGACATTGGTAACGTCGGTGAGAACGCCGCGGACTTTCCGTCCACTACAGACGGCTTCATCAACGCTCTGAGCGCCTCGGGTGCGGAACTTGAGTACGGCTCCTATGTCGGTGAACTCTCCGACGATCACATCCTCGACCTGTTCGCCGATCCGTTCGGCGGTATCTGGTCGGTCGGTTACAGCCAGATCGTGTGGAGCCGCGGAGACCCAATGGTTCCGACGCCTCGCGTGCCTCAGCAGCCGTTCGGCGTGCCGATGGCCATTACGGGCAACGCCTTTAAGCTCACGATGCCGGTTGGCGGCGACCCTGGCGTTCCACCGGCACAAGCCGCGTTCGGCGCATCGAACGGCTGGGTCTTCAAGCTGAGGGCAGGTCTTCCGGTACTCCAGTCCGTTGCTCTGACGAACACCTCGGTTGCCGGCGGCCTTGGCGCCTCCTCAGATGTCGTCGTCGCGCTCCGCGACCCGGCACCTGCCGGCGGCGTGGTGGTCCAGCTCAACCTGAGCAACCCGAGCGTAGCCTCGTTCCAGCCGGTCGGCACCCAGGCGAGCACGACGGTGTTCATCGACGCGGGCCTGACCGCGGCCACTGCGACCGTCTATACGCGTCCGGTCACGACGACCACTGGCTGCGACGTCAAGGGCACCTTGGACAATGACTTCAAGGTGGACCGACTCTCGGTCTCGCCATGGTTGAGCGACATCGCTCTCAGCCCTGGCAGCGTCCGCGGTGGTAACTCTGTCACCGCCCAGGCCGTGCTCTTCCAGGCTGCCCCCGTAGGCGGCGTGACCGTCTCGCTCGGCACGACCCGAGCCGACGTCATCACCTTGCCGAACCCGGCGCAGATCGTGGTTCCGGAGGGCCAGACGACGGCCACCGTCCAAGTCCAGACCAGAGGCGTGGACACGATGACTACTGCGGACGTGCTCGGAACCCTGCTGGGTGTCCAAGAGTCGGCCACAGTCATCGTCGAACCGGCCAGAATGGCAACCTTTACGCTCAACCCGATCCGGGTTACGCGAGGCGACAGCACTCAGGCCCGGATTACCTTCGACGGCAAAACGGGCAGCGCAAGGGTCGTCACGATCTCCGAGATCGCGGGCGACACCGGCGCAAAGATCAACGGGCAAACGCTGCCCACGACGGTGACCGTGCCGCAGCAAGGTACGCAGGTGACGTTCAACATCACCTCGCCGCTCAACGTGACCCAGGGCTTCTCGACGTACCGTGCAGACGACGCGGTCTCTACGCTCGACGCAACCCTGACGATCGACAACGTTGACATCGACCGCGTAGAGGTTCAACCGGGCAACGACGTCCCCGCAGGCAGCCGAGTCTCCTGTCAGGTCGTCCTGAACTCCCCGGCCGGACCGAACGGCCTCGTTGTCAACGTTAGCAACTCCAATGCCAATGCAGGAACCCTCACCGCCTCGGCGGTGACGGTGCCCGCAGGCGAGGTTCGCAGCAACGTGTTCTATCTCGACACGAAGTTCGTGCCGGTGGACACGACGACGAACATCCTGGCCACGAGGACGGGCTTCACAACCCGCTTTGCGACCGTTGTCGTTCGCAGGCTGACCATGACGCTAACCTTGACGCCACAGTACGTCAAAGGAGGCCAGATCTCGCAAGGTAGGGTCACCGTGAGCCGCCCGGTCGCCCCTGAGGGCCTCCGAGTGGACATGATCTACTCTGACCGCTCCCAGTTCGTCTCCTCGCCTAGCTATATCGTCATTCCTGGCGGTGGCACGACGAAGACGTTCAACCTCGTGACCCGGCGTGTGCCAGACCAGACCCGTGTTGATGTGACGGCCACTTTGGGTGGTGCGGTCAATGCGACGCGCACCCTGGTCATTCAGCCCGCGTTCATCACGAAGGTCGAGTTCGACCCGTCCAGCGTCCAAGGCGGCCAGTACACGCGAGGCACGATCTTCTTTGACTCGCCGGTCGCCCCAGGCATGGTGGTCACGCTCACCAACTCGCACCCGAACGCATTGACGGTGCCGAGCCAAGTGAACGTGACGCCCGGTAGAACCGACATGAGCTTCTCGGCATACTCCAAGCCTGTGAGCTCGACGACACAGGTTCGGGTCACGGCTCGGAACTCGGTCTCGAGCAAGGTCGGCGTATTGGTCGTGAGCGGTGTTGGCCTCAAGTCGCTGACCTTCACTCCGAGCAGGGTCAGAGGCGGCAACCAGGCCACGGGCACTGTGCTCCTGGAAAACGCCGCGCCTTCAGGTGGCGTCCAGATCACTCTGAGCGTCGCCGATCCGTCGCTGCTCAGCATCATCGGATCGAACACGATCACGATCCCGGCTGGATCCAGGGTAGGCACGTTTAAGGTGCAGGCCTCGGCCGTGTCCAGGACGTTCGCGGTCGGCGTTACGGCGTCCCTGCCGGGAGGTGAACAGCTGACCGGCACCCTCTACATCGACCCGTAAGGTTCGAAGAGATCCCATGAGGGCGGTCCCGCGGCAGACTGAGTCTGGCGCGGGGCCGTCTTACTTCCGGAACCGGGTCTAGGTACAATTGAACCGTGGCGCGATCGCTCTTCTGCTTCATCATCGGAGTCTTCACTGGCGCTGCGCTCATTGAGGCCGCCCGCTGGGTGAAGAGCGAGCACGAAGCCCACGATATCGAGCGCCTTTCTGATCAGCTGAGCGACAAGTTCGATGTCCTGGAGCAAAGCCTTCCGGCTGCTTCGGCGCAATTGTAGCTAAGGTCGGATACACTAAGCTCGTGAGTCTTGCCGCCCTCTCGTTCATCACCGCGCTGTCTGCGCCGGTCGCCTTGCCGGAAGTCGAGGTCAAGGTCCTCGAGCGCGGTAGCTTCGTGATCCAGGTGGACAAGTACCAGGCGCCGAAGCTCAGCATCCACTTTCTCGGGCTAGTGGACAGCGGCTTCTACGACGGAATTTTATGGCACCGCAAGGTGGACGGGTTCGTGATCCAGACCGGAGACCCCGCGTCTAAGAAGGTAGACCAGGCATGGGCCCGTGCCCATCCCGGCGAGCGTGGAGGCACCAAGGGACTCGGAGAAGGCGGGAGCGGGAAGTCCGTGCCCTATGAGGTCAACGACCTAATCCACAACAAGTACGCGGTCGGGATGGCTCTGGAATCGCCGATGGACGATAGCGGCGACAGCCAGTTCTTCATCAACATCGCGGACAACCACCGCCTGAACGGCCTCTATGAGGTCTTCGGCAAGGTAACCGAGGGCAGGAATGTCGTCGACTCGATTCAGCGTGCCGACAAGATCGTGAGCATCAAGCGCAGGCCCCGGCGCTGAGCAACGAATCCCTCACTGTTCATCTTGCGTTCAGGTAGAGCGAGTACTGTTCGTAGTAGCGTGGTTCGGTCTATCCAGTGTGCAGATGCGGACGTCTGTGTCCGAAGCAACGTCGAGGGCCACGTACTCTCGCTTCTCAGGTCGATCCTGGGTTCCACGGACTATGGCGTGCTCGTCACAGACTTGGACCACGTGGCGCTCGCGTGCAACCGCCGGTTTGGAGAGCTCTTTGGAATAGACCACAAGCCTGTGGTCGAGAGCGGCGTGCTCGCAGTCCGCGATATGGTCGGGAGCCGTATCCCCGACCTCACGGCGTGGAGCGAGAACTTAGCAAAGGTCTACACAGAGACCGAGCGGGTACAGGAGGATCTCCTCAGCTTGCGGAATCCGGCTGCCACAGTGCGGCGGTTCACAGGCCCTGTGTTGGGCCCAGACGGCACGGTCATAGCCCGGATCTGGACATTTCTGGATGTGACCGCGGAGCACCGGCGGCAACTTTCGAGCGAGACCCTGGGGGCGATCGCCCTGTTCCACGACCTCGATCCCTCCAAGGTATATGCCCATGCGGTCGAGCGAGTAGGGGAGCACTATGGCTCGCTGTGCCTTCTATCAGTTCGGGACCGCGACTACTTGCATTTTCGCGCAGTCGGTGGTCCAAACGCTATCGAGGGGATCTCAGGAAACAACCTGGCCGATTCCTACTGCCAGTTTTGTCTCGAAGCCAAGCAGCCCGTCGTCATCCAGGACTCCCGAGACGTCAAAGCAGCATCCGGATTGTTGCCCGCAACGGTGGGGTTTACGCGGTACATGGGAGTACCCCTTAACGACCCCCAAGGAGGAATCATTGGGACGCTCTGCATCCTGGACGAGCGTTCCGACGAAGTCTTGACTGAGGACGACATCCAGTTCATGCGCCTGGTCGCGATGAAGGTGAGCGCGGAGCTAGAGCGCGAGAGGCAGCTCGAGAGCCTGAGGCACGACTTGGAGGCGACGAGCGCAAGCCTCGAACAGACGCAACGAAAGCTGGTCGAGAGCGAGAAGCTAGCGGTGACCGGAACCCTTGCCGCATCGGTGGCACACGATATCCGCAACATCCTCTCCGCCGTGCGCCTCGAGATCGAGATGGGATCGGACGACCCGAGGTCGGCCCTTGGGAGCGTCCGCGACCAACTGGATCGGTTCTCGGTCCTCAGCGCCCGCCTGCTCTCCTATGCTCGGCCTCGCGCAAGCCTCCACGCAAACTTCGACTTGCAGGAAACGATCGAAGAGGTGGCTAGCCTGCTCCATGGGCACGCAAAGATTCACGACTGTGAGATCAAGACCCGATTTGCGGAGACGCCCCACATCGTAGTGGGAGAGGCGGGCCAGATCGAGCTTGTACTGGTCAACCTGGTTCTCAATGCAGTGCAGGCCATGCCAGGCGGTGGGACGGTCACCATCGCGGCCCACGCCCGCAAGACCTCTGTGGAGGTCGAAGTCCAAGACACTGGGACCGGAGTTCCGACGGAGGCCATGGAGCGCTTGTTCGAGCCGTTCAGCAGTTCTCGTGCGGAGGGCTGCGGATTGGGGCTCTACAGTTGCCGGCGCATTGCCGAGGACCACGGCGGAAGCATCAGGGTGCGATCCACGCCGGGCCACGGAACCACCTTTACCTTGACGCTGAGCACCTCATGAATGCCGACATCCTTATCGTTGACGACGACAGGTACCTCGCCCGAGGGTTGGAGCGCTTGCTGGCGGGCAACGGGTTCGCGCCCCGACTCGCGACCGACTTTACATGCGGTATCCGCGAAGTGGAGCTGCGCCAGCCCGACCTCATGATCTTGGACTTGGGACTTCCCGACGGCGATGGAATCACCCTGTGTCGGAGGCTCCGGACCAAGTGGCACTTTCCGGTGCTTATGCTCACGTCGCGGAACGCGGCGATGGATAAGGTGATCGGCCTGGAGGTAGGCGCGGACGACTACGTCTCCAAGCCGTTTGAAGCCAGTGAGTTGCTGGCTCGCATCAGGGCCTTGCTGAGGAGGGCGCACGAGTATGGGAAGGACAGGGAGAGTGCACCGGCTCTTCTCGCCGGCAAGATGTGCATAGACCTGGGTGCAAGGTCGGCGACCTTTGGCGATCAGCGATTGAACCTGACCGAGACTGAGATCAGGCTCCTTGCCTTGTTGGTTCAGAACTCGGGCCGGGCGATCGGCCGGGATAGCTTGTTCGAGTCGGTTTGGGGCTACGAGCCAGAGTTCGGTAGCAACAGCCTCGATGTCTTTATGTACCGCCTGCGCCGCAAGCTCGCCGCAGCAGGGGCTGCAGGTGTGTTGAAGACCGTGAGGGGCTTCGGCTACATGTTTACAGGCGCAGAGTGAGATTCATGTGTCGTTCATGTTGGCAATAGGCTAAGTTCATCTTGGCAACGCATGCTGAGGGTGGAGAGTTGACTCCTATGAAACAGACCATTTTCATTGCACTCGCGGTATTCGCGAGCCTGTGTAATGCCCAGGCCGCCGAAAGCAGCCTCTACGAGGATCTTGGCGGCGTACACTCGATCGCGGCAGCCGTGGATGCGGCATACGATCTCGAAGCAAAGGATCCGGTCCTCCTCGGCAATCAGCAGTTCAAGTGGCTCGTCGAAAACCTGCCTCCCGCTGCCGTGAAGTTTGCGGTCACGAACGCGATTGCTGCGCACACGGGAGGGCCTCAGAAGGATCCCTACGGCAACTTTGCCTCCCTGCAGGCATGGCTGGCATTTACGCCCGAACAGGAGGCCCGCGCATGGGAACTTCGCATGAAAGGGATGTCCAAGGCTGGCATCCCGACAAGTGCACAAAAGCGATTACAAGCGTGGGTGAGCGCAGAGGTAGGCAAGGCGACGGCGATGATGCCGCAGATGGAGAAGTTCGACGACTCAATGACGCTCTATGCCAGGCTCGGCGGTATCGCACCGATTGCGGCCGTGGTCGATACGTTCGTGAACGAGCTCGCTGCCGACCCGGTCGTCATGGCGAACCCAAAGGTCGTCATGTCGCTTACGAAGGGGCCAGCGACGGGGCCGGGCATCAAGTATCTCGTGACTGAGCAGCTTGCCGCGGCGGCCGGCGGTCCGTTCACCTATTCTGGTCGAGACATGAAGTCGTCTCATGCGAGCCTGATGATCACGGGCAAGGAGTGGGACGCGGCAGCGGCGATCCTGGTCAGAGTCCTGGACCAGTACAAGGTACCGAAGAAGGAGCAGGCCGAGATCTTGGCGGTGGTCGGCTCGACCCGCGGCGACATCGTCAAAAAGTAGCCGTTACGACAGGGTGCTTGTGGAAAGCACCCTGGCCTGTTCGTCCAGCTCATATACTCGCGGAACGCCCGTCGCGAGTTCCAGCTTCACGATGTCGTCCGGCGAGACGTCCTCCAAGGCCATGACGATGCTGCGGTTCGAGTTTCCGTGGGCGGCAACCAGCACGTTCTTTCCCTGCTGGATGTCGCCCAGGATCGCACGCTCGAAAAAGGGAACGGTGCGTGCGCGAGTATCGGCGAGCGACTCTCCTCCGGGCGGTGCGACTTCGTAGCTCCTCCGCCAAATGTGGACCTGCTCGTCACCGTACTTCGCCCTGGTCTGATCCTTGTTCAGGCCGCTCAGGTCGCCATAGTCCCGCTCATTGAGCGCCAGGTTGCTGATGACGGGCAGCTCGGGCGTCCCCATAACGTTCAGAATGATCTCTAACGTGTGGGCTGCTCGTTTCAGGGCGCTTGTGTAGGCAACGTCGAACTTCATTCCGGCGAGCAAGCCCGCGGCCTTCTTGGCCTCCACCACGCCCTGCGCCGTCAGCGGCACGTCTACCCAGCCAGTGAAGCGGTTCTCTAGGTTCCACAGCGACTGGCCGTGGCGGACGAGTACGAGTGTCGGCATAGATTCGGTGCTCCTCGCCTGTTAGCGCGGCCTGGGCTCTGCGAGCGGCTTGGTGCCAATGCCGGGGCCCTGGGAGGCAAAGAAGTCGTCCGCCTCCTTCTTCACGTTGGTGAGCCAGGTCGCGATGTTCGCCTCGGTGACCCCGCCCTCGACCATGTGGTTTGCCTCAAGGATCGGGTCGCGCTCGCCGTCCAAGTAGACCTTGATATCAAAGCTGCCGCTGTTCCAGTCGTTGACGTCCTCCGGAGTCATGCCCTCTTTCATGTCGATGGCTGCGGTCCAAGCCAGGCGCGCTATGTCTGACTTGCTCTCGCCTACCATGTAGGTGACGACTCTCGCGTTGTATCCGTCGTACTTCAGGTCGAACATTGGATCCCCGCTCGCGTCTTGTGACGCCTGATAAACAACGCCTGCCTTGGCGAGCGCAGCCTTTACGTTCTCTGTAGTGACGGTGTCCGCGGGGACGAACGGGATCCCGGCAAGGGGGAGCAACAACAAGATCCTGGGAAGGAGATTCACAACCCAAGGGTACCGCCGATGCTCCATGACCCGTAAGGTCGCGGCTCTACAGCAGGGTAATCGGGTTTTCCAGTTTCGAGCGAACCAAGTTCACAAACTTTGCTCCGGTCACGCCGTCCACAACCCGGTGGTCGAACGATCCGGTGATGTTCATCGTGTTCCGGGAGACGATCGCTCCCGTCTCCTTGTCCACGACCGCACGCTTCTCGGCCGTGCCGATCGCGAGGATTCCCGCCGCAGGCGGGGTGATGATCGCGGTGAAGCTCTCGACGTTCAGCATTCCCATGTTGCTCACCGCAAAGGTCTGTCCGGACAGCTCGTTGGGCGTGAGCTTGCCCGCCTTGGCCTTCTCGACGAGCGCTCTGCTCGCCGCCATGGTTTGGTACAAGGTCAGGAGGTCGGAGTCGCGGAGCACGGCGAGAAGCAGCCCCTCGTCCACGGCGACCGCCATGCCGACGTTCACCGCGCCGAACTGTAGGATATGGTCGTCCTGGAACGTCGCATTGACTTCGGGCATCTCCGTGAGCGACCGGGCGACTGCGAGCATCACGAAGTCGTTGACGCTCGGAGCCGATCCCATCGCCTTCATTTTGTTCCGCAGCTCGGTGAGGAACTCCACATCCACCGCGACCGAGACGTAAAAGTGGGGTACGGACTGCTTGGACTGAGCCGTAAAGCGGGCGGTGAGTCGCCGGACGTTGTTGAGGGCGACCTTGGTGTCCTTACGGCTACGGGCCGGAACGGGGAATCCCAGGCTGACCCCTTGGGCGATCATCGCGCGAACGTCCTTCTCTACGACACGACCGCCAGGGCCGCTCGGGGTCACCAAAGCTAGGTCGATCCCAGCGTCGGCGGCAATGCGCCGCGCGAGCGGACTCGCCTTGATGCGTCCGCCGTCGTCTTTGGTTGGGGCTACGAGCTCGGATTCTGCCGGCTCGGCAACTTCGGGCTTCGCCTCGACTGTGGGCTGGGGGGCCGCTGCGGATCCATTCTTGCGCCATCCGTCCGGAAGCTTCTCACCGTCTGCAAGAAGGGCCGCGATCGGCTGTCCGACCGGAACCGTCTCTCCGGGTCCGATCAAGATTCCTGCGAGGCTACCGCTGCCGGGGGCCTCCAGTTCCAAAGTGGCTTTGTCGGTCTGGATCGTCCCGATGACTTCGCCGGACTTGACCCTCTCACCTTCCTTCTTGAGCCACTCGACAAGGGTGCCCTCTTCCATGCCGTCGCCCATCTTGGGCATGATCACTTCGGTCATCGGAACTCGGAGAATACCTTTCGGACGGTGGGTTCCTAGCCCGAGATGACGAGGGCGGCGGCACCGAGGATGCCGGCATCGTCCACCTGCTCGGCCCGCACGATTTGGCAGTCGGCAAAAAGGGAAGGGATCGCCACGTTCCGTGCTTCCTGGATCGCAGGTTCCAAGAGCCACTTGCCCGCCTTGGAGATCTGCCCACCGATCGCGAAGACCTCCGGCGCGAAGACGTTGATCAGACTCCCAATTCCTGCGCCGAGGTAACCGCCGACCTCTTCCCAGACCTCGATCGCCGCCACGTCGTCCATTTCGGCTGCCTGCGAAAGGATCTCGGGCGTGACGTGGCCTAGGTCGCCTTGAACCATCTCCCGGACAATAGACTCACGCCCCCGCCGCAGTTTGTGCCGAGCCCGGGCGATAATCGCGTCTCGCTGGCAATAGGCCTCGAGCGCTCCGTAGCTGCCCGCGTTGCACTCGACTCCGCCCCGAACAAGACAGAGGTGACCGAGCTCGGCTCCGCCCTGGTTGCCCCCGACGAGCACCACCGGACGGTCCGCACCGCCCCACAGCGACTGAGGGCCGAGCACGACCCCGCCGCCGATCCCAGTGCCGACCGTCAGCATCACGAGGCAACTTGCCTTGGCCCTTCCGGAACCAAATCGATACTCGCCGAGGGCGGCACAGTTGGCGTCGTTCCCGAGCACCACCCGCGCACCGGTGCCCTCCGCAACCTGCGGCCCAAGAGGGACGTCCTTCCAATACTCGAACCCGGCGGGCGTCTCCCGACCGAAGTTCGGCGCCCAGACCACCGTGCCCGTGTCGGCACGAATGTGTCCGGGAACGGCCATTCCGACCGCAGCCGGACTAGAACTGCAGGCTAAGACCGCGGCGATCACCGCCTCGACCGTAGCGCTGACACCCTCTTGTGCGCGGCTCGGCACCGAGACCCGCTCACTAAAAGGCGAGCCGTCTGCCGAAAAAGCCTGGGCGCGGACGTTCGTGCCGCCCAAGTCAACGCCAACTACCGTTTCAGACATCCAGCCTGCATTATTGCCCGGGTACCTTGGTGCCGGTGAGGGTCGTGGTGCAACGCGTCGCGTGGGCGAAGGTCGAAGTCGACGGTGTGACCGTGGGCGAGTGTGGCCCTGGGTTCCTCGCATTCGTGGGGGCCGGCAAGGACGACACCGAGGCCTCCGCCGACCGCGCGGCAGACCGCGTCGCCGGGCTGAGAGTCATGGCCGACGATTCCGGGAAGATGAACCTCAGCCTTGCTGCAGTGAGAGCGACCGAGGGCAACCAGGTTCTCGCCGTTTCGAACTTCACGCTCTACGGCGACACTAGCCAGCGACGGCCCAACTTCGTCCAAGCGGCGGCCGCAGAGGACGGCAAGCGGCTGTTCGACCATTTCGTGGAGGCGTTGCGTTCGACAGGCCTGAGGGTGGCCACCGGGGTGTTCGGTGCCGATATGCAAGTGACCGCCCAGGGTGACGGACCGGTGACAATCCTGATCGAAGTCGAGTGATCACACAGTAGACTCGAAGCATGAAGACATGGGGCGGTAGGGCGCCGGTAGACCAGGTCGGGATCGAGGAGAGGGCGGCTCGGTTCACGAAGCGCTCGATCAAGCGCGAGACCAAGATCCAGGGCCTGAGGCTTGCCGCCTCGATGTGCGACCTCACCACCCTGGAAGGCAAGGACACGCCAGGGAAGGTTCGCCAGATGTGCGCGAAGGCCGCGAGACCCCTTGCCGGGCTCCCTATCGCGGACCAAGAGCTCAGTGTTGCCGCAGTCTGCGTCTATCCCAACCTTGTCCCAGTCGCAAAGGCCGCAGTAGCGGGGAGCAGCGTCAAGGTCGCCTCGGTGGCGACCGGCTTTCCCAGCGGTCAGTATCCGCTCGACCTGCGGATACGGGACGTGGAGGACGCAGTCGCTACCGGGGCCGACGAGATCGACATGGTGATCAACCGATCCGCGTTTCTGAGCGGCTCGTACCAGGAGGTCGAGGACGAAGTCCGACGGATCAAGGCTGCGTGTGGGCCTGCGCACCTGAAGGTGATCTTGGAGACGGGAGAGCTCGGGAGCTTCGACGCGGTCCGCAGGGCGAGTTGGCTCGCGATGGAGGCTGGTGCTGACTTCATCAAGACGTCCACGGGCAAAGTCCAGCCTGCAGCGACAATCCCGGTCACGCTCGTGATGCTCGAGGCGATTCGAGACTGGCACTGGGAGACGGGCAAGCTCGTGGGGATGAAGCCCGCAGGCGGAATCCGTACCGCCAAAGAGGCGTTGCACTACCTGGTGATGGTCAAAGAGACCCTTGGCGAGGCCTGGCTAACTCCAGAGCTCTTCCGCTTCGGGGCGTCGGCCCTTCTGAACGATCTCCTGATGCAGCTGGTCAAAGAAGAGACCGGCGCCTATCAAGGCGCCGACTACTTCTCGCTGGACTAGCCTCGCTGGCCTTGTCCGCCGCCTTGTCCGCCGCCTCGGGCGCGCTGGGGCATTGTGAACGGCTTGCCCTTCATGGCTTCCAGCTTTTGCACTTGGGAAGCTGAAAGCACGGCGAGGATCTTCTTGTTCACCGCGTCGCGGGCCTCGCGCATTTTGTTAAAGTCGGGCCGCTCACCTTCGCCGGCCGAGTTGCGGAGCTTCTCCATCTCTGCCTGCGAGTCCTTGTCGATCTTTTCGACCTCGGCGAGCTGCTTCGCGCTCATCCCAAGCTTCATCTGGACGTCCTTGTTGCGCAGTGCGCCTGCTCCTTGCATTTGAAGGCTGATCTCGTCCATTCGCTTGCGCTGGTCTTCGTTGAGGATCTTCTCGACCTTGGCCTGGAGCTCCGCGATCTGCTCCTGCATTTTCTGCGGGTCGGGTCGCTCACCTTCGCTAGGCCTGCGGAACTGGGACATCGCCGTGTCCATCAGAGCCTTGAGTTCCTTCTCCTGGCTTTCCGTTATCTTGAGCTCCTTTTTTACCTCGTCGGTGCCGAGCATCATTGCTGCACCCATTCCACCCATGCCTCGCATTCCCATTCCGGTGCGCTGCCCTTGCCCCTGACCCTGACCGTTCGAAGGACCGCCTGCTCCGTTCTGGCCTTGTTGGTTGCCTGGTCTTGCCGTGCCTGAGGGCGAGGGCTCTCCCGGCTTGGTGCCGGTCGAGGAGGACGAGGAAGAGTCGGGCCGGCCAAGGTTGCCGGGAGCCGCGCCGGTTGCGGCGCCCGTGCTCGTTGAGGCGGTGGGGTCCACGCTAGACTGGCCGTCTTGAAGGGTCAGCTTGCCGGACTGCTCGCCGTTCGGGACTGCCGATCGCGCCGTGTCCTGTGCCGGAGGCGGGTTGCATCCGGTCGCAGCCAGGAGCACCGTAGCGGCGGCAAGGGTGAAAAGAGTAGTTCGCATGGTTATCTACGCCTGTGCTGGCGCTGCCAGCAGTCAAAGGCTATTACTCCAACAGGATGGCAGAAGATTCCCGAATCAGCGCCTCCGGGGTAGATTGGCCCCAAGTTGACGACGAAGACCGATCCAGGGCCCTCATCCATCGCCCTTCCGACTTGGGACTACGTTCCCGCGCCGGAAGCGCGGTCGATCGTCAAACTGGCAGATCGATACGACCACTTTATCGGCGGGAAGTGGGAAGCACCGGCGTCGGGCCAGTATTTCGCGACGATCGATCCTTCGAGCGAGCTCACGTTGAGCGATGTCGCGGAAGGCGGGGAAGCGGACGTGGCCGCGGCGGTGGGTGCGGCTCGTGCCGCCTTGCCGGCTTGGAGCGCGCTGCCCGGGATCGAGCGTGGCAAGATCCTCTTCCGGATCGCGAGGATCATTCAGGAGAGGAGCCGGGAGTTTGCCGTGCTGGAAAGCATGGATGGTGGCAAGCCCATCCGGGAGAGCCGAGACGTGGACCTGCCGCTCGCCTCGGCCCACTTTTTCTACTATGCGGGCTGGGCGGACAAACTCGAGTACGCGTTCCCGGGCCGCTCGGTCGCCCCCTTGGGAGTGGCGGGGCAGGTCATCCCGTGGAACTTTCCGCTCCTCATGGCGGCATGGAAGCTGGCCCCGGCACTGGCTTGTGGCAACACCTGCGTGCTGAAACCGGCCGAGACCACGCCGCTTTCGGCCCTGTTGCTCGCCGATGTGATGCGGCAGGCAGAAGTGCCGCCGGGCGTCGTGAACATCGTTACCGGCCACGGCGCTGCGGGGTCGGCCCTGGTGCGTCACCCTGATGTGGACAAGATTGCGTTCACGGGCTCGACTGCGGTCGGAAAGGAGATCTATCGCGCCGCAGCAGGGAAGCGGGTCACGCTCGAGTTGGGGGGCAAGGCAGCAAACATCGTCTTCGAGGATGCTGCGCTCGACCAGGCCGTAGAAGGGATCGTAAACGGCATCTACTTCAATCAGGGGCACGTTTGCTGCGCAGGATCCCGGTTGCTCGTGCAGGAAAGTGTCGCAGACCATCTACTTCGTAAGCTGCGTCACAGAATGGATCAACTCATCGTTGGAGAGCCGCTCGATAAGAACACGGACGTCGGTGCGATCAACTCGCAAGAGCAGTTAAGCCGCATTCAGGAGTACGAGGCGATCGGTCGGGCCGAAGGTGCAGAGATGTACCAGTCGGAGTGCCCCCTGCCTGACAAGGGCTTCTGGTACCGGCCCACGTTCTTTTCAGGCGTCGCCCAGAGCCACCGGCTCGCCCAAGAGGAGATTTTCGGGCCTGTACTCGCAGTGATTACGTTTCGCACGCCGGAAGAGGCCGTGGAGAAGGCGAACAACACGCCATACGGACTCAGCGCCGGTATCTGGACCGATAAGGGGAGCAAGATCTTCAAGATGCTAGGAAAGATGCGAGCCGGCGTGGTTTGGGCGAACACTTTCAATAAGTTCGATCCGACCTCGCCCTTTGGTGGTTACAAGGAAAGCGGGTTTGGTCGTGAGGGGGGGAAGCACGGATTGGCGGCATATCTGGAGGTTCGGTGAGTAGTCCAAGGCTAGGCGTCAAGAAGACCTACAAGCTCCTCATCAATGGCGCACTCGTGCGCACCGAGTCCGGGCGCAGCCTGGAAGGGCCAACGGGCGACAACGTGCCGTGGGCGAGCCGGAAGGACGTTCGCGATGCCGTCCGCGCAGCCCACAGTGCCTTCCCGAAGTGGAGCGGGGCCACGGCCTACAATCGCGGGCAGATCCTGTACCGCCTTGCCGAAATGGTGGAGGCGCGATCGTCCGAATTCGAGCGTTTGGTCAAGGCAGAGGGATCTGCGGATTCATCGCGCGAGGTGGCAGTCTCGTGTGACCGCCTCGTGCACTATGCAGGCTGGTGCGACAAGTTCGCCCAAGTTGCGGGTTGCGTGAACCCGGTTTCCGGCCCGTACTTCGACTTTTCTGTCCCGGAGCCGATGGGTGTCGTAGCGGTGGCCGTCGGTCCGGGCGCCCCGGTGCTCGCCTTGGTTTCCCAACTTGCCCCCGTCATCGCCTCGGGGAACACGGCAGTCGTCCTTGCGGACGATGGAGCTCCTGCCACAGCCTGCGAATTGGGCGAGACCCTGACGACGTCCGACATCCCGGCAGGCGTGGTCAATGTCCTCTGCGGGAAGCAGTCCGAGACGCTCCAGGCTGCCGTCGCCCACAAGGAGGTCGACGCCATCGACATGGTTGGCACCGTTCCGGACGAGAAGTTCTGGGCGGGAGCCGCAGACAACCTCAAGCGGATCGGACACCACGGTCCGCACGAGTGGCTTGAGCCGACGGCACAAGGGATCGCGTGGATCGAACGATACGTCGAGACCAAGACGGTTTGGCACCCTGTCGGCGTCTAGCGAGCCAAGGGTAGACTCGCCCCGCTTTGGCCGAAGTCAAGTTCAAGAACGTCACCAAGATCTTTGGGAAGGACGTCAAGGCAGTCGACAACCTGAATCTGGACATCCAGGACGGTGAGTTCATGGTCTTGGTCGGCCCCAGCGGATGCGGGAAGACCACAGCGTTGCGCATGATCGCGGGCCTGGAAGAGTCCACCGAAGGCGACCTCTTCATCGGGGAGAACCGAGTCAACGACACCCCGCCCAAAGATCGCGACATCGCGATGGTGTTCCAGAATTACGCGCTTTATCCGCACATGACCGTCTACGACAACATCTCGTTCGGTCTGCGCCTCCGAGAGCTCAAGGGATTCTTCTGGCAGGTCAGCCACATGGGCGAGGCCCGCAGGATCAAGGAGGACATTGACCGCCGAGTACGCGAGACCGCCAAGATGCTCGACATTGACCATCTCCTCCACCGCAGACCCAAGGAGCTTTCTGGTGGCCAGAGGCAACGTGTGGCGCTGGGCCGCGCAATTGTCCGCAAGCCCAAGGTCTTCCTCATGGACGAGCCGCTCTCGAACCTGGATGCCAAGCTCCGAATCCAGACCCGCGCCGAGTTGATCCGGCTCCACCGCGACCTCGAAACCACCACGATCTACGTGACCCACGACCAGGTTGAGGCCATGACCATGGGTCAGCGGATTGCCGTAATGTCCGACGGGCTGCTCCAACAGTGCGACCAGCCCGAAAACGTCTACAACCAGCCTGCTAACAAATTTGTGGCCGGGTTCATCGGCGCCCCGCCCATGAATTTCATTGGAGGCACTGTTCACAACGGCACGGTGGACCTCGGTGCATTCAAGATCGAACTGCCGCAGGGACACCCTGCGCGCGGCGAGGCGGGAAAGAGCGTGACGATCGGGATTCGGCCCGAGGACATCTACGACTGTCAGAACAACTGCCCGGTGCCACAGACTGAAGGCAACACATTCGAGGCCAAGGTAGACGTTCTCGAAAAGCTCGGGGCAGAGGACACCGCCTATCTCGTCGCAGGCGAGATCCCTGTGACCGCCACATTGGACCCTTCTACAAGAATCCACCCCGGCACATCGGCGAAGTTTGCCGTGGATCTCGATAAGGTCCACGTCTTCGACGACGCCACCGGGGCGGCGATCCGATAAGCGGCTACTTGTCCAGCACGACGGACACGCGCTCGCGCAACACCGCCTGGGCAGCGGAAAGTCGCGCGATAGGCACCCGGAAAGGAGAGCAACTCACGTAATCGAGGCCCAGTTCGTGGCAGAACTGGATCGAGTCCGGGTCTCCACCGTGCTCGCCACAGATTCCGCATTTGAGGTCCGCTCTGGCGGCGCGGCCTTCCGTCACCGCCGTCTGCATCAAGGCGCCGACGCCGTTGCGGTCAATCGTCTCGAACGGGTTGACTGGCAAAATCTTCTTGTCCACGTAATCACCGAGGAACTTGCCCTCGGCGTCGTCGCGGCTGAAGCCGAACGTCATCTGGGTAAGGTCATTCGTGCCAAAGCTGAAGAACTGGGCGTATCCCGCGATCTCGCCTGCGGTCAGGGCCGCGCGCGGAATCTCGATCATCGTGCCGAAGAGGTAGGGAACCTTGACGCCTGCCTCCTCCATCACCGCGTGGGCAACCGCCTCGAGCCTGTCCTGGACCACCCGAAGCTCGTTCACGTGCCCAACGAGCGGGATCATGATTTCAGGTAGCACGCACCTGCCCGCCTTCGCCAGCTTGCACGCGGCTCCGAGGATCGCGCGGGTCTGCATCTCGACGATGCCCGGGAACATCACGCTCAATCGCACGCCGCGCAGGCCCATCATCGGATTGGCCTCTCGCATGGACTCGACGGCCCGGAGCAGCTCCTCCTTTTCTTGGAGGATCGCCTTGAGCGCCTGACCGCCCGTCATCTGTGAGGCGAGCCGGAGCTCGATCACCTGGGTGAGCAGGTCGTCAAAGTTCGGAAGGAACTCGTGCAACGGCGGGTCAATGAGCCGGATTGTTACCGGCAGTCCCTCCATGGTCTCGAAGATCTGCTCGAAATCTCGAGACTGGACGCCCTCAAGCTTCGCTAACGCGGCCTCGCGGACCTCCTCGTTCTTGGCAAGGATCATGTCGCGCACGATCGGGAGACGGTCGGGCTCAAAAAACATGTGCTCGGTGCGGCAGAGACCGATTCCCTCCGCTCCGAACTCGATGGCTTGCTGTGCGTCGCGCGGGTTGTCAGCGTTTGCCCTGACCTTGAGCGTCCGATACTCGTCGCACCAGGACATCAGGGTGCCGAACGTGCCGCTGACATCGGGCGGAATGAGGGACACCTCGATGTTGTAGACCGCACCGGTGCTGCCGTCCACCGTGATCCAGTCTCCCTCGCGAATCGTTAGGGAATTGACCTGGAAGCACTTGTCGTGAACATCGACGTCAATCTCCTCGCATCCGGCCACACAGGGGATTCCAAATCCACGGGCGACGACCGCGGCGTGACTGGTCTTGCCTCCTCGCGCCGTCAGGATGCCCTGCGCGGCCAACATGCCGTGAACGTCGTCGGGGTTCGTCTCCTCCCGGACCAAAATCACCTTTTTCCCAGTGCTTCCGAGCTTCTCGGCGGTATCGGCGTCAAAAACCGCCTTTCCCACCGCGGCACCGGGCGATGCTGCCAGACCGTGGGCGACCGGCCTGATGTTCCTGTCCTCGATGTAGACCTCGTCAATCCGGGGGTGCAGAAGCTGGTCCAGGTGGCTGGCCGTGATCCGTTGCAGCGCGGTCTCGCGTTCGATCAGCCCTTCCTCCACCATCTCGACCGCCATTCGTACGGCAGCCGGGCCGGTTCGCTTGCCGACGCGGCACTGCAGCATGAAAAGCCGGCCCCTTTCGATGGTGAACTCGAGGTCCATCATGTCGTTGAAGTGCGCTTCGAGCCGCTGCCCAATCTCGACGAACTCTTTATAGACGGCCGGGGAAGTTCGCTCCAGCTCGCTGATGGGAACCGGCGTGCGAGTGCCCGCCACGACGTCTTCGCCCTGGGCGTTCATCAAGTACTCGCCGTAGAGCACGTTCTCGCCCGTGCTCGGATCGCGGGTGAAGGCGACGCCGGTGCCGCAATCGTCTCCCAGGTTGCCAAAGACCATGGCCTGGACGTTCACAGCGGTACCGATATTGTCTGGGATCTTCTCGGTGCGCCGGTAGACGATGGCCCTCTCGTTCTGCCAAGAGCGGAAGACTGCCTTGACCGCGAGCAGGAGCTGGTCCCACGGATCCTCAGGAAAGACTTTCCCGGTCTCACTACTCACCAAGGCGAGGAAGTGGCCGCAGAGAGTCTTGAGGTCCGCCGCCGTCAAGTCGGTGTCGAGATGTGCCCCCTTCTCCTTCTTCATCTCTGCGAGAAGCTTCTCAAACTTCTCTTTCGAGACTTCGAGGACGACGTCGCCAAACATCGAGATGAACCGGCGGTAGGCGTCATAGGCGAAGCGCTCGTTGCCACTACCGGCGATCAATCCCTTGAGCGTGTTGCCGTTGAGACCGAGGTTGAGAATCGTGTCCATCATGCCCGGCATCGAAAACTTGGCGCCCGAGCGAACGGAGACAAGTAGGGGGTCGTTCGGGTCGCCGAACTTCTTCCCGAGGTTTTCTTCGAGCGCGGCCACGGCAGCCCGCATGTCCTCCTCCAGCCCGGCAGGCAGCTTCCCGCCATGCGAATAGAACTCGTTACAGACCTCGGTGGTGATCGTGAAGCCTGGAGGCACCGGGAGGCCGATGTTGCACATCTCGGCCAGGTTCGCGCCCTTGCCGCCGAGAAGATCCCGCATTTGGGCATTGCCCTCGGGGAACAGGAAAACTCGCTTGTTGCTCATATGGGAATATGCAGAGCCCTGAGAGACCCGGCATCGCCGTTGTTGCGCGAGCGTCTGGGTGCTCTATCATGTTACAGCCTCGAGGCTACCGACCCTGGGGCCCGTCGCCGAGGCAACGTGGCGTAGACTCCCGCCATGCTACGCGTAGACATGGACGGTGCCGTCCTTCGTTTGACCCTCGACCGGCCCGAGGTTCGAAACGCTTTCAATGACGAGCTCATCGCCAAGCTGACCGATGCGGTGGCCTCCGCTCCGGCGGAAATCCGGGCGATCGTCATCGCAGGGGAGGGCAAGGCATTTTGCGCAGGTGGAGACTTGGAATGGATGCGGCGAGCTGCAGACTACACTGAAGAGCAGAACTACCAAGACGCGATGCTCTTGGGCGGGCTCTTTGAGACGGTCGCGTCGAGCCCGGCCTGCGTGATCGCCCAAGTCCACGGTGCGGCGTTCGGGGGCGGGGCCGGCCTGGTGGCGAGTTGCGACGTCGCGGTGGCGCAGGAGGGAACCCTTTTCGCCTTTAGCGAGGCACGGCTCGGTCTCGTACCGGCCACGATCTCGCCGTTCGTTTTGCCGAAGATCGGGCAAGGAAACGCCCGGTGGCTCTATGCGACCGCGGAAGCCTTCGACGCGGGTGTGGCCCAGCGGATCGGGCTCGTCCACGAAGTTGCCGCTGAAGGCAATCTCGCCGAAACCGTGGATCGCAAGGTCGCCTGTGTCTTGGGCAACGGGCCCGCCGCTGTCGCCCTTTGCAAGCGGATCGCATTGGAGGGCGCGATGCCTATGTCCGAAGCAGCCCGCCTGCTCGCCCGAGCCCGGGCTTCCGCAGAAGGGAAAGAGGGGGTTGCCGCATTTTTGGAAAAGCGTCCCGCCTCCTTCAAGACCGAGACCGGGCGGTAAAGTGCCAGCGTGATTCGCAAGCTGCTCGTCGCGAACCGTGGGGAGATCGCGGTTCGGGTTATCCGCGCGGCCCGAGAGATGGGGATCGCGACGGTCGCGGTGGCGAGCGAGGCAGACCGTAGCTCGTATCACGCCTTGCTTGCCGACGAGTGCGTCGTCATCGGTCAGTCGGAGGCTTCCGTGAGCTACCTGGACCAGGCCAAGGTGCTGGAGGCGGCCCGAACGACTGGTGCCGATGCAGTCCATCCGGGATACGGTTTTCTCAGCGAGCGTTCGTCGTTCGCCCGGGCGTGTCGAGACGCCGGTCTCGTGTTCGTAGGCCCGAGCCCCGAAGCCATGGACCGCCTCGGAGCGAAAATCGACGCGAAACGCCTTGCAGAAGAGAGCGGGGTGCCGCTTGTCCCCGGCTTCTTCGTACATGGCGCTAGCAACGACGACCTTCGCAATGCAGCGGAGGGCATCGGATACCCGATTCTTCTGAAGAGCAGTGCCGGAGGAGGAGGCCGGGGCATGCGGATTGTCCGCAAGCCTTCTGACTTCGACGCAGAGCTCGCCACAGCGCGGGACGAGGCGATGAAGGGCTTCGGCGACGATGAAATGATGGTGGAGAAGCTGATCGAGCGCCCACGCCACATCGAGGTCCAGTTCATCGCGGACTCGCAAGGCCAGGTAGCCTGCCTGTTCGAGCGCGAGTGCTCGGTCCAGCGCAGGCACCAGAAGCTCATCGAAGAATCGTCCTCGACGGCCATGACCCAGCCGCTCTGGGACGCGTTCCGCGATGCTACCGTCCGGCTTGTGCAGGCTTCCGGCTACACCAACGCAGGAACGGCGGAGTTCATGTTCGACGCGTCTGCCGAAGAGTTCTACTTCCTCGAAGTGAACGCCCGGCTCCAGGTCGAGCATCCCGTGACGGAGGCTGTGACCGGCGTAGACTTGGTTCAATGGCAGCTACGGGTCGCATCCGGCGAGGTGCTGGATCTCGGCGAGGCACTGCTATTGGGCGATCGCAGTGCGCTCCGTGGCCACGCAATCGAGGCCAGGATCGTGGCCGAAGACCCCGCACGCGGGTTTCTGCCCAGCACCGGCCGCGTCGTAGGTTGGGCGGAGCCGCGTGGTCCTGGCATCCGGTTCGATACGGGCTTGCGCGAAGGCGATGAGGTCACACGATATTACGACTCCCTCATCGCGAAGTTGATCGTCCATGCCGAGGACCGTCCCTCCGCGATCCGTCGGCTCCGGGCCGCGCTGGCGGACACCCATATCCTTGGAGTGCAAACGAACATCGCCTTCTTGCTGGATATCAGCGATACAGCGGAGTTTGAACGAGGGGAAGTGGACACGGGATACGTGGATCGCGAGATGGGGGGCTGGTCTCCTGCATCCGGGATCCCGGAGGAGCTAGGAGCCCTCGTCGCAGCGGCGACCAACTCGGCCCAACCGGCCAACGCAGGTTCAAAGGTGCCTAGCAACCCTGCCTGGGCAGCCTTGGACGGCTTCCGCAACGCGCCGATTTCGACACAGGTAGGTTAGGCGTATGAACGAGCGCCAGCGGATTTTGAGCGAGGCAGAGGCCAGCGAGATCTTGCGTGCCGCGGCGGAGCTTCAAGAAGCCTCGGGAACGGACTACTCGGCAGGCGTAACCGTCGAGGAGCTCCAGCGGATCGCATCGGAGGCGGGAATCTCCCCGGAGTTTCTGGCACAGGCCATGCGCGCGCCCATTGCCAAGACCACGACAACGTCACCGCTTCGGCTCTCCCAGGAGACCGAGGTCGTCGTGGACGGAGAGATCGCCCCGGAAAACCTCGACCTCCTCCTCAGCGAGCTGAAGTCGAAGGGCGGGGTCAGCCAGTTCCAGCAAGTGGGGCGGAGTCTCTCGGCGATGGTGAACCGCGTGCCGATGTCAGCGCGGGTTGAGTTGGTATCGCGCGGGGGACGCACTCGGGTCAAGGTCAAGTCCATCCCGTTCATGCCGTACTTCCTTGGACTCCATGCTCCTCTGATCGCAGCTTGTGTCGCCGGGCCGGCCGTAGGCTCGCACAACCCGCTGGCCGGGGTCGCCGTTGCCGTTGGCACCTTTGTGGCCGGCCTCGGCCTGTTCAGTCTCTTCAACAAGATCTCGCTCCAGAAGTCTCGGGAACTTGCTTCTTGGTTGGCCGAAGAGGTTGGCCGCGTGGCCAACGAGCCGGTGCCTGCCAAGTCGGTCACGTCCGCCCAAGAGCTGACTGAACGTCTCGAGCAGGGAAGCTAGAAGCCGCTGGCGGCGAGCACGCGCTCTAACTGGATGTTGGAGCGCTGGAGCCGGTCCACCAAGGTCGCCCCGATATTGCGGAGCACCCGGACGCCAAGGCTCGGCTCTCGATCGATCAACTCGTTGAAGAGATGGCCGGGGAAGTGCGCT
Organism: Fimbriimonadaceae bacterium; assembly: GCA_050250535.1. GTDB lineage: Bacteria > Armatimonadota > Fimbriimonadia > Fimbriimonadales > Fimbriimonadaceae > JADLBH01. Next base: position 273,405 of record JBFWOL010000001.1, on the reverse strand, counting down.
ACGACCGTCGGGCCGTCGCTGACGACCGTAGCGGTACGTTCGCCCTCAGTGAGCAGTGCTACCTCGCCGATGATTGCCCCCGCAGCTAGCCGGCCGATCGGCTCCCCGTCCGCCCCTCGAACGATGACCTTTCCGTCAAGCACAAGGAAAAAGTCGGTCGCGAGATCGCCAGCGCGCACGATCGTCGCGCCGTCCTCCAAAGTGTCTTCGCTCGCGATCGCCACGATGTGCGCGACCTCGTCGTCCAGAAGCCCTCGTGAGAGGTAGCTCGACTTCACGCGCTCGAACAGATCCATCACATGGAATCCTACCGGGAAGCGGGGCTCGGGGATTCAACCTTTGAACAGGCTCTTAAGGATGAACCCGACGTTGGCCGGCCGTTCGGCGAGCCGACGGGTGAAGTAGGGATACCACTCGCGACCGAAGGGCACATAAACGCGGACGAGGAAACCCTGATCTCTCAGCGCCTGTTGGAGATCTCGTCGTATTCCGTATAGCATTTGCCATTCAAACATGGACTTGTCAATCGAGTTTTCTTCGACGAAACGGCACAGTTCCTCGATGATCGTTGCGTCGTGGGTCGCAATCGCGGGGTAATTCGCCTGTTGGATCGCCACTTTCGATTGCTTGATGTATTGGCTATCAACCTTATGCTTATCCTGAAAAGCCACCGACTCTGGCTCCAGGTATGCCCCCTTGACGATCCTGATCCGGCAACCAAGCCTGATCAAGCGCACAAGGTCATCGTCCGTGCGCTTCAGGGCGCTCTGGAGCACGGTGCCCGTGTTGGGCTGGTCTGGGAAGACCCGCTCGATCATCGCAATGGTCCGCTCGGTGTAGTCGCTCGCCTCCATATCGGCCCGGACGAACATGTCGTGCTCCGCCGCCGCAGCAAGCAGGGTTCGGAAGTTTTGTTCGGCCAGCTCGTCGCCTTGATCCAGCCCCAGCGCGGTGAGCTTGATGCTGATATTGATCCGGTCGGATTGCTTCGACGCCCCGATCGCTTGCGTGAGATCCAAGTAGTGCTTTAGGCTGTTGGCAGCCTCCTCTGCGCTGGCTACGTTCTCCCCCAGTAGGTCGAGAGAAACCATCAGGCCATCGGCAACAAGGCTCTCGGCTACCGCCATCGCTTCGGCAACGCTTTCCCCGGCGACGAAGCGGGAGACAAGGGGGCGGAACACCCGGCTGCGGGTGACCATGCGTCGCACCCATCGAAGGCCCGAAGTGCGAAGGATCAGGGTGCGAAAGACCATGTTCGGACCCGCGGATTCTACTGCGAACCCGCTCCAAGGGTAGATTCCAAGTCCATGCGGCAGGGCGAGTGGCCGAAGACCGTGGTGGTCGTCACCCATCCGCACCTCGGCGATGTCGTGAACACGACTCCGGTCGGAGGCTGGCTCCGACGATCGTGGCCGTGGGCACGGTTGGTCGCACTCACTTCGCCGGCGGGCCGTGATTTGCTGGAGGCCACTGGTGATTTCGACGAAGTCCTCCTTCGGCCGGAGTCTCCGGTTGACCAGATCAGCACCCTGTTTCTCTTGCGATCTCTCCGGCCGAGCGTCGCCGTCTTCACCTACTCGCAGAGGACCCTCGTTCGTCTTGCTGCATGGGCCGGAATCAAAGAGCGCTGGGTAGTCCAGGGCGACCGACCGAGCCCGCTCGCCACTCTCGATGTCGCTCCGCTCGGCCCAGAGCCCGAGGTGCCGGACAGTCTCGCCCGGCTTCTCCAAGCGGCAGGAATCGAAACGCCAAGCCTCGCCCCTGTGGTCCGTCCTCCCGCCGAGCTCGCGACGGAGGCTGCTGCCTTCGCGGCGCGGATCGACCCGCACGGACTCGGAATCGTTGCCATGCACACGGGGTCGTCCCACCCGGCGAAGAGGTGGCCCCGGCGTCACTGGGCCGAGCTGGCCAAGCTAGTCCAGGCGACGTCGCACCCGATCGTCTGGATCGGCGGCCCGGAAGAGAGTGAGCACGTGGCGGGCCTCGGGGCCGTGGACACGTGCGGCAAGTGGCCTGTGTTGGGCACCGCCGCATTCCTTGCGCAGTGCCAGTGCCTGGTGACCGGCGATTCCGGTCCGATGCACCTCGCGGCCGGGGTTGGTTGCAGGGTAGTCGGTCTCTTCGGCCCCACAGAATCGGCTCGGTTCAAGCCCTATGGCGAAGGACACGTGTTGTTCCAGGGCGAGTGTCTGGGAGAGTGCAGCGGGCTGGAGGGCTGCCGCGGCGAGTGTATGGACGGCCTGCAACCAGCGGCCGTGCTGCGTGCGGTGCTCGGTTGAGGATCCATGCCTGCGTATTGACCTATCGGGAGAGCGAAATGGCGCTTCATGCCGTCGCCTCGTGCGAGGGTGCGGACGTGGCCGAAGTCTGGGCGAATCGGGCTGAGGGGCCGGAAGTAGCGTCGCTTCGGCAGGTTCCAGGACTCCGCGTATACGCAAGCAATGAGAACCTCTGCTTCGCCGACGTCGTCAATCTGGCCGCGCATCGGGCCGGGGACGCCGCATTGCTGTTCCTGACCAACGATGCGCGGCTCGCTCCGGGCGCGCTCGATGCCATGAAAGCCGCACTGGTGAGAGATCCAGGCCTGGCCGCAGTGGTGCCGGTGCAGTTGCGGAATGACGACCCCGGAACCATCCACCATGGAGGGGGGGCCATGGAGTACGAGCGCTGGGCCTCCATTATCGTCGCGGGGGGCGAACCGCGGGCAGCACTGCCGATGGAGGGAGTCAGGGAGGTCGAATGGGTGGACGGTGCCGCCGTGCTTTATCAACCCGGGGCGCTCGCCGAGCATCCGATGTGGAACGGATATCGGTTCTATTGGGAGGATGTGGACTGGGGCCTGCGGTGCAGGGCAGCCGGGAGGCGCTTGGCAGTGGTGGACCACGCCGCCGCACATCACGGGCTCAGCCCCACCACCGGAAGGTTCGAGGCATGGCGCGAGTACCTCCTGGCAAGGAACCGCCTGATCTGCGCGGGGAGGCTCTGCCCGGTGGAGAGTCGAAAGAGAGTCGTCCGCAGGATCGTGACGTCCAGCCTGTTTCTCGCAGCCCGGAGCCCTCACCGAGTGCAACAGAGGATGCGGTTGCGCGCCGCCATTGACTTCGTTCGGGGCCGCCTCGACCTAGGCAGCGATCCCGAGTTGTTTCGCTAGCTGGCGAGGAACTCTGTGAGGACGTCCTCGACCTCTGCGTACGAGTCACACGCGGTCAACCTGGCGCGGATTGCGGCAGCGCCGAATGCGCCCTTGATGTACATCGGGAGCTGGCCGCGCAAAGAACGGACGGCCCGGAGCTCGGCGTCCGTCTCGTCGGCCTGCGACTCATAGGCGATGGTCTCGCGCACGTGCTCGAGGGCGACGTCGATCCGTTCGGCAAGTGTCGGTTCAGACGGCATGGGATCGCCGGTGAGCCCGCATCGAATCCGCGCCAGCGCCCATGGATTGCTGATAGCGGCCCGGCCCACCATCACGCCGTCGCAACCAGTCTCTCGCATGAGCCGGTCGGCATCCGCCGCGGTCTTGATGTCCCCATTGCCGATCAGGGGCACGCTCACCGCGTCCCGCAGCTGTCCGATGAGCCGCCAATCGGCCTCGCCCTCGAAGCCCTGCTTGGCAAAGCGGGCGTGCAAGGTCAGCATCTGCACCCCCGCGTCCTGGAACCGCTTCGCGAGGTCAGGCGCGGCGAAGAGGGAGAAGTCCCATCCTGCCCGCACCTTCACCGTTACCGGAACCTGAACCGCCCGCACCACTGCGCGCACGATCTCCGCCGCGCGGTCAGGGTCTTTGAGCAAGGCTGCGCCGGAGCCCGTCTTGCAGACCTTCGGGACCCAGCAGCCCATGTTGATGTCCACGATGTCGGCCCCAGCCTCCTCGCACAGCCGCGCGGTCTCGGACATCACGCCGGGCTCACCGCCGAAGATTTGGATACCGAGCGGCCGCTCCTCCGGGTGGACCTGGAGCTTCTTCAGGGTCTTCTTTGCCCCGTAGTGGATCGCCATCGCGCTGACGAACTCCGAGAACATGAGGCCGGGCCGACCGATCCGCTTTGCGATCCGGCGCATGGGGAGGGAAGTGACGTCCTCCATCGGCGCAAGCAGGAGCGGCGGGTCGACCGCGATAGGCCCGACTCGGAATCCACGGTGCGGCATCTCGTCGGGCCATTGTGGCAAGCCGGAGCACCCGGGGCCCATACTCTGGCCGATGTCCAAGCCAGTCGTCACGGTCGGTCTCATCGGCTATCAGTTCATGGGCAAGGCCCACAGCAACGCCTACCGGCAGGTCGGTCGGTTCTTCGACCTCCCCGCCACCGTTCGGATGAAGACGATCTGCGGACGAACGGAAGCCGGGGTCTCGGCGGCAGCCCGAACGTTCGGATGGGAGGGCTACTCGACCGACTGGCGGGACGTGATAGGCGACCCCGAGATTGACGTCGTGGACGTCAGCACGCCGGGCGACTCGCACTGCGAGATCGTCTGCGCGGCAGCGCAGGCGGGCAAAGCTGTCTTTTGCGAGAAGCCGATCGGAAACACGCTCGCCGAGGCCGAGAAGATGGCGGAGGCAGTGCGAAAGGGCGGCAAGCCGAGCGCGGTCTTCCACAACTACCGCAAGGCTCCCGCGGTCACGCTCGCCAAGCAATGGATAGAGGAGGGACGGCTCGGAAAGATCTACCACATCCGGTCCGCCTATCTTCAAGACTGGATCGCGGACCCCACGTTCCCGCTCGTCTGGAGGCTGAAGAAGGAGCAGGCGGGAAGTGGATCGCTCGGCGACATCGGCTCCCACATCATTGACCTTGCCCGGTACTTGGTCGGAGAGTTCACCGAGGTCTGCGGCATGACTGAGACTTTCGTGAAGCGGCGGCCACTGGTCGGTTCGACCGACGACAAGCTCGGCGCAACCGCCTCGACCGAGACCGGCGAGGTCACGGTGGACGATGCAGCGGTCTGGATCGCTCGCCTCGGCACCGGGGTCGTCGGTACGTTCGAGGCGACTCGTTTCGCGGTCGGACGTAAGAACTACAACCGCTTTGAGATCAACGGCGAGAAGGGGAGCTTGGTCTTCAACCTGGAGCGAATGAACGAGTTGGAGTGGTTCGATGCCGGTGCACCGGAAGGGAGCCAAGGGTTCAGCACGATCCAAGTCACCGAGGCTTGCCACCCGTATGCAGGGCAGTACTGGCCCGTCGGCCACATCATCGGTTACGAGCACACGTTCGTGAACCTAGTGGCAGATGCGGTGACTGCGGTCGCGACGGATGGAAGGTGCGCTCCGGACATGGAGGACGGCCTCGCGAACCAGAGGGTATTGGACGCTGTCGAACGTTCCGCGGCCAGCCGTGCCTGGGTTTCTCTCTAGGCGGCTTTTCGGTCAACCAGGCAGACCGCGCCTTCGGATCTGAGCGCCTCGGTAAGCTTGAGCAAGGCGGATTGGACGGCGGGATTGTCCTCGTCGTGGCTCCACATGCACCGGTCAATGAGCTCGAGGAGCTCTTGACAATTCAGGCTCACGTGTACTTGATGTTCCATTCCCAATCCACCCGATACTCTTGTTCCGTTGAAGACGGATGGATATTTGCCAGTTTTTTGTGGGCACTATGAAACCCGGGCCAACGCTACCCGTCAGAATTACGAGGATCTACCCAATCTTGAACCGTTCTCCCTCGGTTCACGGTGAACTTGGGCAATAATAGGGGGACGGCACGGACGCCAACGGGATGAGAGTTTCGATTTTTGTGATCGCACTGGCAGCGACGGGCAGCTTTCCCGCGGTCGCCCAAGTGCGTCTCCCCGCAGAAGTCGAGAAGAGAGAGTCCCCGCCCGTCGAGGTTGGCGGTACTTTTTCCGCAGAGCTTCTGACCGCAAGGGCAGACCAGGTAGGCATCCCCCTGCGATACGGCAATGTGCGGCCGGGCTCAGAGCGCGTCGAGGTCAATGGCAGGACCCTCAAGCCGGACATCGACTACTACATCGACTATCCGAGCGGGACGCTGTACCTGAAACTCATGGTTCGCGACCGCGAGCCAGTCCGCGTGGACTACCGGTACGACGAGAAGACCGGATCCTCAGGAACGTTCGGAGTAGGCGGTGGCAAGAGCGGCTTCGCCGGAATCAAGTTCGAGCTTGCGAAAGGCACCTCCGTCAACGTCGCGATGGGCCTGACGGAGCGGCTCGGCGACGGCACGGTCGTGACTTCCAACGTCTACGGTATGGCCAACTCGTTTGGGTTGGGCCAAGGCACACTGAAGGGCGTCGCAATGTTTGGCGACCGGCGCAAGGCGAACTCGGTGGACATGTTCGGCCTGCGTACCCCGACCAGCGAGGTCGAGGAAGGCAAGGGCAAGGCCATCGTCCAGGACTTCGAGTACGGAGCCCTTGGTGGCAAGATCACCGCGAGCTACCAAGAGGCCGACGATCGTTTCTCCGGCTTCCAGGCGCTGTCGGAGTCCGGCGTAGACCCCGCGCGCGTTCAGCAAATGTCGAACGAGAAAGGGCTCAAGCGATCGTCGTTCGGCATTCAAGGAGTAGGCGGGCCCAGCCTTGGGCTCACCGCCGGCCTGAAGCAGGTCGGGGACGACCAGGGAAGCATCACCTGGAGGAATTACGCCGGCAAGCTACTCGGAACAGACATCAAGTACGAGGCATTCAAGGTTGACGAGGGGTTCAACCGGTTCGCAAGCATTTCCGAGACTGACCGAGAACAACTCTCGAAAGAGCGAGGGTTCGACCGCCAGTCTGTGACGCTAGACCGAGAGCTTCCCGGAGGGGCGGCGAGCTTCAGCGCGACAAGGGTGGAGGACACTTCCGCCGTAGGCATCAGCCGCCGGATCGGCAAGCTGGAGACCCCCCAGCTCAAAGCCCACTTTAGCGACCAACACGTGGATCAATCCTTCACGCGATTTGGCGACTTGCGTGAGGGCGACCGCGACCAACTCGCCCGCGAGGCGGGGCTGAGCCGCCAGGCGTATGGTCTCTCCTACGCCCCTGGCAAGCGGCTCGGATTCGGTTTCGACACGAGTGCGCTACGCACCGAAACAGGCGACTTTGTGGCCCAAGACGCGAGGGTCGAACTCGGGCCCGTCACCCTGGAGCACGGCCGGCGAGAGGTCGCGCCCGGTTTCGCCGCCCTGGGCAACATGACGGGCCAAGAGGTCAACGGTCACGTCGGCAGTGCGCTCAACATGATGGAACCGGGCCTCAAACCCAACGGTGACGACCCTCGTTCGTGGGGCGGCTGGGCGGGCCTAAACCGAAGCTTTGTGCGACTCGGTGCCGACGTTGGCAAAGGCATGAGCCTGATTGCCGACCGGTTCCAGATTGACGGCCAGGAGGACAGCCTCAGCGTTGAACGGGTCGGGTTCAAGAGCGGGATCCTGAGCCTGGGTTACCGAGAGCAGTCCACCGGTGAAAAATTCAACGAGGTCGGACGCCTCATGAAGAGCGAGAACGACCGACTGGGTCGCCTCCAGGGCTTCAGCAGCGTTCAACTCGATGGCAAGCTCAACCTTTGGGGCGGCTCGCTCACGTACGAGCGCATGTCCATGGGGGACATGCTGGGCGGGGCAGGACGCGAGGCGTGGCAGCTGGATCGCAAAGGTGTCTCTCTGCGGCACGTCACCCGTTTGGCGGACGCCGGGTTCAGCGCCGTCCGAGGAACCGCCGATCCGGAGCGAGATCGGTTCGCCGGCATGCTCGGCTTTGATGAGTCGCAGACCGAGGGCAAGGTGGATCTCACGAAGTCCTTGTCGCTCGAGGGCGGCGCGGTCAACAGCGAGAACAACCTCACCGGCGAGACGCGGGCCTGGAGCAACATGATCGCCCGCTGGAGCATGGATCGGTTCACCCAAATCCTGGCCCGCCGAGCGTTCAACAAGGTGGACACACCGGAAGGTGCACAGGTCGACCAGAACTACCAGTCGCTCGAGGTGAGTCGGGACTTCGGCAAGTTGGGAAAGGTCAAGCTCATCGAAGAAAAGCGCGAGTTTGACGGTCTCCGTGAGGCGCAGCCGGACTCGGTAACGCAGGGTGTCACCTATACCAAGGCCCTGAACTCCAAGACTTCCGTAAGCACCGAACACTCTCGTACACGGTTCGAAAACGGCGACAACGACACCCTGACCTCCCATTCCGTGGCAACCGCGCTGACTCCCAAGGTCGGGGTGAGCGTCACCGACACGAACATCAAGCGAGACGGCGACCGGCCCGACGAGTCCCACCGCAGCTATGGGTTCTGGGTGGACTTCGGCAAAAACATCCGCTTGAACTGGAACTCGAAGCGCGACCTCGTCGGCGAGAGCCAAGGCACCCTGGAGCAAAGGGTCTCCGTCACCCCAGGCGAGTTCCAGGGAATCAAGGTAGGCGCTGCCGACTACCAGCGAAACGGCTGGGACGACCAGAGGGACAAGCATGTCGGCAAAGTGTCGCTCTCGAACGTCAAGCCCCTCAGCATGTGGTTCATGGACGACGTCCGGTTCCACTACGCGGTGGACACCGTCCGTGATCAAGATCTGTGGCAGCGAGAGCTCCGAACGATGGGCTTCGGCGGTCGCGTGGGGTCGTTCGCCTTTGGGTTCGACTATCGGTCACAGGCTCTACCGAGCGACGACCGAGCCATTGACCGACAATTCAGCTTCACCACCGACGTGACTGGCAAGAGCTGGCTCCGGGGCGATGTAAAGTACAACCTGCGCACTCTCCCCTACGGTCAGCAGGTCATGGTACGGAACTACTCGATCACCGCCGAGCCATTCAAGGGCTGGGTTCTGAACCATTCGCTCCTGACCAACCCGCTGCAACAAGACGGCAACGTGATCCTCGGAGATCGGCACCAGGAGACCCGTACCAACAAATGGTCGCTCCAAGTCGAGGGAACCGCGAATACGAAGATCCAAGCTTCGTGGGAGGAGTTCATGAACGAGAACAGCGGCCTGGAAGTCGGAGCGGCTCGCTTCGGACTCGTCCTCAACGCAAACAACCCGTCGCCGCTCCTCCTCGAATACGTACTGGCCCAAACCAACGAGGGTGGGGAGAAGCGCCGGCAGCACGGCTTCAACATCCGATACGACCAGCGGCCGGGCCCCAATCAGTCCCTCTCGTTCCGCTTCGGAAACACGAACTGGGAACTGGCCCGACCCGGTGACCAGAAGCACCAGAACTGGAACCTCAGGCTCGACTACTCGGTCAAGTTCTGACCTGCCCGGTAAGACGACCGGACTTAGGGCGAGCCCCGTAGCGACACCTGCCCGCCGGTTCGGGCAGTGGGGAACAGTGGGTTCGTGACTACCGTTGTCTTGGTAGCCATAGGGATCGCTTCGGCTGCGGGTGCGATCGCTTTGGTGAAAGATTCCCTTCCATCTAGCTAATTGTCGTCCCAGGCCCGGCCGCAGACCGTCGGGCCATCGCCTCCATCGGGCCCCGCATGCGGGGCCCGTTTTATTTTCTGTCGTGCCTATCGTCTACCAACTAGTGTATATACGTCTAGCTTCTTAAGTGGCAACAATCTGCAAAAAAAGTGGGAATTTGTGTTGACAAGTGGGAAATAGAGTGGTAACGTGTCGTTCGGGTGGAGCAAGGATTGCTAAGCCCCCGGGCTGAATAGGGTTCGGAGCCGGTGCGGGCAGCCAAGGAGGGCAGCCCGCCCGGACATAGCCGAATCTGGCCCGGAACCGAGACAGACATTGGCGACTTTTCCCGACCCCGCAAACCTACCGGGCGGCAAGGAGGTCAAGATGGACGGGAAGGGACGGATCGTCGTTCCCAAACCCCTCCAAGACCAACTTGGCCCGCGGTTCGTCGTTGGTCGGGGCCAAGTCGGATGCGTCACCCTCTACTCCGAGAAAGCTTGGGCCTCGCTGCTCGAGATCGTTGACGCCGCCCACCCGCTCGACCCGGCGCGCGCGACGCTCGAGCGCATGCTCGTGGGAGGTGCGAGGCAAGGCGAGCTGGACTCGGCAGGTCGACTGCTTGTGCCGCCAGAGTTCCGCTCCTTCGCGCGGCTGAGCGAGAAGGTCGTGCTTGTCGGCCTTGTCGGCACGGTCGAGATCTGGGCCAGTGATGAATATGAGAGCTTCCAGCGCGATCCGATGGGCTACGAGCAGCCGAGGCAAGACGCGCTGAGAATTTCATTCGAGCACCTGAGGGGCGCGAAATGACCCATGTCCCGGTCATGATGGGCGAAGTGCTCGAGGCGCTGCGCCCGTCTGCAGGGCAGACCTACTTGGACGGAACCCTAGGTCTGGCAGGCCACGCTCTTCAGGTCGGCGCGCGAATCGCCCCAGGGGGCCTAGTGGTCGGTCTCGATTGGGACGAGAAGATGTTGAGCGAGGCTAGAACACGGCTTGCGTCTCTCGAGGGCGTCGAAGTCGAGCTGTTCCAGGCGGACTACCGTGAGGCACCCGAGTGCCTTTCGGAGGCGCAACGACGGCATGGTCGCCAAGGGGGTGCGAACGCAGTCCTCCTCGATCTGGGTGTCAACAACATGCACTTCGAGGATGCGGAGCGCGGGATGAGCTTCGCCCGTAGCGGCCCCTTGGACATGAGGATGGACCGCCGTCGGCCCGAGACTGCCGCGGGCCTCGTCGCCAGGCTCTCGGCATCCGAACTGGAGAAAGTTCTCTTCGAACTCGGTGGCGAGCATTGGGCCCGCAAGATCGCGGCCGTCATCGTGGACAGGCGAAAGAAGTCGCCGATCAGGACGACCGACGATCTGGTGGACTGCGTGCTCGCCGCTGTCCCTGCCGCTAAGCGCGACCGGCGCATCCACCCTGCGACGCGAACGTTCCAGGCGTTGCGCATCGCCGTGAACCACGAGTTGGACGGCCTCTCTGGCGCAGTAGAAGCAATCGCGCGCTCTCTCGCACCGGGCGGAACGCTGGTGGTGTTGAGCTACCACTCCGGCGAGGATCGCCACGTCAAGCAAGTCTTTCGAACCCTACGAACCGAAGGAGGATACGAGACCTTGAGCAAACGCCCCATCGTCCCCACTGAGACCGAGGTCCAGGACAACCCCAAGAGCAGGAGCGCAAAAATGCGGGCACTGCGGAGGTGCGCGTGAGTGCGGCGATCGCCCATCGCGAGGCCGAGGCGCGCCAAGAGGTCCGGCTTCGAGTCGCGAAGCGGGCGAGACGGCAGTCGCCGAGCATCGCAGTGTGTCTTGGTGCCGGGCTTGCCACGTATCTTGCCTCGAGCATCGTGAGTGCCTCGATCGCCGAGCTCTCCAGCTATGAGGCGAGACGGATGACAAAGGCCGCGAGCGCGATCCGGGACATCTCTGACCTGGAGCGCGAACGCGCCGACCGGCGGTCTGCGCTTCGGGCGGTTGAGCAATGGGCGGCTCGGAACCGGTTCGTCGACGGCCGAGCAAAGGAGGCAAGGTAGTGGCAAAAAAAGCCGACGTGGTACGTCAGTCGATGCTGGCGGCAGGAATGGTGCTGGTTCTCGGTGCCGCTGGGTTCAGCCAGGTGGTGGCTCACACCACGGGAGAGCTGCCCGAAGACCCGACCCCTGCGCCCAAGCCGAAAGGGCTTCAGCCCGTCCGCACTGGCATCGCAAGCTCCGACGGTGCCCTCCTAGCTTTTAGCCAGGACGCATTCGAGTTCGGAATCAACTACGATCAGGTGCCGCGATCCCCGGCCTTCTTTACGGATCTTGCCGCCGCGCTCGGCAAGCCGGTCTCGGAGCTCGAGCCTCGCGGCAAGCAGTCTCGGTATTGGCGAGAGCCCGTCTCAGTGGAGGCGGGCAGCCGGGCCCGCGCTGTGCAAAGGCGGTGGAAGGCAGACGGGGTCTCTTTGCGTCCGGTCACGATCCGCCGATATCCCTTGGGGGAGGCGGCCGCCGGCCTGATCGGTGATGTCCGCAACGGCACTCCGGCGAACGGGATCGAGCGGGCACTGGCCCTCGACTCCAAGGACGGCGAAGGGCCGAGCGAGGTCGTGCTGACGATTGACAGCAAGATCCAACTCGCCGCGATGTCCGCGATCCGTCGCGCAGTCGTCTCAAACATGGCAAAGCAGGGCGCGGCCGTCGTGGTCGACCCGGCCTCGGGAGATTTGCTTGCCGTGGCCGCTTGGCCCACGTTCGACCCGGACGATCCGGGAAAGGGCACCGATCTGAACGCAGCCACCATGCTCGCCTTCGAGCCCGGTTCCACGTTCAAGATCATTACAACCGCCCTCGCGCTGGACAAAGGCATGATCAGCACCGATACGACGGTGAACTGTCCCGGAAGCGTCGTCGTCGGCAAGCACACGATCCACTGTTCGCACGGCGCTCACGGCACGATCAGCGCAAGCGACGTCGTCGCCCGAAGCTGCAACGTCGCCGCGGCGCGCTGGGGAATGCAGATCGGGCAAGAAGAAATGCGGGAGTCCATAGATCTGCTCGGACTGCTCGACCCGCCTGGTCTAGGATTGCCCGGCGAGAGGGCTGGTTCGGTGAACGATCGCGAGACTGCGACTCGGTTGCAGGCCGCGAACTGGGGGTTTGGGCAGGCAATGACCTGCAACCCGGTCGCGCTTGCCGCAGCCTATGCAGGCCTCGCGAACAATGGCGTGATCTCCCGGCCTCGTCTGGTCGCCCGGATCAACGGCCAGGACGAACCCATACGCGAGCCGCGCAAGGTCGTGAGCGAGCAGACCGCGGAAACCATGCTGGACTTTATGGAACAGGCCGTCGAAGGCGACCACGGCACAGGGAAGCGGCTGAGAATCAGCGGCTACCGCCTCGGTGGCAAGACAGGCACTGCGCAGAAGCTAGGCGCTCAGAAAGGAAAGTACGTGTCGAACTTTGTGGGCTATGTTCCTGCGCACGACACCCGTGCCGTGGTGCTCGTGATGGTGGACTCCCCCACCAAGGGGCTCTACTATGGTGCGGACGTCGCTGGACCGGTCTTCCAAGAGCTTGCCGAGGTTCTCATTCAGCGGCTCGGTATCCCTCCCAGCAGGCGGACGGGACGGTAGTCTCGCGACATGCTTCCTCGGAGCCTCAGGCAAGCCGTCCAAGAGGCGGGGATCCACTTCACCGGCGACTTGCCCAAGGAGCTGACGGTCACGGGCGTCACCGAGCACACCGGGTCAGTCGCTCCGGGCTCGCTCTTTGTCTGCATGCCTTCGGCGAGCCGAGACACCCACGAGTTTCTCGGTGCCGCGAAGGCCGCCGGGGCTTCCGCGGCCGTCGTTCACAGCAAGTCGGGCCTTGAAGCAGCCGAGGCGGCGAATTTGCCTGCGCTCCACCCGGATTGCGACGGAATCGCGTTCAATCTCGCGCTCGGCCGCCTTTGCCGTGAAGTGCTGGACGATCCCGCCAGCAGGATGGATCTACTGGGTGTCACCGGAACGAACGGAAAGACGACCACCGCCTGGATCGTTCGCCACGCGCTCGACTCGCTGGGGGTGAAGACCGCGTATCTCGGCACGCTCGGGTTTGCCCTGGGAGACGAGTCGCGCACGCTGGAGAACACGACTCCCTTCCCGGTGACTCTTTGGAACCTGCTGGCTGAGGCGAGGGCAAAGGGCGTTTCCGCAGTGTCGATCGAAGTTTCCAGTCACGCGCTCCACGGAAGAAGGCTCGGCGGAGTCTCGTTTACCGTTGGGTGCTTCACCAACCTCACTCAGGACCACCTCGACTACCACGGGAGCATGGAGGAGTACAAGGCTGCCAAGCTGCTCTTCTTCACCGAGATGGCCGCGGCCTCGCGACGTGCCTTCCGAGCGGCCGTAAACGTCGGCGATCCGACGGGACGGGAGTGGCTCCGGGCGATCCCGGTCCCGGCCTTGACCTTTGGAGCACCAGACGCGGACCTAGTCACCCAAGGGTCGGAGATCGCGGTGGACGGCTGTTCGCTGACCGTACCGGGCTTGGGCAGCGTTCGAGCCCGTCTCGGCGGGGCCTATAACGTAGAGAACTTGTCGAGCGCCCTTGCGATCTTGGTCGCTCACGGCGTTCCGGTCGCCGACGCCCTGCAAGCGTTGCGCGACGTTCCTCCGGTGCCGGGCCGGTTCGAGGCGGTGCCGAACGATCTAGGAATCGGGGTTCTCGTGGACTATGCCCACACGCCGGACGCCCTGGTCGCGCTCCTGCGATGCGTCCGTGAGCTGGAGCCCCCCCGGATCGTGACTGTCTTCGGGTGCGGAGGCGACCGGGATCGCACGAAGAGGCCCCTGATGGCAGCGGCAGCGAGCCGCAACTCCGATCTCTGCGTCCTCACCAGCGACAACCCTCGGACGGAAGACCCGGAAGCGATCATCGCCGAGGCGGCCGAAGGGCTGGAGCCGGGAAGCGAGGCGGTACGGATCATTGACCGGCGCGACGCCATCCACTACGCGGTGGATGCCGCCCGGCCCGGCGACGTCGTCGTGATCGCAGGCAAAGGGCACGAGGACTACCAGATCATCGGGCGGACCAAGTTCCCGATGAGCGACCGCGAAATGGCAAGGGACGCGCTGGAGGCGCGCAAGTGCGCATCGAGGTAGCCGAGTTCGCCCGTCGGTGTGGGGGCGAGTGCCTCGGGGTGCCCGATGGGTGTGTCGCGACCTCGTTCGAGCTGGATTCGAGGACGGCCCGATCCGGCGGTCTCTTCGTTGCGATCCGAGGCGCAAGGCACGACGGACACGACGCCGTTCCGCAAGCCTTCGCCGCCGGATGCGTGGCCGCAGTGGTAGAGCGTCCGATCGATGGCGCGTGCGTGGTGGTCCCTGACTTGGTCGAGGCCCTTGCGCGGATGGCGGCAACCTATCGCGACGAGTTTGCCGGGCCTGTTGTCGGGGTCACCGGGAGCAACGGCAAGACGACGACCAAAGAGTTCACCGCAGCGGCGCTGGGGCACTTGGGACCAGTGCTCAAGAATCCCGGCAACTGGAACACGGAGTTCACGGCGCCGCTGGTATGGGCAGAGTCTCCGGGAAAGGCGGCAGCCGTGATTGAGATGGCCATGCGCGGACACGGACAGATCGGCCACCTCGCGGCGTTCTCGCGGCCGACGGTCGCGGTCGTGACCAACATCGGTACGTCACACATCGAGATGGTGGGCTCGCGCGAAGGGATCCTGGAAGCGAAGGCAGAGATCTTCCAGGGCGGGACGGGCCAGCACGCGGTCCTTTGGAGGGAAGACGACTTCTACCCCTCACTTGTTGAGCGGACGGACGGGCCGGTGACCACCTTTGGCGCCTCAGAAGACGCGGACGTCCGAGCGACGGGCTACCGAGCGCTCGCTTGGGATCGGTCCGCCGTGCTCCTCTCGCTGCATGGGTCCTCGATCGGCGTCGAGCTGCCGGTACTTGGAAGGCGGAACGCCCTCAACGCGGCAGCGGCGGTGGCGGCGGCAACGGTTGCTGGCGTGCCGTTTGAGGCTGCGGTACAGCGGTTGGCGAGGGTCGCGCTTCCGCCTATGCGGATGCAGGCCGTCGAGCACAATGGCGCGATTGTTTTGCTTGATACGTATAACGCTAGTCCGGACAGCATGGTCGCAGCGATCGAGGCCTTGGCCGAAATGCCATGCAGCGGGAGGAGGCTTGCGGTGCTGGGCGAGATGCGCGAGCTCGGCTCGTACTCGGAGAGCGGTCATCGCAGGGTCGGCGCGGCCCTGGGTGTCTTCCGCCTGGACTCTGTCTTGCTCGTCGGGCCGGAAGCGGCAACAATTGGCGTTGAGGCTGCCGTTGCCCATCCGGGAGCAGACATCCGTCACGTGACCGAGGTGGATATTTGTAGAGTTCAAGACTTTCTTGATACATTACAGGAAGGAGACGTCGCCTTGGTCAAGGGCAGCCGCGCCCTGGGATTAGAGCGCGCATTGGAGGGAAAGTGATCTGGGTCACCGTACTGGTCGCCTTCGCCGCCGCATCGGTGGCAGCCCCCATTGTATTCACTCTCATGAAGCGGATCGGCTCACGCCAGACGGTGAGCGAACACGTTCCCGAGCACGCGAAAAAGCAAGGTACGCCCACGATGGGCGGCATCATCATTCTGGTCGGCCTGTTCGCCGGACTCGTGGGCGCGCCAGCGCCTATGCTGCTGCTGCTGCTCGGGTTTACCCTGGTCGGGCTCCTCGATGACTTTCTGGTGCCTCGATGGCTTCCGGGCAAGCGCGGCCTGGGCTGGCTCCCCAAGCTTGGCCTCCAATTTGGCACCGCCGGCATCGCCGCGTGGCTGGGCGGCTACACGGGCGTCGCGCTCGTCTTTGCAACGGTGTTCCTGCTCTTTGCCGCGAACGCGTACAACTTCCTGGACGGCCTGGATTGGCTTGCGGGCACTGTCGGGCTAGTTCTCGCCCTCGGGCTTGCTGCCTTAGGCTACTTCGAAAGCCAACAGACCGTCACCGCGGCCATGCTTGTTTTGTGTGCAAGTTATGTTCCTTTCCTTGTACTGAACAAACCACCTGCAAAGATCTTCATGGGAGACGTAGGCTCACTCCCTATCGGTGGGTTCATCGGTTGGGCCGCACTTTCGTTGGGATACCGGCCGGGCGAGTCGCTCGCCCCACCCATGGTCGCCGCGATCGCGGTCGCAATGATCGTCCTCGTGATCGAAATCGTTCCCGTGCCGCTCCAGATCGCGAGCGCCAAGCTACGCAAAGGGAGGCGGCTCTTCCCGTTTCGTACCCCTGTCCATCACGCTTTCCAGCACGCTGGTTGGCCCGAGCCCAAGGTCGTGGCCTTGTTCGCCGGGGTGCAGCTCGCATGCTGCGTGGCCGCCATTGCGATCGCGAGGTCGGCCTAAATGGACGTTCCGCGCAGGATCGCCGTCCTCGGCATGGGGGTGAGCGGCATCGCAGTGGCGGAAGCGGCCCGAGCGCTGGATCTCGAGCCCATCGCCTTCGACGAGCGGCCAAACGACTCCCCGTCCGCGATCCGTGCCACCGACCGCTTGACCGCTTTCGGGATCGAGGCGGTCACCGGATGGCACGGCAAGATTGACCCCGTAGACTTTGACGTACTAGTGCTGAGCCCTGGGTTTCCGGACGACCATCCGGCCGTAGCCGCGATGCTCGCAGCAGGAAAGCCCGTTTGGGGCGAGATCGAGTTCGGCTACCGCATCGCGAAGGCCCCGATCATCGCGATTACCGGCACCAATGGCAAGAGCACGACGACGGTGCTCGCATGGATGCTTGCCGAGGCGGCGGGCCGCAAAGCACGGCTGTGCGGCAATATCGCGGGCTCAGGCTATCCCGAATCGGCGCTGAGTACCGCTGCCCTCTCTGCCGGGCCGGAGGAGGTCCTTGTTGCCGAGATCAGTAGCTTCCAACTGGCGTTCGCCCCGACCTTCCGAGCCCTCGCCGCAACAGTCACCAACGTCTCGCCCGACCACTTCGATCGTCACCCCGGCTTCGAGCACTATTACGAAGCAAAGCTGCGCCTCTTCGCAAATTCGAACCATGACGACCTTGCCGTCGTGAACGTGGACGAAGAGCGGCCGCGGATCGAGGACGTCCGACTGCGCCACGCCGGGCGGGTCTGTTCCGTCTCTCCCAGTGGGGCTCGTTCGAGCGACGGTGCGACCGCCTACCAGGGTGGCCGAATGGTGCTCTCGGGCTTGGAACTGGATCCTATGCAGACCATCGCGCTGGAAACCCCGCACAATGTCGCGAACGCGATGGTGGCTTGGGAGCTGGTTTCCGTTCTCGGGAACCCCGGCCAGGCTGGGATCAACGCGCTGCAAGGTTTCCGGGGGCTGGCGCACCGCATGGAACGGTTGGGCGAGCTCAAAGGGGTCCTCTTCGTGAACAACTCCATGTGCACGAACCCGGCCGCGTTTGTCAGCAGTAGCCGTGGCTTGTCGCGCCCGCAGCACATTCTTCTGGGCGGGGCCCCGAAGGGACTCGACTTTGCCCCGGTCGCACAATACTTGGCCGAGATTTCGCACAAGGTCTACTTGTTTGGGCCTGATCCCGAACACTGGCGGGCCGTTCTCGGCCCGGTGCCCGCGTTCGATTCATTGGCGGACGCGTTTGGAGCGGCGCTGGGTGTGGCCAAGGCGGGCGAAGCGGTGTTCCTGTGCCCAGGAGGAGCGAGCGCCGAGCCGTACGCCAACTTCCGCGAGCGGGGCGAGCATTTTCGCGAGTTGGTCGCAGAGGTGGTCCGATGAGTGCAGTTCGTACGACCGGTCTTTCGGACAGGGCAGTCGTGGAGACCCAAGCACGAGCATATCCGTTTGATTCGGTTCTGATCGGGGTGGCCGCCCTGCTTACTTTGATTGGAATCTTCGTGGTGTGGGACGCTGGCTATGCTCGCGCAGTCCGCGACGGCGCGGTCTTCCCCCGCGAGCTTCGCAACCAGGTCGTTTCAATGGGCGCGGCGCTGCTCGTCGGCTGTGTGGCCTCGCGGCTGAACGTAGCCCAGGTTCGCAAACTGGCTTGGCCGGTGTTCTGGTTCGTAGTCGGCCTTCTCGCCCTTCTGTTCGTTCCGGGGGCCGCGGAGGAGATCGGAGGTGCCCGAAGGTGGTTCAGTATCGGCGGCTTCTTGTTCCAGCCGGCCGAGATCGCCAAGGTAGCTTCGCTGGTGGCGCTCTCCTTCGCGATGGCGAGCCGCAAAGAGAGAAAGGCGGTCTCAAGGCGAGCCGGGTTCTTTCGTGGACAGCTCTTGCCCCGGCTCCTGCGGGCGGGACCGCTCATGGCGGTCGCCTGCGCGGCCATCCTGATCGAGCGTGAGCCCGATCTGGGGACTGCCGCCGTCCTCATGACGTCTGCGATGGCCGTCGTGTGGGTGGGCGGTGCAAGTCGGCTGTCGCTCGCCCTGATCGTCGTAGCGGGAGTCGGGCTGGCAGGCGCCATGGTTGCGGCCGAACCCTTCCGCGTCGCTCGGTTGCTCAACCATGGCGACAGGGCGTCAGAGTCGTACCGCCTGGGAACCGGCTATCAGACGGTGATCTCGGAGGAGGCGATCCGGCGCGGCGGCGTGTTCGGCGTGGGCATCACCAAGGGGGAGGCCAAGAAGCGGTTACCGGTGCCGACAACGGACTTTGCGATGACCACCGTTGCCGAGGAGACCGGCCTGGTCGGGTCGCTCACGATCCTTGGTCTGATTGGATGGCTGGTCACCCGTCTCTTTGTTCTGGGCCGTCAGAGCGGGGACCGCTTTGCCGCCTGCCTGTGCGCCGGGGTCGCAACCTGGATTGCGGTACAGTCGGCGGTCAATATGACAATGGTGAACGGCACGATCCCACCCATCGGGATTCCGATGCCGTTTGTGAGCAACGGGGGCTCCAGCCTCGTTGCCATTTGGCTCGCACTTGGGCTGTGTACCGCCGCATTACGGCGGCCTGGGAAGGAGGTTGGGGATGCGCCTAGCAGTCACCGGCGGCGGAACCGGCGGGCACGTCTTTCCCGCCATTGAGGTAGGCCTCGCGGCTCGAGCGAGTGGGTGTGAAGTGGCCTACTTCGGTTCTCAGCGCGGGATCGAGGGTGCCCAGGCGGCCCGGGTCAACTTCCCGTTCCACGGCTTTCCCTCCGAGCCGCTCTACCGTCTGGCCAGTCCGCGCGGTCTTAAGTCGGCGGCCCGCATGGCGATCGCCATGTCCCGGGCGCTGCGAAGTTTGCAGGAAGAGCGGATCGAGAGGATGTTCTCCTCAGGCGGCTATGCGTCGGCCCCGGTGGTCCACGCTGCCCGCAAGTTGGGAATCCCTTATGTGCTCCACGAGCAGAACTCCGTGCCGGGCCGCACCAATGTACTGCTCTCCGCCGGGGCGGAGGCGGTGTGTACCGTCTTTGAGTCCGCGGCGCGACACTTTCCTCGGAGCCGGGTCGAGCGTACGGGAATGCCAGTTCGCGGCGCGTTTCGTTCCTCGGGCCAAGGACGGCTGCCCACTGCCCATTCGCTCGAATCGGCCTCACCCATCGTGCTCGTCGTCGGCGGCTCGCAAGGGAGCATCGCGCTCAACGACATGGCTGTGGCCACCGCGGTCCGCATGGCGACCACCCCGGTCCATTGGCTCCATCTCACGGGCACGACCCATTTCGAAAGCAGCCGCGCCTCGTTGGAAAGAATGGCGGTGAAGGGCCCGTACGAGATCAAGGCGTACCTGGACGAGGCTGACATGGCGGCCGCCATGCTCTCGGCGCACGTCGTAGTCTGTCGGTCCGGTGCGGGAACGTTGGCCGAGTTGGCGGCGTTACGAAAACCGAGCGTGCTCGTGCCCTATCCCAAGGCGTTCGGCGACCACCAGACTGAAAACGCGAAGGAGTTCGAGCAGATCGGCGCAGCCGACCTGTTGCCGCAAGACGGCCTGAGCGCAACGACGCTCGAAGCCCGTATTCAGGCGTGGCTCGATGACGGTACGCGGGTGCGATCCGCCGAGTCTGCGCTGGCCCAATGGGACATTCCCGACGCGATCGAACGAACCCTGAATGTAGTGCTCGAAAAGAAGCTGCTGGCGGGAGCCCTTCGGTGAGGACCAAGCGAGAGATCGCGGAAGCGTTCGCCTCGACCGACGACCTCGATTCGGCGCGCCGGTACTGGCTGATCGGGATCGGAGGCGCCGGCATGAGTGCCATCGCGCGAATGTTGCGGGCACGCGGCTTGGAAGTCGGCGGTGCGGACAGCGTGGATTCGCCAATCCTCGGCGTGCTGCGAGAGGCCGGGGTGACCGCCGACGTGGGCGACGGGGCGATCGGCCTCCAAGAGGGGGACGCGCTCATCGTTACCGACGCGGTGGACTTGGGCAGCGCTCCGGCAGTCGCTCGGGCCCGCGAGTTGGGCCTGCCTATCTTCCGCCGTTCGCAAGTCTTGGGGTGGCTTCTTCGCGGTCGGCGTACGATCGCGGTCACCGGTACCCACGGCAAGAGCACGACCACGGGGATGCTCGGCTCGGCACTTCGGGCGGCCGGCCTCGATCCGCTCGTCGTCGTTGGTGCCGAGACGCCACAGTTTGGTGGCGCAGTGTTGCATGGCGCAGGCGATTGGGCGGTTGTCGAAGCCTGCGAAGCCTACGACAGTTTCCACGACCTCGACCCAGAGATCGTGGTGCTGACCAACCTCGAGCTCGATCACGTGGACTTTCACGGTGACTGGGAAGGCCTGCTCGCGAGTGTCCGCAGGTTCCTCGACAAGGTGCCACCGATCGGAAGCGTGGTCTTCGATCCAGACGATCCGGGGAGCAGGGAAGCGGTTGCGAACGGCGTGGAGTTCCGCGCGGACGACTGGAGCGCAGGCAAGTTGGCATCGCCGGGGCGGCACAACCGCTCGAACGCAGCCGCTGCCCTCGCCGCCGCACGCCTTGCCGGGGCGGACGAGGCGAAGGCAGCGCAAGGAATTAGCGAGTTTCGGGGCGTAGCCCGTCGCCTTCAGGTGCTGCAGGACAGCGAACTGGTGGTCGTGGACGACTATGCCCACCACCCGACCGAGGTTGCGGCCTCGATCCAGGCTCTGCGCGAAACCTATCCCGGACGCCGCCTTGTGGTCGTCTTTCAGCCGCACCTCTATTCCCGCACCGCCCCTCTCGTCCAGGAGTTTGCCGAGGCGCTGGATGCGGCCGATCTCGTCGTCCTGACCGACATCTACCCCGCGAGGGAGCCATCGATTCCAGGGGTCAGCAGCATCCGAATCGTGGAGCGGCTCACCAAACCGTCTCTCTACGTTCCCAGCGGGCACCTCCTGCCCCGAGAGGTCGTCATGTCGCTCCGCAAGGACGACGTGGTGGTAGGTATGGGCGCAGGGAACATCGAGGAGTTTGCCCCTGCGTTGGTACAGGAGCTGTCGCGGTCAGGACCACGCAAGGTGGTGGTCGCCTACGGCGGTGACTCGAGCGAGCGCGAAGTAAGCCTGCTCAGCGGCCGCGCTGTCGCTGTGGCGCTGCAGAGCCTTGGCGACGAGGTCGAGCTTCTCGATGTCTCAGAGACGCTCCTGCGTGGGAAGGCGCTGTCGCAGCTATCCGGCACTGCGCGGCCCGACATCGTCTTCCTCGCTGTGCACGGTCTCCGTGCCGAGGATGGTGCGATCCAGGGCCTTCTTGAGATGCTGCATCTGCCCTATACGGGTTCAGGCATCCTCGCGAGCGCGACTGCCATGGACAAAGCGCGCACGAAGGGCATCTTGGCCGCCCAAGGCATCGACGTCCCGCGCGGCGCGTTGGTTCCTGCCGGCTCGGACTCCACCGGCGTGTGCGACCTCGTGCCCTCCCATTCAGGATGGGTGGTCAAGCCAAATGCAGAGGGTTCGACGGTCGGGCTGACGTTTGTAGACGACGAGGCAGGGCTCGCCCCAGCATTGGAACGAGCCTGGTCGCTGGGCGGTGACGCGTTGGTCGAGGAACGAATCGTCGGCACGGAGATCAGTGTCCCCGTTCTCGCAGGTACGGCGTTGCCGGCTGTCGAGATCGTCCCCGCGAGCGGCCGATACGATTTCGAGAGCAAGTACACCACAGGCGCCACCGAGGAGCTTTGTCCCGCCCGCCTCCCTGAAGGCGTCCTTGCCCGGGCGGCAGAGATCGCGACGAAGGCGCACGAGGCCCTTGGCTGCCGTGGGATCACTCGGACCGACATGCTGGTGGACGGCGACCGCATCGTCGTGCTGGAGGTCAATACAGTGCCAGGAATGACCAGCACCAGCCTGGTACGCAAAAGCGCGGAGTCCGCTGGGATCAGCTTTCCCGAACTGTGCGACCGAATCATCAAGGAGTCGCTTGGCCCGTAAGCGCAAGCGTTCGCCGCGTTGGGCAGGCCTCCTGGCCTTGGTCGCCGGGCTGCATCTCGTCGTAGGCTTTGCCTTCAGCCCGCTCACGGGGTTGCGTAGCGTTCGCATGGAAGTGGCTGGCACCGGAGTGGACGCGGAAGCAGTCGCGAAGCGTCTCGACACTTTGCGCGGGCGACCGTGGCTTTCGGTGGGCAGCAACTTGCCGCGCTCCTTGATCGCCCAGGACCCATGGGTACTGCAAGTGAAGTGGTCCAGCAATCCGTTCGGCATGGCCGTGGCCAAAGTCGCCGTGCGAAAGCCGGTGGCTGTTCTGGCCTCGGTACAAGGCAAGGTGCTTCTCACCGAGGACGGAATGTGGCTGCCCGGTAATCCGCCTGCAGGTTTGCCGGCCGTTACCGTCCCTCCCGCCTCGCTCGCATCGTCTGCAGGAATCGGCTCCGTGTCCGACGGGCCTCGGCTTGCCGACTGGGTAGTTCGGGTCACAAAAGTGTTCGATGATGCCGAGGAGGTTGAATTGAACGACACGGGCGTTCTATCCTTACGGCGTAAAAGCGGCCTTTGGATCGTTTTTGGCTCCTGGGTTCGGACTGACGACAAGTTGAGGAGGGCGACCGAGGTTCTCGGGAATGCGAAGCCAGGCTCGGACGATGTGCTGAACATCACCGTCCCTGAGAACGCCGTGTGGTCCAAACGCGAGAGCAAACAATGAGAAACCCGTTCGTCACCCCGAGCAATGAGAACCGCTGGATCCTTCCGGTGAGTGTCCTGTCGCTCGTGGTCGGTCTGATGACGGCCATGGCGATCGTGGGTCAGAACAACCGGGCGAACCGCGTGACGTTGCTCGATGACAATGCGAGGACTCGCCTTAGCCTCGGTACGCTCGACTTGAGCGAAGACAACGAGATGCTCCGATCTGAGATCAAGGCGCTCCGCGACAACAATACGAGGCTGGAGGAGGCGGTGGCCAGCAACAGCGACTCGGCCACGCAGCTGAACGAGTCACTCAAAGCGGTCAAGGCCGCTGCCGGGCTCACTGAGGTCGAGGGGCCGGGCGTCACCGTAACCCTTCGGGACTCGACGCAAGCTCCGACCGAGGCGTTCGACGTCAGTGGGCAAATCATCCACGACACCGACGTCCTTCGAGTGATCAACGAACTCCGGAATGCCGGAGCCGAGGCGATCAGCGTCAACAATCGCAGGGTCGGCCTGGGAACGAACGTCCGGTGCGTCGGCACCACGATCCTAGTGGACGAGTCCCGCATCGCATCGCCAGTCGTCATACGAGCGATCGGTGAGGCGGATACGCTCTTCGGCGGAATCAACCTGCCCGGGGGCATCCTCAGCGAGCTGAAGGCCATTGACCCCAAGATGGCCGAAGTCGCCATCGTGCGTAAGATGCGCTTGCCCGCGTTCTCGGGCGTTACCACCTTCAAGGTGGCTAAAACCGTTCCGCCGGAGCCCGCGAAGCCGTGATCCTGATCCCGATTCTGGCGCTGATCATCGGTCTGGCGCTCGGGTTGATGATTCGCCTTGAGCCCACTGGGATGCTCGGAATCTATATCAGCCTCGCTGTTCTGGCCGGGCTTGATTCCGTGCTCGGAGGCGTGCGCAGCGCAATGGAGTCCAAGTTCCAGGCAGTGGTCTTCATCACTGGGTTCCTCTCCAACATCGTGATTGCCTTGTTCATGGCCTGGTTCGGCGACCTGATCGGCCTCAACCTCTATTTTGCCGCTGTCCTCGTGATGGGTTGGAGGGTATTCACCAACTTGAGCCTGATTCGCCGATTTACCATCACCCGGTTTGGCGATGCCATGGCGCGAAACCGCGCAGAGAAAGAGCATTCCGTGCGACAATCAGAAACACTGGGATGAGTGATACTCCCCGGTTTGTCTTAGATATAGGTTCCAGCAAAATCGCTGGCCTCGCCGTCGTCCGTTCGGACGGAGGCCGTACCCGGGTGCTCGCAGGCTCCTTCGGTCCGAGCAACGGGGTCCACCGTGGAGCCGTCGTCGACGCGGACGAAGCCGCCCAAGCGATCTCCACAGCCGTAGCAGCCTTGGAGGCAAAGACTTCGCATGCGGCGACCTCGCTCTCCGTCTCCGTCGGCGGTAGCCACTTGCGCTGCACCGAGTCTCGAGGGGTGATGCCGATCTACCCCGCCAAGCGCGTACTGCGAAGCGAGGACGTCATGTCCGTGATCCAGCACAGTCGCCAGGCGATCCTCCCTCCCGGTCGCGAGCAGCTCCATGCCTCGCCGAAGTGGTTCCGCGTGGACGGTGGCGATCCGGTCGGCGACGTCGTCGGCCAAAAGTGTTCTCGCCTGGAAGTCTCGACCCTGTTGGTGACCGCGGACTCCAAGACCCTAGAGCGCACCGAGCACGCGGTGAGAATCGGCGGTCGCGAAGTGGGCGAAGTGGCTCCCGTGCCGCTTGCGTCTGCCCTCGGATGTGCCCCCTCCTCCGCGATCGAACAAGGCTGTGTCGTAATTGACATCGGAGCGGGTACGACCTCGGTAGCCGTCTTTAGCGAGGGCTCCATCGGGTATGTGGGCTGCCTTCCCGTGGGCTCGGAACACGTGACGAACGACATCGCGACCTTGCTCAAAGTGGATCGCGACGAGGCCGAGCGGCTCAAACTAGAGCACGGTGTCGCGACCGCGGACTCGGTGGGAGGCAGGGAAGCGATCCAAGTACATCAACCGGGCACGTCCGACTCACGGCCCGTTCAGAGACGGGTACTCTGCGAAGTCATCGAGAGCCGGTTGCGGGAGATTGCGCAGCAGGTCTGCCAAATCATGGGCCCGTCGAGGAGCCCAGAGACCCTCGAAGGGGGAATGTGGCTGACCGGGGCAGGGAGCCAGATGCCGGGCCTCGAAGAGTTGTTTGCTGAAGAAACTGGGATCGGGCTGCCGACGATGGCTGGCCGCACCGTCGGAAAGGACGGCAGGCCGTCACCGGCGATGAGCGTGGTCATTGGCTTGGCAAAGTACGCCCTAGCGGGCGAGGACGCCGAGCTGGCACCGGTCTCGGGAGCGCACAGCTGGCGAGAACGGGTACGGTCGCTCCGAGCGTTTTTGCAACCAACATAGGAAGGACTCAAGATAAATGGGGAACCACTCAGGCGCAGTCATCAAGGTAATCGGTGTGGGCGGTGGCGGGACGAACGCCGTGAACCGCATGGTCGAGACAGGGATCGAGGGCGTCGAGTTCGTCGCGATGAACACCGACGTCCAGGCGCTCGACCGGTCGCTCGCAAACCGCAAGGTACAGCTCGGCGCAAACCTGACGCGAGGGCTCGGTGCTGGCGGGGATCCGGAAGTGGGCGCCGCGGCGGCGGAAGAGAGCAAGGGCGAAGTCCGCAAGGCGATCGAAGGTAGCGACATGGTGTTCGTGACTGCCGGCATGGGTGGTGGCACGGGTACCGGCGCCGCCCCTGTGGTCGCTGAGATTGCCAGGGAGCTGGGTGCACTCGCCGTCGGCATCGTGACCCGTCCGTTCGTTTTTGAAGGCCCCCGGCGAAGCAAGCTGGCCGAGCAGGGCCTGACCTCCCTCCAGGGCCGAGTGGACACGCTCATCACCATCCCGAACGACCGGCTCATGGACGTCGCCGAGCGAAAGACCACGCTGCTCAATGCCTTCCGAATCGCCGACGACGTGCTCCGCCAGGGCGTCCAGGGTATCAGCGACATCATCAACATCCCCGGCCAAATCAACGTGGACTTTGCCGACGTCCGGGCAGTCATGCTGAACGCCGGCCCCGCGCTCATGGGTATCGGCCACGGCGTCGGCGACCAGCGAGCGCTTCAGGCGGCGCAGGCGGCGACCTCCAGCCGGTTGCTCGAGCAGACCATTCACGGAGCAAGCGGCCTTCTCGTCAACGTGACTGGCAGCGAGGAACTGACCCTCGCCGAAGTGAGCGAGGCCATGGCTTACATCCACAGCCTGTGCAACGAGGACGAGGCCAGCATCTACTTCGGCACCGTCGTGGATCCGATGATGGACGGCGAAGTCCGAATTACGGTCCTGGCGACCGGGTTCGAGCCGCACGAGGCGTCTTCTCCGTCAGTCCAAGATATGCTTCGAGGGGCGGCGAGCGAGCCCGCGGCGCCGCGCACCGCGGCCGTAGAGATGAGGCCCGCGCCGACGGTCGAGCCGCGGGTCAAGCCGCGCGAGATCTGGGAAAAGGCTCAGGCGGGCATGCGTGAGCAGAATCCGGCACCGGAAGACGTGTTCGACGAGAGCGAGATTGACATCCCGGCCTTTCTCCGCGAGCACCGGAAGAAAGCCCAAGGCTAACCGCCCGGGCACGACTACACTGTGGGGTGCAGGCGGGCGGCCGTCGGCACCCCGCAGTGTAGTCGTGGGTCGTACCGTGCTCCAGTAGACTGCAGCGAGTGCCAGAGCTCGCTCTCAACAACCTGACCGCCGCGCTGGGCCTGGTCGGCGTGGTGATTCTGGCCGCCGCCCTGCTCTCGGGACTGATCGAGCGGAGCAACTTCCCGCAAGTCGGGGCGTTCGTCCTGTTGGGCCTAGCGTTAGGTCCGTTCGGGGCGGGATGGTTCGATATCGGCTTGGGTTCGGACTCGCTCCGGTTCGTCGCGACCTTGAGCTTGGCGAGCGTGCTGTTCCTCGACGCGATGTCGCTCGACCTGGTGGAGGTTCGCCGGCGGGCATGGTTGGCGGCGCTCATCCTAGGCCCCGGAACCCTGCTCGTCGTCGCGATCCTGACGTTTGGGGCCATGGCGTACCTCGGGCTGGAGCCGATGCTGGCCTTGATCCTGGCCGCGGGACTGGGTTCCACGGATCCTGTTCTGTTGCGAGGCTTGTTGCGGCGCCCAGACTTACCGATGGCGACCCGCACCGCGCTGCGCCTCGAGTCCGGCCTCAACGACATCGTGCTGCTACCCATTGTGCTCGTCGCCATGGCGAGCATCCAGACCCAGAGCGAGCAGGGAGGATTGTTGCTCCTCGGCCAGACCTTGGGTCGGATGTTGGTGGTCGGTCCCTTGGTCGGGTTCGTAGTCAGCTTCCTTGCAGTCCGGGCGATTGTGTGGGTCCGAAAGCGCGTGACCGTACGCCGGGACTATGAGGCGCTCTATTCGTTGGGGATCGCCCTCTCCGCGTTTGCGGCGGGAGAGGCGACCCACACCAGCGGCTACCTCGCCGCGTTCGGCGCCGGACTGGCGATCCTGATCTTCGACGAGGAGCTGTGCGACTGCTTCCACGAGTTTGGCCAAACCCTGGCCGAGCTGCTCCTATTGCTTACGTTCGTCTTCCTCGGCGGCTCCCTGCTCTGGAGCGGCTTCGGCGTCGTGGATCCAAACGTCGCCCTGTTCGTCGTGCTCGCGTTGGCCGCCCGTCCGCTCGTGATGGGGATCGCCCTTCTCGGGAGCAAGCTGGACGTCCGTTCTCGTCGGCACATCGTCTGGTTCGGACCACGAGGACTCTCGACCCTGCTCATCATCCTCGTGCCGATCTTCGAGAAGACCCCTGGCACGGAGGCGGTGTTCCCGTATGCCGCGCTGGTGGTCGTCGTGAGCATCTTGCTCCATGGCGGGACGGCGATGCTCTCCGGGAGGCGTGCCGCAAGGCGTCCGGCCATCGCCGACGACCACCCGATCGTGCTGCCGCTCGCAAGGATTCAAGAGTGGGCGGACATGGGTCGCACCGTGGTCTTCATAGACGCCCGCTCGCACGCCGACTACACCCGGTCGGAGTCGGACTGGGAAGGAGCGGTCCGGATCGATCCAGATTTCGTCGCCAAGAGCATCCGGGAGGAAGGCCTGGCACCGTCCGATTGGCAGGCCGTCTACTGCTCGTGCCTAGACGACGTAACCGCCATACGGGTCGCCCGTGCCATGCGACGCCTCGGCCTGCACCACGCTACCGCGATCCGCGGTGGTTGGGAAG
Source organism: Fimbriimonadaceae bacterium (assembly GCA_050250535.1). Taxonomy (GTDB): domain Bacteria; phylum Armatimonadota; class Fimbriimonadia; order Fimbriimonadales; family Fimbriimonadaceae; genus JADLBH01. Next base: position 244,886 of record JBFWOL010000001.1, on the reverse strand, counting down.
AGATCCGTCGAACTGGCTACAACTTGGTCGAACGGGAAAGGGCGTTGTGACCGGCCCGGTATCCTCAGCAGAGCATGGAAGCGATCGTCACCCAGGCCAGGCTCGACACAGAGGAAGCGAGGCAAGACCGGGCTGCGATGGACGAAGTGATGGCGCAGTACCGCCAGAACCTCGCCCAGGTGATGGAGGCGGGTGGCGCGACTTCGGTCGCCAGGCACCGCTCCCGCGGGAAGTTGCTGGCCCGCGAGCGGATCGAGGCCCTGCTCGACTCGGGTTCGCCCTTCCTTGAGCTCAGCAGTTTCGCCGCCTGGGAGATGTATGGCGGAGATGCCCCGGCTGCCGGGGTCGTCACAGGGATCGGCACCGTGCACGGTCGCCAGGTGGCGATCGTGGCAAACGATGCGACGGTCAAGGGTGGCACGTACTTCCCGGTCACGGTCAAGAAGCACCTGCGACTGCAGGAGATCGCGATGGAAAACCGCCTGCCATGCGTCTACCTTGTGGACTCGGGCGGCGCGTTCCTACCGCTCCAAAGCGAAGTGTTCCCCGATCGCGACCACTTCGGGCGCATCTTTTACAACCAGGCCCGGCTCTCCGCCAACGGGATTCCCCAGATCGCCTGCGTCATGGGCTCGTGCACGGCAGGGGGCGCCTATGTCCCCGCGATGTGCGACGAGAGCATCATCGTCCGCGGCAACGGCACGATCTTCCTGGGTGGGCCCCCGCTGGTCAAGGCCGCCACCGGCGAGGAGGTCTCGGTCGAGGACCTGGGCGGGGCCGACGTGCACACCAGGGTCAGCGGCGTGGCCGACCACATGGCAGAAGACGATGCAGGCGCGCTGCAGACTGTGCGCGATATCGTGGAGTCGCTCGGGCCGGCCCCTGCCTCGGAAGGCTGGTCGCCACCTGACCCGCCGGCAGAACCCCTGTACCCGGCACAGGACCTCTACTCGCTCGTCCCCAGCGACACCCGCCATCCGATGCCCATGCGGGACGTCCTTGCCCGCATTCTCGACGGCTCCGAGATGCACGAGTTCAAACCGAGGTTCGGTTCCACCTTGATCTGCGGGTTCGCCCGGATCTATGGGCACCTCGTCGGGATCCTCGCCAACGACGGTGTGCTCTTCAGCGAGTCCGCACAGAAAGGGGCGCACTTCATCGAGCTGTGCTGCCAGCGGAGGGTGCCGATCGTGTTCTTCCAGAACATCACCGGATTCATGGTCGGCAGGAAGTACGAGAACGAAGGGATCGCGAAGAACGGTGCCAAGCTCGTGACCGCCGTGAGCACCGCCCAAGTTCCGAAGTTCACCGTGATCGTCGGCGGAAGCTACGGGGCAGGGAACTACGGCATGTGCGGTCGGGCGTATCAGCCGCGCTACCTCTTCATGTGGCCGAACGCCCGGATCAGCGTCATGGGCGGAGAGCAGGCGGCCAACGTCCTGCTCACCGTCAAAATGGACCAGATCGCCGAGGCTGGCGGCACGATGAGCCCCGAGGAGCAAGAGGAGTTCAAGGCACCGACGCTTGCCAAGTATTCCGCGGAGTCCTCGGCGTATTTCTCCAGTGCGAGGCTCTGGGACGATGGCGTGATTGACCCCGTGGACACCCGGCGGGTCCTCGGCATGGCGATCGAGTCATCCCGGTGTGCGCCCATTCCGGAACCAGGCTTCGCGGTCTATCGGATGTAGTCGAACAGTGCCTGCCTCGGGCCCATCCCGTGGGGACGCCTGTCCCCAGGATGCGGAGGCAAAAACTCTCAAGGGCACTAGGGTGCATACATCGCGGCAAGTATTTCTGGGCATGAAGGCAAGGACGGGCGCCGGCCGCGTCCTGCCGGCGCGGGAACAATGACACCGGTTAGGGGCCAAGGCGACAAGGCGGGCCCGAGCAGACAGCCCGCGCCCCACTCCCGAACTCCGTCACTCCGTGGCTGAGCGCCTCGGCCCCGCTTCTGACCGTCGCCGCTCCGTTCCTGGCCGACGCCGCTCCGTCCCTGACCGGCAGCGCTCCGTCCCTGACCGGCAGCGCTCCGTCCCTGACCGGCAGCGCTCCGTCCCTGACCGTCGCCCCTCCGTCCCTGACCGGCAGCGCTCCGTCCCTGACCGTCGCCGCTCCGCGGAGTCGCGTGCCCGCTCCCCAAAAACCTCACGACCCGCCGAGGTCTCTGAACCAAGAAACCTCGAGAACCGCCCGAATGACGGTCGTATGTCTACCGTAACAGCAACCTCACCGGCGCAGCACCACGCCGGGCCACTCCCGCCACGGCCGCCCAGGCAGTACGAAGTGGACGAATGCAGAACCCGCGGGTAGCATCCGTGAGTAGGAAGGAGCGGTCGTGCCTACCTTTCTCGAAAGTCAGATGTCTGGTGCGATGACCGAGCAACAACTGGAGCACGCGCTTCTCGAGAAGCTGCAGTCCTTGAAGTACAGGTACAAGGACGACGTCGGCGACCGGGCCGCGCTCGAGGCGAACTTCCGCGAGAAGTTCGAACTGCTCAACCGCGTCAAGCTCACCGACGCCGAGTTCGCCCGGCTCCTCGACGAAATCGTCACCGCTGACGTCTTCGCCGCCTCCAAGCTCCTGCGCCAGATCAACACCTTCACCCGCGACGACGGCACCCCGCTCAACTACACCCTCGTCAACATCAAGGACTGGTGCAAGAACGACTTCGAGGTCGTCCATCAGCTCCGTATTAGTACTGACTACGGTTCTCACCGCTATGACGTGATTCTTCTGATCAACGGCATCCCCGTCGTCCAGATCGAGCTCAAGACCCTGGGAATCAACCCTCGGAAGGCGATGGAGCAAATCGTCGCCTATAAGAACGATCCCGGCAACGGCTACACCAAGACGCTGCTGTGTTTCATCCAGCTCTTCGTCGTCAGCAATCGCGACAAGACCGTCTACTTCGCCAACAACAACGCCCGCCACTTCTCTTTCGACGCCGAGGAACGCTACCTGCCGATCTACGAGTTCGCCGACCCGGACAACAAGAAGGTCTCACACTTGGACGATTTCGCTGAAAGGTTTCTCGCCAAGTGCACCCTCGGCAACATGGTCAGCCGCTACATGGTGCTCGTCCAAAGCGAGCAGCGGCTCCTCATGATGCGGCCGTACCAGATCTATGCCGTCCAAGAGATCGTCCGGTGCATCCACGAGAACAGCGGCAACGGCTACGTTTGGCACACCACTGGCAGTGGCAAGACGCTCACCAGCTTCAAGGCTTCCACTCTGCTCAAGAACAACGACGACATACACAAATGCCTCTTCGTGGTGGACCGCAAGGACCTCGACCGCCAGACCCGAGAGGAGTTCAACCGCTTTCAGCCTGGCTGCGTCGAAGAGAACACGGACACCGCTGCCCTGGTCCGCCGCCTCCTCTCCCACGCTATGGCGGACAAGGTGATCGTCTGTACAATCCAGAAGCTCGGCCTCGCCCTTGACCCCGCTAGTCGCCAGCAGTACAAGCAACAACTCGAGCCGCTGCGCGAGCAGCGCATGGCCATCATTTTCGACGAGTGCCACCGCTCCCAGTTCGGCGAGAACCACAGAGCGATCAAGGAGTTCTTCCCCAACGCGCAACTCTTCGGCTTCACGGGTACCCCGATCTTCCCGGACAACGCGACTTATAAAAGGGTCGACGGCGACGAGGCCTCACTTCGAACGACCCAAGACCTCTTCCGGCAGTGCCTCCACGAGTACACGATCACCCACGCCATTGACGACGGGAACGTCCTGCGCTTCCACGTGGACTACTTCAAGCCCCAAGGCGACGCAGAGCCCGGGCCCAGCGGCACGTCTGCCAAGGTCGCCGTGGTCAATTCGATTCTCGAGAAGCACGAAGCCGCCACCGGCAACCGGCGGTTCAATGCCCTGCTCGCCACCTCGAGCATCAACGACGCCATCGCGTACTACGACCAGTTCGAGGCCGTTCAGCTGGAAAGAAGCGTCAACGACCCCGACTACCTCCCCCTCAACGTCGCCTGTGTCTTCTCTCCTCCCGGCGATGTCAGCCCGGACGTGAGGCAAATCCAGGAAGACCTCCTCCAAGAGAGGGAAGACAACCAGGTCGAGCCGCAGCAGAAGAAAGAGGCGCTCACCCGCATCATCGCCGGCTACAACGAGAGGTACGGTACCAACCACCGCATCGAGGAGTTCGACCTCTACTACCAAGACATTCAGGCGCGCATCAAGAACCAGCAGTTCCCGAACAGCGACCTACCGCGCGAGCAGAAGATCGATATCACCATCGTGGTGGACATGCTCCTGACCGGGTTCGACTCCAAGTACCTGAACACGCTCTATGTGGACAAGAACCTCAAGCACCACGGGCTCATCCAGGCGTTCAGCCGCACGAACCGCATCCTTAATGCCACGAAGCCGTACGGGCACATCCTCGACTTTCGTGGGCAACAAAACCAGGTAGACGAAGCCATCGCGATGTTCTCGGGCGCGTCGCTACAGAAGGCGAAAGAAATCTGGCTGGTGGACAAGGCGCCGGTCGTCATCGAGAGGCTCAAAGAGGCGGTGCAACAGCTCGCCGACTTTCTCACGTCGCAGGGAGTGGAGGCCAAACCGTCGGAGATCGCTAACTTGAAGGGCGACGAGGCCCGGGTCGGGTTCATCCAGAGCTTCAAGGAAGTCCAGCGGCTCCAGACCCAGCTCGAGCAGTACACCGATCTCACGCCGGAGCAAAGGGCCGAGATCGAGCAGGTCATGCCGAAGGACCAGCTCAAAGGTTTCCGCGGCGCCTACTTGGAGACGGCGCAGCGGCTGAAGGAACAGCAGGGCAAGCCGGGCGGCGAGAAACCGGCCGTCGACCTCGACCAGCTCGACTTCGAGCTTGTGCTCTTCGCCTCAGCGCTCATCGACTACGACTACATCATGGGCCTGATCGCGAAGTTCTCCCAACAGAAGCCCGGCAAGCTGAAGCTGACCCGGGAGGCGCTGATCGGGCTCATCGAGTCGGACTCCAAGTTCCTCGACGAGAGGGAGCTGATCACCGAGTACGTGCGCTCGCTGGAAGAGAACAAGCCTCTCCAGGAAGACGAGGTGCGGTGCGGGTACCAGGCGTTCAAGGCGGAGCGCGAAACGGCAGAGTTGGCGGAGCTTGCTGCCACCCACGGGCTGACGGCCGAGGCGCTGGGCGCGTTCGTCAGCGATGTGCTCGGGCGTCGCGTGTTCGACGGCGAGCGGCTGACGACGCTGCTGGAACCGCTGGGCCTGGGCTGGCGCGAGCGGGTGGAGAAAGAACTGGCGCTGATGGGAGACTTGGAGCCGCTGCTCAAGCGCCGGGCCGGCCATCGGGAGATTTCGGGGTTGCGCGTGTACGAAACGCGGAGGGGGTACGAAACAGACTGATGGCGCGGAAGGATCCTGAAGGCAAGCGACTTGCAAGAATGAGAGCCGAAGCAGGGCGAGACGCCCTGGCCATGCTGTCTGTGGTTCGCAACCGGGTCCGGCAAGTCGGTAACGAAAACCTGACGCAGGCTCTGGAGAACTTCATCCGCGATCTCCGACGCCGGCACACCGAAGACGTTCAGAGGGGCGAGGGGCATCTAGACGGTCGGAGTAAATACAAAGGCCGGTCTCAGCATCTTGCCGTCGAAAGCGGGAGAGGCGTCGTGACGTTGTACATCGACGAGAGCGGCCAAGCCCAACCGACCCGGGATCAGCCCGTTTTCGTACTGGCCGGGATCGCGATGGACGACGCCGAAAGCGCCGACTTCGTTGGTGCGTCTGATCATTTGAAAGACCGTTTCGGACTGTCCCCCTCGGTGACGCTACATGGCCCCAAGATTGAGAAGGGTACCGATGAGTTTGCGTTCAAAGGCGACCCCTACGTCCAAGCCGAGTTCCGAGCCAGCGTGGATCGCCTCGTTGAAGCAAGTTCCTTTCGCCTGCTCGGTGCCATCATTCGCAAGGACGTTTTGGAGCGGGATTTGCTGGCCGGCGAGGACTACGGCAACCTCCCGCCTGGGCTGTACGAAATGGCGCTGACCTTCGTCGCGGAGCGGTTCGTGGACATGCTGTACGGCGACGAATCAAGGCCCTGCGGCTCTCTCGTCTTCGAAAGCATCGGCAATCGGGAGGATGCCCTGCACCAGCGCGCCTTCGCCGATTTGCTCATTCACGGAAGTGAGTTCGTCAGCGATGGCTGTTTCCGGGGTTGGTTGAGGCCGGGCTGCCAGTTTCGGATCAAGGACGGCTCGCACCCGCTCGAATTGGCAGACCTCGCCGCGCGGGCGATGCACACATGGACGCGCGCCGGGATGCCCGACGATCACCCGTTTTGGAATCTGTGGGCGAAGCGAATCACCGGTCGGGACGATTTGCAGCGGGGCAGGTTCGGAGTGAAGGTCTTTCCGGACGGCGACATCCGCGAGGCGGTGTTGGAGATGCGCAGGCGAGCCCAAGCCCGGAGGGCAAATGCCTGAAGAAAGGGTGAGGCTTGAAAAGGTCGGCGTCAGCCTTGCGGCTGATCCGCCCCGTCCGACTGGACCATTCGCCTCACCCCTATTATACGTCGGAAGGAAGCGGCCCGTCAACAGGGCAGGGCCGCCCGGCCTGGGCTGGCGTGAGCGGGTGGAGAAGGAACTGGCGCTCATGGGCGACCTGGAGCCGCTGCTCAAGCGCCGGGCCGGGCACCGAGAGATTTCGGGGCTGAGGGTGTACGAGACGCGGGCGGAGTACGAGGCGGATGAGTAAGGCGTTGGTGCCCAAGCTGCGCTTCTCGGAGTTTCGGGAAGCAGGCGAGTGGGAAGAGTGCCCACTAGGATCAGAAGCTAACTTCTTCAAAGGGCGTGGAGTTTCGAAAGCAGAGGTTGACCCGACAGGAGATCGTCCGTGCATCCGCTATGGCGAGTTGTACACGCGCTATGGTGAAATCATCAACAGCGTTCACTCTCGTACAAACGTACCAAAGGCCGATCTCTTCCTGAGCCAGAGGAACGACGTCATTATTCCTGCGTCAGGCGAAACCAAGGAGGACATCGCGACCGCGTCATGCGTTACGCTGGATGACGTAGCTCTAGGGAGCGACATCAATGTTCTTCGGACAGGCCACAACGGAATATTCCTCAGCTACCTAATTAACGGCAGGTACCGCCGGGCGATAGCAAAGGTAGCTCAAGGCGACACTGTTGTTCATCTCTACCCGAGCCAACTTGCCACAGTGTCAGTTGCGCTACCGAACGTTCCTGAGCAGCAGAAGATCGCCGACTGCCTGACGTCGCTGGACGAGGTGATCGCGGCGGAGGGGCGGAAGCTGGAGGCCCTGCGGACCTTCAAGAAAGGCCTCCTCCAAAACCTCTTCCCCCGGGGGACGGGAAATGAGAAGTTTGAAGGGAGAAGTGAGAACACTGAAGCGGGTGAACCCTTCTCACTTCCCACTTCTCACTTCTCCCACCTAATCCCCCACCTCCGCTTCCCCGAGTTCCGCACCGCGCTGGAATGGGAGGATCGGTCATTGGGTGACCACGGCGCTCTTTCCTCCGGAGGGACTCCCGCCATGAACAACCCAGAGTATTGGAACGGGGATATACCTTGGATCAGTGCGAGTTCTATGCACGACACCCTTATTTGGGATGCGCCAGCTCGCGTAACCAGGAAAGCCATCGGTAATGGGACGCGGATCGCCGAGGCAGGTTCAATCTTGATTCTCGTACGCGGGAGCATGTTGTTTAAGAGGGTTCCTATCTGTATGGCTATGGTGGATGTCGCCTTCAACCAGGACGTCAAAGCTCTTCGAATGGGGCCGCAGATTGACCCAACGTTCTTGCTATTCAGTCTTATCAGCTCGGAGGCCATTATTCCCGTTGACCGCACCGGAATTGGTGCAGGGAAAATCGAGCTAGATGAACTGAAGGCTCTTTCCATCCCTGTCCCCACGTTAGGCGAGCAACAACGAATCGCCTCGTGCCTCTCCTCCCTCGACGCCCTTATCACCGCCCAGGCGAAGAAGCTCGACACCCTCAGGGTCCACAAACAAGGCCTCATGCAATCCCTCTTCCCGGCCATGGAGGCAGGATAGGTATGCCCGAGCCCCCGTCGTTCGCCGACCTTGCCACTCTCGCCCGACACCTCCGGTCCGAGCTTGAGACGAAGCGATTCGTCTTGATCTATGCCTACAACGGGACGGGAAAGACGCGGCTATGCACCGAGTTCAAGAACCAAGGCAAGACTTACGACGAGAACGGCGAAGTGACGGGCCAGGACACGCTCTACTTCAACGCGTTCACCGAGGACCTGTTCACCTGGGACAACGACCTTGAGAACGATGAGGAACGAGTCCTCAAACTGAACCGGGCATCCCGCTTCTTCGCCGGGCTCGAAGAACTGGAGATGGACACTCGCGTCCGGGCACAGCTGGACCGATACGCCGACTTCGACTTCAGGATCGACACCGAGAACTGGGAGGTGAGGTTCTCCCGCAAAGGAGAGGCCGGCCCTGTCGAAGGGATCAAGGTCTCACGCGGCGAGGAGAACCTCTTCATCTGGTGCTTCTTCCTGGCGGTTCTGCAGCTGGTTCTGGACGGCGCGGAAGCGTACGGGTGGGTCAAGTACGTTTACATCGACGACCCGATCTCGTCGCTCGACGAACAAAACGCGGTCGCGGTGGCCGTTCACCTGGCCGGAATGCTCAAGGGGCAGGACAGCGGCCCGAAGGCGGTCATCTCGACTCACCATCCGCTGTTCTTCAATGTGTTGTTCAACGAACTGCGGAGGGAGAAGGGATCACGGCAGTTCTTCCTCGGTCGCTCAAGTGGCGCGGCGGGCTACACCCTTCGGGACACCGGGGGGACGCCGTTCTTCCACCACGTCGCAAGCCTGGTGGAGCTCCACGAAGCCGCCCGGAGTGGGCAGGTCTACACCCATCACTTCAACGCCCTCCGGTCACTGGCCGAGAAGACGGCCTCGTTTCTCGGCTACGGTCACTTCGGTGACTGCATCTGCGAGGGTGAAGACGACCCGGATGGAGTCTTGCACGAGCGGTATCTAAACCTCCTGAGCCACGGCGGTTACTCGATCTACGAGCCCCGCGAGATGCTGCACGAGAACAAAGAGCACTTCACGAAAATGCTACAGGCCTTCACGGAGCGGTACGGTTTCAACTCTGAACTCATTCAGAGGGTGCCCACGCCATGACGACACAAGAGAACCACAAACTCGGCAAGACGCTCTGGAGCATCGCGGACCAGCTCCGGGGGGCTATGGACGCGGACGACTTCCGCGACTACATGCTCGTCTTCATCTTCCTGCGCTACCTCTCCGACAACTATGAGGAGGCGGCGAAGCGGGAACTGGGCCCGGACTACCCGGCCGGGGACGAGGCCAAGGGACAGGTGCCGCTCGCGCTCTGGTACGCGAGCAACCCCGCCGACGTCGCCGCCTTCGAGCAGCAGATGCGCCGAAAGGTGCACTACGTGATCCGGCCCGAACACCTTTGGACGAGCATCGCCAACCTGGCCAAGCGGCAGGACGACGAACTCCTCCACACCCTGCAAGCCGCCTTCAAGTACATCGAAGAAGAGTCGTTCGACAGCACCTTCCAGGGCCTCTTCTCGGAGATCAACCTCAGTTCGGACAAGCTCGGCCGAACTTATACCGACCGTAACACCCGGCTCTGCGGGATCGTCCAGCGCATCGCGGAGGGGCTGGCGGAGTTCTCGACCGACGCAGACACCTTGGGCGATGCCTATGAGTACCTCATAGGCCAGTTCGCCGCAGGTTCGGGCAAGAAGGCGGGCGAGTTCTACACTCCCCAGCAGATCTCGAGCATCCTCTCCGGGATCGTCACCCTCGACAGCCAAGACCCCACCCAGGGCAAGCGGCAGCGGCTGGACAACGTGCTCGACTTCGCCTGCGGCTCCGGCTCGCTGCTGCTCAACGTCCGCCATCGTATGGGCGCGAGCGGCATCGGCAAGATCCACGGCCAGGAGAAGAACATCACCACGTACAACCTGGCGCGAATGAACATGCTGCTCCACGGGGTGAAGGACACCGAGTTCGAGATCTACCACGGCGACACGCTCACCAACGACTGGGACATGTTGCGGGAGACCAACCCCGCCCACAAGCCGCGCTTCGACGCGGTCGTCGCCAACCCGCCCTTCAGCTATCGCTGGGAACCCACTGAAGCCCTGGGCGACGACATGCGGTTCAAGAACCACGGCCTGGCGCCCAAGTCCGCCGCTGACTTCGCCTTCCTGCTCCACGGATTTCACTATCTGAAGGACGACGGCGTGATGGCGATCATCCTGCCGCACGGCGTCCTCTTCCGGGGCGGGACGGAAGAACGCATCCGCACCAAGCTGCTGAAGGACGGGCATATCGACACCGTGATCGGCCTTCCTGCGAACCTGTTCTATTCGACCGGTATCCCGGTGTGCATTGTGGTCTTGAAGCGGTGCAAGAAACCAGATGACGTTCTGTTCATCAATGCAGCCGAGCATTTCGAGAAGAGTAAGCGGCAGAACCGGCTCCGGGAAGGCAAGGACGGCGGGCCGGACGACATCGAGAAGATCGTGTCGACCTACCGAGAGCGCCGCGAGGAGGAGCGGTACTCGCGGCGGGTCTCAATGGCGGAAATCGAGGCGAACGGGTTTAACCTGAACATCTCGCGATACGTGAGCACGGCGCTGGCGGAAGCGGAGATCGACTTGAGTGCCGTCTATGCGGATCTAGTTGCGGCCAACGACGAGGCCAAGCGCGCCCGAGCCGTGCACAACAAATACCTCCAAGAGCTCGGGTTGCCCCTCTTCCCCGATTGACGCAGGCGTTCACCGCTCGGGGTAAATACTCTGATCGGAGACTGGCAACAATCCTCGGTGGCTTCCTTACCCCCTAACGATCGCTGGCAGCAATGCCGATACGCTGATTGAGCCTGGCAATTGCGGAAGCATGCATGTGCCGGGCAAGTAAGGGAGAGTAACATTGAACACAGTCTCTATCAACCAGGAATCCGCACGCAGCGAGGGCCATCGTGCCTGACTACATTCCGAACTCGGACGCGAACTTCGACGGCTGGGCCTCGACGTTTCGAACGAACTTCGGTACGCTGGCCGCCGGCCTCGGGTTCACGCCCGCGGACATCACCGCGGTCAACAACGCATACACAGCCTGGAGCACGGCCTATGCCGCGAACATCGCCGCCCAAAACGCGGCCAAGGGCGCAGCCCAGACCAAGACCAACCAGCGCAAGGCCGCCGAGTCGGTAGTCCGAAACTTCGTCACCCGGATCCAAGCAAACCCGGCCACGACGGACACGATCCGCGCCCAGCTGGGCATCACGATTAAGGACACGAGCCGAACCCCGAGCCCGCCGCCGACCGAAAGCCCGCTCATCGAGCTGGACTGGAGCAAGCGCGGCCAGGTGACGATCCACGTCGGCAACAACCCCGGCAACGAGAACAGCAACAAGTTCCCGTACCCGGCCAAGAGCGTACTGTTGCAGTACAAGCTCGCCGGGGGAGAGTGGCAGTACCTCGCCGTCTCGTCCACCTCGCCGTTCGTCCATGTCGTGGGCAATTCGACTGCTCAGACGATGCAGTACCGCGCCGCCTACATCAATTCCAAGGGCCAGCAGGGCCCGTGGAGCGAAGCGGACGCGGCCTACGTCGCCGCAGCATAGCTTCCATTCCCCCCTCGGTGCGGCCCGGGCCGTGGAGGGGGGAGTTTCCTGCCGCTCCGGACGGGCGCCCAGTGCATCGGGACCTCTGGCAATTTGTGATGTGAATCTCAGAAAAGTTGGGCCGGTTCTAGGAATCTGTCTGCGTGCCGCCCTAAAAAGCGGCTGGAAAGAGACCATGAGAACCAACAGCATACGAACTGCGGCAGCCGCCGCAGTCTTCCTCTCGCTCGCTGCCGGGTGCGGTGGCGGCGGAGCCACGGCTCCAATCCCTCCAGGGATCCTGGCCTACCTCTACGTCCTCGACGAGACGGGCAAGGTCCACTCGCTCACGCTGGACAACACCGGGGCGCTGACGTTGTTGACGTCCCGGACTACAGGGGCGCCCAATCCGACGGACATGGACTACGAGGCCGCGTCCAAAACCCTGGTCGCCGTCTCGGGCAACGACCAGGTGAACGTCATGAGCGTGAGCGCGAACGGGTCGCTCGGGGCAAACGCGCCGAATACGATCACACCTGCCAACCCTCCGTACGACAACCCGCTCCAGTGCGCGAAGCTGGTCAGCGGCGTCCTCTTCGTGGGGGCCTCGATTGATCCTGGTCTTGTGCTATCGGACAGGGGCTACGTCTATTCGTTCACGGTGAGCCCAAACGGCGGGCTGGCAAGCCAGACGCATGGGAGCGACTTAGCCTATCACAGTGCGTTCGCCGTAGTGGGCAATGAACTCGTGGCGGGATCGTCGGGCAACTCGAGCTTGAGCCGCTGGACGATGACGGGGCAGAACCTTGGGCCCATTGGCTCTGTGCTGGGTGCGCCTGGACGCGTCTTCGACATTGAGACTGTTCCAGGCTACTGCGCCGTCGCTGGACAGGACGGCAGCAACAACGTGCGGCTCAAGTGCTACGACGGAAATTGGAACCAGGCGACGTTTGCTCCACTGTCCGTACCTGGATTGCAAGGACGGGCTGACCTCTCCTTCGGACTCAACGGGCGGGCGTACGTGGTCGGTCGGTCGACCAACAAGATCGCCACCGTCCTGTTCTCGAGCGGAACCTTCACGCCGAGTTCGTCCGGAACGCTTCCCTTTGCCACGGGCGCGGAAGGTGTGGCCGCCGATCCCAGCGGCAAGTTCGTCGTCGTCACGGACAAAGAGTCTGGTGACGTCCAGGCGATCCCGATCGACCCCACCACCGGGGCGCCAGACTTCACGAACCCGCTGCCAGCGGCGTTCTCGACGGGAGGAGCACCGACGAAGGTCATCGCAGTAGCTCCGTAACAGTAGCGAACCCGGCGGTGGCACCCCACGAGCGCCGCCGGGTTTACGGGCTAGCCGCGGAGCGCGGGCGCGACTCTGCGAGCGAGCCATCGTGCCGCCGTCAGCTCTCCGAAGTTCATCGCGAGGAACACCAGCGCGACCGCCAAGGACGAGAGCAGGAAGATACTCGTCTCTTCCGCCGGGAAGGGGAGACTCTTGCGAAGACAATCGCCGAACCGCAGGCCGAAGAGCACCAGCAGCGCCGCTCGCTGCGGCCAGACCTTCTCGCCGCCGAGCCAGGCCCAAGCGAACCCCGCCGCCGTCGCGGCATGGACCGCCCAAAAACCCCAAGCCTGGCCTCGCAGGAAGAGGAAGCACCCGGCTGACGCCCACACCGCGAGCGCAGCCAGAGGATACGCCCAGCGCGGCGTCACCGGCCTCGCCTCCTGTACCATGCCTCGTCAAAGTCGGCCAACAGTTGGTCGTACTGGTAGACCTGTTCGTTGGCGGACAATCGGCCCAACCGGAGCTGCCGGCTCACCACCGCACCGTCGAGAAGGAGCCGGTGGTAACGCCCTCGGAAGTCACATCGCCCCTGGAGCATCTTTCCCGGAGACGGGTCGGCAACCCAGCCGATGTTGGTTCCTGGTTTCGTCCATTGCTGGACCTGGTCCCACGTCCAGCCAAGGTCAGCATATCCGACAAAGGTGTAGCGGTGCGGAGCAAGCGGGGGGGGCTTCCAATTCATCTTTTGGGAACAATGCTGGCCCATGCCCAAACCCACGGTGTCCCGTTCCATGAGGCACAAGCGGGTGGGGAGCCCTCCGGCCCGGGCAGCTTCCATGCATCGGGCGGGAAACCGGCCCGTGTCGGCTTCGTACTGGACCGCCGCCGCCCCGAGCTGCCGCAGTCGGGCAATGGCGTCTGCGTCGGCGGCACGGCTCTTGGCCTGCCCCACGAGCGGGGCGAGGATTGCGACTGCGAAGAGGATCTCGACCAGCGTGAAGGCGCGACGGTTCATCGGTGGCAGGTGTCGTTCGGACAGGTGGACCAGCTTGTGGGCGTGGTGCAGACGGACGTATGCTGTGTGTAGACGCACTCGAAGTCAGAACCGTTGGCACACCGCTCTTCATGCTTCGTCCTCTGCCACAGTTCGTCTCGGTACGCCAGTCCGTATTGGAACTGGCACCAGGCGCTGTACTTGCTTATGTTGCTCATGACCGGTGCCTGGGGTTGGCAAGGACCGGAACACTCGGGAACGCTACCGCCTCCGGATTGGAGTGGCGAGACGCACGGAGCATCGCGTTCTTCTCTCGGAACGATGCTCGCGATCGCGTAGGCAGCGTCAAAAACTGTGGGGAACGCCTCGAAGAGCAGTGGCGTGATCATAGCGATCAAGCTGCCGAGGCATGTATCAGAGAGTTCATCGTGTACTTCATAATAAACCCTTGTCTTGCGTGGCTGCGGTGCGAGCCGATATCCCGCAGTATACAACGAGAATCTTGCAACTACTCCACGGCCTGGGTGCTGACCGCCTTCATGACCTCTTCCGGAGTAGTCATCCCTGCGAGCACCTTCTGCTTACCGTCCTCCTGCATGGTCTGGAAACCTTGTTGCCGAGAAACGGCGAGGAGCTCCGGGTATCCGGCACCGTTGTGGATCGCTTGCTTGAGCGGGCGGTCGCCGGTGATCAGTTCGAAGACACCGATTCGCCCTTTGAAGCCCGAGCCTCGGCACTCGGCGCAGCCCTTGCCCTTCAGGAGCTTGGCGTTCGGCATGTCTTGTGCAGTGCAACCGAGCTCTTCGAGCTCCTCTCGCGGGTAGGGGAACGGCTCGACGCAGCTCGGGCAGTTCTTGCGGACTAGGCGCTGGGCGAGGATGCCTACCAGGACGCCGCTGATCAGATACGGCTCTGCGTCCATATCGACCATCCGGCCGATGGACTCGATGGCATTGTTCGTGTGGAGGGTACTCAGGACAAGGTGGCCGGTGAGGCCGGCCTGGATTCCGATGTGCAACGACTCGGGATCGCGCATTTCGCCGACCATCATGACGTCCGGGTCTTGGCGCAGGAAGGCGCGCATGACACGGGGAAACGCCATCTTTTCGGTGACTTGGACTTGGGCGATGTTGTCGTCGAACTCGTACTCGATGGGGTCTTCGACCGTGACGATGTTTCGCTTCTTTCGGTCGAGGAGGTTGAGACTGGCGTAGAGGGTCGAGGTCTTGCCGCTGCCGGTCGGCCCGGTAACGAGGATGAGCCCATACGGGACTTGGATCAGGCGCTTCCACTGGTCTCGCACGGAGTCGCTCATGCCCAAGTCGTCGAGGTTGACCTTCATCGCCTCTGGGTCGAGGAGGCGCATGACGAACTTCTCACCATTCAGGCTGGGCACGCACGAGGCACGGGCGCTGAGCCTGCGGGTGTCGAGCTCCATGTCGATGCGGCCGTCTTGGGGCTCGCGCGTCTCATCAATCCGCATGCCTGCGGCAAGCTTGAGCCGTGCGATGACGTTGGCTGCCTGCTCGGGCGGGAGCTGGCCGTTGTCGCACAGAACCCCGTCTTGCCGGAACCGGATCCTGAGCTGGTCTCGCTCGGGTTGGAGGTGGATGTCGCTGGTGCCGGTCTCCAGCGCCTGCATCATGATGTTGTCCACGATGCCGACAGCGAGGGACATCTCGTTGCCACCCATCTCTCGCGCCTGTCCTTGCTCTCGAATGACGAGCCGGAAGCGCTTCGCCGCCCCGTAGTTGCCGTGCTCGGATACGCCCATGTAGGGCCCGAGTGTCCCCTATCCTGCCCTCGCCGTGCAACCGCCCTCGCTTATGCGGGGCTCCACGACCATTGGGCCAGGAGAGGCCGCCCCCGCAGAGGGGGGCGGCACAGGGGTCAGAAGCCGAGCAGCCAGACTGCCCGATCGGTCTCGTGGCACCAGGCGGAGACTGCCGTCGGGCCTGTGCTCTTGACCGTGTAGCGGCAACGCAGGTTTCCGGTCGCGGGATCGAGCAACCTGGAGAGCGTGCCTGACCCGGCGAGGCTACGCTCGACTAAGGTCGTGGTCACGGCGTCGGTGCGCAGGTTGGTCGTGTCCCATGCCCCGGTCTGCCAGTTCCAGAACTCCAGGGTCTGGCTGAAGGCACCCGCGTGCTGCATCTTGCTCGCAAAGAGCCACTGGAGCGTGGTAGCCGACGCGACCGAGCTGGTGCCCTCTACCGTCACATTGATCGGCGGGACGACCGAGTTCGGGACGATGAACTTGCAGACACGGAGGTAGTTGCCATCGGTGGAGCGCAAGCTCAGTACGTCGCCAGCGTCCTTGCGGCCCAAGCTGACCGTGAAGGAACTCGGCGGCACCACGAAGCTCGGCGGCACGACGTCCACCGTGACCGAAGCAGTTGGCGGATCCGTCGGGGCGTTCTTCAAGCGGACGAGGACGTCCACCTTCTTCGGGGAGAGCACGGTCGTGGTTGTCCCGGCCACGTCGACGAAGGATGCACCGACGGGCACCGTCGCAAAGACGGGCACGCTCAGGATGGAGGAGTCGGAGCTAGAGAGGTAGACCCGGGTCGAGCGCGCTAGCGTCCGATCCAAGCGCACGCGTAGCGTGACGGGGTTACCGCCGATGACCGGGTTCGGGGTGCATGTGAGTCCCTGGAAGCCCAAGTGCTCGACCGAGACCACGTCCTCAAGGTAGTCGCCATACGGGCTGGTGACCCGGATGCCCGCAGCCGAATCGGTCGCCACGTAATAGGACTGGCCCACCGTGTTCCCGGTCTGTAGGTTGGCCCCAACGCTGAACGGCGACAGCACCGTCGCTACGTTCGTGTTGCCGCTGATCGCAGTGAGCGGGAACCCGTTCTCCGAGGCCGGGCGGTTCAACGTGACGTTGACGAAGAACGCGTCGGTGTTGTAGACGGGGTTGGGGCTGACGCTCATTGATGTCATGTAGAGCCCGAAGATGACCATGTTCGACTGGACCCCGCTTCCCGGCTTGGTCGCCTGGATCCCTACGTTCCGATTCTGCGGCGTAAGCGCTGCCGTACCGGAGAACTGTCGGAAGGCCGATCCTGCCGAGATAGTGATCTGCGAAGGGATCGTGACCGCGCTGGACGGGCTGGCCGCAAGGTTCACGGTGACGCCGCCCGTCGGAGCAGCCCGGTCCAGGTAGACGATTCCGTTGAAGCCGCCTCCGGCGGTGATGTTCGTATCAAGGTCGAAGGAAAGCACGCTCACCTCGTTCACGAGCACGGTGTCCGATGCTTGGCCACCGTTTGCGGAGCACGTGACCGTGGTGTTCGTGTGCTGGGTCACCTGTCCGGTTCCCAGCTGCCACGTGAGCGAAGTCTGGCCCTGCGGGACAACGACCACACCGGGGAACACAGCCGAGTTATCGGACGAGGTGACGGTTACCGCCACGCCTCCGGGGCCAGCCGTCTTGTCCAAAGTCACCGTTCCGGTGATCGGGTTTCCGCCGGTGATGAACGTCTGGGTGATGTCAAAGCTAGCGATCTTGGGTTTGGTGGAACGCAGCGCCATGCGCCACATCCCTCGGCCAAACGTGGAGACATAGAGGTAGCCGTTCCTCGCGACCAGGTGCAGACACATCACGTTGGGGAGGCCGAGTGAAGCGGTCGCGTTGTACCAGTCATCGCCGCGGTTCTCGGTGTAAAAGACTCCGAGGTCGGTCGCGGCGTACCAGGTGTTTACCGGGTCGTACGGGTCGCGCTCGACCCAGTTGACCCCGGTACTAGGAAGCGCCGTGTTACCGGAACCAGACCGGTCGTACTCCTTGCGCAGGATGATGTTTGACCAGTCTGTGATCTCCTTGAGCGCGCCTCCCCCTCCCGGTGCCCCTGCATTGCCGAGGGCTATGAGGACTTCGTCGTAATCGTTGGGGTTCGTCGAGACACAGGTCACCGGATCGGAGTAATCCTTGATGAACGTAAAGCCTGTGGTCGGATCCAGGGTGCCCATGACACGCCCGTTCGTCGTACCGACATAGACCCCGTTCGTGGAGTTGTTCATCGAGTCAAGCGAGAGGACTGCTTCATTGGTGTCCGGGCACAGGTCCGTACCCCCGATCCCTTTGGTCCACGTGGCACCTGCGGAGGTGTACTTCACCTTGTAGAGGTACTCGCCTGCAAAGTAGGCCGCGCCAGGATCGTTCAGGACGTCGTCCATCGGAGTGATGAATGCGAACGACTCTCCGGCAACGTAGTACGAAGTGTTCAAACTTGTCGAGTTGACCCAGCCGTCGCGAGTGGCAGATATGCCGATGTCGGAGCTGCCCGACCACATTTGCTGGATGGTGGCGAACTGGGTGGTCTGCAGGGATCCATGGATGATGGAGTACATCCCGTCGCCCCCCCTCCGTTGGTACCACGTCCAAGGATCGCCGATGCTCTGTCCCACACCGAGGTGCCACATACCGGTCATGCAGTAGTCAGGATCGAGGTTCGGTGCCACGGAGGCATGTACATGCTCGGTGTTCCTGAGGGCCGAGTTCAGGTTGGTAAGCGTAAAGCCAAATCCTGACACGTAAATGATCCTGTAGATTCCGCCGTCATTGCCGATCAAGGCGAAATTCTGGAGTGTCGGATGCCGGTCGAACCCGTGGTGATCCACATGGAGGGTGCGCGTGCCGCCGCTTCCAAACGGCGTGCTCCACGAGCTGGCGCCAGGGAGCAACACAAAGAACTCGGTCATGCCGAACACGAGCAAGTCGGATCCGGAGCCGTTGCTCGCGGTGTTGAGGACGCCGAACAGATAGTTGAACCCGGTCTGGTTCCAAGCAAGCCCGGAGGTCGTGACCAAAGAGTACGAGCCTCCAGCGTCCGTGCTCCTCTGTACGCTTTGGCTCCCCATCACCGCGGCGTACACGGTGTCACGCGCTGTTGTGGATGTGGCAACGGCAATCGGCTCCCCGAGCCCACCAATCGACTTCGAGGAATTGCTGACGAACTTGTTCGACGAGACGTAGAGCCGACCATTCATTGTGCCGGCATAGATCCGCCGTACCCCGTTGGAACTGATCGAAGCCGCCAGGCTGCACACCCCGCCGGTCTGAACATTGTCGAGCACGCGAGTCCAGTTGTTCCCGTAGTCCGTCGACTTCCACAGGCCCAGCCCGTCGGGATCCCCAGTCCCGCGCCCAGCGGCGGCAAATACTATGTTGGGCGAGTCCGGGTCCACGAGAATGTCTGCGACTTCGCAGCCTTGGAGCTGCGACTGGAGCTCATTGATCCATGTAGAACCCCCATCGGTCGAGCGCATCATGCCAAAGCCGTAGCCCCACCAGCCAGGAAAATCGCCGGTTGCGACGTACACGCGGTTCGCATTGCCCGGGTCCACTTCGATGTCCGAGGCGTAGGAATAGGGCCAAGAGCTGCTTAAGGCCGTGAAGTTGGTCGCGCCGTCCGTCGTCTTAAAGACGCCGCCCGTGGCGGCCGCTACCCAAAAGTCGTTTGCGGGGTCGGTCGGCGAGTGCTTCACGGCATTCACACGGCCCGCAACCGGCGCACTGATTCCGCCTGCCGGTTGTTGGTTTCGGGGCCCGAAGAAGGTCCACGAGGTTCCGGCGAAGGCGGGCGAGTTGACCGGAGGCATTTCGTCCCGGTGCTTGGCCGCCTCGATGTGCGCTTCCCGGTCGATCCGGTCGTTGGGCCAGGCACGGACATGGAGCAGGTGCTGGCGCATGCCGTAGAACTCTGCGCGCTCTTCGTACTCCTCGTATTCTTCCGAGCCTTCCTTGCCCGCCTTGCGCAGCTCCGCCATCCTCTCCTTGGCGTGCTGCACGTAGGCGGTGAGCGAACGAAGCGAACTAGGGTCGACAGAGGGCTCGACCGGTGCGGCAATGTGAGCCGTAAGTATGGCAATGGCTGTCCAGATCATCGCAGTTCCTTGGCGCTTATGTTCGCGCTTGGATCGAGTGTGCAAGGCCGACCATAAAATGAACGCAAACTGCCACCAATCGCAGAGAGTTCTGGTACATGTGCAGGCACCTGTCTATAGCCTAGGTACGATCGAGTCATGAAGGTTGGCGTGCTCGGGTGCGGCGGGATGGGAAACGTCCATTCTTCGAAGTACAGCCAGATGAGTGGCGTCGCGCTCTACGCCTACGATCAAGACGCCGAGCGTCAGAGTGCGCTCTGCGAGCGGCACGGTGCAGAGCCGGTGGGGTCCCGCGATGCCCTGATCGAAGTTTGCGACGTGCTTGACGTATGCCTCCCGACCACGCTCCACACCGATGCCGTCGTCGCCGGCCTCGAGGCAGGCAAACCTACGCTGGTGGAGAAGCCGATGGGGAGAACGAACGAGGACTGCCTCCGGATGTGCGACGCTACGGCCCAAACCGGCACGCTTCTGATGCCAGCGCAGGTAGCCCGTTGGTTCCGCGAACATCGGGCCGCCCACGAGGCGGTTCGCGATGGAAGGATCGGCCGGCCTGCCTCTGTGCGGCTTCGCCGAGGCGGAGGTGCCCCGCGAGGCGAATGGTTCCTTGACCACGCGGCCTCAGGCGGGATCCTGCTCGACCTCGCGGTACACGACTTCGACTGGCTCCTGTGGACGTTGGGGCCGGCCCAGCGGGTCACTTCCAGGACCGTCCGTTTGGGCCAGACCGTGGCAGGGGCCGAGTTCAAGGGCGATTTCGCGCAGACCACCGTTTTGTTCCAATCCGGCGCTGTCGCGACCGTTGTCAACACCTGGATGGATCCGGCGGGGTTCCGCACTACGATCGAGGCCGCGGGGGACGGTGGCTTGATCGAGTTCGACTCCCGTACAAATCCTGCGATCCGGGTCGCCTCAGCAGGGGGGCAGCGTGCTGAAAACCCGTACGCCGCCGAAGACGATCCTTACTACTCCCAGCTCTCAGCGTTCCTGGCCGCCGCCCGAGGCGAGGCGCCCGTGCCGATCAAGCCGGAGGAAGGCGCAGCCGCCGTCCGGCTCGCGCTGGCCGCGATCGAGAGCGCAGAGACTGGCCAGCCGGTGTTGATGCACGGGCCATAGGGGTACGATCCTCCCCGATGCCGCAGCACGAGGTGACGGTGGAGGGAAAGGGAACCTTCCAGGTAGACGAGGACACGAAGCTTGTCCTGGCGATCGAGCGCAACGGGGTGGATATCAGCCACCGGTGCGGCGGTCAGGCCCGGTGCACGACCTGCCGGGTCGAGTTCCTGAGCGAAGAACCGCCGATGGGGAACAAGGAGAAGGTGTGCCTCGAGGAGGACGGCGTCCTTGGCGAGTTCCGCCTCAGCTGCCAGATTCGGGTGGATCGCGCGATGAGGGTCAAGCCGCTCATGCTCGCCAGCGAGCAGGGATGGGATCCGGGCATCGAGGTCGAAGAGTGAACCTGGATGAGCAACGTCTTGTCTCGCTCTTTCTCGATCTGGTTCGAATCAACGCCCCGGCGCTGCAAGAGGCCGAGGTCGTCGCCTTCACCAAGGCATATTTAGAGCGGATCGGCCTCGATGTCTGGGAGGACGACGCAGGGGCCAAGATCGGCGGCAACGCGAACAACCTGGTCGCAAAGCTGTCCGGGAATCAGGCGGGAGCACCCAGCGTCTTCCTCAGTGCCCACTTCGACACGGTGGAGCCGACGGCAGGCCTCGTGGTGCTGGAAGAAGACGGCACCATCAAGTCCGACGGGACCACAATCCTCGGCGCAGACGACAAGGCAGGGATGGCACCTGCCATCGAGGCCGTCCGGTGCCTCAAGGACTCAGGAGATCTCCACGGCGACGTCTATCTCGTGCTTACGTGCGCAGAAGAGATCGGTCTGAAGGGCGCGCACGCATTCGACATCGAAGGTCTTGGAGCCGACTTTGGCTATGTCCTCGATACCGGGCCGCCTGTAGGCTCCTTCGTCACCCAGACGGCGACCCACGACAAGATCGACTTCACGATTCGGGGCAAACCAGCACACGCAGGCAAGGATCCCGAAATGGGCATCAATGCGATCTCGGTGCTCGCCGACGCGGTCTCGGGCCTGAAAGTCGGCCGGGTCGGCCCGGACTTGACCTCCAATCTCGGCATCGTCTCTGGCGGTACAGCCGTGAATGTGGTCTGTCCGTCCGTGACGGTCCAGGGCGAGGCACGAGGAATCGACCAAGCGGAACTGGAGACCTATGTGGACACGATTATTCAGGCCTTTGAGGGCGCGTGCCGGAAGTGGGGTGCAGAGTTGAGCGTCGACCACCGCCGCCACTACGCCTCGTTCTCATTGGACGGCGGTTCGAAAGTGGTGAGAGTCGCGCAGGCGGCAGCCGCGTCGCTGGGGATGTCCGGAGAGCTGCGGAAGACGCTGGGTGGGAGCGATGCCAACGTGTTCAACGCCAAGGGGGTACCGACCGCCGTGGTTGCCACGGGCATGGAGAAGATCCATACCCACGAGGAGTCGGTGACACGGGCCGCTCTGGTGGACACCGCCCGGCTGGCATACGCCCTCCTTGTCGAAGCCGCCCTGTAGGTACGGCCGAACCTTCGGCGCGGCTCGTACGTGCTATAGTTCGGGAGGCTAGGGCCACAAGCTGTCCGAGCCACGCCGAGGATCAAGGATGAACAAGACCGCTCGAACTGTTCTCGCCATTGTTGCAGCCGCCACCAGTTGCGCTGCCTTCGCCCAGTACCAGAAGCCGGTCGGGGTCTCCGCTCGCGCCGGCGTCTTCTTCCCGTCAAACGGGGACGCTCGTGACAGCGCCAGCACCTGGTTCACGGTGGGTGCGGAGTACAAAATCAAGGACATGAAGCTGTCCGGGGCGCCTGGAATGCAGTACGGCGGTTCGATCAGCCTGTCGCTAGACTACTACGGCAAGGGCGACTATTCAAACCTTCCGTTGATGCTGAACTACACCGGCCGCTTCGAAAGCAACTTCTATTACACGGTCGGCGCCGGTATCGGCTTCAACCGCGTTCCAAAGGCCGGCGGGGGTACCTCCAGCGGTGAGGACTTTGTGGTCGGCGTCGCAGCCGGGTACGACTTCGTCCGCGGTGGGACTCCGTTCTTTGCCGAGGCTCGGTACTTCGGCAGCAACGAAAGCACGCTGAACGGCTTCTCGCTGGTCGGCGGAATCCGATTCTGAGCCAACCTTCGGCCCTCCTGTCACTCTCACTAGTTTCAGGGGGGCTGTTTCGTGCAGTACCTACTTGAAGTGAACCCTAGGAGAATCCATGCGTCGGTACCAGAGGATGCATTCCGTTTGGGGAAAGACGAGCTTGGTGGGCAAGACGGACCGCGACGCAGAACTCGAGGCAACGATTCAGTCCAAGAGAGCGCTGCAAGGCCTGGGTGCCTTTTCGGTGCTCGTCGACACGTACCAGTCTCGGCTATACGGCTTTGTCCTTCGAATGGTCAAGGATCAGCGGGACGCTGAGGACCTGACCCAGGAAGTCTTCGTCCGTGCCTACCAGGGCATGGACTCCTTTGACGGTCGCAGCTCCGTCCGGACTTGGCTGTTCCGGATCGCACACAACCTTTGCATCGACCGGCACCGAAAGGCCTCGCACCGCTCGTTTGACCGAGTCGCGACGGAGGACGAGCTGGCCGCCTTCGAAGTGTCCGACGCCCGCTGGGATCCCGAGCAGGCAGTAATGGACTCCGAACTGAAGGAAAAGGTCAGCGAGGCGGTCGGACAGTTGAGCGAGAAGCTCCGAGCCGTGCTCCTCCTGCACGACGCCGAAGGAATGGGATATCAGGAGATCGCCGCCGCCCTCGATATTCCTGTGGGTACGGTCAAGAGCCGGCTCTTCCTCGCTCGCGAGAGCCTGCAAAAGACGATTACGGAATACATGGGGTGGAACACGGAGAACTGCTCATGAACAAGGACCTGCTCAAGAAACTGATGGAAGAGGAGCAGCTCGATCTCGCCCAGACGGTCGAGTTGGACCAGGCTCTGGAAGCCCAGGGCCGCTCGCTTGTCAGCAGCCTTGAGACTCCCGAGCCGAGCATGGCTTGGCGGAGCGGCCTCAACGAGCGGCTCGCCGAGCTCGCTCCCAAGCCCAAGCGCAAGTGGGCAATCTTCTCCGGAACGACCGTCGTTGCAGTCGCGGCCGCTCTCGTTATCGTGATGGTGCAGCCAGTGCGGGACACGCCGCCTCCGGCCGCCCAGGAGGACGAACTCGAGATGGCCCTCGCCCAGGCCCACGGTGACGCGGAAGCGACGGCCCGAGCCGGCGTACTCGTGCCAGACTGGGGAGGATGATGCGCACCCTTCGGCTCGCCATCGGCGTCGTTCTGCTTGCTGCAGGCATCGCCGTTGCCCAGGGCCCGGCAGAAGGCCCGCGACTCTTGCAGCATGCCATCAAGTCGCGCCTTACGCTGAAAATGCGAGGCGAGCGCGTCGTCACCTTGCCCAATGGCACCAGAATTCGCGAGCGTATTCACCGCAACGGAATGCGGATGCGGATCCAAATCACCGAGCCGGCCAGTTTGCGCGAGAGCGTGGCGGTGGAGGACGGTAACCAGCGCAGACAATACGTTCCGGATCGGAACGAGATCCGCATCATGCCATCGCGCGAAGCTGAGTTCTACGATCGGATCCAAGGCTTGATCCGCCCTCTGAGGCGTGGGTTTAGGGTCGAGGACGGTGGGACGATCGCAGGGCTACCGACCCGTATGGTTGGCGTGCCAGAACCAAGGGGCGACGGCTTGGCCAAGTTTTGGATCCATGCGGACAGCGGCGCTGTCCTCAAGTCGCAAGTGACCGGGCCGGAGGGTGAGACCGTGGCGTCCTTCGAGTTCCTCACCGCCGAGATCGTGACGGAAATGGATTCGTCCCTTTTTGCCTTGAACAAGCCGGGCGCGACCGTGGTTACGCCTCTCGATGACCTCAGGCGGCTCAGCCGCGAGTTGGGCATGGTGCCGTGGCATATTCGCGAAGAGGGTGGCTGGCAACTCATGGGTACCCGCCCGATCGGTCCGCCCAGGTCGAAGTCGCTGATGCAGAGTTACGCGAACGGAGACATGCGGGTCTCGCTGTTCCACGTCGTTGGCAGGGACATAGATCCGAAGCGCGTCGGTAACCTGGTGGGCCCTGGTATGCACGTCCATAGCTTCCGAAAAGGGGAATCGAGGCTGTTCATCATCGGCCCGCTCGACGGGAGCGCCCTCCAGCGATTGGCCCAACGGGTCACCGACTAGGCAACTGCCGACCGACCAAAAACGTCTAATCTACTGGTAGACGTGGTACGAGGTACCCAACGCACGAGAGCCCGGGAAGGGAAGCGCAGGCTGCGGATTGCGCGGCCGTTTAAGACTACGCTTGTAGTCTTCCTCATCTTCGTTAACGTTGTCATTCTCGCAGGAGCACTCATGGCCGCCAGGCGGATCGACGCCGCTGCGGCAATGATCCCAGAGCTCCCGGTCCGCATGAGGAAGTCCTTCAGCCGCCCTTCAGTCATCATGAGTTCGGACGGCAAGGTACTCATGTCGTTAACGACCGAATACCGGAACCCTAAGCGACTGGGAAGCATCCCGGAGCATGTCCGGAACGCAATCCTCGCGGCTGAGGACAAGAGGTTCTACGACCACCAGGGCCTGGACTACCGAGGCATGGTGCGTGCGGCTTGGTCCACGGTGAGCGGCAAGCGCGTCGAGGGAGGGAGCACCATTAGCATGCAGCTGGCCAAGCAGGTGTTTACGAACAGCGAGAAGTCCATAGACCGGAAGATGCAGGACATCGCCTTGGCCATGGCGATCGAGAGGTCGCTCACCAAGGACCAGATAATCGAGTTCTACATGAACTACGTTTACTTTGGCGCCGGTGCCTATGGCGTCGGGGCAGCGGCGAACGTGTACTTTGGTAAAGAGCTGGACGAGCTAACGATAGCCGAGGCAGCGCTGATCGCACGATGCGCCCGGAGGCCTAGCAAAGAGAACCCGTTTTCCGACCTTGAGACCGCGACCTTCAACCGCAACCTGGTTCTCGCGACGATGAAAGAAGAAGGCTGGATCACCGAGAACGAGTTCGCTGGGGCCAAAGCGGAGCCGGTCACCCTCGTCAAGAACAGCCGGTATGTTTCGGGATCGACGAAGCTCGCGCCTTATTTTGCGGACTACGTCTTCCGCGAGCTGCACCGGCTGCTGCCCCAGACAGACGTAACGAAAGGTGGCTACCGCGTCGAAACCACGCTCGACTACGACCTAGACCGGTATTCGGCGGAAAGGGTCCGCCAGCTTGTCCGTCGCTACCAAGGCGCCCGTGTTACTCAGGGAGCGTTCATGGTGATGGACAAGGATGGCCGAATCCTGGCGATGACGGGCGGCGTGGACTACCAGCGCAACCAGTTCAACGCCGTCGTTGACGGAAGCCGGCAGCCCGGATCGTCGTTCAAGCCTTTTATCTATGCGGCAGGGTTCGAAAAGGGCATCCTCAGCCCTCGAGGCTCGATTCGCAACGACCCCTTCATGATCGAGGACGACTCGGGGCGGCGGCGGGCAGTGCGCGGCGGAGGCAAGGGCGGTAGCGTCTCCGTACGGTCTGCCATTGCGATGTCCATCAACACGCCGGCAGTATGGGCGAACAAGATGGTGGGCTACAACAACTCGGTGCACTTCGCCCAGACCCGGTTCGGATTCACCAGCGACCTGCCACCCGTGCCGACCCTTGCACTGGGGTCGGGGTCGGTCTCGCTGCTCGAGATGGGCCGTGCCTACAGCACCTTCCAGAACGGAGGCGACAGGGTCGAGCCCTATGGGATCGTCAAGGTGACCGATCCCAGCGGGAAGGTGATCTACAGAGGCGGCCCGGTCGTGGAGAGGCTCTCGCTGAGCTCCAGTGCGGCACAAGGTATCGACTACTGCCTTCGCGCAGTTGTCACATCAGGCACGGGCAGGGCAGCAGGCAGCGTCACGAACGCGCGAGGCAAGACGGGTACGACGAGCGATAATAAGGACGCCTGGTTCTGTGGCTATACCGACCGCCTGATCGGGATCGGCTGGGTGGGCAACGAATACCGGACCTCCTCTGGGGCGGTGCGGTATGGCGAGATGAGCTCGAGCATCATGGGAGGCTACATCGTCGCTCCGCTGTGGGCTGCGATCGTCGGCAAGGCTCAAGCCAAGTATCCCGAGAAGGCTCGTTCGATCTCCGGCGGAGGCGCAGTTTCGGCGAGCCGGGACGAAGAGGCTGTCGAACCCCCGGCTCCGGCCGATGAACCGCCAGCAGACGAGGGAGAGAGGCCCTCCGGTGAGGATGACCGCCCGGACGGATCCAAGCCTCCGGACACCAATGTCGTCGAAGATCCGCCTGTTAAGCCCGTCGATCCGGAGAACACGCGCGGGGGCGAGGGCGTGATCGCGGTCGAGCTGTGCGCAGGGAGCGGCGCCCGGGCCACCGCCTACTGTCCCGAGCGTGTGCTGCGCAGATTCCCGGCAGACAGCGTCCCCAGTAAGGGTTGCCCGACCCACCGACCGCCGCAGTAGCCAATGTCGGTCATCCACGCACCGCGCGAAGCTCCCAACGACCTGCGATCCCTGCTCGTAGTCGGCGTGATCGGGCTTGTGCTCCTCTCCTATGCGCTTCGCCTTTGGTACGTCCAGGTGGTCGAATCGCCGTCGCTCGCAGAAGCGGCAGAGAGCTCTAGCAAGATCGAGGTCGCTTCGCTTGCCCCGCGCGGGCAGATCTTGTCGCGGGAAGGCCTGGTGGTGGCCGCAGCAGCCCCGACGGCCGCGCTCATGGCCCGGCCCAAGACCGCCTTGCAAGACGAGGCCGTGCTCGAGCGAGTCGCCTCCGCGGTCGGGATCGATGCGAAGCGGCTCAAAAGGAAGATCCTCGAACACCAGGTGAAGGGTGACCTCGAAGTTCCCGTCCTCGTCGGATTGAGCCCGCAGGCGGCATCGTGGGTCGTGGAGCGCCGCGACGCGCTTCCTGGCTTCAATGCGGCCACGATTCCCATGCGAACGTATCGGGATCCGGTTGCTTTGTCGCACATCTTGGGATACACCGGCGTGCCCAGCGAGCGCGACTTGGAGCGGCTGGATCAACTGGGTGTCACCGCTGCCGCCTATATCGGCAAAGACGGTCTGGAGCGGACATACGAGAAAGACCTGATGGGGCAGCCCGGGATCGCGAGCATCCGCGTGGACGCGAGACGAAAGCCGGTAGCTACAGTCTCTGAGGAGGCGGCCACCCCCGGAAACGGCCTTGTCCTGGGAATGAGCCTGAAGCTCCAGCAGTACGCGATGACCAAGTTGGCCGGCCGGAGGGGCGCCATAGTGGCCCTCGACCCGAAGACCGGTGACGTCCTTGCGATGACTTCTGCGCCAGCGTTCGACGCTTCCGCGTTCCTAGGCGGCATTAGCCAGTCGGACTACAGCGCGCTTCGAGACGATCCGGCCAAGCCCCTCTTCCACCGGGCGATCGGAGCTTCCTATGCGCCGGGATCCACGTTCAAGATCGTCACAACCCTGGCTGCCTATCGGGCCGGTGTCTTCGACCCGAACTGGGCCGCCAGTTGTCGCGGCTATCTGCAGGTAGGGACGAAACGGTTCAAGTGCCTGGGACACCACGGGGCGATCACTTTCGAGCGAGCGATGACCAAGTCGTGCAACAGTTACTTCGCCGCCTTGGCGATCAAGGCGGGACCGGAAGCCCTTTTGGAGACTTGTGCCGAACTTGGCATGGGCTCCAAGATTGGCCTTGATCTGCCAGGTGAGGCGGCCGGGCTGATACCGACCGCAGAGTGGTGGGCCAAGCATCGCGACCGGCGTTTCTCTCTGGGCGATAGCGCGAATTTCGGTGTAGGACAAGGCGAGCTGGCTTGCACGCCGCTGCAAATGGCCTGCATGATGATGACCGTCGCGAACCGCGGGACGCGATACCAGCCGCGGCTGGTACGTGCGCTCCAGGGCCCCAGGGAAGGGGACAGGCCGCAGATCGTTCCGCCCCAAGTGGCTGGCACGATCGAGGGGGACGAGAGGCTCTGGTCGCTGCTTCAGTCCGCTCTGCGCAACGTTGTAACGTCTGGTACCGCAAGGTCGGCGAACTTGCCGGGCTTCGAAGTTTCTGGCAAGACTGGGAGCGCTGAGAACAGCCTCTCGAGGGAGACACACAGTTGGTTCGTATGCTACGCCCCGCAAGACGATCCCAAGATTGCGATGGCAGTGGTCGTTGAGAACGCGGGTCACGGCGGCGAGATCGCTGCCCCGATCGCAGGCCAGGTCGTCAGGTACTACTTGGACGGGCTGAAGTCCAAGCCGGACAAGAACGAGGAATAGTCGTCCGACCAGGCAGCCTCGTCAGGCTCGACTTCACGGTAACTGGCGAGTGCTGCTTGCGCCAGTTCGCTGACCTCTCGCGCAGAGTCCAGCGATTCGCCCACGAAGGTCATCTCGGCTGCGGCAAAACGCCGGATCATCGGCAACGTGGTGCTTAGATAGGAACGGAGTTGCTCCAGGGCTCCACGTAGGAGCGTCGCCCGCTTGCCGGTGCCGCTTTCCAATGCCGCAAGATAGATCCGGGCACGGCAGGTCTCAGTCGGGACGTGCTCAGGAATCGCCCGAATCTGGAAGTAGGGTGTGTCCTCAATGGCGACTAGCCGTTCGGCGGTCTCCACCGCCTTCTCACGATTGCCGGTCTGGTCGTACAGCTCGACAAGCCGCCAAAGGCTGGGCAAGTTCTTGGGATCGAGTTGGAGTCCGCGTTCGAGGGCGCTCGCGGCCGCGAGGTCGTCCCCTTTGGACTCGGAGAGCGCGGCGAGCATCCTGTAGGTTCGCGGCACCGGCATCAGGCTCGCTGCCCTTTCCAGGTCATCGGATTCGCCTGTGACCCTTGCAGCCAGTGCTAGTGCCTCG
Organism: Fimbriimonadaceae bacterium; assembly: GCA_050250535.1. GTDB lineage: Bacteria > Armatimonadota > Fimbriimonadia > Fimbriimonadales > Fimbriimonadaceae > JADLBH01. The sequence goes on along the minus strand of JBFWOL010000001.1, from coordinate 215,208 downwards.
CCGTCGGTCTGCAAGGATGTGCTGAAGGCTCGCCTTGAAGCCGCGAGCGAAGCCTGCATGTCTCCCTGCTGCATGCTAAGGGCCGCCTCAGACTTCGCGCGTTCGTTCCATGCGGCGAGCACTCCGAACACGAGCCCGGGAAGCGCAAGACCGACCAACAGTACGTTCCGTGCGCTGCGCGGCATGCTCTCTGGGGTCGTCCCGTCGTTCGAGAGGCACAGCCCGCACCCCATCACGAATGCAATCCCGAACACGACGCCCGTGAAAGCGAGGTTCGTCTCTACGAAGCCATGGGCGCACGCGGCGGCCACCGCCCCCACGCAACCTGCCACTCCGATCTGCCGCTCCAGGGGGAGGTGGCGAATGCCCCCCACCGCAAGCCGTAGCCAGGCGGCAAACACACCGAGGAAGAGCAACAGACCCGCCCATCCGGTCTCGGCCGCGGTCTGCAGCCAGGTCTGGTGGCTCGAAAAGGTCATCGGGGTGAGGCCCGGCTTAGCAGAGACGTATCGGTACGACCCGAAGCCGGTGCCCTTCGGATTCTGCATCGCCAGCTGAAGGGTGCCCTTCCACAGTTGCACCCGGTAGCCCGCGCTCTGGACGGACGTCGCCGCGGCATTGGCGAGCCTTCCTGGGCCAGATCCCGCCTGTCGCGCCGAGTTCGTGAGTACGGTCCAGCCCAAGAGCGCGGCCACCGCGGCAAGTCCGACCATGGACAAGAGCTTCTTGGTCGCTCCTTTGCAAACGAGCACGGTGACTGCACAAGCCACGACACCCACGCCGGCCGCGACGAGGCCGCCTTTGGACTGGGTCAGGGCCAGGGCGATCCCGATCAACAAGGTCGCCGCGCCCAAACCGAGGGCTCGCACCCTCTCCGAGCTGACGCACCGCGCCATTCCCGCTGGGAGCGCCAGAACGAGGATGGAGGCAAGGGCATTGGGATTGTTCCAGCCCGCGAAAATTCGGTAGCCGGGTTCGGACGAGCGAACGGCCGCATATTCCAAGATCCCGCGCGCAGCCAGGACGGCTACGCTGGCCACAAACACATCGAGCGAGAGGACAGGTCCCTCCCTCCTGCCCAAGACTGCCACCGAAAGCAGCAACACGCCGCTTCCTAGCGCCAAAGTCGGCCACGCCGCCAAACCTGGCCAGAGATATGCGGACCACAGCGAGCTGAACAGGGCGAGGATGACAAACGCCGAGCCCAGAGCAAGAATCGGCAAGCGGGGAAGAGAGGAGACCTGGCGCCGCGACATAACGACCGCAAGGGGCAACAGTACGAGGGCAAGCAGCACCAGGCGCGTACCGTAGGGAGCTTCATTTGCCCCCGTCATCGCGGATCGGAGCCAAGGCCCAGCACTCGGGGCGGCATCGAGAGAAACGTGGCCCCCAGAAAGTACGGCGAGCGCCACGGCGATGAGCAGGCTTGCCTGCGCCCACTTCACCGACGAAGCCTCCGACCTACTTCGTCCCATAGGTTCTTGGCGAGGAAGAGTCCGGCCCGGACTCCGAGGGCTCCCGCCGCGCCCAGATACGCGAACGGACGGAGCGGCAGCCAGACCTTACTGACAAGGTGCTTCCTGAAGTACCGGAGCATCGAACGGTGAAACCGTACGATCATCTTGTTCGCGACCTGGTCGGTGCTTCTACCGATGGCGTGGGTGACTACAGCGTCGGGCACATAGACCACCCGGTATCCCGCGTCCCAGGCTCGTTTGCAGATGTCCACGTCCTCGCAATACATGAAGAAGGACTCGTCCAAGCCGCCGATCGCGTCAAGCAGCTCTCCCTTGAGGAAGAGCGCGGCCCCGGAAAGCCATTCGACGTCGCGCCGCTGGCTATGGTCGAAGTCCTGCATGAGGTACTCGCTGACATAGCGGTTCTTGGGAAAGAGCCGACCGAGAACGGTGTTGCGAAACGCGGCCGCCAACGGGTTAGGAAACCGTCGACAGCTGTACTGCAGGGAGCCGTCCGGGTTGAGCAACTGCGGCCCGACGATTCCCACGCCTTCCTCAGAGAGAGCCTCGAGTAGAGTCCGGATCGCGCCAAAGTGCACCACGGTGTCCGAATTGAGGAGTGCGGCGTGGCGCCCCTTCCGTTGGTCGAGAGCGACGTTGTGCCCCCCGGTGAAGCCCAGGTTTGTGTCCATCCGGAGCAGGCGCACCCACGGAAATTCCTGTTCCACCATGTCGGCAGAGCCGTCAGACGAAGCATTGTCTACGACGAGCACCTCGCACCCGGTCTCTCTATGCTCGGGCTCCAGGCTTTCGAGGCACGCTCGCAAGTCTGCAACGGTGTTCCAGCTGCAGATGGTGACCGTCAGATCAGGTGCCGTCATCAAAACCCCTCGCCCGGACGAGCGCAGCCACGCTTGCCGCGACCGCGATCAAGGGAACCCAGGCCCGCGAGAGGCCCCTCAAGTGCTTTCTGAAGTATCGCACGAGGCTGCGATGAGACTCCCAGACCATGGCCTTGCGACGCTGGCGAGTGCTCGCCCCGTGGGCGTGCAGAACCTCGATCCTGGGCGTATAGAGGCACGGAATCCCGGCTTCGTGCAAGCGGTAGAGCAGATCCACCTCGTTGAAGAAGATGGGAAACGCTTCGTCAAACGGGCGCTTGGGGTCGCCGACCGCCTCCAAGGCAGACCGCCGGAACATCAGATATGTTCCCATGGGCTGGGGAGCGGGGCCCTCGGACGCATAGTCGAAGGAGGGTAGCGAATAGGACCCAAACGGGCCCTCTGGCGATAAATGATCGAGGCCCGTGAGTGCTCCGAAAACGCCTAAAATTGAAGGAAATCCTCTAATGGATCGTTGGGGCTTTCGGTCTAGGCCGATAAGCCTAGGCGCAAGACATCCAAACTTGTGGTTAGATTGCAGTATTTCAACGCTCTTACGAAGTGCGTCTGTCGGCAGTTCAGTATCAGGATTAAGAGTTAGAACATACTCGCCGCTCGCGCGGCTTATGCCTTGGTTATTTCCTCGCGCATAGCCAAGATTTTCGGCATTTTGAACCAGAACTACGTCAGGGAATGTCTCCTCGACCATCGCCGCAGATCCGTCATGGCTTGCATTGTCAATGACGATGGTCTGGATAGGAAACTGAGCGTCGCTAGCGGAGACCGACTCAAGGCACTTTCGCAGGAGTTCCCTGGTGTTCCAGCTCACGACGACGATGCTGACCAAACTGAGGCTGATTTTACCTAGGGCACGCTTCTTGAAAGACCGATACTTGGAGGACTGACCGCGGGAGCGGCCGGAAATTTTGGGAACGGCTCGTTCATGGGCGGTATAGTGGTCGGCGGATCGGTCTGGGTTTGGTGCCTATTCCGTTGCCGGAGGATTACGACTTGATTGTGACTTGTACGATGTGGGCGTGTGCGCTGCTTGCGAGCGGCACCTACACTCCCTCGAACCTGCACAAGATTCAGAACGGCGAGAGCTTTGCCACGGTGTCGAAGATGTACGGCGTCGGGTACGAGGCGCTCGCATCGGCAAACCCGGGCATGGTTCCCGAGAAGCTGATGCCGGGATCAGTGATCCTGGTGCCCGCGCGCATTGAAAAGCCCGCTGAGCCCATGAAACCTGGCACCTACCGGGTCGAGAACGGGGACACGGACTGGAGCATCGCTCGGCGAATCGGGCTCACTCCCAAGGAACTTCGAAAGATGAACCCAGGCGTAAACTGGGTCAAGCTCCAGGTCGGCACCAAGTTGAAGGTTCCGGTCAAGGAAGGTGCCGCGAAGGCTTCCGCAAGCCTGATCCTGGCCAAGAACCAGGCTCCCACAGCCACGACGACCCATACGGTGCGATCCGGGGAGAGCGACTGGATCATTGCGCGCAAGTACGATATGACCGTCAAGCAGCTTCGTAGCCTGAACCCGGGCACGAATTGGGACGCTATTCAGATCGGCAAGAGCCTCCGTGTCTCAAAGCCGACCAAGGTTCAATCGAACGAGATTGAAACCAAGCGGGCGAAGATCGTTGCCTCGGACGTGATCGTTCGGACTGGTGCCAAAAAGGACAGCGGTAGGGTCGCGATTGTTGACCGAGGCCGGATAGGGTCGGTTCGCGACAGAATCGGCGACTGGTACAAGCTTGCGTTTGACGGAGGCACAGTCGGCTGGGTGCGAGGCGACTTGCTTGCTCCCGTCTATGCCAGTTCGGTACACGAGGTCGAGCGTACGACGCCGCGAAGCGGTGCAGGAGTGGCCAGCGGCCCGCTTGTCGCCCAAGCGCCAACCCGACCGCGAGCCGGAACGGTGCCGCGAGCCTATGTCCCGCCAAGATCCAACGGGTCGTCCGTCTCGCGCCCGTCCAGCGGAGCCCCGCTACGAGACGTGAATGCCGGATCGCTGATCGGCACGGCGCTCGCAAACTTGGGCACCCGTTACGTCTGGGGAGGAACCAGTCGCTCCGGATTCGATTGCTCCGGGCTGACGAGCTACGTCTATAAGCAGCACGGCAAGGCAATCCCGCGGACGGCCGCCGCGCAGGCCAACCAGGGACAGACGGTCTCGAAGGGCGAACTGAAGGAAGGCGACCTCGTCTTCTTCCGCACGACCCGAGGCACCCGAATCAGCCATGTCGGCATCTATATGGGGAACGGTAAGTTCGTCCATGCCAGCAGCGGAAGTGGCAAGGTCATTACGAGCTCCCTGAACGAGGGCTACTACAACCGCCGGTACGCTGGGGCGAAGCGAGTCGCCAACGTAGGCTCGAGCGGTGCCACCGCGAATGCCAGCTCTAAGGAGAAAGCATCCGCCAAGGAGCCGGAGACCTACGTAATCAAGGACACGGTCGAAGAGCAGATCAAGGCCGACGCCAAGGCAAAGGAGCAGCCAGGCACCAAGGAGAAGGAGCAGGCCGAACCGCCCAAGAGCCCGAACGTCCCTGACGCGACGGGCCGATAGACCGCTATTCGGCGAATCAAGCGCCCCGAAGGTAACTACGGGGCGCTTTCCTATGTCAAACTGATGACGATTGGCCCGGTGGTCTAGCGGTTAGGACGCCGCTCTTTCAAGGCGGATATCGCGGGTTCGAATCCCGTCCGGGCTACCATCCCTCATTGCGGCCGGCCGGCTTGGCCCGGTTCCGGCGTGAAAGCGCGAAACTCCACTTCAGGGAGCTGGGTTGCCAATGCGTTACGCAGGGCTTCGACTCCCGGCTGCTCGGTGGCGTAGTGCCCGGCCGCGACCAAGGTCGTGCCAGCCTCTGCCGCTTCAAGGCCCTCGTGGTGCTTCGCCTCGCCGGTAACGAAAGCCGCGTCCGCATCGAGCGCCAGGCGCCAGTAATCGCCCCCTGCCCCTCCGACTACGACCACGAGGCGGACATCGGTGGAGCCATAGCCGATGGTCGGCCCTCCCAGACGGTTCCCAACGTGCCGCGCGAAGTCCGCGGCAGCCATCGGTCTTTCCAACTCTCCGATCCGGGCGAGCGCCGTCCCATGGACCGATACTTCGTGGAAGTCGTAGGCTGGAACCTCGTATGGGTGCGATTGGAGCACGGCTTCTTCTACGGCAGTACGCAAGCCACGCTCCAGCACCGCCTCGAGCCGGTCTTCCTCCACGTTCTCGATCGAACCGACCGAGCCCACCCTTGGATTCGCCCCTTCCATAGGTTGAAACGTCCCCTTTCCAGCAGCCCAGAACGCGCACCGGCGGTACGCACCGATCTGGCCCGCCCCTGCGGCTGCGATGGCGTCCAGGACGGCCTGGGTATGGACCTTGGGGACGGTCACGGTGAGCTTGAGACACTCGGGCTGGGCGCCTCGACCAACGGGGCGGACGTCCCTCAGTCCGATTCGGGCGGCTAACGCGTCATTGACGCCGCCGCGGGCGCAGTCCCAGTTTGTGTGGGCTACCGCCAATGCGATCGAATGGCGTGCAAGCTCCACCGCCCTGGATGCAGAATACGATCCGTCGAGACGTGCCAATGGCTCCCAGATGACGGGATGGTGCGCGACGATCATTTGTGAGCCGGCAGCGGCTTCACGGATGGCGGCGCGGGACGCGTCGAGGGTCACCAAGACCCTGCCGACCTCGACCGAAGGATCGCCAACCTGAAGCCCGATCTTGTCCCAGGGGTACGCCTCGTGGTGCGGGGCGATTCGGCCGATGGCTTCGAGGATGTCGCTGACTCGCGGCACAGGCCAAATCCTACCGGTTTCGGAGGCTGGCAAGGCGCTGGAGGCGGGTTTCCCCGCCTTTGTCAGCTCACGCTGCGCTGAGCGGAAGGGCTCTCCTTGCTTGAGCCATTAACATGGCTTCCGCAGAAGCGAGCGAGCTTCTCCAGCGCTCGTCTGGTCTCGGCGTCCAACGGCATCTCGCTTGTCATACACAAGTCGAGAAGCGCGTACGCCTCGTCCTCCGTGAGCTCCAGCATGTCTGTTTTTCCCACGGTTATGAGTCCTGTGCACCCGAGGGCGCACATAGCATGGACTGGTTTTCCCCCAGAATGGTTCCCTCGCGTGGGCGGGTTGGCCCGAGCGGCTGAAAGGTACACTGCCGCTTCGCATGTCGAAGAGCTCGGAGGCCGTCCCCCACCAGGCGGAGTACTTGCAGTTCGGCGGAATGGCGGTTCCTGAAGGAGTGATGATGCGCTCTCCGACCCACTATGCGGTCGCTTGCCGTGCGCCCAACGGCGAAATCGTGGTCAAGAAGGAAGAGCTGTCCAAGACATGGCTTGGCCGCCAGGAATGGCTGAAGAAGCCCCTCTTGCGCGGGTTCCTCGGCATGCTGGACACGATGGCCTTGGGAATGAAGGCGATGAAGTACGCCGCGGACGTCCAGATCGACCCGGTGTACCAGCCCGAAGACGCCGAGCCGGTCAAGCCTCTGGGTGGAAGCAAGGTCAGCGAGAATACGATCATCATCCTCACCCTGGCCAGCTCGCTCGCTCTAGGTTTCTTGTTCTTCAACGGCATTCCGCAGGCAACGTCCGAACTTGCCGTCCGTGTCCTCACCGGCTCGATCGAGAAGAACTCGCACTTGATGCTGACGAACTACATCGCCGAGGTCGTGAAGCTCGTCTTCGTGATCGCGTACCTTGCCCTCATCCGACGCTTGCCGTCCATTTATGAGGTGTTTCGATACCATGGCGCCGAACACAAGGCCCTGAACGCCTTGGAGGCCGGCCAGGAGCTTACGACGGAGCACTGCCTCGCGCAGACAAAGCTTCATCCACGGTGCGGAACGAACTTCGTGATCATTGTCTCGTTGGTCAGCTTCTTCCTCTTTCCGCTGATCCCTCGAGACCTCTTTGTGCCCGGAGATTCTTCGTGGTGGCTCGTGGCCCTCACGCGGTTGCCCGTTGAATTGATGTTCCTGCCGGTTGTAGCGGGGATCAGTTATGAGGTGATCCGATTTGCCGGCCGGCGTAGAGACCAGAAGTGGATCAACATCATTCTTGCACCTGGGCTTTGGACGCAACTGATCACGACTGCGGAGCCGAACGCTGAGCAACAAGACGTCGCGATCTCAGCGCTCCTAGCGGTAGTCGAGCCAGCCTAGGGCCGAGAGGCGACCAGAACGGGCAAGAGTTCTTCACCAATCTTGGTGCCGTTCGCAAACACGTCCACGCGGTGGTCGCCGGTCTTGTCAAAACGCACTCCAGGAATCCCGAACTGCATGAAGAGCCGAATCGGCCCTGAGCTCGCCTCCTTGGGCACTTCTCCTTCTGCCGCGATGTCCAGCAATTTTTGTCCGTCGGGGTCGAGGAGCAGGATCGTGGCCTCGAGTTGCGTCTCGGCTTCTTCGGGGGAGAACTCGAACTGGGCACATAGGAAGAACGGGGGGTGGTCAATCGGCACGTACGGCGCCACGATGTTGTCAAAGATCCCGATCATAGAGTGTCGTCCGTTCTGTTGCTGCATCGCGTACTCGCAGCACTTGAGGAGGAGGATCCTCACGGTTTGCCATCCATGGCACTACTGTATGCCATTTCGGTGCCTTCTGCCATGGCGTCTAGCGAGAACTCGGACCGCACGCGTTGCTGTGCGCGTTGCCCCATGCATGAGGACAGGCCAGGATCAGCCAAAAGTCGGCAGACCGCCTCAGACCACCGTTGGGGCTCATTGGCGACAATGTGACCCGTAACGCCGTCTTGGACGAGTTCCGGCAGAGCTCCAGCAGGACTGACGACAACCGGTTTGCCCCTCGCCATCGCCTCGAGAACGACCAGCCCGAACGACTCGATGACGCTCGGCAATAAGGCGATCTCGCACGCGTCGAAGAGTCCCGCAACCTCGTCGAGGTGAGGGATGAACGACACACAACTGCCTACGCCGAGCCGCTCGGCCTCCGACTCCAGTAGCGCCTGGAATCCGTCTACGTCTCTGCCGACACAAGCGAGATGGACGTCGGGGTGACGGGCGACGATCGCCGGTAGCGCCTGAATCGCGACGAGTTGCCCCTTTTCGGGAGCCAATCTGCCGACAAGGCTCAAAACCCTCTTGCCCTGCGGCAGTTCGCCAGGCGGGGAAGAGGGGGGGGCATCGGCAAGCGGTGTGCCGTGCGGCACGATCAAGACACGGGAGGGTGCCACTCCTTGAGAGACCAGCGCTTCGCGGATGTAGCCGCTGACCGCGATCAACCGGTTCCTGCCGCGCGCTGCAATGCGATACAGAGGTTCGCGAGTCTCGGTGTGGACACTGAGGAGGACGGGCACTCGGTGGATCCCGCCCGCGGGGATCGAGACGTACCCCGCTCTCGAGAGGTGGGCATGGATTACGTCGTACCGATTGGTTGAAAGGAGGCGCGCCAGCACGGCATGCACGTCGAGCCCGAGACGAGCCCGAAAGTCGGTTTGGACGACCTCGATTCCGTCCAGCCCTTCACCCATCCATGTGCTCATGGGGCAAACGATGGAGACCTCGTGTCCGCGGTCGCGCAGCGCAAGGGAGAGTGTGCGCACGTGACCCTCGCCCCCCGATCGCGCGGCACTGGAGACCACTTGGAGAATGCGCACCGGACCAAGGTTACCGAACCCGTCCCGGCGTCGGTTCCGCCTCGGCAACATACTGATCGAGTGCGCGGGCTGGTCAGAACTTTGAGGGAAACTGACCAACCCTTTGTCCGTGCTTTCCGCTCGGGAGACTTTCGTTTGCTCTGGGCCGGTGCGTTTCTCTCCTTCACTGGTGGGATGGTTCAAAACGTCGCCCAGGGATACGTAGTCTACGAGATCACGGGAAGCAACGCGAAGCTGGCGGCGGTCACGGTCGCCTTCATGATTCCGATGTCCATCTTTTCGCCAGTGGGCGGTGTAGTGGCAGACCTGTTCGATCGGCGTAGGGTCTTGGTCTACGCCATGCTGCTCAGCGCATTGGGTCCGGCATGGCTCGCCTTCGCGACCTTTACGGGGCGTCTTCACTACTGGCACTTCCTGGCGGTGTCGCTCGTCGGTGGGCTGATCCAGTGCGTGGAAGTCCCGACCCGCCAGGCGGTGGTTCGGGAGGTTGTGGATCCCGAGGATCTGCCTGGAGCGATCCCAGCGCAGGCGATGACGTTCAACTTTGCCCGCGTCGTGGGGCCCACGATTGGCGGCCTGGTCTATGCCGCGGTGGGGCCTTGGCTGTGCTTCCTCATCAATTCGCTCAGTTATGGGGCGCTCGCGGGCTCCGCCTTGAGGATTCGTCGCGACCTTAGCGCTCCCGCCCGGGAGGCCCAGCCGCTCTTCGATCTCATCACTGGCGGTATTCGCTACGTGTTCCAGGACAAGGCGCTTCGCATGCTCTTCCTCATGGAGGCAGCGACGTCCGTCCTCGGCATGTTCTACGTCTCGCAGATGCCTGCGCTTGCTCGCAGCGTGTGGGGCCTGGATGCTAAAGGACTGGGCGTTTCGATGAGTTGTATCGGGATGGGCGCGGTGTGCGGCCTGGTCTTCAACGCCGCGGTCGCGGGAAAGCGATGGCGCACTACGCAGGCACTCTTTGCGATGCTCTTGGTTTCGATCGGGCTTGCGCTCTTAGGAAGCCTGCCCGGACCGTCCACCGGTTTCTTTGCGCTGATGCTGATTGGAGGGGCGATTATCGTACAGTTCAACTCCACGAACGCGCTGTTCCAAATGCTTTCCACCGCCAAGCTGAGAGGGCGCGTGCTCTCGATGCACATGTGGGCAATCAGCGGACTGGCACCGGTAGGGATCTTTCTGTTCGGCTGGATAGCCGAGATTGTGGGTCTTCGACTGGCGCTTCAGCTTGGGGGAGTGGTGCTGTTTGTGACCTGGCTAGTCGCGTTCTTCAATCGCAAGTCTCTGCGCGAACCATAGCGATTGGAGCCGCCTCACGGATTTGAACCGAGGACCTACCGCTTACAAGGCGGTTGCTCTACCCCTGAGCTAAGGCGGCAAGAGTGGGCGGCGGGTGGCTGCGTGCCGCCCGCCACGGTCGCAGTTATTGAGTCTTCTTCTTAGCCTTGGGCTTGGCGGTCTTGGAGGCCTTAGTGGTCTTGGCGGTCTTGGTGGTCTTGGCAACCTTGGCGACCTTGGGTGCGACGCTCTTGGCCTTGGCTGCGGAAGGCCTGCGGTTGCGGGTTCGCACGATCCGAGGGGTGCCGTCGCGCGCAACGTCAAGCCGGTACCCTGCAGGAATCTTCCCGAGTAGGTTGTGGATCTCCGCAGGTAGCTCCGGCGTCTTCTTCGAGGACTTACGGCCGGTCTTCGCCCTCGACTTGCGGAAAGAGGCGGAAGCCTCCTTAGCCTCCGTATCGGTCGTAACCTCGGACAGACCCTTTCCATCCATCTTCATGAGCATCGCGCTAGGCGGAACATGCACAAAAACATAGTTATCGCTAGAAAGGATCCTTGCCTCGAAAGGAAGTGTGAACTTTCGCGTACCGATGCGGATGGAGAGGGCGTTCTTCTTCGGCACGGCGCGCAGCTTGAGAGATGTCGTCGTCTTGGCAACTTGTGACTTTGTCTTCATCATTGAGATCCTCAGATCCGAGTGCGATAGCCCTGTACCGAACTATGCGGACGTACTGTACCAAACTGAGGATCGGGCCTGTGGGCCTAGCGACTACCTAGGAAGCCGAAACCGGGAGATTATCTATCAGTCTTATACCTTCGATCTTGGCCGCCACTATTATGTGAGAGGTCGGATCGGCTGTTTTTCGAGGCTCCATCGTTACCGGATCCACCATTGCCAGGTACTCCACTTCGAACCCTTGCGCCCGCAAAGACTCACTGCCCTGGGCAAGGACACTGCCTGCCTGCTCCCCGTCTTGGATTCTCCTTACCGACGAGAGCAACGTCTGGTACATGCACGCCGCCTTCGCGCGACCGTCCTCGGTGAGCCGCACGTTTCTGCTGGACATTGCCAAGCCCGATGGTTCCCGCACCGTAGGAACAAGCCGCAACCCGACAGGCAGCAGAAGGCTGGCCACCATGTCGCGTACGACGGCGCATTGTTGCAAGTCCTTGAGTCCGAAGAACGCGGTGCACGGACCAACCGCGCCGAAGAGCTTGGCCACGATGGTAGCGACGCCATCGAAGTGCCCTGGACGATGCTCGCCCTCCCATAGTGCCGCGACGCTCCCCGCCATGACTCTTGCCGAACCATAGCCGTACATTTCCTCGGCGCTAGGGAGGAAGACAACGTGGCATCCCGAAGCCTCCAATACGCCAAGGTCTGCCTCGAGGGTTCGTGGATAGGCATCGAGATCACGCGGGTCATTGAACTGGGTGGGATTGACAAAGATGCTCGCTACCACGGTCTCGCACTCCGTCGCCGCGGTGCGGACAAGCGACCGGTGTCCCTCGTGGAGGGCACCCATCGTCGGCACAAAGCCAACATCGTCCTTCTCCATCAGGCTGCGTTGCAGTTCGCCGGCCGTGGTGACCTGGATCAGCTCGAGTTCTCCTCGGCGGGAAACTTCCGGTCTCGAACTGACTGGACGTACTCGCGCAGGCCAGCCTCGAGGAGGCCGCGTCCAGCTACAAACGCGCGGGTGTGCCGGTACACGGTCTCGCTCAATCCCAGGACGTCGTGGAACACTTGGATCTCGCCGCTGCACTCTGGCCCTGCGCCGATGCCGATCGTCGGGATCGAGAGCTCCTTTGTGATCCTGGCCGCCAATACCGCAGGAACGAGTTCCAGCACGATCGCAAAAGCGCCTGCTTCGTAGATTCTGCGTGCGGCAGCGAGGATCGTGTCGCCATCGTTGCCCCTGCCTTGCACGACGTGGCCCCCGAATGCGAGCACGGACTGCGGAGTCATGCCTACGTGACCCATCACCGGGATTCCGGCCCGAACAATCGCGGCGATCTCGTCCGTATAGGTGCCCTCGAGCTTCACGGCCTCGGCGCCGGCGCGAACCAGTTCCACCGCTGCGTCCACCGCACTCGGAACGGACGACTGGTACGAGCCGAACGGCATGTCTGCCACAAGCAACGCGGTTTTGACTCCGTTCGCCACGGCGTGGGTGTGGTAGACGACGTCCTCGAGCTCGACCCCGTGCGTCGTCTCGTGCCCGAGGATCACGTTGCCCAGCGAATCCCCGACCAGAACAACGTCCACTCCCGCCGCTTCCGCAAGCGACCCGCTCAAGACGTCGTACGCGGTGACACAGACCAACCTCTCGCCGTCCGCATGCTTCTTCGCAATTGTACGGACTGTGACCTTGACGCTCATTCGCCGAGTGTACCGACCGACTCTAGCCGGGTAACGAGGCCATGACTTCGGCCGCGTGGCCCGCAGGCTTTACCTTGCGGAAAACCGCTGCCACTGCTCCTTGGGGATCGAGCACAAACGTTGTCCGCTCGACACCCATGTACTCTTTGCCGTACATGGACTTCTTGACCCAAACTCCGCATGCGTTGCAAAGTTCTTTCTCCACGTCCGCCAAGAGCGGGAAGTTCAGCCCAAACTTCTCCGCAAACTTCTTGTGCGACTTCACCGGGTCGGGCGAGACCCCGAAGACCTTGGCACCCGGGATCTCGGTCAGCCGGTCGCGGAACTCGCACGCCTCCACCGTGCAGCCAGAGGTGTCGTCCTTAGGATAGAAGTACACGACTGCCGGTGAACCGAGAAGGTCTGCCTGGGTCACGGTGTTGCCGTCCTGGTCATGGAGCGTGAATGCGGGGAACTGGTCGCCTGTATCGAGCATGCCAGCAGGAGTCTACGCGCCCGGCGCGCCAGCGTCTGTCGCAGCCTGGGCCGCGTCCATCAAGATCGCCTGCATCAGGTCCACTCTGAGGACGACGCCGCACATACCCTCCAAGTCCACCACTGGCAAGATCGTCAGTCCTGAACTGATCATGAGATGGAGCGCGTCCGAGACCTCGCTGTCCGCGTTGGCGGTCGTGGGCCCTTGCGTGGCAAAGTCGAGAATCGGCTTCGCTCCGATCCCTACGAGCGTTCCCACTTGGTCGAGCGCGCGGCAGAGATCGCCCTCCGTGACCACTGCGATCGGCTCGCTGTCGTCATTCAGCACGACGAGGGCAGGGAACTGGTAGATGTCCATCTTGTCCACCGCGTCACGCACGGTGGAGGCTGCGGTGAGAGTGGGGATGTGTGCATGGAGCACCTCCCGAAGGACCATGCCGGGATGCTACCAGTACGGCGGAAACGTGAACCCGTCTTTTTGACGGGCGAAGGAGTTCACGACTTCGTACGATTCGGCGACCCAGCCCTTCTCGCCGTGCTTGAGATCGACCGTGAACACGGCCCGCTCGGGAAAGCCTCCCTCGTCTTTGTCGTCAGCAACGAGGACGGTCTTAGCGGTGTCGCCCTTCGAGCCAAGCACCTTGTAATACACAACGTCACCCGCAACGTCGGCGTCCACCAGGACGTCATCGTAGGCGACGTCCATGTTCGCGCCTTTGAGCCGGGTAAGAGTCTCATTGTAGCCGTAAGGCGCGGCGATGGCCAGAATGAAGGAGATCAGCAACACGCGCCAGGACTTGGCCTCGTCCTTCTTCTTGATCGGCTTGAAGAGCGCGGCAATGATCGTTACGACGACCGCGACCGCGAAGCAAGCGAGACCATAGATGATAGCTCCGATCAACTGTTTCCTCCGCCCTCCTTGTTCCATGTTTCGGGTGGAAGTTGGATGCGCGATACGGTGGATGGGGCCAGATTCACCAGGTTTTCGTCAAGACCGGTAAAGATCCGGGGGCTGAAACCCAACGTTTGATATTGGTGGGACTCTTTCGCGAACGCTCGCACGTGTGCGAGTTCAAGGTGTGCCCCCTTTGCGGCGCCTTGAACCGCGCGGCGTGCGGCGAGTGTCACGTCTGCTCCTGGGCCGGCGAGTTTGAGTACAACGAGTTCGCCATCGAGTACGCACTCCAGAGCGGACGGGCCCTAGTCCCCTCCGGCAAACCGATCCTCACGTTTCGAGATTCGGCTATCGCCTGGGTTCGCCGCGTCATCGCGCGGTGCCTCGGCCGCTTCGATATCCTTGCCTGAACCTGGCCGAGATACACTCGGGGGCATGACCCGGCGCATGGCACTAGGTTGGCTTGCGGCAGCTGGTCTGTGCCCCGGATGCGGAGTCCGCCGTGACTCCCGCCGTCTCGTCCGAGTCTCCAATTGGGGCGGCGCTAGCGAAGAGACAGAGTTCACGCGAAACATTTCCTATCTCCATCGCGAGTTCGAACGCAGAAACCCTCAGCTGCGGCTCGAGGTCGAGAAGATCCCCGGTAGCCAGGAGTACGCGACCAAACTGGTGTTCAGCCATATATCCGGCGCGATGCCGGAGAGCCCGGCCATGGACGCTAGCAGCCTCGCCAACTTTGCCGAAGGCGGGCTCCTGGCCGACCTTCGAGGCCTCGAGCCCGATCCCGGTTTCTCGTGGGACGATTACTGGCCCAACGTTGTCGAAGTCTTCGCAAGCGGCACGGAGCAGTACGCAGTACCACTGGACTTCACTCCAATCGTCCTCTACTACAATCGCGCCCACTTTCGCGGGGCGGGGATCGAGCCGCCAACCGGGGCTTGGAGCTATGACCAGTTCCTCGCTGCGGCCCAGGAGCTTACGGTCAGGGACCGCTATGGGCTGGAGATGCCGAACTGGATTCCAGGTTGGATCACTTGGCTCTGGAACGACGGCGGGGACGTGCTCGACCCTACCGGGAGGCGGGGCTCGGGAGCGTTGGACGGCGAGGCGTCGACCCGTGCCGTGCAATGGATCGCCGATCTCTTCCTTCGCCACAAGGTTGCGCCGACCCTGAGCGAGGCCGAAGCCGCCGGTATCGACTATTTCGCCAAGGGCCGTGCCTCAATGCAAGTGAGCGGGCATTGGGAGCTTGTCGGGCTGCAGTCGGCCAGCGGAATCAAGATGGAAGACATCGGCGTGATGCCGGTTCCCAGCCGTATGGGTGGGGCGAGCGTGACCGTGATGTACGCCGCTGGTCAAGCCGTCGCGGCCCAGGCAAAGCGTCCTGAGGATCCATGGAAGTTCGTGCAGTTTTGGACGAGCAGGGAGGCGCAGGAGAAGTACAACGCAAGCGGGATCGCCGTGTGCGGAAGACTGGACGTGGCGAGGGCTGCGGCCGCGAAGCGACCGACCTACATGGACGGTAAGTCCACGCGGACGGCGACCGACGAGGAGTTCGCGGCCCATGCCATGCGCGAGCGCGCGTTCGTGGAGATCGTGCCCAGTTGCCGCCCGCCGTGGGGTGCCTCGGTGAACGACTACGTGGCCGTCGAGCAGATATGCCAGTCGGCGATGGACAAGGTCCTCCGAAACCACGTGCCAGTCGAGACCGCCGTGCAGGCGGCCGCGCGGGAGATTGACAGGGTGTTGGGGCAGAGATGAAGGCAGAGTCTCGGGCTGCTTGGTGGTGCCTGGCCCCCGCCATGCTGCACTGGTTGCTCTTCGCAGCGTTTCCCATTGGCTTCTCGGTCGTTCTCGCCCTCTTTGATTGGCAGATCGTGGCCGGTACAAACCGGTTTGTGGGGCTCGACCAGTTCCGGGCGCTCGCCGAGGATGGGCCCTTCTGGAGCTCCATGATGAACTCGCTCCGCTACGCGGCATGGAGCGTCCCGCTGGGCATGGCGTTCGCGCTCGCGGTCGCCTTGCTCGTGGCCAAGCCGCTGCGCGGCATGCCCTTCTTCCGCACCCTCTTTTACACTCCATCGGTGATGAGCGGTGTCGCGATCTCCATGGTCTGGCTCTATATCTACATGCCGGAGCGGGGACTGGTCAACACGCTCACCGGTCTGATCGGTCTGCCTGAGGTGAACTTCTTGAGCGATCCGCAGTGGGCGATGCCTGCACTGGCGCTTATGGGTGCCGTCGTCGGGCTTGGCCCGCGGATGGTGGTCTATGTGGCTGCACTGCTCGCCGTCCCACCAAGCCTGGGCGAGGCGGCCGATCTGGACGGGGCAAACTGGTGGCAGAAGCTGCGCAACGTCACGTTGCCCATGATCGCGCCGACGTCTCTCTTCGTTCTCGTGACCAGCACCATCGGCGCGCTGCAGCTGTTTACGCCGATCTATCTCATGACGAAGGGGGGGCCGATGGGCACGACCGACGTGGTCGGCTACCACATCTACACAACGGCTTGGCAGCGGTTCGAGGTCTCGCAAGCCTCGGCCCAGTCGTGCGTGGCCCTGCTCCTCATCGGCCTCGTTACTTTGGTGCAGTTCCGCCTTTCGCGGCGGGCGATGGAAGGGTACTCGCCGGCATGAAACGTGTCGCCATCTATCTAGCCCTTTCGATCCTCGCGCTCGGTATGGTAGCGCCGCTCGCCTGGGCGGTTCTGGTCTCGTTGCACAAGCCCTGGTCAGAGATCCCGGAGTACTCGCACCTCGTGCCGAGCCAGGCTCAGTGGGACAACTATGCCACCGTCCTCTTCCGCACCGACCTGCCCGTCTTTCGCTTTGCCCTGAACTCGCTTTTCGTGTGCTCGATGGTGGTATTGGGTCAGATACTGGTGTGCAGTCTCGCTGCCTATGCGTTCTCGCGCCTGAGGTTCCAAGGCAAGGAAGTGCTCTTCGCCCTCGTCCTCGGCAGCATGATGTTTGGCAGCACGGTGACCCAGATCCCCGTGTTCCTTACCATGCGACATTTTGGCTGGCTCGACACCTACTTAGCGCTGATCGTGCCCGGCCTGGGGAGTGCGTTCGGGGTGTTCCTTCTGCGACAAGCGTTCATGCAGGTGCCGCGAGAGCTGGACGAGGCCGCCAGGATCGATGGGGCAGGTGACTGGGTGATCTATTCCAGAGTGGTGATGCCCATGAGCAAAGCTGCTGTCGCAACGCTCGCCGCCTTCGCCTTCATCGCGACTTGGAACGACTTTTTCTGGCCCCTCATCGCCACGACCTCGCTCAACATGAGGACGCTGGAAGTCGGGCTCAGCACGTTCAAGAACAGCTACGGCGGGCAAAACTGGCCCTTGCAGATGACGGCGGCCGTGATCGTGGTCCTGCCAGCGCTCGCGGTGTTCCTCGTTTGCCAGCGTTGGTTCGTGCGCGGGGCGGCTGTAGGCAGCCTCAAATAGATCGGTTTCGGTGTACACTCAGGGTTAACCTCACGGAGGAGGTTGAAAACTAGTGAAGGAACACGTAACCCCGGTCGAATTGGAGACCGTTCAATTGCCCATCAGCTTCCGCGGGTATCAGAAGGAAGCCGTTGACACCCTTTTGCGGCGCGTAGCTGCCGACGTTACCGAGCTCTTACGCGAGAACAAAGCGGTGGCTTTTGAGCGTGACCGCGTGTTGGCCGAGTTGGAGCGCCACCGGTCACAGGAGATCGCGCTGCGCGACGCCCTGGTCGCCGCCGAGCAAAGCGCCAAGGCAGTACGCGAGAATGCCGAGCGAGAGGCGGAACTGATCCGCGAGAAGGCCGAGGTGGACGCGCGGGAGAACCGCCGATCGGTCGCTGAGGCGGTTCGCATCCAGCGCTGGGAGGCCGAGCGCCTTCGGGCCGAGAACCTCAATGCCCAAGCAGGCTTGCGCGCCTTCCTCACAGAACACTTGGAACGGCTTGAGGCTGGCGCGAGCTCCGCCAGTATGGTCGGGCCGGAGGCGCATGGCGAAGGAGTCCCCTCGGCCCAAGCAAGCTGAGTTTCGGGTTCGCGTGAATCCAAGGGCGTCGCAGCCTCGTTGGGAGGCCGGCGATCCCGTCCGCGTGTGGGTTACCGTCCCTCCCGCCGAGGGTCAGGCGAACGAAGCGGTAATCCAGGTGCTCGCTGGGGCGCTCGGCATCGCAAGGTCGAACCTCTCGATCGTCCGGGGATTACGGTCCAGAGATAAGGTCGTGAGGGTTCGGACGCTCGCCGAAAGCGAGTTGCGCCAGCGACTGGGAATGGGGGAATGAGGTATCCCCGTGGCCAGTGCGACGCCACGATCTGAGCCCGTTCCGGCGCGAGCGGATCCTTCGGCAGGGCACCGAAGCGGTGTTCCAGGAGACCGACTTACCCCGGCTGCTGGGCAAGGTGGTCGAGCGTGCGTGTGTCCTTCTCCGAGCGGACCATGGCGCCGTGGGTCTCATCGAAGACGAACCGCAAGCCCCGGTCGTACGGATCGCCAGCGTGCACAACATGCCTGCGGGCGAGGTGGGCTCGGTCTGGCCGCCAGGGGTCGGGCTTGCTGGCCGGGTCCTCGATGCCAAGGCGCCTGTCGTCCTCGCGCGTTACGGCGATGCCTTCCAGGACAGCCCCCCCGAACTGAGCGACCATGCGGTTGTCGGGTTGCCGATCATGCGGCGAAGGCGTATGGTGGGCTACTTTGGGATCGGTGCGGCCACGTCCCGCGAGTTCGGCTCGGAAGACGTTCGGCTGCTCCGGCAGTTTGCCCGTGCTTGCGGAACCGCGATCGAGAACGCCCGGCTTCTCGCGACCACGCTCAGCCACCTAGAGGATACAAGGCTCCAATACGAGCTCAGCATCCGGCTTGCCACAGCGACGGAAGTACGGGACGTCGTCCGTGCCTACCTGCTCCACATTGCCAGGACCACGGGATTCGTGACCACGGTCGTTCTGCACGAGTTTTCTCGTACCGAAGAGCGAACGCACAACGTTACGGTCGGCCAGTGGAGCCCTGAGCACGGCCTCAGCTTGAAGCCCAACCGCGCTGCCCACGTCCGCGACCAGCTGGATCCGTTGCTCGATGCAGGCCAAGCGGTCTGGTTCAGCGACGTGCGTACCGATCCCAACGCTCCACCTGGGCTCCGCGAGGCTCAAGCCCGAGACGGAAGGCCCGCGGTGGCACTTGTCCCCATGGTCTCCCGAGGGCGGCGGATTGGCCTCGTCGTTCTGAGCGAAGCTCGATCTGTAGACTGGGATAGCCGGCTCGTTCGGCCGATCGTCATCACGGTGAACCACCTCGCCTCGGCAATTGACACCAGGCAAGAGCATGCGCGGCTCGAGGCAGAGCGTGACGCAGCACGGCTCAACCGCGAACGCCAGAAGATCGCCCGGGACCTCCACGACTCGGTCAGCCAGATGCTCTTCGCCGTCCACGTCGAGTGCCAGACGCTCGGGCAAGGCAACGCAGGCAGTATCGATCCTGAAGGATTTGTGCGCTTGCGCGAAATGACAACCAGCACCCTGCGGGAGATGAGGAGCCTCCTTCAGGAACTGCATCCCGAAGAGGAGGGCGGGGGGCGACGGAAATCCGCCGTTGCGCTGGAGGAACGCCTCCGCCGCCACGCCGGGGAGATCGGGGCGCAGTACGAACTTCAGTTCGAACTTCGGGGGAAGGGCCCGGACGACCCTGCGTTGGCCCACGCATTGTTCCGGATTGGCCAAGAGGCACTGACGAACGCCCATCGCCATGCTGAGGCCCGTACGGTCCGGATCCTCATAGCGCTGGAGGACGGCGAGTGGACGCTCGCGGTGGGGGACGACGGTCGTGGGCTCGCGCGCAACGGTCGGAACCAGGATGAACCCACGTTCGGGCTGCGCGGGATGCACGAGCGTGCAAAGGAACTAGGGGGCACCCTGCGGCTGAGTAAGAACCGTCCGCGGGGCACGCTGGTGACCTGCCGGATACCGGCAGCGGGAGCACGATGATCCGCGTGATGGTCGTGGACGACCACCCCATGGTCCGGGCCGGGCTGCAGACCCTGATCTCCTCCCGCGACGGGATCGAGGTCGTGGCCGAGGCGGACAACGGCTACTCCGCAGTGGCACGGGCACGGGCGGGCGGGGTTGACGTCGTGCTCATGGACATGATGCTCCCCAAGCTCGACGGCATCGAAGCGGCGCGACAGATCAAAGTCCAGGCACCGGAAGTGCGCATCGTCATGCTGACGAGCCACCTTTCGGCCGATGCGGTGCGGGAGGCCATCAAAGCCGGCGCTAGCGGCTATGTGTTGAAGGACGTGACGGGCGCGGAACTCAGCGAAGCGATCATCGCTGCTCACGAGGGAAGGACGTGGCTGCATCCGGAGGCGCAAAGTGCAGTAATGACCTCGGTCCGCAACGCGTCCGGGCCAGAGTGGCTCGATCGGCTCACGGCGCGAGAGGTGAGTGTCCTCAAGCTCCTCGCCCAGGGTCGAAGCAACAAGGAGATCGGGAGCGATCTTGGCCTCACTGAAGGCACAGTGAAGGGATACGTAAGCAGCGTGCTCGCAAAGATGGGCGTTGCCGACCGCACTCAGGCTGCTCTCGCTGCGACGAAGCTCGACTTGGGCTGAGTCCCGCGCGGTTCGACGGTCTTGCGTAGAATCAGGCAGGATGGCCATCGCCGCTACCCCTAGCATCGACCGCATCGCCGACAAGGTGTTCTCGAACGAGCGGATCAGCCACGAGGAAGCCCTTGCACTCTTCCGCCACCACGACCTGAACGAGCTTGCCGCGTTGGCCAACTTTCGTCGGGAGCAGCGCACCGACCCCAAGGTGGTGACCTATGTGGTCGGCAGGATTCTGAACTACACCAACGTGTGCTGGGTCCGCTGCAAGTTTTGCGCTTTCTACCGGGTACCCGGGCACGAGGAAGGCTACACGCTCTCGAAGGAAGAGATCCTCGAGAAAGTGCGCGACACGGTCGACCAAGGTGGCACCGAGATCCTGTTCCAAGGTGGGCTCAACCCGAAGCTGAAGATTGACTGGTACTTGGACGTGTTTTCCGCGATCAAGTCGCAGTTCCCGGGCGTGAACCTGCATGCCCTGTCCCCTGCTGAGCTGATCTACATCGCACACATTAGCAAGCTGACCCTCGTGGAAGCGCTGGAGAAGCTCAAGTCGGTCGGGCACGAGTCCATCCCCGGCGCGGGAGGGGAGATTCTGGTGGATCGAGTTCGCAAGATCATCGCGCCGTACAAGGACACAACCGAGGAATGGTTGCAGTGCATGAGGGCAGCGAGCGGGCTCGGGATGAAGTCATCGGCCTCGATGATGTTCGGGCACGTCGAGACGATGGAAGACCGGGTCGAGCACCTCGGCCGGATTCGAGACTTGCAGGACGAGTGTTCGCCGTTCCGTGCGTTTGTAACTTGGTCGTTCCAACCGGAAGAGACCAATCTACCGGTACCTCGCAAGGCGTCAGCCTTTGACTATCTCCGTACTCTGGCGGT
Source organism: Fimbriimonadaceae bacterium (assembly GCA_050250535.1). GTDB lineage: Bacteria > Armatimonadota > Fimbriimonadia > Fimbriimonadales > Fimbriimonadaceae > JADLBH01. Next base: position 193,745 of record JBFWOL010000001.1, on the reverse strand, counting down.
CTCGCGGGTGTTCCTGGACAACTTTGACCACGTCCAGCTTTCCATTCTCACGCAAGGTCCGAAGATTGCGCAGATCGGGCTCGGCTATGGGGCGGACGACTTCGGTTCGACCATGATCGAGGAGAACGTGGTCTCAGCCGCGGGGAACAAGTTCATCCTGAATGCCGGCGAGTTCGAGCGATTGATCACCGATGCCGGGTACGAGCCGCGGCGCAGGAACACTCGGTACGAACTGGTGTGAGTATGCCAGCGAGCGACGTTGCTACCCCTTCGTAGCCCAGGCTATGGTGCGCGCCTCATGGTGCGGACAGAGTGCCTCGTGCAGAGGGAGGAAAGGCGTACTTGATACTCGCCCACGCCGATTGGGGCACGCAGTACGTCCTTACCGTCGGAGGTAAACGCAATGCAGTTCCTCGTAGACCAGTGGCTTCCGATCGTGGCCTCGGCGGCGATCGTGTTCGTCGTAAGTTTCATCACCCATATGGTGCTACCGCACCACAAGTCGGAATTTGGCAAGCTGCCCGACGAGGAGGAGAAGATGGCTGGACTTGGCCCGGTACCGCCCGGCCTCTACATGTTCCCGTGTCCTTCGAGCCCCCAAGAAATGAACTCCCCAGAGTTCATGGAGAAGTGCAAGCGGGGGCCGAACGGCCTGCTGGCAGTGTGGGACGGGCCCGTAAACATGGGCAAGAACCTCCTACTCACGTTCGGTTTCTATCTGGTCGTAGGCGTCTTTGTCGCATATGTCGGCACCCACTCGATCGCTGCCGATAGCACTTATCTCGAGCGGTTCAGGATCTGCGGGACGGTCGCGTTCTGCTCCCATGGGCTCGGTTGGATCTCGTTTTTTATATGGTTCCGCTATGGCCGGTTCTGGCCGAACATGCTGGACAGCATCGCATTTGCTTTGGCGACCGCCGGAGCGTTCGCTTGGTTATGGCGAGCCTAGAATCCAGTCTGCCGAAGCTCCTTGCCGGCGCTTGGGCAGGGGAAAAGGACGGCGACCCGGTGGAAGAGCATTGGACCGACGAACTGGACGGCTTGATGCAAGGCATGATGCGATGGCATAAGGGGGGGTATCTCCATCTGTCAGAACTCATGGAGATCGTGGCCGGAGATCCCACCCAATTGCGAGTTCGTCACTTTCGGACCGGTCTTCACGCAATCGAAGACGAAGCGATAGTGTTCCTTCTCGAACAGGCGACCAACGAGCGTGCGGTGTGGCGCCTCGACGGAAGCGACCCGGTCCAGCGTATGGTCTATCAGCGGAGCGGCGAAGGGATCGCCGTTCACTTTGAGTGTGATTCTGGGTTGCCCCTCGTCAAGGGAACGTTCCGGTACCAAATGAAATCTTGCACTCAGTGACCGTATCCACGGGATACTAGCCGTATACTGCAGGTGTGTGCTCTCGTCGGGCACCTACGGAGAGAGAGTTGAATAACCGCCTTGCCCTCGTACTGCCTGCCCTCATTGCGGGCCTCGCCGCGAACGCCCAGATTGTTCCCGGGCAGGTAGACGACTTTGAGGACGGCACCGTCATGAACTGGGGCGGGGGAGACCTTCCCGTGAACGTGCCTGACGGCGGGCCCACCGGGGCCGGAGACAACTATCTTCAGCTGAGCTCTGACGGAGGCCCGTTCGCCGGGGGCAAGCTCGCCACGTACAACTTGACCCAGTGGGGCGGCGATTGGGGCGGAGCCGGGGTCACCTCGGTCAGCGGCTTCTTCCGAAACCTCGGTGCCACGGATATCCACCTTCGCATGGTGCTGTTCGACTCGGCGATCCCGCAGAGCCGCTGGACTTCGAACAACGCCCAAGTGCTCGCTCCAGGCTCCGGTTGGGTGCGCCTCACGTTCTCTGCGCTCGAGGCCGACCTCACCCTGGTGCAGGGTACAGGGACGTACCCGGTGCTGATGGCCGATGTGGAACGCCTGATGTTTCGGCACCAGTCGGGGCCGCCGGCTGGCGGAGGCCAGTCCACCGTCGCAACGCTGGGCATGGACGTTGTCACTGCGGATGCGCCGGAGAATGTGGTCCCGAACGGGTTCCAGACCATTTTTGGGCGGCTCGAAGCAGGCAACCTTTCTAGTCTTCAGGCGGACGACGACGACTACCTGCGCCACTGCAAGTTCATCGTGCCGAACACGACCGTGCCTCCGATCCAAGTCGTGGTGACGGGAACGACTTCGAAGTCGAGCACAACGGGAGTCAGCGCCGCGCTCACTGGGCGGATGACCGCCGTAGGCTCCTTTGCAGCCACGGTCGAGCAACGCAATGCGTCGACCGGCGTCTTTGAGGATCCGGCTACGGCCGCAGTGAATACGAACGAGAGCACCGTGACGTCCAACTCGACAGGAAACCACACCCAGAAGATCGGGTCGGGAGGAGCTCTCAGCGCCCGCTACAGCATCCGGCAGACCGGGCCGAGCGCAGTTTCGCTCTTCTGCTACAACGCAGACTTGTTCCGTTGGACTGTGCGATAAGGTTGGCGGCGTGAGGTAGAACCGCCGGTATGCAGAAGCGGTTCCTGCTACTCACGCTCGCCTTCGCCTCGCTGGGCAACGCCCAGGGCAACCCAGAGGTAGTCGCCAAGGTCATTGAGCTTGGCAAGTCCGGCAACCAAACCCGTTCGCACCTCGAATACCTCTGCGAGCAAATCGGGCACCGGCTCACAGGCTCGTCCAACTTACAGAGAGCGTGCGATTGGACCGCCGCCAAGTTCAAGGAGTTCGGTTGCCAGAACGTTCGCTTAGAGCAGTGGGGGGAGATCCCGGTCGGTTTTGACCGAGGAACCCACCACGTCGGCCGTATGGTCAGCCCGAATCCTCGAAACTTCGAGTTTACGACGCGATCCTGGACGGCAGGCACCGGGGGGCCCCGCTCCGGCGGTGTCTTTTTGGAGCCGACCACAGTCGAAGACGTGGCCAAGGCCGCTCCCCGAGGCAAGTGGATGCTGATGCTTCCGCGTCAAGGCGACGGTCTGCCTCCTCGAGAGACGCGAGAAGCGGTCCTTGCGGCGGCGCGGGCGGAAGGGATCCACGGCACCGTTGCGGCGAGCCGGAACGAGCTGGTGATCACCAGCGGCTCGTGGAACAACCTGGACTTCGAGAATCTGCCGAAGGACGTCGACGTGACGGTCCGCAAGAGCGACTTCGATGCGGTCACGGCCGCGATGCAGGCCGGGGGCATGCCCGTGCTCGAGTTCGATCTCGACCAGAAGTTCGTGAAGGGCCCGATCCCGGTGTACAACGTGATCGCGGAAATTCCGGGTGTGAGCAAGCCAGACGAGATCGTGATCGTGAGCGGCCACTTGGACAGTTGGGACGGGCCGGGCTCGCAAGGAACCTGTGACAACGGCACCGGCACCATGGTCGCCCTCGAGGCAGCCCGACTCTTGATGGCTGCCGGGGCCAAGCCCGAGCGTACTATCCGATTCATCCTTTGGACCGGAGAGGAGCAGGGCCTGTGGGGCTCGCGCAAGTACGTCGAGATGCATCCGGACGAGTTGGCCAATATCAGTGCCGTGATCGTGGACGACGGCGGTACGAACTACTGCGGAGGCCTTGTCGGCACCGAGGCTATGAAGCCGATGCTTGAGCAAGCGATAGCACCCTTGGCAGAGGCCTTTCCTGACCTGCCGATGACCATTCGTGGCCAAGCCCAGATGCCCCAGGGCGGCGGGAGCGACCACGCTTCGTTCAACCGTGCCGGTGTTCCTGGGTTTTTCTGGATGGAGACTGGAGTCGCCGACTACAATTACATCCACCACACCCAGCACGACAAACTGGTCGGCGCGATCCATCGGTACCTGGTGCAAAGCAGCGTCGCCTCGGCGGTCACTGCGTACAACCTTGCCTGTGCCCCCACCATGCTCCCGCGCCAAGGCGGCTAGCCGGGATTGGAAAGGCGCGTCCCTGTCTTGCTCAACGTGCGGTCGAGGCAGGGAAGGGCTTGGGCCGCGCGAGTTAGGCCTGTCTTGGAATCGGTCGGGATCGAGCCCACCGAGCTGACGCTGTACCGCGAGGTCGGTCCGCTCGTCACACGTGCCCGGGCGCTTGTCGGACAAGGGTGTCCGGTCGTAGCCATCGGCGGGGGGGACGGAACCCTGGGTGCAGCGTGCTCGGCGTTTCTGGGAACTCCCAGCGCCATGATGGTACTGCCGGCGGGAACCGGAAACCAGTTTGCCCGTGACCTCGGTATCCCGACTGGCATCGAAGCTGCGGTGCAGTCCCTCGTCGAAGGCAAGATTCAGCCCGTTGACGTTGCCCAGGCGCGGGGACGGTACTTTGTTAACGTCGCCACGATAGGCTTGACCACTCTGATCGCAGAAAGCCTGCAACCGGCTGCCAAGCGAATCGTAGGCAAGCTTGCATACGTTTCCGCGGTGGCGAGCGCACTGCGCCGGGCAGTGGCGTTTGAGTTGGATGTGGCGACGGAGAGCGAGGAGGTCACGCTGACGACTCTCCAAGCCGTTGTGGGGAACGGTCGGCTGCACGGCGGCCCCTTTCCGCTCTCACCGACGGCAAGCTTGGGCTCAGGCCGGCTTAGCATCTATGCCGTCCGAGCTGAGAGGAAGGCTGACATGTGGCGATATGCCACGACCATCGCATTCGGCGGGCACGTCGCGCTGCCAGAAGTCTGGTGGGCCGAAGCGGCGCGCTGCACGCTCGTGAGCAGACCCGCTGTGAGCGTCACCGTGGACGGAGAACTCCTCGACCCTGCCCCGCTGGAGGCCGTGTCGCTCCCTGGGGCGCTGAATGTCGTCGTGCCGCGAGGCGAAGGGTGCCTCGATGGCGTGGACTGGAACCCCTAGGCTCGTCCCGTCCAGATGCGGTCTTGGACTAAGGCTGGCTGCTCCCGTTGCCGATGATAGAGACCGTCGGTCCGGCCCTTATGCAATTCCCAACCCTCCCAAGACTTGAAGGAAGAGTCGCCCTCGTGACCGGGGCATCGCGAGGCACCGGTAAGGGCATCGCGCTCGCTCTCGGAGCCGCTGGTGCGACCGTCTATGTGACCGGCCGGAGCATCCGCGGGGGCCAGCGCACCGACGGCTTGCCCGGGACGGTCGAGATGACCGCCGAAGACGTGACCAACCAAGGCGGCCATGGCATTGCGGTCAAGTGCGACCACACAGTCTTGGGAGATGTCGAGCGCCTGTTCGAGAAAATCTCTCAGAGCCACGACCGGCTCGACATCCTCGTCAACAATGTCTGGGGCGGCTTTGAGCAGTTCGAGCCCAACGAGTTCACGGCACCTTTCTGGGAGCTTCCGTTCCGACACTGGCACGGGATGTTCACCGTCGGCCTCCGCTCGCAGCTCCTTGCCTCGCACTTCGCAGTGCCGCTGATGCTGAAGCGGAAGTCGGGCTTGATCGTCCATGTCACCGCATGGGACGACTTCCACTATCTCGGAAACCTCTACTACGACGTCGCGAAGATGGCACTCAACCGGATGAGTTTCGCTATTGGGCTCGAGCTCAAGGAGCACAATATCGCGAGCATCGCGCTGGCTCCGGGCCAAGTCCGGACGGAAAGGGTCCTCGCGATGTACCGCGCCACTGAGCGCGACTATCAGAAGGAGTCCGCCCTGCAAGATTCGGAGTCCACGGGCTTTGCTGGAATCGCGGTCGCGCACCTCGCCGGTGACAAGAACGTGATTCAGAAGACGGGTGGGATCTACCGCGTGTCCCAGTTGGCCAAAGAGTACGGGTTTTCCGACCTTCACAGCGTCGCAGGGCCGAGCGCTGCCTAGCGAACGGATAACATCGGTCGGTTATGCCGACTCCCGTCGCACTGCAGCTCTGGTCTGTCCGTGAGGACTGTGCCAACGATCTTTCTGGAACCCTTGCCGCCGTCGCCCAAATGGGCTACGAGGGGGTCGAGTTTGCGGGGTACCACGGGGCCGCCGCGACGCAGCTCGCCCGGACCCTCTCGGACCTGGGGCTTCGCTCGCCGAGCACCCATGCCGGGTGGGCGACACTCCAGCCCGATACGATCCAAGAGACGATCCTCTACCACGAGACCCTAGGCTGCCCGCTCCTGATCGTGCCAGGAATCCCGTCAGAGATGCGTGCCACCAAGGACGCGTGCCTGGAAACGGCCGACAAGTTCACTTCGATCCTAGAGCACCTTCGCGCCGACGGACTGGGGTGCGGATATCACTGCCATGAGGCGGACATGAGGCCCCTGCCGACCGGGGAACGGCCCTGGGACGTGATTGCGCAGAACACACCGGACGACTTTGTCCTGCAATACGATACGGCAAACGGAATGAGCGGGGGTGTGAGCGCGGTGCAACCGATCCTCGACTATCCGGGGCGTGGCCAGTCCCTTCACGTCAAGGAACACGCCGCTCCCGAGGTCGGCGCCGTGATCGGCGAGGGCGAAGTGCCGTGGCGCGAGGTCTTGGCGGCGGCAACGGACGCGCAGTGGCTCGTTGTCGAGCACGAGCAGTACGGCACCAGAACTCCGCTCGAAGGCGTCGAACTGTGCCTGAAGGCGCTGAGAGCCCTTCAGGGCCCGTAAATCTCGGGTTGCCTTGTCGCGAACGTGTCGGTCTCGTATTCACCGGGGATCACAACGCGGGTCTTCCTCCGAGCGGAGGGAAGGTCGAGATCCGCCCAGATGAGCCCCGCCTCGCGATCCATGGAAGCCAGGCGCTCACCTTCGAGGGCGTGGATGGCGCTTTGGCCGATGAACTCCACACCTCCGTGCCCGCCACAACGGTTGCACGTTGCGAGGAAGACCCGGTTCTCCGAGGCGCGGGTCGGGGCGTAGTGGAGTGGGGTCAAGTCGGCCCCTTTGGGCCAGTTTGTCGGCAGAACGATCAGATCGGCACCGCGGAGAGCCAAGGTTCGGGACGCCTCCGGGATCCGGAGGTCGAAGCAGATCACGATGCCGATGCGGCCATGAGCGGTCTCGAAGACGGGCAGGCTCGACCCGGGCCGCGCGAATCGGTCGAACCCCAGCACTGGCAAATGGGTCTTTGCGTAGTATCGCGGCGGCCGGCCCGGTTCGAGGAGCGCCGCCGCGTTGTACAGCCCGCCTGAGTCGCGGCCCGCATAGCCCACGATCGTGACGACGCCCATATCTTCCACCACACGCTGGAGCGCAGAGAGCACAGGGCCTGGGGACACGAGCATCCCTTCATCGCCGCGACCGACGTCGAGGGCTAACGCATGCGCCTCATCCTCGCTAGCACACAAAAAACCGGTGAGGAAGCATTCCGGGAGCACGAGGACTTGGATGCTCTGGGCGGCGGCGTCTCGGATCGCCGAACCGGCCCGGGCCAAGTTCTCTTCGACTTTTCCCTCTGTGACCGGGAGCTGGTAACAGCCGACCCGGGTCACGAGAGACGGATGAGCGGGTCGCCTGGGTTCACAAGCTGGCCGTCTTGTGCGACGACTTCCGTGACCGTCCCGTTCGCCGTGCTCGTGATCTCGTTGAACACCTTCATCGCTTCGATGATCCCGATGACGTCGCCAACCTGCACGGTTTCTCCGGGTTCGACAAAGGCCTTGGCCCCGGGGCTGGGCCGAGAGTAGAAGATTCCGCTCGTCGGACTGTCCACCGTCACGCCGGAGTCGAGAGGCTTGACGGCTGGCTCCTTCGTAGCGGACTGCTTTTCCGGAGCTGCAGCTTGTTGAGCGCTTGCGGGCGCTTCGGCCAGGCGCGAGAAGGCAACCTTGACCCCATCGCAATTGATGCTCGCAGTTTCGAGGCCAAACTCCTCCATCAGGTCTGCCAGTTTCGTCGCGACCGACTCTCCAGATTCCACATTGAGATTATGCCATGTGGCGGCAAGCCAAGCAAAATTGCCGGTATTTGAAAGTGTTTCGTAAATTTCTCGCAAAGGCGGCAACCGGCCGTCTGAAACTCTCGCTTGCCTGTGTACAATGGATGCAATCCCATTTATTGGTGGGAGGAGGACTATGAGAATCAAATCCACACTGGTGGGCTTCGCTCTGCTCGCCGTCGGTGCCACAGCGCACGGACAGGCTGTCGGAGCGACCGCACCGCCGATGACTCCAGACGACAGCTGGATGTCCGTAAAGTGGGGCCCGAGCGACGGGACCCCGACGACGAAGGCGATCGCCTGGGGCTCTGCCTCGCCGCGTGATCCGATCGTTCACACCCCTGGCCCGACGTTCAGCCCGAACGCACACGGGAAGGTTCCGAGCGAGTTCGTACCGCTGGACCCGAACAACAGGGCTAAGACGTTCCTTGACTTGGAGTCCCCGCAGACCTCGCCGCTCGTGGGCGAGTTCGAGGGGATCCCGCAGACCAGTCTGACCCCTCCCGACCCGTGCATGGCGGTCGGCCAAAACCACTACATCGAGACTGTGAACGACCGGTGGGCGATCTACGACAAGTGCGGCAACCAGCTGTTCAACTCGCGGATCGGCGACTTCTTGGGCGACCCCAGCGGGTTCTATTTTGACCCGAAGGTCTTCTACGATCCGTGGCGCTTCCGCTGGGGCATGCTCTGGCACCGCGGCACGGGCAACCCGTCGAACCTCGTCACGATGGGCACGACCAGCTCCGACCCGTTGGGGGAATGGGCGTGGAAGTACTTCAGCGGCCAGGGCATCTTCGGAGCCGGCTCGTTCTCGGACTACTACGACTGGGGATACTCGGCACAAGCCCTTTTTGCTGCAGGTAACCAGTTCGGAGGCAGTGGCTTCCGGGCCGGGCTTTGGATCTTCAACCCTGCCGAGATCTATGCGGTCGGCGGCGCAACCGCCACTGTCTACAACATCGCGACGAACAGCGACGGCACTACGGCCGACACAATCCGATGCACCCATATGCTCTACAGTTTTGGGGGTGGCTGGGACGGCGTCTGCTTCAACTCCCGTTCTGGCGGAGGGAGCCGGCTTTACATCCAAAAGATCCAGGATCCGCTGAACGTGGGTGCCGGGCGCGTGCGCACTGCGAGCCACATCGACATTACGTCATACTCGCCCCCGCCTGACGCTACGCACAACGGCGGATCGCTCGATACCATCGACTGCCGGTCGTACAACGGCCAAATCATTGACGGGGTGCCGGGACAGACGACGTCCATGACGTTGTTCACCTCCCTGAACACCAACGACCCCAACTTTGGTAACCGGTGTTCAGCTCGGTTGCTTGCGGTAGACCCGACTAACGGTGCTGTCGGCGAAGACGTCAACTTCACCGACGGCGTCCGCCACTACTGGTTCGCTGCACCGAGCGCAAACTACCAGGACAACGCAGTCTGGTGGTTCAGCCGGTCCATTGCCGGCGAGTTTGTGAACATGCGGTACGTTGGCTGGAACGCTGGTGCCCTTGGCAGTTCGCTTTCGGTCGAGTCCGGGACGGGCAACGCCAGCGGACGCTGGGGCGACTACTTCCAGGGAACCCTCGACTGGGGGGACTTTTACGCGTACGGCGGCGCTAGCGGCCCGCAAAAGATGTGGGGCTATTCCGAGGTTAGCGGTATCGGTGGTTGGCGCACCCGCGTCGGCATCACCACCGCCGACGGCACGGCCGCCGGCGTGATGACCGTCTCGCCCGGGACGAACATGGCCTTCACTGGCTTCGTCGGTGGCCCGTTCTCTCCTGCGAACTCGGTCTACACGCTCGGCAACACCGGGCCGGTCGGCTACGCCTATGAACTGACCAGCCTGCCTTCGTGGCTTAGCGCCACCAACGGCAGTGGGCAGGTCTTCGGCTCGAACGTCAACGTGACGATCGGCCCGAACGCCACGGCGAACGGCCTTGGCTACGGTGTCTACACCGATGCCTCGATCGTGTTCAACAACTGCTACAGCAATGCGACCGCGACCCGATCCGCGACCCTCACGGTCCGGGCGCGGGTAGTCCCGCGGTCCTTCACCGTCCGACTCGGGCGACAGGACGCAGGGAACCTTGCAAGCGTTCAGACCGATGACACGAACTACCTCCGGGTATGCAAGTTCATCGTTCCGAACTCGATCGTCCCGCCGGTGAATGTCGAGTTTGGGACGACCGCCCCGGGCTCCACCGCCTCCCAGATCGTGTACGACCAGTTGGCCCGCATGGTCCACGCCGGTTCGTTCAACCAGCAGCTCGAGCTCTGGAACTACAGCACGAACAATTGGGGCGCGACGACGAACGGTGCCCTCGGCACGTCGTTCGTGACTCGGACGGTCACCGTGAACGCTGGTGCCAACAACTACATCGGCCCGAGCAACGCCATGCTCGCCCGGTTCAGGATCAGCCAGACCGGCCCTGCGGCTGTCTCGGCCTGGTGCCACGAGACCGACTACGTGACCTGGGAGCTCACTCCCTAACCACTGCTCCGTAAGGAGATTGAGCGGCCCGCCCTTCGAGGCGGGCCGCTTTTTTCTAGACCGGCGACTCGTAGACTGCGAGCGGTAGCTCGTGCCGGACGCTGACGACCTCGTGCCGTGGGATCGCCCGCACTACGTAGCCTCTCTGGCCAGCACAATCTAACCGGACCGATCCTTGGTACAGGTGGCTCGTGCCCTCCGATCCTACATGCTCGAGCTCGATCGTCTCAAGGTCTGAGAGGTCTCGGTTCGACGTAACGTGCCCAAAGAGCGCCTGGACGCTCAAGTCCGCGGGGCTCAGGCTTCCCATCTCTAGTTCGGCGCGCACCGTCAGAGTGCTTCCGACCGGGCTTGAGGACTCCGCGTCGTCCGAAACCCGGACGATCTTTATGCCCGACCAACCGGCCGCCACGCGGTCTCGCCACTGAAGCGCGGCCTTCGCCCCGGCAAGTCCGTCGTTGCTCATCCGGCGGTACGAGTCCGAGCTGGGGACATAGAACTTGGAGGTGTATTCCTCCACCATCCGATGGGCAGAAAACTGGTGCGCGAGGCCCTTCCAAGAGGCGCGGATCATGTCGATCCATGCCGTGGGCACGCCGCCTTCGGTCCGGTAATAGAAGGACGGAACGATGTCGTTCTCCAGGATATGATAGAGAGCTCGGCTGTCGAGCCAATCCTGATAGCCCTCATCAGGATTCTGCGCTTCTTCGCCAATTCGCCAGCCGGTGCCTGGCTCGTACCCCTCGGCCCACCAGCCGTCCAAGATCGAGCAGTTCAATCCCCCGTTCGGCACTACCTTCATCCCACTGGTCCCGCTTGCCTCGAAAGGCCGACGTGGGTTGTTCAACCAGACATCCACCCCCTGGATCATCCTTCGGGCAATCGCCATGTCGTAGTCCTGAATGAAGACCACGCTCTTGCGTACTTCCGGCTCGCGCATGAACTCGTGCAACTCTTGGATCAGTTGCTTGCCTCCGTCGTCCTTCGGGTGTGACTTTCCGGCGAAGACGATCTGCACGGGCTTGTCGGGATGGGTAAGAATCTTTTTCAGCCGCTCGCGGTCCTTGAGAATGAGGCCTGCGCGCTTGTACGTGGCAAACCGGCGCGCGAAACCGATGGTGAGCACCCTGGGGTCGAGGACGTCCATCGCCTCGGCAACGTCCTCCGGGCCTGCGCTGCCTTGGCGGAGCTGCTGGCGCAGGCGACGTCGGCAGAACCGGACAAGGTCTCCGCGCTCGTTCTCACGCATCTCCCAAATCTCCCGGTCAGGAATCTGGCCGACGCGATCCCAAACCTCGGGGTTCGACGGATCCTCTCGCCAGGCCGGGCCGAGCCTGCTGTCAAAGAGCTCGGTCGTTCCCCGCGACATCCAGGTCATGGTGTGGATGCCGTTCGTCACGTGGTCAATCGGCACTTCCTCGAGCGGAAGGTTGGGCCAGCGGCCAGAGAACATGTTTCGGCTGATCTCTGCGTGCAGCTGCGAGACTCCGTTGACCGCGCAAGAGTTCGACATCGCCAGGGCGGCCATGTTCAACCTCGGATCGCCATTTTCCTCGAGCCGTCCCATCGAAAGCAGCTTGTCGTCCGTGATTTCGAGCCGCTTGGCGATCGGGCCCAAGTAGCGCTTGGCGAGATCGGGCTCAAAAAGGTCGAACCCTGCCGGCACCGGCGTATGGGTCGTGAAGACGTTGCCCGCTACCGTAGCCTGGCGAGCGGTACGGAAGTCCACCCCCTGGCTCTGCATCACATCGCGGATTCGCTCCAGTGCGAGGAACGCGGAGTGTCCTTCGTTCATATGGCAGACACTGGGCTCGTACCCGAGCTTCCGCAGGGCCTGGTACCCGCCGACGCCAAGGATCGTCTCCTGTCGAAGCCTCATTTCTGCGTCGCCGCCGTAAAGGGTGTCCGTGATCCCTTGGGTCGAGTCCTCGTTCTGCAGGAGGTTGGAGTCGAGGAGGAAGAGCTTGACCCGCCCTACTTGGGCGAGCCAGACCTGGCACAGCACCTGTGAGGTATCGAGATCAATCGAGATTCGGCTTGGACTACCGTCGGGTTCGCGAACAAGGGTCAGCGGCAGCCGGTGGAAGTCGTACCGGGGATAGTGTTCCTGTTGCCAGCCGTCCGGGCTGAGCGACTGACGGAAGTAGCCGCGTGCATAGAGCAGGCCGACCCCCACAAGCGGAACGCCAAGGTCGCTTGTCGCCTTGAGGTGGTCGCCGGCAAGGACGCCAAGACCGCCGGAATAGATCGGCAGAGCCTCGCTCACGCCAAACTCGGCCGAGAAGTACGCCACGAGCATCTCCTCCCGCTTGCCGGGATGGACCCGGTCGAACCAGGTCTCGCGCACCATGTACTCCTCGAGCGCCTGGGCAGTAAGGTTGAGCTGGGTGACGAAAACCTCGTCACTGGCAATTCGATCGAGGGCTTCCGGTTCGAGACGGTGCAGCAGCTCGACCGGATTGTGCCCGACAGCCTCCCACGTTTCCCGTCCCAGCCGGCGGAACAGCGAACGTGCTTCATGGTTCCACGTCCACCAGTAGTTGTACGCCAACGTGCGCAAGGGGCGCAAGGGCTCGGGCAGGCTCTGGACGACCTCGAGCGAGTGCGAGTACTTTAGGCTCCGCATCCAGGACGGATTATCGGCTATCTGGGCTTTGCTTCGCTGGCATGCCCATGCGGAGCTTCAGCGGAACCGGTTCGCCGTCCAGGTACAAGGTGATCGCAAGGGAATTCCACTCCGGGGGCAGGCTCGGGCGTGCAGAGACCCAAGTGCCGGACATGAGCTTCCGGCTCCAAACCGCCCTGGCGACAGGCTGGTCGCCAATGTGGATTCCCGCGAACCCGTATACGACCGCTGACCAGCAGCCCGCCACCCCAGTCTGGAAGGAGCCCTCGGGCAGCCGTGGGGTCTCGCCGAAGTTACGGGCCGGGCCATAGGCGTACCGGTCGATCGAGCGACGCCAAATCCGCATCGCCTCAGTAGGATTATCGTAACGGGCTTCGAGAAGGGCCTCGATGGAGAGCGACATGGCCGGGCCGTTCTCTGTGCTCCGTCCCTTTTCGTGAGCGAGGATCTGACGAGCGCGAGGCAAGAGCGCAGGATGCTCAAGCGGCCAGAGGCCGAGAAGAAGAGCGTGTTGCTGGAGGTCTTGCTCCCCGTCGCCTTCGAAGTTCAGCACGCGGTCGCCGAGGGTCGGGATGTAGGGTGCCTTGCGACCGATTGCGAGGTGGGCAACGAGGTTCGTGTACGTGTCGCTCGGAGTCATCGCGAACTCGTCGGGAGAAAGGGTCTCAGGTACGGTGACCAAGTCGTTCACGAGATCCGCGCGGTGCTCGTAGTACCCCTTGGCCAGATTCCGATACCAGTGGGCGATGTGCTGGTCGGTAAGGCCTAAACGGGCCGCGTACCCCATGCCCCATGCTGCGCTGCCGGTGACATGCGCTGCGTGCAACCCCGGGCCCGTACAAAGCTCCGATCCGTCCGCACCAGTCTCCCACGGCACCTTGAATGCAACCTGGGCACTGGGGTGCTCTGCAGATGACGCCGACAGTGCCGCCCTCCCGGTTTGGATGCGAAATGTCGGCACGGTCCGGGCGCGGGTCGGGTGGGTGAGAGCGAGCGCGGGCAGGAGCCAAACGTCGGCGTCCCAGAAGACACGGCTAGAGTACTTGGTGCCGGACGACCCGAACGGCGAGATCCCGCAAAAGTCCACCGCGCGGTCCTGTCCGAGCGCCCTTGCCAGGTCGTCGAGCCGGAGCTGATCCTCCTTAGGGCCTTCGATCACGATTCTGGGCGGTACGAGGCCAAGGGCTGGCGAGTCTTTCGGTGCGGTGACCAAGAGCTTGGAGACCTGGACATGTTTGCCGCTCTCGATTCGCTCCTCGCCGTCCGTCCTGGACTTCCACCCCGCAGGCAGATCCACTTCCCAAGCGATGTCGAGTTTGTCGGCGGAGGTGGTCGTAAGCTCGAACGCGAAAGTCCCAGCCTCCCGGACGACGAGGCTGAAACCATATGCTCCCGCGTCCCCTGCGAACCTCAGGCCGGAAAACTGCCGGGTGAGCCGACCAGCCGGCAGCTGCGCCCCATTCACCGCAGCTTCAATACTCAACTCAACCGGAACCGTGGTCAGCCCCGAATCCGCGCTCGCCTCCCACGCCCGCGCGCCCCTGCCTGGGAGACCGTTGGCCTCAAGCTCTACGCTGGCGACCAGCGCCGTCAGCAACGCTTTCGGCGGGCTCGTGACCGTAACCGGAACCGCAGACGGGGGCCGGGCGCAACCGGAGACGGCCAGAAGGCAGAGCAAAGCCCGCACGCCTTGACTGTATCTGGTCCCATCGTGTGGAAAAACTAGGAGCGCGTTCGACTCGCCCGCTCCGTCCTTTCCCTTTAGGATCCCATGCGGCTCAAGCGCATTCGACTGTTCGGTTTCAAGACCTTCGCGGAGAGGACGGACATATCCCTGGACGGGGACATCGTCGCGATCGTTGGTCCGAACGGCTGCGGCAAGTCGAACATTGTGGACGGCCTGGTGTGGGGCTTGGGCGAACCGAACATGAGGTCGGTACGCGCCCAGAGCGGCAAGGAGGTCGTCTTCGCCGGATCGAGCCACCGCAAGCCGCTCGGCTTCGCAGAAGTCTCGGTCACATTTGACAACGAGGACGGATTGCTTCCGATCGATGCCGCCGAAGTCACGACCAGTCGCCGTGTGACCCGGGACGGGGACAACACCTATCAGATCAACCGGCGCACCTGCCGCCTGCGCGACGTGACCGAGTTGCTGGCCGATACCGGGCTCAGTCGTACCGGGTACGCGATCGTCTCGCAGTCCGAGATAGACCAGGCCCTTGCCGCCTCGACGCATCAGCGCAGGCAGTGGATCGACGAGGCAGCCGGGGTGCAGCGATACCGCCTCCGGAGGGTAGAGGCACTGCGGAGGCTCGCCGCTGCCAACGACCACCTGTCCCGGGTCGACGACGTGATCGCCGAGCTCCAGAACCAACGCGGGCCTCTCGAGGCTGAAGCCAAGGAGGCCCTGGAGTATCGAGAGCTGACGGGGCGGCTACGGGGCATCGAGACCGGCTTGCTCGCCACCGAGCTGGTCGAGTCGAGCGCGGCCCTGGAGGAGGCGTCGGCGCGGACAGAGTCCCTCCGCAAGACCATCGAGAACGAGAGGGCCCTTTCCGAGGGCCACACCGAGACCGAGAGAGCAGCGCTGGACGAAGCCGAGAAATGGGAAGCCGCCCTCACCGAGGCGCGGGCGAAGGAGACCGAAGCCCAACGGCAAGCCGACCTCGCCCGCACCGCCCTCGAAGTGGCGAAGGCACGCCTGGCCAGCCTCAGTGACCTCGAGTCCGCTCTCGAAGACGAAGGCAACGCGGGGTTGGAACGGCTTGCCCAGGTCGAAGCCGACCTCGCCGAGGCTCACGCCGTCGCCGAAGGCGAGAAGGCGACGCTGGAGCAGGTCACGAGCCGGGTCTCCGGCACGAGCGAGGAAGGTGAGCGGCTCCAAACCCGGCTCCAGGAGACCGAGGAGCGCCTCTCCCAGGCCAAGACGCTCGACGACCGACGCCGCGCCTATGAGATAGAACTGGCTCACCGAGAGCGACGCGCCGAAGACTTGGGGCGGGAGCTCACCGGCGCGAACAAAGCGATGGTCGAGCTGCGCGAAGCCTTGGAAGCCGCAGAAAGCGAGCTCGAGGCCGCGATCGCCCGGCACGAAGAGGCAAGGCAGGGACTCGAAGGCATCCTGGCGAACGCTGCAGCAGCGGGCGAGGCCATCGAGGCAGCCACTGTCCACCGGCGGGATGTCCTTGCTCGCTCGGCGATGCTGGAAGGGAAGAGGTCGGGCCTTCAGGCGAGCCTTAACGCCCACGACGGCCTTTCCGCAGGTTCGCGCGCCGTTCTCGAAGCGGCCCGGCGCGGCGAGGTCAAAGGCGACTTCGTCCCGGTCGGCGAGGCCTTGGCAGTGGCCCCCGAGCACGCTGCCGCCATTGACGCCGCCCTCGGAGCGGCCGCGAACGACCTGATCGTCCCCGACGAGGGCACGGCCAAGCATGCGATCTGCTTCCTGCGAGAAAATCGGGCTGGCCGGGCCACGTTCCAACCGCTCACCCTCGTCCAGTCGCGCGGCGGTTCCGGCGCCGATCGTCTGGCTGGTCGTCCGGGAGTGGTCGGAGTCGCGAGCGCCCTTGTGGAGTGCGAGGATCGCGTCCGGCCCGTGGTCGAAAACCTCCTCGGCAGAGTGCTTGTGGTTGAGAACCTGGATGCGGGCTTCAAGCTCGTCGGCACGCCGGGTTGGTCGAAGGCGGTGACACTGGAGGGCGATGTCGTCTTTTCCGGCGGCGCCGTGACTGGCGGGAAGGCGGCCCGGCAAGGCACCGGGATGGTAGAACGCACCGCCGAGCTTGCGCAAGTCGAAAGCGAGCTGCAGTCCCTCGGCAAGGAGCTGACAAAGGTCGAGGACGCCCTGGGCAAGCTACAGAGCGACGGCCAGGCCCGACAGGAGGCTCACGACGAAACCAATGCCGCGCTCGCTCCGCTCGCCATTGCCCGGGAGGAGGCGTCCGCATTCCGACACGCCGTCTTTGCCGAGCATCGGGAGACTGAGCGGGCGTGCGCACGTCTGGAAGCCGAGCGAGCCCAGCTTGCGACCTCGCTCGAAGCCCCCGAGGAAGTGGATCTCGCGGCGGCAGAGGCCGAGAGGGAAACAGCATGGAAGGAGTGGGCCGAGTTCAGCGCCAGGACCACGGCTCAGACTTCGGAGTTTGCCGCGGCCTCTTCGCGAGCCCAAGCCGCCGGGCAGCGGGTCGAGGATCTCACCCGAAGACTGGTCGCGGTCACCGAGGCTATCGAAGCGGGCCGCGCCCGTCGGGACAACGTTGGGCCGGAGACCGAGGCGCTCCACCGCGAGATCGCCGAGGCGACCGCCGAGCACGAGAAGTGGGTCGCCGCGGCGGACAAGGCCGCCAAAGAGGCCGCCCGACACGCCGCGGCACGGGCGACTGCGCAAGAGGCGGCACGGAACGCAGAACGCGCGGCGGCCGACTCCAGGTCGACGGTAGCCGTCGCCGAGGCCGAGTCCCACAAGCTGGAGATCGCGATCACTCGCCACGATCTCAAGCGCGCTGCTACCGCAGCCCGGCTCCTCGAAGAATACGGCCTGGACGAGCCCGCCGCCCGAGCCCTCGCGGAGCAAGGAAAGCCAGAGGCAGACGCCGCCAGCCTCGTTACGTCGCTTCGGCGGCGGATCAAGGCCATGGGCGAGGTGAACCTCGGCGCCATAGACGCCTATGAGCGGCTCACGACCAGACACGATGATCTCGCAGCCCAACGCGCCGACGTCGTCGGAGGAAAGGAGCAGATCGAGGCTTCGATCCGCGAGCTCGACGCTCTGACCCGCGAGCGGTTCGAGACCACCTTTGAGGAAGTCCGCAGACAGTTCCAAGAGACTTTCGTCAAAGTCTTTGAGGGGGGGGAAGCAGACATCTCGCTCGTGGACGCAGAAGACCCGCTCGATGCCGGCGTGGACATCCAGGTCACGCTCCCGGGTAAGCGCCGCCAGCGCCTCGAGTTGCTTAGCGGCGGCGAGAGGGCCCTCGGCGCGCTGACTTTTCTCTGCTCGCTGCTCAAGGTTCGACCCAGCCCGCTCGTCGTCCTCGACGAGGTGGACGCCCCCTTGGACGGCCGAAACGTGGAGCGGTTCGTCGCGCTCCTCCGTAGCTTCGAGGGCCGGTCACAGTTCGTCGTCGTCACCCATAATCAAGTTACGATCGAGAACTCCGACGTCTGGCTCGGCGTCTCGATGCAGGAGCCTGGCGTCAGCACCGTAATCCCCTTCCGCGCGCCTCAGGAGGCGAGCGACGAGCGCGCCCTGGTCGGCGGCTATATGAAGGGCTAGAGCGTGCCGTAGAGCCGGTCGCCGAAGTCGCCCAGGCCCGGCACGATGTACTTCTGGTCGTTCAGCTCGGGGTCGAGTGCGGCGGCGACCACTTCCACGTCCGGGTGGTCGCGCGCCATTCGATCCACTCCGTCCTGAGCGGCCACTACGCACGCAAGCACGACCCGCGTCGCGCCCTTGCCCTTCAGCAGCGATACCGCCTGGCTCGCTGATCCGCCGGTCGCCAGCATGGGGTCTACGAGCAGGGTGTCCCGGTCGGCTAGATTTGGCAGATTGCAGTAATAGCTCGAGGCAATCGCCGTGGTGTGGGAGCGCTCCAGGCCGATGTAGCCGACCGCCACGTCGCTAAAGAGGCGCAGGGCAGGCTCAAGCATCGCGAGCCCTGCCCTCAGGACGGGCACGACCGCCAGGCCCCGCGCGAAGCGGGCCCCCTCGCACGTGTCTAACGGCGTCTCGACCTGGGTCGGCACGGTGGCAAGGCCGCGAGTCGCCTCGACCAGCACGAGCTCGGCGAGCTTCCCGGCGGCGGGACGAAAGAATGCGGGTTCGGTGGACTTGTCCCGGAGCTGGGTCATCAGCACCGCGACCAGCGGGTGGTCAACGACTCGGAACGGCATAGGGCCTGATCGTACTCCCTTACCCGTGCGTTCTCACGCCGTGGGCGGCCTCGCGGGTTCGGTCCGACGTCCTCTTTACGGGCGCCTGCGACGACCGTAGGGGTTCCTGCGACGATCATAGGAGCGCCTCAGGAGTCTGGGCGAAGGAATACCAAGATCGAGTTCGGCAACAGGAAGATTGCGTTGTAAGGCAAGACGACTGTATTGAGCATCACACCCACCGAGCTGGGCTACACGAGCCTGGCAATCAGGCCGAAAATGAGCGAATCACTTTGCCGCGGAGTGTGCGGCGGCGGGCGGCGACGGCGGGGAATGGGGCCAGGGCGACGGTTCCTCTCGAAAGCACCACCTTGGACTGCGTTGTAACGCCGGATCGCCTTCGCACCCCATCGCTTCGCGCCGCCAGGGAACTCAGAGCTTGCGCCTCAACGTTGGAGTAGGCATGCTCAAGGTAGCCAGTTGCCTCGGGGCTGCCGTCTTGCTCGCCGGTTGCCAACCCCAGTCCGTCTCGGTACGAACCAGCTACGTAGAGGACGGGCTCCAGGTCACCGGCACCGCAACCGTCCGCGCCGTTCCGACCCTGGTCGTCCTCCGGCTCGGATGCGCCTTCAGCGACGCCCGTGCCTCCGCCGCCAAGGCGAACACCGATTCGACGGTCAAGAAGATCATCGCCGCCGTGCGAGCGGCCGGGATCCCTAGCAATGACGTCCAGACCCGGGAGTACCGTCTCGGGCCGAGCTACGACAGCGAGCGGCGGATCACCACATGGCACAGCTCCAGCTCCCTCGAGGTTCGGGTCTTGGAAGTCGGCAAAGCGAGCGCCGTGCTCCAGGCCGCGCTGGACGCCGGCGCCAATCGTGTGGACAGCATTGATTACACGATCGAGGAGCTAGAAAAGCTGCGGGCCCAGGCGCGCGACGAGGCCTGCAGGGTGGCGCAGTCCAAGGCCGACCAGTTCGCCAAGAACTTCAAAGCACGGGTAGGCAGGCCGACGCGAATATCGGAGTCGGTCCCGGGCGGATGGGCGTTCAACCGCAACGTAGCGATCCAGTCGGTCTCTTACGACGCAGGCTCGGAAGAGGGTGGCGCCCCGGAGTCGGTGCTGAGCTCGGGCTCGGTCGCCGTGGATCTGACGGTAAGCGTAACCTTCGCGCTGGAATGAGGGGGGCTACTTGCGCAGGCGGCGGGCAGCGACGGCGGCCAGCACCTGCACCTGGCGCGGGAACCTAACGCTAAGTCCCCAACCGGACTCCCGCAGCAATTCCGGCCTCTAGAGCCTAGCGCCAGCCGCCGAACAGCTCGCTCACCGAGCGGTTGCAATGGATCCGTCGGATAGCTTCGCCCAGCAGCGGGGCAGAGGGCAGCACGGTCAGCTTGGGGAACTGCTTGCTCCCCGGGATTGGAACTGTGTCCAAGCACACAACCTTGGTCACCACGCTGTCTTGCAGGCGTTGCGAGGCGTTCCCGCTCAGGACGCCATGGCTGCAGGCGACCATGACCTCCACAGCGCCGCGCTTCAGCAGGGCCTCGGCGCCTTGGATCACCGAGCCGCCAGTGTCCACCATGTCGTCAATCATCACGCACCGGCGACCGTCCACATCACCGATGATCTCTACAATGTCGACCTTGTTCGGCTCTGGACGGCGCTTGGCGATGATCGCGATGGGGGCCTTGAGCATCTCGGCGAGGGCCCTGGCCCGGCCCACCCCGGCCACGTCTGGGCTGACCACCACCACGTCTTCGAGCTCGTCGAAACCCTGGCCGATGAAGTGCCGACCGATGATCGGCCCAGCATAGAGGTGGTCCACCGGAATGTCGAAGAAGCCCTGGATTTGCTCGGCGTGGAGGTCGATGCAGACCACGCGGTGGGCACCGGCCTCCTCGATAAGGTCGGCGACCAGGCGCGCAGTGATGGGCTCTCGTGGCTTGAGCTTCTTGTCTTGGCGGGCATAGCCATAGTAGGGGCAGACGACAGTAATACGGTTGGCGCTGGCCCGGCGGAAGGCGTCGAGCATGATCAGGAGCTCCATGAGAGAGTCGTTGACCGGGGCGCAGGTGGGCTGGATGAGGAAGACGTCGTCTCCTCGGGCACTCTCGTCCACCTGGATGCGGAGCTCGCCGTCGCTGAATTTGGTCGAGGTCATGCGGCCCATCTGGACGCCGAGATAGTCGGCGACGCGCTGACCGAGCTCCGAGTGGGCATTGCCACAAAAGAGCTTCATGTCAATGAGCTCGTTGCCGTTTATTCTTTGGAGCTCTTCTTGGCTTTCCACGAGTTGACCCATCCTTCCCTGACCTCTTGACGCGCCCTGCCGACGCCGAGAGCGCCCTCGGGCACTTCCTTGGTAATCACGCTCCCAGCGGCGACAAACCCATTATCTCCAATCTCGACCGGCGCGACAAGGGTCGAGTTCGATCCGATGAATGCTCCGTCCCCGATCTTGGTTCGGTGCTTTTTGTACCCGTCGTAGTTGCAGGTGATGGTGCCCGCGCCAATGTTTGCGCCGGAGCCCACGCTGGCGTCCCCTATGTAGGTGAGGTGGGAGACCGCGGTACCTTCGCCGACCTCGCTGTTCTTCACTTCGACGAAGTTGCCGACCTTGACCCTTGCGCCCAGCCGAGTTCCGGGCCGTAGGTTGCTGAAGGGGCCGCAGCGGGAGCCTTCGCCCATGCTCGCCTGGTCTACGTGGCTCATGAAGACCCGGCAGTCGCGTCCGATCTCGGAGTCCTTCACCCAAGCGTTTGGTCCGATCCTCGCTCCGGCGGCGATGCGGGTCGTGCCCTCGACGACGGTCATGGGCTCGATCAGTGCGTCGGCCTCGATCTCGACGTCGAGCGTGATGTAGGTGCTGCTGGGGTCCACGATCGTGACCCCGTTCATCGCGTGCTTGCGCAGGGTGCGCAACCGTAGGATCCTTGCCGCCTCGGCGAGCTGCCAGCGGTCGTTGACGCCCATGAACTCGTCCGGGTCGTCGAAGGTCTCGGCCACGATCTTTCCGCCCTGGGCGTGGATGGCGGCGATGGCGTCGGTGAGATAGACCTCGCCCTGGGAGTTGTCGGTGCCGAGCCCTTGCACGACCTCGAGAAGAAGCTGGCAGTCGAAGCAGTAGACGGCCGGGTTCACCTCGAGGATGGCACGTTGGGCCGGGGTGGCGTCGCGATCCTCGACGATGCCCGCGACTGCGTCGTACTCGTCGCGGACGATCCGCCCGTAACCCTGGGGCTCGACGGTGACGAAGGTCGCCATGGAGACTTGGGCCGACTCCGCATGGTAGGCCTCGATCAAGCGGGCCAAGGTGTCGGCGGAGAGCAGCGGCGTATCGCCAGGGGTGACAAGGACAGGACCATGGTGTCCTCGGAGGGCCTCGGCGGCCATGAGCACCGCATGGCCGGTGCCCTTCTGCTCGCGCTGCCAAACGAACTCGTGACTCTCGCCTAGGCTCTCGATGACGGCCTCGCCGCAGTGCCCGACGACGACGGTGGGCCGTGCGATGCCCGCGCCGCGGACTGCCCGGCTGACGAGCTCGACCATGGGCATTCCTGCGACCAGGTGGAGCGCCTTGGGGATCTCGCTCTTCATCCTGGTACCCAAGCCAGCGGCAAGGATCAGTCCGGCGGTGGGCGGGCGGCTCATTCGGGTGCTAGACGTTACCCGGAAGTACGGGCGGGGTGGCAGGGTGTCCGCTCGGGTTGGGGCTCGGCCGAGCCATGAGATCAGCCGGGCCACGAATCGTAAGTTCGAAACCTGGCTGCTCCATGAGACCAGCCAGGTGTCCCCCTACCCATGCGCTTCATCCACCGCAGAAGAGGGGGGGGTTAGGCAGACTCGACCAGGACACGCAAGTCGTCGTCCATAACCTCGGTCTTCGTATCTGCGACTTCGAGGAACTTCGTATAGATCTCCTCGAACCGAGGCTCCGGGAAGTTGAATCCTAGTTCGTGCAGGCGGTGCTTCAGTCCATGCCGACCCGAGCGCGCGGTAAGGATGATCTCCGACTTCTCCGCACCCACGAGCTCTGGCGCGATGATCTCATAGGTCGAGCGCTCCTTCAGCACCCCGTCCTGGTGGATTCCGCTAGAGTGCGCATAGGCGTTCGCGCCGACCACCGCTTTGTTGCGCTGCACGATCATGCCGGTCAGGTTCGCGACCATCCGAGAGGCGGCCAGCAGTTTCTCGGTCTTGATCGTGGTCTCCACTCCGAAGAGGTCCTTGCGGATCTCCAGTGCCATCACAACCTCCTCCAACGACGTGTTGCCGGCGCGCTCGCCGATCCCGTTCACGGTCACCTCGACCTGCCGCGCCCCTCCGACGACGCCGCCCAACGTGTTCGCGGTAGCCATACCCAAGTCGTTGTGGCAGTGGCAGGAGAAGACGGCCTTGTCGCTATTCGGCACGTTTGCGATGACGTTGGCAAAAAAGTCGCGGTACTCGGTGGGGAACATGTAGCCGGTGGTGTCCGGCATGTTGATCACGGTGGCGCCGGCGGCGATCACGGCCTCGGCGACTTGGTAGAGGTACTCCGGATGGTCGAGGTAGCCGCGCCCGCTGTCCTCCATGAAGTACTCGACGTCGTCCACATGGTTGCGGGCCAGCCGAACTGCGGCGACCCCTTTCTCTAGGGCCTGCTCCTTGCTCATCTTCAGCTTATGGTCGAGGTGCGACCGGCTGACGCCCAGGCCGGTATGGATGCGCGGGCGCGAGGCGGGCTTCAGGGCCTCCGCAGCGCACTCGATGTCCTTGGTGACCGCGCGAGTGAGTCCGCAGACCGTTACGTTGCGGAGCTCCTTGCTCAAGGTGTTCACGCTCTCGAAGTCGCCGGGCGACGAGATGGGGAAGCCGGCCTCGACGATATTGACGCCGAGGTCTTCCAGCATGCGCCCGATCTCGAGCTTCTGGTCCATGCTCAGGCGGACGCCTGGACTCTGCTCGCCGTCGCGCAGGGTTGTGTCGAAGACTTGGACGCGGTCGGCCATGCCCCTATTATATTGCGCGGATCACTCGGACTCGCCGTAGCCGAAGGGCGAGGTGTAGTTCGGCGGCTCCTTGGTGATCCAAACGTCGTGGGGATGGGACTCGCGGAGCCCGGCATTTGTGATGCGGACGAACTGGGCCCTGGCACGCAGGTCGCCGAGGCTGCCCGCACCGACATAGCCCATGCCACTGCGGAGCCCTCCCATGAGCTGGACGACAGTGTCGCTCAACGGGCCCTTGAAGGGCACCCGGCCCTCGACCCCCT
Organism: Fimbriimonadaceae bacterium; assembly: GCA_050250535.1. Classification (GTDB taxonomy): domain Bacteria; phylum Armatimonadota; class Fimbriimonadia; order Fimbriimonadales; family Fimbriimonadaceae; genus JADLBH01. Next base: position 169,696 of record JBFWOL010000001.1, on the reverse strand, counting down.
CGGGGATGATCGTAGCGGCGGCCGACTTGACCGCCATGTAGCGGTCGGAGGAGCCTTGGCGCATCGCGGCGATGGAGCCCATTCCACGGTAGACCTTGTAGGCGCGGTTGCGGAAAATCTCGGTTTCGCCGGGCGACTCTTCGCAGCCAGCGAACATGTTGCCCATCATCACCGTGCTCGCCCCGGCCGCGAGAGCCTTGACAATGTCGCCGCTCGTGCGGATGCCGCCGTCGGCGATCGTGGGCAGGCCGAGCTCGTTGGCCTCCTGGCAGCACTCGTAGACGGCGGTGAACTGGGGAACGCCGATACCAGCGACAACGCGGGTCGTGCAGATCGAGCCGGCGCCGATCCCGAGCCGGAGCGCGTCAGCACCGACCTCTTTCAAGCTGCGCACGCCATTCTTGGTCGCGACGTTCCCCGAGATCACCCGAAGGTCGGGCAATCGCTCCTTGAGCATCCGGGTGCACTCGATGACACCTTTACTCTCACCATGGGCTGCGTCGATGACGACGAAGTCCGCGCCTGCGTCCATCAAGGCTTTGGCCCGCTCGTAGGGCTCTCGCAGGGGGCCGATTGCAGCGCCGACCACGAGGCGGCCCCTCCCGTCCTTTGTCGCATTGGGGTGGCGCTTGACCTTCTCGATGTCTTTGATCGTGATTAGCCCCTTCAGCTTGCCGTCGGCGTCTACGATCGGGAGCTTTTCGATCCGGTGCTCGGCAAGGAGCTTTTGGGCTTCGTCCAGTGTCGTCCCGGGCAATCCGGTCACAAGTTCGGTCGAGGTCATTCGCTCGCGGATGGGCCGGTCGAACTCGGTCTCGAACCGGATGTCGCGGTTGGTGAGGATGCCGACGAGCCGGTTGTTGGAATCTGTGATGGGTACGCCGCTAATGCGGAATCGGGCCATGAGGGCGACCGCGTCGGCGATCGTCTCGTCCGGTCCGAGCTTGAACGGGTCGGTGATGACCCCGTGCTCACTCCTCTTAACCCGGTCCACCTGGTCCGCCTGGTCGTCGATCGGCATGTTGCGGTGGATGACGCCGACCCCGCCCTCCCGGGCGATGGAGATGGCAAGCCGCGCCTCGGTGACGGTGTCCATAGGCGCGGAAACGACGGGGATGTTCAACCGGATGCCGGGGACGATCTCGGTCGAGGTGTCCACCTCCGTCGGGAGAACGTCCGACCTCGCGGGGAGGAGGAGGACGTCGTCGAAGCTGAGCGCTTCGGGAAACTCGGCCATATGGAAGTATGGCGGAGGCTCGGGCCTAGAAGCGTCGAGTCCCGGGCCGGAGCGGTCGCGGCACCGGCAGCAGCGAGGCATCGCGCCGGATCGGGGCGGTGGAGTTGGCGAGCATAGCGATCAGCTGCTCCTCTAGGTCGCGGCGATACTCGGACATCCGCTCCTCCGCCTCACGGTGGAGGTCTGCCAGCTCGTCGAGTAGGCGAAGAACGATCTCGACCCCGGCAAGATTGACCCCCATTTCTTGGGTGAGCCGCTGGATCTGGCGGACTCGCTCGATGTCGAAGTCGCTAAAAAGCCGGTTCTTCGAGCCCGCACGCGCAGGCTGAACCAGACCGAGCCGTTCGTACTGGCGCAAGGTTTGGGGGTGTACGCCGCACAGCTCGGCGGCGACACCGATCATGTACACGGGCTGGTTGCTTCTTTCCATTAGTTCGTGGCCTCGAGTGCGGCGAGCCTCTCGATCAGATCGCGCTGTTCGTCCGTGACAGACTTCGGAACGGCCACCTTGATGCGGACGCGAAGATCCCCTCGTTGGCCGCCAAGCTTGGAAACGCCCTGACCCTTCAAGCGGAGGACTTGGCCGCTCTGGGTGCCAGCGGGAACCGAGACCTTGCCGGTGGTTCGTGGTGTCGGCACCTGGACTAGGCCGCCGAGTGCCGCCACCGAGAAGGGAACTGCGAGCTCGACCTCGGTGTCATGTCCGACGCGCTGGAAGGTGGGGTGGGGGATGACATGAACAAGGACGAAGAGGTCGCCGCGGCGACCGTTCGAACCGAGCGTCCCGCCTCCCGGCACGCGGAGCTTCTTGGCGTCCTGGCAGCCGGGCGGGATCGTCACGACGATGCGGCGTTGGTTTTGGACCGTTCCCTGGCCCCGGCAGGTGGGGCAAGCGGCGCGGCTACGGTCCCTACCTTGGACAAAGCCGCTGCCGTGGCACTTCGTGCATGCGTCCGGTACGGAGTAGCTGAGGGTGCGCTTGGCCCCGGAGTCAATCTCCTCCAAGGTGACGTCCACTCTGCGTTCGACGTCTGTCGGTGGACGACCGGGCTGCATGCCGCCCATGCCGAAGAGGTTGCCGAAGATGCCGCCAATGTCGAAGCCCGAGGCGTCCATATATGCCTGGAAGTCCTCGGGAGAGGCCCCGCCCGGCTGCCCCTGACCGAGGTCGGCACCGAACCTGTCGTACATCCTCCGCTTCTCGTCGTCCTTCAGAACCTCGTAGGCCTCGCTGATCTCCTTGAACTTGGCTTCGGCACCCGGGTCGCGGTTGACGTCAGGGTGCCACTTCCGCGCTAGCTTGCGATAGGCGGACTGGATCTCCTTCTGCGACGCGCCCTTGGCGACGCCCAGAAGCTCATAGTAGTCGCGTGGCATAGTCCTGACAGCCTCAACTCATTGAGCCTATTACTATCAAACAACGTGCGGAAGGGGCAAAAGGTTTCCAGTCCCGATTCTGCCGGCTCGTCCCTAAGAGCGGGCCGGTTCCGTGCCGAAGATCCTTCTTGTGGATCTCTCCAGCCTGGAGCTCAGGCTGTCGCGTACCGAGAACCTGCCCGTCCTTCCCCAGGCGGCGAGTGCAGTACTGCGCCTGGCCGACGACCCGAATGCAAACCAGCGTGAGATCGCTACGGCGATCGAGCGCGACCCAGCCGTAACCGCGAAGCTCCTGCGGGTGGCGAACTCTGCCTACTACGGCGCGCAAGATGTGACGACCGTCCCCCGAGCGATCAGCTTCCTCGGGATCAACTGCGTCCGAAGCATCGTCGTCAGTTCCGCGATGCAGCAGATGGTCTCGGGCCGGTCGAGCTGCTCGGGCTTCAACCGATTGGAGCACTGGCGTCACAGCCTCGCCGTCGCAACCGGGTGCCGCATCCTCAGCCGACTCAAAGTGCCGCACCTCGCCGAGATGCTTTACTGCGCCGGCATGCTGCACGACATCGGCTTGCTCGCGCTGGAGCGGTTCATGCCCGAAGAGCTTTCGCGGGCACTGGACTCGGCCAAGCGGCGAGAGGAGGTACTCACCGAGGTCGAGCGTGACATCTATGGATTTGACCACGCCCAGCTAGGCGGGATCGTCGTCAAGCAGTGGGGTCTGCACGCGATGGTCCAGGACTGCGTCTCCTTCCACCATGAGCCGATGGGCTCGGAGCAGTACTTCCTCGAGTCGTGCATCGTTTCGCTCTCGAACTCGATCGCGCACCAGGCGGGCTTTACGAACAATCAAGTGGAAGGCTCGCACGAGATCACCGACGACATTGCGATGGTGGTCGGACTCCCCACGGCCCAGTACGCGATCATCCAGCAGGTCGTGTCGGAGGAGGTTGGTCGGGCCGAAGAGGCGTTCAAGATCGCCTAAGACTGAGCCTCAACGTTTCTCCTCTGCGGGGTAAGTTCACCGCATGGAGTTCCGCGCCCTCGGCCGAACCGGCGTTCAGGTCAGCAACCCATGTCTTGGCACCATGACCTTCGGTTGGGAGCCAAAAGACTGGGGTTCCACCGAGGCCGACGCCGCCAAGGTCATGGCTAAGGCCTTCGACCTCGGGATCAACTTCTTCGATACCGCCGACGTCTACGCCCGCGGCACCAGCGAGACCATCCTCGGCAAGCACATCCGCGGCAAGCGCGACTCCCTCGTCATCGCCACAAAGTGCCATGGCAAGATGAGCGACGACGATCCCAACGCCTGGGGCAACTCGCGGAGGCACGTCATCGCTGCCTGCGAGGCCTCGCTCAAGCGCCTCGGCACCGAATATATCGACCTCTATCAGATCCACCGGCCCCAGCCCGCCATTCCGATTGACGAGACGATACGTGCCCTCGACGACCTGGTCCGCGCCGGCAAGGTCCGGTACCTCGGCTGCAGCACCTTTGCCGCGTGGCAGGTCTGCGAAGCGAACTATGTCGCGAAGTCGCTTGGCGCGTCGTGCTTTGTCTGCGAGCAGCCGCCCTACAACCTCCTCGACCGTTCCATCGAGAGGGAACTGGTGCCCTTCTGCCGCTCCTATGACCTCGCGATGATCCCCTGGTCTCCGCTGGCGGGCGGGCAGCTCAGCGGCAAGTACCTCGGACGTCCGAAGAGCGGACGCTACGTGAAGACCGACCCCTTCGGCCGAGTGACCACCGCCTCGAACAAGGTCGTAACCCGGCTGGCCGCGCTCGCCTCGAAGAACGGAATGACGCTGACGGAGATGAGCCTGGGTTGGGTCGCATCCATGCCGGGCGTGACTGTGCCGATCATTGGCGCGAAGTCCCCGACGCAACTGGAGCAGGGCGTGCGGGCCTCTCAGACCAAGATTGACGACCGGCTCAAGGCGAAGATCGACAAAATCGTCGCGCCGATGGAGACCGTGGTCCCGTACTACTCGGCGAACTTTGGCCCCAACGCCCGGCCCTGGGTGTAACCGCTACCTGGTGATAATGCCGGACTCGCCTTGCGCGATGTTCTTGGCGCCGAGAGTCTGGGCTAGACTGGATCTAGCATGCGGACCTTTTCATTTTGCGCAGTTGCCCTTGTGCTCGCTGCCACCCAGATTGCTCCGGCCCAGCAAACCGTCTACCGTGCCACCTCGGTCTTGACCTCGAGCTACGGCCCTGGGGGCGTGGGCAGCGCCTGGAACGGTCAGCCCGACTTCACCCAATGGACCGCCTGGCCCGAGCGCGGCAGCCAGATCACCCTGACCCAGGCCTCGGTGGTCAGCGAGATGACGGTCTTCTACTTGCAGACCGGCCCGCTCAACGGTGCCGAGCGCGTGGTCGTGCGTGTCTATGCCAACGACGGTGCCAACGCGAACGGTGACGCCAGCGCGACCCCCTATCCTTCGCCGGGAACCCTGCTTTGGACGAGCACTCCGCAGATCGTCCTGCCCGGCGACCGCGTCCTCCGGCTCACTGTACCAAGCGTCTCGTTCCCGACCAACGTGACCGTGACCGCGCAGTTCTTCGGCGGCAACTTGAGCACCGGACCCTTCGATCCGAACAACGCCCCCACTCGCGGCGGTCTCCGGTTCCACGGATCCCCCCAGGTCGGCAGCCTGCCTACCAACGCTGCGAACGCCAACTCGCCCGGGCTGGTCTGGCGGCGCGTCTTCACCTCCTCGGGAGCCAGCTCCTGGGGCTGTGACGAGCCGGCGGCAAGCTGGACCCCCTTCAACCCCTCGACGGGTTGGGGGTTCGGCATCGTAGTCAATAGCGGGAACCTCTCCACTCTTCCGAGCCCGTTCGACAACCAGACCAGCGCCAACGTCCCGCAGTTCTTCCTCGACTATCCGTACACCGACGGAACTTCGGGCAGCACCTACGACGGCTCGGGCGCGAGGGTCTCGGTCGAAGGGCCGAACCGACAGCTCACCAGCGTCAACCTCCTGATGGGGGCCGACACGCTTTCGAACCCCGATGCCTCCTTCGTTCTCCGCCTCTGGAAGCCCGATAACGCCGATACCGCGAACAACCGTGGCCGACCCGGAACGCTGCTCTGGACCAGCCCGGTGCAGTCCATCCCGAACGGGCTCGACCCCCTCACCAACCCGCAGTTCTCGACCACGGTCTCGATCCCGAACATCATTGTTCCCAGCGAGTTCTGCTGGACCGTCGAGTTCTCTGGGCTGACCGGGAACGCTGGTTCGTTGGCCGGGCCGTACGTACGATGGGCGCCCGCCCCCGGCAACTCCTCGAACGGGATCTACCAGCGCAATACGACGTCCGGCGTTTGGGAAGGCCCGTTCGTGTTCCTGCCCACCGGCTGGACCAATGGCGGCCCGACCTTCCAGTACGAGGTCAATGCGTTCCTCGACGCCCGCTTCACCGGGACGAACCCGGAGGTCACTGCCGTCCCCTCGTCGTTCTCGGTGATTTTTGGACGGCAGGACGCAGGCAATCTCGCCAGCCTTGCCTCGATTGACGGCAACTCGCTTCGGATGTGCCGCTTCATCGTGCCGAATGCCACCGTACCGCCGATCCGGGTTCAAGTGGACTCCTCGGTCGGGCTGAGCCAGCTTGAGACGCTAGTCTTCTCGCTGCACTCCAGGATGGTCAACGGCGGCGCGTTCGCCTTGGAGCTGGAGTTGTTCGACTTCGCGACCGGGCAGTACCGCGACCAGACGAGCAGCGCGCTGGGCACTAGCTTTGTAACCCAGTCCGTGGTCGGCGGGGGCTCCGTGAACGACTTCCTGGGCGGGGGCGGGGCACTTCGCGCTCGGTACAACGTCCGGACGACCGGCCCGACCGTAGTCTCCGCCTGGTGCCACGAGGTTGACCAGGCGAAGTGGGTCGCCGCCCCGTAACCGGCGATTCCTGCGTGCCCCCCTTTCCATGAGTCTCCGGCTTGAGGGGAGGGGGTCAGGAACGAATCGGTAGCGCCGTTCGGTGGACTAGCGACTCGCCGCTTCCATCGCAGCAGTGAGGAACTTCTCCCGCTCGGCGGGGTGGTCAATCGTCTGGGAGATCGTCTGAATTGCGCTCTCGATGTCCACCGAGGTCGCGACCGCCCGCCGCACGACCACGGAGGCGATCGGGCCTTCGGAGCGGGCGAGAAGGGAGGTCAAGTGACCGACCAGCTCATCGTTCACCACCGGTGAGGACCTCAAGGGCTCGACCAGGGCGTGCGAAGGAGGAAGCGACGTGGGGCGTACCTCGTAAAGATCGTGCTCGCGCACGTGCTTGTCACGCCGAACCCCGACGTATTCGAAGAGCCGTGCGTAGTCGTCGGACAGCCTCGAAACAACCTCATAGAAGGACCGTGTGCAATACAGCTGGGTCGGCGAAGAAAAGCCCATGATCCGTTGAGCGACATTGATGCCGTCGCCGATCACGTTGACCCGGCCCTCGACGTCCGGCACGACGCGCACTGGGCCCAGGTTGAGCCCGATCCTGACCTGGAAATCCTCCCGTCGGAACTGGTCCGAAAGTTCGATCGCGGCCAGCAGGGCGTCTTCCGGGTCGCCGAAGAAGCAGACGGCGATCCCGTCTCCCGTGTCGAGCGCAAGGCGGTCAATCTCCGGCACCCGCGCCAAAGCGGCCTTGACGATCGTGTTGAACGCTTCCTTGATCTCGGTCTGGCCGGTCACCGACCGCTCGCTGAAGCTCCCGATGTCCGAGAAGAGGACGGAGCATAGCAGCGTGCGGTTCCTGAGCTCGGTTCGACCTGGATCGTCACTCACCGTCAATCATCCTCATTGCCTGTTTGAGGCTCCTCGTCATTCGGTTGAACGAGGCCCCCAGCCGGCCGATCTCGTCCTTCCCTTCCGCGGCGAGCTCGGGCTGGTCGGTGTCACCGGTGCTGATCGCCTCGGCCGCACGGGCGATCTTGTCGACCGGGCCCACTACCCAGCGCGCCAACATCAGGTTGACACACAAGAGCAGCCCGGCAAAGACCGCGAACATCAAAATGAGAAAACTCAGGAGTTCTTGCCGGGCTCGTTTTTCCGGAACGCTGGTAGGGACAAGGGCGATCTGGGCGCCGACGGTCTCACCCATCTTCCAGTTGGTTCCGTTCTCGGTGCCATAGACGGCGGCGACCGCCTTAGGCACCAACTTCGGGTCTCCATGGCAGGAGAGGCACGCCTCGTCATTGACCTTGAGCGGTCGCGCGACGAAGAGGGTCGGCCCCGTTCCCGCATTGCGTTCACCCGTGAACTCCGCGGCTTGGGGGGCGTTGCGGAAGTACTGGACGATGTCTGCTTCCCAATCGGAGGCTTTGTCGGCTGGATTCGAGGGGTTGAGCGTCGCTTCACGGTAGGTGTACTCGCCGCGAGTCTGGCGCAGGGAGGCAAAGAGCTGGTTCGCGCTATAGCTGGGAACGCTCTGCGGGTGGAACTGCTTTTCGTTGTCGGTGAGGATGAGGGGCCGAATCTGCTCGCTGGTGTACTTGCGGATGCTGGCGGCGGATTCCATCATCAGGCCCGCGATCTCCAGAGTCTCCTTCCTGGCGTTCTGCATCAGGATCTGGCTCGCGACCGACCACGAGACGATGAGCCCGACCGCGAATACGATGACGAGGGCGATGGTGAACCTGGTTCGAAGAGCCATGACCTGTAGAGCCGACCGATTCGAGTCTACACGATGGCTCGATTCGCCGGGCTTCCGAGTGACGCGCAACTGCCTGCAAGACTTTTTTCCCTCTCGACAAGCGAGGCCCGTGGGGAAGGGGAGCGCTTCCCGCCCCTGCCCCTCGAGTCGAAGACGGCCCGGGCAATGCCGAATCCCGACCGCGCTATCGAACGATGGCGTCCAGAGACGCCGGCACGAGCCAGCGGCCGTCCTTCTCGGCGACGCAGTCGCCAAGGTCGCGCCACTCTCCGTCCACCCGGGCCTGCACGGAGGCGAGGGGGAGCAGAACCTCGCGGCCCTCCTTGCTGAGCGTCACCGAGGGCAGCGAGGCGGGATTCGAGACCGTCCAGCCTCGCGCAGAGGCCCAAGTGGCGAGGTCGACGAATGCCCGTCCCGAAAGCCTGCACCCGAACATGGATACCTGACACCCGCCATAGCTCCGGGTGCCGCCCTGCTCCAGCCTGTGGCCGACGACACGAGCAAGGAGCGTCCTAGCACCCATTTCCGCCATCACCCGCGAGGCCGAGATCACGGCCTGAACGTCGTCGCCGGGCGCGCCTCGTTCGTGGTAGCTCATGCTTACCTCGACGAACTCATGATGGCCGTCCAATACAATGGTTAGCATATCGGCGACCTCGACAATGGATTACGAAGCAGAGCCGGCTGGCAAACCAGAGGGCGTCGCCCTCCGACCGACTCCCGACTGGGTGGTGTAGCCCGTGGCCAGCTTGGTCACCGTTCCGTTCTGCACGTCTCTCTCGTTGTCCACGGCCTGAGCCGCATGTGCGATGAGCTGGACTCTCGTTGTCACGTGCTCACCCTTATAGAAGTAGTAAAGCTCGTATCTCCTGCCGTCTCCATGTACCCCCCCTCGCAAGACTCTGCCAAGGTTGCGGTCTGAGATCGTGTTGAATCCGAGGCTCGACGCCGCGGCCGTGGGGAAGAAGCCCGCGTCCACGAGGCTGGGCTCACAGACGGCGACTGTGGACAAGGTTGCAAGCATCGCGATCATCTTCATGGAAATGTGTAAGGATTGAGGGCTTCGGGTAGGAAAGCGGGTCTTGGCGTCCAAGGTGATTCTACAGCGTAGCAAAGGCCGTAGTTGGTGCCCCCGACGTTCTTCTGCCAGTGGTCGTCTTCGATCCAGCCCCACGCCGGGTTCATGTGCAGGCTGCCCGAGGGCTTGTACATGTACGCTACCGCGGAGTCTTGCGTGGTGCCGGTCGCCCTGCACACCAGGTGGAAGTTGAAACTCCGTTGGGAGTAGAGGTCTGGGTCGCTGCTGTCCTTGTTCGCGTTGCAAAGCAACGTCGTAGTGAAGTTGTTCGCGGGGTCGTTGTCGACCGGGGTGTTCTCCATCCAAAGGCACTCTGCGTCCAACCCGTTGGCGAGGAAGACAAGGGCAAGGGCTCCGGCAAAGTCCCGACAGTCGCCACTGGTCGTAGGGTTGTCTTCGAGGCTCTTTGTAAAGATCCCTAAGAGCTAGGTCGAGTATAGAGGGCTGCTCGCACTCGGTCTCCCGATCGGCATTGGGTAGTAGTAGACCCTATCGAATCTATATTCGAGTCTTCTCGTCGCGCTACGGTTGCTGTAGTGCATGCCGCGGGTCATCTTTTCCTTGAGGTCGTTGAAGCCTACCGCCCCCCAGACCTAACGGCAGGTGTACTCGAGGAAGTCGGCCCACGGTATCGACTGCAGGCCGGTGGGCTGGGAGTCCACCGCCGCGTCGCCCAATGCCCGATTGTGGGCATGGTAGTCCCAGAACACGCCAGCTCGCCGGACGTGGTTCCCTAGTTCTTCGAGCCTGCAAGCTCGCGAGCCTTCTTCTTTCGGAACACGACTCTCTCGCCCTCTTCGAGCTCCGCGATCACGTGGTCGCCTTCGGTAAACACGTTGTTGAGAAGCTCCTCGCTGAGTGGATCCTCGATGTACCGTTGCACGGCTCGGCGCAAGGGTCGCGCACCCAGGTTCGGGTCGTACCCCTTTTCTACGAGCAGGTTCTTTACCGGCTCGCTGAGGTCGAGCGTGATTCCCAGCTCCTTGGCTTGGCGGTTCACCCTAGCGAGGTACAGGTCCGCGATTTGAAGGATCTCTTCCTTCGCAAGGTGGTGGAAGACGATCACCTCGTCCACACGGTTGAGGAACTCCGGCCGGAAGCCTTTTTTCAGCTCCTCGAGCATCTTGGCCTTCATGGACTCGTACATCTTGGGGTCGTTGACGTCCACCTCGATGTTGCGGAATCCCAGCCCCTTGTCGAGTTCGATGGGCCGGACGCCCACGTTTGAAGTCATGATGAGGATGGTGTTCCGGAAGTCCACCGTCCGGCCCTGGGAATCAGTCAGCTGACCGTCCTCCATGACCTGGAGCAGGATGTTGAAGACGTCCGGGTGTGCCTTCTCGATTTCGTCGAGCAGCACAACGCTATAGGGGTTTCTTCGCACCTGTTCGGTGAGCTGGCCGCCTTCGTCATAGCCGACGTACCCGGGAGGGGCACCGACCAGGCGGCTCACGGAGAACCGCTCCATGTACTCGGACATATCGATACGAACCATCGAACTGTCCTTCTGGTAGAGGTACTCGGCGAGCGTCTTGGCGAGCTCGGTCTTTCCGACGCCGGTGGGGCCGAGGAACATAAAGCTGGCGATCGGCCGCTTCGGATCCTTCAGGCCGCTGCGCGATCGTCGGATCGCACGAGAGACGCCCGTGACCGCGTCGTGTTGCCCAATGATTCGCTCGTGGAGGTCGTCTTCCATCTTGAGAAGCTTCTGGGACTCCGACTCGACGAGCCGCATGACCGGGATGCCGGTCCAGCTCTGGACGATCTGGGCGACCTCGGGCTCACCGATCACCGCGTCAGGCTTCGGTTGGGCTTGCCACTGGTCTTCGCGGTCGGCAAGGGCGGCGTCTAGGTTGTCAATGTCCTGCTCGAGCCGTCGGAACGCTTCTCCGTCCGGTTCGTGGCGGCGGAGATGGTCGAGCTCCGAGCGCATGCGAGTGAGCCGGGCCTTGTCTTCGCGAATCTCGGCCGGGGGCAGGGACAACTGGAGCCGCAACCGGGATGCCGCTTCGTCAATGAGGTCGATTGCCTTGTCCGGCAAGGTTCGATCCGTGATATAGCGTTGGCTGAGTTCCACTCCGGCGACGATCGCCTCGTCGGTGATCTTGACGTCGTGGTGCGCCTCGTACCGCTCCCGGAGACCCTTCAGGATCTCGATGGCCTCCTCTTCGTTCGGCTCTCGAACCTTGACGGCCTGGAACCTGCGCTCGAGGGCGGCATCGCGCTCGATGTACTTGCGAAACTCGTCCTGGGTGGTGGCGCCGATGCATTGCAGCTCGCCTCGCGCAAGCGCGGGCTTCATGATGTTGCTGGCATCGATAGCGCCTTCTGCGGCGCCTGCGCCCACCAGGGTGTGGAGCTCGTCAATGAAGAGGATGACCTGGCCCTCGGCCCGGCGCACCTCCTCCATGACCTTCTTCATCCGCTCTTCAAACTCGCCTCGGTACTTCGTACCGGCGACGAGGCTGGCAAGGTCGAGGGCGACCAACCGCTTATCTTTCAGCAGGTCGGGGATGTCGCCGCTCACGATGCGGAGGGCCAATCCTTCTGCGATGGCCGTCTTTCCGACACCGGGCTCGCCGATGAGGCACGGATTGTTCTTGGTGCGGCGGCTCAGGATCTGCATGACCCGCTCGATCTCTTGGTGCCGACCGACGACCGGGTCGAGCTTGCCCTCGCGGGCCAACTCCGTTAGGTCGCGACCGAACTCGTCGAGCGTTTGGGTCTTGTTCGAGCCGCTTGAGCTGCCCCTTCCTCCGGGGCGGGACTGCGTCTCGTTGTCCTGAAGTGCCATCACCTCTCGGCGGGAGCGCTCCAGCTCCACACCGAGCTTCGCCAGAACGCGGCCGGCAAGGCCGTCGCCCTCGCGTATCAGGCCGAGCAGCACGTGCTCGGTTCCGATGTAATTGTTGTTGAGGTTCCTCGCCTCGTCATAGGCGAGGTCAATGACCCGCTTGGCGCGAGGGGTGAGGGCGACCTCGTGTCCTGGCCGCTGATCCCCGCGGGGCAGCTGCTTCTCTACTTCCGACCGGATTCGGCCCAGGCTTACGCCCAAGCGCTCGAGAACCCGGGAAGCGACACTGTCGGTCTCTCGCACCAGGCCCAGCAACAGGTGCTCGGTGCTGACATAGCCCTCACCAAACTTCTGCGCCTCCTCTTGGGCGTAGTACACTACCTTGCGTGCCCTTTCCGTGAAGCGTTGCCACATACGTTGTCTTTTCCTCGTTTCCCCAGTCGATTCCCGACTCGCCACCGTCAATTGTCGGACGGCTTGGACCAGGTGCTCAACTATTCCGTTAGACGAGCCAACGTGCCCGAGAGTGCCCGATGGTCGGGCCGGAGCGCTCGGTGGGGGGTCTGAGTACCTGCTAGAATCGCTGTCATGGGCCCAGCAGCGAGAGTCGGGGCGTTTGCCGTCCTATTCCTTCTCCTTGCAGTTTTTGGCATGGGGGTGCTGCAGCAAGGGCTCTTCGCGCCGAAGCGGTCCGAGTACATCGCCGAGTTCGCCGATGCAGGCGGGGTCACAACGGGCTCCCCGGTCTTCCTTGCAGGGGTTCAAGTCGGTAGCGTCAGCAAAGTCAACCTGACCAAGGAAAACCTGGCCCGCCTGACGCTCGACATTGATAGCGAGACCCATGTTCCCGCGGACACGACTGCATTAGTGCCGGCCTCACTCATCTCGATCGGCGAGTCCCGTGTCCTTTTGGCCGGAACCCCCGGGGCTGGCCAGCTCAAGGCCGGCTCCGTGATTCCAGGCACGTTAGGTTCGCCGCTCGAAAGCCTCAATCTCGACGAGACCTTGGGTGAGGTGAACAAGACTTTGATCGCGGTGCGGGACGTCGTCGAGGACCAGGAGATGAAGAACGGCATCAAGAAGCTGCTCGCCTCGCTGGACCGGACGACCAGCAGGTTCGGCTCGGTCGCCGGGAGGGTGGACACCCTCGTCGCCCGGAACCAGAGTGTGATGGAGCAGTCCCTTCGCTCAGCCTCAGCTAGCTTGACGAACCTCCAGGCCGTGACGGTCGAGGTGCGAAAGCTGGTGGCATCGGGCGAGCTTCAGGGCAAGACGACGGCGTTGCTCGACACCTTGCAGGAGGCCGTCACAGAAGGGAAGGCCTTGGTGTCTGACCTGCGGGCGATGGCTAACGACCCGAAGATGAGGGCCCAGATTGGCGAGACTCTCGAAAACGTCAAGGTGATCTCGGAGAGCGGCACGCGGGTCGCGGCGGACGCAGAGCTGATGGCCAAGAACGGCGTAAAGGTCTCGGAAGAGGCTGCGACGTTAATGAAGAAGGCGAACTCGCTTGCCGACGAGGTGGACTCGCTGATCAAGAAGTTCAACAGGACCGTGGAGGACATCACGGAACGAGGGAAAGGATTCTCGACCGGTGTGAAAATCGACGCGACCCTGACCGCGGAGTCTCGGCCCGGCCGGGTTCGAACGGACATCAACGCGACCATCCCAATCGGTCAGGAAAGACTCAGCCTCGGACTCTACGACGCCTTCGAGTCGAACAAGGTGAACCTCCAGTTCGTGAAATCATTGAACGGCCGTACGGACCTTCGGTACGGAGTCTACGCGAGTAAGCCTGGCGTTGGGGTAGATTACGCACTCGCGCCGAAGGTCGGTCTGCGGGCTGACGTGTTCGGACTCAATGACCCAAGATTTGATGCGCGGCTCGGAATCGACCTGGGAAGGAGCGTGAAGGGCTGGTTCGGCATCGACCGGGTGTTCGAGCGCAACTCCCCCTCGCTCGGGGTCACGATACGCAAGTAAGGGAAGAAGCACGATGAGGATCGTTCTCAAACAATCGGTGCCCAAGTTGGGCAAGGAAGGCCAAGTGGTCAATGTGAAGCCCGGCTACGCCCGGAACTTCCTCTTCCCGCGACGCATGGCGGTGCCGGCGGACAAGGCCCAGCTCGAAGTCGTCGCGCGAAGAATGTCGAAGCTCGAGGGCCAGATGGCCGAGACCGAGGCCGCGGCGGTGCAGATCAAGGAAAAGCTGGATGGCAAGACAGTGCGCTACGAGAGCAAGGTCGGCAAGGAGACCGGCAAGCTGTTCGGCGCGGTCACCGACCAGAACATCGTGGATCAGATCGAGAAGGACCTCGGCGTCAAGCTTGAGAAGAAGTCCATCCTGCTGAACCACCCTCTCAAGCGGTTGGGAACCCACACTGTCGAGATTGATGTGCACCATAACGTGGAGATCAAGGTGATGGTGCAGGTCTTCGACCCTGAGGTCGAGGCAGCGGAGGCCGAGGCTGAGAGGCTGGCCAGGGCCCAAAAGGGCGAGGCGCCCGTCGCCGTGGCCGCAGAGACCGAGGCGCCCGTGGAAACGCCTGCCGCCGAGCCCGAGGTAGTCGAAGAGCCGCAGGTGGCGGAGGACGGAGAGCCCGCCGCCGAGGCCGAGCCCCAGGACGCCGAATAGGCCCGAATCGTTTTTCGGGGCTGGATTGTCCTTAGGATATGCCAGCCCCTTGGGTCGCCCTCATGGCCATGGCGGTGCAGGATCCCCGCCCGCTCGGGGCCTATGTGCCCGTCCACCCCGTTCGTATCGCGCTGACGCCGCGGATCGACGGTCGAGTGGATGCCGGTGAATGGGATCTGCTGTACGACAACGGCTCCGCACAGACCTACATGCAGTGGGAGCCGGACAAGCTCTTTTTCGGGCTCTGCGCCCCCGATGGGAGCGACTTGGTCGTAAGCCTGGACGTGCAGGGCGACGGCTGGCTGGTCGGAGACGACAATCTGGAGATCCGTGTCCGGCGCGGTGCGTCCGGGCCCGAGGTCTCGTACCGAAGGCTGGACGCGACCGACAGGTCTGGGCCAGTCTGGCTTCCGGCGGACGTCCCGGCTGAGAGCGTGAAGGCTGCGGTCGGCGAGGGCTGCCTCGAGATGTCGTTCCATCCCCGACGTGACCTTGCCCCCAAGGCCGGAGACCGACTTGGCGTGCGACTCGATGCAATCCCGACCGGCAACGACATGGGTGCCGCGTACTTGCCTCGACCCGTTGCCTTGGTCCGGCTTGAGACCGAGATGGGAGTCGACCTGCCCCCAGGGTTCTCTTGGAGACCGAACTTGCCGAGTCGCAGCGTGGCCCGGGAGGACGATTTCAAGGCCCGCTTCCTGCTTTCCCGGGAGAACGAGAACGTCGTCTTTGAGAAGGTGGCCGCATCGCTGGAGGGCGACGGCACGGAGACTATGGCTCAGACCGAAGGCCCCTTCCCAGGGTGGGGGCGCAACAACGGGGCGGTATACGACTACCTTTCGCCCGTGCGGAGGGGGTCCGAGCCCGGGTACCGAGTCCTCCGTCTCGAGCTGGCCCGGCCCGGTGGGGCAGTCACTGTACTGAGAACCAGTATCAGGGTCGCTCTGCTCGTCGACCTGGAGGCGGAGATGCCTAAGGCCCTTCCGTTCAGCGACGGGGCCCAGGTCGTCCGCGGCAAGATTGTCGTGCGCTCGAACGGCCGCAACCGGGTGGACGGCGTACTCAAAATCAAAGGTCCGGAGTCATGGACGATCACCAAGGGCCTCGAATCGAAGTACACGATCTATCACAGCCGAGGGGTGGCGAAGGTGCCCTTCGAGTTGGTTGTGCCGAAGGGCGAAATCGGAACCGGGCGAATCGTCCTTTCGACCCAGATTGGCGACCGTACGATCGAGCAGGAAATCTACCTGCCCGTAGGCGTCTAGCGCGGATCGCGAACCCGGCCGAGCCGCAGCATCTGGGTCTCCCCGCGCTGCGGCTCGATCTCTGCCAGGAACCGGCCTCCAAACGCCTGGATATCGAAGGGGCCGTCTGCCTCGGGCGCGCGGAAGAGGCGAAGGCAGGTTTCGCGGAGAAGATGCTCGACCAACACGTCACTGTCGGGGTTCTGAAAGTCGCTTCGGAGTTCCTTGCGCCCGACCTTCCTCAGTCCTCGGCTTTCATACCAGACCCCGTCCGGGCTCTCCTTCCTTACCGTCCTGACGTGAATCTCAGGAGCCTCCGCGTCCGGATGCGAACTGAGCAAGTGGACGAAATCTTCATGGGTGTACAGGACCTGGCTTACAGGGTCGTATACGATCGTCCCATCCACCAACCTGCACACTGCGGCGGCAAGGTGGGGCATGAACTGAAGATGGCGCGTGTCGGAGAGCCGTGCCTCGCTGAGGTACCGAAACCGAAGAAACACCTCGGCTTGTGACAATCGGTGGAGGATCTCGGCGCTCGGAACCGCGTCTTCCTCGAAGAGGTCGGGCCGGAAGGCGTGCGGGTTGCTGTCTCGCCGTGCGGCGCTCATGCGCAGCCTGAGGTCGGAGAAGAGCACTCCCTCGCGAGTCGTGATCGCGGGTCGGTCGGGCCGGCTGAGCGGGTTCGACTTGACCATCGCTTCCATGATCCGCTCGATGCGGGGCATGCTCGCCTCGACCGCATAGACCCAGTACTCGGATACGGCAAGATAGCCGGGCTCCCTTCGGCCCTTTGTCCAGCGCCACCACAAAACGGCTAGAAAACCGGCCGCAAACGCGAAGAGCCACCAAAGACCCGGCATCTAGGGTTCCTGGCCGGCCCGCCAGCGCTCGATGAGGAGAGTCTCGACTTCCGTCGCCTGAGAGGCGCAGAGGGTGCACAGTCCGCACTCGTCCACCGGCGCACCTCTGCACAACATGCACTCGCACCGCCGACGAGCCAAAAGGACAAGGCGCCTCGACTGGAGCGCCCAGACGAGATCCTTGCGCCGAATTCCCTCGGCGTTGACCCTGTCCACATTTCTCATCGTACCGCTCGCGCCGCCGAGCTGAGCGCCATCGGGAGCGTGTTGCAGGACAGAGAGCAGACGGTAACCTGGCTTCTGTGCGCATTGCGACCTTCAACGTGAACTCCGTCCGGGCTCGCCTCCCCATCTTGGAGCGCTGGCTCGCCGAGGCCGAGCCCGACGTCGTGGCACTGCAAGAGGTCAAGGTGGAAGACGGACTGTTCCCCCGCGAGCCGATAGAAGCGCTGGGATATCACTGCGCGGTCTACGGCCAGAAGGCGTACCACGGAGTCGGGCTCCTTGCCAAGAAGCCGATCGAGATCGTGGAAGCGGGTCTCACAGGTGATGGAATGCTGGACGACAAGCGGGTTCTCCATTGCGTCGTGGACGGAGTCGCCATCGTGAACACCTATGTCCCGAACGGAACAAGGGTCGGAACCGATAAGTTCTCGTACAAGCTCGCATGGCTAGAGCGGTTCAAAGAAGTCCTCGAGGAGCGGTATCGGCCCGAGGACCGTGTCGTCTGGCTCGGCGACATCAACATCGCACCTTCCGAGGACGACGTCTATGAGCCGGACCGTCATGTGGGGTCAGTCGGTTTCCACCCTGAGGAAAAGTCGAGGCTCAGGGCGATCTTGGAAGGCGGCTGGACCGACTGCTTCCGCAAGTTCACCCAGGGTGAGGGCCACTACACCTTTTGGGAGTACATGATCCCGAACGGATTCAAACGGAACCTAGGATGGCGAATTGACCACGTGTATGCGTCGCCGGGGATCGTCGGGGCCTGTACAGACTGCGCTGTGGACAAGGAACCGCGCACTTGGGAGCGCCCGAGCGACCACACCCCTGTCGTTGCCACGTTCAATCTCGAATGAAACGGAACCTAGAGCAGTTTCTGAGGGTCTGAACCAGTAACGAACCGGCAAAACTGGTATCTCAGTCGTTCGCGGCTGGTGTACCCTTGCTGGTGAGGCTGGAGGAATCATGAAGCAACTATTGTCCTCGCTCGCTGTCCTGTGCCTTTCTGCCGCAGGGCTGGCGCAGACGTTCTACGGCAGCGCCGAGGTCGTCTATGGCAAACACCGTGGCCCGAACGGCGAATGGCAGCACGTCGGAGGGATCGAGATCCCGATCGTCATTGAGAAGATCCAGGCCCGTGACGCGTCCAAGCCACCTACGCCCAAAAGGAGTGGCCTCTTTGACTACGTCGTGCCGCAAGACACGGTCATTTACAGCAACGACCGGGGCAGCAACTACTTCTATACGCCGGAGATGGCAAGTGCCCTCGACGACGTGTTCATCATCAGCGCAGGCAATAACCAGAAGTGGCGCACCCTCACCCTGGGTGTGAACACGGAGCGCACCGCCGGTACCGTCATGCTTCGGTTGCGCACCTGGCAGAACTTCACCGCAGGGCGGGGCGCAGGCGTCTCAGCCTTTGATCTTGAGCTCTGGGACTACGGGATTGGGATCAATGCGGGCCAGTTCCCGGGGCCAGGAGCGTACAAGTTCACTCTGCCGCTGTACACCAACAACCTGATCAATATGCGGGTGCCCGCCAACCAGTGCTACTTCGCGCAGCAATGGCGCGAGTACCATGTTCTCGGGGAAGGACTCTTCCTCGAAGGGGAGATGAGCCCAATCTTTAGCGGCGACGGTGAGCCGACGATCGGAACCTCTCAAGACCTCTTCTGGTACGACTACGACCCGGCCCCGAACGGCATCTACGACGAGACGGAGCAAGACTGGTACAACGGGGCACCGAACGAGGCGAACTTCCTCTTGACCGCCGCGATCGGCCAGTCAGGCACGTTGGAAACGATTCGCCCAGTCACCTACCAGTGGTTCCGTGGGTTCCATGTGGGTGGTAACGTCGGAAGCCTTCACTTTAGCGACGACAATCGGCTCCAGGGCAACAAGGGCGTGGTCGTGAACCAGACTGAAGCCCCGATCCAACTCGTGATCGAAGGTTTCGCCAGCACGAACGTGATCAACTCGATGACCTTCAACCTGGAGTCCATGGCGACATCCGTCGGGTTGCAGCAGGTCGTTCAACTCTACAACTTCACGACTAGCCAATATGTCACGCTGGATACGCGGAACGCGCCGACGACAGACACCACGATCAGCGTGAATGTCCCCTCAAATCCCGGCCAGTACGTGGAGAATGGCACCAACGTCGTGCGCGCCAGGGTCAGCTACAAGCCCATCGGTCCGACTTCGATCAGCAACTGGGGTTGCAGGGTTGACCTCGGAACCTGGGACATCATCAGGCCGTAGCTTCTTGCTGACCGATGCAGTGTCGCCCGGTGGCCTCGGCCCCGGGCGGCTCTCGTTGTACCATGGGGCGATGGTGCTCCGGTACGGTCTGCCCGACTGGTTCGCCAGTATGGAGGCGCAGGGGATCGCGAGCCTGGATCGTTCGCCGCGGGCCAGACGGATTCGCCTATGTGCCGAAGACCTGGCCGTACGCCTGGTCGTGCCGCCTCGCCAGAGTCTCGCCCATGCGGCGCAGTTCCTTGAACTGAACCGTGAATGGGTGGAACGGTACGCGGGTCGGGCAGCGTCTCGCCGTGCGGAGCTGACCACGTGGAACGGGCTAATTATGGTAGACGGGGAACGAGCGTTGTTCGAGAGCACTCTCCCGAAGCTCAGAAAGCGGTCAGCCGAGTCGCTCCTTGCCCTCGTCACAGAGGAGTCCCGCCGTACGGGCCTACGTCCCGATACCGTCACCGTTCGCGCAATGAAGACCCGGTGGGGATCTTGCAGCTCCAGGGGCCGGGTGTGCCTGAACTGGAGGCTAGCGATGGCGCCGGAGTCGGTTCGCCGCTATGTCGTGGTCCACGAGCTCGCACACCTCGCCCACTTGGACCACTCGCCACAGTTTTGGGCGGTCGTGCAAATGTGGCATCCCGAGATGCGAGCGGAGAAGGCCTGGCTGCGTGACCGCGGATGGCTGCTCGCCAGGCTCCCTCCTGTCTAGCTGGCTTTGATCGCCTTGGCCGGGCGGATCGTGATCTCCCCGTCTTGCAGGGCAACCTCGATGCGCTGTCCTTCCTTGACCTCTCCGGCCAAGAGCTTGCGGGCGAGCGGGTTTACGACCTGGTCCTGAATGAGCCTCTTGACCGGCCTAGCGCCATATACCGGGTCAAACCCGGCGGCAGCGAGCTCGGCCAGAGCGTCGTCTGTGAAGCTGACCTCGATCCTTTGGGCGGCAAGCCTTTCGGCCACGTGCCTGGCTTGGATCCGCACGATTTCACGCACCTGCTCGGTGCCGAGTTGTCGGAAGACGACGATGTCGTCGAGGCGGTTGAGGAACTCCGGTCTGAACCAGTTCTTGAGCTCTTCGAGCACCTTAGGCTTGACCTCCTCATAGTCAGTCCCGAAGCCGCTCCCATCCGAGTACAAGTGCGTCCCGATGTTGCTCGTCATGATGACGACGGTGTTCTTGAAGTCTACGGTGCGTCCGTGCCCGTCGGTAAGACGGCCGTCGTCCAAGAGTTGGAGGAGTACGTTGAAGACCTCGACGTGCGCCTTCTCGATCTCGTCGAGCAGGACGACCGAGTACGGCCTGCGGCGCACTGCCTCCGTCAGCTGGCCGCCTTCTTCAAACCCAACGTAGCCGGGCGGCGCACCAATGAGCCGGGCGACCGTATGACGCTCGCCGTACTCGCTCATGTCGATTCGTACCATGGAGCGCTCGTCGTCAAAGAGGCACTCGGCGAGCGCCCTGACAGTCTCCGTCTTGCCGACCCCGGTTGGTCCAAGGAACAAGAACGAACCGACCGGCCGGTTCGGGTCGCCTAGCCCGGCCCTCGATCTTCGGATGGCGTCGGCGAGCTTGGTCAGCGCCTCGTTTTGGCCGATGACCCTCTCGCGCAGACGGTCTTCCAGGAGCAGCAAGCGTTGGGTCTCGGTATCGGCCAAGCGGCTGACCGGGATCCCGGTCCACCGGCTCACGACCTCAGCCACGTCTTCATAGCCGACCTCTTCGCGAAGGAGACGACCGCCGCCTTCGCTCTCCATTGCTTCGGTCTGGGCCGCGATTTGCTTCTCCAAGGTAGGGATCCGGCCATATTGAATTTCCGAGGCGTGGGCATAGTCGTCGTCCCGTTCGGCTGCAGCGAGCTCGGCCCTCAGGGCCTCCAGCTCTTCCTTGTCCGTCCTCAGGGCCTCGATCCGTTCTTTCTCGCCCTGCCATCGCGCTCGGAGTGCGTCCGCCTCCGAGGCGACCTCGGCGATCTTGCGCTCGGTCTCTTCGAGGCGTGCCTTGCTTTCTGCATCTTCCTCGCGGCGCAGGGCCTCTCGGTCGATCTCAAGTTGGCGAAGCTGCCTCTGGACGGTGTCCAGGGCCGTTGGCACGCTGTCAATCTCCATCTTGAGGCGGCTCGCCGCCTCGTCCACGAGGTCGATCGCCTTGTCAGGGAGGTTTCTCGCGGTGATGTAGCGGTCGCTCAAGGTCGCGGCCGCCACGATCGCCGAGTCAGTGATCCGTACGCCGTGATGGATCTCGTAGCGCTCCTTGAGGCCGCGCAGGATCGAGATCGTGTCCTCGACGCTCGGTGCGTCGACCAGCACAGTCTGGAAGCGCCGCTCCAGGGCCTTGTCCTTCTCGACGTACTGTCGATACTCGTCCAACGTCGTCGCTCCGATACATCGGAGCTCACCGCGCGCGAGCATGGGCTTGAGCATGTTGGCTGCATCGATCGAGCCCTCTGCCCGGCCCGCGCCCACTAAGGTGTGCAGCTCGTCAATGAAGAGCACGATCTTGCCGTCGCTCCTCGCGATCTCTTCGAGAACTGCCTTGAGCCGCTCTTCAAACTCGCCACGGTACTTGGCTCCGGCAACGAGCGCGCCCAGGTCGAGCGCGATGACAGACTTGTCGCGGAGACCCTCTGGTACGTCGCGGGCAACGATCCGCTGAGCGAGTCCCTCGACAACGGCCGTCTTGCCTACTCCAGGCTCACCGATCAGGACAGGGTTGTTCTTGGTGCGTCGGCTCAGTACCTGCACTACTCGCCTGACTTCCTCGTCCCGACCGATCACCGGATCCAGCTTGCCCTTCCTGGCGCGGGCAGTGAGGTCAATCCCATATTTCTCCAAAGCTTGGAAAGTCGCTTCGGCTCCGGGCTCGTCTACCTTGCGGCCGGCTCGGATCGACTCGATGGCGGGCAGGAGCCGCTCGACCGTCGCCCCAGCTTGGTTGAGCGACCGTCCCGCTGGCCCATTGTCCTCGGCGGCTCCCAACAGGAAGTGCTCCGTCGAGACATAGCTGTCGCCGAGTTTGTCAGCATGCCGGAAAGATGCGTCGAGAAGGGTCTGAATGCGGTTGGAGAGCCCGGCGCCGTACTGGGCTGCATTGGACACCTTGGGCCCCCGCTCGATCTCGTCCTCCAGCTGGGAGGAAACGGTACCCGCGGGCACGTCGACTTTGGCCAAGACGGCACGCACGACTCCCCCCTCGTCCTGCAACATCGCCCAGACGAGGTGTTCGACGTCCACCGTCTGCTGTTGCATCTCGGTGGCCTTCTTCTGCGCCAGTTGGAAGGCTTCTTGCGCCTTCGTGGTGAGTTTATCGAATCTCATTTGAGTCTCAGAGAGTCAAGTAACTTGACTGATATAGTAGTAACGATCAAGGATCGAGCCTGGTTCCAGATTCGCACCAGGTTCGGGACCATCGCCTACTTTCCTATACAGAAGTCTTGAAAGACTCGTGCCACGATGTCAGGAGAAGCGGTCTCACCGGTGATCTCACCCAAGGCGCGAACCGCCGACCGCATGCCCACCGTCGCGACATCGTAGGGTGCCTCAGACGCCAGGGCTGCTTCTGCCTCGCCGATCGCCTCGAGAGCCTCCTGCAGTAAAGGAGCGTGCCTCTGGTTCACGAGACCGGTGGACCCAGAGTTCCCGGCGAGGTCCACGGTCGTTGCAAGTAGCTCTGAAACGCCCTCGCCCGTCGACGCCGAGACCGAGAGCACTTCGGCAGGCTGATCTCCCAGCCGAGGTAGATCGGACTTGTTCGCAATGAGGATCGAGGGGCGGTCCGGCGCTGAGTCCTCGGGACTCCAGCCGGCCGAGCCGTCGAACACGTACCAGATCACGTCAGCCGCAGCCGCGGTTTCACGGGCTCTCGCCACGCCCATTGCCTCGGCCTCGTCGCTCGCGGTGCGCAGCCCAGCGGTGTCTAGCAACCGGATCGTTACCCCGTGAATGTCGAGCGTCTCTTCGAGCGTGTCTCTGGTCGTGCCCGGCAGGGCGGTGACAATCGCCCGGTCCGACTGCAAGACGCGGTTGAAGAGTGAGGACTTTCCTGCGTTCGGCCGTCCGATGATCGCGACCACAAACCCTTCGCGCACGATTCTGGCCCCGGCCCCGGAGTCCAACAGTCGCTCCACGGCGTCACTGACGGTCCCCAAGCTTGAGAGCAGCCCTTGGCGATCCGGTTCACCCACCTCGTCGCTGAAGTCCACCGATGCTTCAATTGCCGCGATCGTGCCGACCAGCGTGTCTCGCAGCGCCGAGAGTTCCGAGCGGAGCCGTCCCGCACGGAGCATCCCGGCTTGCCGGAGTTGCGCGTCGGTCTGGGCGTTGACGAGATCGCGCACTCCCTCGGCCTGTGTCAGGTCGAGCCTGCCGTTCATGAACGCCCGTAGGGTGAACTCGCCCGGCTCCGCGG
The DNA here is from genome assembly GCA_050250535.1 of Fimbriimonadaceae bacterium. Classification (GTDB taxonomy): domain Bacteria; phylum Armatimonadota; class Fimbriimonadia; order Fimbriimonadales; family Fimbriimonadaceae; genus JADLBH01. The sequence goes on along the minus strand of JBFWOL010000001.1, from coordinate 145,939 downwards.
GCCGGGCGCCGGCGGCGATGCAACACTCGAGCAAGGCCCTCACGGATGCAGGCGAGCCATGGCATGACAACTCAGCGGCTTCCTCACCGGTGTAGCTTCTAGAAGCGGGGAAGAGGGTGGCCAACCCGTCGTCGCCGTGAGGATAGCGGACGTATTGTTGTACTCCTGGCTCCGCGCTCGTACCGCATACCGAACTCGCCACGTTCCACGCAAGGTCGCCCGACACCCTCATGACCGCGATCGCGCCGCCCACCGCAGTGATCGGTGCCACGATGGTATCGGTCGGGCTCGCCATTGTGCGAGCGTACCGGGCGGTCCGGGCCGGGCATCCTCGCCCGGAGTAAAGTCCCCACTGATGAAGCTGTTTCTGGACACTGGCGACGTCGGGCGAGTCAAGCAGGCGGCCGAACTCGGAATTCTCGACGGCGTCACGACGAACCCCACCCTGATCGCTAAGGCGGGGAAGGAGTTTCGAGAGACCGTTCTCGCGATCTGCGAAGCCTTGCCGGGCGGTGCCATCAGCGCAGAAGTGGTGGCGACGGAGTATGACGAGATGCTCAAGGAGGCGCTCGAGATCGCGAGCTGGCACGAGCAGATCGTCGTCAAGGTTCCGATGATCAGGGACGGCGTACGCTTGGTCTCGACTCTCTCCGACAAAGGTGTCCGCACCAACGTGACCTTAGTATTCAGCGTCACTCAAGCCTTGCTCGCAGCCAAGGCAGGGGCCACGTACATCAGTAGCTTCGTCGGGAGAGTGGACGACATTGGCGGAGACGGCATGGAGGCAGTTGCGGCAACGGTCGAAATGATCGAAGGCTATGGGTTCGCGAGCGAAGTCCTGGTCGCGAGCGTCCGCCATCAGCAACATATGGTGCAGGCGATCGCTGCCGGAGCGCACGTGGCTACCTTGCCCTTCGAAGTCTTGGAGCAGATGGTCAAGCACCCGCTTACTGACCTAGGTCTGGAACGCTTCCTCGCAGACTGGCGCGATGCTGGCCTTTCGATCCGGTCGGGTACGGCGGCCGGCTCGTGAAGGCGTGGAGCCTTGCATCACTAGCCCTGCTCGTGCTCGGTTGTACACCGGGCCAGAGCACGGTGCGGGATGCGCCTGAGACCGACGAGCAGGCACCCTCTATATCCCAGGCGACCGGGATCGCTACCGCCGAAGAGGTCAGGCCTATTGTCAGTGTCAAGCCCTCCGCTCCCAAGCCTGTACCGGCCGCCCAAGTCGCGGGCAAGTACGAGATGGTCCTCAGTTCGGCCCAGGAGGAAGAAATCGACAAGGGGCTGAAGTCGGTGCGCGACCTTGCCGCGAAGGGCGACGAAGAGGCCAAGAAAATGCTCCCGCAACTTGAAGCCGCGGTCAAGGCCTCCTCGGAGACGGCGATCGAGCTCAAGGCGGACGGTACCTACGTCGCCCGGGTCTCAGGATCGGAGGCAAAAGGGAAGTTTAAGGTGCTCGGAACCGAGGTCCGGTTCGACGCTCCGACCGACGGGAGTCCTGCCGCCTACCCGGTGATGACGTACGACTTTGCGGGCAGGCGGCTCCTGGCCAAGACCGGCGGGACGACGGTCGAGTTCGTGAGGCGCGGCTGAGGCCCGCGCCCGGGCGCCAGCGTTCTTCGCCCCTGTCCATACGGGGAACTATCCGTGTATATGGGAGACTGGAGTAGTCAATATGGCTTTTCGGCTCTCGTCCCTCGGCGTAGCAGCTTGTTTTGCGGCCCTTTCTGCTAGCCAGCCGCTCCCGCCCGTGCCAGGAGCCTGGGTGCCAGGCTACCAAGCCCCCGAGCCGCACTACTTTTCTGGCACCAACGCCCGTGCTGGCGGGCAAGGGTACACAGGCGGGCTCGTGAACGGCCAGCAAGTCTATGCCGCGACCGCCGTGCTCAAGCTGAACGGAGAGGCAGTCCGAACTTACCAGCACATCCCAGGTGAGCCGCAGACTTCCGCGATCCACCTCGCCGTGATGTTCGACTCCAGCCACTTCTCCCACGGCTCGACGGTCACGGTCGAGTTCGTCTTCCTCGACTCGACTGGCACCTGGCGGCAAGACGACATGCAGGCGCCAGTCAAGAACCGCCTGATCAGCTACGGGCACCACGAGCCCTTGCACCAACCGCGCCCAGCGGCTATGCCCGTCAGCTACTTCGGAGGGCTGAACTACTCGACGATGCTTCGCGATGGCGGCGGCTGGACCGGCCTGGATATGCTTCTCGACTTGGACGGAGCATCGACGGTCCACTACTCTGCGCATGGCGCGCCCAACACCTAGTTGGACGACTTAGACGTAAACGTCTACTCGACAGGCAGCTGTGCTTCGCCCGCTGTCGAGTGTTTCCGTACGCTTGAAATGGGAGCTGGGAGCCCGCCCTTCAACTCGTCATCTTCACCGATGGTTCGGTTCGCATTCTTGAACACCTGCTGTTCGGGTATGAACGACACATTCCTCACTTTCTGTCTACCCGCAGTGGACGGCTACGGAAACCTGCTGGAGAACCAGGCGGTATTGGCTTTCAAAGTGAGCGTGGTGTCTCAGGAGAATGCGGGGAGGACAAAGAAGGTCTGGGAGTCTCTCGCCGAGCGTCGCACAGTGCTCAGTGCGAGGATCCAGATGCTCAACCATGATCCCCGATTCCGGTACTTCACAGCAACCGGCACGGCCGAACTGACAGCAGAGGAGACTCCTTTGTATGGGGATCCACGGACAACGCTCAAGGGCGTCTACTCGCCAGTTCCGGTCTCGCTTGCTGCGTGGCATAGGCCGATATGAGGAATAGAAGAGCTCGACGAGCGGGATATGGGCTACTACTGGGTGCTCTGCTGTCAGCACCATCCACAGCGGTGGCCCAGCGCCACTCAGAGCCGGCTGCGTACGAAAGGGCGCGTGCCCTTGCCCGAGCGATTTGGCCAGACCTGCCTGATGGCCTGCCCGAAGTGTTTGCGCAGTTTTCGCCCGCCGGAGCGGATGGCATGGCGTCCCGAGATCGATGGCTAGTGGGTGTGGGCACCGTAGAGATTGGATTCAACGACTCGGATGGGTCGCTTCGACTGGCTTCCCGTGATTTCGAGCAGAGTCTAGACGGCCCGGATCAATCGGACGAGTTCCAACTTTGGTATTCGAGCGAATCGGAGGCGGCGCAAGCGGTGCGCGCCGTGGGGCAACGTGTTGGGCTGCTCGGCTTCTCAGAAGTCTTGGAATCAAGCTTGCCGCCAAGGGACGGCAGAGGCCTGGCGACCCGGCGAGGCGCCTCGTTGTTGCTCGGCCAGAAGCCGCCAAAAGGAAATCTATCGATCATGCCGGGCAATTTCGTATCGGCCCGATTCGACGCTTCCACGGGGGAGATCCACGAACTCCAAGCAGAGGGCGCATACCAGCTTGAACCGTATCCGAATCAGGTCGTCTCCGAAGAGGAAGCTCGACGCTCCGCTTTGACCGTTCCCGGTGCTGGCGTGGTACAACGGCTGTCCGAGCCGGATTACCGCGCCATATCGGGTTGGAAGCGGTCTTGCACAAACGACGGTCTACTTTACGTACGAGCATATCGCGTCCCGCTGGTCTATAGCGTCGTTTGTGAGCACCGGTTTGTCGTCGTCCACGCGGGCACGGGCAAAGTGCTGGAGTCCACCTCCTTGTCGAGAGACTCCTCGGAGGGGGCCGAGCAGCGGGCGACTATCGAGGAGCCGCTGACGCAGCCCGCGGCCGATGGCATCGGCTCGCCGCACCGTTCCGTGTCCAAGCCGCGGCCATCGGTGCCGGCCTGGCGCACGCCAGGCGCGTTGTGGGGCGCCTCCGTCGTGGCAGCGTTCCTCAGCGCAAGGTGGGTGAGGAGCCGACGCCGGTGAAGATTCTTCCCCCCTCATCCGTCGCCAGGTTGGGTGGGGCTGGGGTCGTCGGGCCAGACAGGGCCGAGGCGGCAAGCTAGACCCAAATCCGACTTTCCGTGGCCGTGCTGCCCAGCCGTAAGCACCTTGCCGGGACTGTGGACGGGGTCTCGCCCCGGTACCGGCCATCGATTGACCCAATGGCGGAGTTGATTCCCGAGGCTTCCGCTGCCTCGCGACGCACTCCCCGCGCAGGCCGTCCCCGTGAAGTTACGAGGCATATCTGTGCCCTATCCGTGCTACTCTGAGAGAATGAAGGCCTCTTTGTCCTCCCGTGCGGCAGTCGCCACATCCCTTCTCGTCGGATCCGGCCTCGCCTCGGCAGGCACCGTCGAACCGTCGCTGGAGGCGGCCCTCCGATCCGGTGCGAAGGAGGTGCCGGTCGTGGTCTTCCTTTCGCGCCAGCACGTGGCGGAGGCCATGGACTCCGTGGCACCGCGGCACCAGCCCTATATCGACGCCCTTGCCGAAGAGATGCGGCTCCGGGCCCAGGCCGCCCGGGCGATGCCGCACCTGGACCGGCGAAGCGAGCTGCTCGGTGTGCGACAGGGCCGGTACCAAGTGGACTCGACGGAAATGGCCGCCTACGCCCGTCGGCTCGAACGGCTTCGGGATGAAATGGTGAACGAGGCGGTGCTGCTGGCGACCGCCAACTCGGTCTTCGACTTCGCCCACGTCAAATCGGTCTTCGCCCAGCTTGGGGGAAGCGTCCACGGCAGCGCCATCGCGATGAGCACCGTCTTCGGCAGCCTGCCTGCCGACTCAGTGCGAAGGCTAGCGAAAGATCCGCGGATCTCCTTGATCGCGTTGGACATGCCGGGCAGCCCAGAGCTCGACGTTTCGGTTCCGACGATCAACGCGAGCGCGTTTTGGAGCGCCGGCGTGACCGGCGGGCCGCACGACGCTGGGATCCTCGATACCGGCGTGACCCAGAGCCACCCTGCCTTTGCTGGCAAGCGCTTCGAGAGCAACATGGGCACGGGGGACACGGGCTCCCACGGCACCGCGGTGTGCGGCATGACTTGCTCGGTCAACGCCACCTATCGCGGCGTTGCCCACGGCGTGGACACCATCAGCATGGCTCGCGCAGGAAACGACGCGACCTCGATGTCGGGCATGAACTTCCTGATGACGGGCGTCACTGAGCGCGCTGAGAACGTGAACTACAGCTTCGGCAACGGTACGGCAAACGGGACGGACTACGCCTCGATCGACCAATTCTTTGACGGAGTTGCCGACACGTTTGGGGTCATGGTGAGCAAGTCCACTGGCAACGGCGGGTTCAGCAGCGGGGCTCCCACGATCACCCACCCGGCCCCCGCCTACAACATCATGGCGGTCGCTGCGATCGACGACCTGAACACGGTGAGCCGCGCCGACGACCGGATCGCCTCGTACTCCAGCACCGGGCCCACGCTGTCCGGGCGCAAGAAGCCCGACGTCGCCGCGCCCGGATCCAACATCAACTCCGCGTTGACGAACGGAACTTTCGGTGGAACCGGCAGCGGAACCAGCTATGCCGCCCCCCACGTAGGCGGCTCGATCATTCTGCTCGCCGCCGCCGGTACGCCGAGCCGATTGGCGGGAAAGGCTGTCCTGATCAATACCGCCCAGGCGATGGACTCCAAGAACACGTCCTCGACTGGGGACGACGTCTTGGTCAGCGGTTCGTTCTGGGATCGGCGATACGGTTGGGGCTACACTGACCTCGCGGTCGCCCAGCTTCATGCGAGCGACGTCTTTGAGCGTGACATGCCAGCGCCGCCGAACGGCGGACGGAGCTTTAAGCTTTTCAAGGGCTCGATGAACGCCAATGACAAGGCCACTCTCACGTGGAACCGGCACGTCGCCTTCAACGGGTCCTCCTATCCCACGATCGTACGGAGCCTGAGCAACCTGGATCTGAACGCCTATCGCACTTCTGACGGCGGAACGCAGGCCACCAGTGCTTCGACGATCGACAACGTCGAGCAGCTCTCTGTCACGGCGGCCGGTGCCTACGCAATCAAGGTATTGACGACCGGCTCGTTCGACCCAGCAGTCCCGAGCGAGCGCTTCGCTATTGCTACCGAGGAGGGCTTCACCGAGGCGACCGGCCCGATCATGGTCGCCTCCTGGCAGACCGGGATCGCTCTCAGCGCCTTCGCTCCTTTCGAGGTTCGTGCCACCGTGAGGAACAACGGCGACCTGCCTGCGTTCGGAATCACGGCGGAGTTCAAGGGGTTCTGGGACATCGTCAGCGGTACGAATCCCCAGAGCCTGGGTGTTCTGAACCCGGGCGAGAGCCGCGACGCGGTCTGGATCGTCAAGAGGAAACTTGCGGCTGCTTTTGACCAGCCGCGGATTGACGTTCGAAGCAACTCGTACGGCGAGAACTGGCTCTGGACGCTCAACCACTCCTACGGCGGCTAGGTTCACGACACGGCGGGCCGGATGGATCGTATGGGCCGCGAGTCCCATTTCTTGCGGTCCGGCCCGAAATTCTTGACGGGACGGCCCGATGGTGGTATAGTTCCAGTCCGCCCTGCCCCTGGTAGGGTCAAGCCGGCCTGAAACTGCCGGGAGCTCTTTGAAAGCCGTATAGGGAAGTTGGATGTGCGTCAAAAGCACCGAGTTAGAGCGCTTTAGAGAATCTAAGTATAAGCTACTAAGGGTGTACGACGAATGCCTAGGGACAGAATGCCGATGAAGGACGCGCAAGCGGCGAAACGCCTTGGGGAGCTGCACGAAAGCGATGATCCAAGGATTTCCGAATGGGGAAACCTGGCGGAGGTAACGCTCCGTCACCCACGCCTGAACACATAGGGCGTGAGGAGGGCACCGGGTGAACTGAAACATCTAAGTAACCCGTGGAAAAGAAAACGAAGTGACTCCGTAAGTAGCGGCGAGCGAAAGCGGACCAGCCTAAACCAGCCGGCATGCCGGCTGGGGTCGTGGGGCATCCACCAAGCACCTTTGAGTACGGCCTGGAGCCGTGTTCAAGGGGCTTGGAAACGAAGACGCGGTGATCGGTTAAAGGAAGAGAGTTGGAAAGCTCCGCCACAGAGGGTGACGGCCCCGTACTTGACAACCGAGCCAGATTCAGGATGTACCCGAGTAGCGCGGATCACGAGGAAATCCGCGTGAATCTGCCCGGACCACCGGGTAAGGCTAAGTACAGTCTGTCACCGATAGTGCATCCAGTACCGTGAGGGAAAGGTGAAAAGAACCCCGGGAGGGGAGTGAAATAGAACCTGAAATCGTACCACCCGCAAACAGTCGGAGCGCCATGTCGGGAGCAATCCCGTCAAGCGTGACGGCGTGCCTTTTGCAGAATGACCCTGCGAGTTGTAGGCATTGGCAAGGTTAAGCGGTTCAGCCGCGCAGCCGGAGGGAAACCGAGTCCGAACAGGGCGTCAAGTCATTGTCTGCAGACCCGAAACTGCGTGATCTAGCCATGGCCAGGCTGAAGTGTCGGTGACACGACATGGAGGGCCGAACTCATTGACGTTGAAAAGTCTCGGGATGAGCTGTGGTTAGTCCGGTGAAATGCCAATCGAACGCAGAGATAGCTGGTTCTCCCCGAAATGCATTGAGGTGCAGCGTTGTTCGTTGTCGTATGGGGGTAGAGCACTGAATGGGCTAGGGGGCTTACCCGCTTACCGAACCCAATCAAACTCCGAATACCATACGATTAGAGCAGCAGTGAGACTGCGAGCCATAAGGTCCGTGGTCGAAAGGGAAACAGCCCAGACCGTCAGCTAAGGGCCCTAATGGGCGGCTAAGTGTGAAACGATGTAAAGTCGCAGAAACAGCCAGGAGGTTGGCTTGGAAGCAGCCATCCTTTAAAAAGTGCGTAACAGCTTACTGGCCGAATGTGACTTTGCGCGGAAAATGTATGGGGGCTCAAGCCGCCACCCGAAGCTACGGGATCCCGCCTAGGGCGGTGATCGGTAGGGGAGCGTTGAACGCAGCTGTGAAGCGTGAGCGTAAGCACACGTGGAGCGTGTCCAAGTGAGAATGCAGGGATGAGTAGCGATAACACAGGTGAGAATCCTGTGCGCCGAAAACCTAAGGTTTCTCCGGCGATGTTCGTCAGACGGAGGTTAGGCGGACCTAAGGCCAGGCCAGAAGGCGTAGCCGATGGACAGCAGGTCGAGATTCCTGCCCCGGGCATAGTGCGATGGATGACGCTTGGTGACACTCTGGACAGACCGTTGGTTGTTCTGGGCCGCGCCCTTCGGGGCAGAGCCGTCAGGGTAGATCTGGGCCGAGAAAAACTCCTAAGCTTCAGCTATGTCCGACCGTACTGCAAACCGACACAGGTAGGTGAGTCGAGGAGACTAAGGCGTTCGAGAGAACTCTCGTTAAGGAACTAGGCAAAAGGGTCCCGTAACTTTGGAATAAGGGACGCCCCGCAAGGGGCCGCAGCAAAGCAGCCCAGGCGACTGTTTACCAAAAACACAGGTCTCTGCTAAGGTGAAAACCGATGTATAGGGGCTGACGCCTGCCCAATGCCAGTAGATTAAGAGGAGATGTTAGCTTCGGCGAAGCATTGAATTGAAGTCCTGGTGAATGGCGGCCGTAACTCTAACGGTCCTAAGGTAGCGAAATTCCTTGTCGGCTAAATACCGACCCGCATGAAAGGCGTAACGACTTGGGCACTGTCTCAACGAGAGGCTCGGTGAAACTGTAGTACCCGTGAAGATGCGGGTTACGCGCAGTAGGACGGAAAGACCCCGTGGAGCTTTACTACACCTTCGGATTGTCGTCTGGGTGTAGATGTAGAGCGTAGGTGGGAGCTTCGGCACCAATGGAACACCACCCTTCTGCATCTGGGCGACTAACGTGGTCCCTTATCGGGATTGCGGACACTCCGTGGCGGGTAGTTTGACTGGGGCGGTCGCCTCCTAAAATGTAACGGAGGCGTACAAAGCTGCACTCAGCCTGGTCGGAAATCAGGCGCTGAGCATATAGGTATATAGTGCGGTTGACTGTGAGACAAACAAGTCGAGCAGGTGCGAAAGCAGGTCTAAGTGACCCTCTGGTGGTGCGTGGGCACGCCAGGGTTCAACGGATAAAAGCTACCCCGGGGATAACAGGCTGATCTTGCCCGAGCGTCCATAGCGACGGCATGGTTTGGCACCTCGATGTCGGCTCGTCACATCCTGGGGCTGTACAGGGTCCCAAGGGTTCGGGAGTTCACCGATTAAAGTGGCACGCGAGCTGGGTTCAGAACGGCGTGAGCCAGTTCGGTCCCTATCCACTGCGCGCGAAGGAAACTTGAAGGGAGTCGCTCCTAGTACGAGAGGACCGGAGTGAACAGACCTATGGTGTACCAGTTGTGCCGCCAGGCGCAGACGCTGGGTAGCCAAGTCTGGAAGCGATAAGCGCTGAAAGCATCTAAGCGCCAAGCGCACCCTAAGATGAGGTTTCCCACATTTGGTAAGGCCCCACGAAGACTACGTGGTTGATAGGCCGCAGGTGGAAGCACGGTAACGTGTGCAGCTGAGCGGTACTAATTGGCCGAGGGCTTACACTTCTCAATTCAAAGCGCACGACCTCGGTGCTTTTGAGGCACATCCGACTTCCCAAACGGCTTTCAAAGCGCGTCCCGCCACAGGCTGGCATGGACAGCTGAATACGGTTTCTATTCGCGTGACCATAGCGAGGAGGAAACACCCGTTCCCATCCCGAACACGGAAGTTAAGCTCCTCAGCGGCGGAAGTACTTGGAGGGTAGCCTCCCGGGAGATAGGCACGTTGCGCGGGTAGAAGATTTCGAAAGGGCCCCTCTCGAGGGGCCCTCTTCGTACGTGCTGCGCATCGCAAGCCTTGAGGAATAATGGGCCGTGCAGCTGCCACGCGGTGATACTTCATGGGCGCTACACATGCGGTGGCAGAAGCTCCTTTTTTGCCACTGGGAAGTGGATCCGGCATCTCTGCGACCGCTCGTGCCCGAACCGCTGGAACTCGACCTTTTTGAGGATCGGGCCTATGTCGGAATCGTGCCTTTTGCGATGAGCGGAATCCGGTTTCGGGGCTTGCCGGAGATACCTGGCACCCACAGCTTCCTTGAGCTCAACGTCCGAACCTATGTTCGGTACGAGGGCCGGCAGGGTGTGTGGTTCCACTCTCTCGATGCCAACAACCGGCTCGCCGTTCGCGCCGCCCGAGCGTGGTTTCACCTCCGCTACCTGGACTGCGACCTCACGCTGGTCGAGCACGAGGGACGGGTTCGGTACACCGCCCGGCGCCCAGGCTCGGCCCATGAGTACCGGACATACCCAACTCCGGGTGCGGCTGCAGCAGGGCTCGACGTTCAGTACCGCCCGGTCGGGCCGAAAGAACCGAGCGATCTCGACCGTTTCCTCACGGAGCGCTACTGCCTGTACTCTTACTCTTCGAAGGGCAGGCTGTATCAAGGCAATGTCCACCATGAGCCGTGGCCGCTCCAATCCGCAGAGGCCGACTTCGACGAGAACCGTATGGTGGACGGACTTGGGCTCGCCCTCAGCGGCCCAGCCATGCTCCTGTACTCAGAGTCTCTCGACGTCTTTGCCGACCGGCCCAGAAGATTGCCCTGACCGCGCTGGCGCCTCCGGGGCATACTAGGTTGCATATGGCCCTCAACCACGGTGCGCTGGCACCCGATTTCTCGCTCACGACCCGAAAGGACGGCACGAACTCCCAGGTCACCCTCAGCAACAACTTTGGCAAGTCGCCCACCGTGCTCCTTTTCTTTCCCGCAGCATTTTCCGGAACCTGCACCGAGGAACTTTGCTCGGTCTCGGGCGGCCTTGCTGGCAGCGAAGTGGAAGGGGCAATCGTCTATGGCATCAGCAGCGACTCTCCGTTCGCCCAGGAGGCATGGGCCAAGCAGGCAGGGATCACCATCCCGCTGCTCAGTGACTACACTCTCGCAGTGGCAGAGGCGTACGGAGTCATCATGGACGACTTCATCGGTCTAGGTCCCTCGAACGAGCGGGCCGTGTTCGTGATCGACAAGGAGGGCATAGTGCGGTATGTCGAGGTGACGGCGAGCCCGGGTGACATGCCGGACTTGGCCGCCATGCGTGGTGCCGTCGCGGATTCGTAAGTGGGGAAGTGGATCGGCGAAGCTGAGTAGAGGCTTAGGCTCCCAGGGCTGGTTCGCTGGCTTTCGTGCCTGCTGGGAACAGTTGGGGTATTCCAATTATCGGAGTGGCTACGATGGTCTGTTGGCTCTCGGCTCTCGGTGTAGTCGTTTGCCTTGCCATCCTTTCCGCTAGCCAGCAGCTCTCGCCCGTCCTAGGGGCTTGGGTGCTTGGCTACCAATCTGCCGAGCCGAAGACTTCTCTGGAACCAACGCCCGAGCACGCGGGCAAGGCTACACCGGGGGCCTCGTCAACGGACAACAGTTCTATGTTGTCACGGCCGCTCTCAAGCTGAGCGGCACTGTGGTCCGCTCGTACCAACATGTTTCAGGTGAACCGCAGGTGTCAGCCATCAACCTGGCTGTCATGTTCGACTCCAGCCACTTCACCCACGGCTCGACCGTCACTGTAGAGTTCGTGTTCCCTGACTCAAACGGCACTTGGCGACAGGACGACATGCAGGCGCCGGCCAAGAACCGACGGATCAGCTTTGGCCAGTCCGATCCGAACCAGCTACCTCGAGGCGCGCCAATACCCGTCGGCTTCGTCTCAGGACTCAACTACTCGACCAAGCTTCGTGATGCCGACGGCTGGAGCGGAGACGATCTACTGAATGACATGGATGGTGCTACGGTCGTCCATTTCTCAGGGCACGGCTACGGAGATCACTTCGGTGCCGACAGCGGTGCCGACAGCGGTGCAGACGTGTATGCGGTGGAAAACAACAGTGTGTTGGAGTCTAGGATGGCTCAAATGGGGAGTGGGCTCTCGCCTTTCAACACGACTCACTCGCCACCAATCAGTCCCTCGTTTCTGAATTCGTGCGCCTGTGGAAGCTCTAGTATCGGGACTTCTTTTCACTACCCTTACTACGACGCCTACGGAAACCTGTGTGAAAACATGGCCTTCTTAGGGTTCATAGGGAAAGTGTTTGCGTCTCAAAACGCTAGGCGAGGTGAAATCGTATATGAGAACCTTGCCCAAGGGTTTCCCGCTGAAGCCGCTAGGATGGCACTGTAGCTTGCATTGGAGATCGAGTGCGAAGTAGGATTGTATGAAGATCTGTTGCGGGCGTCTGACGTAGAACTATACGGTGATGACTATTCGAGGCTAAAGGGAGTGTACGTCCAGACCTTGACGGCGTCAACCACGTGGAGCAGACCTCAGTGACCTACCAGAACACTTACACGTGCATCACCTTGGGCATTAGCGTCGTGCTTGTCGGATCTGCCCACGGCCAGTCGTTGATTCGTGACGATGCGATCGCGTTTGCGAAGACCAAGGCCAGCAGACTGCTGGCAGTGTCCGAAGGAGAGTTGGGCGACGCTACTGCCGACCGTGCCGAATCCCGGCGAGGAAAGTGAACATGGACGATAACGTTCGATCGTGGAGTCACCCTCATGCTCCGAGATGGGCAAGGTGTGGAGGCTTGGATCCTCCGTGGCACCGCCTCGAACCTCTTCAACATGCAGGAAGCCGAGCCTTTCCGGCCGGCCTATCGGACCGCGCAAGATGCGCTCGACTTCGCGCGGCTTATCGCTGACCGGATCGGCCGCGTCAACTACGAGACTTCCTCGACCTCGCCACCAGAGATACCTGAGCCTGATGCTAACGGCTTAGTCACAAGCAGAATGGCGTCGGTTATGCTTGTCGAGCAACCTCCGCTGTACCCAGTCCTCATGGGTGGAAACCGCGTGGAAATCACGTTCGACACTCGGGACTATGCGCTCGGCACAGTCGCGGTCGTGCGGGGCTTCCGGTACGAAGAGCCGGCTGGACGTCCGATCAGCGAAGAGGAAGCTGACACCGCGCTCCGCTCTGTCATCGATATCGGCAGATTGCAGCGCGTCACCGGCCCCGGCTATTCCGAAGTTCTGGATTCAGGTACGGTCACCTCGAGCGGTTCAAGCTATGCGCGTCAGAGGCTCGTACCGCTGGTGTTCACGGTCAAGGGTAGTCGGAAGACTGGCGTGGTGCACGCGGTTACGGGCACAGTGCTCCGGTACCGCGACTCGGCGTCGGAAGGTTCTCAAGGTGCTTCGGAGCAAGAAGCATCGCAGCCAAGACCCGCTGAACCGGGCTCTCAACGTACGAAGTCCAGCCCGTCCCGAAGCCGTATGGCTCCTCAACCGTCGAACTGGACCGGAGTCGCGGCCGGTTTCACCGTAATCGCGGGAATTGCTTACTTCTGGCGCGGCTGTGTGAAGCGAAAACCGTAGTGGTTCGACCTTCGCACGACCTTCAGGCGCTCGAGCGCACCCGCCGCAGTTGGAACGCGATCCGTTGCCCGGCCGGATACGAGCCTTCTTGTGAGAAGAGGTTTACGTTCAGACCGTCAATCTCCCTCGGAAGCTTCCGGTCGAAGTTCAAGCTCCGGTCGAACGTGCTGACGACCTTGCCCTCCTCATAGACGAACGTCTCCCCGGGCCGTGCCCGCAGTCGGAGTTTCGAGACCACGCCTCCGCGGCCGTTCTCAATCCACAGGTCGTAGCTACCGTCGTCGCGGAACCGCGCCTTGAACTCGACCTTGAGCCCCGAGGTCTCCTCACTGATGACAAGCGGTTGGTCGCTGCACAGCGTCGTCGACGTGCGCCAAGCCCTGCCCAACATCGAGTTCTCGATCCGGGCGTCTAGGTTCACTTGTGCAGGGGCGACGTCGACTTGGCGGATCAGGTCGATGGCCGTACCTATGTCTCCACGGTCGCCTTCGAGAAGGATCGTGTTTCTCTCCAAGTCAGCCTTGACCCGAACCCCGTCCGGAATCCAGTCGCCAGCAAGGACCCCTTCTTCTGAGCGGGCGCTTCCCAGCATCTCGAGGGCCCACATCGGCGAGACATTCCGCAGGGCGACTTCGATCACCGGGCTGTCCGGATTCTCCGAGGCCATTACGAGTGCGATGAGCAACTGTACCATGAGAGATCTAACCTGGTCTTGGTTCAGGGTAGCACATCACTGACTCACGAGATGCCAAACTAGACCGCTGTGCAACTTGGACTGTTTGTCGCCCTCTTTGGTTCTCATTCCATAGACGAGGCGCTCGCCGCTGCTTCCGAACTGGGATTGGACGCCGTCGAGATCGGGGCGGGAGCGTATCCAGGTTCCCCGCACCTCGACGTGCCCGCTCTTTTGCGGGACCAGTCGGCCCGGGATGCCCTCCTCGCCAAGCTCGCCTCTCACAAGCTGACCCTCTCCGCGCTCAGCGTCCACGGAAACCCGATCCACCCCGACCAGGCCATTGCGGAAGGCCACCATTCGGTCTTCCGGAACGCGGTCGAGCTCGCGGCAAAGCTTGGCGTTGGCGTCGTGAACGGTTTCAGCGGCTGTCCGGGCGACGGGCCGGGAGCGAAGAACCCGAACTGGGTCACCTGCGCTTGGCCCGACGAGTTCCGCGACATCCTCGACTGGCAGTGGAAGGAGGCGGTCGTCCCGTACTGGAAGGAGCAGGCCGCCTTTCTCAAGGCCCACGGGGTCAAGTTCGCGATCGAGATGCACCCGGGGTTCGTCGTGTACTCGAACGAAACACTGTTGCGGCTTCGCGATGCGGTTGGGGCCGACGGCGAGTGGATCGGGGCGAACTTCGACCCTTCGCACCTGTGGTGGCAGGGCATTGATCCCCTGGAGGCGGTACGTCAGCTCGGGGAAGCAGGAGCGCTTTTCCATGTCCACGCAAAAGACACGCGGGTCGATCCCCGCAACTCCGGCCTGAACGGCAACCTAGATACAAAGAGCTATGGCGACATTTCGGGACGTTCGTGGGTGTTCCGGAGCGTCGGCTATGGCCACGGCGTGGACTGGTGGCGCGACTTCGTGAGCGTCCTGCGCATGGTCGGGTACGACTTCGTATTGAGCATCGAGCACGAGGACGGGCTCATGAGCACCGGTGAAGGCCTCAGGAAGGCGGTCGAGACCTTGCGCTCGGCGATCGTGACCGAACCCGCGGGGCCGATGTTCTGGGCTAGGGAGTAGAACGCGGCCCGGGGCTCAGAGCGGGTTCCCTTAGTCGCAGTGGGGCTTAGGTGACCGACCAGGTACTCGGCCTGGAGCGAGCCGCCGCCACCGGTCATGTCGCTGTGGTCGCCTGTCATATTCGACGTCAATGTCACCTCGCTCGTGCCCACTGCGCCCGTCGCCAGGTCCTGGTTCACGCCCGAGACGAAGTTCCACTGCTCGACGCCCAGGCTGAACGAGCCGATGGAGATCGTGTACTCGCGGAGGCGGGTCGGTTGTGCGCCGGTCGTATCACCACCGTCGCCGACGATCCGAACGACGAGGTTGCCGGGTGAGTATTGTGCGAACGCAATGCCAGCGACCAGTGCCAGTGCGATCAGCGTGAGGGTTCTCATGTTTCTTCTCCAGGGCAATCGCCCGCATCACGATGAGTTACCGGGATTAAGCCACTGTCAATAGGAGAGGAACGTCCCGATCTGTAAGGACTGTGTGCGCTTCGTGGACAGGGCGAAGCTGGCAAGACTGTCCCTTGCGTAGGAAGCGCAGGGCTCGCGGGCCGATACGGAGGCGGGGTTACCGAGCCGAGCGGACGGGGCACGTCGCGTAGCACGGGTCCCACGGTGCGGAGCCGTCCAGGGCGATCAGGAAGGTGAACTTGCCGAGGGCAGGCAGACCCTCGTCCTTTGCCCTTGGTCGAAGGCTGTGTCAGGCAGAACCCCGGTCACGCGCATCCAACACTCAAGGAAACATTTTGACTTTCCAGGAAACTTGTGATATATTGAAGGTGGAAGGAGACAGCGAAGTGGTTCGCACTCGTGCGACTTCAGCGCAGCGTAGCGCAGCGCAGTCCAGGCCGGGCTCGGCATGCTCACGGCGGTTACCGTGTGGCTGGCAGGAAACCTCGTAGCCTGTGGTTCGGGCTGGATCGCAACAGCCCGGAACCGTGTTGATGGCCCTGTGATGGCCCAGTTCGATCCGAAACTCGGCATTGTGGTAGCACAGGCGTCCGACACTTCCCAGCAGCGGCTCTTCGTGCACGTCGGTGCCTGCACGGGTTGCTCGGCCCTGCAGCTTGAACCGTCAAAGACCCTTGCCCCCGCCGGGGCCACGGTGACGGTGCTCTACTCAGGAAAGGAGTGCACCGCGCCCGAGCACCTAAAGGCACTTCCGGAAGGTTGGAGGGGTGTGTGCGACCAAGACGGGGCAGTCCAATCGTCTCTTAACCTCTACTTTGCGCCACGATGGTTCGAGGCTGACCGGGAAGGAAAGCTCGTCTGGCTCGGGAAGGACGCCGAGGACTTTCCGGAGGGAGTGAAGACCGGTGGGTAGAAGGCGGGCTTTCACCCTCACCGAAGTGATCGTGGCGACAGTGATCGTGGGCTTGCTCTCGGCCCTGCTGTTCCCGGTGTTCGCCAAGGTGAAGGACCGCGCCAACGAGGCGCACTGCGTGTCGAACTTCCGCCAGATCCACCTCGCGCTCTCGGCGTACCGGACCGCCTGGGACGGGATCGACAGCCCTGCACCTGGTGAGCAGATGGGGTTCCCACCAACGATTTTCCATGCCGTCCTTACTGACCTAGAGGTTCGAAAAGCGTACACGTCAGGGATTCTCAAGTGCAGAGGCAAAGGGTACACCAGCGCCCATCCGCCCGCTTACGGAGAAGGATGGGGGCAGATCAAAGGTACGCCCCTTTGGAGCCAGGAGGACGAAGACGACTGGATCCGACACGTGACCGTCATGGGCCAGGGTGCGATCGTCTATATTGATCCGAGCCATCAGTTGTATCCGCCGAGCCGCCTTTCGATACAGAGAGCGCTTGGCTTGGATCTCGCCGGGTCGGCGAAGTGGCGACAAAAGCGCGGGCCTTACCACAAGCGCACGTGGTGGGAAGGCTGATTGAAGAGGGATTGTCGAGGCACCGTATATCGTATTCGAACAGAGCCTGCAAGTGGGAGAACTTACAATGAAGCACCAGATCAATAGCGCAAAGGCACCATCTAACCTGGGGTGCGCATATCGGTTAAGGAGTTTTGTAGAAACGCCCTTAAGACGGGTTCTTGCTTTTGGGCTCGTGCTCATCCTAGCGGTAGGATATCTTCTTTGGCTCGGTTTCAAGAGGCCCCCAGCCGCCGCGGGTGCCGAGCGCTTCACGCATGCCGTTGAGAGTCTGGATGCAAACGCACTGTATCAGTTTGCGCTCCCTGAGGAACGGGAGGCGGGCCTCACCGTCGCGAAACTACGTGAAGTATTGAACGGCAGACCCGGCCAAGTGCTCTCATCCCTCACGCCCATTGGTGCGCTCGAGACGCGTGTGAACGGACCAGATCAAGTGAATGGAGCAACAGGGAGATGGTACCGGACAGCAAAGGGACGTAGAGTCGAGTTAGGGGTGGCAGTGAACATGGCCGAGTCACGACCCATGAATCAAGTCCTGCTCTCGACCCTGCTACTTGCTTGGCGCGCCGACGCTGCTGATCAAAAAGCGCCCATGGCCGAGCTGAGGTACTCCGAGGTGATGCTGGCTGGCATCCGCAGAGATCGGGGGTTCCTGGCTTCCACAGGGCTTGAGGGCATCTGGCTTAGTCCAGAGGAAGGTTTCCTGACATGGGACGAGCTCGAGGAGCGGTATGAGAGCCGGCTGGCGAAGTGAGCCGCAGATAGTACGCAGAGATGGCTAGGCGACACGCATTCACCCTTACCGAGGTCGTCGTGGCGACTGTGATCGTCGGCTTGCTCTCGGCCCTGCTGTTCCCAGTGTTCGCCAAGGTGAAGGACCGCGCCAACGAGGCGCACTGCGTGTCCAACTTCCGCCAGATCCACCTCGCGCTCTCGGCGTACCGGACCGCCTGGGACGGTATTGATTCGGCGGCACCGAGCGCTCAGATGGGGCTTCCGGAATTCTTTAGCGATACGCTGGTGGATCGAAACGATCCAAGGAGCGGCAAGCTTGAAATTACGTTCTGCCGAGGGCAAAAGCGTGGAGATGCGCCGGCAGGCTATGGGCAGAACTGGGCTCCCCCACGCTACTCATCCCTCTGGTCGCTGGAGAACGAACAGGACTGGATACGGCACGTCCAGAAGATGGGCTCGACATCGGTCGTTTTCCATGACGCCAGCCACCCGCTAGGGAACACACCATCAGACTTGGCTATGCAGCGTGTTCTGGGCTTGCGACTTGACGGATCGGTGTCATGGCGTATTCACCGCGGCCGCTACTCGTTTCGGCAATGGTGGGAGGACTAGCCACACGAGATTGCGGTTGGTTGAAGCGATCATTGAAGTTCGGTTGTTGATGAAGGAGAGCAGTAGCTGCCCTTCATTCGACTTCTCTGCTACGACGGAAAAAGCGAGACTAAGGAAAACAGTGAGAAAACGAAAGACAACACTCAAAGTGCAGCACATAAACACCCCTTATTGGAAAGCAAAGCACATTGCCAGAGATTGGCTGAGAGCCCTACGATCGGCTACCCGAGTCACCGTTCTCGTCGGCGTCGGAATGGCAGCAGCCGTTGCAGTAGCTACGGAATGTACTTGGGGATGGGCAGACAACAACTGTGCAGACGCCGAATGCGCGGGTAACAATTGTTTCAAGTCGACGAAGTACGTACTCACGACTCTTTACTGCCAGTCGCAAGGGTCACTCTGTTGTGAGTGTGATGAGGCGGCATATCGATGCGTGGGAACATCCTGTTCTACTGTCTTTTGGTACGATCGAACGCGATACCAAACAGGTGGAACGTGCCAAAGTGCACAGAACGGTCTTTACTGTACTTTCTGATGGGTCGCACAGACCGAAATCAAGGATTGAGCATGTGATACGGGTCACCGAAGTGAAGCGAAGTTACCTTTTTGCTACGGCGCTATTGATCGGTCTGGCGGGGCTGCTCCTGTGGCTCTCCCTTTCTCCCCGAATTTCGGTGACAGCGGCAAGAGCATTGGTTACAGCGAGGGATCGGCTGGACGCCACAGCCCTGATGGAATTTGCGCTTCCCGAGGAGCGGAGTACCGGGTTGACTACCGAACGACTCCGCCGAGTCTTGGACGGGCGTCCCGGATCGGTGCTTTCCGGATTACGGCCGTTGGGCCGCGTAGAAGCTAGCAGCTCGGGAAAGGAAGAGTCTCAGGGTGCGGCCACAAGGTGGTACGTAACGACGGGAGGGAAGCGGGTTTCGCTTGCCGGAATCGTTGGTCTCACTGAGGAGGGGCCTAAGGCAAGGGTATTGCATGCAGTGTTGTCGGCGACCTGGCGAGCGGACGCCGCCGAACGGGCAAAGCCGATGGCTGACCTGCCGTATTCGGAACTCATGCTCGAAGGGATCCGCCGCGACCGCACGTTTCTCACTTCGGTGGGGCTGCAAGGCATGTGGCTTGGCCCGGCGGACGGCTTCCTCACGTGGGACGAGCTCGAGGAGCGGTATGAGAACCGGCTGGCGAAGTGAGCAAGTCTGAGGATCTAGCCGACGCACCGACTGGGAGCCGCCTCACTGGAGGCGTGCCCCTGAACCGGCAGACCCTCGGTGCAGACCGCCGTAGTCTCGGATCTAGAAGCTAGCGAGCCACTGCCACTGTTCGATCTCGGCGCACCACACCGCGACGGCGGCAGGACCGACCTGACGCACACTCCACCTGCCCTTCAGGCTGCCGTTCGGCCCGAGATAGTTCGAAACGGTGCCGAGCGCAGGAACGTTGTAGACCGCAAAGGTCGTCGGGAACGGTTGTGCGCTCGACGATGAAGCGAACTGGCCCTGCACGTAGTCGAAGTGCTCCAGGGTCTGGCGGAACGAGCCTGCGTGCACCATGCGGCTCTTGACCCGGAGCGACAGGCCGAGCAGGCTGGTCAGGCTCGAGCTTGTCGCCTCGATCTCAGCTTGGATCGGCGGCACGGTCGTATTCGGCACGATGAAGCGACACACTCGCAGTGCATCGTTGTCGTCGGCCCGAAGGCTGGCGACGTTGCCGTTCTCAATGCGTCCGAAGCGGATCGTGGCGACGTTGGGCGCGACGATTTGCTCACGGGTGCAGATGGCATCAACTACGACCTGGTCCACAAGGAAGGTCGTGCCGGAGGAGACGACCGAGATCCTCGGGTTCGGGATGCATTCGGTGGTCGAGACGGTAAAGACCCCGTGGAACCATTGATCGGCCAACGTTCGCACCGCGATCATGTTCGCCGGTATGGGCCCGGAGGTCGTCGTCACCAAGACGATCGGTGGGTTCAGCGCGCCGGCAGCACTGTGCCAGGTTACCTGTACCCAGTGTGCTTGACGATCTGGAGCCCCCGAGATGCTCGGTACGACGTGGGCGATCGCCTCGCTCGCGGGCGGCAGCGACCAGACGCCGCGCCGGGTGCCTATCGCGCCTCCGCCTGCCTCAGCCAGCCATGCTGCGTTCTGTGTGACTGCGATGAGGGTGGGAGGTCCAAACGGGTTGACAAAACCAGCGCCTCCTGTGCCCCATACGTTCCCATCCGCGACGAGCGGCACCGCAGGCGTGAAGTACTCCCACTCCTGGACAGTAGAGGTTGCGTTTTGGCCCCTGAACGGTGCAGGAACAATGTCGTCGGCGAAGCTGACCGCGCCAAGAAGGACGGTGAGGGCCGGAACGAGCAGCCGAAGGGAAGCGACAGGACTTGGCATGGTTGAATCCAACGCGGTGCGGCGTCGAAGCGCAGCCCGCCGAATATGGTTTGGCACAGCCTGGGCAAGATGTGACGCGATAGGGCCAGAATCGTTCGGTGGAGTGGCGCGTAGACTGGGGCCGGGGCAGGTGGGTTCAGCGAACCGTTGTCGCGCTTGCCGCCGTGGCAGCCGCGCTGACCGCTCTATGGTTGCTTTCCAGCCCGATCGTAGCGGTGCTCGCGGTCATCGCAGTCGTGGCCAGCACGGCCGAGCTGTTCCTGCCCGTCCGCTACCGGCTCACGGAGTCCGACGCTCGCTCGACGTGCGGATTCAACACCAGTGTGATCCAATGGGCCGATGTCAAGCGTCTAGTTCCTATCGAAGGCGGCGTGAGGCTCTCGCCGTTGCCAGAGCCTGGCCCGTTGGAGACTTTCCGGGGGGTGGTGTTGCGGTTCTGCGGCAATGATCGGGAAGTATTGGGCAAAATAGGCGAACTTTGGGACGGCGATGCAGAGCTACTGGCTGAACGAGACAGATCCCGGGAGGGAGGAGGCGATGCTGGACCGGCTCGCCCTTGAGGTCACGAAGCGTGGTCTCCACGTTCCGGCGATCATCTTCCTGGAAATGCACAAGCCGCTCGCCAACGTGGCCGGGCACATGATGCTGGCAGCTTCTCCCTTCGTGAGCCCGTTCGTCGGGTTTGACCGGTTCGACAACTATAGTAGGCTGCTCTCGCGTCCTGAGAACGTGGAGCGACTGATTCGCCGCATCGAGGGCGACTCCAGTCAGGGCCAAGCGACCGACCAGGAGAACCCACAGGACTAGCACATGCAGTGGCTCGACACAGGCAAGATCGGCATCTTCGTGACTTTGATCATGGTTGCCTTCATCCTGCTCAACATCTTTCGTGCCCAGAGGGGCAAGAAGGAGCTCTTCATTCGACGTATCCCTGGGCTCAATGCCATTGATGACGCGATTGGTCGCGCCACCGAGATGGGGAGACCCATCTTCATGGTGCCCGGCATTGGCACTCTGAACGCGATCTCGGTCCAGGCGGTCAACATTTTTGCGCAGGTCACAAAGACCGCCTCCCAGTTCGCCACGCCGATTCGAATGTGCATCGCGGACGCGGCGGTCTACACGGTGGCCCAAGAGGTCATCCGCGACGTCTATCAGCGGCAAGGGATGCTCGACCGCTTCGACGTGGACTCGGTCCGGTTTATCTCCGACCGTCAATTCGCGTTCGCCGCAGGCGTGAGCGGCCTCCTTCACCGCGAGAAGGCGGCGGCAACGTTCCTGCTCGGAGAGTTTTATGCCGAGTCGTTGATCTTCGCCGAGACGGCGAACAGCATCGGCGCGATTCAGGTCGCTGGCTCGACCCAAACCTCCCAAACACCGTTCTTTGTCGCCGCGTGCGACTACGTGCTCCTCGGTGACGAGTTTTACGCGGCCAGCGCTTATCTGACTCGCGAGCCCGTGCTCGTCGGTAGCCTCGTCGGCCAGGACTGGTGCAAGATCCTCATCACGGTGTCCGTCTTCCTGGGCGCGTTCTATCACGGGATGGAACGAAGCCAAACTGCCGGTTACGAGTGGGCGCCGTACTCAGAGGCGAACGCAGCCGCTTTCGAAGCGCTCGACGATTCGGCGAAGGGAAAGGTCGGTGGCGTCATGGTGCAGGTTCCGCCATCCCCTGAGCGCCAAGGAATCCGCGCCCTCAAGAAAGGCAACGAGACGATGCTTTATCGAATCTTCAATCCAAGTCCAAGCGCCGAGGACCTCGTGATCGAGAGAGAGCAGAAGCCTGCGCCTCCTGCTCCCGAGGGAGACGGCGGGGAGGGGACTGAATGATCCTCGCCCAGCTTGACCCCCGGCTCAACGGCTGGGCAAAGGAGCCGTACTCTCCCGAGTTGTGGGCGTACGTCGTCGGCGTCGTCATCATTGGAGTCTTCCTCATGCTGGCGATGACCAAGCTGCCCACGCGGGCACGGAAGCCGGTCGTTTGGACCAGCACGTTCTTCGCCGGCGGTTTCTATGTCTTGTATTGGCTCTGGCCGCAGCCGGTGGGACGAGGCCCGCTCGATCTGCCGCGCAATCCGGTCGAGGGGATGTCGTTCTGGATGAGCGACGCCCAAGTCAAGGTCGCAGACGTTGCCAACATCTTGACCGCCTTCTTGCTTTGCCTCGGCATCTACTCGCTACTGAGGGTGCACACGAATCGAATCGTCCGGAAGCACGAAGATCGATTCTTCAGTTGGACGCTTCTTGCCAGCATGCTCGCAATGCTTGTCCTGGGTTACATTGACTGGCGCCAACGAACCTTCTTGGACAACGAGGGCAAGCTCCTGGAAATGACGAACTGGGGATTCGCCCAGTTCGGCAAGGACCTGCTCTTCGACGGACTCTTCCAGCAGATGGACGCCGCCATGTTCAGCATGATCGCGTTCTTCATCCTTTCCGCCGCATATCGAGCGTTCAGAATTCGCTCCGTCGAGGCGACGGTGCTGATGGTGAGCGCGCTGATCCTGATCATCAGCATCATGGGAGCGGTGGTCTACGGCTGGAACAGCTTGATCACAGGCATGTTGCCAGTCGAATCAGCACCAGTCCTCAACAACCTCAAGATCAACGAAGTGGCGAACTGGGTCAGGAGCACGCTCCAAACCCCTGCGATCCGAGCCGTTGAGTTCGGCGTCGGCCTCGGTGCGCTCGCCATGGGCCTTCGGCTATGGCTTGGCCTCGAACGAGGAGGGGTAACGGTATGAAAGCGAACCAAAGCATTTGGGACAAACTCCAGGGGATCGACCGTAGGATCCTCTACTCGATCCTCATCGTCCTGACCAGCGTTCCCTTGTTCATCACTGTCGCCTTGCCGGTGGATCCTGATCCTTCGAGCAAAGACTTCTACGCGACGATCATGAGTATTCCGCCCGAGAAGACGGTGTTCCTGCAGTCGGACTGGACGAACTCGACCCGCGGCGAGAACGGAGGACACCTAGAGTCCATCTTCCGCATCTTGATGAACAAGAGACAGAAGTTCGTCATTTACAGTCTCGCTGACCCCCAGGCGCCGCAGGTCTTTCGCGACGTCATGCTCCGAATCAATCAGGAGCGCGAGGCACAAGGGCTGGAGCGATACAAGCCCTGGGTCGACTATGTGGACCTCGGGTTTTTCGCGAACGCGGAAGGAACCACCGTTAGCATCGGTAACGACGTCCGCCAGCTCTTCGGATCGCGGCGGGCGAAAGACGACCAAGGTGTCGAGCGGAACGTCTTCGAGTCCCCTGTGCTCCAACCGGTTCGAAAAGTCGGCGATGCCGGTCTGTTCCTGATCGTGACGGCGAGCAACACCATTGACTATGCGGTGCAGCGGCTCAGTGGCAAGGTGAAGATGGCATGCGCCTGCACCGGAGTCATCGGGCCCTCGGCCCTCGTCTATTACCAATCCAAGCAATTGGAAGGTGTGGCCGTCGGACTGAAGGGAGTTTATGACGTCGAGTACATGATGAACTACGGCTTGAACCTGGAAGGCCCCGACGGCAAGAAGATGGTCGAGTTCTCGGAGAAGCCGACTGTCACCGCTCCGGCCATTGCAGAAGGCACGAAGTTCGGCAGGGGCTCGAAGTACTTCGCGTCGCTCCACGCCGCGCTCGGGCTCGTGATTCTCGCCGTCGTCCTTGGAAACATCGGTATGTTCGCTAGCCGGAAGAAGGAGAAGCAGTCGTGACGATCCCTCAGTACATCGCGCTCAAGCTCAGTCTGGGTGTCCTTGCGACGCTCGGGCTGTATAGCGTTCTGTTCAAGGAGACCCGCTTCTACCGCTTCTTCGAGCACATCTTCTTGGGCCTTGCCGCTGGGTACACGCTGGTGGCGACATGGACCGACACGCTCTACCAAGTCTGGTGGCAGAAGATGATGGGTCAGTTCGAGGGCGAGGGGCCCAAGATGGCCGAGCCGGGCTACTGGGTCTATGCCGCTCTGCTCCCCATCGGCCTCATGGGCTACACCGTCTTCAGCAAGAAGAACAACTGGATGAGCCGCATTCCGATCGGCATCATTCTCGGCATGTGGTCCGGCCAACAGATCCTCGTTTGGTGGAACACCTATGGGCCGCAGCTCTATAGCACGATGCAGCCGATTTGGCCGACCAATTGGTCTTCGCTCACCAAGCCACCGGCCGCGAGCCTCTCTCCTGAGCAGGCTGCCGAGGCCGCCGCAAGCCTCTATCCAAGCCAGGCGCTCACGAACGTCGTGTTCGTGCTCACCTTCCTCGCCGCGTTCAGCTACTTCATTTTCAGCTTCGACCTGAAGAGCAAGTTCTTCCTCGGCTTCAACAAGCTCGGCCGCTGGATGCTGATGATCGGCTTTGGCGCAATCTTCGGAAGCACCGTCATGGGCCGGTTTGCGCTCGAGATCGACCGGATGGCCTTCATTTGGATCGAGTGGATCCAGTCCCTCCGCGCTCTCGGCGGCTAGGGTGGGCGATACGGTCGCGGAAGCGGTCGTCCTCCGCCGGCGTGACGTCGGGGAGAACGACCGCCTTCTCCACCTCCTGACACGCGAGGAGGGCATAGTCGTCGCGGTGGCCAAGGGTTCGCGCAAACCCGGCTCGAGGTTGGCCGGAGCGTCGGAGCCACTGTCCGCATCCAAGTTCGACCTAGCCGCCACGCGATACCGGTCGATCGTCCGCAGCGCACAGCAAACGCGAACCTGGCCCGGGCTGCGTCGCGACTATGGCAAGCTCGCGGCAGCGCTCTCGCTCGCCGAGCTAGTGGATCGCTCGATGCCGCACGGAAGCCCCGCCCCGGAGGTCTATGCGTGGCTCCTGGCCTCGCTCGCCCCCCTGGATTCCGCGGACGACTGGCGGATCCCGTTCGCCTGGGCGGCGGCGCGGCTGCTCGACATCGAAGGGCAACGTCCGTCATGGAGCCGTTCCGTGGACCACGGCGATCCGCTCGACCACAATCCGGCCTGGGTCAGCCCGATGGCAGGCGGGCACGTGCCGGGCGATCGGCACAGCCGATTTGCCGATGCGTTTCTCGCCAAGGCCGAGTCGCTCATTGCGTTGGAGCGGCTCACCGATCTCGAAGCGCCCCCTCCCCATCTGAAGTTTGCCAATGAGACCGTAGTGACGGCGGCACGATATTGGCACGGAGTCATCGGTTCGCGATTGCCAGCCACCAGCGCGGTGGTCAGCTTCGTCAGTCAGGCCGCGGGGAGCTGAGGAGCCCCTTCGCGGCAAGGTTGCCGCGGAGCACTTCGTTCCAGTGCACCTTGTCCGCCACTCCGCCAGCGAGGGCGCGATCCTTCGTCTTCAGTAGATGGTCGAAGTTGCCTCCGTTCTGCAGCACCCTTTGCTCCAGCCGAATGTTGTCTGCGTCCAGCAATCGTGCCAGATCTTCAGCGTCTTTCGTGGCCTGCTGTGCGATATCGCTCGGAACGGTCACGTCTGCCTGAACCTGCCAATCCCCGAGGGGTAGGGAAGGGGCGGGAGGGGCGACACCTCTCTCAGCGACAGGGGGAAGGTCATCGGTAGCCACCATAGGGCTTGGAGCAACCGGCGCTGATACGGTGTCCCGTCCGAACAGGAAAAAGCTGCCGAAGAGCATGAAGGCAAGGAGCCCGGCTATCCCCAGCGCGATGGGTAGCGCAACGTTGGCACGCGGTCGCGATTGTCGCTCCCGGACGGCTCGAAGCGCCGCTTCCGCCACTTCGGGTGAGGCCCCCATTGACTTTGCCATCTCGGACAGCCTCTGGGGATCGCTAGCCTCTGATAGCATCCGCTTACGAATCTCCTCGGCAACCCGCTTGGCCTCGCGGGGGTCGAGCGGCTCATCGTACGGGACTTGTTCGTGTTTCAATTGTTCCCCTTCGTCGAAGCCTGAGCCTCCATCATCCGCTCTTGGAAGTACTCCGCAACCCAGATCGCCCGCGTCGAAAAAGTCACGCAAAGGCCTTCGAGCGAGCCTTCCGCGTGGAGCGCGTTCGGGAGGAACGTGCGGTACGCGAGCCGACCGTCGTGCATGCACCACGAGCCGAGCGTGTGGCAACGCCGGTATTCGTTGCGCTCAAAGCTGTTCAGGTCGAGCACCAAGTGACCGATCGCCTGTGGGCTGAGCCGCATCGGCATCGTCAAGGTCGCGTGTAGCCCGTTGCCCAGCGCACGGTGCGGTTCATCGGCTCGCACGTGCAGGTGGATCGAGCCCTCGCCACAGGGCCACTCATAGTCGGCCTCCAGGAAGCTCCTGCCGTCCGAGGTGAACTGCTGCGCCTCTCGTTCCATGACCCACCCCGCGCGCTCCCACGCCGGGTCTTCGAGCCACTTGCTCGGCCCGTCGCCCGAAGGATGGAAGAGGTTCTCCGAATGGGTGAGCATCTCGTCCGCGTGGGGCCGGAGCCCCGTGCTCGGGTGGCCAGAGGTCGCGGGAACGGCGTGGAACTCCGACTGGAACCGCTTCGACATCGCCATCGCTTCGGAAATCTGGGTTGCGACTGCAGCCGCGAAGGTTCGCTTGAGCCAGCCCACGTCGTCGCCGGTCGCGTAGACGGCAGCGTAGAGCCGGAACGTGTCGTTCTCACCGTCGTAAACCGGCCCGCTGAACGTGCAGTCGTCCATCGCATACTCGAGTGCCATTGCCAGCTCTTTCAGATGGCCACGGCCCTTGATGAGGTCGGTCTCCGCCGTGACCTTGTAGACGCTCTGCGACCCTCGGAACACCCCCATGTCGGTGTTGACGCGGGTGGCCAGGTCGCAGGCCCAATAGGTGAAACCGCTTTGGTTGGCTACCATATATTGGTCGTCAATGCGCAACAAGTTGTGCGCTTCGCAGACGATGTCCTCGCCAGGGGTCTCTCGGTGCGTCCAGTTCATTCCTCGGCAACCCTCCCTGGACTATACGGTTGGGAGGCCGTTCGGGTTCTGGTCGGGCGATGCGAGTGGTAGCCTCGACGCATGCAGTTCCGCCGCATCGCGACCCCGGTGATCGCCCTGGCCGCTTGCGTGTCCATGCTCATTGTGGGGCTTCGCTCGAGTGCGCAAGACGCGAAGCTCCCGATCGTACGGGTCATGACGTACAACATCGAGTGGTTCTCGGAGGACGCAAACCCGGAGAGGGTGTCCAACCTCAAAGCGGTACTGGAAGCGGTCAAGCCGGACATCGTCGGCATGCAAGAGATCCAAAGCAGGAAGGCGTTGGAGCAGGTATACGACGCGAAAGAGTGGCAGCTGGGCCTGGATGACGACCCGAAGGAGGCTCAGGAGCTGGCGATCGCGGTGAGGCGCCCGCTCGTGTTGGTAGGGAGCGAGATGGTCTTTCGCGGTCCAGCCCTAGACCGGGCGTATCCGAACGGCCGGGATGCGCTGCGTGCCGTCATCCAGACGCCGACCGGCGGCCAGATCGTGGTCTACGTGCTCCATATGAAGAGCCGCAGCGGCGGAAGGCGCACGACCGATGTACAGCGGGAGATGGCATGCTCGCTCCTTTCCGCCTACATTGCCCACCGCCCCGAGGAGCCGTACGTGATCGCTCTCGGAGACATGAACGATGCCCCCAACGATCGGAGCGTGAACATCTTGGAGACGGGCGACGTGCTCGCGAAGGCAGGCGCGAGCAAGCCCCGGGTTCTCTTCAACCTGACAGAGGGACTGGCCGACCGCGACCAGGTCACATACGGCCTCGATGATCTCTATCAAGATGGAGAGACCCTCAGCCCGGTGGTCAAGGGTGCGAAGGCGGAGAACGATCGGCTACGTGGACAGGACTACCGCTATCCCGCCGATGTGAGGATCGTACAGACGTTTATGGACCAGATCTTTGCTTCCCCACGAATGGCCCGTGCGTGGACCGGTACGGTCCAAGTCTTCACCGGAGCTCCTGCGATGAGAGGTTCGAAGGGCAGGACCCAAATGGCGGACGGAGTCCCCAATTACACGCAGAAGGGCAGCCTGGCCAGCGACCACGCACCCGTTTACGCAGACTTCCGCTCGCCGTAGCTACATGTAGCCTAGTACATATGCCAGACTTGCAATAGAAGCACTAGCATTCTTCTTGGAACTCGTGCAGAATACACGGAGCACCACTTGGGTCAGGGGGCGTCAGAGCCTACGGTGTGCCGCCTAGCGCGGGCCTGGCCGTGAATCCAATTCTGGAGACGCAATCAAATGAAGAAGCAGCTAATCGTTCTCGCATTCGCCGCCATCGGCTCCCAAGCCTTTGGCCAAGCAGCGTTCTGGACTGGCGACACCACCGGTGGGCCGATCTGGAACCGACCGACGTCCTTCACTTCGCTTTCGGGCGTGGGAACCGCCGTTGCCTACGAAGTTCAGCCGTTCTTCGTCAAGCAAGACGGACAGTACGTGTTCGAAGTCGACGGTATCACCCACACCGATACCTACGCGCTGGTCTATGGCCCGGGCTTCAGCCCGGCAACTCCGCTCGCCGACCTTAAGGCTGGCGACGATGACTTCAGCGGTACGTTCACCGTGCTCAGTGGTACTGGCCAGGGCTTTGCCTCATCGCGAATCGCGCTCGGCGAAAGCACCAACTACGGTGGAGCCGCCACCGGTCTTTTCCTGACCGCGGGCGTGCAGTACTATGCTGTCGTGACGGGCTTTGGCAACACCGACTTCGGTACCTACAACGCCGGAATCGGTGGTGATCCGGGAACCCGGGTCAACCTGGGTATGGTTCCTGAGCCGGGCACGATGATCGCCCTTGGCGCTGGCCTCGCCGCTCTCGCAGCGCGCCGCCGCCGCAAGTAAGCTAGGCTTCGAGCCCAGCCATACGAGGCCCCGTAGCTCGCTACGGGGCCTTTCGTTGTTCTACGATGCTCGGCGTTCCCTGAAGCTCCGTACGAGGGCGGCCGCCCGGCGAGCAAACAGCACAGCGGCGAGCACCATCAACGCCACGAAGCCCATGCCGACGATGGGAACGAACACTGCGGTCAAAACCCCGACCCCTGCGGCGGCATCGTCAAACAAGCTGAGTGCGACGTTGGAGAACGGCTCGGGGCTGAGATTGGCGGCAAGCCGAGTGGCCGATTTGCCCGCGTGGGCGACGAACGAGAGGCCGCCGCCCAGCAATACGGCGATCGCCTGCACCGCAGGATCAGTGTTGCTGAATGCTGACCAAGCAAGGACCGCGCCGGCAGGGATTCGAAGAAACCCGTGCACGGCGTCCCAAGCGCTGTCCACTACTGGAACCTTGTCCGCTACGAACTCGAGCACGAACATGAGAGCCGCGATCGAGAGCACCCAGGGATTCTCGACGACCCCCATCGAACCGGGCAACTCGATGTAACCGAGCCTGCCTAGGAGCCCCAGAGTGGCGACAGCGCCATAAAGGCGAATGCCACTGGCCCAGCTCGCTCCCATCGCAACCGCCAGTGCGGTAACTCCATCCATTCCAGTTTCTTGGACGACTTCAGCGTCCACCGGGATGCATCAAGCCTAGGGGATCGAGTTCCAGTCGGCGAGGCAGATCTTGCGGTCTTCACTTTCAAGCCCGTCCGCCAAGGACTTCGCCGCCGCTTTCTCCGCCTCGGCCTGATCGTCGCCGAGCAAGGTGAGCGCTCGCGCCCGCACCGAGTGGACAAAGTAGGTGTCCCAGTCTTCCCAGCCTTCTGTCCCCTGCTCCTTGGCGTACAGACCGGCGTGCTGAAGGGCCAATTTGGGCTCTCCCGCGACGACATAGGCTCTGGACACCGTCCCGTGTGCCCGGGCAACGTTAAGCCCGGTACCGGCCGCCCGCCAATGGTAGAGGGAGGCCCAAGCGCGTTCCAGCGCGTCAATAGGGTCTCCGGGCGGGTCGATCACTTGCCACGCCGTGTTGTTCGCCTCGACGGCAAAGAATCTTTGGGTCTGCTGGAGCAGTCGGTCGGCGTCCATGGGCCTAGTATGATCGCCCTAACCACCTTGAATCCTGAGGATGGCATGTGCCACTATCCGACTTGCCTGGCGTTTTGCCGGGAGGAAGCGTGATGAAAGCCGGTGCACACCCAGTAAACAATCCTGTCTTGTTCGTAGACGGCGAGCACGAGTGGCAGGGCGTCAGCACCGCGACCAGCAAGGAGACGCGAACGATCGACGGGATCGAGCACTACGTGCTCCACCTGGACATCAGCGCCTTCACCCACCCGTTCTACACCGGTCAAAAGAAGATCGTCGACACCGCGGGCCGCGTCGAGAAGTTTATGCGACGTTACGGCAACCAGGGCAAGAAGTAGATCCAGCCTCGCCCATAATGGGCCATGGCTCGCAACGGGAAGTACCGAGACCGCTCGGTTCTCATTCACGGCAAGTTCCATAGCGCGAAATGGGACTTTGAAGACCACATCTTACCGCCGATCACGACGGCCGTCAGTTTCCGCCTTCGGTCGGCAGAGCGGGGTGCCGAGGGCTTCCGCCAGTTCGCGAACCCAGACGTCAACCGCGACACGAACCAGCCGATCTACATCTACGACCGGTTGGACGAGCCGTGCACAGGGCTTCTCGAGGAGACCTTGGCATTCAGCGAAAAGGCCGAGTGCGCTGTCTGCTTTGGGACTGGGATGGCCGCGATCAGCGCCGCTATCGGCATTCATGTAGAGGCGGGCGACCATGTCGTGTTCCACCCCTCGATCTATGGTTGTACCTATTCCCACATCACGAATTGGCTCTATCGGTTTGGGATCACTAACTCGACTTCGCGCCTCGGATGCGTCGAGGCAGTGCTGGAAGCTGTCACACCCGAGACGAGGGTCGTCTTCTTCGAGTCCCCGAGTAATCCGACCATGGAGCTCGTGGATCTTGCTGCCATCGCGAGCGCGGTGAAGGAGATCAACAAGTCCAGGCCGGCAGAACGCCAGGTGGTGACGATCGTGGACAACACTTTCGCCTCCCCGTTCTGCCAGCGACCGCTGGAGCACGGGATCGACATAGTGGTCCACTCCCTGACCAAGCACATCAGCGGCTTTGGCGCGACGATGGGCGGGGTCGTGCTCGGCCCGAGCTCCGTCGAGACCGACCTCCTGCTGTATCGGAAGGACTTTGGTGGCTCCATTGCCCCGGATGCGGCTTGGCACATCCTCGTCTATGGCGTGCCGACCCTTGCCGTCCGTCTGGAGCGCCAGCAGCAGACTGCGATGAAAGTCGCAGCCTTTCTTGAGTCCCAGCCCGGCGTGGCCCAGGTGCATTATCCGGGCCTTGCGAGCTTCCCGCAACGATCGCTTGCTGAGCGCCAGATGCGGGACTTCGACGGGGACTTTGCCCCAGGTTCGATGGTCTACTTCGAGCTCGCCGGTGACCCCGCAACGGCGCAAGCCAGGGCCATGCGGCTGTGCGACCACATCGCCTCGAACGCGCTCTCGGTCACTCTTGCAGTCTCGCTGGGGCAGATTCGGACGCTCGTCGAGCACCCATCTTCGATGACGCACTCCGCGATTCCGCCAGAGAAGCAGCTCGAAGCAGGAATCTCGCCGGGAGGCGTCCGGCTCTCCATCGGTCTGGAGGACTCAGACGACATCGTACGAGATCTTGCAGCCGGACTCGAGGCTGCGGCAGAGGCGAGCCCGGCGACACAGCCAACCCGATGAGCTGGCCAGTAGAATAGGAGGCATGGGAACCTCGTCCGAAACCGCAACCGGGGGATTCGCTCCGGGCATCGGAATGACCACGACCATGGCTCCGTTCATCGAGCAGGCGCAACAGAACGGAGAGGTCTATATCGAGCAGCCCTACGACCTCTACTCAGAAGAGAACCACGAAACGTGGAGACGTCTCTACGCCCGTTTGCTCCCGAGGTGGGAGAAGTATGGGAACGAGCACTTCCTCCAAGGCTTAGCGAACCTGTGCTTGAACCCAGAGCGCGTTCCTCGTTTAGAGGATGTGAACCAGTTTCTGAGCCCACTCACCGGGTTCAGGGCGAAGGCAGTCAGTGGATACGTTCCGGCCTTCCAGTTCTTTGACTGCCTGCGAAACCGTGACTTCCCGACGACGATCACAGTCCGGCACAGTGACAAGCTCGACTACCTGCCCGAGCCCGACATCTTCCACGACATTGCCGGCCACGTGCCGATGCACACCGACAAGGCGTTCGCCGAGACTCTGGTGCGCTTTGGCGATTGCGCCCACACCGCGGCCGAGATCGCCAAGCATATCAGCGATCCCGAGGAAAGAATGGCCCGGCTCACCTCGGTCATCAAGGCAATGGCCCGGTTCTTCTGGTTCACGATCGAGTTTGGACTGATGCGCGACCGAGACGGGAAGGGCTTGAAGGCATACGGAAGCGGGCTCCTATCCAGCTTTGGCGAGCTGGAGCACTGCATCGAGGCTCCCGAAGTGCAGCGATATCCCGTGCAGCTCGAGTGGGTCGTGAACCAGTATTTCGAGATTGACCACTACCAGCCCCTGCTGTTCGTCGTGGACTCGTTCGACCACCTCTTCTCCCTTGTGGACGAGTTGGAGCGCTGGATGCGCGAAGGGAAGCTGGACAACGTTTCGCCGGGCGAGCCAGGCGTGGGCGAGGCCGACCTCCTGAGCTTCCTCGAAGCCTAGGCCGTTCGCCGCGATTGTTGCGGGGGCGGCACAGGCCGCACAGCCATTCCACCTGAGCCCGCCGCTCAGTCGGCCATAATTGGCCGTATGCCCGTCGAGATCTTGATGCCTGAATTGGGTGAGTCCGTCCACGAAGGCACGGTGAGCAAATGGCTCAAGAAGTTAGGGGACTTCGTCAAGGAGGACGAACCGGTCGTCGAGATCATGACGGATAAAGTCAACACCGAGCTCGGCGCGCCAGCCAGCGGCTACCTCGTAAGGATTCTGATCCCCGAGGGCTCGGACGTCGAGGTCTTCAACGCGATGGGCCTGATCGAGCCCGACGAGGCGGCGGCCAAGGCCGCTCTCGACGGCGGTGCCCCCGCAACAGGAGTGCAGCCTGCCCCCAAGGCGACCGAGCCAGTGGCGGCCAAGAGCGAGATCGCTGAGCCCGCCCCCGTGGGTCAGCCCGTCCCCTCGGCTGACCGTCGTAAGTATTCGCCGCTCGTCCGCTCCATGGCAAAGGATCACGGCGTAAGCTCGGCCGAGCTCGCCACGATCCCGGGCTCGGGAGCAGGTGGACGGGTGAACAGGCGAGACCTCGAAGGGTTCCTCTCTCGACGTGCCGCCGCGGTGATGCAGCCGGGGGTCGCTCAGCCCGCGACCGCAGGGCCAGGCGCTGAGAGCTACAGCCTGACCGGTATGCGCAAGATGATCGCGGACCACATGATCCGCAGCGCTCAGGTTCCGACCGTGAGCACGCTCACTGAGGTGGACGTCACCCCGCTGGTACAGTTCCGCGCCGCGAACAAGGATTCGTTCCAGACTCAATATGGGGTCAAGTTCACCTATACGCCGTTCTTCATGAAGGCGCTGGCGGAGTGCCTCGTCGAGTTCCCGGCGCTCAACTCTTCGCTGGACGGAACGCATGTCACTGTCAACAAGGGCGTCCATATGGGCGTAGCCGTCTCCCTAGGCGAGAAGGGCGAGGGTGGCTTGATCGTGCCCGTGATTCGCGATTGCCACGCGAAGACCGTCGTGGAACTGGCGAAGGACTTGGAAGGAATCGCGGCCAAGGCCCGTACCAATTCGCTCGAGGTAGCTGACGTCCAGGGAGCCACGTTCACACTAACGAACCCAGGCTCCTACGGCGCGATCCTCGGTACTCCGATGATCAGCGCGCCCCAAGCAGGCATCCTCGGGACGTACGGCATCGTCAAGCGGCCTGTAGTCGTTGACGACATGATCGCGATTCGATCAATCATGAACCTCGTGCTTACGTATGACCACAGGCTCGTAGACGGACTCCTGGCAGGCCGGTTCCTGCAGAGCCTGAAGGCAAAGCTCGAACAGTTCCTGTTCTTCCGTTAGTCAGGCAGACCTGCGACCAGGTCGTCGTGCCCGCAGTAGAAGTGCTGCGTCAGCGTTCCTGGCTTGAACCAGACTAGGCCAGGCGCGATACCAGGCATTGCGAAGGCGGCGACAGCTTGCCCTTCCTCGGGAGCCAGATCCGTACCGTCTCGCCGAGATACGATGAGGTGCAGCAGGTCGTCCTCGCCCTCGAACTGGTAGCGGAAGTCTCCTATCGTCCCGCCGAACTCGTTTTCCTCGAGCCCAACGCTAGCAAGGGCGACCAGGCCGGGCCGGTCGCGAGACGGGTCATAGGATGGGAGACGAACGGCCTCGCCTGCCCTGGTGCTCCGCGCCACCGCGGCAAGCACCCGGTCGCGCTGGGCCGTCTCTTCGGGCTGCGGGCACAGCATTCTGAAACCTGGCGGAGTGGGTGGGATTCGAACCCACGATACGGTTTTGCCGTATACGCGATTTCCAATCGCGCTCCTTCGGCCACTCGGACACCACTCCGCGAAGCTCAGATTATGACCGCTCAGGACAGTCCGTAGACGCCACGGTACTTGGATGTGATCCCAGCCAGGTAGTCCTCCGGGCCCAGCGGCTTGCCGGTGACCTGCTGGATCAGCTCGGTCGGCTTGTACTTGCTGCCATGGCGGTAGACCTCTTCGACAAACCAGTCAAGGATCGGCCCAAAATCGCCCCGAGCGATCAAGGCATCGGTGTCGCCGAGGTCGCGCTGGAGGCAAGCCCAAATCTGGTAGCTCAGGACGTTCCCCATTGAGTACGTCGGGAAGTAGCCGATCGAACCACCGCTCCAGTGTACGTCCTGCATGCACCCCATCGAGTCCGTGTCTGGCACGATCCCCAGATATTGCCTGTACTTCTCGTTCCAAGCCTCCGGCAAGTCCTTGACGTCCAGCTTGCCCGCCACCATGTCGCACTCGAGCTCGAATCGAACCATGATGTGCATGTTGTAGGTGACCTCATCGGCCTCAACTCGGATCAGGGAAGGCTCGACCGTGCAGTTCGCCTTGAACATTGCATCTACTCCGACGTCGGGAAGGGCTGGGAAAGCGCTGCGGATCGGCCCGTAGCACCACTCCCAGAAAGACCGGCTCCGGCCGATAATGTTCTCCCATGTCCTCGACTGGCTCTCGTGCACGCCGAGCGAGACCCCGCCTGCGAGGGAGGTACGGTCCCACTCAACTGGTGAGTTCTGCTCGTACAGGCCGTGCCCGGCCTCATGCAGTCCGGAATAGAGGGAGCTCGTCAGAACTTCGTTGAATCGGTTGGTGAGGCGCACGTCGTTGACGGAGAAGTTCGTGCAGAACGGGTGCGGCGCGGCGTCTTGGCGACCGTTCTCCTCGCGGAAACCGAGCTTCCGAATCACGTCCCACGTGAATTCTGCCTGAGCTTGGTCGGGCCATGTCCCGGTGAGGAAGCCGTTCTCGATCGGTCCGGCCTCTTGGATCTCGCTGATGAGGTTCACGAGCGGCTGCCGTACCCCGTCGAACATGGCCTGCCACCCCGCTGCCGTGGCCCCTTCTTCGTACTGGTCGGTCAGGGCGTCATAGGGGTGGTCCTTGTAGCCGAGGTGCTGGGCTTCCTCCCGGCAAATCTCGACCAGCTCGCCGAGGTGGGGGCGGAACATCGCATAGTCATTGGCTTTGCGCGCCTTCATCCAGATCTCATGGGCTTGGGTCGCCAGCAGCGCCTTGCGGCCAACGAGCTCGCTGGGGAGCTTTGTCGCCAAGTCCAGCTCTCGCCGGACGACTCTGGCCATGGCCTTGTCGTCCTCGCCTGTCGCCTCGGCTTCCGCCTTTCCAAGCGCGGTCTTGGTCTCGTCGCTGACGAGCATCTCATGGTACATCGTGCTCAGAATCCCGACTTGCTCAGCTCTTGCTTCCGCTCCGCCGGCCGGCATGTTCGTTTGCTGATCCCAGCCCATGATCGCCAACGCGCTCCCGACTGCGTTGATCTCGTACATCCGTCCCTTGAGTTGCTCGACTCCTGACATGACCCGGCTAGGCTACCGTCCTGAAGTCGGGCCTTACGGGACGGAACTACCGCTCCAGTACGGGCTGGATGAGCGGTTGCACCGACAGGAAGGCGTCTACGACCTCGGTGCAGAAAGCACGCCCATGGTACGACGAGGCGAGCCGCGTTGCAGCCTCATCTCCGCGCGGAACGGCCCAAGGCGCTCCAAACGCGTGGAGGTCGAACGCTTCGGCCAAGCCGACGCACTGCGCCTCGCGCGAGAGGTTGTCCCCTTGCAGGCCGTGCGGATATCCGGAGCCGTCGTGCCTCTCGTGGTGGTCGCGGACGATCTCGATGACCTCAGGCCCGAAACCGGCCATGGTGAGAACGGGCTCCGCCAAAGCCGTGTGCTCCCGCATCAGTGCGAGAGAATCGGGATCGACCGGGCCCTGGATGGCGAGGAGCGCAGGCTCGACGCCCAACTTTCCGATGTCATGGAGCAACGCTGCGCGGTGGAGCGCTACGAGACGACCGTCACTAATGCCGAGCGTTTCGCCGGTAGCTACGGCGTAGACCGCGACTCGGTGAGCGTGAGCCCTCTCGCCACGGGCGTGCGCCTCCAAGCGCTCCAGAAGGGCTCTGGCGGCGTCGAGCTCCCGAGCCTCGGAGGGAAGGCTCACTCTGCCAGCAACCGGCAGACGTGCCGGACCTCGGGGGGGCTTGCGGTGCGAGGATCGAGCCAAAAGCACCCGTTTGCGACATACCCGATTGCGGGCGGGTCGGCTACTCGGAGCCGTTGGGCCAAGGCGTCCGGTTGCTTCGTATCAACCCGGCATGCCCAGGTCGGAACCCCGCTCCCCGGCAGGGACCCTCCGCCGATCACCGTGGTGGCCCGGACTGCTTCTGCAGGCTCGCAAGAAGCTTGTGCGAGAAGGTGGGCGTCCCGCCGCACGCGAGCCAAGGGCCTTCGAAGCGAGGCCCAGACCGGAATCTCGTCTACTTTGCCCTCCAGGTAGAGCCGGAGCGTCGCGGCTAGGGCGGCCAACGTCACCTTGTCGACCCGGAAGGCGCGAGCAAGCGGGTGCTTGGCTACCGCCTTAACTGCTTCGGCGGTTCCGAGAACCAATCCGGCCTGGGGCCCGCCCAGCAACTTGTCGCCACTGGCGAGGACCAGGTGCGGTCCAGCCCGAAGGGCCTCGCCGAGGGTTCGCTCGGCCGGAAGGCCATAGTGCGTCGTGTCGATAAGGCAGCCGCTGCCGACGTCGTCAATGAGGATCCCGCCCTTCTTTCGACAAAGCTCGGCTAGGTCTGCGGGCGAAGCCGCCTCGGTAAATCCGACGATCTGAAAGTTTGAAGGGTGGCAACGCAAAATTCCCGCGGTGTTTTCGTCCCACGCCGACTCGTAGTCCGACAGGCGTGTCTTGTTCGTGCAACCGACTTCCTGCAAGACCGCGCCGGAGGCGGAGACAATCTCAGGGAGGCGGAACGAGCCTCCGATCTCCACCATCTCCCCACGGGAAAGTAGGACGCACTTGCCGTGACAGTGGGCGGCAAGCGAGAGGACGACGGCGCCTGCGCAGTTGTTCACGACCAGAGCGTCTTCCGCGCCGGTGAGCTCGATGAGATACTCCCGGAGCCGATCCTGGCGGTCTCCCCGCGCCCCTGTTCCCAGGTCAAGTTCGACCGCAGCGTGCCCAATGCTCGCTTGGACCATCGCCTCGACCGCCTGCCGGGCGAGGACGGCTCTGCCCAAACCGGTGTGCAGAACGGTTCCGCTCATGTTTATGACAGGGCCGGGAAACGTACTGCTCAGGCGTGCCAGCTCTTCGTGTGCGGCGACCAGCGCGTCGCCTCCGCTGCGGGACTTCTTGACCGCGGACCGGGATGCCATCACACGCAGGCGGGCGGGCCCATCGCCTAACCTGCGGGCGAGGGCGTCCACGCTCGGCGGCCGGTCTTTTCTGTTCATCAGTCCTCCAGTGGCAACCGATTGTAGCCAACACGTGTACTATCGGTCAGCGATGAGCGTAACGCCTCCTCCGTTCCAGGTTCAACAGGCTCCGCCCCGGTCAGGGAGCGGGAACAAGGCTTGTATCTGGGTTGCCGTCGGCCTTGTCGCCTGCTGTTTGGTGCTCATTGTAATGGGCTTCGTCTTCTTCAAGTCCACGATGGGGGCTGTCAGCCCGATGGTGGGTTGCGCCGCGACAATGGAGGCTGCATCCGACGCGCTCCAAGCTTATGCCGACGACCACGGGGGTAAGTACCCCCCCGCCGAGACTTGGATGGACGAGATTCAGCCGTACTACGAGAAACTTGCCGAGGACTTCAACGACGCTCCTGACTTTGTCCAGGGCATGGCGCCGGCTGAAGCCGGAAGCGAATGGGCCTGTGACTGGCCGAACGGGGTTGTCACGGGCGTCGCGTACAACACCGACGTTGCGGGCAAGACCCGCGCTGAAATCAAAGATCCTGCCAAGACGCCGCTCGTCTACGAGTTGCCTTCTGCAGCGAGGAACCAGCATGCGCCGTACACAAGCCCGCCGAAGAAGAATCCGCCCGCCGTCTTTGGCAATCCCAGGGACTGGGCGATCAACTATGTGGACGGGGACAACGATTTCGGGATGGATACTGCCAGCGGTTCGGTGAAGTTCGGGACCGGAGGGCGCAAGATCGAGATAGGTAAGGATGAACAGGGTTCCAAAGCTAGCCCGGAGACTGGTGGAAGTAGTCCGGAAGGATCCGAATAGTGAACACCCTGGCAGGGCCCTCTCGTCAGTAAGTATGGAACCGATACTATAATGGAAGCCATGTGGATCCTCCCGCTGTCGTTCATTCAAGGCCAAGAGTGGCTGATCATTCTGATCGCCATCCTCGTGCTCTTCGGTGGAACGAAGATTCCCCAGCTCATGCGAGGCATCGGCAAAGGCGTCGGCGAGCTTCAGGAAGGCCTTAAGGAAGGGAAGCGTAAGTTCAGCGAAGAACTGAACGACACCTCGACCGAAGCCGCCGATAGCAAGTAGACCTGCCTGCGAGATGCTCGCAGATTGCTGTACGATAGTCGCATGACCGCGATCTCGGCCGAGTCGCTGGTCGAGACCGTCCACGAGGCGGTCGGCCAAGCCCTGCCGTCACCCGCCATGCCAATTGGGCACCGTGTGCCTTTCCATTGGCCTCCCCACTTGCTGAGCGGCGACTATCACATCGCTCCGCACGACTGGAGCGGAAGAGCCTCCTTTGAGGATCAGGGTGAAGTGTTCGCCGTGGAGCTTGCCCACAACTCGGCCGGAGTTTTTGGCCGCACGGTGGGACTCTGGAACGAGGCGAAGGGAGAGACCGCCGAAGAGGTCGTCGAGTTGCTGAAGGCGGGCGCGCAGCCCCTTCTGAACCGACAGCGGGCGGCTGCCGAGGCGCTTGGGCTCGATTCCCGGCTCACCCAGGCGATTGCAGAGCTAGGTCCCGACCAATGGATCCGGCTCATGCTCTGCCGCGACCGTGACGTCGCCCACGACGCAATGACCCTCATCGAGGCCCATGCGAGCGAGGTCCCGTTCGGCCCGGGCTTGATCGCGCTCCTGCGCGACAGAAAGCACCCGTTCCGTCGCGTCGCCCATTGGTGCGTCTTGGACATGTTCGAGGATCTACCGTCGCTGTGTCCTACCCCGGAGCTGCAGTCCGAGGCCGTCCAGGCGATCCGAGACCTGGTCTGGGACGCAGAGGACGACTATGGGAGGGCGGTCTACAAGGCTGGGGTCGTGCTCGGCGGGCACATTTGCACCCCGGAGGCAGCCGAGGCGCTTTTCGAGTGCGTCAGCGCGCCGTCGAAGATCGGACGCCGAAGTGCGTTGCACGCCCTGTTCCACGTGGCCGAATGGATGCCTGACCTGCGCGAGAGGGTCATCGAGACGTTGCGCACTGCGTCCGAGAGCGACCCTGAGCTCTTGCTTCGCCACTATGCCGGCTGCATGGCCGCCGACGTTGAGGCCGGTGGAACCGAGCATGTCGCAGAACCCCTGTTCGAGGAAGAGCTTTGACTTCGCTCGCTGCGGTCGTACTCCTTGCCCATTCCGCCCTGAGTGCCGATCTGGATTTGATTCTTTCCTCACCAGCATTGAGCGGAGCGACCTTGGGCGTTTGCGTGACGAGGATGGACGGCTCCATCGTCTACGAGCGGGACGGGATGCGCACCCTTGTCCCGGCGTCCTGCCAAAAGGCGTTTACGGTCGCGCTGTGCCTGGATCGGCTCGGCTCAGGCTATGAGCCTCAGACCAAGATCTGGAAGACCGACTACGGTGCGTTCGTAGACGCGCCAGGAGACCCTGGGCTGACCTCGGCACAGCTGCGGGAGATCGGCGGCCAACTCGCATTGCCCAAAGATTCCGTGATTCGGGTCCGTGAGGCGTACAGGCCCGGTTTTGGGCCAGGTTGGGAATGGGACGACCTGCCGTTCGACTATGCGGCCAAGGTTGCCGCTTTCTCGGTGGATCGGTGCACTTTCGTTGTCCGCGCGGAGGCTGGCAAGATGCTTCCGCTCGATCCGGCGTTGCGAGTGAGTGCTCGCAGGGGAAGCACCAAGGGCGGAGTAAGAGTGCAATACGATCCAACCCGGGCGGCGCTCACCATCTCCGGAGCTTTGCCGAAGTCCTTGACCGACATCGAAGAATTGGCCCAACCCGACCCTAGCGCCTATGCAGCTAGGCTCCTGGGAGGGAAGTTCGAAGCGTCGCAAGACGAGCCTCCAGCTCGAACTCCAGACCATGTCCTGCAAGGCGCTCCGATCTGGGCCTTGGCCAAGGAATGCGCCGAGGACAGCGTGAACCCCCTTGCCGAGCACTTTCTGTTCATGGGGACCGGGGCTGCCACCTATCCAGGCGCAACCTCGGCGATGCGGTCGTTCCTCGTTGACGAGGTCCGGGTCAGCCCGGGCTCTGTGGTGCCGGCGGACGGGTCGGGTCTGAGCCGCCGAAACCGGGCGTCCGCCCGCGCCCTGTGCCGCCTGTTCGAATGGGCGAACGAGAGCGGCAAGCTCTCGGAACTGGAAGACGCCCTCGCCGCGTGCGGCGAAGGAACGCTCAAAACGCGGCTGTCTGGGTCGTCCTTCGTAGGAAAGACCGGAACAATGCGGGGCATCGTTGGCCTCTGTGGCACACTGACCACCGCAAATGGCACGAAGCTTGCCATGGCTTTCCTTGTCAATGGAAGCTCAGGGACGGCGAGCCGGGTTAGAGTCGCTCAAGACGAGTTTGTACGAGCTTTGGAAGCGAATGTTGGCGGCGGAGGGCCCTTGGAGGGTCTGGTGGCCGTCCCGGGCGTTGGGCTTGCTGGTTACGGTCGCGACGATTGACCTTATCGCGACCGCGATCCTTCACGCAAACGGGCTGATCGTTGAGCAGAACCCCTTGATGCGACCCCTGATCGAGCGGAGCGAATGGCTTTTCGCCGGCGTCAAGGCACTGACAATCGTCGGGGTCTATGTCGTGATGCGAAAGTACGGCCAAGCGAACCGGGACTTCGTGCGAAAGGCCGCTCTCATTGGGACGGGCGCGTACGTCTTGCTCTGGTCGGCCTGGTTCGCGACGGGCACAGCGCACAACCTCAAGACCGAGGGTCATGTGCCGGAAGTCGTCCTTGTCGCGCCGCAACGGGAAGCCTCCTCTGGGCACACGCTTTGACAGGTGAGGTACGTGAGGGCTATACTGGCTTTCGCATGACCAGGCAGCAACTTCGAGGTGTCGACAGATAGCCCGCAAGTTCTATCGACGTAAAGGGCCCGACGCTGGCCCGCCCATCAACGAACGCCTGCTCCGGATTCCCAAGCTTCGAGTAATCGGCGCAGACGGTCAAGCCTTGGGAGTACTCGACTCTCGAGACGCCCTGGAAGCGGCGAGGGACGCGAGCCTCGACCTTGTCCTCGTCGCCGAGAAGGCAGACCCCCCGGTCGCCAAAATCACCGACTTTGGCAAGCACAAGTACGAACAGTCGAAGCTGAAGAAGGACAAGAAGCCCAAGGTCCAGAACGTCAAGGGTATAAAGATCAGTCCGAACATCGCAGTCCACGACGCCGCCGTGATGAGCCGCCGAGCGAGGGAGTTCCTTACTCAAGGCGACAAAGTCAGGCTAGTGTGTCGGTTCAGACAGCGAGAGTTGGCACACCAGGACGTCGGGCTTAAAAAGCTCGCGGCCATGATCGAGGAGCTGGACGACGTCGGGAAACCCGACAGGGATCCGGTGCTGAACGGTCGAGAAATGGTTGTCGTGCTCAACCCACGACCGCCAGGAAAGACGAAGAATGCCCAAGCTGAAGACAAGCAAGACGGCGGCGAAGAGGTTTAAGATCTCGGGCTCCGGGAAGATCATGCGGCGCAAGTCGTACAACAACCACATGTTCTTCCACAAGTCCGGCGCGCAGAAGCGACGCCTGGACAAGGATGTGGAGCTGTCGGGCACGGAGCTCAAGCGCGTCAAGAGGCTTCTCGGCCTCTAAAACTCAGAACTAGGAACAGGGCCGTTCCTACCGCTACCTCCGGCACAGCCGGACGGGAACCGGTCGGCCCGCGAAATCAAGAATCAAGGACAAAGGAAAATGGCAAGGATCAAACGCGGCCTGATGCGCCACAAGCGGCACAAGAAGGTCATCAAGAGCGCATCGGGTTACTTCCAGCGAAAGCGAAACGTCTTCAAGAACGCCCACGAGCAGGTCATGAAGAGCGGGCAGTACGCTTTTCGCGACCGACGTCGGCGCAAGCGCGACTTCCGTCGCCTGTGGATCGTGCGTCTCAGCGCTGCCTGCAAGCAGTGCGGCGTCCGATACAGCGACTTTATCCACGGCTTGAACTCCAAGGGAATGCAGGTTGACCGCAAGATGCTCAGCGAGCTCGCGATCAGCGACATGAAGGCGTTCGAGGCCGTGGTCAAGCAAGCGACCGCTTAGCCGTCGAGCCATCCAGATTCAGGCTCTGGCCCAAATCGGTCAGAGCCGTTCTTCGTTTTGCCTGCACGAGTCTGTGACGCTCGTGTGACGGCCCCGGCAGCACACTCTACCCATCGCACTACGATCCTGCCCGATCCAACGCTCACCGCTCACTTCGGAGGTACTGGAACCGAAGAATATACTGGTCCGCAAAGCACCGGACGATAAGGCATGTATCAGGTTCGCTTATTGGGGGGGTTCGCGCTCGAAGACCCATCGGGGGCGCAGTTGCGGTTCCGCACACGCAAGACGGCCGCCCTCTTCGCCTATCTCGCCTTCTTCTCGGGGCGGGCGCACCAACGGGAGGTGCTGGCCGATTGGTTTTGGCCCGAGGCGACCGGAGACGCCGCCCGCCAGAGCCTTCGGATGGCTCTCAGTGACATTCGCAAGGTCTTGGCCGACCAAGACGCCGTTCGAGCAGATCGGGAAACGATCGAGGTGGATGCGGCACGGTTCGCTGTGGACACGGATCGCTTCCGAGAGTTGGTCCGGGAAGGCAGCCGTGAATCACTCTTCCAGGCAGTGGAACTGCACTCCGGCCCGTTGCTCCAGGGCGCCGAGGAGGACTGGGTAATGCCGCAACGCAGCGCCCTCGAAGAGGAGTTCGCCCAGGCGGTCGTTCGGCTCATGGCGCTGTACTGCGAGGCTGGGGAGTTT
This sequence comes from Fimbriimonadaceae bacterium, assembly GCA_050250535.1. Taxonomy (GTDB): domain Bacteria; phylum Armatimonadota; class Fimbriimonadia; order Fimbriimonadales; family Fimbriimonadaceae; genus JADLBH01. Next base: position 101,911 of record JBFWOL010000001.1, on the reverse strand, counting down.
TCCGAGGGTCTCGCCGTAGGCAAACGTGCCCTGGCGCAGGTAGGCGACCGGGAAGACATCCACATCGGCCTCATTCGGCTGTATGCCGAAAGCGGTGCGCCGAGCCTCGCGATCGCCCAGTATGAGGAGCTAGAGAGGCATCTCGACGAGGAGTGGGGAGAGCAACCGAGCGGCGCGGCGAGAATGGCGCTCGAAGCCGTGCCTCAAGGTTCGGTCTTACCTTCGCAGTCCACGTTCGATGCTCCTGCGGGGCGGATCTTTGGCCGAGAGGCTGCCCTCGAAATGCTCGCTGACCTGGTGCTGGACGAAAAGGAATCGCGCATGCTGACCCTTCACGGACCGGCGGGGTCTGGAAAGACCACGCTCGCCCGTCATCTCGCTGCAAAGCTGGCCCGACACTATCCGGGACGATGCTGGGTCGTGGACCTAACGACGTGCGAAAGTGTCGATGCCCTGCCCTCGGCCATCGCGGCTGCCACGGGAGTGTCGGGCGTGGAGCCAAGCGCTCAGCTGGCTGCGTGCCTCCATCTCCTGCTGTCAGCCGGATCGCTGCTCGTCCTCGACAATCTCGAGCACTTGTTGCCTCAAGGTTCCTCGGTCGTGGCTCGGCTTGCGGCCGGCGCGGCTCCGCTTCGCATCGTCGTTACCTCGCGTAGGATCATGGAACTCGATGGTGAGCGAGTCGTGCCGGTTCCTCCATTGGAGCTTCCTGGCCACGAGACGAGCCTCGAGGTGATTCAGTCCGCCCCGGCAGTCCAGATGTTCGTCGCTCGGGCTTCGGCAGCAAACCCGAATTTCCGCCTTTCTCCCGACAATGCCCGTTCCGTGGTCGCCCTTTGCCGGCATCTGGAAGGGTTGCCGCTCTCCATCTCGCTGGCCGCGCAGCGAGCAAGCAACCAGAGCCCGGCCCAGATCCTTGCTTCTCTGAGCAGCCCAAGCGGCAGTCCTCGGATCGGCGAGGGGAGGCACGGCAGCTTGGACTCCGCCTTACGATGGAGCCTCGACTTGGTCTCGCCCGCGGAAGCCCAATGCTTCATTGCGGTCTCGCAGTTTCGCACGCCGTTCACTGCCGCGGACGCAGCCCAGGTGGCTGCGGACATTCGCGCAGAAGAGCGGCTGGGAGAACTCGTCAAGTCCGGGCTGGTCGAGTGCGAGGCGGACGGTGAACGGGCCGAGTTCCACCTGTTTGAAATGTTCAAGGAGGTAGGTCGCGGTTTGCAGGGTGACCGAGCCCGAGAGATAGCGATTCGGCACTTCGAGTGGGCGCGGTGGCTCGCACAAGGTGCGGAGAAACAGGCAGACGCGGTTCTCGGCCCTCGGGAGGCGGATCTCTTCGCAGCATTCTCAGCGGACGTGCCACCAGAGGTCTTAGGAGAGTACATCCTCGAGATCGAGCCCTGGCTCGTAGCTTCCGACCGGGTGAAGCGAATTGCAGACGTACTCCGAAGAACCTACCACGGGGCCTCCAAGCCCGGCCTCAAAGCGAAGATCGGCATCCTTTTCATCCACGCGATCGCGAACGTGGGAGAGATCAGCGAGACCCTCGGCACGGGAAGGGAAGTAATGGCCTTCGCGCGAGACTCTGGAGAGGAGGACACGATCATCAGGGCGCTGATCGCCTTAGGGAACACCCTGAAAGCGACCGGCGACTATGCGGAAGCCGAAACGCTGTACTTGGAGGCGGTCGAGCGATGCGAGCGCACCCACGACATCGAACGACTGGCAAACTCGTTGTACTCGCTGGGCCTGGTCCGATACTGTGTCTCAGACGGCGAAGGCTCGCTCCAGTATCACCTGCGCGCGCTGGATGTGGCGCGCCAAGGCACGGACTACCGCACGATGGTGCGTATCCTGTTCGACCTTGGCTCCGAACTCGTGAAGCAAGGGCAGGCTGAAAAGGGCCTGGCACTGGTAGAAGAAAGCGTCGCTCTTGCACGAGAACTGGGCACCGTGCGGCTTGAGGGCCTGGCCCTTTGGCAGGAAGGCGAGGCTCGGCGTAGCCTCGGACAGGGACCGGAAGCAGTGCAATCTCTGGCAGAGTCCGTTCGGCTTGTAAGGAAAGCTGGTTTTGAGGCGGGGCTGAATTGGATCGGGCTCACGATCGCCGGGGCGCTCCTGCTTCTGGAAGAGTGGTCGCTCGCTACCCGAACCTTGGCGCGGATGACCACGCAGCGCGAAGCTGAATCCCGGCCCCTGGCAGGTTACGAACTGGACGACGCGTCGGCAATTCGGGAACAGCTGATCGCCGGTTGCGGCCAGGTCAAGTTCGACCGCGCATGGGGCGAAGGGGCGCGTTCGGACTGGCCGACCCTCGCCTCCGAACTGGATGCGCTCGCCGCCAAGCTCGCGTCTGGGCAAGCTTGAGCCCCTATGGGACGATTGAGCCCCGGGCGAGTAGAATCTGCCTGGAGACCGAGTGAGCTTGCAAACGTCAGTGATCCCCGCCAACTACGAGTCGGAGGCCGCGTTCCTCCAGGGAGTGGAGCGCTTCGTACAGGACTACGTCCTGCCGAACACGCGCGCTTGGGAGGCTGACCGCCTTCCGGACGACGTCTTCCGGCGTTCGGCCGAAGTCGGACTCATGGGGATGACAGTCCCGCGCGAAATGGGCGGGAACGAAGTGTCATGCGTGGCGTACTGCGAGGCATGCCGCCTCGTAGCCACCGGCGATCCGGCCCTTAGCATGAACCTGGCCGCGATCAACGCGCTCTGCCTGGGTCACTTGGTCGAGCTGACGACGCCAGAGCAGCGCGAGAAGTACCTCGGGCGCGCGGTTCGCGCCGAAATCGAGCTCGCGTGGGGCTTAACTGAGCCGGACGCTGGTTCGGACGCGCGAAGGGTGCAGACCAAGGCCACGCCGATCCCGGGCAAAGAAGGCTTCTACCACCTCAACGGCCAGAAAATGTTCATCACGAACGGTGGTCGGGCCGACCTGATCATCATGATCGCGCGCACGAGCGAGACCGAACTCAGTGCTTTTCTCATGGAGACGGACCAGCCTGGGTTCAAACTAGGCCCGCGAATACCCACGATCGGAGTCCAGGCGAGCTGGACGAGCCAGTTCGAACTGAACGATGCGGTGGCATGGCACACGCCATGCACGTTTGAGCAGGCCATCAGCTTCTTGGGCAGAGGGCGGCTCGGCATTGCCGCGATGGCGCTCGGCATCGCCGAGAAGGCCCACGAACTCGCTGTGGCGTACAGCAAGCAGCGCGAGCAATTCAAGCGGAGGCTGTGCGACATGCAAAGCGTGCAGAACTTTATTGCGGACAGCGAAATGGAGATCGAGGCCACCAGGCTCCTCGTGCGCAAAGGCGCCGAGATGTTCGACCGCGGCGAGGACGTCACCAAGGCAGCGAGCATGGCCAAGCTCTACGCGAGCGAAACCTCGAACCGCGTCACCAACCGCGCGATCCAGATCCACGGCGGGCGCGGAATGACCTTCGAGCACCTCGTCGAGAAGCTGTGGCGAGACGCAAAACTCACCGAGATCGGCGAGGGTTGCAGCGAAATCCAGCGGATGGTGATCGCCAAGCAAGTGTGCAAGTAGTACGCGATGCGGGTCTTGTACGTAGAATAGACATGATGCTGGCAACCTTCCTCGCCGCAACGGCCCTCACTACCTCGGCTCCGCATATCGAGCTGATGCGGGCGTTCAACGCGGGCGAGACCTTCAACTACGAGTACAAGTCGCACATTCTGTCCGAGCAGAAGTGGCCCGGCATGGCGTTTTTTCTGCCTTCCGAGTTCTCGCTGGACTACAAGTTTTCGCTTGCTATCCAGAAGCTCACGCACGAGGGGTTTGCCGAGGCGGTCTACACTCGCCCGGTAATGCGGTTTACCGAAGGCGAGACCGCCGAGTCCCCTCCGAAGATCACAACGGAGCAGGTGGACTGGAAATACCAGCTCACACTTTCGCCGGTAAACGAGGTCACAGACGTCAAGGACTTGAACCCGAAAAAGGGCGGTGGCAAAGTCAGCAATGGCCTCTTCGCGACGGCGCCGGTAGGTTCGGGTGCTTCACAGGATTTCGTGAGCGAGCTCATTCAGGAGCTGCACGGTCTCGCCATGTTTGCCGGGGGGCTCGAGTCTTCGCTCGACCTCAGTCCGAAACTGCCATTTGAGGAAGTGGAGCAAGGTGACACGTGGAAGCGCACCGTTGGATTCCAGCCGAGGAAGCTCAAGGGCTCCGACCAGCATGCGATGCAACGGCTGGACTACACGTACACGTACGACGGCAAGGTGATGGGCGACAAGACCTTGGTCGACCGCGTGGTGGCCACCCTAGAACTCGAGACCGATGCCGCCCCGTTCATCCTGCAGTCTATGGGGGTCAAGCCGGAAGACTCGCAACTAAAGAACGTCACGCTCAAGCTGCAGACCAGGATCGTCTACGACCTGGACGCGAAGAGCCTGGCGACGCTCAAGGCGGACGCATCTTCCAGCGGGATGTTCTCGATCGTCGTCAAAGGCGAGTCTGAGCCGGTCATTGAAGAGAAGTTCACAGGCACGGCAAGCCTGAGGCTCATCTCGCGCTCATGACCGAGGCGCCAGGCTGGTTCCGCTGGTGCGGACCCGGCCTCTTTGCGCTGGCGTTTCTGATCCGGCTACTCGGCATTGGCTGGGGCCTACCCACGGCGGAGCGGCACTGGAGCCTTCATCCGGACGAGCCCGTGGTTCTCGCTGCGACGAACCGGATTGAGCCCTGGGTGGGCAAGCTCGACCCTGGATTCTATAACTATGGGACGCTTCCGTTGTCTGTGTTTCGGTTCGCGGGAGCGATTGGGCCCGGCGGCGGTGACGATTGGCAGGGAAGGGCTTCCGACTTGCTTTCTGGGCGTCTCGTCTCGGGATTGGCAGGGGCCGGTTGCGCCTTGGTGGTCTTCCTTGCTCTCCGCGGACGTACCGCATGGCTGGGAGCGCTCCTTGGCGGCTTGGCGGTGGCGTTCGCCCCGGGTCTCGTCGTCCACTCCAACTTCATGACCGTGGACACGCTGGGCGCGTTTCTCGCAGTTCTTGCGGTCTGGCTGTCTATGGAGGCAGGCTGGCCGGTCGGCGAGGCGGACGACACACGGCGGAATCGTTGGCTCCTCTGGGCTGGGATGGCGGCCGGACTCGCGGCTTCCACCAAGTACTCGGGCGTTGTCGTGATGGTCGCGCCGATGCTCGCGGGGCTTCGACTCGCTCCGGAGAAAAGGCTCACTTGGACCGGCCTGTCCATCTTGGGAGGCATCGCCGCCTTTGTCGTGACTACGCCCGGGATCATCCTCCAGCCGATGCTATTCAAACGTGACTTTTTTTATGAGATGCAGCACGTTGCAAGCGGGCACGGGCTCGTGTTTGCCGGAACCTCGCCTGCGTGGCTGTTCCAGGTGGGGAACTTGGCGATCGCCATGGGGCCATTTTTGGTGTTGCTCGGTGTCGCGGGATATGTGGTCGCGGCGAGCCACAAGGTCGGGTGGGCAGTGCCCGTGATCATCGTCGCCGTTCTCACCTACGTCCTCATCGGACGGGCCGAAGTGAAATTCCTGCGCTACACCCTGCCGCTCGTGCCGCTGTTGGGAATCGGCCTGGGCTACCTCGTGGGAGAGGCGCACAAAGCTGGTTCCCCGCTCGCAAAGCTCACGGTGGGATTGGCGATCCTCGGGATCGGAGGCTTGCCGAGCGGTGGTGCTACGGCGTCGCTCGTCGCGCTCAAGGCGATGTCGGAGACCGATCCGCGGGACGCGGCCGGTTCCTACCTGGCATCGAAACCGCCAGGAACATCGGTGTATCTACCCAACGACACCTGGTTCTGGAGCCCGACCCTTGCCCCAGGGTTCGCCGCGCCACGCTGGATCCGCGCAGAGGTCCGCCGTGCAGAGGCAGCGCAGCTCACCCGGCCTCGTGTGCTCTTGGGAGAAGCGGCTTGGGACACCCGACCTCTCGAATCCGATCCTGACTTTGTCGTTTTCTCGAGTTTCGAGATCGAAGGCGAGTCGCGTCTGTTGTCGCTAGGCGTGAACGACGGGCGTACCGCGGCCTATGCAGAGTTTCTCGAGCAGCTCGAGAAGCGCTACGACCGGGATCGCGTCTTTCCTGTAGGCGGAATAGTGCCGCAAGGCCTTTCCGCGGTGCACGACATGATGTACGTCCGTCCGATGGTATGGGTTTGGAAACGCAAGACCGATTCGCCAACGCAGTCGCCGACTACCTCGACTCCCTGAGCGCCGAACGTGGCGCCTCGCCGCATACGCTCGACGCCTATGGCAGGGACTTGAGGACGGCGGCCGCATACCTGGCTGGCCGTGGTATCGAGGACTGGCAGGGCGTGGACGATCTTGCTATAGAAGGCTACGTCAGCGATCTTGCGCCGCGAGTCTCGTCCGCCACACTACGGAGGCGGCTTGCCAGCCTCCGCGGGATGCTTGCGTTTTTAGAGCGTCAGGGAGTTCAGGCGCCGTGCCGACCTCCGAGCCTCTCGGGTGCGCGCATGCCGAAGCGGCTTCCCAAGGCATTGAGCCATGCCGAGACCGAAAGGTTGCTCGCCTCGCCAGACGTAGGAACGCCGGCGGGCCTGCGAGACCGGGCGTTGCTCGAAACCCTCTATGGCTGCGGACTGCGGGCGAGCGAGGCTGCGAGCCTGGCCTTCCAGGCATTGAGCATGGATTCGGCTTCGCTTCGTGCCGAGGGGAAACGGGGCAAGACGCGATGGGTGCCCATTCCTCGCGGAACCATGGCGTGGCTCGAGCGCTATCTATCGAGCGGAAGGCCACAGCTTCAATCCAAGCCGACCTCCCATGTTTTCTTAGGTGATCGGGGGGGGGTGATGAGCAGAAGCACGGTCTATCGAATCATGGAGCGGCACGCTATCCGCGCGGGGCTCAAGGTGCCGATCGGCCCCCACGTACTTCGGCACACGTATGCGGTTCACTTGTTGCAAGGCGGCGCCGACCTTCGGGCTGTCCAAGAATTGTTGGGCCACGCGTCGTTGGACACGACCCAGGTCTACACCGAGCTCAAGACCGACCATCTGCGGGCGGCCTACGACCAAGCGCATCCCCGACGCTAGTCGGCTAGTGTGAGCCGAACCCAGCCCCAAGGCTCGCTGCCCGTTCCTTGGCGGAGGGGCGCCCAGTACCCGTCACTCTGGTACGTCGGTTCCAACTTTTCTGGTGGCGTGGCAGGGGGCTCTGTCGCGACGTTGGAGGCAAACACGCGGCCCTGGGTGTCGAAGAAGGCAACGCTGCTATAGCCGCCCTCCCGCACGAGCCATTCGGCCATGCCTTGCAGCCGCACCGCGTCTCCGGAGGATATCCCCACCGATGCGGCGGCTGCGACCCCTTTCGCTCCCTGGAGGTTGGCGGCCCGGGCCATCGTGCTCGCTCTCATGCCCATCGCAGCGACCACGAGCGCGAGTAATGCCAGCACGATCACAGTCAGGCCTAATGCGCGCCGGAGCGCGTCGAGCTTGCCTGCCTCCTGGGCGGCAGCAACTGGCGTTGGACGCTGCGCAACGGGCTCGGCAGAGGCATCGTGTGTCATCTCTTCCGGATGCGTCGGGCTCGGAGTCTCGTCCATGGACTGAGTCTAGCTTATCGGTTTACAACCGGGAATAGCCGACTGGGCGCTCGCTTCGAGCGAGCTGGCTCGCTCGCCTCTCGCGAGCCGGATCGAGCCTGCAATGGCGATCATGGCCGCGTTGTCTGTGCTCAGGTCGGGCCTTGCCGCAACGAATCCACGACCCCACCGTGTCGCAACCGCCTCAATATCGGTACGAAGCGCCGTGTTGGCAGCCACGCCGCCGACCAGGGTGACGGTAGCGGCATCGCATTCCCGCAACACACGATCCACTTTGCCGGCAAGACTTTCCACGATGGCCCGTTGCACACCCAAGGCGGCCGAGGCTGGATCGATGCCATCCCCCTCGGACTCGACCAGCCGTAGAGCCGCAGTTTTCAGGCCGCTGAAGCTGAAGTGTCGGTCGTCATGTCGGACCGCTACCGGAAGCCGATACTTGCCGGGTGTACCGGAGCGCGCTAGAACTTCGAGAGCAGCGCCCCCGGGGTAGCCGAGGCCAAGCAGTCGGGCGCACTTATCAAACGCCTCTCCTGCCGCATCGTCGAGCGTCTCGGCGACGGTTCGGTACTCGCACGGCAGAGTGACTTCGATCAGTTCTGTGTGACCGCCGGAAACGATGAGGCACAAATGGGGGAACGGCGGCGGTTCTCGGTCGGCGAGGATGCTGAGAATGTGTCCTTCGAGGTGGTGAACCCCGACCAAGGGTACGTCCCAAGCCAGGGCAAGGCCTTCGGCTGCCGCGACCCCGACCGCGAGAGCGCCGACGAGGCCGGGCCTGTTCGTCACCGCAACCGCGTCTGGACGCGACTTGCCGACCGCGGCATCGAGGACAGGCACGAGCGACTCCACATGGGCTCGGGCGGCCGCCTCAGGAACGATCCCACCCCACCGGGAGTGCAGCTCAGCCTGGCTCGCGACCACGTTACTGAGAACTTGGCCATGCCGTACCAAAGCTGCCGAGGTCTCGTCGCAACTGGTCTCGATCCCCAGCACGGTGCCGTCGAACCACTGAATCATGCCGGCATCTCGTGGAGCCACATGATCAGGGCGTCGGCGACACCATGGTAGTACCGCTTTCGCAAGCCCGCCTCGACAAAGCCCAGCTTCCGATAGAGCCCTACCGCGGCCTCGTTGCCGACACGGACTTCGAGCGTCGCGCACCGCGCTCCCCGCCTACGGGACTCCTCCAAGAGTTGTTCCACGAGGATCCGCCCGGTGCCGCGGCCGCGATGCTCGGCCTCCACGGCAACGTTCACGATATGCGCCTCATCCACGATGATCCAGGCCAACGCGTAGCCGACGACGGTTCCGCCCTGTTGGGCTACCAGGAAGATTCCGTCAGGGTTGGTGAGCTCCCTGCGGAACGACTCGAGGCGCCAAGGGGTGACGTGGGCAGACTTCTCGATCCTTGCCACGCTCTCGACGTGCTCCTCCGTCGCTGTGACGATCGTGGGACCGGCCACCGCGCTAGCCGCCGAGATACGCCTCTTTGACCTTGGGGTCTACGAGAAGGTCGGGCCCAGCCCCCTCCAGCACGACGACCCCGGTTTCCAGCACATATCCCCGGTCAGCGATCTCCAGCGCACGGTGCGCGTTCTGCTCCACGAGCAACACCGTCACGCCTTGCTTGTTCAGCTCGACAACCATTTCGAAGATCTCAGTCACCAGGTTCGGCGCAAGACCCATCGAGGGCTCGTCAAGCAATAGCAGGCGTGGGCGGGACATCAGCGCCCGAGACATCGCCAGCATCTGTTGCTCGCCGCCGCTCAGCGTCCCCGCGTTTTGGTTGAACCTCTCCCGTAGCCGGGGGAACCTGTCGAGGCACTTTTCGATGTCTTGGCCGACCTCATGGTCCTTGCGTGTATAGGCGCCCAGGAGCAGGTTCTCGCGCACGGACATCTCCGTGAAGATCCTGCGTCCCTCGGGGGACTGGCTGATCCCCATTTGGACGATCTTGTCCGGCGTTGCACCGTGGATTGGGGTTCCCAAGAACGCGATGGAGCCGGATCGTGGCTTGACGAGTCCGCTGATCGTGCGGAGGAGCGTGCTCTTGCCAGCGCCGTTCGAGCCGATGATCGAGACGATCTCGGCCTCGCCTACCTCGATGGTGACATTATCGAGCGCCTGGATGGGCCCGTAAAAGACCTGCAGTCCTTGGATGGAGAGCATCGGCCATGAGTGTAGCCGAACCGGGCCCAGTAGGCCCTGCATCGAATCCTTCTGGCCGGTTCGTCGGTAAGGTTGGGGAGAAGACGATGAAGAGCGGTCACTGGGTGGGGATAGGTGCGCTGGTGGTCTTCTGCTCGTTCGGCGGTTTCGCCGTACAGCAGTTCCAGAAAAACGCCAACGCCAAGAAGGACAAGAAGCCAGAGATCACAGTCCAACGCGGGGAAGTCAGCGTAAGCGTGGTCGAAAACGGAACGTTGAACGCGATCAAGTCCGTCGAGGTGAAGAGCCGTGTCTCGGGCCGAGTTGCCCAGCTTCTCGTGGACGAGGGCGAGTTCGTCGAGGCCGGGCAGTTGATCGCGGTGATTGATCCGCAAGAGACCCAGCTCCAAGTCGAGCAAAACGCCGCTCAAGTTCGCGGTGCCCAGGCGGGGATGGATCGTACCGACATCGAGATCGCTCAGCGCCGAGTGACCGCCCAGACCGCCCTTCAGCGGGCAGAAGCGAGCATGAGGCAAGTCGAACTGGAGCTCAAGGCTCAGCCGACACTATCCAGCACGGCCGTGCGCGCCTCCCAGTCTGCCTTGGTTCAGGCCGAGCAGTCCGAGCGACAGCTCATTGACGTAACCCAGCCGAACGCCCGCGTGACCGCTACCACAGCAGTCCAGGACGCGGAGGCGAACGTCAAGAACGCTAAGGACGAGCTTAACCGTCAGCAGCAGCTCTTGGATAAGGGATATGTCGCCCGCCGTAGCGTGCAGGATGCAGAGGTTCAGCTACAGCTTGCACAAAGCCGCCTGGCCAACGCCAAGGAGAGCCTTTCGACGCTGCAAGCCTCGCAGTCGGTCGAGCGCAAACTCGCCGAAGAGCGGATCAGCCAGGCGCAGGCCGACCTTGACCGCTCCAAGGCGAACACAGTTCAGGACGGAGTCAAGCGAGAGCAATACCGCCAGGCTCAGGCCGCCGTCCGGGAAGCGCGAGCCCAGCTCAAGGACGTGGCAGCTCTCCAAGCGTCACGGCGGCAACAGTCGGCGACCGTCGAACAGCTCTCCACCGTGTTGCAGGACGGTCGGCGCCAGCTCGGGGAGACTCGCATCCTCGCGCCTCTCTCAGGCGTGGTGTCCAAGCGCTTCGTGCAGATCGGAGAGCTTGTGGCCAGCCTCAACAGCTTTTCCGCCGGCAGTCCCATCTTCCGCATCGAAGACCGCTCGAAGATGCTCGTCAAGCTCCAGGTGAACGAGATTGACGTCGCCAAGCTCAAGCTGGGAATGCCAGCGGAGATCAGCGTGGACGCTGTCCAAGGCAAAAACCTTGCGGGGAAAGTAGGCAAGATCGCTCCTACCAGCATCGGTTCGATCCAGGCCAGTCCGAGCGCAGACCCTGTCGTCAAGTATGAGGTCGAGGTCACGGTGGTCGAGCCGAACGCAGCCCTCAAGACTGGAATGTCGGCCAAGTGCTCGATGAAGGTGATCGAGCGCAAGAACGTTCTGCGCGTGCCCGTGGACTACCTCGGGACGGATTCAGGCAAGTATTTTCTGATGATCCGCGCCAAGGGTTCGAAACCTGACGACAAGGGCAAGAAGACCACCGTAGAGATTGGACAGCGCTCCCAGACACACGTAGAGATCACGAAGGGCATCGCCGAAGGCGCAATCCTCGCCCTGCCGAAGTTCACCGGACCAGAGCGCAAGGGAATGATGTCGTTCGGGCCTGACGAGGGCGAAGAGGAGTAAGTCTGAGTGAGCGTCTGGGAGTCAGCCCGCGTCGCGCTCGACATGTTGCGCCTGCATAAGCTACGGGCGTTCCTGACTATGCTCGGCGTGATCATCGGGGTCATGAGCGTCACGATCATCGTGATGGCCTCGACCGGATTCCAGTACTTCCTCACCTATCAGATCAAGAAGCTGGGGAGCGACACCCTCATCATCTTCTATGACCCGAGCAGGGTCAGGGAAGGGGACACCATGGGCGGCATCGAAGGGCTTACCACCGAAGACGTCCTGATGATCGAAGAGCGGGTATCCAGCATTGATATAGCTAGCGGAATCCTGCAGGGCCCGTCCTCCAAAGTCGCGTTCGAAGACAAGAACCTCAAGGATCCACGAGTCATTTGCACGGATGAGAAGCAGTTGCTGCTCAGCCGTATCGGCATCGAGAAAGGGCGCGCCTTCTCGCGCGGTGACATGGATGCGCGGGCGAACGTGTGCCTGATCGGTGTGGACGTCGTCGAAAGGCTGTTCGGCAAGGGCGAACCCATCGGGCAGTACTTGACGTTCCAGGGGGTCACCCTGCAGGTCGTCGGTGTCATGGAGAAGTTCGACATCCTGGGCCAGAGCAACGGCAAGGACGTTTGGATCCCGATTACCACGGCGCACGACAAGTGGATGGGGGGCGAGCAGCTCAGCTATATCACGGCTCGGCCGAAGGAGGGCTACGAGGTCAACCAGGCCATGGACGACGTTTGGAGGCTGCTCATGCAGAAGTCGGGCAACAAGCCGATCTATCGCGTGGACTCGCGCGAGAGCATCATCAACGTCTTTAGCGCAATCATCGGCTTCGCCCAGGTTGTCCTGGCCGCGATCGCGGCCCTCTCGCTACTCGTCGGCGGCATCGGCATCATGAACATCATGCTGGTGAGCGTGACCGAACGTACGCGGGAGATTGGGCTTCGCAAGGCGGTAGGGGCGCGGTACACGACGATCCTGGCGCAGTTCCTCGTAGAGAGCGCCGTCCTGTCGCTGGTAGGCGGCTTGATCGGGATGGGGATCGCCTTCGGCGTGGGCCAGCTCGTTCAGATCGGTACTGCGATTGCGCAAAAGCCGACCCCCGAGGGACTGCCGTTGCCGTTCCCCTGGATGTTCGGCCTCATCGCCGCCGGCTTTTCCGCTCTGATCGGGGTGGTCTTTGGAATGTATCCGGCAGCGCGTGCCGCCGCACTGAGCCCGATCGAGGCACTGAGAACCGAATAGGCGGTCTCGCCGGGCCCAACCGTACAGAAGTGCGATGAGAACCAGAAATCTTGGGTCCCTTGCAATAGGAACTAGACACATGTATACTAGGATTGTTGCCAGACCTGAAGTCGGCACATGGAGAAGAAAATGTCACAGCAACTTGACGACAACGCAATGCAGCACGCCATCGCCGTAGGCTCCACGTTCCCGTGGCACGAGGTCTACACCGCCGACGTGGCAGGGACCATCAAGTTCTACACTGAAGTCCTCGGCTGGGAGACCGAGAGCATGGACATGCCAGGCGGGGATGGCACTTACCACATGCTGAAGGCCAACGGGACAGCTGTCTGCGGCGTCTTCGACACCGCAATGGCCGGTGGCGCACCCCCACACTGGGCGACGTACATAGCGGTGGACGATGTCGCCAAGCGGCTGGAGAAAGCGGTCGCCGCCGGTTCCCAGGTGCTTGTGCCCATGATGGAAGTGCCGACCGTCGGAACGATGGCCCTTATCCAAGATCCATTCGGGGCGACGGTCTGGTTCTACACGCCCAGCGCGGGCGGCTAAGTCTGGGAATTGCCCGGCTTGGAACCCAGGCCGGGCACCGTTCCTAGTCTTGAATCCGGGACAGTAGCGTAACACGTCCGGTCGGGACCCATTCCGCTACGAGAATGTCGCCATTGTGAAGGAAGATGGCGTCGTGCGGGTGGATGAACTTGCCGGGCACATACTGATCGCGAGGCTTGCCCCTAAGGTCTGTCGGGTCGCCGTCGCCAAGCTGCACGATCACGCGATTGTCTTCGTCGAGCAACGTGACGACGCTCTGAAGGTCGGGCACAAGCATATCGCCGTAACGAATGTCGAAGTCGCACGGTAGCCGCATTCCGCTCGCCTCAAATCGAACGTGCTTGCCCGCCATGTCGAAGTACTGGATCCTCCGGTTCGCGCGGTCGGCAACAGCGAGGAGCGGCTCGTTGCCGCGATCGTCGACCCACAGCCCATGGGGCTGATTCACTTGGCCCGGCTCGGTACCGGCACCGCCGAACGTCTTCATGTAGCTTCCGTCCCGGCTGTACTTGTGGATCCAGTTCGATCCGTAGCCATCGGCCACCCACAGGCTTCCGCTCGGCGAGAAAGCAACGTTTGTAGGGATGTACGGCTCACCCGCCGAGTATTTTCCTGACTCGATCGGCGCTCCGCGCTCCCACACCACCTCTCCATCGAGCGTGGTCTTCACCACGACCCTCGACTTCGTGTCGCAATGGTAGAGATACTCTGTGCCGGACTCGTCACGCAGATCCAGTCCGTGCGCGCCTCCCGCGAACCGCGAGCCCCAAGACCGGAGAAACTGCCCTTCGGGCGAGTAGACGCAGACTGCGTCTTTCGACTGGCTGGACTCGTGCACCGTGTGCGCAAGGTAAATGAGGCCCTGCCGATCCTGTGCAAGGCCGTGAGTGTCACCGAACGCCATGCCGTCCGGCGCGGTGAGCCAGTCGTGCCGGCACGTGTAGCGGTGCGATCCAGACCCCAGGACTATGGGCGTACCGTTTTGCGCCCGAAGTAGTCTGCCGCCCAACATCGCCCCTGCACTCACGCTCGCCGCACGACCGAGGAATGCTCTGCGGGAAAGCACGTCTGTCTTAGCCGCCGAGGTCTTGCGCCTTCAGGAACTTCGAGACCACTCCGCGGTCCGAAGCCGACATCTTCGTGCCCACTTTGAGCATGTGCTCGAACCAAGCAATCTCCTCGGGCTTCGCCGGGTGGCCAATGTTTCCCTGCTTCGCCCCAGCAGCGTCTTCTCGGTCCGACGTGACCAATACCTTGCCGTCACCGTCAAGGAACGCGGTGTAGGGAATACCCTGGCCCTTACCGCCGAGTTTCTCGAGCCACATGTCTCCGCCTGGGTTCTCAAGGCCTTTGTTCGCTTCGTTCTCCATCACGGTCAAATGGATCGTTACGACCGACTTGTCCCACACGGGCTGTATGGTCTCGCTGGCAAGCATCTTGTCCATGGTCTTGCACCAGCCGCACCAGGAGGCGTGGAAGATGACGAAGACGGTCTTGCCTTCGGCCTTGGCCTTCACGCAGGCGGCGTTCACGATCGCGGCTGCGGGCAGAGGCGGAACAACGTCGGCGTCTTGGGCCAACAGGGGCACAGCGAGGGAGAGGACGAGTAGCGAGAGTAATGCGCGCTTCATATGTCGAGTGTACACGACTACCAGGAGTCCGCGTACTTCGGCAGTTTGTAACCGGTGCGGTATTCGCGGTCGTAGGCCATCGTGTCTCGCCCCGCCTTCCCGACGATGTCCATCGTCTTGGGATCCCAACGCACGGTCGTACCAGAGTAGAGCGCTGCGTTCGCGAGGTGGCAGACCATGGTAGTTCGAGCTACCGAGGCGAGGTCTGCCCTCGGTTTGTTGCGCGATTTGACACAGTCCACCCAGTCTCGCCAGTGGTTGGTGGGGTACGGATCGGTGCCTTCCTTGGGAAGCTCCTTGCCATCGGCGTCGAGAACCACCCAGCCGCCGCGCCATACGCGCAAGGTCGTGCCGTCCGCGGCAACGAACTCCGTGCCGTGGCCCGGCTTGCCCGGATGGTCTCTGTTGACGGACCAGCTGAGCGAAACCGGGGAGCCGGCAAATGCGTACAGCGCGTCCACCGTGTCTGGCGCGTCGCGGTCATCGTCGCTAATTGCCCATTGGCCTCCGACGCAGCTGGCGCTCGTCGGCATCGTGAAGTCTTGGTTCTTAGACATTCCGAGCAAGGCGATGTCGAGCATGTGTACGCCCCAGTCGGTCGTGAGTCCTCCACCAGAGTTCATCACCCACCGCCAGTTCCAGTGCACCTTGTTCGACTGGTAGGGATGCATTTCCGCTGGCCCGATCCAAGCGTCATAGTCCAAAGTGGCAGGAGGGGCGGAGGGTTGCACTTTTCCGATCCTGGTGCCGTCCGAGATCCAGGCCCTACAGTGCACGACGTTGCCCAACTTGCCGGAACGGACATAGGCGAGGGCGTCAACGAACTCCTGGCCACTACGCTGCCAGGTTCCGACCTGTACCACCCGTCCAAACCGCTGTTGCGCCCCGACCATGGCCTTCGCTTCGCGGATGTTGTGGCTGATCGGCTTCTCGCAGTAGGAGTCCTTGCCTGCCTCGCACGCATGGACGAGATTCAGGGCGTGCCAGTGGTCAGGAGTACCGATGATCACGGCGTCTATGTCCTTGCGGTCGAGCATCTTTCGATAGTCGGAGTAGACGTCCGGTGCCCTGCCCGTTTTATCGTTGACAAACTTGTAGTCGCCCGCGATGCGAGAGCTGTCAACGTCGCACACCGCGGCAACAGTGACATCGGGGAACTCGAGCAGGCTTTTCATGTTGGCGGAACCCATGCCTCCACACGCGATCAGTCCAAGCACGAGCTTGTCGTTTGCCGACTGCCGACCGGCAAGTGATGCCCCGACGCCGAAAGCTTGGGCTACCGGAGAAGCGGCTATTGCAACGGCCCCGGTACGGCGGATAAGGTCACGGCGAGTGGGTTTATCCATGAGTTGAACTTACCTTGACAGCCAGAAAAGAGTAAAGGCCGGATCCGCAGGATCCGGCCTTGGTTTCGGAAATGGGAAAGTAGCGACCTAGTTGCCGCCGCCTCTCCCCTGGTTCGGTTCAGCCTTGAACGGGGCACCGCCCATCTTCTTGAGCAATTCGTTCTGCTCGCCCGTAAGGATCTTTGCGATCTCTTCGCCGAGGATCTTGTCGTTCTGCGCTCGGAGCTCTCCAAGCTGCTCTCGCTCGATCTCGCCGTCTCGCATCCGCTGCATCAGTTCCTGGTTGGCCTGTCGCTGCTTCTCCATGAGCGCATCGAGGGAGTTCTTCTGGGAACCGGACAAGTCGAGAGACTTCTGAACTTCAGGAATCAGAGCGGCTCGCGGGCCTGCGAGTTGGATCTGGATCTCGCCGAGTCGGTTCCACTGCTCAGTGGTCACGATCGCCTTGATCTTTTCGTCCTGCTTTTTCTGGAAGGCTTCCATCTCGGCGCGCATGGCTTCGCGGTCAAATCCGCCACCGCCTCCGTTGTTGCGCATTTCCTCCATCCGGTTACGCATCTCTTCCGCCGCAGCCTCTTGGGCTGCCTGGAGATCAGACTTCTGCTTGTCAGTGAGCTTGAGGTCGGCCTGAACGTCGGTACGGCCGAGGAGCATCGAGCGGCTCTGGGTGCCGCCGCCCATCATCATGCCGCGGCCTTGGCCACGACCCTGGCCCCCACCCTGTGCGAAAGCACTGGCGGAGAGGACGAAAACGGCGATGAAGCCGAGAAGGGTGGTTGCTTTCTTCATTTGTTGTTCCTAGATTGGGTTCCTTACTTTTTGACGGGTGGTTTCTTCTTGAGTTCAGTGGTAGTGGACAACGCTTCGCGAACTTTCTTTTGGCTCGAGGGCGAGAGCTTGGCGGCCTCGTCGTTGGTCACCTGCGATGCCTGTTGCTGGTTGCGAACAACTCGCGGGGTGAGGAAAACGAGCAGCTCGGTCTTCACTTCCTGCTTCGAGCGAGACTTGAAGAGCTCGCCCAAAATCGGGATGTCACCGAGGATCGGGAGCTTCTTGACTCTGCTCGTGACTTGGCTTCGCATGATGCCTCCGAGGACCACCGTCAAACCGTCTTGGACGGAGACTGTGGTGCTGGCTTGGCGTTGGTTCACGATCGGTGCATTGAAGTCGGTGAATCCTTGCAGGTCGTTCGCGGTTTGCAGCACGTCGAGCGTCACCATGCCGTTTGCCGTGATCCGCGGGGTCACGTTCAGCACGATGCCGACATCCTGGAACGAGTAGTTGAAGATGAAGTTTCCGTTCACGTCTTCGCGCTGGCTGACGATGAACGGGACGCTTTGGCTGATGTTGATCTCAGCTTCGACATTGTTCGACGTGAAGATCTTCGGAGTGCTCAGTACCTGGAACCGATCGTCAGTGTTCAGTGCGTTGAGGAAGCCTCCGATGTTCCCGCCGGTGACGCTGTAGCGGAACCCCTCAGGCAGCGGGTTGGTTTGCAGACCGAAGTCGCTTCCGCCGCTCCCGCTGGTGCCTGGGCTACCAAACACGGTGCCGTTAGCGAGGTTCCACTCGACTCCGAGCTTCTGGGACTTGTCCACTGTCGCCTCGACGATGACTGTCTCGATCACGACCTGCTCGGGAATCTTGTCGAGCTGTCCGAGCACGCTCTGAACGACGGCAGCGTTCTCCGGATCGCCCACGACGATGATGCTGTTCGTGTTCGGATCGGCGATGATGGTGACGTTGCCAGCGGTCTGGCGGGTGTTGACGATCCGACCGTCCTGGGATCGGCCCGTCGCACCCTGGTTTTGTTGCTGCTGGCCACCGAAGTTGAGCCCACCGCGGAACTGCACCGAAGTCATGAGCTCGCCATCAAGACCGGTGTCGAGCGCGAGCTCTTCAGCCGGATCTGGGTCAGGGATGCTGGCACCGGCTTCTCGTCCGCCCTGGTTACCGCCGCCTTGGTTGCCGCCACCTTGGTTCCCTTGGTTGCGGTTCGCGTTCGTGTTGGCTCGGCCGGTGTTGTTGTTCTGCCGCGTCTGGCCACCGTTGCGGGAGTTGCCGAAGGCCTGGTTCAGCAGGCTCGCGACATCGTCGGCTCGTGCGTTGCCAAGCGGGATCACGGTCGCAGCGTTGACGTACTCGACGTCGCGGTCGAGCTCCTTGACGACCTCGGCGACCACGGTGTGGTTCTCCTTGGTCGCGGTTACGATCAGGCTGTTCGTGCGGAGGTCAGAGGTGACGGTTCCGAATGCCGCTTGGGAGCTACCGAACCGTGCCGCGGTCTGGAACCGGGAGAAAATGTCGTTGTTCCGGCCCGAGTTCGCACCTCGGCCCGTCGGCTGGGAGGAAGCGAGCACGTTTTGGACCGAGAGAGCTACCTCCGTTGCGTCGGCATAAGTGAGCGGATAGACCTTGGTCTCTTGAGGCTGTTCCGTCTGCTTGTCGATTTCCTTGATCAGGTCTTCGACCTCTCGCTGCTTGGACTCGGCTGCATTCACGATGACCGAGTTGCTGAAGTCGTCGCTGGATGCGCGAACCTCTGGCCCCTCGCTCCCGCCGCCAAAGTTGAAGCCGCTAAACCCGGTGGTGCCACCGCGTCCGCCGCGTCCGCCGCGGTTGCCAAATTGTTGCATGAAGGCAAACGGGTTGTTGCTCTGCTGCTGAGCCGCAAAAACTTCGTTGACGACTCGCGCGACTTCGCTGGCGGCTGCGTACTCGACCTTGTAGACTCGCAAGACGGTCCGCGACCGCCCGCCTCCCATCATTTGCTGGATCTGCTCCGGAGTCATGTCCCCCATACCGCCGCGCTCCCGCCTTTCACGGATGACCAAGAGGTTGCCCTCCTTCCTCATCTCGAAGTTCGCGAGGCCGATTGCCGCGTTGAAGATCTCGAAGGCTTCCTTGAGGCTCACCGCCTTTGGGCTCGAGACAGTGAGCCGCTGGGTGAACTTGGGATCCTTGATGATGGCGATGCCCGACTGCTTCGAGAGTAGGTCGATGATTGGATCCACGCTGGCGTTGCGGAAGTTCAACTGGACGCGTTTGTTCGCATCCAGCTTGAATTGCTCCCAAGCAGGGCGCGACGGCACCTCGGATCCGGTCGTGAACTGGGCCGCTGCGGGAGCGACCATCGTCACAAAGAGTGCGACGGCAACGGCGAGCTTACTGAGATATTCGCGCATTGGGTGTTTCGCCTGTGCTTGTATTACTGGTCGGTCCGGTGGACGAGTTCCCGGAATTGGGGCCTCGTGACCCTAGAATCGGTCCACTGAGAGTCGGGGTCACGGGAGCGAAGGATCCAGGTACCGGCGGAGGCGCCTCGCCTTCTTCGGGCTCCAGGTCCGCGAGTAGGTCGAGCCGGACACTGGAGCCGGCCTTGCCGGTGACTACGAGGAACCTAGGCCCGACCTGAACGATCCTCGCCAGTCCGACCGCATCGCCGACTCCAACGAAGAGCGCCTCGCCGGTGGAATTGTTTTCGACCAAGGCGCGGGGAACCTGATTCACGATCGCCGTGCCGGTGAAGTACCAAGGCGTCGTCCCTCCGGTGAGCGAAAGCGGGAACTCGTTTGGCCGCCGGTTCGCCTGCGCCTGGGTCGTCACTTTGGTGACCAAGGGCTGAAACGCGTTCCGGGCAGGAGATGTCACCCGTACGAACTTAGCCTTTCGGTCTTCGGCCGTGATCCCTTCCGTGGTAGGCGAGCTGGCCGTAGTCCGGCTGTTTCGCTTGGGAGCGCCCTTTCGAGTCACCTGCTCCGGCTGCGTCAGGAGGAACCCGCCGACGCCGACGACAAGGACAGCGCCATAGATCATGGGCCGAGTCAGTTTGAACTTAGCCACCGTCGCCTCCCGCCACCGCGTAGGCAATCACCCCAATGTTCGCCCTGACGCGGTCGCTTTCGCCGTCTGCGCTCGAGATCTGGAGCGTGCGGACGCTGAGCAGGCTCCCTGGCGTCTCAAACTCAGAGAGGAACTGAACCATGTTGGGGAAACCTCCCTCCATCGTGAGCAAATAGTTGTATTGGAGCGAGTTCTCCGTACGCTCGGTCTTCTGTGGCCTCACGGAGACCATTCCGACGGACGTCTTTCCGGCCCACGTCCCGATCTGGCGCATAAGGAACGGTCCGAACTCGTCCGTACTCTTGCTCCATGTGCTCGAGCCTAGCTGCTGCTCCAATCTTGCAAGGTCTGCCCGGCCCTCCTGCACGTCGCGGTCCTTGCGGCGCTCCTGCATCTTGAGCGTCGCGGGGAGGGCTTCCTTGGGTTCGCGCGGCGTCAATCCGTCGTACAGGGCGACCGCGGTGAGTGCTACCAGTCCGGAGATGGCGGCCGGGCTCAGGATGCCTGGAAGCTTCACCCTCGCCTCCGGACGGACGCCTTCTTTTCAACCAACGGCAGGTTCCCGACCACCCGCGAGCTGATGGAGAATTGGATGACAGGAGTGTCCTCGATCTTTGCGTCGTTCGCAAACACGATCGTGACATCTCGATAGCGGTCGGACGCGGCCAGATTCGCGGCAAACTTGCTGATCGCCTCCCGGTCCATCGCGTTGCCCCGAATGACCAACGGCCTACCGCGCTCATAGGTGAGTCCGGAAAACCAAAGTCCGCTCGGAGCCGAGTTGGTGACGTACCGAACAACATCGGATGGGGTCTGTGCGGGTTCGGCGGCGACGGCAACGAGTTTGCTGACCTCTTCCAAGCGGACTCGCCGCTCTGAAAGCAGGCCGGCGGTGCTGTCGAGCCGGTCCATCGTTGATTTGTGCTTGGCGTTCCTTTCGCGGGCGAGTGCGGCGGCTTCATCGCGGTCAAGCCAGGCGAGCCCCCCCAGCACAAGAGCAGCGACCCAAAGCAGTCCGGCAAGCCGCCTCCTGCTGCCCTGTAGGGCCTTCTCGCGGCGGGTCTGTACTTCTGGCAGCTCAAGATCAAGGTCTGCCCCTGTGTGCCGGCCCAAAGCCTGCAGCGTGCTCGTCTCAAGGGCTTCGCCGAGGTCGGCGTTTCTCACGGCCGGACAGACGTAGACCTTGAGGTCGGCGCAATCCAGTGCGGCGACAGTCCGCTTTAGTTCTGCAACCACTGCCTCGCGGTCGTCGCCCACCGGAATCGACCGAGAGTGCCGAAGCCTGCCGCCTCGAACGACGTCGAAAGAAACCTCGGTGCCGTTGCGATCCATGACCAAGCCGTCGGCAAGGCCCGCCTGGTCCAGTGCGTAGACGGCGCCAACTCCCGCGGGTACGTACCATGCGCCTCGGCACCCGTTCTGTCCCAGCTCGGCGGCTGCCTCGCGGATTGTGTCCGCTCTCGCGGCGACGACAGTGGTCGGGCGTCCGTCCGCGTCGATCCGATCCTCAGCGGCGAAGTCGAAGGCGAGTTCTGCCGCAGGGACAGGGAAGAGCTGCTCCATCTGGACGTACAGCGCCTGCCGCACGGTCGCCGCGTCGGTCGGCGGAGTATGGGTGTCCCGTACGAACGCCAGGCGTCGGTGCAGTGCGACCCCGGCCATCGAGAGCCCGGGAACCTCCGCCACCACTTCGCCGACGCCCCTGCCTTCGACGATCGGGCCGCTCATGGTGCAGGCACGGACGCGCCCGGGCGACCACTCGATCAGTCCGGTCGGTGCAACGCTCCTTTTCATGCCTCCGCCACCAATACGGTTTCTGTGGTCTGTTCCGTCTCCCAGCCCCATTGCGTTGGGGCGTCTGGCAGGGGATATGAGATGATTCGCAAGATTCGGGGGCCCGTCTCCCCTATCAGAACATAGGCCTCGAGCGCAACGCTTCGAGACCCATACGATCCTAGGCACCGCACGAGAAAGGTGTCACTGCCGGTGGTCAGTCTGCCCACGAATTGTCCTAAGTTCGCAACGGAGACTCCGGGGACACCGACAAGATCCGAGAGCGAGGTGAAAGTGCCTTGGCGGCTCTGAACTGCCTCGGCCACGTCGGCCTCGATGCCAGGGATCGTGGACACGACCTCGGGCAGGGCGGTGTTCACATTGATCCTTCCGAGCCCTCGGTCGGTCTGGTCGAGGGTGCATGCATCCAGTACCTGCCCGACGTTCTGCTGGTTGATCCCCTGAGTCTGGAGGAGCTGCGTCCAGGAAGTGAAGGTACCGACCGTGTTCCTTCGCTGCACGATCGCCGTAGCGAGTTGGTTTGGTAACCCGGCCTGAACGAGCTGCTGGGTCGTGGCGACATTGACGTTCGACTTCGGAGTGCCGGTCGGCGTGACGTTCGGCGAGCCGGGGCCAACGCAGAAGACTTCGTACAGGGGACGGATCTCCTCGTCTTGCGTGGAGAGTGCAAGGCCAGCAGTTTGGGTCTGCGCCTCGAAGAGCGTTCCTGGTAGCCAGCCCTTCACGAGGAGCAGCTCGTCCACGGACTGGAACGGCTGGAGGCGGGCGTTGTAAGGGGTCTCTAGAGCGTTGTAGTACTCGTCCTTCGCGCCTTCCACCCGGGGTTGGAGATCCGGCTCTCGCCAGTCGAGCAGGCTCTCGATCTGCTCCGTGGTCAGGGGAAGTTGCTCCAATTGCTCTTGCGGTACCGTGTTCAGGTCGAGCCGGCCGGAAGCGTCGGTAATCTGCACGCGGAAGCCTCCGCCGCCGACTCGCACGAGCTGGTTACCGCTGTCCCCGATCGAGGACCACTCGTCGTCCAAAGTGACCGTGGCGGTGTCCACCTCTCCGATCTGGGATAGGGCGTACTCGATTCCAGACCGAGCCATGCGCCGGGCCCTTTCGCCGTCGAGGGCATGGAGCTGGGCTCGTGCGGCAGCGCTCGCGTCGGCGGCAGCCGTGGCGAGCACCACGGTCAGGACGACCAATCCGGCTAAGGCAAGTATGAACGCGCTTCCTCGCCTGGCCCTCATGCGCCCCCCTCCTGTAGCACCGGGTTTTCCGGGGTCACATCGCTGTTTTGGAGCGGGCACGTCACGGTTCGATCGAAGTCCTCGTCGGCCCAGCGATAGGTAAGCCGCACCGCGGAAGGAAGGCGTCGAGCCTGCGAACGCGTATCCCACTGGGTCTGCCACACCGTCCCGTCCCAAAACTCCCATGAGACAGGTTGGACGTCCGCCGAGATAGAGCGTTGACGGCCTCCTTGGCTGGGATCGCCGTCCGAAGGTCTTTGTGTACGGAGTAGAAGCCCCCCCTCGACGCCATCACCGACTACCGCAGTAGAGAACGCGACCTCGCTCGGTCCGCCCTGCGGGCCAAGCTGCGAGATCCGGTCGGGCAGTTCGTCTTCCGATGTAACTGCCGACCCGGGGATCTGGCCGCCCAGGGCCGTGAACGTCACCGTGTCCACCGTAGCAAGGTCGCCGCCGCTCGCGCTCGCGACGAAGTACGACTGCTGGTCGGTCTCGTCCTCGGTGAGGTAGGCGGTCAAGAAAAGATCCTGCAGGCCGTCTTCGAACTGGTGGATCAGTTCGAACCGTGAGACCGCACCCAGGGTGCGCTCCTGGAACCGGATTCCTGCGTTGTGGGCGAGCGTGAGCGAAAACACGAGGATGGCGGTGATCGCCAGCGCGACGAGGAGCTCGAGCAGAGTGAGGCCTCGTCGCTTCATTGCGTGGTCCCTCCGGTGTCGGCTGGGCGGACGAGTCCGAGCGTGCGGCCGACCAGCCGGTCGTCTCCGTCGCTGGGCCGGACCACGACCTCAAACGAGAGTACGCCGTCCACGGCTGTGGGTTCGAGCGTCGCTGTCCAACTGAATCGCGAGCTCGCCTGGTCCTCGAACGTGCCTCCGGTCGCGACCTGCCATTCCCCGGTGGAGACGAGCTCGTCAAACTTGCTCTGTGCCAGTTCGGTGACGACCGCCCTGTCCTCCATTCGAGAGTAGGCGCGGGTGACCGCAGCGAGGCCGCTCACCGTCGCCGCGATGCCTACCCCCAAGAGCGTCGCTGCGACGAGCGCCTCGACAACGGTGAAGCCTCTATGTGCCGCGTTGCTCAAGCGAGCCTGCCTCCCAGGAAGATTCGGGCGTATCGGCCAAGGTGCCTTCTGTCGCCTCGGCGTGGCCGTTGGCAGGAAAGACCCGGACGGAGTAGCTGCCGGTCGGCTCCTCGATCTCCCATGCGCCGGAAGAAGAGGTGCCGTCGGGATAGAACTCGATCCGCCAATCTGACTCGTTCGATTCGCTGCCACTCGCCTCGTACGCGGCGACGCTTTGGTCATCGCCGAGCGGTACGGACTTGAGTTGCGTAGACTCGCCGTCGGCGTTCGTCTCCTCAAGGAGGAAGGCCTCGGTCTCGTTGTCAAAGCGGAGGACCACGGTCTCCGCCCGGTCGATTGCGAGGGCGCGGCCCTCGGTTCCAAGGCGGACGATGTTGGCGCGAGTGGCACGGGCGGTCGTCCCCCTTTGCATCGCCAGGATGCGGGGGGTCAACACGCTCACAATCAAGACGAGCACCACGATCACGGTGCTCACCTCGATCAGCGT
Organism: Fimbriimonadaceae bacterium; assembly: GCA_050250535.1. Taxonomy (GTDB): domain Bacteria; phylum Armatimonadota; class Fimbriimonadia; order Fimbriimonadales; family Fimbriimonadaceae; genus JADLBH01. Next base: position 77,250 of record JBFWOL010000001.1, on the reverse strand, counting down.
AAAGCCCGAGCGCCTACTCGCCAGACTCAATGATGTCTTCAGCCTCCCCTGTGCCGCCGTCGGCACCATCGGCACCCAGCGAAAGGAGCACATACGAGTCGTCGCCGTCCACGCCAGGAAACTCGTACACGTAGTCAAATCCCCACGGGTCGGCCGGGATCGGTTTGGTCAGGTAGGGCCCGCGCCAGCCATTCGCGTCGCCAGGCGCGGTACGCAGGGCTTCGAGCCCTTCTTCCTGCGTCGGGTACTTGCCAACGTCGAGGCGGAACTGCTCGATCGAACGGCCCAGGGCGGCGAGGTCGGACCGTGCGGCTGCTCGCTTGGCGTCGCTCGAGCGGTTCACGACCCTCGGGACGATCAGCGCAGCGAGCACCGCCAGGATCAAGATAACGACAAGGAGCTCGATCAGGGTGAAGCCCTTTCGAACGCGCGATTGATGGTGTCTTCTCATTACTATTTCACAAGCTCCTGGGCCTGGAAGATCGGGAGCATGACGCTCAGGACTACGAAGGCGACGAATCCGCCCATGGCAAGGACGATCACGGGCTCCAAGAGGGAAGTGAGCCTTCGCAGCCCTTGCTCCACTTCAAAATCAAGGCTGTCGGCCACCCGACCGAGCATCTTTGGAAGATCGCCGGTCTCCTCGCCAATCGCGACCATGTGGGTCAGGACGGGGGGAAACTCGCCCGAGTCTCGCATCGCGTTGGCAACTGTGGCCCCGCTCCGCACCTCGTCCTGGATGGCGACGTTCCGATGGGCGAAGACGGCGTTCCCCGCCGCGAGACCGGCCAAGTCGAGGGCGCGGAGGATCGGAACCCCCCCCTGGACGAGCGTCCCCAGGACGCGCGCATAGCGCGAGACTACCGATTTGGTCACGACCTTGCCGAATCCTGGGAGACGCAACATCGTCGCGTCCCGGGCCAACTTGCCCGCCGGGGTGGCCATCCAACCCCGTAGGACGATGTAGAGGACAACGGTGCCGATCCCGAGGTACACCCCGTTGCTCGTCAAGAAGTCCGTGGTCGCGAGGAGCACCTTCGTGGGGAGTGGCAAGTCGCTACCGAGCCCCTCGAAAACACTGGAAAGCCGCGGCACGACAAAGGCAAGCAGGAAGATCACAACAAAGATCGCGGTCGCGGTCAGCACGCCGGGATAGATGAGCGCGCTTACGACCTGGCTTCGCCGGGCCACCTCGTTCTCCAGAAGCTCCGCCAGCTTTTCGGCCGCCTCGGGAAACTGTCCGCTCTCCTCCCCTGAAGCGAGGGTTTGCGTGTACATGTCCGGGAAGAACCGCGGGTGCCGTGCGAGCGCGGCACTCACCGGGATGCCTTTCTTCACCTCGTCCAGCGCATCTGCGGCGGCAGTGGCGAGCCCTGCGCTCTCGCTCTGCTCGGAGAGGATTGCGAGTACCCGGTCGAGCGGGAGCCCGGCCGAGGACAGGTCGGCGAGGCGTCGCATGAAGAGTGCGATATCGGCCTTGGACGTGCGGCCCCTTCGGGTCGTCTCGGACTTTTCGCGCTTTGCCGTCGCAGCTCCCTCGGCCTTCGCCTCGATCTCGATGACGAACCGCCCTTCGGAGGCGACTCGAGAGACCGCGGCCTTCTGGTCCGGCGCCTCGATGACTCCCGACTTGCGCTTTCCGGTGGCGTCTACAGCGACATACGCGAAGGTGGCCATCGCTTAGAGGTCGTCCCTCTGGCAAACGCGGAGGACTTCGCGCGGGGTGGTCAGGCCTTCGAGGACGGCGATCCGGCCGTCGCCCAAGAGGGTGCGCATCGAGAGGTTCTTCATGGCGTGGTCGCGCATCTGGCTAGCCGAGACCCGGTCCACCGTCATGCGGCGGATTTCCTCGTCCACCCCCATCAGTTCATAGAGGCCTCGTCGGCCCTTGAACCCGGTGCGCCCGCACCGCTCACAGCCCTTGCCCTGCATGAATGTGCCCTCGCGGGCCGTTTCGGGGGGGATGCCCATGGCCTGCAACGCTTCGTGGTCGGCCTCGACCGGTTCGCTGCAGTTCGGGCAGTTCAGGCGGACGAGCCGCTGGGCGAGCACGCCGACGATCGAGCTTGCCGCGAGGTAGGGCTCGACCCCCATGTCGAGAAGCCTCGTTATCGCGGAGGGAGCGTCGTTGGTGTGCAGGGTGCTAAAGACGAGGTGGCCGGTCAGCGCGGCATGGATGGCGATCTCGGCGGTCTCGTGGTCACGGATCTCACCGACCATGATCACGTCCGGATCCTGGCGGACGATGGAGCGCAGGCCGCTCGCAAAGCTCAGTCCGATGTTCGCTCGGACTTGGATCTGTCCGATACCCGGCACTTGGTACTCGACCGGATCCTCGATCGTAAGGATGTTCAGCGAAGGCGAGTAGATCTCTTGCAGTGCGGCGTAGAGCGTAGTGGATTTGCCCGAACCGGTCGGCCCAGTGACCAGGATCATCCCATAGGGAACGTTGATGAGTTTGCGGAACCGCTCCAAGGCGTCGTCCCGCATGCCCAGCTGGGTCAGCCCGAGCATAGCTGTGCCCTTGTCCAAGATGCGCATCACGCACCTCTCGCCAAGTACTGTCGGAACGATCGAGACGCGGACGTCCACACTCCGGCCTGCCACCGTGACCTTGATGCGCCCATCCTGCGGCAGGCGGCGCTCCGCGATGTTCATCTCGCCCAGGATCTTGATCCTCGAGACGATCGCTGCGTGCTTGTGCTTGGGCGGCGCCATCACGTCGGTCAAGATGCCGTCCGTCCGGAACCGAACCTTGACCTCGCGCTCGTAGGGCTCGATGTGGATGTCGCTCACCCCGTCGCGTACGGCTTGGGCGAACATCAGGTTCACCATCTGCACGACCGCGGCCTCGCCGGCCATGCGCTCCAGATCGGCAAGGTCGGCCGAGTCGCCCGACTCCAGCGACTCGTCTTCGGCGGGCATGTCCGCCATCATCCCGGCCAGGAAGCGGTCCTCAATCTTGGCGCGGATCTGGCCTGCGTCGGCCAACATGGCCCGCACGGGCATGTCTGCGAGCACGCTCAGCTCGTCCAAAGCCGGCAACTGCTGGATCGAGCTCACTGCGGCCACGAGCGTGCCGTGGTCTACCATCAGTGGGAACACCTGTCGCCGCAAAGCGAACTCCCCAGGCACGAGGTCCAAAACCGAACTCTGCGGCACGAACTCGGACAGGTCGATGCGCTCCAGACCGTAGTCCGGCCCGAGCGTGTCCTCTACCGTAGTCCCCTCAGCCATACCGTTCCGACGGTCCACGGGAGAGAAGCGACTCCAGTCCCGGCACCGGCTCACCGGCAACTACTGTCATCCGAGCGACTTGGTTCCCCGATCCAAGATTTCTGCCGTCTGCCCGCGACTGAACATCTGCCCGCCATCCGCGTCATTGCCTCTGTCAGGCCGATCGCGACGGCCTGCAGGAAAGAACAATGCGAAAACTATTCTCTCTGCTCGGCTTCGTCGTGCTCGCTGCGGCTTCCATGGCGCAGGTGGGCGTCTATGCCAGAGGCATGAACTCCACAAACCTGCAGGGTTGCGAGCTCCGCGCCGCCAAGCACGGTGCCGCAGTCCGCGGTGAGTTCCACGCCGCCGTGACCATCGATGGCCACGAGCTACGCGTCCGCGCAATCGTTGTGGAGATGGAGGTCGGCCCCGGCGACCATGCTCAGGCGACCTTTGTCGCCCGTGGCATGATCGGCGACCGGCCCGTGCTTGTACGGGGACAGGTGCAGGACAACGGCGATCCCGAGAACGACACGATCCAGTTCGCCCTGGTCGGTCCAAACGGGCCCTTCTACCATACGCGGACCGAGCGGCAATCGGTCGTTATCCGACGAATCAGGCTCTAGGGTAGGTTCCCAAGCCCGCCGCACCGAGTTTCCGGAATCGCGGCGGGCTTTCTTTCGATTGCCCTTGACGCGGTGAGGGTCTGAGACTTCGTGTCGCCGTCAGTCCGTGCCCCATGTGGCAGCGAGCGCTTGCCGGACCTGAACGCCTAGTACTTTGCTTCCTATAGTTCCTATGCTGCCGGGTAGCCGGCGTAGACCCTAAAGGCAGCGAGGACTTGCGTGTTTAGCAGGGCCGTGTCCTAGCCTCCGCGCAGGGAGTGATTGGAAGGAAGTTGTGCTCAAAGGACTGAGAGCGACGAAGTTTGGCGAAATCATCCGGGAGCTTGACCAGCTAATTCCTCGGCAACGTTGTCCAGTGATTTTCACATAGTAGTGGAAAACATGGGCAAACCGCCCGCCATATTGCGGCGTCATAACCGGTGTACGAGGTAGCGCAATGGCAATGAACAGCCTGATCGCCCGACTCGTCCTTCTGACCGGCGCCTTCTCGGTGGCGGCCTCTTCCAGTGCATCGGGGGTGGCGGGTATGATTGCCCTTGTTGCGGCAGAGGCGCAGCGCCGGGAGCTGCAGCTTGCGAACCCCTATGGCGAGAAGCCTGGGCCGGTGAAAACCGACCCACTGGGCCGTCGCGACGAAACGCGCTCGAAGTGGCTCGGGCCTAGGGGCGAGAAAGCTGTCCTCGAGGCACGGATGGCCCGCATGCGCGACGGTGCGACGCTCCAGGCGAACTCGTCTCCCGCACCCTTGGCCCTGCCGCCCGGAGGCAGCGGTGGAGGCACGAACTGGGAAGGCGCCTATGCGCCGTCCTCGCCGGGCGGATCCGGCGGAGGCCAGGGCGGAGGACCGGGCTACGGCCAGGGTTCCGGCGGCTTCAGCAACACCGCCACCGGCAACAAGCAGACGGTGGTGCCCATCGTCGGTTGGGGCGCGAAGGGCGCGGTGAGCGTCGGCCTGAGCCTCGTCCACAACTCGCTGGACAACTACGACTTCTCCTTCCTGGGCAATGGCTGGACGCACACATACGACCTATGGGTAGACGTCGATTCGGGTCCGAATTCCGTTGACGCAGTGGTCCATTACCCCGATGGCATGTTCTTGCACTACACGAGGCCGCCGACTGGAGCGTGGAGCCCACCTGAGGGCTACTTTGACAAACTGACCACTGACTCGACTTGCGACACTGCGGTCCTCGTCACAGCGGACCAGACCCGGTACGAGTTCACGCGGCTGGACGGTTCCGAGGTGCTCTACCTCACTGCCGTCAAGGATAGGGCCGACAACACCGTCACAGTGAATCGTGCTGTTAACGATCCTGTCGTGCTCACCAGCGTAGTCGACCCTTCGGGCCGCACTCTCACGTTCAACTACACTGGAGACCGCCTCACCGGCGTTTCCGGCCCAGGGGGGCGATCCTGGACTTTTACACAGTCCAGTGGCCGTCTCACCCAGATCGACTGGCCTATCCCGGTAGGCAGCCCATATACGACCAAGTTTACTTACACCGCGACGCTGGACAACATCGCCACCGTCGAGGATCGCCGGGGCAACATCTGGACGTACACGTACGATGCCACCAACGGAGACAAGATCTACAAGGAGACAAGTCCCGAGGGCCGCACCGTCCGTTACGAGTACAACACTTCTTATACCGACGTGTTCTTCGAGAACACGGGCACGCCCGAGCTCAAGCTGAGGCACAACTACGACGCGAACTCGATGCTGCTCAGCGAGGTAGACGAGGCAGGCTTCAGCGTGTCCTACCACTACAACGCCCACAACCTCGTGGACCGCTTCACGGACGAGCGGGGGTACGTCTGGGAAGCCACCTACGACGGGAACGGGAACACGACGAGCCTGAAGGACCCATTGGCAAAGACGTGGACGTGGGAGTACGATTCTTTGAATCAGCCGCTATGGTCGAAGACCCCCCGGCAAGCCGCGAACAACGTCCAGACAACGTATCACTACTACGACACAACGACCGCTGGCCCTAACAAGCCGCTGGGCTGGCTCAGCAAGGTCACCGACGCGACCGGGCGCGAGCTCGTGCAGGAGGTCCTCTACGACCAGTACGGCCAAGTCTGGAAGGTGAAGGACGGACTGGGCCGGGTAAGCGAGTACACGTTCGACGGAAACGGCGACCTGACCCTGGCCAAGCGCCCCGACGGCACCCAGACCCTCGCTGTCTACGACGACTATGGGAACCCGACCAGCGTGACCGGCCCGGACTCCCAGACCACCACCTTGCACTACGACGGCATGGGGCGGTTCTTCAAGTCGGTCTCGCCCGGATCAGCCGCGACCGAGGTCGGCCTGGACGGCGAGGGGAACGTCACGTGGGCCAAGGACGCCCTGGGCAAACAGTGGGACCTCGCCTACGACCTGGACGGCCTGCTCGTCTCCCGCCTGAGCCCGCGGCTGGACCCTCTGACCCTGCAGCGCTACGAGGAGTCGTACGACTACGACGCGCGGGGCCTGCTCACCCAGGTCACCGACGCCAACGGCCACGTGCGCGAGTACGTCCGCGCCCCGCGCGGCGAGCTCTGGAAGGTGAAGCTGCCCGACGAGCCTGATGCTCCAGAGGTCTGGCAACACTTTGCTACAGGGCAGGTTTCGAGACACTCGGTACCGCGAAACCGGCTCAACGGCGTTCCTCAGTACGACCGGGCGACCTATAGCCTCGACCCGGCCGGGCGCTGCACTCTGGCGGACTACCTCAACGAGGCCGATGTAGCCGTCTCGTACGATGATGACGGCCGCGTAGTCTCGGTGACTGACGGATCTGGAACGACCGCCATGGCGCACGACCTGGCGGGGAGGCTCGCAAGCCGCACCGCAAACGGTGCGGACACCACATTGGCATACGACCCTGCCGGTGCGCCGACAACCATGGTCGACTCCCTTCGAGGCACGTTCGTTACGGAGTACGACTCGTTTGGGCGGGTTGCCAAGGTTCGCGACCCGGAGTTGCACGAGACGACCTACAGCTACGACACGGCCGGAAGGGTGTTCCGGGCGACGCTGGGCGACGGTTCGGCGACCGAGTTCGGCTATGACGCCAACGGACGGACGGACGGCTTCGTGCTGAAGTCCGCTTCCGGCACGGTGCTCCGGAGCGAGTCCCTCGTGTTCGACGCGGTAGCCAGCGTGGTCTCACGGAACGTGGATGGAATCACGACTACGTATGCGTATGACGAGGATCGCCAACTCGTCTCTGAATCTAGGCCCGGCTACGCCGCCGCCTACACGTACGACGGCGACGGGAACCGGCTCTCGCGCACACTCAACGGCCAAGTGGAGACGTACTCGTATGACGCCGGGGACAAGCTGCTCTCCATCGTCTCGGGCGGCACCGTCCGTACTTTCAGCTACGACCTTGCCGGCCGTACGATCTCCGAGTCGGTCAACGGCCAGGTGTCGAGGCAGTTCTCCTGGTCGATGCACGGCAAGTTGCTCTCGATGGTCGCGGGCGGCTCGTATGGCTACGGCTACAACGCTTGGGGGGCGATGGTCTCTCGCGCTGGCACCCCCGTGCGGCGTTCTGGTTCGTTACCAGGTTCGGCACTGCTTTCTGAGGGCGACACGGCTTACAGTCCAGGTTCGGCAGCGTTCGCCGGGGGCACGAAGTCGTTCGTTCACGGTGGGCCGGTCTCGCACGAGGCCCAGACAGTGGCCGGAACACTCGTTGCCACCAAGAGCTTCGATGCGTTCGGCAACCCGCAAGGCTCGTCCGGGACATGGACCGGCACGACCGGGTTCGCGTCGCGTTTCGGCAGCACGGACGAGGCGTCTGGGCTTGTACGGGTCGGCGAGCGCGCGTACGACCCCACAATCGGTCGCTTCCTGACCAGGGATCCTGCATTCTCGGGCCGGAACTGGTACACGTACTGCCGGAACAACCCTACTTCCAGGGTGGATCCAAGCGGGCTGAACGACTTTCTGTTGCCAAAGAACCCAGGCGGGCTCCCGCCCGGTTGGTGGCAGAGCGGCCATGGAGGCAAGAACCGAGTAGACGGGGGACGTGGCCGGTACTTCCCACCGTGGGTGCGTCCAGGGAACACAGGAGACCGCGGGCACTCGGGACCCGGCCTAGAGTGGGATCCAGGGACCGACGGAACCGAGGGCCATTGGCATGAGGTGGACGAGAAGGGAAGAAAGGTTAAGAAGCCAGGAAAGGAAGGACACCTTGAGCCCGGCACGCCTTCGCCTGTTCCCAACGCACCCCCAAACGTGGAAAAGGAGATCGGCGACATAGACGGGATCGTGCCCGCGCCTGCTATCATTGATCCGGACACCGCCGCGACCATCGGTCTCGCGGTGGTGGGGGCAGTTGCAATCATCGTAACCGTCATTCTGCTGCCGGAAATAGCGATCGGGGCCGGTGCCGCGGCAGCCGTCGCCGTGATTTCCGGGAGACTGCGGCCGCGGAGAGTCATCTATGGGGCATGACCGGCACGACGACGCAGAGGTAAGTGCGCCAAGGTACTTCGAGACGTTTGGAGGCAAGAAACTCCGGTTACACGACGCGGTCGTAGACAGGATCGTCATCGAAGGCGGGCAACAGAGGCCCGACCCTGATGATGACAGCCTAGCACACATGGATTGGCACTTGACTGGCTTCGAGTTCGTCCATAAGGAGGATCCTACTGAGACACACTTTCGAAGCATTCTTCGGTTCCACAACGTCAAGGGCATCATCGCTCCGGAAATGACGGGTGAGTGGATTTACGAGTTTGACTACGTAGTCGAGAACCGCGGGCTTATCCGAATACAGTTCAACTATGGCCCTGACTTTGAAGACTTCGTGTTCTGGTGTTCACGCATCGAGGAGCTGGAGTTCGAGGCACACGTCGCGAACGCCGATGCTCGGTCAATCTATCGGCCAGGGGAGGTGTCGCCCGTGCCTACGGCTGAGCCGGAAACATGAATAGGTCTACCGCCACCGGGTGCCGCTCTCGCGGGACGGCGGCGGGAACGTCCAGTACACGTATATCGCCTACTCTTTGGACGATGCCGGGCGGACGACTAACGTGGACAACCCCGCGCCGGAAGTGGACTCGACGCTCGCCTACGACGACGACGGGCGGATCGCCTCGGCCTCCGGCCCGGACGGGTCGAGCACTTGGACGCGGGACCTCGCCGGGCGCACCACCCGGCTGGTCCAACCCGGCGGGACGCTCGACTACGCCTACGACGCCGCCGGGCGGCTGGACACGCTCGCCCAGGCCGGGCGGGGCACTTTCGACTGGGACTACGACGCCTACGGGCGCGTCGCCTCGCTCACCGACCCCGAAGGGAAGGTGACGGGTCTCGAGTACGACACCGCCGGGCGGCCCTGGCGGCGCACCCTGGGCAACGGGCTCCGCGAGGAGCGCTCCTGGGACGCGCGGGGGCGGCTGAGCGCCTTCGCGCTGAAGACCTCGGGGGGCTCGAGCCTTCGCTCGGAGTCGTGGGGGTACTCGGCGAGGTCCGACGTGCTCTCGCACACCGTCGGCTCCGTCGAGACCCTCTACGCCTACGACGACGAGGGGCAGCTCCTGGCCGAGGGCCGCCCAGGGTATGCGACTTCGTACACCTACGACGGGAACGGGAACCGGAAGACGCGCACCGTCAACTCGGTCCTGGAGGAGTACGCCTACGACTCCGGGGACAAGCTGGCCTCGGTCGTCTCGGGCGGGAACGCGCGCACCTTCACCTACGACCTTGCCGGGCGGATGCTCACCGACTCGCTCGGCTCGCGCTCGTTCGCGTGGACGGCGGACTCGCGCCTGGCGTCCGTCTCTTCGAGCGCCGGGAGCGAGGGCTACACCTACAACCCGTTCGGCACCCGGGCCAAGGTGGGGACGCGGACCTTCCTTCGCGCCGGGGCGGGGGTGACGGCCGGGGTCTTGGTGGATGGCAACGCCGACTACACGCCTGGGATTTCGGAGGTGAGAAGCGGCACCACGACGTACTCCCACTCGGGCCTGAAGCACATGGCCGCTCAGAGCGGGCAGTCCGGATCGGTAGCCGCGAGCCGCGAGTACGACGCCTTCGGAGGAACCACGGGATCCTCGGGCTCGTGGCAGGGCACGTTCGGTTCGGGCGGTGAGTTCGGGTATGAGGAAGACGCATCTGCGCTCACTTACATCGGTGAACGCCACTACGACCCTTCGACCGGGCGGTTCCTAAGTCGTGACCCGGTCGGCTGGGGGACAAATTGGTATGCCTATTGCGAGAACGACCCAGTAGCGTTCTACGACTACCAGGGAGAACACCCGGATCGGATCACGGGTTTCACCATTCATGGCTGGCAGAGTGCTTGGTCACACGACGGAGTAGGTGTAAAGAGTGAAGCGATGGTAGACACAATACGGAATGGCAAGATGAGGCCACGACCGAACGGCACCTACAGATTTGATGGCCCCAGAAGTGTCGTGGTGCTTAACCAGGACGGCAAGGTTGTGACGACTTGGGCGAAAACCCGCGACGCGTGGAGGCACCAAGTGCGAATGTATCCCCAAGAACCCAGAGTACCCGGCAAGGCCCTGATCCCAGGCGGCGGTCAGGGGTCGAGTGGCGGTGCCATGGGCTTCTTCTCGGCTATCGTCCTCGGGCTTGACGGCTTCCAATCAGGTTTCCGCGAGGTATTCTTCTATCGCCTTCGAGTCGCAGCTCACATTCGTGCCATTGACGAAGACAAGGGAGAAGCCGACAGATGGGAGGGAGTTGAAGGATGACCAGTATGGCCGACGTGCATGAACGATGGAGGAATCGCTGGACTGAGCTTCGCTCATGCCTTATGGATGAGCCAGAGACTTCCTCAGTCCTTGCCAGAGATAATCTTGTCCTGCCTCTTGGTCCTCCTAGCACTGAACTGCTACGGTATCTTGTAGACGAAGTGTGCGGCGAAGCTTTTTGCTCCAATCTTGACGCTGATTGGGAGCCTATTCCTCGTGGAAAGATGTTCGATGAATGGCTAAGCGATCTTAACTGCTACTTTTTCGAGCTCGAGGACAGTACGGGATAGGTGCTCCAAATCCTAGGAGCGAGATGGTTAAGTGGCCGATACGCGGGGTACACTTCGGGCGTCTCTGAAAAGAGGGGTTCGGTGACGACCTTTCCGCACTCAGGCCTGAAGAACGCGGGGGCGCAGACGGACGCGCCGGCTTCGGGCGATCCTTCTGCGTCTGCGACCCGCGGGTACGACGCCTTCGGCTCCCCCACCGCGGCATCGGGCTCCTGGCAAGGCCCGTTCGCCTACGCCGGGCAGTTCGGCTACCAGACCGAGTCTACCGGCCTCCACCTGCTGGGCCACCGCTACTACGACGCCTCGCTGGGCAGGTTCCTCACCAGAGACCCCGTTGGCGACGGCAGCAACTGGTACGCGTATTGCAAGAACGATCCTCTGAGCAGGGTCGATCCTGCTGGCTTGAACTGGAAGCGCCCGGGCGTGTTAACTGCGCCCACTCGGATCCGGATGGTCTTCGTACCACCGGGATACTCGAATGACGCTGGCTTGTTTCCGGTCGGCCATGCTTGGATCGAGATAGAAGACCCAGATGGAACTGTGTACTTGTACGACCACGGCCCCGGAGGAAACGTGGGGGCAGTGCCACTTGCTCCAGACTTGTATGTTGACGGTGTGTACTACCGCGAGATGCTTGTTCCCAGGCCAAGGTACTTACCCAAAAACCGGTCATTCTATTACGGGGTAATCGTGAACAACTGTGTTACGTTCACGCGTGTCGTTTGGCGCGAGAACGGTGGGGACGGTCCGAACCCATGGAGCTATATCAGGTTTATGGGGCCAGGACCTTTTGGAGTTTCAAAGCTCCTGGGCAAGGACACAGTCCCCGGGTTGTATGACGACTATGATGGATGGAAGCGGAGATGAACGGAGAGCAAGACCCAGACGTCGGAATGAGCGGTTGCGAGCGGGGGGCAATTGAGCGCAAGGAGGGGCTGAGCAAGGCTCTGATTTCGATCGTTTCTGTTGCGACTGGAGTGTGCGCCACCGCCCTTTATTGGATTCTGTACACGTCACAGGTCGCCGTCTTTCCAAAGGTGTATGCACTGAAGGGACAGCCCTCGTTTAAGCTAGTATCGACGCAAGACCGAACGTTACTCATGATGACTGTTGCCAATAGCTCTAAACGTGGTTGGCAGGGCTTTGAGGACGTGTTCATGATTGACCGGAATACTGTCGAACTAAGACTGTACATGTTTCTCAGTTTCAACTACAAGTCCTTCCAATCGAATGACTTGACGATAGATGTGTCACGGTATGTTCAAGGGAAATATCGGGTTCGGTACGTCCGAATTCTAACGGAAAACGGGTACGAACGTATCCCTGTACAAGACTTAACCTCGCTCAAATGACAGTGAGAATCGGCTTCGGATCGTGTCCGACGACGGGAACGCGGTGTACACTCCGGGCGTCTCTGAGGAGAGGGGTTCGGTGACGACTTTCTCCCATTCGGGCTTGAAGAACACAGGGGCGCAGACCGACGCGCCGGCCTCCGGTGACGCATCCGTGCAAGCCACCCGCGAGTACGACGCCTTCGGCTCGCCCACCGAATCGTCGGGCTCCTGGAGCGGCCCGTTCGGCTACGCAGGCCAGTTCGGCTACCAGACCGAGGCTTCCGGCCTCCACCTGCTGGGCCACCGCTACTACGACGCCTCGCTGGGCAGGTTCCTCTCCCGCGACCCCATCGGCGACGGGTCGAACTGGTACGCCTACTGTGGGAACAGCCCAGTCGGCAACTTTGACTCCGACGGCCAGCGTGAACACACCTTGACACGAGAGGACACCCGGATCCACGGTCGCCTTGACTCGTGGCACGACCCTGACCTGGAGGCCGCGATCGACCAAGGGATCATCGACGGGATCAGAACGGGGTCGAACGGTGCGGCCGAAGGACTCTCCGGTGGCTGGCACGGGGCGCCTCAAGGGGTTCGTGGACTGGAGGGGTTTGACTTCAGCGTCGGTGCCGGTGATTTCTCAAGAAACGTTACGATCGAGATCTACTCAGCAAGGTTGCATGGCCTCGACTTAGCTTTCCGATGGATACGGTGGACACCGCCTGTTGGAGGTTTCGGTCGGAAACTTGTCATCGGTAAGACGGAAATCTTTCGAATTGAGTCGCATGGGCCTTGGAAAACAGGGATTCCGAAGTGAATGTGGCCTCACATACACATTGGAAAGTCTAAGCTCCATCTACCTTGGCAACTGTGGAAGTAGCGAGCCCTATACTACGTGGCAGGAGCGCGAACGTCAAGATTTGGCATGAAAGAAATCTCTTCACCTGCGGTGTATCCGTTCACAGTCCTGTGCTTAAACTTCAGTCGAGGGATTCAAGAGTATCACGATGATTGGAGTCTTGGGGCGGACTTGGAATGGCTGCACAGCCCGTCCGATCATCCAGCGAACTTCTTCGGTCGAGAAGCCAATGTGTGGGACGCGCAAGCACGTCCGGTGTGGATCGTAATCGAATGGAGCGAAGTCGTCAAGTGTCGGCTCCTTAGCAACGTACCCGAACCCAGATTGCTACTGGTCGTACAGGAGTACGCAAAATCTCGGCGAAAGGGGATCAGACTAGCGGGGGAGTTCGGGCTCATGAAACACCGTGACCCATATGAGAAGTAGTATGTCAAGCCCTTGGTGTTCGCAAGTGTGCAGATGCGGTCGACCAACTTTACCTACGACGACGAGGGGCAGCTGCTCTCGGAGTCTCGCCCAGGGTATGCGACTTCGTACACCTACGACGGGAACGGGAACCGGAAGACGCGCACCGTCAACTCCGTCCTGGAGGAGTACGCCTACGACTCCGGGGACAAGCCGGCCTCGGTCGTCTCAGGCGGGAACGCGCGCAGCTTCACCTACGACCTTGCCGGACGGATGCTCACCGACTCGCTCGGCTCGCGCTCGTTCACGTGGACGGCGCACTCGCGGCTCAAGTCGCTGACGGCATCGACCGGGAGCGAGACGTACACCTACTCGGCGTTCGGGACTCGGGCGAAGGTGGGCACGCGGACGTTCCTCCGCGCTGGGGCTGGCGTGACGGCGGGGGTGCTGGGCGACGGGAACGCGGTGTACACTCCCGGCGTCTCTGAGAAGAGGGGTTCGGTGACGACTTTCTCCCATTCGGGCTTGAAGGACACAGGGGCGCAGACGGATGCGCCCGGTTCGGGCGATCCTTCTGTGGCCGCGACCCGCGAGTACGACGCCTTCGGTTGGCCCACCGCATCGTCGGGCGCCTGGAGCGGTCCGTTTGGCTACGCCGGCCAGTTCAGCTACCAGGGCTCTGCTCCCGCCGACCCGCTCGGCGGCCTCCACCTGCTGGGCCACCGCTACTACGACCCCACCCTCGGCCGCTTCCTCTCCCGCGACCCCGTCGGCGACGGATCGAACTGGTACGCCTACTGCGAGAACGACCCAGTCGGGAATGCCGATCCGTCCGGCCTGTACCGGCAAGGTTACGACGCCGTCAGCGACTTCATGGCGGGCTGGGGCGACGCACTGACGCCTCCTGGCCCGATCGGGCTGCTCATCGGCCCCGCCCCGCTCACCAAGCGCTTTCGAGAGATGTTCGGCTACGACGGCAACGTTGAGTACGACGACGGGTGGTACGGCGGTGGCTGGTGGACTGGCTCTGCGCACGACTTCCTGATCGGCGGGAAGGGCGCATTGCCGAAAGTAGCTCGGGTGGGACAACTCGACGATGCCGCATCCGGCGCGAAGGCGATCATTGGAGAAACAATGGAGCGAGTTCTCGTAACAAAACATCGAATGCCGTGGTTGGATTCGTTCTCGGTTCCGTGGACTGGTAGTTGGTCTGTCCTTAAGCAAAACGTACGGTGGGTACTCAAACACTGTGTGAAGGGACACGACTTCGTCGATCTTGGGATTGATGTCAATCGTGCAACGGGCAGAAGCTGGTACTACCGAGCTGAGCGAGCCTTAATCTGGTTGTTCGAATGAGCATTTCAGAGCAAGAAGCGGCTGAAGAGTGCGCTATCTTGCTAAAGCGGTATTTTGAGCAAAGCTCGACGCGGGTGCGCACGGTGGTTGAGAACTTCTGGATCGGTGCGGACGCGTCCTTGCATGACGGAGTCGTTGTGCGTCTCGGGCTGGATATCCGGGATGGCGCCATGAATGCGTCGGTCTGGTTTGGCGAATCCCCTTGGGCTCTGGAGCGCTCAGACATTGAAGGAGAGCGGATAGGAATCTACGATCTCAACCGTGTTTCGCTGATCGTTCTTGCGAAGCGCTTTGGAAGCAAAGGCGACGTAATCGGGGCAGGTCGGTTTGAGAAATCCGGCCGTCGGCTCCGAGACCCAGCCTTCATGAGGCACCATCTTAATGAGTACGAACCGCTCCTCGCTCGTCTCTTGTTCCAGCCCGTCATGGAACGGAGCCTCTTCGAGCATGATTGGAGCTGGTCGGTGCATAGGCGATACTTCCCGAAACCCAAAGGATGTGCCCGTTGGCCCTGGTAAAGCTAGCCAAGTTGGGTCGAACGAAGTTGGAGTCCGGACTTTCGAGAAGCGGAGCGACTAACTCTTGGTGGTAGTCCTTGCACTATCACCTACGGCCGGGCATCGACAAGGATCGGCTTTTGTGAGCGGATCCCGTAGCACCTTGACAACGATGGGCCCTCCCCTCTTCCCAGTCTCAATCTCGCTTTTTTACGAGCCGACCAGGATACCCGGAAGCCTGGTTGACTTGACTTCGGTATTGGAGGACTTCTACCCTGAGCTCTCCACTGAGCAGGAAGGGATCGAGATTCGAGATGCTCGTGGTGCAGAGGTCGCTTAGCGGGCCGATAGGATGGAACTCAATCTGTTTGCGCTAGCCCAGTCCGGCGAGCCGCTTTTGCAGGTTGAGGCACCTTTCGAGGTGCGGTTCGCTTCCGGTAAGAGGAAGCGATTCTCGAGCGTTTGGACGCTAGGCGGCGTATTGAGGACTTAGCGACAGAAGCAAATGTACAGTGTAGATAGCTCATGATTATCGACGGTTCAGGTGCGCTTGTTCGGTTGCTCTTCAAGGAGTTGCAAGTGAAAGTAGGTTTTTGTGTTCCGTAACCGGTCCGGACTCGCAGACGACCACCTTGCACTACGACGGCATGGGGCGGTTCTTCAAGTCGGTCTCGCCCGGATCTGCCGCGACCGAGGTCGGCCTGGACGGCGAGGGGAACGTCACGTGGGCCAAGGACGCCCTGGGCAAACAGTGGGACCTCGCCTACGACCTGGACGGCCTGCTCGTCTCCCGCCTGAGCCCGCGGCTGGACCCTCTGACCCTGCAGCGCTACGAGGAGTCGTACGACTACGACACCGCCGGGCGGCCCTGGCGGCGGACGCTCGGCTACGGGCTGAAGGAGGAGCGTTTGTAGAACTCGCGAGGCCGGCCTTGCTCCCTAAGCGAAGGGCCAGGTCGGCAGCGTGCGGGCCAGCGGTTTGTCGCTACGGTACCCCAGTTCGTACTCGGCTTGCATCAGGGTGTGGATTTCGTGCGTGCCTTCGTAGATCATCGCCCCGCGGGAGTTGCGGAAGTACCGCTCGACCGGGAACTCGTCACTGAACCCATAGGCGCCGTGGATTTCGACCGCCTTGTTCGCGGCGTCGAATGCGGCCTCGCAGTTCACCCACTTAGCCAGGGAGCACTCGCGGGTGTGGCGCAGTCCTTGATTTTTCATCCATCCCACCTTGTAGTAGAGGAGCCTCCCGACCTCGCGGCTGCGGACCATGGCAGCAACCATCTGCTGCACCAGCTGTTTCTTGCCGATGGGCTCGCCCCCGACTGTACGGTCGTTGGCATAAGGCACGCAGGCATCGAGGCACGCGGTGACGATCCCCACTGCCCCTGCGGCGACGGTGTAGCGGCCATGGTCGAGCGCGCTCATGGCGACCTTGAAGCCGTCTCCTTCTTCGCCCAGCATACAGTCGGCGGGAACCCTCATGTCCTCAAAGAAGATCTCGCCGGTGTTGCCGGCGCGGACCCCGAGCTTGCCGTGGAGAGGCCGAGAGGTGAAGCCCGGCGTGGTGCGGTCTACGATAAAGGCTGCATAGGGGGCTTTTGCCTGTGTCTCGGCGAGGCGGGTGACGACGAGGAACTGGTGGGCGTAGTCGGCAAGGCTGATCCAGGTCTTCTGCCCGTTGAGGATATAGGAGTCCCCATCCTTCCGTGCAGTGGTCTTCAGGTTGGCGGCATCGGAGCCGGCTCCGGGCTCGGTAAGGCCGAAGGCTCCGAAGCTGGTCCCGGCGGCGAGCTCTGGCAGCCAGCGTTGTTGCTGTACGGGCGTACCCCACTGCATGAGGGTCATACAGTGCAGGCCGTTGTGAACGCTCAGGGCTACCCTCGCGCTGGTGTCGGCACGCTCGAGCTCTTCGCAGACGATACCGAGGCTCACATAGTCGGCGCCCATGCCTCCGAACTTCTCCGGGACGCACACCCCGAGAAACCCTGCCGCCCCCATCCTGGTGAGCATGGAGGCGTCGGACTCTGCGGCCCGGTCGCGCTCTTTCAGGCCGGGGAGGATCTCACTCTGGCCGAAGCGGTAGGCGGCTTCTCGAATCTGTTCGTGCTCGGGGGTCGTGGCGAAGTCCATCGGACGATTTTGGCCATACGAGGGGGCGGGCCTCAGGGAATCCGACCCGGCCTTGGGTCAGGCCTGGATCGCGCGCACCGCGGCGGCGATGGCCATGCGGTCTTCCATCGGGGCGCGCTTGTAGTCTTGGAAGTGCCCTTCGGCACCAGCCTGGGCCTCTTCACGGTGGTTGCTCCAGACGCTTGCCCCAGCTGCCAGGAGAGCGCGAACGGCGGCGAGGGAACCTCCGACAATCGCCCATCCTAGCGGAGAGTTCTTGTGCATGGGACCGGAGAGGGCGTCAAGGTCTGCGCCCAGCTCGGCCAAGGTGGGGATGATTGCGGCGGAGTCGTTCCATGCGGCGAAGTGGAGGGGGGATGCGTCGTCATAGCCGCCTCGGGCACCGAGGTCTGCTCCGTGGGCGACAAGTATCCGAGTGCCCGCCTCGTTTGACCTCATGACGGCGGCGTGGACCGGCTGGGCGTTATCGCCTATGTTGAAGGCGTACATGTTGACGATCCCAGTGCTACAGGGGAAATCGGAGCGGCGGAAGGGCTGGGTTGCGAGGGACGGATCTGCGGCGAGGGCGTCGGCCAGCCATCGAGTGTCGGGGACGACGGCGTAGGCGAAGATGTCGCCCCTCGCGCCGCGCTCGAGGAGCAGCTGGGCGACTGCGGGGCGCTCGTTGGCGTACTGGAGCGGGGTGGACTCGTGGTCCACGCACCTGGCTTCGATGTTTGCGCCATGGTCGAGGAGGTAGGCAGCGACTTCTGGCGTGGCCGCGACGTGCAGGGGTTGCTGCCCGTCGCCCCCCCTCACGTGCACCGCATCGGGGTCTGCTGATACGATTGCGCCAAGGCGCACCATGTCACCCATGGCGGCGGCCTCGTAGGCGGTGACGGTGGCCCCACGCGAGACCAGGTGCTCGGTCATAGCCGGATCGCGGTGATGGATCGCGGTGATCAGGGGGGAGAAGCTCCCTGCCCACCAGTCCGACCCGTGGTTAGGCGAGACGCCGCGTTCGATCAGGAAGTCTACGGCGGCAAAGTGTCCGCCTCGGGCGGCTTCCACCATCGCGCTTGCTCCGAACCGGTCGGAGTTATAGCTCGTGGGAAGGGAAGGGTCGGCCTCGGCCATCTTCGCCGCCGTTTCGAGGTCACCGCGGAAGACGGCATCGTGGAACCTTGCGACCGACATTGGAATCGTCAAGTCTACCGTCAAGGACGCGAGGCGGTACATTGTGGGTGTGCGGCGTTGGGAGCTTGCGATCGTCTTCTTGCCTAGCTTGGCCCTGGGCCAGGCGGTGCTTCCGGGGCCCGACACCCTGACCGCCCGAGGTGTTGTATTCGAAGACGCCAACGGGAACGGAACGCGCGACGAGCGGGAACGGGGCGTCGGGGGCGTCTGGGTGAGCAACCAGAGGCACTTTGCCAAGACTGACCGGCAGGGCAAGTGGCAGCTGCCTGGGAACGACGACACGGTCTTCTACGTGGTCAAGCCTCGCGGCTGGATGGTGCCGACTGACGACCATAACGTGCCGGTCTTCTATTACGTGCATAAACCCAAGGGCTCGCCGCCCAACTTGCGGCACAAAGGACTCGAGCCTACTGGCCCCTTGCCGGAGAGCATTGACTTCCCGCTGCGCCGCCAGAAGGAGAACGACGAGTTCAAGGCGCTCTTTTTTGGCGACACGCAGCCTCGCGACCTGCGTGAGGTGGACTACCTCACGCGGGACGTTTTCGAGCCACTCTACGGCAAGGCAGACGAGTACGACTTTGGGGTGACGCTGGGAGACGTGGTCTTCGACGATCTCTCCGTGACCGGCCCCTTGGTACAAGCGATCGGGCTGATCGGGATTCCGTGGTACTACGTCTTGGGGAACCACGACATCAACTACGACGTGCCGGACGACAGCGAGTCGGACGAGCATTGGCACCGGTACTTCGGCCCGAACTATTACTCTTTCGACCACGGCCCGGTGCATTTCGTCGTGCTGGACAACGTGGAATGGCACGGCCAGGAGAACGCCGCAAAGGAAGAGCCGCCGCGCTCGCGCGGCTACTACCGGGCCGCGTTGGGGCAAACGCAGATGGCGTGGCTCCGCGAAGACCTCTCCCACCAGGACGAGGACAAGCTGGTCGTGGTGATCATGCACATCCCGATCACCGAGGTTGTGGACCGGGAGGCTCTCTATGCGCTGCTCGCCGAGCGGCCGTACGCCCTCTCGGTGAGCGCCCACACGCACATGCAGGAGCACCGGTTCGTCACCCAAGCCGACGGCTGGCCAAAGGCGGAGCCTCACCACCACGTGATCAACGTGACGACCTGCGGCTCATGGTGGGCAGGGCTGCCGGGACCGCGTGGAGTGCCGCACACGACGATGAGAGACGGCGCGCCTCCGGGTTACTCGGTGTTCACGTTCGACGGGAGCGACTATCGAATTGAGTTTCGAGCTGCGGGACGGCCTGCCGACTACCAGATGAACATCACCGCTCCGGACGCTGCCTCGGAGGGCTTCGAGTTCTTCGTCAACGTGTTTGGAGGGAGCGAGCGCTCGACCGTGGAGTACTCCTTTGCAGGCAGCGAATGGGCGCCCATGGAACGGACGGTGGAGGCCGATCCTGGCTACGTGGAGCTCGTGGCACGCGAGGGCGAGGTCGCCGCTCCGTTCCGGAAGCTACCGGCAGCAGAAAAGTCCACGCACCTGTGGAAGGCCCGGCTCGAGCTCACGGTCGAACCAGGAACGCATCCTTTGCACGTCCGCACGACCGACATGTTTGGCCAGACCTACGTAACGAGCCGAGCGATCCGAGTCGTCAGGCCAGGCTAAGGCACGTTGGTATTCTCTCGCGATGCCCGAGGAGAAAGCTAAGGACGCCCCGACCGTGCCGCAGAAGGAGCCCAAGAAGCTCGAGGAGGAGAAGCCGGTCGTCACCGAGCACGAGACCGACGGTCTGCACTACACCGCGACAACGGGGCGACTTCCGATCAAGGACGAGGAAGGCGAGATCGTCGCCCAAATGTTCTACGTAGCGTATGCGAAGAAGGACGCAGGCGCAGACCGGCCGATCATGTTTAGTTTCAACGGCGGGCCGGGCTCTCCTGCAATCTGGCTTCACCTCGGTGCACTGGGGCCGAAGCGGGCACGAATGCTCCCGGACGGCCAGATGCCTCCTCCGCCGTACAAGCTGGAAGACAACCCTGCCCACTGGCTCGAGTTTGCCGACCTCGTTTTCATCGATCCAGTCGGTACCGGCTTCAGCCGGGCCAAGACTCAGGAGGAGGCGAAAAAGTATTGGGGCGTCAAGGGCGACATCGAGAGCGTCGGCGAGTTCATCCGCCTGTATCTGACCCGCTCGCAAAGGTGGCTGAGCCCGGTCTATCTTGCGGGCGAGAGCTACGGCACCACCCGCGCTGCCGGTCTAGCGGGGCATCTCATCGACCGGGGGATCGCGTTTGCAGGCGTCGTCCTCGTCTCATCGATCCTGAACTTCCAGACGGCGCGCTTCAATAAGGGTAACGACCTGCCGTTTGTGCTGTTCCTTCCCACCTACGCGGCGACGGCTTGGTACCACGGGTGCCTGGTCGGGGACCTGAAGGACGACCTTGGGCGGGTGGTGGACGACATGAGGAAGTTTGCCGTGGGCCGCTATGCGACAGCGCTCGCCCAAGGGGACAACCTCGACGCTGCTGATCGAGCCCACGTCCTCGACACGCTGGCACGGTACACCGGGCTCAGCCACAAGTTCCTCGACCAGTGTGACTTGCGGATCAACATCCACGACTTTTGCAAGGAAATCCTGAGGACGGACCGGCGGACGGTCGGCCGCCTGGACAGCCGGGTCAAGGGCATCGAGGACTACGCCCGGGGCCACACCCAGCGGCCCGACCACGACCCCAGCATGAGCATGCTGACTCCGCCCTACCTTTCTGCGTTCATGGACTACGTCCGCCGCGACCTCGGATACGAGACAGACCTGCCCTATGAAATCTTCTCCGGCATCAAGAACCCGTGGGACTGGGGTTCGGCGGGAGATGGCCACCCCGATACGAGCGAGGCCCTTCGCGCGGCGCTCTCCAAGAACCCGTATATGAAGGTCTTTGTGGCGAACGGCTATTACGACCTGGCAACTCCGTTCTTCGCGACGGAGTACACGCTTTCGCACATGGGCCTGGATCCGGAGCTGCGTGGTCAGTTCCACCTGCGCTATTACGAGGCGGGCCATATGATGTACGTAAAGGACGAGTGCCTGACCCAGTTGCGGGCGGACGTTAAAGAATTCGTGCAGTCCGGACCGAAAGGGTAGCCAGTCTCCAGCAAATCGAGTGCCCGAGGGGGCAGAATGCGCGATATGTGGCAGCGGTTGCGTAGCGTTCCACTACACACGAAGATCCTCGTCATGATGGTGCTGGGTGCGGCCGCGGGCCTGATCGCCCAGTTCAGCCTCCCGGGCGGTAGCTCGAACGAGGGCCTCAAGTGGTTCAATGACGTAGTCGCGCAGAACGTCGGCAACCTCTTCATGACGATGATCTTTATGGTCGTCGTTCCTTTGCTCTTTAGCGCCCTGGTGAACGGCGTCGCCGAGGTGGGCAGTGCAGCCAAGGTAGGCAAGATGGGCTTGCGTGCCCTGCTGATGACCGTCGTACTGAGTTCGATCGCGGTCGGCATCGGATTGGCCG
Organism: Fimbriimonadaceae bacterium; assembly: GCA_050250535.1. Taxonomy (GTDB): domain Bacteria; phylum Armatimonadota; class Fimbriimonadia; order Fimbriimonadales; family Fimbriimonadaceae; genus JADLBH01. The sequence continues at coordinate 55,156 of JBFWOL010000001.1, read as the reverse complement.
GTGTGAACATAGTGCGTCCCGGGGACGGAATTGACCAGGCGAAGCGCACTCAGTTGTTTGAGTCGGTGGACAAGGAGGGCGCGCTCGCAAAGGCCAATGTAGCGGCGGAGACGCAGGATCCTCCTTTGCTCGGTCTGGTGCCCAAGAACCCGCTCCTTGAGGCGGTTCGCGCCCTATCCGGCGGCCTGTTGCCGCTGATGTTCTTTGCGATCGTGTTCGGGGTGGCGCTGGCGATGACGGCACAGGAGGACGCGTTGCCTGTGACCTCGTTCTTAAACGGACTGTTCCATGTGTGTGTCCGGATGATCGACTTCGCAATGAAGGTCGCACCGATCGGGGTGTTTTGCCTTGTCTTCCGCACCGCGAGCGTGTTGGGCGGAGAAGCATTCTTGGCCTTGGCGAAGTACATGGTTCTCGTGATCGCAGCGCTAGCCTTGCACTTCTTCGTGACCTACCCCCTGGTGTTAAAGTTCATCGCGAAGCGCAATCCGCTCGAGTTCATGCGGCAAATGAGGACGGTGATCGTCACCGCTTTTGCAACGAGCAGTAGCAACGCGACCTTGCCGGTGGTGCTGAAGGTCAGCGAAGAAGAGGCGGGGATCCCACGTCATGTAGGCTCGTTCGTGCTCACGGTCGGGGCGACGGCAAACCAGAACGGCACCGCACTTTTCGAAGGCATCACGATCTTGTTCCTCGCGCAGTTCTTTGGCGTCCAGCTTGACTTTGGCCAGCAGCTCGTCGTCATGGGACTCGCGATCGTGGCCGGGATCGGGACGGCAGGCGTGCCAGGCGGCGCCTGGCCAATGATCGCCGCCATCCTCGTCCGATTTGAGATCCCTGCCGAGGCCATCGGACTTGTTCTAGGGATTGACCGACTGCTTGACATGAGCAGGACGGTGCTCAACGTGATCGGCGACGCGACGATCGCGGCGTGTGTGGCTCGGTTCGAGGGAGAACCGATCGAGGTCGCGGAGGCCGCCCTAGGCTAGAATCCAGGAATGTCCGCCGTCGAGCTTTTCACGAAACAATGCGACGTTGCCTCCCACCAACTCTCCATGTGCCTCAAGGGGATGCATGAGACCTTGGCCGATGGTAAGTCGCCTGCGCATGCAATGTCCCCAAGGGAGACTGTCGTCCACCTCACGGAGTGCTACGTCGCCTTGCAGCGACGTCTGAAGGGCGAAGAGCACGAGTGGGGTTCGTACGAGTCGCCCGGCGGCAACCTAGTAGATCTCGTGGCGAACATGTTCGCAGTGCGGGACAAGGCAGTCGCGGCCGCCTTGGCCGAACCTAGCGATGAGAACCTCCTGACCGCAAGCGACTTCCTGACGATCCACGATGCCTATCACGTCGGGCAACTCGCCAGTTATAGGATGGGAGCAGAGCCTTCCTGGGACGCGTACTCGCTTTACGCCTAGGCCGCGTGTACAATACGGGGCCGAGATGGACATCCGAGCTCGCTTCGACACTGTAATCGCCCAGTACGACCTGCTTCAGCATCCTTTCTACCAAGCCTGGACCATGGGAACGCTCCCGGTGGAGGCGTTGCGCGACTATGCAAACGACTGGGCAGGGTTCATCGGGCTCGTCCCGAAGGGCTGGGCATGTCACGGGGATACCGCGATTGCAGCGGAGGAAGAGGAGCACCGCCTCCTATGGGAAGATTTCGCGAAGGGCCTCGGCGTCGAGACTGGTGAGGTTCGCTCGGAGGGTGCGAAGGCGCTCGCCAGCACTGTGGATCGCCTTTTCAGCAGCCCCGCGGCTTCGCTCGGCGCGCTCTACGCCTTCGAATCGCAGCAGCCGCACACTTCGAAGTCAAAGCTCGCCGGCTTGAAGGACCACTACGCGCTGCCAGAGAAGTCGCACGTGTACTTCGAGGTTCACGAGACCGACTTTGCCGAGCCTGCCCTGCTTCTGGAGCGGATCCAGGCACTCAGTAAGGAGGATCAGGAAATCGCCTTCGCCGCGTGCGAAGAGACGGCCAAGGCGCTCTGGGACGGGCTCACCAGCCTTTACAAGCCCTACGAAGCGTAGATCCTAGGCAGTCAAACGGTAGCCGTAGCCTCGGATCGTTTCCACAGAGGCTACGGCCCCCGCTTCCTCGAGCTTTTTGCGAAGCCGGTACACGGTGACCTCGAGCGTGTTGGAGGCGAACTCGATGTTATAGCCCCAGACGGAGCTGAACGCGCGATCGCGGGCCACCGCAGTACCTGCGTGCTCGACGAGATAGGTCAGTAGCTGGAACTCTTTTTCGGTCAGGGTCAGGTGGTGTTGGCCGACCAAGACCTTTCGCGCCAGCAAATCCAACGTGAGGTTGGCGATCTGGAGGCTTTCCGGCTTGGCCCTCCCGTTGCTCATTCCGCTCCGGCGTAACAGCGAGCGCACTCGGGCCAGAAGTTCGACACCTTCGAAGGGTTTTACGAGGTAGTCGTCGGCACCACTGTCGAGCCCAGCCACTTTGTCGGTGCTGGAACTGCGTGACGTGACCATGAGAATGGGGAAGCTGGCACCGTTCCGCATTCTTCTGCACAGCGAAACTCCATCGCCGTCCGGAAGCCCCAGATCAAGGATCATCAGGTGAGGGTGAGAGTCTCGGAGCATCCGGACTGCAGACTCGAAGTCCGGAGCCGCGTCAACGGTGTACCCCTCGCGTTGCAGGAGGGTCGTTACGCCCTGCACGAGAAAGCGGTCATCGTCGACGATTAGGATGCGCTGGCTCATTGCACGGGGAGGGAAAGCACGAACGTTGAGCCACGGGAGGACGTCTGGAGCAACGACACGCTGCCACCATGGTCTTCTGCGATTCTTCTACAACTGTAGAGCCCAAGGCCGAAGCCGTCGGAGCGGGTGCTGGAGAACGGTTCGAAAAGACGGTCTCGAATCGCGTCGGCTACTCCGCGTCCCCCGTCCCTCACACCGATCTCGGCGTGGCTGTCCCCAGCGGCGAGCGATACCGTCAGGAATCCGCCTTGGGGCATGGCTTGAACCGCGTTCAGCATCAGATTGACGAGTGCAAGCTCCAACTGGCCTGGCTCGCCGCGGATCACAATCGGGGCAGAAGGGGCATCGTAGAGGATCTCGACTCCATGCTGGGCCCCGAACACGCCGAGCAGACTCGTGACTCGTTGGATCAGCTCGCCCAACTCGACCTTGACGTGCGAGGTCTCGCGCGGCCGGGAGTAGGAGAGCAGCTTGTTCGCGAGAAGCACGAAGCGGTCGAGCTGCTCCTTGACTGTGCCGAGGGTCTCCGCAGGGGTGTGCTGCCCGTTTTCGATGACGAGTGACACCGCGGCGAGGATGTTACGAATATCGTGGGCGACGGTCGAGGCGAGCGAGCCGGAAATCGCCAGCTTTTCACTCTCGACGAGCTTTTTCTGAGCATATTCCAAGCTCTTCGAGGTCGAGTCCAAGTCGCGCTGGAGGATTTCGAGCTGATGAAGCCGGTCAATCTCCGCACTAAGCTTGATTCCGACGGCCCCCATGAACGACACGACCTCGTCGTGAATGACTTCGTACGAGCGGTCGTCCATCAGGCAGAACGAACCGATAACGTTGCCGACCGGGTCATGCACGGGTACGCCGACATATCGCGTGAGGCCGACCTGGACAGGAAGAAGGTCGCGAGTCTCTTCGCTGGCGCGGCCGTCCTGGACGACGTATGGCCCGTTGCGTTCTACGCACGTCTTGCAGTACGTGACATGGGTGGGCACGGTCTCCAGGTCTCGAACTTGGTCTGCAGGGCCGCCCAGGGCGATGAAGCGAAGGTCGTCTCCTTCGATGAGGAGCAACGAGCAGACCGAGCCGAAGTACTCGCCAACGATTTCCGCCACCCGCGCACAGACCATTCGCGGGTCCTGGTCGTGCATGAGCGCAATCTTCTCCAAGAGCTCAGCGATCTCCCGGCGACGCACGGAATCGGTGACGTCTTGGAATGTCCAGAGCCGCGCGATCGGTTCTCCGTCCTTGCCAAACACCGGCGCGGTGTAGCGGCGGACGTACTGTTGCGGGAAGGTGAGTCGGAGCTCGTCTTGCTGGATGTGCAAGGGCTGCTCGTAGACCAATTCCAGGTTTTTTGCCCACTGGGTTCCGTCCGCAATCCGGTGACGGACCATCTCGCGAACTTCGAGGGCGCTGCTTCGAACGACCTTCTCGTGGTCGATCCCGAATACCTCGCCGAAGCGGCTGTTGCAGGCGAGCGCTACGTGGTCGAGGTCGGTGAGGAGGACTCCGGCGTCACTCGCCGCCAAGGTTGACGAGAGCAACGACTCCGCCAGCGGCGCAAAGTCCGGGCGAAGCGCAACAGAGTCGCTCTTGACGTATCTCGGAGATGAACTGATAGTAATGTATCTGTCTCACGAGGGCCCTCAAAAGTTCAATCGCGCGGGAAATGACCTAGAGCTCGGTCGAAGTGGCACGGGTACCCTTCCGTTATGAGACCCATTCCGTGGGCTCTTGCTGGAGTCGTTCTTGCCCTCCTTTCCGGGTGCGCGGCACCCAGGAGCGGGGCTTCCACACCAAAGGTCCCCAGCGCAGAGTCAAGAGCGGCCGCGCAATCTTTCAAACAACTGGCCCCGGGCGACCTGGAAGAGATGGAGGCCCAGGCTACGGCGGTCACATTTGCACCAGGAGGCGCCGCAACCCAGGCCAGCCCCGAGGCGGCAAAGGGCTACGTCAACCTTTTCGAGGCTGAGCGCGTCGCGGCAGAGGTCTACGCGGTGCTCGCGGAAAAGTGGGACGGGAGGCCTTTCAGCAAGATCATGGAAGCGGAGAAGACTCACATGACCGCGGTCTCCAGCGTTGTAGAGCGGATGGGTTCGAAGGCTCCGCAGACCGTGGCAGGGAAGTACCAGATGGAGGAGTTCCAGGCACTCTATGACTCGATGGTCACGCGCGGCTCGACCTCGCGGGAGGATGCCATGGAGGTCGGTGCGGAGATTGAGGAGATGAGCATCCGGGACCTCTTGGTCTGGAGGAAGGCCGAGAAAGACGTTACGGTGCAGAAGGTGCTCGACAATTTGATCCGAGGCTCGTCGAACCACCTCAAGGCGTTCCTTCGCGGTCGAAAAGCCCTCGGTATGCCGGAGTATGAGACGAAGTACCTCTCGAAGGAGGAGCTCAAGATGTATTCCGGCGAGACGAAGTAGCCTGGTGGGCAAGGAGGGACTCGAACCCTCACGTCTTGTGGACACTGGAACCTAAATCCAGCGCGTCTACCAGTTCCGCCACTCGCCCTGCGCGCGCGGAGGGTACCCAAGATACGCACGGCAGCGACGGCCCGTCGGCACCCTACGGTTGCTGGCAAAATGGCGCGGTGACGCGTTGCGATTGGGCGAAGGAGCCGCCGGAGACGTTGTACCACGATGCAGAGTGGGGAGTGCCCACCCGGGCAGAACAGCACGTTTTCGAGCACCTCTGCCTAGAGGCGGCGCAATGCGGCCTGAGTTGGAGGCTCGTGCTCCTGCGTCGAGAGTCGTACCGCAAAGCGTTCCATGGGTTCGATATCGAGCGAGTAGCTGCGATCGAAGACGAGGAACTGGAGCACATTCTTACTTCAAGTGGCATCATACGGAACCGTGCGAAGGCCAAGGCAGTCAGAAACAACGCGAGGGTGTTGCTCGGCTCGAGGAGCCAAGTGCCGTGCCTCGGAAGCTGGATGTGGAAGTTCGTCGGCGACGTGCCGCAGGTCAACCGATGGAATCGGATGTCCGAGGTGCCGGCCTTCACTGAGACTTCGATCGCAATGAGCAAAGAATTGAAGCGACTGGGATTTTCATTCGTCGGGCCAACGACGATCTACGCCCACATGCAGGCGTGTGGAATGGTCAACGACCACCTCGTTTCCTGCTTCCGACACTCGGAGGTGTCCTCCCATGGATAGACTGCGCATCGGCCTCGCTACCTCGGTCATCAAGACGGAGAGCGACCCGGACGAAGAGCTTCAGCTCGAGGCGTTTGCCTCGGCAGGGCATGACGTCGGGATGGTTGCTTGGGACGACCAAGGCGCCGACGTCTCTCGATACGATGTTGTCGTTCTTCGCTCCACTTGGAACTACCCTCTGGATCCGGCGGGCTTTCTTGATTGGTGCGAACGCGTGGATCAGGTCTCGACGCTAGTCAACCCGCTTCCAGCCGTCCGCTGGAACATTGACAAGGTCTACCTCAGCGAACTCAAGGCCCACGGGATCGCGACGGTACCCACGGTGTACTTCGAGCGCGGCCAGCCCACGGAGGTCTCAAAACTGGTGCGAGACTGGGGTGCGATCGTCGTCAAGCCGAGGGTATCTGCGGGATCGCTCTATACCGAGCGGTTCGAGGTCGGAGAAGAGGCAAGCGGTCAGGCCTTTCTCGACAAGATGGTCGCGGAGCGACACATGATGGTCCAGCCCTACCTCCGCGGTGTCGAAACCTTCTTGGAGCACAGCCTGGTCGTGATCGGAGACACAGCCACCCACGTGATCGCCAAGCAACCAAGATTTGCCGAGGACGAAGAATCGGTCGGTGAGGCAATGGTGCCCACCGAGTTTGAGCGCACCATCGTAGCCGATGTGTTGGCTGCCCTACCGTTTCCCGTCAGCTACGCGCGGATCGACCTCATGCCAGACGAGGACGGAAATCCGCTCGTCTCGGAAGTAGAGCTCATCGAGCCCTCATTGTTCTTTGCTCAGTGCCGCGAAGCCCTGCCGCGTTTCGTGTCCGAAGTCACTCGTTTCGTTCACGACCGAAGGTCCTACCACGATCCTCGTACCCGCTAGTCGGTAGACGCTACAGCTGTGAGGGTCACGGCACGCTCGGTGATATCGATCGACTCGAACTCTACCGGTATGGGAAGGTCTGAAGCGTCCAGGAGGGGATTCACCTTCACAAGCTCGTCCTCGATGAGCTTGCGTGCGATACCAGGCTCGACCGAGTGGACTACGGCGGCCAATCGGGTGTCGTCCTGAATCTCGAGACCGATCTTGATGGTCACGTCCACAGTGAGCATCAGGGTCGCGGTCGCACGGACGACGATCTGATCCCCTACGAATGCAACACTGACGTTTTGAACCATGGGCGGCACTTGCGCGGCAAGAAACTTCTCGACCGACTGTGGAGACAGCCGGGCAACAGCCCGCGCGAAGCCCTCATATCTCGCCCCATCTTCGTCGAAGCCCACGTCGCTAGCCTCCAAGACCGCAGAGTCCACGACGAGCCCGTTCGCGAGTCGAATGTTGGTGGCAGTGGCGTGGAGATGCTCCAGGTCGAAGGAACTTTGCATGGCGAACCCTGGTAGTGTGCCTCAATGTGGGCTGTCGGGGTGCTGGCGTTGAGCATGACGGGTTCGGTGCCGCCTGAGCCGCTCCGCGAGTATCGCGGTGCGTGGGTTGCGACGGTAGACAACATCGACTGGCCGTCCAAGCCTGGGTTGCCGGTGGACAAGCAGAAGCAGGAGCTCCGCGCAATCGTCGCCACGGCAGAGGAGGTAGGCCTGAACATGCTGGTCTTCCAGGTGAGGACGTCCGCCGACGCGCTTTACCCATCCGAGATCGAACCGTCATCGTGGTTCTTGACCGGCGAACAGGGCGCGAAGATCGGCTGGGATCCGTTGGAGTTCATGATCGAGGAGTGCCACCGGAGCGGGATAGAGTTGCACGCCTGGATCAACCCGTTCCGAGCCGGGCACCCGTCACAGAAGGGTGCACACGCCTCGAGCCACGTCTCACGCTCCGGCAACGCCGGGGTCGTGGAGTACGGCAAGTTTCTTTGGATGGATCCAGGGGATGCCGCGCTACGGAAGCGGACCATCGCGGTCGCCAAGGACATTGTCTCGCGGTACGACGTAGACGGGCTCCACATCGACGACTACTTCTATCCCTATCCGACCGGCAACGACTTTCCCGATTCGGCGAGTTACGGTCGCTACCGTGCCGAGGGAGGCTCCCTGGATCGAGAGTCTTGGCGACGCGAGAACGTGGACACCCTCGTCCGGGAGCTCGGAAGCGTGGTCCACTCTACCAAGCCATGGGTCAAGTTTGGGATTAGCCCGTTCGGGATCTATCGCCCTGGCGTGCCAGAGGGAATCAAGGCGGGCGTCGATCAGTACGCGCAGCTCTACGCCGATGCCCGCAAGTGGCTGAACGAAGGGTGGTGCGACTATATGGTGCCGCAGCTCTATTGGAAGCAGTCTTCCAGTGGGCAGCCCTTCGAGCCGTTGCTACAATGGTGGCAAGGCGAGAACCGGCAAAGCGTGTCGCTCCTCGCCGGGCACTTCACCAGCCAGTGCGGGCCTTCGTTCGGAAATTGGCCCGCAAGCGAAATCGGGGGCCAGATCCATATCGTCAGAAACCGGTCCGCCCACGGCAGCGTGCACTTCAGCATGAGGGCGATCCAGGGAGACTGGAACGGCGTCGCAAAGAAGCTGAAGACGTTTTATCGCCTTCCCGCACTGCCGCCGCCCCATCCACGGCCACCAAAGGATACAGGGCCAGAGCGGTGGAGGCTATGGCTAGACGGCGAGACGTGGCGCCTTTCGTCGCCCGCCGCTGTTCCCGTCACGACGGGAACGGTCGTTCGCTCGGTGGATGCATACGGTCGGATCAGTCCGATTCAACGGTAGGCTTTCTCAGGGGTAGGCGGACAGTGAACGTGCTGCCACGGTTCAACTCGGACGCAACGGTAACGGTGCCTCCGTGCGCCTCGACGATGTTGCGAACGATGCTGAGTCCTAGCCCCGTGCCTCCGGTCTCTCGGGAGCGGGCTTTGTCCACCCGGTAGAAGCGCTCGAAGATCCTGGTGACGTGCTCGCTTGCAATGCCGATTCCCGTGTCTGTCACTCTCAAGACGGCATCGTCCGCCTCTGTGAGAACTTCCACCTTGACCTCACCTTTCTGGGTGTAGGAGATCGCGTTCGCAACGAGATTGGTGGCCACTTGGGAGAGCTGCACGGCGTCCCCGAGTAGGGAGATCGAGGGCTGGACGTCGAGGGTTACCAAGAGGCTTTTCTTTTCCGCCACGTCGATCAAACGGGCGCAGGCACGCTCGACGAGGTCGCTCAGATCCACCGGCTCGTGGTCTGCGGCGCGGGTCTCAGCACCGCTGAGCACGAGAAGATCGTCCGTTATCCTCGTCAGCCGGTCCACCTCGCTGATGATACGTGTGAGGTGGCGGCCGGCTTCCGGATTGGTCGGCTTGGCATCGAGCAGCGACTCGGCACTCAGCCTCACCATCGAGAGCGGCGTGCGGACTTCGTGCGATACGTTCGCGACGAAGTCCCTCCGGACAGCTTCGAGCCGGTGGATCTGGGAGACATCGGTGATCGCGACGAAGATTCTCCTTCTTGACTCCAGGGGCCACACTTGTACGCTGCCGATCCAGTCGCTGGGATGGGTGAAGTTGACCTCCTGACGGGTGGCCAGGCCGCTCGCGGTGATACCTTGGATCAACTCTTCAAGCTGTTGGGACAAAGTAATGGATAGCAGCTTTCGGCCTTCTGGCTCCTCGACTCGAAACCTTGCGCTGGCTGCCAGGTTGGCAAATTCGACCTCTCCCGCGTCCGAGACGAGGAAGATGACGGTTTCGAGCCCATCGGCCAGTGCATCGAGCGCAGACCGTTGGCTCTCGGCCTCAAGGCTTGCCCTGGCCTCCGCCTCCGCGTGGACGGCGGCTGCGGCTTCCGCCTCCTCCCGCTGGGCGTCGAGCGAGACGGCACCGACCACGGCTCCGACGCCCGCGACTGCAGCCAAATAGGCAAGGGCCAGCGGCGCACGACCCGCCGCCACTGCGATTGCCGAGCCGCTTGCGAGGAGTGCACAGGCGCAAGTCGCCCAAAACACAATCGGCCGACCGGTCACGATTGGATTATGGTCTGAGTAGACTCGAAGGGTGAAGCGAATCGAAGCCTACGTGCGGCCCAACCGGCTGGAGGACGTGCAGCACGCCTTGGACGATATTGGCGTTCCAGGCATGACTTGCGAGCCTGTGCGAGGCTATGGCCGGCAGCAGGGTCAGACGGATACGCTTCAGGGCAGCCACTACGCACTAAACCTGGTGCCCAAGATGAAGATCTCGGTGGTGGTCAACGACGACATGGCAGAGGAGGTGATCCGGGCCATCACCGAGACGGTTCAGACCGGCGAGCTGGGGGACGGCAAAATCTTCGTTTGTGACGTTCTCGACGCGGTGAGGATTCGGACGGGCGAGCGAGGCGGAGAGGCCCTGTACTAGGGTGGCCCGATGGAAGAACTTCTCGATCTGGCACGGCAGGTTCCCGCACTGGAGGGCGGACGCCGTCCTCTATTATGTCGCGATCAAGCACAAGCGAGAGCTGGATGATGAAGAGAGGCAAGTCCTCTTCCGGGAATTCTTGAAGCCGAACGACAGGAAATGGACCGTCCGGGCCCTTGTCGTGACTGGGGAGAAGAGCGAGGCGCTGGTGAGCGTGCACGAGGCCCCACATGGCGCGCCCTACGAACTAGGGGACATCGTGCGACGGGCCGTACAACGCTCGGCGAAGGCAATCATGGCAAGAAGCGGCGAACGCTGGCCGCCAATGTATGAGGAACCTTTCGACCGGATTATGAGAGATGACGAGGAGACAAGTAAGTTTCTAGACGAAATGCTAGCTAACGTTCCTTGCGAGGGTTTGGATCCTGTTACCGGTTACCAGTTTTGTTTCGTGACCACAGACGATCCTGAATGAATTACTAGGTTCGTGCCGTCCGGGGAAGTGGAACATTGGTTCCGGATCGTCCGTCTGCAACGGCGCAGACAGACGGAGGCCACAGATGACAACCAAACTGGTCGAAGCCCTCCAAGGGGCGGGTGCCGCTCTCACCCAGGAACAGGGCCCGGTAAGCCGAAGAAGGCTCGCCACGCTCGGAGCAACAGCCCTGGGATCGGTCGCAGCACGCGCCTTTTCCTCTGACCCTCTGCCCGCGCCAGCACCTCCCCCTGGGGATTACGCGCCTGGGATTGTCCAGAACTGGACTAACGCCGGAGTCCGTCTCGCCCGCCGAATCTCGTTCGGCGTGGACGCGACCTTCAATAAGAAGGCTCGGATCCGTGGATTTACGCGAATCCTGGAAGAGCAGCTCAACTTCACTGGGATCCAAGATTCGATTTGCGAGAACGTCGTGAACCGACGCTGGCCGCGGGTGAACATGACGATGCGCCAGCTGAAGGATCTCGGCGACGACTGGGTGACGCAGCAACACCTAGAGGAGGCAACGATCTACCGAGCCGTTTTTTCGCAGCGGTTCCTCTACCAGCGCATGTGCGAGTTTTGGTCCGACCACTTCAGCACATGGTCTGATAAGGTTGGCGGGCCGCTGCAGCTCCACTGGTACCGCGACTGCATCCAGCGGCACGCCATGGGGAACTTCTATGCATTGCTCCGTTCGATCGCGTTCAGCCCTGCAATGTTGGAGTACCTCGATAACGCGGACAACGACTGTAACAACCCCAACGTCAACTTCGCCCGCGAGCTCCTGGAACTCCATAGCGTCAGCGTCAAGAGCGGGTACACGCCCGACGACATCCTCAGCGTAGCGCTGTGCTTCACTGGTTGGGGCTGGGAGTGGGATCGGGACAAAGGAACCTGGGGAACGTTCAAGTACAACCCGGACCATCACGTGGTGGGCGCCAAGGTCGTACTGGGACAGATCATCCCGAGCGGTCAGCGGGAGCAGGGCGAGGCAGTGCTCGCTCTCGTCTTCAACCATCCGTCCTGCGCCACTTTCATTTGCACCAAGTTGTGCAAGTACTTCCTGGGCGACGGGGTCACAACGAACCAGATCAACGCTGCCGCGGCAGAGTTCCGTCGAACCAACGGAGACATTCGATCGGTTTTGCGCAAGATCTTGACTGTGGCAAACATCATGGGCTCAGAACCCAAGTTCAAGCGTCCGTTCCACTTCGTGGCGAACGCGTGCAAGAGCCTCAACGTCAGCATCGACGACATGTGGAACTTGAAGTACCACCAGATCGGAGGTTGTGGGCATTACCCGTTCAATTGGGAAACGCCCGACGGATATCCGGACAGGTTTGACTTCTGGGGGCCTTCCATGGGTCCACGACTGAGCTTCGCCTTTGAGATTGCAAACAACCGGGTCTGGGGCGTTCATGGAGACCTGCCGACAATGATCGGTGCAGACCGTGACCCAGACCGGGTCTTGCAGATCTTGAACGACGCCTTCTTCGCTGGCGAGATGGCGAGCGTAGACCGAGACGCGCTCGAGGCCTACTTGCGAGGCGGCCTCCTTGACGACGAGAGGCTTCGCGGCGCCGCTGCCCTGTGCATCGGCTCTCCCAGCTTCCAATGGTATTGAGGCGAAAATGAGTTACGACAACAACGCATGCAAAGAGTACAACCAGCTGAGTCGGCGCCAGGTAGTCGGAGGGATGTCGTTCGCGGCTGTCACCGCGTCCTTGGGCGTCTCTTGGCTTCCGCGGATGGCGTTCGCGCAAAGCGCGTCCCAGCGGGACGTGATCATCTCGGTCTACCTTCGCGGTGGAATGGACGGTATGTCTTCGGTCGTGCCGTTTGGCGACGAAGAGTACTACAACATCCGGTCGTCCACAGCTGTACCGCCGCCCGACAGTAGCCAGGCCCGCAAGGCTCTGAATCTGAATGGGTTCTTCGGCTTGCACCCGGGTCTGGCCGCTCTTATGCCGGCGTACGCTGCGGGCGACCTCGCCGTCGTACACGCTGTCGGTGCGCCGAACTGGTCGCGGAGCCACTTCGACGCGCAGCGCTGGATGGAGCTCGGAAAGCGCGAGGATCCGAACCTCACTACGGGCTGGCTCGGCCGTCACCTCATGACGAGCGAGCAACGCACGGCAGGTGCCCCGCTTCGGGCGATGAGCCTGACCAACGGCATGGTGCGAACGCTTGGCGGTGCTCCCAAAGCGCTACCGATCAACGATCCCGACGACTTCGGCTTCGCAGGCGGCTTCGACAACGAAAACGAGCTTTCACTCTGGATTGGAAGGCAGTACAACCGCTTCAACGATGGGACGACTGCTTCCGTTCGGGACACGCGGAACATTATCGCTCGGCTCAATGCAATCAACTTCAGCGGTTACAACGGAGCTGGCGGTGCGGTCTATCCCAACACCAACTTCGGCTATGCGCTGAAGTCCACGGCCGCGATGATGACGGCAAACCTCGGCCTCGAGGCGGTGCACATTGACAAGGACGGCTGGGACACGCACTCGAACCAAGGTGTGCTTTCCGGCGATTTCAACTCACTGATCACCGATCTCGGCAACTCCATGGGCGCGTTTTATCGCGACATGGCAACGCGGGGCAACCTGCGGTGGACGATGGTCGTTATCAGCGAGTTCGGTCGAACGGCGATCGAGAACGGCGCGCGCGGGACCGACCACGGAACAGGCAACAGCATGTTTGTCCTCGGTGGCGGCGTCCGGGGCGGCCGAGTCATCTCGCAATGGCCAGGACTCGCCCGTGAAAACTTGTATCAGCAGATCGACCTTGCATCGACGATCGACTTCCGGGACGTGCTCTCAGAAGTAGTCCGCAAGAGGCTCTTGAACCGCAACCTCAGCACCGTGTTCCCGGGCTATTCGCCCCGGTTCCGCGGTGTCGTCGATCTCGCGGCCTAGAGACTGTGCCCCCTGGTGCCAGATGGCATCGGGGGGCATAATCCTTGCTGTGAACTACTGGCTCATGAAGAGCGAGCCGGCCACGTACTCCGTGGACGATCTAGCGCGAAAGCGCAAACCGGACATCTGGGAAGGTTGCCGGAACTACACGGTGCGGAACTTCTTCCGCGACAAGATGAAGGCGGGCGACTTGTCCTTCTTCTATCACTCGAGCTGCCCCGAGCCCGGCATCGTCGGTGTGATGCGGATCGTGGGTGAAGCCTACGCAGACCCGACGCAGTTCGAACCCAAGAGCAGTTACTTTGACGCAAAGAGCCCCAAGGACAACCCTCGCTGGCTTGCGCGGGACGTCGAGCTCGTCGAGAAGTTCGATCGCGTCATCCAGCTCGCCGAACTGCGCGAAACTCCAGGACTGGAGGGAATGGAAGTGCTCAAGCGAGGCCAACGCCTCAGCGTCCTTCCTGTGACCGCGGAAGAGTGGGCGATCGTCGCCCGTCTCGCAGGCTTTCAGAATCCCGCTTAGGCGTCGAGGAGCGCCGCGACCCCCGGAAGCTCCTTTCCTTCCAGGAACTCGAGCGAGGCGCCACCACCGGTGCTGACGTGCGTCATCTTGTCGGCCAGTCCGAATTGTTCGACGGCCGCCGCGCTGTCTCCACCCCCCACAATGGTCGTCCCCTTGCATGCAGCCATTGCTTCCGCGACCCGGCGTGTACCGCCGGCAAACTCTTCGAGTTCAAAGACTCCCATGGGCCCGTTCCAGACTACTGTCTGGGCCGACTCGATAACCTCGGCAAACACCTGGGCGCTCTGAGGGCCGATGTCGAGTCCGAACTTGTCACCGGGGATGAGGCTGACAGAGGCGACGCTCCCGTGCGCGGACGAGTCCACCGAGTCGGCCACGATGCAGTCCACAGGGAGCATGATCTTCTTGCCGAGGGGCGATTGAAGTAGCTCGGCACAATAGCCCAGGCTGTCTTCGGACAAGAGCGAACGACCGATCTCGCACCCTTGGGTACGGAGGAAAGTGAACATCATGCCGCCGCCGATGATGAGCCTGTCCACCAAGGGAAGGAGGTTTCCGATCACGCCCACCTTGTCCGCAACCTTGGCACCACCCAAGACCGCCACGAAAGGTTGAGCGGGGTGATGGAGCACGTCGCCCAGAAATTGTAGCTCCATTTCGATCAGGAAGCCGGCATAGGCGGGCAAGTGACGCGTGACGCCCACGGTGCTGGCATGCGCGCGGTGCGCCGCCCCGAAGGCATCGTTGACGAAGGCGTCAAACCCCGTGGCGAGTTGCGACGCGAAGGCGTCGTCGTTCGCTTCTTCCTCAGGGTGGAACCGGAGGTTTTCCAGTAAGACGACTTGTCCCGTCTGCAAGCCAGCAACCGCCTCGGTTACCCGCGGCCCGACGCAATCGTCCACGAGGGGAACGGGCCGGCCCAACAACTCACCGAGGCGAACGGCTACGGGAGCGAGCGAAAACTCTGGGTTGCTCTCGCCTCGCGGGCGACCCAGGTGGCTGCACAGAGCGACTCGGGCCCCGGCGTCGAGGAGAAAGCGAACGGTCTGAAGGGAGGCTTCGATTCTCCGGTCGTCGGTGATCACGCCGTCCCGCATGGGCACGTTGTAGTCGCATCGTACGAGTACCGACTTGCCGTTCCATTCCTCGTCCGTGACCGTCCTCTTTCCGTGAGACATGGGATGCAGTGTATCCGCGAGCCTCGCTGATTCCCAGGCAAGGGACGGTATCATCACGTGCGCAATGCCCGAAGTAACCGTCAACCTCACCGCGACCGGAGCCCAAGTCGGACAGCCCTGGATTTGGCGGTTGGCACGCGAGTTCGACGTCAAGGTGACAATCGTTAAGGCGAGCATTGACAGCAGTTCGGGATTCATGCAGCTTGCGCTAGACGGGCCCGTGGAGGAGATCCAGCGGGCGACCGCATGGTTGATGACGACAGGCATGCACGTAGACGCCGAGCAACGCTCTCTTGGGGTATGAACCTGCTCGAGCCGTGGGTGCCCGTCGGCTTCGACGAGTTTTGGAAGGAGACATTGGGTGAGGCGGAAAGCGCTACGCTCGATTGGCACCTCGCCGAAAGTGATCGCAAGTCCCCGACGGGGCACCGTGTCAGGGTTGTCCAGTTTCGCGGAGTGAGCGGCGAGCGGCGCGAAGGCTGGCTTGCAACGGATAGGGACGAGCCCGGACCAGGCTTTCTATGGGTGCCTCCCTATGGACGATGGTCAATGCCGCCCAACGAGTACGGGACGCGCCGCGGATACGTTTCCCTGAGCCTGAATTTCTTTGGGGAGTCAGCGTTCCACGAAGAGAACTACACGCCCGAACGAGGCTACTTTGCTGAAGGTGCTACGGATGCACGGGACTGGGTGTTCCGGAGGATGTTCCAGGACTCGGTGATTGGCCTGAGGATCCTTGCCGAGCAAGCAGAAGCAGACGCAGACCGCCTCGGGGCGGTGGGGCTGAGCCAAGGAGGCGGCATTGCGATCTGGCTGGGAGCCTGGTCGCCTTTGATCCGCGCCGTCTGTGCCGACTTTCCGTTTCTCTCTGCGATGCGCTGGGTGCTCTCGCGCAAGATCCATCGATACCCGCTCAAGGAATTGACCGACCTGATGGAGCAGGGGAACGAGGATGCAGTCATGCGCACACTCGCGTTTTTTGATACCGTAAACCAGGCTACGAGGTGCGAAGTGCCCACCTTGGTGGTGGCGGGGCTCAAGGACCCTGCGGTCAAGACAGAACAGGTCGAGGCCACCTTCGACGCGCTTGCAGGGCCGAAGGAAATTGACCGCATAGACTTTGGCCACGACTGGCACCCGAGCATGGTGGCGAGAAACCAGACATGGCTCGACCGTTGGCTCTGAAAGTCCTCCACATTGCCTCGTCGATGCCGGACGACTGGGGGGGGGTCGAACGCTACGTCTGTTATCTCGCTACCGCGATGGCGCAAGCGGGACACGAGGTCACGGTCGCGGCAGTTCCTGGCTCGCCGCTAGGTTCCCGACTCCCCGTTCCTCAATTGCCGGCGCGGCTGCGCCACAAGTACGACCTGACCGCTCTTGGCGCGTACGTTCGCTTGTTTCGCAGTCGGCGATGGGACTTCGCAGTCACGCATTTTTCGCCCGACTACCTCGTGCCTGCTTGGGCGGCCAGGCTGGCGGGTGGGCCAAGAATGGTTCTGACACGCCACGTCGCCGTCCCCATGAAGGCGGTCCGGGCACGTCAGTATTCTCGCCTGTACCAAGGATTCGTCTCTGTTTCGGAAGCTGTCGCTGCCACGCTACGGCAGGCGGGAATCGCCGATACCGAAGTTGCTCATCCCGGGATCCCCGACCCGGGGCGCAAGCCGTTCCCTGATCCTCCGCTCCGCGCGTCCGTAGTGGGCCGGCTCGTGCGGGAGAAGGGACAAAGAGTCGCATTGGCAGCGGCGCGCGGCTCCTCCTGGAGTTGGGACATCGCGGGCTCAGGCCCGGACGAGGAACTGTTGCAAGGCATGGCAGGGAAGAACGTCCACCTGCTAGGCCAGGTAAGTGACCCTATCGAGACAATGGCGGGTTCGCACGCGGTGGTCGTCCCCAGTTCTTGGGTGGAGGCGTTCGGCCTCGTGGCGGTGGAGGCGATGGCTGTAGGTAGGTGCGTCGTGGCCTCTTGCCGTGGCGGCCTTGCTGAGATCGTTCAGGACGGCGTGACCGGACTTCTCGTCCCTCCAGACGACCCAGACAGCCTTCGAGCGGCGATGGAGGGCCTGACTTGGGAGAGGGCGCAGGAGCTGGGCCGGGCGGGAAGGCTCCGCTACGAGTCGAAGTTCACGGTCGAGGCGATGGAGCGAAGGACTAGTGCCGCCTACGAGTGGATCCTTACGGGCTAAGGCGCTTTCGAGGTCGCCCAGACTGCCTGAACGGCCCGCCGGATCGCGATTGCTTCACGGAGTAGGTCGCGGAACTGGGCGAGCGGCCACTGGGTTGCGGCGTCGCTGACCGCGTTCGCCGGATCGGGGTGAACCTCGATGAACAAGGCGTCGATCCCGACCGCACTCGCTGCCCGCACTAGCGCAGGCACCGACTCCCGCGATCCTCCCGAGCTCGTGCCCCCGGCACCAGGCCTCTGGGCCGAGTGTGTCGCGTCGAAACAGACGGGCACCTCGAAGCCGCGCATGGTCTCGAGTCCTGGCATGTCAACGACGAGATTGTTGTAGCCGAACGTCGTCCCACGTTCGGTGAGCATCACGCCGGCGGCATTGAATGCGTCGAGTTTCGCCACAATGTTCTTGGCATCGGCGGGAGCAAGAAACTGGCCCTTCTTGACATTCACCGGCTTTCCGGTGTCAGCGGCTGCCTCGAGCAGGTCGCTTTGGCGACAAAGGAAAGCGGGAATCTGAAGAAGGTCCACGTACCCTGCGACCATCTCTGCCTGGCTGGGTAGGTGGACATCGGTCGTCGTCGGCACGCTTGCGGCCATGCCCGCCTCTTTGATCCACTCCAACGCCTCTTGCCCCGGTCCGCGGTCTGACCCGACGGACGTGCGGTTGGCCTTATCGAAGCTAGCCTTGAATACGTAGTTCAGCCCGAGCTCTCGGCATATGTCGGCACAGGCGGTCGCGACATCGGTGCACAACGCGAAGGACTCTGCCGTGCACGGTCCGGCAATGACGGTCAGCGTGCTCGAACCGATTTCAAATCCCGGAAGCTCGAGCGTCCTCACTGGGCGGCTGCCATTCCTTGCTCGATCCACTGGACGAAGGGCTGAGGCCCGTTCGTCGCGCCACCTTGTATTGTGACTACCGCACCTCTGGGTTTTTGGATGACGTACACCGGGTTGGTGACACTCTTTGTGAGCTTTTCACGCAATGTAGAGTTCTTGCGGCTGGTCTCGTCCTCCCGGTCTGTCACGAGCCAGACCGGAACCATGGATTCGATGAGCTCGGTCACCTTGGCATCGGGGAAGACGGTGTTTTCCATCACACGGCAGTTCACGCAAAAGTCGCCCGTAAAGTTGAGGAAGAGAAGCTTCCCCTCGGCCTTAGCGATCTCCACGGCCTGATCGTAGTCCTTGATCCATGCGATGTGGCCGTCCTGCGGGGCGTCTCCCGCTTTGCTCGCCACCATCGAGGCCTCTCGGCCCGGATACGGGTCTGGCGGCAGGAAGCCCACCATCTGGCCCAGCGGGGCACCATTGAGGGCGGTCAGAAGGTAGACGGCAATCCCGATGTTGACAAATCCAAAGATTCGGCGTCCCAAGCCGATCTTGGGGTCTGGACCGTCCGCGTGGGGAAGATTGAGCGCGCCTGCAAGCCAGAAGCCCGCCATGGCGAAGATCACTACCCAGACCGCGATGAAAGCTGGCTTGGTCAGCAAACCCCAGTTGAACGCCAGGTCCACATTGCTCAGGAACTTCAGCGCCGCGGCCAGCTCGAGGAACCCCATGTACGCCTTGGAAGAAGCGAGCCAGGAGCCGGACTTGGGCAGCGAGGCTAGCCATTGCGGGAACAGGGCCAGAAGGAAGAACGGTACGGCAAAGGCAAAGCTGAACGCCAGCATGCCGAGGATCGGATACAGGACGTTTCCCGTTGCGACCGAGACGAGCAGCGTTCCCACAAACGGCACGGTGCAAGTGAAGGAAGTCAGCGTGAACGCGACACCCATCAGGATCGGGCCGGTCAGGCCAGCCTTGGTTCGCGATCCCTTCTGGAACTTGTCCACGAACGATTGGGGCAGGGTGAAGTTCAGTATCCCAAAGAGTCCCAGCGCGAGGACGACAAAGACGAGAGTCAGGCCAATGTTCACCCAGGGGTTGGCCGCGAGGCGCTGGATGCCTGAGGCACCGAAGATCAGGCTCACTGCAAGCCCTAGCAGGGTGAAGGTGAGCATGATGCCCAAGCTGTAGGCAAACGCACCGCGCACATCCTTTTTGCCGCCTTCGCCCCGCTTGCTGAAGAAGCTGACCGTGATCGGGATCATCGGCCAGACGCAGGGAGTGGCGAGTGCCGCGATGCCGGCAAGAAACGCGAGGAGCAAGTAGGGTGCGAGGCCCTGGATCATCGCGTTTTCGATAGCGGTCGCCGTGGCGTCACCGCCAAGCGGAACAGTGCCACCAGACGGAGGTGGGGCCTGGCTCGGATCGGTCGGGGTCTGGGCCGCCCCGGCTACCGGGTCTGCGGGCGTCTCAACAGGCTCTTCGGGCTGCACGACGGTGAAGCTGATCGATCGCTGAGTCGTAGCGCCGTTTGATCCCTTCGCTGTCAAAGTCAAGGTCGTGTCTTTGGTCAGTGTCAAGGACTGGGTGCCTGCCGGGCTGACGTCGTACGACTGGGTGCCGTCGCTCAGCTGCACTGAGACTGCGTTGTCGCTGCTCCAGGAGACGAGCACGCTCTCCCCAGTCTTGACCTCGGTCACGGTAGAGACGAAGCTCTTGATGCTGACCGGACCCGCCACCCGATTCGGATCGATCGGAGTCACGACGGGCGGAGGTTGACTGAGGACTGCGCCACCTGCATCGAGGGACATGGAGCCAGTTACGACCTCGCCCGTGGGAGGCCAGCAATTCGTGTCGTCGCAAATCTGATAGCCGACTTTGATGCTGGGCTTGAACGGGCCGGGCTTGTCCGGGAGGGCCAGCCTGAACGGAACCTCGATCGTCCCTTCGTACATCGCGAGCGGAACGTCAAAGCCAGGGAACGGCTTGGGAATTCCTCGCGGGTACCTCACGCCAGAAATCTTCGTCGCCGCGCTCCCCGATTCCACCGTGAAAGGGATGTTGGAAGGGTCGGAGGGGGGGTTTTGGTACGCGTGGAAGCTTGGAGGGAAAGTTGCACGGATCTTCGCGTCCACGGTGGTGCCTGCGACAGCCTTGCCGGCGGGCAACACCAACTCCAGTTTCGGCTTCGGCGAATTGGGCTGCGCCCACGCGACGACCGTGGCGAGAAGGAGGATCAGGGTGGGAAGTGTTCTCAAGGTGATGGTGTCTCGGAGGCCTGAACCCTTTGAGTGGGTACGGAGTTTCACGCCCGGGCCGTTCCGCCCAGGGTCGCTAACCGGCGAGACCCATCCATTTTCGCAATCGATAGACCGTGGTTTGTCGGTTGATCATAGCAATGGCCCGGGTGAGAGGCACTTCCTTGGGGCACACCTTGACGCAGTTTTGCGCGTTGCCGCAGTTCGTCACACCTTCTTCGGAGGAGAGAAAGTCGAGCCGCTCGCCTTCTTGGGACTGGCCGATCGGGTGGAGGTTGAAGAGCAGGGCTTGGCCGATCGCGGCCGGGCCGACGAAGCGTGACCGTCCGTTGATCTGCGGGCAGGCCTCGAGGCAACATCCACAACTCATGCACCTTGACAGCTCATAGCGCAGGCGGCGCACATGGTCGTCCTGGGGCGGGGCCATGCCGCGGTCATAGCTGCCGTCGATCGGTACCCACGCATTGACCTTGATCAGATTCTCGAACATCTTGCTGCGGTCAACGATCAGGTCGCGGACGAGCGGGAACTTGGACATCGGCTCTAGCGTGACCTCCATGACGGTGCCGTGTGCTTCTGCTACGTCCTCGATCAGGGCGGTGCACGCCTGGCGTACCTTGCCGTTCACCAGCATCGTACAGCTTCCGCACACCTCTTCGAGACAGGCCGCTTCCCAGGCGGGTGGCGCGACCGCAACCCCGTCCGTTGTCTTAGGGTTCTTGCGAACCTCCATGAGTAGCGAGACCACGTTCATGTCCTTCGTGAAGGGCACTTCAAACGTGTCGTACCGAGTTTTCTCGCTCTCGCCGTCCTGGCGGCGGACGGTGAGTCTGACCGTGCGATCCATGCGTACCCATTCTACGCGGTCAGCGTCCCTGGTTGCGTCACTGGAGCACCGGTAGACTCAGAGCGTGGTCACCCACGGGTTGGCGAAACCGCCTCAGACCCAGCTCGTCCTGGGGGTACCGATCTCGCTCCTGGACATGCAGGAGACGTTGGACAGCATCGAGTCGGTCATCCAGTGCGGTGGCAGCGGCTATGTCTGCACGGTGGACGCCTCTGGAGCGGTCATGGCCGCCGCCGACCCCGAGCTAGCAGAGATCTATCGGTCTGCTCTCCTTGCGACTCCGGACAGCCACGGTGTGATCTGGGCTCTACGGCACAAGGGCGTGCTGGACTGCCGCCGGGTCAGCGGGATCGAGATTGCGGACAAAATGTGCGCGGCAAGCTCGCGCAAGGGGTATCGAGTGTTTTTCCTTGGGGCGGCACCGGGGGTTGCAGAAGAGGCGGCCGAGCGAATCTTGCTGAAGCACCCTGGCTGTCGTATCGTCGGCACGAGGAACGGGTTCTTCACGTCCGAAGACGACAGCCTCGTTGCCCAAGAAATCGCCCGGGCCCAGCCGGAAATCCTGTTCGTTGCGATGGGCATTCCGCGACAGGAAAAGTTCATTGCTCGGTGGCAGGCGACCACCGGGGCCAACATCGCAATGGGCGTCGGTGGCACGTTCGACGTCATGAGCGGCAGGATAAGGCGCGCCCCCCGGTGGGTTCAAGCAATCCGATGCGAGTGGCTTTGGCGTCTTCTACAAGACCCGCGAAAGATTGCCAAGGTCAAACTCTTGCCGAAGTTCTTGCTGGCCGTCCTGCGGGAGGGCAAGTGAGGATCTACACGAAGACAGGCGACGACGGAACGACGGGCCTGGTCGGAGGTAGCAGGATCGAGAAGTGCGATCCAAGGATCGAGGTGCTAGGCGACTTGGACGAGGTCAACAGCCACCTCGGGATCCTTCGCAGCCTCGCCCTTCCCGAGCCCATGGACCGCCTTGTCGCGCGGGTGCAATCGCGCCTCTTCGAGGCCGGGAGCGAGATCGCGTCGGTGCCGGACGGCAAGATCCAGTACACGGCTGAGCTTGGAACCGTGGTCGCAGACTTGGAGTCTTCGATCGATGAGATGGAAGCAAGCCTGGAGCCACTTCGCCAGTTCGTTCTTCCTGGCGGTGGCGCGACAGGCGCCCATGCGCACCTCGCGCGAACAGTCTGCAGGCGGGCCGAGCGCTCGATGGTCGCTCTCGCCGGGTCTAGTGGCGTACGCAGCGACCTAATCAGCTTCGTGAACCGTCTGTCTGATTGGCTGTTCGTCGCTGCGCGCTTTCTCAACCACCGAGATGGGAGCGCGGAAGTGACTTGGGCCAAAGAGGAGACACTCGGATGACGATCGCAGCGATGGCCTTCGCCCTCGTAAACCAGGATGCCGGAACCACGGGTGCCCAGCTGGTCAGCAAGATGATCCGGCGCTACTACGAAGCAAAGACCATCGGTGGCACGATCAAGACCGACTTGGACGTCTCTGGTGCGACCCTTAGCATTACGACCACGCTGTGGATCGAGCGTCCGAACAAACTGTACCTCAGGCAGGTCACCTCTGCTGGCCCGAGCTTCCTGGTCACTGCGGACGGCAAGGAGTTCAGCTATGACCAGCCAGCGGTCGGCGGGCAAGTGAGCACTAGCCATGGTCGGCTTGTCGAGTACCAAGGATCCACCGAGGTCGGCGGAGTCTATGGGAGCGCAGCGCTGAGCATCGCCGAGCGCTCAAACCCGCTCGATCTCGCGATCGCGCGCCAAGACGATCTCAAAATGCTCCGCGACCAATGGGTGACCCTGAACGACGGGGGAGAGAAGGAGATTGACGGCAAGCCGTGCAGGATGGTCACCGGGCAATGGACGAGCAATCCGGTCTTCGGCACGCTGGGTCATTACGCAATGTGGATTACCGCCGAAGGGGATTTGATCAAGATGGAGATTCAAGGCCCAAACCCTGAACTGGCAGGTTCGAAGATCGTCAGAACTCATACTGTAGACCTGAAGGTCGGGGCGACTCCGCCCGAAGGACAGTTTACGGTCGCTAAGTGACCGCAAAAGCACCTAACGGCCGACTTCCGACGTTTGGTACAGTAGGAGTAGTAGTGGTGGCATCTGCAAATCCGGTGAATGAACCGGGCATCAGATTGACGGAGATGAAAGTCGGCTCCCGTGGCCGAGTCACGTCCATGAGCCCCAGTTGTAAGCTCTGCCTGAGGCTGCTCGACTACGGCCTCACGCCGGGCGTCGAGTTCACTGTAACGAAGCTCGCACCCTTTGGCGGACCCGTCGAGATCGAGGTTCGCGGTACGAGAATCTGTCTCAGGAGCTGCGAGGCGGACTATGTTTGCATCGAGCCGCTGACAGTAGACGAGAAATGAGCTCAGCGCCGGCGACGCTGCCGGTCGTCGTTCTCGTCGGCAACCCCAATTCTGGGAAAACGAGCCTCTTCAATGCCCTGACTGGCTCGGCCCAGAAGGTCGGAAACTATCCTGGCGTGACGGTCGAGACTTCCAGCGGGAACGTCAAGCTGGGTTCAGGCCCGATCGAGTTGTTGGATGTCCCTGGGCTCTACAGCCTTCGCCCGGTCTCGGCGGACGAGCGGATCGCAGTAGACATCGTTTCAGGGGCTAGCAAGGTGGACGCGGTCGTCGCAGTGCTGGATTCGACGAGCCTCGAACGGGGGCTCGTGTTGGTCAGCGAGCTTCTCGAGTCCGATCGGCAGACCGTCGTCGCTCTCACGCATGCCGACGTTGTGCGGTCAGAGGGCGGCGAAGTGGACGTTCCCGCGCTGCGATCCGCACTGGGTTGTCCGGTGGTGGAGGTTGTCGCCTTCCAGCGAAAGGGCTTGCAAGACCTGTTGAAAGCCCTAGACGCCGTCCTCGGTAAGCCGTCCTCGACCCAAATCGACCTCGCATATCCCCAGGTCGTCAACGCGGCGATCGCCTCTTTGCGAGAACGGTTCGCGATGGCCGGGGTAGACCTCTCTGCCAGCGAGGCCCGGCATGCCGTTTTGGACGACGTCTCCTCACTTCAGACTCAATTGGGCACTGACCGCCCCGAGTTGGCCCTAGCCATAGAAGAGGCCAGAGTCTCAGTGTCTGGAAGCGGCGGATCAGGGCGAATCCTCGACGCCCAGGCGCGTTATGCCTGGGCCTCGATGGTCCGCTCGAAGGTGCTGCCCCAAGCTCCCGTGGTAGCGCGGCGAGCCTCCGATATCCTGGATCGCTATTTCACCCACCGCCTTACTGGATTGATTGCATTCATCGCGATCATGCTGGTGGTGTTCCAGTCCATCTACACGCTGGCCGGGCCGCTGACGGATGCGATCGAAAACGGGGTCGGTTGGCTCCAGGGCGTAGTTTCACCTTGGATCGCAGGGGCTCCACACTTCCAGTCTTTGGTCGTGGACGGCCTGATCGGCGGGGTCGGGGCAGCACTCGTGTTCATTCCCCAGATCGCGATCTTGTTCCTCTGGATCGCTGTCCTGGAAGGGACAGGGTACTTTGCCCGCGCCGCCTTCCTCATGGATCGCTTGTTCGGGTGGTGCGGTCTGAATGGTCGCGCCTTTATCCCGCTGCTTTCGAGCTTTGCCTGCGCCGTGCCCGGCATCATGTCCGCCCGTGTCATGCCGGACGAGCGGTCTCGACTTGCGACGGTACTCATCGCACCCTTGATGAGCTGCTCGGCGAGGCTGCCGGTCTATGTCTTGATGGTGAGCGCCTTTATTGAGCCGCGATACGGCCCCGTCTGGGCAGGCGTTGCGCTCTTTGGGATGCACGCTGTGGGTCTGGTCGTCGCGGCGCCGATTGCGCTGTACTTGAACAGAAAGGTTTTGCGATCCAGCACGGTGCCATTTATCCTGGAGATGCCTCGCTACCAGTACCCAAGGTGGCGCGACGTTTCCTTGACCGTGCTTTCGCGCGTGAAAGCGTTCTTGCAGACCGCGGGCTCAATCATCGTTGCCCTGAGCGTGGTGATCTGGGCACTCACCTACTTCCCCCGATCCGCCGCGAACGATCAGGCCTACGTCAGCGACTACCAGCGCCTCCCCGCCGCAGCGCAGGAAAAGATGAGCGAGGACTCCTACGTGGGACAGCGCAGGATCTCAGACTCGTACCTCGGGCGGCTGGGCCGCGTACTGGAACCGGCCTTTGTGCCCGCCGGTTATGATTGGCGTCTGACAACCGCGCTCATCGCCGCGTTTCCGGCAAGGGAAGTCGTCGTTTCCGCAATGGGGATCCTGTTTGGTGTCGAGTCGGACGAGGGTGGGGAGGCCAAGCTACGGGATCGGGTGAAGGAGGCTACTTGGCCGGACGGAAGGCCGCTGGTCACCCTGCCAACCGCGATCAGCCTCATGGTGTTCTTCGCACTTTGCTGCCAGTGTATGGCGACGCTCGCCGCAATTCGACGGGAGACGAACTCGTGGAAGTGGCCGATCTTCGCCTTTACCTATATGTCGGTGATGGCGTATCTGGCGGCAGTGGCGGTCTTTCAGGCCGGGACTGCGCTGGGGTGGTCATGACCGACGCGTTGCTCGTCGGTATAGCCATAGCCGCCGCCCTCGGTTGGCTGGTTTGGCACCGAAGCCGTGCCAAGAAGGAACCCGGCGACTGCGCCGGGTGCGGGTCTGGTTCGAAGTAGCCCTAGGCTTGTTTCGGGTGGTCTCGATCATGGTCGCCCCCCGAGCCGTGCATCGCAGAATGCGCCTGCTCGCGACACTAGACTAACTCTTGTAAGAAAGAATGTCAAGTGATTTTCGAAAAGCAGGTATCGGTACGAGGGGCTACTTTTGCACCGGTTGTCACCGGATTTCAGGACTTAGTACTTGACGCTGCATCCGTAAGGTCGCGATGACGGCACCGTGATTGTCCGGCCGTCCATCGCTTCGGTCAGGGCGGACTTCACAAAGTTGTTCGCACTGGCGATGTCAGCAACGCTACCGGACGGCTTGTCGTCGATCGCACCGGCGTACACGACCTTCTGCCCCGGAGAGACGATGAACATGTGCGGCGTAGTCTTGGCAAAGTAGGACTTGCCCACCGCGCCGTTTGGATCCAGCAACATGCCGTCAATATCGAATCCCTGGGACTTGATCAGAGCGTTGGCCTGGTCAGGCGTGACGTAGCCCTGCTTGCCAGGAGCCGAGGACACGATGGTGAGCCAGACGACGCCCTTCTCGCGCGCCCACTTCTGGGTCGCCTGCATGTTCCCGGAACCGTAGTGCTTCACGACATAGGGGCACTGATGGTTCGACCACTCGAGGACGACATACTTGCCCTTGTAGTCAGCGAGAGAGTGGGACTTGCCTGTGGAGTCCGGGAGAGTAAAGGCAGGTGCGTCCTGACCGAAAATGGACTGGACGGCCTGCTGGCTCGACGAGAGCGCTAGGAGCGCGGTTGCAGCTAGAGTAAGTGTTGTCATTCTTTGTTCTCCTTGGTCTTGGCGCGCCGAGCGGTGACTCGGTATGCGACGGTGTCATTGGCAGGGACGATGAACGTGAGCTCATCGGAAACTGATACCTCGTGAGAGGTGGTTCGCAGGACGACCTTATGGATGCCTGCCTCTGTTTTCCAGCTCGAGACGGGCGCACGGAGGTCGAGCAGACCGGCGGTCTCGCACAGAACATAGGGCGGCGTTCCTGTGACCTCGATCAGCCTAGGAACGTCGAGGTGAATCTCACCTTCAGTGAACCGGAACGTTGCGTGGTCCTGGAAACGGTAGCTCGGCCGAGGAACGCCTGGCTTCGGTAACGGCTGAGAAGCTGAGCCCGGCCCAATGTCCAGCGCTGCTTGCAAGGAGTGCGTCTCATAGACGCACTCCTCCTCACAGACGACGAGGCCGAGGTCTGCGCCGATTTCGAAACGGCCTTGCGCACCCGCAGCAGGCTCCACTACGACTGACGCACGGACTTCCTTCGTGTAGCCAACGGTCATGATCCCAGCGTGTTCAAACCGCTCGGGCAAGGGCCAGACGACCTCGCGCACCTTCCAGCCTTCGGGAAGCTTCCATTTCAGTTCTGGAGGGCTGCCGGCCTCCCCTGGGTCGAGCCAATAGCTATGCCAGTTGGGTTCCAACAGGATCTGGAGTTCCAGGGTTACTGGTTCGGTGTTGGGCACCGAGCCGGGTGTCCAGAGTATTGCCTGGCTTTTTCCGGCGGCAAGCACCATGGCTAGAATCGCGAGCACTTACCTTTACTACGCTTTCAGGTTCCCGAATCTCAACGACTGTGCCATGATCCGGGTGTGACCTACGCTCTCCCACTCTGCCTATTTTCCATTTCGATGTCCGCCCCGATGCAGGAGGCGAAGGAAATTGATGCAGCCGTCCTCGGCATTTACAGCGCGATCTCTGGCCCGGCGGGAAAGGAGCGGGACTGGAAAGCCTTCAAAGAGATGTTCCAGCCTGAGGCGCGGATGACCGTAGTGGCAGGCAAGGACGGGAAGGACACCGTGGTACGGGACGTGGACGGTTACATCGAGCTGGCCGGGCCGTTCCTCCTGACCAACGGATTCTTCGAGAAGGAAGTTGCCAGGCGAACCGAGCGATACGGCAACATGGCGCACGTCTGGTCGACCTATGAATCCAGGATGAAAGAGGACGAGGAGCCTTTCGACCGCGGCATCAACTCGATCCTGTTGGTCTTGACCGAGAAGGGCTGGAAGGTCGCGAACATCTGCTGGACGAGCGAGCGCTCGGCGGGGCCGATCCCCGAGAAATACCTCAAGAGCGGCTAGCCGGCTTCGGCTTCCTCTGACTCTGATTTGCCGCCGGCAATGGCGGCGTCAGGGTCAAGGGGCTCGCTCGGAACATTGATGGCGGACATGGGCCTTGGCACGTAGGCACCGGTTGTCGCCTTGTCGCGGACGTGGAGGCTCTCCGCTCGCTCCCTCGCGCCGGGACGGACGGGCCAGAGAGATTTGTCCGCCCAGTAGCTGACTAAGAACTCTGACCACACCCTTTCGTACACCTGGGCCGTCTGCTCGGCGATACTTCGCCAATCAAAGTCCTCGGCGAGCCGCCGGGTCGCGGCCGCTTGAAGCTGGGATGACCTCTCCGGATCCTCGAGAACGCGGAGAATCGCCCAGGCTAACGAGCCGGAGTCGCCTGCGTAGCTCGTCGTGCCCGTCCTATCGTGAAGCACGACCTCCTGGAGCCCGCCTGCGTCGCTCGTGACCACGGGGACACCTGCGGCCATCCCTTCGAGCGCGACGATGCCGAAAGGCTCGTAGAGGGAAGGGAAGACTGCGACATCCGCGACTCGGTACATCTGGTGAAGAGGTCGGCCTGACACAAAGCCGGTGAACCTGATCCTGTCCTCGATCCCCACCCAGCGGACGAAACTCTCCAGGTTCTTCCGGTTGCCGCCCCCGACGATCACAAACTTCGCTTTGGGCTGCTTTGACAATACCGAGCTTGCCGCAGTGAGGAGGACGTGGATCCCCTTCTCCCGTACGAATCGTCCAACGTACAGGACGATGGGTTCGTCGGGTTCGGCCAGTATGGACCGCCACTCCGCCATCTCTTCCGTGGTCGCTTCGAACGCAAACATGTCTGCGTCCACCCCGTTGTAGATCACATCCACCTTGTCGGCAGGACACGAGAAGCTGTCGCGCACTTCACCCTTCATGAACTCGCTGCACACGATGACCCGCCACGCCTCGTAGGTGAGCCAATATTCCTGCTCGTGGATGTAGCGGCTCACCTCGGTGTGGATGCCGTTGTTGCGGCCGCTCTCGGTGGCGTGGACAGTTGCGACGACCGGGAGCTGATACTCGTACTTCAGCTCGCGCGCAGCGTCCAAGGACAGCCAGTCGTGGGCGTGGAAGACCGTCGGCAGCCCTTCCTCGCGCCAGCTTTCCAGCAATTGACGAACCCGGATGTCGGTTACCCGGTTCAGAATCTGAATCTCGTGGAGGAAGTTGTGCGGCGTCTCATCCAACTCCACGCGATGCACGTGGACGCCAGAGGGCTCGACCTGTTCTTTCGGCGCAGCAGGGGTCGCCTTGGTGACCACATGGATCTCGTAGCCGAGCCCGGCAAGTTGACGGCTTAGCTCAAAGACGTGCGGACTAATTCCGCCGACGATTCTTGGCGGATACTCCCACGACAGCATGACTACCCGCACTCTGCGGGTTTACCCGGCTACGCGCGCGACGCCGCAGGAGAGCCCATGCTACCGGGCCCCCGAGCACGACCAACGTCCCAGGTTCTGGGGCAGGATCGGGGTTGAAGGGTGCGGAGTCTTCGTCGTCCAAGGTGCTGGTCGAATAGAGGTCGACCAGGCTAAGCCAGCCTGTCTGGTTCGATTCAACCTGGTTCGGGTCTTGGAGCCTGCCCCGGGTGGCATTGCGCCTGTGACGCTCTTCCGCGTCCAGTTCCTCCTCCATTTGGTCCCGCGGATCGGAGACGATTCCTGTTGCTAAAGACTCGGCGGAGGGTACTTCCCAGGGCCTGTCCACCCAGACCGTTGTGATTCGGCTTCGTGCAAGCTCGATTGCGGGCCGCTTGACCGGCGGCAGGCTGGACGCGTTCGCTTCAGACTCCCACGTCAGGGAGTCTTGCCCCTTCGTGCCCGGCTCAAAGGTGGAATCGGACTGCGCAGGCGCCACAGTGACCGTTGCCGCGAGCAACAAGAGTGAGCATTGAAGGTGGTTCGGCATACATCCACTCGCCCTCCCCACCTCTATTATAGGGGCAACTGCCGCTTTTTTCCAAAAATTTGCTACTCGAGTCCAAACTCGCGGAGTTGCCTGCTGCTTTGTCGCCAGTCTGCGGCGACCTTGACGAACAGCTCCATGAACACTTTGCAGCCAAACGAGGCCTCCAGCTCCTTCCGGGCGGCAGCGCCGACTTCCTTGAGCATCTGGCCGCCCTTGCCAATGACAATTGCCTTCTGGCCCTGAGTCTCGACAACGACGACCAGCGCGATTCTCGCTACCTTGCCTTCATACTCGAACCCCTCGGTATAGACCGCGATCGCGTGGGGAACCTCCTCCCGCGTCCGTTCGAGAATCTTTTCCCGAACGACCTCCTCCGCCCATGCCTGGGGCTCCTGGTCGCTGGACCATTCCGTCGGGTAGAGCGCGGGTCCCTCAGGGACGGTCTCAATCAACATCTGCAACAGAAGCTCGACGTTATGTTTCTTCTTCGCCGAGGTCATCGTCTCGCGCTGGGGTAGGCAGAGGTTCATGAACGCTTCGTAGTGCTGCTCGACGCGCTCGGCCCTGAGCTCGTCCATCTTGTTCATCACGAGGACGAGGGGAATCCCCTCCTGTCGCTCGGCGAGCCTGGCTGCGATCGCCTTGTCGTGCTTGGTCGGCATGTGGGAGACGTCCACCACGAACATCACTGCGTCCACCTGCTCGGCTGCGCGGTAGGCCGTGGCGTTCAGCGCCGCACCGAGGCGGTGTTTCGGAGCGTGGATTCCAGGGGTGTCGGCGAGGACGACTTGGGCTTCTGGCCGGTTGACGATGCCGAGGATGCGCCTGCGGGTCGTCTGCGGCTTGTCGCTGACGATGGAACACTTACGGCCGACCAAGGCGTTGGTCAGGCTGCTCTTCCCGACGTTCGGCCGCCCGACGACTGCGACAAGGCCTGCTCGGAAGGCTCCCACCTACTTCCTTTTCCGGAACAGGACGTGCATCGAGTCCTCTTCGCTCTGGATGCGTTCGACCCGCCGCTCGCCGCTTTCAGCGCGGCGACGTCGATTACGCTGGCGACCACCCCCACGAGACGCGGGGATTTCCTCCTCCGCATCGCCGGAGGAAGCCACAGTCTCAAACATCGAGGGCTTGATGAGGAAGTCGTCAGCGAGTTCCTCTCCCCATGCTTCCTCGACCCATTCGTCCAGGCGCATGATTGGGACGTCGAACTTCAACTCGTTCCAATGGACCGTGTTTTCGCGCCGAGGCTCGTATTCCGGTGCTCCCGTTACCGCGACCGGGTCCACTTCGAGCAAGTGCTCGACTTCGCTCTTGGTTCCAACGAGGAACATATGGGTCTGGCCAGCGAGGCTGTGGAAGGTGAGCCTGCTCCCGTCCGTCTCCACCCAGGACTTCGTCGTGAGAGAATATGCGACGAACTTCTGTGGCAGCGCCAAAGTGCGGTCGCCGGACTCCGTGCAGTGGATGCAAAGGAACGGAGGCCTGACATGGATCACGTCGTCCTGGAAACTCCAGACATGGATTCCCGCCTGTTCGGCGAGGGCACGAAGGAACGCTGGGCCGACGACGGGCTCGCCGAGAAAGACGGACGTCCATCTGCGGTCTCGCTCGCCGGGGAACTCGTCTACTACGAAGCTCGGCAACCCAGTCTGGGTGTACTCGCCTAAGACCTGTGCGCCCTCGGGAATCGCGAAGTAGCTCGGCTCCAGGCGACCGTCGCCCGCGAGCTTTTCGATCGGCAGCGCCGCACAACGCGGGTCTCGCTGGTTCAGAAGTGTTGTTCCCAGGCCGTAGTTGAACGGTTGGGGCCGCAGCGCGATTCCCGTGACTTCGCGAACCCGCTCCAAACTGTCTCTCCCGCCCTCGAAGAGCCCAGCGGCATAGAGCCAGAACAGGGTCTTTCCCTCTCGTTGCAGGCGGCCTTTGATCGCGGTTCTCACCTCGCGGCGGATGTCCCACGCGTTGACAAAGATGTAGAGCTTGGAATCAGGAAACTGCTCGCGATAGCCCAGGTCGCTCAGGAGATAGAACCCGACGCTCAGCCCGCTCCGAAGGAGCGACTCGTAGACATTTTGGATCAGGACGTCGAAGGCGTGGGCGTCCAGCAAGTAGGCGAGCGATCGTTCGTCCACGAGCATGGCAACGTCGGGGGCGGTCTGTGGTGCGGCGAGGCGCATTGCGAGTGCCCGTTGGACCGATTCGCTCCGCTGCCAGACTCCAGGCAGGCTGAGCCAGCCGTTGCCCCATCGGTCCATCCAACTCACGCCGGTGCCGTGGGCGAGGGCTGCGCCCACGCCCCGCCACTGCGCGGACTCCAGGGCCTGAGGAGTTCGGAATGCGGGATTGAACTCGTCCGGCTCGCGGACACCCGAGATCGAAGTCTTGAAGTCATCCTCGCTGATAAAGAGCTTGCCATTGAGGGCAAAGCTGTCGATCGGCGCGGGGAACGAGCCTGACTTGCCGGGTTCTCGGTTCTTGTAGCTGGGCGGACCTGAGATATAGTCGATTTCCGGGCTACGAAGGAGCTTGCCTAGAGCAAGGTGGCCGCTCGCCGGGTGCGACCACTCAAAGGTGTAGCCATAGGAGACTCCGACCAGGAAGTAGCCGTCGCTCGCCGCTTTGACCGCCATCGCGAGGCTCGCCAGACGATCGCAAACCGCGTCCGAAAGGAACAGGTGATAATCCACCCAGGCTCGGGCCTTGCGGTCGGTTCGCACGAAGTCGATAGGCGATCGGCTGAGCTCTCGGAACTCGGGTACAGCGATCGTCTCGAACTGGGCGCTCCCATTGAACCAGGCAGCCCTCAGGGAGACGACGTCGCTGCTATAGCGGTGCCGAAGCCATTCCCGGAAGCCTTCCTGGGCAGCCATCGAGGTGTCGTACCCCTCGCCTTCGGCATGGAACCACTCCCCCCTGTCCAGGTGAAGGCCGATCACCTGCGCGTCCGCGTCTACTTTGCGTAACTTGCGCACAAAAGCTTCGAGGTACTCCTGGGCATCGCCCCAGAATCGGTCGTCGCAGACGCTTGGCTCGGCCTGCGCGCCGTCCTCGGTCACATAGGCTGCGCTTTTGTACTTCGACTCCCACTGGTCGGGTGCTCGGAAGTTAAGTCGGAAAACGATGCTGCACGTGGGAGCGACGGACGCGACTTGGCGCAACAAGAATCCGCACTCGACTACGGCTTGGTTCACGCCTTCGGGCTCCACATAGAAGTCGATCCCTAGCGAGACGATGGCAACCCCGCGAGCTGTGGCGAGGCGAATCTCGTCCAGAGCCGTTGCGAGGCGCTGCTCGTCAGGTGCGGTCGCGTAGAAGGAAATCGGAAGAACTGCCTTCTCCTTGACGATGAGGGTGGGAATTCCACCCACGTCCACGACCTGCGGCGCATCTTTGGGAATGGCGACGACGGTGCGGGAGGTAGGAGCCTGGGGCGCCGTCTTCTGCGCCTCTTCCTCTTGCTGTTCGGTCTCGACGCTTCGGCGGGAGCGGCCTCTGCTCGTCAACTTTACGACGATCTCGGTGCTCGGGCGGTCCTCTTCGGGCTTTCGACGGCGGGACTTCCTCGTGACGGAGGGAGCGGCATCCTCGGCCTTTGGCTTCGTGTCGATAGACTCTCGGCTTGCGCCTCGATTCGACTTGGGCTCAGGCTTAGGTTGCTCTGCTGCGGGTTCCTTCGTACGCCATGAAATCACGGCGAGGCCCTCGGTCTTGGTCTCCTCGGCTCGGGAGGCAGCCTTCTTGCTTCTTGTTGCGGCGGGTTTCTTCGCTGCCGGGGCCTTCTCGGCGGGAGCTTCGTCCGAAGCTTCGGCAACCTTTTTTGAGCGCGGTCTAGTCGCTTTGGCGGCTGACTTAGCCGTCGTGCCCTCCTTGGTTCGAATCGGCTTTGCCGCCTTTTTCGGCTGTTCTGCCGGGATCGCCGCCTCCGCCATCTTCGCTTTCGAAGTTCGCGCGCCCTTCTTCGGCTCGATTTCTTCTGAGGCCACCTCCGGCTTCGGCTTTGTCGCTCGCTTCGTTATCGTCTTCTTGGTTTCAGTCGCCTTTTTCGTCGGCATGGAATTCGCCTATAGAGTTGTCTCCTTGCCAGCGTGGGCCGTGCTTGCCCGACCGCCGGGGTGACGGGGGCATTATACGCGCCGCACCGAGTCGGTACCCAGACTGTGGATTGCGCTCAGGCTTGCCGATCATTCCCCACAGGAATACCAGGGAGATTCCTTATGAACATAGCACAGCTAGCATTTAGTGCCGTATGGAGCCCGAGCGCTGGGCCGCCCATAGGCGAAACAAGATTGAAGCTGCTCGCCGCAGCAGGGATCGAGGAGGCTGTCCCCAGGCCCGAAGCGCCCGGGGGAGAAAAGCCGGACTTCCGGATCCAAAACGAAGAAGGCCTGCCCGCATATGGACCGCGAGTTGCGCTGACCTTGTCGCCGCCAGTGAGCGTTTTGCCAGCGGTCGTATCCATCGAGCCACCCCAGGCATCCGACTCAACGCCAGTCCGGGCGAACGAGGGACAGAACCAATCCCCAGTTCCGAAACCAACCTCGGGTGCCATATTTGGAGTGCCGCACGTGCCCCAGCTTACGAGCCAGGGTCTCCAGCACGGAATGCCCGACGTCCCGAAGACCGCGAGCAACGGCGCGGCGATCACGATCGTCCCGCAGCCCGCGAGCCAGGGCGGCGCACCTCCGAATACGCCCCATCTCACCAGCCAGGGTCTCCAGCACGGAATGCCCGACGTCCCGAAGCCCGCGAGCAACGGCTCGACGATCACGATCGTCCCGCAGCCCGCGAGCCAAGGCGTCGCACCTTCGAATGGGCCCCAGCTC
The DNA here is from genome assembly GCA_050250535.1 of Fimbriimonadaceae bacterium. Lineage (GTDB taxonomy): Bacteria > Armatimonadota > Fimbriimonadia > Fimbriimonadales > Fimbriimonadaceae > JADLBH01. Next base: position 20,238 of record JBFWOL010000001.1, on the reverse strand, counting down.
ACCAGCCAGGGTCTCCAGCACGGAATGCCCGACGTCCCGAAGCCCGCGAGCAACGGCGCGGCGATCACGATCGTCCCGAAGCCCGCGAGCCAAGGCATCGCACCTCCGAATAGGCCCCATCTCACCAGCCAGGGTCTCCAACTCGGAATGCCCGACGTCCCGAAGCCCGCGAGCAACGGCTCGACGATCACGATCGTCCCGCAGCCCGCAAGCCAGGGCGGCGCACCTCCGAATACGCCCCATCTCACCAGCCAGGGTCTCCAGCACGGAATGCCCGACGTCCCGAAGCCACACGGTGACGGAGCTTCGGCCCGTGTTCCTAGGCCGAACAGCCAGGGTCTCCAACTCGGAATGCCCGACGTCCCGAAGCCCGCGAGCAACGGCTCGACGATCACAATCGTCCCGCAGCCCGCGAGCCAAGGCGTCGCACCTCCGAATGGGTCCCAGCTCACCAGCCAGGGTCTCCAGCACGGAATGCCCGACGTCCCGCAGCCCGCGAGCAACGGCTCGACGATCACGATCGTCCCGCAGCCCGTGAGCCAGGGTGTCGCACCTCCGAATGGGCCCCAGCTCACCAGCCAGGGTCTCCAGCACGGAATGCCCGACGTCCCGAAGCCACACGGTGACGGAGCTTCGGCCCGTGTTCCTAGGCCGAACAGCCAGGGTCTCCAGCACGGAATGACCGACGTCCCGAAGCCCGCGAGCAACGGCTCGACGATCACAATCGTCCCGCAGCCCGCGAGCCAAGGCGTCGCACCTCCGAATGGGTCCCAGCTCACCAGCCAGGGTCTCCAGCACGGAATGACCGACGTCCCGAAGCCCGCGAGCAACGGCTCGACGATCACGATCGTCCCGCAGCCCGTGAGCCAGGGCGGCGCACCTCCGAATGCGCCCCAGCTCACCAGCCAGGGTCTCCAACTCGGAATGCCCGATCTGCCAAGCCTGACAAGCGGCTGGCAGCAGGCTGCTCCGGTGGCTACGAACCACGATCAACCTCAGCCCGCGAAGGAAGCTCCAACCGAAACCGGCGTCGGGCCACGGCCCTTGCAGGCGTCCGATTCTCGGGCGACCGGTCCAAACCCCGCGGTCGAGCTTCCCAAGCCGACATCGGGTGCAACGGTCAGCGCCTCCGATCTCGGGGCCCTCAAATCCGAGGGAATCAAGGCAAACGCCAAGGCGAAGAACGAGACCACTGACCAGGACGCCCTTCTCGGAAAGAAGCCCGAAGTCGCGAGCCAGCCCTCCGCAACTGTGACTCAGTTTGAGGCCGCTCCGCCTCGAACCCTTGCCCCGGCGGTCGCCAAGGAGACCGTGCAGCAAGTTCGCGAAGCGTTCGCTCATCTCATCGGCCAGGCTGGAATCCACACTGCGGCGGTGACGCTTGCTGACGAGGCCCTCGGCGAGGTCCGAATCAGGGTCACTTCGAGGGGCAAGCGGATCAATGCAGAGATCGCTGCCGCGGACGAGGCCGTACGGACACTCCTTCGCACGCACCGGCAAGAGTTCGAGCTCGCCGTGACCCAAAAGGGTTTTGAGCTGGGTTCGTTCCAGACGCACAGTGACGGTGGCTCGCCGAAGCAGGCGCAGGCACCGACAGCCCACACTCCAGTCGGTTCCAGCCACGGCCAAGAGCCGGCACCAACGACAGCAACTCGACCTTTGACCTCTGACACAGGCCTGGACGTGGTGATCTAATGGACCCGATCAGCGGCGCCAACTCCTCGACCTACGTCACCGGGCCCCCGCCCGAGAAGCGATCGAGCGAACTCAACATGGCAACGTTCCTTCGGCTCCTCACGGTGCAGCTTTCGACGCAGAACCCGCTCGAGCCGATGAACGACCGTGATTTCTTCGCCCAACTTGCCCAGCTAGGACAGGTGCAGGGAATGGAATCAATGCAGACCGCGATGGCGGCCCAGCAGGCGGCCACCTTGGTTGGCAAGACCGTGGTCGCGAGCGACGTGGCCACTGGGGGCATTGTCGAAGGCATGGTCGAGTCTGTGAAGTTCAGGGCGGGCAAGCCGTCCCTGGTCCTCAAGACCGACCGAGGTCCGGTGGAAGTCGACCTCGGCTTCGTCCAGGAGGTCAAGGCCTAGGTGTCCACGCCCGTCCGCAACGTCCAGATTGACGCCCTCCTCCAAAACCGAGTCGAACGACCGGTCCAACCGGCGGTCGGAGAACCCGGGTTCGAGGGGATCCTCGCCGACAAGCTGAAGGTGAGCGGACACGCCCAGACCCGTCTGAAGAGCCGACAGATCGAGCTCGACGGTGACGCCTGGAACCGCGTCCTCGACGGTGTGGAGCGCGCCGCTCAAAAGGGTGCGAAGGAGTCCCTCGTCATGGTGGACGACATCGCCCTGGTGGTGAGCGTGCGCAACCGCACCGTCATCACCGCGGTCGAGAAGGAGCGCCTCCGCGAGAACGTTTTCACGAACATCGACAGCGCCGTTATCGTGTAGCGGCAACGACCACCTCACGACTAGAAGACCGGACACGCCTGGCCGGTGCGCATTGCGCTCCGAAGGTTGCCGAGCGGGACGAAACCCGCCGCACGTCGGTCCAAGGTCCACGACCATCCAACCAAAGGAAACCGACAAAGAACCATGCTACAAGCCATGCTTGCTGGCGTCGCCAGCATCCGAGCGCAGCAAACGCGCATGAACGCCATCGGCAACAACCTTGCCAACGTCAATACGACCGCCTTTAAGTCGAGCCGAGTCACCTTCCAGGACATGCTCGCGCAGACCGTGCGAGGCGCTACCGCGCCGAACACGAACCTAGGCGGTCTCAATCCCATCCAAATCGGTCTCGGCGTGCTTACCGCCGGGACGGACACGAACAACGAGCAGGGATCGCTCAACGGAACCAGCCGCGTCACCGACCTGGCCATCCAGGGGAACGGCTTCTTCCTGGTCAGCAACGGTGGCCGGGTCGCCTACACGCGTGACGGCTCGTTTGACCTAGACGCCCGCGGGGACCTGGTGCACCGGGCCACCGGCGAGCGCGTCCTCGGCTGGACCGCAGACGCGGCGACCGGCTCGATCGACGTCAATGCTCCGATCGGTCCTGCATCCACGATCCGGGTGCCCATGGGCCAGCGGACCGCCGTCCAAGCCACGACGACCGTGAACTGGACCGGCAACCTGGACTCTCGGGTCTTTGCCGATCCCGGGGTCCAGGAGACTCAGGCGGTCGTTCGGGTCTATGACTCGCTGGGCAGCAGCCACGACATCACGATCACTTACACTGAGTCGGCGACTCCGAACCAGTGGGACTGGACTGTGTCTGGCTCCAACGGCACCATCGCCGTCGGAGGCGGCTCGATCACGTTTGACCCGAACACGGGCTCGGTGATCGGTGGCGGTCTCGGTACGATCACCGTACAGCCTCCGGGAAGCACCGGCATCAGTCCGTTCGACATTGATCTGAACTTCGATGCCCTCAGCCAGCTCTCGACCGAGATGCAGATCCAGGCTAGCAGCCAGAACGGCTTTGCGCCGGGTTCGTTGACTTCGTTCACGATCTCCGCGGACGGCGTCATAACCGGTCTCTTCACGAACGGACTTACCCGGCCAATCGGCCAGATCTCCATGGCGATCTTCCCGAATCCGAGCGGTATGGAGCGCATGGGTGCGAACCTGTGGCGCGACACGAACAACTCGGGTGTCCCGGTCTATGGGCAACCTAGGGCAAACGGTCGCGGCTCTATCAACTCGGGCTTTCTTGAGCAGAGCAACGTGGACATCGGGAACGAGTTCACCGAACTGATCGTCACCCAGCGCGGGTTCCAGTCGAACACGCGGGTCGTCACGACCGTGGACGAGATGCTCCAAGACCTAATCAACATGAAGCGGTAAGGCGCTGAGCCTGGCCCCCTGCGCGGACGCGTGGGGGGCCTTCTACTGTGTCGGCCCGGTGTGCGGGTAAAAGTCACTCTCCATGGAGCGAACTGTCGTCTCAACCGACCAAGCCCCGGCCGCAATCGGCCCCTACAGTCAGGCGGTCGCAGCCCAGGGAAGGTTCTTGTTCTGCAGCGGCCAAGTCGCGCTTCGACCCGACGGGACGCTCGTCGAGGGAGACGTGTCGGCGCAGACCGAGCAAGTCATGAAGAACATCGCGGCCATCCTTGCCGCCGCCGGAACATCGTTTGACAACGTCGTGAAGACGACGATCTTCCTCAGCTCGATGGATCATTTTGCCGCCGTCAACGAGGTGTACGGAAGCGCGTTCTCCGGCCCACCGCCCGCGAGGAGTACAGTGGCGGTCGTCGGACTGCCCAAGAACGTGGACGTGGAAATCGAGACCATTGCGCTCCTTCAGGGCTGACCTATGGCCAGGGTAGTCAGCGTCAGCCTGGGCAGCAGCAAGCGGGACAAGGCCACAGACGTCACGCTGCTCGGTGTCCCGTTCCGGATCGAGCGAATTGGCACGGACGGAGACCGCAACCGGTTCCGTAGCCTGATGCTGGAGCTCGACGGCACAGTGGACGCGATCGGCATCGGTGGTGCGGACATGTGGCTCCGGGTCGGAGACCGAAAGTACGCATTCCGCGAGATCGTCGAGCTGACGTCCGGAGTGAAGCATTCGATCCTCGTGGATGGCAGCGGACTCAAGCACACCCTAGAGAGACGGGCGATCGAGATTCTTGGCCGGGGGGTGCTGGACTGGAGCCAGGAGAAAGCGTTGCTCGTGAGCGGAGTAGACCGGTTTGGGATGGCCGAGGCCCTCGCCAAGGCGTGCCCGCGAGTCGTGTACGGAGACATCTTGTTCGGTCTGGGGCTTCCGATCCCGGTGCGGAGATTCTCTACCTTCCAGCTGCTCGCAAGCCTCCTGTTGCCGGTCGTAACCCAGCTCCCGTTCCAGTGGTTCTATCCCACGGGAGCCAAGCAGGACACACGCTCGCCGAAGTTTCCGCGGTACTTCGACGAGGCGACTGTCATCTGTGGCGACTGGCACTATGTTCGGCGATACGCGCCCGACAAGATGCCGGGCAAGACGATCGTGACGCAAACCCTCCGAGCTGCCGACCTCGAATGGCTGGCGACTACGGGGGTCAAGAGGGTGGTTGCCACGACTCCGGTCGTTGAGGGAGAAACTTTCGCGACCAACGTCATGGAAGGCGTCGTGCTGAGCCTGTTGGGGAAGCGTCCAGACGAGGCTAGCGAGGCGGACTACCTGCACATTCTCGACAATCTGCAGTGGCAACCGACCGTGATCGAGCCACGTGTGACGTCACCCGACCCGGTACAATCGGCATAGCCCGTGCACCGTTTCGGCTTTATCGTACATCCCCTCTTCGCGAAGCAAGCGGCCAAGCGATATCCGATAGCGCGCTTCCTTCCAGATTCGGCGATCGAGTACCTGATGAAAGGCATGGGGCCGCAGGTCGTCGGAGCCACGGAGATAATCCGGGCAACGGACGGCTCAGAAACTTCCGGTGTGTTCGTGGGCGTGCCCCTTACGCCGCACATGATGACCGGAGGCGCACCCCTCGAGCACTGCTATAGGAAGATCACAGAGGCTGTCGAAGTGGCAGCTTCCGAAGGAGCCGAAGTCGTTGGCTTGGGCGCCTACACCAGCGTGATCGGCGACGGAGGGATCACCGTCGCGGACCGGGCAATAGTGCCGATTACGACGGGGAACAGCTACACCGTCGCAACCGCCATCGAGGGCACGCTCGAAGCCCTTAGGATGGTGGGAGGCGAACCGGGGAGTTCGGTGCTTGCGGTCGTCGGCTCGACCGGAAGCATAGGCAAGGCGTGCGCGACGATTCTCGCGCCACTCTTTAACCGTACGATCCTGATCGGACGGGACCAGGACCGAACCGAGGCCGTGGCTGCCACCTTGGAACGGTCCACTGCGACCACCGATGCCTCCGCGATCCGAGAGGCGGACTGCGTCGTGACCGTGACATCGAGCGGGAACGTGGTACAGCCCGCTCTCCTGCAACCGGGGGCGGTGGTGTGCGACGTCGCTCGCCCGCGAGACGTGAGCGTGGAGGTGGCCAAGACGCGCAAGGACGTTCTCGTGATCGAAGGCGGGGTCGTCGAAGTGCCCGGCAAGCCAGATCTAGGCTTCAGTTTCGGATTCCCGCCTGGCACCGCGTACGCGTGCATGTGCGAGACCATGATGCTTGCCTTAACCGGCCGGATCGAAAGCTACACCCTGGGAAAGGATGTAGAGGTCGCAAAGGTGGAAGAGACTCGGCGTATGGCTGACCGGCTCGGGTTCCGGCTCGCCGGCTTCCGAAGCTTTGAAGCCCAAGTGACGCCGGAGACGATCACTGCGGTGCAGCGCGCCCGAGGTAACCCCGGCCGAACGGCAGGCCAGCCCGCTTGAGCACAGCCGTACTCGTAGAGTCCCTCTCGGTCTCCTACGGGACGAGTCGGGTCTTGAACGAAGTTTCTCTCGAGGTCGCCCAGGGAGAAATTCTGTTCGTCATGGGTGCGAGCGGAGGAGGGAAGACGACCCTGCTCAAGGCGATCGCTGGGCTCGTCCCCCACTCGGGAGGTCGGATCGAGGTCGAAGGCGTGGACGTCGCCAAGGATCCGGAGCATGCCCGCCGGGCCATGGGCTTTGTGTTCCAGTATGGCGCTCTTCTGGACTATCTCAATGTTTCGGAGAACGTCCTTTTCGGACTGCGGCGCCAGCGGCGGCTCGGGCGCCAGGAGGCGGGCACGATCCTCGAAGGCTTGCTCTCGGCGGTCGGACTGGAAGGGAACGAGTTGAAGATGCCGGACGAGCTGAGTGGGGGAATGAAGAAGAGGGTCGCGTTGGCTCGGGCGCTCGCCATGGAGCCTCAGGTCCTGTTGTACGACGAGCCGACATCCGGCCTCGATCCAGTGACCGCGTACTCGATCGACAAGCTCATCGTGGACACCCGAGACCGAATCGGCGCGACGAGCATTGTCGTGAGCCACGACGTCAACTCGGCCATGCGTGCCGCAGATTCGGTCGTGTTCCTGCTTGCCGGCGAGGTGGCGTATTTCGGCACCGCCGCGGGCCTCTCTCAATCCACTGTGCCGGAGATCCAAGAGTTGGTGACGAAAGCGCGTGCCGAAGTGCTCGCCTAGCCCTGCACACCGCCAAGCACCAGGGCGAAGCCCCACTCCGGACTCTCATCGGGGTCACCCGGGCAAATGCGCTCCCCGACCTTCATCGCGCCCATCCTTTCATACAGGGAGTGGGCCTCCACGAGCTTCTTGTCGCTCCAGATCTCAAGGCAGGTTCTGCCGTGTGCGTGGGCTGCGTCTACTACCTGTTGCGCCAATGCCCGACCCAGTCCCTGGCCGCGGTACTGGGCGAGAAGATAAAGGCGAACGAGCTCGCAATCGGAGCCTGTCGCCCGCACCTCGTTTCGAAGCAACACCGTGCCGCCCGGCTCGCCGGTCACTCGATCGTGAATCGAGAGGCCGATGCAGCCGACGACCTGTCCCATGTTGCGGACGACCCAGAAATCGGCATGGTGGGCGAGCGGGTCGGTCAGGTCGTGGCAGTAGCCGTCTATGTCCCACGTAAAGCCATAGTCGGCGTAGACCGATCGAACGACCTCAACGATCCCTGGCTGGTCGCTGGGATCCATACGTACCGGTCCTTCCAAAACCCTGGCCACTTATTGGTAAGGTCTACCAGGATTAACGTTCACGATGAAAGCACGTCCCACCCACGGTCTCGCCGGTCTTGGTGCGCTGGCCCTTGCCTCTCTGTCCTTCGCCCAGCCGATCCGAATCTCGATCCCCTGGGAGCGGGTCGCGTCGCAAGCTTCGCTCAGGCCGGAGACCGTCAGTCAGGTGCTCACCGAGAGACTGGCGGAGTCGGCGTCGCTCCGAACGCAAGCCCAAGGAGTCACCAACCAACTAGCCAAGCTTGCGGCAGAAGGCAAGGTCGGGGTGAACGACGAGACCGTCGAACTGATGAAAAAGATGGTCGCTGAGCTTCAGCAGATCAACGAGCGGCTCAAGAAGGTCGAGAGCGAGCTTTCAGGGATCCAAGCCTGGATCGAGACGCAGGACAAGGCGATTCCGGGCATGAAAGGAGACATTGCCGGCCTCAAGCAGGTGAAACCAGGCGGCTACCTGCAGGTCCAGTTCCAAAACAGCGACGACAAAGGCGCGGGGCAAAGCGCGTTCGATGTCAGGCGGATGGAATTTGGGAGCACCGTATCGCTCGACGCCGACACGAAGTTCAAGTTCGGCTTAGAATTGGCGAGCGGCACGACGTCGACCGAATCCCAGTTGCGGGACGCGTATCTCACGAAACGCTTCGGAACGAACGAGGCTTCCGCCGGCCAAATGCGCCCCAAGCTCGGGTACGAACTGACTCGGTCTTCGAGCCTACGGGAGATGCCGGAACCGGCCCAGTACAACCGGGTCATGTTCTCCGGAGATCGGATGCGGGGGATTGCCGTCCGGCACGAGCTGGAGAACGGCCTCTACGCTGACTTCGGAGTCTTTGACGCGCTGAGCGCAGGCGACCGGGAGCAGACCGGACTCGCTCCAGGCGTGGCAGGAAAAATGGCTTGGCTGGGAGGGCTCAGGCTCGAGCGAGAGGAGTATGAAGTCGGCCTCGCCGCGCTCTTGGGTGCACGACCTGGCTTCACAGACTCCGCTGGAAACTTCTACGAGCGCACCGAGCGTCGGTTCGTATACTTCGATGGCCGCTATAGCGGGATTGCGCCGGGACTCGTCCTGCGGGCAGAAGCGATGTTTGGCCGCGACCGCGTGCCAGTACGGTTCGATCGGCCATCGCCCGGCCGGACGTCAAGCAACATGCGCGGATGGCAGGCGCAGCTCGCCTACGACTTCGCGGAGCGGAGCCAGGTGGCAATTCGGTACGAGCAGTTCGATCCGAACACCGGGCTGGGCGGCGACTTGTACGACGCCTTTGGGCTGGTGTACTCGTACACGCTCAGCCCAGGTGCGAAGCTATCTTTGGCCTACACCCGGGTCTCCGATCCTTCTCGCCCGCGGCAGTACGGGATTCTTACGGTGCGGACGCAGTTCAAGTACTGATTGCGTTGGGATTGTCGGGGCGGCCCAGGGCTCCCTTGACCGCGTCCCCGCCCGCGGGTACCCTTTCTCGGCTCGTGGACCGTTAGCTCAGTTGGTAGAGCAGCTGACTCTTAATCAGCGGGTCGAAGGTTCGAGTCCTTCACGGTCCACCAAATTGGGAGCGGCGCTCCGTTTCCGCTCCATGTTTCGGGTAAGCGCAAGCTAGACTCAGGGCAAGGTGTGCGGCTTACTTTCCAGGCAGCTCCATGGGGTGCGCTTTCTTTGCTCCGATCCTCGATAGCAAGACCAAGGCCGCCCGAGCGTTCGCGGCCAAATTGATGGAGAACGGCGGGAACGGTTAAGCCAGGCTGACACGACCGTCACCAAGGAGAGCAGGTTCCTCCAACAGTCGCCGGTGGGCGATTTCATGATCATCTACCCCCACGCTACCAACGCCCAGCAAGTCATGAAGAGCCTCGCAGAATCCCAGGAGCAGCTCGATGTATGGTTCACGGAGCAGATTCTCGAACTGACGGGAACGAACTGCAACGAGCCGATGGGCGACCTGCCCGAGCAGATCGCGGCGTGGGAACGGTAGCCGGGCACGTCTCTGGTGCCACGTAACGCAGGCGCGACGAGCCTCGGTCCGAGGGCAGGTCTTGATTCCGATTCGTCCCTCGCGTGCTGAATCGATGCGGGCGACGTGCTATGCCTTCCGGATGTCCACTCTCGTGTCCTTCCAGTGCTGGCCGGGTGCGTAGACTGCAGGAAGGTAGTAGTTCTCGTGGGTCGGCTTCACTTTCTGGTGCGTGTGTACGGAGTGATACTTGCCACCGCCGAGATAGCGGTCCCACCATCCATGGTCTACGCAGAGGACTCCGGGCTTGATCGTCTCTGTCAGTAGCGCCCAGAGCTTGTAGGATCCGTTGTTATTGAAGATCTCCACCGAGTCTCCGTCACGGATGCCTCTACGCAGGGCGTCGATCGGGTTGATCTCGACCACCGCGCCTCGGTTGAGGTTCAAGAGGAGACGGTTGTTGGAGTGCGTCGAGTGCACGCGCCATTTGCTGTGCGGAGTGACGATGCTCAACGGTAGCTTTTGGTCTTCGGGCGGCAGATGGGAGAAGGCGGGCTTGAAGACTGGGATCTCCTCGCCCAGGGCCTGGAACTCGGGCTCTTCCTTGAAGAACTCCATCCGGCCCGTTTTGAGGAACTCGCGCTGTACGCCCTCGGGGAAGGGGTATGCGCGAGGGGGAAAGGGCTTGTCCTCGAGGAACTGCTCGTCGCACCCCACCTCAGGGTCGTGGACCTTCAGTCGGACCGGGCCCTCGACGAGCTGCTCATAGGTGATGCCAGCGACTTCTTTGCCGCCACCCTCGAGGAGCATGGCAATGATCTCGGCCTCGGTGTAGTCCATTTCCTTGGCGAGCTCCGGGGCGACCCGCTTGATGATCTGTTGCACGATCCACAATTCAGTCCTGCTGTCGTACTGTGGGGTCACAACTTCCTGCTGGATCTGGAGGTACGGGTGGCACGATGTGCCGACTAGCTCCTGCTTTTCCCAGAACGTCGGTGCAGGAAGCACGACGTCGCTATAGTCGCAGGTGGGCGACATGGAGAAGTCGATGGTCACGAACAGCTCGAGCCGGTCGATCGCCTCCTTGAGCGGGTCGGAGAACTCTGTGACCAGCGGATTTCCGTGCGAGACGAACAGTGCCTTGAAGCCACTTTTGGGGAACTTGATCTTCGGATTGATCGTCTCTGACGGCGCACCCAGGACAAAGTAGTGCATCGGGCATGCGTTTGGGCGCTTGCCGTTGGGGAACCACCAAGGGCTGACATCGAGCCGGAAGTGGTGCTGCCCCGAGTAGATTGAAACCGACTCGCCTGGCCTCCCGTGCGCACCGACGAGTGCGGAGAGCAGCAGGATCGAGCGGATGGTGAGGTCTCCGTGCAACCGGTGGTTGACTCCCATGCCGATGATGATCGAGCTAGGACGGTTCAGCGCGTACTCTTTTGAGATCGAGCGGATCGTCTCCGCAGGGATGTCGGTCCGTTCTGCGACGTTCTCTGGCTTGTACTCGTCGCGCATGATCGAGTCTTCCAGGATCTGCAAGACCGGGGTCACCTTCACTAGAGCCCCGTTGATCTCGACCTCTCGCGTACCTTGGAAGGCGGGGCGGAAATCCGGGTCTAGGGCGAGCGACTCGGTCGGCAGCTTGTAAAGGCGGTCCTCCGTTTCGTCCCACACCATAAACTCCATGTCGGAGCCAAGCCCGACGTCTGATGCCCGAAGCCTCTGCCCGTTGTCGGCTCGAATCAACGTAGCGCAGTCGGTGTACTTGCGTAAGAACTCCCAGTCCACCCAGTTGTTCTCGATGATCGTGTAGCACATAGCGAGGGCGAGTAGCCCGTCGGTTCCAGGATGAATGGGCACCCAGAGATCGGAGCCCTTGGCGGTTTGGCTGCATCGCGGGTCAATGGAGATGATCTTGCAGTTGTTGCGCTGCTTGGCGACTTTGGTCAGGAATTGCGCATCCGGAATCCGGGTCTGGAACACGTTGCTCGACCAGAGGATCGCCGTCTTGGCATGGCCCCAGCTCTTGGTCTCGCATTCCACACAGTCGATGCCCATGGTGTGGGTGAAGCCCATCGAGATGTCGCCGTTGAAGTCGTACGCCGTGGCAAACGTCATTCCGAGCAGAGCGGCCATGCGGACTTGTGCCCCTTTCTGGACGTAGCCGGTTCCCACGACTTGGTTGAAGAGGAGCATGCTTTCCGGCCCGTGGTTCTGGATGATCGAGAGCATCCTTGAGGCGATGTAGTCGAGTGCCTCGTCCCAGCTGGCCTCCTTCCACTTGCCCTCGCCGCGCTCGCCCGTACGGATGAGCGGGGTCTTGACCCTGTCCGGGCCATAAATCATGTGGGTCATGGACATCCCCCGGAGGCAGCCTCGCGGGTTGTACTCTTCGCACGGATAGTCGGCCGCCGGTTTAAGGTCGACGATCACGTCGTCCACCACCGTTGCAAGCCACCCGCACGCACCCGTGCAGTTGGGACTGTCTGTGGTCCGAACAACACGAGCCTCGCCTGGGAGCCTCTGAGAGCCTGACCTACCGGGAACCGTCATTCGTGTCGCCATGGTGTTCTCGTGCGTGTACCTAGTCCCATCGTACGGGTCGGGCGAGCAACGAACCATGATGCTGGTCATAGAGTGCGCACATGATGCCAGTCATGGCGCCGAGGCATCGGAGCGGCAAGTATGGCCGCCTATGGCTTCGCTCGAGCGATCGTTCATCATAGGGGATGTTGTGAGCGCGCCTATCGAGAGACCCTCGGCTCATGCCGTGATCGGAGCGTGCTCGGTCCTTAATCCGTTGTCCGAAGAGGAGCAGGGAACTCTGATGGAAGGCTCGCAGCTCGCTTACGCGGAGAGGGGCGAGACCATCTGGGTCGCTGGCATGCCGAGCGAGTTCTTTGCAGTCATGGGAGCCGGATTCGTCAAAATGACCCGGACAGCGCCTCACGGGGCCGAGATCGCGGTGGAGCTTCTCGGTCCCGGGCAGTGTTTTGGACTCCTCGCAGCTCTCGAAGGCAGGGACTTTCCCTTAAGTGCCATTGCCGTCACTCCGTGCTGGTACCTCAAGACGCCGTCTCGAATCCTGCTGCACCTATATGCGGCAAACCCGGTCCTTCGCGACCAGATGCTCCGTACGCTCGGCCCAAGGCTTAGGCGGGCACACGAAATGATGGCGCGGCTGAGCAACGGGAAGGTCGAGCAAAGGATCGCCGCCGTCCTTCTCATCCTTGGAGAATCCTACGGAAAGACAGGCAAGCTTGGAGGCATCCGGCTTGGAGTGCCTCTTACCCGTCAGGACATCGCCGAGATGGCGGGAACGACGGTCGAGACGTGTATCCGAGTCATGAGCAAGTGGCAGAAGGCACAGATCGTCACTACAGACCACCAGGTAATCACCGTTCGGAAGCCTGACGTTCTCAACGAGACCTTGAGAGACTGACCATGGACAAACTCCCTGACCGATACACGCAGTTCCTAGAGCGCTTTCCGGAAATCGGCAGCGCATATCACGACCTGGGTACGGCCGTGAAATCAGCCGGCCCGCTCGACCCCAAGACTCAGGCCCTCGTAAAGCTGGGCATCGCCATTGGCGCAAGGATGGAGGGTGCCGTGCACAGCCACGTCAGGAAGGCGCGGAAGGCGGGAGCGAGCGCGGACGAGATCCGGCACGCTGTGCTCCAGGCTACGACGACCTTGGGCTTTCCGGGCATGATGGCCGCACTCAGCTGGGCGGACGATGTCCTCGAAGGAGAGTAGTTGAGCGTCGAGGCTGTCGTCCTTACCGGTGGACAGAGCCGGCGCATGGGCAAAGACAAGGCCTCGATCCTGATCAAAGGGGAAGCCATGCACGTTCGCTTGGTTCGCATGCTTGAAACGGCAGGGTTCCCGACCACAGTCCTCGGGCCTCAAGGCGTTGCGGATCTCGAGCCGGATTCAGGGCCCTTGCGCGCGCTTGCGGCGTTTCGGCCTGATCACGATTGGGTCTTCGTGTGCTCTTGCGACCTTCCGCTGTTCGACCCGGCCGTAGTGGGCGTTCTTCGAGCCCAGGCTGATGGATATGACGCGGTCGTGCCCTCCCTTGAAGGAAGGTTGCAGCCGCTCGCCGCCCTCTACTCGAACGTGGCGTTTGACATTGCGCGTGGGTTCGATGCGGGCGAAGGGAGGATGATGGAGTGGGTCCGGGCCTTGAAAGTCTGCGAGGTAACGGACGAAGATCTCGCTGCCAGCGGACTGCAACCTGGTTCGGTCGCCAGTGCGAACACCCCAGAGGAATGGCAGGCCCTCCGCACAAAGGGCGGCTTATGACGCGGCTCATATTCTTCCATGGAAGGCTACTGGTAGTCTGAGAGGATATGGAGCAGCTTGCCGACTCGTTTGGGCGGAAGCACAGCTACCTCCGGATCTCCGTTACCGACAGGTGCAACCTCCGGTGTCGCTACTGCATGCCGCCCGACGGCTTAGACTGGATTCCCAAGTCGGAAGTGCTGACGTTCGAAGAGATCGAGCGGCTCGCCAGTCTCTTTGTCGCAATGGGCGTAAACAAGCTCCGGCTCACAGGAGGTGAGCCGACAGTCCGCAAGGGCATTGCGGACCTGATCAAGCTCCTCGCCGCGATTTCACCTGAGGTGCCCGTCTGGATGACAACGAACGGCACGACATTGGAGAGCCAGGCACGTAACTACCGTCGAGCGGGCCTGACCGGACTCAACGTGTCACTTGATTCGCTACAGCGCGATAAGTATTTTTCCATCACACGTAGGGACGAGCTTCCGCGAGTTTTGCGGGGCATCAACGCTGCCATCGATGCAGGCTTCGAGGAGGTCAAGGTCAACATTGTGGTGATGGCTGGAGTCAACGACGACGAGATCCACGACTTTGTGAGCCTTGCCAAAGACCGGCCGCTGCACCTGCGTTTCATTGAATTCATGCCGTTTAACGGCAATGGGTGGTCTGACGCCCAGCTTTTCCCTTACGCGGCGATGCGGGCCACGATCGCTGAACGGTTCGACCTGGAGCGACTCCCTGGTGACGTGAGCGACGTAGGGAAGGACTTCGGGATTGAGGGCTTCAAGGGGAAGATCGGTTTCGTGACTTCGATGACGCAGCCCTTCTGCGAAGGCTGCAATCGGATTCGGCTCACCGCAGAGGGCGGGCTCAAGACTTGCCTCTTCGCAAGGGCCGAGCGCGACTTGCGAACTCCGATGCGAGAAGGCGCGACCGACGAGGAACTCTCACGATTAGTCCGTAGCGAGCTGTCGCTCAAATGGCGTGGCCACCCGCCGCTCGACCGCCTCGTCCTACTCCCCAACAAGAGCATGGTGGCGATCGGTGGCTAGGATCGGAATGCGCGACGTATCGCACAAGTCGTCTAGCCTTCGCGAGGCAAAGGCAACGGCGACACTCCGTGTTTCGCCAGCGACGATCGGACTAATTCTGGAAGGGAAGTGTCCGAAGGGCGATCCCTTTCCAGTAGCCCGAGTCGCCGCAATCCAAACGGCAAAGACAACCTCGCAACTCATTCCGTACTGCCACCCTGTTCCGGTGGATTGGGTGGACGTCGAGTTCACCGTCTTGGAGGATCGAGTCGAGTGCGTCGTCACTGTCCGTGCCGTGTATAAGACGGGAGTCGAGATGGAGGCGTTGGCGGGGGCGTCGGTCGCAGTGCTAAACCTCTTCGACCTCCTCAAGCCTGTTGACTCAGAGATGCAGATTACGAACGTCCGGCTTCTGGACAAATCTGGCGGGAAGTCCGACTATCCGACGGTGGAGAGCTTCTCCGCGGCGGTAGTGGTGGTCTCGGACTCGGTTGCCGCCGGAACGTCAATCGACTCCTCGGGGAAGCTGCTTGTAGCCCGATTGAGAGAGTTGGGAGGGGAAGTCGGTGAGCCTCTGGTCGTTCCCGACGTGGAGGTGCGGATAGTCGAGGCAGTCGAGTCGCTGAAAGGGAGGAACCTGATTGTGCTGACGGGTGGCACCGGGGCCGGACCGAGAGATGTTACGCCCGAAGCGATCGTTCCCCTGCTGAGCCGCCGTCTCACTGGGGTCGAGCACCGTATCCAGTCCTTTGGTCAAAAGCGCTTTCCCGCGACAATGCTTGGTCGTCCGGTCGCCGGAATCATCGGAGACAGCATCGTCCTTGCAGTGCCGGGTTCGCCTGGGGCCGTTACGGACGCCGTGGATGGACTCTTCCCGTATCTCTTGCACACCCTCTCGGTGATGGCAGGTGCCCGCCATGGTGGCTGAGACGTCGGCCCTTGTCCAGTACGAGGACGCGCTGCGCCTGGTTATCGAGAACGCTGCGTTGGTAGAGAGCGAGCAAGTACGGCTCGACGACGTTGCTGGGAGGGTTCTCTCAAGCAGCGTACGCACAGAGACTGACCTTCCCCGCTTTAACAACTCCGCTGTGGACGGCTTTGCGATTGCCGAGGAAGACGTCGAGTTCGTAGCTACCAATACGTTCCGACTCGCCGGTGAAATCCGTGCGGGCGGACCGCCAAAGCTGCTGCGCCATGGAGAGGTGCTTCGAATTTTCACCGGGGCTATGGTTCCGGCGGGTTGCGCAGCAATCGTCATGCAGGAGGACGCCGAAGTGGATGGGAGCCTCGTCCAGTTTCGAACGCACGCTACGCGCGGAGACCATATCCGCGTTGCGGGAAGCGAGGCAAGGGCTGGCACTGAGATCGTTTGCGACGGGCCTGTGAGTCCCGCGACGATCGCAGCCCTGGCCGCCAGCGGAGTCACTCGAGTGGAGGTGAGGCGGAGGCTCCGCGTAGGGATCGTCTCGACCGGTGACGAGCTCGTGCAAACCGGCGGGGAGTTGGCACCTGGCCAGATCTATGAGTCAAACTCCACTGCCTTGCGGGCAGCAGCCGAAGCGCTGGGGTGCGAAGTCCGTCACGTGATCCTTGTGCCAGATACTCGAGTTAAGATTGAGAACGCGTGCCGTGCCGTCCTGGGCGATTGCGACCTGCTATTGACGAGCGGAGGAGTCTCGGTGGGAGCGCACGATCTTGTACGTCCTGCGCTTGCAGCCTCAAGGGTCGAGGAGCACTTCTGGGGCGTTGCGATGAAGCCCGGAAAGCCGGTTGCGTTCGGCACCTGCGGCGGCAGTAGCGTTTTCGGTCTGCCTGGCAACCCAGTCTCGGCCATGGTCTGTTTTAGTGTTCTTGTCCGGCCACACATCTTGGCCCGTACGGGATGTTGGCAAGGGTTTACCGAGGTATCGGGCCGACTCTTACAATCGATCAAAAAGAAGCGTGGAAGGGTCGAGTTTGTGCCTGCGCACTATCGCCAGGGGCAGATCGATCCGTTCGTGGATCGCGCATCGTACAAGTCTCGACTCCTCGCCGGAGCGAACGCGCTTGCCGTGGTTCCTTCCGAGTGTTCCGGCGCAAACACCGGCGAGGAGATTCAGGCAATCTTGCTGCAATGGGGGCTTTCGTGAGCCGTACGATCCGCATCGAGTTCTGCGCCAGCTTGCGAGACCAGGCAGGCACGGCAACGGCTACAATCGAGTCCACGGCAGCAACCTGTGGCGATCTGTACTGCGAGCTAAGAGAAAGATACGGCTTTGTCTTGCCGACTAACCTCGTGAAATTTGGTATCGGGAACGCGATTTGCGGAGCCGAAACAGCGTTGGAGGGGGTGGAGGCAGTGGTTCTCATTCCGCCCGTCTGTGGCGGCTAACGTGTTTCATATCGTCAGGACTCCAATCGTCGCACAAGTCCTGGAAGAGGCCGGTGCTGGTGGGATCGCCACGTTTGAAGGCAAGGTCCGAAACCGCAACGACGGACGTGAGGTCAAACATCTCGAATACGATTGTCATTTCACGTTAGCAGAAGCCGAGGGCAGTCGGATCTTGACGGCTGCCGTGGAGAAGTTCGGCTTGATCGAAGCCAAGGCCGTTCACCGTGTGGGCACCCTGGAGGTCGGGGAGACCGCGGTGTGGATCGCTGTGGCTGCGGGGCACCGGAAGGAGGCGTTCCAGGCGTGTTCCTACATCTTGGAGGAAGTCAAGGCCCGAGTACCGATTTGGAAGCGCGAGCACTACGCTGACGGATCGTCAGAATGGCTCGGTGTCCAATCAGGGGAGAGGGCCGCGGAGTATCACCGGCGGCACGCCAGCCTCCCTGAGATTGGCCGAGCCGGTGTGGCGAAGCTATCCCGGACGCGAGTGCTCGTGGTGGGGGCAGGGGGCCTGGGATGCGCTGCGTTGCCATACCTTGCCGGTGCGGGGTTTGGACTGATCGGGGTTGCGGACAGTGATACCGTGGATATCACCAACCTTCAACGGCAACCGCTCTACAGCCCGTCGGACGTCGGCAAGGCCAAAGCCGATCTCGCGGCCCGGGCTGTCGCGCACATGAATCCGTGGATCGAAGCCCGTGCCCTGCCGCACATCGATCAAGCCAGTGTGGACTCCATCTTGGAGGGTTACGACATCGTCGTGGATGGAACCGATCGGTTTGACGTTAAGTTTCTTTTGAACGATGCGTGCAGGCGCATGGGGAAACCACTGGTGACCGCAAGCGTCCACCGGTACGAGGGCAGCATTCTCACCGTCTTGCCCGATCCGACCGCTGGATGCCTACGATGCATTTGGAGCGAAGCTCCGGCGGACGGGTGTGTCGGGACTTGCTCTGAGGAAGGGGTCTTGGGTGCGCTCGTCGGGGTGTTCGGCTCCCTCCAGGCAGCGGAGGCGATCCAGGTCGCCCTGGACGGACGGGGCTCGCTGGGAGAAAGTTTGATGATGATGGACTTGCGGGACATGAGTCATCGAATCTTGCGCCGACACCTGAGCCATGAATGCCCTGTGTGCGGCAATGGGAGAGAGGCGATGGCAATTCATTTGACACTTGGTGACGCCAATCGGGGCGGGATGGCCGTGATCGACATTCGAGAGGCGCACGAGCGCAGGCAACACCTGGGCGTCCCCGATGCCATTGCCGCTCCCATGAGCGATCCCGACCGACTGCTCGAGGTGGCGGAGAGGCTTCATAGTCCGGTCGCACTTGTCTGTGCTCACGGAATTCGCTCTACCCAGGCGGCGTATTGGCTACGCGGCCAAGGAATCGAAGCGTACTCCCTCGCAGGCGGTATCGAAGCGATTAGTCGGGAGGCGGCACCGTGAACGAGGTGTCACCTGGCCGCATGAACCCCTCTTGCTTCTCTGCTCCTGGAGCAATCGTTGTAACCGAGGGGGACGAAGCGCTCGCACGCTTGTTTCGAGAGCGGTTCGGCCCGGATTCCGTGCATGTCCATCCGGGCCTACTGGAGATGCTGGGAAGCGTGGTGGACTCGGCCAGGGTAGTTGCCGTGACCGTACGGTCACCGATTGGCCCTCGGGAGATGGATCTCTTGCCCAATGTGGAATTGATCGTGACTGGTTCGGCGGGATATGACCACATTGATCTGCAGTGTGCTCGTGCGCGAGAGGTCAAGGTCTGCAACGTGCCCGACTACGGGCCCGCGGTGGCCGAATTCAATATGGCTTTGATCTTGGCCTTGTCTCGGAGGCTCCACCATGCGTACGCAAGAACGCGGGAACACGACTTTGGATTGGCCGCATTGCTTGGCCGCAACCTTGCGGGAAGGACGCTTGGCATCATCGGCACGGGCCATATAGGAGCCAAGGTAGCCGATCTTGCGGCCGCGTTCGGGACGCGGGTGGTCGCAGCAGACCCGAACCCGCGTCCCGAGGTTCGCGCCGAGTACATGTCCCTAGACGGCTTGCTTTCACGGGCCGACGTCCTGGCGATTTGTTGCCCGTTGACCGATCAAACACGGCATATGATCGGAAGGGAAGAATTCCAGCGAATGAAGAGAGGCATGCTCTTAGTGAACACCTCCCGCGGGCCGGTCGTTGACACCCAGGCGCTGCTTTGGGCGTTAGAGGATGGAATCGTGGAAGGTGCTGCCTTAGACGTGCTCGAAGGGGAGACGTTGCTGGCACCTGAAACTCTTGTGCAAACGCTGGTCGATGACCCTACCAGGCTCGAAGCCTTGCAAATGGCCGAGGGCTTGACTCTCGCAGGGTATCCGAAAGTGTTGGTAACACCCCATATAGCGTATTACACCATCGACTCCCTTGATGCTATCCGCGAGGTCACGGTCGAGAACGTCGCCGCCTACGACGCCGGGTCGCCGCAGAACCTTTGCTAGCAGCTGGTAACAGCGCCGGACAGTTTCCGGGAGAGCTGCCCCACCATCACTGCAGCCCATAGGCCGAGCCCCACCAACTCGATGAAACCGGTGGCACCCATAGGAGCGAAAGCTCCTGGCGAGTAGTCGGTCGCCAACTCCAGGAAGACCCTTCCTGCATTGCCGATGTTGACCAACCACCAGGCCGCCCAAAGAGCCTTGGTGCCGACTTCGCCGGCAGAACTCATCCGCGATGCGACGTGGAATCCCACACCCATGATCATTTGCGAGATGAAACCGACGGTAACGGCGTGCCGAACCGCGCCGGTGAAGGCGTGCGAGAACGGAAGGTGGACTGCCGAGAGGTGCAACCGCTCAAGGCTCGCCATCGTCGTAGCTACGAGGAGCCAAGCGAAGCCCGCCTTCAAGAACTTCTGGCTCGCATTGGGACGTATCACGGGCTCGAATAACCTCAATGAGTGGAAGACAAGTACGACGCCGAGCCAGAGCAGGATCGAACCAAGGCGA